>JAJDEP010000020.1 GCA_029259715.1 Planctomycetota bacterium | reverse complement strand
TCGGCGACGACGAGGGATGCCGGTGGGTGGCGATTCGCCACGATGACCGGCACGTTCACCTGGTCGTGACCCTTGCCCGGCAGGACGGCAAGCGTGCCAGCATCGACAACAACTACGACCGGATCAAAGACGCATGTCATGACGTCGAGAAGCGTTACGGGCTGAAGCGCACTGGCGACGGAGATGGTACCGCCACCGAGTGGGCGACCCGAGGGGAGGTCGAGAAGTTCAAGCGCCTGGCGGCCGCCCGTCTCGATGAGAAGGAACTCGCCCAGGCCGCCAAGAAGCTGGCCGCCGTGCCCAACCCCTTGGACCCCACCCGGCCGATACCGGCGGTATGGGATCCACAGGTGCCCCGGCATCGACTGCGTGAGATCGTGCAGGAGGTCGCCGCCGGATCGGGATCGGTCGAAGAGTTCCTGGCCAACCTCGGGCGTCTTCAGAAGGGGGGAGAGGGCCTTGGCGACGGGCTGGTTCTCAAGACCCGGCTGAGCGGTCTGGAGGGGAACCTGGGCGAGGTCACCGGCTACTCGGTCGGACTGCGGAGCTTCACGGACCCGAACACCGGCCAGCCGATCATGTACGGCGGCGGCAAGCTGGACCGCCAGTTGGCGCTCCCCAGGTTGAAGCAGCAGCACGGTTGGGCACTGACACCGGCCCGCCCGGTTACCGACTCGACGTTACCTAAGACCGAGATTCCGATCGCCGCCGCAGGAACTGCACCGGCGGACATGAAGGGCCGTAATCCCGCGGTCGACGAGTCGACACCGGCCAGCCTTCGGTTGAAGCTTCGGCAGTTGGCAGACCGGGCAGCGGGGGAGTCGACGACGTCCACGGAGTACTTCGAGCGTCTCAAGGGGTACGGGGTCGAGGTAAAGCCGAGGTTCATCCACATCCCCGGCCGGCAACACGAGATCGACGGCTACTCGGTGGCGCTGAAGGGCCACTACAACAAGGGTGGCGACGATCTGAAGTGGCTGTCAGGTTCAAAGCTGGACAGTGACGGCCACCTGTCGCTGCCCCGGCTGGAGGCGGCGTGGGGGAGTCCGGGCGGGGCGACCGGCGGGCCGGCCCCGATCGGCGTACCCGATGCTGTAGAGGTCCTCGAGGAGGCGACGAAGGCCACCACGAAGGCGGTGCGCCGCTTGGACAAGATCGCTGCGGGTGCGCCGGATCCGACCGGCGTTGCCGACGACGTCGCCCGTTCCGCTGCCGATCTTCTTCGCAAGACCGCAGCCGTGTTCGAACCTCCCACGAAGCCCGGGCCGCTTACCGACGCCGCCCGGGCGTACGATCGCGTTCAGCGGCCGCCTCGGGCGGTACGCATCCAGCGCAGCCGAGCGGGGGCGGATCTAAGCCTGGGAGCTATCGGCCTGGGGATGCTCACTGTGCTGAAGAGCGAGGAGGCGCAGAAGCGCATCATGTTCCTCATGGCCACGAAGATGTTGATCGAAACGATCGCAGAGCTTCGAAGCAGCCAGCAAAGGCTTGAAGCAGCGCAGGCGGCCAGGTCGACCGTAAAGCACCTGGACCTGGCCGTGGACCGGGTCGTCGACTCCACGTTGAAGGCGGGTACGCCGGAGTTCTACCGGGACATCGTCCGCAAGGACGTCAAGGAAGGCGCTATGGCGGCCCTGGGTCGGCCCGTCACATCCCAGTCGGTGAAGGCCGCTCCGCTCGAGGAAGACCGGAAGCATCCTCGAGGCCGTGGTCGATAGGAAGGGCGAGGGCGCACGCCTCGTTTTACTGCGCCGGGCTCGTTGCCTTTGGAAGTGACTGGTCGGAGACATAGTTCGGCGCGACGGACATAATCGGAGCCAGCGGCCGAGGAAGGTGGGCCAGGCGGTCACGCACCACTTCAACCGCCCTACGGGAGCGGCCTGCAGCGCCGCTCATGTTGACCACCGAGCGAGTGTAGTCAGCAACCGGTGAGACGAGAATGTGGACCGGGTTTACTGCGGAGCGGATTGCAACGAAGGTTGCGTAATCTCCGTCTGTGCCGTCTCCCTGGGTGGTGAAAAGGCCGGCCGTTTCCATGTAGACATCTGGAATGAGCCGCCAGTCGCCCGGCTGTAAGGTGTCGGCGGCTGGAATGGTGAAGCTCACGGCCCAGGACGCCCCGCCCATCGAAGCGCTGAGCTGCCGGAGCTGCTTGGACGCCCCGGACGACGTCGGGATCTCCCGGCAGGTTGGACCCGATCCACTCGGGATCGTGATCACCTGCCGTTTTGTAGATCTCCGCAACGACGTGGTTGAAGTCGACGACCGGAAGCATTCCCCGCATGACTACATCTCTCCCCTCGGTGGACTCAACGAAGGTGCGGCTCGCCGATGCTGGCAGCGGAGACATGCCGATGCCCGGTCGTCAGCAGTAGCACCCAGGGCATCGAGTCTACGTTGGGGCCAACGGTATACAGTCGTCTTTGTGAGGGTTATCACACCGGCATCCTCCCGTTCGGCCGTCCTGGGGCATCTGAGAGGCCGTTGTAGTGGTGTTTTCGGCGCTAAACGCCCTTCGCGTCGGGTGTCGGGTCGTCCTTTGGCCGTACGCTCAGTTTCTTGCCGACCGGTTCGTGTCTTTGACCGCCATTGCTAGGGCTACGACCCAGCCGATGACGCTCCAGCCAAGAAAGGCGTTGATGACCCAAACCGACGCTTGGTTGCTGACCTGCCTGATGCTGGCGACGATGCCGGGCAAAAAGTAAAGCCCAACGATGATGATGAATCCGACCAAGCCCAATAGACCTCGCACTGTGTTCTCCTTTGCTCAGGGTTAGCGTGACTGCTTCGGTTTGTTGAAAGACAGATGGGTTGCCGCTTCGGGCGGCGGTCCGGGGTGAGACTTGGCCGTGGCGGCCAAGCTGTCCCGAATGGAGAAGGGATCGGCTTGCTTCGAAGGCGGGACCCCTTTAGCCGGCGCCGGCGTGCCGGGCGGTTTGATACCGGCGGTATCGGTTCCGTCAGCCGGGGCCGGCTCCTGCGGAGCGAGCGCCAGGTTGATCTCGGCCTGGCGCTGCAGGAGCGACTGCAGCCGGGAGTCCTGGTCGAAGGGACGTCCGATTCGGTCGGACGCTGCGCCCTCCTCGCGTCGTAGGCGCTGCAGCTCCTCCCTCGAGGTCGCCTTTACCTCCTCCAGGGACCGGATCTGGTTCTCGAGGCGGATGACGGTGCCCAGGCCGTCCGAGTCCGGCACTTTGTCAGCCGAGATGCCGACCTGGACCGGCGTGCCCTCGACGGCGAGGGTGACCCACTCCCTCTGAGTCCTCATGCTGATCGGAAAGCCCCCGAGCTCGCCTACGATGCGCTCGGGTGGGGTCGTGCCGGTCCGGGCCTGGTGCAGGCTGGCCTTCACGGTTTTGAGTAGCCTCTCGCCGGCGTCGGGGCGCTTGCTGAACGCGATCCCCTCGACCCGCATCTTGAACTTGTTGCCAGCGGTGTCTACCCGCCGTGGCAGCGCCTCGTCGACCTGGGCGATGAGGGCCTCATGCCGGACGATGGTGGACCGGGTGTCGTTCAGCCTGCGCTTGAGTGAGCCCTGGTCCTGGTGGTGCGCCTGCTTCAAGCGGCTTAGCCGGGCGACGTCGTTGTCGACGCCTGCCTTCTCCCGGATCAGCGGGTTTCCGGAGGCAAGCGCCTTCACTTCGGCGTAAGACAATGCGGCGTCGCCGATGTCCTCGACCTCACGGCCGTCGACCGTCCCCGCCATGACCTGGTGGATGAAGGTGGCTTTTCGCTCGACGGTCTGCCAGTTGTAGACGTCGAAGCTTCCCTCGGTCACGTAGCGGTAGATGCCGATCTGGTCGTTCTGGTTGCCCTGTCGCAACCCTCGACCATCGCGCTGGGACAGGTCGGCCGGCCGCCAGGGGCAGTCCAGGTGGTGAATCGCGCTCATGCGCGCCTGGACGTTCGTGCCGACGCCCATCTTCTCGGTCGAACCGAACAGGACGGCGACCCGGCCATCCCTGCAGGCGGCGAACAGTTCCGCTTTGGAACGGTCGTCTTTGGCCTCGTGGATATAGCGGATCTGGTGCTCAGGCACGCCCCTTGCGACCAAGTGGTTCCTTAGATGGTCGTAGGCGTTCCACGCGTCGGGTTTCGGAGTACTGATGTCGCAAAAGACCACTTGCAGGGATCCAGGGCGGGGCGAGGGGTTCCCGGCGGCGTCGTTGTAGGTCCAGTCCTTGCGCCGGTGGTAGAGGCGTGCGATGCGCTCGGCAGCTGCGGCCAGCTTTCCGCCCTCCGGATCCGGCGGCTGGTGAACCAGCCGGAGATCGAGGGCAGCCTTGCGGCCGTCGCCGACGATCTTGAGCATGTTGTCCTCCTCGGGGGTGACCCCCTTGGATCGGACGGCTTCTGCCCGCTCGACCAGGCCCTCGACGTACAGCGCCAGTTGGTCCGACTTCGGCACCACGACCGTCTCGGGTTTTCCGCCCTCGATCTCCGGGATCTTGAGGGACAGGTCGACGGCACTGCGCACGTCGGCCACCGCACGGAACATGCGGAGCAGGTCGGGGACGTTGGCGAACCGGGCGAACCGGGTGTTTAGCCGGTAGGAGCCTCCATCGGGGGCCAGCTCCAACTCGGTCACGCTCCGGCCGAACGTGGCCGCCCATGCGTCGAAACGCTCAACACCTGCCCTGGCCAGCTCCTGAGGCTGCAGGTAGCTCTGCATGACATGCATCTCGGAGATGCTGTTGGCGATCGGGGTCGCCGTGGCGAAGGTCGCAACCCGCTCGCCGTGTCGCTCCCGCAGGTAGTTCAGCTTCAGCTCGAGGTCCTGCGCCCGGTTCGACCCCTTGCCTCCGACTCCCTGCATGTGGGTGACGAAGGACTTGTTCTTGTACAGGTGCGCCTCGTCAACCAGGCAGTAGTCGATGCCGGTCATCTCGAAGGTGACTCCGTCATCCTTGCGGCTTTCGTCCATGTAGCGCTTCAGCAGCTCCTCGCGGTTAGCCACCCGAGCCTCGAGGCGCTTCACGGACAAAGCGTTGCCCTGCTTGGAGTCGGCGATCGCCTCCCGAAGCTCGACCAGCTCGGCTTCGACGTACGCTCGCCGGGTCTCCCGGCTTACCGGGAGCCGGCCGAAGGTCGATTGAGTCATGACGATGGCGTCCCAATCGCCGGTCGCGCACTTGGCGGCGAAGCCCTTCCGGCCGTCCACTGTGGTGTCCTCCTTTTCTGCGACGAGGACCTTAGCCAGCGGGTAGAGCTGGGACATCTCCCGGGAGAATTGATCGAGCATGTGGTTGGGAACGACGATGCACGGTTTGTTGACGAGGCCGAGGCGGCGCATCTCGACGGCGGCGATGCTCATGACGGCTGTCTTTCCGGCCCCTACGTCGTGGGCGAGAAGCGTGTTGGGTTCGGAGAGGATCCGCCACACTGCGTCTCGCTGATGAGGGTGAGGCTTGAAGGTCGAGGCGAGTCCGGGCAGCGTCAGGTGCGATCCGTCATACGCCGGCAGGACGGTCGAGTTGAAGCGCCGGTTGTAGTCGGCGGCCAGGCGCTCGGCCCTTTGGGGATTCTCCCAGACCCAGCTGGCAAACCGCTCGCCCAGGGCCTCCTGCTTGGCCCGAGCTGCGACAGTCTCCTCGTTGTTGAGGACCCGGGTTCCATCCGAGAAGTTGTCGTAAACGGTGGCCGGCCGTTGGTTCAGCGAGGCCTCCATTATCGCCGCCGCATCGGCCCGGTAGGTTCCCCAGTCGCTGGTCATCGCCACCGATTGGCGGTCGGAGATTCCGGCCTTCACGGTCCACGTGGCGGTGACGGCTGCGTATTCCACCTGGAGATACCTGGCCTGCAGGACCTCCCCGGCGAAAGCCCGGACGTCGTCGGCGGGGATCCAAGGCGACCCTAGTCGGGCGTCGATCTCCTCCGGAGCGAGGTCCTGGGGCATGACGGCTCGCAGGGCCTGGACGTTCGGGAGCCAGCGGGCGTCTTCCCCGGCCGCCGCCTCGGCCTCGGCGAGCTTGCTGCGGACGTTTCCAGACAGATACCGCTGGGCGGTCTCGACTTCGCCGTTCTCAGGGTTGTCCCAGACCAGGCCGCCCAGTTGGGCCCGGGCGCCGGTGACGTCGGTGCCCAAAAGGTCGGCGATCACCCTCAGGTCAACCCGGGCGTGGTCGTCGAGGCAGATGGCGAGGGCATCCTGGGCGCTTTCGGCTCCGCGGCGTGGCTCCCGCGGAGCGACTACTCGAGAATCGAAGATGGCGGCCTTGGTGGCGGTCTGCTGTTCCGGGTCGAAGATCTCCAGGGCCATCACCGACCGGAAGTCTGGATCGTCCTTGAACCGGCCCATGGTCGGGCGCTTCTGCCGGTACTTGTCCTCCCCGGTCTCGGGGTCCTGCCTGCCGGTTCTGACTTGTGTGAAGCGGTTTAGCGGCCCGTAAGAGCGCAGGTATCGGTCGTAGCGATCGTTTAACTGCTGGCGGATCGGCTCGCACACCTGGTCATCGGCGCTGCTCGCTTCCAACTGAAGGAGGCTCGTCATGGAGTCCCGGATCCCAAGCAGCGTGCGGAGCTCGGCACGATCCTTGCGAGGGGTTACTTCATACGGAATCGGGACCCCGCTGCTGACGACCGCAAAGCCGCCGGCCGGAGTCACAAAGATGCTTCCCTCCTTGCGTCCATCCTCAAGGCCGGAAAGCTGATCCGATACCGCCGGTATCACCGGGGGGCCTGCGCTCGGGGTCCAGGTCAGGCCCTTGGCCTGTGCCTCAGCGACTACGTCGTCGAGAGCCGATCGCATCAGATCCTCGAGTGGGCGGTCGAGGTAAGCCTTCACCTGCAGGTCCATCTCGCTGTACTGGCCGTGACGAGCCATGAGTTGGCCCAGGATGCGCTCGGGGTGCCGAACGAAGTATTCGTTCAGCTTCAGGTCTCCGTCCTCGACAGCGGTCGCCAGGACCTTGTCAAAAGCCTCTCCTGCAGGCGGCCGCCCCGGCTCACGCCGGCGGAAGATGACCAGGTCGGTCACGGCCTGGGTTCCAGCTGCCGCTTGCATGGTGCGGCCCGGGAGACGGATCGCGCCGACAAAGTCGGCCAGCTCAGCCATCTCCCGGCGGGCTGCGGGGTTTTGAGCGTCGAGCGTGAACCTCGAAGTGACCGAAGCGACCAGGCCGCCGGGATGTGTCAGGTGCAACGACTTCACTAGGAAGTGGTTGTGCATTGATAGCCGGCTGCGGTTGTGGTGCGGGTCATCGAGCGACACCTTGGCGAACGGGACGTTGCCGATAGCGAGATCGAAGTACCCGTCGGGAAACCGGGTCCGCTCGAAGCCTTCGGAACGGATGGTCGCCTTCGGGTAGAGAGCCTGGGCGACGGCCGCCGTGGTGGGGTCCAGCTCGACACCGACCATCTGCAGGTCGAGACCGCCGGGTGCCAGCCCAATGAAGTTGCCGCTGCCGCATCCCGGCTCCAGCACCCGGCCGCCGGCGAATCCGAGCTGCTGGGTTGTCTTCCATATCTGGTCGACCAGGACGCTTGGGGTGTAGTGGGCGTTCAGGGTGGTACGGCGGGCAGCTGACCATGCCCGCTCGTCCAGGCGGCCCCGTAGCTGCTGCCGGATGTCCGCCCACTCGGTGTCCGACTCATCGAACACCGTGGGGAGCGCTCCCCATCCGCTCCAACGGGCGAGGACGGCCTGCTCGTCGGGTGTTGCCGGCCGTCCGTCGGAGCGTAGTTGGTCCAGGACGTCGAGTGCCCGAAGGTTCGCCCGGGCCTTCGCCTTGGCACCAGGTGGTGCGAGGTCGTGCTGGCCAGCGGGCCGGAAGCTGCTTAGTCCTGCGGCTCCGGGCCGCCCTCCTCGGGCGTCAGGGGCGAGTGGAGGTTGAACCACGGCTCGTCCGGGTCCTCGTCCTCGGTCGAGGCCTCCGGCGGCCACTCCTGGTAGAGCTCCGAATAGACGGCCTCCCTCGCCCTCGCCCGGGCCATGTTCAGCCGGCCGATCTTGTCGATCCAGGCCTCGCCCTCCAGGGCGTTCCCCGCCATCTGCTCCTCGAGCTGGCCGATCCTCTCGCTCATCTGCTCGCCGAGGTCGAAGAAGTAGCCGTCCTGATCCGAAAGCTGTGCGAACCGCTCCGGGCAGAATTCCCGGGCGTGTTTCATCGCGTCGCGGCCCATCTGGTTCAGTTGACGTCGATCTCTCAGCAATGGGCTCCTGGATGTCGGCGTCCGCCAGAAGGTCATCGAACGACAGCTGGGGGGACGGTCCTTTAACTCTTCGTCTAGCGGCCAAATCGTACTCCTACTCGGTTCTGGCCCCCGGGAAGAGGTGTGGGGCGTTTCCATTAGCGGACTTAATTCTCCTGCGCGATCGCTGCGCCAGCGCGTGGCGGGATTGCGACGTGGAACGGCGCAGACGTGGTGCTATCGCCGGAGCCTGGTTTACTCATCTCCAGACGCTTGTCGCTGATGGTGCCGCCCACGTGGACGCAGTCGACTTCGTCCAGTGCGTCCCTGAGTTCTTGCACTCTTTCAGCGCCCCGGTCCGTGGCGGCGAAGACCAGGCGGCGCCTGCCCCTCTGTCCGGTCTTCGCCGCCAGTTGCATGCTGAGATAGCCCTTATCGACGAGGCGCTTCAGCGTCTTGTGCACGACGCTCTTGGAGATGGTCGCCCCTCGCTTCTTCTCGATCAGGCGCTGGACGACCTCGGTCCACGCCTCCTCTTCGCTACCGATCACCGTGAGCAGGACCAGCTGCTCAAAACCGCCGAGTTGGTGCCCGCTCACTCCACCCACCGAAGGCTCAGGCGGCGGGTGATTCGGTCAAAGCGTTGGCGTTCCCGCCACACCCGGGATCGGCCAGATCAACCAGCCCGTCTAGGTCGTTGTCGATTCCGTCCTTGCATGCTGGGAACGGGTCCGCAGGTTGTTCTGAGTTGCCCTGAGGCGTCGCACATTGCCGATCTGCGAGATCGATGTATCCATCGCCGTCGTTGTCGATCCCGTCGCCGCACGCGGAGTTAAAGGGCGTCTCCGTCGGACTGGTCGGCGCAGCGCAGCCGGGGTCGTCCATGTCGACAAGCCCATCGCCGTCGTTGTCGAGCCCATCCGCACAGTCGGTTGCGGGCGGGGGGGGCGGATCCCCTTCGGTTGCATCGGTGGCCGAAGCACAGCCGGTGTCCATCATGTCCAGCGTGCCGTCACCGTCGTTGTCCAGGCCGTCCTCGCACTGCGCCTTAGGAGCGGGCGGCGGTGGGTCAGCCTCGCTGTTGTCCGAGAGCGTCTCACAGCCGGGGTCCGCCCGGTCGACCTTCCCGTCGGAGTCGTTGTCCAGGCCGTCCTCGCAGTGGGCCTTGGCCGTGCCCCGCGGTGCTACCGCTGCTGGTACCTGTGTGATGGTTCCGTCACTACATTGCTGATGCTCGCGGCTAACGAGCTGTCCGTTTTCGGCCACCATGTAAGAGACGAACGTGCACGTCACGCTCTGCTCGGCCTTCTGGGGTGCAACTGCAGGAGGAGCCCCTGCTGCAGCCGGGATTGCGACAGTCGGCTTTGCTGCCGCAGCACCACTTGAGGCTTTCCTGCCCGCAATTAGGGCGTCCAGAGCATCCCCCCTGTCCGTCTTGGCCGCAGAGGCCGGGGCCGAACTCGCCCGCTTGGCGGCCGGGGAAGCAGCCGACTTCGGCTGCGGCATCGCTGCGTTGATGGCGGCCTCGTCGATCGGCTCAACGACTTCGCCGCTTTCGGTCTCAGTGTCGTCGGGGGTCGGAACGGGAACGGCGAGAGGCACGGCCTTTTGACGCTCCTCGGGCTTTGGGTCGGGTTTGGTGGTTTCGGCGCTCTCGGTCGGTGCAGGAGCATCCTTTTTGACCATGGCGAATACACCGAACGGCAGCATGGCCAGCACGAGAAAGACAGCACCCACGATAAGCAAGCGGCCCTTGCCGCCCTCCAACGGAGCACCAACTGCTAGCGACGAGCTGGTGGGAGGACCCCCTTCAGCTCTCGATGCACGCTCCAGAGGGGTTTCGTGAATCCAATCTGCGACCCCCTGAATTAGCTCGTTCGCCTTGTCTGCAGCGCCTTGACCCGCCAATGCTCCGATCACTTCCTTCCCTGGTAGTTGAATGAATGGTGCTAGTAGCGGCCGTCGATACGGCCGTCAAAGTTGCGGTCCCTCACATGCTGGAGCTGGCGTTCGTTCTCCTCACGCCGGCGCTCGTCGTCCCGCCGGTTGATCTCGTCACGGGCGCGGCGGTCTCCCTCGGCGATGCTTCGCTGCCTTTCCGCGTCGCGGATGGCCCGGACGTCGTCACGACGGGCGGGACCTTTTCGGCCCATTGCCCCGCTAGGTCCGTCGTTTCCTCTGCCTCGGCCTAAAATCCCCATCGCCATGCCCTCCCTTGTTGTGTGGTTTTTGGTCTAACGAACCCGGCTTCGTGGCGGGCGCTGGACGTGGCTTGGGCCACGGCCGCCACTGCGGACCGGCGCCCTGCCGGGCGAGGAAGCCACCAACTGGTCGTCCATCGAGTACGGCGACACCTGGTTGCTCAAGTGAGCTGCCGTCGTGTTCGTGGCGTCGGACACCTCCTGATGCTCAGCCCCATGGTCTAGGCCCTCATCCATCTCATTCGCCGACGTCTGAGGAAGGTCGTGCTGGCCGTTGCTGAGCGCTGCGGCCTGATGCTCCTCCTGCGCCTCCGTGCGGATAGCTTGCGCCGCAGCCTGAAACGTGGGATCGGGTTCGAGACCGTCGGTCGAGCGGACCGCTACCGCTGCCTGTGGGACGGCGACGTCGCCGTTAAGGGCGTCCAGGCCGTCGGTGGCGACAAGGGCCAGGGCAGGATCGTCGGCCCGAACCGGGGCGTCAACACTGCGACCCTGCGGTTCCCGCAGGTCCTGATGATGGTCGATGGCGATGCTCATGGCTTCGAGGCGGTCGTGCTTCGATTCGCGGAGCTGCTCGTACTCCCGCATCAGATCCGGCTGCAGCGCCGTCAACCTGGCCTCGGAGAGCTCCACTGCTCGGCGGGCATCGCGGTCGCTGTCTGCGAACGGCACGGCCGAGGCGAACAGCTGCGCAGTCTGCACGGTCGGGCCGGCTGATACCGCCGGTATCGGAATTGTCGGGTCCTGGTCTCGGCTTGAGTAGAGACGGGCGGCTGGGTCGGCGGCGTCCGGATTAAGCGCTCTCCAATTGGGCGAGTGCTGGGCGTAAGCGTCGGTCAGGGCTTTCTGGCTGGCCAGGCGCTCTTCCCTGGTCTGCTGGCCCTTCTGGATGGCCAGTTTCTCCTCCCGGAGCCGGTTGGCCTGCTTCAGGGCCTCGCCAATCAGCATTGCGACCGCCATGGCCTTTTGGGCAGCATCCCCGCTCCCCTCTGCGAGCGGGCTTCCTCCGGGTGGTACTTGACCATCGTTCATTGGCTGGCTCCTTCGGATTGGGGTGAGCGGTTGACTACTTCCATCGCTTTTCGTCCTGGCGGATCTTTTGTTGCTGTTCGGCCGCCATCGCCCACCAGCCATCCGGGGTCTCGGCGAGAGCCAGCGCAGGCGGAAGAATGTGGCGTTCGTGCGTGCATCCGCCGAACGGGCCGTCCGGGCCAAACAGGACTCCCAGCTGGGGCTCGACGTGGCGAAGCCACTCGATCTGGCCAACCCCGGGCTTGCGCCGGCAGTCTTCGAACGCGAACCAGATCGCTTTCAGCCTCATCACCGCTTCCTCATGGAGGAACCAGTAGCGGCACCAGTGGATCTTCGACTGTTGCCGGGCGAACATCGGCGAAAAGAATCCCCGCACGAACTCCTCGAGAGTCTCGTAGAACGGCCCCCCGTTGATGATCGCCAGAGCTTCCTCTGAGAGGCTTTCGGTGTTGATTCCGACAGGTGGGTCGTCCTCCTCGTCGATGTCGGCCATGGGGTTGTCGAGCACCGTCATGCGACCCCGGCCTCTCCACCGATATCGACACCGGATCTGACCCGGATGTCGGCTCGGGCCTGGGCGAATGCCGTGGCGATCTCTTTCTTTCGGGGGCCCTCGTACCAGGGGTGCATGCTGAGCATCGCCGGCTTCAAACCGCTGGCAAGCAGAATGGTCGTTCCTTTGGGCAAGCCTCGCAGGTCAGACACCGACAGAATCCGCTGCCGGCGCAGCGACAGGTTCTCGCCGTAGGAACCTTTGCCCTGGCTCACCGATCGGGTGGTCACATCGTGTTCGCCGATGAGTGTCGACAGACTCTCCAGAAAGCGATCGTCGTCCATACCTGGGCCGATGATCTTGACCGTGGAAGCCGACCAGAGGGTCTCCATCCCGGTCTGGCCCCACACCCCAACGCCCTGCGGATAGGACTGGAGGATTGTGACCGGGATGATTCCCCTGCTCCCGAAATGGGAGTAGAGCTTGGGCAGGTTCTCGATCCGGCAGATGTTCGCCGCCTCGTCGAGCACTACGACCATCGGCGGATCTAGCCGGTCGCCCATGCGCTCGGCAATCTTGGTTGCATGCAGCATTACTTTGTCGGCGAATGCCGCTACCAGCGGGGCAGCGCCGCCCTCGTCTTCTTTGCTCAGCAGATACAGCGTCTGCCGTGTCCGAGCGAATTCGGCGGTCTCGAACTCGATACGAGGAAAGATCTTCGGAGGAGTAACCCAGGACATGATCTCGGGGTCCCCCAAGCAGCTGGCGGCGGTACGGGCGGTCTCATAGATCCCGTCGCGGGTCTCGGGCGCCCCGTTGTTGCGGCCAGCAAGGGCCCGAGCTGCTTTTGTGTGTCCCTGGGCATGCAGCAGGTTGATCGGCACCGGGTTGTCTGGGTCGTTGAGCCAGTCGTACACGTCGTCCAAGGTGCGCTCGTCGTCGGTATCTACCGTGGTGCCGGCGGCCAGAAATAGCGACGAGAGGACGTCGTGTGCGGCCTGCGACCAAAAGTCGGTCTTGCCCTGATCCTTGATCTGGGCAATGAAGTGGCCGGCCAGTCGGCGGGCGTGCTCGACCTTGTCGACTCCCCTCAGCGGGTTCCACCACCAGGACTGTTCCTCCGGGTAGGTAATGCCGTGCGGGTCGAAGACCCACACGTGCTCGTTGGTCTGCCGACGTCTCGGTTCCGCCGTGAGCGCCCATAGGTCGGGCTTGTTGCTGGTAGCGACGACTGCGCCCGGGGCGGCCAGCAAGTGCGGCACCGCCAGTTGGGTCGTCTTGCCGGACCTGGGAGCCATGAAGACCAGGACCACGTCCTCCCAGGAGGCCCTGACGGGCACCACGCCGCCCTTGAGACTGCCCAGAGGCAGGCCCGTCTCGTCGGGTCGCTCCAGCAGCTGTTTAGCCGACCATTTCGACAAAGTCGGGCGCAGCTCCTTGGCCTTTTCGGCTATGGCCTTGGGACCGACGCTCGTCATATCGAAGGGCGTGCCGAGCGAAGGCAGCGGATCCCCCGGCATGGTTCGGCCGGTGCTCCACTTCGCGTAGATCACCGTGGCCGGGATCACGATGAGCGCCAGCATCCCGCCGGCTATTCCCATGATCTGGCCCGTCGGGATCCCCGGCCAGAACTGCGCCGGCCCCTGCTTGACCAACTCGAACCCGAAGTGGATGTTGAACTCGGGTCCGCTCCAGCCTTGGCCCGCCAGCTTGGAAGCCAAGTGCCCCGCGGCCCAAACTAGGCCGGCCAATATCGCCGGCACCCATGCGAGGCCGGTGAGTGCCAGCGGCATGACTGCCTCTGGCGGGAGCCCGACTCGGGGTCCTACCGCCCGGGTCACAGGGTCTCCTCTCCAGAGGGTTGCCCATGACCCCTCTTCAATGCCGCCGCCTTGCCCGAGCCCGGCAATCCGCGGATAGCGAGGTCAGGGTTAGCAGAACTACCCTTGAGCCAAAGAGCAGGGTCAAAGGTTAGGGGTTCATCGGGTAGCCGATAGCGGCCGCACGGCCGTGGCTCGCTCAAGAGACAACCTCCCCCGCCATCTCGTCATCCAACGGCGAGAGGAGGTCGAGGAGATCTTCGGCCGGCAAGGTTGCCCGGTCCTGCTCCATGTTCGCGTCGGTGTCGTAGAGAGTGGCCTCGTCCGCGACCAGCTCCATCTTGACCGGAACCCCGGTCTTCTCCCCGGCCTTGAATAGGTACTTGCCTCGGCCGGGATGCTTGGCCTTGGGCGACCAGGATTCGGTCGCGGACCAGCTGGCCACCATTTGCGCCTCCTGCTCGGTCAACGAGACGACCTCATTGACCTTGTCCAGCTCGCTGGGTGGCAGTCCTGCCAGCACGACCACCGCCGCACGTTCTACGAAGCCCTTGGCCTTCTTGACGTCCTGGGGCGTTGCGAGCGCCTCAAGATCGGCAAGAGAGTGGGTAGCTCGAATGTCGGCTACCCCCTTCGCCCGGTTCAATCGCGTTAAGGAATCCGCGTGCTGAACGAGACCCGACGACCCTCTTAGCGCATTCCAGAGTTCGTCCAAGATGGTTACGTGCTGCCGCCGGGCTCCCAGACCCGCCTCGGCTAGCGCCGCCGCTCCGTCGATCATCGAGAAGCCGTAGGCCCACGTGCTCAGCATGGCTGCCGCCACCAGCGTGTCGCTGCCGCCACCAACCGCCGAGATGTCGATCGACACACCCGGGGCGTCCAGGTCGATCGGACTGGTCGTCTGATCGTCAAATATGCCCTGAAGGCTGCCTTTACAGAGGGCGTTCAGTGTGTGCTTCAGTTGCTTGGTATCCCGACGGAATTCGGCCAGGTCCGACACATCTGCGTCGGGCATCAGTCCGACAATGGCGTCCTCGTCCCTCAACAGCGTCAGGACCTCGGGCACCGTCGGCTGCTTGCTGAGGTCCTCGCCCGCCTCAATGTCCAAGAGGTCCACGACGGCGGCGATGATGTTGCTCTCGCCATTCTCAAGCGGATAGCCCCTCACAAGCGTAAGGAGTGCTATCAGAGCGTTCAGGCGCCTGCTGCGGGACTCCATTCGCAGCTGCTCCCCCAGCTGGCCCGGGATGGCTGCCGCCGCCTGGCCGAGCGGCCCGGTGTCGAGCGGATTGATCCGGTCAAGCCCATGGCCGATCCGGATGATCTGCCCGCCCATGCGGTCGACAACCTGCGAGTACTCGTTCTTGAGGTCGCCCAAGATTAGCGGCCGAATCCCAAAGCCAGCACAACCTCGAACCAACCTCTTGATTAGGGCCGATTTACCCGTTCCGGGGGCTCCCAAAATGAAACAGCCGGGGTTGTTCGTAAGCCCGGCGTTGAGCCAGCCGATCGGGTCGAAGCTCATCGTCTGGCCCCAGAGCAGGTGACGGCCGATCGGTACCCCGACCGAAGGGGATCCCGAGCCGGCCACGAACGGGAACAGGCCGCAGGCCTGGCTCGTAGTCGCTTGGTACTCCCGTCCTTGGCCTACGTGGGAAGCTCGGCCGCCCTCGGGGATCCGCCAACCCCACGCCGGGGCTACGACCTCCCGTACCTCCTGGATCGTTGGCTCGGACTCCTGCTCTGCCACCGGGTCGGAAGTGATACCGCCGGTATCACCCCGGCGCTTTCGACCGGGTCGGCGTCGTGCAACCTTTCGCTCGGCTTCCTCTTGCGCTTGAAGCTCGAGCAGCTCCCGCTCCATCTGGGCGAGCATCTGATCGTCGACCAGTCGTGTGCCGCCGGCCACATGGTCGACGACACCGCCCGGAGGTGGCCCCTCATTGACCTCGATGCGTTCCTGGGGGTTGGGTTTGCGGCGCCTCCGCCGCAAACCCTCGGGGATCGGCTGCTTGGGTGTCTCGTCAACGACCTTCGCGTCAATACCCGCCTCCGGCGGCTGTTCTGCGATGCAGCTTTTTGCATCGGTGATCGGCTCCGTCGGGGGAGTCTTCTTCCGCTTGGGCTTGCGGCCTTTGGCCGATTTGGACGGCTTGATCGGGCCATCAGATGCCCAACCATGAAGTTGGGTCTCCTGGTCAACCTCCGGTTCAACTACTGGAGACACCAAGCTGAGCGCCGTAATGCTTTGGGCCCCATTTGCTCTAGCGGGCTCCTGGCCGCCAGTGTTCGATCGCCGTGCGTCGAATCCCCCATAAGGTGAGCGATAGCCACTTGGGTATGGATGCGGTTCGGGCGTTTCCGGCTCCTGCTGATCATCATCGTTCCGACCACGTCGTTTCATCGCCGTCCCCTTCCTGCGGCATGGGCCGGATGAACACCAGCCGGTAATGTGACTACGAACCCCGCCGCCTGACTGCCGAACATGGGCCGCAGCCGGACCTTTGCCCGGTTGCCCCTCGACTCCATGTCGGCCTTGGCTGCCTCAAGGTCGGCCTCGTCGGTCACTGTGACCGTGGCGTAGATGGACAGATTCACCACGCCGGCCCCTAACGCTTCCTCCCGAGCCGCTGCGTCGGCCCGCTCGCGGTCGGCACGGTCCCGGGCGGTTTCGTCCCGGCCGGTCTTGACCCGAACGCCCTCTCGCATCGTTGCCAGCTGGACCTCTCGTTCGAGGGCTTGGGCGGCTTGCTCGGCGCTCAGCGGTCGGTACAGCAACGTGATCCGCTTGGGCCAAGACGACGGCCCCATGAGCGGGATCAACACGTTGCTCAGGACCTGCTGCCGGGGCGCTTCCTGCCACGCCCAGGTTGCCGAGACGCCGGAGTCATGACGGTATGCCTCCCACGACTCTTCCGCCTGCAGAGGGCCTGCGTTGTTCCACTGCAGGAGCTGCTCAGCCCGATCGGCTGCGCCTGCCAGAACTCGCTTGACGTGGCCACGGTTGACCGGGTCATAAGCATTGCGCAGCACGCCGGCCAGTTCCGCCGGCGTTGCCCTGCCGAGAACGGCGACCCCGCACTCACCGAGGGCGCTTTCCATGCCGACCAAGATCCGGTTGATCTCGGCGGCCTGCTCGTCCAGACCCTTCAACCGATTGAAGGATCGGCTCGGGTCGAAGGTGATCGAGACCCGAGTCTCGACGTCGGCGGATGCTTCGGGAAGGCAGCGGACTAACTCATCGAGGAGTTCCTGGCAATCCTGCGGGGCCCTGGGGTCCTTGCGCCATTTGACGTGTTCCGCCAAAGCGGATCCGGGCTCAGGGGCTGTCTCGACCGTGACTGCTACCCACCGGACCAGCGGAATGATCCCCAGGTCGGCCAACCAGCTGTGCCAGTTGGCAACCCACACATTCGCCTGTCGAGCGTCGACCAACCAGGTGCTGAGCGAGTCGCACTTGAAGGTAGCGGTCATAAATCCGGTCCGCTGATCCCACACCAACCCGAACAGGCCACCTCGTCCGTCGTGGACAGGCACGATCTTGGTCGGAGCGAGCAAGGAGGGAAGCGCCGTGCCACCAGTTCGGCGCATTACACCGTTGACATTGAACAGGATGAAGCGGCTTTTGGTGCCCCACCAGAAGCGGATGCGCCGCTTGATCTTCATGCCCAAGGTCTCGCCCTGCCATCGGATCACCGAGGCTCCAATGATCACTACGGCGATGGGGGCGTACACCGTAAAGAACGCCTCGATCGAGGTGCTGGCCACCACGAACCCGACGAGGATAGTCACAGCGCAGACGACAGTTGCCGCCTCCCCCATACCGGCCCAACCGAATCCCCGAGTCTTCCGCCAGCCTCCGTATGTCGGCTGGTCGTCTAGATCAGTGCTCATGCGACACCGCCGGTGAGACCATCGGCCGTCTTATCCCGTCCGGCCTTTGCCACCTGCGCACCGGCCTGTGCGACCTGGAGCGCAACACCGACCGGAGGCGCTGCTGCAGTCACCGCCGTTGAAGCTGCCGAACTGGCGATGTTGCTACCGGCACCTGAAAGCTGAGACGGACCGCTTCCTACTGGTCTCCTGCCGCCTCCGGCAGGCCCGAGATCCCGCTCGATAGCCGCCGACTGGGTAGCGGCGTTGTGACCGCCACCGCCGCCACGCAGCGCCGCAATGGCGACTCCGGTACCGGCCGCCACTGCCATACCCGCTCCCCCGCCACCTGAATTGATGGCGGCAGGTGCCGCCCAGGAGAAGAACTTCATCATGGCCGGAAGGGCAACGATTGAAAGAAGTAGCATCGTCAAGCCAGCGAAGACCGTTCTCGGATCGTCGTCTTGGTCGCCGATCAAAACGAATGCTGCGCCGTAGCAGAGCGCAGCGATGGGCTTATACAGGCACAGGGCCAACAGCCACCCCGACACTCGTGGGAACCAGCTGCGTGTGGCGGGGTTGAAACCGCCCGCCGCCGAGAGCACCAGCAAGCTCGAGAGAACGATGACACCGCCCTCGCGCAGAAGCATCAGGATCGCCTGGATCGCCCCTGCGATCATCATTACGATGGCTGCGATGATGACCGCCCCTGCGGAGGTAAACCCTCCCAGAGTCGCGATCTGCCCCATCTTGGCGACGACGTCGCCGTTGACGGCTTTGTCCAAAACCCACTCGGCGAACGCATCCCCGCCGCTGAGCAGGGCCGTGGGGGCTGCCACGTAGATGGCGCTCACTGTGGCGAGCCGGATGACTCCGGTGCCCAAATCCCAGGCCGCGTCCGACTTCTTCTTGACGGCCAGGCGGATGCCGCCCCAGATCATGCCTGCAATCGCTACGGCAAAGCTGATCGGCAAAACGAGCTGGTTCAGACGCTGCACGGGTGACCCAGCATCAGGTGAGGGATTCGAAACGTTGCCCTCGCTAAGGTCGATGGAGTCGATGTTGATCCACCACGCCGCCGTGGTCTTGATGATGAACTCAGAGCCCTCTCGAAGAGCATTGGCGAGTCCCTGAACGGCGTCATCTACAAAGCCACCGATGATGCCGCCGTCGTCCGTGCACGACGGGTCAGCCCGATCACACGCTGCGTGAGCGGCTCCGGGAACTAGCACAATTGTGAAACAGAGCAAGCAGAAGAGAAGGGCGCTCTTGGCTGATCTCATGCGCCGGCTGCCTGCTGCTGGCCGATCACTACGTAGTTGGCTGGGATCGAGGCCATGTTTCGTGCGTACGACGACCAGACGCCAGCGACGGGAGCTACCAGTCTCCAGTCGCCTTGAACCCACCTAACCGACATCGCGAAGTTGGTATAGATGGGGTCACTTCCGGGAGGCAGGGACATGGAGAGCACATTCACCGTGGCTGCATCCCGGCTGTACGTGTCTATCCGGTATGCCCAGACACCTTGGCTGTTGTAGGACGTCTTCTTCGCTTCGCGTTCGGGGCTTAGACCCCCGGCCGCATCTGCTCCGTACTGCCGAACGCTCTCGGCATATTCACGTTGGATCGTTGCGAGGAACGCGTTCTTATCGGGGCCGACTACCTGTTCCGAAATGGTGGGCTGAAATACGCTCGGGCCACCAAACGCTGTCGAGGCGCCGGAGATATACATCGTTGCAAGAACTGCGCCCTGCGGGGTGCGATCAAATCCCTCGGCCCGACCGTCCCGAAGTTGGTGGGGGCCGCTAGCCCCAACCGGCAGTTCCTCTCCGTTGAACGATTCCCAAGTCAGATTGTCCGTAGTCAAGGGACGGACGGGGTCGTTCACGTTAGTGACGCTTAGCCCGTTCGACGAACCGCCTTTGCCTGCGTCGAGAGGAGCGGTACCGATGTCTTTTGGTTCCGAGGTCGCCTTCACGACGACCACAACAAGAATCGCCAGGAGCATGGCCCCGAGACCGGCGGCCAGGAGTATCTTCCAGCTGAGTTTTGGTGGTTGGATGGCTCCCTGGCCACCGGCTTGTGCCATCGGGCTAGTTGAGGATTTCGCCGACGAAGGCGGCGGCGAAGGAGATCACGGTCAGGCCTGCGAAAACCCACGGGATGCCGGTAGCCCCGTCGATAGCTGTGCTGGAACGGTTGCGACGGCCGATCATCATCATAAGGCCGCACACCAGGAACCCGATGATGCCGCCGACGAGCCCTCCCCACTTAAGCCACCCGAGGAACTTGTTGGCTGCTTCCTCAAGGCCGGGAGGCGCTTCCGGCGCCGGGTCCAGATTCGCTGCGATTGCAGGGAGGCTAGAGGTCATGAGATATGCGACGGTCAGCCCGAGGACCGTCATGGTCCTGCCCTTGGCGATGCGGTACAGCTGCTTCATTCAGTTCTCCTCTGAGATTGGTCCCGGACGCTCCTACCCCGGGCGCTTCCAGTGATTGTGGGATCGGCGATCCCCAGGCGACTACTGCTGCTTCGGTTGTGTGGGTCGGCCTATCCGATCAGCGCCCTCCCCTCTCTGCGTCGGGGCTGTCTGTAGCGGAGCCGCCCCGCAGGGCGGGCTACCGGGACCACCAACCGAACAAAGATCGCAGCTATTGCCAGGATGGCTAGGACGCTACCGATCCTGCCGGCCCAGTTCAGCGAGCCGGTGAGCTTGTTGTCTGCCATCTCGTAAAGGACGACGGGCATCGCAACGCCCATGCCGCCCCAGGTTGCTGCTCGCTCCACCAACCGAATCCCCCCGCCTCTCTAAATCTCGTCAAGCCTTTTCTTAGCCCTCCGAGCTGCCTTTGCGATACCTCAGCATTGCCAGACCAACTACCAGGTGCAGGGTCAGCGACCCGCCGCCCAGAATCAGTCCCGCCGCACGCAACAAAGGCTCTGAGGCCGTCAGGCCACGAACCGAAATCGTCAGCGCCACCGCGAAGCCGACGCCCAGAAAGACCCAGACGGGCCATTCCGAATCGGCGGGCCGTTGCAGAGTATGCAGAGTCTTGAACCTCCCTCAAATAAGTTTCTGGGGAAACTTTAGGGTCAAGGGTATACACAGACCACACCGGAAGTCTATAAATACTTCCGCTAAGTGATGATCTTTAGCGCTTTGTGGCGAATAGGGGATAACTACCATGCATTTATTACAAACGTCTGTTGGTCGAGGCGTTGTTATACACGACTCGCATGACAGTCGGGCTTGAGGGGTGGGCCCCCGGGTAGTCCTTGTGGTCGTGGTCGTGGCCAGCCTCGTCTTAGGGACCGTCATCGCTCTCACGATCACCAGGGAACAGCTGCCCGAACCCGCTCAGCCGAGCGCTGCCGGCGGCGAGCCGATCGACCAACCCACCGAAACGTCTGGCTCCATCGAGCCGTCTCCGGGGGTCACGTCGACATCCGGGCCGAGCGGTAGACCGATACAGCCGGTATCACCGCCCCTAGCTCCCCCGCCGCCGGCAGCGGCCGACCTCAACCCGAATGCGGATCCCGACCAGGTCGTACGCAACTTCCTTGTCGGCTTCAACGAGTTCAACTGGAACGACCAACCGACGCCGCTGGCCAGTCAGCTCGAGCGGGCTCGGCCGTGGGTGACGAGCGACTACTTCAGCGCCCTGAGCGAGATCCGAGAGCCGTTGTTTCTGACGTCGCAGCGCATCGCCCAGCGTGAAACCCAGAGGGTGAGCGAGATCGTCGATTGCGAACTGGGTTCGCAGTCGAAGACACAGACCTACCGCAAGTACCGCTGCACCTTCATCCTGCAGACCCAAAGCGACACCAAGCCCGTTTCCGGCATCGGCCCCATCTGGGACATCGCGCTCGTCAAGCGGGGCGACAAGTGGCTCGTCGACGGGTACCAGGCATGAACAAGGCCATGACCGGGGCCCTTGGCGGGCTGATCCTGCTTATCCTCGCTCCCGTATTCCTGTTCATAGGCATCGGTTCCCCGCCGGCTGGTGCCGCCGAACCGAGCGAGGTAGCTCTCGCGGACATCCCGGCAAACCTCCTCCCGGTCTACAGAGCAGCTGCGCAGCAGACCTGCGACATGCCGTGGGAGGTCCTTGCCGCCATCGGCAAGATCGAGACCGACCATGGTCGGTCGACTCTGCCCGGAGTGCATTCGGGGACCAACTCGGCCGGCGCTGCGGGGCCGATGCAGTTCATGCCCGGCACCTGGGCGGCCTTCCGGGTGGACGGCGACAAAGACGGGGACACCGACATTTACGACCCGATCGACTCGATCTGGAGCGCAGCAAAGTACCTGTGTCACAACGGTGCGGGCGACGGCGACCCCGAGATGCTGCGAAGCGCAATCTGGAACTACAACCACTCCGAGACGTACGTCAACAACGTCATCGCCCAGGCGGCCGAGTACCGCCGAGCCGGGGCGGTTACACCCGGCGGGGGGGACGCTACTGCGATCCTCAACAATCCTAATTTCCGGGTTTACCCCGGCGGGCGGGCGGACCTCGAGGCCGGCCGCATCAACCAGCAGGTGATCGACTTCCTCGCTTGGACACTAGAGCGCCACTCCATCAGCGTGAGCAGCCTGAAGACCGGCCACTCGGAGCTGGTCAACGGGACGGACAAGCGGAGCAACCACTTCTTCGGCCGGGGCGTCGATATCTCCATCGTCGACGGCCAGGCGGTCCGGGACAGTTCCGCAGCCTCCCGGGCCTACGCGGTAGAGATCGACGGCCTGGTCGCTGGTCGACCGGACGAGATCGGGGTGCCCTGGGGCGAGATGGAGAACTGGCCGGGGTTCTTCAACAACGCCGATCACGAAGATCACATCCACGCCGGGTGGGATAGCTAGGTGACGTTTATCGGCCTCGATGCCAAGACCGGCAACCCGAGCACCGACGCTAGAGCGTCCCGCACGTCCCAACGTCTGCAACGTCCCAACGTCAGGAGCGCCAAACCGTAACCACCTTGAGGGCTCATGTCCAAGCTAGAGGTCGTCGCAGCAAGAGCTTCCAGGAGCGCCCCTAACCGTCCTTCGGCCGGCCAGGGAACCCCAGCGCTCCCCCTCCGGGGCCTATCCCCGCTGATAAACCCGGCTCAACCGGGTCGGTCAACTCCGTTGCTTATCCGAAAACTTTTCGACAAACGCCGCGCCAAGGGCGGGTCGAAAACTTTTTGGCCGCTGAGTCGGAGTGGACAGCCCCAAGCCGGGTTTTGTGAAAAGCCGTCCGCCGAGTCTGCGACCGTCGGTCGACCGACCGGGCGGGGATTGGCTGGAAGAAACGGAGGTTCCTCAATGGCAAAGACGAAGACGGCAGCGTGCGGGTGCGTTGTGGAGGCTGAGGGCGACATGGACATGGTCAAGTACTGCGACCAGCACAGGCCAGCGCACACCGTTGGTATGTACGTCTGCATCTGCGGTGGAGCGTTCAGCACCTTTGAGCAGCTGCAGGAGCACGCATACAACACCGACTGCCTGTTCCCCGAGGTCGAGGGGCAGGTGGCGGCATGAGCGACAAGCTGCAGCCAGAGTGCAAGACGTGCGGCGCAATCATCGACATCCCAGACGGCTGGAGCGTTGGACCGGCAGTGCGCAGGCACTACTGGGAGCAGCATCCCGACCGGATGCAGAAGACCACCACGCCGAAGGACCAGGCCCAGGCGGTGGAGCGATGAGCGCCGAGGTCAGGAAGGGCTACGTCGGTGGAGCGCCCACGGTGTGGTGGGCCAGCTGTCACTCGTGCGATTGGTGGAATCCCGCTGACGGCAGTTACGCACGGTCTGCGGAGCAGGCCCAGAAGGCGTGCGACAGGCACAACGCAGCGAAACATGCTGCAGGGAGGGCGACTAAATGACCGATCCGGCCGCCAAGGTGACCTTCGCCTGCATGCTGTCCACGGACGGCAGCCGGTCGACCTACGGAGTCTTCCGGGGTCCGCTGTTCGGGTCGCGGGACGGGTACAGCTGCGACGTCGACGAGTCGACTCGAATCGCCCGGGTTTGGAAGCGCCCGGGCCAGGACTTCACCCACGCTGACATGGAGGGCTGGTACGCCACGCCCGAGGCTCCGAGCTTCATGGCCATCGTCAACGGATCGGACGAGACCGGAGCGCCTATGGGGTGAGAAGCCACAGGTTGAGCCGTCCTTCTTGGGGTGCTGGAGCTTGGGGAACTTGGGGTGCTGGAGCTTGGGGAAGCGCCCATCCAGGAGGGACGGTTGAGCCGGATGGTCCGACTCTGGAAGCAAGTCCAAGGAGGCACAGCATGAGCATGAACAACTCGGTGACGATCGTCGGGAACCTGACCCGGGATCCGGAGCTTCGGTACACGCCCTCGGGGGCGGCCGTCGTCAAGTTCGCCGTAGCGGTCAACCGCTACTTCACCAATCGGGCCGGGGACAAAGTCGAGCAGACCGACTTCATCGACGTTACCGCCTGGAGGGGGATGGCCGAGAACATCGCCGAGAGCTTTCACACCGGCGACCGGGTGATCGTGACCGGACGTTTCCAGCAGGACCGCTGGGAAGAGGAGGCTACGAGCAACAAGCGCTCCAAGATCTACCTGGTGGCCGATGAGGTCGGCGCTTCCGCCCGGTTCGCCACCGTGGAGATCACGAAGGTCAAGACCAGCGGCCCGTCCGACTGGTCGGACTCGTCCGAACCCGACCCCAGTCCCGAGGAGTTGGCCGAGGCGAAGCCCGCCAAGGGCACCAAGGGCAAGGCGGGAGCCAAGGCGTAGTCATCCATCAACGCATCACTTAGGCGCCCGGAGCGGCTGTGAACCGCCCGGGCCACGACCTAAAGAGGAGAGTGAGCACCATGGCGCAGGAATCGACCCCCGATGTTGGGGACTGGCCGAGCATGGCCACAGCACCAGCTTTCATCGAACACATGACCGAAACCGACGCCCTGAATGTCTTGTGGGCCATGCGGGTGAAGTTCGGCTGGTACACCGAGGTCTTCGACCGGGCCGACATCGAGAGCATCTGGGACAGCGAGCAGTTCGGGAAGCTCAACGAGGACCTGGTCGTGCGGATCCTCGGCAAGGCCAACGACCACTGTGAGCGGGAGGCCTTCAGCTTCTTTGCCGCCGTGGTGACGAGCCTCGGCAGCGCATCTGCCAGGACGCGAGGCCAGCTATGACGAGGACAACCGATACCGCCGGTATCAACCTGGACGCCGAGCTGGAGAAGGTCCACACCTACACCGAGGACGGGACCGTGGAGCCGCAAGAGGCAGCCCGGGCCATCACCGAAGCCTTGGAGGCCGCCGGGTGGGTCCTGGACCAGGGCTACTCCCCCGAGGAGCAGCGCCAAGGCGACCCGGGTTACGACCTGGTCGACCTCAGGTTCTTCATGCCGCAAGGGCCGCTGATCTGGGTCCAGCTTGAGTGTCCCCACGACGAGGCCCCTAGTGGCGAAGGGGTGCGGTCGTGATCGCAACGGACGTGATGGAAGACGCCGAGGTACACGAGGCCGTATGGCACCACTGCAGGCCGATCCTCGAGCATCACGCCGACGACGCCACCGCCCGGATCGTCTTGCACCCGCACAACCCGGTGTTCGTCCTGGCGTGGAACGACCTGGTCGCCAACAGTTGGGCCGAGCAGTTCGACACGTTGTCGGCGGCTACTGCCCGCCTTGCCGATCTCGTCTACTGCCTGGAGCACAACTGCGAACCGCAGCTTCGGCCGCTGCCGGACGGCTTCGTCCGGGAGTTCCAGGTAGATGACCCGATGGCGAAGGAGGAGTCATCGGGTGCAGACCGGATCCGGTCCGTCGTTTTCGACAACGACATGGGCAGGGTAACGGTCGTGGCGACCCTGGGGAGCGGCGAGGAGATCGAGCTGTTCACGTACTTCGTCGACGAGCTGTCCTTCGCTCGAGACGAGCTGGTGGGCCTGACAGTAACCGAGGCCCGAACGCTTTGCCACCGGAAAGACGTGAGCTACCTGCAATCCTGATCAAACGGCCACAACGTTTAGACGTTGGAACGTTGTCAACGTCGGGACGTTCCTATAGAGTTAGGGCTAGTGAAAGAAGTGGGCCCCGGCAGCTGTGACTGCCGAGGCCCGGTAGATCGAGACAAAGGAGAATCCCGATCATGGCCAAAGGTACCAGCATCGCCAAGGCGTACAAGGGCAACGACGAGGCAGCGCCGCAGACCGGCGAGGTAGTGCAGCAGATCCCCGTTTCGCAGATCGTCCCCTGCCCCACCAACCCCCGGGGCGAGGACCTGGGCGACATCAGCGGCATCGCCGCCTCGATCCGCAGCGTCGGCGTCGAGCAGCCCCTGATCCTGCAGCCGGCCGATACCGCCGGTATACACGTGATTGCCTTCGGGCACCGCCGCTTTGCGGGTGCGAAGGAAGCCGGCCTGGAGACCGTGCCTGCAATCGTCCGTGCCTACACGCCGGAGAAGCTGCTGAAGGCTCAGATCATCGAGAACTTCGCCCGGGCCGACCTTGACGAGCTGGCCGAGGCCAAAGCGTTCCAACGCCTCGTCAAGGAGTTCAGGTACTCCCAGCGCAAGGTCGCCGAGGAGATCGGTTGCACCCAGGCGCAGGTATCCCGGCGGATCGCCCTGCTGAAGCTGGACAAGGCCGCTTTGGACGCTCTGAGCGAGCGCAAGATCACGATCCACGAGGCGGTCGACCTGACCAAGCTTGCGGAGATGCCGGCAGCGCAGCGGAAGAAGGCGGTCAAGGAGTTTCTGGGGTCGGGCGGCCACAATCGCAGGTGGGTTCTGGAGCGGCACCTGCGGACCGAGAAGGACCGAAAGACGAAGGAGGAGTTGATCGACAAGCTTGAGGGCGAAGGCATCTCCTATATAGCGAAGGTGGAGCAGTACGACACCAACGAGCGGTACCTGGGCCAGGAAGGCTGGGGCCAAGGTTGCGGCATCACCGTCGAGGAGCACGAGAACGAACCTTGCCACGCTGCCACGATCTCCGATCACAGTCACCGGCGGCTCTACGTCTGCCTCGACATCACCCGGCACGCACCTGAGGGTGACAGTGCGGTGAAGCTGCCCGACGTCGAGCTGGAGCGCCGGGCAGCCCAAGAGGCTAGGAGCCAACGGGAGGCAGCGGAGGAGGCGTTTGAGGAGACGCTGCTCGAAGCCCGGAGGGAGAGGGCACTCTACTTGCAGTCGCTGCTCGGCGAACGCCCGTCGGCGGCCGAGGCCCTTGAGCGGGTGCTGGTCCATATCCTCGACCAAGGCGGCTTCGGGTCACACCAGACCTCCAGCCATGTGCACGTGGCGTGCATGATGCTCGGTCTCAAGCCTCGGGAGTTCGAGAAGGACGAGCTGCCGTCGTACTACTCGGGTGACGGCAAGGACTGGATGGGCACGTTTCGTCAGTACCTGAGCGACGGCGGTTCGCACGTTCCGGCCCGGGCGGCGCTGGCGCTGGCGCTGGCGGCAAACGAGGCGGGTTTCACGAGCAAGTGGGACCGTGACCGTCGCATGGGCCAGTTGGTCGAGTACCTCGGTTACCTGGAGCGCAAGGGCTACAAGCTCTCCGACGCCGAGAAGCAGTTGGTCGCCCAGCCGGCGGCCGTCGAGGTCCAGGAGAACGTTGAGGCGTTAGCCGATGCCGGAGAGGAGGTTGCACAGGACGACGAGCTGGTTGATTCAGTACCCGTAGCTGTCACAGCAGCTTCGTAAGCTTCCGGCTACAACCCAATGGTTGCCCCCCGCGCGGTTTGCAGACCGCCGGGGGGCGTGATCGAGAAGGAGTGTGAGCAGCTTCCCGATATGAACGAGTCTACTGAGCATGAACCGGACCCCAAGGGGGCCAAGAAAGGCCTCCTGCGGCGGGTCCTGGCGCGGCAAGCGTCGTTCCTCGCCGATCGGCGGAATGCCCGTCGCAGAAAAGGCGGTGATGACGACCAGAGGAAGTAGCACCGACCGTTAGGAACGTGAGGCCCCAGAACGAGTCCTGGGGCCTCAGCCGTTTCCGCCGGGGGACGGAGCGGTTATCGTCCTGTTTCGTGCCCTTAGACGACAATGAGGCGGCGCCGGGTACGGCGGACGTCGACAAGCCTTCAACGAAGCCCTCCGGCCGGAGGGTACCTGCAGGGCACGAACCTCACCCCGACGAGATCCATGCCCTCCTGGGCTGGCTCGACGACCTCCCGCCGCTTGACCGATACCTCTCTGCCTCTGACCTGGAGGGGCTGTACTGGGTGGCCACCCTGAAGCTTGCGGAGATCCGGGCCGTTGCCATGGGCCAACTGTTCACCGAAGGGAACAGTTACGGACAGCTGGCCACCCGCTTCGGAGTTACTCGAGGATTGATTCAGAAGCTTGTCCGCAAGGGCATCACCATGACCGACGGCAACTTCTCGCAGGTGGAGCGGCACCGGTCGAAGACTCCCCCGCCGCCGGCCCGGACGCCGAAAAACACGCTACTGCCGGCCCCGATCCGCTGGCGCTTGACCAAGGCGGCGGAGAGGGCCGAGACGGCCGAAGACACGGTTGTCCTCGCCGCCATCCAGGCCTACCTGGACTTGTTGGAGCAGGAATCGGACCAGATCAACGACCTGGTGCCCGATGGAGACATCGTGCTGCCGGGGCCCTTGCAGCGCCGTTTGGCGGCACTGGCGCTAGCTAAAGGGGTTTCCTACAACTCGCTGGCCGTGGCCGCCCTGGAGCAATACCTGGGGCCCGTCGACGACCAGGACGCCGGCGAGAATTGATACCGGCGGTATAGGGGGGAGGCGGCCGGGCCGGCTGAGCGCCCGGGGCTCCCTGCCAAGGTCGGGATCCGGGCGCTCGCTACTTGCGGGGGCAGCAGCTGCAGCCGGTGCAGGGAAGTAAGCAGATTTTAGAGGGACCCGGCCTCTCGCATCAATCCCCAAATTGAGCTAAATAGCTAGGATCATTTGGGAAGCCCGGTGAGACTCGAGATCTAAGTACGGGGGGGCTCATTGCGCAGACCGGTTGAACAACCGAGAGAACGCCTAACCTGTATAGGGGACAGGCTCTTGAAGATGCTCGAAGGGGACACGCTCACTTACAAGATGCTCACCGAGAAGGATCAATTTGAAGTCTCCGGATGATGATGTACGAGAAGACTGCCGTCCGAGTTGGTTCGTAAGATCATCCGTGCAAGGAAGATACATTTGTCTTCCTTGCCGTCCCTTATCCAACCATGCCAACTAATGTTGAATATGCCCGGGTGAATCCAATACTGAAGCCTGGGATGTTCGAAAGGTAGGTCGGGCAGTTTCCCTTGAGGGTTGATGCTGTAAAAGTCTCTTGGAAACATGAAGCTACCGAGGGAAGTGCATTCGGGGAACTTAGCCTCATCGAGGTACTTCGGGAAGATCCGATCATCTGCCAACCATGATCCTTTGTACGAATGAACGTGGCATCGAAAGCCAGAGATGGCCTCTGACGGATTCTGTACAACGAACTGCGTCCTTCCCCCAACGTCCTCCCGGTAAGGTTTCCAACCTGCCCATTCCGTGACCATCTGCCCCTTACTGTTGACTTGAAAACGGACCGCGCAATATAACGACCCGAAATCGTTTCGGGCAGAAGCGACGTACTGGCCTTCTAGCAGACTGCACCTAGGCGGAAGCGAAAATGTGCGCAATCCTTCCCCAATCGGCCCTCCTTCTAGCCATACTGATTCACCGTTCGGCATATCTAGCCGACAACTAGCGAAATGTTGCCAATGGGGTTTCGAACTGGCTATCTCAGCAACCAACCGACCCGCTTCTGGAGTGGTGACGTACAGGCCGAAACCATCTAGTGGCTTTTTAGGTGGCCTTCTCCAAGGATCACTGAGGCTAGACCTCTGTTCTTCGCGAGCCTGGCGTTTGATGGCTCGTTTTTCGCGCCGAGCCCGTCGGCTGTCTTCCCTGCCTTCTAGCAGAAGGAGAATTAGACAGACGATGGCAAGCAACGAACAGATGCCTGCGGCCCAAAGAAGGATGGCATCCGACAACCATTCGGGCAGTCGTGCTGTCAACAATGCGCCGGCGACTGCTGCAAGTCCGAGGAAACACACCATCAAGGCCAATTTCTTGTCCCAAGTACGAGTGCCCATCCCTAATCCATCCGGACGTTGTCGCCGAAGTAGAGCGTGCGCCCCACGTCAGGCATTGCCAGCTTCTAGACCAGTCTTGGACTCCATCGGCTTGCCCTTGCTGCGCTCGATTGCCCGGTACACCGTCGACCGGGCGACCTTGAAGATGGCGGCCAACTCGCTGCTCGTGTGGTTCCCGGCCCCGTACAGCTCGAGCAGGAGAGCCTCCTGGGCAGCACTAAGCTTTGGCTGCTTGCCCCGCAGCCGGCCTTTTGCCTTGGCAATCTTCATCCCTTCCCGGGTTCGCATACGGATCAGATCCGTTTCGAACTCAGCGACCATCGCCAGGACGTTAAAGAGAAGCTTTCCCACCGGGTCGGTGGGATCGTAGACCGCTCCCCCGAGGTTGAGCTTGACCTCGCGGTTGGTGAGCTCGTCCGCGATGTTTCGGGCGTCCGGCAGGGATCGGGCAAGCCGATCGAGCTTGGTCACGACCAGGCTGTCCCCCGCCCGGCAGGCGGCGAGCGCTTGCTTGAGGCCTGGGCGCTCTCGATTGGTTCCTGTCAGGCCGTGGTCGACGTAGACTCGCTCTGAGGCCACGCCAAGGGCTTTGAGGGCCTCCCGCTGGGCGGTCAGGTCCTGGCCGTCGGTCGATACTCGGGCGTACCCGATGAGCATCCCAGTCACGAGCCGCAGTGTAGCGTAAGCCGTCCCCTCACCGGGCGGATTTGCGGGCAGGTCCTACGGGACTCCAAGCTAACCTCCCCACCACGCTCAAAGCCCATCGAGCTGCTTCTTGCAGCGACTGTCCTACGAGACGTTCGCCTTGCGGGACACTGCCCACTCCCCCTGCTCAACCGCTGCCTTCGGCGATACGCCCAGCTCCTCCTGGCCACCACCCGAACCCAGAGCCCTGCAGCCATCCTTGCCCGGCGACCGCTATCGAGAGCCGCCTGCCTTGGCGAGGCGGTGGCAAAAACTCGGGGACGTGGCGTTGCTTTGCGAGCCGTGTCAATGCATCACGGCTGTCTTCCTTTGGCGTCAGTGACAGTCTTTAGGTTCTTTGTTTACGAGCATCGTCGCTCAGGCCCTTCACTGAGGGCGCAAACCCACAGTCGGAAGGAACGGCCTACGCCCCACCTGCGGCGGGTCCCCTCCATTGCCCACCGCCGAACCGTGGGTTGTGACACCCGCTCGGACCTTCGCTTTTTGAAGCCCGTAAGAACCACCGACGGCACAGAGCCGGAAAGGAAAGAGACACCATGAGCATCAACCACGTCACGATCGCAGGCAACACCACCGACATCCCCGAGCTTCGCTACACCCCCTCCGGCAAGGCAGTCGCCAACTTCTCGATAGCGGTCAACCGGCCGGGCAAGGAAGGCAAGCAGGTCCTCGACGGGTTCTTCAAGGTGGTGGCCTGGGAGAAGCTGGCCGAGAACATCGCCGAGACGATCGATAAGGGCCAACGGGTAGTGGTCAGCGGCCGCCTCGTCCAGCGCTCTTGGACCGACGCCGAGGACAAGAAGCAGTACTCGGTGGAGATCGTGGCGGAGGAGGTTAGCCCCTCCCTCCGCTTCGGTCCTGGGCGCAACTCCGACCCCTCAAGTGAAGGGCCTGGGCGCAACTCCGACCCCTCAAGTGAAGGGCCTGGGGACGACGCTCACGAAGCGGCTCTCGCAGCAGGGATTGCTCACGAGCCGCCGGCCGAGTAAGCGCCGACGTCCACCCCCCGATACCGCCGGTATCGGGGGCCTTCCTGTGTGGGGACTTGAGTGGGGCAGTTCTAGCCGCAGGCTGGAGCTGGGCAGTACCAACGGCCGAAGTTGCCGCTCCATCGCATAGGGGTCCCGTCGTTCCGGCACTCTCGGGGTTCGTGATAGCCGTCTCCGCCCGGGCAGTCGTCCGTCTCGATAGCGTCCCGTCACCAGCCACGGCCGGTCATGAAGTAGATCGGTTGCCTGCAATTCGTGCAGGCTATGTAACCGTCGATTGGTTGCACGGTCACGTGTCCGAGCCGTCCCACCAGGAGCCGGTCGACGTCGTGTTGGCCATGCTGATGAGATCCAGAATCTGAGCAGCCCGGGCTAATGGATCGTGTGCTTGGTGAAGGACCGTAGCGGCCTTATGGAGGGCTTCTACGGCCTCCAGTGCCGCTAGATCGCCAGCACCCTCGTATCGGCCGTGGCCCTCCAGTTGGCCGGCTCTTGCCTTGAGCAGCGACTCGAGGTTCTCGAGTACGTTCGCCATCCGGCCCGGTAGGTCGTCCAGTGCGTTCACAACGGCTCGGGCGTGGTCATGGCTGATCCCATTGGCGGCCCAGCCTGGATGGTTTGTCTGGGTTCGCAGCAAATTCATGTCTGCCTCGATGCGGCGAGCCAGCTCGCCGGTGCTCATCTGTGTCCCTGGTTCCACTCTGTGCCCCCTCATCGACGTCCTTGGCTGTTTATCCGTCTTCCTCGCTAGCTCCACCAGGGGATCTATCCCTGGTCACTTCACCCGTTGGCCGGATAGCAACGCACGCCGTCCTGCCTTGTGCCTGCGACCCCGCAACGCTCGTTGACCGCTAAAGGTGTGATCCCTACAGACGCCGACCGGTCCAGCCCGGTTCTGGCGTCCAGGACCACCGGCCCATTGTCAGTGCCCCCGTAGACGGCTCCATGCCAAGCGACTGTTACCTGGGGCACCAGGCGGTCGCCGCCGTCCCGTAGTTCCCACAGGACCTGGCCGGTCTGGGAGTCGAATGCGAACACGAAGGGATCCGGCTCGTGCCGAAAGCAGGTCACCGTCAACGCCGCGTCGTAGGAGCAGCGCACGCTACCTCCGTCGTACGTGTCAATCGGAGCTACGGCTGCGCCGGCGGAATCGATCACCCGGGAGCTGCGGACGCCGTCTCGGTAATTACGGCTGTAGACGAAGGCAAACCTGGGGCCGGCTTGCGCCACGACGACGTCGTACATGTCGTCCTGGTTCCAAACACGGCTGCCGTCGGCTGCCTTATGCCCGACAACGGACTGCCGGGACCTGGTCTCGGTGATTCCGACGACCACGTCGCCGGCGAGGGCCCCGGCGGCCAGGCCGTCGACCTTCCAGGCCACCTTCGGCGTTAGCAGGTCGATCCCGTAGGTGTAGTAGCTCTCCGTCGTGATCGCGGTGAAGACGAGGAGCCGGTCGACGACGCCGACCAAGGTCACGTCCGGATTGCTACGGCGGGATCCGGTAACCGGCACCGGCAACTCGACCAGCAGACTCCAGGCTTGCTTGTTGGTGCCCGCATCCATGCCGGTCAGCTCGACTCCGAACCGCGTCGGGGTTGTCCCCTCCCCGGGGATCTGGACGGTGAAGGCCGCCAGGACCAGGTCGGTACCGTTCAGGTTGGTGATGGTCGGGGCGTGCGTCGTGTCGAGGTTGTCGAGTGTCGCTGCAGCCTCGAAGATCTCGTTCTCCGGAGCAGCTCGGCCGAGGCTCCTGCCAGTGGCCAGGTCCACGGCCTGAAGATCGTTCGCTGTGATGGCATACCCGGTGTTGCCGTGAAGGCTAACCAGGTTCGGCAGGATCCCCGCCGGTAACAGAGTCCCGGCCTTGGCATCGAACGACTGCGGCGGGTCGAAGACCTTTGCCGGCGTCGGCGCCGGGGCTTTTTCAGCACTTGGCGACGGTGGGTCCTCGGCGCAGCCCGTCACCGCCACCATCATTACAACCAAAGCGAGGTGTTTTCCTCGCCGAACTAGTCCCCCGCATCTGCTCCGCATTCTCTTCAATCTCCTTTATGGGGGCCTCACAGAGCCCGGGTTGATACCGCAGGTATGAACGTACCTTCACTCGTCATCTGGACGGTCGACTTCATCTCTTCAGTAGCGCAGCGGCCGCCCTAAGACGCCGAGGGGTGCTTTGATCGAGTCCAGCACCGACGCTATGGATGGCTCCGTGTGCCACAAATCGAGCGAGCAGACGAGAGGTCCTGGCTGCACCGTCTTCGTAGGTGCAATCAATCGCCCAATCGATTGAGGTTCCGGGCCACCCCTCGGGCATCTTGGCCGTCGTCTTTTGTTCCACGCGGGTCGCCGCTGCCTCGAGGAGCTCGGCCGCCGCAAGTGCGCACGTGCTATCGGAGTCCTTGAGGCTTTTGATCGTCTGGGTCATCAGGCACCCGGCCTCGGTGGCATCTTTCGTTTCATGCGACCCGGGTAAGCCTCCGCTTCCGCCCACGCCTGCTCGGCGAGTGCGTCGGCGAGGTCTTCCACCGACATCGTGTCCTTGAGTCTGTCCATCGCCAGCCGGATGACCTCAGAGGAGTTGTAGCGCACGTCGACCGAGCTGGCTTTGAAGGCGGCCGCATTTGCCCAGGTCTGCTGTTCGGTGGTCATGTAGACCGTCACCCGCTCGTACTTGCCGCTCTCCGGGTCGGCGAGACGTAGGGACGTCGTAGACGTCGGGACGTCTGCGACGACCGGGGCGTCGGCCCTTCTCGGCCCTCGAGCTGTACGGTCCTTGCCCTGGTCGAGCAGATCGCTCGCCGAGAACTTCTTCGGGCCGGTCCTGCTCTCAGGAGGCATACGCCACCACTTCCTGTCCCGGGCCCTCAGGGTCGATCGCTGCGAGGATCTCCTGCGTGAGTCGGTCGTAGGCTTCGCCGACGACGTCGCTGGCCAGCCGCCGCTCGGTGACGTAGTCCTCCACGCCGATCCGGCGAGGGATCTGCGTCTCGAACACCGGATAGGAGCTGGCCGCCAGGACCTCGGTGACCTCTCGGGTCGACCTCGTTCTGGGGTCGACCATCGTAACGACCGCTCCGAGTAGGTCGGCGGTGATCACTCCCTCGGCCTTGAACTCGTCCAGCCAGCCGGCGAAGGTTCCGAACGCACCCAGGGCCAGCTTCGTCGCACTGACCGGGGCGATGACGTGCGTAGCGGCCGCCAGGGCCGCCAGAGTGACCATGCTGAGGCTCGGCGCAAGATCGAAGACGATGAATTCGTATCGGGCCAGCACCGGCTGCAAGACCCGCTTGATGCGATCCTCTCGCCGTGTCAGCTGGTTCAACTGCAGCTCGAAGGGCGCGAGCGCCAAGGTCGCTGGCAGAAGATCCAGACCGTCGATCCACGTCTTGACGATCACCTGGTCGATCGGCACGCCGTTCATAATGACGTCCTGCAGGTCTGCGTCGACGGAGTCCGCAAACCACAGCGTTGCGTGCGCCTGGGCGTCGACGTCGACGAGCAGGGTTCTATGGCCGAGCTGGGCGAGGCGGCCGGCAAGGTTCACGGCCGTCATGGTCTTGCCCACCCCCCCCTTATGGTTCGCTACTGCGATCGCTGCTTTCATGCATTCCTCCCAAACGTCCCGACATCCCGAGCGCTTCGACTACCGCAACGTTGCGGACACCCTAGACGTTACAACGTCCCAACGTCTAGTCGCCGGATTTAATCCACCAATGGCGGAAGTAGTCCAGGAGTGCCCGCGCGCCCGACTCGCGCGTTGTGCCATGGCGTCAAATCCAACACAGCTACCGGATCTTGTGCTTTACTCGCGCCCAGGACACCAAATAACACGTCTGTAATTCGAAGGAGGCCTCCGGGATGACACCACGAAAACGTGAGCCCCGACCACTTACGTCGACGGACATCGTCGGCATGCTGTACAAGGACGGGATCACGGTCAGCCGTGAATGGCTCGCCGGCCTCTCGTCTGCACTGTTCGACGACGAGCTGAAGCGGATCGGCGGCAAGCGGATCTTCAGCAACGCCCAGGCCGCAGCGATGGTTGCGGGTGCCAAACTGGCCCGCTGCCTCGGGGTACCCGTAGAGGACCTGGCCTCGCTGGCCGGCCCCGACGAGATCGCCGCAGAGAAGACCTCTAAGAACCTCGACGAGCTGTTGGACGAGCTGGCGTCATGCAAGGCCGCCGTACGGAAGGCACGAAGCACCGTGGCGGCCTGAGTCGAGCAGGAGTCTGAGCAGAGAGGGGAGAACCCGAGAAAACCGATAGACCCTAGAAACGCAGTCGGCCCCGTCCGGTGAGACAGGGCCGAGTGGTTGGATCGAGATCCAGATGACGCTATTGGAAAATCATCTTACTCGATCAGGGCGGAGCTATGCCTGATTTGTGCGGTGTTTCTCGCTCAAGCTTCCGCCCAACCAACCTATCGCTGCAAGGAGCGACAGAGGAGGATCGAGTGACCGCAGCAACGCAAGTCGATACGGCCGGAACGCCGCCGACGGCAACTACAACGGGCGACCGGATCGTTTTCCGCAACGCCCGCCGGCGGCTGCCTTTCACACAGATCGAGAACGTCATCCTCAAGGACACCAGCCTCTCGCTTGGTGCCCGGGTGACCTACGGTCTGCTCTTGGGCTACGCCCGACAGGAGCCCGGTGCAGTTGCCACCAAGAACCGGCTCAGCAAGGACCTCGGAGTCGGGCGCCGGCAGGTCTTTAACCTACTTAGGGAGCTGGAGGCCTGCGGCCGCATCGATACCGACGATCGGGACGTCGAGACGATCCCGGGACTCATCACCATCGAGCCCCGCTTCGACTTCGCTGGCGACGGCCACCAGTTGAGCAACTACTACATCATCGAGGAGCTGCCCCCGAAGTACCTCGTCGCCGTGGACCCCCGTGGAAATACATTGCCACCCCCCCGTGGAAATACATTGCCACCCCCCCTGGAAACAGATTTCCACGGCCCCATGCAACCTATTGCCACCCAAGAAGAAGAAGCTTTTGGTTTACAAGCTTTTGACTTGTCTTTAAAAACACCACCATCGCAACCACCCATCGCAAGCGCCGACGCCCGCGACGAGATGGTGGTGTCTTCGGAACCTTCAAACCCCCAGCCGGGGGACAAGCCCCCGGCCAAAACCCGAAAACCAGCAGCGAAGGGGGGAGCTGGGAAGCGGCGCTTCTCCGCAGCCCCAAGTCCCCCTACGGAGGCCCAGTTGCGCCAGGAGCTCGCAGAGCGAGGCTTTGAGCCGGGGGCCATCACGGACCAGGCCCTCCACGCCGGCCTAACTGCGGTGAGGGTAGCGCTGTCGGAGCGTCGCCGAGTGACGTCGCCGATGAGCTACGCCCTGGCGGTGGCTACGCCGTTGGTGAGCGTCGAAGCCGATCGTCTGGCTAACGCCCGACGTCTTGCGCAGGCGGGTATAGCGGTGGTCGACCTCGAGGAGCATTGCCCACATGGGGTCGGGTCAGGACAAGCTTGCGGGACGTGCAAGGCGGCGGGTGATGCAGCTCGTGCTGAGATCAGATCCAAAATCCGAAGTGCTTGAAACGACGTTGACGGCAAGCGGCGGTAGTCCCTTTGCTCACCGTAGGGTTGGACGAACGCTTCAATTCAACGGCATAAGCTCAAGGTTCTCCTCAAGCTGGTTGGTCTCTGCTTTTGGAGGTTTCTTTTTGTGGTAGGGGAGGGGGGTATCCCGCTCGGGCCGCTGAGGGCCGGCCCCGGTGATACCGGCGGTATCAACTGACCTTCAAGCGCCCGCCGTCAGCGCCGCCTCCTAAAGACCTCCGGGCGAGCCAACACAGCCAGGTAGTACAGCGCCAACCACAGGGCGCCGAGGGCGTCGCCGCCCAGGTGCAAGATTGCCAAGCTGCTAACTGCAGTGACGCAGCACAAAACGGTCAGGGCGACGCCGGCCACTTGTCGGCTACCGTCCTCAGCATTACGCTTTGCCATTCATTCATCCTTTCTTAGCGGATCGAGTGATGGTTGTGGCGGCCGCCGGAGTTCGTAGCTCCGGACGGCCGCTTCTTTCTTTTCTCTGCTTCATTCTCCACATCGAAGTGACAGCGGCGTTGCCCCACACCCTTCCCACACCCCTGAGTTAAGCTGATCTGTTGCCCCTCTCACTTAAAAGGGACCTCCACAATCTGAGCGTGGCACGGCTGTCACCTACTACCTGCGCGACGTGGATCTAGGTGCAATTGATCTCGCGTTGATGTTGTCGGCCAACTGCTGGATCTGGTTGTAGGTGCCTCGGTTCTTCCCGTTCTGGCAGTGTGAAACTTCAGAAGGTGGTTGTCCACGCAGGGAAAACTGCGGGGGGAGGTGGGAAAAAGCATAGGTCGGCCGTGCATGACCTTCGGCTCATCTGGCGGCGTTAGGTAAGAATGCGCCCTTTAGAGCGGCAGCATAGGTTGCTGCCATTGTGCATTGACCGCCGCCAGGAGGCGGACACGCCAAGCGAGAGCGTAACGCCGACAGCTGGAGCACGACCCGTGGGAGCACTCCGCAAGCGGCCGGCTGCGGCGGGCGTCATAGCTCCAGGCCATGGAGTCGGCCGAGGCCAGCGCCCAGGAATACTGGGTCAGGCCCCGCTGCTTCACCCCGAATCCGTGAAGCCGCAACCCCAGTTGAGCCAGGCCTCCAACGACCCGGCCGATGTCAGCCGAATGTTGCCGCCGGCAGATCGACCCGAGGCCCACCACCGGCTCCGCTCGCAGATCGACGCTGGCGGATTCGTAGAGGTCAACGCACCGGTGGTAGTCCCGCTCGCTCCAGCCCTGCAGCACAGGGATGAAGGGAAGCTCAGGTGCCAGCTCCCGCAGCCGCAGGAGGTTCGCGACGGTCCTGGCCTGATGCTCCGGGACGCTCAGCCCGGTTTTGGCCACCACGAACGGTTCGCACAACCAGTCCATGGGAGCCGCCCAGGCCAGCCGGCCGACCTCGAGCTGGTAGCGCCGCACGGCGGCGACGTACTCCACTTCGGTCGTTTGCCAGCAGCCGTGAAGGTTCAGCTCGGTGAAGCCGCCCGAGTCGAGGGCCCAGCCAACCCTTGCGCTTGGGAGTGTCCTGCGGATCTTCAGCCGGCGGTGGCTCACGAACAGTGGGACGTCGACCAGGCCGAGCCATCCGGCCATGTGGGTGCCGAGGTAGAAGTGCATCGCAGCGCGACGAAAAGGACTCAGCGACCGGTCCACGGAGTGCTCTTCCCAACACCCCGAGACCGGCTGCTCAGTCCTCCGTCGAGGGCCTCGGTTGACCACCCGGCCGGCCCGATGGGTCCGGCTCGAGTGTCGGCGGTTGGACCCTGTCACCCAGACGGCGGGTCAGGAATCCGGCCTGGCGCAGGACGGCTACCTGCACCAGGCTCTCCCGGGAGATGCGGCGGTCAGCTGGCAACCGACATCTCCGGCACCTTCGGAATGTCGATGGTGGCCAGGGGGACGACCGCCTCCGGCAGGTCCAGGAAGTGGACGTCCATCACGTGGCTCTGCAGGTCCTCGAAAAGAAGGAACGAGGCCTCGCACTCCCCGCAGCTGTAGACGCCAACCTGCGGCCGGTGGGCCGGGCAGTACTTGTGCATCTCCATCTCGCCCTCGGCGTGGAACACACAGCCGCACGGCACCCTGCGAAGGTCACTCAAGTCCCGACGAAGATTCGACATACCGATCAACCTCTCTTTCCGTTACTGCCTTAGAGCCCCTTCAAAAAGGAGCATCCCGACCGTCCAAGCCGGGGGCGTCAGCCGCCGGACTCCTTGCCGAAGGCAGCCCACAGAGGCTCGTCGTTCAAGCGATCCGGGACTAAGCGTTTTAAGGAGCGATGCGTCAGCAGCGCGGTAAATAGCGGGCGTCGACGACCCCTTAGTCACCTGATGGTTGGATCAGAAATGCGTGGGTCGCTTGAAGGATGAGAGGTGGGCGGACAGCCTCGGACGGGATGCTCCTGGACCCGTCACCCCAGCGGGGTATGAAGCTTTTCAGTCGGAGCAGGCTTCTTCCTTACCGTCCTTCGCCGGGAGCTTCAAAACCGAAAGGCAAAGGCGTAAGCTAAAGACGCTCGTCTGACTTCAACGAGAGCAAGATATCCTTTTGGGTAACCCAATCTGCGATTGGGCCACCCTGCCCGGCCCTGGCGGGCCTGGAGCCGTCCCCCAGCAGGGGGAGAAGCCGGCTCGGTGGTGCAGCAGGCGAACGCAAGGCGGCCCCGGCGGGGGCCAGCGTTCGCAAAGGCGTGAGGCGAGTGCTGGGACTGATGAGAGCCGAAGACGAGGGCGGCCCGGAAGGGCCTAAGTTCGCGCTGAAGATCGGCAAGCGAGGCTACGTCCGTGGCCGGTCGAAAAGGATCCTCGTGAAGCTCACCGAGGATGAGCACTCGTCGATCGAAGCGGCAGGCCAGCTGGTGCAGCTCTCGCCAACCGGGTTCACGGCGGAGGCGGCGCTGGCGGCCGCTCAAGCTAAGCTCGACGCCTTCGACGTGTTCGAGAAGACCGGGGTCTGGCCGGCCGAACGTTCGTCCGGGGTTCTTGACCAGGGCCAGTTGCGGGATGCAGCTCTCCGGCTGATGGAGGCCACTGCCGAGGTCAACAAAGTGGGGTCGAACCTGAACCAGGCCGTTCGCAAGTTCAACGCCACTGGGGTCGCTCCCGGGTGGCTGAAGGAGATCGCTGAGCAGGTCCGGAGCAAGGTCGACGTGCTGGACGAGGAGGCTTACCAGCTGGCGCAGATCGTGGGTCGACGTCGTGATCGGTAAGGCGATCATGGGAGCCGACGTCGGCGGGCTCCTGCGATACCTGTACGGCCCGGGCGACCACAACGATCACAAGAACCCTCATATCGTGGGCGCCTGGCGGCCGGACACCGAGACCCTTGAACCCAAGGTCCTGGCGGCCGCCGGCCGTGCCGGCAAAGGCGAGCGGCCGCTGCTCGATTTCCGGGACCTGACGCATCGGCTCAAGGCCGCGCACGAGCTGATGACTTCGCCTCGAGAAAAGTACGTCATGCACGTGCCTCTCAGCTCGGCTCCCGAGGACCCGATCCTGTCCGATGAGCAGTGGGCCGACGTCGCCGCAACGACGGTAAAGAGGATGGGCCTGGGGGAGGGGATCGGCGACGACGAGGGATGCCGGTGGGTGGCGATTCGCCACGATGACCGGCACGTTCACCTGGTCGTGACCCTTGCCCGGCAGGACGGCAAGCGTGCCAGCATCGACAACAACTACGACCGGATCAAAGACGCATGTCATG
>JAJDEP010000019.1 GCA_029259715.1 Planctomycetota bacterium | reverse complement strand
CTAAGCAGGCAGCAACCGCGCGAGATTCCCCCCCATGATCTGCCCGACCTGCGCGTCGTCGGCGCCCGCCGCCTTCAGCGCCGCGAGCTGCCCGTCCCGGATGTCGGTGCGGTAGCCGCGGGGGAAAGTGCTCGAGTCGGTGCCGAAGAGGATGCGCTCGGCGCCGAACACGTCGAGGACGCGGGCGAAGACGGTGGTCAGGTCGGTGGGCGCGGCCTGGGTCGCCATCCAGGCGTTGGAGGAGGAGGTGTCCACCAGGATGTTCTCGCACTGGGCGCCGGCCATGAGCGCCTCCTGCAGGAATCCGCCGCCGAAGTGGGGCAGCACGAACTTCACCTGCGGGAAGCGGTTGGCGGCGGGCACCAGCGCCAGAGGGTGGGCGAAGGCCAGGTCGTAGGGCCGCGGGAGGCCGAGCAGGTCGCGCAGCTTCACCACCAGCAGGCCGCAGTGGACGATGACCGGAGCGCCGGCGGCTTGGGCCTGCTCGTAGAGGGGATGACAGCGCTCGTCGTCCGGCATGAAGTGGTGCATGGCGGGGAAGGTCAGCAGCCCGCGGAAGCCCAAGGTCGAGAAGGCCCGCTCGACGAAACCGGGGGCGGCGGGCTGGGTCGGGTCGACGAGGGTGTAGGGCAGCAGGCGCCCGCCGCTGGCCGCTGCGGCCTCCGCGACGGCCTCGGCCTCGGCCGGGTGGCTGGCGAAGGTGACCATGCGCTCGACGCCGGCGGCATCCATCTGGGCCAGCCAGCGGTCGCGATGGGCGGCGGTGTCGTCGTCGGGGATGTCGAGCCCGGTGCGGTCGGCCAGGGCCGACAGGCGCGTCGCCGGGTCGCCCGGCAGCGGGGACAGGCCGGCCAGGGCGTCGAAGAAGGGCCGGGAGAAGAAGTGCGTGTGGGCGTCTTGGATCGTCATGGGCGGCATCCTAGCAGTCGGAGGACGAAACGGCGGTCTCGGGCGCTAGACTCGTGCCCCATGTCGACGGCGCCGCTGAAGGTCCGGTCGCGTGGATTCCGCGCCTTCGTCGTGACGCAGTTTCTCGGCGCGTTCAACGACAACGCCTTCCGCTTCACCCTGCTGTCGCTGATCGCCTACTCGGCCACGGACGACGCCCAGAAGGGTGACTGGGCTTTCATCGCCCAGACCGTGTTCGCCCTGCCCTTCATCGGGCTGGCGGCCTTCGCGGGGGCCGTCGCCGACCGTCACCGCAAGAGCACGGTGATGGTCGCCAGCAAGGCGGCCGAGATCGGCGTGATGGTGCTCGGCATGGCCGCCTTCGCCACCGGGGGCATGGTCGCGCCGTTCGCCGTGCTGTTCCTGATGAGCGTGCAGAGCACCATGTTCGGGCCCGGCAAGTACGGCTACCTGGGCGAGTCCATGGCCGAGTCGGAGCTGAGCGCCGCCAACGGATGGATCTCGCTGACCACGGTGCTGGCCATCATCGCCGGGGCGGTGGTCGGGCCGTGGGTGTTCGAGGTCTTCCGCGACCAGCTCGCCTGGGGCGCGGCGCTCTTCGTCGTCGTGGCCGTCATCGGCTGGCTGGCGTCGAAGGGCATCGAGCCGTTCGAGCGCACGCACGACCGGGCGCCCCTGGCCTTCAACCCGCTGCCACAGATGCGCGAGACCTGGGCCGGCGTGTTGGCGAACCGCACGCTGCTCTATGCGCTCGGGGGCGTGGTGCACTTCTACCTGCTGGGCGCCACCTTGCAGTTCGAACTGCTGACCTTCGCCCAGGACGTGCTGCACTTCGAGCCCGCGCTGGCCGGAACCCTGCTCGCGGCGTCGGCGGTGGGCATCGCGGTGGGCAGCCTGCTCGCCATGCGTTGGTCGGGCGGGCACATCGAACTGGGGCTGGTGCCCCTGGGCGCCACGGCCATGAGCCTCGGGATCATCTCGTTGGGTCTGGTCGGCGCGTCGTTGCCCGACGGCTGGGTGCTGGTGGGCGCCGCGTATGCCGTGGTGTTCGGGATCGGCGTGGCGGCGGGGCTGTTCATCGTGCCGGTCCAGGCCACCATGCAGCACGGGGCGCCGGCCGGGTCGAAGGGCCGCTACCTGGCCTTCATGAACGCCATGAGCTTCGCCGGCATCCTGATGGCCGGCGTCGTGCTGTGGATCCCCCGCCAACTCGGCCTCGACGCCCCGACCCGGGCCCTGTTCGTGGGAGTGCTCTCGCTCGTGGGGGCCATCGGGGCGCTGCGCATCCTGCCGCTGGCCTTCGCGCGCTTCGTGGCGTGGGGCCTGGCCCAGACGTTCTGGCGCGTGCGCGTGGCGCATGCCGAGCGGCTGCCGACGACGGGCGGCGCGCTGATCATCGCCAACCATGTGAGCTGGGTGGACTGGCTGATCCTGATCGGCACGACGCGCCGCAACATGCACTTCCTGATCCAGCGCGAGTACTTCGAGTGGTGGACCGTGAGCTGGCTGTTCCGGCTGGCGGGGTGCATCCCGGTGGCGGCGGGCGATCCCAAGGAGAAGCTGCAGGCCTCGCTGAGCGCGGCCGGGGAGGCGGTCGAGCAAGGCCGCCTGGTGGTCATCTTCGCCGAGGGGTCGGTGACGCGGACGGGCAACATGCTCTCGGTGCGCAGCGGCTACCGGCGCCTGCTGGCCGGGCGCGACGTGCCCATCATCCCGGCCCACATCGACGGCCTGTGGGGTTCGATCTTCAGCCACGCCGGCGGCCGCTTGCTGTGGAAGCTGCCGCGGGTGCTGGCCCATCCGGTCACGGTGACCTACGGCGAGTCACTGCCCGCCGACGCACCGCCCCACGTGGTGCGCGCCGCGCTGCAGGAGCTGTCGACGGTGGCGTGGAAGGGGCGCAAGGCGTACCTGCACGCGCCGCACCTGCGTTGCGCCATCGAGTCGCGGCGGGAGTGGCGCCGGACCCTGCGCGAGGACGGCGGCCGGCGTCTCTCGCGGGGACGGCTGTTGGCCGAGGCCCTGGTCTTGCGCGACGACCTGCCGGACGAGGCCGTGGGCGCGCCTCGGGTGGCCCTGCTGGCCGATCCCAGCGTCGCGGGGGCGCGGGCGGTGCTGGCCCTGGCCTTCGCGGGCAGCGTGCCGGTCATGCTCGACCCGGGACAATCCGACGAGGTGCTCGTGCCGCTGCTGCGGCGCCTGAACATCCAGACCATCCTGGCCACGGGGGCTCACGCGGGACGCATGCCGGGGGCGGGCGTCATCGACCTCGATGCGCGCCTCGCGGCGCTCCCGGAAGCGGCGATCGGCCGGTGGCGGCGGCGCCTGTTCTGGATGCGCGACCGGTCGGTGGTGCGTCGGCTCGTGGGCACCGAACCCCTCGACATGAATGCGCCGGCGGCGGTGCTCTTCTCAAGCGGGGCGGCGGACATCCCCAAGGCCGTGGTGCTGAGCCACTTCGCCGTGCGCACCAACGTGCTCGGTCTGCTCGAGGTGCTCGACCCGACCGGGGATGACCGGCTGCTGGCGACCCTGCCGCTGTCCACCGCCTTCGGGCTCACGGTGGGGCTGTGGATGCCGCTGCTCTCGGACGTCGACGTGGTCTGGCACGGGCGGCCCGACGATGGGCGCGACATCGGCCGGGCGGTGCAGCGGCACGGTGTGACGCTGCTGATGGCGGCGCCGCGTCACCTCGCGCGCTGGCTCGACGGGGCCCGGCCCTCGCGGTTGGGCGGCGTGCGCTACGCCCTCGCGGTGGGCGGCAAGTTGCTGCCGGCGCTGCGCCGGTCCTTCCGCGAGCACTTCGGCATCGAGCCCGTCGAGTGCTACAGCGCCGCCGAGTGCGCCGCCCTCATCGCCGTCAACACGCCCGACGTGCGCGAGATGGGCGTGTTCCAGCAGGGCACCAAGGCGGGGACGGTGGGGCATCCGCTGCCGGGGGTCACCGTCGAGGCCCTCGATCCGCAGACGGGGGCGCTGCTCCCGGCGGGGACCGAGGGCGTGCTGCGCGTGCGCGGCCCGAGCCTCATGAGCGGCTACCTCGACGATGCCGAACGTACGGCGGCCGTGCTGCGCGAGGAGGGTTACGTGAGCGGCGACCTCGGCGCCGTCGATCGCGACGGCTTCGTCACCCTCACGGGCCGGCGCTGCGACATCGCCGGGACGCCGGTGCCGCTGCAGGCGGTGGAGCAGGCGATCCTCGAGGAGGTCGGCGCCACCGACGCGCCCGCGGCCGTGCTGGCCTCGCCCGATCGGCGCGGTCGGCCCCGCCTGGTGGTGGCCTACGAGGAAGGGCGCCTCACGCCCAAGGTCATCGTCAAGGCGCTCAAGGTGCGCGGGCTGTCCTCGGCCTGGATCCCGGCGGCAAGCGATTTCGTCGCCGTGGAGCGGCTGCCCCTGACCCGCTCGGGCCTGGTCGACTTCCAGGCTTTGCGCGCCACCATCGCCCGTCCATACTGAGCGCGCACGGGCGGCCCCGGCGCCGCCTCACGGAATCGTCACGGCCGCTGCGTCGTGCCGACCGTTACACAACGAGCTCGTTCGTGCCCGTCGAGAAGAGGATTGCCATGTTCCGTCGTGTCGTTTTTCTGGCCCTGGTCGTTGCAGTGTCCCTCACCGCCTGCAGCACCGTGCCGATCACCGGCCGGTCGCGGTTCAACGTGGTGCCGGTGGGCACGCAGATGTCCCTGGGCGCCTCGGCCTATGAGGAGACGCTCAAGGAGGCGACCCTCGTCGAAGGCGGCGCCGACTACGAGATGGTGCAGCGCATCGGCGCGCGGGTGGCCGAGGCCGCCAAGCGCCTGCCCGAGACCGCGGCGATCGCCCAGCAGTTCGACTGGAACGTGGTGCTCATCAACGAGGACGTCGCCAACGCCTGGGCCCTGCCCGGCGGCAAGTCGGCGGTCTACACCGGGCTGCTGCCCATCACCGGCGACGAGGACAGCCTGGCCGTGGTCATGGGTCACGAGGTGGCCCACGCGCTGGCCAGCCACGGGGCCGAGCGCATGTCGCAGGGCATCGCCATCAACGTGCTGATGGGCATCGCGAGCCAGCCCATGTCGGAGATGTCGCCGGCCCAGCGCGACCTGATCATGAACGGCCTGGGCATCGGCATCATGCTGCCCTTCAGCCGGGCCCACGAATCGGAAGCCGATGAGATCGGGCTGTATCTCTCGGCAGCCGCCGGCTACGACCCCCGCGCCAGCATCGGCCTGTGGGAACGCATGGCCGCCATGGGCGGGGCCAAGCCGCCGGAGTTGCTCAGCACCCACCCGAGCGAGGCGACGCGCATCGAGAATCTCAAGAGGATCATGCCGAAGGCCCTCTCGTACTACGCCAAGAGCGGGGCGGGCAACTAGGCCTCTGGCGGGAGGCTGCTCGAACGAGGACTCTCGTACGAGGACTCGGTCACCTCGCGGCCGCCCCGGAGGGCGACCGCGAGCATGACCGCGCGCAGCCGGATTCAACCGGCTGCCGCCGGGCGCCTAGCCGTAGTTGACCACGATGACCGCGGAGCAGGCGCCGCCACCGGTCTCGCAGACCTGGTAGGTGAGGGTGCCGTTGCCCTTCAGGCCCGTGGCGTGGGTGAAGGCGCCGTCGTTGGCCGTGGTCGTGAGCAGCGAGCCGTTGTAGTAGATCTCTACGTTGGCTCCCGCGGCCCCGCCCCAGCTCAGGTCGACCCTGACCTTGCCCTTGACCTTGTAGTCGACGGCCGAGAGCGTGACGCCGCCCCCGCCGATCGGATCGACGGTCACGCTGATGCTGTCGCTGCCCGCGGCTCCGCCCGAGTCCTCGACGGCGGCCGAGATGGTGTGCGTACCGACCGACAGGACGGCGGCGACGCTCGAACCCGTGCCGAGCGAACCGTCGAGGTTGCTGCTCCAGGCGATGGACGAGGAGAGGTTGCCGTCCTCGGCATCGCTGGCCGAGCCGCTGAAGGTGATCGAGTCACCGTCGTCGACGTGGGTCCCGTTGGCGGGCGAGTTGATGGAGACGGTCGGTGACGCATTGCCGGGACCGGTGTTGATGACGTCGGCGCGGAAGTTCTCCAACGTGCAGCGCATGCGTCGCGCCTGGTTGGACGTGAACTTGTTCATGCAGATGTCGTCGGAGTAATCCATGTAGTTGTCGGTGGGATCGGGACTGCTGCACGTGGTCTTCGAGCAGGTGCCCTGGGGCGTGGGGCTGCCTTCGGGATTCGTGTCGCAGATCAGGTCGCCGTTGGAGGCACAACCGGAAGCGCTGGCGCAGCCGCCGTCAAAGGTGTGGTAGAGGCCCATCCAGTGGCCGACCTCATGGGTGGCCGTGCGCCCGAGGTTGTAGGGCGCGCCGATGGGGGCGTTGCGGCCGAAGGCGGTCCAGAGGATGCGCACGCCGTCGAAGGACGATCCCGCGATGCCGCCACCGCTCGGCACGTAGGCGTAGCCGAGGCTGCCGCCCGCCGTGTTGGTGTAGATGTTCAGGTAGCGCGTGGTGTCCCAGCCGACGGAGTTCGCGTAGTTGCCGGAGTCGTTGTACCACTTGGTCTTGACGTGCCGCGTGATGCCGTTGGTGGGGTTGCCGGCCGGATCCTCGGTGGCCAGGAAGAACTCGACTTGCACGTCGGTGCCCGGCGCGCCGAGGGTTCCTCCGATGGCCAGGAAGTCCTCGTTGAGCACGTCGATCTGACTCTCGATCATCGCGTCACTGACGAAGCCGGCGCCGCTGTTGGCCTGCAACACGTGGACCACGACCGGGATGCGGTAGAGCGCGACGGAGGGGGCGTATTCGGCCGCCGGATTGGTGAACGAGGAGCTGCAGTCGGCGGTGCTGCCGTCGGCGCCGGCGAAGTTCGGCATGGCGACGCTGGCACAACGCATGCCGTGGAGTTCAAAGAAATCGGAGCGGGTGTATTCGCCCCAGTCCTGGAACACGCGCACGACGTCCTCGTCGCTGGCATAGATGATCCCGTCCTCGCCCTCGATGACCTGGACGTCCTGATTGTCGACCTGCAGCAGGCTGCGTTGAGCCTGCACGTCTGCGGCGAAGACGAGCAAGAGTGCTGCCGCGCCGGCGACAATTGTGCGCTGGATTCTCGACACGATGGACCCTCCCTGTGGTGAGCTTCGCCGATGCGCGCTCATCTGCCCGATGTGCCCGAAACGCTCGACGAAGGGGCGACTCTAGCAGGGATTGTCCGGTTCTGGGACTGTGATCGAGAGGGTCTCAGGGGTGAATCCTCCGCCCCCGGGCGTCTTCACCACGACCCCCTGAGTGGTGATCTCGTGCTCGCCCCGGGCGCCGGGCCCGGCATTCAGGCCGAAGGGCTCGGTGACGCGCCGTTCTGCAAGCACGGTGCACTGCAGGGGTCGCAGGAATTCGATGCGGCGCACCACGCCGTCGCCGCCGTTCCAAGTGCCCTTGCCCCCCGAACCACGCCGGATGGAGAATTCCCGCAGCACCACCGGGTAGCGCTGCTCGAGGACCTCGGGATCGGTGATGCGGGTGTTGGTCATGTGGGTGTGCACCGCCGAGGCGCCGTGGAAGCCGTGGCCGGCGCCGGCCCCGCCGCAGATGGTCTCGTAGTATCCGAAGGTCTCGTCGCCGAAGGTGACGTTGTTCATGGTGCCCTGTGACGCGGCCAGCTTGCCGAGCGCGCCGTAGAGCACGTCGACGATGCGCTGGGCTGTCTCGACGTTGCCGCCCACGACGGCGGCCGGGGACACCGGGTCGAGCAGCGAGCCCGGCGGGATGACGATGTCGAGGGGGCGCAGGCATCCGGCGTTGAGGGGGATGGCCCGCTCAGCGAGGGTGCGGAACACGTAGAGCACCGCCGCGACGGTGACGGCCCGCGGGGCGTTGCGATTGCCGGGGTGTTGGGGCGCCGTGCCGGTGAAGTCGATCACGGCCCGACCGCCGCGCAGCGTGATGGCGACGCGGATGCGCGTGCCGTCGTCGAGGTGGTCCTCGAAGGCGCCGTCGGAGAGGCCGGACACCACGTCGGCCATGACCTCGGCGGCGTGGTTTTCGACGTGCCCCATCCAGGCGGTGACGACGTCGAGGCCCAACTCGTCGCACAGCTCGCCGAGCAAGGTCGTGCCCGCCTGGTTGCAGGCCACCTGTGAGCGCAGATCGCTCAGCCGCTCATCGATGTCGCGCACGCCGGCGGCCCGCATGCGCGTGACCAGGTCGTCCTCCCGCAGGGCGCCGTCGGCGACGAGCAGCACCTCGCTCAGCAGCAGGCCTTCCTCGTCGATGCGGCGCGAGTGGGGCGGCATCGAGCCGGGCGTCGAGCCGCCCACGTCCGCGTGATGACCGCGGTTGGCCACGAAGAACGCAAGCTCCCCGTCGCGGTAGACCGGGGTCACGACGGTGAGGTCGGGCAGGTGGCTGCCGCCCTTGAAGGGATCATTGGAGATCCAGGTGTCTCCAGGGCGCATGACCTGGTTGCGGATCAGGCTCGCCACCGTCTCGCCCATGGCCCCGATGTGCACCGGGATGTGCGGCGCGTTCGCCACCAACCGGCCGCGGGCGTCGAACAGCGCGCAGGAGAAGTCGAGGCGCTCCTTGATGTTGGTGGAGTGCGCGACCCGCCGCAGTTGCTCGCCCATGCGTTCGGCGATGCCCATGAAGCGGTTGCCCATGATCTCGAGGGAGACCGGGTCGCGATCGAGGCCGATGGTGGTCCGCGTCCGCGCGGCAGCGGGTGCCGCGTCGCGGGTCAGGCGCAGGGCGAGGTGGCCGTCGACGCGGGCGAACCAGCCGGCATCGACCACCGTCGTGGCGTGATCCTCCACGATGACGGCGGGGCCGCGCACGCGTGCGCCCGGCAAGAGGTCGTCGCGGCGATGCACGGCGGCGCCCAGAGGACCGACGTCCCGGGCCACTGGTTCCGGTTCGTGGGCGTGTTGGTCGCGTTCCGGATCCGTCGCGGGGGCGGCGCGATGGCGGGCGTGGGCGCGGGCGTTGACGATCTCCACCGGGTGGCCCGGCTTGAGGAATCCGTAGAGCGCCTGGTGCCGCGCAATGAAGTCGTCGAGCCAGTCGGCGCTCCAGGGCACGTTGATGGTCTCGTCCACGCCGACGTAGCGCACATCGATGCTGCGTCGCACCTCGACGTCGGTGAGGCCCTGGGCCTGCAACGCTGCGCGGGCCTGAGCGTCGGGGAAGTCGGGCTCGGCCGCCCCGCGCGCCGCCGCGGCCGCGAGCACCGGGACCACGGCGTCGTGGGTCACATCCGCCAGGCCCATGCCGCTGGCCGAGAAGACGCCCGCGTGGGGCGGCACGAGCACCTCGGGCATCTGCAGCAGGTCGGCGAGGGCGCAGGCGTGCTGGCCGGCGGCGCCGCCGAAGGCGCACAGGGCGTGGTCGCGCAGGTCGTAGCCCCGGGCCGTGGAGATCTGGCGGATGGCGGCGGCCATGTTCTCGTCGGCGATGCGCAGAAAGCCGGCGGCGGTGTCGTCGGGATCGCCGAACGCCGCCAGCGCGGCGCGGGCCGCGTCCGTGTCGAGGCTCAGGTGGGGGAACCACTCGGGCAGGATGCGCCCCGCCACGAGGTTCGCGTCGGTGACGGTGGCGGGGCCGCCCCGTCCGTAGCAGGCCGGGCCGGGGTCGGCGCCGGCGCTGGTGGGCCCGACCTGGTCGCGGCCGTCGCGCCGCGCGAGGATCGAGCCGCCGCCCGCGGCCACGGTGACGACGTGCAACATGGGCGCCCGGATGCGCACGCCCGCCGTGACCGACTCGTAGGTGCGTTCGGGCTCACCGGCGCAGCGGCTCACGTCGGTGGAGGTCCCGCCCATGTCGAAGCCGATCACCTGGCTCAGCCCCGCACGCCGCGCCGCGTGGGCCACGGCCACCACGCCGCCGGCGGGCCCCGAGAGCACCGCATGGCGACCCGAGAAGTGGGCGGCGTCGGTGAGGCCGCCCGACGACTGCATGAACAGGGTGCGCCGCCCCGGCGCGGCCATGCGGTCGACGAAGCGCCGCAGCAGGGGGGTCAGGTAGGCGTCCGCCACCGTCGTGTCGCCACGACCCACCATGCCGATCTCCGGCGAGACCTCGTGGGACAGGGTCACGTGCTCGATGCCGAGCTCGCGCGCCACCTCGCCGGCGAGACGCTCGTGGGCCGGGTGGGCGCCCGCGTTGACGAACAGCACGGCCACGGCCCGGTGGCCGGTGAGCGCCCGGGTGAGCTCCGCGCGGGAGGGGGCGCGCTCAATGGTTCCGTCTGCCCGGATGCGCTCGTCGACCTCGACCACGGCGGCCTGCAACAGGGCGCGCTTCTCGATCTGCAGCGCGAAGATGTCGGGGCGCTCCTGGTTGCCGATCTCGAGCAGGTCGGCAAAGCCGCGGGTCGTGATCAGCGTGACCTCCTCTCCGCGCCGCTCGAGCAAGGCGTTGGTGGCCACCGTGGTGCCGAGGCGCAGGTCGTCGACGGGCCCGGGCGCCTGTGCGAGCACCTGCAAGGTGGCGTCAGCCCCTGACGCGCCGAGGGAGAGCAGCTTGTGGGCCACCACCTCGCCCTGCGGACCCCGGGCCACGACGTCCGTGAACGTGCCCCCCCGATCGACGAGAAACTGCCAGCCCACGGCGACGGATTCTAACGGGCTCACGGGCTGCGAGGCGCTCCGGGTTATGCTCCGCGGGCCGCCGACGCACACGCTTGGCGCGCCGGTGAACCGCAGGAGAGACCATGTCCGACACCACGTACTGCCAGAACTGCGGCACGTCCATCGACGGGGAACCGGTCACCTTCTACGGCAACGTGGTGTGCGGAAAAGATTGCCAGAAGCAGCTCTCCGAGCGGGTGTACTTCCGCGACGACCCGCCCGAGGCCGGCTCGACCTGGTTCTGCCCGCATTGTGGGAAGTCGAACCCCCTGGGTGACCCGCGCCAGGATCTGCGCCCGAACTGCAACGACTGCGGCAAACCCCTCGACCCGGCGAGCGCGACGCCGCCTGCGGGCAAGGGCTGCCTCGGCGTGCTGGTGGTCGGGCTCATGCTCGGCGGTCTCGCCGCGGGCGCGGCAGCGCTCACCGGCTAGGGTCGACGCAGGGCTGGCTCACGACGGTCCCGAGGGTCAGCTCCACGGCCGTCAACTCGGCACCCCATACGCAGCCGGTGTCGAGCGCGGCGAGGTCGTCCCGCAGCAACAGGCCCAGGGCGGCCCAATGCCCGCAAACCACACGGGGCCCGCAGACCACCCGCGGGCCGTCGTGGTCCGGCGCATGGAATTCGAACCAGGGCCGCAGGCCCGCCGGCGCCTCGTCAGGCGACCCCTTGTAGGTGAGCTGCAGGGCGCCGTCGCCGTCGACCATGCGCATGCGCGTGAGGGCCGCCGCGATGTGGGCGCGTCGGCCGGGGCCGTCGAGGTCGTCCGACCAGCGCAGGGGCACGTCACGGCGCAACGCGGCGAGGGCGGCAGCGCCTTGCGGGCCTGCGAGGGCTCGCGCCAACTCGTCGCCGCGCTCGAGCATCTGCTCGGGACTCCAGCCCGGCGGGCGACCCGCGTGGACCAGCAGGTGGCGGCGTCCGTCGCAGGTCAGGTCCCGGACGAACGGCTGCCGCCGCAGCCAGGCGAGCAGGTCGTCGCGATCGGGGGCCGCGAGGAGTTCGTCGAGGGTGTCCTTGGGGCCGCTCTCCACCACGCCGGCGGCGACGCCCAGCAGGTGCAGATCGTGATTGCCGAGCACGGCCTCGACGTCGTCGTCGTGCTCGACCACCCAGCGCAGCACGTCCAGCGAGCGGGGGCCGCGGTTGACCAGGTCGCCCACCAGCAGCAGGCGATCGCGGCCCGGCCGGAACCCGATGCGATCGCGCAGCGCGGCGAAGCTCTTCCCGCAGCCCTGGATGTCGCCGATCGCCCAGGTGGCCATGGGCGCTGTCCCCCTCGGTGCCCGAATCCCGCGTCGCGGCCTAGGGTACGGTGCCCACGATGGCGTTGCTGCCCGCGAATCCGAAGGGCGCCGCGGGATCGTCGATCCAGGTCTGGACGTAGAACTGGAAGCCCTCGGGCAGGGCCGCGGGCATGGTGGCGTTCAGGGCGTAGCCGCCGCCGGGTCCGGTGACGAGCACGAGCAGCAGGCCGCCGGGGCTGGTGAGGTCGGGCACCAGCGTGCCGCCGTAGAAGCCCGCGAAGTTGAGCGCCGTGGAGCCGGTGATCAGGAACGCCGGCGCGTTGGGGCGGGCGGCGACGAGCTTGAGGTCGACGTCCGTGCCGAGCAGCAGCAGGCCCTCCGCGCTCTGGACGGGGATGCCGGAGACGCCGGCCACGCCTTCGCCCAGGTCGGTCCACTGGTCCTTGGGGTCGAGAGCGAGATGGTCGCGGGCGTCGTAGCCCTGCCCCGACGCGAGCACCTGCAGGTGCGCGCCCTCGAGCGCCACCGATTGGCGCGGGCCGACGCTGGCGCCGCTCGAGACGTAGGTCGAGAACGCGGTGCTCGTCAGGCCGTGGGAGTCGAGCAGCACGGTGGACGTCTCGGCGCCGGACACGGGCGGCCGCACCACGAGGTGATCGGAGACGAGGGTGTCGACGCGCACGGCGAAGTCGAGGTACAGCGCCAGGAAGTGGGGGTTGAGGGCCAGCGCGTACTGCGGACCGCCGACCCGGTTCTCATCCCAGGTGGTGGAGCCCCAGGTGGCCGTCGAGATCACCGTCGACAGCAGCGAGTTGTTGCCGTCGGTGACGGTGAGGGCGCCCTCGAGCAAGGCCAGGCTGTTGCCGGGGGCGCGCTGGTCGCTCACGGACACGTCCCCCTGGTCGTTGTCGAGGCCGTTGGAGCCGCTCAACGAGAGGGCGGTGAAGTCGGGGTCGGTGGTGGGCGGCGCGACCAGCGTGGCGCCGGCGGGGCGGGTGAGCACCGTGCGCGTGTCGAGGTCGTAGACGTAGCCCTCGGTGAGCTGGTGATGGGACAGGTCGGTGATGGAGGGGGGCAAGCCGGCCGCCAGCTCCTGGCGCGTGGAGGCGGAACGCTCGAGGAAGGTCACCGCGCCTTCGCCGCGTACCTCCGCCGTGAGGTCCGGGTAGATGCACAGGGCGGTGCGGTCGTCGATGCCGATGCCCAGGATGTCGTCGCCGGTGTCCTCGAAGCGGCGCGCCACCATCACCGCCAGGCGCCCGATGCGGCCGCGCTCGGTGAAGTGGGTGTCGAACAGGGTGTCGGGTGCGAAGTCGAGGAAGTCGGTGTCGAAGGTGAGGTTGGCGTGGTAGGGGTTGCGCAAGGCTTCGCGGGGCGTGAGCGAACCCACCGCGGCGTCGTACACCAGGTCGCTCAGGATCGCGGCGCCGGCGCTGGTGCCGCCGATGACGCCGCCGTTGGCGTAGACGAACTCGAGGGCGCTCTCGGTCAGCGTGTCCTTCCAGGCGGCCATGTACTGCGCCTGGTCACCGCCGCGGATCCAGACGATGTCGGCGTTCGTGATCACGCTGAACGTGGCGAGGTTGTCGGCCTGGGCTGCCGGCACGGACAGGTTGAGGACGCTGTTGGCGCCGTTGGCCAGAAAGGTGGCGGCCATGCCCGCGTCGCTGCCGCTGAGTCCCAGGATGACCACGTCGCCGACGGGGGCCTGCTGCACCATCCAGCCGTACACCGACGCCGCCCAGGTGCCGGCCTGTTCGTCGCCGCCGCCCTCGGCGCAGAGGTAACCCTGGCCGGCGACGGAGGCGGAGAGGGCCAGGGACACGACCAACGAGAGGACGAGCAGGCGCAGCATTGGCACGGCGGGACACCTCGGCGCTCGGGACGGGGATCGGTCGCGAGCCGGCAGGGACGCACGGACAGGAGTGGGGAGGACGGTGGACGGGCGCGGCAGATTCGGGCCGCCGGGCCCCCGAGGATTCTACCCCGCCTCCGGATCCTCGCCCGGCAGCCCGGCCTCGGCCTGGGCGGCCTCGATCAGCGAGGGCCCGGCGGGGTCGGCGCCGGCCGCGACGGGTTCGGGAGCCGGGTCGGCCCACACCGGGCCGTCCCGGGGGTCGTCGATGACCAGGCGTCCGATGCTCGACGCGAGCTGGTGCCGCACCCGGAGCACGAGGGTGGCCGCCACCACCACCAGGGCCAGCACCATGCCCCACCACGGCCCGGTGGGGATCACGTCGCGGGAGAAGGTGAGCCACGCGCCCAGCGGTACGCCGAGCACCCAGAAGCCCGCGACATGGACGAGCATGGGGAAGCGCGTGTCGCCGATGCCGCGCAGGATGCCGCTGGCCACCACCTGGATGCCGTCGAAGATCTGGAAGGCCCCCGCGACGGGGATCAGGACCGCGGCGACGGCGAGGGTCTCGGTGAGTCCCGGCGCGTACAGGCTCGCGATGGCCGCGGGTGCGAAGATGAACGCCAGGGCCGTGGTCGACATGAAGACCAGGCCGGTGAACAGCGCGATGACCGAGGCGCGGCGCACCGCGGTCATGTCGCCCCGGCCGATGAAATGGCCGACGCGCACCGACGCCGCGGCTGACACGCCCAGGGGCACCATGAAGGTGAGCGAGGCCACGTTCATGGTCAGGTGGTGGCCGGCCAGGATGTCGGCGCCCCGTTCGACGGCGACCATCCCCATGAACAGGGCCGCCGCCCAGAAGCCGCCGATCTCGAGCTGGAACTGCAGCCCGATGGGGGCGCCGAGACGCAGCATGCGCCACAGGGGCAGCGGGTCGAGGGCGTCGGCGCGCCAGGGCAGCAGGTGCTGCTTCAGGATCGGCCACGCGGCCACGAGCAGGAAGATCACCATCAGCCAACGGCAGATCACCGTGGCCCAGGCCGACCCCACGGCGCCCAGCTGCGGCGAGCCGAGGTTGCCGAAGATGAAGACCCAGTTGAGGAACACGTTGGCGACGTTGCCGACGAGGGTGGCCGCGAGGATCGCGCGCAGCCGGTGCATGGCCTGCAGCGTCTGGCGCAGCACGACGAAGATCAGGAACGGCGCCGCCCCGGGGATCGAGACGATGGAGAAGTCGGCGGCCACGGTGACCACGTCCGGCGGCTGCCCCAGCTGCGTGAGCACCCAGTCGGCCGGCAGCATGAGCACGGACACGGGCACCGACAGGCTCAGCGCCAGGATCAGCCCGCGTTGCAGCCCCCGGGTGATGGCCAGGTCATCCTTCGCGCCGAAGGCCTGGCTGACGATGGGGTCGAGGGCCATCAACGCACCCAGCCCGAAAGCCAGGAAGATGAAGAAGTAGGAGTGGCCCATGGAGGTGGCGGCCACGCCCACCGCGCTGTGGCGGCCCATCATGGCCGTGTCGACCACGGCCATGGCCATCAGGCCGACCTGCACGATGACCACGGGCAGTGCCAGTCGGAACTGGGAGCGGATCTCTTCGCGCCAGGGGCCCATGGCGCGTCAACGGTACCGGAATCGGGCTCGGCACCGTTCCCCGGGCCCGCCGGTCGGGTAGAGGCGGTGGGTTAACGTCCCCGGTCGGGGTGCGTCCGGGTGGTGAGAACAGGAGCCGAGCCGTGCCGATGGTTGAGCAGGACGGCCGAGACATCGACGCCGAAGAGCGGGATCTGCTGAGACGCAGCCGGGGGGGCGACCGCGCCGCCTTCGAGGCGCTCGTGGGTCCCCATCTTCCGGCGGCACGGGCCTTCGCGGCGCGGCTCCTGGGGAATCTCGACGATGCGGAGGACGCCGTGCAGGACGCGTTGATCAAGACCTGGAGCCGGCTCGACGCCTTTCGGGGCGAGGGTCGCTTCCGTTCGTGGCTGCTGCGCATCGTCTTCAACCAGAGCACCGACCAGCGTCGTCGCGCCACGACCCGTCGCGGTCACGAGCAGGCCGTGCCGACACAGTGGATGAGCCGGCCCGAGCCGGCCCCCGGCGCGGCGCTCGAGCAACGCGAGACCCTGGCCCGCGTGCGGCGCGCCATGGACGCCCTGCCCGACAAGCAGCGTGCCGTGTTGCACCTGCGCGTGGTCGAGGAGCTGAGCTACGACGAAGTCGGTCGGGTGCTCGACCTCACCCCCGGGAGCGCGCGGGTCTATCTGGTCCGGGCGCGGGCCGAGTTGCGGGCCCGCATGGCCGCCGAGCTGGACGCGGAACGATGACGATCCACCCCGGCGCCGCCGCGCTCCAACGACACGCCCTCGGCGAGTCCCAGGGTGACGAGCGACTGCAGCTGGAGGACCACCTGCGCACCTGCCCGGCCTGCACCCGCGTGATCGCCGACGAACGGCAGCTCGACGACTGGATCGTGGCGACGTCCGCGCCGCCGTCGCCGGCCGCGCCCCGCGCCGCGTTCGAGCGCCTCTGGGACGCGGTGGACGTCGCCGAGCCGGAGGCCGTCGTCGCGCCCCGCATCGGTGTCCGGCCGCGCCGTGCCGGGGCGTGGCGTTGGGTGGCGGCGGCGGCCCTGCTGGCCCTGGCCGTCGTCATCGGCCGCCCGTGGCGTGTCGCCGAGCCGGACAGCGGCGCGGACGACCCCCATGAAGTCGTGCTCACCGAGGACGCCTTGCCGCAGCGTCCCCAGCTCGTGTGGGCTTCTGCGCCCTCGACGCCGGACGCGGCGCGGCTCGAACAGGTGCGCGCAGCGCTCGCGGAGGCCTTGAGTGAGGCGGACGAGGCCCTGCCGTTCGCCGAGGCCGACTTCGTGGCGGTGTGCGAACGGGCCTTCGCGCCCCTGCGCGCCGAGGGGTGGGCCGTCTCGCAGCTCGTGCGGGGCCTCGCGCTGGGACGCGACGCGGATCTGAGTCACGCCGCGCTGCGCTACGCCCTGGCCGATCCGGCGACGTCTTCCATCGTCGCCCAGGCCCTCGCGCGCCGGGAATCGGTGGAGGCGGCGCTGGCCTTGATGGAGTCCCGTGAGTTGGCCTTGGAGCATCATCCCGAGCTGCTGCGGGCCCTGCAGAAGTTGTTGCTCGTGGGAACCGACCGCGCGCTCTCGTCGACGCAACGGACGGCCGCGGAGCTGCTGGCCCGCGATGCCGCGGGCGCGTCGGCGCTCGACCTGGTCCTGGATCGGACGCTCGACCGGGCCCACGGCCGGGCCGGCGGCGACTCAGTGTCGGCGCGCACCGGACCGGGTCCGTCGACGCGATTGCAGGAGCTGCTCGCCCTGGTTCCGGCGGAGACGGCGGTGCCGGTGCTCGGGCGGCTGGCGGCCCGACAGGATCAGGCCGGTCGGGCCGCGGCGTTGTTCGCCGAGCGTCTCGCCGCGGATCCCGAGGGGACCCAGCGTGCGCTGTCGTCGGCCCTGGCCGCCGGAGCCGAAGCGGGACCCTCCGCCGCCCGACTCACGGCGCCGCTGCTGGACTGGGTGGTCGAGCACGAGCTGGTGGCCCTCGGTCCCGGTCTCGTGGTGGCCGCCGACGTCCTCGGCAACGAGGAGAGCGAGCCGTATCTCCAGGCCGCCGCCCGACTCGGCGACCGGGGCGCCCTCGCGCGTCTCTTCGCGCGCTGGCGCGACACCTTCGACGCCGAGCGCTCGACGTCGCTGTTGACCGTGCTCGTCGAGGTGCTCGAACGGGACGAGGCCTCGCGCGGGTGGTTGGGCGGCGACGTGGGCCTCGCGTCGGCCGAGGCCCTGGTGCAGCTGGCGGGGCATTGCGCGCCGGCGATCCGGGCCGATCTGCTGCTGCCCTACCTGTGGAGCGCGGGGCCGTCTCTCGATCCGGGCGGCTACACCACCCCGGTGCTCACGGCGGTGGCGCGCTGGGGCGACGAGGAACATGGCCGGCGCCTGGTGGGTCACCTCGCGTTGCAGCCGCCCGCCGACCGACGCGTGGCGGCCCTGGCCTGGATGACCGCCGCCCGCCTGACGCCCGACCACGCCCTCGACGCCTGGAATGCGCTCGGGGGACGGGCGTCCACCCTGCAGTCCGCACTTCGCACCGCCGGCAGTCGCTGGCCGTCACGCGCCGACCGTCCGTCGGCAGCGTTGCTCAGCGACGTCGAGCGGGCCCTGCGACGCGACCTCGGCCTCGACCCCATGAGCGGGGCCGCCGGTTCGTCAGCGCTACCGATCCACCGCCTGTCGCGGTTCCAAGAGGAGTTGCCATGAACATCGCCGTCCTTGCCCCGTCCGTTCGCCTTGCCCTGACCCTCACCCTGGCGCTCACCCTGGCGCTGACGCCGGTCCTCAACGCGTCAACGAACGACGGCGTCGTGGAGGAGGGCGCGGCCGAGGTGATCACGCGTCTGTACGACCTGGGCGGGTTGCAGCGCGACGCCGAAGGCGAGCAGGCGCGCCTCGCCGTCCTGCCGTTCGGCCTGACCCGCGATTGGGACGAGTTGTGGGACGACGACCTCTACGCCGAGGAGTACTCGCTGGGCGGCATGCTCGGGACGCTGTTGTGGGACGTGCTCGCGTCCGACGAGTTCAGCCTTGAGACCCGGGAGGTGGAGTTGCTCGACGACGGTCGGCTGCTGCTGACCGCGTCGCAAGGCATCCACGACGAGTTCGACGCCCTGCTGGCGAACCTGACGGCGTCCTTCCGGCGTGCCGGTCGCGTGCAGGTCGACGTGTTCGCGGTCCACGCCCTGCCGACGGAGGCGCTGGACTCCGAACGCCTCGACACCCTGGTCGCCCAGGGGCGCGTCGAGCGGCTGGCGACCCGCATCGAGACGCTGGTCCTGGGCCGCACGTCCGTGCACCGGTCCGAGCGCAGCCACACCATGCTGCGGGACTGGGACACCGAGATCGCCCATGGCGCCGTGGCCGGCGACCCGCAGATGCAGGAATGGACCAGCGGCTCGCTCAGTGCGCTGCGCCTGGAGGACGACCTGTCGGGCGGCTTCCGGCTGCGCTTCTTCGAGCGCCACAGTGACCCGCTGGACGCCGGCATGCGCATCGAGGAGATGCACGGGACCGTGACCACCGAACAGGGGATCCGCAACCTGCGGTCGATCGGCAACGTGGATCAGCCGGTGGTGGCCATGACCACCCTGGCCGGCGCGCGCCGCCTGGCACCGGGCGACGATTGCATCGTGTCGGCCCGGGGGCCTTCGAGTCATGGGCCCACCGGTCGCGTGGTGCGCTTCCGGCTGCTGGACGTGGATCCGGCGCCGGAGGCCTTCGCGCTGCGCGAGGGCAGCGAAGAGATCCGCGTGATCGATGTCTCCGCCCTGCGGTGGCGGTCCATGGACGTGCCGGCCGTCACCCTGCACCAGATGTGGCCCCGCACCTTCGAGGACTACGAGACACTCGCCATCCAGCCGATCCACTTCCCGGGATCCGATTGGAACGACGACTGGAGCGGACGGAATCTCGTGGAGGGGATCGTCCTCGAGGATTCCGCGCACAGCTTCTGGGAGCAGTACCACGGGTGGATGCTCATGTCGGGCGACGTGTCGGCCCTCGATCGCGGCCTCGAGGCCATGCGACTGTTCGCCCCGGACACCGAGCCCTTCGCGGTGGAGGTGACGCTGCGGGCCCGGCCCGCCCGAGGGGGAGAAGGCGCGACCCTGGCGCGGGTGACGCTCACGGTCGATGCGGGGCAGCCCGCCTTCGCCATGACCGGGGTGACCAGCACCGCCTTGTACGGCTACGACGTCGACGTGGCCCAGAATGCGTCGACCGGTGATCCGTCCACCGTGGGCTACCTCGACGGCCTCGCCGTGCGGGCCAGCAAGGCCGGTCCGGATGGCGTGCGCATCGACGTCTGCCTCAACGCCCTCGCGAGTCGGGAGAAAGTGGACTTCGGCTCGTCATCGGTGGGGCCCATGGACCGGCTCACCTTCGACACCCTCGAGCTGAGTCGCGAGGTGCTGGCCGATGGCCGCGAACACCGCATCACGGGCCTCGGCGGGGCGTCGGCGGGGGCCGCAGGTGAGATCGTCTTGCGGGTGACGCGGCCCTGAGGAGACCCCCCGCGGGCGTCGAGACCGGGGTATATTGAGGGCATCCCCGATCCCCCTCCTCCACGGCCTCACGGCGCGGCGGGACCGGCCACAGCCTGGCCGTCTCACGCCGCTCGTCACCTCCGGCCGATAGGGGAGGACGCTCCGCGTCTTCACGCCCGCCCGATGTCCCCCGCCCGGATTGCCCGCATGCGCCGCTTCGCTCTCGCGTCGTGCCTGATCGTCCCGTCCGTCGTCGTCGCGCTGTGCGCGGCGCCCGCGACGGCCCAGCACTTCCACGCCGAAGGCGGTGCCTTCATCGTCAACTCGGACTCCAGCTTCAGCCAGGAGTACGGTCGCGGCGCGGTGAACTTCCACGCCGACCGCATGGCGGTGACGTGGGAGACGGTGCTCAACCACGAGGTCATGGTGCGGGTGTACGACGGCGACGGCGTGCCCCTCACCGGCGATATCCAGGCCAACGACACCTTGGTCACGGGGCGGCAAGACGAGCCCACCATCGTCATGAACGACGAGGGCACCTTCATCGTGGCGTGGACCGACAACGCCGGATTCGATGGCGACGGACAGGGAGTCTTCGCGCGCATCTTCGACAAGGACGGCGTGCCGGTGACGGCCGAGTTCCAGGTCAACGTCGAGTCCAACCAGTCCCAGTGGGAGCCGCTCGTGGCCGCGACGCCCGACGGCAACTTCGTCGTGGCCTGGTCCGGGCGCAACAACGGTGACGCCTTCTTCCGCACCTTCGATCCCACGGGCACGCCGCTCACCGGCGACATCCAGTGCAACACGCTGACCAACAACGCGCAGATCGACATCTCGCTCGGCGTGGCCAGCGACAACCGCCTGATGGCGGCCTGGGTCGACTTCGGCGGCAACGGCACCGGCGGTGGACAGGCCGTGTTCGGTCGCCGCTTCCTCACCGACGGCCTGCCCCTCGACTTCCAGGAGGAGCAGCTCCACGACACGTTCAACTCCGGTGACCAGCGCGAGCCGCGGGTCGTCTCCGATCGGCGCTTCGACCGCTTCATCGTGGCGTGGCACGACAACGCCGCCGACGGCAGCGGCTTCGCCATCATGGCCCGGGTGTTCGACAAGACCGGCACGCCGCTGAGCGGCGAGTTCATGGTCAACCAGACCATCACGGGCGATCAGAAGGAGATCGGCCTGGCGTCCGACTGGCTCGGCAACTTCATCGTGACCTGGGAAGACCACTCGGGCGCGTTCTCGCGCATCATGGCGCGGCGCTACGACCGCCACGGTGTGGCCCTCGGCGACGAGGTCGAGATCGCCTCCTCGACGGTGGGCGACCTGCGCCTCCCGCACATCGCCATGGACAAGGCCGGCGAGGACATCCTCTTCACCTGGACCGGCCCCTACGAGGGACCGGGCTGCGGTTGCAGCACGCCGGCCTCGGACATCTGGGCCCAGCGCTGGTCCTTCGAGCCCATCATCGAGGCCAGCCCGCCCGCCATCGGCACCTGGTTCGACATGGACATCGAGCTGCCGAGCGGCGACACCGACGACTACTACTTCCTGATCATGTCCTTCGCCACGATGCCGGGCATCAACCTGCCCGACGGTCGCGAGCTGCCGTTGTTCGAGGACGTGCTGTTCACGCTCACGCTCTACCCGCAGGTCTTCGATCCGGGCGGCACCCTGATGCAGGGATACCAGGGCTTCCTGAGCGGCACGGGGCACTCGACGGCGAGCATGGCCCTGCCGAACAACTTCGGCTTCGTCGGCATCGAGGTCAACGCGGCGCTGCTGGTGCTCGACACGGCCGAGTTCGGGCTCGAGTTCCAGCTCCGACACGTCACCGACGCCAAGAAGATCACCATCGAGCTCTGACCCCGGGGGTCAGCGGTTGTCGGGGCGCAGGTTGAGCCAGATGCGCAGCGTGCCCAGGGCCTCACGCCGCTCGGGGCTGGTGTCGGGATCGTTCAGCGCATCGAGCCCCTCGAAGCCGGCCAGGTTGACCACGAAGGGCTCGGGCAGGGGGTTGGCGAAGGTCGCGACCTGCTGCAGCAAGGGCCGCCGCCGATCGAAGGACTCCCGCAGCGCCTCGGGCAATTGCAGCTCGCGCAGGTCGGCCACGAGGTAGCGGAAGGCACCCGTGCGCAGGGTCTCGGCCAGGGCCGGTTCGTCGAGGGCCAGGAAGGTGTTGGGCGCGTCGCCGAGGTAGAACAGGATCGCGTGCTGGGTCACGAGCAGGTCGGGGAGTTCGCCCGGCCCCTGATCGATGAGCCATTCGGCCGCCGCCTCGTACCCGGTGTCGGCCACACCGAGGGCCGGCGCGGTGCGCAGCGAGCCCGTCACCAGCACGAGGGCCACGACGATTCCGGTGGCCTTCAACGAGCCGGCCCCGCCCAGGCGCTGGATCAGGGCGTTCAGCCCGACACCGGCGGCGAGCGACAGGGGCACGAGCAATGGCAGCACGAGCCGCGGGTAGTTCATGTACAGGGGCAGGGTGCCGAGGAACAGGCCGGTCCACAGCAGCATGAGCACGTCGCCCGGATGGCGCCGCACGATCATCACGCCGTAGCCGCCGGCGGCGCACACCAGCAGGGCCACGCCCACCCAGCGCGAGAGGCACTCAAACACGTAGGCGGCCGTCTGGGGGATGAGCCACAGGCCCATCTCGGGGATCCACGACTGGCGGTTGGCGCGGAACACGTCGAAGCCGATGTGCGTGCCGATGTCCCAGGCCAGCCACGCCGCGGGGATGGCGACGATGGCGCCGGCCAGGATCAGGCCCTTGATGCCGGACAGGGTGGTGGGCATGGGGCCCGGGATCTCGGCGCGGGGCCGCACCAGTCCGGGCACGCGTGCGGCGAGGACCAGCAGCCCGAACACGACCAGCGGGAAGAACCCGTGGTACTTGGTCAGCAGGCAGGCGCCGGTCCACACGCCGGCGGCGAGGAAGGCGCTGCGGCGTCCGTCGTGCCACCCGACCCAGAGGGCCTGGATGGCCAGGATGAACAGCAGCACGTAGGGCGCGTCGGCGAGCGGCTGCCGTGAATAGACGACGTGGAAGCTCATGCTGGCGAGGGCCGCCGCGCCGATGAGGGCCGGGCCGATGCCGAACAGCCGCCGGCCGAGGCTGTAGACCGCGAGGACGGCGGCGACACCGAGCAGCGCCATGAGCACGGCGGCCACGGAGGCGACGCGGCCGAACACCTCGAAGGCGGCCCAGGTCAGCGACGGCAGGAGCGGCGGGGCGTAGAAGGGCAGGATGTAGCTCTTGCCGTAGGGGCCGATGCCGTAAGGGCCCGCGGTGTAGCTGCCGGCGTCCCAGTGGGAGATGCCGACGTCGCCGACGTTCCAGAGGCGCAGCGTCAGGGCGACGAGGGCGATGACCGCCAGCAGGATCTTCATGGGTGGCTCGTCACTCCGGCTTGGGCGTCCGCGTGGAGGTCCCGGGCTTCCTGGTGGCCTTCTTCTTCGCCGCCTTGGTGGCTGCCTTCTTGGTCGTCGTCTTCTTGGTGGTCGACTTCCTGGCGGCGGCCTTCTTGGTGGTCTTCTTGGCCGTCGTCGACTTCGCGGTCTTGGTCGTCTTGCGCGTCGTGCTCTTGGCGACCTTGGGCTTGGCGGGGGGCGCCGTCGTTGCGGTCGCCGCGGACGCCACCGGCTTGGTCTTGGCGGGCTTGCGCGCGGCCCTCATCCTCGCGGCCTTCGCTTGCGCTGCGGCCTCCTTGGCCGCTGCCTTCGCGGCGATCTCGGCTTGCTCGTCGGCCACGCGCTTGGCTTCCGCCGCGGCCGCCAACTCAGCGGCCTCGGCGGCCATGTCGTGCAGACCCAAGGTCTCGTCGGGGATGATGAAGCATCCGCCCTCGATGCGCGCGCCCGGCTTGATCTCCACCGACGGCGCGCGACAGTCGCCCTTCCAACGCGCCTTGGGCCCGATGATCACCGCGCCGCCGCTGAGCACGTTGGCCGTGACGCCGCCGTTCACCTCGACGCCCTCGTGGGCCTCGATGAGGTCGGCGTTGACGCGACCCTTGGGCTTGATCACCACCCGGCCGCAGGTCTGCACGAGCTTGACCGGCAGGATGGCCGAGACGATCACGTCACCGACGATGACCCGCTGGCTGCACTGCGGGCAATTCGTGGACTCGGCGTTGGGGCCGACCTCGAACCGGTGGCGGCAGTGATAACACTGCACCCGTCGCGGTCCCTTGCGCGACCGACTCTTCCGGAAGGCCATGTCCCGAGAGGTCCGGAGGCGGGTCGCGCCTCAACCCGGCGCGACCCGCTCCACCTCGTCGATCAGACCTTGCCCGCGACGCGGCTGGCGCCGGGAGCGCCGGGGGCGGCGTGGCCCGTGTCGCCGACGGCGTGGCCCGGGTTGCGCCCGTTCTGCGCGGCCTTGACCGCCTCGGGGCCCACCGAGCACTGGCCGAAGAAGGACGCGCCCTCGTTCATGATCATCTTGCCGGCCACGATGTCGCCCTTGACCACGCCCTTGGCGTTGAGCTGGACCTTCTCGCGAGCGACGAGGTTGCCTTCGACGCGACCGTCGACGGTGACGGAGGACGAATCGACGTTGGCCTTGCACATCGCGTTGGCGGAGACGTTGAGCTGCCCCTCACCCGTGATGGTGCCTTCGAACGTGCCGACGATGTTGGCGCTCGACTTGAAGGACATCTCGCCCTTGATGACGGTGTCGCCGCCGATGACGGTGGTGGCGTCCTTGTTGCCTTCGGACATGGTTCACTCCTCGGAAACTCGTGGCAGGTCGTCCGCCGGACGACCCTTGAGAGGGGCGGAGGCGGACGTCGGGATCCGGATGCACACACGGACCACTCGTCCTCCAACCGCCCGGATGGAAGAGCCCGATCGTACCTCAGCGGCGAAATCCCTGCCCGCTGCGCGCGCCGCTCCGGGGGCCGCGCCCGTCGCGGAGTCCCCCGGGACGGCATCCGACGCGTGGTCGCCCGGCCCGGCGGAGTGCACGAGCATTGTGGACACATCGTGGAGACCGGAGGTCGCCAGGCCCCGAGCAACTTTGAGAGGATGAGGTCATGACGGCCGTGCTCGCCATCGACCAGGGGACCACCAGCTCCCGCGCCATCGTCTTCGATCCGCAGGGACGTCCCCTCGCATCGGCCGGACGGCCGCTGGTCTGCCGCTACCCGCATCCCGGCTGGGTGGAGCAGGACGCCGAGGAGATCTGGGACGGGGTGGTCGAATCGGCGCGTCAGGCCCTCTCCGAGGCGGGCATGGCTGCCACCGACCTCACCGCGGTGGGGGTCACCAACCAGCGCGAGACGACCCTGCTTTGGGATCGCGCCACCGGCAAGGCCCTGGCACCCGCCATCGTGTGGCAGGACCGGCGCACGGCCGACGCCTGCGAGGCGCTGCGGGCCCAAGGCGCCGAGGACCGGGTGGGAGCCCTCACCGGCCTGCTGCTCGACCCCTACTTCTCGGCCACCAAGCTGGCCTGGCTGCTCGATCACGTCGAGGGGGCCCGGGCGGCGGCCGAGGACGGCCGGCTCGCCTTCGGCACCGTCGACAGCTTCCTGCTCTGGCGGCTGACGGGCGGCGAACGGCACGCCACCGACGTGACCAACGCCTCACGCACCATGCTGCTCGACATCCACGACCAGACCTGGTCGGACGAGCTGCTCGCGATGTTCGGTGTGCCGCGGGCCGTGTTGCCGGAGGTGCTCGACTGCGCCGCCGACTTCGGCACGGTGACGGCCGACATCCTCGGAGCCGAGGTGCCGATCCGGGGGGTGGCCGGCGACCAGCAGGCGGCCGCCTTCGGCCAGGCCTGCTTCGAACCGGGCATGCTCAAGTGCACCTACGGCACCGGCGCCTTCGCCCTCCTGCACACGGGAGTGGCGGCCCTGCGTTCGACCAACCGCCTGCTCGGCACCATCGGCTACCGCCTCGGCGGCGAGACCAGCTACGCCCTCGAGGGCAGCATCTTCTCCGCGGGCTCGGTGGTGCAGTGGATGCGCGACGAGCTGAAGCTGTTCGGCGACGCCGCGGAGAGCGAGGGCCTGGCCCGGTCCGCGAGCGGTGGACACGGCGTGTACCTCGTGCCCGCCTTCACGGGTCTGGGCGCGCCCTACTGGGATCCCCACGCGCGCGGCGCCCTGTTCGGCATGACGCGCGACACCAACGCGGCCGACATCGTGCGGGCCGGCCTCGAGTCGGTGGGCTTCCAGACCCGCGATCTGCTCACCGCCTTGGCCGCCGACGGCGCGGCCGCGCCGACGACCCTGCGGGTCGACGGCGGCATGGTGGCCAACGACTGGATGGCGCAGTTCCTGGCCGACATCCTCGACCTCCCGGTGGAGCGGCCGCAGGTGACAGAGACCACGGCGTTGGGGGCGGCCTGGCTCGCGGGCCTGGGGTCGGGGCTGCAGACCTCCCTCGACGACATCAGCCAACGCTGGAGCCGGGAGCGGCGTTTCGAGCCGACCATGTCCGAGGATGAACGTCTCTCCCGATACGACGGCTGGCGCACGGCCGTCTCCCGCGTGCGCGTGGACGCGTCGAACCCGTGATGGCGAATCGTTCGGAAACCCCGCGGGGGTTGGCCCTGCTCCTCGCGCTGAGCCTCGTGCTGGCCGGCTGCTCCGATGGCGGGGCCTCCGACGACGTGCAACGAGGAGACGGGACTCCCGGTGGCGGACGTTCCGGTGCCGGCATGCCGTCCTCGAGCGGGGCCGGCGCGCATGCACCTACGGATGCCGAGGCGACCGCCGATGACGGCGAGGATGACGACGATGAGCGGGTGGGGGTGGGGCGCGCCATCGATTTCGTCGACCCGTCGTCGTTCAACGGCGAGCTCAACAAGGATTCGGCGTCGCGGCTGTACCCCAATATCAACGTGCAAGACCGCGTCCGTCACGAGTACGACCCCGATCTCGGTGTGCGCCTGATGCCCGACGTCTCGGTGAGCTACAAGTGGAATCACCCGCGCTTCGAGATTGTCCTCGAGTCCAACAACATGGGCTTCCGTGAGGACGAAGACACCGAGATCGAGCATGACGGCTACCGCATCTTCTCCATGGGGGACAGCCACGCCGAGGGCTTCCTCTACAACGAGGAGAGCTATGCCAACGTGCTCGAGGGCAAGCTCAACCGCATGGATGACGGCCGCTCGTACGACGTCATCAACGCGGGCATCGGCGGGGTGGGGCCGTGGTACTGGCCGCGGCAACTGCGCAAGCACGCCGACCTGAAGCCGGACATGGCCATCGTCGGATTCTTCACAGGCAACGACTTCTACAACGCGCTGCATCTGCTGCGCTTCGAGCAGGTCGTCAAGCGCAAGAACTTCCCCGAGGGCTACGGCGAGAGGCTCAACAAAGTGCGCGAGCTCATCGACGACCCGCCGCGTCGTTGGGGGTCCGCCTCACTGGGCAACGGCCTCAACCAGGCCTATCGGTTCATGCACTGGCCCGAGGAGGAGGACGAGTCGCTGGAGGCCGCGTTGCACTACATCGACGAACTCATCGCGACGTGCGAAGAGCTCGATGTCGAGCTGGTCTTCCTGCTGATCCCGATCAAGCCGGATGTCGACCTGCTCGACGACCAGCCGGTGCTCCAGACCGCGCTCGACACGCTCGGCATGACCCGTGAGCAGGCTGCGGTCGGTCGGCGCCTGGGTCTGCGTCTCGCGGAGGCCCTGGAGTCCCGCGGCCTCACGGTCATCGATCCCACCGAGGAGATGCGCAGCAAGGACATCGCCCTCTACTGGCGCAAGGACTACCACCTCAACGTGTGGGGCCACAACACGCTGGCGACGATCCTGTTCCGCGAGCTCAGGGCGCAGATCCGCGCCGACCGCTGAAGGCCCACACGGCGGCGAGCAGCTCGCGCAGCGTGCTCGGGCGGGCGCCGGCCGTGCGGTTGGCGGCGGCAATGCTGAAGGCCAGGCTCCACTGTCCGGCCAAGGTGCGCCAGGCGGCGAAGAGGCCGTGTCGTGGGTCGTAGATGTGGGTGGCCTCTGAAGTCAGGCCGTTGAGCTCGATGACCTTCAGCCCGCGGCCCTCGGCCACGTGTTCGCGGCTCGGCGCCCGGATGTCGTAGCGGCCGAAGCAGAAGCCGTCGAAACCCTTGGAGAGAGTCTCGATGGCCTGCTCCAGGGCCGGCGTGTTGAGTGCGTGTCCATCGAGGAAGACCGCGCCGCGGCAGTGGGTGCCCAGCTCGGCCAGGCGCACCGTCTCGGCCGCGGGCGGCACGTCGAGCAGGCGTTCGGCATGCAGGGCACAGTAGACGGACGCCATGGCCACCGCGCGGTCGTCGTCGAGGATCAACTCCTCGAGGGTGCGCCGGCCGTCGCCCGTGACGGTGGGCATGCGCTTGTCGGTGATCGACAGCAGGCGCCCCCGCTCGCCGGGCATGCGCACGTAGAACACGCCGACCTCGATGCCCGGCACGTGCTCCTGCAACAACCGGTCGCCGTCCTCGCGGGTCAGCGCGGCGGCCAGCTCATCGGCGTCGGCGACGATGCTGACGCCCGCGCCGCGCTCGCCGACGTCGGGCTTGAGCACCACCGGATAGGGCAGCTGTTCGTCGCGCAGGAAGGACAGGGCCAGGGCCAGGCGCTCGTCGGCATCGAGGGCGGCGGGGATCAGCTCGCAGCGCGCTACGGCGGAGACCGGGCCGCCGGTGCGTCGCAGCCCGTCGAGCAGTCCGGACAGGATCTGGGCCTTGGACTCGCCGACGAAGCCGCCGGTGGGGATGGCCGGATTGGCGGCGGTCATGAGCGTCAGGCTGCGGTGCTTGCAGGCCAGCCACGCGATCCAGCACACGATGGGCGGGTAGAACAGCCACGGGGGCCAGAACTCCCAGCGTGTCCAACGCAGCCAGCGACCGCGCAGCAGGCGCCGCCCGCGGTGACTGCAGGCCGGCACCCCGACCTTCACCACCAGGACCAGCAGGACGAACAGACCCACCGCGGCCCACGGTCCCCACGCGAGGAATGTGCCGGCGGACGGACCTGCGGAGGACCCAGCGGAGGACCCGGCGCCATAGCCCGCCGCCATGGAGAGGCCCACGAGCAGCGGGGTCCAGACCATGGCCGCCAGCAGGAAGCAGGCGCTGAAACTCAGCAGGCTGGTGCCGAGGACGCCGGCGGCGAAGTAGGTGGGCAGGCGCAGCCCCGGCATGAAGCGGCTGGCGAACACGATGGGCAGGCCGCGGCGCTTGAACCACTTCTCGGCGCGCACCACGCGCTCAGGGCTGAGGAACCACTTGAGGGGACGGCGGGAAACGACGCCGCGCCCCAAGGTCCGGCCGGCCAGGAACAGGGCGATGTCGCCGACGAAGATGCCGACGATGCAGGCGGCGCTGGCCTGCAGGAAGGTGATCCGGCCGGCCGCGGCGAGCAGGCCGGCGCCGATGCAGGTGAGGTCCTCGCTGATCAGGGTGGCCAGGGCGATGAGCACCAACAGCAGGACCAGGAAGGGCCCGTGGGCCGGAGGCATGGTGGTGGGGTCGAAGGGCCGCGCGGCGGCGGCCACGCGATCGGGGGCGGCCGCGCTGCGGAGCAGCGCTTGTCCCGACTCGACCCGCGACACGAAGGCGCCGATGCGCGCCGCCAGGTCGTCGGGTTGCTCGAAGACCATGAAGTGGCCCTGTTCGAGCATCTGCAGCTCGGCCTGGGGCACGAGACGCGCGTGTTCGACGGCGGCCTCGGGCGGCACGAGGAAGTCGGTCTCGCCGTGGATGACCAGCATGGGCCCGTCGTAGCGCCGCAGGATCCCGCGCAGCGGCCGCTGGTCGCTCTGGGAAAAGATGAGCGCGTGGGCGAGCAGGTCCTTGGCGTAGGAGTCGAAGGCGCCGAAGTGGGGCACGAGGTGGAGCAGGCCGAAGACGGCGGCGGTCTGCAGCTGGTGCAGCCCGTGGTTGAGGTGGTAGTCCCCGAGCAGCTCCATCTCCTGCACGCCGATGGAAGACAGCAGCACGAGCGACGCGATGCGCTCCGGCGCCTGGGCCCACATCTGCAGCGCGATGCCGCCGCCCAGGGAGTAGCCGACGACGTGGGCCTGCTCGATGTCGAGTTGGTCGAGCAGGCTCAGCATCAGGCCGGCCTGGACCTGCATCGAGAGATCGGAGTCCCACGACGACGAGTCGCCGAATCCGGACAGGTCGGGGACGATCGTGCGGTGCTCCGCGGCGAGGGGCGGCACCATGCCGGCGAAGTTCGTCTTCCGGCCGGGGCTGCCGTGGAGCAACAGCACGGCCGGGCCGTCGGTGGGGCCCTCCTGTCGCACCGAGAGGGGGACGGAGAGGAAGACGTCATCCGTGGAGTCGGGGTGGAACACCTCCACGAGTTCGCCGTCTTCCGGGGGCGTCACGGAGGCGGCCCACCACACGAGGTGCGAGAGCAGCAGCGCCGCCAGGTAGAGCACGGCCAGCCGGCGGCCCCAGCCGGTGCGTCTCACCGGATCAGCGACGGACGTCGGGCGCCTGCGTCCAGAAGCGCAGGGTGGAGGGCGCGACGCCCAGCTCCCCGTCGACGTCGACCTCCTGGGCCGTGAGCACCAGGGCGATGACGGCGAAGTGGTGGATCGTGTGGCTCATCAGAAACTGCAGTTCGCGCTCGGGGGAGGAGGGGGCTGCCGTCGCGCTTTCACCGACGACGTCCGCGGAGACCGTGAGGCTCGCGGTGCCGGGCTCTCCCGCGGTGTTTCCCGCAACGGCCCCGGCTTTGGCCCTGGCATTGGCCTCGTCATCGGCCCCGGCGAGACCCGTCGGTCGGTCGATGAGGCCCGCCAGGCGGCCGGCGATGGTCTCCAGCCGTGCGATGGCGACCCGGCGATCGGTCTCGACGTGGGGATCGCGCTGCCGCCGGTCGTAGTCGACATGCCCCGTCGTGATGCCCGTCAGGAAGCACTCGTAGTAGTCGACGATGTGCCGCACCTGCGTGCCCACCGGGCCGTTCTCGTAGCCGGGGCCGGTGGCGGCGTAGACGCGGTCGTCCAGTTCGGCCACCAGGCCGGCGGCGCGGCGCACGTACGCGCAGTTCCGTTCGATCAGATCGCGGACGGTGTCCATTGCGTCTTCGGCTCCTCGGTGTCGACGGGTACGAACAGCTGGACCACTTCTTCGTGCAGTCGCACGGCCAGTCGGTGTCGATCGGATTCCCGCACCGGCTCCCGCCCGAACCTGATTGTCGCGGTCACGCGCCTGATTCCCAAAAGGTCGAGAAAGTGGCTTCCGAAGGTCATGTCTCCCCACCAACACACCGCGAGTCGGGCCGGGGGCTCCGAGGCCGGCGTGGTGTAGGTCAGGCTGGCGCAATTCACACCGTATCCGCGACGGAGAGCCGGTTCGAGCAGGGAGGGACGAAAGGGCAGCACCTGCCGACCATCGCTGCTGGTGCCCTCGGGGAAGGCCACGACGCCCACGCCCCGGCCCAGCAGCGCCTCGATGTGGGCCACGACCCGGGGCAGGTCGCGCTTGCGGCCTCGGTCGACGAAGACGGTGTCCACGAGTCGGCACAGGAACCCGATCACCGGCCAGCGGGCCACCTCCGACTTGGACACGAAGACGGCGGGCAGCGCCGTGGCCAGCACCACGATGTCCATGTATCCGAGGTGGTTGCTGACCAGGAAGAATGGCGGTTGCGGCGGCGCGCCCTCCACCCGGACGCGGATGCCCATGATCGCGGTGACGGCTCGCGACCAGGCGCTGGTGATGCGGCTGCGGAAGGCGATGCACCGGTCGCCCGCCGGCAGGCTCAGGATCGCCGGCACCACCAACACCACCGTGACGACGACCATGGCCGTCAGGCGCAAGACCCTGCGCACTCGCCTCACGCCGGGTCGCCGCTCGGGGGGCCGGGTCTCGGGGGGCCGGGGCGCCCGAAGAACAACTGCCAGGCTTCGGGGTCGAGGTCGTGGGTGTCGGTGACCACCAGGAAGTCGATGGTCTTGAACTGGCGGTCGACGGCCGGCGGGCCGTAGACGCGCGCGTCGTAGCGCAGGTAGGTCGCGAAGAGCGGCGGCACCTTCACCGTCGGGAGGCCGCCGCCTTCCTCGTCGGGGGTGCACGCGAAGCCCGGCCGGGGGCGCACCACCACCGAGGGGTGCACGTGTCCCTCACGCGAGAGGTGCGCCATCACGGCCAGGCCCTCGGCCGGGTCCTGGCTGGTGAGCGAACAGCAGCCGAAGAGGTAGCGCTTCCCGGCGGCGTCGAGGTAGGCGGCCAGGCCCTTCCACAGGCCGAAGAGCACGCGGTGACGGCGGTGTTCCTTGGCGATGCAAGCCCGGCCCACCTCGATGCCCTCGTCGAGCACCGCGGCGGGCATGGTCGAGAGATCGAATTCGCCGTCGCAGTAGAAGCCGGCGCCGCGTGCGCTCATGGCCTGCGTCTGCATGCGATACGTCCCGACGATGACGTCAGCCCGCGTGTCGATGACGAGCAGGTGGTGGCAGTGGGGGTCGAACGCGTCGGTGTCGAGGCCGGTGGCGTGGGAGGCGGCGAGGCCCTCGCCCAGCTCGAGGTTGAAGACCTCGAAGCGCAGGCGCAGGGCGGCCTCGCGTTCGGCCTCGGTGCGCGCGAAGCGGATCTCGTAAGGGCCCTCGCGGATGGGTCGCACGGGCAGGGGGCCGAGGTCGGGCAGGGCTCCCGCAACCTGCGCGGGGCCGGCCGTGGGGCGCGAGGCTCCTCGCGGCGCGCCCTCGAATTCGGTTTCTGTCATGGCTCGACGTCCGGAGACGCCCGTGGCGGATCAGCTCTTGAGGAACAGGTAGTAGAGCTGACCCTCGGATTGTGTCGCGCCGGCCATGCGCTCGGCCCGCACGCCGCGGCCCAGGTAGATGTCGGCGCGGCCCGCGGTGCGGATGGCCCCGCCGGTGTCCTGGTCGAACATGAAGCGCTGGAAGGGGGCCGTGCCGCGCCCGTTGGCGTCCGGCAGGTCGGCATCGACGAACACCACGCCGCCGCGCGGGAAGATGGTCTTGTCGGTGGCGAGCGTCCGCTCGGCGGTCACCTCGATGTTGAGGCTGCCGTGCGGGTTGCCGTTGATGGGCATGAAGAAGACGTAGCTCGGGTTGCGCCAGAGATACTCCTCGACCTCGGCGGGATGGGCCTTGGCCCAGCGGCGGATGGTGTCGAGGTTGGCCTCGGCCTGGCTGAGCTTGCCGTCGCGCACGAGCTCTCCGCGCAGCGAGGTGTACCTGTGCCCGTTCTTGCCGGCGTAGCCGAAGCGCTTCAGGCTGCCGTTGCGCATGCGCACGATGGTCGAGCCGTTCACGTGGGCGATGTAGGCGTCGAGCGGCGAGCGCATCCAGACCAGCTCGAGGTTCTGATCGTCGAGCAGGCCTCCGGCGTCGATCTGCCGACGGTCGGGGTAGGGGACCACGCCGGCGTCGGTGCGCTGACCCAGGATCGAGCCGTCCTCAGCCTTGAGCAGGTCGGGGGGCAGGCCGTAGAGCGGCCAGCGGTATTGGGACGTGCGCGAGACGCTGCCGTCGAGGATCGGCGTGCAGTAGCCCGTGAACAACACCCCGCCGCCGTCGCCGTCCCAGCCGGCGCTCTTGTAGACGGTGAAGTCGTTCTCGATGCGCCGCTGCAGGTCCTCGGCGTTCCGGGCCTCGAGCAGCACGTCGCGGAAGTGCGACAGGCTCTGCTGCGCCCGCTCGTGGGACACGCCCTCGAGGGGGAAGTGCGTCTTGGAGGAGGGCTTGTCGAACCAGATCAGCGAGCGCTCGGTGACCTCGAGCAGCTCGTCCCGCCGCACCCATTGCGAGGCGAAGTCGGGGACCTCCTCGCCGGGCGCGAGCGGCAGCAGGGCGGCGGCCCCGGGCGGGAGTGGTCGCCCGTAGTCGGGCACCGTCCCGAAGGTGAAGCAGGCGGACGAGAGGGCGGCGGCACACAGGGCCAGCGTCACCGGGACCAGGCGCATGCGATTCATGCATCTCACCCTAACGACGAAAAGGGCCGTCTCAAGCACGCAGACGGGCACTCGTGGGCCCGATCATCGTCGGGCCGTCGCCCGGCCGGTTGCTTCAGTCCTTGGGTTGCGGCTTGGCCGGCAGGTACTGGTCGGGCCAGTGGTGTTCGTGGTGACCGTATGTGACAGCCGCCCCGAGGGTCAGCGACGGGTTGATCAGGTGGGGCCGCGCGAGGGCGCACAGGTCGGTGCGGCCCGCCGCCAGGATGGTGTTGCAGTGGTCGTGTCCCTGGATCGCGCCCACCGCCATGACGGCGACGTCCACCTCCTGCTTGATCTGCTCGGCGAAGGGCACCTGGTAGAGGCGGCCGAATTCGGGGTGGCTCTGCGAGACGTTGCCCGCCGAGCTGACGTCGATGAGGTCGCAGCCCCGTTCGCTCAGGGCCCGGGCGATGACCAGGGTGTCGTCGAGGGTCTGGCCGCCGTCGTCGTCGAGCCAGTCGGTGGCGGAGAGGCGCACGGCCAGGGGGCGCTCGGCCGGCCAGGCCGCTCGCACCGCCTCGAAGACCTCCAGCGGGAAGCGCATGCGGTTCTCGAGGCTGCCGCCGAAGTCGTCGTCGCGCCGATTGGACAGCGGGCTGAGGAAGGTGGAGAGCAGATAGCCGTGGGCCATGTGCAGCTCGACCATGTCGAAGCCGGCCCGGAGGCAGCGCTGGGTGGCGGCAACGAAGTCGTCACGCACCTGGTCCATGTCGTCGCGGGTCATGGCCCGCGGGGTGGGCCAACCCTTGACGAAGGGGATGGCCGAGGGGGCGAGGGTCTCCCAGGCGTCGTGGCCGGTGAGGGCCTCGCCGCCGTCCCAGGGCAGGTGGGTGCTGGCCTTGCGCCCGGCGTGGGCGAGCTGCATGGCGAGCCTGGCGTGGCTGTTGCCGTGGACGAAGTCGACGATGCGCTTCCAGGCCACCTCCTGCGCGTCGGTGTACATGCCCGCGCAGCCGAGGGTGATGCGACCCGCCGCGGAGACGTCGGTCATCTCGCTGACGATCAGGCCGGCGCCCCCGGTGGCCCGCGCGCCCAGGTGCACCAGGTGCCAGTCGTTCACCACGCCGTCGACGGCCGAGTACTGGCACATGGGCGAGACGGCGACGCGATTGACCAGCTCGAGCTCGCGCAACTTGAACGGCGCGAACATGGGCGGGGGCGCGCTGCCGTCGGGTCGGCGCGGCTGCTGGGCGACCTCGTCCCACCACCACTCGGTGACGCGGCGCACGAGCTCGGGGTCGCGCACGGCGAGGTTGTCGTAGGTGATCTGCTTGCTGCGGCAGAGCATGTTGAACGTGAAGGCCAGCGGGTGCAGGTGCTGGTAGCGTTGCGCCTGCTCGAACCAGGTGCGCGAGGTCTGGGCCACCTTCTGCAGGCGCGCGGCGTCGACCCAGCGGCTGTCCTGGTAGGCGGCGAGGGCCTGGGGGACGTCGCCGGTGCCATGGCGTTCGAAGGCTCCGACCAGGGCGATGGCGTCCTCCATGGCGAGCTTGGTGCCCGACCCGATGGAGAAGTGGGCGGTGTGGGCCGCGTCGCCCAGCAGCACCACGTTCTCGTGGTGCCAGCGCTCGTTCTTCACCGTGGGGAACTGGCGCCAGATGGACCGGTTGGTGAGCAGCCGATGCCCCTTCAGGTGATCGGCGAAGAGGGCCTCGCAGTAGGCCACGGTCTGCTCCTCGGTGGCCTGGGCCAGTCCGGCGCGATGCCAGGTCTCGTCGTCGCACTCGACGATCCACGTGCTCAGGTCGTCCTGAAACGGGTAGGCGTGGACGATGAACAGGCCGTCGTCGTTCTCGGCGAAGACGAAGGTGAAGGCGTCGAGGTGCCGGTCGGTGCCGAGCCAGCAGAAGTGGGTCGACCCGGTGTGGATCGACGGGCGGAAGGCCTCGGCCCCCTGCGTGCGCACCATGGAGTTGAGGCCATCGGCGCCCACCAGCAGGTCGGCCGACGCCGCCAGGGCGGCCACGTCGTCGATGTCCGTCTCGAAGCGCAGGTCGACACCCAGGTCGCGGGCGCGCCCCTGCATGATCTCGAGCAGCCGACGCCGGGACATGCCGCAGAAGCCGTGGCCCGTCGACCGCACGCAGGTGCCGCCGTAGTAGGTCTCGATGTCGGGCCAATAGGTGAAGTTGGCGGTGATCTCGTCGAAGGAGGGGGCGTCGGCCTGCCGGAAGTGGCCCAGGGTCTCGTCCGAGAACACGACGCCCCAGCCGAAGGTGTCGGTGGGGGCGTTGCGCTCGTACACCGTGATGTCGGCGCCCGGGTGGGCCTGTTTCATGAGAATCGAAAAGTAGAGACCGGCTGGTCCACCGCCGATGCATTCGATCTTCATGGTCCGCGCCTCGTGCTCGAAACGATGGCGGCAGTCTAGGCAATTGACCGGTCCCGGACACCCGCCCCGCAGGCCCGCGCAGCGGAGAGCACCGCGAGTGATGGCGAGCGCCCGCGAACGACTGCGCACTTGTGCCCAGGCGTGCCGGACGGAGTGAAACGCAGCGGCGACCCGTGAAGCGTCCATGGCGCGCGACTCTGTTCCGTGATCGGACGGACACCGGTTTCGCGAGCGCTCCTAGACTGCCTGCGCGACGGCGGCTCACCCGGATGTCCCGAGGCGTCGACGCCCTCTTCGGCTCTCCTGCTCCTCCCCGTCACCGGTCCCTGCATGGGTTTCGCCTGGCTGCGCCGCGTCGCCTGGGTCTTGCTCGTCGTGGTCCTGACCTACGTCGTGGCCGAGGCCGCGGTCTCGGTGCCGTTTGCCCTCGCCTCGGCCCCTCGATTGTTCGTGGTCTGCGAGGGCGAGGGCGATCTGATCCGCTTCGACCCGGTCACCGGGCTGCGCCTCTCGGAGCGCCCCTGGCGCATGGCCCAGATCCAGCAGGGTGAGCTGGAGTTCCTCTCCACGGTGCGGGGGAACTCGCTGGGGTTTCCCGACCGGGACGACTTCGGCCCCGGGCGCGCCGATCCCGCCGTGCCCCGCGTGGCCGTGCTGGGCGACTCGTTCACCGCGGGCCTGCACCTCGACGTGAACTGGCCCGACCGCGTGGAGGACTTGCTGGGGGCGCAGCGCCCGGTCGAACTGCTCAACTTCTCGCTCCCCGGCATCGGCCTGCAGAATTGGTGGCGCACGGTGCGCGACCTGCTCGAGGCCGACGCGTGGCAGGTGGACGCCGTGGTGTTCGCCGTGTGGGGCAACGACCTGTTCCGCCGTTTCCACCTCGGCGACGCCGGGTCCGGCGACCGGTTGCAGCTCGGGCGGGTCGTCAGCTGGGACACCGCGCAGTATCCCGACGATCTCCGCGAGGCTCAGCGCTGGCTGCGGCCGAGTCGCATGTACCGCGTGTCCGGCGCCGACTTCGACCGTGCGCTGCGGGGCACCTGGACCCCGCCCCTGACCTGGCGCCCGCGCCTGGCCGAGGCGTGGCTCGGCGGCTTCTCGACGGCGTTCTCGACGGCGTATTCTTCGGGGTCACCGGCGGTGTCCGCGCTCGCGCCCGGCAGGAGCGTCCCGCGGGACGGAGCGCTGTGGACGTCCGGGGATCTCGACGACACGCGGGCCGGCATGGTCCGGAGCATGCGGCAGCAGATCGACGACATGGCCACGTGGATCCGCTCCCGGGGGCTGCGCTGCCTGGTCGTGTTCATCCCGCCCAAGCCGTTCCTGGTTCCCGATACGCCGCCCGACCGCCGCCCCCTTGCGGACTACGTCCGCGCCGTTTCCGGCTTCTCGCAGCAGCTGGGCGCGCGGTACGTCGACGGGGGCCTGGCCTTTTCCGAGATCCCGCCCGACCGCCGCGCTGATTTCTTCCCGGCATTCGACCTACACTGGAATCAACGGGGCTCCGATCGATTCGCGCAATTCATGCGGCCGCGGGTGGCAGAGCTCGTGGCGGGATTGCCCATATCGGACGGTCATTGAGAGTCGGCAAGAAAGTCAGCTTCGCGATGCTCGGCGCCTTCGTGCTCTTCGGCCTGGTCGAGGCCGGCGTGAGCGTGTGGGCGGGGCTCGATTCGCGTCCGCCGACCTACGTGGTCTGCGAGGACGTGGGCGACAACATGGCCTTCGACCCGGCGTCGGGATATCGCCTGTCGCCGACGCCGTGGCGCATGGCCCAATTCCACCAAGGGGTGCGCGAGTTCGCGTCCACCGTGCGGGGCAATGGGCTCGGGTTCCCGGACGACGAGTTCGCGGCCCGCCGGCCGTCCCCGGACGTGCTCCGTATCGCCGTGTTCGGCGACTCCTTCTCCGCCGGGACGAACATGGAAGTCAACTGGCCCCGGCGGGTCGAGGAGCTGCTCGCCCGGCGGCCGGGGTCGCCCCGGGTGCAGCTGCTCAACTTCTCGCTCAACGGCTACGGCCTGGCCAATTGGTGGAGCGTGATGGAGCACATCGTCGCCGCCCGGGAGTTCGAGCTCGACGGCATCGTGTTCGCCGTGTGGGGCGACGACTTCGAGCGCCGCTTCTTCTTCGCCGACGCCGCGGACGACGGCATGATCCACGCCGCCCGCTATCCGACGTGGCGCCGCGACGACTATCCGCGCGACCGGGCGGCTGCACAGCGCTGGCTGTTGCCCCTGCCCATGTTCCGCCTCGGTGCGGCCGAATTCGACCGGGCCCTCGCCGAAGGGTGGACGCCGCCACGGCGCTGGCGCCTGGTGCTCACTGGCCGCCTGACGCAGTCACTGGGGCGGAGTCTTCCCGGGCTGCCGCTGATCGGGAAGCCGGCCGTGGCGGGGCAGACGGACGCGGGCTCCGAGCGCATGGATCACGAGAAGGCGCTGGTGGCGTTCGTGAAGTCGCGCGGGCTGCCGATGCTCGGTGTGCGCCTGCCGTCCCGCTACGAGCTGCTCTCGACGGGGCCGGACGAACACTCACAGGTCCGTGAGCGGCGCATCCGCACCTTCACCCGCCGCATGGGCGGCGTCTTCGTCGACGGCCTCGAGGCCTACACGGGACTGTCGAAGTCCGAGCTGCGGACGTTCTATCCGCCCACCGACGGGCACTGGAACCAGCTCGGGTCGAATCGGTTCGCGGACTACATCGCCGGCCCGATCCTCGACCTCGCGCGCGGCCGGCTGAGCGAGGACGGCTGAGGGCAGGCGCGCCCGCCCCGACCCGTTGACCGGGCCGGAGCGGGGGCCGCCCGAGCGGCGAGGTCAGTCGCCGTAGACGATGACGGTGAACTCGGCGAACACGCCGAGAATCGAGTAGCTGTGGAAGTCGACGTGCTTGACCACGGTGATGCCCGCCTGCGCGGCGGCCGTGGCGATGGAGGCGTCACCGGTGGTGACCCAGCCCAGCACGGACTTGATCGTGGCCATGCCCTTGCGGCTGCCGAAGTCACCATGGTTCGTCGAGAGCGGCGCCTTCACGTCGCTGAGGATGAAGCCGGGGATCGGCTGGGTGGGGAAGGCGGACGCGCAGCCCGAAACCAGGAAGGCGAGGCCGAGGACGATCAACGGTCGGGACAGCTTGCTCATGCTGGGGTCACTCCGTAGTGGGCTGATGCTGGTGGGTTGAAGAGGGTGTGAGCATAACGAGCCGGGGCCGGTGAGATCACGACATGCGCCGTCCCGGCCATGGATTTATGCTGGTGACCGGTCCCCGGGGTGGGGGCCCTACGGTGTGCCGCCGGGCGGTGCGCAACGGAGTGGCGATCGGGGGATCGTCCGCCGCCGCGCGGGGGGCTGGCCTGATGAGGAGGAGACGGAGCATGGGCATGCAGATCGGGGTGATCGTTGTGGCAGTGGTGGCGTGGGGCGGCGCGGAGGCCGTGGCGCTCGACGAAGTCGGGGTCGCGTGCATCGACGAAGGATTCACGGTCACCGACGGGCCGTGGACCGCGGCCAATTGCTCCACGGGGGGCGGCACCGACACGGGCCATGACGGCTGGACGGTGGTCAACCTGCGCGAGGTGGGCTGCCCGTCCGACCCCGGCGACGTCGAGTTCACCGGGACCACGGCCCGGGTGTGGGACAGCAACAACAGCGCGACGGACGGCTACAACGGTCTCTACCGCGCCGTCGACACCCCGCCCAGCGAGTGGCGACTGACCGTCGACGTGCTCGTCAACTCGGTGCAGGACCCCACCAACCGGCCCGTGCCCGGGGCCTGGACCCAGTTCGTCAACACCACCCTGTTCCCGGGTGAGACGACCAACTTCGGGTGGGCCGCCGGCAGCGGTCAATCACTGAACCTGCGTGACTCCTCCGGCGCCATCGGGACGGGCTACACGCTCAGCGTGGGCACGTGGCATCGCGTCGAGCTGATCAACACGACCGCGGGCAGCGAGCTGCGGGCCTGGCCCGTGAGCGGTGCGCGCCCGGCCACGGCCCAGGCCACCGGCGGCGATCTGGGCACGGCCAACCGCGTGCTGTTCAACGGCCCCAACTGGAAGAACTACGACTACGAGGTCGACAACGTCGAGCTGCTGACCCTCGACGGACGCTTCGAGGATCTCGGCCTGGGACTGGCGGGCGCCTACGGCGAGCCGGTGGCCACGGGCTCGGGTCTGCTCTTCCCCGGCGAGAGCACCACCATCGCCCTGAGCAACGCCATCGAGAGCGCGCCGAGCTTCATGTTCATCGGGCTCACGCGTCTTGACCACGCGCCCTTCTACGGCGGCACGCTGGTGCCCGACTTCCTCTCGGCCGGTGGCGGGCTGTTCGTGCTGGTGACCGACGGCGGGGGCGACATCGACCTCACCGGCCCCTGGCCAAACGCGCCCCAGGGCCTCGAGGCCTTCCTGCAGTTCTGGGTGGAGGACGGGGCCGGCGCCTTCGGATTCTCGGCCAGTAACGCGGTGAAGGTCACCGCGCCGTAGTCACCGCCCCGCGCCATCGCCACCGCCCCGCGCCGACGCCAACGGCAAGGGCAACGGCAACGTGACGTGACGTGACGTGACGTGACGTGACGTGACGGTGCGGCGCCCAGCGCGATGCGCGTCATGCGTTCCAGGGAGACGACTCGACCACCAGCCGGCCGCGCAGGCCCGGGCGCGGCGGGTTGGCGGCGCCCGGCTTGAAGCCGATGGGGATCTCGATGCGGGCGCCGCCGTTCGGCAGGTCGGTGCGGTCGGGGCTGCGGTTGGCCTCGCCCACGCCGACTTCGCTGGCCAGGCCGTACTTGACCGTGGTCTTGTCGGCGCCGGGGCGCACGTGGAACGTGACCGTCTCCTTGAGCAACCAGCCGCCCTCGAAGTGGCTGTCGAACCAGAAGCTGCGGTCGACCTCGAACACCGGCACCTCGCAGCCGATCTCGATGGCAAAGGCCAGGGCCCGGTCGGAGTTGCTCGTGCTGCGCGCCCCCTTCATCAGGTAGCCGGAGAAGAGGTACGCCGACTTGCCCGGGCCGAAGATCTGCGCGTGGGTGCGGCGGATGGCCGAGCCCTGGCTGACCCGCCGCTCGCTCAACACCGTGCCGGCGCCGCGCACCTTGGCGGCCGCCTCGAAGTTGTAGGAGGCCTCGATCGTGCGCCGCTCGTCCGGCGGCTTGCCGGCGTCCTCGTCGATGAGCTCCTGGATGGCGGTGGGGTAGGTGATCTCGTCGACGAACAGGCGGATGTCGACGCGCACGTCGCCGAAGAGGAAGCGTCGCAGGCACTGGTAACCCTCCTCGGAGTTCACCAGCCCGTAGTCACCGCTGTGGGCGCGATAGGCGTAGGAACGCGGCGCCCCGTCCACCGAGGCGTTGCGGATCAGCACGAGGCCGTCGCTCAAGGGGCCGATGCCCTTGCGGGCGATGTTGTAGTCCTTGTGGTTCGTGCCGACGAAGCAGAAGAAGCGCTCGGGCGGGAAGCGTCCCCCGAGCGAATTGACGCGCCCCTTCAAGGCCGGGTCGGGCTTGCCGTCGGGTTTGAGCAGGTCGAGGTACTCGACCATCTCGTCGCGGTTGAAGTTGCTCACGTGCATGCGGTCGAGGAAACCGAGATCGGGCGCGTTGACGCTGCCCCCCGCGACGTCGATGCCGTTGTGCGGCGTGCCGTAGGTGAAGACCTTGTCGACCAGCGAGTCCACCGGCAGGTTGGTGAGGCCGAGCTCGACGTTTCTTTCCATGACGGGCTGGCCGTCGTCGTCGCGCACACCGTTGTGGCAGATGTTCTGCAGGTAGCAGCGGGCGATGAGCCCGCCCATGGAGTGGGCCACGAGGTAGACCTTGAAGGCAGCGCGGGCCGCGGCGTCGTCGCCGCACACGTGGTCGCGCACCCGCAGGATGAAGGCGCGCAACTGGGCCGCGTAGCCGGGGATGCGCTGGCGCTCGCCGGTGCCCAGCGACTCGCTCGACCGCTCGTAGTAGCGGAAGATCCAGACGCTCTTGGCGGGCATGGACTCGCCCGGTCGCGGCTCGTTGCCGTTGCGGAAGGCGTCGGTGTAGCCCTCGTCCTTCATCAGTCGCACCAGCGGCGACTCGAACACGAAGGGGATGATGCGGCCCGAGTGATCCTGGCGCAGCTTGGTCGAGCCGAGGTTGAAGCCCATGTAAGGCGTGGCCACGGTGGCCTCGATGGCGCCCATGGTGGCGGCGTAGCCGCGCAGGTAGATGATCGGGTGATGCGGTGGCTGGATCGCCATGGCGACTCGTCTCCTCCTCTTCCTTCCCCGCCCTCGATCGGCTCCCGGGGCTCCCCGGGATCTCGTCGCAGCGGGCCCAGGATCCGATCCTAGCGGCCCCGGGGGCCCGGTTGAGGGGTGAGATGTCACGCCCCCCGAGTGGGCGGCCCTACAGGGGTGACAATGGAATCCATGCCGCCCGCCATCCGCCATGAAGAGCTGCTGGCCCAGATGGGGTGGGTCCAGTCGTTGGCGGCCAGCCTTGTCCGCGATCCCAACGTGGCCCAGGACGTGGCCCAGGAGACCTGGCTGCTGGCGCTCGAGCGCCCGCCCCGGGCCACCACCGGTCCCGGGCTGCGCGCCTGGTTGGCCACGGTCACCCGCACGCTGGCGCGTCAGTCGGTGCGCTCTGAATCGCGGCGGACGGTGCGCGAGCAGAAGTCCCTGCGGCGCGAGGGCCAGCCCACTCGGGGCGACCCGGCGGCCTCCGACATCGTGGCGCGGGGCGAGATGCAGCGCCTGGTGGTGGAGCTGGTCATGGAACTCGACGAGCCCTCTCGCTCGACGCTCCTGTTGCGCTACCTCGAGGGACTGTCGGCGGCGCAGATCGCCGAGCACGAGGGGCTCAAGGCCGCCACCGTGCGCAAGCGCCTGCAACGTGGACTGGAGCAGATGCGCGAGCGCTTCGACGGTCGCTACGAAGGCAACCGCGCGACGTGGGTCGCGGCGCTCATGCCGCTGGCCCTCGGCCGCCAGGCAGAGGCGGCCGCGCCGGCCACGGCGCTGCTCACCGGCATCAAGCTGCAGACGGCCTTGCTGGGCCTGTCGGTGGTGGCGGCCGTCGTCTTCGTGTGGCAGCCGTGGGGGGATGCGACGGCCGAGAGCGACCTCGGCCACGGGGGCGACACGGCGGCCGTCGTCGCGCCGCCAGCGCCGCCGATGGCCGACCAGGATCCGAACGAGCGTCCCGCCGTGCGCCCGCTGATCGGGGCCGCCGGGCCCTTGGCCGCCGGGCCGGGTCGCACGGTGGTGGCGGACGTGATGGCCGCGCCGCCCGGACCGGTGCACGGCCAGGTCGTCGACCTCGCCGGGCGTCCGGTGGGTGACCTGCTCGTGCGCTTCGAGCCCGACGCCGACCAACCCGCCGACAGCCGGCCTGACCTCTCGACCACCGTGGCGCGCACGGACGCCGACGGGCGCTTCCGGCTCACCCGCAAAGCCGTGGTGGGCTCGGTGCGGGCGGCGTCTCGGGACGTGGCCACGTTGTTCCCCAGCCACGTCGGGCGGCGTCAGTCGCCGGACGAGCTGCTGGTCATCGTGGCGCCGAGTCTGTCGCTCGGTGGCCACGTGCTGGGTGACGAGGGCTTGCCCGTCTCCGGCGCCCGGCTCGACCTGGTCCTGCCCGCGGACGCGCGCACCCGTCTGGCCCTGCCCACCGACGACCAGTCGCCGTACGTCTGCAAGGCCCTCACCGACACCGCCGGGCGCTTCCACTTCCGTGAGGCGGCGCGCATGGACGGCGCCGAGCTCCATGTCCAGGCCCAGGGCTACGAGCGGCTGGTCATGCCGCTGCCGGAGCATGGCGCCACCGATCTGCTGCTCGAACTCGAGCGCCCGGAGCATTCCGTGCGGGGGCGCGTCATCGACGCGGCCGGCGGGCCGGTGGTCGATGCGCTGGTGTCCCGGGGGACTCAGGTGATGCACACCGACGCCGACGGGCGCTTCGCCTTCTACTTCACCGACGCGGAGGAGGCCCGCCGCCAACGCCTACCTGCCGGCTCCATGCTGCACACGGTGGTCGCCGTGAAGGCCGGTCAGCGCGAGGCCCGCCGCGTGGTGCCCCTCGACGAGACCACGGGCCGGGCCGACTGGCCGCAGGAGCTGCTGCTACAGCTCGGCGCCGCGCCGCTCTCGATGAGCGGTCGGGTGGTGGACGTGGCGGGGCGGCCGCTGCCGGACCTGCTCGTGTGGCTGTCGGACCCGAGCGTCTTCTCCTTTCCCTACCTCGACCCCGACGTGTCCACCGAGCGCAGCGGTGACGACCCGGAAATCGAACCCATCCGCGTGGTGGAGAACATCCTGGCCGAGGCGCCCGACGAGAGCTGGCGCCGGGTGAGCACCGACGCCGAGGGTCGCTTCACGTTGCACGGCCTGCTCGAACGCGAATACACGCTTGTGGCCATGGACACCCAGCGGCTGCTGCGCGGCACCTCGGCGCCCGCGCACGCCGGCAACCTGGACGTGGAGATCGTGGTGGACATCGGCGACGTGCACCGGCGGCTCGAGGGCCGCGTGGTGACCCGCGACGGCGAGCCGGTGCGCGGGGCCCGGGTGCGCGCCCGCAGCGAGATGTACCGCGTGCTGGGCAGCTCGTGGATCGGCACCGGTCCGGGCGGCGTCACCGACGACGACGGCCGCTTCCTGCTGCAGGACGTGCCGCGCGCAGGCACCTACCTGCGCGTCGACGGCACGGGGCTGATCCCCACCGACTTCCTGCGGACGGGCATCGAGCCGCAACCCGAGGGCCTGCTGCTGACCATGCCGCAGCGCCTCGACCTCGCCGTGCAGCTGGCCGACCCGGCCGAGGCCGACCGCTTCGAGCTGCTCGATTCCCTCGGCGAGCCTCTGCCGCTGCAGCGCTTCCAGTTCCGCCAGCGCAGCCTGACCGCCGGCGGGCGCCTGCTCTCGGGGCGCTCGGAGGTGGTGTCGGTCACCGACGCCGCCGCCTTCATCGTCTTCCATCGGGGTCCGGAGGAGGTGCGCCGCGAAGCGCTGCACCTGCAACCGGGCACCGTCAACATCGTTCGCTGAACCCACGCCTGACCAATACCCAAGCCGGACCCATCGAGGACCCGACCATGTCGACACCCAAGCCAGTGTTCATCGCCGCCGTCGCCGCGGCGCTCGCCCTGCCCCCGTCGGCGCTCGCTGCGCCGGCATCCGCTGCTACCGCACTGGCGCTCGCAGGAGCCGCGGTGGCAACGCCCGCACTGCCCGCCGCGCTGACGCCCGCACCGGCCGCCGAGGAGGGCGGCGTGAAGTGGTTCGAGGGCACCTACAACGGCGCCCTGGCCACGGCACGCGAGCAGGAGACCCTCGTGCTGATCGCCTTCGTGCCCGACTGGAGCGAGTACAGCCGGCGCATGCTCGACGAGGTCTATGCCGACAGCGATGTGGGCGAATTGCTCGGCGAGATGGTCTGCGTGAAGTACGAGGGCGATGACCTGCACTCGCGCCAGGTCAGCAAGATCTACAACATCGAGACCTACCCCTCCATCGTCTTCGCCCGCGCCGACGGCCAGGTCGAGGACGTCATCTTCGGCTTCATCCCCATCGATCCGCTGTTCGGCGAGGTCGAGCGCATCCGCGGCGGCGAGAACACCGTGAGCATGTTCGAGCAGGTCGTGGCCGAAGACCCGGACGACCTCGAGCGCCGCTACGCGCTGTACGAGAAGCTCAACAACGTGCTGGCCTACGGTCGCGCCGCCGAGCAGCTCGACGCCATCCGCACCGCCGACCCCGAGGGCGAGACCGTGGTGGGCTCGCGCCTCAAGACCCAGGAGATCTGGGACACGATCCAGGCCGCCAGCGACGACCCCGAGCGCTGGGACCTCGCGCCCCTGTTCACGCACCTCGAGTCGCTCGAGCTCGACGCCGCGCGCTTCGAGGGCTGGGCCGGATTGGGCAACTTCCACGCGAGCTACGGGCGCATGGCCGCGTCGCGCGACGCCTTCGCCAAGGCCTGGGCCCACGTGCCCGACGATCAGGTCATGGGCTGGGGCTTCAACGTGGCCAACTGGATCATGGAGAACGACGAGGGCGACCTCTCGCTCGAGCACCAGGGCTTCGTCATCGAGCTGTCCGAGAAAGCTGCCGCCCGGGCCATCGCGCTCGGTGAGCCCGACGACGAGGGCAACCCGGCCGAGACCGGCGACGACTACGCCGAATGGCTCGCCAACCGCCTCGACCAGGTGGTGCGCTGCAAGTTCCTCTACGGCGCCGACGACGAGCGCTTGCTGGCCCAGGCCCTCGAGACCTGCCGCCGCACGATCGAACTCGCGCCGGAGAACCCCGAGTACCGCAACCGCCTCGTGATGCTGCAGGCGCGCCTCGAGCCCCAGGGCTGATGGGCGGGGCGTCGGGGTTGCAAGCGATCCTGCGAGGCGTCGCGCTCCGCGTCGTCCCGCTGCTGCTGTGCGGCGGGGCGGCGGCGGGTGAGCCGACGCGTGAGCCAGCGGGTGACGCGGCCGCTGCGTTCTCTGCTTCGGCCTCCATCCCCGCCGAGATCCTGGTGGTGGGGGAGTCGGCGGAGGTGATGCTGATCGTCGAGCAACCGGGCGAGATCATGCTCGAGTTCTGGTGGGAGCGGCTGCGCGAGGCGGGCGAGATCCGCCGGCCTATCCTGCTCATCGAGCACAACGAGAAGGTCGAGCTGGCCGGGGCTGTGCCCGCCGATCTCGTCACACCCGATGATTTCCAGGTGAGCTACCTGCGCATGCCCTACGGGCGGCGGGTGATGACGAAGGAGACGTCGATCGCGTTCACGCTGCTCGCGGAGCCCGAGCCGGACGACGTGCTCGCGCTCAACGTGATCACGTATCTCGAGGATGAGCTGGATCCACAGGGCGCGCGGTTCGTGCGGCGGCGCATCGAGCTGCCGCTGCGTGGCGGGGCGCAGGCGCAGGGCGTGTCCAGCGAGGTCTCTCGTTGGGGACAGGGCGAGACTCTGGCCATCGGTGACACCGCCCCCGATTTCGAGTTGCCCGACCTGACCAACCGCAAGCGCAAGCTGAGCGACCGGCTCGGCGATCAGCGGGTGCTGATCCTGGCCTACCGGCGCGCCACATGAGGCCGCTGCATGGAGCAGCTCGGAGAGCTGCGCGACCTGTACGACGAGTTCAAAGACCGCAAGGTGGCGGTCATCGGCGTCTCCAACGAGGAGCGCAACCTCATGGCGCACACCAACGTGATCGGTGAGTTGGGCTTCCTGCCCGAGTGGGATCTGGTGACGGACATCGGCTACCGCCACAACTCCTTCGCCCGCACCACGGCCTATCTGCTCGACACCGACGGCGTGGTGCGGCAGGTCTTTCCGATGGAGATCTACGACCGGCCGCCGTGGTGGGCGATCCTCAACGAGGTCGACCGGATCGACGCGGCGGACAAGGCGGCGAAGAAGGGCTCGAAGCGGAAGGCGAGCACGCGCAAGAAGCGTTGATCACGGCGGTCGCCGCTGGGCAACCGAGAGGCGGGCGAGCCGTCAGCCCAGCCGCGCGCGCATCCACTTGCCGAGGTCCTGCATCTCCTCGAGGCAGACCTCGTGCTGCATGGCGTAGCTGTTCCAGGTGACGTCGTAGCCCAGGGCCGTGAGGCGGTCGCGGGAGGTTTCGCCGCCCACGAAGGGCACCATGGGGTCGTGGACGCCGTGGCCCACGAACACGGGCAGCCCGGCGTTGGCCTCCGTGCGCTCGGCCTCCAAGCTGTCGGCGAGGACCAGGTAGGTCGACAGGGCGATGCAGCCGGCCAGTCGCTCGGGGTGCCGCAGCGACTGGTAGGTGGCCACGGCGCCGCCCTGGGAGAAGCCGGCGACCAGTATGCGAGCGGTCGGTATGCCGCGCTCGTTCTCGCGGGCGATGAGCGCGGCCAGGTGCGCCGCCGAGCGCTTCACGCCGTCGGAGTCGTGACGCCGCTCGAGGTCCATGACCGTGATGTCGTACCAGGCCGGCATGACCATGCCGCCGTTGATGGTGACCGGGATGGCCGGCGCCGTGGGGAAGACGTAGCGCGCGTTCGCGACCTTCAGGTGCGGCACGATGGGCACGAAGTCGTTGCCGTCGGCGCCCAGGCCGTGGAGCCAGACGACGGCGGCGTTGGCCTCGCCTTCGGGCTCGATCTCGACGCAGGGGAGCAGGGCGGGGTCGCTCATGGGCGCGCCGTTGTAGCACGGGCGCCGCGGGGGCCGGTGCACAGCCCGGTGCGGGCGCCGCGGGGCCCGATGCGGGGCCCGATGCACAGCCCGATGCGGGGGCCGGTGGAGCGTACCCGGCCCGGCGGACCTAAGGCGTCACCGCCTCCAGCGCGTTGCTCGCCGCGAAGCCGAAGGGCGCGCCGGGGTCGTCGACCCAGGTCTGCAGGTACAGCTCGAAGCCGGGGGGGATGCCGACCGGCATGGTCGTGGGCAGCTCGACGCCGCCGTCGCCGTCGGTGACGAGCACGACGATGAGGCCGGGCACGTCGACATCCGGCACGAGGGTGCCGCCGTAGAAGGGGAAGAAGTCGATGCGCTGGTAGCCGACGATGAGGAAGGCGGGCGCGTTGGCGCGGGCGGCGGCGAGGGTGACGGACACCGGGTCGCCGCCGGCGAGGGTGCCGACGCCTTGCAGACTCGGCGGGCCGCTGCCGCCGGGAAGGGCGAAGCCGAGGTCGGTCCAGCAGCCGGCGGGCACCAGCGGGTCGAGGGCCACGTCGAGGTCAGTGCTTCCGCTCGCGGTGACCGTCGCCGGGAGGGTCTGGGGCGCGTAGCCCGGCGCCGAGACGTCGACAAGGTAATTGCCCGCGGGCAGGAACAGGTTGAAGCGGCCGAAGGCGCCGCCGCTGTCGAGCGACTCGCCGTGCGAGTAGGTGATGCCTTGCACGGCCACCGCTGCCTCCAGCGGCAGGTTGGTGCACGCATCCGTGACGCGCCCGGTGATGGACACCGGCCGCTCGAGCATCCACTGCACACCGGGCCACACGAGCACGGCCTCGGACTCGGCGAAGACGAAGTCGGGTTGGAAGATGAGCTGGGTCTCGGTGAGCATGGCCAGGCTGCCGTACTCGGCGAGCTGCCACTCGTAGTGCTCGCCCTCGGCGGACGGCGGGCGCTCGTCACCGCCGTAGCCCGACGCGATCGAGAGGGCGACGGCCTCGGCCTGCAGGAAGCTCGCCAGGGGATGGGTGGAGCAGTCGTAGCCCCACAGCACCTCGCGCCCCGAGGAGTGGTAGTCGAGCACCTTGGCGAAGCGCCGGTCGGCGGACAGGGCCTCCATGGTCTGCACCTCGACCTCGGACGAAGGGCTCGGGCCCTTGTAGGTCAGCGACGACTCGAGGGTGCTGCCGCCGCAGATGCTCGCCCACCCGAACGAGTGGTTGCGGTTGATGTCGACGCCCACGTCGGTGACGGTCGGGCGCCGGTTCTTGCGCCACAGGTTGTCGGTGCTGAAGACGTAGTCGTAGCCGTCGGGGTTCCACAGCGGCGCGATCCAGATCTCGTGGGCGTCCACCAGGTCGGTGAGGGTGGCATCGCTGCCGTGACCGGCGAGCAGGCGCGCGGCGGCGTCGAGGGCCAGCACCGGCGTGACGACTTCGCGGCAGTGGTAGGCGCTCACGATGAGCATGGCCGGCTCGTCCTGCGCGACGCCCACGTCACCGGAGATCTTCAGGGCGAAGAGGTGGTTGCCCGCGTGGGTGGGGCCCGGGCCGAAGGTGGTGGTGAGGTCGACGAGCTCGCAGATGTCCGGGCGCGTCGCGGCGAGGGCGGCCATCTGGGCCTCGATGCCGGCGCGGGTCGCGTAGCCGCTTGGCACCGAGCCGTCGGCGCCGCCCGCGTCGTCGGGTTGGCCCGCTCCGTTCGGCTCGAAGGGCCCGGCGAGCTGACCCTTCTCGGCGAGAATGTCGCGCAGCGGGCGGCCGATCTCCATCAGCTCGGGCTGCAGACCGCGCCGCTCGAGGGCAGCGAATTGATCGACAGTAACAACGACGTCGAGGGCGGTGGGCGAGACCGGCCCGTGCATGACGTCGAAGCCTTCGGCGGCGAGCTGAGCGTGCAGGGCCGCCGGCCGCGGGGCGTACAGACGCACACGGCGCAGGGTCGGTTCGGATCCCGGGGTCGAGGCTTCCGGCACGGCGTCTTGCGCCGCAGCGGCAGGAGCCAGGCTCGCGGTCAGGATCGCAGCAGCCGTCGCGAGGCGGAGCAGGGCGGAGGTCATGGGGGTCGTCGTGGTTCGGGACGGGGTGAGAGGAGATTCTATCCGCACCTCGCGAGGGCGGGGGGTGGGCCCGGTGGCCAGTGAAGAGGCCGCCAGCTCTCGCGAGCCGACTGCCTCGGTGCTGGCGCCCCCTGATCAAGACCGGGGCCGCCGTAGGCGTGCTCCGCCTAGGGCGTGGTGATCCTCAGCCCGTTGCTGGCCGAGAAGCCCTGGATGCCCGCCGGGTCCTCCATCCAGTTCTGCAGGTAGACCTCGGTCTGGGTGGGCACCGTGGACGACCAGGTGGTCGGCACGACCCAGTCGCCGTTACCGTTGGTCACCAGCACGACGATGAGGTTGGGCAGGCTGAGGATGTCGGGCACGAGCGTGCCGCCGTAGAGGGGCGCATTCAGCTCGCTGAACCCGACGAAGAGCACGGCGCCGCTGCTGGGCCGGCCGTTCTTGAACACGAAGGTGGCGCTCTCGCCGCCGACCAGGGTGCCGCCGCCGCCGAGGAAGGGGACGCCCTGCACGCCGGCCAGTCCGTTGCCCAGGTCTTCCCACTTGCCCGCGTTCAGGAACAGGTTGTGGATCGCGCCGCGGTCGGGGGCCCCGTCGTCGTCGAAGGGCGCGCCGGCCACGATGTCGCGGCGACCGTCGCCGTCGAGGTCGTCGATGCCGGCCACGGCGAAGCCGAAGCGGTCGTTGTCGTCGAGAGTCGCGGAGATGCCGCCCGCCGTCTGGCTGATGAGCGTCTGCGACTTGACCGTCTCGCCCGCCGTCATGTGCAGGATCCAGACGGCGCCGGTGTCGTTGCCGCCGTCGTCGTCGGCGGACGCGCCCACGGCCAGGTCCGGGATGCCGTCGCCGTCCTGGTCGCCGATGAGGGCGAGGGACGAGCCGAAGCGATCGTCATCCGCGAGGGCCCCGGTGAAGCCGCCCAGGCCGGCGCTGATCTCGTGCCCGGTCTTCACCAGGCCCGTGTCCCGCATGTACAGAATGTAGACCGAGCCGGTGGCGTTGCCGCCCACGATCTCGCCCGGGGCGCCCACGGCGATGTCCTCGACGCCGTCGCCGTCGACGTCTCCCAATCCCACGAGGGCGGACCCGAAGTTGGAGACGCCGCTCAGCGAGGTGAAGAAGTTGATCGAAAAGCCCGAGATCTTGACCTCGCTCTTCACCGTGCCGTTGGCGTTCATGAACAGCACCCAGAAGGCGCCCTTGCTGTTGCCCGTGTCGTCGTCGCCGGGGGCGCCGACGGCCAGGTCGCGCACGCCGTCGTCGTCGAGGTCGCCGATGTCCGCCACGGCCGAGCCGAAGGCGTCGGAGACGTCGAGGGTGCCGCCGAAGCCGCCGCTGGTCATGCTGATGCGGCTGGCCACGAGCGCCCCGCCCGATCCGTCCATGCGCAGGACCCACACGGCGCCGGCGTCGGTGTTGCCCTCGTCGTCGCCGGGCGCGCCCATGACCAGGTCTTCGATGCCGTCAAAGTCGTAGTCGGCGCAGCGGGCGACGCTGGAGCCGATCAGGTCGAGGTGGTCGGCAAGCGTGCCGAACAGACCGAAGTCGGCGAGGGAGGAGGTGCTGATCACCGTGCCGTCGTCGTCGAGGCGGGTGATGATCACGCCGCCGGCGTGCTTGCCGGGCGTGGAGGAGCGGTAGAGGGGCGCGCCGACCGCGAGGTCGTCGGTGCCGTCGCCGTTCACGTCGCCGATGTTGGCGAGGGCCTGGCCGAAGCGGTCGGCGGTGGTCAAAAGGCCGCCGGACAGGCCGCCGCTGATGGCGCTGATCTTCTGGTCGGCGAGGACTTCGCCGGGGACGCCCTGGGCGGCCAGGGGCGCGGCCAGGGTGACGGCGAGGAGCAGGGAAAGGCTGCTGGGGAATCTCATGCTTGCCTCCGAGGTGCCGGTCGTGAGGACCGACGGGGTGTCTACCCTGGGAGGCGCAAAGAGGGCGTGTGAGCCGCCAGACGGGAGGCCGCCGCCCGTTCTCCTGCCGGTCGCCGCTGCTGGATCCGGCGGTCGCAGGAGGGCGTCCGGGATAGAATGCCCCATCCCTTGCCCCGCCTCATTCCATGCCTGCCCCCACCGACGCCACCCTGCTCCTGAACCGGCTCACCGACGGCGACCCTGCCGCCGGTGACGAGTTGTTGCCCCTCGTCTACGCGGAGCTGCACCGCATCGCCGAGCGCCAGATGGGGGGCGAGCGCGCCGGCCACACCCTGCAACCCACGGCCCTTGTCCACGAGGCCTGGGTGCGACTGGTCGAGGGGGCCGACCCGGCCTGGGAGGGACGGCGCCACTTCATGGCGGTCGCCTCGCGGGCCATGCGGCACGTGCTCGTCGACCACGCCCGGGCGCGGGGCGCGGCGAAGCGCGGCGGCGATCAGGCGCGCTTGCCCCTCGACGATGCCCTGGCCCTGTACGAGGACAAGGTCTCCGACGTGCTCACCCTCGACGACGCCCTGCAGCGCCTGTCAAAGGTGGACGCGCAACTCGGGCGCCTTGTCGAGTTGCGCTTCTTCGGCGGGCTCAGCCACGAGGAAGCGGGACAGGTCCTCGGGATCTCCACCCGCAGCGCCGAGCGGGGCTGGTCGACGGCGCGCGCCTGGCTCCGAACAGCCCTGGAGGACTGATGAGCGGTTCCGATTTCTCCCGCGTGCGGCAGCTCTTCGAGCAGGCCCTCGACCATCCCGAAGGCGAACGGGCGGCCTGGCTCGAACAGGCCTGCGCGGGCGACGCGGCGTTGCAGGGGCAGGTCCTCGACCTGCTCGCCGGTCACAGCGACAGCGACGCCGACGCCTTCCTGCAGCCGCCCGACCCGCAGGCGGTGGCCGAGCATCTCACGGCGGCCGGGGCTCTGCGCAGCGGCGACCGCATCGACGGCTACGAGATCGTGGGCGTGCTCGCCTCGGGCGGCATGGGCACGGTCTACGAGGCGCGCCAGCAGAACCCCGACCGGCGCGTGGCCCTCAAGGTGCTCCGGGCCAGCCTGGCCGGGTCGGCGGCGCGGGGTCGCTTCGCGTACGAGACCGAGGTGCTGGGACGCCTGCGCCACGAGTCCATCGCGCAGATCCACGCGGCGGGCGTGGCCGAGGTGGGCGGGCACGAGCTGCCCTGGTTCGCCATGGAGCTGGTGGAGGACGCCGCCGGCATCGTCGAGTACGGCGTGCGGGGCGGCCTCGGTCTGCCCGAGCGCTTGCAGCTCTTCTGCCAGGCTTGCGACGCCATCGACTTCGGGCACCAGCGCGGCGTGATCCACCGCGACGTGAAGGCCGGCAACGTGCTGGTCGACGGCGGCGGTCACCTCAAGGTGATCGACTTCGGCGTGGCCCGGGCCGTGGCCGGCGACGCGGCCGACACGCAACACACCCGCGCCGGCGACGTGGTCGGCACGCTGCGCTCGATGAGCCCGGAGCAGCTGCGCGGCGACGGCTCCGCCGTGGACGTGCGCACCGACGTCTACGCCCTGGGCGCCCTGCTGTACGAGCTGGTCACCGGCCGCCCGCCCCACGACCTGACCGGACGCTCGTTCACCGAGATCGTGCAGGTGGTCAGCGAGCAGGACCCGGTGCGGCCCAGCGCCTTGCCGGAGGCCGAGGGAACTCCGTTGCCGCCCGACCTCGACTGGATCGTATTGAAGGCCCTCGAGAAGGACCCCGAGGACCGCTATCCCTCCGCGCACGAGCTGGCCGCCGACGTGCGGCGCCTGCTGGCCGACGAGCCGGTGCTGGCCGGTTCGCCGAGCGCCTCCTACCGCGTGCGCAAGTTCGTGCGGCGACACCGCATGGGCGTGTTGGCGGCCGCCGTGATGCTGCTGCTGCTGCTCGGCGGGATCACGGGTACGACCCTCGGCTGGCTGCGTTCGGAGACCCAGCGCGTCGAGGCCGAGCAGGCCCGGGATGAGGCCGAGGACGCGCGGGCGGAGGCCGAGGAACGTCGCCAGGAGGCGGTGGATGCCCACGCCCAGGCCGCGGCGGAGGCGGAGAAGTCCGGCGCGGTGGTCGAGTACATGATCGACACCCTGGGCCTGCCCGACCCCGGCGTGAGTGGAGCCGACCTGCGGGTCCTCGACGCCCTGCGCTTGTCCGAGGGCAAGATCTCGACGGCGTTCTCGGCGTTGCCCGAGGTCGAGGCGATGTTGCGGGCGACGTTGGGGCGGCTCTACTTCAACCTCGCCGCCTGGAGCGATGCCGAGCGCCACCTGCGGGTGGCGTTGCAGCTGCGTTCCGACCGGCTGGGTCCCGATCACCCCGACACGCTGATCACCCGGGCGCGCCTGGGCGCGACCCTCTCGGGCGCCGGGCGCCTGCATGAGGCCGGCGCCCACCTCACCGTCGCGCGGGAAGGTCTCGAGCAGCACTACTCGGAGACGCACCCCGAGGTGATCGAGTGCCTCGCGGCCCTGGCGCTGCTGCGTCAGCGGGAGGACGACCTCGAGCAGTCCGACGCGCTCTATCGCCTGGTCATCGACCGGGCCACCTTCCGCTACGGGCCCGACAGCCGGGCGGCGCTGGTGGCTCACGGGAACCTGGGGGGGCTGCTCATCGAGGGCGGGCGCATCAGCGATGCCCGCGCGATCCTCGAGCCGACGCTCGAACGCATGCGCGTCGCGCTGGGCGACGACGACCCCATGACCACCATGGTCATGGGCAACCTGGCCATGATCTACGTCACCAATCACGAGATGGTGGCGGGCGCCGCGCTGCTGTCGGAGTCCATCGAGCGGCGCAAGAAAGTCCTGCCGGCGAACCACCCCGACCTGCTGCTGGCCATGGGCAACCTCGGCTCGCTGTACTACCTCAACAGCGAGGAGGAGAAGGCGCTCGAGATCTACGCCGACCTGGTGTCGCTGCGCGACGAGGTCTTCCCGCCCCTCGATCCCTACTCGATCAAGTTCCGCGCCAACTACGCCACGGTGCTCTATCAGGTCGGCGACGAGCAGGCGCTGCGGCGCGAGGTGGCGGCCCTGGTCGCGCTCGGCATCGGCGAGAACGCCGCGAACTCGTCGCAGGTGGGCGCGCTGGCCAAGCTGGCCGACGCCCTGCGGGGCTGGGGCTACTCCGACCTGTCGGTGGACCTGTACGAGCAGATGTTCCTGGGCTATGCGCGGCTCATGCCCGGACACCCCAACGTGACCATGAGCCGGGATCGGCTCGCGGCGGGCTTGCGGGCCCTCGGACGGGACGACGAAGCGGCGGCCGTCGAGGCCATGGGCAGCGGCTGACGCGGCGCTCCCCCGGGGAGGGGGGCGATTGGTACCGTTCGGCGCTGGAGCTCCGCCCGCCCGGTCCGTCACCGCCATGCCCCTGCCGACGCCTCTTCATCCCCGCACGAGCGCCCTCTGCAAGAGCCTCGCGTGGAAGCAATGGGCCGGCTACCACGCGGTCCGCTACTACGACATGTGCCACGAGCCCGAGTACATGGCCGTGCGCCATGCGGCCGGGTTGATCGACGTCTCGCCGCTGTACAAGTTCGACGTGCGCGGACCGGACGCCGCCGACTTCCTGGCCTTCGTCTCCGCTCGGGACGCCACCCGGCTGAAGGTAGGGCGCGTCGGCTACGGCTGTTGGTGTGACGACGCGGGGCACGTCCTCGACGACGGCACCATGACCCGCTTCGAGGACGACGTGTTCCGGGTGACCTCCGCCGACCCTTCGTTCGGGCACCTGCAACGGCACGCCGGGCCCTTCGACGTGGAGATCACCGACGTGAGCGCCGACCTCGCCGCGGTGGCGCTGCAGGGGCCGCGGGCCCGCTCGATCCTGAGCGCGGCGTGTGACGGCGACGTCGCGCGCCTGCCTTACTTCGGCGCCCTGCGCACGACCCTGGCGGGTATGGCCGTGGACGTCACGCGCACGGGCTACACCGGCGACCTCGGCTACGAGGTCTGGATGGCGCCCGACGACGCCTGCGCCGTGTGGGACGCGCTGATGGAAGCGGGGGCGCCCCACCGCATGCTCCCGCTGGGCCTCGACGCCCTCGACATGCTGCGCATCGAGGCGGGCTTCATCCTGCTGGGCGTCGATTACGTGAGCGCCCGGGCCGCGCTGATCCCCGACCAGCTCTCCACGCCCTACGAGCTGGGCCTGGGCTGGACGGTGAAGCTCGACCGCGCGCCCTTCCTGGGCCAGGCGGCGCTGCGCCGCGAGAAGCAGCGCGGGAGCCAGTGGTCCCTGGTGGGCCTCGACATCGATTGGGACGAGACCGAGCAGCTCTTCGACCGTCACGGTCTGCCGCCGCACCTGCCGGCCGGCGCGTGGCGCGAGGGCGTGCCCGTGTACGACGGCCCGGGCCGCAGCGCGCGGGTGGTGGGCCGCGCCACGAGCGGGAGCTGGTCGCCGCTGCTGAAGCAAAACCTGGCCCTGGCGTCGGTGCGCAATCCCCACGCCGAGCGGGGCGGCTCGCTGTGGATCGAGACCACGGTGGAGTTCGCCCGCCACAAGGTGCGCGCCACGGTGACCAAGCTGCCCTTCCTCGACCTCGAGCGGAAGAAGTCCTGATGACCCAACGCTGGGACGCCATCGTCGTGGGCGGCGGCCACAACGGACTGGTCTGCGCGGCCTACCTGGCCCGGGCCGGCCGCAAGGTGCTGGTGCTCGAGCGGCGCCACGTGCTGGGCGGCGCGGCGGTGTCGGAGGAGTTGCACCCGGGCTTCACCTTCTCAGTGTGCAGCTACGTGGTCAGCCTGCTGCGGCCGTGGATCATCCGCGACCTGGGGCTCGCGCGGCACGGGCTGCAGATCATCCCGCTCGACTGTGCTTTCTCGCCCTTGCCCGATGGCCGCTCGCTGGCGCGCTGGAGCGATCCCGAGCGGACCCGTCGCGAGATCTCCGAGTTCAGCCAGAAGGATGCGGAGGCCTACTCCGAGTTCGGCCAGGCCATGCTGCAGGTGGCGCGCTTCGTCAAGCCGCTCATCGACCAGCCCGCCTTCGACCCCACCTCGCTGGCCCCGGGCGACCTGCTCGAGGCGCTGAAATTCGGGCGACGCTTCAAGCAGTTGCCCGAGGCGCAGCGGCTGATCCTCTCGAAGATGATGACGGCCAGCGCGGCCGACCTGCTCGACGAGTGGTTCGAGAGCGACGTGCTCAAGGCGCCCATGGCGGTGAGCGGCATCATCGGCACCTTCCTGGGCGTGCGCAGCCCGGGCACGGCCTACGTCCTGCTGCACCATTACATGGGCGAGATCGACGGGGCCTTCCGCAGCTGGGGCTTCGCCAAGGGCGGCACGGGGGCGATCAGCAACGCCATCGCCGCGGCGGCCCGGGGCTTCGGCGCCGAGATCCGCACCGAGGCGGCGGTGGAGCAGCTGCTGTGGCAGGGCGATCGCGCCCGGGGTGTCGTGCTCACCGACGGCACCGAGCTGCAGGCCAAGACCGTGGTCTCCGGCCTCGACCCGCACCGCACCTTCAAGGGGCTGGTGGGGGAAGAGCACCTGCCCGACGAGTTTGTCACGCGCATCCGCAACTTCAAGCTGCGCGGCAGCTCGGGCAAGGTGAACCTCGCCGTCGATCGTTTCCCCGACTTCGCCTGTCGGCCCGGCGACGGCCCGCACCTGCGCGGCGACGTGGCCATCGCACCGTCCATCGAGTACCTCGAGCAGGCCTACGACCAGGCCAAGTACGGCGAGTTCTCCGAGCGGCCCTACCTCAACGTGGTGATCCCGTCGCTGGTCGACCCGTCGCTGGCGCCGCCCGGCCAGCATGTCATCTCGTGCTTCGTGCAGTACGCGCCCTACCACATCAAGGAGGGGCCCGAGCGCTGGCCGGAGAAGCGCGAGGCCTTCGGCGACGCGGTGGTCGACACGCTGGCCGAGTACGTCCCCGGCCTGAAGGACTCGATCCTCTACCGGCAGGTGCTCACCCCCTGGGACCTCGAGCAGGAGTTCGGGCTCACCGAGGGCAACATCTTCCACGGCGAGCTGAGCCTCGAGCAGCTGGCCTTCCAGCGGCCGGCGGCCGGGTGGTCGCAGTACAAGACGCCCGTGCGCGGCCTGTGGATGTGCGGCTCGGGCACGCACCCGGGCGGCGGCATCATGGGGGCCAGCGGGGCGCTGGCCGCGCGGGCCATGTTGAAGGGCGGCGCGTCGTGAGTGGGCAGGACGGCAAGCACGCGGGCCGGCGCGTGGTCGTCGTCGGCGGCGGCCACAACGGGCTCGTGGCGGCGGGCCTGCTCGCGCGCCGCGGCCGTGAGGTGGTGCTCGTCGAGCGGCGCGGCGTGCTGGGGGGGCTGGCGGCGGCCGAAGACCTGGGCACGGGGGCGGCGGCGCATTACCGCGTGCCCGGCGTGTTGCCCGACACCTGCGGACTGCGCCCCGAGGTCGTCGCCGCGCTCGACCTGACCCGGGTGGGCTTGACCACCACCGACGCGACGGCCACCGTCCTGGCGGCCGAGCCCGGGGGGCCGGGTCTGCTGATCTCCGCCGACGCCGCCGCGACGAGCGCCGAGCTGGCGCCGCGTTCGGCGGCCGATGCCGAGGCGTGGACGGCCTGGCGGGCCCAGATCGACCGCTTCGCCCCGGCGATCATGCGCCTCTTCGACGCCCCGGCCCTCGACCCCGCGGCCGGAGGCTGGTCGGGGCTGCGTGAGCTGGCGGGCACCGGGCTGGCCTTGCGGCGCCTGGGGCGGCGCGATCTGACGGAGCTGCTGCGCATCGGTCCCATGTGCGTGGGCGACTGGCTCGGCGAGTGGTTCGAGACGCCGCTGCTCAAGGGGGCCCTGGCGGCGCCGGCGACGCTGGGCACCTGGCTCGGTCCGTGGTCGGCCGGCACCAGCGCGCTGTTGTTGCGTCAGCTGTGCACGGCGGGCCCCGAGGTGCAGGGCGGTCCGGCGGCCGTGATCGACGCGCTCGTCGCGGCGGCGCGGGAGGCGGGCGTCGAGACCCGCGTCAACGCTGAGGCCACCGCCATCGAGGTGGAGGACGAACGCGTCACCGCGGTGCGGCTCGCCGACGGCGAACGGCTGGCGTGCGACGTGGTCGTCACGGGCTGCGACCCGCGGCGGGCCCTGCTCGGCCTGGTGGGACGTCGCGCCCTGCCGTCCCGCACGGCCCGGCGCGTCGGCGTCTTCCGCTGCCGCGGCACCACGGCGTTGGTGCGGCTCGGTCTCGACGGTCCCTTGGAGTTCGCCGGGCGGGAAGGAGAGCGCCTGCCACGGGCCCTGGCGGTGGGCGACCTCGACGACCTCGAGCGGGCCTTCGACGGCGTCAAGTACGGCCGCGGTCCGGCGTCACCGGCTCTCGACGTGTGGGTCCCGTCCGTCACCGACCCGAGCCTGGCACCGGAGGGCTGCGACGTCGTGTCCCTGCTCGTCTCGTCGGTGCCCCACGATCTCAAGGGCGGTTGGAGCGATGTCTCCCGCAAGTCGCTGCGCGACGTGGCCGTGCGGGCCCTCGAGCGCGTGGCGCCCGGGGTGAGCGCGCGCATCGCCGTCGAGGACGTGCTCGCGCCGCCCGACATCGCCGAGCGCTACGGCGTCACGGGCGGGCAGATCCACCACGGCGAGCCGGCTCTCGATCAGCTGCTGCACATGCGCCCGGCGCCCGAGTGCAGCCGCTCGGCCACGCCCATCGCCGGGCTGTTCCTGGGGAGCAGCGGGAGCCACCCCGGCGGGGGCCTCACCGGCGTGCCGGGATTGCTCGCGGCTCGCGCCGTGCTCGACAGCTAGATCGGGCCACCGCGGCCCGGGTCACGCTTGCCGCTAGATCGGGATCTCGTCCACGATGTCGGCGGCTTCGTCGATAGCGTCGTCGGCGGTGTTGCCGACCACCGGCACGATCGAGACCACGGCGCCGACGACGCGCATGGGGACCGTCACGACCTTGGTGAGCACGCAGCCTCCGAGCGGGGCGACGAGAGCGAGCAGCAGGGCGATGCGCAGGGTGCGCTTGGTTGAATTCATGGGGGCCTTCCCGGGACGCGACGCGCGCGTCCTCGCGAGGCCCGAGTCTACAGGTCGCCCGTCCCCGGCCGCGGAGCTTCCTTGGCGGCGCGCCCGTGCCGAGGGGCCTACGGCGTGGTGCCGCGCAGTCCGTTGCTGGCGGTGAAGCCGAAGGGGCCGCTGGCGTCCACGATCCAGGTCTGCAGGTAGAGCTCGAAGCCCGAGGGTAGGCCGTCGGGCCAGGTGCCCGGCAGTGAGACGCCGCCGGAGCCGTCGGTGACGAGCACCAGGAGCAGCGCCGGGGCGGTGGGATCGGGCACCAGCGTGCCGCCGTAGAAGAAGGGGAAGTTCAACTCGGTGAAACCGACGAACAGGACGGCGGAGGCCGCGGGCGCGGCGCCGGTGAGGTCGAGCGACACCGGGTCGCCGCCGATGAGGGTGCCGGTGCCGGTGAGGGCGGGTTCGCCCAGCGCGCCGGCGAGGCCGTGGCCGAGGTCGGTGAACGAGCCCTCGCTCACCGCGAAGGTGAGCGTGTCGATGGCGAAGGTGAAGCCATCCAGGTTCGTGGTGATGGTGAAGCTGCGGATGCCCGGCGCCGACACGACCAGCGTCTTGTGGAAGTTGGGGCCGCCGAAGGGCCCGACCACCACCGAGTCGGTGGCGATCACGTCGCCGTTGCCGTCCTTGGCGGTGAGCGTGTAGGTCCCGGTGGCCGCGAGCCCGTTGTAGACGTCGCACCCCATGGACTCGACGTCCGCCGTGAAGCTGCCCGAGATGAAGCCGGGCAGCCCGCTGCCGTCGCCGAGCATGCAGGTGTCGCAGCTGGCGAGGATGTTGTTGCCGCTGGTGGCCTCGTTGCCGAACAGGTCGTCGGTGATGATCACGCCGCCGCGCAGGCTGACCCGGTCGTAGTCGAGGGAGGGGCCGTTGGCGAAGCCCGGCACGACGAACGCGATGGGCCCCGGGGCGCTGACCTCGTCGAAGGTCTGGACGACGGCCTCGGCGTGGACGGAGACCGAGAGGGCGACCGTGGCCGCCGCGAGCCCGAGGGCCCGGAGGATGCGTCGCGTCATGGTGCTCGCTCCCAGATGTTCCCTGCTTGTTGTTCGCTGCCCGTCGTGGGGCTAGCCGGCGTCGGAATCCCCGGCGCCTTCGGAGTCGCTCGCCCCATCGTCGTCGCCGCCTGCATCGCCGCCGTCACCGTCGCCGTCGCCTTCTCCGGGCACGTTCAGGTTGCGCAGGCCGTTGCGCAGGCGATCGAGCAGCCCGCCGCCTTGTCCGGAGCTGGAACCGCCGCCGCCGCCGCCACCCGACATGTTCTGCTGGGCGACGTCACGGGCCTGGGCCAGGTACTGACGCCGGTCGTCGGGCGTCTCCTCGTCGGCGAGGCCCTTCTCGGCGATCTCGATGCACTTCGCGAACAGGGTCTTGGCCCGCTCCTGGTCGCGCTTGAGGTCGATGGCCAGGACCTTGCCGAGGTCGTTGTAGGGGCGCGGGTCGGTGGGGTCGAGCTCGATGGCCTTCTCGTAGGCCGTCGCCGCGTCCTCGAAGCGCGAGGTGTTCTCGCACATGACCGCGTAGTTGTTCCACACGATGGGCGCGGACGGCTGGGCCGCCACGATGGCCTTGAGGATGTTGTAGGCCGTGGCCTGATCGCCGTTGTTCACGAAGGGCACCACCGACCACGAGAGGCGCGTGGCCGTCTCGTCGGTGTTCTCGGAGCGGCGGATGCGCAGGTAGACCTCGCGTGCGCTGGTGTTGACCAGCTTCTCCATGGCCAGGCCCGTGGCGTTCCAGTCGGAGGCCAGGCTGAAGCGGTTGGCCATGTCCCACAGCGTGTCGAGGTTGCCATTCGGGTCGCGGTCGACGATCTCGATGGCGGCGCGCACCGCATCGCTGCGGCGGCCGTGGGTGTCATACAGCCAGGCGAGCTGGGCCCAGGGCTCGGTGCGCTCGGGGGGCAGCAGTTCATCGGCGGCGAGCAGGTCGTCGGCGGTGAGCGAGAAGAGCTCGTCAGTGGCTTCCTTGTCGCCGCTCTCGCGTGCGTTCCAGTAGTCGAACACGAGGGCGCAGCCCCGCAGCAGGTGCATCTCGCCGTCGTCGGGGCTGGTGCCCAGCCGCTCGTCGGCGATCTGCTTGGCCCGGTCGTGGTCACCGGCGGTGTAGAGCTCGAAGTTGCCCAACTCGCGCGCGGCGTCGCTGGACCCCTCGGGCGCCAGCTCGTAGGCGCGCCTCAGGTGGGGATGGGCGTCCATGGCGGTGATGTGCACGTCGTCGTTGTTGGCGCCGCTCATGGCGAGCTCGTTGGCCCAGGCCAGGTAGGTGCGACCCATGGCCAGGGCGGTGTCGTAGTCGCCGCGGGTGTCGAGGGCATCGAGGGTGCGGATGGCAGCAGAGGCGCGACCGTCGTAGACCTGGGCTTCCGCGAGCATCAGCCGCACGGGCTTCTCGTCGGCGGCGCCTGAGCTGAGGGCCGCCTCCAGCACGCGGACGGCCTCGCCGGCCGAACCGTCTGCGATCAGGGTGCGCGCCTCGGCCAGGACGTCCTGCTCGAGTCCTGCAGCCGGGATCCAAAGACCCACCACCATCACGGAAAGCATCAACATCGCACAGCTCCTCTCAGTCGACCCGGACCCGGGCCGGCACATCGTTTCCTCGGCGCGGACGGTCGCCGCGCGGATTGCCCGCCAGCCTAACGCCCCGGGCCGGTCTTGGCATGGCGGCTCCGTGGCACGTCCCGTGTCTGGGATGGGAATCGGCCTCAGGGCGGCGCAGATCGAAGCGGGAACGGGCCGCACCGGCGGCGGTGCCGTGGCTACCATGCTGCCGGGGAGATGCGATGGCCCGGCAGGACCCGACCGACGACGGCGAATCAGGCGACCCGCACGCGCAGGGTGGCGCCCCGGGCCGGCCCCCGGCTGCGGCCACCCCGACGGGCGCGCCCCCGACCACTGCCGTCCCGGCCTGGCTGCCCAACGCGATCTCGGCCATCCGCATCGCCCTGATCCCGCTGTTCATCCACCTGGCCGCGGCGTGCCAGGAGGCGGCGCGCATGGGCGGCGATGTCGACGGACCCCGCCTGGGCGCCCTGGCGACACTGGCAGCCCTGGGCCTGAGCGATCTCCTCGACGGCTACCTCGCGCGGACCTTTGGCCTGACGTCGCAGCTCGGCGCCTACCTCGACGCCCTCGCCGACAAACTCGCCCAGGTGGGGTTGCTGCTGTTCTTCTCGATCAGTCGCGGCACGGCCTTCTGGCCGGTCCCGATGTGGTTCTTCTGGTTGGTGCTCGGGGCGGACGTCTTCCTGTTGGTGGGGATCATGCTCACCCGCTGGAAGCGGGGCGCCTTCCATGTGGTCCACCGCTTCCACGGCAAGGCGGCGAGCGTGCTCATCTTCGTCCTGCTGGTCTGGCTGACGCTCGGACTCGGGCAGCGTTACATGGCCGACGGCCTGCATGTGCTGTCCCTCATCATCGTGGCCAGCACGGTGGCCTATGGCTTCGACGGGGTGCTGCAATTCCTGGGTCGACGTCCGGTGATCGAGCCGGTCACCGAGCCGCCGGCTGGGTCACCGGGCGCTTCGTCGGCCGGATCGTCGGGCGCAACGCCGGCCGCTTCGCCGGGAGGATCACCGGGCGCAGCGCCTGTCGAGCGTGAGACGCAGGCCTAGGGCGTGACGCCCTCGATGGCGTTGGTCGCGGCGTAGCCGAAGGGCCCGCCCGCGTCCTCCACCCAGACCTGCATGAACGAGGAGAAGCGCGACGGCACGTTGGCGGGCCAGCTGCCCGGCAGCACGACGTTGCCCGTGGCATCGGTCGAGAGGATCAGCAGCAGTCCTGTCGGGTCGGGCACCAGGGTGCCGCCGTAGAAGAACGGGAAGTCGATGCGGCTGAAGCCCACGAACAAGAAGGCCGGGGCCGACGGGGCCGCGCCCGTGAGCGAAATGGTGACGGGATCACCGGCCGCGAGGGTGCCTGTGCCCGCCAGGACGGGCGCGCCGCCCGCGCCCGCCAGGCTGAAGCCCAGGTCGTACCAGGTGGCCGCGATGTCGAGGGTGCCGATGACCCGCACCGCCTCGATCTGCACGGTCTGCACGCCGAAGATGCCGAGGTCGACGGTGGCCGTGCCGAGCACCACGTCGGTGAAGGCCACGAAGCCGAAGCCGCCGGCGTCGATGCCCACGTCGAGGTTGCCCGCGATGGAGGGGGCCTCGGGCGGCTCGGGGAAGACCAGCGCGGTGCTGCTGAAGGTCACCGGCGCCGGCCCGGCCACGGGCATCTCGACGAGCTGCTGCTCGGGCGGCACCTGGTCGATGACGCTGACGTTGTTCACGGGGATGCCGATGAACGTCACGTTCACCAGGATGTCGGTGATCTGGAAGACCGTGTTGTATTCCGAGGCGCCGGTGTCGACGGCAGTGGGCGACGACCAGTTGATGTCGTTGCCCGAGGTGGTCTCGTCGAACGACCAGCTGAGGGTGGCGGCGTCCGCCTGGGCGGTTGCGCCCGCGGCGAGCGCAAAGGTCAGGGCGGCGGCGAGGGCGCCGCAGCGGAGGAGAGACGCACGGGGGACTGACGACATGGAGTGATTCCCTACGGAGGGGTGGTGCCCGAGATGGCGTTGCTGCCCGAGAAGCCGAAGATGCCGCCAGCGTCCTTGATCCAGTATTGGAAGTAGAAGGTGAAGTCGGTGGGCGCGGCGGCCGGCCAGTTCGCGCCCAGGGTGAACTCGCCCATTCCGTCGGTGAACAGCACCAGGAAGAAGCTGGGCGGGTCGATGGCGGGCACCAGCGTGCCGCCGTTGAACGGCGAGAAGAAGAGCGTCGAGAGGCCCACCACGAGGAAGGCCGGCGCGCCGGGCAGCGCGTCTTCGAGCACGATGGCCATGGGCTCGCCGTGGATCAGCGACCCCTCGCCGAAGAGCCGCGGCGGGATGCCGCCGGTGCCGGGCAAGGAGAAGCCCAGGTCCGACCACACGCCTTCGGAGGCGAAGACCACGTAGATCGCGCCGCGGTTGAGGCCGCCGTCGTCGTCCCGGAAGGACCCGACGGCGTAGTCGACCACGCCGTCGTTGTCGAGGTCGCCGATGGGGGCCACCGCCCGGCCGAATTCGTCCGAGGTGTCGAGCACGGTGGTGAAGCCGCCGTCGCCGTCACTGATGCGCGTCTCGCGACGCACGGTGCCGTCGGCCTCGAGGGTGAGCACCCACGCGGCGCCGCGGCCGAGGTTCAGCACCGGGGGCGCGCTGGGGTCCTCGCCGGGGGCGCCCACGAGCAGTTCGGGGCGGCCGTCGATGTCGAGGTCGCCAAGCAGGGCCAGCGACGACCCGAACCAGTCGGTGTCCGTGAGCGTGCCGCCGAAGCCGCCGGCGGTCTGGCTGATCTTCTGCTCGGCTTTGACCGTGCCGTCGGTGTCGAGGAACACGACCCAGAAGGCGCCGCGGCCGGCGCCGCCGTCGTCGTCGCTCCATTGACCGACCGCCAGGTCGACCACGCTGTCGCCGTCGAGGTCGCCGAGGCTGGCGAGCGAAAACCCGAAGCGGTCGTCGTCGTCGAGGGCGCCGCCGAAGCCGCCGGCCGTGTCGCTGATCTTGGCGTGGGAGTCGACGGTGCCATCGCTCTTGAGGAACAGCACGTAGACGGCGCCGCGTTCGGCGCCCCCGTCGTCGTCGGCGTAGGCGCCCACGGCCAGGTCGGGGATGCCGCCGCCGTCGAGGTCGCCCAGGGGCGCGAGGGCGCGGCCAAACTCATCGTGATCGGACAGGCTGCCCGTGAAGCCGCCGAGCCCGTCGCCGATCTCGACCTCGCTCTTCACGGTGCCGTCGTCGTCGAGGAACAGGATCCACACGGATCCGCGACCATTGAGCCCGGTGCCGTCGTCGCCGGGGGCGCCCACGGCCAGCTCGGTGTTGCCGTCGCCGTCGAGGTCGCCGACCGCGGCGAGGGAGCTGCCGAACCAGTCGTCATCCCCCAGGGTGCCGCCGAAGCTACCCGCCGTCTGGCTGATCTTCTGCTCGGCCTTCACCGTGCCGTCGGTGTTGAGGAACAGGATCCACAGCGCGCCGCGTCCGGTGCCACCGTCGTCGTCGCTCCACTGGCCGACGGCGATGTCCTCGACGGTGTCGTCGTCGAGGTCGCCGAGGGCCGCGATGGAGTAGCCGAAGCGGTCCTCGTTGTCGAGCGCGCCGCCGAAGCCGCCGACGGTGTCGCTGATCTTCACGTGGCTGAGGGCTTCACCGGGAAGCTGTTGCGCCGCGACGGGCGCCGCCCACAGGAGCGCCACCGCCAAGAGGCTCGGGGCGAGGCGCCGAGGGTCGCTGGGTGATGTGAACATGACGTCGTCTCCAGGCCGCCCGGCTGCGCCCGTTGCTCGCCCCATCCGCGCCGGTGAGCCCATCAGTCTACCGTGGTCCGGGCCCAGCGGGGCGGTTAGCCTGAGCACCCGAACCTTGCTGAAGGAGGGGCGTATGGGCGCCGCGGGAAGATTGAGCATTCGCAAGCAGGTCCTCTGGGGTCTCGTGCTTTCGGTGGTCGCACTGGCCGCACTCGAGGGCCTCGCCGTGGTCTTCGAGAAGGACGCCAAGTACCGCTACGACGAGGCCCTGGGCTACCGCCTGATGCCGGGTTTTCGCGATGAGCGGGAGAGCGTGAACGCGGACGGGCTGCGCGGCCCGGAGATCGAGCCCAAGGGCCCTGACACCTACCGCATCCTGGCCATGGGCGGCTCGACCACCTTCGGCAGCAGCGTCCACGACGAGGATGCCTGGCCCGCACGCCTGCAGACGGTGCTGCGGGAGGCCGGGCACGACGAGGTGCAAGTGCTCAACGGAGGCGTGAACGGCTACGGCCTCGGGCAGATCGTGCGGGTCCTCGAGGACGACTACATCGAGCGTTTCGCGCCCGACCTGGTGCTGGTCTACTCGGGGTGGAACTACGCGGCCATCGAGGGCAACCCGACCATCACTCGCTATCGGATGAAGTCGAAGCTCTCACCCGTGCGCGAAGGAATCTACGTCTCCGCCATGGTGCGTCGGCTGGCGCGCCTCCGGAAAAGGATGGCGCACAAGGCGCTGGCGGTGGAGAAGGAGGATGGCGACCTGCGGCAGGAGCGGGTGCAGGCGCTCGAGGAGAGTTTTCCACCGCTGGCGCTGCATCTGGCGGAGCTGTGTCGCCTGCGGGGCGTCGCGCTGGGCTTCGTGGTCTATCCGTCGGCGATGCAACTGGACCCTCCCGCGCCTCTTGATGCCGAGACGCTCGCTCTCGCCAACGAGATCCTGCAGGTCGAGGTGACGACGCGCGCCGAGTTGCTCGAGGAGATCGCACCACGGCGAGACCGGGTCGACCACGCCCTGGGTGTGGTGCGCGCCTCGGCGACGGCCGCCGGCGTGCCCCTGCTCGAGGTGGCCGACGCCATGTCGCTGCGCCTCGACACCGGCGACGGCGTCGACTACGGGACCTGGCTGCGCCTGTTCACGGACGGTGCGCACAAGTCGCCCGAGGGCAACGGCCTCATCGCCGAGTGCATCGTGCCCATGCTGGCCGCGCAGGGTTGGTTTCCGCGTTGACGCGGAGCCGCCATCGTCTCGCCGGCAGCGTGGCGGCGGTGCTGTGCCTGGTGGCCGCGGCCTGCTCGGGGGCTTCCGATCCCGACGGGTCCGTCGCGGAGACGGACGAGCGCCCGCCCATCATCCTGATCTCCCTCGACACCTTCCGGCGCGACGCCCTGGGGGCGGAGGGGCCGGGCGGCGGGACGCTCACGCCGCACCTCGACGCTCTGGGCGCCGACAGCGTGACCTTCACCGCGGCGCGGGCCCAGATCCCCTTCACCCTCGCCTCGCACATGTCCATGTTCACCGGGCTCTACCCGGACGTGCACGGGGTCGCCGCCGAGGACCGGCGCCTGCCCGAGCGCATCGCGACCCTGCCCGAGATCCTGCGCGAGGTCGGGTACGACACCCACGGCGTGGTCACCAACATCTGGATGAAGCCGGTGTTCGGCTTCGGCCGCGGCTTCGATTCCTACGAGAAGTTGGACCACGGCCTGACCTATGCGCCCCGGGTCACCGCCCAGGGGCTGGCCCGTCTCGACGAGGTGCTCGCCGCCGGCGGCCGGCCGTTCCTGTTCCTGCACTACCTCGACGCGCACTCCGACTGGAAGACGGCGGGCAACACCCTGCCGTACTTCGCCCCGGAGCCATACCTGCAGCCCTTCGCCGGGCTGGACCCGGCCGACTTCTGCGACGCGGAGGGAAACTGCGCCACCGACTTCATGATGGAGGCGGACGCGCAGCGCCGCAGTGTCGAGCCGCAGACCATCGCGGCCATGCGGGCGCTCTACCTCCTGGGCATCCGCTACCTCGACGACGAGTTGGGCCTGCTCTTCGACGCCCTGCGCGAGCGGGGCCTCTACGACGAGGCGTTGATCATCGTGGTCTCCGATCATGGTGAGGAGTTCCGTGAGCATGCGGCCTTCGGCCACACGCAGACTTACGACGAGTGCCTGGCGGTGCCGTTACTGGTCAAGCTGCCGGGCAATGGCGGCGGCGGGAGAAAGGTCGACACGCCGGTGCAGACCGTCGACCTCTTGCCCACGGTGCTCGACCTGATCGGCCTGCGACCACGGACCCCCGTGCAGGGTCGCAGTCTCGCGACGAGCCTGCGCGGCGGCGGCCGGGCGACGGGGCCTGCGGGCAAGCCCGTCGCGCTGGGCCAGGAACTCGACCGTCCCGAGCGCTTCGCCTTCGTCCGCGACGGCCTCAAGCTGATCCACGATCGCAGCGACGGTCACACCGAGCTGTACGACCTGGCCGCCGATCCGGGCGAACGGCGCGACCTCTCGGAAGCCCGTCCCGACCAGGCGCGGGCCTTGCTCGACGCGCTGCTCGCGTTGCTGGAGGAGAACCGTGGTCTGCGCGAGATCCTCGCACCCGAGGGCGCGGCGTCCTTTGAGGGCGCGCTGACCGACGAGGAGATCGAGCGGCTGCGGGCGCTCGGCTACCTGCGCTGAACCCCGACTACTTGCGCTGGGGCGAAGGTCCGGCCAGGCGGATGTTGTTGCCGTCCGGATCGGCGAAGTCCGCCAGGCGCACCACGCCCGGGATGTCGAGGGTGGGGCCCTTGAAGACGACGCCGCGCCGCTCAAGGGTCGCCCGCGCCGCTTCGATGTCCCGCACCGAGATGTTGATGGAGACGGTGCCGCTGCCTTCCACGCGCTCGGCCTCGCCCACGCCGAGGCGGGCCCCGGTCGGCAGCAAGAACTTGGCCCACTTGAGCGATTCGTTGCGGCTCTCGAGCGTGAGCCCCATGACCTCAGTGTAGAAGGTGCAGGCGGCGTCGAGGTCGCGCACGGCGATCTGGACCAGCAGCTCGTCGCCGTACTTGATGGGCTCGGGCTGCCGGGTGGGGCGGGGGGTGTCGTCCCTCGCGAGCAGGCCGGCCGCCGAACACACGGCGGCGATGAGCAGGAGTGCGGTGATCCTCATGGCGGTCTCTTCCGAGTGCGTGGGCGCTGGACGCCTTCGTTTGTATCACTCGGGGAGCGGGCCGGAGGGTTCGCCGCCGCACGTCCCCATTCCGGACACCATTGAATGCTGAGCGGGTCGTCAAGGTCGGGGTGAATGTTTTGCTGGCCTACGGATAAGTGGGCGGCAGCGGACTCCAGATGCCGTGGTTGTCATCATCTGAGAGTGTGCTGTTCGGATCGTCCGGATAGGCAAGCACGCCGCAGTCATTGTCTTCTTGCACCTCTGGCAAGAGCAGATCGGACAAATCACAGGGGCCGATATATCGTCCGCAATCCTGATCCGTATCGACGCTTCCATCAGGATTTGACTTGCCGCAGGCGTGATCCTTTACGGCCGACCCAAGGGCATTCGCCTTGCCACAATCGGAATCTGAGTGGTGCCCAGCGCATGCGCACGCTCCGCTGTTGGTGCTGCAATCAGAGTCGATGTGTGCGTGAGGGCCATTCACTCCTTCCGGATCCGACGTCCCGCAATCAGAGTCCTTTGAAATCCCTGACCCCGTTCGCCCACCGCAATCAGTGTCGGCGTGATAGACGCCCCAAGGGCTCGAGGAGCCGGAGATCTTCTTGCCACAGTTGGAGTCTCCTGGAGTCGGAGTCCCTCCGCCTTGACCAGCGTCATCCGGCACAGGCGACGCTGCCAGTCCAGCACCAACCAACGTGACATGCGCTCCCAGCAAGAGCATCCAGCCCAGTGCGCTGCGTCGGTTTGGATCCTCGTTCGGATCACGCTGCTCAGGCCGATGTGGCTTGTGATTCATTTCTCCCGTCACTCCCTTCGGTCCCTATTCAAGCTCAGGGTCAGATGCGCAAAGTTCACCGACACTTCCAGCCGGCTGCCCGATCAACTCACCGAAGAACTCAGGTGTGTCCCGCGCGAGGGCCAGGTAGAGCCAGATCGCACGCTCGTGCCCACCTCTGATCGAGGTGCAGTACTCGTCGGTTGGGCCAACGACTTCGCCATCATTGTCGGACAACGTCCAGGCGCAGGGTCCACCGCAGCGAAAGCGCGCCCAACACGAGTGACAGTGTTTTGCAAAGGATGTGTAGACCTTTTCGTAGTAGCGATTCGTCGCGGATCGGATGTCCTCGGCACTCGACTCGTCTCCTCCGAGTTCGAAGGCCTCCATCCCCACGTACCGGTGACAGGGATAGATCTTGCCGTCCGGAGTCGTTGCGCGGACGTTGCGCCCGACACCGCAGATCTTCGGAACAGACTCGCTGGGCAATGCTGAGCTCTGCACTTCGTCGAAGATGCCTCTGAATGCCAACGGCCATTTCGAGAAGTCCTCCCAGCCGCCATCTCGTACGGCCTTTCTGTGCAGGTCAATGACATGCCGGTCCTGATCGGAGGCGCTCTCCGCCGTCTGTTCCGCCGTGATGTCCGCTTCCGCCTTGTCAGCAAACGCGACGCCCCAGGTTCCGCCGACCGTGACACGCGCCCCGGGGAACGTCTCGCGTAGGTAGGTCTCCACGAGCTTCGCGTCGGAGTTTTCGCGCGTGAGCGTTGCTCGCAGATTCAGCGGTTTCACTCCGGCTTGCCGTTGCATCCGCAGCAGCCGTGAAGCATTGGCAACGACCGAATCGTGCGAACCCCCGCCAGAGACCGTTCGGCGGTATCGATCGTGAGACTCCTTGTCCCCATCGATCGAGAGCATGACCCCGAATTGATTCACCACCAGGAAGCGGGCCATGTCCTCCGTCATGATGGTGCCGTTGGTGGTCACAGTGAAGGCGCACGTCTTGCCGGCTTGCAGCGCGGCCTCTCGTGCATACTCGGTCGTGGCGACGAGCACCTTCCAATTGAGCATGGGCTCACCACCAAAGAAGGTGATCGAGATCTGCTTTCTGTTCCCAGACCGCTCGACCAGGTCATCGACCGCCATGCGAGCCTGCTCCTGGCTCATCCGCTCGCCCTGGCGGTGCCAGTCATTGCTGACCTCGTAGCAATAGGTGCACGCCAAGTTGCACGACCGCTCGATGAGGAGCATCAGTGTTCGCGGATGATGAGAGTCGAGTGCGCTGACGAACCGCTCTCCCGTGCCGACTTCATCTGTCCCTTCGAGCGTGAAGAACCCGGCCTTCGCCTCGAGTGTCTCCAGCTCGCTCAGTGCCGATTGAATCGCGTGATTGCCGTACTTGTGCGAGAGAGCAACCACGCAGTCTGCAAGCGGAACTCCACTCTCGATCGAAGACAAGAGCTCGAATGCTGGTTCAGACGCCAGGAATGCCGCTTGGCTCGACCGTACGTCCCACAGCACGCGGTCTTCGGCGAATCGATACACGTGGAAGCGCGGTCGTTTCTCAGCGTGAGCGTTCGCCAGGCAGGACGACGTGGCGACTGCAAAGGTCAACTGTTGTCGACCTCGATGAGCACTTCAGGTTGAGAACCCGAGTCGAACGAACCCTCCAAAGGAGGCGCTGGCGGCCCGCGACGTGGATCGGAGACCCACACCAGGTACTCGTAGCGACCCGGCGCCAGCGAGACCACGATCGACGGTGCGAGCCTGAGGTGGGTGATGTCGCCCGATTCCCGGCTGCGAAGCCGGGCCAGACCTTTGCGGCCGCTGGGCAAGGTGATGCGGACGGTCGCACCGCCTTCATCAGGGGTCGACAAGATCTCGCAATGGTTCATGCCTGCCTTGAGAGCCAGCTTCGCGTGGGACAGGTGGGTCACTCCCTCAGAGAGCCTCTTCACGGTGACCCGGTAGTCACCGACAGCCAGTGAGTTGAACTCGAACACCCCGTCCGCATCGACCGATTGCTCACTCCCCGGGATCAGCCCGAGCAGGCTGTCATGCATGAGCTGGACGGAGATGATCTCCCCTGCCGCGGCCTTGGGCAGGACCGTTCCCATCACGGTGGCCGGCTCGTCGAATTCGATCGGAACGGAGAGGTCAACCTGGCTCTCGATCTCGAAGGTGCCGGCAGCGGTGATCCCCTTGGTGGAGACTGCGTAGTAGCCGTAGTGCCCCGGAGGCCCCACGAACTCATACTCGGTTCGCGAAGTGCTCGCGAGAGGAAGCGCGTTGCGACGCTGCGGGTCGCTGACGATCAAGAGCGACGCTTGCTCCGCTCCGACGGTGTGGAAGAGCACGCGTGATGCACCGGGCACAAGTGGCTCGGAGACCACGAGTTCGATGTCGTCGTCGGGCATGACGTAGTGTCGCGACAACTCGATCCCCCCAAGGGAGAGCGAGAAGGTAATCGGCGGCTGCAACGTCGTTGTCGCTCGTCCGGCGCACTCTTGGACGCCAACGTCGATGATGCGGTCCTCTGATGTTCCGTCGAGCGCCACCATGGTTGCAGCAAGTCCACGATGGGGCAGCGCCAGGCCGGCGTTGAACAACCGACTCGTCTTGATCGTGTCGCCACGAGGGTCGGCAACCCTCCATTGGAAACTCCAGCCGGTCGCAGGTGTCTCGGCAATCAGCGGCGGAATGACCACAGTGACTTCTTGATACGGTCGCGTGATCGCAACTCTCTGCGCCAGGGCAGCCGCACTGAAACCCGGCACATGAAGCGTCAGGTCCACGGCCCTCTGGATCGGCAGGCCTCCAATCTCACCCGTCCAATCGGACAACCCGACCGAGTCGATGAAATCGCCGCGACTCGATTCCGTGACGACGATGCGGCCGGCAGGGTGAGTGACTGACACCTCGTCCACGCCATGAACGAAGAGCGTGCAGGGCCGGTCGAGCGTGAAGGCCTCTGCGGTGTCCTTGCTGCCGAGGTCGACGACTCTCTCGACGGGAAGGGCGAGGATGTCGCTGTTGAAGCGCAGGGTGTAGGGGCGAGAGGGCTCGAGCCGTGCGACGAAGGTGCCGGCCGCATCGGTCTCATGCGACGGCTTGCTGCCCGACAACGGCCCTCTCAGCGAGCGAGAGAATCCTGCAACGGTGGAAGACTCGACGATCTCGACGATCACGCCCACGGCCGGGGCGTCGCCTCGCCAGCGCACCGTGCCTGTGAGGCGAACCCGTCCGTCATCGTTCTCGATGGGCTCATGGGTCGGGCCGCTCGCGTCATCAGCGGTCGCGATGGACTGGACGCGCTCATCGGCTCCCGAAAGACCATCAAGCCCGATGAGGACCCCGGGGGTCCCGACGTCGACCACCGGCGTTGAACCGTCGTTGGGCCCGGAGTCCGTGGGTTGGTCGGTTGCCCAGATGAGCATCGCCAGGATCAAGGCAAGCAAGGTGGCCAAGATGACTGCTGACTTCGACACGAGCCATGCTCCCTAGGGGGCGTTTCGCCGGACGTCGTGCTTCATTCTTTCATCCTGACGCCTCACGACTCCCAGGAATCAGCGAGCGCGAGAGATGAATCGAACAGTGTCTTCTTGGCCAATTCGTACGTTGGACGGCTCTTGGCACGCCGAGTCGGTTGTCTCCGTCGCGTTGTCAGCCGGTGTCCCATGAAATGAGAGACACCGCCGCACCCTCCGAATCACAGGCGGCCGAGGGAAAATCGAGTGCATGGCTGAAAGGGGGGGAATCCACTGCCGACACGATCCTCAGCACTTGACCGGGAGGGCGACGCGCCCGGTTCTTGCGGGGGGCGCTGACGCGATGGTCATTAGCGACCAGGGACCGACAAACGGGGCGGTACAGTTTGGGGGCAGGTCACGGAATCAGCGGGCTTTGAGAGCCGCTCCGCCCGGCAGGGGCAGGTACGCCGAAGTCCAGCGTTCAGCCTGGGTTAACAATGGTCGGGGTGACTGGATTCGAACCAGCGACCTCTTGTCCCCCAGACAAGCGCCCTAACCAAGCTGGGCCACACCCCGACCGGGATTTACAGGGGATCCGCCTCGGAAGGCGGTGCGGCAATCTACCGGAGCGGGGATCACCGGCACAAGGCGCCCCGGGCGCCCATTCGCGGGGGCGTTCCTGAGGGCCATTCCCGAGGACGGGCGGGTGACATCGGCCTTCGCGACCCGAGCCGCCATGGCGATTTCGTCATGGGGTCGGTCCGGCGGCTTGCCTAGCATCCTCTGGTTCACGGCGACGTCGACGGCAATGGCGAAGAGCAGATGAAGCGCACTCGATTCCAGCTCATATTCCTGGCCATGGCCCTGTGTCTGCCCACGCTCTTCCGGGTGTGGCTGTGGGCGGGGCGGCAGGCCGAGCTCTCCGATCTCGGCGCCGGCGGCACGGCCACCATGTTCTGGACCGGGCTGCGCCTCGATGGCGTCGTCGCGGGGGCCCTCACGCTGCCGACGTGCTTCGCGCTGCTGCTCATCCCGCGCCGTTGGCTGCGGGGCACCCTCGTGGCGGCCCGGGTCTACGCCGGCCTGCTGTTCACCACCCTCGTCGCGGTGGAGCTGTGCGGCCTGCAGTTCTTCTCGTTTTACGACTTCAAGCCGAACTACCTGGTGCTCGACCATGGCGCCGACACGGAGGTGGTCGAGACCATCATGGCCAGCTATCCGGTCTTCGGTATCGCCGTGGGCACGCTGCTCATGGCGGCGGCGGCGACCTGGGCGCTGTGCCGCCTCGTCCCGCTCCCGGCTCGCTCGCCGGGCCCGGCTCGCACGGCAGGCCCGGCTTCCACGGCAGGCCCGGCTCGCGCGGCTGATTCGTCGTGGGTGGATCAGGTGAGCATGGTGGCCGTGCTGGTGATCACGGCCATCGTCCAGCGCGGGACCCTCGACCATCGACCGCTCAACCCCAGCGCCGCCGCCTTCTCGAGCAACCGGTTGGCCAACGAGGTGGCCGGGTCGGGCTTCTTCAACGTGGTCTACGAGGCGCTGGCCCGTCGCTCCGGCTCGTACGGCGCGCTCGAGGACTGCCTCGACCCGCTGGACGATGACGACGCGCTGGCCGCGGCCCGCGCGCACCTGGCGCCCACCGGTCGCTTCGTCGCCGACGGTCTGAACCCGCTGGTGCGAGCGGTGCGAGGCGTCGACGCTGTCTCCCACCCGCAGAACGTGGTCTTCATCGTGCTCGAGAGCTACACGGGTCGGCTCATCGGCCACCTCGGCGGCGAGCTGTCGCTCTCGCCGCAGCTCGATGCCCTCGCCAACGAGGGGCTGGCCCTCACGCGCTGTTACGCCACCGGCGAGCGCACGGTGCAGGGGCTCGAGGCCACGCTGAGTTCGTTTCCGCCGCAGCCGGGGATCGCCGCGGTCAAGCGGCCCAAGGGGCAGCTCGGCTTCGACACGCTCGCAACCGTCCTCGGCCGCAAAGGCTACGCCACGACGTTCGTCTACGGCGGCCAGGGCGAGTTCGACCACATGCAGGGCTTCTTCCTCGGCAACGGCTACGACCGCTTCATCGAGGAGCCCGACTTCGAGTCGCCGGAGTTCGTCGGCAGTTGGGGTGTGTGCGACGACGACATCTACCGCCGGGTGATCACCGAGGCGCGGGACTATCACGACGCCGGCAGACCCTTCCTCGTCACGGCGCTGTCGATCTCGTTGCACTCGCCGTGGGAGTACCCCGACGGGCACATCGAGGAGCTGCCCACGGACATCGCCGTGCCCAAGGGCTTCGAGTACGAGGAGCTGAACACCTTCCTGTACGCCGACTCGGCGGTGGGCAACCTGATGGACGCCGCCCGCGAGGAGCCCTGGTTCGACGACACGCTGTTCGTCTTCGTGGGTGATCACGGCGTGCACTTGCGCGGCCGTCTGACCGTGCCGGTGGAGGAATACCGCGTGCCGGCGATCTTCTATGCGCCCGCGCACCTGGAGCCCCGGCGCTACGGGGGCGTGACGAGCCAGCTCGACCTGTCGCCCACGGTGCTGGGCATCCTGGGTGGCGAGCACCGCACGACGTTCTTCGGCCACGACCTGGGCCCGGCGCTGCAGGCGCAGGACGCGGGACAGGCGCCCGTCGAGGGCTGGGCGCCCATGATCTACCGCAAGCATCGCTACGGCATCGTGAGCGGCTCGCGGCTGACCTTGCTCGACCCCGAGGGGGCCGACGCCGCGCAGGTCTGGCGTGACGGCGACTGGCAGGCGGCCGACATGACGCCGGCGCACGCCGCCGATGCCCGCGCGGCCAAGGGCGTGTTGCAGTCGGCGGCAGCCTTCCTGGATGCCGGGACCTACAGCGCGGTGAGCCCGAGCCGGCCCTAGCGGAGCCCGGCTCACAACGGAGCCCGCCCTAGCGCGTCATGACCTCGGCGCCATCGGCGCCGACGTGGATGGTGTGCTCGAACTGGGCCACGAGGGCGCCGGGGTTCTCCACCAGGGGCGGATAGTCGTGGATGGTGCCCGAGCGCAGCAGAGCGCGCAGGGCGTCCTCGGTGACCTTGTCGCCGTGCTCCCGCGCCAACTCGCGTCGGCAGAAGGGCAGGCCCTTGCGCGCGGCGATCTGGTCGACGATGCCGCTGTCGACGCTCTTGGGCGCCTTCAGCTTGCGACGCGCACCGAACACCTCGGCGCGGCCCTGCTCGACCACCGCGCCGCGCCCGGTGGTGGCGAAGGGCTCGATGCAGATCATCATGCCCTCCTTCAGTGAGCCGGCGCCGCTCTCGGGCACGTTGGGGATCGAGGGTGAGCAGTGGATCGTGTAGGGCGCGATGCCGTGGCCGGTGAGGTTGGCGATGGGCTTGAAGCCGTGATCGCGCATGGTGTCGCGGATGGCGGCGCCGATCTCGCGCAGCTTGCGGCCCGGCTCCACCAGGGCGATGGCCGCCTCGAGGGCCAGGCGCGATGCGTCGAGCAGCGGCGTGTTGTTGCCGAGGTCGATGGTGCGCGCCGTGTCGGCGATGCAGCCGTCGACGTGGACGCCGAGGTCGACCTTGACCACGTCGCCTGCCGCGAAGGTGCGCTCGTCGTGGGGGCCGCAGCAATCGTGGGCCGCCGTGCCGTTGACCGAGACCTGGGCGGGGAAGGCCCGCTGGGCGCCCTGCGCGGCGATGAAGTCCTCGATGGCGTCGAGCACGTCGACGTAGCGGACGCCGGGCCGGATCTGGGCCGCGGCGAGTTTGTGGGCCGAGGAGCCGATGCGGCCGGCTTCCCTGTACTTTTCGAGGTTCACGCGCATGGGCCCAGAGGATAGCCGCCGCGGACCGCCGGCACACGCGGCCTCCGGTGGCCCGCTGAATCCATCGCCCCGGCCCTTCATAATCGGCGCCGATGGACACGACCACCGACCGACGGGCAGGCGATCGAGGGCCGAGCGATCGATGGCCATGCGATCGATGGCCATGCGATCGATGGGTGGTGGCCGTGCTGGCCGTGACGGTCTTCGCCCTGGGCTGGTTCGAGGTCCACAACCTCGACATCCACCTGCATGCCCGCACAGGCCAGTGGATCGTCGAGCAGGGCGAGGTGCCGCGCACCAACGTCCTGTCGGCCATCCATGCCGACTACCCCTCGGTCCACGACAAGTGGCTGTTCCAGGTGCTGGCCCACGGGTTGGTGGACGGTCCGGGCATCGCGTGGGCCCTCGTCGGGCGGCTCGTGTTGATGGGCCTGCTGGCCTTCGCCCTGGTCTCGACGGGACGACGGCTGGGCGCCCGCCCCGGGGCCCTGCTGCTGCTGGTGCTGCTCGGGCTCATGGCGTCGCGCACGCGCTTCATGTTCCGGCCGGACCTGGTCAGCCTGGTGCTGCTGGCCTTCGTGGTGCGCACGACCCTGGCGACCCGACCGGACGGTCGTGGCGCCGTCCTGCCGCTGCTGCTGATGCAGCTGCTGTGGGTCAACGTGCACGGCTACTTCATCCAGGGCCCCATGCTCGTCTTCGCGGTGGCCGCGGCCTGGCTGCTGCGGGGGCGCGCCGGGTGGGGCACGGCGGCCCGCTGGGCGGCCATCGGCCTCGGCATGACGGCGGTGTGCCTGCTCAACCCGGCCGGCGTCGACGGGCTGCTGCATCCCTTCGCGATCCTGGCCGACCTGCGCGAGCACTACGACTTCTACAGCGGGGCGATCCGTGAGTTCCGCGGGTCGTTCGCCACCGACTTCCGCGGGAGCTACGACCGGATCGCCTTCTTCGCCGTCGGGGCGGCGAGCGGGCTGGGGTTGGCGTGTCGCTGGTGGACCGTGGGCCGCAAGGCCCGGGCGGCCGGGCGGGCCGACTCATCCACCGACTCGTCGTTGGGATGGCCGGCGTGCATGGTGTTCGTCCTGCTGGGCGTGCAGACCCTGTCGCTGCGCCGCAACATGGCGCCCTTTGCCGTGGCCCTGGCGCCGGTGGCGGCGGCGACGCTCAGTCAGTCGTGGGCCGCCGTGCGCGGCCGGGCGGCGGGCAGCGGACGCGCGCTGGTGGTGCCGACGCTCCTGGCGGCGGTGATCATCGTGGGCGAGGTCACCGATCACACCTCGGTGCACGAAGGCCTCGACCGACGTTGGGGCTGGGGCGAGTCGACGCGGGCCTACCCCGACACGGGCATCGGGTTCATCGCCGAGCACCTGCCCACGGCCGGCGTGTGGACCGACTTCCACTACGGCAGCACCTTCACCGGCCGGCGCTGGCCCGAGCAGGTGGCGGCCACGAACGGCAACACCCACGGCTACCCGACGTCGTGGCTGCAGGACGTCATGGACGCCACCAACGGCCGCGACCCGCTCAGCTTCGATCGCATCACCCGCGAGCACCGGCTCGACGTGGCGCTGGTGCCCATGGCCAGTGCGCTCTCGCTGGGGTTGGTGCTGCGGCACGACTGGGTGCTCGTGTGCCTCGGACGGGAGGAGGCGGTCTACGTGCGCCGCGCCGCGCTGGCGGCGACCCTCAGCGACGGCCGGGCCTGGCTCGACGAGCACGACCTGACCCGGCGCTGGCGTGCCGGCGAGGCGGCCGGCCTGCTCGACACGCCGGTGCCGGGCTCGATCCTGGGCCTGCCCCGGGCCGCGACCGCCTCCACCGAGATCGACCAGACGCTGCTGCTGATGACCGCCGGCGAACCCGCGCTGGCCCGGGCGCGCGCCGCGCGGGCGTTGGCCCTCGTCCCCGACGACGTGTGGGCGCTGGGCCTCAGCGGGCTGCTCGCCGCGGGTGCCGGAGAGGAAACCAGCGCCCGGCAGCAGTTGCAGCGCAGCCTCGACGGCGGCCTCACCGGACCGCTGGCCGAGCGTGTGCGCTCGGCCCTTGAGGCGCTCTAGTCCGCGAGAGGCTCCCGCTGGCTAGCGCTGGGCGTAGGTCAGGGCGTCGTGGAGGCGGGAGGCCTTGTGGGCTTCGCCCTGGCGTTCGGCGGCCCGCTGTCGCGCTTCGAGCATGCGGGCGAGGGAGGCGGCCTCCCAGGTGATGTCGGGCAGCGACTGGAGCACCCGGGCATACACGGCCTCGAAGGCCTCGGCATCGAAGTGCGTCGCCCGCGCGCGGCTCTCCATCTCGTCCACCAGGACCTGGTAGTGGAAGCCCTCGTAAGTCGAGTCGAGCAAGGCGACGCTGTCGTCCCAGCGCCCTTCGGCGCGGGCGATCAGGGCCAGGCGCGACGCCAGGTAGACGGGGCGGTCGGACAGGGCGGCGTGGGCGCGTTCGGTGGCCAGCTCGAATTCGCTGAGAGCCATGGCGACCTCCACCGGGCGCAGGGCCAGGCGCAGGCCCATGGCCGGGTCGCTCTTGGCGACAGCTTCGCGGCGCGCCTGCAGGGCGTCGAGCAGGGACTCCACGGAAATGCCCGGGGCGTCCGGCGTGAGCTGTAGCGGACCGCTCACCCCGTCGCGCCTGGGCACCTCCGCGGCGGCGCCCGGGTGCAGGATCAGGGCCTCCACCAGCGAGTCCCGGGCGGCGTCCCTGTCGCCGCTGCGGGCCTGGAGCGCCGATAGGGTGAGGTGCACGCGCCAGGCGTACTTGCCGTGGGGATCGAGTTGCATGGCGCGGTGGAGGGCTTGCGCCGCCTCGTCGAGGTCGCTCCCGGCATCCAGCAGGGCCCGGCCCCGCCGGTACTCCAGCTCGGAGAAGTCCTGCATCAGGCGGGCGGCCCGCTCGGTGGCGGCGAGGGCGCCGTCGCGGTCGTCGGTGAGTTGCGCGAGGCGGGCCTGCACCGCGGCGACCCGCGGGTCGTAGGGCAGCAGCGTGCGGGCCCAATCGAGGCGGGAGTGCACCCGCTCGAGCTCCTCGACGGTGGGGGGCCCGAGGATGGCTTCCTCCCTGGAGGTGCCGGCCGGCGGGCGGTCGAGGGGGCTGGCGAGCCGTTGCTGGACCCAGTCGTCGACGGCCTGTCGGTCGCGCTCACCGAAGTAGAAGGCCAGGCCCAGGCAGAGCGCGGCGACGCCGATGACCACGGTGAGCAATTCGAAGCCCGTGGGCGCCGGGCGGGTCTCCTTCTCACCGATGTCGCGCAGCCCGAGCAGCAGGAACACCAGGGCGGGATACAGCGACTGGGTGGCGCCGCCGAGGTCGATGGCGTTGGCGGCGAGGACGGTGAGCAGCCCGGCCGCGACGGCGAGGGTCACGGGGTCGTCGTGCCGCGGTCTGCGGATGGCGCTGAACACGAGCCAGGCGAGGGCCGCCAGTCCGCCCCAGCCGAGCGACTGGCCCACCGCGAGGACGACGTTGTGGGGGTGGTCGTCCTTGTTGAGCCCGTCGTACTGATGCGAGCGGGCGAAGCGCCCCTGCACGTAGAAGGTGTTGGGGCCGAAGCCCGTCCACGGCGCGGCGGCGAGGGTGTCCTGACCGACCTCCCACATGGCCGCCCGGAAGGAGACCGCCTTGGTCGCCATGCTCGAGTGGACGTCGGCGGGTTGTCGGTTCAGGCCGGCCGCGGGCACGATCAACAGGGCGACGATGGCCAGGGCCGCGAGGGGATGGACCCAGCGGGCGAGCCGCGTGACGACGGAGGGCGCACCCTCCGCGGCGGTCTGCCGACCGCGTCGCGCGGCGATGAACAAGCCGATGGCGAGGGCGGCGCCGAGGTGACCGGTGCGCGAGCCCACCGCGAACAAGCCGCCGAGCACCGTCAGCGTGCAGAGCAGGCCGAGGGTGCGCACGAAGCGGTCGCGTCCGCACCAGGTCAGCGATGCGCCGAGGACCGTGGCCACCACCAGGTGCGGGACGGCCAGGTTCGGGTGCAGTCCCAGGATGTGGAGCCGCGTGTTCGCCAACGACGTCAGGGGCAGGTCGAGTCGGGTGGCGAGCACGAAGTAGTCGAGCCCCGAGGCCACCACCGCCATGGCCGTGACGACGAGCAGCAGCAGGACGATGCTCTGGGTCTCCTCCCTCTGGAACAGCGACGGCAGCAGCAGGGCCATGGACAGGGGCGGGAGGGCGTCGCGCATCCAGATCCAGCCACCGTGGGGATGCAGCCCGCCGAACAGGGCCGGGAGGGCGAGCAGCAGCGCCAGGATGGTGCAGCGTGCGGCCGGGCCGACGCGCAGGTAGGGGCCGGCGACGACGAGGGTCACGCCCAACAGGACCGCGGTGATCCCGGGCGCCGCGGGGAGCATGCGGCCGTCGAGCAGAGTGGCGACCAGCAGGATCAGCGTCAGGCGGCGGGCCAGCTGCAGGCGCTGCTGCGCGCGGGAGATGAGCAGGGCGGCGCCGAACGCGCCGATCCAATACAGCATGAAGAGATCGGGCGGCCGCCCGAAGGTGGACAGGCCGGGTTCGGGGACGCCCAGGCCGGCATCGACGCACAGCCACAGGGCCGCCGCGAGTCCAAGCAGCTTGAGGAGCTTCTCGGCGGCCGCCGGCCAAGGGTCAGCGACCGTCGCCACTGCCCTCCCCGTCAGCACGGCCCTCGGCGTCGTCGCCCTCGCTGTCACCGGTGTCGGTGTCGTCGCCCGCGTCGGAGTCGCCGTCTCCGGCATCGCCGTCGTCCTCGGCACCGTCGCCGGTGTCTCCGGAGTCGTCCGCCGGAGCGGGTGCGTCCTTCTTGTTGGCGGGATCGAGGGCCTTGATCTGACCGGCCAGGTCGGTGCGTTGCAGCGGGACGCCGAACTCGAAGTCCGGCCGCAGCGGCTGGAAGTCGTGGCCGTAGAACTTCAGCTGGTCGGGCAGGATGCGAGAAAGCTCGCCGAGGCCGTAGAAGCCGAGTCCCGCGTCGTCGTCGGGGTCTTCGGTGGTGTGGGCGACGAGTCCGGAGAGCATGCCGCAGATCTCGAAGCGTCCGTCACGCTCGACGTACACGCCGGTGCCGGCATAGCGCTGGGCGAGTTCAGCGGCCTCGCCGTCCAGCGAGATCCAATCGCCGTACTCGCCGTCCTGCCACCAGTCGGCCTCCTCCATGACGGGATCGTCGTTCGCGTCCCGCACGGCCACGAAGACGGATTCGTTGGCGGTGGGGGCCGAGGCCGCGAAGCGTCCCTCCGACTGGCGCGCGCTCAGGGGGCGCACCACCGTCAGGTTCTCGTTGAGACGGTCCAGTTCGCCCCAGTCGCGCACCATGGAATTCCCGATGGGGAAGTGGATGTCGAAGATGTCGCCGACCCGGAAGCCCGGTCGGGTCAGGAGCAGGATGCCGTCCTCGGTGGAGAGGCCGATGAACGGGTCGCCGCCCTTGTTCTCGGGCCAGAGCCGCGTGAAGTGGCTGACCTCGGCATCCACGTCGTAGTTGCGGCCGAGGACGGCGTCGTACCAGACGGCGCAACCGGGCGCGAAGGCCACCGAGACCGCCAGGGCCAGCAGCGCCACGGTGGGCCCGAGGACCCGGGAGCGGGGCCGGTCCGGTGGAAGGGTCAGCGGTTGCGAGGTTCCCATGGTGTCGAAGCTACTTCCGCAATGGGGGGCGGACAAGCGAGCCGACGGGACGATCCGTCGGTCCGGGGCTCGGCCGGGGTCGGAGTTGCAACCGCGCCGCGGCGGGGGTGTGGCGGCCGTCGAGCGGTGACGCCGCCGCCTCAGCCCTCTTCGGCCCCGTCTCCCTCGGTGCTGTCGTCATTTCCCGCGTCTTCCGCGAATTCCCAGCCGGCGGCCTCGAGAGCCTCGCGGAACCACGGGATGTCCTTCAGCTGGACCCACTCGCTGTCCCATTTCTCCTTCGGCGGCCGTTCGCCCGTCTCGGGGTCCATGGCCGGGACTCCGTTGAAGGCCCAGTCATTGCCGTCGAACTCGCCCGAGCCGATGCGCTCACGGATGTCGTCCGTCGAGAGGTCGAGGATGTGCTCGGGGCGCTCCTCGGTCTCGATGTAGGCCGGTTGGATGCGCCAGACGGCGGTGCCCACGGCGTCGGCGGCTGCCTTGCGGGACTTGCGCACGTCGCGGATCTTGTCGACTAGGCTCTCGTAGAGGCCGCGGACGGAGCCGCTGTTGGGCGCGAGGGCCCGGGCGGTGATGACCATCTGGCTGGCGAGGTCGATGTCCTGCACCTCGCTGTCCATGATCAGGATGCCGGCGGCCTCGCAGTAGCTGTAGGCATTGACCGGGTCGAGCTCGATGGCGCGAGTGATCATCTCCCAGGCATGGGCGGGGTTCGGGTCCTGGACCTTGTGCACCTGACGAGACTCGATGATGCCGCCCTTGCGAAGCAACTCGGCATACCGTCGGAAGCACGTCGGGTCCTCGATGCCACCCTGTACGGCGCGTTCGAAGAAGTCGAATGCCTTCGTGACGTGGCTGCCGTCATCCTGGGGATAGAAGAGCGCGAGTTGCGCAGCCCTGTAGTAGCCCTTGGCTGGCATGTCCTGGTAGTTGTTGTTGATGCTCTCGCGCCACTCTTCCTCGAGTTCTTCCATCGACCGGCCCAGCCGCTTCTCCAAGGCCGCGAGGACATCAGGCTCATCCACGAATTTCCGGGTCCCATTCATGAAGGGGCGATTCTCGGCGGGGATGTCTGAGTTCTTGGGAAGTGTGCGAAAGAACCCCACGAACTTCTTGCCGTACTTGGGTGACTCCATGAGGAAGTGCACGAACGACCAGCCCACCGCGTAGTGGGCAGCGGTGAAGGCCTGGTGCGGCGTCAGCAGGACTTCCTTGGGCGTAATGATCCGTCCGGATTCTTCTCCGGCACGCATGGCCGCGATTCGGCCGTATTGCAGTGCGCCCAACTCGAAGTTGCCGCGGCTGTCCATGTCAGCGCTGCCGAAGTACTCGGCCATCGACTCGTGCATCCAGCGGGGATACATGAAGTCGGGATCGATCAGGTAGGTGATCAGGTGGTTTCCTTCGTGAAACAAGACGTCGAAGGAGAACTCAGGGTCGAGGTGGTCGTAAAACAGGTGCAGGTCTTCGGTGACCGGGCTGAAGTGACCCTTGACGCCGTACGGCATGCCATTCAGCCGTAAGTAGTCGCGCTCGTTGCGGTACAGGAAGAACTTGAGCTTGTCGGAATTCCCGCGCTTGATGCTCCAGAAGTCCGTGAAGTACTTGTAGTAGGCGTCAATGCAGAAGGCGAATTCCTCAGCGATGTCGGCTTGGACGTTCGTCTTCATGATGAAGTGGTCGGTCTCGACTTCGAGAGCGCTCTGCCAATCTTGAAGGCGCCTCGATTCGGCGATGGCCTCTTCCTGCTCCTTGGCCCGCTGCTCCAGTTCCTGTTCGCGCCGGGACTTGCTCATCCAGCGGCCCTCGAACAGGACCCAGCCCTTCTTGAGGTACTTCGCCTCCTTGGCGTCCTTCGGCACGTAGTCCTCGAGGTCCTCGACGAAAGACTTGTCCACCATCGAGTGGGGGATGGTGATCTCCATGCCCCTGATCTCGAACTGGACCGCGCCGTCGCGGTCCTCGTCGAGGATCTTGCCTTCGATCAGGCGCCCGTCCTTGAGCAGGACCTTGTCGAACGCATCCGCCGAAGCGGCGATCGCGAGCAGGGCGAGGCTGCAGGCGAGACCTGCGCGGATGAGTGTCGTGGGATGTCTCATGGGCCGGTATGTCTCAAAGGTCGTCGCAGAACTTCATGTAGGCGTCGTTGAGTTCTTCCCAGTCCTCATCCGTCCACTGCCCGAATGACTTCTCGAAGGTGAGGTCCTGAAGTTTCTCCCGATTGACATAGCGGAAGTAGTCCTTCGGGTCCCGAGACATCTCCTTGGAGGATCCCTTCTCGTCTTTCTCCGCCAACTCGAGGCTCTCGTTCATGGCCTCTTCGGCGATCTCGATGCGAGCCGCCTGCAGGTTGTCCATGTATTCGGGCAGGATGGTCTTCCACTCGGGCTGGAGCTTGCCCTCGCGCAGCATGAAGGTGATGGCCCACGCCTGCGGATAGAAGCGGCCGAACGGATCGCCGTAGGCCGTGCTGCGCGAGGCCGAGAGGATGTCGCGGATGTGCCAGAGCGCGCCCTCCTCGAAGGAGTCGCCGCGCTCGGTGGCGCCGAGCGCCCGGCGCAGAGGGGGCAGGCGCTGCGTGTAGACGCGCGGACCGTATCCCGTCACGCGGTGGGTCCGTGTCATGCGCGCACCGGCGAAGTACTCGCCGTGGCCTTCGTTGTACCAGGTGTGCGGAGCGAGCTCGCCGGCCCAGTAATAGATGTACTGGTGGAAGGCCTCGTGGTTGAGGGTCTCCAGCATCTGTTCGCGCGGGCGGCGGTCGAACAGCACGAGTTCGCGATCGACGTCGAGCCAATACCCGTTGGAGTTGGCCGGCCCACCGTAGGCGCGGTACTCGTCGGCGCTGTTCACGATGCGCACGATGGAGACCGCCTCGATGGGCTTGGTCGGCACGTAGATCTTCTCGTATTCGTCACGCATCGCCTCGATCTGCGGGGCGACGGTCTTCACGACGAAGTTCTTCTCGGCGTTGTAGAGAAACAGGTAGCGGTCCGAACGGTAGTGGCCCCAGTCGGCCGGGAGCTTGTCGATCTGCGCCTGGAGGAAGGCCTCCTGGTCGCCGAGTTGCTCGACGAGGATGGCGCCGAGTCCGGTGAGTGAACCGTCCTTGTCGATGCGCTTGAACGACTTGGCCGACCGCGCGTACTCGCTGGCCGCCTTGCTGAAGTTCTTCGCGAAGGCGTCTCCGTAGAAGACGAACACGCCGTCGTCACTTTCATGCACAGCGACCCAGTACATGACGTCGCTGGGGTTGCCGTCGGTATCGATGGTCTGGAAGTGCCGCTCCTCCCGGTTCTGCTTCTCGACCTTGATCTTCTTCGACTTCACCACCTCGTGGAGGCCGAAGCCGGAGGCGACGCGGTTCCAGGCCCGCTCCATGGGCGGGACGTCAGGCTCGGCCTCCTTCTCCTTCTTGAGCTTGTCCTCGAAGTCGTCGAATTCGTCGCCCTCATCCCCGCCGTCCCCGCCATCCGTATCGTCGTCGTCGTCTTCAGGCAGGTCCTCGTCCCGTGTGCCGGTGGGGTAGAACTGCACCCAGAAGCTGCGATTGAGCGCGGCTCGCCCTTGGGCGCCGCCATACTCGCGGGAGTCGGACTGGAACTTGGCGATGGTGATCCACTCGCGGGGATTCAACGCCACCGAGTTGAAGTCCTTCGGCGCCTTGAACTTGATGCCGTAGCGACTGTCCTCGTGGAGTTGGGCCCGACCGGTGGGTGCCAGCATCGCCAACAGCGCCAGCGTCAGGCCGGCGAGGGCGAGGACTCCACTCGCACGTCGACCGATCGTCCGTGAAACGACGGCGGGCGGGAGTGAGCCAGGCTCGACTCGTGAGGAGCAGGCTGTCATCGGTGTCCCCTTTCTCGACTCGCACCTTCCTCCCCCGAGGCTGGATTGACGGGTCGGTTGTTCACTTCGGATCATGCGCTGTGAGACGCGGTCGACGGCCAACGGCACCATCGACGGCTCGTATCATACGCCAACCTCGCGGTTCCCATGGAACCGATGAGGCGGGCTTGGGGCTGGGATTCCCCATCATTGCCGGGCTAAACGGGCGGATTGCCGCCCCCTTACGGGAGAGCGCCGTGTCTTCGTCGCTGAAGGTCATTCTGCTGTTCGTCGGGCTCGTCGTGGCAGGAGGCGCCGCGTTACTCATCCTTTCCGAAGACGAGGTCGCCGGTCCGGGGAGTCAGGCCTCCCCGATCTCTGCCGAGTCGAAAGAATCGAAGCGCGTCGATCTCCCGCCTCCGAGCCTCCCCGAGAGTGAGCGCTCGGCGACCAAGCCCCTCGACGTGGCCCGCACCGATCTGACCGCTTCCGGGACGGGCGCTGCCGACCGGGTGGCTGCCGACGTCGCCGCCGAGGTCGAGGTGCTGCTCAGCGGTCGCGTGGTCGATCCGTCGGGTCGTCCCGTCGCCGATGCCGAGGTGAGCTACCTCGCCGGCGGCGACCGCCAACTCCGCCGGCGCTTCCGGCGCTTCACGGACGACACCGAGGAGATCGAGTTCCCCAAGGTGACCACGGACGCCGAGGGACGCTTCTCCCTCTCGGGTGAGGTGGTGTCCCTCGATGCCGAGGCCCAACGCTTCTTCCGCCTCGACGCCATGCTGGCCGTGCGCCACGAGGCGTTCGCGACCCTGGTCGAGGCCCAGCCCGACCTGAAGCCGGGCACGCTCGACGTGGGCGACCTGATGGTCGAGCCCGGCGCCTGGGTCCATGGGCGCGTGGTCGACGCCCGCGGCGTGCCGCTGGAGGACGTCGACATCCGCGCTCGCAACGTGGTGGAGAACCCCTTCGGCTCCATGGGCCTCGGGAACTTCCTCGGCGGCGCCATGGTCGAGTTCCTCGACGGCACCAAGACCAGCAGTGACGGTCGCTTCACGGTGAAGGGCCTGTTGCCCGGCGCCGCCCACGTGACGGCGCGCATGGAGGGCATGCGCCCGGCATCCTCGGAGGCCATCGAGATCTCGGCCAACGGGCCGGGCAACGTGGGCGACCTCGTCATGGAGACGGGCGCCACCATCGCCGGTTACGTCACCGATCACGACGGCGCCCCCGTGGAGGGCGCCACGATCCGGGTCAGCTCCATGGCCCGCATCATGATCGGACGCATGGAGGACGCGCCGCGGCAGGACATCGGTCATGAGATGTCCCTGCGTGCCCAGACCGATCCCACCGGCTTCTTCGAACTGTCGGGGCTCTCGGGCGGCACCTACACCGTGCACGCCAGCGCCGAGGGCTTCGCCCGGTCCAGCGAGGCGGACATCCCGGTGGGCACCTACGACCTGACCCTGACCCTCGATCCGCTCGGCAAGCTGTTCGTGCGGGTCATCGACGCCCGCACCGGCGCGCCGGTGGACGGCGCCACCCTCGATGCCGAGGAGCAGCGGGGCGAGGGCCGGGGCGGCTTCCGCATGCGCCGCGTGGGCGGCGAGACCCGCCCTGTGCTCACCGGCGCCGAAGCCGTCGCCGCCGCGGGCCTCGATGTCGACAGCGCAGGCGCCTACCTGATCCAGGATGCGTCGCCGGAGGGCATGGACATCACCGTCGAGGCGGAAGGGTTTGCCCTGACGGTGGCGCAAGCCGAAGGCGTGTACGCCGAGGACGTGGGCTCGCTCGAGATCGAGCTGCTGCCCGAGACCATCGTCGCCGGCTATGTGCTCGACGAGCAGGGCGACCCCATCGAGCATGCGCGGGTGCGCCTGTCCCCCCAGGACGACGGCGACGACGGCATGTTCACCGTGGGCGAGGGCACCTTCGAGGTGCGGCGCGAGGTCCGTCGCCGGGTGGGCGGCGGTCCGGGTGGTCGCGGCGGTGACGGCGAGAGCCACACGGCGCGCAGCGACAGCGCGGGCTACTTCGAGGTGCGCGGCGTTCCCGCCGGCGAGTGGGAGCTGACCGCCCGGGCTGACACCTTCGTGCGCTCGGACGCCGTTCCCATGTCCCTGGGCGAGGGCGAACGCCGCGACGACATCGCCCTCGAGCTGGCCATGGGCGGCTCCATCGCAGGCGTCGTCACCGAGGCGGACGGCGAGCCGGTGGCCGGCATCGACGTGACCATCACCTCCACCGACGTCGAGCCCGACCCGGCCCTCGAGGGCCTGCCGCCGGGTCTGGCCATGTTCGGCGGCATGGGGGGCGACGGACAGCACCGTGCGTCCACCGACTCCGACGGTCGCTACGAGCAGGACTCGCTGCCGCCGGGGCGCTACCGCGTCAAGCTGGCGCCGGCCAACATGATGAACTTCGGTGGAGGCGGCGGTCGTCGGGGCGGCGGCTTCATGTCCTTCATCACCGACAGCGCCGACGACGGCACCGACGAGGGCGCGATCTTCGTCGACGTGGTCGCGGGGACCGAGGCTTCCGCCGACTTCGTGCGTCCGCGCCGCGGCGAGATCCGCGGCCGCATCACCGCGGCGGGAGAGCCGGCCACCGACGTCACTGTCTCGCTGCGCGAGGCCGACAGCTTCATGCCCTTCGGCGGTCGCGAGGCGACCACCGACCGACTCGGCAACTACCGCTTCGACGACGTCGAGGCCGGCGAGTACACCGTGTCGGCGCTGCCGGCCGGCGCGGGCCTCGAGGAGCGCCTCGACGTCGACGTGCGCATGGGCGAGACGCGCATGGCCGACCTGACCTTCGGCGGCTCGACGCTGCGCGGGCGCGTCCTCGACAAGGACTCGGGCCTGGGCGCCGCCGGCGTGTTCCTCACCGTGGCCGAGGTCAAGGAGGACGAGGGCGGCGGTTTCGCCGGCGGCAGCTTCGGCGGTGAATTCCAGATCGTCACGGCCGTCGATATCGACGACGGCGGTGGCGGCAGGGGCGGCATGGAGATGACCCTCGGCGGCGGCCCGATCTCACGGGTGAAGACCGACAACCAGGGCTGGTTCGAGCTGAAGTACATGAGCCCGGGCACGTTCACCGTGGAGACGAGCGGCGGCGGCTTCATCAACGGCGAGGCCGGCCCCATCGACCTGGGCGAGAACGAGCGGGTGGACGACATCGAGATCGAAGTCGTGCGCGGCGCCGTCATCAACGGCGTGGTGGTCTCGGGCAAGAGCGGCGAGGTCCTGTCGCACGTGCCTGTGCGCCTGAGCGGCAACGGCACCCAGGAGATGACCACCACCGACGATCAGGGTGGCTTCAACTTCGAGGGCCTGAGCGAGGGCGTCTACGACGTGAGCGTCATGGGCAGCGGCTTCTTCGCCGCACCCATCGCCGAGGAGGCGGTCGAGCTGAAGGCCGGCCAGGAGCGTCGACTGAGCCTGATCACGGACGGCTGATCAGTCGGAGGTCTTGTTGCCCGGGAAGTGCGCGGGGCCCGTCATGACCACGCAGTCGGCGCAGACCTTCGGGTACTTGCCGCTGAACATGGCCTTGCGGAAGTTGCGGTAGCGCTCGCCGTTCCAGATGGCGTCGAAGCTCTCCTCGCGGACGTTGCCCATCTCGAGCTCTTCGGGTCCGCGGCAGCAGGGGTAGACCTTCCCGCTGGGCGTGATCTTCACGTAGTTCATCGCCATGGGGCAGAAGGCCGGGTGCATGCGGTGCAGGCTGTCCATGTGCATGTCGCGGATGTCGGCGATGGGGTCCTTGCTGCTCTGCTTGGGCGGCGTCGCGATGATCTCGCCGCCGAAGGGCTGGTGCAGGTTGAGCTGGATCGAGACGCCGCGAGCCTGGGCCCGCTCGCGCACGGCATCGACGACCACGCCGTAAGCCTCGTCGCTGACGTTGCCCTCGATCTTCAGCTCGTCGTAGCCCGTCGAGTTGGGCAGCAGCTCCTGCAGGGCCATCTGGTCGCCGCCGAGGTCGGCCACGAAGTCGACCAGCTCGGGCATCTGGTGCCAGTTGGGCTCCATCACCACGGCGTTGAAGCCGACGTCGATGAGCGCCTCCTTGCAGCGCGGCAAGGCGTACTCGATGTTCGCGATGACCTCCTCGAAGTTGCTCCCCGCCCGGAGCTGCTCGAAGGTCTCCTTCTCGGGCGAGTCGATCGAGAACCAGATCTTGTGGGTGATCGGGGCGATCTTCTCGAAGGTCTTGGGGTCGAGCAGCGTGGCGTTGCAGAACATGAGCAACTGCACGTCGTGCTTGCGGCACAGGCGCTCGACCTCGTCGAGGTCGTTCATGAGAGGTTCGGACGCGTCGCTGGGGGTGAGGTGCAGCGCCCAGGGCAGGATCTGTTCGAGGGAGTCCCGCGAGTCCTGCAGCGGCATGGTCTCGAGCGGGATGCCGTCGGCCTGGTGGCACATGATGCAGCGCAGGTTGCACTGGTTGTTGAACCCGAACTCCACCTCGGTGGGCCGTGACGACCAACTCAGGCGGGACGTGGCCAGGTCCTGGGCCAGCAGCATGATGTTCTCGCTCTCACGCGGGACCTTGCCGGCGGCGGAGGCCGGCGGCGGGGCCGCGTCGGCCCCGGCGTCGGGGCGTTGCATCGGGTCGGCCGGGCTGTCCGTCATGGTCGCGGGCGACGCGGTGCGTCGATGAGAGGGGAGCGAGGGGGGCGAGGGGGGAGTCCCCGCTCAGTCTAACGGGCGCCGGTCGCCTCTGCCGGGATGGATCGCGCGGCGCGAGGCCGCCGACCTACTTGTCGGCAGAATCACCGCCGGGCTTGGGGGACTTGCCCGAGCCGCCGGAGGCCCCTTTGCCGACGGATCCGTCATCGGACTTGTCGGGGGCCTTGTCGGCGGAGGGAGGTTTTGCCTCGCCGTCCGGCTTGTCGCCGCCGGACTTGCCGGCATCGGCCTTGCCGCTGCCGGAGGGCGTGGGCTTGCCGTCACCCTTGGAAGCGCTCGGAGGCGGCGCGCGCTTGTAGTCGGTCTCGTAGAAGCCGCTGCCCTTGAAGACGATGCCGCTGCCCTTGCCGATGAGCCGCTCGAGCCCCGGCTTGCCGCACGCGGGGCACTTGCGCAGGTGCTTCTCGCGCATCGACTGGAAGTGCTCGAAGGCGTGGTCGCACTTCTGGCAGACGTAGTCGTAGGTGGGCACGCTCGTCGCTGCCTTCCTGCTCAGGCCTTGGGGGCCGAGTCGCTGGGAGCATCGTCGTGGGTCGCGTCATCGTCGGCGGGAGCGGACGGCGCCTTCGAGACCACCACCTGCGCCTCGCGCAGCAGGCGGTCGTGGATGCGGTAGCCGCGCAGCACCTCCGACACGATGTGTCCGGGCGCGTAGTCGTCGGTCTCCTGCTCAAGCAGGGCGCGGTGCACGCTCGGGTCGAAGGCCTCGCCGATCTCGGCCGACACGGGTTGCACGCCGTGATTGGCCAGCACCGTGGTCCATTGCTGGGCGGTGAGGGTCAAGCCCTGGAGGAACTGCGGGTCGATGTCCTCGGGCGGCGCCGACAGGGCGCGGTGCAGGTTGTCGAGCGCCGACAGCAGGTCGAGCAGCAGGCTCGTGGTGCCGTAGCGGCGGGCCTCGTCGAGGTCCGCCCGCGCACGCTTGCGGGCGTTGTCGGCCTCGGCCACGGCGCGCAGCCAGAGATCGCGCAACTCCTCGCGGGTCTCTTCCCGGGTTGCGTCGTCCGTGTCTGCTGCGTCCGGCGATCCGTCCTCGGCGGGGGCCGCGGACGCGTCGTTGGCGTCGGGGTTCGCCGGCGCCTCCGACGACGAAGCGCCGGAGTCGTCGCCGTTCTGCTTGCCCTTGCCGCGCAGTTTCATGGTCTGGTTCCGCCGTCTCCGCGCCTAGTCGAAGAGGTCGCGCACCTTGTCGAGGAAACTCTTGTGCTCGGGCGTCGAACTGCCATTCCCCTCGGTCTCGGCCAGCTCGGTGAGCAGCTCCTTCTGTCGCGACGTGAGCTTGCGCGGCGTCTCCACCGCGATGCGCACGAGCATGTCGCCCTTGCTGCGGCCGTAGACCGACGGCATGCCCTTGCCGCGCAGCCGCAGGATCTTCCCGCTCTGTGTGCCGGCGGGGATCTTGATCGACACGGTGCCTTCGAGGGTGGGCACGTCGACCTCGGCGCCGAGGGCGACCTGGGAGTAGTGCACCGGCAGGCGGCAGATCAGGTCGTCGCCGTCGCGGGTGAACAGGGAGTGTTCTTCCACGTGGATGACGCAGAACAGGTCGCCCCGCGGTCCGCCGTTGTCGCCCGGCTCGCCTTCGCCGGCGACGCGCAGCTGGCTGCCGTCCTGGATGCCCTGGGGGATGCGCACCGAGATGTCGACCGACTGGGGCAGGGCGCCCTGGCCGTGACACTCGATGCACGGCTCCTCAATGATGCTGCCGGCGCCGCTGCACTGCGGGCAGGCCGACTCCATCATGAAGAAGCCCTGCTGGCGCTGGACCCGGCCGCGTCCGCCGCAACCGCTGCAGGTCTTGCGGCTGGTGCCCGGGCGAGCGCCGTTGCCGTTGCAGGTCTCGCAGGTCTCGTTGCGCTTGAGGCCGATGGTGCGCTCGGTGCCGCTGAACGAGTCCGCCAGCGGGATCGACACGGACACGCGCAGGTGGCTGCCCTGGCGCGGACGGGTGCCGCCGCCGCCTCCGCCTCCGAAGAACTCCTCGAAGATGCCGCCCATCCCGCCCATGCCGCCGCCGCGGCCGAAGATCGACTCGAAGATGTCGCGCGGGTCGACGCCGCCGGCGTTGAACCCGCGACCCTTCAGGCCGTCATGACCGAACTGGTCGTAGACCCGGCGCTTCTCCTTGTCGGAGAGGACCTCGTAGGCCTCCGCCGCCTCTTTGAACTTCTCGGCGGCGGACGGGTCGTCCTTGTTCTTGTCCGGATGGAACTTGAGCGCGAGCTTGCGGTACGCCTTCTTGATCTCGGCGTCCGTGCTCTCGCGCGTAACGCCCAGCGTTTCGTAGTAGTCGCGGATGGCGGCCATCGTGTCGGAGGAAAGCCTCGTCGGTCAGCGAATCCGGGGAGCCGTGACCCCTAGGAGAGCGCTCCCTCGACCTCCTTGTCCTTGTCGGCCATCTCGGTCACGGCGCACTCGGTGGTGAGCATCAAGCCCACGACGCTGGCGGCGTGCTGCAGGGCCGAACGCACGACCTTCGCGGGGTCGACGACACCGGCCTTGACCAGGTCGCACCACTTGTCCTTGGAGACGTCGTAGCCCTGGTTGCCCTTCTTCTCGCGGGTCTCCTCGAGCAGCACGTTGCCGTCCAGACCGGCGTTGTCGGCGATCTGGCGCAGGGGCGCGGTGATGGCCTTCTTGACCAGCTCACGACCGAACTTCTGGTCGCCGGGCAGGCGCAGCGCGTCGAGCACTGCGGAGGCGCGCACCAGGGCCACGCCGCCGCCGGGGACGATGCCCTCGGCCACGGCCGCGCGGGTCGCGTGGAGCGCATCGTCGATGCGGTCCTTCTTCTCCTTCATGACCGTCTCGCTCGTGGCGCCGACGTGGATCACGGCGACACCGCCCGAGATCTTGGCCAGACGCTCCTGCAGCTTCTCCTTGTCGTAGTCGCTGCTGGCTCGCTCGATCTGGGTGCGGATCTGGTCGATGCGGTCCTTGAGGGCCTTCTTGCGGCCGCCGCCGCCGATGATGGTGGTGGTGTCCTTGTCGATGCTGACCTTGGACGCCTTGCCGAGCACGGTGGGCTGGACCTCGTCGACGTTCATGCCGGTCTCGTCGGAGACCACTTCGCCGCCGGTGAGCACGGCCAGGTCGCCGAGGTACTGCTTGCGGCGGTCGCCGAAGCCGGGGGCCTTCACGGCGCACACGGCCATCTTGCCGCGCAGGCGGTTCACCACCAGGGTGGCCAGCGCCTCGTTCTCGACGTCTTCAGCAATGACCAGCAGGGGCGTGCCGTTCTGGGCCACGTGCTCGAGGACGGGCAGCAGCGTGCGCAGGTTCCCGATCTTCTTCTCGAAGATGAGGATCGAGACGTTCTCGAGTTCGCAGGTCATGTGGGCCGGGTCGGTGATGAAGTACGGCGACAGGTAGCCCTTGTCGAACTGCATGCCGTCGACCGTCTCGAGCCAGGTCTCGGCCGTGTTGCTCTCCTCGACCGTGATCACGCCGTCCTTGCCGACCTTCTCCATGGCCTCGGCCAGCAGCTCGCCGATGGCGCGGTCGTTGTTGGCCGAGATGGCGCCGACCTGGGCGATCTCGCTGTTGTCGCGGATGGGCCGGGCCTGCTGGGCGAGGTCCTCGACGACGGCGGCGACGGAGGCGTCGATGCCGCGCTTGAGGTCCATCGGGTTGATGCCCGCGGTGAGGTACTTGAGGCCGTTGGTGAACAGGGCCTCGGCCAGCACGATGGCCGTCGTGGTGCCGTCACCGGCCACGTCGTTGGTCTTGCTGGCGACCTCGTTGACGAGCTTGGCGCCCATGTTCTCGAAGGGGTCTTCGAGCTCGATCTCCTTGGAGACGCTGACGCCGTCCTTGGTGATCACGGGACCGCCGAAGGACTTCTTCAGGATCACGTTGCGCCCGGAGGGGCCGAGGGTGACCTTCACCGTACGGGCGAGTTTCTGGACGCCGGCGAGGATCTTGCGCTTGGCGGAGTCTTCGAAGAGCAGCTGCTTAGCCATTTCAGTCGTTTCTCAGTCGTGAACGTGCGGGATGCGTTTGGGTGTGTTCAGGAGCACAGGGGTGTTCAAGAGCACAGCGGGTGTTCAGCTGCACAGAGCGAGGATCTCGCTCTCGCGCAGGATCTTGTACTCGGTGTCGCCGACGGTGACGTCGGTGCCGGCGTACTTGCCGAAGAGCACCTCGTCACCCTTCTTGACGGCGAGGTCGCCGCGCTTGCCGTTCTTCAGCAAGCGGCCCGCGCCGACGGCGGTGACCTTGCCGCGCTGCGGCTTCTCCTGCGCTGAGTCGGGCAGCAGGATGCCGCCGGCCGTGACCTCTTCGCTTTCGAGGACCTTGATCACCACGCGGTCGTCCAGGGGCTTGATGGTCGTCATGTCTGTCTCGTTTCTCTCGATGGTTTGTTGGCGGCGGCCCGGTTTCCGGTTCGGGGCGCGCCGGTGATCGTTGTGGGGAGGGGTGCGGTGGGGACGGGCCTAGAAGCCCATGCCACCCATTCCGCCCATACCTCCCATTCCGCCCATGCCACCCATACCGCCCATGCCTCCCATCCCACCCATGCCGCCCATGCCGCCGCCGTGATCGTGGCCGGCGTGGGCATCGCCCTCGTCGTCGCTGGGCAGGTCGGTGATGAGGCAGTCGGTGGAGAGGATCATGGCCGCCACGCTGGCGGCGTTCTGCAGGGCGCTGCGCACGACCTTGGTCGGGTCGATGATGCCGGCCTCGAACATGTCGACGTGCTCACCCTTGTCCGCGTCGAAGCCTTCGGTGTCCTTGCTCTTGGTGACGCGCTTGACGATCAGCCCCGGCTGGAAGCCGGCGTTGGACGCGATGGTGCGCAGGGGCAGTTCGACAGCCTTGGCAACGATCCGCGCGCCGAGGGCCTCGTCGCCGTGCAGGTCGAGCTTGGCGATGACCTTGGCGGCCCGCAGCAGGGCCACGCCGCCGCCGGCGAGCACGCCTTCGGCCAGGGCGGCCTGGGTCGCGTGCTGCGCGTCTTCGAAGCGCGCCTTGCGCTCCTTCAGTTCCGTCTCGGTGGCCGCGCCGACGCGGACCTCGGCGATCCCTCCCGCGAGGCGGGCAAGACGCTCCTGGAGCTTCTCCTTGTCGTAGTCGCTGGTGGTGGCCTCGATCTGGTGACGGATGTGCTTGACCCGGGCCGAGACGTCCGACGACTTGCCGGCGCCCTGCACGATGGTCGTCGTGTCACCGCTGATGATCACCTTGCGGGCCGAACCGAGCTGGTCCTTGTGGATCCGCTCGACGTCCATGTCGAGGTCCTTGCTGATGACCGTGGCGCCGGTGAGCACCGCGAGGTCTTCGAGCATGGCCTTGCGACGGTCGCCGTAGCCGGGCGCCTTCACGGCGCACACGCTCAGGATGCCGCGCAGCTTGTTGACCACCAGGGTGGCCAGGGCCTCGCCGTCGATGTCCTCGGCGATGATCAGCAGCGGGCGTCCGCCCTTGGAGGCCATCTCGAGCAGCGGCACCAGGGCCTGGGCCGAGCTCAGCTTCTCGGGGCTGATCAGGATGTAGGGCTTCTCGAACTCGACTTCGAGGCGGTCGACGTTGGTCACGAAGTGCGACGAGAGGTAGCCCCGGTCGAACTGCATGCCCTCGACGACCTCGACGGTCGTGTCCTGGCTCTTGCCGTCCTCGATGGTGATGACGCCGTCGGCGCCCACCCGTCCGAGGGCGTCGGCCAGCATCTTGCCCACCGACTTGTCGTTGTTGGCGGAGATGGTGGCGATCTGCTCGAGCTGCTTCTTGTCCTTGATGTCGATCGTGCGCGACTTGCGCTCGAGCTCGGCGACGACCGCGTCGACGGCGAGCTTGATGCCCCGCAGCAGCTCGTCACCACGGGCGCCGGCGGCGAGGAACTTCATGCCCTCGTCGACCAGGGCCTTGGAGAGCACCGTGGCGGTGGTGGTGCCGTCGCCCGCCACCTTGTTGGTGCGCGAGGCGGCCTCCTTCACCAGCTGGGCGGCCATGTTCTCGTAGGGGTCGTCGAGCTCGATCTCGTCGGCGACGGTGACGCCGTCCTTCGTGATCGTGGGTCCGCCCCAGCTCTTGTCGAGGATGGCGCAACGGCCCTTGGGACCGAGAGTGGACGCCACGGCACGGGCGACTTTGTCGACACCGGCGCGGAGCCGGTCACGGGCTTCTGTATCGAAGGCCAGCTGCTTGGCCATGCTGTTGCTCCTCTGCCTCGATGGAGGCGGCTCGAGAGAGCCACCGGTTCCTCTCCTTCCAAGCAAAGCCGGGACCAATCGCGTAGGACCCGCCGGCAAGCGCCATCCCGTTGATTCACAACGGGTTGTGTCGCTACGGTGCGATTCGGTGCCGGGTGTCCACGGGCGCGCTGCCACGTTGGCATGACCTCCGCCGCTCCTCTTCGACCAGGCTGCCGAAATGGCGTTGATCGTCCCCTTCCTGTGCCTCGCGTTGGCCGCCGGCGACGGCGACTTCCGGGTCGAGACGCGGGATGGGACCCAGGTCACCGGGCAGCTGGTGGCCCTCCGGGCGGGGGAGCTGATCCTCGACGACGGCGGCCGTGAGCGCCGCATCCCGGGCGAGGACCTGCTGCTGCTGGCCGCCCAGCCCGATTCGGCCCGGCCCGATTCCACCCCGCCCGATCCGGCCCGCCCCGAGCAGGAGGCCGCCGGGGCGGTTGCCGACGAGCCCGAAGAGCTCGCGCCGGATCTGCTCGTGCTGGCGGGGTCCGCCGGGCGCCGCGATCGGGGCGACCGCCTCTGGGGGCGCCTGCTCGGGGGGGATGCCTTTGGGCTGACCTACTCGGTGGAGGGCAGCGCTCCTTTCGATGTGCCCTTCGACCACGTCGAGCGCCTGCTGCCGCGACTGTCCCGGCCGGTGGACCAGCTCATCCGCCTGGAGGGCGCCGGCCTCGACGACCGGGTCTGGCAACTGCTCGACGGCGGGGCCCTCGACGGGGTGACCGGGGTGGTCGACCGCATCTCCTCCGACAACGTGGTGCTCGACAGCGCGCTCGGACCGCTGGGCTTCGACGTCGACACCCTGCTCGCCGTGGTCTTCGGCTCGACCGAGGCGCCGGACACGACGCTCGGCGGCCTGCCGGTGGTGGTGCGGCTCAAGGGGGGCTCGCGCATGGAGGCCGGGCTGCGTGACCTGCGCGACGGGGTCGTCGTGCTCCAGACCCGCTTCGCCGAGCGGCTGGCCGTGCCCCTGCACGCCGTGGCCTCCATGGTGAGCCGCCGCCCGGGCACCGTCCTCCTGGCCGACCTGTCGCCCACCGAGGTGGTCGAGTGGCCGGCCCTCGGCACGCCGGACGACTTCCTCTTCCCCTGGCGGCGCGAGCTGTCGGTCACGGGCCGGTCGCTCAGCGTGTCCGGCATTCCGCGGGCCACGGGGCTGGGCGTGCATGCCAACGCGCGGCTCGTCTTCGACCTGCCCGAGGGCACGCGCTCGTTGCGCGTCAGCGTGGGCCTGGTCGACGAGGTGCACGAGCTGCCCGCCGACGCATCGATGCGCTTCACCGTGCTCGTGGACGGCCAGTCGCGGGCCGACAGCGGCGTGATCCGTGAAGGCGACCCGCCGCAGGTGCTGCGGGTTGACCGGCTGTCGGCCGGGCAACGCCTGGAACTGCTGGCCGACGACGCCGGAGACCTCGATGCCGGCGATCGCGGCGCCTGGTTCGACGGCGTGATCCTGCTGCAGGAGGACGAGCCCTGAGCCCGCCCCCCCTGAGCCCGCCCCGTCCCCGACGAGGCCGCCCGGGCGCGAGGACGCTGGTGGTGGCCGGTCTGGCGCTGTTGTTCGGCGTCGCCTGCGGCGGTGACGGTGGCGGCAACGGGAATGGCGGCGACGCCGGGAACAGTGACGCCGGGAACGGAGCCGACGGCCGGGCGCCGGGCCTGCCGCCCGCGAAGGTGGCGCTGCTCGGACTCGACGGCCTGACCTTCGAGGTCGTCGACCCGCTCATCGCTGCTGGTCGCATGCCGAACATTGCGGCGCTCATCGACCGGGGCGCGCGGGGCGCGTTGGTCTCCTTCCCCGAGGACGACTCCCGGTCGCCGGTGCTGTGGGCCACGATCCTCACCAGCACCGAACCGGCGACCCACGGCATCGAGGGCTTCTCGCGCCGCGTGCCCGGCCAGCCCACGCCGGTGATCTACGCGTCCACCGACCGCAAGGTGCCGGCGTTGTGGAACATGGTCGACAGTCGCGGCGGCACGGCGGGCATCGTCGGCCACTGGAACACCTGGCCGGCCGAACGGGTCAACGGTTACATCGTCAGCGATCGCCTCTCGCGCAGCCTGTTCCTGTTCAACAAGCAGGCCGACGCGGCCACCGGACTGGCCCACCCCGAGGCGCTCATGACCGGGCTCGCGCCGCTGGTCCGCGACCCCGACGCCATCGACCGCGAGGTGCTGAGCCGCTTCGGCACCTTCAGCGACGCCGAGTGGGATGTGATGCTCCACCTGGACGACAGCGGCGATCCGCTGGTGGGCAACGGCCTGGTGGCGTTCAAGTACGGCTACCAGGCGACGGAGACCATGGCCGTGGCGGCGCTGCACCTGCTCGGGACCCAACCGCAGCCCGACTTCTTCTCCGTCTTCCTGGAGCTGCCCGACCGGGTGGGGCATCACTTCTGGCACACCTACCGGCCCGAGAGCTACGGCCATGTCGGCGGTGTGCCGGACGAGTGGGTCGACCGCTGGGGCAACATCCTGCCCGAGGCCTACGAGGTGGTCGACGAATGGGTCGGGCGCCTCGTCGCGGCCCTCGACGACGACACCACGGTGATCATCGTCTCCGACCACGGCATGCGCGCGGGCAAGAGCTACAACGGCGCGCTCGACCAGCTGAAGCGGCTCGGGCACTCGGGCACCCACGACCGCTGCGGCGTGTTCATCGCGGCCGGACCGGCCATCAAGGCCGGCGCGGTGCCCACCACCCACGCGACGCTCTACGACGTGGTCCCCACGGTGCTCGCGGCCATGGGGCTACCCGGATCACGCCAGGCCCGGGGACGGGTGCTCACCGAGCTCATCGACCCGGCCTTCCTGCGGCGTCATCCGCCCCGGGCGCCCCTCACCGAGGACGCACGCCGCATCGACGACCGCGAGCGGCCCGAGGGTCTCGACCAGCAGTACATCGAGGAGATGCAGGCCATCGGCTACCTCGACGCCTCGGGTGACGAGCAGGGCGTGCGCGGTGGCGGGGCCTCGGGCGGGCCGCGACCCTACGGCACCGAGGGCTTCGTCAGCTGCGACACCGACGGGGTGCGCAGCCCTCGCGATCGGTGACGTAACGGCGGTCGCACGCCCGCGACTGTCCTGGCGTGGAACGCACCGGACCTGCCGAGCCCGAACTCTTCGACGTCGCGGGCCCGGGCCTCGACGCGACGCTCTCCGATGTGCCGGCCGAGTCCCTGCTCGCGCCGATCCTGGGGGGCCGCCGGGCCGCCGGGCTGCTCGCCGAGGTGGGCGGCCTGCGCCGCCTGGCGCGCATGTCGGCCCGCGAACTGAGTCGGCACCTGCGTCCCGCCGAGGCGGTGCGGCTGGCCTCAGCCGTGGAACTGGGCCGGCGCGCGCTGCAGCACCCGCTGGACGCAGGCCGCGTCGTGCGCGGTCTGCGCGACATCGACGCGCACCTGCGGGGCCTGCTGGCCCATCAGTTGAAGGAGGTCTTCCTGGTGGTGCTGCTCGACGCCAAGCACCGGCCCATGCGCACCGAGCGGGTCAGCGAGGGGTGCCTGACCTGGTCGGTGGTCCATCCGCGGGAGGTCTTCGCGCCGGCGGTGCGGGACGCGGCGGGGGCGGTGCTGGTGGCCCACAACCACCCCAGCGGCGACCCGACGCCCAGCCGTCAGGACGTCGAGGTCACGGCGCGGTTGATGGCGGCCGGCGAGACCCTGGGCATCCCGCTCCTCGACCACGTGGTGGTCGGCGCCGATCGCTCCGTCTCCTTGCGCGCGGAGGGGCTCATGGACGGCGGCTGACGAAACGACGAGCTCACACCGGACTTCACCGGGAATCCAGCGGGCCTCACCGGCTGGCACCGCGTTGGCTCAGCGCCGTGCGCGCCGAAGCGATGCCCTCGGCGCGTGCCGCCGGCGGCGCGGCGGCGTCGATGCCGTGGTCGCTCCCCGTGATCCCGATCAGGCGATCGAGAGCGGGGTAGACCTCCGACGCGTCGTCGCTCGCGAGCATGGCGAGCAAGCCCTCGGGGTCCCGTTCGACGTCGAGCACGATGAGCGCCGCCTCGACGGCCGCGCGCAGGTCGGGGGACACCGTGAAGGCTCTCGCGTCGGTCCACCATGCCTGCAACGGTGCGATGGCTTCGGCCTTCCCGGCGGCGGCGAGGGCGTCGGTGACGGCGAGTTGCACCTCGGGTTCGCGCCGCGTGTCGAGGGCGATGAGCAGCGGATCGGGGACGCCGGCGGCGCCCGCCACCCGGGCGGCCTGCGCGGCCACGCCGGTGCTGGGGTCGTGGAGCAGCGGGTCCGAGGCGATGACAGCGAGGCGCCCGCGGACCTTGGCGCCCACGAGTCCGGCCAGGGTCTCCATCACCTCGAGGCAGTGCAGGCGCACGTAGGTGTCGCCCGCCGCCAGGCCCTCGGACAGGAAGGGCACCACCGCCGGACCGAGGTGGGCCAGGGTGAAGCGGGCGCCGTCGACCTGACGCAGCTGGAAGGCCCCGAGGTGGCTCACGAGCAGACGGATGCGCTGCTTCAGGTGCGGGTCGTCGAGGCTCGTGCGTTCCCACAGGGCCTCGCGGTTCTCGTTCCACCACGCGCGCATGGCCAGGATCGAGGCGTCGCGCTTGGGCACCGATGCCATGGAGTGGAAGCCGAAATCGGTGCCCGCCAGGGCCTGCAGACCCTCGAGGGCGAGGCGTTGGGTGAAGGCCATGCGCGGCGTGCGCGGCCACTGGATCAGCGGGTCGGGGTCGGGGTCGCTGCTGCCTTCCGCCAGGACGGCGAGGATCAACGGCATGCCGGCGGGATTGCCGAGCCGCGCGAGGGCGGAGGCCTCGGCGGCGCGCAACTCGATGGGCACGTCGTAGTCGACCGGGTAGGGGCCGATGCCCTTGACCAGCCGAGGCAACGCCGCGCGGTGGTCGTAGAGGCCGAGGTCCTGCGCGGCGCCGCACGCCACGGCGAGCTGCTCGTCGCGCAGCGCCGCCATGAGGGTGGTGAGCGCGGCGGGGTCGCCGGCGTGGGCCAGGTCGTTGAGAGCGTCGCTGCGCGCGGCCGGCGGTTGCAGCGCCAGCAGGTCGTCGCGCGGCGCCGCCTCACCGGGCAAGGGGGCGGCGAGGACGTCACGCCAGAACCACTCGTCGTCGTTGCCCACGCCCGGCAGCGGAGCGGGCGAGAGAGCGGCGGGCGACTCGCCGCAGCCGAGAAATCCCGCGACCGTCGCCAGGACCAGCACCGTCACCAGTCCTCGGGCGGAACGGCGGTCGCGCCGACCGTCCGGTGCGTGGGCGCATGGGATCACGAAGGGCTCCGGAACGGGTGCTTGAAGGCCGTCACCGCGGATTCGGTGGGGTCTCGGCGGGGGGCAGTTTGACATGGCGCGCCATTCCTCGTTATGCCAGGATTTCCGACTTCGCATCCGCAAAACGAGAACCATGTCTGCGACCGAACTCGACCCGGATCTGCTCGCCATCCTGGCCTGCCCGGAAACGAAGGAACCCGTCGCACCGGCGGATGCCGAGCTGCTCCAGCGTGTGAACGCAGCCATCGACGCGGGCACGGTCACCTCCCGCGACGGCCAGACCGTCACGCGGACGCTCGATGCGGGTCTGCTGCGACAGGATGGGAAGGTCCTCTATCCCGTGCGCGGCGGCATCCCGATCATGCTCATCGACGAGTCGATTCTCGTCGAGAGCCTCGGCGCCTGAGGCCGGAGCCGAGGTCCGATGGAGAAGCGCCTCCCGCTCGCGCTGTTGTTGAGCCTGCTGTTCGCGTGGCTCTACGTGCAGATGACGGCGCCGCCGCCCCAGGAGGGCGGTCCCCCGGCTGACGGCGGTGCCTTCGGCGCCGACGAGACGGGCGCCGGGGGTGCGCTGCCCATGGGTTCCGTGCCGACCCTGCCACCGGGCGGCATGCCGCCGCGGGCAGGACTCCCCGCCGGTGTCGTCGCCGCCGACGCGGGGCCATCCACGACGGTGCCGATCCCCTTCGGCGAACGCTTCCACGCCGAGTTCCAGACCCGGGGCGCCGTCCTGTCGCTGCTCGAGCTCGACCAGTACGGCCTCGACGCCGAGCACGCCACTGGGCTGCCGCTGTTGGGCGTGGTCAACGACACCCTCGGCAGTTTCCAGCTCACCTCCTTCGACGGTCGCTTCGGCCTGGATCGGGCCGAGTGGCAGCACGCCAGCGGCAAGACGGCCGACGGACGCCCGGCCGAGATCTTCACCCACGACAACGGTCAGGGCCTGCTGTTCACCAAGTCCGTCGTCGCGACCGGGCAGGACTACACCTTCGACCTGCTCTTCTCGGTGGCCAACACCGGCGGCGCGGCCGGCAACACGCTGACGCTGTTGCTGCGCGGCCCCCAAGGGGTGGCCGACTCCGACTACAGCTCCTTCGCGTCGATGCCCCCGTCCGCCGTGGCGCTGGTGGGGGACGGCACCGAGACCGAGCTGCTCAACTGGCCCGGCGACGACATCGACGCCGATGACTCGCGCCAGTTCGCCGGCGGCAACGACCGCCTGCTCGCCGCCGGTGCCATGACCAACTACTTCGCCTCGCTGCTCGTGCCGCACCCGGGCACCTCGGTCAACGCGGTCTACGCCCAGTCGGTGCTCGACCTGATGAAGGTCAAGGCCACGGTGGCGGCGGGCCAGCCGGCCAACGAGATGGAGCGGCGCCAGCTCGAAGCCTCCGCCATGGATGGTGAGCGTCGCAACGCGTCGGTCCAACTGTTGCTGGCGCGCACCTGGCCCCAGCCCGGGCAGCCGTGGGAGTTCGGTTTCACCGTCTACACCGGCCCCAAGGACCGCGTGCTGGCCGGGACGCCCGGACTCGAGTTCCTCACGCCGCTGATCGAGTCGGCCTACGGCTCCATGGCGTGGATCAACCGCAGCCTGCTCGCGATCATGGAGTTCTTCGAGGGGCTCTCGGGCAACTGGGGCGTGGCGATCATCCTGCTCACGGTGCTGGTCAAGCTGATGCTGTTCCCGCTCAGCCGCATGCAGCAGTCGTCCATGGCCAAGTACGGCGCGGTCATGCAGGGGCTCAAGCCCGAGCTCGACGCGATGAAGGAGAAGCACAAGAACAACAAGCAGAAGTTCAACCAGGAGAACATGCGGTTGATGAAGGAGCACGGCGTGCGTCCGCCGCTCGGCGGTTGCCTGCTCATGATCCCGCAGATGTTCATCTGGATCAGCCTGTTCCAGGTGCTGCGCAGCTCGATCGAGTTGCGCCAGGCGCCCTTCGCCTTCTGGATCACCGACCTGTCGCGCCCCGACGAGCTGCCCCTCGGCATGCTCGGCTTCGAGACCTTCAACCTGCTGCCGATCCTCATGGCCGGCGCCATGCTGCTGCAGATGAAGTCGACGCCACAGACGGCCGCCGATCCGAGCCAGGAACAGATGCAGAAGGTGATGGCCTTCATCATGCCGGTGATGATGCTGCTGTTCCTCTACAGCTATCCGTCCGGCCTCGCGCTCTACATCTTCGTGTCGTCGCTGCTCGGCATCTTCGAGTACCGCGTGATCCGCAAGTACTGGCCGCCGCCGACCGCTGCGTCGCTGGCCGCCGCGACGGGAGGCGGATCGGTGAAGACCGTCCCGGCGACGGTGAGCAAGGGCGGCAAGAGCGGCAAGGGCGGCGGCAAACGCCGCTAGTCCACGCCCGCGCCCACGGCATGGCTGGGACGTCGGCCGACGGCGCTGTATCCTCCCGGGCATGAGCCCACTCAAACGTCCGTCCGCCTCGCATGACGCCGCCCCCGGCCGGCGCGCGCAACGCTCCCGCGTCGGCCTGATCCTGTTCCTGGTCGTCATGCTCGGCGGCGCCTACGAGCTGGGCGTGCGCTCCGGCACGCTGCCGCTGCCCTCGCTCTTGCGCGGGCTCGGGCGCGCCCTGGGCGGGTCGTCCGACCTCGGACGCATGGCCTACCAGGCCCAGCCCTACGTCGGCTTTGGACTGACCCCCGACTACGACTGGAGCAGCGGGACCAAGACCAACAACAACCTCGGCTTCCGCGGCCCCGACACCACCGTCGAGAAGCCTGCCGGTGTCTACCGCATCGTCTGCCTGGGGGGCTCGACCACCTTCTCCGACCAGGTGCAGGACGACGAGACCTATCCCGTGCACCTGCAACGGATGCTGCGCGAACTCAGACCGGGCCTGAACGTCGAGGTCATCAACGCGGGCGTGCCGTCGTACACCACGGCGGAGAGCCTGGCGAACCTCGCCTTCCGCGTGCTCGAGTTGCAGCCCGACATGGTCGTCATCTATCACGGCGCCAACGACGTGCGACCGCGGGTCTACGCCGATTTCGAGGCCAGCTACTTCCACTACCGCAAGCCCTGGGACGGCAGCGATCGCTTGCAGGAACGCACCAGCAGCGGCGACATGGCCGGGGGCATCAACACCCTCGTGCAGCACGCGCCGGCCGACGACGGCGGCGATCTCGCGGCGCGCAAGGCCGCCAACGCGGCCCACGCCGCCCACGCCGGGACGGCGGCGTTCCGGCGCAACCTGGTCTCCATGGTGGGCATGGCGCGGGCCCACGGGGTGACGCCCGTGCTGGTGACCTTCGCCGGCAAGGGGCCCGACCCGGACAGCCTGCCCGGCCTGCTGGCGGGCATCGCCGAACACAACGCGGTGATCGCCGACGTGAGCCGCGAGCACGGCGTCGCCCTCATCGATCTCGACCGGAAACTCTCGCGTGACGGCACCTTCGCCGCGCCCGGCGGCACCCACGACCAGGTGCACCTGAACGCCAAGGGCACGCTGGAGAAGGCCGCCATCATCGCCGAGGGCCTCGCGCCGCTCATTCCGTGAGCGCCGCCGCTGCCGAGAGCGGCGAGTCGGCCGAGCCCGTCGTCGACACCATCGTGGCGACGAGCACCGCGGCAGGCCCCGGCGAGCGGGCCATCGTGCGCCTCTCGGGTCCGCGGGCCCACGCCATCGTCGCGACGTTGATGGATGGCGACGACGACGTGCGGCCGGGCCACCTCTCCGGGGCCACGTGGGATCTCGGCGACGGCCTCACATTGCCCGTGGAGTTGATCGGGTTCCGGGCGCCGCGCTCGTACACCGGCGAGGACCTGGTGGAGGTGCACCTGCGCGGGTGGCCGGCCCTGGTGACGCGCCTGTTGGGGGCGGCGGTGGCGGCCGGTGCCCGGCCGGCGGCGCGGGGAGAGTTCACGCGGCGCGCCCTGGTGAGCGGGCGCATCGACATGGGGCAGGCCCTGGCCGTGGCGCGACTCGCGACGGCCCGCGATGTCGAGGAGGCCGGTGCGGCGGCCGCCGTGCTGAACGGCGCACTCGACCGCTCGCACGACGACCTGCGCGAGAAGCTGCTCGCCGCCCTCGCCCTCATCGAGGCCCACGTCGATTTCGAAGAGGAGGACACCGAAGCGGTGGAGCCAGCCCACATGCGCGCTGCCATCCTCACGGCCGCGGACGCCGCCGCCGACACGCTCGCCGCGACGGCGGCCCTGGCGCCCTCCGACGGCGAGACGGACGTGGTCCTGCTCGGCGCGCCCAACGTGGGCAAGTCGCAGTTGTTGCTGGCGCTGTGTCCCGGCGCCATCACGACGGTCTCGCCGCGGGCGGGCACCACCCGCGACCGCCTCGAAGCCCACGTCGAGCGGGACGGTCGCCGCTGGCGCCTCCTCGACGGCCCCGGCATCGATCCCGATCACCCCGAGCTCGACGAGCTCGACCGCCAGGCCATGGAGGCATTCCTGACGTCGGTGCCGCCGGCCGCCGTGGTGCTGCACGTCCTCGACGCGGAGCGTCCGGGGAGCGCCGGCACGGCCCTCCCCGACGGTCTCGGCGCGCGCGCCGTGGTGACGGTGGTGAACAAGTGCGATCGCCTCACGCCCGGGAGTGTGCCAGTGCCCGCGGCGGTGACGCCGGGAACGCCCGGTGGCGTGCCGGCGCCCGCGGTGCGAACACCGGGCGCACCCGGAGCACCGGGATCGCCCCTGTTCATCTCGGCGCTGCAGGGGACGGGACTGCCCGCCCTGTGGCAGGCCCTCGCCGCGGCCGCCCCCGCGCCTCGGGCTCCGGACCTGATCGCGCAGAGCGAGCGGGCCGCCGTCGAGGAGGTGGCCGGGTTGCTGCAGGACACCGCGTCCCTGGAGGACGCGAGCGGCGCCCTGCCCGTGGTGTCCCTGGCGTTGCGCGACGCCCTGGCGGCCCTCGATGGCGTCGTCGGCCGCGCGACGGACGTCGACGAGGAGGTCCTCGACCGGGTCTTCTCCGCGTTCTGCGTGGGCAAGTGAGCCCGGCGCCACTCCCGGGGCGACCTGCGGGGCGGCGCGGTATCCGGGGCGGGTCCGAGAGCTAGACTGAATCCGTCCCCGGAGCCGGCGTGGATCCCACGCCCTGCACACCGCCCTTGTCGCCACCAGACCCTCGCGTCGAACCCCTCGATGACGTCATCGACGAGATCACCCAGATCCTGGGTGAGGGGCGGCGCATCGACACGGCGGTGTACCTGTCGCGCTACCCGGCCCTGGCGCCCGGGCTCAAGCGCTTCTTCGACGACCGCGGCCTGCCGGGGCGGCGCTCGGCCGAACTGGGCGTGGGCACCGTCCTCGACGACTACCGCATCACCGGCATCCTCGGTCGGGGCGGCATGGGCGTCGTCTACGAGGCCGAGCAGATCTCGCTCAAGCGCAGCGTCGCGCTGAAGGTCCTGCCGCTCGGCGCCCTCGCGACGGGCAACTCCCTCGACCGCTTCAAGCGCGAGGCGTCCGCGGTGGCGCGCCTGAGTCACCCGCGCATCGTGGCGGTGCACGGCTTCAATCAATTCGAGGGCGTGGCCTACCTGGCCATGGAACGGGTGGCGGGACCCGACCTGCGCGAGATCATCGACCGGCTGCGCGCCGCGCGCACCCACGGCCGGCGCTTCGTGACCTTCGAGGGGACCGGTGGGGGCGGGCGCGAGGCCGGCGGCGACGACGACGGCGACCTGGTCATCGACCTGCGCAACTACGCCCACGTGGCCGCGGGCATGGCCGCCGATGCGTGCGACGCCTTGCGCCACGCCCATGCCCACGGCGTGATCCACCGCGACATCAAGCCGAGCAACCTGCTGCTGGCCGAGAACGGGCGCATCAAGGTGGCCGACTTCGGCCTGGCCAAGACCGCCAAGGAAGGCAGCATCACCAAGTCCGGCGACTTCGTCGGATCGCCCCAGTACGTGAGCCCCGAGCAGGCCAGCAGCAAGCACCGCCGGGTCGACGAGCGCACGGACGTCTACTCGCTGGGCGTGACGCTGTACGAGTTGCTGACGCTGCACCAGCCCTTCGCGGGCAAGGACGTCCACGACATCCTGCGCAAGATCATCGTGACCGATCCGCCGCCGCCGAGCCGGCTCAACCCCCGCGTCCCCCGGGATCTCGAGGTGGTGGTCCAGCGCGCCCTCGAGAAGAACCCCGATCTGCGTTACCCGACCGTCGGGGAATTCGGCGACGACCTGCGGCGCTTCCTCAACTACGAACCCATCATGGCGCGTCCGCCGAGCCAACCGGCCCGGCTGCTGCGCCTCGCCCGGCGTCATCGCGTCGGCGTGGTCGGCGTGGTCATGGCCGCCATGATCGCCGTGCTCGGCGGCATCCTGCTGTGGGGTGGTGGGGGGCGCGGTGATTCGCCCGCCTCCTTCGCCCGCCGGCTCCTGCCGCTCGGGGAGGGCCAGCCGACGGAGACCGGCGTGCTCGCCCGGCTCGACGGCCTGGACGACGATGCGCCGGTGTCCCTGCGCCTCGCGGCCCTGGCCGAGGCCACGCGGGCGCTCATCGACGAGGTGACCCGGGGCCATGCGGAGGCGGCGGTGTCCAAGGTGGCGCAGTTGCAGGCCCGCGGGGCCCTCGGCTGGTGGAGCGACATCGACCGCCGCTTCCTCGACGACTGCCTGGCCTCGGTGAAGGTGCAGCTCCTGCGGCACGGGCAATGGCGCCTGGAGACCGAGACCCTCAGCGCCGGCGAGCGCCGCGCCGAGCTCGGGCGTATCGAGGACCTGCTGAACGACGCCGACCCCCGCGCCGTGAAGGGCGCGGCCGTGATCCTCGGGCGCCGGGGCGACCGCTCGTCGCTGGGCGCTCTGCTCGATGCCCTCGCCCGTCGCGGTGACATCGAGGGCCGGGTGGCCATCGTCGTCGCGCTCGGTGCCTTCGCGGCCGAGGACGTCGTCGAGCACCTCGTCGAGCTCACGCGCACGAGCAGTCCCGACCTGCGCTACGCCGCCCTGGAGGCGCTCGACCGCGTCGACCCGGCGGACCTCGGCACGGTGCTCGGACACTTCGCGCGGGAGGAACAGGGCTGGGTGCGCTACCGCTATCAGGCCATCCTCAACCGGATCGAGGCGCCGTGAAGCGGACGCTGAGGACGCTCGCCTGGAGCGCGGCCCTGCTCGTAACGACGGGGTGTGGACAGGGCCCGGTGGTGGGTCTGGCCCTGCCGCTCACGGGCGCCGATCAGGCCCTCGGCGTGGCCTTCCGGCGGGGCGTCGAGCTGGCCTTGCAGGAGAGCGGGCGCGACGACGTCACGCTCGTGGTGCAGGACACCGGCGGCGAGCCGCAGCTCTCCACCGCCGCGCTCCAGCGCCTGGATGAGGCCCATGCGACCGTGGTCATCGGCCCACTGGCTGACGATCGGGCCCGGCCGGCGGCGCTGCTGTGCCAGGCGGTGGGGTTGCCCATGATCGCCCCCACCGCCCTCGACGAGCGCGTGGCCATGGGCAATGAGTGGGTCTTCCGGTTCGGGTTCGCCCGTCAGGACGCCGCCGCGGCCTTGGCGACCCATGCCCGCTATTCCCTCGACCTCACCCGCCTGGCCCTCGTCATCGACCTGAGCACCACCGAGTCGGTCGAGAGCGCGGCCGCCTTCGCCGCCGAATTCCGGCGCCGACGCGGCCGCATCGTCGCCGAGATCACCTACTGGGGCGGGCGCGGCCCCGGCCCCGACGAACGCGGCGCGCTGCTCGGGCGGGTGGCGGCCAGCGGCGCCGAGGGTGCCTTCATCCCCGCCGGTGCCCGCGATGTGGCCGCCATGATCGACGGCGCCGATGCGAGCGAACGCGCCGCGCTCGTGCTGCTCGGCATGTCCGCGTGGGACACCGAGGCCTTGCGGTCGGCGGCCGCGGGACGCGTCGCCGGCGCCTACTTCGCGGGTCACTTCGCCCCCGATGAGGTGGACACCGGGGCAGGGGCGTCCGCCGCCCTGGCCTTCGCGCGGCTCTATCGGGAGCGCGAGGGGGGCGAGGCCGACGGACACGCGGCGCTCGGCTACGACGTCACGCGGACCGTCCTCGCAGCGCTGGGCGAGGGGGCCTCGCGGTCCGGCGTGCGCTCGCGGCTGGCCGGTGTGCGTCGCCTCGACGGGGCCACCGGCACGCTCACCCTCGACGCGCATGGGAGCGCGGCGCACAAATCGCTCGTGCTCCAGCAGGCCCACGATCCGTCCTCCCCGCGCTTCGTGGCGCGCCTGCCCGACTGATCCACCGCTCGTGGAGAGTCCCGGCCCCGCTCGTGGCCGGGTTGGGGACGCCCGGGGGAGGATTCGGGAGTGGGGGCGCTTCGGCAGCTGAACCACTCCTGCTGGCGAATTGCGACGTTGGAAACCCCACATGTTGTGGGATACTGCCGCGCCTACGCCGAATGCGGTGGGAATTCGGCCGTCTTCGTCGGTGGGGCCCCCGGGTAAGGGGCCGCCGCCGGATCAGGCGGATCGGGACCGGAACGGAATCGGGGCTGTCTTGCGCTGTCCGTACTGCAAATCCAACAACGACAAGGTCATCGACTCGAGGACCTCGGGCGAGGCCGACGTCATCCGTCGGCGCCGCGAGTGCCTCGAGTGCAAGGGCCGCTTCACCACCTACGAGAAGGTGGGCGAGACGCCGCTGCGGGTGGTCAAGAAGGACGGGACCCGGGTGCCGTGGGATCGCGACAAGTGCCTGCGCGGCATGCTCGTCGCCTGCGAGAAGCGCCCCGTCAGCACCGAGCGGCTCGAGGCCATCGTGACCGAGGTCGAGTCGCGCCTGCACGAGATGTTCGACAAGGAGGTGGCCGCCAAGTTCATCGGTCACCAGGTGATGGAGGCGCTGCGCGAGGTCGACCAGGTGGCCTACGTGCGCTTCGCGTCGGTCTACCGCGAGTTCAAGGACGTCAATCAGTTCCTCGACGAGCTCAAGCCGCTGCTCAGCCACGCCGCCGGCGGCCCCACCGCGGACGCCCGCTCGGCCGCCTCACTGGCCTCCGAGTCGCCGGCGGCACCGGAAGCGCCGCGAGCGCGGAGTCCCGAGGTCCCCACGACCAACGGTGACAATCCCCGCCGCGACAATGCCGATCCCGACCCGGCCGCCGGCCACGCCGTGAGGAGAGGGACGGGTGCGGAAGAGTCCTGAGGCCGGCCACCCCGAGGGGCGGCGGCCCTCCGTCGCCCGACCCGTGGTCAAGCGCGACGGACGTCAGGTGCCCTTCGATGCCGAGCGGCTGGTCACGTCCATCCGTCGGGCCCTCGAGTCCGCCGGTGCCGACGACCTGCATGCGGCCGACGACCTCGGCGCCGTCGTGGTGACCTTCCTGGCGGCGCAGGGCGATGTCGCCCCCGTGCCCACGGCGGAGATCGCCGAGCTCGTGCAGCAGGTGCTGGCCAACTCCGGCTGCGAGAACGGCGCCTTTCTGTTCAACCGCGTGCGGGAGGAGCGCGACCGCGTCGCGGCGAGCCTGCGCGTGCGGTCGCCGTCGCGCGCGGATGCGGCCAACGCCCGTTCATCCCGGGCCGGTACTCCTCGGACCGAGTCTGAGCACGCCGATGCTCATCACCCGGGGCTCGACGGTGCGGCCGCCGACATCGCCGCCGACAACTCCCCAGGGGGCGCGCCGGGCGGCGAGCCGACGGGCGGGTGGAGCAAGGGCCGCGTCGTCGCCCTGCTCGAGGCCGAGACCGAACTGGAAGCCGAGCGGGTGCGCCGCATCGCCTCGGAAGTCGAGCGCGGGCTCTTCGCCTCGGGCCTGCGCAGCGTGTCGACGCCGCTGCTGCGCGAGTGGATCGACAACGAACTCTCCGAGCAGGGCCTGACGGCGCGCCTCGGCACGGGGCGCACGCTCAACGTGGACGGCCACGAGGTGCGCGAGATCCTCGGTGGGGACACCCGGGCGGCGGAGGCCGAGGCCGCGCTCGCCGGCGGGTTGCTCGAGCGCTACGCCCTGCGCGATGTCTATCCGCCGGCCGTGGCCCGGGCTCACGAGCAGGGCCTGCTCTCCCTCGGGGGCCTCGATCACGGCCCGCGCCAGCGGGGTGAGGTCTTGTCGCGCACACAGGACGGAGCCGTCGACATGGCGACCCTCGCGGCCCGGTTGCGCACGCGCGTCGCCGGCGTCTTCGGGCGCCTGGCGCTGGTGTGGGATGCCGCGGCGCCCTCCCTCGCGGAGGCCCGCGCCCTGCTCGCGGGGCTCGCCCGCGAAGGGTCGGCCGGGGCCGAGATCGTGATCGCCCTGCCGCTGCCGTCCGCCGCGGACGAGGCTTGCGCGGCGGCGCGTCCGTGGCTGCAGGCGCGCCGCACGTTGCGGGCCGACGATGCCCTGTCGGGCCTGCGCTTCCCGCGCGTGCGCCTGTGCGGATATGCGTTGCCGGAGGCGGTGCTGGCCGAGGCCGTTGACGACGAGCAGATCGACGACGGCATCGAGTTCGCAGCTGTCCCGCCGTCGCCGGGATCCGTCAGCGGCTCGGTGGCCCTCAACCTGGCCCGACTCGCGCTGCTGTCGCTCGAGACCGAGGGCGAGGGGGCGCTGCCGTCCTTCACGGCGCGCTTCCAACGCGCGCTCGACCTGGCCCTGACCGCGCTCTCGGCCCGCCGGGCCCTGCTCGTGGGCGCCGCCGGTCCGGTGGAGCGGGACCGGCTCGAACTCGTCGGCCTGCACGAGGCCGCTGCTCTGCTGGAGCAGGACGGCGAGCCCGACCTGGCCGGCCTGCTGCTGGTGGTGACGGCGGAGCTGGCGGCGCGCGGCGCGCTCGCCGACGACGCATTGATCCTCGGACGGGCCGACCGGCGCACGACGCGGCGTCTCGGCCGGCTCGACCGCCGCGCCCACCCCGACGTCGCCGGTCTCGGAGTGGAGACCGAGCGGAGCACGGCCGGCAAGTCCGCTGGTTATCGCTACGACGGCCCGTGGATCCTCCCGAGCCGCGCCGCCGGCGACGGCGTCGACCCGGCCCTGCGCGCCGCGCGGGCAGCGGCCACGCTGGGGCTCAGCCCATCCAGCCCCGCCCCGCGCTGCACCGGCGGCGCGGCGCAACGCATCGATTTCTTGCGAACCTTCCTTTTCCACGCGTCCACGCAGGTGGAGGGAGCGGCCCGACCGGCCGCCCCGACCGACCGCACGGCCGCCCCGTCGGATGGAGTGCCATGCGCCTGACGCGCGTCGAGATCCACGGCTTCAAGTCTTTCTCCGACCGCACGCAGCTGCAGCTGCCGCCGGGGCTCACCGCCGTGGTGGGGCCCAACGGCTGCGGCAAGTCGAACATCATCGACGCGATCAAGTGGGCCCTGGGCGAGCAACGCGCCATGGCCCTGCGCGGTGACGCCATGCTCGACGTCATCTTCAAGGGCAACGGCACGCGGCCGGCGCGCAACTTCGCCGAGGTCTCGCTGGTGTTCGACAACACCGACGGCGTCCTGCCGTTGGAGTTCGCCGAGGTCGTGATCACGCGCCGGCTGTTCAAGTCGGGCGAGAGCGAGTACCTGATCAACAAGAACTCGGTGCGCCTCAAGGACATCCGCAACCTGTTCCTCGACACGGGCCTCGGCAAGGGCAGCTACTCGATCATGGAGCAGGGGCGCATCGACGCCGTGCTCTCGGCCAACGCGACGGATCGGCGCCGCATCTTCGAGGAGGCCGCCGGCATCGCGCGCTACCGGGCCCGCCGTCGCGAGAGCGAGAGCAAGCTCGAACGCACCGAGCAGAATTTGCTGCGCATCGGCGACGTGGTGGACGAGCTGGAGAAGCGTCAGCGTTCGCTCAAGTACCAGGCCGGGCGGGCCAAGAGCTATGTGGAGGCGCGCGACCGGGTGCGCGAGCTGAAGTCGCTCGACTATGCGCACAAGTGGGGTTCGTACGCCGAGCAGATGGAGTCGCTGGCCGTGGCCGTGCGGGAGCATGAGCAGGCCGAGCAGGCGGCGCGCGAGGCGGTGGAGTCGGCGCGCCGGGAGCTGGCGGCGTTGCAGGGCCAGCTGGGCGAGGCCCGCGGCGGCATCGACGAAGCGGCCGAGGCTTTCCGCAAGGCCACGGCCGCGGTGGATGCCCTGGCCGAGCGGCAGGCGGCGTTGAGCGAACGCCTCGAGGAGATCGAGGTCCGGCAGCAGGGCGCCCGCGGGCGCTCGGTCGAGCACGCGCAGGTGTTGGCCGGTCGTCAGCAGGAGCAGGAGCGGGCGCAGCAGCGCCTGACCGAGGTCCAGGCGGAGCGGGTCGTTGCGGAGGCCACGGTGTCCGAGCGCGAAACCCAGGTCGCCGCCGCCCGGGCGGCATTGGCCGACTGGGACGGTGCGACGGACGAGCGCCGGCGCGTGGCGCTGCAGCGGGCCTCCGAGCTCACCGATCGCCGCAACGAGCGGGCCGAGGCCGCGTCGCGCCTGGCCGCGCTCACCGCCACCCACGAACGCTTGTCCGAGCGCCTGACCGCCCTGCGCGCCGAAGGTGAGCAGCTCACCCTGACCCAGGGCGAATTGTTCGCCGGCGTGCGCGATCTCGACGCCGCCATGGAGCAGGTCAACGCCCGGGCCGAGTCGGCGGAGAGCGCCCGACGCAAGTCGGCGGAGGCGCTGGCCCGTGTCGAGGGTCAGCAGGCCGGTTTGCGCGAGCGGCTCGCGGGACTGCGGTCCCGCCGCGACGCCCTGGCCGAGCTCATCGCCAGCCGCGACGGTGTCGCCGCCGGCGCCGTGATGCTGCTCGACGCCGGACTGCCGGGCATCGAAGGCCTGTTGGTCGACCACCTGCGCGCGCCGCGCAACCTCGCGGAGTCGGTGGAGGCGGCCCTGGGCGCCAGCGGGCAGGCCCTGGTGGTCGACACCGCGGCCCACGCCTCGGAGGCGCTGGCCCACCTGCGCCTGCACAACGGTGGTCGGGTCCGGCTGCTGCCTCGCGATCGCCTGACCCCGCGGCAGGGCGCTGCGGCCGGGACGCGCCTCATCGACGAGATCGAGATCGTGGGTGACCGCGCGACGGTGGAGGCCCTGCTGGGTCACGTCCGCCTGGTCGACGACGCCGACGCCTTCGCCCGTTGCAGCCTCGACGGCGTAACGGTGTGGGTCACGCCCGCAGGCGAGCTGCTCGACGAACGCGGTGTGGTCCACGGGGGGCAGCTCCACGGTGGTCAGGGTGGTGACGAGGGCGGCCTCGTCGCGCGCCGCGCCGAGTGCGACGCCCTCGAAGGCGACGCGGAGCGCCTGCACGAGCGCACCGATGCGCTGGCGCACGAGCGCGAGCAGGCCGAAGCGGCGCTGCAGGTCGCGCTGACCGAGCTGACCGAGTCGCAGAAGCACGTGCGCCGCACGGAGAACGAACGCGAGCGGGCGCGGGAGGCGGAGCGTCAGGCCACCGAGCGTCGCGACGAGATCGCAAGGCAGCTGGCGGTGCTGGTGGCCGACTGCGAGACCGTCGAGGAAGATCGCCAGCAAGCGGAGCAGACCCGGGCGACGGCCGCCGGCCGTGAGCAGCAGCTCGAGCAGGAGTCGGCGGCGGAGCGGCAGGAGGAAGAGCGCCGCGAGGCACGCCGGGCCGAGCTGGTCACGGCGCTCGAGGCCGCGCAGTCGGAGCAGTCGCTGGCGCGCACCGAACTCTCCACCCTGGCGGAGCGCTCCGAGGCCCTCGAGTCGGAGGGGCGTCAGATCGCCCGGGCCCTGGCCGAGCGGGAAGTGGAATCCAAGCGGGTGCAGGAGGAGTTGGCCACGCTGGAGGCGGACGCCCGCCGGCTCGCCGAGGAGCGCGACAACGCCTCGGCCCGTGCCGCCGAACTGGCCGAGGAGCGCGACCGATGCGCCGGCGATCTCGATGCCGCCAAGTCCCGGGCCGGATCCTTCCAGCAGCACCTCGAGGCCGCCCAGGCCGCCGTCGGCGGGCAGGAAGAGGCGGCGGCCACGGCCGGCGAGTCCCTGGCGGCCGTGCGCATGAAGCGTCAGGAGGTGGAGATCCACCGCGACGGTCTGCGCGAGCGGGTGCTCGAGGAACTCGAGATTGACTTCACCACCCAGCCGCCACCGCCCGCCGAAGCGGCCACCGATCACGTGGCCGTCGAGAAGGAGCTCGAACAGCTGCGCGAGCGCCTCGCGCGCATGGGCAACGTCAACATGGAGGCCATCGACGAGCTGGCCGAGGTGGAGCAGCGGGTGACCTTCCTGGCCGGCCAGCGCGACGACCTGGTGGGGGCGCGCAAGAGCCTCAACGACACCATCTCCGCGGTGAACAAGGAGTCCCGCGAGCGCTTCCTGGCCGCCTTCGAGGAGGTGCGCGAGCACTTCCGCACCATCTTCCGCAAGCTGTTCCAGGGGGGCCGCGCCGACATCTTCCTCGAGGAGGGCGTCGACGTCCTCGATGCGGGCATCGAGATCGTCGCGGCGCCTCCGGGCAAGGACCAGCGTTCGATCAGCCTGCTGTCGGGCGGCGAGCGCACGCTCACCGCGGTGGGCCTGCTGTTCGCGCTATTCCGCGCGCGGCCGAGCCCGGTGTGCATGCTCGACGAGGTGGACGCCGCGCTCGACGAGACCAACATCGATCGCTTCTGCTCGGTGCTCGAGGACTTCCTCGATCAGAGCCAGTTCATCGTGGTGACCCACGCGCGCCGGACCATGAGCTACGCCGACACGCTCTACGGCGTGACCATGCAGGAGCACGGCGTGAGCAAGGTGATCAGCATCGACCTCGAGCAGGCCGGCGAGCACGTCGAACCGCCGAAGAGGGGCCAGAAGGAGAGTGGCGGCGACGACGCGCCCGGCAAGGGCGCCGATCGTCTCGGTGATGTCGGGCCGGCGCAGCATCGCGTCGATGCCGGTCCCGACGTGACGTCCGATGTGAGCCCCGAAGAGTCCGGCACGGGCTCGCGCATCGGCGAGATCGTTAGCGAGAGCTGACACCGCCCGGACTGAACGGTCTGCTTTGATCTCAACGCCCCACGGGGCGGAGGGAACGGTGGGCCAGGGGGCAACTCAGGAAGGGGAAGAAGGGGAGAAGAGTCGTGAAGCCGTATGAGGGCTTCCCCCTGACCCACCGATCGAAAGACTACAATTCGATCGATGCAGGTGCATATATCCACTGCCGGGGGGGGACCCCGGAGCCCTCGCACCGCCCCCGGTGGGCGGGGACGCGGAACAGCCCGAAAGGGTGTCACCAGGCCCGTGAACAGCGGAAAGGCCGGGACTGCAGCCGGCTTCCCGGGAGACCCGGCGGCCCGTCCGCTGCGGTGGGATTTCGTCGCGCGCGGATCCGGCGCTTCGGACCGCCGGACGGGTCCCGTCCGGGCGCCGCGTCGTGACCCTGGCCACCGCACCGGCTCTCACCTGGGCCCGCGCGAGGGCCGTCACGACGGGCCGGGTGGGTGCGGGCCGGCGCCCCCCTCGCGGGGTGTCGGCAGGATGCTCCGGACGGCGCAGAGCGGTCGCCCGGTGCTCCCTCCGAGAGCGGTCGTCGAAAGGCGCGTGACGCGTCGCAGGATCCACGGCGCGAGCACCGTTACCGCGCACGGAGCACGCCGAGAGCGTTACGCCTCCGGCCGCGTCAAAGAGTACAACCGGAGGCTGACGTCTCGCCTGCTCGACACGGCCCAGGACCTGATCGGCCCGCCCCCCCACAGCGGGTCTCACGCGCGATGAAGTACGAGCCGCTCGACTTCTCCGGCATCACCCGGCAATCGGTCGCGGACCGCAGCCACCTGGTGAGCACCGACGTCTTCGCCCGGGTGGCCGAGCCCGATGCGGGCGCCGGCGCCGACGTGCTCGACACCATGCCCGACGTGCTCGGCGCCCGGAACCTGCGGCGCCTGAGCCTGGCCATCGCGGAGGCCCACCGCGCGGGGCGGCCTGTGGTGCTGGCCTTCGGCGGGCATGTCGTCAAGACCGGGTTGTCGCCCCTGATCATCGACCTGATGGAGCGGGGCATCGTCACGGCCCTGGCCACGAACGGTTCGGGCGCCATCCACGACTTCGAGATCGCGGCCGTGGGCCACTCCTCTGAGGACGTGGGCGCCGGCCTCGAGGACGGTTCGTGGGGCATGGTGGCCGAGACGGCCGAGGCGCTCAACGGCGGCGCGCAGCGGGCACGGGACGAGGGTCGCGGCCTGGGCGCCGCACTGGGTCGGCGGCTGCTGGAGCAGGCACCGCCTCACGTGGGCCTGTCGTTGCTGGCGACGGCCGCGCGGCTCGACCTGCCGTTCACCGTCCACGTCGGGATCGGCACCGACACGGTGCACATGCACGGCGACGCCGACGGCGCAGCCATCGGAGCGGCCAGCATGCATGACTTCCGCCTGCTGGCGGCGGTGATCGCCGACCTGTCGGGCGGCGTCTACCTGAACGTCGGCTCGGCGGTGATCCTGCCCGAGGTGTTCGTCAAGGCGCTCAACGTCGCACGCAATCTGGGCCACGAGGTGCAGGACTTCACCACCGCCAACCTCGACATGCTGCGCCACTACCGCCCCAAGGTGAACGTGCTCGACCGACCCGGCGGCACGGCCATCGAGATCACCGGGCACCACGAGATCAACGTGCCGCTGTTGCGCTGGGACGTGCTGCGGCGTCTTGCCGGCGCGGCCGGGCAGGGAGGCGCGGCATGAGTGCGGCGCTCACCGCCCTGCTGTCCGGGAAGCGGGTGCCACGGGTGCTGCTGGTGGGGGACATGATCCTCGACCGCTACCAGTACGGCGCGGCGGACCGGGTGTCGCCCGAGGGACCGATCCTCGTGCTGCGCGCCGACCGCGACGAGCTGCGCCTCGGCGGCTGCGGCAACGTGGCCGCCAACCTCGCCGCACTCGGCGCCCAGGTGACCTGCGTGGCCGTGGTCGGCGACGACGAGGCGGCGCTGTCCGTGCGCACGCTCATGCGCGCTGCGGGCATCGGGTCGGACGGGCTGGTGGTCGACGCGACCCGGCCTACCATCCGCAAGACCCGGGTGGTCTCCCAGAACCAGCAGTTGCTGCGCATCGACGAGGAGCGCACCGACGCCCTCTCGGAGACGGTGGAGCAGGCGGTGCTGGCGCAGGTGGCGGCGGCCGGCGACGTCGACATCGTGGTCGTGTCCGACTACGGCAAGGGCGTGCTCACGTCGGCCGTGCTGTCGCGACTGTGCCGCCCGGGAGAGGCGCGGGCTGCGGACGCGCCGCGGGTGCTCGTCGATCCCAAGGGCCGCGACTACGCCCGCTACCGCGGCGCCTCGCTGCTGACCCCCAACCGTTTGGAGGCCGAGACGGCCACCGGCGTCGAGCTCAACACCGACGACGGCGTGCGCCGCGCCGCGCAGATCCTGTGCGAGACCGCCGACCTGGAGGCGGCCATCATCACGCTAGGCGCCCGGGGCATGTACTGCCGGCTCGCGGACGGCAGCCGGGAATGGTCGATGCCCGCCCGGGCCCACGCCGTCTACGACGTGACGGGGGCCGGCGACACGGTCATCTCGTCGCTCGCCTTCGCCCTCGGCCAGGGCGCCGAGCTGGAGACCGCCATGGAGCTCGCCAACGTGGCGGCGGGCATCACCGTGCAGCGCTTCGGCGTGGCCGCCGTCACCCCCGCGGACGTCGAGGCGACCTTCCAGCGGCGCGGGGCCACCGGTCGCAAGGTGGTCGGGCGCGATGAGCTGCTCGTGCGTCTGGCGGCCGAGCGGGCCGAGGGACGCCGCATCGTCTTCACCAACGGCTGCTTCGACGTGCTGCACGTGGGGCACCTCGACTTCCTGCAAGCCGCGGCGGGCGAGGGCGACGTGCTCGTCGTGGGCATCAACGACGACGCGAGCGTGCGCCGCCTGAAGGGCGAGACGCGCCCGGTGAACACCGTGGCCGATCGCGCCGCGCTGCTGGCCGGCTTCGCGTGCGTCGACTACGTGGCCAGCTTCACCGAGGACACGCCGCTGGACCTGATCGAGGCGGTGACGCCCGACGTGCTGCTCAAGGGCGCCGACTGGGCCGAGAAGGGCGTGGTCGGGCGCGAGTGGGTCGAACAGCACGGCGGGAAGGTGGTGCTCGTTCCGCTGCGCGAGGGCCACTCGACCACGGCGACATTGCAGCGGATGAATCCGAGCTGACGAGGTGCCGTCCTTTCCGTTCACCGGGAGAGGTGCAAGCGATCCCGAGCGCGTGCTCGTGCGCATGCCCAACTGGATCGGGGACATCGTCATGGCCACACCGGCCCTCGCGGCGTTGAGGGCGGCCTGGCCCGGCGCGCGCCTCGTGGCCGCGGGGCCCGCGCACCTCGCGCCGCTGCTGGCGGGCTCGGGGCTCGTCGACGCGGTGCTGCCGTTGCCGAGCCGGCGCAGTGGCGGCCTGGGCGCCCTGCGCGAGACCGCCGGGCTCCTCGCCGCTGAGGGCTTCGACCTGGCCGTGTTGCTGACCAACTCGGTGTCCTCGGCGCTCTCGACCTGGTGGGCCCGCATCCCCGTGCGGGTCGGGCATCGGGTGGTGGGGCGCAGCTGGTCGCTGACCCACGCCGCCGACGGCGACGCGGTGCGTTCCGAGTCGGCGTTGCGACTGCCGACCCCCGAGCGTTACGCCCGCCTGCTCGACTTCATGGGCGTCGACCGGGTCGGTCCGCGCATGGTGCTGGCCACCACCGACGACGAGGAGGCCGCGGCGACGGCGTGGCTCGCGCGCCACATGGGCGCGTCGGAGGCTCCGCTCATCGGCATCCATCCCGGCGGATCCTTCGGCCCCAGCAAGCTCTGGTCGGTGGAGGGCTTCGCGGCGGTGGCCGCGACCCTGGCGGAGCGGCGCGGCGCGCGGGTCGTCGTCTTCTGCGGGCCGCGCGCCGAGGAGCAGGAGCTCTCGCGGCAGATCGTCGCGGCGGCCGGACCGGCGGCGCTCTCCGCCGCGGACGAACCGCTCGACCTCGGTGCCCTGAAGGCGGTCGTGCGACGGCTGTCGTTGCTGATCTCCATCGACTCGGGGCCGCGACACCTGGGGGCGGCCTTCGGCGTGCCCACGGTGGTGCTGATGGGCTCCACCGACCCGCGGCTCACCAACACCAACCTGGAGACGTCGGTGATCGTGCGTTCGGAGGTGTCCTGCAGTCCGTGCCAGCGCAAGGTCTGCCCGCTGGAGGGCGACGCCGTCGATCGCTGCATGCGGGAGATCACTCCGGCCATGGTGCTGGCCGCCGCCGAGCGCCTGGGCCGACGGGGGGCGTCATGACCCGGGCGGCGGGCCGGGAGGCGCCGGGGGCGGACGCGTTCGGGGATCCGACGCAGAGGCCGGTGGTGCAACTGTCGAGCCACCCGAGCCCGCACCCGCTGCTGCGCAAGCACATGTTGGGTCATGTGCCACGGGGCCTGGGCCCCGGCACCCTGGTCACGCTGAAGACGCCCGACGGCGGCGTGCTGGGGGACGGCTTCTACAACGACCATTCGGAGCTGATCGTGCGGCGCCTCACGACGGGCGACGTGCGCTTCGACCGCGCCGCCCTCGCGGGGGCCGTCGACCGGGCGGTTTCGCTGCGCGAGAGCCTGCCCGACGTGGTCGAGGCCGCCGAGTGCTGGCGCGTGATCCACGCCGAGGGTGACAGCCTGTCGGGGCTCATCGTGGACCGCTATGGCGACGTGGTCGTGATCGAGCTGCACAGCGCGGGCTGGGTCCCGCTCATCGACGACCTCGTCGCGGTGCTGCACGAGCGTCTCGGGACCGTGCATCACCAGGTGACCCTGGACGAGCGCATCTCCAACCTGGAGCGGGTCACCAAGGTGCGGCGGTACTCGGAAGGCTGCCCGCGTTCGGTGGTGGTGCGCGAGCACGGGGTGCGCTACCGCGTCGATCTCGAGCTGGCCCACAAGACGGGCTTCTTCTGCGACCAGCGGGACAACCGCCTGCGCTTCGCGCGCTGGGCCCGGGGCGACGTCCTCGACGTGTGTTGCCATGCGGGCGGCTTCTCGTTGTGTGCCGCGGAGAACGGGCAGACGGACTCGCTGACAGCGGTCGACCTCGACGAGAAGGCCCTGGAGCGGGCCCGGGAGAACGCCAACCTGAACCAGCGTCGGGTGCATCAGGTCCACGCGGATGCCTTCGACTGGATGCGGCAGGTGGGCGGCGCGGGTCGCAGCTTCGACACCGTGGTCGTCGATCCGCCCAAGTTCGCGCCCACCCGTCGCGATCTCGACAAGGCCGAGGGCAAGTACCACGACCTGAATCGCCTCGCCCTGAAGCTGGTGGCGCCCGGCGGCCGCCTGCTGACCTGCTCATGCTCGGGCCTCATGTCCCGGGAGAAGCTGGTGGAATTGGTGCGGACGGCGGCGCGCAAGTCGGGGCGCTCGGTGCGCATCCTGGCGGTGACCGGCGCGGCTCCCGATCACCCGGTGCTTCTCGAATGCCCGGAAACGGAGTATCTCAAGGCGCTCTGGTTGGCCGTGGAATGAGGTCGCCACCCCCGAGCGAGCCCTTCCTTTGAAGCACCAGCCCGTGATCGTCGTGCACGGTGGCGCCGGCTCGCTGCCCAGCGAGGCGGATCGCCGCGAGTACCTGCGCGGCGTGAACGAAGCCCTCGACGCCGGGCTGGCCGCCTTGTCGGACGGCGCCGCGACGGCTGTGCGCGAGGCCGTGGCCTGGCTCGAGGCGCACACGATCACGAATGCCGGCCAGGGGGCGGCGCTGGCCGCCGACGGCAGTGTGCGCCTCGATGCCGGCTTCATGGAGGGCGCGACGCGCCGCTACGGCGGCGTCACCGGCGTGCGCGCTTGCATCCATCCGGTGCGGCTGGCCGAGCGCCTCATGCACGACGGCCCCTACGGCCGCCTGCTGGGTCCGCCCGACGTCGATGCCCTGGCCGCGTCCATGGGCTTGGCGTTGGACGATCCCGAGTCGCTCGTCACCGACCGGACGCGGCGATTGTTCGAGCAGCGCCGAGAGCAGGACCCGGCGGCGGGCAGCACGGCGTGGCTCGACACCGTCGGCGCCGTGGCCCTCGACGCCGAAGGCCATGTCGCCGCGGCGGTCTCCACCGGCGGCATGAGCCTCAAGCGGCCGGGCCGCATCGGCGACTCGCCCATCGTCGGCGCGGGATTCTGGGCCGACGACCGCATGGGCGCCTGCGTCACCACCGGCGTGGGCGAGGTGCTCCTGCGGCAGGGCGTGGCTCGCCGTTGCGTGCAGCTGGTGGGCGCCGGACAGTCGGCGGCGGGCGCGGCCGAAGCGGCCCTGGCGGAGATCGTCGATTACCCCGACGATCGTCGCGGGCCCTCGGGACTGGTGCTGGTGACCCGCGACGGCGAGGTGGCCCTCGACCACAACAGCGACGAGATGTCCGGCGGTTGGGCCCGGCCCGACGGCCAGCGCGAGGTGCACCACCTGTGGCGCGGCCGATGAATCGGCGGGCGCACCGATGAACGACGTCCCGGCGACCAAGGCCGAGCTGGCCTCGTTGGCCGAGCTGCGGCAGGGGCGCGCGCGACGGGAGCGGGGTCAGTGCCTGGTGGAGGGGGCGCGCCTGCTGGCGGAGGCCCTCGCGGCCGGGTGCGTGCCGGAGCTCGTGATCGTGGAGGCGGGGCTGCCGGAGGCCGCCCGGAGCGGCGCCGTCCCCGGGGGTGCCTCGCGGGACGTGGTCGCGGCTGCGGCCGAGGCCGGGGCGCGGGTCGTCACGGCGGAGGCCCGACGCATCGCGCAGGCGTCGGACCGTGAGCACGCGGCCGGCCTGCTGGCGTCCGTCCCGGTGCCGCCGCCGTTCGCTCTTTCGGGGACTGTCGCCGCGCCCGCACAGGCGTGTCTGGTGGTGCTGCTCTGCGGCGTGCAGGACCCGGGCAACGTGGGCACGCTGGTGCGGTCGGCCCGGGCCTTCGGAGCGACCGGGCTCCTGTCGGTGTCCGGGACCGCCGATCCCCTGGGTCCCAAGGCGCTGCGCGCCTCGGCGGGGGCGGCGCTGCACCTGCCCCATGCCGGCGTCGAGCCCGGAGTCCTGTTCGACTGGGCCGACGCCCAGGACCTCGAGGTCGTCGCGGCATGGGCGCCCGGCGGACCGGCGACGCCGGGAGAGCGGGCAGCGAACGCTGGGTTGCCCGCCCGTTGCCTGCTGCTGCTCGGACACGAGACGCGGGGCGTCGAAGCGGTCCTCGCGGCGGCACCCGGGCGGACGGTGCTCGGCGTGTCCGTCGATCAGGCTCCGGACACCGAGAGTCTCAACGTCTCCATGGCCGGGTCGGTGCTCATGGCCGACTGGTACCGGCGCCATGGTGAGCGGCTCTCACCTTGAGTGCGGCACCATGATCCCGCGGGGGGCTGAGGGCCCAGAAGCCGAGGGCCCAGAAGCTGAGGGCCCAGAAGCCGAGGGCCCAGAAGCCGAGGGCCCAGAAGCCGAGGGCCCAGAAGCCGAGGGCCCAGAGGAGGGCGCGCACCCGGCCGAGGGGCGGACGCAGGTGGCCGCCGCCGTGGTCGTCGCCGACGACCGTGTGCTGGTGCAGACGCGGCCGGAGGGCCGGCGTTACGCCGGCTGGTGGGAATTCCCGGGCGGCAAACTCGAGAGCGGTGAGGACATCGACGCCTGCGTGGTGCGCGAGTGCCACGAGGAGCTCGACCTCGCCGTCGAACCGGTCGAGCACCTGCTGGCGGAGGAGTGGTCCTATCCCGGCCATGAGGTGCACGTCACCTTCGTGCTGTGCCGGCTCGGGGAGCCGGGCGCGGACGCGCCGCGGGCGGTGGAGGGGCAGGCGCTGCGCTGGGCCGACGTCGACGACCTCGCGAACCTGCGCTTCCTGCCGGCCAACGCGCGTCTGCTGACCCTGCTCATCGCCCGGCTGGGGGGCTGACCCCGCAGGGTCGCCGGCCGGACTCAGCTCCGGCGCAGGTACAGGGTCATGTCCTCGAGCACCTGCCCGGCCCGCACGTGCACCTCCTGCGCCGACTTCTGGCTGTAGACCAGCATCATGATCGGGTTGAGCTGGCGCCCGGACGTGTCCTTGTCGGGGCTCAGCACGACCTTGTAGGTGCCCTCTCCGAGATTCTCGAAGCGGAACAGGCCGGTGCCGTCGGTGGTGGTGGTCTCCATGTAGCCGGTGCCCGGCATGGAGATCTGCACGCGGGTGAAGGTCAGCGGCTGGCTGGCGTCGTCGAGGGCATAGCCGCCGATGACGGCGCCCTTGGGCAGCATGATGTCCACGGGCCCGTTGTAGCCCTGGCTGTCGTCGACGAGGGTGATGTCGTTGACCGAGCGGGGCGCCCAGCGTTCGTGATTCACGGAGAGCTGATAGGTGCCGGCCGGCACGTTCTTGATCTTGAAGCGTCCGTCGTCGTCGGTGCGACTCGTCGGCTCGAACGCGCCTCGGGGCGCGATCTGCCCGAAGATCTTGGTGATGGCGTTGTCGACGAAGTTGTTGTCGCGCACGGTGACGGCTGCGTTCGCCACGGCCTTGCCGTCGCTGTCGGTGATGGTGCCGTGGACGGTGCCGCCGCGGCCCATGCGGATCGGGACCTCTGCCGGGTCGGCGTCGCTGCGCTGCACCATGAACTCTTCCGAGCGGGCGTTGGCCCAGCCCTTGGCCCGGGCCTCGAGGATGTAGGTGGCCGGGTCGAGGCCGTCGAACAGGTAGCTGCCGTCGGCGCTCTGGAAGTCCTTCACCACGTTGAGGAAGCCCGGCTGGCGTCCGGCCATCGAGCGCATCAGGTGCAACGAGAAGGACGGGATCGGGTTGCCGTCGTAGTCGGTGACGTTGCCGGCCACGTAGCCCTGGCGTTGGAGGGTGATCTCGACGCCCTCCTGGTGCGGAGTCACCTTGGGCACCGTGCGGGTGGAATAGCCCTCGGCCTCGGCGCGCAGATTGTAGGAGTGGTCGCCGAGACCCTCGAGCAGGAAGTAGCCGCCGGAATCGCTGAAGGCGACCGACTCGCCCTGGAAGGCCTTCGTGAGGGCGGTGGCCGTGACCGCCACGTTGACGACGCCCTCGCCCTCCTCATTGACCACGCGGCCGCCCAGTTCCATGCCGGGGCCGAGCTTGTAGTCGATGTTGGGCCGGTCGCGGGCCCGGCCTTCGAGGGAGAAGTTCACGCCCCGGCTTTGCGTCTCGAAGCCGTCGGCGGAGACGGAGATGCGGATCGACGGCTCGGACACGTAAGGGAACACGTAGCGCCCTTCGTCGTCGGTGAACACCACGCGCCAGGGCCGGTCGCGGGTCTCGGGGTTGAGCGCCAGTTCGATGGAGTGGAACAGCTCGGCCCGGGCGCCGGCGATGGGCCGATCGGTCTCCTTGTCGTACACCGATCCGCCGATGATGGCGCCCGTCGACATGCGCACCAGCACGCCGGTGGTGGCGCGGCCCTTCGTGACGCGGATGCCGCTCGCTTCGCTGCGGGCGAATTCCGGGTGCTCGGCGACGACGACGTAGGGGTGGCCCACGGGCACGTGGGTGAGGCTGAAGGAGCCGTTGCTGTCGGTCACGGCGGTGTGGCCGTCGACCTTCTCGCGCAGCGAGGTCCAGGCCGCGTGGACGTGGGGGTTGCCCTTGTAGAGGCTGATCTGGGCCCCGATGACGGGCAGCTCCTCGTCGATGACGCGCCCGTCGATGGTGCCCGTGTCGCCGAACGTGGTGCGGGCGATGGACTCGACTTCGGCCAGCGGCGTGTCGCCGCCGAGGTCGATCACCGGCTGGGTCCGCGTCGACAGGTCGGTGGTGAGGTCTTCGACCCCCTGCGGGCCCAGGTCGGCCGGCTCGTGGCTGATGACTCCGCCGCTGTCGTTCGGGTCGCGCCCGTCGTCGAGCAGCAACCAGGCGACACCGCCCAGCCCCCCGAAGAGGACGACGGCGGCGATGATCAGGACCGGGGTGCGGTTGGGACTGTTGGCGGCCATGGTGAGTTGATCTTGGACGGCGGAGGAGGGGGCGGTCTTCCCGACGGTCGGAGGGACGACGGGGGCGGACTCGGTGGGGTCGTGACGGGCCGCCGCGGAGAGGGCCGGCCCGAGCCCTTCATCGTAGCAGCGGGGGCTCAGGGTTGAACTCCGTCCGGGTGGAACCACGCCTGCGGGCTATCCGGAATGCCTACAATTCGCCGTCCCCGCTCCCGGGGTCCGACTCTGGAGATTCCGTCCCATGCCTTTTCTCGGCTTCCTCTTCTTCGATCCGCTGTATCTGCTGCTCATGGCCCCGGCCATGGTCTTCGCGCTGTGGGCCCAGAGCCGCACGACGCGGGCCTTCGGCAAGTGGTCGAAGGTGGCGAATCGGGTGGGCATGACCGGCGAGCAGGTGGCCTCGCGGCTGTGGACCACCTACGGCCAGGCGGCCTGGGCCGACCGGGGCGGCAACGTCGCGCTCCCGGTGGGCCGGGTGGGCGGCACCCTCAGCGACCACTACGACCCGCACCACAAGGCCATCAACCTGTCGGAGGCGGTGTTCAGTCAGCCGACGGTGGCATCGGCGGCCGTGGCCGCCCACGAATTGGGGCACGCCCTGCAGGACGCCGAGGGCTACGGCCCCATGAAGTTTCGCCAGTCGTTCTATCCGGCGGCGGCCTTCGCCAGCAAAGCCTGGGTCTGGCTCTTCCTGGTGGCCTTCTTCCTGCCGCACTTGCGCGGCCCGCTCATGCTCGGGGCCGTGATCTGCCTGAGCCTCTACGCGGTCTTCGCGCTGGTGACGCTGCCGGTGGAGCTCGATGCCTCCAAGCGGGCGCTGGTCATGCTCGAGACCGGTCACGTGCTCACCGGCGAAGAGCTGCAAGGGGGGCGGGAGGTGCTCAACGCCGCCGCCCTCACCTACGTGGCCAGCGCCGTGCAGGCGATCATGATGGTGGTCTACCTGCTGTTGCGATCGCGCAACTGAGCGGCGCCCCGAATGGTGAGCGGCACCCCGAACGGGGCGCTCAGCCCGCGCGCAGCACCCGCAGCTGTTCGGCGAAGTCGGCCGCCGGCGCGCAGGTGAATTCGAGGGCGCGTCCCGTGCCGGGGTGACGGAAGGCCAGGCGCTCGGCGTGGAGCATGGCGCGTCGGGCCTTCAGGCTGCGTCCCGATCCGCCGCGATGACGGCGGCCGAACTTGTCGTCGCCGAGCAGCGGGTGGCCGACGTGGGCCATGTGCACGCGGATCTGGTTGTGGCGGCCGGTGAGCGGGCAGGCGCGCAGCAGGCTCGCCATGCCCGCATTGGTGGAGACGTCCTCCAGCACTTCGTAGGTGGTCACGGCGCGCTTGCCCCGACGGCTGACGGTGGCCGTGGCGCCCTCGTCGAGGATGGGCATGTCGATGGTGGCCCGGTCCGGCTGGGGGCGACCGTGCACCAGGGCGAGGTAGGCCTTGGTCACCTCGCGTCCCTTGAACAACGCGAGCAGGCCGGCACGCAGCGCGGGATCGAGGCACAGCAACAGCAGCCCGCTGGTGTCACGGTCGAGGCGGTGCACCGGCGTGGCCGTGTAGCCGTCGCCGCGCACCGCATCGAGCACACACGGCTGGCGTCCCGAGCCGTGGGGCACGGTGAGCACGCCGGGCGCCTTGTCGACGACCAGCAGGCCCGGCTCCTCGGCCACCACGGTGTAGAGGGATTCGCTCAACGCGTCGGGCTCGATCGCCGGGCTCGGGACGCACGGCCTGGCTCAGGAAGGAAGTCCCCAGCCTAACGGCCGTGCGCCGGTGAGCCTCGCGTCAGGCCTCGACGGGTTCGCCCACCCTGTGGGCCACGAGTCCGCCGTCCTGCTCCTCCACCTCGACGCGATCTCCGGCCTGCAGGCGACCGGCGATCATCTCCCGGGCCAGCAGGTCGGTGACGTGCTTCTGCAGGGCGCGCTTGAGCGGCCGCGCACCGAAGGCGGGGTCGTAGCCCTCCCGTGCGAGGAACGCGACGGCCGTGTCGCTCACGTGCAGCTCGATACCGCTCAAGGCAGCCTGCTGGCGCAGGCGATCGATCTGGATGGCCACGATGGGCGCCATGCTCTCCTCGCTGAGCGCGTGGAACGGCACGATGTCGTCGAGACGGTTGAGGAACTCGGGGCGGAAGTGGGCGTCCACGGCCGCGCGGTCGCGCAGGTTGCTGGTCATCAGCACCAGGCACTGGGTGAAGTCCACCGTGCGGCCCTTGCCGTCGGTCAGGCGCCCGTCGTCGAGCACCTGCAGCAAGGTATGGAACACGTCCGGGTGGGCCTTCTCGACCTCGTCGAGCAGCAGCACGCAGTGGGGCCGCCGGCGCACGGCCTCGGTCAGGGCGCCGCCCTCGTCGTGGCCGATGTAGCCGGGGGGCGCGCCGACGAGTCGGGACACCGAGTGCTTCTCCTGGTACTCGCTCATGTCGAGGCGGACCATGGCGCGCTCGTCGCTGAACAGGAAGTCGGCGACGCTGCGGGCCAGCTCGGTCTTGCCCACGCCGGTCGGGCCGATGAACAGGAACGCGCCCACCGGACGGGTAGGCAGGGCCAGCCCCGAGCGGCTGCGGCGGATGGCGTCGCAGACCGCGGTGACGGCGTCGTCCTGGCCCACCAGGCGCTGGTGGATGACGTCCTCCATGGCGAGCAGGCGCTCGCGCTCGGTGCTCAGCAGCCGGGTCACGGGGATGCCGGTCCAGCGCGCCACCACCGAGGCGATCTGTTCGGCGTCGACGTTCTGGGGCAGCAACGCCCCGCCCTCCTGGGCCGCCTCGATCTCTTCGGCGCGTTCGTCCAACTCTTTCTGCAGCTTGGGGACACGGCCGTAGCGGATCTCGGCCACGCGGTCGAGGTCGCCTTCCCGCTCGGCGGCGGCGGCCTCCTGGTGCAACGCCGCGAGCTGCTCCTTCGCCGTGCGGTGGGCTTCGAACAGGCCCTTCTCCTTACGCCAGCGCAGGCGCAGACCCTCGGCCTGCTCGTTGAGCTCGGCGCGTTCAGCGGCGATCTCTTCGAGGCGAGCCGTGTCGGGCTCGTCCTCGGCGGACAAGGCCTTGGACTCGATCTCGAGCTGACGCAGGCGCCGCTCGAGGTTGTCGAGCTCGGCCGGCATCGAGTCGATGTTGATGCGCAGGCCGCTCGCCGCTTCGTCGAGCAGGTCGATGGCCTTGTCGGGCAGGAAGCGGTCGGCGATGTAGCGCTCGGACAGGCGCGCCGCGGCCACGACGGCCTCGTCGAGCACGCGCACGCCGTGGTGCACCTCGTAGGCCTCCTTGAGTCCGCGCAGGATGGCGATGGTGTCGTCGATGGACGGCTCCTCCACGCGCACCGGCTGGAAGCGCCGTTCGAGGGCCGCGTCCTTCTCGATGTACTTGCGGTACTCGGTGGTGGTGGTGGCGCCGACGCAGCGCAGCTCGCCCCGGGCCAGGGCCGGCTTGAGCATGTTGGCGGCGTCCACGGCGCCTTCGGCACCCCCCGCGCCCACCAACGTGTGCAGCTCGTCGATGAACAGGATGATGCGGCCGGCGGCCTCCTCGACCTCTTCGAGCAGGCCCTTCAGGCGCTCCTCGAACTCGCCGCGGTACTTGGCTCCCGCCAGCAAGGCGGCGAGGTCGAGGGCCAGCAGCTGCTTGTCCTTGATGGAGTCGGGCACGTCGCCGCTGGCGATGCGCTGGGCCAGGCCCTCGACGATGGCGGTCTTGCCCACGCCGGGGTCGCCGATGAGCACGGGGTTGTTCTTCCGGCGTCGCGAGAGCACCTGGATCACCCGGCGCACCTCGTCGTTGCGGCCGATGACCACGTCGAGCTTGCCGGCCCGGGCCAGGGCGGTGAGGTCGCGGGTGAAGCGTTCGAGCACCTTGTGGCTGGCTTCGGGGTTCTCGTTCTCGACGTTCTTGCCGCCGCGCACCGCGTCGAGAGCGAGGGCGAGGGCCGCGGGCGTGAGGCCGCGGTGGCCGAGGGCGGCGACGAGGGCGGCGTCACCCTTGGAGAGGAGCGCGACCAGCAGCACGTCGACCGAGATGAAGCTGTCGCCCCGCTCGGTCGCCAGGCGTTCGGCTTCCGCGAGGGTTGCCGCCAACTCCGACGACATTCCCGGCTGCGCACCGCTCTGGGTCGGCAGCGACTTCAACTGACCCGCGATGTCGGCCAGCACCGTCTCGCGATCGGCGTCCACATGGTCGAGCAGGGCCGCCACATAGCCATCCGTCGCGTCGATCAGGGCGGCGGCGAGGTGGGCGCCGGTGACCTGGGGGTGCTTCGCGGCGGTGGCGCTCTGGACGGCGTCGGAGAGGGCCTGTCGGGAGGCCTGTGTGTAGCGGTCGGGGTTCATGGGGGCTCCGGATGCAGAAGGGGGGGGCCGGTGGTGTGCCCGGGTCAGGGTTGCAACGTCCGTGCCAATGGGCTCCGTAGCGCCAGAGCCCCTCGGAAGGGCCTTTCGAGGTCCTCGCAAGCTTCCCAAGAGCCTCCCGGGAGCCCCGTTGTGCCGTGCCTGGCCGCGGGTTCTGCCGATATGACCTCCTCGTTGCGCCATGATGGCAGGCGTCGGCGGCCGGCGACGATCCGGCGGAGATGTTGCGGGGATGCTGCGGGGATGCTGCGGGGATGCTGCAGGGATGTGGCCGTTGGTGCCCACCCAGGGCTGGGGAGTGGCCCATCGGTCGCTAGACTGCCTGCCTCGCTCGTGGAGCCACCGATGCTCGTGGATGAATCCCTGACCCGTTTCGCGGCCGCGGCCGCGGCCCAGCAGCCGACGCCGGGCGGCGGGTCGATCTCGGCCTACATCGGCGTGCTCGGGACGGCCATGGGCGCCATGGCGGCCCGCTACTCCGAGGGGCGCAAGGACCTGGTCGAGCACGCCGACGCCCTGACCGCCGAGATCGGACGACTCGACGAGCTGCGCGCCGAGTTGGGGGCGCTCGTCGACGCCGACGCCGCGGCCTATGCCGGGCTCAACGAGGCCTTCAAGTTGCCCAAGGGCGACGACGTCGAGAAGGCCGCGCGCCGCGCGGCGATCCAGGCGGGCCTGGCCGCGGCTCTCGACCCGCCGTTGCGCATGTGCCGGGCAGCGGTCGCCGGCCTCGAGGTGCTCGACGCGCTGCGGAAGCATTGCAACCCGAACCTCGCCAGCGACGTGGCCGTCGGCGCCTACGCCCTCGCCGCGGCCTTCCGGGGCGCGTCCGTCAACGTGCTCGTCAACCTCAAGAGCATCAAGGACGACGACCTGCGCGCGCGGGTCAGCGACGAGGGCGGTGCGCTGGCCGAACGCGCCCTGCGTCTCGAAGGCGACATCTCCGCGGCCGTGATCGAGTCGCTGCAGGCGTGAATTCCGCGCGTCACCCCGAGATCGCCGCGCTGCTGCGCGACCGCTACGAGGCGGCCGACCTCGACGCCCTCGCCGCGCGTCTGCAGGCCTGGGGCACGCTCGACCTGCCCGCGCTGCCCAACGGGCTCTATCCCGCGGTGACCGGGGACGCGGCCGGCCGCACCGGCTACGCGGCGACGTGGGTGCGCGACAACGTCCACATCGCCCACGCCCAGCTGGCGTGCGGGGACACCCAGGGCCCGGCGGTGACGGCGCGCACCCTGGTGCGCTGGTTTTCCACGCAGGTGCCGCGCATGCAGGCGATCCTCGAGGGCACGGCCGACCTCGACGACCCCATGCAGCGTCCCCACATCCGCTTCGACGGCGAACGCCTGGCCGAACTCGACGTCTGGTGGCCCCACGCCCAGAACGATGCCTTGGGCGCGGCCCTCTGGTGGGCGAGCCGCACCGCGCTCATGGGACTGTTCGACCCCAGCGCCGAGGAGCTGGGCATCCTGCGCCTGATGGTGCGCACGCTGGAGGCCCTGCCTTACTGGACCGACCGCGACAGCGGCCACTGGGAGGAGCACCGCAAGCGCTCGGCCTCGAGCATCGGCGTGGTGGTGGCCGGCCTGCGCGCGTTCCAACTCCTGATCCACAAGCCGCGCAGGGCGGGACAGGGCGGGACGGGCGACCCGGCCCGCCGTTACGGCGGCAACGAGCAGGCCGTGGAGGCCGAGAGCCAGCGCCTCGACCACTTGATCGAGCACGGTGAGGCGGCCTTGCGCGAGCTCCTGCCTCGGGAAGCGGCCGGTGAGGACGATCCGGCTCGGAACCGGACCACCGATGCGGCCCTGCTGTTCCTGATCGAACCCTTCGGCGTGGTGGACGACGACGTGGCCGATGGCATCCTGGAGGCCGTGTGCAGCGAGCTCATGGGACCCCACGGCATCCGGCGCTACGCCGGCGACAGCTACTGGATGGCGGACTACGAAGACCTGTTCGACGAGGACACCCGCACCGGCGGGTTCGCCGGCGACCACCGCGCGCGCGATGCGGCGCTGAAGCCCGGCACCGAGGCTCAGTGGTGTCTGTTCGACCCGCTGATCTCGGTGGTGTGGGGCAAGCGCTGGCTGCGCACCGGCGCCGAGGACGATCGCCGCCGGCAGACCCTGCACTTCAATCGCGCCCTGGGCCAGCTCACGGGACCGCAGGGCGCCGTCACTGAAGGGCTGTGCGCCGAGGCCTATTGCCTGCGCGACAGCGCGGTCGCCGGGGACGCCGGCTGGCAGCCCAACGACAACACGCCGCTGCTCTGGACCGCCGCGCACCTGGCCTGGGCCTTCGCGCTGATGCGGCGGGTCACGGCCCGGGCGCCGGCGTCCCGAGGGGGCGCGGCCACCGGGGGTGCGCCGGCCGGGAGCACGCCGGCATGAGGGTGCTCTACCGTCCCCTGGTGCTGGTGGGCATGGCGCTGTTCATCCTGTGCAGCGCCTTCACCGCCAACGACTGGCAACACCAGCACGACGAAGGCGTCACCTTCGACATCGCCATCGGTCGGATCGAGACGTACGAGTGGGAGAAGCGGGGGCAGGCGGTCTCGTCGTGGCCGGGCAAACCCGAGTTGGCCACGGATGTCTACGCGGCGCTCAGCGGCGCCGACGCGCCCAGCTGGGGCGAGGTCATGGACGCGCTGCACGAGCCCCAGCGCATGCCGCACCCGCCGCTGTACTACCTGCTGATCAACTCCTGGGCCCGGCTGACGGGCACGGGAACGGTGATGCTGCGGGTGCCGTCGATGCTCTTCGGGTTGCTGACGCTGCTGGCCCTGTGGCACCTGGGCGGGCGCCTTTGCGGTCGTGGGGCCGGCGATGCCGCGGTGCTCATGGCCAGCGTCTCGCCCTGGCTGATCCAGGTCACCTGTTTCCTGCGGCCCTACTCGATGGTGCTGTGTCTGTCGCTGTGGGCGACGGTGGCGTTGTTGCGCGCCCACGACGACGACGTCTCACCGAAGACGCGCCTGCGGCTGCGGGCGGCCTTCGCGGTGCTCTCGGCGCTCGGGCTCTACGGCGTGTACCACTACGTGTTCGTGTTCGCCTGGCACGGCTTGCTCATGCTGTGGCTGGCATGGCGGGGGCCCCCGGAGCAGCGGGCCGGTTTCGTCCGGGCGGCCTGCGCCACCATGGCGGCCGGTGTGTTGCTCTATTCGCCTTGGCTGCCCTCGCAATTCGCGCACCTCCACGACCTGACCCAGTCGACCTACTTCTTCACCACGGACACGCCGTGGATGATCCTGCTGGGGCCGGTGTCGCGCTGGCTGGGACGCTTCGCCCTGGCCGGCGAATACAGCAACTACGAGTACCAGTTCTTCCGCACGGCCTTCGCGGCCATGTTCCTGGCGACGTATCCCTTCACGATCCTCTCGTTCATGCGGGACCGCCGCCGCGACCTCAACCTCGCCTCGCTCGCGTTCTGGACGACCATCATCCTGCTGCCGGCCCTGATCTTCGGCTCGGACATCGTGCGCGGGACCAAGACGCTGTTCGTGACCAAGTACGCGTTCTTCTTGTTCCCCGTGTTCCTGATGCTCTCGGTGCGCGGCGTGAGCGCGATCCCGGCGCGCGCGGCGTCGGCCACCGTGTTCTCGTGCTGGATGGCGCTGCTGCTCTCGGGCGTGCTCTCGCCCCTCGTCTGGCATGACGAGATCCCGCACGACTACGACGTGGTGACCACGGCCGTCGCGGCCCACGACCGTCCCGGGCACCTGGTGGTGATGAGCTCGTTCGACCGTCGCTACGGCCTCCCGCTGGTGCTCTACATGCGGGACAAGGACATCGACGAGGTCTCCATCGTCCGCGCCCGGGCGGCCCAACTCGAGGAGCTGATCCGCACTGTGGGCGCCGGCAGCCGCTACCGCCGCATCACGCTGCTCAACCTCGAGACCACCGCCGACCTCGAGAGCATCATCACCGACCAGGGCCTGCACATGTGGCCCGCCTCCGACCTGGCCAATGCCTACGTCATCGCCCTGCGCAGCAACTTCGAGACGAAGAAGCGCCACGTGCGGGGCGAGAAGGCGAACCTGGCCGGCCAGGGGCTCGACAAGCGGATGCTGATCCTCGAGGGCATCCACCACAAGACGTTCCACGGGCCCAACTAGGGGCCGGGAACTCGGGTTGCGAAGCGTTGGTGGATGATAGGGGAGTCGAACCCCTGACCTCCTGATTGCGAACCAGGCGCTCTACCAACTGAGCTAATCACCCACGCGCGGCACGAGTCTAGGCACGGTGCGGGGCGGCGGTCAACCGGCGCCGGTCACGGCTCGGCAGAAGCTCAGCGGGCATGTGCAGGTGATACAGTCGCGCCCCGTCTCAGGGGGGATGCCTCAGGCCGTGTCGGACCACGATCAACCCAAACCGCGTGCCGCCGACGGTCGTCACGGCCTGGTCGCCCTCGCCATCCTGGCCATGTACGTCGTCCTCGCCCTCGGCACGGTGTCGGTATGGGAGTGGCAGCACGATGAGGGCTACACCATGGACATCACCGTGGCGCGGCCCGGTCAGCTCCGGAACGGCGGCGACGGCGTGCCGTCCATGGGCTGGCCGGACGCGCCGGTGCCGGTCACGGACCTCTACGACTACCTCGGCGGCGAGCACGTCCAGACCTTCGACGAGGTCACCGAGGGCCTGGCCTCGAAGACCAACCTGACCCCGCCCGGGTACTTCGTGCTGCTGCACCTGTGGGTGCGCCTGACCGGACTCCAGGGGCTCGGCGTGCACGTGCTCGGCGTGCTCATCGGCATCGCGTCGCTGCTGGCGATGCGGCGGCTGACGGCCCAGATGCTGCCGGTGCCGTGGGCGCCGGAGACGGCCATGGCGTTGATGGCCGCGGCCCCGTGGTTCCTCGTCGTCGAGGCGTACCTGCGGGCCTACGGCCTGGCGCTCTGCGCCATGCTCTGGACGACGGTGGCGGTGTTGTCGTGGGCCCAGAGCGGCTGCAACCTGTCCAAGGGCGAACGGCGCTGGCCGGTGCTCTTCATCCTCGGATCGCTGGTGGGCCTCTGGAGCCTCTACCACTACGCCTTCGTGACGGCCTGGCAGGGGCTGCTGCTGCTCTGGCTGGCCTACCGGCATGCTTCCGCGCAGCGCGGGCGACGCCTGACCATCGTGGCCCTGGTCGGCGCCCTGATCGTCATGGGGACCCTGCCGCTGCTGACCATGCTGTTCGGGCACATGGCGGAGGCCGGCGACCGCACCCATTGGGCCGACCTGCGCCGTTTTCCGCCCGAGTGGCCCTTCATGCTGCTGCAGCTGGTGCGGCGCTTCAGCCTGGCCGCGGCGCGCCTCACCGCCCTCGGTGACGGGCTGATCCTCGGCCTGGGCCTGACGGCGCTGGTGACATACCCGTGCGTCGTGCTGGGATTGCTGCGGCACGTGGCCGGCGAAGGTCGCGACGAGGCACCGCGGCGCCTGGCGCGGGCGGCCTGGTGGTCGCTGCCGTTGCTGCCGGCGTTGATCGTGCTCGCCGACATCCTGCGCGGCACCGGCAACGTGTTCGTCACCAAGTACGTGTTCTTCCTGCTGCCGGTGCTGGTGCTCGCTGTCACGGCGGGCATCTTCGGCCCCCGTCGCGTGCTCACCCGCGCGCTGCTGGGCGTCGCCTGGGGCCTGCTGATGCTCATCGCGAGCGTGGCCGTGCTGGTCTATCGCAACGACGAACCCTCGCGGCTCGAGAACGTGGCCCAGCACCTGGCGACCTTCGACAGCCCCCAGCACTGGGTGGTCGTGTCGTCGCTTTCGCCCGGGTTCCTGCCGCAGTTCGTCATGACCATGCGGGAGGCGGGCGTGAGCCAGGTGAAGCTCACCTACGCCCGTGACGCGTCCCTCGAGCACGTGATCCATCAGGCGCGCAGCGTGCACGGGGTGACCCGGCTGACCCTCGTGAACTACGACCTGGGCCCGGCGGCCGGCGAGCTCGCGGTCAAGAACGCGTGGTTCTTCCGCGTGCCCCAGAACTTCAAGAACACCGTGCGCGCGGCCGGCTGGAAGCTCATCACGGTGACGCCGGGGGCGCCGACCGACCGCAGCAACAACACCGGCAAGCCGCTGCACCTGTTCATGCGCACCTCGGCGGACTCCTTCCACGGTCCGCAGTAGGCAGGGGGCTCGGGTCATGCACAACGGCGACGCGGACGCACACCCTGGGCCCGTGGACACATCCCCCGGGTCGACGCCCGCGCGCACCATGGTCGTTTGGGCCACGCTGGTGGTCTATGTGTTCCTGGCCGTGGCCTACGCGTCGGTGTGGGAGATCCAGCACGACGAGGGCTTCTCCTTCGACATCACCGTGGCGCGGCCCGGGGCGCTGCTCTCGGAGCAGGGTGCGGCGGGCGTGCCCGACGTCATCTGGCCCGACGGGCCGGCGCCCATCGTCGACCTGTACGCGTACTTCGACGCCGACAACGCCCACGACTTCGCCGCCACCCGGGCCGCCCTGGGCGACGCGACGAACTTCAACCCGCCGCTCTACTACGTGCTGCTGCACGTCTGGATCCGGATCGTCGGCAACGACGGCCTGGGCGTGCGCGTGCTCGGGATCCTCATCGGGTTGGTGTCGCTGCTGGGACTGCGGCGCCTCGCGGCCCGCGCGCTGCCCCTGCCGTGGGCGGCGGAGATCGTGGTGCTGATGATGGCGTGCGCCCCGTGGTTCCACGCGGTGTCGACGTTCCTGCGGCCCTACGGTCTGGCCCTGTGCGCGGCGCTCTGGGCCACCGCCGCAGCGCTGGAATGGCACCACCGCCTGCCGGCGCGGGATGGCGTCGGCGACCGCCGCGCCCGGCGCCGTTGGTTCGTCGTGTTCGTGGTCGCCTCGGTGGTGGGGTTGCTGAGCGTCTACCACGCCATGCTCGTGTTCGCCTGGCACGGTGTGCTGCTGCTGTTGCTGTCGCTCTCGGCGCCCCGCGGTCGGCGCATGGGCGCCCTCGGTGCGGCCGCCCTGGCCGGGTTGCTCGTGGCCCTGGCCTTCCTGCCGTGGTTGTCGGACCTGCTCGGGCACCTTTCGTCGTGGGGCGAGCGCGTGCACTTCTCCAAGTCGGCCGAGGGCGACACCGACTTCGCCCGGCCGCTGGGCCTGTTGCTGGGACGCTTCGCCCTGGCGGAGGCCTTCACGGGCGCCGCCCGGGATGTGTTCCGCATGGCCTTGGTCGTGCTGGCGGCGCTGACCTACCCGTGGGCGGTGGCGAGCTTCCATGCGCGCTTCCTGGCCGGGGTGGGGCGCGGGACGCCGCCCGCCGCCGGCGAGCCCGGCCGGGGACTCAGCGCGCGGGTCGCCCGCTGCTTGTGGTGGTCGGCGCCGGTGGCCCCGGGCCTGGTCTTCGCCGCCGACCAGGTGCGCGGCACCACGGACCTGTTCATCAGCAAGTACTGCTTCTTCGTGCTGCCCCTGCTGGTGTTGCTCGTGGCGCGGGCCTGGCTCAGCCTGTCGACGCGCCTGATGCGGACCCTGGGGGTCGCGGCGTGGATCGCGCTGCTCCTCGCGGCCACCATCGACATCGTCGCCGAGCGCAAGCGCGAGCCGTCCGAGTTCGAGGCCGTAGCCGCCGCCCTCGCCGAGCACGACAGCGCCGACCACCTGGTGGTCGTCAGTTCCCTGCGTCAGGGATTCCTCGCGCCGTTCCTGGCGTGCCTGCGGGACGCCGGCGTCGACCAGGTCCAGGTGGCGTACGCGACGGAGGGTCAACTCGCACGACTGCTCGCCGAGAGCGCCCGGCTGCGCGGGATGCAGCGACTCTCGCTGGTGAACTACGACGCGAGCCTGCGCCACGGCGCGGCCCGGGGACAGTCGGATTGGTTCGGCACGGTGCCTCCGCGGCTGCGCCAGTCCGCGAAGATCGGGGGCTGGTCGCTGGAGACCCGGGAGATCGGCGGCAGCTCCGGTTACACCGAGGTGCAAGGACTGCCCGCGACCCTCTACATGGGCGTGAACCACAAGGCCTTCAACGGCCCGAACTGAGGTCCCGCGGTGGTCGGCGTCAGCGCGCCGGGGCGGCTTCGGGCAGGCTCGCGGCGTCGCCGGCGTCCTCGTCCGGCTCGGGACTCGCGGTCTGCGACGCGCGCTTGCCGAGGGCCCGCTCGACGAGCACGTACACCGTGGGAATGACCACGAGCGTCAGCGCGGTGGCCGTGAGCAGGCCCGCCACCACCGTGATGGCCATGGGCGCCCGCAGCTCGGTGCCCTCGCCGCCGGTGCCGGGGACCCAGTCGGGCAGTCCGAGGTCGGCCAGCAGGCCCGTGAGGGGCAGCAGCCCGAGCACGGTGGTGAGCGTGGTCATGAGGATCGGCCGCAGGCGCATCTCGCAGGCGGCGCGCACGGCCTGTTCGAGGTCCATGCCGTCGAGTCGCCGGCGCCGGTTGCACGCGTCGATGAGCACGATGGCGTTGTTGACCACGATGCCCGCCAGGATGATGGCGCCGATGAACACGACCACCGACAGCGGGATGTCCAGCAACCACAGCGACATGACGGCCCCGAACAGCGCCAGGGGCACGGTGACCATGATGATCAGCGGCTGCAGCAGCGACTCGAAGATCGAGGCCATGACCACGTAGACCAGGAACACCGCGAGCAGCAGGGCGGTGGTCATCTGGTCGAGGGCGCCGTCCATCTCCCGCGACTGGCCGCTCATGGAAATGGTCAGGCCGTCGGAGCGGCGCTCGATGTCGAGCATCTTGTCGCTGATCTGCTCGGCGGCGCGTCCGATGTCGAAGCCCGAGAGGCTGGCCGAGACGATGGCCGCGCGCTGGCCCCAGATGCGGCGGATCTCGCGTGGGCCCTCGCGCACGCGGATGTCGGCGAGAGCCGAGAGGGGTTCGGAGGCGTCGCTCGTCGGATTGGCGGGCAGCTGCATCAGGTCCTGCAGCGACTGCAGCTCGAGCTTGTCCATCTGTACGAGGACGTCGAGCTTGTGCTCGTCCTCGGTGAAGCGCGTGGCGACGTTGCCTTTGACGAGATTGCTGACGGTGTTGGCCAGGCGTTGGGTGTCGAGGCCGTAGCGCGAGATCAGGTCGCGGTCGAAGCTGATCATCACCTCGGGGCTGCCCGGCTGGACGCTCGACTGGATGTCGCGCAGCCCGGGGATGCCGCGCAGCACGGCCTCCACCTCGCCCGCGGCGCGTCCGATCTCGCCCAGGTCGTCGCCGGTGATCTCCACCGCGAGGGGCGAGCGCACCGTGAACAGCGACGGCCGCTCGAAGCGCATGTCCCGCAGCTGCGGGTGGTTCCCGAGGGCCTCGCGCAGCACGTCCATGACGCGCTCCTCGGCGGCGGCGATGTCCTTGGACGGGTGCAGGCCCACCGTCAGGCGCGCCGTGTGCTCGCCCTCGTCGGGCTCGTTGACCTCGTCCCGGGGGACGCCCACCGTCACGGAGATCCAGGCCACGTCGGGGTGGTCGGCGATGGCGCGCTCGGCCTGGCGGGCGATGCCGTCGGTGGTTTGGAGCGGCGTGCCCACCGGCATGGTCAGGCGGCCCGTGATCTCACCCTGGTGCACCTCGGGCAACAGCTCGCTGCCGAGGGAACCGGCCGTCATCAGCGTCCACGCCATGAGCGCCGCGGCGATGACCAGGGTGAACGTTGCGTTCGTGGGCGAGCCGATCACCCCGGCGATGAACGGCGGGTAGGCCCGGTGGATGGCGCCGTAGGTCACCGTGAACAGCCACGACGGGATGGCGAGGATCAGCCAGAGCACGGCGCCGACGACCCCCAGCGCGGCGAGGGCGAGCCACAGCACGACGGCGAGCGCCGCGTAGATCACGCGCCCGATGAGCTGCAGCGTCCACAGCAGCAGTTGCAGGACCACCTTCAGCGGCCACGCCACGGGGACGAACAGCCACTGCAGCAGCCGCAGCGGGAGCAACCGGGCGCGCGGGATCCAAAACGTGCCGAAGGCGGCGAGCCCCGTGAAGAGTCGGCCGGTGAAGCGTCGCCAGGTCGCGCCGAGGTTGGCGCCCTTGCCGAGGCCGAGGCCGGTCCGCGACGCGAGCATGGGCACGAGCATCAGGGCCACCACGAGGGAGACCATCAGGCTGGCGACCACGGTGAGGGCCTGGTCGCGGAAGACCTGCCCGGCGATGCCCTCGACGAAGATGATCGGCGCGAACACGGCCACGGTGGTGAGCGTCGACGCGGTGGCGGCGCCGGCGACCTCGCGCACGCCGTTGACGGCGGCGGCGGCGGGACTGTCGCCCCGCTCACGACAACGGGCGATGGACTCGAGCACCACGATGGCGTTGTCGACCACCATGCCGATGCCCAGCGCCAGTCCGCCCAGGCTCATGACGTTGAGCGTGGTGTTCGACATGTGCAGCGGCACGAAGGTCACCAGCACCGACACGGGGATGGCCACCGCGATGATGATCGTCGTCCCGAGCTTGCGCAGGAACAGATAGAGCACGATCACGGCGAAGAAGGCGCCGACCAGGCCCGACTCCTGCACCTCGTTCAGGGCCTTCTCGATGAAGGCCGACTGGTCGGAGAGCAACTGCACGCTCACGTCGCTGGGCAGGTCGGCGGCGAGGTAGTCGAAATTCTCTTCCTGCTCGATGAGCGCCTCGCGGTTGGCCTTCCACTCGGCGTAGAGCGCGCCGGCGCGTTCCTCGACCGTGGGGGGCGGCGGCTCGCCGTCGGTGAGTTCGTCGCCCGTCGTGTCGCCGGCGCCGGCGTCCGACTCCTCGGAGGCCGCTCCGGTGGGGCTCGCAGCGCTGTCGTCGCCATCGTCATCGTCATCGTCATCGCCGCCACCATCGCGCGGGCCGCCGCCACCGCCGCCGCCCGGGCCTCCACCCCTGCGGCCTCCGCCGCCACCCCACTGGCTCGCGGTGGTCCACTGGGAGATCAGGGCGGCGACCTGGGGTTCGGCGCGCATCTGCCGCTGCAACTCCCGTTCGACGGCGACGGGGTCGTCGATGTCGCCGTTGCGCAGCTGTCGCACGTAGCGGCGCTGGTCGACCGTGCCGAGCACCCGATCGCGCACCGCGCTGGCCAGCTCGACGATGTTGGCGTCGGCTTCCTTGAAGATCAGCAACTCGACGGACTCCTGGCCGCCGATGCGCGTGACCACGTCCCGCTTCTTGTGGGTGCGGTGGATCGACGCGAGGTCGTCGAGGCGGACGACGCCGCCATCCGGCTCGCGCTTGATGATCGTGCGGCCGATCTCGTCGGGGTGGCGGTACTCGTTGAGGATGCGCACCAGGTACTCGGTGTCGCCCTCGAGCACCGTGCCGCTGGCGAGGTTGACGTTCTCCGCCGCGAGGCGTCCCGCCACGTCCTGGGCGGTGAGTCCGTGGCTGGCCATGCTGTCGCCCTGCAGGCGCACCTGGATCTCCTCCTGCAGGCCGCCGCGCACTCGCACGGCCGCCACGCCCTCCACGGTGGAGATGGCTGGTCCCAGCCGGTCCTCACCCAGACGTCGCAGCTGGGTCAGGTCGCGCCCGCCGGTGAGTCCCAAGGAAAGCACCGGGTCGAGGGTCGGGTCGTAGCGCAGGATGATGGGCGTCTGCACCTCGAGCGGCAGCAGGGTGCGGTCGAGGCGTTCGCGGATGTCCTGGATCGAGAAGGTGAGCTGCGTGCCCCAGACGAATTCGAGGGTCACGTCCGCCGACCCGGCCCGCGAGATGGACGAGATCGACTCGAGCCCGGAGAGCACCGAGAGGGCCTCGTGCAGTCGCTTGGTGACGCGCTCCTCCACGTCTTCGGGCGCCGCGCCGGGGTACTCGGCGCGCACCGTCACGCGCGGGTAGCTGATGTCCGGCAGCAGGTTGGTGGGCAACCGCCGCAGGGACTGCACCCCGAACAGCACCAGGGTCAGGAAGGCCATGAAGACGGCGACGGGCCGGGTCGTCGTCAGCTCGAAGACGCCGCCCGCGTGCGGGCGTTGCTTCAAAGGGCTTCCTCGACGATGAGGATGGGCGACCCGTCCTTCAGGTTCTCCTGGCCCACCACGATGATGCGCAGGCCCGCCGGGACCGGCTTGCCGTCGACGTCGGAGAGGATCTCGACGGCGTCGGACGTGCTGACGCCGGCGATGAAGGCGATCTTGCTGGCGCGATCGTCGTCCGCGTGGTCGTCGTCCACCGCGAAGATCACCGGCTGGTCGTCCTCGTAGAGCACGGCGCGCTTGGCGACCAACAGGGCGTCCTCGCGCGACGAGGTGACGATGCGCGCCTCGCAGAACAGGCCCGGCACGAGGCCTGGCGCGGACACGAGGTCGACGATGACGCGCACCGACCCGCTGTCGACGTCGAGCACCGGGTTGACCGTGCGCACGACGCCGCGGAAGCCGGCGGTGGCCGACGAGATGGCCCGCACGTCGACGGGCTGGCCGGCCTTGAGGTCGGACATGGAGTCCTGGGGCACGCGCAGGTTGAGCACGAGGTCGTCGAGGTCGACGAGGCGGAAGGCGTTCTCGGACAGCGACGTCAGCTCGCCCACGTCGCAATGGCGTTCGGCCACGATGCCGCTCATGGGCGCCCGCACGGACGTGTAGCTGAGATCGTTGCCGGCCCGCTCCCACTCGATGGCGGCCTGCTGCTCGGCGATGACGCTGAGCTGGAGGGCGATCTCGGCGTCGCTCTTCGCGAAGGTGGCGAGGCTGATGTCGTCCTCGGCGGTCTCGGCACTGAGGCGTGCGTCGGCCACTTCCTTCTTGGTCACCAGGCCCTGCTCTCCGAGGCCCTCGAGCCGCTCGAACTCGACGAGGAAGTTGCGGTGCTGACGCTCGGCGCGCAGCACCCGCCGGGTCTCCTGCTCGAGCAGCAGCTGACGCGACTCCACCGTCTTGGCGGCCTCGGCGAGACGGCCCTTGGCCGTCTGCTCCGCCAGGCGCAACTCGGTGTCGTAGAGCGTCATGAGCAGGTCGCCCGCCTCCACCCGGTCGCCTTCGTCGACGAAGACCTCGAGGATCGGCAGGTTGCTCAGCTTGGGGAAGACCTGCACCGAGTAGCGCGTCTCGACGCGGGACGACACGACGATCTCATCGCGCACCGGCCCGATCTGCAGTGTGCCCACCTCGACCTTGGTCTCGCTGCGCACGTCACGGCCACCGCGCACGGCCTCGCGCGGTCGGTTGCCGTTGTCCGCGTCCTCGCGATTCGCGTCGGCTGCGTCGGCGTCGGCATCGGCATCGGCATCGGCATCGGCATCGGCATCGCCGGATTCCGCGTCGGCGGATGCGACCGCCGCGTCGTCGCCGTCCGCTCCGGGTTCGCCGAATTCCATGCACCCGACGAGCGTCGTGCACGCGAGGCAGAGAGCGCACATCCAGGAGGAAGGCGTCGCCATGGGAGAGGCTCTTCGGCGGAAAGGGGGGTGGGGCCGTTGCGGTGCCCGCGCACGGTCCGGCAAGCGCTTCAGAATAGGGACAGGGGGCAGCGCCGCGGGCGCCCCGTATGGTACGCCACGGAGATGCCACGGACCGCGCAACCGAGCCCGTGATCTCCATCCAGGAAGCCCGTCGCATCGTCGTGGAGACGACGCGCCCGCTCAGCGCCACGGAGGTGCTGCCCATCGCCGCGGCGACGGGCCGGGTGCTGGCGCAGGAGGTGATCTCCGACACCGACCTGCCGCCCTTCGACCGGGTCATGATGGACGGATTCGCGCTGCGGGCCGCGGACCTGGGCGCCGCGGGGAACCGCCTGCCGGTGTCGGGTCAGGTGGCGGCGGGGGACGAGGGCGCGACCGCGCTCACGCCGGGGACGGCCCTCTCGATCATGACCGGGGCGCCCCTGCCCCCGGGCGCCGACGCGGTGGTACCTATCGAGCGCACCGAACGGGACGGCGAGCAGATCGTCATCGAGGGGGCGGTGGCGGCGGGCGCCAACGTCGCGCCGAAGGGGGAGGACCTGGCTCGGGGGCAAGTCGTGGCCGTGCCGGGCGACGAGGTCACGACGCTGGGACTCTCGCTGCTCATCTCGGCGGGCGTCGGCGAGGTCGCGGTGCTGAAGCGTCCCCTCGTGGCGCTGCTCACATCGGGCAATGAGTTGGTGCCCCCGGGCACGCCCTTGCGACGCGGGCAGATCCGCGAGAGCAACGGCCCGTCGCTGGCGAGTCTGTTCCGTGCGTGCGGCGCCGACGTGCTCGAGTTGGGTGTGGCGGAGGACACGCGGGAGGCCCTCGCCGCGCGCTTCGAGAAGGCCCTGGCTGCCGACGTGATCGTGCTCACCGGCGGCGCGTCCGTCGGACAGTTCGACTACTCGGCCGAGATCGTCGCGGACGCCGGGGCGACCCCGCTGTTCGACAAGGTGGCCGTCAAGCCGGGCAAGCCCACCATCTTCTGCACCCGCGAGGCCCCCGACGGACGACCCGGCGATGGCCCGCAGCTCGTCTTCTGCCTGCCCGGCAACCCGGTGGCGGCGCTCATGACCGGACGCGTGCTGGTGGCGCCGGCCATCGCCCGCCGCGGCGGACGCCCCGTCGATCCCTGGGCCGCTCAGCGCCTGCCCCTCGCCCAACCGGTGCGGCGCAACGGTTGGCGCGACCTGATCCTGCCCATGCAGCTACGACCTCGCGAGGGCGGCGACGAGCTCGTGTTCGAGGGCTGGCACGGCTCGGGCGACCTGGTCTGCATGAGCGCTGCGGACGGCTTCGCCTATGTGGCCAGTGGCGACGATGAGGCGCCAGCCGGGGCCCTGGCGGACTTCTTTCCTTTGCCGCGCGGCGCGAGCTGGTAGGCGGTCGGCATGCGGCTCCCCCTGGTGATCGGCACAGCGACCCTGATCGCGGCCTTCCCGCCCCTGGGCTGGTGGCCGCTCGTCGTCGTGGCCCCGATCGCCCTCACGGCCGCCGCGGCCGACGCGCCGACCGGGCGAGCCGCCTTCCTGCGCCTGTGGTTGGTGGGCCTGGTCTTCTTCGGCGTGGTCAACCTCTGGCTCGCCGAGACCCACTGGATCAACTACGGCCTGGTGGGGGTGATCTCGGCGCTCTACATCGGCGGCTACGGCTGGCTGGCCCACCGCGTCCTGTCCCGGGGCGCCTCACCCCTGTGGCTGCCGGTGCTCTGGACGGCCCACGAGATGGTGCGACTGTCCTGGCCGCTCAACGGCTACCCGTGGCAATTCGTCGGGCACGCGGTGGCGGCGAGCCCGGTGCTGGTGCAGTCGGCGGATCTCGGGGGAGTGCTGCTGCTGACCTTCCTGGTGACAACGGTCTCGGGCGGGCTGCTCGCGCATCTGCAGGGACGTCGGGGTGCCGGCGTCGCCGTCGCGGCGTTGGTCTTCCTCTTCGTCTATGGGCTGGTGCGGCCGTCGCTGCTGGCCGAGCCCGAGCCGGGCCCGCTGCTGGCCGCGATCCAACCCGGGTTCGCGCAGCACCTGAAGGACAACCCGCTGGCCTCCGAGGACCGCATGGCCGTGCTCGCGGGTCTCACGCACGAGGCCGTGACGTCGTCGACGCCGCCCGACCTCGTCGTCTGGCCCGAGACCATGTGGCCCTACGCCGTGTCCGAGGGCCCCGGTGCCGAGCGGGAGGAGCGGTTGATGGCGACCGTGGTCTCGCGACTGGTGGGGGCCGCCGAGCCGGCGCCGAACCTCCTGCTGGGGGCGCTCGTGCGGAATCTGCCCGAGGGCTCGCTGTCCAACGTGGCCCTCTACTACGACGGCGCGGGCAAACGCCTCGGCCGCTACGACAAGTTCGAGCTCGTGCCCGGCGGCGAGACCCTGCCGCTGATCGGGTGGCTGCCCGCCGGGCTGGCCGCGACCTATCGCCAGCTCATCCTCGACATGGCCGGATACGTCCCGGACCTGCGCCCCGGAGAGGGCCCCAGCCTGATGGAGCTCGACGGCCGGCCCTTCGGCGTCACCATCTGCTACGAGAATGCCTATGGGTCGTACTGCCGGGAATTCGTCCGGCAAGGGGCGACATTCCTTGTCAACATCTCCAATGAAGGCTGGTTCGGGCGGTCGACCGAGTTCGACCACATGGAGCTCCAATCGGTGCTCCGCGCGGTGGAGTCCCGCCGGGCCCTCTTCCGCGCCACGAACACGGGCATCTCGTGCCTCGTGCGACCCGATGGCCGCCGCCCGGCGGGCGCCGACCGGCTCGTCTCGGAGGGTCGCGACCGGGACGTGGCCGGCCTGCTCGTGGCACGGATCCCGCTCCACACCGACCGCACCCTGTATGCCGCCTGGGGCGACTGGATCGGATGGGTCTGCCTCGTGGGAGCGGCGATGGCCGCGGTTCGACCGCGGGTTTCTTGACAGCGTCTCGGGGCCTCACTACGCTCCGACCGCCCTACTGGCGCCCCGGTCTGGCCGCGGCCCGAACCGCAGCCGCCCGTCCGAGTGGGAGAGGCGATGAGCACCGTCGGAAGAATTCTTGTTGTCGTGAACCTGGCGCTTGCGCTGCTTGTCCTGGGCGCTGCTGGTGCCTTGTTGCAACGCACCGAAGCGACCAAGGCCGATTACGACCAGGCCGTGACCGACAAGGCGGCCGTCGAGACTGAACTCGATGACCTCCGCAACGAGTCGATCGCCAAGGAACGGCAGCTCGACACGGAGAAGCGTCGGCTCCAGGAGGAGAACGACGACCTCAAGGTCGAGCGGGACAACTCCAACCGGTCCGTGAGCAAGCTGGAGATCGACAACCAGCAGCTCCGCGACGACGTCTCCAAGATCAACTCCAAGCTCGACGAGATCGAGTCGAGCCTGACGGCCACCCAGCAGCAGGCCCGCGACCTCCAGAATCGCAACGACGACCTGCGCGACGAGGCCCAGTCCGCCAAGGACGGGCAGCGCACCGCCGAGCTCGCCCGCCGCGACATGGAGGACGAGATCGCGACCCTGCGCCGGGAGCGCAGCGACCTCGACGGCCAGATCACCAAGCTCCAGGCCGAGAAGACCAAGCTGAACGCCACCGTCCAGGTCGCCGTCAGCGCCGGATTCGACCCGACCTCGGTCGTGGCCGCTCCGCCCATCGAGGCGACCCTGGCCGACGTCGACACGGAGTACGGCTTCGTGATCCTGGATGCGGGCAGCCGTGACCAGGTCGCCCGGGGCTACACCTTCGACGTCTACCGCGGCGGGCAGTGGCTCGGTCAGGTCCGCGTCGATCAGGTCTTCGACGACTACTCGACCGCCAAGATCGTCGAGCAGAACGGCGACATGCAGCGCTTCGACCGGGCAACGACCCACCTCTAGGACCGGAGTCCGCCGTGGCCCGTCGCGCCGCCAAATCCCCCCGTAAGCCGAAGCCCTCCAAGGGCAAGGGCCGCAAGGCCGCGCCCGTCGAGAGCGAAGACCTCGACGTCACCGCGGACGGGGTCGAATCGGCCGGGACCGCCCACACCATCGAGTCGGGCCTGGTCCTGGTGACCTTCGTGGCCCTCATCGTGGCCCTGGTGCTGATCGAGATGGAGATGTCGTCGAGCTACGGCTCGACCTGGCCCATCTAGCGCCCCGGACGGCCCCCGGACGGGGCGTCGACCGAGACCGCGGGCACAGACGGCATCGGCCGACTCCCCACGCAGCACGGGCCTGCTCGTGACGGCTGACCCCTCGCCCGGGCGCCGAGCCGACGGCCCGTGTCGGATCCGTGCGCCGCGGGATCTCACGGCGCCGGACCACCTCCGCCAGCCCCCGTCCCGCACGCCGGAGCGCGGAGCGCCAGTGGTTGATATGAACCACCATCCCTAGTGGTCGGTGCAGATTCGGACCCCTAGGGCTTCGATCCGACCCGTCCCGCTGCTCAAATACTCCTCAGACCTCCTCGGGCTCAGGCCCGCCCCGGATCGCCTGCGATTTCGGGAACGGCCTTGGAGATGGCGGATCTCGGGAATCGGGAGGGGTCGATGACAGCGCTCGAACCGGCCTTGGGGGCCGGCCTCGAGCGCACCGGATGGTCGAGGCCTGTGAGGCGCGGAAACGCTTCAGGGCCCCAACGAGGAGTGCGCGCTCATGAAGGCGTTCGAGTGGATGGTCGGGAAGTTCTCCATCGACATGGGGATCGACCTCGGCACGGCGAACACGCTGGTCTGCATCCCGAACGAAGGCATCGTCTTGAACGAGCCTTCGGTCGTGGCGGTTCGCAAGGGCACCAACGAGGTGCTCCTCGACGGTGACGCCGTCGGTCTGCAGGCCAAGGAGATGCTCGGCAAGACGCCGGGCAACATCGCGGCCATCCGTCCGCTGAAGAACGGCGTCATCGCCGACTTCGAAGTGACGGAGAAGATGCTGCGCTACTTCATCCGCAAGGTGCACAACCGCACCTTCATGGTGCGCCCGCGCATCGTCATCGCGATCCCGAGCGGCATCACCGCGGTCGAACGCCGCGCCGTGATCAACTCGGCTGAGCGCGCCGGCGCGCGCCGCGTGTACCTGGTGAGCGAGCCCATGGCGGCCGGCATCGGCGCCGGCATGCCGGTGGCCGACCCGCTCGCGTCGATGGTCGTCGACGTCGGTGGTGGCACGACCGAGGTCGCCGTCATGTCGCTCTTCGGCGTCGTGCACAGCGAGTCGATCCGCATCGCCGGCGACGAGATGGACGAGGCGATCGTCAACTACATGCGTCGCAACTACAACTTGCTCATCGGCGATCAGACCGCCGAGCGCGTGAAGATGACCATCGGTTCGGCCGCGCCGCTCGAGAAGGAACTCGAGATGGAAGTCGCCGGTCGCGACATGATGATCGGCCTGCCGCGTCGCACCGTGGTGACATCCACGGAGATCCGGGAAGCCCTGCTCGAGCCGGTCATGTCCATCGTCGGCGCGATCCGTACGACGCTCGAGAACACGCCGCCCGAGTTGGCGGCCGACCTCGTGGCCCAGGGCATCACGCTCTGCGGCGGCGGCGTGCTGTTGCGCGGCATCGACAAGATCATCGAGCAGGAGGTGCAGTTGCCCGTGCGCATCGCCAGCGATCCGATGACCTGCGTGGCGCGCGGCACGGGCGAGTTCCTCAACCAGCTCGACCTCTACAGCCGCGTGCTGGACTCGGGCGAGGAGGCGGCTTGATCGAGAGAGCCGGCTGATCGAGGCCAACGGCTGATCCGCTTTGGTCGGCGGTGAGGCCTCGGGACACGCAGGAATCGGCCCCGTTGGTCACGGGGCAGTGAGTTCGGGAGGGGAGCGGTGAAGAACGGAGGCGGACGCGGCTGGCACGTGTTGGTCCTCGCTCTCTGCCTGACCTCCCTCTCCGGACTCGGCCCCGTGCGCACCGCCGAGCAGTTGCCGGCGGGCGCGGCGCGCTGGTTCGAGGTGATCCTCTCGGGGTTGATCCCCGCGACGGACGGGCCCGGCGAGCCGGTGCTCGCGGCGGGGCTCGGTGCATGGCCCCTGTCGTCCCCTGCGGTCGACGACGAGAACATTTGGTTCGCGTCCGACGAGGAGCGGGCCCTGGCCCGCCGCGCATGGGACCTCTACGAGGAGGCCGTGCGCGGAGAGGTCGGCGGTCTGCGTGACGGACGCGCCGGGCTCCTGGTGAGCGTGGTCGCCTCCGACCCCGCCGGCCGACGCCTGTCGCTGCACGTGCCGGTGGGCGCGGTGGAGCGGGGCGCACCGGTGATGCACCGCGACGTGCTGATCGGCTTCGTCGACACGGTGGAGGAGTCCGGTCGCGCCGGCGTACGCCTGCTCGGCCACCCGAGCGTGGGCGCCGTGGCCGGTGAGTGGCAGGCGGCTCCCGGCGGTCGGTCGCATCACTTCCTCGCGCGGGCGCGGGACGGTCGCCTGGTCATGGAGCACGCGTCGTCGACGGTGCGGCCGCCGGCGGAACAACTGCTGCGCACGCGTGACGTGAGCTTCCTCGGCGTCGACCTGCCGCCGGGCCTGCTCATCGGGCGCGTCGTCGGCAATGGCGCCGAAGAGGTCCCCGGCGGCGGTTCGGTGTTCAGCCGGGGTGACCTCAAGCCGGTCATCGCCCCGCTCTTCGACCCGCATGGACTCGGCGCAGTGGTGGTGGAGGGACAGGCCGGTGTGCGCCTGACGACGGCGACCCGCGTCGGTCGGCTCTCGCGCAGCATGTCGGCCGAGGGACGCTGGCGCGTCGACCTTGGGCGGGCCGACGGTGTGACGGCCGGGCAGTGGGTCGTGCAGGACGGCGTGTTCGTCGGGCTCATCGAGACGGCCGGCGGATCGTCGTCCATCGTGCGCCGGGCTCAGCCGCCGGGCGGACTGCTGGTGGTCGAGGCGGACGGCCAGGTGGTCCCGTTCCACCCGAGCCCCCTCTCGGCGGACCGCATGCAGGCGGGGAACTGGCGCCCCGAGCCCGGACTGATCGTGTGCGCGGGACACCCGACGCTGGGCGGACTGCTGCTGGGCGAGGTGCCCGCGGTGTTCAGCGTGACCGTGGACGGAGGATGGGATCTGGTGCGGCCGGACGTCGATCCGGAGCGGCCGGTCACCGTCGTCGACCCGTGACGCTGCTGCTGCTGTTGCTCACCCTGGCGGCCACGCAGGCCGCCCTGCTCGCGGCACCATGGACCGGCGGACTCGCCCTCGATCCCACCGTGTGCCTGGCGGCCTTCGCCGGGCTCTACTGGCCGCGCCGCACGCTGCCCCTGGCCGCCTTGGCGCTCGGTTGGGGCCGGGCGGTGGTGCTGCTCGAGCCGGCCGGCGGCCAGATCCTCTGCGCCTGGGTGGCCTTGATGTTCGTGGCGGCGCAGCGCACCGAGACGCGCCAGGGCGCCGCCGAGGCCGTGCCGTGGACGCGCTTCGTCATCGCCGCCTTCCTGGCGGCCGCCGCCTGGATGGGCGCCGGCTGGCTGCTCGGCATGGTGCTGCCGAATCCGCTGCAGGCGGGACGTGAACTGTTCGTGGGCGTGATCGTGGCCATTCCGGTGGCTCGCCTGGCGCGGGGCGCGGCGTGCGCCACGGGCTGGGCAGCCGCGACATGAGGAAGCGCCGGGTCACCGGGGTCTTCCTGCTGCTCTTCGCGGGATTCCTGGTGGTCGAAGCGCGGCTGCTGCAACTGCAGATCGTCGAGCACGAGACCTGGGCCTGGGAGGCCCGGCGCACCGCCCGCTCGTACCATTCGCTGCCCTTCGAGCGTGGGTGGATCCTCGACCGCAACGGCGAACCGCTCGCGCGGACCGAGGAACTCGCGGACCTCACCTTCCGCTACCGCAGCTGGCGTCGCGGCACGGTGGTGGGCGGCGCGGCCCTGGCGCTGCGGCACGTGGACGGCCGGCGGCGGCCCATGCGCACGGCCTATGACGAGGCCCGCGGCTTGCTGGAGGAGCTCTCACACCTGCCTCTGGCCGACCTGGTGGCGCTGCAGCCGCGCCACCGCCGCACGGACCTGGCGTGGTATCTCGGTCGGGTGTTCGGGCAGGAGGTGGCCGGCGCGCTGTCCGCGGGCCTGGCGGAGGGCGAGTGGGGCGGCGCCCGGGAGGTGTCGGAGTTGCCGGGCTTCGACCGGGGCGCGGCCCAGGCGATGCTGCGCGCCGCGGATGAGCGGGATGCCCTGCACGATCTGGCTTACCTCGTGAGGACCACGCCGCAAGCCCTCATGGCGACCCTCGACGAAGCCGTGGTCGAGATCGACGAGCGCGTCGTGCGCATCGCCGCGCGGACAGCGGAGGGCGACGACTTCGACCGCACCCGCGACCTGCACGCCGAGTTCGACGACGACCCGGCGCTGGCGCTCTCGCCAGTGCCCTACGACACCGAGACCCTGGTGGCGCTGCGGGCCGAGGCCCTGGCCGGATTCGCGGTGACGACCAAGCGGCGGCGCACCTATCCGCCGGCGGTCGCCGACCTGGCGACGGTGTTGATCGGCAAAGTCGGCCAGCCGAACCCCGCGGACATCGAGCGTGCCGAGGCCAATCGGTTGCGGCTCGCCGACCTGGCCGCCATCGAGAGCCTCACCCCGGAGGAGCTGTCGGAGTTCGAGCGGTTGCGCGTGATCGTCCGCGAGATCGACTACGGCTACACCGAGGAGCGCGGTGTGCTCGGGCTCGAGCGGGCGCTCGAAGCGCTGCTGCGCGGCAAGCGCGGCTACATCGCCCGCACGCCGGCGGCAGCGGGCGGCGACGGTGAGGAAGAGATCGACCGGGTCTCACCCCAGCGCGGTCTCAACGTGACGCTGACCCTCGACGTCAATCTGCAGCGGGCCTGCGAGAAGGTGGTCGACGGGGTGCTGGAGGGCTTCGAGTCCGAGGGCGAGCAGCATCCCGGCGTGCCCGCCGCCATCGTCCTGCTCGACCCGCGCACCGGCGCCGTGCGCGCGCTCGCCACGTCGCCGCGGCCCCGGCGCGAGCAGTTCTCCACCGACTACGCCGAGCTGATGGCTGACCCGCGGGGTCCGCTGTTCCAGCGCGCGATCAGCACCGGCGTCACCGGCAACCTCCCGCCGCCGGGCTCGACCTTCAAGGCGGTGGTGGCCCTGGCCGGGCTGGCCGAGGGCGTGATCACGCCCACCGAGACGCTGCTCTGCACACGGCGCATGACCATCGGTGACCAGCTGCTGAGCTGTCTCGGCACCCACGGCGAGATCGCCATGGACCGCGCCCTGGCCAAGTCGTGCAACCACTACTTCTTCTGGCTCGCGGACCGTATCGGCGGCGACCGGCTGTTGCACTGGACCCGGCTTCTGGGCTTCGGGCACTCGACGTCGATGTTGCTCGACAACGAGGTCCTCGCGGCCTCCGGCGTCCAGGTGGGCTTCGGCGTGACGGAGGCCTGGAATCCGCTGCCCGCAGGGAACATCGGCCGCGTCGCGACCATGCGGCTGGGGATCGGGCAGGCGCCCCTCGACGACGTCACGCCTGCGCAGGTGGCGGCCATGATGGGGGCGATCGGCACCGGCGTGTTGCGACCGCCGATGCTGGTGGCGTCCATCGAGGGCTACGGTCCGGTGGAGCCCCGCGCCGCCACCGAGTTCGGACTCTCGGCGGCCCACCTGGCCGCCGTGCGTCACGGGCTGCAGAGCGTGACGGCACCGGGGGGCACGGCCGATGCCCTCGATCGCGAGGCCCTGCGGCGGCTGGGCATCGACGTGGCGGGCAAGACCGGCACGCCCGAGGTCGACCAGAAGCCCGACCACTCGTGGTTCGCCGGCTACTTCCCGCAGGACGAGCCGGTGCTGGCCTTCGCGATCCTGCTCGAGCACAGCGGCAAGCACGGCGGTGACGCCGGCGTGCCGGTGTTCAACACGTTGCTCAACCAGCCGGAGCTGGCCTTCTACCTCGGCCAGGAGCTCACACCGTGAGGCGGCGCGACTCGTCCTCGCCGCCGCTCGATTGGTCGGTGTTGCTGCCGACGCTGTTGCTGGCGGCCATCGGGGTGCTGTTCGTGTGGAGCACGACCCACGAGTGGATCAGCCCGCGCTGGGGGCGGCAGCTCTTGTTCGTGGGCGCCGGAGCGATGGCGGTGGGCGTGGTCTTCCTGGTGCGCACCGCGCGGCTGGCCGAGCTGGCCTTCCCGCTGTACGTCGTGCTCATCGCGGTGCTGGCGGTGCTGCCCTTCGTGGCCAACCCGGGCGCGCTCAACTCGGCCCGCTGGATCAGCCTGCCCTTCGGCTTCAAGCTGCAGCCGTCGGAGTTCATGAAGATCGGGCTGGTGCTCGTGCTGGCGCGCTACCTGCAGCACCGGGGGGTCACCGACACCTGGCGCAGCTACCTGATGCCGTTCGCGCTCACGGCCCTGCCGTGGTTCCTGGTCATGCGGCAGCCCGACCTGGGCAGCTCGTTGGTCCTGCTGCCGATCTTCATTGCCATGGTCACCGTGAGCGGGGCGCGGCCCAAGCACGTGGCCATGGTGGCGGTGGCGGCGCTGTTGCTCCTGCCGGTGGCTTACTTCGTGCCAGGCGTGCTCAAGCCCTACCAGAAGGACCGGGTCGATGCCTTCGTCACCAAGGCGCCCACGCTGCACATGGAGGCCCGCGATCTCCGGCGACAGCGTCAACACGAGGAAGCGCGGCAACTCGAGCGCGAGGTCTCGCGGCTCAAGGACGGCACCGGCTACCAGCAGTTCTATTCGGTGGCGGCCGTGGGGGCGGGCGGTACGCGCGGAGCCGGTCTCGGCATGGGCCTGCTCAACAACCTCGACCGCCCGCCCGAGCGCCACTCCGACTTCGTCTTCGCCATCGTCGGTGAGGAGTGGGGCCTGTGGGGGACGAGCACGGTGGTGCTGCTGTACACATGGTTATGCGCGGCCATCCTGGGCGTGGCCTATCGCACCCGCGAACCGTTCGGGCGCATGGTCTGCGTGGGCATCGCGGCCCTGGTGGGCGGGCAGGCGCTGATGAACCTCGGCATCGCCACCGGTCTGCTGCCCGTCACCGGCCTGCCCCTGCCGCTGGTGAGCTACGGCGGCTCGTCGATCCTCGCCACCATGGTGGGCATCGGTTGCGTGCTCGACGTGTCCCGCGAGCGGGTGGCGGTCTTCTTCGAGAGCTGAAGGGCGCCCAGGAGGGCGAATTTACCCGCCGGCTCTTCCCGGCGAGGGCGCCGATGGCAAGCGGAGACTAGTCGATCCGCGCTCCGCGGATTCTAATGGGAATCTCGCCACGACAGGATTCGGGCGGGTCGTCGGGGGAGGGATTGGGCGGGCATGTCATCAGCCGCCTCGTCGCAACGGGCCTTGAGGCAAACCTGGAGGAGTTGACTGTGATGTCGACCGCAGCAACCGTCGTGCGTGCCGTGACCACCTTCGCCGTCCTGGCGACCCTGGGCGAGGGGGCCGAGGCCCAGTCCGCCCATTACCGGCACGAAGGCGTCGGCCCCAACCTCGGCATGGGCTTCATGGTCGAGCGTCTGGGCGACATCGACGAGGACGGCGTCGACGACTACTACGTCAGCACGCGACTGCAGAACACGGCCGAGATCCGCTCGGGAGCCAACGGGACGCTCATCCGCCGGCACGACCAGTACCTGGGTTGCTTCGGCATGGACGTGGCCACCATGGGCGACCTCGACGGCGACGGGGTCTCGGACTACGCCATCGGCGCGCCGCGCGACTTCGGGCTCGGGCCCCAGGCGGGCAACGTGCGCGTCTTCTCGGGCAAGACGGGCGGGCTGATGTACCTGATCCCCAACCTGAACCCGACGGGGCGCTTCGGCCTGCGTATCGACCACGTCGAGGACCTCAACGGCGACGGCCACCGCGACCTGGTCATCGGCGCCCACTGGGACTCGACCAACGCCTTCCACTCGGGCGCGGCCTTCGTGCACTCGGGCATCGACGGCGCCAACCTGTTCGCAGTGTACGGCGACAGCGAGGACGACATCTTCGGGATCACGGTCACCGGCCTCGGCGACATGAACGGCGACGGCGTGCCCGACTTCGCGGTGGGCTGCCCGCGCGAATACACCGACCAGACCTCCTCGCCGGCCGGCTACGTGCGCATCTACTCCGGCGTCGATGGGCGACCCCTGGCCAACATCGATGGCTACCACGCCGACGACGATTTCGGCATCGAGGTCGAAGGCATCGAGGACGTGACCGGCGACGGCATCGACGATTTCCTCATCGGTGCGACGGGCTACACGGCGCACGGCGTGCGCGGGGGCCTGGTCGAACTGCGCAGCGGCGCCGACAACTCGGTCGTCCGGCGTCATCGCGGCACCCAGGATTCGCAGTACGGCGTCAACGTCCGCAGCGTGCCCGACTTCGACGGCGACGGCCTGGAGGACATCATCATCGGCGCGTGCTTCTGCGTCGGCAAGGTCAACACGATCTACCCGGGTGACGGATGGGTCGAGGTGCTCTCGGGCGCCACCGGCGACCTCATCACCACGGTCTCGGGCGCCGACGGGACGCGCTTCGGCTACCGGGCCGACGGCATCGGCGACATCAACGGCGACGGCATCCCGGACTTCGTGGTGAGCAACAACAACACCGACGAGCAGGGCGCCGAGACCGGGTCCGCCTGGGTGTTCTCGGCCGAAGACCTGCCCATGCGTTCCGATCGCCACGAGGTCTCCATCGCCACCGGCGCAGACGTGGTCTTCGAGATCGAGGCGGGACGGGTGAACGCCGGGGCCAACTACTACGTGTTCGGTTCCTTCACGGGGACGTCACCGGGTGTGCCCGTGAGCCCGTCCGTGCACCTGCCCCTGAACTGGGATGCCTACACCAACATCACCCTGGGCTTCGGCAGCGCGCCCGGATTCATGTTCTGGGGCACTCTCGACGGCACGGGCTCGGCGGTGGCCGGCCTGCAGGTTCCCGCCGGGCTGGCGGCGACGCTGGTCGGCCTCGAACTGCACCACGCTTACCTGCTCGACCGCGGGTTCGGTTTCGATTTCGTCAGCAATGCCGTACCGCTGACGTTGTTGCCCTAGGGCGACGGCAGACGCCCGTCGGGTTCGTTCGGTCGCCGGGCGGTGGCCGCGGACTTACCAGCGGTGGAAGGCCGGGTGCCCTTCCTTCACGGCGACGAATGTGCCGCGGCAGGTGGCCGTGACCGTCCCGCCCGAGGAGAGAGTCGCCTCGATGACGGCCCTGTGTTCCGTGGACTCGGCCACCCGGGCTTCCATGTGGATCGGCTGATCGCTGGGCGTGGGCGCCCGCAGCTTCACGTGGAAGTCGGCCGTCACGGTGCAGGGCGGGGACTCGGCGCTGTGCTTCCCCATGAGGTGCCATGCGGCGGTCCAGTTGCTGTGGCAGTCCAGCAGGGCGCCGATGATGCCGCCGTTGAGCATGCCCGGGAAGGCCTCGTGATGGGCCTGGGGCGTCCAATCGCACAACACCGGGCCCTCCGGCCCGGTGCCCTCGGGGACCAGGCTCTTGATGCGCAGGCCCTTGTCGTTGGAAGGCCCGCAACCGAAACAGGCGTTGTGGGGGGCGAAGTGGTCTTGCAGGCTCAGCGTCATCGGGGTCCTTCCCACGAGGGGCCGGCGGGGACGGGGCAGCGCCGGAGGGTCTCCGACAGTAGAATCGCCCCCCTTCCCCGGGCAACAGGTTGCGTTGCCGGCAGCGTCCGCTCGGGTGTTCCCACGCCTCCCCGTGCCGTCCGCGAGCCCCAGCGATGACCACCTCGACCACTGCTCCGCAGGTCCAGGAAGACCTCGATCTGTACAACGTCGTCCAGACGCAGTTCGACAAGGCTGCGGCCTTCACCGACTACGACCAAGGCCTGCTCGAGCAGATCAAGGCCTGCAACAACCTCTACACCTTCCGCTTCCCCGTGAAGGTCGACGGCAAGGTGCAGATGTTCACCGGCTGGCGGGCCGAGCACAGCCACCACCGCAAACCGCTCAAGGGCGGCATCCGTTTCTCGGAGAACGTCGAGGAGAGCGAGGTCATGGCCCTCGCCGCGCTCATGACCTACAAGTGCGCCCTCGTGAACGTGCCCTTCGGCGGCAGCAAGGGCGCCGTGCGTTGTGACCCCTATCGTTTGCCGGAAGAGGTGCTCGAGAAGATCACGCGCCGCTTCACCTTCGAGCTCGCGCACAAGAACTACATCGGCCCCGGCGTCAACGTGCCCGCGCCCGACATGGGCACTGGTGAGCGCGAGATGGCCTGGATCGCCGACACCTACATGACCATCCACCACGGCGAGCTCGACAATTTCGCCTGCGTGACGGGCAAGCCCGTGAGCCAGGGCGGGATCTCGGGGCGCACCGAGGCCACCGGTCGCGGCTGCTATTACGGCATCCGCGAGGCGCTCAACAACAAGCCCGACATGGATCGTGTCGGCCTGACCACGGGGACGCAGGACAAGACCGTGGTGGTCCAGGGCTTCGGCAATGTCGGCTATCACGCCGCGCACATCCTGCAGCACGAGGGGGGCGCCAAGATCATCGGCATCGGCGAGTACAACGGCTCGCTGCACAATCCCGACGGCATCGATATCGACGCCCTCTACGCGTACAAGCAGAAGACGGGATACATCCAGGGCTTCGGCCACGGTTGCATCGAGCTGCCGACCTCAGCGGACTGTCTCGAACTGGCCTGTGACGTCCTCGTGCCGGCGGCGCTCGAGAACCAGATCACCCTGGCCAACGTCGACCGGATCCAGTGCAAGGTCCTGGCCGAGGGAGCCAACGGGCCCACCACGCCGGGCGCCGAGGAGCGCCTGCTGGCCAAGGGCGTGCTGCTGATCCCCGACATCTACCTGAACGCGGGCGGCGTCACCGTCTCCTACTTCGAGTGGACCAAGAACATCAGCCACATGCGCTTCGGCCGCATGAGCAAGCGCTTCGAGACCGGTCGCGACAACCGCTACCTCGACCTGCTCGAGGAGGTCCGCGGCACCAAGATCCCGTCCGCCCAGCGCGAGACCCTGGGCGAAGGCCCCGACGAGATCGACCTGGTGCGCTCGGGACTCGAGGCCACCATGTCGGACGCCTACAGCGAGATGATCGCCATGCGGGACAGCACCGAGGGCGTCAGCGACCTGCGCACGGCCGCCTACCTCGTGGCGATCCACAAGGTGGTCAACAGCTACAGCCAGATGGGCATCTTCCCGTAGGCCACTTGCGCTCAAGGTTGGCCCAAGTTTCCCCCAAGCGGGGGCGAGCTTTCCAGTAGAGCCATCACGAGCCCGGCACAGGCGCAGTTGATATGATCCGCGCGCCATGATCCTCGCGGACTCCGATCTCCAGTCGATTCAGGAAGCCCGGGAGCTTGTGCGTCGCAGCCGCACGGCCTGGGAGGCCTACCGCAAATTCGACCAGGAGTCGGTCGATCGCATCTGCGAGGCGGTATCCCGCGCGTGTTCGGACGCTGCCGAGAAGTTGGCCCGCCTGGCCGTGGAAGAAAGCGGCTTCGGCTCGGTGGCCGGCAAGTTCCAGAAGAACAAGTTCTGCTCGGACATGCTCTGGGAGAGCCTGCGCGACATGAAGACGGTGGGGGTCGTCCATCGTGACGACGAGCGCCGCTACTACCGCGTGGCCGAGCCGTACGGCGTGGTGCTGGCCATCGTGCCCATCACCAACCCCACCTCGACGGCGATGTACAAGACGCTCATCTGCCTCAAGTCGAGGAACTCCATCGTCATCAGCCCGCACCCGCGCGGCGTGGGCTGCATCGGCGAGACGGCGCGCATCTGCGCCGAGGCGGCGCGGGCGGCAGGGGCGCCCGACGACCTGATCCTGTGCATGTCGCAGACCACGTTGGAGGGGACCAACGAGGCCATGCGCGCCCGGGAGACGGCCCTGATCCTCGCCACCGGGGGGCCGGGACTGGTGCGCTCGGCCTACAGCGCCGGCAAGCCGGCCTACGGCGTGGGACCGGGCAACGCACCGGCCTTCATCGAGCGCACCGCCGACATCCAGCACGCCGTGCGGGCCATCGTCGGCAGCCAGACCTTCGACAACTCGACCATCTGCGCGTCCGAACAGTCGGTCGTCATCGACGCCTCCATCTTCGAGGCGACCAAGGCCGAGTTCGCGCGCAACAAGGCCCATTGGCTCTCCGACGCCGAGAAGGCATTGCTGGAGCCACTGGTGGTGAGAGGCCGCCGCGTGAACCCCGACATCGTCGGCCTCTTTCCGCACCAGATCGCGACCATGGCCGGCTTCTCCGTGCCCGAGGACACCACCGTCCTGATGGTCATGGAGGACGGCGTCGGTTGGGACCACCCGCTGTCGGTGGAGAAGCTCTCACCGATCCTCTCGGTCTACGTCGAGGACGGCTGGGAGGCCGGCTGCGATCGCTGCATCGAGATCCTCAACTTCGGCGGGCGCGGTCACACCCTCGTGATCCACTCGCGCGACGAGAACGTGATCTGGACTTTCGTGCACGAGAAGCCGGCGCACCGCGTGCTCGTGAACGCGCCGGCGGCCCAGGGCGCCGTGGGTTTCGGCACGGGTCTGGTGCCGTCGATGACGCTGGGCTGCGGGGCCTTCGGTGGGAACATCACCTCCGACAACATCTCGGCCCACAACCTCGTGCTCACCAAGCACGTCGGCTACGTCTACGAAGGCTTCGTCGAGTCGATGCCCGACTTCGGACGCGGCCCGCCCACGGAGTTGAAGTTCGTCGCCCAGCCGGCGACGCCGGCTCCGTCCCTCGACGGCAACAGCGGCGCAGGCGCCGTGGGCACGACGTCGGGCGTGGCGGCGCCGCGGCCGCCCACGCCGGCCCACGCGCGCGGCGCCTCGGCCACGGCGCCTCTGGCCTTCCAAGGCAACGCACCGCACCCGGCCTCGCCCTTCTATCCCGGCGAGAGCGCGCCGCCGCCCGCCGGCGCCGGCACCGCGGGCGGGAGCGCCGCCTCCACCGGATCGGGGACGCCGCCGCCGTACGAGGGCGGTCCCATCCCGACGCCCATCCCGCTGAAATTCCGCAACACCGGGCGCTCGGGCGCCTGACCACACCGCATCACGAACGCTGAGAACCAACCAACCCCATTGCCGGCACTGCCGGCGCAGGAGAGAAGTCTTCCATGAGCCAGATCGCGCTGGGAATGATCGAAACGAAGGGCCTGGTCGGGTCCATCGAGGCCGCAGACGCCATGGTCAAGGCCGCCAAGGTGACCTTGATCGGCAAGGAGCGCATCGGCGGCGGATTCGTCACCGTGATGGTGCGCGGTGAGGTGGGCGCCGTGAAGGCCGCCACCGACGCCGGCGCTGCCGCCGCCCGTCGCGTGGGTGAGCTGGTCTCGGTGCACGTCATCCCGCGTCCGCACAGCGAGGTCGAGTCGATCCTGCCGCAGCCCGAGGTCGCCGAGGCCTGAGGCGTCCGACGGGGCGGGGGCGGGAACGCACCGGCCGGTGCGCCCGCGCTCCCGTCGTCGCTGCGCCGCGGCCCCGCGCCGCGATCCTCCGGTGATGATCCGCCGGCCTGCTTGATCGGGAGACCGAGACATGGTCCAGCTCCGCACGTACATCTTCCTCGACTCCATGCAGCCGCAGTTCGCGTCGTTCGTCGCGTCCACGGCCAAGGGCTACCTGCCCGTGCGTGGGCAGGCCGCGCTCTATGTCGAGATCGCGCCCGGCATCGCCATCAACCGCGTCACCGACATCGCCCTCAAGCGCACCAACGTGCGCCCGGCGGTGCAGGTGGTCGAGCGGGCCTTCGGGCTGCTCGAGGTCCATGACGAGAGCCAGGCCGAGGTGCTCGAGGCCGGCCGCCACATCCTCGACTTCCTCGAGGTCAGCGAAACGGATCGGATCCAGCCGAAGATCCTGACGTCGGAGATCATCACGGGCATCGACGACTACCAGTCGATGCTGATCAACCGCAACCGCTCGGGGATGATGCTGCTCGGCGGCGAGACGCTGTACATCCTCGAGGTGCACCCGGCGGGCTACGCCGTGCTGGCGGCCAACGAGGCCGAGAAGGCTGCCGACATCAAGCTCATCGACATGCGGCCCTACGGCGCCTTCGGGCGCCTGCAGCTCGGCGGCAGCGAGTCGGACATCCGCGCGGCGGTGGACGCCATCGAGAAGGTCCTCGGCGACGTGGACGGCCAACCCAACGAAGGCCGGGGCTAGGGCCCGCCCGGCCCGGAGCGCGCCATGTTCACCGGCCAAGTCATCGGGGAGGTGTGGGCGACCCGCCGACACCCGACGCTGGAGGGCTTCAAGCTGCTGGTGATCGACCCCCACGAGGTGGAGGCGCGCCTGCCGGGCGGCAAGAAGCAGGGCCTGGTGGTGGCCGCCGACGCCGTGGATGCCGGCGTGGGCGACCAGGTCATCGTGGCCTACGGCCGGGCCGGTCGCACCGCGCTCGAGCGCGGGCACGACATCGCGGTGGAGGCGGCGGTGGTCGGCGTCATCGACGCGCGCAGCGGACCGGAGGTGGCCTGATGCTCGTGGGCCGGGTGATCGGCAACGTGTGGGCGACCCAGAAGGCCGAGTCGTTGACGGGCATGCGCATGCTGCTGGTGCGCCCCTTCACGGCCGGCGACGTCGAGTCGGAGGAGGTCATCGTGGCCGGCGACACCCTCGGCGCGGGCATCGGCGAGACCGTGCTCGTGGCCTACGGTCGGGCGGCGCGCACCGTGCTCGGCGGCCAGGACGTCGGGTGGCAGGTGGCCGTCGTCGGCATCGTCGACGCGATCCATCTCGCGGACGGCGGCACCTTCGAGCTCGCCGGCGACGGCACCCGGGTGCCGATCGCATGACCACGCCCGTCGGAGGCACGGGGCCCTGCGTGGGACTGCTCGAGCTGGCCTCCATCGCGGCGGGCTACGAGACCACCGACGCCCTGCGCAAGGAGGCCACGGTGGAGCTGCTGCTCAGCCGTCCGGTCTCGCCGGGCAAGTTCCTGGTGCTGTTCACCGGCGCGGTGGAGGAGACCATGTCGGCACTGCGCCGGGGCGCCGAGGTGGGCCGCGACGACCTGATCGACAAGCTCTTCATCCCCAACCTCGAACCGACGCTGCTGGAGCTGATCCGCGGCGAGGTCGAGGGCGTGGCGGAGCTCGATGCGGTGGGCATCATCGAGACCCTCTCGGTGGCGTCGACCATCCGCGCCGCCGACGTGGCCAGCAAGACCGGCTCGCTGCGCCTAGTGGGCCTCGGCCTGGCGATGGGTCTGGGCGGCAAGAGCTACGTGACCTTCACCGGCGACGTGGCCGACGTGGAGTCGGCCGTGGATGCCGGGGCCGCGGATGCGAACCAGGCCGGGATGCTCGTGCGGCGGGTGGTCATCCCCCAGCCGCATGGCGACATGGGCGCGGTGCTCGCCGGTCGCTTCGGGGCGGTGATGTCATGACCCGCCGACTGATCACCGACCAGGACGTCTTGGACGGGACCGTGGCCTCGCCGCTCGTGCTCGACGACGACACCCTGGTCACCCCGGCCGCCCGCGACCGCCTGTGCCGCCTGGGCATCGAGGTCATCGATCGACGCGCGGGCGCGCCGGCCCCCGCGCCCACGGCTTGCTCAGCGCCCGGATCCGCCTTGTCGGGCGCGGTCCTGCCGGGCGCGTGCCCGCGCTGCTCGGGCGGCGCAAGCTCCCGTTGCACCTGCGCCGGCGGCGCCGCCGGCGGCACGAACACGGCGGCGACCCTCGACGGACTGGCCGACGGCACCTACCTCGTGCGCATCGAGGGGGGGCGCGTGGGATCGATCCAGGCGGCCACGGGACCCGGACGCATGACCCGGGCCCGGGGGCTCTGAGCCGTGGCGCGTCGCATCCTCACCGCCGAAGACGTGGGCGCCATGGAGCGCGGCGTGTCGCTGGTGGTGGACGAGGCGACCACGGTCACCGCGGCCGCCCGGGATCTGGCCCGACGCCGGAACATCACCATCGAGGAGGTCGAAGCCTCGACCACGGCGGAGGCGAGCCCGTCGGTACGGAGCGCAGCGGGGGGCCGCGCGGGCGCACCGTCCGGGGCCGCCGCGTCGACGACCGCCGCCGGCGATGCGTCACCGGGCGCCCACGCCGGCCCCGTCGGCCACCTGATCGTCACGGCCGTGGGCGTGAACCGCCCCCAGGTGATGGCCGAGCTGACCGAGGCCGTGGGCCGCCTGGGCGGCGACATCCAGGACGTGTCGCAGCGCATCACGGGCGGCTACTTCAACGCCATCCTGGTGGTCGACGCCCGTCGCAGCGGCCACGACTTCAAGGCCTTCCGCGACGCGTTGCTCGAACTGTCGGAGCCGAGCGACTACGTGGTGACCGTCATCGACGAACGCGTCTTCCGCACGATGCACCGGATCTGATGCGCACGACGACGGACAGGCACGCCTCCCCATGACCCTCGCCCACCAGGAGATCACCGAGACGCTGCGCATGCTCCAGGTCGAGCACCTGGACATCCGCACCACGACGGTGGGCATCAACCTGCTCGACTGTGCCGGGGGCACCGTGGCGGCCGTGGCCGAGCGCATCTACGCGAAGATCGTGCGCTACGCGGCGCCGCTGGTGGAGGCGGCCGAGAGCGTCGAGGCGGAATTCGGCATCCCCATCGTGAACAAGCGCGTGGCGGTGACGCCCATCGCGCTGGTGGCCGCCGCCTGCGACAGCGACGACTACACGCCCCTCGCGGTGGCCATGGACCGGGCCGCGGACGCCTGCGGCATCGACTTCATCGGCGGATACACCGCCATGGTCCACGGCGGCATGACCCGCGCCGACCGCAACCTGATCGACTCCATCCCCGAGGCCCTGGCCGCCACCGAGCACGTGTGTTCGTCGGTGGGCCTCGGGACCACCCGCTCGGGCATCAACCTCGACGCCACCCTGCGCATGGCGCGGGTGATCAAGGACACGGCCGAGCGCACCGCCGACCGGCAGGGCATCGGCTGCGCCAAGCTGGTGGTGTTCTGCAACATGGTCGAGGACAACCCCTTCGTGGCCGGCGCCAACCTCGGCGTGGGCATGGGCGACGTGGTGGTCAACTGCGGCGTGTCGGGCCCCGGCGTCGTGCGCCACGCCCTGGCGCAGCTCGGGCCCACGGCCGACATCGGCGAGGTGGCCGAGGTGATCAAGCGCACGGCCTTCAAGGTCACGCGTATGGGCGAGTTGGTGGGGCGCGAGACGGCCCAGCGGCTCGGCGTCGCTTTCGGCGGCGTCGACCTCTCGTTGGCGCCCACGCCGGCGCTCGGAGATTCGGTGGCCGACGTACTCGAGCTCTTCGGCCTCGAACGCACGGGCGGTCACGGCACGACCCTGGCCCTCGCCGTGCTCACGGATGCGGTCAAGAAGGGCGGGGCCATGGCGGCGTCGCGGGTGGTCGGGCTCTCCGGGGCGTTCATCCCGGTGAGCGAGGACCGCGGCATGATCGAGGCGGTGCAGGTGGGCGCGCTCTCCCTCGACAAGCTCGAGGCCATGACGGCGGTGTGCTCGGTGGGTCTCGACATGGTGGCGGTGCCCGGCGACATCAGCGCCGAGAACCTCGCCTGCCTGATCGGCGACGAGCTCGCCATCGGCATGATCAACATGAAGACCACGGCGGTGCGCATCATCCCTGTTCCCGGAGCGAAGCCGGGAGACGTGGCGAAGTACGGCGGACTGCTGGGCGACGCGCCGGTCATGGCCGTGTCGAAATTCTCGAGCTACGGGCTCGCGCGGCGGGGCGGTCAGGTGCCGCCGCCGCTGCAGGCCATGCGCAACTGAGTCTGACCCGGCGCGCCGCGAGCGCCTGCCGGACCTGTGTGACCACTGCGATTGCGACCCCCGGGCCGTCGCGGCTCGCGAGGCGGGCGGACTACGTCGCGAGGGACGCAGCGATGTGATCGGCGGCGCGCCGCAGGGCGCCCGGCCCGCCGGTCGTCCGGCGCAGTGCCGCCAACTCCTCGCGCTTCGCTGCGACGGCCGCGTCGTCGGCGAGGAACGGCTCGAGCGCGTCGATGAGCGCGGTGGGGTCGCTCCCCACCTGGATCACCTCGGGGCACAGCTCGCGGCCGGCGAGGAGGTTGGCCTGGCCGGCCCAAGGCGTGAGCGCCAGCAGGTCGGCCACGCGGCGCTCGAACTTCGAGAGCTGGTAGAGCACCGCGTGGGGCGTGCCGAGCATGGCCGTCTCCAGCGTGGCGGTGCCCGAAGACACGGCGGCACAGCGGCAGCTGGCCATGACGCTGTGCACGGCGCGGGCAGAGTGGCCGTGGTCGATGAGCTCGATGTCGGCGGCGGCCGCGAGCGCGGCCATGCGCACGCGGGCGTCGGCCGAGACGTGGGCGGTGTGGAACGAGACGTCGGGATGCCGGCGGCGCCACACCTGCGCGGCGGCGAGCAGGATCGGCATGTGCCGCTCCACCTCCCGCGGCCGGCTCCCGGGGAGCAGGGCCACCGGGCGGGGTCGCTCGGTGATGGCGGGATTGAGCAGCGCGGACTCGTCAGCGGGCAGGGCGTCCAGGACAGGGTGGCCGATGTAGGTCGACGGGATCCCCGCGTTGGAGAAGAAGGCCTGCTCGAACGGGAAGATCACCAGGGCCTCGTCGACACAGCGGGCGAAGCGGCGCGCGCGCCAGGGCGCCCAGCTCCACAGTTGCGGCGCGATGAAGTAGGTCACGGGGATGCCGCGGCGGTGGGCCAGGCGCGCGATGAACAGGTTGAGCCCGGGGTAGTCGACGATGATGACGCGGTCGGGGCGCCGGGCGTCGAGGATGCCGGCGACGCGGCGCAGCACGCCGAAGTAGTGGGGCACCGCCTTCAGCGAGTCGGCCAGCCCGAAGATGTTGGCGTTGACCAGGTCCTCGTGCAGGGTGCAGCCGGCCTGTTCGAGACAGGGGCCGCCGAGCCCCTCGGCCTTCAATCCCGGCACGCGCTCGCGCAACCCGGCCAGCAGGACGGCGGCGTGCTGGTCGCCGGACGTGTCGCCCGCGCTGAAGAAGACGCGCGTCACTCAGTCGCGGACCGTGACTCCGCCGCAGAGCGACCGCAGGGCCGCCAGGGCGTCGTCGAGTCGCTCGGTCCGCACGAGCAGATGGTCGCGGGAGAAGGCGGTGGCGGCGCCCAGCGAGAGCCCGGCCTCGGCCAGGGCGCCGGTGACGGCGGCGAGCACGCCGACCACGTCCCACTCCATGACCTGGTCGAGGGTGATCACGGCCCAGCCCTTCTCGACGTGGCGCGGCGGAGGCAGCTCCATGAGCGTCTTCTCGCGCAGCATGGCCGTGGCCTCGCGGTCGTCGAGGACCACGAAGGCGAGGGCCTCGTTGCCGCGCAGGATGCCGGCGTAGACGGCCGACACCTGGGCTTTACTCCACGAGCCGAGGGCGAAGGGGCCGGGGTGCACCACCAGCTCCGTTTTCGACAGCAAGTCAGCGGCGGAGGGACTCAAAGCCCGAGGTCCTCTCAGATCTTCTCGAAGGGCCAATACCACGGGATGACGAACATGGCGGCCAGGAAGAGCAGCACGTTGAGCGGCACACCCACCCGCAGGAAGTCACGGAAACGGTAGCCGCCCGGACCATACACGAACAGGTTGGTCTGATACCCCATGGGGGTCGCGAAGCAGGCCGAGGCGCCGAACAGCACCGCGAACAGGAAGGGCGCCGGCTGGTAGCCCATGGACGCCGCCACATCGAGGGCGATGGGGGTCAGCAGCAGGGCCACCGCCGTGTTCGAGATGAGCGAGGTGAGGATGGCCGTCACGGCGTAGATGCCGGCCAGCACGGCCACCGGGTGGGTGTCGCGGAGCAGGTCCACCAGTCCCATGGCGGCCGAGTGGGCCAGCTCGGTGCGCTCCATGGCGTGGCCGAGGGCGATCATGCCCACGATCAGCATGATCACGCTCCAGTCGATGGACTCGTAGGCCAGCCGGGCCGGCAGGCACCCCGTGAGCAGCATCAGCACCACACCGGTGAGGGCCAGGGTGGAGAGCCCGACGCTGGTGAGCGTCGCCAGCGCCACGACCATGGCCATGATGGCGACGGCGATGGGGGCCTTGTCGCGGCGCCGCAGGCGTCGGTCGACGCCCTCGAGCAGGATGAACTCCGTCGCGTCGCGCAAGGGGTCGATGGCGTTCTCGTCGCACACCACGAGCAAGGTGTCGCCCAACTGCAGGCGCAGATCGGACAGGCGCTCGCGCAGGTGCTCCTCGCGGCGCAGCACGGCGACCACGCCCGCGTTGCCATAGTGTCGCGCGAAGTCCGTGGCGCTGATGGTGCGACCGAGCAGGGGCGAGTTCGGGTTGATCACCAGCTCGACCATGGTGTAGGTCTTGGCCGCGCCCTGCTTCTCGATCATCGCGCCCAGTTCGGGCGGCAGCGTCACGCCCTCGCGTTCGAGGATCGAGTTGATCGCGCCGGGGTCGCCGCGCAGCAGCAGCACGTCGCCGCCCCGCGCGAACTGGGTGCGCGGGTTGGGCAGCAACGGCGCCGGGAAGACCTCATCGCCGCGGATCAGCATCAGCGGCGTGATGCCGGGGCTCTTGGCCAGGATCTCCTGGAAGCTGCGACCGACCAGCGGCGACTCGGGCTGGATCATGACTTCGGTGACGAACTCGCGGATGCGGCCGTCGGCCTGTCGCGGCGTGACGGAGGCGTGCCGCGGCAGGAGCATGCGCCCGAAGGTCGCCAGGTAGAGGAAGCCCAGCACCGCGAAGATCATGCCCGGGATGCTGAACTCGAAGATGCCGATGGCACCGAAGCCGTGCTCGGCGGCCACCTGGCCCACCAGCAGGTTGGTGCTCGTGCCGATCAGCGTGCAGGTACCACCGAGGATCGACGCGTAGGACATGGGCAGCAGCAGCCGTGACGGCGCGATTCCCAGGCGCCCCGCGACGCCGAGCACGATGGGCAGGAAGAGCACGGCCACGGGCGTGTTGTTCACGAAGGCCGAGGAGACCGCCACCGACAGCATCAACGCCACGACCAGGCGCGGCTTGCTGCCCCCGCCCAGCTTGAACATGGCGCGGTTGATGAATTCGAGCGCGCCGGCACGGATCAGCCCGCCCGACAGCACGAACATGCAGGCGATGGTGATGGTCGCGTCGCTGGAGAAGCCCGAGAGGCCCTCGGACACGTCGAGCACGCCGCCGAGCACGAGGGCCACCACGATCAGCAGGCCCACCACGTCGATGGACACCACCTCCGTCACGAACAGGATCAGCGCCCCGGCCGTGACGACGAGGGTGAAGACGGCTTCGGGACTCAACGGACGAGAGCGCCGAAGACCGTTCGCCAGCCCTTGGGCGCCGTCGCGGCGCCGCGCACGAGTTCGAAGAAGGCGGTCTGCAGGCTGCTGGTCACCGGTCCGGCGGCGCCGGCACCGATGGTAATGCCGTCGATCTCGCGGATGGGCGTGACCTCGGCAGCGGTGCCGGTGAGGAACACCTCTTCGGCGAGCACCAGTTCGTCACGGGAGATGTTGCGCTCCTCGATGCCCTGCAGTTTGAGCGTCTCGATGCGCTGCCCCGCCAGACGCAGGATCGTGTCGCGGGTGAAGCCGGGCAGGATCGAGGCGGTCACCGGCGGCGTGACGAGCACGCCCTTGCTGACCATGAACAGGTTCTCGCCCGTGCCCTCGGCCACGTAGCCCTCGGAGTCGGTGAGCAGGGCCTCGTTCCAGCCCTGGGCCAGGGCGTTGCGCTTGGCCAAGGTCGAGATCACATACTGCCCGCAGATCTTGGCCTTGCTGAGGAAGGCCTCGTGGTTGGCGCGGCGGTACGACGAGATCATCACGCGGATGCCCTTGGAGAGGCCCTCCTCACCCAGGTAGGCGCCCCAGGGGGCCGCGGCGATGACCACGTGCACGGGGGGAACCGAGCCGAGCCCGCCGAGCTTGCCGTCATCGGCGTAGGCCAGCGGCCGCAGGTAGCCGTCCCGGAGGTCGTTGGCCTGCAAGACGTCGATGCAGCCCTGGACCAATTCGGCATGGCTGAAGGGCACCTCCATGCCGCAGACCTTGGCCGACTCGAACAGCCGTCGCAGGTGGTCGTGCAGCCGGAAGATGCCGGCCGAGCCGTCCTCGGCGGCATAGCTGCGGATGCCTTCGAACACGCCGACGCCGTAGTGCAGGGTGTGGGACAGGATGCTCGGCCGAGCGTCCTCGATGTCCTGGATCGACCCGTCCCGCCAGATGCGTGTCATCAGTCCCTGCCCTCGCTAAGGTGTGCGACATTCTATCCGGCAGGCTTCCCGCAACAGCTTGCCCACGGGACGGGCCCTCCGCGGTTCGTCCCACGGCCGGCGGGATGCATCGTATCAAGGCCTTCCCATGAGCCCCCTCCGCAAGCCCGCCGTCGTCCTATCGCTGCTGCTCCTGGTCGCCGGCCCCCTGGCCTTCGGCCCTGGATGCGGAGGCGTTGCGGCGGAGCCGGCGAGTCCGGTGCTGGTGATCGGCATCGACGGTCTCGAGTGGTCGGTGCTGCGGCCGCTCATGCAGGCGGGGCGCTGCCCGAACCTGCGCGCGCTCATGGAGCGCGGCGTCTTCGGCCGGCTCGCCACCATGGTGCCGACCCAGAGCCCGATCATCTGGACCACCATCGCCACCGGCAAGTTGCCCAAGCAGCACAAGGTCTTCGGGTTCATCGACGGCAAGGGGCGGCCCTACACCTCCTCGCGTCGCGGTGGTCGCGCCCTGTGGAACATCGCCGACGAGTACGGGCTCACGTCCAACGTGGTGGGCTGGTGGATCACGTGGCCGGTCGAGACGATCCGGGGCGTGATGGTGTCGGGCAGCAGTTCCGCAGCGCTCATCGCGGACAACTGGAAGCCGACCTTGCTGCCCGACGTTCCCGACCAGGTCCACCCGGCGTCGCTCACGGACGCCATCATGGCGGACGCCGCGCACTACGGGGCCCTCGAGCGCACCAACGCCCTCGCGGTCGAGCGCATCTTCGGCCCCGGCACCAAGTCCCTGGTGGGGCCCGTCGAGAACAAGCTCATCGACCAGACCCTGTGGTCGGTGCAGTCCGACGAGACCTTCGCCGAAGTGGCCACCAAGGTCTTCGCCGAGCACCCGGCAGACCTCAACATGGTCTACCTCGGCGGCACGGATGTGTCGGCCCACCGCTTCTGGCGTCACTACCGCCCGGGCGACTTCACGTGGAAGGGCTCCGACGCGGCGGACGCGGCACTGCACTGCGTCATCCCCAACTACTACGAGTGGATCGACGAGAAGGTCGGCAAGCTGGTGGCCTCCGTGAGCGACGACACCACCGTGCTCGTGGTGGCCGACCACGGCATGACGGCCAACAAGCACTTCCGTGATCGCGCCCCCGACCTGACGCGCGAACAATACGTCACCGGTCACCACCACGACGGCGAGCCGGGCGTGATCATCGCGGCCGGACCCGGCGCCGCGACCGGCGGCGACGTGACGGCCTTCCTGGGCGGCGCGCCGCCCCCGGTCTTGGGGCGGGTGACCAACGTGGCGCCCACCGTGCTCGCGCTGCTCGGCATCCCCGGCGCCAAGGACATGGTCGACCGCGCGCACAAGCCGCTGCTCGCCGGTGAGGCCCTGCGCCACGCCGCCCTGCCGGCCGTGACCAGCCACGACACGGGCTTCCGTGAGCCCGGCATGAAGCTCATGGACGCCGACATGGAGAAGGCCTTCTCCGACCGCTTCCGCGCCCTCGGGTACCTGGAGCTCGAGGGGGCCGAGGGCGGCGCCGAGCTGGTGCATCCCGACGCTCTCGATGGCGGCTCCGCTCCGGCGCCGGAGCCGGGAGGCGGGCCGCGGCCCGACTCCGGCAGCTGCGCCGTCACGGCCCCGCGCTAGCCTCGGGCGGATGCGTCTCCAGCGCTTCCTTCGGCCCTGCCGATGAGCTAGTTTCCCCTTCCCGGTGGTGGCCGGAATGCCACACCCGGGGAACCCCGCGAATTCGTCCGAGGAAGGCCCTTCCATGGCTCCCAGCCTGTACAGCACGCGCCCCCGCATCGACGACGACGACGATGAGGACGACGACGCCGACGATTCGAAGAAGTCGCCCAAGATCGCTGACTTCCTCGGCAAGAGCCTGCTCGAGCGCCGCATCATCATGGTGGCCAAGCCGGTCGACCGCGAGCTCATGGCCCAGATCACGAGCCAGCTGCTGGTCCTCGACGCCGACGACGCCAAGGCGCCGATCACCATGTACATCAACTGCCCCGGCGGCGACGCCGACTCGGGCTTCGGCATCTACGACGCCATGAAGGCCATCTCGGCGCCGGTCCACACCGTGTGCGCCGGCATGGCCGCGAGCGCGGCGATCCTGATCTTCCTGGGCGGCAAGAAGGGCAAGCGCTTCGCCATGCCCAACGCCCGCTTCCTGATCCACCAGCCCAGCAGCATGTCGCGGGGCACGGCGTCGGACCTCGAGATCACCGCCAACGAGATCGTGAAGCTGCGCGAAGCCTACAACCGGGTCATCTCGAAGGAGACCGGCGTCTCCGAGAAGAAGATCCTGGCCGACGCCGACCGCGACTTCTGGCTCACCGCCAAGGAAGCGGTGGACTACGGACTGGCCAGCGCCATCGCCGACTCGCTCAAGAAGATCACCGGCTGACGACTCTGCGGGGCGGCCCATGCGCGGGCTGCCGAGCCGGAAGCCTCAGCGCGTGGCGGCGAGCTCCTTGAGCCGCTGCACCTCGCGGATCTGCTCGAAGATGGAGCCGGCCTTGAGCGGCGGCTTGTCCTCGAGGCGGTCCCGCAGGGCGTCGATGGCCGCAAGCTGCACCAGGTTGTGCGTGTCGTCGAGGGAGCGGACGAGCGCTCGCACCGACGCCCGATCGCCGATGGCGTGCAACATGCGCACCGCCGAGCGGCGCTGGGCGGCAGCGGCGTCGGGATCGAAGCGCTCCTCCTCGGGATCGCTCACGAGGCGCGCCACCAGGATGGTGTGGGAGCCCTGATCGACGACGCCCGGCAGCGCCGCGATGATGCGCGCTTGCCACGGCCCGTTCCAGGCGTCCACGAGTCGGTCGAGACCCTCCTCGCGACCGTTGGTCACGAGGGACAACGCGGCCTCGACAGCAACGATCTCGTCGTCGTCGGTGAGGCGCGGCGGGAGCTGGTCGAGCAGCGCGGGCAACCCGAGCTCGCCGGCCTCGATGACGGCGAAGCGACGCAGCGCCGGAAACTCGGACGCGAAGCACGCGGCCACGAGCTCGCGATCGTTGACGTCGGCCAGGGTCACCAGGCAGTGCACCAGGCCGTCGCGCTTGCCGTCGTGGTCGGTGTGGGCCGCGTCCACGAGGAAGGGCACGGCGCCGCGCCCGAAGGCGATGATGGTCTCCTCGGTGGCGGCGCGCCGCTCGGCGTTGCTGTTCCGTAGTTTGGACAAGGCCCGATCGAGCTTGCTGCGCTGGCCGGCGGTGAGCTCCGGCGGCGGGCGGGGGGGCGGGAGCCCGTCGGCCCCGTCGGCTGCGGCCGTCCCGTCGGCCTCGACCGGGGCGCGGTCGTCGTCCTGGGCCCCGAGGGGGCCGGCCAGCAGGAGCAGAGCCCCCGCCATGAGGTGCACGGCCAGGCCCCTCAAGGGACTTGCGGTCCGGAGCCGCGCCGGGAGCCGCCGTGTCCGGAGCCGCCGGGTGGCAGGCTGACGCAGCGATCCACTCTCCGTCCGCGGGTGCATGGGACTCCGTTGTCTGCCGGATGGGAGCTGCGAGCCAGGGCCGAGGTCGATCGACGAGCTCCGGGCTGATCGACGTGCACGGGGAGTATAGGGTTTGGCCGTGACGGTCACGGTCGTCCTCGTCTTGTGTCTGCTCGGCCTCGCGCCGGTGCTCGCGTCCCTGGGCGGTCTCTTCAGCGATCCGCAGGTGCTGTTCGAGACCCTGTTCTCGGCGCGCATCGCGTCGCTGTGGGGTGCGACCATGGCGCTCGGGCTGGCCACCGCGGCGGCCTCGATGCTGATCGGGGTGCCGGTGGCCTGGGTCCTCGCCCGCCGCGGCGGACGCGTCGCCATGGCGGTCGCGACCCTGCTGCCGCTCCCGCTGGTGCTGCCGCCGTGGGTGTCGGGTGTGGCCTGGACCCAGGTGCTGCCGCTCAAGGGCTTCGGCGGGGCGGTGTTCCTGCTGACCCTCTCGCTCTGGCCGCTCGTGGCGTTGTTCGCCCTGCGCGGGCTGGCGGCTTCGGGCGCCGCGGTGGAGGCGGCGCGCCTCGCGCGCGGACCCCGCGCGGCCCTGCGCTCGGTCGAGCTGCCCCTGGCCCTGCCCTCGATCCTCTCGGGCGCGCTGCTGGTCTTCGTCTTCGCGATCACCGACTTCGGTGTGGTCGACTTCCTCTCGTTCTACGACCCCGAGCCGTTCACCGTGCTCGCCAGCGAGATCTTCCAGGAGTGGTCGCGCCTGCAGCGCGGGCCGCAGGCGGCCGCGGTGTCGCTGCCGACCATCGTGCCGGCGCTCGTGGCCCTGCTGGTCGTGCTGCGCCTCGAGCGCTCGTTCACCGGGCGTTGGCGGGGTGCCGCGCGCCGGGTCCCGCGCGCGGCGTCGTCCGGCGCCGGGGCCGGACTGAGCGTGGCGGGCCTGGCCGTCGTGATGGCGCTGATGCTCGCGCCGGTGGCGGTGCTCGTGGGGTGGGTGTGGGGCTACGACGGCGCCGTCGACCTGCTGCGCGACAAGGACGTCCACGACAGCGTGATGCGATCGGTGGGCGTCGGGCTGGGCACCGGCCTGGTCCTGGCGTGGTTGGGAGTGGCCGCCGCCCGGGTCTCGCTGGCCGCCTCGCCGCGGGTCGAACGGCTGATCCTGCTGCTCGCGATCCTGCCCCTCGCCGCTCCCAGTGTGATGCTGGCGATGGGCGAGGTGATCCTGTGGAACCACCCGGCCAATCCGCTCTCCGACGCGGTGTACCTCTCGCCGACGCTGCTCGTCATCGCCATGGCCGGACGCTTCTGCGCGCTCGGCATCCTGGTGGCCCGAGCCCTGCTCCTGCGCCTCGATCCGGGGCCCGGCGAGGCCGCCCGGCTGGTGCCGCGTCCGCGCTGGCAGCGCTGGCTGGTGGTGGATCTGCCACGCCTGATGCCCGCAGTGGGGATCTCGCTGACCCTCGGCTACCTGCTGAGCATGCGCGAACTCGAGCTGGTGATGATGACGCCGGCGGGCAACGGCACGCTGACCCACCGCATCTTCTCCATGGTCCACATCGGGACCGACGAGATGACCTCGACGCTGTGTCTCACACTCGTGGCGCTGGTGGTGGTGCCCGCGGTGGCGGCGCGGCTGCTGGGCGTGCGCGGCGTCGATTGCCCGGGCCCCGACAGCGGTCCATAATGTCGGCTCGTCCCCTCCGGGAATCCGCCCGATGTCCTATGGCTTGCGCAGCATCGCCTTCGTGGCCGAGCTGATCCATCCGCCGGTGCAGCATCAGCCGCCGGCCCTGCAGAAGCTCCACGGCGACCTGTTCGGCGACGCGCAGTGCAGCTACAAGGACTTCCGGCTCGTGCCCGGCGGCGCTCAGCTGAGCAACGCCCTGGGTGGGGCCCCCGGCGCGCCGGTGAGCTGCACCAACCTGCTGGCCGACCGCGTGCAGATCCGCGAGGAGCAGACCGGCATCTCCCGCGAGGACTTCCGCGGGCGCGTCGAGTCGCTGGCCGCGCAGGTGCTGAAGACCTTGCCGGTGCAGCTGTTCGTGGCCCAGCAGTTCGCGGTGCGCTCCGTCGTGAACGCCCACGGGTCCTCGGACACGCGTCAGTTCATGCTGCGCACCCTGTTCGGCTTCGACGAGACCGTGCTCGAGCCCCTCGGCGCCGAGCCCACCCTGGCGGGCCTGCGGCTGGCCTTCCCGCCCGATCAGGCCCACGGCGGCATCTTCAACGTGAGGGTGGAGTCGTTCACCCTCGACAACCGCAGCCTGTTCCTCGAGAACGTGGGCACCTTCGGCAAGCCCATCGTGAGCGCGGGCCTGCCCGAGATCGGCGAGCGCTTCGAGCACACCTACGACTTCCTGCAGGACCGGCTGGCGGGTTTCGTGTCCCAATTCGACGCTGAAGAAGAGGGGTGAGGGCGATCGTCAGGCGATTCACCCGCCCGCGGGTCAGCGGCTTGCGTCCCGTTGGCCGCATGAGTCGCGTCGGCCGCCAGAGTCGCGCGGGTCACGGCGCCGCGGCGCTGGGTGTCGTGCTGCTCGCGGCCACCGTTGCGTCCTGCGGCGGCGAGCCGGCGACCCCGACCGGGTCGGCCTTCCCACACGCCAACCTCATCGTCATCTCTCTCGACACGCTGCGGGCCGACGCCCTCGGCAGCGGCGGCGGCCCGGCGGACATCAGCCCCTTCCTCGACAGCCTGGCGGACGAGTGCGTGGTCTTCGAGCACGCGCGGGCCACCGCGCCGCACACCGCGCCGAGCCACATGTCACTGTTCACGTCGGTGTATCCGTCGGTGCACGGGGTGCAGAACGTGGTGCAGGGCATCGACCCGCGCCTGAAGGGCACGCCCCGGGCCGACGAGAGGGTGGCCATCATCTATCCGCTGCCCGCCTCGATCCCAACGCTGGCCGAGGTGCTCAAGGGGCAGGGCTTCACCACCCTGGGCCTGACCGACGGCGGCAACCTGATGCCGGCCCACGGCTTCACCCGCGGCTTCGACCTCTACACCAAGGACCTGACCGGCATGGCGGCGCAGATCCACGACGCCGAGCTGTGGCTGGAGCACAAGCGGCGCCCCGCGCCCATGCCCGACGGCCGGTCCCAGATCGCCGACAGCCTCGCGCCGGTGTCGGGGCCGCACCTGAGCCGGCTCGTCCAGGCGCGCTTCGGCGAGGAGCCGGCTGAGCGCTACTTCCTCTTCTGGCACACCTACGAGGTCCACGCGCCCTACGTGCCGCCCGCCGCGTACATCGACACCTGGGCGCCCGGCGACTACGACGGCCCCATGCGCTCGGTGGTGGAAGGCCTCGAGGGGCTCTCATTCCGCGAGACGTGGAGCCGCATGAAGACCGAGTTCTGGAGCGAGCGCGACCGCTTCGGCGCCGACGAGGCGCGCTTCCTGGAGGGCCTCTATCACGGCGGGGTGCGTTTCGCCGACGACACCATGCCCGCGCTGTGGTCGGCGCTCGAGCGCTCCGGGGCTCTCGACGACTCCATCGTGGTGATCCTCTCCGATCACGGCGAGGAGTTCTTCGAGCACGGCAAGTGGCAGCACGAGCAGGTCTACGAGGAGTGCCTGCGCGTGCCGTTGATGGTGCGGCTGCCGGGCGGTCGCAACGGGGGCACGCGCATCCGCACGCCGGTGGGCCTGATGGACGTCATGCCGACCCTGCTCGAGCTGCTCGACGTCGAGGCGGTGGCTCCTGATGGCACGGAGCTCGCTCTGCAGGGCCGCTCGCTGGCCGACGCCGTGCTGACGGGCAGGGAACCCACCGAGCTGCCGGTCACGTCCGAGTACATGGCCAACCACCCGGGCAACCCGATCCACGAGTGGGAGGTGGCGCACCACTTCCAGGGGCTGAAGTTCATCCAGGACCGGGTGCGCGGCAAGCTCGTCGATGGCGAGCCGGTGTACGACCATTACCTCTACGACCTCGGCACCGACGCGGACGAGCAGACCGATCTCGTCGCAGGCGGCCACCCGCGCACGGCCTTCTTCCGCACGCACGACGAAGGCTTCCGGAAGATCAACGAGGCGCGGGCCAAGGGCCGTTCTGTGAATCCCGGCGACCTCGACCCCGACACCTGCAATCAGCTCGTGCAGCTGGGCTACATCGAGGGGCCCTGCCCCGAGAACTGAGCGAGGGACCAGGCCCGAAACATCCGGGCCGGTGCGCATCCGTGCGCCCGTGGTTCAGAGTGAGGTGCCGCGGATCGCATTGCTCGCGGCGAAGCCGAACGGTGCGCTGGCGTCCTCGATCCAGTACTGCAGGTAGAACTCGAAGCCGGACGGAATCGCTGCGGGCCAGGTGCTGTTCAGGGTGATGGCTCCGGCGCCATCCGTGACGAGCACATGCAGCGAGCCGCCGGGGGCCAGGAAGTCGGGCACCAGTGTGCCGCCGAAGAAAGGCGAGAAGTCGAGGCGTACGGAGCCCACGAAGAGGAAGGCCGGAGCGTTGTCCAGCGTGCTCGAGAGATCCAGGCTCACGGGGGTACCCGCCGTCAGCGGGCCGATTCCGGCCAGGAACGGATCGGTGACCCCGATGCCGTCCAGCCCCAGGCCCAGATCCTGCCAGGCGCCGATCTCGTAGACGTAGGTCGCACCGGAATCGAAGGCGCCTTGGAAGTGCACGTTCTGATTGCCGTTCACACCGGTCGCGCTGCCGTCCTCGCGGGACGCTCCGACGATGACCGTCGTGTTCGCGAGACTCACGGCACTGAACTCGTCGAATGCTCCCGTGTTGGAGGCCTTGAGGTAGGCCCGGTGGCTCCACGTCGTTCCGTCCCGGACGAAGAGGTAGGCCGCGCCCGCATTGTCGGCACTATTGTCGCTCCCATCGCCATCAACACCCGTCGCGCTGCCCCCCTCGAACCGCGCTCCCACCACGGCGGCGTCGCCGGACAACGCCACCTGCGAGCCGAATCGGTCGTCTGCTCCCGTGTTGGAAGCCTTGAGGTAGGCCTGCTGGGTCCAGATGGTGCCGTTCCGCGCGAACACGTAGGCGGCGCCCGACCGGGCGGCGCCGTTGTCGCTGTCGTTCCCGTTCACGCCGGTGTCCGCGCTGTCCTCACCCCAAGCACCGACGAGTGCCGTATCCCCGGAGAGAGCCACGGACTGACCAAAGAAGTCGTTGGTCGCGGTGTTGGAGGCCTTGAGATAGGCCTGCTGACTCCATGTGGTGCCGCTGCGCACAAACACGTAGGCGGCGCCCGACCGGCTGGCGCCGTCGTCGGTCTCGTTGCCATTCACGCCCGAGTCCGCGCTGTCTTCTCCCGAGGCCCCGATGAGAGCCGTGTCGCCGGAGAGGGCCACGCTCTCGCCGAAGAAGTCGGATCCCGCCGTGTTGGAGGCCTTGAGGTAGGCCTGCTGACTCCACGAGGTGCCGCTGCGGACGAACACGTAGACGGCACCCGCATTGCCGGCGCCATCATCGTTCTCGTCACCGTTGATGCCCGTCGCGGCGCTGTCCTCTTGCAAGGCGCTCACCAACGCCGTATCGCCGGAGAGGGCCACGCTGTATCCGAAGAAGTCGGTGGCTGCGGTGTTTGAGGCCTTGAGATAGGCCTGCTGGCTCCAGGTCGTGCCGTTACGAACGAACACGTAGGCGGCGCCGGCTTGGAAGAGGCTGTTGTCGGACTCGTCACCGTTCACGCCGGTGGCGTTGCTCCCTTCGCGGATGGCGCCGACGACGATCGTGTCGCCCGAGATGGCCACGGAATGCCCGAAGTTGTCGCCTGGGAACAGGCCGCCATTCGCCGGTTCGGTGTTGGAGGCCTTGAGGTAGGCCTGTTGGCTCCAGCTCCCGTTCTCGCGCACGAACACGAAGACGGCACCGGCGCCTGCCGTGCTGTTGTCGGACTGATCACCGCCCACGCCCGTGGCGTTGCTCGCTTCGTTCGCGGCCCCGACCACGAGGGTGTCCGCGGACATGGCGACGGCTCGACCAAAGAAATCGTCGGACTCCGTGTTGGACGCCTTCAGGAACGCCTGCTGGGCGACCGAAAGGCCGCCGTCGAAAAACGGAGGTCCGGGCACGGCCGCCTGACCGCTCACGCCGCTGCAGAGGCAGAGGCCGCTGATCAGGCTCAGCGTCAACGGCGCGAGGAAGTTGAACCCTTCCGACCGAGTCTTCATGACGCGTCTCCTTGGTGGGCCTACTCGCCCGAGACTCACGCTACCACCGGGCTGCGATCCCGCAACCGCGAGGCGTAATCGGCTTCCCACGACCGAACGGCTACGCCTCCGAGAGGCACGGCCAGCCTCGAGGCATCGCTCTACACGCCCGTGCGCTGACGACTGCCGGGGGGTGACTCCCTAAGGCAGGAACGCCTTGGTGTTCTTCAACTTGGCCGGCAGGTACTCGTCGATGACGTAGTTGAGGCCCCACTTGGCCAGGGCCTGCTGCTCGGCGCGCACGCCCATCTTGACCAGCTTCTCGATGGCCTTGCGCCACGGCTTGGACTGCTGGAAGAACGGGTCGTTCTTGAGGGCGTCCTTGGCCCGCTTGACGTCGACGTCGAGCAGCTTGTGCGTGGGCAGGTCGTACTCCTCGATGTCGGTGGGCGTCACGCCGAGGAAGCTGGCCTTGGGCACGCAGAAGAAGCGGTTCAGGTGAGCGGTGTTGCCCGAGCCCACCTTCAGCGTGCGGTAGATGTTGCTGATGCCGTAGGGGTCGCAGTCGACGAAGGCGTAGACCGGAATCTTCTGGGCCTCGGAGAGCCGCCGCACGAAGCGCCGCGTGGCCCGGGTGGGCACGCCGCTCATGGACACGATGATGCAGTTGGCCGTGTCCCAGAAACCGTGGGCCTGCAGGCGCTGGAACATGCCGCCCGTCTCGATGGCCAGCACGAACTTGGCCTTGGTCTCGAACTGCAGATGTTCCACCGAGTGGGGGATGGTGTAGGCGCCCGTGCCGAACTTGGTGCAGTCGATGCGGATGGGCTGGCCGCTCACCGGGTCGCGGTCGATGACCACCAGGTTGCCCGCCACCGCGCCGCCGTGGTCCTCGGGGTAGAAGCGCAGCTGCTCGCGGGACACGCCGTGCAGGGCGAACATGGCCTCCACGTCGTCCATGACCGTGTCCGACTCGGTCTGCTCGTTGAACTTGGCGTCGTCCCAGTTCTTGGAGACGTAGTAGGCCTCCCGCTTCGTGGCGAAGGTGTCCTCGGCGATCATCTCCTTCGACAGGTGCATCATCTTGAGCGTCTGCGCGAAGGACTTGACCGTGCCCACGGTGAGCGTGCGCTTCTTGACCGCCTTGCCGATGGCCAGGTAGCCGACCTTGGGGTCGTAGTGCACGTTGCTGAGCGCGCGCACCGGCGTGGTCAGCTCGGGGTAGGACTTCTTGATGATCTTGCGGTAGACCTGTTTGGCCGTGTCGTCGATGCACCCGATGGTGTGCTTGTCGGTGGCGTCGGTGACGGTCTTGCGCGCCGGCTTCTTGGTCGCCTTCCCCCGTGAGGGCGCCTTGCGGGAGGCCTTCTTGGGCGACGCCTTCGGGGCGGCCTTGCGGGGCGTCTTGCGGGCGGGGCTCACAGCTTGCGGCTCTTCTCGAGGGTCTCGCGCAGGTCGGCCACGACACGGTCGGTCTGCTTGTCGTCGAGCTCGAGGATGTCGTGCAGGGCCTGGCCGATGTGGGGCAGGTAGCGGTTGATGTAGTCGCGCTTCTTCATCTCGTCGGCGACACGTTTCCGACGACGCAGGAACTTCTGCATCTGCCGGCCGCACTCCTGCAGGGCCAGCTTCAGCTCTTTCAGGATCTCGGGGTAGCTGGCCACGGCCTCCTTGGACTCGGAGGTGAAGGGCACCCAGGCCGAGGCGATGTGCACCATCATGATCACCGGGCCGACGGGCATCGACCCGCGCGGTTGCTGCAGTCCGTACGCCTTCCAGTCGACGCCGGTGACCGACTTGGTCACGGCGCACGCGCCGGGCTGGTGTTGCAGCGGCACCCGGTTGGCGAAGCGCATCAGCCGCACCGGGTCGTCGGCGTTGAGGTCGCCGCCGAGGGCCACGCCCACCTCCACCTGGAAGGGGTTGCCGCGGTAGACCGACGGCGGCCGCGTGCGGCTCACGAAGAACTCGGCCTCGCCGATCTCCTTCTGCAGCCCCTTGCGGATCAGGTCCTCGCCGATGGGGGACAGGCAGTTGGTCGGCGGGTTCATGATCTTCACCTTCGCGATCGCGTCGTGGATCGCTTCGGCCGACTTGTGTTCGAGGGAGCGCACGCGGGCGCCGGGATCGACCCCCGCTCGCTCGCAGATCTCGCGGGCCACCTTGGCGGAGACGCGGCTGAAGTCGGCCTGCAGGAAGCTCGAGAGCTTCGAGCTCTTGGTCGACTTCATCATCTTCATCAGGTTGCCGAGCTCGACGCCGTACGGGTGCGGCTTGATCTCCTTGGGCGCCACGGGCAGCGCCTTGGTGGCGCGCTCGTAGATGACGGGTTGGTCGACGCCCGGCGGCCAGTAGTGGATCTCGACGTGGGGGTTCGCGATGGCCGTCTGGGCGATGTACTCGTCAACGCTGCCGCGTCCCTTGTGGTACTTGCCCTCGAGCTCGATGACGACCTCGGTGCCGTGGTCGCGGTCCCACTCGAAGACCTTCTCGCGGCTGCGCACGGGCTTGTTCTTGATCGTGTCGATGCGCACGGCGAGCTCGTGGGCGTCGTGCTTGCGGCCGATGCGCGAGCGGATGATGGTGGGCATGCCCGTGGTCATCTGCCCGTACATGCCCGCGGCCGAGATGCCGATGCCCTGTTGCCCGCGGCTCTGGCGCAGGCGGTGGAACTTGCTGCCGTAGAGCAGCTTGGCGAAGACCAGGTCGATCTGCTCGTTGACGATGCCCGGTCCGTAGTCGGAGACCGACACGCGATAGCGGTCTTCCTTGTTCTTGACCACCTCGATGCCGATCTCGATGACCGGCAGGATGTCGGCCTCCTCGCAGGCGTCGAGGGCGTTGTCGACGGCCTCCTTCACCGTGGTCAGCAGCGCCTTGCGCTTGGAGTCGAAGCCGAGCAGGTGGCGGTTCGTCGCGAAGAACTCGCTGAGGGAGATCTCGCGGGCCAGGGCGGCCATCTCGTGGGCCTTTGTGTTGCCTTTCGCGCGGCGGGACTTGGCCTTCCCGCGCGCGGTCGTGGCGCGGCCTCGCGTCGACGTGGCGCCGCCCGCGGCGCTCTGGGCCCGGGCCGCGTGCGTCGACTTGCCCTTCGAGCCGGCCCGGTTCTTCGAGCCCGCCGTGGCCTTCGAATCCGCCTTGCTCCCCGATCCCGCCTGGGGCTGGGCGCCGGCCTCGCCGGTCGCGGCGCGGCCGCCCTTCGCCGTCGCGCTGCCGGTGGCTTCTGCCCCGCCGGACGCTTCGGAGAAGAGCGATCTCTGGCTAGGCATGCGACCTCATGGTCCAAACGTATATGTGGCCCAACCGGCGTTCAAGCGCGCCCACGGGCCCTCGTGACGACCGCGCAAGGCGCCCGTTACGCCAGCGGCGGCGGCAGCTCCGGCCGGTCGACGAGGCCGTGCTTGTGGGCCAGCCGTCCGAACAGGGCGAGACCCTCGAGGGCCTCGTCGTCGATCTCGTGGTGGATCGACCGCAGCAGGTACTCGACGCACAGTTCGGGCCGCAGGGCGTGGCGCAGGGCGAAGTGCCGGCCCAGCGTCGCGCGACGATTCCAACCGCTCTCGCAGGCGCCGAGCAGGGTGGAGGTCAGGGGCTCGGCGGGGGTGCCGGGCGGCACCAGCCACAGCGCGTAGACGAAGGGCCGGCCCGTCTCCTCGGTCCACAGCTCGCCGAGGTCGATGACGCTGCGGTGGCCGGGGTCGATCTGCAGGGCCCGGTCGCCGATGCGCAGGATGGCGTCGGCGTCGACGGCCTCGAGGGGTTCGTCGGGATCGCTGGCGATGAGCTCCACCGACGGGAGCTGCAGGAACTCGGCCAGGCACACGCGGGTCATGGCCGCGGCCGAGAGGCTCGAGGTGTCGAGGGCCACGGTCTTGATGGCCTCGGGTGCCGTGCGCAGGTAGAGCCGGATGCTCCGCACCGGGCCGTGACTGGCGATGCCGATGCCCGGCACCCAGCTCAGCGGCGGGTCCCGGAAGAGTTCGACCGCCGACACCAGTGCGGCATCGAATTCGCCGTCCCGCAAGCGGGCAGCCAGGCGCGCCGGGACGTCGGTCTCGAGGGTGACGTCGGGACGCTCCGCGAGGCCTTCGATGAGCGGTTGGGCGTTGAGGTAGGGCACGGTGCCGAGCCGCATGAGGCCGGTCTCCGGGGGCGCGAGGTGCGGGATCCCCCAGCGTAGCGGTTGCGGGCGGCGAGACCGAGACGTGGGGTAACATCGCCATCGCCCCGAGAGACCGAGCGATGTCCGAGTCCCCTGCGTCACCCCGCCGCCGCCGTTGGCCCCTGATCCTCGTGGGCGGGCTCGTCCTGATCGGCGTCGTGGTGGCGGCCGGGCCGTCCCTCGCCTCACCCTTCGCCCGCAGCGCGCTGGTGAGCGGGCTCGAGGAGCACCTCGACGCCACCATCGAGGTCGGCGAGCTGTCGCTGTCCCACGGGCCGGACGTGCACCTGGCCGGACTCGTCATCACCGACCGCGCGCAGCGGACCTTCGCCCGGGTGGGCACCGTCGACATCGCCGTCGCGGGCATGGCGGCCCTGCGCGGGACCTACAACGTGGACACCGTGGTGCGCGGCTTCGAAGTGCACGTCCACAAGGAGACCGACGGTCGACTCAACCTCGACTCGATCCTCAAGTCCCGTTCCGACGATGATGACGACGACGAGGACGATGACGACGATGAGACCTCCGCTTCGAGCTGGCCCACGGCACGGCTGAACCTCGACGTCTCCGGCGGCAAGCTGCTCGTCCACGGCAAGAACGGGGTCACCGAGATCCGCGACATCGCCGTGAAGAGCAACGTCACCGCGCTCACCGACGCCGTCCCGTTCTCGCTGACGGCAGCGGTGCACGGGCCCGGAGGCCCGGGCGGATCCGTGAGCGTGAGCGGCTCCATCGATCTGGGCGCGACGCCGAAGTCCGGCCTCGCCTCGGCCACGCTCGACTACGTCATCAACGACGTGTTGCTCGGCAGCCTGCTGCCGGCGGCGGCCGCGTTCGCCGACATCGACGACCTCACCGGCACCCTGGCCGGCAACGGCGAGTACGTGCTCGACCCGGCGACCTTCAGCTTCCAGGGCAACAGCAAGCTGGCCCTCTCCGGCGTGACGGTCTCGGGGCCGCTGGTGGGCCCGGGGCGACTGGCCGTTCCCGACGTGGTGCTGAGCACCGAGGGCGGCGGCGGCCTCGACGGGCTGGGCACACAGCGCCTCGACCTGAAGGCCGGGAACGCCCTGAATCTTTCGGTGGTGGGCGGCCCGGGATACGGCGCAGCCGCTGCCGGTCAGGCCGGCGCCGGGCCCGACGACGTCGGGGCCCATGTGGAATTGAAGGGGCGCCTGGGAGAGCTGCTCGAGTTGGCGCGGCCCTGGTTGCCGCTCCAGGCCGACCTGGCCTTCGACGGGGAGCTCGACGTGGGCGCCGACGTGCGCCTGGGGTTCGGCGCGGGCGCGTTCTCTGGGGGCGGTGTCGTGGCCGACATCGACATCTCGGGTTTCCAGGCGCGCGATGCCAGCGGCACCAACCTCGTGCCCGACGACATGCGCAGCATGACCTTGGGGCTCACCGCCGATCTCGACAACGCCGGACGCGCTGCCGTGGAGCGGCTGCGACTGCAGGCCGGGCCGCTCAACGCCGAAGGCCGCCTGGCCGTGTCGGGTCTGCCGCGGGACGGCGGGACCGTCGCCCTCGACAGCCTGGTCCTCGAGCCTTCGAACTTCACGGTGAAGGCCGACCTCGATGCGCTGCACCAGGCGCTCTCGACCTTCCTCGACCTGGGCGCCATGCAGCTCGGCGGCAGCGTGGACCTGGCGGTGACCGGGCGTGCCGAGCAGGGCTCGCCCTCGGCTACGGCCAAGGTGACCGTGGCCGGGCTCGCCTTCGACGACGGGGCGGGTCTCTCCGCCACCCTGCAGGACTTGCAGGCCTCGGGGACCTTCGCCCCCGCGGGCGCGGGGGTGTCGCTGACGGGGCGGCTCGAGGCGCAGGGCGTGCGGGTCGACGGGGTCGGCTCCGGACCGCTCGACGTCGATGTGGTCGAGAGCGAATACGGAGTGCGGTACGACCCGGCAGCGGCCGCCGTGCACGTCGACACGCTCTCGTTCACCGCGCCGGGCGTGCACCTCGCCGGCGGAGGCTTGGTGCACCTCGATCCCGAGCGGGTCGGCGCCGACGGCGGCGGTCAGCTCGACATGCAGGTGCACCTCGCCCCACGACAGATCAACACAGCCTACGGCGCGCTGCTCGGGGGCCTGACCCTGGGAGGCGAGCCGCTCACCGGGCGGGCCATGCTGGCCAGCGACCCCGGCGCCTATCGCACCCAGGGCATCCTCACCAGCAACGTGGTGGAGGTGGTCCTGCCCGACCGTCCCGACGCGCCCATCGTGCAGCGTGATCTGCAGGTCGTGTTCAACCTCGGCCTGACCGGACCCGAGGACCTCGAGCTGCGTTCGCTCGAGTATCGCAGTGAATCCGTGAGCGCCTCGGTGACGGGCAAGGCGCGCCTGCTCGCGCAGCCCACCGCCAACCTGCAGCTGACGCTCAACGGTCGGCTGGAGCGGCTGATGGCCGAGGTCGGGAACTTCGTCGCGCTGCCCGACGCGACGGCGTCGGGCCAACTCGACGGCGTGTTCACGGTGACCGGCGGCGGCGCCGCGGCGTGGAAGGTCGCCGGACACACGAACATCGAGGCGCTGCACGCGGTGTTGCCCGCGCGGGACGGCGGCGCGCCGCTGGTCATCGACGACCCCCGGCTGCGACTCGACCTGGTTTCAGCCATCACGCTGCAACCCATGACGGTCTCGCTGGCCAAGCTGGACGTGACCTCGTCACTGCTGCGGGGCGGGCTGTCGGGCGACCTGGCCCTCGCGGACGACGGGGCGGTGATCGCCGACGGCATTGCGGGCGAGTTCACCTACCTGCCCGACGCGCTCGGGGCGCTGCTGGGCGGCCTGCTGCCCTTCGGCTGGTCCGGCGCCGACGAGCAACGCATGACGCTGGCCGTGAACGGTCGGCTGGGCGGCGGCGAGGGCCTGGCGGCACTGGACGGCGCGCGCATCAACGTCGCGGCCGGTCTGGGACGGCTCACGGTGGAAGGCATGGGCATCACCGGCGACGTGAACCTGGCCTTCGAGGACAGCGCCGGCGCCCTCACGGGCACCTTCGACATCAACGACGGCACGCTCGCCTCCGCGTTGCGGGCCGACCTCTCGCTGGGCCCGCCGCGGGTCGACCTGCGCAAGGCAGACGTCGCGTCGGACTTCCTCAACGGCGGGCTCACCGGGGCCCTGGTCTTCTCGGAGAGCGGCGACTCGCTGCGCGCCGAGGGCATCCGCGGCGACTTCACCTTCATCCCCGATCAGGTCGCCGCCTTGTTGGGCGACCTCGTCCCGGTGCCGTGGACCGGCAGCGAGCCCGAGCAATTGAAGCTCGCCCTCGACGGCGACGTCTCGCTGGCCGACCCGCTCTCGGCCCTGCAGACAGCCCGCGTCGACGTGAACGGGGGCGTGGGCCGGCTCAAGGTCCTGGGCTTCGACATCGTTGGCGGCTTCGGCCTGGAGATGGTCGACGGACTGGCCTCCCTGGCCGGCGACTGGGCGGTCAATCAGGGCACGGCCACGCTGCGCATGGGACTCGATGCCCGCGACCGCAGCGACGCGGTCACCACCCTGGTGCTCGACCTGAAGGACATCGGCGTGACCCAGGAACTCGGCAGCCTGCTGGCGTCCGTGCACCCGCTCTTCGCCAATCCCGCCGACACGCAAGGCGGGCTGTTCGAAGGCACGGTCAACACCTCGGTGCAGCTGGAGTACGCGGCCCCCGTGGTCTCGACGCTGCTGAGGGAATTGGTGCACGGTGCGCCGGGCGCGGACATGGGCGCGCGGCTCGCTGCCTTGCCGCTGAAGCCGCTCAAGGGCGACATCACCCTGTCGGTGAGCAATGGCCTGCTGGCCGCGTCGCCGCTGCAGTCGGAGATGCTCGCCAAGCTCGGGTTGGGCAACACGCGCGCCGTCAACATCCAGCCCATCCGCCTGCGGGTGGAGAACGAACGGCTGCGCTACGCCGAACCGTGGATGTGGAACATCGACGGGCACGAGACGAACTGGACCGGGTCGGTGGGCTTCGACCAGAGCCTCGACATGCTGTGGGACCTGCCCATCACCGACAAACTCATCGAGCGTCACGACAAGCTCAAGGACCTCAAGGGCGAGCGCATCGAGCTGGCGGTGACGGGCTTCGCCAGCGACCCCAACGTCCACCTCGACGACATCCTGCCCCAGCTGTTCAAGAAGGCGCTCAAGGCCAAGGTGCAGAATCCCATCGACGGGCTGCTCGGCGGGCTCGGCGGGCTCGGCGGCTTCGGCGGCTCGGGGGGCGGGGACGGCGCCGGCACAGGCGGGGAGGCCGGTCAGAGCAACGACCCAGCGGAGATCCTCAAGCAGGCCGACGAGCTGTGGGCCCAGGGCAAGCAGGACGAGGCCCGCCCGCTCTACAAGCGGTTGCGCGAGTCCTTCAAGCTCACCCCCGTCTACCTGTTCAACAAGGACCGCATCAAGGACCGCTCGAAGGGCTGATCGCTCGCGACACGGGGTTCAGTCGAGGCGCCCGCATCTGGTATGCCTAGGGGCCGATCAGGGCCCGCACCCGCTGGAGAGAACTGATGACCCACGTCGTCACCGCCCGTTGCCTCGACTGCCGCTACACCGACTGCTGCGAAGTCTGCCCGGTGCAGTGCTTCTACAAGGTCGAGGACCCGGCCATGCTGGTCATCGACGGCGACACCTGCATCGACTGCATGCTGTGTGTGCCCGAGTGTCCGGTCAATGCGATCTACTCGGGCGACGAACTGCCGGCGCACTACGCCGACTGGGCGGACCTCAACACCGAGCTCGTCGCGCTGGGCACCAACGTGGAGCTCAAGGAGGACGCCCTGCCGGGCGCCGTGGGCCTCGAAGAGATCCACGCCCGCGAGAAGAAGGCCGGCTGGGAGCCGGTGGAGCCCGAGAACGCCGTCTGACCGGTGGGCTAGGTCTGCTCGACCTGTTGCTTGAGCGTGGCCAGGCCCTGCTCGAACTTCGGGCCGAGCATGGTGTCCATGGCGATGCCGAACCAGCGGAAGATGACGTTGCCGCCCATGTCGCCGCGGTCGGTCCACGAGACCCGGGTGCCGCCGTCCGCCGGCTCGTACTGGAAGATGCCCTTGAACGCGGGCATGTCCTGCATCTGCAGGTCGAACCAGACGCCCCGGGCGGGATCGGCGGCGGTGATCTCCATCCAGCCGTTGCCGACGATCTCGCTGGTCCAGTCGCGGCGGGCCCCGACGCCGCGCTCGGCGCCCGTGTGCACGCTGACCATGTCCGGGTCCTCGGCTTCGAAGGGGCTCCACGCGGGCCAGCGCCGGAGGTCGGCGATCCACGGGTGGATCGCGTCGGCGGGCGCCTCGATGACGACCGAGCGGGAGACCTCCCAGGCCGGGTCGAGGAACAGTCCCGCGATGGCGAGGACGCCCACGAGCACCACGAGGATGGCGAAGAGTTTGAACAGCAGGCGCATGGTCCGGCTCCGTGAGGGGCACGCGCAGGGCCGCGCGCCGTTGGTGGGGCAACCCTCGCGCCGAACCGTCCGGCCTGTCAAGAACGGGCCATCGGGCTTGCGGCGGCCCCCGTGCTACCGTCGGCGCCCGGGATTTCGAGCGGAGCCGCTGGGGTCGCACCGCGGAAATCCGTGACCTGAATGGAGCCCGTCGATGAGAGCCGTCCTGCTGATGATCTGCCTCGCGGCCGCCCTGGCGGCCGGATGTTCGACGACGACGCCGCCGGAACTCGTGGCGGCCGTGGACATGACGCCGCAGGCGCGCCTCGCCAGTCTCGACTGGTTGGAAGGTCACTGGGTGGGCGACTCGCCGAAGGGCCGCTGGGAGACCCTCTACACAGCCCCCGAGGGCGGCCTGGTGCTGGGCGTCAGCAAGGAATTCGTCGGCGGCGAGGCGCGCTTCTTCGAGTTCGAGAAGTTCCTCGTGCGCGGCGGTGAGGTGGTGGTGATCCCGGCGCCCAACGGCGTGAACAGCGTGGCCTTCCGGCTGGTGGACCACCACCCCGGCCGGACCCGGGCGGTGTTCGTGAACCCCGAGCACGACTTCCCGACCCGCATCGTCTACGAGCGCCGGGGCGACCGGATGTTCATCCAGGTCCTGGGCGAGCCCGGGGCGGAGGGCGCGGCGCCGGGCTTCGAGATGGAGCTCGAGCGAGCCGACTGAGGCGTCCGGTGGGGGATCCCGGCTTGACCCGCGGATTTCCGTGGGGCATTCTTATATCTCTTCATCCGGATGAACGGATGGACGATAGAGGGCCACCCCCCGAGAGCCCGCATGCCCGACCTGCTCGCCACCATCGACCTGCTCAAGCTGTTCGGCGATCCGAGCCGCCTGCGGCTGCTGAACCTGGTCGGCGGCGAGGAGCTGACGGTGGCGGAGATGACCGCCATCACGGGGCTGACGCAGTCGCGGGTGTCGACCCACCTGGGGCGGTTGCGGGACGCCGGGCTGGTGCGCGTGCGCAAGTCGGGGAGCGCGGCCTTCTACGCCCTCGACGAGGGGGCCATGCCCGAGGAGCCCGCCCGGCTGTGGCGACTGTTGCGGGAGACGGCCGACGACGCGCTGCTCGCCGATGACGCCCGGCGTGCCACCGAGGTGGTGTCCGCGCGCACCGCCATGTGGGCCGACTCGGTGGCCGGGCGCATGGAGCGTCATTACTCGCCGGGGCGCACCTGGGAGGCGGCCGCCCGGGCTCTGGTCGGGCTGGCCGACCTGGGCGACGTCCTCGACGTGGCGTCCGGAGACGGGGCGCTCGCGGAGCTTGTGTCGGCGCGGGCGCGCTCGGTGACCTGCCTCGACATCAGCGAACGCGTGGTGGAGGCCGGGCGCTCCCGGCGAGCCCGGCACGCGGGCGTGCGCTTCGAGTTGGGCGACATGCACGACCTGCCCTTCGACGCGGCCCAATTCGACCACGTCATGTTGGTGAACTCCTTGAGCTACGCCGACACCCCGGCCCAGGTCCTGGCGGAGGCGGCGCGCGTCGCCCGCGACGGCGCCACGCTGGTCGTGGCGACCCTCGCCGAACACGCCCACGACGAGGTCGCCGAACGCTACAACCACCGCCAACGCGGCTTCTCACCCCGGCGCCTGCGTCGGATGGTCTCGGAGGCCGGGTTCAGCGTCGACTCGTGCGCCGTGACCTCGCGCGAACGCCGCGTGCCCCACTTCGAGATCGTGACCCTCTACGCACATCGGAAAGCTCGACCATGACCCCCCGTGCCCCCGCCACCGAAGACGCCACCGCGCGCACCGCCCTGCTGAGGAAACAGCTCGCCACCCGCATCCTGATCCTCGATGGGGCCATGGGCAGCCTGATCCAGGGCTACGGCCTGACCGAGGCCGACTTCCGCGGGGAGCGCTTCGCCGAGCACCCCTCCGACCTGCAGGGTGACAACGACCTGCTCGTGCTCACGCGGCCCGACGTCGTGCAGGAGATCCACGAGCGCTACCTGGCCGCCGGCTGCGACATCATCGAGACCAACACCTTCAACGGCACGTCGGTGAGCCAGGCGGACTACGGGCTCGAGGCGATCATCTACGACCTGAACAAGGCCGCCGGGGAGATCGCCCGTCGGGCGGCCGACAGCTTCACCGCCAAGACGCCCGACCAGCCGCGCTTCGTCGCCGGCGCCCTGGGGCCCACCAGCAAGACGCTCTCGCTGTCGCCGCGGGTGGAGGACCCGGGCTACCGCGCCCTGACCTTCGACGAGCTCGTCGAGAGCTACGCCGAGCAGACTCGCGGCCTCATCGACGGCGGCGTCGACCTGTTGCTGATCGAGACCATCTTCGACACGCTCAACGCCAAGGCGGCGCTCTACGCCGTCGACAAGGTCATGGACGAGAAGGGCCGGCGCTTGCCGCTGATGATCTCGGTCACCATCACCGACCGCAGCGGGCGCACCCTCTCGGGCCAGACCATCGACGCCTTCTGGCGCTCGGTGGCCCACGCCCGGCCGCTCATCGTCGGGCTCAACTGCGCGTTGGGCGCCGAGGAGATGCGGCCCTACCTGGCCGAGCTGTCGTCCATCGCCGACACCTTCGTGAGCTGCTACCCGAACGCGGGACTGCCCAACGCCTTCGGCGAGTACGACGAGCGGCCGGACCAGACCGCCGAGTTGCTCACGGAGTGGGCCTATAGTGGCCTGGTGAACGTGGTGGGGGGCTGCTGCGGGACGACGCCTGAGCACATCGCGGCGGTGAAGGCCGCCATGGACGGTCGGGCGCCCCGGGCCGTGCCCGCGGCTGCGGAGCGGTACACGGAGCTCTCGGGCCTCGAGCGCCTGGCGATCCTGCCGGACGCCAACTTCCAGATGATCGGCGAGCGCACCAACGTGACCGGGTCGCGCCGCTTCGCCAAGTTGGTCTTGGCCGGCGACTACGCCACGGCGGTGGAGGTGGCGCTCGACCAGGTGCGCGGCGGGGCCAACATCCTCGACGTGAACATGGACGAGGGCATGCTCGACGGCCCCGCGGCCATGACGCGCTTCCTGCAGCTCATCGCCGCCGAGCCCGAGATCGCCCGGCTGCCGGTGATGGTCGACTCGTCCCGCTGGGACGTCATCGTCGCCGGGCTCAAGTGCCTGCAGGGCAAGGGCGTGGTCAACTCCATCAGCCTCAAGGAGGGCGAGGCCGACTTCCTCGAGAAGGCGCGGGAGGTGGCGCGCTTCGGCGCCAGCGTGGTGGTCATGGCCTTCGACGAGACCGGCCAGGCCGACACGGTGGAGCGCAAGATCGAGATCTGTGAGCGGGCCTACAAGCTGCTCGTCGACGGCGAGGGCTGGGACCCCACCGACATCATCTTCGACCCCAATGTGCTGGCCATCGGGACGGGCATCGAGGAGCACAACCGCTATGGCGTGAACTTCATCGAGGCCACGAAGCTGATCAAGGAGCGTCTCCCGGGCGTGAAGGTCAGCGGGGGCATCAGCAACCTGAGCTTCGCCTTCCGCGGCAACAACCCGGTGCGCGAGGCGATCCACGCGGCCTTCCTCTACCACGCCATCAAGGCCGGTCTCGACATGGGCATCGTCAATGCCGGCCAGCTCAGCGTCTACGAGGACATCCCGCCCGAGCTGCTCGAGCACGTCGAGGACCTGATCTTCGACCGTCGCCCGGACGCCACCGAGCGCATGGTCGACTTCGCGGTGACCGTGAAGGGCGACGGCCGCAAGCGCGAGGAGGACCTCTCGTGGCGCGAGGCGCCGGTGGCCGAGCGGCTCAGCCACGCGCTCGTGCACGGCATCGACACCTGGGTCGTCGAGGACACCGAGGAGGCGCGCCTCGCGTCCGACAAGCCGCTGCACGTGATCGAGGGCCCGCTCATGGACGGCATGAACGTGGTGGGCGACCTCTTCGGGGCCGGCAAGATGTTCCTACCCCAGGTGGTCAAGAGCGCCCGCGTGATGAAGAAGGCGGTGGCGCACCTCGAGCCCTACATGGAGGCGGCGGCCGACGGCAAGCCCACGTCCAAGGGCAAGGTGGTCATGGCCACGGTGAAGGGCGACGTGCACGACATCGGCAAGAACATCGTCGGCGTGGTGCTGCGCTGCAACGGCTTCGACGTCATCGACCTCGGCGTGATGGTGCCCACCCAGAAGATCCTCGACACGGCCATCGCGGAGGGCGCCGACATGGTGGGGCTGAGCGGCCTGATCACGCCGTCGCTCGAGATCATGGTGGGGGCCGCCGAAGAGATGGAGCGGCGCGGCATGGACATGCCCCTGCTCATCGGCGGCGCCACCACCAGCCGACAACACACGGCGGTGAAGATCGCGCCGCGGCGGCAATCGGCGGTGGTCCACGTCAACGACGCGTCCCGGTCGGTTCCCGCGGTGTCCAATCTCATGGACGAGCAGCGCAGCAAGACTTTCCTGCAGGAGGTGCGCGCGGATCAGGAGCACCTGCGGGAGGTCCACGCGGGGCGTTCGACGGAGGTGCTGTTGACCCTCGAGCAGGCGCGGGGCAACCGGGCACAGCCGGACTTCGCGGCGTCGCCGACGGCTCCCGGCTTCCTCGGCACGCGCACCCACGACGTCGACCTCGCCGAGCTGGTGCCGCTCATCGACTGGACCTTCTTCTTCCACGCGTGGGAGTTGAAGGGCAAGTACCCCGAGCTGCTCGACGATCCCGTCCAGGGCGCGGCGGCCCGGGAGTTGCACGAGCACGCCCTCACCCTGCTGCAGCGCATCGTCGACGAGCAGCTGCTGCAGGCGCGGGCCGTCATCGGCTTCTGGCCGGCCAACGCGGACGGCGACGACATCATCCTGTGGAGCGACGAGCAGCGCACGCAGGAGGCGGCGCGCTTCCCCATGCTGCGCCAACAGGGCCGCCGCGCGGCGGGCCGCCCCAACGAGTGCCTGGCAGACTACGTGGCGCCGATGGGAGCTGGCAACGATCACGTGGGCGCGTTCGCGGTCACCGCGGGGCTCGGCGCCGATGCGTTGAAGCAGGCCTTCCTCGCCGAGCACGACGACTACCACGCGATCATGACCGCCGCCCTGGCCGATCGCCTGGCCGAGGCCCTCGCCGAGTGGCTGCATGCCCGCGCGCGGGCCGACTGGGGCCGCGCCGACGAGGGGCTGGCGCCCGGCGACCTGATCAAGGAGCGCTTCGTCGGCATCCGTCCGGCGTTCGGTTATCCGGCCTGCCCCGATCACCGTCCCAAGCGGGAGCTGTTCGCGTTGCTCGACGCCGAGGCGCTGGGCATGCAACTGACGGAGTCGTGCGCCATGACGCCGGCCGCCAGCGTGAGCGGCCTCTACATCGACCACCCGCAGGCCCACTACTTCAACGTGGGCAACGTGGGGCGCGACCAGGTGCAGGACTACGCCGCCCGACGGGGCGAGGCCGTGCCCGAGACCGAGACCTGGCTGGCCACGAACCTGGCCTACGACCGCCGGGAGGTCGACTCTCCGGCCTGAGGCCCGCGTCACGGCCCGATACCCCTCGATGCGGCCCGCCACCGCAGGGGCGCGGAATCCTTCGGGCCCCTGCCCTATAAAGGGCGGACATGGGACTGCTCCTGCTCCTCTTCGTGGTCGTGCCGGCGGTCGAGCTGGCCTTGCTGATCGAGGTCGGCGGGCGGATCGGGGCGGGCAACACGCTGCTGCTGATCCTCGCCACGGGGTTCCTGGGCGCTGCTCTGGCCCGCAGTCAGGGCCTGCGCCTGCTGCAACGCATCCAGTCCGAGACCAGCGCGGGACGGGTGCCGGGCCGCGAGCTCATGGAAGGGGCCATGGTGCTGGTGGCCGGGGCCGTCCTGATCACGCCCGGCTTCCTGACCGATATCCTGGGCGTGCTGTGCCTGCTGCCGCCCACTCGACGCCTGCTCATGGTGGGTCTCGCGGCCTGGCTGCGTCGCAGCGCTGCGGCGGGTCACTTGCAGGTGAAGACCTTCGGAGGTCCTTCCGGCGCGCCGGGCGGCCCGGCCCACGGACGCGGCGGGGCGAGGCCGCCCCCGGGCGCCGGCCCGGCGGGGCCGATCAAGGACGTGGAATTCGAGGTGCGGGAAGACGCCGAGCGGCGACGCCTGCCGTGACCGAGGCGTCCGGCCCGGCGACGGTGCTGTTGTTCGACGTCATGGACACCCTCGTCGTCGAGCCCTACTGGGAGGCCCTGCCGGCCTTCTTCGGCATGAGCTTCGAGGAGTTGGTGGCCACCAAGCACCCGACGGCCTGGATCGAATTCGAACTGGGTCGCCTGGACGAGCCGGCCTACCTCGCGCGCTTCTTCCGTGATGGTCGCCCGGTGGACGGCGAGGCCCTGCGCGCGCACCTGCGCCGGAGCTACCGCTTCGTGGAGGGCATGGAGACGCTGCTGGCCGACTTGCGCGCTGCCGATCATGTGCTGCATGCCCTCTCCAACTACCCCTTGTGGTACCGACTGATCGAAGCGGAGCTGACGCTGTCGCGCTTCCTGAACTGGACCTTCGTCTCGTGCGACACGGGCGTGCGCAAGCCCGACAGCCGCGCCTTCCTCGGACCACCGGAGGCACTCGGTGTGGCCCCGGAGCGCTGCGTCCTGGTCGACGACCGAGCGGAGAACATCACGGCGGCGCGTCGGTGGGGGCTCGACGGGATCCACTTCACGGATGCGGCGACCCTGCGCCGCGATTTGGGGCGCCGGGGACTCCTGTGACCGACACCGACGCTCCTCACGACGCCGACGAGGCCGACGGCATCGACGGCACCACCATCGAGCCGCTGCGGCCCGAGCACGTCGAGGCGGCCCGGGCCGTCTACAACCACTACGTCGAGACCTCCACCGCGACGTTCCACGACCGACCGGTGGAGCCTGACGCTTTCGCGGCACAGTTGCAGTTCGACGATCCGCGCCACGCGACCTTCGTGGCGACGGCGGGTGGGCGAGTGCTCGGCTATGCGCTGGTCGGGCCGTACAAGTCCCGCTGCGCCTACGGCGATGCGGCCGAGGTGGCGGTGTATCTGGCGCCCGACGCGACCGGGCGGGGTCGGGGGCGGCGCTTGATGGAACAGGTCGAGGCCCACGCACGGCAGGCAGGGCTGCACACGCTCATCGCCGGGGTGTGCACCGAGAACCGCGTCAGCGTCGCCCTGTTCGAGGCGCTGGGCTACACGCGCTGCGCTGAATTCCGGGAGGTGGGGTGGAAGTTCGGGCGGCGCCTCGACGTGGCCTACCTGCAGAAGCTGCTGGGCGGCTGAGCCGGCCGATTTGCTAGCTTTGCGGCCTGGTTGCCGAGTGTCATCGCGGACAGGCTCGCGCGACCGCCGCCGTCCGATGCCGCCGCGAACCGGGAGTCCCACATGTCGCCGAAGTGCTGGATCGTCATCGCTGCCGCGACCCTCTTGCTGGGGGGAGCGTGCGAAGACGACGCGTTCGAGTTCGAGGTCCTGCCGCTGCCGGCCGATCCGGCGGCCTACGACCCCATCGAGAGCTACGACTACATGGAGATCCCCGCCGACAATCCGCTCACCGCGGAGAAGGCGGCGTTGGGGCGGTATCTCTACGGCGATCCCCGCCTGAGCGGCGACGGCACCCGCTCCTGCTACTCGTGCCACGTGCGGGAATTCGGGCTCACCGACGGCTTGCCCAAGGCGATCGGCGCGTACCAGAAGCAGCTCACGCGCTCGTCGCCGACGATGTGGAACGTCGGTTATCACCAGAGCTGGTACTGGGACGGCCGCGCCGCCAGCCTCGAGGTGCAGGCGTTGAAGGCCTGGACCGGCGGCAACATGGGGGCCAAGGACACGGCGCCGGTGCTCGCGGCGATCAACGCCATCCCCGAGTACGCGGACCAATTTGAGCAGGTCTTCGGGGGGGCCGCCGACGAGGACAACGTGCCCAAGGCGTTGGCTGCCTACATGCGCACGCTCATCTCGAACGGCACGGCCTGGGACCGCTTCATGGCCGGTGAGACGTCAGCCCTCGACGACGCGCAGCAGCGCGGCTGGGCGCTGTTCCAGGAGGAGGGCTGCGTCGATTGCCACGCCGGGGTCCTGCTCACCGACCTGCAGTTCCACAACGTGGGCATCGGCATGGACGCCGCCGAGCCCGACGTCGGCCGCTTCAAGGTGACCCAACGCGACCGAGACATGGGCGCGTTCAAGACGCCGACCTTGCGCGACATCTCCAAGTCGGCGCCCTACTTCCACGACGGCTCCGTGGCCACGCTGGAGGCCGCCGTGCGGCTCATGGCCGGCGGTGGCATCGACAATCCGCACCTCAGCCGCGACAAGCTCAGCGACCGCCAACTGACCGACGCGCAGATCGCCGACCTGTTGGCCTTCCTCGGTGCGCTCGATCAACCGGCTGTGGCGGCGGTGCGTCCGCCCAAGTTGCCTTAGACCCTCCGACCCGACACACGAGAGACGAGAACCATGACCCTCATGACCCGCTGCCTCCTGGTGGCCGTCGCGTTCCTCGCGGCGTGCGGCACCCAGGCCCTCCCCCAGGTGCGCTACTACGCCATCGCCGATACCTGACCCTTCTGCACGAAGATCGGTGCCGCCGTGAGCGCGCTCGAACAGGAGTACGAGGGTCGTGTGACGTTCGCCGTGATCGCTCCCGAGTTGGGACCGGACGGCGACCTCTTGACCATCGAGGAGTACCCGCAGGTGGGCACCCACGGGATCGTGGCGCTCTCGCCCGAGGGCACGGTGACCGAGTTCATCAAGGGCCACAACTTCGGTCGCGAGGAGATCGAGGCCGTGCTGGGACGCCTGCTCGCCGACACGTGACCGCGCCGGCGGGCGCCCGCGGCGTCAGGCGAGGGCCTTGCTGACCATCTCGAACAGGTTCTCGGACAGGCCCGGACGGTCGAGCAGCCGACGCAGCTGCGCCTCCATGGACGCCTGACGCTCGGCGTCGAAGCGGCGCCACGAGTTGAAGGCGCCGACCAGGCGGGCGGCCAGGATCGGATTGCGGCTGTCGACCTCTGCCAGCATGTCGGCGAAGAGTCGGTGGCAGCGGCCGTCCCTGCGGTGGAACACGAAGGGGTTCTCGCCCAGGTTGCGCCACACGCTGCGCATCTTGTTGGGGTTGTTGGCGTCGAAGGTCTCGTCGGTGACCAGGCGCAAGATGTCGTCGGGCACCGATTCGACCCGGGCCGACGCCTGGGCCGCGAACCACTTGTTCATCACCAGCGGCTCGTGGCGCCAGCGCTGCTTGAAGGCCTGCAGGGCCTCGGAGCGGGCGGGGTCGGGCATCTCGGCGACGAGCTCGAGGGCGGCCTGCTCGTCGGTCATGCATCCGGCGCCCTCGAGTTGGGCGACCACGCGGGCCACGGCGGCATCGTCGTCGAGGGCGGCGAGGTAGCCGAGGGCGGTGTTCTTCAGGCGCCGCACGCCCACGCTCACCGGGTCGAGCGACTCGAGATCGCGTCCGTGGTAGCGGTCGTACAGGGCCGTGAGGACGTCGCGGTGCTGCTCGGCGAGGGCGCGGGCGACGAAGTCGTGCGCCGCATGGATGGCGTCGGGGTCGGGCCGGGCCGCGTGCTCGCACAGGGCCGCCTCGCCCGGGAGCGTGACCATCTCGGCCACGAGGCCGGCCGCGGCCGGTTCGTCGAGGGCCCGCGCGAGGAGGCTCCCGAAGGTGGTGGCGAGGGTGGCGCCGAGGCTCGGGGCCGCGCCGGCCGCGGCCTCATCGGCGAGGCGCTCCAACTCCCGCAGGGCCAGCCGTTGGGCGGCCTCGCAGCGGTTGAAGGCGTCGCTGTCGTGGCGCGCCAGGAAGGCCAGGTCGTCGTCGCCAAGGTGATCGTCGAGCACCACCGGCGCGGAGAACCCGCGCAGCAGGGACGGCACGGGCGGGGCGGTGATGCCGGTGAAGCGGAAGGTCTGGCGCGCCTCGCGCACGTCGAGCACGCGGGTGGTCGCGCCGGCGTCGGGCGTCGTCGCTGCCTCGTCCTGCAGGGTCAGCGACAGGTCGTGGCCGTCGGGTCCGAGCAGCCCGAGCTTGAGCGGGATGTGCAGCGGCTGCTTGGTGGGCTGACCCGGCGTGGGCGCCGTGGTCTGTGCGACGGTGAGCTCGTAGCTGCCGTCGGCGGGGTCGTGCCGGCCGGTGACGTCGAGGTGGGGCGTCCCCGCCTGGGCGTACCAGCGCCGCAGCGGCGCCAGATCGACGCCGCTCGCGTCCTCCATGGCGGCGACGAAGTCCTCGCAGGTCACGGCCTGCCCGTCATGGCGCTCGAAGTAGAGATCGGCGCCGGCGCGGAAGCGCTCGGCCCCCAGCAAGACGTGCATCATGCGGATGACCTCGGCGCCCTTCTCGTAGATCGTCCGCGTGTAGAAGTTGTCGATGGTGATGTAGGCGTCGGGGCGGATGGGGTGGGCCTGCGGGCCGGCGTCCTCGGGGAATTGGAGGTCGCGCAGCATGCGCGCGTCCTGGATCCGCTGCAGCGCCGGGTCGTTGAGGTCGGCGGAGAAGGTCTGGTCGCGGAAGACCGTGAAGCCCTCCTTCAGGCTGAGCTGGAACCAGTCGCGGCAGGTGACCCGGTTGCCCGACCAGTTGTGGAAGTACTCGTGGGCGACGATGCCCTCGATGCGCAGGAAGTCCTCATCGGTGGCCGTGGCCGCGTCGGCCAGCACGACGGCCGAGTTGAACAGGTTGAGGCCCTTGTTCTCCATGGCGCCGAGGTTGAAGTCGTCGACGGCCACGATCATGAAGGTGTCGAGGTCGTACTCGCGGCCGTAGGCCTGCTCGTCCCAGCGCATCGCGCGCTGCAGTGAGCGCAGGGCGTGACGGGCCCGCTCCTCGTTGCCCTTGTCGGTGTACACGCGCAGGGTCACGTCGCGGCCGGAGGCGGTGGTGAAGCGGTCCTCGATGTGGCCGAGGTCGCCGGCCACGAGGGCGAAGAGGTAGCAGGGCTTGGGGTGGGGGTCGTGCCAGCGGGCGAGGTGGCGGCCCTGGTCCAACGCTTCGGTGGCGATCAGGTTGCCGTTGCTGAGCAGCACCGGATAGCGCTCGGCGTCGGCGGTGATGGTCGTGGTCCAGACGGTGAGCGCGTCGGGGCGGTCGGGGTAGTAGGTCACGCGGCGGAAGCCCTCGGCCTCCATCTGGGTGCAGAAGGTCGGCCCCGAACGGTACAGGCCCTCCATCGACGTGTTGTCCTGGGGCACGAGTCGCGTGACCACCTCGAGCTCGAAGCGGCCGGGGTCGGCGGCATGGGCGGCCAGGATCTCGGCGTCGAGGGTCAGCGAGCGTTCGTCGCGTCGCGCCGCCTCGAGGGGCACGGCCTTGCCGTCGAGAGCGATGCGCACGAGCTCGAGGGCCTCGCCATCGAGGCGCAGATCCGCGAGATCCGTCGCGACCCGCTCGTAGCGTGCGCGGGCCCGCACGAGCGCATGGTCCTCATAGAGGTCGAAGTGCAGGTCGAGCTCGGCCACGCGCCAGTCCAGGGGGCGGTAATCCGAGCGGAGGACGACGGCGTTGCGGGCGGCGGGGTCGGAGGTTTTGGTGGTGGTGGTCATGGGCGCCACGCTAGCCGACGCTCCGCGGCCGGGCAACGGACCGGCAGGGTCGCTCCGGGCATCCGCGGGGAGTATCGTCGGCAGCGATGGACAGCTCGGCCCTGACGACATCGGAATTGCGGCTGGAGCGATCGAAGCCGATCGCCGTCAACGTCATCGTCGGCCTCAACGTGGTGGTCTGGCTCGCCTGGAAACACGGGCACCACCTGCAGGTCGGCATCCCCGAGCTGCTGCTCGACAACTTCCTGGTGAGCCTGTCCTCGCTGGAGGAAGGGCGCTGGTGGACCCTGCTCACGTCGGCCTTCTCGCACGCGATGGGCCTGCACCTGATGGTCAACATGATCGTGCTGAAGAGCTTCGGTCAGCCGCTCGAACAGGCCTGGGGGAGTCGTCGTTTCGTGGGCTTCTATCTCTGCGCGGCGGTGGCGTCATCGGCGGCGCACGCCTCGCTGAGTTACTTCGGGTGGGAGGACATTCCGGCTCTGGGCGCCTCGGGCGCCATCGCCGGCGTGCTCATGTGCTTCGCCTTCCTGTATCCGCAGCGGCTGTTGCTCTTCTTCATGGTCGTGCCGGTCCCGGCCTGGCTGGCGGTGACGGCGTTCGTGGGTCTCGACATCTGGGGGCTGATCGAACAGCGCTCGGGCGGGGGGCTGCCCATCGGCCACGGCGCGCACCTCGGCGGGGCTCTCTTCGGCTTGCTCTGGTCGCTGCTCGACCGCAGCCTGGGCAACGACCTGGAGGCCTACGAAGAAGAAGCCCTGCGCTTGCACGAATCACACCGGGCCCCCTCGGCGGGGCCCACCGTGCGCCGCGTGCGCGACCGCATCAGCACGGCGATCCGAGAGGCCGCGGCGGAGGCCGAGCGACAGCAGGGCCTGGAGCGATCGGCGGACCCGCGCGACGACGCTCGCGACGGTGAGAGTCGGCGGCGGCGTCGGCGGTTGCGGAACCCGCGCCGGTGAGCGCGAGCGACCTCGACATCCGTCCCTACGCGCCGGGCGATGAAGCGGGCATCCTCGAGCTGTTCAACGCCGTCTTCGCGGAGGACGACCCGGGCTACGCGGACCGGGCCGAGGCGGCCTGGCGCTGGGAGTATCTCGAGAATCCGGCCGGCACCCAGGTGGTGCTGGGCGTCGAGCCGCAGGGCCGCATCGTCGCGCAGTACGCCTGTCTGCCGGCGACGGTCCAGATCGAAGGGCGCCGCGACTGCTGCGGCCAGGGCGTCGACTCCGTGGTGCATGCCGACTACCGGCGCGGGCTGCGCAAGGACGGCGCCTGGCTGCGGACGGCCCGCTTCTACTTCGACCACTTCGGGGTGCCGGAGATCAACGCGTACGGCTACGGATTTCCCAACGACAAGGCCTACCGCGTGGGGGTGAAGTTGCTGGGCTACACGCCGGTGCACGCTCCGGTGAAGACCCTGGCGCGCAACCTGTTCGCGTTCGACGACGACGCCGCGTGCGCAGCGGGAGCCGCCCGCGAGGGCGCAGTGATCGAGCTGGAGGCCTTCGATGAGCGGGTCGATCGGCTCTGGTCGCGGCTCGAACCCGAGCTGCCCATGTCCATCGTGCGCGACCGGGCCTACCTGCAATGGCGCTACACCCGCTGCCCGGTGGGGGACTATCGCGTCTTCGCGCTGACCGCGCCGGGCGGGGACGAACTGCGGGCGCTGTGCGTGACGCGCGCCGACTGGGGCGGGCCGCCGATCCTGGCCCTGGCCGAATGGATGGTGGCGCGCGACGACGAGGGCGCCTGCGCGCGGCTGCTCGAACACGTCGTCGGCGTGGGGCGGGAAGGTGGCCAGGCGCGCGTCGAGATCTGGCTGCCGACCTGGCACGAGCAACACCGAGCGGTGGCCGAGCGCGGATTCCTGGCCGAGGACTGCCACAGCAACCTGTGCATCGTGATCTACGCGCCTGCCCTGACCCTGAGCTGGGCGCGGGAGAACTGGTTCTTCACCATCGGTGACAGCGACGTGTTCTGAGGTGGCGAGCGCCGGCGATCCGGCTGGCCCCCGATCGCGAGTCATGGGCTAGAATCCCCGCTCCCCCCTCCCCGGACCCTCCCCATGGTCAGCCCCTCCGGGACGCTGGCGCGGCTGACCGCGTTGGTGTCGCTCCTCGTCCTCGTCGGTGCTGCACCGGTCGCGGGGCAGCTCGGGACCCCCTTGGGGTTGGAGCTGGTGGCGGACGGATTCGACCTGCCGGTCTACGCCACCGGTCAGGGTGACGACGACCGCCGCCTCTACGTCGTCGAGCAGGCCACGGGCAAGATCCTGGTCGTGCGGGACGGCGCCCTGCTGGTCCAGCCGTTCCTCGACATCGGAGACCTGCTCGATCCGGCCAGCGGCATGCTCGGGGAGCAGGGCCTGCTGGGGCTGGCCTTCCATCCTGATTACGCGACGAACCGGCAGTTCATCGTGAACTACACCGACGACCGGGGCGACAACGTCATCGCGCGATTCGAGCGGGACGAATTCGACCCCGACCTCGCCGATCCCGACAGCTTCGAGTCGATCCTCGAGATCATGCAGCCGCTGAAGGCGCACAACGGGGGCATGCTTGCCTTCGGCCCCCACGACGGCATGCTCTACATCGCGGTGGGCGATGGCGGCTTCAACTGGGACACCAGTCCCCTGATCCCGCCGCAAGGCAACGCCCAGTCGCTCGAGGTGCTGCTGGGGAAGATCCTGCGGCTCGACATCGATGTGCCCGCGCCTCACATCCCGGCGGACAATCCCTTCGTGGGACTGGGGAGCGCGCGTCCCGAGATCTGGGCGCGCGGCGTGCGCAACCCGTGGCGCTTTTCCTTCGATCGCGAGACGGCGACATTCTGGCTCGGCGACGTCGGCTTCTTCACGAGCGAGGAAATCGATCGCCTGCGGGCGGGGTCGACCGGCAGCCCTAACTTCGGTTGGCGCTGCCGCGAAGGGACCAGTTGCACGGGGCAGGGCGGCTGCAGTTGCACCTCGCCACTGATGACGGACCCGGTGCATGAGTTCGACCACTCCGACGGTCGCTGCGCCGTGGTCGGCGGTTACGCCTACCGCGGCGACGCCATCCCCGACCTGCAGGGGCGTTACGTCTATGCCGACCTGTGCAGCTCGGACATCTGGGGCATGGAATTCGACACGAGCACGTCGACCGTCGCCGAGAATCCGCTGCTCGGTCTGCAGTACCTGACCCCCGGCACCGGGCCCCTGGTGAACGTGGTCTCCTTCGGCGAGGACGCCGACGGCGAATTGCTGGTGGTCGACTACGCCGGGCAGGTCTATCGCCTGGTGCCCGCGGTCCCGATCCTCGGTCTGGGCGCGGCCCTGCCGGGGACGGCCGGCGATCCGGTCCTCTGGGGTGAGGGGACGCTCGCGTTGGGGGCTCCCGGCGCGGTGCGTCTGCGCGATGTGCGCCCCAACGCCCTCGCGCTCATGCTCATCTCCCTGGAGGTGGGCAACCACCCCTTCTACGGCGGGACGCTGAAGGCCTTTCCTCCGCTCAGCGTCACCGTGCTGACCTTCTCCGACAGCCAGGGCCGGGTCGACCTCGAGTACGCCCAGTGGCCCCTCGATATGCCGGGCTTCGAGATCGTCCTGCAGTACGCCATCGACGACCCGGCCGCCGAGCAGAATGTGGCCTTGTCCAACGGGCTGCAGCTCATCGCCCAGTAGCTCTTGGCGCGTGAGTGCGGCGCCCCTTTCGGGCAGCCGACGCGAGCGGCCGGTGCGGGCGAGCTAGAGCCTCGGCGCGAGCATGCGCTCGGCCAGGCGTTGCAACCCGAGCTCCCGGGCCAGGGTCTCCACCGCTGCGGGCATCGCGGGCTTGAGTCGCAGCACGCGGGGGTCGGCGCGCACCGGCGCATCCACGGCCACCGTGGCCAGGCGTCGGGAGAGGTAGGCCAGCTCGCGGTGTTCGGCCAGGCGCGCGGCGACGCCGGCCGCGCCGCGCAACGGCAGCGCCGCCACGCCCGGCAGGTCGGCGTAGATCGCGTCGAGGTCGGCGTACACGGCGAGCAAAGCCGCTGCGGTCTTGTTGCCCACGCCTCGGACGCCGGGGATGTTGTCGACGGCGTCGCCGGCGAGTCCGAGGAAATCCGGCACCTGGTCGGGGAGGATGCCCCACTGGCGTTGCACCCCCGCGACATCGAAGTCGAGTCCCTTGGCGGCGTCCCGGAACACCACGCGGCGCTCGACGAGTTGGGTGAGGTCCTTGTCGTTGCTGACCACGACGATGTCGTGCCCACGCCGCACCAACCGTCGGCACAAGGTCGCGACGATGTCGTCGGCCTCGTAGCGCGCGTCGGAGAACACCGCGGCGCCGAGGGCCCGGCCGGCCTGCTGGCACCAGCGGAACTGGGCCTTCAGCTCCTCGGGCGGCAACTCGCGCTGGGCCTTGTAGGGCGGGTAGAAGTCGTTGCGGAACGACGAGGAGAGGCTCTCGTCGAAGGCCAGGGCGAGGTGGGTGGGCGCGTGCTCGCGGATGTAGCGCAGCAGGAAGTCCACGAAGCCGTGGACGGCGTTGACGGGCTTCCCGTCCGGGGAGGTCAGGGTGTCCGGAATCGAGTAGTAGGCCCGGAAGACGTAAGGGCTGGCGTCGACCAGGTGGAAGCGGTGTCGGATGGGATGGGCTCGGAGGGGCCGGGGGGGAGGCCATCCTGCGTGGCCCGGGAAGTGAATTCGGCTATCCTCGCGCGCCCCATGCAAGCGACGTTCCCGGAGAATTCCATGCGCTGTCGCCTCACGCTCCTGTCGGCCTCTGCCCTCGTCCTCGCGACCGCCTGCTCGGCACCCGACGCGACGGACCACCGCGCCGTGACGTCCGCCGCGGCGGACATCCATGGTGCCCGCGGCGCCTCGGGGCACTCCGATCCCAACGACGTCAACCTGCACCCGGAGAACTTCGATCTCAGCGCCGAACCGGCGGACGACTTCTACCGCTTCGTGAACGGCGGGTGGATGGACCGCAACGAGATCCCCGGCGAGAAGAGCTCGCTCAGCGTGTTCAGCGAGATCTCCGACCGCAACGAGGCCGTGCTGCACGACATCCTCGAGCAGGCCTGCGCCGATGACGAGGCGGCCCCGGGCTCCAACGCGCAGAAGCTGGGCGACTTCTACTGCGCCTGCATGGACGCCGAGGCCATCGAGGACGCAGGCCTCGCGCCCATCGAGCCCCTGCTCGCGCGCATCGCCGCCATCGAGACGCGCGACGACCTCATGGCGACCATCGCCGCGTTGCACCGCCATGGCATTGGCGCGGCCTTCAACGTCTTCTCCGATCAGGACGCCGACAACCAGGACATGATGATCGCTGTGGCCTGGCAGGGCGGACTCGGTCTGCCCGACCGCGACTACTACACCCGTGAGGACGACGAATCGGCGGCGTTGCGTGCGGACTACGTCGCGCACGTGGCCCGCATGCTCGACCTGGTCGGCGATTGGAGCGGCGACCCGGTCCGCGGGGCGGCCACCGTGATGGCCCTCGAGACACGCCTGGCCTCTCGCTCGATGATCCGCGTCGAGATGCGCGACCCCTATGCGATCCACCATCCGATGAGCGTGGGCGCGGCTTCCGAGGCGACGCCCGCCATCGGCTGGCAGGAATACTTCCGCGCCCTCGACGTGCCGGTGAGGGACCGCTTCAACATGGCTCAACCCGAGTTCTTCGCCGAGCTGAGCGCCATGCTCGAAGAGGTGCCGCTGGAGGACTGGAAGGTCTACCTGACCTGGCACCTGGTGGACGCGGCGGCGCCGACGCTAGGCTCCGAGTTGGTGGCGGCCGACTTCGACTTCTTCAGCCGCCGCCTGCGGGGCGTCGAGGAGCAGCGGCCGCGCTGGAAGCGCTGCGTCGCGGCCACGGGGCAGGCGCTGGGAGAGGCCCTGGGCGAGGAATTCGTCGCGCGTACCTTCAGCCCGGCGGCCCGGACCCGGGCCCAGCAGATGGTCGACAACATCATGGCCGCCTTCCGCGAACGCCTCGACTCGCGCGAGTGGATGAGCGAGGAGACACGTCTCCGGGCCCACCAGAAGCTCGACGCCTTCACGACCAAGATCGGCTACCCGGATGAATGGCGCGATTACGCCGGGCTGGAGGTCGAGCCGGACGCCTATGGCCGCAACGCCCTGGCGGCGCGGGTCTTCTCGAAGCGCTTCAACCTCGACAAGGTGGGCAACCCGCCCGACCGCGGCGAGTGGGGCATGACGCCCCAGATGGTGAACGCCTACTACAACCCGGGCCTGAACGAGATCGTGTTCCCGGCGGGCATCATGCAGCCGCCGTTCTTCTCCGAGAGCTTCGACGACGCCGTCAACTACGGCGCCATGGGGGCGGTCATCGGTCACGAGATCAGCCACGGCTTCGACGACCAGGGCAGCCAGTACGACGCCGAGGGCAACCTCAAGAATTGGTGGACCGACGCGGACCGTGCCGAATTCGACGCGCGCGCGGACCGGCTCGTCGCCCAGTTCGACGCCATGGAGGCCTTGCCCGGTCTGAACGTGAACGGTCGGCTGACCCTGGGTGAGAACATCGGGGACTTCGGCGGCCTGACCATCGCCTACCACGGTTACAAGCGGTCGCGACGCGGCAAGGGGCCGATCGCGCCCATCGACGGCTTCACCGACGAGCAGCGGGTGTTCATGGGCTGGGCTCAGGCCTGGCGCAACAAGATGCGCGACGAGAGCCTGCAGGTGATGGTCCGCACCAATCCGCACGCGCCGGCGCGCTTCCGGGTGTTGGGGCCGCTGCGCAACATGCCCGAGTTCCACGCGGCGTTCGGCGTCGCGCCCGGGGACGCCATGTGGCTCCCCGAAGGGGAGCGCGTCCAGATCTGGTAGGCGCGCTCCGCGGCGCCGCCGTCACCGACCCGTCACGCCCAGGGGCTTGTCGCCGAGCCATTGGCAGAGTACTCTGAAAACCAGAGTTAATCAGCCGAGACCGGTCCCAAAGGCTGGGGCGGGTCAGGGAGGCAAAGATGAGTGACGATCGAGATCTGGGGCGGGACATCCGTTACGTCCGCGATGTGGTGGAGCACGCCGACGCACCCACAGGCCCGGCGGGCATCTATCTGTTCTGGGCGGCGGCCACGCTGGTGGGGTTCGCGCTCATCGACCTGCGTCCCGACAGCGTGGGGACCTACTGGATGGTGGTCTTCCCCGTCGGGTGGCTGTTCAGCGGTTGGCTTGCGCGCCGGCACAGCAAGAGTCTGGGCCAGGCCGACAATCGCCTCTGCAGGCAGCACGCGGTGCACTGGCTGATCATGTTCGGCTTCGTGGGCCTGGCGGCGCTCCTGCCCGCCCGCGGCCTGATCCCGTGGCAGAGCCTGGGGCCGACCGTGCTCCTGTCGGTGAGCCTGGCCTACATCCTGGCCGCCCTGCACCTCGACCGACGCCTGGTGTGGCCGGGCCTGCTCATGGTGGGGGGGTACGTGGTGCTGCTCTTCGAGCCGGCTTTCAGTTGGACGATCGTGGGCGCCATGGTGGCGGCCGGGTTGGTGGCCTCGTCACTGGTGGGGAGACGCGGTGGCCCGTCGCATGCGCCCGCAGCCTGAGCAACAACTCACCGGGTGGGCGGGGCTCGACCGACTGCTCGAGCACCGCGTCCGTCTGGCGGTCTGCGTGCTCCTCTCGCGTTACGACCGCATGTCGTTTCGACGCCTGAAGGACCTGTTGGACGAGACCGACGGCAGTCTCGGGGCCCACCTGCGGAAGCTCGAAGAGGCTGACTATCTCTCCGTGAAGAAGGAATTTGTCGAGCGCAAGCCGATCTCCTGGTACCGCTTGACGCGGAAGGGGCGGTCGGCGCTCAAGTCCCATGCCAGAGGGCTCAACGACCTGCTGGGGCAAGCCGACGCCTGATGCAGGGAGGGTCTCGCGCGAGGAGACTGCAGGCGCTTTCCGTGTGCCTCGTGAGCGCGGGGAACACCTTCGGAGCGTTTGCGGTCGCGGAGGCTTTCGTGCTGTGGGATGCAATCGAAAGGGAAGAGCTCAACCGGAGTGAAGCTTTCGTCAGCCAATCTTCCCGGACTGTCGGATAAGCTCCAGGAGACTCGTCCTTCCGGAGGATCTCTGCGGAAAGGCTTGGGCAGCAAGAGAGATGGCGGAATTCCCCCGACCCGGACACTCACACGAGGACTCCACCCTCGTGTCCGGCTTGGTCCACCCTCTCACGGCCTGAGCGTCTTCGAGGACGGTCACTCAACTCGTCCCCCTCACACCACGATCAACTCCTTCGACTCATGCTGGCCCCCCCCTCACCAGCGACGGACGAGACTCCGTCCGACAATCCGTCCGGCACGATCGTGGCTCGCCCGATCGCCCGACGCGCATTGTTCGCCCGCTTCAGTGCGGCTCTCGCGCTCGCATGGCTGGTCGCGGTCCCGGCTGCCCGGGCCCAGGACGGCCTGATCGGCGACTACTACGACGACGAGTCGCTGACGGTCTTCGTCGAGAGCCGCGTCGATCCGGTGATCGACTTCACGAACTGGGGGGCTGCGCCGACGGGCACGAGCGTGGCGGCCGACAGCCGCTACTCCGAGCGCTGGACCGGATTCGTCCACGCGCCCACGGCCGGCAACTGGACCTTCAAGACCATCTCCAACGACGGCGTGCGCCTGTGGGTGGACAACACGCAGATCATCAACAACTGGACCCTCCACGCCGCCACCGCGAACACAGGGGTCGTCAACCTCGCGGCCGGTTGGCACCCGATCACGCTCGAACACTTCCAGAAGAATGGCGGCGTCGTGATCCAGCTGCTGTTCTCGGGCCCCGGGATGAGCGAGCAGATCATCCCGGCGTCGCACCTGGCCACCGGGCAGGTGGGCGGCAACATCGCGCCCGTCGCCGACGCCGGCCCCGACCTGATCGTGCAGTTGCCCGACACCTTCGCCACGCTGAACGGCTCGGGCAACGACGTCGACGGCACCGTGGTCTCGTATGCATGGACGCAGGTCGTCGGCCCGCCGGCCGGTCTGCTGGGAGCGAGCACGGCGAACCTCACGGTCTCCGGCTTGCTCACGACCACGCCCTACGAATTCGAATTGACGGTCACCGATGACCAGGGCGCGACGGACACCGACCGTGCCCAGTTGATGGTGCTCGCGTCCGGCGTGCCCGGCGGGAGCGTGAGTGGCCCGCTGGTCCGATGGCAGAGCCTGACGGTGGACTTCACCGGCCCGACCACGAGCGAGGCGTCCACGCCGAATCCGTTCCGCGACTATCGCCTCAACGTCTACTTCGCGCATCTGGCCTCGGGCAAGGTCTACACGGTGCCGGGCTTCTTCGCGGCGGACGGCAACGCGGCCGAGACCAGCGCTGCCGCGGGCAACGTCTGGCGCGTCCGCTTCACGCCCGATGAGGCCGGCGACTGGATCTACCAGGCCTCCTTCCGCACCGGTGCCGACGTCGCCGTGAGCCTGGTGGCCAGCGCCGGGACGCCCACGTCGTTCGACAACTCGACGGGCTTCTTCACGGTGGGCCCCACGGATCCGGCGGCGCCCGGCTTCCTCGCTGAGGGACGGCTGATCAACGCCGACGAGCACTTCCTGCGCTTCCAGGGCTCGGGCCGACCGTTCCTCAAGGCAGGCGCCAACAGCCCCGAGAACCTGCTCGCCTACGCCGACTTCGATCAGACCACGCCGACGCACTTCTACGCACCCCACGCGGGTGACTGGCAGCCGGGCGACCCGCAGTGGAAGAACGATCGCGGTCGCGAGCTGATCGGCGCGATGAACTACCTGGCCGGCACCGGCATGAACTCGGTGTACTTCCTGACCTTCAACGTGGCCGGTGACGGCGACGACGTCTGGCCGTGGACCACCAAGGTCGAGCGCGAGCGCTTCGACGTCAGCAAGCTGGCGCAGTGGGAGATCGTGTTCACGCACATGGACGAGCTCGGGCTCATGCTGCACGTCGTCACCCAGGAGACCGAGAACGACGACGGCAACTCCGGCCTCGACATCGGCAACCTCGGCATCGAGCGCAAGCTCTACTATCGCGAGCTCGTGGCGCGCTTCGGCCACCACCTCGCGGTGCAGTGGAACCTGGGCGAGGAGAACAGCAACCAGACCGACGACCTCGAGGAGTTCTACGACTACTTCAAGGCCATCGATGCCGACGATCACCCGATCGTCCTGCACACCTTCCCGTGGCAGATCGCCGACAAGTACGACCCGATGCTCGACCGGCAGTTGCTGGAGGGCGCCTCCCTCCAGACATCGAGCGTCGGCGGCGCCCACGCCGAGACGTTGCTGTGGCGCTCGGAGTCGAAGTCACACGGCAAGCCCTGGGCGGTCTCGCTCGACGAGTTCGGCCCGGCGGCGGATGGTGTCGAGCCGGACGCCGAAGACTTCTGGCACGACAACATCCGCATCAACGGCCTGTGGGGAAACCTCATGGCCGGCGGAGCCGGATGCGAGTGGTACTTCGGCTACAACCACGCCCACAACGACCTCGACTGCGAGGACTGGCGCTCGCGGGCGAACATGTGGGCGATGTCGCGGCACGCCCTCGACTTCTTCGAGGCCTACCTGCCCTTCGACTCCATGGTGGCCGACGACAGCCTGGTCTCCGGGGCGTCCGGTTGGTGCCTGGCCAAGCCCGGCGAAGCCTATGCCGTCTTTCTGAAGGACGGCGGCACACCGCAGCTGAACCTCACGGGTGACGCCGCCGAGTACGAAGTGCACTGGTTCGACCCGCGCCTGGGCGGCGACCTGCAGACGTCGACGGTCACGCATGTCATCGGCGGCGGCGTGGTCGGCCTCGGGGCGCCACCCTCGTCCCCCGGACTCGATTGGGCGGTGCTGCTCCGCGCTTTGCCGGCGGTGAATGCTCCGCCCTTGATTGTGTCCGCCGGCATCAACCCGAATCCGCTCACTGCCAACACGACCATGCGCGTGGTGGCGGTGGTGGACGACCCCAACGGGCTCGACGACATCGCCAGCGTACGCGCCTTCTTCTTCACCGGCGACTTCACCTTCCTGATCTTCCTGGTGCTGCCCGAGACGAGTCCCGGCAACTACTCGCTGAACCTCCCGGTGGGCACGCAGCTCGGCGCCAACGACTGGAACTGGATCTTCCAGGTCGTCGACAACGGCGGCCTCGAGGACCTCGAAGTGGTGCCCGTCACGTCGCTGCCCTAGCGGTTCCAGTCACCCGCGCGCGCGGCCGATGACGGGGGCGCAAGGAACTCGGTCGCGAGCCGTCCTCGGGGGGCGCCCAGGCTCGATCGCAAAGTCATGAGCAAGCCCTCCCGCCATCGCCGAACGTCCGGCTTCACGCTCGTGGAGCTGCTGATCGTGGTGGTGATCCTGGGCATCCTGGCCGCCATCGTGATCCCTTCGGCGCAGAATGCATCGCGTGAGGCGCAGCAGTCGCAATTCGCCACGATGATGCAGACGCTGATCCAGGCTGCGGATCTGTACAAGCAGAAGACCGGCGACGACGTCCCGGACAGCAGCTCGGGCACGATCCCCACCGGCTTCGACAGCTACATCCGCGCCGACGACTTCGAGCGCCCGACGCCCGTGGGCGGGGTCTGGGACACCGAGCTCAACGACACCGGCGTGACGTCCGCCATCGGCGTGCACTACCTCACCGATACGCCGAAGGACGACACCTATATGGGCGAGGTCGACGCGCTGCTCGACGACGGTGTGTTGTCCACCGGGGCCTTCCGCAAGCTGGGCGACGGCCGCTTCTACTTCGTGCTCGTCGAGTAACCCGCGCCGCGCGGGCGCCGACCGCCGGGGCCGGTGAGCCCTGCCAATGGGGCCCGGCGGTCCCTGCCTCACAGTCCCGGTGGGGCCTCTGTGCCTACCGGGGGAGGTGGTCGGCCAGGCGGTCGATGACGACCTGGGTGAAGCCCGAGCTGCTCAATTTGCCGCCGATGTCGGCGGTGCACTCACCGTCGCGGATGGCGCCGAGCAGGCTCATGCGCAGGGCGTGCCCGATGTCGTAACGATCGACGTGGTCGAGCAGCATGCCGAAGGCCAGCAACATGGCCGTGGGGTTGGCCATGTTCCGCCCGGCGATGTCCGGGGCCGTGCCGCCGGCCGGGTCGAACATGGCGATGGTCACCTGGCGCTGGGCGTCGAAGGCGAAGTTGCCGCTCGCCCCGGTACCGAGGCTGCCCACCAGGCCTGAGGCCATGTCGGACAGGAAGTCGCCGTACTCGTTGAGCACCAGCACGATCTGATACTGCTCAGGCGTGAGGATGATCTTGCCCAGCAAGGCATCGAAGAGCTCGCTGTTGAGCTTGACGTCCTTGTAGTTCTGGTGGATGTCGGTGACCACCGACTCGAACAGGCCGTCGGTGACCTTCTGGATCGTGTGCTTGGACGAGCTGGTGACGCACATCTCCTTCTGGCGCGCCAGTTCAAAGGCGAAGGTGGCGGCCTGCGCGCAGGGCTCGCGCTCGACCATGCGGATCGAGACGGCCGCGTCCTTGCCCACCGTCTGGCCCGGGTCGTCGTAGGTGCCGCCGGTGGCCACCCGCACGATGTGCAGGTTCACGTTCTCCTTGAAGTTGCTGGCCATGCCGGCGATGGAGATGGCCGGCCGGTAGATCACGCTGAAGTTGCAGCGGCGTCGCAGCAGCGCATTGGGGCTGCGGGTCCTGGTGACCGTGGGGTACTTGAGCGCCAGATGCGTCTGCTCCATCGACTCGACCGCCTCGTCGATGGACGCGTCGCCGCGGTCCTCGCGCGTCTTCACGGACCAATCGATGGGCCGGAACTCGAAGTCGATGGGGAGGGCGTCGGCCACCCGGTGCACGGCCTTCCGCAGCTCGGGACCGATCCCGTCGCCGGCCAACTCGGTCAGCTCGATGGTCTTCGACTTCTCGCCCGTCCGTTTCTGGTCGGTCATGGTCGGCATCGCCTCAGTGCTGCTCCGCGGACATCGGATGCGAACCAGCCATTGTCCTATGCCGGTCGCCCCGTGACCAGACCCGTCCCGAGGGCCGCTGCGGCGCTGGATTCGACGTTTCGGTGACGTGGGGGCGTGAGGCCTCGCCGGGCCTCCGCGCGTGGATACGGTAGGCCCCATGGACGGGAAAGTGACCATGGTCCTGCTCGTGGCGGTGCTCGTCATCGTCGGCCTCGGCGTGTCCGTCGTGTCGTCGGGGTACCTGCCGGAAGTTCTCGATGCCCTCCAGATCACAGTGGAGGGGCCTCGCCTGACGGTGACGTGGAAGGCGCCCGGGATGCCCGCCGAGGCGTCGTCCATCGCCGCGGGCGTCGAGGCGTTCGGGGCGTTGGAGAGCACGACCGAGCAGAAGATCGTCGTGGACTCCGGGGAGCAGACGATCCGCTGGAGCGGGTCCATCACCGACGGAAGCGACTGGCCCGACGTAGTGGAGCAACTGCAAGCGCAGCTCCCTGCCGAGTGGGAGCCCTGGACGCAGCAGGTCGACTTCTCGACGGGTGGCATCCTGATCGGGGACCGGCCGGACGCGGGCCCGGCGGGGAGCGATCGCTGATCCGAGCGGCCGTACGGGGGTGGTCGAACGGGGGGGGGCGAACGAGCGCCGCCGGCGCGGGCTGGCTACACTGTCGCCCCGCTCCGAGGAGACCTGAACGTTGAGTGACTTCCCGCGCCTTGCGGCCTGGCCCGCAGCCTTGTTCGTCTCGTGGTTCGCGTGCTGGGCGCCCAGCCTTCACGCCCAGACGGTGACCACACCGGAGCAGCACCTGGGACGCCCGGTGGGCGTCGACTTCGAGCTGGCCGACTGGACCGAGGTCTCGGGCTACCACCGCCTGCTGGCCCAAGAGAGTCCGCGGGTGCAGGTCGAACACGTCGGCACCACCACGGAGGGGCGCGAGTTCCTCACGACGATCATCTCGAGCGAGGCCAACCTGGCGCGTCTGGATGAGATCAAGGCCATCTCGGCGCGGCTCGCCGACCCGCGGGGTCTCGCGCCGGAGGAGCGCGCGGGCCTGATCCGCGACGGGCGCGTGGTGATCCTGGTCTCCTTGGCGATGCACTCGACGGAGACGGCCGGCCCGCAATTCGGCCTCGAGCTGGTGCACAGGCTCGCGACCTCGCAGGAAGAGCCCTGGACGTCGGTGCGCGACGAGTGCGTGGTCGTGGTCCTGCCGTGCACGAACCCCGACGGCCTCGACCGGGTGGTGTCGTGGTATCGCGAGACGGTGGGCACGCCCTACGAGGGCACCGGGTTGCTCGAGCTCTACCAGCACTACGCCGGCCACGACAACAACCGCGATTGGTTCATGCTCTCGCTGGACGAGACGCGCATCGTCACCGAGCAGCTCTACTCGGTCTGGCGCCCGCAGGTCTACTGGGACGTGCACCAGCAGGGGCGCTCGCGCGAGCGGCTGTTCGTGCCGCCATTCCGTGATCCGCTCAACCCCAACCTCGACCCGTCCGTCATGTCCGGCATCGACGCGCTGGGCTCGCGGGCCCTGTTCGACCTGACCCGCGAGGGCTTCACCGGCGTCTCCACCGGCGTGACCTACGACATGTGGTGGAACGGCGGCAACCGCAACGTGCCCGTGCGTCACAACATCATCGGACTGCTCACCGAGGCGGCCTCGGTCAACATCGCGTCGCCCGTGTGGTTGCCCCTCGACGAGCTGCAACCGCCGCGCGGGCTGCCGGCCTACGCGCCGTCGATGCGCTTCGTCGCCCCGTGGCCGGGAGGCTGGTGGCGCTTGCGCGACATCATCGACTACGAGCTGGGCTTCGCACGGTCGCTGCTGGGGAGCCTGGCCCGCGAGCGCGACCAGTGGCTCGGCAATGCCTTGGACATCTCTGTGCGGAACATCGCCCAGGGTCGCCAGGAGCCGCCGCGGGCCTGGATCATCCCCAGCGACAACCGGGACACGGCGGCCGTCCGGCGCCTGCTCGACACGCTGCTACTCGGCGGTGTCGAGGTGCACACTTCGCCGGGTGCGCTGCAGGCCGACGGACGCGAGTGGCCCGCCGGCTCGGTGGTGATCCTGCGTGAGCAGCCCTACGGCGATCACGTGAAGGACCTGTTCGAGGTGCAGCGCTACCCCGATGGCGATCCGCCCTACGACGTGGCCGGCTGGACCCTGCCGCTGCTCATGGGCGTGCATCGCGTCGAGGTGGTGAACGCCCTGGACACCGACGCGGTGGGATCGCTGCAGCGGGCGCGCACGCCCGAGCAGGCGGTCGAGGCCTTCCCGACGACGGGCCAGGCACGCGGAGGCGACACGCGCAACGGCGACGAGTGGCGCCAGCTGATGCGGTCACTCGCCGCGGGCGTGCCGACCAAACTCGTCACGGAGGGGGAGGATGCCGGCTTCTTCACCACCACCCGCGGGACGAAGAGTGAATCGCCCGTCACCATCGAGGGCATGCCGCGCATCGGCGTCTACGCGCCGTGGTCGGGGTCCATGGACGAGGGCTGGCTGCGCTGGGTGCTCGATCGCTGGGAGGTGCCGTTCACACGCGTGCGCAACGAGATGATCCGCGCGGGCGAGCTCGATCGCATCCTCGACGTGCTGATCGTTCCGTCGGTGTGGGCCGGACAGCTTGAGGGCGGGCGCCGCAGCGGTACGGTGCACCCCGAGTTCGCGGGCGGCCTCGATCCCGAGGGGGCCGTGGCCATCGACGCCTTCGTGCGCGGCGGCGGCACGCTGGTCACCCTCGGCGGCAGCAGCAGCTGGGCCGTGGACCTGTTCGAGCTGCCGCTCACCGACACGACCCGGGGCGACGAGGCGAAGAACTTCTCCTGCCCCGGCAGCGTGCTGCGCGCCGTCCCCGAAGAGAGCCGCTTCACCGCGGGCCTGCCGGGGTCCATGGCCGTGTTCTTCTCGAGCTCCGCCGCGTGGGAGGTCGACGAGAAGGCCGAAGACGTGCCGACCGTGGACGTGCTGATGCGTTACGCGCCCACCCGGGTGCTGCTCTCGGGATGGATCCGCGGCGAGGACGCCATCGAGGGCAAGGCCGCCTGGGTCACGGCGGAGGTGGGGCAGGGGCGCGTGTTCCTGTTCGGCTTCCGACCCCAGTACCGCAGTTGGTCGCAGGGCGCGTTCCAACTCTTGTTCCGGTCGATGCTGCTACGCTAGACGGCCGGTCCCGTCGCGGGGTCCCGAGCGTCAACTCGGTTGACGGCGCTCGGCCGGCCACCTAGCTTCTGGAGTGGGCGGAACGCTCTCGATCCACTTGCGTGGCACGCAGACGGCAGACAGCATGGGGGCGGCTGAGCACTCGATGGCGAGCGAAGAGATCACCATCCCTCCCGCCTCGTCGCTGCCGAGTGCGCGCGCTTCGGTTGCGGCCTGGAGCCGCATCGCCCTGGATCTGCCCGCTCCGGCACCCCCTCTGGGGGCCGTGGTCATCGGCGTGCTCGAGGGTGAAGGCGTCGGGCCCCAGATCGTCGCGACGGCCCTGCGATTGCTCCCGATCCTCGAGGAGTGTTCCGGGATTCGCTTCGACGTCCGATTCGGCGGACCCATCGGACGTGATGCCGAGCACCAATGCGGGCAGCCTCTCTCGAACGCCGTGACCCGCTTCTGTTCCGAGATCTTCGAGCAGGGCGGCGCGCTCCTGGCGGGGGCGGGCGGCGGGCGCTTCGTCTACGACATGCGGCGGGAGTTCGACCTGTTCCTCAAGTTGACCCCCATCCGACCCTATCCGGAACTGGTGGGCGCCGGTCGTCTGCGGCCCGACGCACTGGACGAGGTCGACATCCTGATGGTGCGCGACAACGCCAGCGGCATCTACCAGGGTTCATGGACGGATGAGATCGTCGTCGACGAGGGCCGCCTGTGCCGGCAGACGTTCGAGTACAAGGAATCCGAAGTCCTGCGAGTGGTCGAGGTGGGCGCGCGGTTGGCGGCCGTCCGCAGCGGCCGCATGATCGTCGTCCACAAGGAATCCGGCGTGCCCAGCATCAGCCGTCTGTGGGCGGACATCACGGCGGACGTCTCCCGGCGCCATGGCATCGATTGGCGCATGATCGATGTCGACCTGGCCTGCTACTCGGTGATCCAGCATGCCCGTGAGCTCGACGTGGTCGTGGCGCCGAACATGTGCGGGGACATCCTGTCCGACCTCGGCGCCGTGTTGATGGGCTCGCGTGGCGTCAGCCCCGCCTTCAGTTTCACCCCCGAGGGGTGCTCGATCTTCCAGACCAACCATGGGGCGGCCTATGACCTCGCGGGACAGGATGTGGCCAACCCTGCCGGGCAGATCGCCGCCTTGGGTCTCATGTTGCACGAGTGCTTCGGCCTCGAGACCGAAGCGGCCTTGATCGATCACGCCCTGCGGGATGCCTGGGCAGCCGGCTATCGCACGCTCGACGTGGCTGAAGTCGGAGGGGCCGGGGGCGGCGTGTCCGACGCACGTGTGGTCGGAACCCGGGAATTCGGCGACCGGGTCGCGGAGGCTCTCGCGGTCCGGGTGGGCGCGCGAAACGAGTCTTGAAGCCCGCGTTGCTGCTCGTCGATCTCCAGGCGGACTTCCTGGATTCGCCGAACGTGATGCCGGCGGCCGCGTCCATCGTGTCGGGGGCGTGTGGTTGGTTGCAGGCCTTCCGGCAGGCACAGGCGCCGGTGATCCACGTGTGGACCAGCGTGAATCGCGCGGACGACCGCCGCATGTCTCACTGGCGCCGTGAGGGCCGCTGGTCGTGCGAGGAAGGGACCCGGGGCCATCGGACGCCGGACGAATTGGTGCCGCAGCCCGACGAGTCGATCATTCACAAGCAGCACTACAGCGCGTTCTCGACGGGCGCGCTCGATCGGCTGCTGGACGGCCTCGACGTCGACACGCTGATCGTGGGCGGCGTGCATCTGCACGCGTGCGTGCGGGAGACGCTGGTCGATGCCCATGCCCGGGGTTTGCGGGTTGTCTTGGCCGATGACGCCGTCGGGAGCGATGATGCGGTGGGGGCGGCGTCGGCTCGGCGTTGGCTCGTGCGGCGCTTCGTTGAAGTCGCCACGGCAGCTGACCGGGCGTCACTGCTCAGCGGAGGCCCCCTCGGGGCGGGGGGTGACGGCGGCAAGGACGCTGTGGAGCGTGCCTGCGCCGCGGCCGTGAAAGCCCAGGCGGAGTGGTCACGACGGGAGCCGCGGGCGCGCATGACGCTGCTGGAGAGCTGCGCGAACGCGCTGACCGAGTCGCGCGACGAGCTCGTGGCGACGATCGTCGCTGAGGTGGGCAAGCCGGTGAAGTCGGCCGAGGCCGAGCACGATCTCGCGCTCGGATTCCTCCGAGGAGCCCTTGCAGCGGGTCCTTGCGCGGCGACGCGGACGGCGGGCGATGTCGTCGTGCGCCGGGTGCCGCTCGGCGTCGTCGCCGTGCTCTCGCCCTTCAACAACCCCCTCGCCATTGCGATCGGCAAGCTCGCACCCGCTCTGCTCCACGGCAACGCCGTGGTCTGGAAGCCCTCGCCTCTGGCCGCGGGTGTGGCCGCACGCGTGCTGCTCTTGCTGGAGCAGGCAGGCTTTCCTCCGGGACTGGTCTCGGTCGTGGAGGGGGATGGCGTGGTCGGCGCAACGCTCATGGACGCTGCGCCCATCGCGGCCGTGACACTGACCGGATCGGAAGCCGCCGGCGAGGTCGCGCGAGAAGCCTGCGCCCGCCGTCGCATCCCGTTGCAGGCCGAGTTGGGCGGGAACAATGCGGCCGTGGTGTGGACCGGCGCCGACCTCACGGTCGCCGCGGCGCGCATCGTCCGGGGCGCCTTCGGCGACGCCGGGCAGCGCTGCACGGCGAATCGCCGGGTCATCGTGCGCAGCGAGGATCACGACGCCTTCGTCGCGCTGCTGGTTGCCGAGACGGCGGCCCTGGCCTGGGGGCGGCCCGAGGATCCTGCGACGGTGGTCGGCCCCTTGGTGAATGCCGGGGCCCGCGATCGGGTCCACGCCATGGTGGAGCGGGCTCGTCGCCGCGGCTGGCGCGTGCTCCGTCCCCACCTCGAGTCTCCGGCCGCGACGGCGGCGCCCTCAGGCCCCGCAGACTTCGCACCTGCCCTGCTCGTGGACGGCCCGGGCGGCGCCGCGGACGGCGGGGATGAAGCGGCAGGCATCGATGAAATCGTCCGGGAAGAGACCTTCGGTCCCGTGTTGGTCGTCCAGCGGGCCGATGACTTCGAGCACGCCCTGCAGCTTGTCGGCAGCGTGCGCCAGCAACTCGTGGCGGCCCTCTTCGGTGGCGACGAGGCCTGCCGCGAACGGTTCCTGACCTCGGTCCAGGCCGGACTGCTGAAGTTCGACGCGGCCACGGCCGGCGCCGAGGCCGCGGCGCCGTTCGGCGGCTGGGGCGCTTCGGGGGTGGGGCCGCCGGAGCACGGTCCGGCCGATATCGAGTTCTACACGCGCTGGCAGTCGGTCTACGGGGCGCCCGAACGCTGGTAGACGACCTGGCCGTCGAAGATGGTCACGTCGACGCGCAGGTCGAGCAGCGCGGCCTCGGGGACCTGCATCGGGTCGCCGCTGAGGATGGCGATGTCGGCCACCATGGCCGGCGCGATGCGGCCCATGCGCAGTTCGTTGTGGGAGGCGATGGCCGGCCACAGGGTCAGGTGCTTGAGCGCCTCCTCGCGGGTCATGCGCTGCTCCGGATGCCACCCGCCGAGCGGCTGCCCGGACGCGTCGCTGCGCGTCACGGCGGCGTGGAAGTCCACTAGCGGGTCGGGGCGCTCGACGGGCGCGTCGCTGCCACCGGCGATGATCACGCCGGTGTCGAGCAGGCTGCGCCACGCATACGCCCCCACCGTACGTTTCCCGATGCGCTCGTCGGCCCAGGGCATGTCCGAGGTCTGGTGCTGCGCCTGCATGGACGGGATCACGCCCAGCTCCGAGAAGCGGTCGATCTCCGCGCGCTGCAGGACCTGCGCGTGTTCGATGCGGAAGCGGTGCTCCTGAGGCACCGGCCCGAGGAGTTCATTGCTGTTGCCGTTGGTCCCGTGGCGGCCGAAGATCTCGTCGTGCACGCCCCACTTGCGGCCGTAGGCCGTCTGGAGGTCCCGGTCGCCGCTGGCGTAGCTGGCCATGCCGCGGCGGCGCGGTTCGACCTGCCGCAAGGCCTGTTCGAAGGCGTCGAGCACGGCGCGGTTGGCGCGGTCGCCGATGGCGTGGACGCACAGCTGCATGCCCCGGCGCAGCGCCTCGGCGGCGAAGGCGGTGATGTCCCTCTGAGACACGAGGTTGAGACCGTGGTTGCCCGGGTCGTCGTCGTACGCTTCGATCAGCGCCGCACCGCGTGAGCCCAGGGCGCCGTCGGCGGAGAGCTTGATGGCGCGCTTGTCGATGCGCCCGCGTCCGTCGAGGTTGACCATGGGGGTCAGCCAGCGCACGCGCTGCATTTCGACGTTGCCCTGGGTGTCGCGGCGGAACCCGTCGGGTTGCACCATGACGTAGTTGCGCAGGGAGAAGTCGCCCGTCTTGGCCATGGCGACGTAGAGGTCGAGGGTCGCCTCGTCGACGCCGGCATCGTGGACGGATGTGACACCGCGACTGTGCAGCAACGCCTGGGCACGGCGCACGGCCTCGCGTCGGGCCTCGACGTCCGCGGCCGGGGCGGCGTGCTCGATGAGGGCGCAGGCGTTGTCGATGAAGACTCCGGTGGGTGAGCCGTTGCCGTCGCGCAGGATCGACCCGCCCGCGGGGGCCTTGGTGTCGGGGCCGACGCCGGCGAGGCGCATGGCCTCGGCGTTGGCGAGCACGGCGTGACCGTCGATGCGCTCGAGCACCACCGGATGGCGCGGCACCGCGCCGCTCAGGCGCTCGTGGCGCGGGAAGGCGGTGTCGCGCCAGTCGTTCTGGTCCCAGCCGCGACCGCGCACCCAGCTGCCGGCGGGCAGTTGGGCGGCCCGCTCGGAGACCCGGGCCACCACCTCGTCGAAGCTGGTCGTGCCCACGAGGTCGACGTTGCTCAGGCTCTCACCGAGGCCCATCAGGTGCAGGTGGCTGTCGGCGAAGCCGGGGACGGCGGTCCGCCCGCCGAGGGACAGCACCTGCGTTGACGCGCCCACGAAGGCCTCGATGTCGGCGTCGCTGCCCGTGGCGACCACGAAACCGTTACGGATGGCGACGGCCTCGACCACCGGCGCGCGCTCGTCGAGGGTGTAGATGCGGCCGCCGGTGAGCACCATGTCGGCGGCGGTCGAGCAGGCGCACAGGGCGAGCAGTGCCGCCACCAGACACAGCGGAGCGGCCGGGCGGCGGGGGCGACGCAGGCAGACGGGGCGCGGACGGGCGGCGGTCATCGGGTGTCTCCGGTGAGAGGCACATCGGGGTGGCGGCGATGGTACGCGTTGCGGTCCTGCCAGGCCTGAGCGAGGGCGAGCAGGCGGGCCTCGTCGAAGAGGCGCCCGGTGAAGGTCACGCCATAGGGCGTGCCGTCACCGCGGAAGCCCGCCGGCATGATCGCCGCCGGGTGTCCGGTCAGGTTGGCCAGCTCCAGCGCCGACGAACCGAAGCTGGGATGGACGATGGCCACGACGTCCTGCATGAGCGTGTCCATGTCCTGGCACAGGCGCGTGCGCAGTCGGTTGGCGCGCAGGTACTCGACGGCGGGGATCAGCCGCGCCACCCGGAATACGTTGGGCCAGGCCTGGTTGACCTGGCGCACGAGCGCGTCGTCGCGTCCGTCGCGGGTGAGGTCGTCGAAGGCCGTGGCCGCCTCCGCCGTGAGGGTGATCAGCATGGCCTCGACGGGATAGTCGGGCAAACGCACCGGCACGAGCTCGACGCCCAGCTCCATCAGGTCGACGAGCACCGGTTGCAGGTGGGGTTGGCCCTCGAAGGGCGCCTCGAGCACGCCGACTTTCCAGCCGGATACGTCGGTGGGGCCGGGCACGCGATAGGGCTGATCGACGACGGTCAGGTCGTGGCCGTCCGGGCCGTGCAGGGCTGCGAAGACGAGGGCCGCGTCGCCGGCCGAGCGGCACAGGGGGCCCAGCTTGTCCATCGACCACGAGAGGGCCATGGCGCCGTGCCGGCTCACCCGCCCGAAGGTGGGGCGCAGCGAGCTGGCGCCGCAGATCTCCGAGGGCGAGATGATCGAGCCCAGGGTCTCGCTGCCGATGGCGAAGACAACGCCGCCCGCGACGACGGCCGAGGCCGGGCCGGCCGACGAGCCGCTGCTCCCCCGCGACGGGTCCCAGGGGTTGCGGGTGGTCTCGCCGAACCACACGTCGCCCCAGGCGAGGGCGCCGAGGGTCAGCTTGGCGATGAGGACGGCGCCGGCTTCGTCGAGTCGTTGCACGACCGTCGCATCGACATCGAGGACCTGGTCCTCGAAGGGCTTGGCGCCCCAGGTGGTGCGGTAACCCTTGGTGGCGAGCAGGTCCTTGGCGCCCCAGGGGATGCCGTGCAGCGGGCCGCGCCATTGCCCGGCGGCCAGCTCGGCATCCCGCTCGGCGGCCTGGGCGAGGGCGCGCTCGTCGGTGTAGGTGATCACGCAGTGCAACGTCTCGTCCAGGCGCCGCAGGCGCGCGAGGAACATCGTCGTCAGCTCGACGCAGCTCACCTCCCGGGCGCGGATCAACGCGGCCAGGGTGGGGATGTCGGCGAAGGCGAGCTGCTCGAGGTCGTCGGGACGCACCGCATCGGGCAGCACGAGCGGCGTGTCCGGCGGCAGCCAGGGCTCGACCTCGATGCCGGCCTGCAGCGGCGTGAAGGCGAGGGCCGGCGGCACGGAGTTGTCGAGCGGCCGGGCGCGCAGCGCTTCGTAGGACGCCAGGTTGGCGGCCACGTCGGCGAGCATCAGGTCGAGCTCGTCGGCGCTGAAGTCGAGTCCCGCGAGGCTGCCGGCGGCGGCGACCGCGTCGCGATCAGCACGGGGCGGCGGCGGCGGGCCCTGCGGCTCGACCGGATCGGTCGGATCCGCCGGATCAGTTGGATCAGTGGGTGGCAGTGGTTGCTGGGTCATGGCGGCCGGGCCGCACCAGCCCAGGACGAAGAGGAACGAGGTGGCGAGCAGGCAGCGGCGCACGAGGCTGACTCAGCCGTCCGCGAGCTTGTCCGCGAGTCGGTCGGGACCCGCGCCCATGGAGGGCTCTCCACGCAGGGCGAGGCTTCGTGTGTCGCGGGTCGGAAGAGAGGTGTCGGAGCTCATCGAAGCCTCTGATTGCTGGGTGAACCGACTACAATCGCACGCCGGCGATCCGGAGGGAAGGCCTCCCGGAGGGCCGGCGTAGCCGGGGCATCGGCAACGGGAGGACGGCATGACTTCATCCGACGGATGGCCCCCTGCCTTCCAGGACGTGGCCGCGGCCTTCGCCGAATACCTCGACCGCATCGAGTCGGGCGAGGCCCTGTCGTTCTCCGAATTCTGTGCCACCAAGGCCGCCGACCTGCAGGTGCCCCTGCGCCGGGTCTTCGACGACTGGAAGTGCATCGAAACGGTGCGCGGCACCGACACGCCCAACTCGTCGACTTTTGCGGACCTGCTGCGCGCCGAACGCCGGGCGCAGGGCATCGATGAGTTCAGCCTCGACACCAATCCCGAGGCGTCCGAGGGACCGGCCTGGAACGATCTCATCGACCGGCTGGGTGCGACCCGCCGCGAGGAGGACCGTTACCTCTACAAGGGCGAGGTGGCGCGGGGCGGCATGGGCGCCATCGTCAAGGTGTGGGACCAGCACCTGCGGCGGGCCTTGGCCAAGAAGGTGCTGCTGTCGGCGGACGAGCGCGGCACGGCGGCCCGGGACGCGACCAGCGAGGACCGCATGGTCGGGCGCTTCCTCGAGGAGGCGCAGGTCTCGGCGCAGCTCGAGCATCCGGGCATCGTGCCGGTGCACGAGCTGGGCGTCGATCGACTCGGCAAGCTCTACTTCACCATGCAACTCGTGGAGGGGCGCGACCTGCGCGCGCTTTTCGTCGACGTGGCCAGCGGCGCCGGCGGCTGGAGTCTCACTCGCGCCCTCGGCGTGATCCTGAGGGTGTGCGAGGCGACGGCCTACGCGCACAGCAAGGGGGTGGTGCACCGCGACCTGAAGCCCAGCAACATCATGGTGGGGCGCTTCGGTGAGACCTACGTGATGGACTGGGGGCTCGCGCGGGTGCTGCGACGCGACGGCGAATCTGTCGGCGCGGGTGACAGCGAACCCTCGGGCGTGGGCGACGGCCGGGACGCCGACCGGGACGGCGACCAGGACGCAGATTTGGGCGAAACGTCGCGGGTGATGACCGAACGGCAGGAGCGGGGGGAGGCCCTGCCCGACAGCCCGCTCAACACCATGGAGGGCGACGTCGTCGGCACCCCCGCCTACATGTCGCCCGAGCAGGCCCGCGGCGAGATGGACCTCGTCGGTCCGGCCTCGGACGTCTACAGCGTCGGCGCGATCCTGTACGAGCTGCTCGCCGGGCGCATGCCCTACACGTCGCGGCTCGAGACGCCGACGCCGCAGGACATCTGGCGCCGGGTCCTGGCCGGACCGCCCGAGCCCCTCGCGCGCATCGACCGCGACATCCCGCCGCCGCTCGTGGCCATCTGCGAGCGCTCCATGGCGCGCGAGCCGTCGCGACGTTACGCGAGCATGGAGACCATGGCGGACGACCTGCGCGCGTACCTCGAGAACCGCGTCGTGCGTGCCTACCGCACCGGCCCCGTGGCCGAGTTCAAGAGCTGGGTGCAGCGCAACCGGCCTTTTGCCGTGGCGCTCGCGGCCCTGGTGGTGGTCGTGCTCGGCGCGGGATCGCTCTACGCTCTCGCGCAGCGCGACGCGGCCCGGTCCGCCGCGCGCCTGGCCGAGGAGCGCGCGAGCGGCGCGGCCGCCGAGCTCATCGCCCAGGCCGAGGCGTCGTGGCCGGTCCACCCCGATCATGCCGAGGCGATGGCGGACTGGATCGGCCGGGCCGAGGCTCTCGTGGCATCCTTGCCCGACGACCTCGAGCAGAAACTGGCGCACCTGCGCCGCTCCGCCCGACCGTACTCGGACGAGGACGCCCGCCGGGACCGCCGGAGCCACCCCGATCGCATCGCGCTGGATCTTGCGCGCAACATGCGCAAGGAATTCGCGCAACAGCTGCAGGACGCGCGGTCCCTCGAAGAGGCCGCCCGGCAGCCGGACTGGATGCAACACTGGGCCGAGCGGGTCGTCGACATCCGCCCCCTGCCGGAGGAGCGCACGCGGGGCGAGGAACTCGCGCGCCTGGCCTCGCTCTCGAGCGCGGAGTGGTGGATGCAATGGGTGCGGCAGGCGCGCGCGATCCTGCCGGCCGAGATCGAGGCGCTCGACGCGCGTATCGAACGCCTCTCCGGCCAGGTGGAGAAGCGGCGCACCTGGCCGTTCGACGACAGCGAGATCCAGGAGCAGCACGACTTTCTGGCGACCCTTGCGGGCCACGCCCTGCGCTTGGAGCGTGATGGAGGCGGCCTCATCGACGAGGTCAGCCGGCGGCGGGACCGGTCACTGGCCCTCGTGACCGAGTCCGTCGATGCCCACCGGGAGCTCTGGCGCACCGCGATCGCGTCCATCGCCGACGCGGAGGCCAGCCCGCTCTACGGTGGTCTGGTCATCGGCGAGCAGATCGGCCTGCTGCCTCTGCGGCAGGACCCGCACACGGGCTTGTGGGAATTCCAGCACGTGCTGTCGGGCGAAGCGCCGGTGTTCGACCGGGCGGGCGACCTGCGCGTCACCCCGGAGACGGGGTTGGTGCTCGTGCTCGTGCCGGGTGGCGAGGCCGTCATGGGCGCCCAGTCGGATCCCGCAAAGCCCTACTACGACCCCGGCGCGTCGGGCAGCGAACGGCCGGTCCAGTCGCCGGGCGTCCTCGACCCGTTCTTCCTGGCGAAGCACGAGCTGACCCAGGCCCAATGGACGCGACTCGCGGGCCGCAACCCGAGCGAGTTCTTCGCGGCTCGCGACCCGATGTGGTCGGCGCGCGTGACGCGGACGCACCCGGTCGAGAACGTGAGCTGGGAGGAGTCGGCGGCGCGTCTCGCGCTCTGGAGCCTGGTGCTGCCCACCGAGGCCCAGTGGGAATACGCGGCCCGGGCCGGCACCGATACGGTCCGCTGGTGGGGCGATGCGATCGAGGCCGGCGTCGAAGCGGCCAACTTCCAGGACCGCGCCTTCGAGCGGGCTCGTGACCTGGGTCCCGCGACCATGCCTTGGGATGACGGCTGGGCCGTCCACGCCCCGGTGGACACCAAGCGCCCCAATGCCTGGGGCTTTCACCACATGCTCGGCAACGTGTCGGAGTGGTGCGCGGACTGGTACGGCTCCTACGCCGAGTCCGAGTTTGCGACGGATGGGACCGGGCTGATCGAGCCCGAGTACTGGTGGAATCGGAGTTTTCGCGGCGGCGGCTTCGGCGAGTCGCCGCACACGCTCCGCGTGGCGCAGCGCTACAGCCTCGGCCCGGACAAACGCTACGGCACTTTGGGCGTCCGCCCGGCGCGTCCTCTCGATCGCTAGCCGCGGGGCGTGAGCCCTCACGCTTGAGAATGGCCCGACGCCGTGGGCAGGATGGCCGGCACCGACGAACCACCCGGAGCCCGAGCCATGTCGACTTCTTCGTATCGTTCCCCGCTGTTCGTGTCGCTGGCCTCGGCCACGCTGCTGGCGCTCGGCGCCCTCACGGCGGGCACGTCGAGTGAAGCCGCCTTTGACGCCGGCTCCACCGAGCTCGAATTCGGGCAGTGCCCCATCGTGCTCGGCACCGTCGAGCCGTCGATGATCCTCTCCATCAACCCGACCCAGGCGCTGGTCGTCGACGAGGTGAAGGTCTACGTCGAGGCCCGTGACGACTGGACCCTGGTCTCGGCCCTGCCCGGCGGGCAACACATCGACTATCCCATCAGCGCCGACAGCGAGCACGTCCTCTCGATCTTCGACGACGGGAGCAACCGCAAGGTCGAGGTGCGCAACCGGGTCGGGACGGGCGGGTCCACTCAGCTGCGCTCGCGCCCGACGAACAACGACCGCCGCAACCGCCCGCTCGGCATTCACGTCCTGGCCACGTCCGAGGACGAGCACAAGATTGCCGTGCAGTACCGGGGCAAGAGCGAGGTCTTCACCTTCCGCCGCCCCAACTAGGACCGCCCGTTCAGAAGCGAACGGCCACCGCGCCGCCCTTCATGACAAAGGCCACGTGCTCGGTCACGGAGATGTCGTCCAACGGATTGCCGGGCACGGCGATGAGATCGGCCAGCTTGCCCGGAGCGATGACGCCCCGGTCGTCGACGCCGAGCAGGTCGGCGGCGGCCAGGGTGGCTGAGCGGATGGCGGCGAGGGGCGTCATGCCCCGGTCGACGAGCGCGGCCAGCTCCTTGGCGTTGTCGCCATGGGGATACACGGCGGCGTCGGTGCCGAAGGCGATCTTCACGCCGGCGGCGATGGCGCGGCGCAGGCTGTCCTTGGCGATGGGCAGCACCGACTCGGCCTTGGCGCGGATCTCCGGCGGCAGGTTGTCGAGGTCGAGCACGTCGGCCAGGTGCGTGGTGGGCACGAGGTAGGTGCCGTTGCGGATGAGCGTTTCGATGGCCTCGTCGTCGAGGATCGAGCCGTGCTCGATGGAGGCCACGCCCGCGTTGGAGGCGGCGATGATGCCCTGGGTGCCGTGAGCGTGGGCGGCCACGCGCAGGCCGTGGCGCTCGGCCTCCTGCACCATGACGGCCAGCTCGTCGTCGGAGTACTGCTGCGCGCCCACCGTTTCCTCGTGGCTGAGCACGCCGGCGGTGGCGCAGGTCTTGATCACCTTGGCGCCGTGCTTGATCTGGTAGCGCACGGCCTTGAGCACCTCGTCGGTACCGTCGGCGACGCCGCTCTTCCAGTCCTGCTCGGCGATGCCGGGGGCGTAGCCCGTGACATCGCAATGTCCGCCCGTAATGCCGAGGCTGTGACCGGCGGGGACGATGCGCGGGCCCGGCACGAAGCCGTCGTCGATGGCGCGCATGAGGGCGATGTCGGCGAAGCCCCCGGCGCCCACATCGCGCACGGTGGTGAAGCCGGCGTGCAAGGTGATGCGCGCGTTGCGGGCGCCGCGCAGGGCCCAGGCGGCGGCGTTCTCCTTGATGCCGCGGTGTTCCCAGTCGCCCTCGAGGTCGAAGCAGAGGTGGGTGTGCATGTCCATCAGGCCGGGCATGAGCGTGACGTCGCCGAGGTCGAGCACCTCGGCGTCGGCGGGCAGGCGGGCCGGGTTGACGGCGACGATGCGGTCGCCGCGGACGACGATCTCGGCCCCTGCGATCATGTTGCCGGCAACGACGTCGAGCAGTCGCGCGGCGCGCACCACGATGGTGGGTGCGTCGTCATCGGTGGCGTGTTCGTCCGTCACCGGCGAGGCGAAGGGTGTCGGATCGAGCGCGGGTACGGGTGTGGGCGACGTCGTCGCCGTCGGCACGGGGGCGGGCGCGAGGGCCGCCAAGAGTGTGGCCAGGGCAGCGAGGCAGACGGCAGACGGCGGCGAACGCATGGGTTTTCTCCTCGGTGCGGGCGTGTCGAGCGCGACATCCTAAAGCAATCGTCAGTAGACCCTTGAAAGCACCCCCGCAGAGGATGGAGCCTCATCTCACCAAGGAGCAGGGCGGTCGGTCACGGGAGTCTTCCCGTCGGCGTAGCCCTGCGGTCCGGAGGGCGTCTCATGGAACTGGTTTGGACTCTTTTGATCGGTGGTGCTGCCGGCTGGTTGGCCGGCAACTTCATGAAGGGGGGCGGCTTCGGCATCCTCGGGAACATCATCATCGGCATCATCGGTGGGTGGCTCGGCGGCATCGTGTTCGGGCTGCTCGGCCTCGGCACCGATGGCAGCATTGTCGGTCGCCTGATTGTCTCGTTCGTTGGCGCCGTGGTGCTGCTCTTCCTGATCGGCCTGTTCAAGGGCAAGAAGGGCTAGCGCATCCCCAATGATGACGGGCGAGGGCGGTGCGCAGCGCGCATCCCCTCGCCCGTCTGATTCCATGTCCGTCTCCGTCCCGCGCCGAGGTCGCTGATGTCCCTCGCCGTCCTGCTGTACGGACTCGGCTCGATGGGGTTCTTCACCTCACGGGCCTTCCTGCCGGCCTTCATGGCGGCCGTGTCGCTGCGTTGGGGTCAGCAGTGGAGCTGGCTGGAGGACACCGGCTTCGCCCAGGCGGTGGGAGAGGCGCCGCATTGGTTCACCAGCGACCTCGCCATCGGCGTCATGGGCCTGCTCGCGCTGATCGAATTGCTGGCCGACAAGAGCCCTGACGCAAAGGCCCTGCTGCTCGAGATCGACGGTTACGTCAAGCCGGTCATGGCGGGCCTGACGACACTGGGGATGCTCGGTGTCAGCGACGTGGCCTTTGTCGAAGAGACGCTCAAGCGCGGCGACCTGCTCTCCCTCGACTCGGCCTTCGCGTTGCTCGTCGCCGGCGGCGTGTGGTGGTTGGCGCTGCTGCGCGCCTCGGTGCTGCGGCTGTTCGTCGATGCCGACGCCGACGACGACGCCGGGGTGCAGGGGTTGATGAGCTGGGCCGAGGACCTGTGGGCCGGCATCGGACCCTGGCTGTTGATCCTCTACCCGGTGGTCATGCTCGCCGTGCTGGGCCTGGTCACGGGCGGGCTGTGGCTCGCGCGCAAGCGGGCCGAGACCCGCGAGGAGCAGTCGCGGGTCCCCTGCCGCCAGTGCGGTGAGCTGACTTACGTCTGCGCCGTCGCCTGCGGTCAGTGCGGCGCCGGGGTCGAGCAGCCGTGCGGTGTGTCGTGGCTGGGCCGGTCGCTGTCCGAACCCGTGGCGGACGTCGCCGACCATCCGTACCGGTTGACGGAGAAGGGGCGCTGTCCCCGCTGCGCGAGCCGGCTCGCCGAGCGCGACCCGCGTCGGGGCTGCACCACCTGCGGCCACCCCGTGTTCACCGACCCTGCCTTCCGGGATGCCTACGTCGCGCGCATCTCCGCCCGCCTGCCGCGGGTCATGGGCATCGCGTTCCTGTTCAGCCTCGTGCCCGTGCTGGGTCTGATCCCGGGCGTGATCTACTACCGCATGCAGCTCGTGGGGCCCTATCGGCGGCACCTGCCGCGGGGGCGCACCTTCGTGCTGCGCTTGTTGATCCGGGTCATCTTCGTGCTGCTGATCCTCGGGCAGCTGATCCCCGGTCTCGGCGGATTCGCCCTGCCGATCATGGCCGTGCTCAGCCACCAGACCTACCGCGCGAGCTTCCAGGCGATGACATCCGAGGCTTGAGCATGCGAGAGGAGCCTCCGCAGGGCTGTCCGGTCGGGGGATGGCGCGACACGCGGTTCGCACGGCGCGGGCCCAGGACGTACACCGGGTCCATGTCCGCATGCCGCAAGATCATGCTCCCGCTGCTGCTGTCGGCGGCCTTGCTGGTTCCGGCCGCGCCGGCCTGCACGACCCTGCTGCGATCCGTAACGGGCGCCGTGTCTCTCTCCGACCACGAGTCGGTGCTGAGCGACGACGTCGTCGTGGTGCCCATGGACGACACCAACCGGCATCTCGCCGTGAGCGTCACGTTCGGGGACGACCCGCGGCCGCTGCGTTTCAACCTCGACACCGGCGCATCCATCGCCCTGACCCTCGACCTCGAACTCGTGGAGCGGCTGGAATTGCCGAGCATCGGCACCACGCGCAACGGCGACAGCTCGGGCCGCTCGGAGCGCACGCTGCTGTTGCACCGTGTGGACTCCGTGCGCCTCGGGGGCGCGGAGTTCACCGACGTGGTGGCCCTCGGCGACGACTATCGCTGGATCGCGGGCGCGGGCGAAGAGCGGGTGTGGGGACTGCTGGGCTGGCTGCTGTTCAAGGACCTGCTGCTGACCATCGATCACGGCGACGACCGTATCCGTCTCGAGCGCGGCTCCTTGGCGGACGAGAGCGGCCCGCACGTGGTGCCCGATCTCGGCCAGGCCGGTCCGGTCATCGCCATCGACGTGGGCGGACAGACGCTCGAGGTCTTGATCGACACGGGTACCCGAGACGCCCTGCTCCTACCGGGCGCCGACAAGCAGCGCTTCCGCCATTGCGGCGAGGTGGTCCGCGCGGGCTCGGCCCAGACCGTGAACAACGTGCTGCCCGTCTGGGCCGGCGAGCTGGAAGGCGACGTGATCGTCGCGGGGCGCCGCTTCCCGGCGGTGCAGGCGATCTACGTCGAGGGCTTCGACCGACCCCTCATCGGCCACGGCCTGCTGGGTGAAGCCCGTCTGACCTTCGACCAACGTGCCCGCCGGATCCGCTTCGACTTCGGTGAGGATTGACGCTCGCAGGAGGGTCTGGCGCACCGGGCGGGGGCCGACCCGTTCAGCGACCCGGGCGCGGATACACCGGCAGGCTCGGGCGACCGTCGTGGTCGTAGGCCTCCACCGCGAAGATCATGTCGTCCTTGCTGAGCCCTTCGAGCACGTGCTCGTGGACCAGGCCCACGTCCCGGGACTGCTGCCACACGGGGCTCGCGGTGACGCGGGCGCGGATGCGGTAGCCGGCCACCGCGGGATCTTCCGGGTCGTCCCACATGAGCCGGGTGTCGTTGGACAGGCCGCTGATGTCCATGCGCACGTTGCTCGGTGACGGCGGGGCCAACGCCAGGGAGACCAGCGCGGCCGCGTTGAGCCGGGTCACGTCGGCAAGATTGGCGAAGTCGATGTGCTCGAGGGTGTCGCCGTACTCGCGGCCGCCCTCGGTGCGCACGTCCTGGTGCTGGCGATCGAAGTGCTCGTGCATGTCGGTGAAGCGGACCCCCGCGTAGCCCTGCTCGTTGTAGGCCTTGTGGTCGCCGCCGCGCAGGTAACGGTCCTGGCGCAGGACCAGCTCCACGGACAGCTGGGGAACCGCCGCCGCCCCGACCTCCTTGATGTAACGGGCCACCTGGCGTGACGTCGCGTCGTTGTCGCTGCCCAGCGGGGGCTCGACCGCGTCGCTGCTCGGCACGCCCTCAGAAAAGAGTCGGATGCGACCGCGGTTGGCCTTGCCGTTGCCGCCGCCCACGCCGCCCACGATGTCGTTGGTGAGCATGGCCACCACGTCGGTGCCCGCGTCCCGGTCGACGGCGGCCATGGCCCGGGAGCCGTAGAGGCCCTGCTCCTCGCCCGCCACGCAGGCGAAGCGGATCGAGGCCCGGGGCATGCGGCCGCCCAGGGTCGCGGTGATGGCCCGGGCCATCTCGAGCACGGCCACCGTGCCCGACCCGTCGTCGTTGGCGCCCGGAGCCGGGCCGGTGATGTCGTCGTCGCTGCCGTTGCGGGAGTCGTAGTGGCCGCTGACGATGAGCACCCGCCCCGCATCGCTGCCCGGCAGCGTGGCCACGACGTTGACCACCTCGGTCTCGACAGGCATGCGTCGGCCCGCCGGGATGCGGTGGCTCTGGGACTCGACCACGAGGCGGTCGCCCGTCTCGGCCGCGATGTCCTCGAGGCGCGCGTGCAGCCAGCGGCGGGCGGCACCGATACCGTGGCTGTCGCTCTCCGTCTCGCTGCGGGTGTGGCGCGTGCCGAAGCTCACGAGGGCGGTCAGGTCGGTGCGCAGGTTGTACTCGTTCACGCGGTCGGCGGCCTGTCGGGCGAGGGAGTCGTCGATGACGAGGCCGCCATAGCCGTGGCCGAAGGCGGCGGCGTGACAGCCACCGGAGAGGCTCGCGACGGCGAGCAGCAGGGCGGCGCCGAGACCTCGGCGCGTGACGGTGGAAAGGGCGGTGGTGCGAGGCGCGGGTGCGGTCATGGCGACTCCGAGGAAATCCACGAGCAGAGGTCGGTGCGGGCGCCGGCGCCGATGGGGCTTCCGGGCGGCGGCGGGGCGGCGGTCGAGGGCGCGGCGGGAAGGTCGCCCTGTCGCTCGAGGTGACGGCGGATGTCGTCGCTCAGCGCCCGCATGTGGCGCAGGACCAAGAGGTGCTGGTAGTCCGGCCCCATGCTCCCGCGGTCAACCGCTCCCCTCAGGAGCCGCTCGCTCGTCATGAGGCGCGCCTCCACTTCGGCGCGCACGGCTGGCGCGGCCCGGGTGTCGCGGGCCAGGGCGATGAGCCCGTCGACCACGACGCGTTGCACGGCGCGGCGGGTGGCCGCGAGTCGCTCGGGTTCACCCCCCGTCATCTCGTCGAGTGTCTGTGACGGCATGCGGGGGAACGCCCGGCCCCACAGGGCGTCGAGGACCGTGCTCAGCGACGGGAAGTTCTCGTCGCGGCGGGCGTGGTCGAGCACCCGGGCGCAGCGCTCGGGCTGCAGCAGTCCCGCGACGACCAGACGCGCGGCCGTGGCGGCGGCGGCCAGCGGGTCGAAGACCGGGTCGGTGTGGCCGTCGAGGAGCTCGCGGTGGGGCGGGTGACCCGGCGGCCGGGGCAGAAGCAGGGCCGAGATCTCGTCGGAGATGTCGAGGTGAGCCGGCTCGAGGGCATCGAGGATGAGGTCCAGTGCGCGCAGCTGCCACTCGGGATCGGTGGGGCGCGAGGCCGGGCGGCCGTCGGCGGTGAGGGGGCCCCCGACCGTTGCGAAGCCGTACTCGACGCCGCCCACGATCTTGATCGCCGCCTCCAGCTGATAGCGGTGATGGAAGTAGACCGGCACGAAGACCTCGTGCAGTCGGGCCAGGGGGCGCCCTGGGGCGAGGTTGCCCATGCCGAAGCGGCTCAGCGCCACACGGCGGACGTCGAGCGCCGTGCGCAGGGCTTCGGCGGGGTCGGCGCCGTTGTCCCACAGGTTGGCGAGGGGGTGGGCGGCGCCGGCGGGCCGGGCGTCGGCATCCGAGAGGTAGAGCATCCCGTCGGCCACGGAGCGCTCGACCAGGCCGTTCAGCCACGCCGCCTCGTCGGCCGGGTCGCCGCCGGGCGGCTGTCCGTACAGGTGCAGGATGGCGAAGCGGTCCCAGGCGCCGAGTCCCTGGGCGTAGGCCCGGCTCACGTCGAGCTCCCCGCGCTGATCGAGCTCGATCAGTGGCGCCGGGTAGTCCATCACCGAGGCGCGCCCGGCGTAGGTGCTCGCCGCGAAGTTGTGCGACAGCCCGAGCGTGTGGCCCACCTCGTGGGCGGCGAGCTGGCGGATGCGCGCGAGGGCCAGCTCGATGGGGTCGTCGGGGCGCCCGCTGCCGGTGTTCGCCACGCCGAGCAGGCCTTCGAAGAGCAGCTCATCCTGGCGCACGCGCAGCGATCCCAGCGACACGTGACCCTTGACGATCTCGCCGGTGCGCGGGTCGGCCACGGCGCCGCCGTAGGACCAGCCGCGGGTCGAGCGGTGCACCCAGGTGATCACGTGGTAGCGCACGTCAAGGGGGTGGACGCCCTCGGGCAGCAGCTCGACGCGGTAGGCGTCGACGAACCCGGCCTCCTCGAAGGCCTGCTCCCACCAGCGCGCCCCGTCCAGCAAGGCGCTGCGGACGGGCTCGGGCACGCCGCGGTCGACGTAGTAGACGATGGGCTCGACCACGCGGGAGACCGGGGCCGTGGGTTCGGTGCGCTGCAGGCGGTGCCGCACGGCGAACTGACGTTCGAGGGGCGTCCCGAGGGGCGCCGAGTAGTCGAGGAAGTCCGCGCCGTAGTACGAGGCGCCGCCGGCCCGGGGATCGAAGTCGCGGGTGCGGAAGGCGTCGTCGGGCAGCCGCACCAGCGACTGATGCGTGCGCAGCGTGACCGCCCGGGCGTCGGGCGCCGTGGAGGCCACGTGGCCCCCGGGGGCGCTGCCCGCGAAGGTGAGCAGCGCCTCGAACTCGAGGTTGTCGGGGAAGGCCAGGCAGGCGTCGGGGAGCAGGGCCGAACGGGCCGGGTCGAGCTGCCAGGGGCCCTGGCCGGTGGCCGTCAGGGTGGCGGCGGCCCCGTGGGCGTCGCGCACCAGGAACGACGTGAGGTCGACGAGAGCGCCCCCGTCGTCGTCGAGGGCGGCGATCTCGGCGCCCCAGATGACCGACGTGGCGAAGGACTCCTCGGCGGCCGTGACCTCGACGTCCCGATCGCTGCTCGCCCGGAAGCGCAGGTTGGGCTGCTCGAACAAGACCTTGGGGCCGAAGCGACGCAACACGAGCAGGCGCGACTCGCCCAGGCGTCCGCGGTCGAGGCCCACGGGGTTGCTGCCGAGCCCGGTGCGCAGGCCGTCGTACGCCAGCACCCGGGCGCACTCGCCGCGGGGGCCGTCGGGCGGCGGCAGTTGCAGCCACACCGCGCCGCCGTCGGCATCGATCCAGGTGGTGAGCAGGCCGTCCCGACGTTCCCAGCCGGCGGTCTTCTCGGCGATGGACGGCAGGCCGTCGTCGGCCGCAGCAGCGCCGCCGGCAGTGTCGTCCGCATGGCCGGAAGTCGCGGCGCCGCCCGGACCGCCCGGAGCGGAGCAGGCGCCCGCGACCAGCAGCAGGGTCAGGGCGACTGCCGCCGTCGACCTCACCAGCCCTGCCAGCCGAAGACCTGCCCGCGTTCGGTGCCCGCCGCGACGATGGGCACCGTCAGGCGCAGCTCCTGCGTCGCCGGTGCGAGACAGATGGCGTCGTTGCAAGCCTGGTAGGAGAAGCGCACGACCACCTCGAGCTCACCGGGTTCGACGTCGTCGAAGGCCCGCAGCACGAGGGCCGGCAAGGGGATGTCGCCGGAGTGCATGGACAGGTCGATGTCGAGCACCGGGTCACGGGTCGTGGTGCCCGCGGGGTGGCGTATGGGCTGCGCCAGCTCGAGACCGTCGGGGAGGTCGACCTCCACCGTGAACGGCGACATGCGCCCCTCGTCGTGAGCGTAGACGTGGAAGCCGTGGGCCACCCGTGGCATGAGCGCCAGCTTGAGCGTGTCGCCGGGGCGGGTCTCGGGGTGCGACCACATCCAGCGGGCGTCGAGCACGGCCGGCGCATGAGCGTCGCCCGCGCCACGGCCGGGCGCCGCGAAGACGTCGGCCGGTGCGGCCGTCCCGGCGGTGATGGCCTCGGCGGCGGCGCGTCGCGCGGCCTTCACGCCACGGGAGGGCTCCACCACGATCTTCCCGAACTCGCTGTGCATGCGCGGCGCGCGCTTCCCGGCGACCTCGGCCACGGCTTCGAGGACATGGTCGAGCCGCGGGCGTGCTTCCTTGCTGCCCTTCAGGTGACGTCGCACGACGCCCTCGGTGTCGGCCACGTAGATGTCGAAGACGCTGAAGTGTTCGCCCATGACCTCGTCGCGGTCGGCCACGTTGGGGAAGTCGTTCTTGACGAAGCCGTTGATGCGCGCGAGCAGGGCCGGATCACGCTCGAGTTGGGCGACGGCCAGCAGCTCGGTGTCGAGAGCTGCGAACGCGTCGTAGTGGTCTTGCAGCTCGACGAGCTGCCGGAGGCAATACAGTCACCACCAGGTGCGGTAGTTGACGATGACCAGGTTCTTCTTGCCCACCCAGTCGCGCAGGCCCACGAGGGTGCCGTCGACGTCGGGCAGGGCCAGGTCGGGCAGCGGGTACTCGACCTTCAGCGTGGCCGGCTCGCCGTCCGAGAGCGCGCCGTCCCGGCGGGCCTCGGCGGGCAGCACGGTCTGGTCGCCGGCCTTCTTGTAGAAGCGGTAGTAGCCGGGCAGCTCGGCGTCGACGCTTTCGTCCGGGGCCCGGTCGTCCTGGGCGGACGCGTCGGGCGTCATGCCGAGCGCCAGGGCGAGGGCTGCCAACATGCGAAGGAGTGCGGTGGTCATGGGGGTGCTCCTGGGGACGAGGGCTCCGATGCGACCGGTGCTCCCGCCGTTTCGTGGAATCGGCCGCCCAGCGGCGGTCAGGCCAACTGCTCGCCGAAGCGCTGCTGGAGCAGCTCGACGTACTGGCGGCCGATGTCGGTCTTGGTGGCGGCCCACTCGGTGTTGAGGAATGCGCGCGGGTTGTCATCGCGCAGCTTGTCGAGGTGAGGTGCGACCTTGCACCAGGTCAGCAGGCCCTCGCCGTTGTTCTGCACCAGGTACTCGGCGTTCACGATGCCGGACGACCCCATGCCGTAGACCATCTCCCAGTAGCTGGGCACCTGGCGCCAGGCGGTGTTCATGGGGCTGCCCATGTCCTGCTGCACGGCGACGATGTCGTCGATGCTCTTGGGCCAGAACTCGAAGTTCAGGCGGTCGCGCATCTCACGCAGCACCGGCTCGCGGCGCATTTCGTAGAGCCTGAGGATGAAGTCGCCGTCCTGGGCGTCGGGCTTGTCGGCCATGGCAGTGTCCCGCGCGGGGCGGGCTCCGGGTCAGAGGGGACCCGAACGATACTGCCGGTCAACCCTGCTCGTCGAGGGCTGCCGCGATGAGGCAGCCGCGCACCACCGAAGTAAAGGCATCGTCGGCCCGGCGCACACCCTTGATGGGGATGGGCAGGGAAACCGATCGCAGCTCTTCGGCGAAGATCTCGGTGAATCCGCCCACCAGGCTGGTTCCACCGGCGACCACCACCTCGACCGGTTCGCTGAACTGGGGCACGTCCTGGGCCAGCTCGAAGCGCTGCTTGAGGTTCTGCAGGACGTAGGAGATCAGGCTGCGGTAGTAAAGCACCACGGCCTCCTCCTCGCGGGTCTGGGGGGCGGCCAGGTTGAGCCCGCGGCCCTCGGAGGTGGAGCCCTCCTTGATGGCCGTGGCGCGGGTGCGCGGGATGCCCATGACCCGGGCCACGTGCTCGTCGATCCAGTCGCCGCCGCGGGACACCGAGAAGGTGACCGCCGGGATGGCGCGGTAGGCGACGCACACGTTGAACATGCCGCCGCCGCAGCTCACCGTGATGCCGGTGAAGTCGGAGTCGCCCAGCTCGCTGTAGACGATGGCGTGGCCTTCGTTGATCGGGCGCGGCGTGAAGCCCAGCTTGTTGAGCAGGCTGGAGACGACGCCCTCGTGGTAGACGGTGTCGTTGTCGGAGTCGATGGACGGCGCCGGCAGGCTGTACCAGCAGGCCTCGCCCGGCTCGTTGGGCTCGCCCAGCAGCCGCTCGAGCATGAAACGGATCATGGGGATGGCGTCCCGCTCGTTGGGCGAGAGGAAGCCGCCCAGCATGGGGCGCCGGACTTCGTTGCTGAGCAGGTTGGCCAGGTCGAAGGACGAGTTGCCGAGCACGTAGAGCCGGTCTTCGTAGGCGACGTAGGGCACCTTGAGGTTGGTCAGCATCTGCCGGTTGACCGTGAACTCCTTGGGCAGCTGCAGGAAGGCGTTGCGCTCGGCCCGCACCACCGGCTCGCCGTCGCCGACCTGGGCCGCCGACAGCAGGTTCGCCGTGCCCACGTCGAGCCCGCGGCCGAGGGCCACGATGTCGTCGGTGGGGGAGACGTTGCCGGACGCGCCCTGGGTGGCCGCCATGCCCTTGGTGGGGCCGTTGCCCTTGGTGTCTGACTTGCCCTGGGCGCTGGGGGTCGCCGGGTGCTCAGGGGACGAGTTTTCGGGGACCTTCACCGAGTCGGTGTCCGCGGCCATGGTGACGGCTCCTCTAGGAGGGTGTTTCGGAGGGCGGGGGGGAGTCGGGCGACGGGGCACGCTTGCCGCGCAGGGCCCGGAGTTGCTCGATGCTGTTGCCGATGCGGCGCGGCGAGCGGCGCACCTCGATGCCGAGCTGGTCGTAGTTGCTGGCGGCGGCGCCCTGGTCGAAGATCTTGCTCACCAGAGCGTCGGTGGCCTCGACGGGGTGGTCCACGGGCCGCGCGCTCACGCGCCGCAGCGACCGCTCGACCTCGCTCAGCGCGCGCCCCAACGTCTCGTCGAAGCGCTTCTCGAGGTCGCGGGCCGCCGCCTGCTCCTGATGGGAGAGGCGCGCCACGATGGCCTCGACGGTGGAGTCGTCCGGCCCGCGCTGTTCGGCCATGGCGCCGAGGGTGCCCTGCATGGCGTGCAGCTCGCGCTGCAACGCGGCGATGGCCGTCTGCGCCTGCTCGGAGTCGTGGTGCCGGGCTGTCTCCTGGGCCGCGACGGCCTCGCGCGAGAGTTCCTGGGCGACCCTCAACTCCTGGGACTGCCGCGCCAGCTCCTCGCGGGCCGCGGCGAGCGCAGCGGTGCGCTCCTCGAGCCGGGCGCGCAGCTCGCCGAACTCGCCCTTGAGCTGGGCGAACTTCTCATCCCGCTCGCGTACCTCGGTCTGCAGCGCCGCCGTCCGGTCCTTGTCGCGACGACGGTCGGAGCGCACGGCGCCCAACTCGCCCTCGAGCTTGGCGATGGTCTCGTCGGACATGCGCAGGTTTTCCGAGGCGGCCTGGCGCTGCTTCTCGGTGGCGGCCTCGGCGGCCTTCACCGCGGCCAGTGTCTCGGTCCGCAGCAAGTCGCGCTCGCGGGAGGCCTGCTCGGCCTGCTGGGTCGCCTCGGCGGCTTCGCGCTCGGCCTGCTCGGCACGGGTGTCGGCCGCTTGCGCCGCGCGCTGCGCTTCCTCTGCGGCGCGGGCGGATTCGTCGGCGCGGGCGGTGGCCTGCTCGGCCTTGCGCTGAGCCTCGGCCGTCTGCTGAGTGGCCTTCTCCTCGGCCTGCTTGCTCTGGTCGATGAGCGCCTGCAACGCGTCGCGCTCGGCGACGAGGGCGTCGATGCGCGTGTTCGACTCGTCGATGGTGGCGGCTTGCCGCTCGATCTTGGCGGAGAGGTCGCCCTGGGTCTTCATGACCTTGCCGAGCTGGTCGCGCGCGGCTGCGACGATGCGTCCGCGGTCGCGCTTGGCGACGGCGCCGGCCTCGCTGCTGATGGCTTCGTCGACCACGGCCTCGAGCAGGCCGAGCAACTTCTCCTCGGAGATGGCGCGCACGGTTTGCTTGCCGGCCCGCGCGTAGTCCTTCAGTGAGCGCCGCTCGGCGTGCTGGTCGAGGACTCCCCGAACGTCTCGGATCGTGCGCTTGTTCATGCCCCTCCCATCGGCCATCGCCGGGGACAAGTTTCGCGCCCGCAATTGGCCGATTCAACTCAAGAAACGAGCGTCATCGGGCAAGTCGCGGGTCGGCGCGAGGCGTAATCAGGTTGCAACAAAGCCGATGCGCGGCGGGTGCACGGGCGGCCGATGGTGGGACGAGCGGGGGGCGAACGGGTGACGTCGCACGGCAACGACCGCGGCTCCGACGCGCAACCTGTGCACGCCGGAGCCGCGGCCGTGAATCGAAGGCGAAGAGTGTGTGGGCAGCCTGCGGAATCAGCCCTCGCCGTCGGCGGCGTCTTCGGCCTCGATCTCGGCCATGAGCTGCTCGAAGACGCTGTCGGCGTTGCTCGCGTCGATGCTCTCCTGCGCGGCCATGTCCGCCTCGTCCTGCGACGGGACATACACGTCCTCGAAGTTGAAGCCGGACGCCAGGGCGTCCTGGCCCTGCTCGAGCAGGCCGTCGAGTCCGCCACCGAGACCGGTGGACGCGCCCAGGTCAGCGAGACCGTCTTCGAGGCCCGTGGATGCGCCCAGGCCAGCGAGACCGCCATCGAGCTCGGTGGTGGCGCCCATGTCACCCAGGCCGCCGAGTCCTTCGGTGACCTGACCCAGCTGAGCCTTGACGTCGCCCGTGGGGATCTTCGCCGCCAGGTCGGCAGCGGACTGTTGGGCGTCGGCGAGCGCGGTCTGCGCACCGGCGGTCATCTTGCCGACCGAGTCGCCGACCACGGCTTGTGCATCCTTCACTTTGGCGGCGAGGCCTTCGGTCTTGGCGGCGATGTCGTCAGTGATCGATGCGGCCTGTGCCGTGAGGTCGTCACCGAGCGCACCAGCCTTGGCGGTGAGGTCGTCGCTGAGGTCACCGGCCTTGGCGGCCAGACCGTCGCCGAGGGATCCGGCCTGGGAGGCCAGGTCCTTGGACTTGGCGGCCGCCGAAGCGGAGACGTCGGAGCTGGTCGCGTCGGAGCAGGCCGTCAGCCCGACGAGCAGGGCTGTGGCGAGGGCCGTGGAGAAAGTGTTACGGAGCATGGGGGTTGTCCTTGCTGTTGCGTGGGATGCGGGGGAGGAGGAGGCAGGGGCGCCGGCCGTTACGAACGTCGGCCGTCACGCTTGCCGCGTTCGCCGTCGCCCGTGCGGGTGCCACCGCCCGTGCGGGTGCCACCGGTGCGCTCGGCGGGCTTCTCTTCGCGCTGGCCGGCGGGGCGCCGGGTGCCTTCACGCTTTCCGGCGGGGCGCTTGCCCTCGGGGCGGGCGCCGCCGGTCCGCGCGGGCACACCGTCCTTGGAGCGCATGCGGCGCTGGCGGGTCTTGCTCAGTTGGCCGTCCGCGGCTTCGAAGTCGGCGTCGCCGAGGGCCTTGCGCACGCGGGCCCGCGAACGGTCGTGGCGCATGAGCTCCTTGTCCTCGAGCCGCTTCAGCGCGGCGAGGCGTTCGGTCTGACCCTTTTCCTCGGCGAGCTGGCGCAGGCGCTGGATCTTGGCCGTGCGCTCACGGTGCTTGCGCTCTTCGAGGGCGAACTTGTGGCGACCGGTGCGAGCCGTGTCCGGCCGTTCGGTCTTGGGTGCCCGCGGGTCGACGGCGACGGCTTCACCGGCACGTTCGCCGGCGGCGTTGCGGACCTCTTCGGCCGCGCCCTTGGCGCGCTCGGCTTCCTGCTGGGCGCGGTCGAGCAGACCGCCGCCGCGTGTGTCCTGGGCGTAGGTCTTTGCATTGACGAACATCGCGACTCCGAAGAGGGCGATCAGGAAGACGAGGCGACGAAGCTTGAGCATGTCCGGACTCCGGGCAGGGGGAAGCAGGCAGAGTCGGCGAAGCAGGCGCCGTCAGCGACTGACGATGGGGTTAGTCGTGGGTGCCCGGTGCGCGCGGGTCGATGGACCCCATGGCGCGCACCTCGACGCGCACATCGAGGTTGGCCGCCTCGACGAGGGCCCTCGCTGCTTCGGCGCCCTCGGGCTCGACCATGAGGATCAGCCCGACGACGCCGTCCGCGGCCTCGCCGATGAGGCCCACGGAGAGGCCGCGCAGCCACTCCTCCTCGGACACCAGCTCGAACAGGCGGTCCTTGCAGGCCTGATAGTCGGGCGAATCCACGGGCTTCCCTCTTCCGTCCGCTTCCCCTCAACAGGATGCGACGCGGGTCCTATGGTAGCGGGATCGGTGTCGGACGCATGGGGCAGCCCCGCAGGGCCGTGCGTCGACCGGGAATCCGTGGAGGACGGTGATGAATCTCGATGACGTGCTGTTGCTGAAGAAGGAGCTGAAGGAGAAGTCGAGACATCCGCTGTGGGCAGAGCGGGTGCTGGGGGGGCCGCCCACGACGACGCGCACGGTGACGACGCCGGGCGCGGGCACCATGGAGATGAGCACGCCGCACCCCGACCTGGCAGAGCTCACCGACGCGGCCGACGCGGCCCACACCCGTCCTGTCGACACGGTCAACTATTCCATGGGCGTGGTCGCGGGGCTGCAGGCGGGCACCTTCGCCCTGTCGGTGCGCATCCACGCCGAGGGCGACGAGGCCCTGGCCATCCACCGGCATGTCTCCGCGACGGCCACGGGCAAGGCGCCGGTGGACGTGCGCATCATCCCCAGGATCGCCAAGCGGCCCATGGCCAATCCGCCGGGCACGGGCTGGGTCCAGAGCCTGCAGCGCCCGGTCACCTCCGGGCTGTCGGTGGGGTGCCTCGGCATCAATGCCGGCACCATCGGCATGGTGCTGCCCGACCTGAACAGCGTGGCCATGCTCAGCAACAACCACATCTTCGCCGACGTGAACAAGGAGCAGCCCGGCTCTCCGATCATCCAGCCGGGGCCCATCGACGCCGGCGGTCCGACGATCAACTACGTGAAGTTCCTGGTGGGCGTGCTCGACCGCTTCGTGCCGATCTCGTTCATCCGCGCCAACCTGGTCGACTGCGCGGTGGCCCACGTGCTCGACACCGTCCAACACGAGGTGCTGCACTCCATCGCCATGGACGCCCACGAGAAGATCAAGGGCTACAAGCCCATCGGCTTCGAGGACATCGGCCGCAAGGTGTGGAAGATGGGTAAGGGCACAGGCTTCACCGAAGGCACCATCACTGCGGTGGGGGCCGACCATGTGAAGGTCGACATGGGTGAGGCCGGCGCTCCCGCCATCGCCCTCTTCAGCGACCAATTCGAGGTGCGCCACGTCGACGAGAACAAGGCCTTCAGCGCCCACGGCGACTCAGGCTCCGTCATCTTCGACGAGGACAACTACGCCCGCGGCCTACTCTTCGCCGGCGGCGCCGACACCAACGGTGTCGATCACACCTATGCCAACCGCATGGACTACGTGGTCAAGCTCGCGGGGCTGGACCTGGTGAAGGGGTAGGTGCCCGACCGCAAATCAAACCGTCACCAACTCTTCGTACAGCGTGTCGCGCAGCACCGGCACGCGGCCGGCCTCGCGGATCAACCCCGCAAGCGTCTCCGTCGTCAGCCCCTGCGGCGTGGTGGCGCCCGCGTCGTGGGTGATGTGCTCCTCGATGACGGTGCCGTCGATGTCGTCGGCGCCGAAGTGCAGGGCGATCTGGGCGATCTTGAGGCCCAGCATGATCCAGTAGGCCTTCACGTGGGGGATGTTGTCGAGCATCAGCCGCGCGGTCGCAATGGTTCGTAGAGCATCGTGGCCGGTGGTCTTGCCGAGGCGTTGCAAGGGCGTGTTGTCGGGGTGGAAGACGAGGGGGATGAACTGCATGAAGCCGCCCGTGTCGTCCTGCACCTCGCGCAGTTGCACCATGTGTTCGAGTCGCTCGTCGGTCGTCTCGATGTGGCCGAAGAGCATGGTGGCGTTGGTCTTGAAGCCCGCGGCATGGACCTGGCGCACGGCGGCGATCCACTCCTCGGGCGGCAGCTTGCCGTTGTAGAGCTTGCGGTGGACGCGCGGTGACAGCACCTCGGCGCCGCCGCCGGGGCAAGAGCCCAGGCCTGCTTGCTTCAGGTCTTCGAGCACCTCCGGCAGGGGCTTGCCGGCCACCTCCGCCATCTGGTTCAGCTCGATCATGGTGAAGCCCTTGATGTGCAGGTTGGGCCTCGTCTTGCGGATCGTGCGCAGCAGCTCGAGGTAGTACTCGTAGGGCAGCGCGGGGTTGATGCCCCCGACGACGTGCACCTCCTTCATGGTGTCGGTGAACTCGGTGCGCAGCTTGTCGGCCACAAACGCGGGGTCCATGGTGACGGCGTCGTCCTCGTCGCCGGTGCGGCGGAAGGCGCAGAACATGCAGCGGTACGCGCAGACGTTGGTGTAGTTGAGGTGCCGGTTGTAGGTGAAGGTGGTGCGGTTGCCGTTGCGCGTCTCGTTGGCGTAGTTGGCCAGGGCGCCGAGGCCGTTGAGGTCGGGCGTGGCGAACAGCGTCTGCCCGTCCTCGAAGGTGAGGCGCTCGCCGGCCAGGACCTTGTCGCGGATGGTGGCGAGGTCGCCGCTCAGATCGGCGAGGGCGGCCGTGGACGGCACGAATCCGTCCGTGGGTCCGGGGTTGGACGGGCGCCGCGGGTAGGGCGAACAGGGGACGCCGGCCGCGTCGAGGGGCAGTTCGAGGGTGCTCATGGCACCCGTTATAGCGATCCCCTAGCCGCCGCCGGAATCGGCCAGGAGGCTGGCGGCCACGGGCGGGGCCTCGGTGGGCGGGATGGTCGGGGTGAGTGGCTCCGGGGTCGCCGCGACGGGGGCGCTCTCGGGCCCCGGATCGCCGTTGCCGAGCAGCACGTGCTTGAGGAACTGGGTCGTGACCACACCCAGCAGGGGCTTGTTCCGCTCCCGCTCGAAGACGCCGCGCTCGTCCTCGGCCAGCATCAGCCACACGGTGGCGTCGTTGCGCCGCACGCGCTTGGCCAGCATGCGCACCTCGGTGGCCGGACGGCGGGGGTCGGTGTCGTCGGCGGCGAGCAGCAGGGGGCGCTGCAGGCGGTGGGCCTTGGGCAGGGGCGAGAGGCGTTCGAGCTCGAGGCGCAGCTGGGGCGTGTCGAGGTCGCCGAACTCGTGCCGCAGGATGCGGCGTTCCTTCACGTCGGACTTTGCGAGATAGGTGGTCCAGTCGGTGATGGGGCGCACGGCGATGCCGCCGAGCAGCCGGTCGCCGTAGCGGTCGAGGGACGCGAGGGCCAGCCATCCGCCGTAGTCGGCGCCGGAGACGGCCACGCGGCGGGCGTCGAGGTCGGGGCGCGTCTCGATCCAGTCGAGCAGGGCGCCGATGTCCTTGATGGCCGTGCCGCGCCGCTGGCGGTCGTCGAGTGAGGCGTAGCCGGCGCCGTAGCCGCTGGACCCGCGCACGTTGGGGGCCACGACGGCCACGCCCAGCGCGTTCACCAGGTGCTGCACACCGGAGCTGAAGTAGGGCCGATACTGGGCCTCGGGCCCGCCATGCAGGGTGATGAGCACGGCGAACGGACCCATGCCCTCCGGCTTGCACACGAAGGCCGGGATCTGCCGGGGTGCATCGCCGTCGCTGTCGTAGGTCGGGAAGCTCACCAGCTCGGGGGCGATGAAGTCGTCGGGCGTGAGGCCGTCCAGGTCGGTCTCGGTCCAGCGGCGACGGGTCGTGGTGCGCAGGTTGATCGACCAGACGTCGGCCGGAGCCATGGGCGCGTCCACGGTGACGGCCAGCTCGCTGGTGAAGGGGTGGAAGGAGAGGTCGCCGACCACGCCCTCGGGCAGCGGAGGCACGGGCAACGGGTTGCCCGTCTCGAGGTCGAATGCGTGCAGGACGCCGTAGCCGTCCTCGTTGACGCTGAGGGCGAGGTGCCGTCCGTCCGGCGAGAGGGCGAAGGTGTCGACGTCCCAGGGGATGTCGGCGCTCACCGCGCGCCGCTTGCCGGTCAGGATGTCGTACTCCCACAGGCGCCGCTGGCGGGCGTCGCGGGTGGAGACGAAGTAGACCCGGGTGCCGTCGGGAGAGGGCACGGCCTGGTGCGAGAAGTGCGGGTCGCCGACGGACTCGAGCGGGTGCAGCTCACCGGTCTCCGTGTCGAGGATCGAGACCCACGTGTCGAGGTGGTAGGGGTGCTGCACGAGCAGGCGCCGACCGTCGGGGAACCACGCCCGCGGGTGCAGGAAGTCGACGTCCGCCGGCACCGGCTTGAAGTCGAACGGCGCGCTCAGGGGCACGATGAACAGCTCGCTGCGCGGGGAGGTCTGCTCCTCGGACCCCGGCTTCTCCCGGGAGAAGAGGGCGCAACGGCCGTCGCGGGTGAAGATCGGGCGGGCGTTGGGCGCGAGGTGGTCGGCCAGCACGAGCGAGCTGTCGAGCTCGAGGTCGTGCCACAGCAGCTCGAGCACGCCGCGGGGGTCGGAGGGGGCGTCGCCGAGGGATGACTCAGCTGCGGCCGCACGCGCGTCGTCGTCGGTCTCCGTGCCGGCCTCGACGTTGTCGAGGGCGTCCGCGGACCCGTCGTCGGTGCGGGCCTGCTCTTCGGCGCGGGCCAGCTCCTCGGCGAGCTCCTGCTCATTGAGGGCGCGCCAGCGGATGTATAGGAAACCGTTGCGCAGCGGGTGGGGGCGGATCGAGTCGTAGACGATGAACTCGCCATCGAGCGTGATCAGGTCGGTGTCGCCGTTGAAGCGGTCGATGTGGGCCAGCTGCAGTCGGCTGCCGTCGCCCTCGTCGAGGGGCTGGAGGTCGTAGAGCATCCCGCCGTCGGCCATCCAGCGCGGAGAGGTCGCGCGGCCGATGCGCTCATAGGTCCAGCGTTGCCGGTACACCCGCTCGGGGATCAACGGGATGTCCTCGAGCAGGATCCCATCGTTGCGCCGCCAGATGGCGGGCATGCCGCCGAGGTCGGCGAGCGTGTCGTCGTCGGCGGGGGCTGCCGTCTCGTTGTCGGTGAGCGTCGGAGGATCGGTGGCCGCAGGCGGGAGCACCGGTGCGACCGCGGGCGGCGCGACGAGGGCGTCGGATTCCGTGGCGTCGCCCGCCGCGACGAGGAGGGCGGCAGCGAGCAGCAGGGACGGACCACGCCCATGAGGGGATGGAGAATGCTTGGAGGCGCGCAGCATGGCTGCACTCCTTTTCTGGCGAAGCCGCCCGATTTCGGGGGAGGCGACTTCGTCTTCGGATGAAGGGGGGAGTGTGCTGAGGAGAACTGCGGCGAGACCGCAGCAGGGGCGCCGACCGATTCGGGTTCGGGAGGCCAGCGGACCCTAGACGAGTCTACCCCCGGATTTCCTGACGGTCTTGTGAGTGCGGCCGATTCATGCCGGACTCATCGAGTCCTCGCCGGAGCCTCAGCTCCTCGCGCGAGCCATACCGCCGCTCAGCCGGCCGCCGTCTCCAACGCCGCGAACTCGCGTTCGATGGCGGCGGGGCGGGCATCGGCGTGGCCGCTGCGCTCGACCCAGTACGGATCGTGATGGCGCTCGGCCACGCGCCCCTGCTCGTCGACGCGGTCGTAGAACATGTTGCGCCGGCGCGGCGTGAATCCGGCCGCCCGGGCGGTCTTCTCGAGTTCCTCGATGTTGGCGAGGCACTCGCAATTCGCGGCGGAGACGACGTTCTCCTCGATCATCACCGAGCCGATGTCGTTCATGCCGAAGTTGAGCGCCACGCCGGCCACGTCGATGCCCTGGGTCACGAAGCTGGCCTGGAAGTTCTCGATGTTGTCGATGTAGAGGCGCGAGACGGCGGCGGTGCGCAGGTAATCGAAGCCGCCCACCATGGCGACGTCGGTCATCTCGGTGTGGGGGGCCTGGAAGGTCCACGAGATGAAGGCGGTGAAGCCGCCGGTCTCGTCCTGCAGTTCGCGGGTGCGGCGCATGTGTTCGACCCGCTCCTCGAGGGTCTCGACGTGGCCGAACATCATGGTGGCCGTGGTGCGCAGGCCCTGGTGGTGGCACTCGCGCATGACGCCCAGCCACTCGTCGCTCATGGTCTTGAGCGGCGAGATGATCTTGCGCACGCGGTCGACCAGGATCTCGGCGCCGCCGCCGGGCACCGAATCGAGGCCCGCTGCGCGCATGCGCCGGATCACGTCGGCCAGCGGCAGCTTGCTGACCTTGCCGCAGTGCAGGATCTCGCTGGGCGACAGGCCGTGGATGTGGATCGACTCGTTGTCCTTGATGCCCCGGAACAGCGCCTCGTAGCGCTCGATGCCGTATTCGGGGTGGTGGCCGCCCTGGAGCAGGATCTGGGTGCCGCCCAACTCCTTGGTCTCGCGGATCTTCTCGTAGATCACTTCGAGCGGGTGGTCATAGCCCTCGGCGTCGCCCGGCCGTCGGTAGAACGCGCAGAACTTGCACAGTGTCACGCACACGTTGGTGTAATTGATGTTGCGGTCGACGATGTAGGTGACCTCGCGGGCCGGATGGCGCCGGGCGCGCACGCGGTCGGCCAGCCGGCCGATGGCGGGCAGGTCGGGGTGCCGCAGCAGGAACAGGGCGTCGGCCTCGTCGAGCCGGACGCCGTCCGCCACTTTCGCGGCGATGGAGGCGAATGCGGGGTCATTCATCGACGCCGTTTCTAGCATTTCGGCGCAGGGGACGCCGCACTCGGGGACCGGGGAACACTCGCACCGGGGCAGCCCCGATGGGACCATGGCGCGCTCATGTCCGCCCGGATCCTGATCCTCGCCGCCTTCGTCCTGGCCTCCGGCTGCCGGGCCCCCGCGCGGGGCGTCGTGCTCATGATCGGCGATGGCTTCGGCACCTCGGCCGTGGGCCTGGCGCGGGCCTACGCCGGCGAGCCCCTGGCCCTCGACGCGGCCCGATTGGGTGCGATCACCGTCGCGCCGGTGGGGGCCGTAACCCCCGACTCGGCCGCCACGGCCACGGCCATGGCGACGGGCGTCAACTCGGTCAACGAGGCCATCGGCGTCGACGCGGAGTTCGCCCGGTTGATCACCCTGCTCGAGGCCGCCGAGGCGCGCGGGCTCGCCACCGGCGTGGTCACCAACACGCGCTTGTCCCATGCCACGCCGGCGGCCTTCACCGCCCACGTGCCGAATCGCTCGCTCGAGGCGGACATCGCGGCGCAGCAGATCCTGAGCGGCGCCGAGGTGCTGTTGGGAGGCGGTGCGCGCGAGTTCGTGCCGTTTGACCTCGGCGGTCGGCGCGTCGACGGTCGCAACCTGATCGACGAATGGACGGCGGCGGGGGGCGAGGTCGTCTTCGATCGCGAAGGCCTGGCCGCGGCCGGCACGCCGGTGCTCGGCCTGTTCCACGAAGACCACATGTCCTACGTCATCGATCACGACGAGGCCATCGCCGCGAGCGAACCCAGCCTGGCGGAGATGACCCTCGCGGCCCTCGACCGGTTGGAGGACGACGACGACGGCTTCCTGCTCGTCGTCGAGGGCGGCAAGATCGACCACGCCGGCCACAACAACGACGCCGCCGCCCAGGTGCACGAGTCGCTCGCCTTCGACGCGACGTTCGCGGCCGTCGTCGAACGGGCCCGGGCCCGGGGACAGGTACTGGTGGTCGCCACGGCGGATCACGAGACGGGGGGGCTGGCCCTGGGTTGGGCGCCCACGGGCGCGGCCTTCCACGACCTCGACCTCGAGCCGCTGCGCAGCGCGACGACCTCCTTCCCATTGCTCGCCGCCGACCTCGTGTCGGGCGCCGTGCAGCCCCGGGAGGCCCTCACCGATCAGCTCGGCTTCGCGACCCCGGAAGACGCAGAGATCGCCGCGCTGGCCGCGGCGTTGGAGGGGCCCGAGCGCGCCCGCCTCGGTCGGGCCTACGGCGCGCTGATCGACATCGTCACAGCCCGCACGCGCCTGGCCTGGACGACGCGCGGTCATACGGCGGTCGAGGTGCCTGTGCATGCCGTGGGCCCCGGCGCCGAGGCCTTTGAAGGCGTGCACCCGAATACGCACATCGGGGCGGCACTGGCCGCCTGGCTGGGACTGGAGATCGGGACACCGCCGCCTCCGGAGTCGCCTCCGCCACCGCCACCGCTGCCGACCGAGCTTCCCTGACCACTGGCACGGTGCGTTGCTAGCATGGCGGCCAGCCGGTCTTCAGGGGGAGCCGGCTTCGCGGGAGGAGCGGGGATGATGCTCAGAGTGAAGCAATTGCTGGCGCTGTCGATGACGCTCGCGGCCCTGGCGCTGACCGGCGCCTGCGCCGAGGCCGGACCCGCCGATGCCCGCGCCGATGCCACCCCGGCCCCGCGCAGCAGCGGCGTCGCCACCGAACCGGTGCTCGCCACCAACCTGTTCCTTGAGAACTTCGACGCCTGGCGTCTGCACATCGCGGCCGATGCCGACGAGCGTGCCTTCGAGACCATCCCGTGGCTCCCGTCGTTCGCGGCCGGTCTCGCGGCGGCCGCCGAGCAGGAGCGGCCGTTGCTCATGTGGGGCATGAACGGACACCCGCTGGGGTGTACCTGAGGCAACGGCGTGGCGGGCCGTGAGCTCGTCTGGTCGGACCCGGCGGTGCGCGCCCTCGTGCGTCGCACCGTGCCGTGCGCCGACGAGGTGTGGAAGCTGCAGCGGGGTGACGACGGCGAGAGCCTCGCCTTCCAAAGCATGGCGGACGGCGGCCACTACAGTGGCAAGGGCGGCACGCGACAGGGCATCTACCTGGCGACCCCGGGCGGGCGTCTGCTGGCGTCGATCAACTCGCTGAACGCCGAGGCGGTGGCGCAGATGCTGCGCGAGGGGCTGGCGACCTGGGATGCCCTCGAGGCGTCCGAGCGTTCGGCGCCGCCGGTGACCGCACCCCGCGAAGCGGGCGCCGAGCATCCGGTGCCGGCCCACCGCTGGGAATGGAATCGTCCCGAGGGCGGCCTGGTCCTACGGGTGACCCTGCGCGACCTGCCGACGTCCCTCGATCCCACCGACCCGCGCGGCACCAAGTGGAACCGGGACCACGCCTGGTTCTCGCGGGAGGAGGCGCGGGCCTGGCTGCCCGAGACCCTGGAGGTCGGCGCGGTGCACCCGCTGCCGCTCGCCGTGACCGAGCGTCTGGCGCGTTTTCATCTCGTCGATGCGGTCATCGGGCAGGGCATGCCCTACGCGCGCGAGGAGGTGCAGGGCTCGCACCTGCACAGCCGGGTGGTGGCCGTCGTCGGCGCCCGGGTCGAGATCGTCATCGAGGGCAAGAGCCGCGCGGTGGCCGACGGCGTCTGGCGCCTGGGCGACAACGACTGGAAGCCCGACCGGCCCTGGCCCCGGGGTCTGCTGAGCCAGCTCCTCGGTCACGCGACGTACGACCTCGAACGGGGCGAGTTCGTCGCCTTCGAGCTTCAGGCCCATGGCGTGCGCTGGGGGCGCAGCCCGTTCAATGCACGGGGCGATGATGCCGGCCCGAGCCCGCTGGGCTTCCTGTTCACGCTCGTCGAGGACGGCGACACGGGCTCCGGTGTGGCGCCGGCTTTCATCGACGTCTACGACGCCCCGTGGTTGGCGTCACCGCGCGCCCCACGCTGACCGCGCTGACCGAGCCGGCCGGGCGATCTCGCTGACCGGTCGGACCAGGCGGACCCGGCCCGGCTCAGCGGCCGTCCGCGGGGGGGGACGGCCAACGCACCCGCGGCGTGGCCACCACCGTGGCGCCGTCGTCCAGGCTCTCCCCGCGCGGCGCGACCCGGGCCTGCAGGTGGAAGGGCTCGGCTTCGTCCGCGGCGAGCGCGGCCGGCGGGAGGGCCGCCACGGCGCGCCCGTCGTCGCCGACCTCGACGTCGAAGGCGAAGATGGCCGGGTCGTCGGGCTTCGACCAGCTCCCGGGCAGGTGCCATGTGCCGATGCTCGTGGCCTTGGGCGCCGCGCGCGGGATGGGTGAGCCGAAGAAGCGCACGTGATCGCCGGGCCGGGACGTGACCACCGCCTGGGCCCCGCCGTCGAGCGGCTCCACGGCCAGGGTCGGGGCCTCGCTGCGCAACGCGTCCGACAGGACGGCGGCGTCCGCGGCGGTCTGCACGACCACGTCATGGGTGCCGCCGGCGTTGGCGCCCAGGAGGCCCGTCACGGTGTGGGGGCCCGAGGCGCGCAGGTCGAGCAACGGCGCGTGCCCCACCGTCACCGCGGGCAGGGGGGCATCCTGCGACCAGCCGGCCAGGGTCACCGTGAGCGGGACGTCGCCGAAAGCCGCCGTGCGTGCGGGTGTCACGGCTTCGATGGCGAGGGGGCTCGCGGGGCGGGGGCCCCGGGTGCCCACCGCCTCGGCGAGCGCGGGCGCGACGGCCTCGGCGACGGCGGCGGCGAGGCGCGCCACGGCCTCGGCTCCCGGGTGCACGAAGTCGACGAAGTTGTCGTCGTCGCTGCGGCCGTCCGCCGTCAGCACCCGCGGGCCGTCGACGAGGGTGGCGCCGGCCTCCCGCGCGGCGGCGCGCACGGCGTCCGCATCGGCGAGGGTGCGCGGATAGGTCGTGCGGGTGATGGCCGGCTGGTGCGGCACGATGACCACCGTGGGCGCGCCGTGTTCGCCGGCCAGCGCGACCATGGTGCGCACGTTCGCATCGAGCAAGGCCGCCGGGACGCGCCAGCCCCGCAAGGGCTCGCCGGCCTCCCAGGCCGCGATGATCTCCTCGGTGGGGATCGACTCGGTGAAGAACTGCAGCGACGTGAGGATGCGCGAGCTCTGCACGACCTGCTGCCACGCCGTCGGATTCTTCCGCCGCTCGAGCATCACGTGGTCGGGCTCGAGGATCGCGGCCATCTGGTCGTTCCACGCCCCTGGATAGAGGACGACCGCGTCGGGGCCGACCCGCTCGATGGCCTCCCGCAGCAGGGCCAGGATCTGAACGGTGGAGTAGCCGGTGACGCCGAAGTTGAGCACGGCGACGCGATCGGGGGGCAGTCCCCGGTCCTTCAGCGCCTCGGCGACCTGGGCCGCCAGGGTCTCGGCGGGTCGCAGGCCCACGCCGTAGACGCAACTGTCGCCCACCAGAGCGACCCGCGGCATCCAGTCGGGGAGCGGTGTTCCCACCCGGCCCCGGAAGGGCCACGCATCGGTGGCGAAGGGGCCGGCGTGCGCGTCCGAGGCGCGGTTGTGGCTCTTGAGCGTGTAGAAGCGCTCGTGGTGGAGTCGGAAGGGGGTCGAGGCGTTCGCGCCCACTTCGGTGCCGGTGCGGAAGCGGAACTCGAATTCCTCGCCGTCGGCCCACAGGACCTGCATGACCACCTCGGCCAGGATCCCGACGACGGCCAGCACGGCGAGGAACAGAGCGAGGCGCTTCCAGAGCCGCATCGGCAAGAAGCTATCACAGGGCCCGATCGACTCGCCTTGATCGCATAGGGCCACCTCCCGACAATGCGCCGTTCGCCGACGGCGCGTCGGCGGCTCCTCGGGGGCCGCACCCGCCGCCGCACCCTTCGTGCCCCCTCCGGGGCGCCCAGCGCCGAGGCCCTTCCGTGCCCGCCACGAGCATCGATCAGATCGTCAACCTGGCCAAGCGCCGGGGCTACGTCTATCCCGCCAGCGAGATCTACGGCGGCCTCAATTCGTGCTGGGACTACGGGCCGCTGGGGGCCGAGCTCAAGCGCAACGTCAAGGATGAGTGGTGGCGCTTCATGGTGCACACCCGTCGCAATGTGGTGGGCCTCGACTCGGCCATCCTGCAGCACCCGGGTGTGTGGCGGGCCTCGGGCCACGTCGACGGTTTCAGCGACCCGCTCGTCGACTGCAAGAAGTGCAAGGCGCGCTTCCGGGCCGACGACCTCGAGAGCGCCACCTGCCCCGTGCGCAACAACGTGGCCCTCAACGACGAGTGCAAGAGCCACTTCACCGAGCCGCGCGAGTTCAACCTGATGTTCCAGACGCACCTCGGCCCGGTGCAGGACGAGGGCAGCCTGGCCTACCTGCGGCCCGAGACGGCCCAGGGCATCTTCACCAACTACCTCAACGTGCAGACCACCGGTCGCCTCAAGCCGCCCTTCGGCATCGCGCAGATCGGCAAGTCGTTCCGCAACGAGATCACGCCGGGCAACTTCATCTTCCGCACCCGCGAGTTCGAGCAGATGGAGATGGAGTTCTTCTGCCCGCCCGACGAGTGGGAGCAGTGGTACGCGTTCTGGAAGGAACAGCGCATGCAGTGGTACCTCGACCTCGGGCTGTCGCCCGAGCGACTGCGTTGGCGCGACCACGAGGGCACCGAGCTGGCCCACTACGCCAAGGCCACGGCGGACATCGAGTACGAGTTGCCCATCGGCTGGAAGGAGCTGGAGGGCGTGGCCTGCCGCTCGGACTTCGACCTGAACGCCCACACCAAGGGTTCGGGCAAGACCCTCGAGTACTTCGACGGCCAGACCCGCGAGCGTTACGTGCCATGGGTCATCGAACCGGCCGCCGGGGTCGACCGGGCCATGCTCTGCTTCCTCGTGGAGGCGTACGACGAGGAGGAGGTCGACGGCGACAAGCGCACCGTGCTGCGCCTGCACCCGCGGCTGGCGCCCATCAAGGTGGCCGTGTTCCCGCTGGTGAAGAAGGACGGCATGCCCGAGAAGGCGGCCGAGATCGAGGGGCAGCTGCTGGCCCGGGGCATCTCCACCTTCTACGACCAGTCGGGCGCCATCGGGCGTCGCTACCGGCGGCAGGATGAGGTGGGCACCCCGTGGTGCATCACCATCGACGGCGAGACCCTGTCCGACGGTACCGTGACCCTGCGCGAGCGCGACTCGATGGAGCAGACCCGCGTGCCGGCCGCCGAGCTGGGCGCGCTGATCTCGGAGCGTCTGGCCGGGTGACTCGCGTCCGCCCGACATCCGTCGCGGGACCGGCACGATGACGCCCTACAGCGACCGCATGAACGAGCGCATCGTCGTGCGCGGCGTGGCGGTGGCCCCCGGGGTGGCCTGGGGCCAGGCGGTGTTCCACGAGAGTGACGTGGACATCCCCATCCTGGCCATCAGCGAGGACGACGTCGGCGAGGAGCTGAAGCGGCTCTCGGCGGCACTGCGCACGACCAAGCGTCACCTCGCCGCGCTCGAGAAGAACCTCGCGCAGGAGGTGGGCGAGCGCGACGCGCGCATCTTCGCCGTGCAGGGGCTGCTCCTGGACGACCCCGAGTTCCGCAAGTCGATGCGCAACCGCGTGCGGCGGGACCTGGTCAACGCCGAGGTCGCGGTGCGCGACGAGGTCGACGAGTGGAGTCGTCGCCTGCGCGGTCTGTCGGCCGAGAGCGAGCGCGACCCGGGCGCCGACCTGCGCGACGTCGGTCGGCAGGTGCTGCGGGTGCTGGCGGGCAAGCCCCGCCAGGTCCCGGTCGAGGGCGACGGCATCGAGCGGCTGATCATGGTGGCCGAGGAATTCCTGCCCTCGGACGCCGCCAACATCGATCGCGCACAGCTGGCGGCCATCGTCACCGTGTCCGGCGGCGTGGCCTCCCACGCGGCCATCCTCGCCCGCAGCCTGGGCATCCCGTCGGTGACCTTCGTGGAGGCCACCGGTCTGCCGCACCACGGCCGGCGCTGGATCGTCGACGGCAACAGCGGGCAGGTGATCGTCAATCCCACTGATGTGGAGATCGCCGAGGCCGAGGCGCGCAGCCGCGACTACCGGGAATTCCGCGCGGCCCTCGAAGCCGAGACCCGGGACTTCGCGCGGACCAAGGACGACGTGGCTGTCGAGCTGATGCTCAACATCGACGTGGCGGACGACCTGACGCCCGAGAGCCTCGAGTCGCTCAACGGGGTCGGCCTCTACCGCACCGAATTCCTCTACATGAACCGCCCGTTCTTCCCGAGCGAGGCCGAGCAGTACCGGCACTACTGCGATGTGTTGCGCAAGGTGGGCGACCGCGAGGTGACCTTCCGCACCATCGATGTGGGCGGCGACAAGCCGCTGCCCTACCTGTCGGTGCCCCACGAGCCCAACCCGGTGCTCGGGTGGCGCGGAATCCGGCTGTCATTGGAATGGCCGGACATGCTCTACAGCCAGCTGCGGGCGTTGTTGCGGGCGTCGGCCCACGGGCGCATGCGGGTGCTCGCGCCCATGGTCACGACGGTGGAGGAGACCCGACGGGTGGTCGCCATCGTGCGCGAGATCCAATCGGACCTGAAGCAGCACGACATCCCCTTCGATCCCGACATGCCGGTGGGGATGATGATCGAGATCCCTGCGGCGGCCCTGGCCACGGGCCTCATCGCCCGCGAGTGCGACTTCATCTCGGTGGGGACCAACGACCTCTCGCAGTACGCCCTGGCGGTCGACCGCAACAACTCCCGGGTCGCCGACCTCTACCAGCAATTCCACCCGGGACTGCTGCGCCTGCTGCGCGACACCATCGGGCAGGCCGGCCGAGCCGAGGTGCCCCTCTGCGTCTGCGGCGAGCTGGCGGGCAACCCCGAGGCGACGCTGCTGCTGCTGGGCCTCGGCCTGCGCAGCTTCAGCATGTCGGCCTACGACATCCCCATGGTCAAGCGCGTGGTGGCCGCCACCGACCTCGCCTATGCGCGCAAGGTGGCCACCCAGGCCTTCGAGTTGGTGGACATCGCGGACATCCGCGCGCACCTGCGGGCCGCCACGCTCGAGGTGGCCCCCGACCTGAGATCGCTGATGGAGTCCGACCGATGACCCAAGCCCGTCGCTTTCTCGTTGCGGTGGTCCTCGCCGCGGGCCTGGCGTTCGCGACGGGCTGCGCGGCGTGTCCGCCGGGCTGGGCCGCCACGACGCCCTCCGACGGGGCCTACCTCTACGGCGTCGGGCAGTCGGGCGAGGTGTTCGTGGAGGCCGACGCCGTCAACATCGCTCTGACCCGCGCCGCGCGGGCCATCGCCGACGGTCTGGGCCTCGACGTCGAGACGCGCCTCTCGGTAGTGCGCGTGGAGGAGCGGTTGTTCGTGGAAGCCTGGACCGCGGAAGGTCCCACCGATGCCCTGGACGGACTCGAGCTGATGGAGCTGGTCGAGTGCTCCGATCCCCTCGGCGACGGTCGCCGCGTGTACGTGTTGCTGCGCCTGCCTGCGGGAGCGGCGGGTCGGAAGTGAAGCCCGGCGCGCGCAGCATCCGCGGCGCGATGGGGACGTACTTCTGGGTCAGCGTGGTCGCGCTGGTGGCCACGGCCGTGTGGCTCGCCTCCGGCGGCGTCGAGGGCGCGCCGGTGTCCCAGGCGATCCTGCCGGCGGACAGCGGCTGGGCCGGCGCCACCGTCGGCGACGGCCTGCACAGCGTGGAGCTGGAGCCGGGCATGTCCGTGGGGGTGAGCGCCGGACGCTGGCACGTGACGCTGGTGCCCGGCCCCGGGGGCGGCGAGGCGACGCTCTACACGCTCGAGACCGCGGGAGGCGAGAGCATCGATCTGACCCGCGCCATGCCCGACGCCCCGACGGCGCCCGACGACGGCTAGCCGTCCCGGGGGCCCTGGGGGTAGTGCGTCTCGAACATGAGCTGCACGGACGACTCGGCGCCCGCGGTGACCTCGACCTTGTCGGTGGCCGTCAGGCGCAAGGCCTGCTCGAAGGTGGTGGGTGAGGCGGTGACGGCATAGCGTCCGGCCGGCAGGCCGCGGGCCACGAAGCGCCCGTCGTCACCGGTGATCAGGCGACGGTAGTGCTCGTCGCTCATGAGCGTCACGCGCACCGAGGGCGCGGGCTTCCCGAACTCGTCGAGCACGATGCCGCCCACGGCGCCGCCCGCCTCCGTGCTCAGCACGCCGAGGTCGGTGACGCCGCCCTCGAAGACCTCCACGTCGCGCACGTGCAGGGGCGGGGCGTCCTTCGGCGCGACGGTGAGCGTGTAGGACTCCTCCGGCACGTGGGCCAACGCGAAGCGGCCGTCGTCGTCGGTGCGCGTCGTCAGGCCGTGCACGGGGTGGGTCGGGAAGACGCCTTCGATGGGCAGCTTGGGATCGTAGTGCGACCCGCGCAGCTCCACCGCCACGCCCTTGCCGGCGCCCTGCACCCGGCCCGAGACGGTGCCCCCGTCGTGGAGGGGGATGTCGAGCACGACGTTGCGGCTCGAAGCGTCGATGATCACCGTGGGGCTGCTGGTCACGGCAAAGCCGGGGACGCGCAGCTCGAAGTGGTAGTTGCCGGGCAGCAGACCGCCGACGAGGAAGTCGTCGGGGTCGTCGTAGCTGCGCTTGAGGCCCGCCCCGGGGATGACGTTGGCGCCGGTGGCCCCCACGGGCTTGATGATCAGGTCGAATCGGTCGGGGAGAGGCCGCGCCGAGAGCAGCCGGCAGCGCACCGCGAGGGCCGGCAGGACCCACAGCGTGTGGTCGGTGCGGCCCGATTCGAGCTCCGTTTTGCTCGACAGGTAGGCGTTCTCGGCCGACAGCGAGACCGTGTAGGTGTCGCGCGGCAAGGCCTCGAAGAAGAACGACCCCTCGTCATCGGTGACCGTCTCCGCCTCGAAGTAGGTGTTCTGCCCCCGATGCCGTTGGGCGATCTTCAACTGCACGTCGGGCACCGGCCGGCTGTCCTCGTCGAGCACCCAGCCCCCGAGGTCGACGTCCGCCGCGCGCAGCGAGAAGTCCTGGGTCCACGAGTTGTCCGGCAAGGCCAGCACGAAGGAGATCACGGTGCGCTGCGTGCCGTAGCCGTCGGCGGCGCCCTGCACGCGATACTGCCGCCGCATGGCCAGGTTGCGGAACTCGTAACGGCCCTCCCCATCGCACACCGCCGTGCGCGACCCGCGCTCGTCGGAGCCCGGCAAGGTCATGGCCGTGAGATCGGTGAGCTGCACCTGCGCGCCCGGGATGGGGTGTCGCTCGATGGTGCGGATGGTGCCCCGCAGGATCATGCCCGCCTTCAGCGTGATGTCGCCGACGTCGACCACCTCACCGGCGCTCGCCTGGAAGGAGGCCTGCAGGTGGGCCGCGTGATCGGCGTGGTTGACCTCGACGCCCAGCGGCTGATCGACGGGGATGTCGTCGATGAGGAAGACGCCGTCGGCCCCGGAGGTGGCGGTGAGCCCCGCACTCGGGCGGGGTCGCATGGGCAGCGTGTCGTCTGCCAAGAACAGATGCGTGAAGGCGTTGCCGAGGGGGCGCCCGCCGGCGCCCACGATGCGGCCCGTCACCGCCGCGGTGGGGCGGCGGGCGTCGATGGGTACGGCCGAGGCGCGCTCGTCCTCGCGTTCCACCGGGTCGGGGACTTCGATGGTGCCCCGTCCGGCGTCGTCCGAGGGGGCCACCACGTCGGGGCCCCGCCGCTCGCCGGTCTCACCGTCGTCGAGCAACGCCCAGGCGGCGAGCGCGACCAGGATGACGGACACCAGACCGACGACGACGAGTGTGGAGCGGGATGAACGCACGGAATCAGTCTAGCCAGAGGGCGAAGCCGGGTCTCCGCTTCAGCGCGGCGGCTTGCAGGCGGACGGACGCAGCAGCGTGTTGAGCATGTAGTAGCTCTCGGCGTCCTCGCGGGAGAGCCGCTCGTTGAGGCCCCGGTCCCGCGCGCAGCGGCGGCGGCCCTCGTCGTCCACGACGATCACGCTCAGTTCGCGATTGAACGCCTCACGCCAATGGTCGTAGCTGCGCAGATCCGTTGCCGGGCTCTCCATAGGGTTCTCTATCGGTGAGGAGCGCCCGCCCTTTGAGGCTGATCTCACTCCGAACGGCCTGCCGGACCCGATTTCCTCCATCGGGAGCCCCGATCCGGCCGATAGCCAAGGTCGGCCCCGGTAGACACCCCATGTCCTGCACCCGAGTCCTTCTCCCCCTGGCGCCGGCCCTCCTGGGCCTCCTCTGCGCCTGTGCTGCCATCGAAGGCGAGCGCGCCAGGGATCTCACGGGTGAGGAATCCGGGGTGGTGGAGGCCGGCGGAGTCGAGGCCGGAGCGGCCTGGATGAGCCGCGGATCCGACGGCCGGTCCTTCGGCTCCCCGGCCCCCGGCGAACCCTCGCTGGAGGCCATGTACGCCATCGGGGCGGCGGCCGAGGCGATCACGGAGGGGCGCCCCGAGGAAGGGCTGCTGCTCCTCGCCGCCCTCGACGAGCCCGACCCGCCGGCCATCGTCCTGTTCCTCGAGGGTGTCTGCCACATGCACCTCGGCGACCTCGACAGGGCCCGGTCGCTGCTCGGGCGGGCGGTCGAGTTGCAGCCCGACGACACGGCGGCGCTCACCGTGCTCGCGCGCGCCGAGTACGAAGCGGGGGCGACGGAGTCGGCCGCGCGACACCTGAAACACCTGAGCACCATCGAACCCGACAGCGCGCAGAACCTGGCCAGCCTCGGCCTGGTGAGCATCGAGCTGGGCCAGCTCGATGCGGCCTACACGGCGCTGCGTGACGCCGTCGAACTGGATGCGACCTGCTTCGACGGACACCGCGGCCTGGGGTTGCTTTTCGCGTCCATCGGCGAGCTGGACTCGGCCGAGCGGGCGTACCGACTCGCGGTGGAGATCGAACCCGAGAGCCTGGGCGTGATCATCGGGCTGGGTCACGTGCTGCGGGACATGGGGCGCCCCGAGGAATCGCTCCCCTGGTATCGCCGCGCCCTGAAGCTGGCGCCGAACGACGCCGACAGCCACGGCAACCTCGGCGCCGCCTTGTTCGAGGCCGACCGCCCCGTGCAGAGCCGTCGCGCATTCGAGCAGTCGCTGTCGCTCATGCCGGAGCACGATCCCCGGGCGCCGTGGATCAACCTGGCCCTCGGCCGGGTGCTCGAGCAACTCGGCGACGCCGAGGGGGCGGCCGACGCGTACGAGACGACCCTGTTCCTCGACCCCGACGTGGGCGTCGCCCACGAGGCCCTGGGCCTGATCGCCTTCGACAAGGGACGCCGCGACGAGGCCCGCGGTCACTTCGAGTCGGCGCTCGACCTCTCGGGGTTGCGCCCGGGAGCTGTGGCCCACCTGGCCCTCATCTACGACGAGATCGGGCTGGCGGACGACGTCCGCCGGCTCATCGACCTGCTCGCCGTGGCCCGCGATCGCGAGCCCCAGGTGACCTTCCACCTCGCCCGCATCCTGGTGCGTTGCACCGCGGCGGGACTGCGCGATCGCGATCGCGCCATCGAACTGCTCGACGACCTGGTCGTGGGCGACCTCGCGGATTCGCCCGCCGTGTGGCAGCTGATGGCCGAAGCCCTCGCGGGGACCGGCAAGTTCGACGACGCGGTGGCCGCCATGGACCGGGCCATCGGGAGCGCCGATCCCGCCGCGCCGAGCCTGCCCGAATACCTGCGCCTGCGCGACGACTATGCCGCGCTGGCGTCCGGGCGCTGAGGCGCCTGCCCGGAGCGCGAGCCCGAGGGGTTCGCTAACATCGGGCCATGGGATTCCCGCGCATGGTGCAGCTGCTGGGTCTGCTCGTCGTGACCTTCGTGCTGATCGCCAGCCTCACCTCTATCGACGACATGCTGTTCGAGTTCGGCGGCCTCGCGCTGGGCGCCCTCGTGTTCATGCTCGGCAAGTGGATGGAGCGGCCCGGGACAGCCTGAGCGGGCTGAGAGAGGCCTGAGCGCTTCCGGGGCGGCCTGAGCGCGCCTGGGGTCCTCCGGCGCGGGCTCAGCTGCGGAGCGCGCGCCCGTACGCCGCGAGCACGTCGCGCCGGCGCAGCGAGCCCACCACCCGACCGCGGCTGATGACGGGCACCTCGTAGACGTTGTCGCGTTCGAAGGTCTCGAAAGCGGCCAGCAGCGTCGACTGGGGCGCGAGGGTGTCGATGGGGTGGACGCAGTCGCGGGCCACGAGGATCTGGCGCAGGTGTTCCTCGCGGATGAACTCGCGCAGGTCGTCGAGCGAGAGCGCGCCCATGAGGTGGTCGTCGGCGTCCACCACAGGGAAGTCGTGCTGCCGCGATCCCAGCAGGTGCTCGACGATCTCGTTGAAGCGCGCCGATTCGAGGATGGTCTCCGCCGGCGGGCGCATGGCGTCGGCGACGTGCAGCCGGCGCAGCAACGCCGTGTCGGGCCGCTCGTTCACGAAGATGCCGCGGCGCGAGAGTTTGAGCGTGTAGACCGAGTCCTTCAGCATCCCGCGCGAGACCATGGTGGCCAGCACCGACGCGGTCATGAGCGGCAGGATCAGCAGGTAGTTGTCGCTCATCTCGAACAGCAGCAGGATGCCGGTGAGCGGCGCGTGGGCCGTGCCCGCGAGCAGGGCCGCCATGCCGGCGAGGGCGTAGGCGCCGGTGGGGGCCACGGCGCCCGGGAACAGCGCCTCCATGCCCTGGCCGAAGGCCGCGCCCACCATGGCGCCCACGAAGAGCGACGGCATGAACACGCCGCCGGATCCGCCGCCGCCCAGCGTCACGGCGGTGGCGAGGGTCTTGAGCAAGGCCAGCGTGAGCAGCAGCGTCCAGGGCAGGGCGGTGCCCAGCAACAGGTCGCTCATGGTCCCGTGACCCTCGCCGAGGATCTGCGGCAGGTAGACGCCCATGCCGCCCACGATGAGTCCGGCGGTGCCGGCGCGCAGGGCCCAGTGGGTGCGCCAGCCGTCGAACAGGTCCTCGACGCCGTAGAGCAGGCGCGTGAATCCCACCGAGAGCAGTCCCGCCCCGAGCCCCAGCACGACGTAGGCGCCCAGCTCCCAGGGCGTCAGCACGGTGAGTACGTCGTGCAGCGCCTCGGGGATGAAGAAGGCCGGCTGGTCGCCGAGGATGCTGCGGGCCGTGACGGCGCCCACCACCGACGCGATCACGATGGGCGAGAAGGACGACAGGCTGTAGGTGCCGATGATGATCTCGAGCGCGAACAGCACGCCGCCGATGGGCGCGTTGAACACCGCCGCGATGCCGGCGGCCGCGCCGCAGCCCACGAGCGTGCGCATGTGCGTGCGCTTGACCGAGAAGAACTGCCCGAACACCGACCCGAGGGCCGAGCCCACCTGGACGACGGGGCCCTCCTTGCCGAGAGATCCGCCCATGCCGATGTTCGCCGACGAGGCCAGCAGCTTGACCCAACCGACGCGGCCGCTGATGCGTCCCGAGCGCGTGGCCACTGCCTCCATCACCTCGGGCACGCCGTGCCCGGCGGCCGATGGAGCGAAGCGCCGCACGAACCACACGACCAGGAGCATGCCCACCGGCACGATGACCAGCGGGTAGAAACGCGTGAACGTGTCGACGTCCGCGACCGCGAGCGGCGACTCGTGGGAGAAGCGGTGGAGGTCCGGCAGGCTGTGGTCCCACACCAGTCCGTCGATGATGCGCAGCAGGTAGACGAACACCACCGCGAGTCCGCCCGTCACCAGACCGATGAGCGCGCCGAGGGCGACCAGCGTTGTGGCCTCGCCGCCGACCAGGGGCTCGATCCGGTCGAGCGCCTTGAGCAGCATGCGGCGAAGTCGGTGACGGAGGCGGTAGGCGCTCATGGCGGACTCAGGCCCGGGGATGGGCGCGCTCGTAGACCTCCTTGATGCGGTGGATCGACACGTGGGTGTAGACCTGGGTGGTCGAAAGGCTCTCGTGTCCCAGCATCTCCTGCACGACGCGCAGGTCGGCACCGTGGTCGAGCAGGTGCGTCGCGAAGGAGTGGCGTAGGGTGTGCGGGGACGTGTCGGAAGGCAAGCCTGCGGACTCGGCGTGGCGCTTCACGATGCGAGCGATGGAGCGTGAGCTGAGCCGGCCGCCGTCGCGGGCGTTGACGAACAGGGCCGTCTGGATGCGGCGGCGCTTCCTGCCGAGCAGCGCGTCGCGCTCCACGAGCCAGGCATCGAGGGCCCGGCGGGCCGGCGAGCCCAGGAAGGTGAGGCGCTCCTTGCGGCCTTTGCCGAGCACGCGCACGGACCCGGCGTCGGGGTCGATGTCGGCGAGATCGAGGCCCTCGCACTCGCCGACGCGCATGCCCGTGGAATACAGCATCTCGAGCACAGCCCGGTCGCGCACGCCGGCCGGTGTGCGGTCGGGGGTGGCCAGCAGCTTGCCCATGGCGTCCTCGTCGAGGGCGCGGGGCAGGGGGCGCCCGCGACGCGGCGTCCGCAGGGGCCCCATGGGATCGCTCTCGATCTTGCCCATGGTGTGGAGCCAGCCGAAGAACCCGCGCATGGCCGCGAGCTTGCGGGCCGTGGTCGACCGGCTGGGGTTCTCGAGGGTCGCCAGGTACTCACGCAGCAGCAGCGTGTCGATGTGGCGCGGGTCGTCGACGCCCTGCTCGGTGCACCAACCCAACAACGCCGAGAGGTCGGAGCGGTAGGCGCGCACCGTATGCGGGCTGGCCTGCCGTGAATGCTGCATGGTGGAGAGCCAGGCCTGCAGCATCGTGGTCGCCCAATTCTTCGGTGGAGGTCTGCGGAGAGGGATGGCGGGACGCCTCGATTCTCGGCCTCGCGTCGCAGGGTTTCTAGAATGCCCTGCATGAATGTGGAGGGCGCGCTGTTCTCGCAGGACCTGCCGGCCGGACCACTCCTGGCGGACCTCGCGGCCGCCCTGCCCGACGCGCGTCGTCCGGTGCTGTTCGACAGCGGCACCGGACCCGACGACTTTGCCGAGCGGGACCTGCTGCTGTTCGATCCGGTCGAGGTGGTGGAAGCGGCCTGGGACGAGCCCGGTCCCCGGGCCCTGGAGCGGGTCTCGGCCGCCCTCGCACGTCATTTCCCCGGTGCGGCGCAGGCACCGGCGGGCGCGGCCGACGACGCGGGGGCGCGCGCCCCCTTCGCCGGCTGCGCGGCGGGCTGGCTCGGCTACGACCTGGGCCGCCAACTCGAGCGCCAGACCGCGCGGGCGCGCCCCGACGTCGAGCTGCCCGACCTCTGCATGGGCATCTATGCCTTCGCCGTCGTCGAGGAGCGGGAGAGCGGCCGTCGACGCGTGGTGGGGCGCGGCGACGCGGCGACGGCGCGAGCCTGTGTCGACACGGTGCGGGCGCTCGGACGCGAGGCGCGGGCGTCGACGGCCGCGCCGGCGTCGGTGGGGCGCGTGACGTCCACCTTCGATCGCGCGGCCTACATGGCGGCCGTGGACGCCGTGCGCGAGCACATCCTCGACGGCGACGTCTACCAGGTGAACCTCGCCCAGCGCTTCGAGATGGAGTGGTCGGGGCGCCCCGTGGATCTGCACCGCGCCTGGCGGGCCGGTGCCCGGGCCCCGTTCGGTGCGTTGATCCGCACGCCGCACGGTGCGGTCATCTCCAACTCGCCGGAGCTGTTCCTGCGGCGACGCGGCGAGCGGTTGCTCTCGCGGCCCATCAAGGGCACGCGCCCCCGGGGCGCCGACGCCGGCGAGGACGCGCGCCTGCAGGCGGAGCTCGAGGCCAGCCCCAAGGAGCAGGCCGAGCTGGCCATGATCGTCGACCTCGTGCGCAACGACCTGGGCCGGTCGGCGCAGATCGGATCGGTGCAGGTGGCCTTGCCTTTCGCGACGGACGCCTGGCCCACCGTGTTCCATCGCGTGGCGGCCGTGTCGGCGCGGGTCCCGGTGAGCCTGTCGCCCGGCGCGATCATCGAGGCCGCCTTCCCGCCGGCGTCGGTGACGGGCACGCCCAAGATCGCCGCCCTCGACATCATCGACGCCCTCGAGCCGGTGCGCCGGCATGTCTACACCGGCGCGCTGGGCTGGATCGGCGCCGGCGGCGACTTCGATCTGTCGGTGGCCATCCGCATCGCGACGGCGGTGCCCGGTCGCTTGCTGGTGCCGGTGGGCGGGGGCATCACCCTGGCGTCCGACCCGGCCGCCGAGTACGAAGAGACGCTGCACAAGGCGCGCGCCGCCTTCGAAGCCCTCGGGGTTGCCTTGCCTGCCGTGGATGCCTGCTCGTGAGAAGCCTGCGATGAGTGCGCCGGGATTGGTCACGGTCGCCGGCGGCGTACTGCCGTGGGTGTGGCGCGACGGGGTGGTGCTGCCCGCCGCCGAGGCCACGGTCTCGGCGCTCGACCGCACGCTGCTCTACGGCCTGGGCGCCTTCGAGACGGTGCGCATCGAGGCGGGACGTCCGTTCATGCTCGCGCGTCATCTGCCGCGCCTGGCCCGGTCGCTCGAGGCGGTGGGCCTGGACGTCCCGGACGGGGTCGCCGACCTCGCACAGGGCCTGCCCGCGTTGGCGCAACGCAACGGAGTCCAGCAAGCGCTGTGTCGACTGACGATCACGGCCGGCGACGAGGGTGCGGCGCCGGGTTCGGTGCAGGGGAGCGGACACGTGCTGGCCTTCCTGCGCAGCCTCGGCCCGTGGCCCGCCGGCCGGCGAGTGGTGGTGGGCATCGCCCATTCCATCCCGGACGTGACCTCGCCGCTCTCGGGCATCAAGTCGACCAACTACCTGCTGCACTACCTGCTGCGCGACGAGGCCCAGCGGGCCGGTCGGGTGGACGACCTCATGGTCGACCCCGAAGGGCGCGTCAGCGAGGCGACGGTGAGCAACGTCTTCGCGGTACACGACGGCGCCCTGATCACGCCACCCCTGGGCATGGGAATCCTGCCGGGCATCACCCGCGGTCTCGTGCTCGAGATCGCGGACGACATCGGCGTGCGATGGGAAGAGCGTGACCTGCTCGTGACCGAGCTGGCCGCAGCGGACGAGTGCTTCCTGACCAGTTCGGCCAAGGGCGTGATGGCCGTCGACGAATTGGACGGGCGGGTGTTCGGCCCCGACCGACCGGTCACGGACGCGCTGTCAGCGGCCTTCGTCACACTCGTGCGGACCGAATGCGGCTGACGGACAGGCCCGTCAGCGGGCCTCCGAGCGCGTTGCGGATCCCCGGGTGCGGCCCTACGATGAGGGTTGCCCCCCACCTCCCCGAGGACCGTCGTGTCGAGCCGTGCTCTGCGTCTGACCTGCCTCGGGATCGGCCTGCTCGGGGCTCTCGGGGTGACAGCAGCGGCCCAGCAGCTCCCGTTTGACCTGGTGATCGACCCCGAAGTCCGGGGGCTGTTGGCCCTCGAAGACCTCGGCGACGGGATCAAGGCGCGCGAACCCGAGACCGTGCAGGGGGCCCTGGGCGTCCTGGACGCGAACTGGGCCGAGCTCTCGCCCAAGACGGCCGGCAAGGCCCTGAAGGGGGTCGGCAAGCTCTTCTCCAGGTTCAAGCCGCGGGACGAATACCTCGCGGACGGCACCACCGACCTCGACGGCATCCAGCATTGTTACCGCATGGCCATCGGCCTCGTGTTCGACAAGGACGGCGGCGACAAGGTCTTGCGCAACGCGCTGAAGGTGCCGCACATCAAGACCTGGCCCGAGGTCCAGGCCAACCTGCTCGAGGGGCTGGGACATCGCCGCGACCCCGAGCAGCTCGACTTCTTCGCCGACTACCTCGATCACGACGAGGCGCCGGTGATGGTGGCGGCCGCCGGCGCGCTGAGCCGCCTCTCGGAGGCCGACGTGAGCGTACGGCGCGAGGCGGCCGAGGCGGTGCACGAGGCCTTCGACAAGCTGCGCCAGCGGGCTGAGAAGGCGGCGCGCAAGGCGAAGGACGACGAGGAGACGCCGGCGGGCACGGCCTTCGCCCGCATCGAATACCCGTTCAACGACGCACTGCGGGCGCTCACGCGCCAGCGCTTCGAGAGCGTCGAGGACTGGGGCCGCTGGCTGTCGGCCGAGGGACGCAGGGACGGCTGGTGAGTCTCTCCGGGCTGTTCTCCGAGCACGTCGTCGGCCCGCTCCGCCATGCGCACGGCTCGCCGATGTCCATCGCTCGTGGCGCGGCCCTGGGCACCTGGGTGGCCTTCACGCCGACGGTGGGTATCCAGATGTTCGTGGTCGGTGTGCTGGGCATCCCGCTGAGGGCGAACATCCCGGTGGCCGTGGCCCTGGTCTGGCTGAGCAACCCGGTGACCATGGTGCCGCTGTATTTCGCCTTCTACCTGGTGGGGACGTTGGTGCTGGCGCAGCCGGCGCTCGACTACTCGGTGCTGAGTGAACGGATCGATCTGGCTTGGGAGACGGCGCAGGGTCAGGGGCTGTGGGCCGGCCTGCGGGGCCTCTTCGACTTCCTGGGGAGCGAAGTCGTCTGGCCTATGGCGGTGGGGTCGTTCATCATGGCGACGGCCCTGGCGGTCGCGGCCTATCACGGCGCGCTGCTCTGGGCCACCCGACGGGCCCAGCGCCTGGAGCAGGACTTCGAGAACAGGCAGCAGGCAGAAGCCGCCGGCGCCGGCGTCCAAGACGGACCCCCGGCCATGCCGGAAGGGGGAGCCGCACCGGCGTTGAGCGCCGACGAGACCGAAACGGTGACCAAGACGTGAACGAGCCCCGACGCGAACAACCCGACGACATCATCCCGCTGACCCTCGACGACTCCGCCTATGCGGAGGCGCCCGAGCGCCACGCGCCGGCTGCGCCCACGAGCCGGGACATCGAGAACATGTCCCCCGAGGCGCGCCTGGCCACGGCCCTCGTCATGCAGGCCCAGGCGTTGGAGGGCATGCGGCGCACGCAGGACGACCTCATGCGACGGGTGAGCGCGGGCGGGGGCGGCGTCGACGATTCGCTGGTCGACTCCATCGATCGTTTCCACGATCGCCTCGACGATGTGCGCGACGGCCAGCGCAGTGCCTCGCGCGAGGTGCGCCGCATGCGGCGACGTTCGCGCATGCAGCTCGCGGTGGCGGTCGGCAGCCTCGTCGTCGTGCTGGGCGTCGCCTTCTGGTGGCTGGCCGGCGTCGTGGCGGACGGCGGCGACAACGATGAGCTGCTCGTGGCGCTGCAGGCCGCGCAGGTCCAGCAAGAAGAAGCGGTGACCGACGCCCTGCAACAATCGACGGCCCTCACCGAGGAGCGGCTCAAGTCCGAACGGCAGACCCTGCTGGCGGGCCTGCGCACCGACCTCGACCATCGTGACGAGCTCGTGCGGGCCCAGCTCTCGGCCCTCACGGCCGAGCGCGATCACCTCGCGGAGCGTCTGACCGGCGCGGAGGTGAAGGCCGCCGACCTGACGGCACGCATCGTGGGGTTGACCGGTGACCTCTCGGCCGCCGAGCACGAGATCGCGGGCCTGCGGGACGAGCGCCTCTCGCACCTCGGAGAGATGACGCGCCTGCGCAACAAGACGCTCGAGCAGGAGCTGCAACGGGAAGAGCTGCTCGCCACCCTCGAAGAGCTGCGCCTGCGCAGCGTGGTCGTGCCGGTCTCCGCCGTCGTGGGCGTGAGCAGCGACTCCGGCTTCGAGTCGCTGGCCGAGCGCCTCAACGCCGTGCTCGCGTCGGGCGGCGCCGCGGCGGCGCGATTCGCCGAGGCCGGCGCGGTCCGTGAAGGCGCCGTCCGCGAGGTGATCATGGTGCGCCTCGATGCCGAGGGCCTGCCCCTCGACAGCGTCTCGGGCGACCGGGCGGTGGTGGTCGGCGGCCCCGAAGGCCCGCGACTCGAGGTCTGGGTCGACGCGCCGGTCTCCGCCGTGGTCCTGAGCATGGACCTCGCCGACGCCGACCTCTCGGCGCTCGCTCTCGAAGGGCTCGACGTGCCGGCCGCCGTCGTCTCGCTCGAAGGCATGCGCTCGGCCTTCGGGCAGCTGCTGGCCTTGCACGACCATCGCTTGCTCGAGTTGGGGGGGCGCGATGGCCCGGCCCTGCTCGATGTCGTCATCGAGGGCGAGGGCCGTCGGCTGTGGGCGGCGCGCGCCGAGGTCAGCCCCGAGGGCCCGACCCTCGTACTCACGGACGGCGAGTCCGTCATCGGCGGCGAGTCCCGTCCGTTCTTCCGCGGGGTCATGCGTCTGCCGCTGCCCCGTGCCGACTTCGGCGCCTGGCAGGCCGCCCTGGCGGTGGGAGGATGACGAACCGGGACGGCCACGCGGCATGAACGACTTCGAGTCGTTCCAGCGGGCCTGCTGCGAGCAGGTCGACGACGCCTTGGAGCGCTGGCTCCCCGACGAGGCGGCCGCCGGCGATCTGGCCGCGGCCATGCGCCACATCGTCTTCTCCGGGGGCAAGCGCCTGCGGCCGACCCTCGTGGTGGCGGGGGCACTCGACGTTGGGGGTGCGCTGCCCTCCGTGTTCGACGACGCCCTGGGCGCCGCCGCCGCCGTCGAGATGATCCACGCCTACTCGCTGCTCCACGACGACCTGCCGTGCATGGACGACGGCCAGCTGCGCCGCGGCAAGCCCTGCGCGCACACCGTGTTCGGAGAGGCCACGGCGCTGCTCGCCGGTGACGGCTTGCTGACCCTCGCCTTCGAGGTGCTCGCGCGCCACACGCCGCCGGGCCGTCCCGTCGGAGAGATGGTGGCGCTGCTCGGCCGGGCCTCCGGCTGGGAGGGCATGGTCGGCGGGCAGGTGGCCGACCTGGCGGCTGAGGGCTCCGAACCGGACGTCGAGCGGGTGCGCAACATCCATGACGGCAAGACGGCGGCGATGATCGCGGTCTCGCTGCAGTTGGGGGGGCTCTCGGCGGGAGCCGGCGCCGTGGACGTCACGCGTCTGGGGGCCGTGGGTCGGGATTTCGGCCTGGCCTTCCAGATCGTCGACGACCTGCTGGACGTTGAGAGCACCACCGAGGCCCTGGGCAAGGCCGCCGGCGCCGACGCTGACCGGTCCAAGATGACCTGGCCCGCCGCGGTGGGGGTCGAGCAGGCCCGCACCGATGCCCGGGCCCTCGTGGAGAGGGCCCTGCAGGCGGCCGCCCCCGGGCAGGCCACCGAGCTGATGGCCTCGCTGGGCACCTTCGTCCTCGGACGTCTCTTCTGAGCACCCGTTCGGGCTATCATGCGGCGGCTCCGATCCGTCCTCCCGAGCCTCGCCTCTCCGGCCCCGGATCCGGGCACCACCTCATGAGCATCTACGAGCACATCAACTCGCCCGAAGACCTGCGTCGTCTGCGGGCCGAGGACCTCCCCGCCCTGGCGGAGGAGATGCGGCTCGACATGATCGATGCCATCACCGAGACCGGCGGCCACATGGGCTCGGGGCTGGGTGTCCTCGAGCTCACCATCGCGCTGCACTACGTCTTCGACCTGAGCCGCGACCGGCTGGTCTTCGATGTGGGCCACCAGTGCTACCCGCACAAGATGCTCACCGGTCGCAAGGACCGCATGCGCACCATGCGCATGACCGACGGGCTGTGCGGCTTCCCGCACCCGGACGAGAGCGACTACGACCTGTTCCACACCGGCCACGCCGGTACGTCCATCTCGCTCGCCCTGGGGTTGGCCGTCGCCGACAAGCTGGCCGGGAACGACCGCCGCACCGTGGCCGTCATCGGTGATGCGGGTTTCGGTGCGGGCGTGGCCTTCGAGGCCATGAACCACGCGAGCGAGACCGGCGCCAACCTGCTGGTGATCCTCAACGACAACGAGATGTCCATCAGCAAGACGGTGGGCGCCATGACCCGTTACTTCAGCCGGCTCCGTACGGGGCCGTTGTACACGGGAGCCAAGCGCGAGCTGCACGAGCTGATCAAGCACATCCCGCTGGTGGGCGAGAAGATGGAGCGCTCGCTGCAGGAGAGCCTGGACGTGCTGCGCTCGACCGTGGCGCCCGGAAACGTCTTCCAGGAGCTGGGTTTCGACTACTTCGGCCCCATGGACGGGCACGACCTGCCACGCCTCGTCCACTCGCTGTCCGACTTCAAGGCGCGCCCGGGGCTCACGCTGCTGCACCTGCTCACCCGTAAGGGGGCCGGGCACGCCGACGAGCACTCCGACCCGAGCAAGCTGCACGGTGTCAAACCGACTCCTGCACCGGTGCGCAAGCCCGACCACAGCGGAGAGGCCGACCCGCCGGCCGGAGCCAAGCCGCCCGCACGTCCTGCCTACACGAACGTGTTCGCCGACGCCCTCGCCGTGCTCGCGGGCGAGCGCGAGGACCTGGTGGCCGTCACGGCCGCCATGCCCGACGGGACGGGCCTGAGCCGCATCGCCGACCAGCTGGGTGATCGCCTGTACGACGTCGGCATCTGCGAGCAGCACGCCGTGGCCTTCGCCGGCGGTCTCGCCAAGGGGGCCAAGCACCCGGTGGTCGCGATCTACTCGACCTTCCTGCAGCGCGGCTACGACATGGTCTTCCAGGAGCTGGCCATCCAGGACGCACCCTGCGTGCTGGCCATGGATCGCGCCGGCCTCGTGGACGACGGCGCCACGCACCACGGGCTGTTCGACATCGCCTATCTGCGCACCCTGCCCAACACGACGTTGCTGGCTCCGGCCTCGGCCGAGGAGCTGGAGGTCATGCTCGCCTGGGCCTGCAACCAGAACGGCGTCGTGGGGATCCGCTATCCCCGCGACGCGGCTCCGGCAGCGACGGGCCCGATGGCGCCCATCGAGCGGGGGCGGGCGGTGACAGTGCGCAAGGGCGAGGACGTGGCCTTGGTGGCCTACGGCACCATGGTGCCCGTGGCCGAGGCGGCCGCTGCCCTGCTGGCCGAGCAAGGCGTGGAAGCGGCTGTGGTCAACGCCCGCTTCGCCAAGCCGGTGGACGGCGAGACCATCGCCCGGGTGATCGGCCCGGCCCGACTGCTGGTGACCCTCGAGGAGCACAGCGTGCGGGGTGGATTCGGCGCCGCGGTGCTCGAAGAGCTGGCAGCCCGCGGGACACCGATCCCGGCCACCTTGCAGATCGGCGTCCCCGACCAGTTCGTCGAGCACGGCACGCGGGCCGACCTGATCGTGCGCCTGGGCCTCACGGCTCCGGCCGTGGCGGCACGCATCATGCAGACCATCGGCACTCCGGTGGGCGCCTCGGCGCTCTGACCCCGGCGAAGGTGGGTCCGCTCGCGGGGCCCGCGGCCCGGGGGAGTCCGGGCACGAGTCGAGCCTGTCACGCTGCCCTGCGCGGGCCCTAGATCAGGGTGACGCGACCCGGATCCGGCGGCCCCGAACCCCGGGACCATCGACCCGCCCGAACGGCCCGCCGTTGTCAGCCTCCCGCCGGCCTCTCCGTCCCCAGGAGACCCCGAAACCGGGGGGGAGCGGTGGGCGGCCGCTGCCCTCCGAAAGCCCATCGGATAGACTCGCCGAAATGCGCCCATTGCTCTTGATCCTGCTGTCGCTGCTCCTCGGCAGCCTGACCTCGACGGCCGCGGCCCAGTGCGAGGGCGTGCAGCAGGTGGGCGCCTTCCCCCGCATGACCTTCCGCGACGGCATGGGGCAGTCGGCGCCGGCGCCGGGCGACCCCTTCGACAGCTCGTCCACGCTGTCCATCTTCGGCGGACAGGTGATCGAGCTCGACCTCCAGTACGAGGCGGTCGGTGATCCCACCAATGTGATCTGGGCGATGTTGCTTTCGCCCTTCCAGACCGGCACCTCGACCACCGACTTCTGCGGCCTGCCCGGCGACCCGCCGCTGTTCACGGCGGCCCCCTTCAACGTGTTCTTCTTCTCTCCGCCGATGCTCGACGCGACGGGCGCGGGGACAGCGACCTTCAACGTGCCCACCGGCATCTACGCCGGCGACGCATTCGTCCAGGGCATCATCCTCGACCCCAACAACGCGCCCAACACGCACCTGTCCAACGGGGTGACGATCAGCTTCACGGTGCCCGGCTTCAACGTGTCCTACGCTTTCGCGTTGAACCAGCCCGGGCAGCCGGGGCGAATGAAGGATCTCGGCGTCATCGACGTCACGCCGGAGGAGGGCAAGGAGTTGCTGCCCTTCGGGACGATGCTGCCGCCGATGCCCGAACCCTTCGATCCGGGCACGGGCCTGGGCGTGTTCGAGTTCCTCGACATCCTGCCGAACCGGCCCGATTGGCCGATGAATCCTCTGGCCCGACCCATCGCGCGCCTGACCCAGGAATACAACCAGGTCGGCGACACCACGTTCGCGGTCGACTCCACCGAGTTCTTTCCGAAGCGAGGACGGCTCTCGGTCACGCTCGACGCGGATCCGGCCGGGACCTCGGCGCCCACCTCGCGGAACCACTGGGCGAACAAGGTGGGCTCGGGGACGTCGGGTCCCAACGTCGAAGTGGTCTTCTACGAAGACATCACCGCGACCAGCTTTTCGGGCCTGGAGCGCCTCGCCGAGGGTACGAAGGGCATCCTCGCCGGAACCCAGGCCCACCACATCCCCGGCGACATCGCGCTGGGTGACTTCAGCATGGTCACGAGCCCCGCCGCGAAGTCGCGCGAACGCGTGGCTCTCGACGCGAGCAATCGCGACATGCCGCATGTGGTCATCCCGGCCTTCAGCTTCACGCCGGAGGGTGCGGATGGGGAGGTCACCCTGGATCTCGATGTGTTCCTGTTCGAGAACACGCTCAACGACTCCCAGGGTTTCCTTGTCCTCGATCGCGTGACCAACGTCTGGCGCTTCATCGAAGGGTCGGCGCGCAATCCGGCCGTGGGACGCTGGTCGCCCTGGGTCATGATTGCGCCCGACGGCCGCAGCATGATCGCCACGCTGAGGCCGCCAGACGGCAATTTCAATTGGGACCACGACGCGGACCAGCTCTGGGCGATGCGCCTCGACGGTGAAGTCTGGGGGCCGACGGGCGAGGAGACATGGCAGCTGACCTACGAGCTGTTCCCCAGTCCCACCGGGGGCGGGACCCGCTTCATCCGCAGTCGGAAGGTCATCCCCCAGGCGTCGTTCATCATCGGCGAGGACCCCGACAACTACGTGGCCTACATCGGCCTCGGCTACAAGTTCCAGCAGAACCTGTTCCCGGCGGCCGGCAACAACAACGCTACGGACCCGGACGACCCGCAGTCGTACCTCGCCTTCGAGGCGTCGAACCCGCGGGAAGAAGCAATCGTGCGGGACTACGTGGCCGTTCCGCTCGTGTCGCCGTCCAGCGGCAAGCCCGCGCCCGTGCAGCCGACGCCACTGATGCTCGGCGACTTCGGCCAGACCGGCTTCGAAGAGGACATCATCCGCTTCGATCCCGCCGTCCTGGTCGATTCCGAGTCTCGGCAGGCGATCGTCGTCGGCGGGCATGCGCTGTCGAAGGAGGATGTCTTCGTCGTCAAGTCGGCGACCTCCCCCGTTGTCGGCGGCGTGACCACGGTGAGCCACGTGCTGGTCAATGCCACCGGACACCGGGACACCAGCGAGAGCGCCGGTCAACTCTCCGACGTGGCGATTCGCGGCGCGGTTCCGGGCGGGCACGGTCAGGGCGGGAAGATGGCCTTCTCGCCGGGCGGAACCCGCATCGCCGTGTTGGCCATCGGCAACAGCGGCACCGATTGGATCCAGGTCGCGAGGACGGATGGCATCGACTTCGGCAAGGTGCTCAACGTCGGCCAGAGCCTGGTGGACGGAAAGTTCCGGGAAGGACCCATCGGCGGTCCTCTGCAGACCGCTCGGGCGGTGATGGGCATGGTCTTCGCGGGCGAGGACGACCTGGTCTTCCTCATGGGCCGACAGACCTACAACGACCCGCTGGCGGAGCACGCGGCCGTCGGAGTGGACGTCTCCGGCGCCATGGACATCTTCCGCTACGACATCGTGAACGACGAGCTCACCAACCTGACCCAGCTGGGTGGGACAGCGTTCGAGACGCTGGGTACATTCGAGCCGGGTGGGTACTTCCAGTCGAGCGACGGGAACTTCGTCTACTACATCCGGCGCGGAGAGGTGGGCCCGGGGGGCAGCCAGCCCGAGGGCACGGTCGTCACCAACATCATCGGCGTGAACCTCACGACCTTCGCCGTCTTCGACGTGACGGGCGGCGAGCTGGGTTCCGGGGCCCTCGTGTCCGACCTGTTCGTCGACGAAGGCAGCGCCGAGCACCCCATCGAGTCCATCAACACCATGGGCTTCATCGAGGGCAAGGGCGTTCAAGAGGGGATGGTCTACTACAAGGCGCAGGTGCTGGGGGGCAACGGGGCGGAGAACGTCTACGCCCTGAACACCGGTGCGCCCTTCGTGAGCTTCGCGGTCACCAACGCCACCATCCCCGGCGCGCTCGTGCGCAACCTGTCGCCCAACGCCTTCGGAGCCCAGGTGGCCTTCTCGCGATCCATGAACGCGACGCCGCTGACGAACAACGAGCGGCCGTTCGTGGTCGACCTGACCAACTTCCTGTTCGAGCGGCAACTCCTCACGGAGTTCCCGCCGGGTCGACTGATGGACGGTGGCTTCATCTTCCTGCCGCCCACCACCGGCGCGCCCCAGGCCCTGGTGATGGCCTTCGGGTTCAACACGATCGGTCCCTTCGCCATCGCCAACGAGGGCGCGGTGACCTACTACCCGCTCACCAATGTGTCCGACCTGCTGACCGAGCCGGTGCCGCTGCACCTGCCGCTGGTGGACACGCTGCTGCTGCCGCTCGACACGCGCTTCTACCTGGCGAATGCCATCCCGTTCCCCGGCGCTCCCTAGGGGGCGACGATCAACGCATCGAGGGCAGGCGCGGCGGTACGGTTCCCGCTCGAGGCGTGGGCGGGCAAGCACGTCCTGCTGGTGGCGCCCCACCCCGACGACGAGGTGCTGGGCTGCGGCGGGACCCTGCGGCGACTCGCCGACGTCGGCGCCCACGTCCTGGTGGTGGTCATGGGGCGCGGAGACGGCGGCGTCGACGGCACGGCCGCGGTCGAGCGGCGCGAGGCCGAGTGCAGCGCCGCGTGTACGCTCCTGGGCGCCCAGCCCCCGCGCTTCCTGCGCATCCCGTCAGAGACTCTGCGCGATGATCCAGCGGCCGCCGGTGCGAAGCTGACGGAGGCTGTGGGGCCCGGCTCCATCGACCTGCTGCTGGTGCCGGCGCCCTTTGAACGGCACCCGACCCACGCGGCCTGCCTCCTGGCGGCCCTGCTCGGCGGAACCCGTTCCCAGAGCGCGCAGGTGTGGGGGTGGGGCGTGTGGGACGCGCTCCCGCTGGCGCCGGGCGTGGTGGAGATCGACATCAGCGACGTGCGCAAGGAGAAGACGCGTGCGCTGGCGGCCCACCGCAGTCAGATGGAAGGCCGCGCCCTGGGCGTGGGCATCGCCGGCCGCGACATGTCCCAGGCGGCTTTCTCCAAGCTCACCGGCGAGGAGAGCCGCAAGGCTGTCGAGCGCCTGGTGGACCTGACCGAGCTGGCGACGGTCGTGCCGGCCGGGGCGACCGCCGACGCGGCGGGACGAGCCATCGCCGCGTGGATGACGACCTGGACATCGGGCTGGGTCGCCGGCCTCTGGGGTGACGCCCCACGCTGAGTGATCTCCCCGGCGGGCGATCGCAACGGGGGTGATCACTACGGGCGGGGCGTCGTCGAGCCGGAGGCCCGCGGACTAGGCGTTGGCGCGCCCGTCCTTCTTGATGCCGATCCCGAGGGCGAGCACCGCGATGATGATCACGGAGATCAGGATGGGCGGCGTGAGCATGAGCGACAGCACGCCCGGGTCCTGTCCGGCGGCTGGGGCCGGCCCCAGCGAATACGCCGAGGCGGTGTAGCTCTTCATCTCGTCGACCCGCTCGATGAGCAGGGCGATGCGGCCGAGCACCGTGAAGCCGAACATGGCGCCGAAGGTGATCATGAGGGTGATCACGCCGACCTTGGAGATGCCCGCAAGGACCTTGGTGCGGCGGTAGGTGAAGATGAAGTGGGTCAAGGCCGAGAGCAGCCCGACGAAGAAGACGATCTTCGAGAAGACGAAGAAGGCCTCCCAGTTCTCGATGCGCCAGCTGGGCTGGGCCGTGAGCTCGCTCCACGACAGCAGGTTCGAGTTGGTGATGGGGTCCTTGAACATGTTCCCGACGAACAGCACCAGCTTGCTCTGGGTCTCGCCGGTCATCTTCAGCGCGGCATAAACGCCCACCATGACCGCGAGCGGCAGGCGCGGCATCCACGAGTTGGGCGCGAACAGGCGCATGACCAGCATCACGGCCAGCAGGCCGGCGATGCCGCGGAAGACGAGGGCCATGACCGGGTCGACGCTGTAGCCGCCGATCTCCACGATGCCGCTGGTCTCCATCTTCTCGATCACGCCACCCTCGCCGAACAGGTACTCGTAGACCGGCTGGAGGATGCCTTCGTCGTAGTACTGCAGGGTGAAGTAGGCGGTGCCGAGCCCCACGAACACGTGCTCGGCCAGCTTGTAGAAGGGGTTGTCCTTGTACAGGAAGCTGAACACGGCCAGCGTGAAGAAGCAGTAGAGGATGGCGCCGGAGATGTCCGGCGTGCCGGTCAGGTCGAGGCTGAACCAGGGAGCGCTGGCGACGTCTTGCAGGGCGAGGAACATCACGAGGACTTCCGTCCGGTGAAGTAGATCACGTTGCCCACGATGATCAGCAGGATCATGAAGTAGTGGGCCCAGGTCTGGACCAGCATGCGCGACTGCTGCGTTTCCTTGTCGGCGGTGACGCTGCCGTCGATGGCCACGTCGTCGACGAGCTGCAGGTATTGCGTGGCGCCGGTGGCCGCCCCGAGGAAGCCGCTGAGTTGGCTCGGGTAGAACGCGAACAGGTCGGGCGTCTGCACCGCCGTCGTGCCGGCGAGCAGCTCGATCTCATAGCGGCCGCCCACCTGGGCGATCCACTCGAGGATGCCGGGGTAGCCCGCCGACATGGTGATCAGCAGCTCGATGTTGCCCATGCTGTCGCCGCAGTCGCGCAGCAGCGGCACATCGTCATAGGCCATGTTGTTCTTGGTCTCGCGCGGGTAGGCCGACCGGAGCGACTGGCCGATGGTGCCCATGGCCACGTCGTCGCCGGGCAGGAAGCCGAGCTCGACCCAGTCTTCTCCGTAGACGGCGTCGTACATCGGCGCGATCTCGGCGAAGCGCGACGCGGTGTACGGCGGGGCGGCCGGCCAGGTGCACACGTTGACGATGCGCATCTTCTTGGCCAGCAGGTGATGGATGGTGCCGGTGTACATCGGCAGCAGCTCGGCGGCGCTGGCCGGGTCGAAGTCCGCCGAGACCATCACGATGGAGCCTTCTGGCAGCTTGTCGATCGTCGCGAAGTAGCTGTCGACGTACTCGCTGACGGGCATCGGAGCCGAGATGCCGGCGGCGACGAGCCCGACCACGAGCAACCCCATGATGAGGAAGATCCAGCGGCGATCGAAGTCGTGGACGGAGGCCATGTGTGTTCCGTTGAGGCTCGGCTATTCCGAGAGCCCGGTCATTCCGAGAGGTAGCTGCGCTCGATGCCCAGCACGATGCGCAGGCCGGTGGCGAGCACACCCAGGGTGGCGCCGATGATGATGGCCTTTTGGCCCGCGCCGTTGATGTAGGTCATGGTGAAGGCCAGCGCGCGGCCCGCGTAGCCGAAGGTGAGCTCGTCGCCCCCCGGCACCTGACCGAGCATGATCACGGCGCCCGCCGTGAGCAGCAGGGTCGACTCGAGCGAGCGGGCGCGGAAGGCGCGGAAGGCGGCCGAGGCGATGAAGAAGGCCAGCAGCGAGAACATGGTGGCCTGCAGCGGCACGAACACCTTGAAGTAGACCCAGTCGCGCATGGCGCGCTCACCCTGCCCGGCGATGCCGACGACGGCGTCCTCGGTGCTGCCGAAGAAACCGTAGCGCTGCTGGTGGATCTCCATCAGGCCGATGCCGAGGTAGCCGAAAAGCACGATCAGCATGACGGCCTTGTAGGGCCAGTCCTCGCCTCGGGACGAGATGGTCTTGAGGCTGATGCGGACCAGGTTCGAGATGCCGAGGATGAAGGCGACCGAGAAGAACACCAGCGCCCACGCCAGCAGCTCGGAGTTGACCGCCTTGGTCCAGCCCAGCGGCAGGTCGTCCGGGTCGCCCGCCGACGACGAGAAGAAGGCCATGGTGATGCCGAGGCCGCACAGCACCGTCAGGAGGATCGGGAGCTCGCGCTTCATCTACTTGTCGATCCCGTAGAGGCGCAGGATGACGTCGTGCCAGGTGAGCCCCGGCGTCTCGGCGTAGACCGTCGCCAGGACCACGCCGAGCACGATCAGCGCGGTGCCGATGATCTTGGTGAAGTCACCGGCGCGGATGGTGCCGACCAGGCCCGGCTCCTTGGTCAGGTAGGCCGTCACGGCGAAGTACTCCTCGCCGATGATGGTGTAGTCGCAGGCCGCGACGAAGAAGGGCAGCTGGTGCTGCTTGGCCGTGCCCGCCACCTGGATGGCGCCGCTCATGAAGCCCGTCTCGGCCAGGATCAGCGACTCGGCGAAGAACATGCCGAGCATGATGTTCGCGGCGGGCTTCTCGCGCGCCATGATGCCGGCGACGCCTGCGCAGTAGGCGAACTGTTCGTTGGACAGGTAGCGCACGTTGTCCTTCACGAAGGCGTCCGGGCGACCGGCGTCCATGCAGCCGCTCTTGACCGCCTCTTCGGCGAAGGTCATCACCACCGAGTCGCGCACCGGGACGATGAGGTCCGTGCCGTACTCGGCCGTCTTCTGGGCGACATGCCGCAGGATCATCATCGAGTAGATCGTCTGGATCTCTTTGATCTCGTCGATGCCCGGCACGTACAGCACCGGTCGGCCCATCTCGGTGGCGCGTCCGATGGCCTCGTCGAGGGCATCGAGGCCGGCGATGCGGCGGATGTTGATCTCCTTGCCGGCCTTGGCCTGGCGTTGGTAGATGAACATCAGGATGCCGAACACCACGATGGAGATGAGGGTGGGCAGCTTCTCGGTGTCGGCCCAGGCTTGCAGGCCCGCGCCCGGATCGCCGTTGCCCTCCTTGATGCGGTCGAGCCACGCCCAGAGGCTGTCGACCATGCTCTCGCCGGCACCTTCGTCAGCGGACTGGGTGACTGCCTGGGCGGCGATCAGGTTGATGCGCGCGAGCCCCTGGCCCACGAGTTCCCCCAGGCCGGAGAGGGCCTGCACCAGTCCGGCGAGGGACTGGTGCGGCATGTCGAGCAGGCCGGCGATGGGGGGAGCGATCAAAGGCTCTCGTCCACGAGTTCGACGTTTGCCCGCGGCAGGGTCAGCTGCGTTCCGTCGGCCAGGGCGACCGTGAGGATACGCACAGCCGACTCTGTTTCCAGCTTCCGTGGCTCGGGGGGCAGTTCGATCACCTTGGCCAGCGATCCGAAGGCCGGGTCGCGGATGATGCGGACGGCGCTGTCGATGGCCAGCATGCCGCTGTCCACGGCCGTCTCCTCGATCTGGGCCACGGTGCCCGGGATGAGCACCTCGGGGCGCATGACGCCGGCCCGGATCTGGGTGGCGCCGCTCACGGAGGCCACCTGTCCCGCCGCTTCCGAGAGCAGGCGGAAGCTCTTGTTGGCCATGGCCAGCTCGCCGAAGCCCTCGGTGACCACCAGGGTCAGGCCCACGGTCTCGTTGCCGGTGATGGCGACCCCCAGGTCGTAGCCCAGCAGGTCCTTGAGGTCGTCGGCGTCGATGCCGCCCACGATGACGGCCCGGGCGCCCACCTCGACGGCCTGCTTGAGCGTCGCGAGGGAGGCCAGCGAGCCGCCCACGACGATGGCCCCGGCGTGCTCGGGCTTCAGGTCGCCCGGGAGCAGCGGCCGCGCCGGGTCATCGGTGGCCATGACCACCGGACCGAAGGTCTCGGGGCCGATGCCGAAGATGCCCTGGACCATCGTGCCGCGTGCCGTGACCTCGACGCCGAACTTGGGCTCGACATGGGAGACGGTGCCCGCGACGTAGGCCTTCACCTCGACCGGGATGGGCGGCTCACGGTAGATGGCCTGCCCCGACACCTTGCTGACCGATTCGAGCACGCCGGTGGTGGGCGCGTTCACGGTCGTCTTCATCAGCCCGAAGATGCCCTTGCTGCGGGCGATGGGCTGGCCTTCGGTGACCTCGTCGCCCTCCTTCACGAGCATCAGCTCATGCACGTCGGGAGCGGCGACGCCCAGCTCGCGCGAGAGGTGGGCGATGGCGACGTTGCCGGGCAAGAGGGCGCGGGCCACCACCGTGTCGGGCTCGACGGCGTCGCCCTGCTTGACCTGCAGCTCGCCGGGGATGGGCAGCATGCGGCTGCGCATGTACTCGGCGGCGGCGGAGACCTTCAGGCCGGGTGTGTAAGCGTGACCCATGGTGGGGCTCCGTCAGATCGCCGCGGCGGTCGGCGCCGGGGTGGAGGGGACTGCTGGGTAGAGGTCGAGGTTCTTGATCCAGCCCTCGATGGCGGCGACCCGTTCGGCCGCGGTGTCCGGCAGCTCGATGGGGCGGCCGCGGCCGTCGAGGAGCACGCCCACCTCGCCGCCGTCGATGGAGCGGGTCACGGGCGTGCCGGGACCGGCGCCGACGTCGATGCCCTTGGCGGGCGTGATTGTGCACTCGGCCTTCAGCCCGGTGGCGAGGGGAATGCGCGTGAGGTCGCCGCGCCCGATGGTGAACTCCTTGGTGCCGTCGGGCAGCCCGAGCTTCACGGTGGCCAGGGGCGCGCCGCCCTTGGTCTTGCCCACCGGGGCGATGCAGGTGCCCAGCAGGACCAGGCAGTCGCGCTCGAAGACCTCGGTGGCCGCCTCGGGGTGCACGGTGGCGAGCACGCCGAGCTGCGGCATCATGAAGATCGAGTCGACGGCCAGGGTGGTGATGCCCATGGGCTCGAAGGCGTCCATCATCATCAGGGCGGCCTGGACGCGTCGGGGGGCGTGGCTGAGCACGCCGCCGGAGCCCACCAGCAGGTCGAGGGCCATCATGTCGACCAGCGTGGCGCCCGAGGCCGACTGGTCGAAGGCCTCGGAGATGTCGCGCGTCTTGCGCACGCCCTTGAGCTGGGTGGCGAACTCCTTGTGCTGGATCTGCGCCAGGCGCAGCGCCTCGCGGGCGATGGCCTGCTCGACCTGCAGGTCGCGCAGCAGCGTGGGGATGGTGGTGGGCCGCACCATCTTGTTCTTGATGCGGTTGCGCAGCTCGCGCTCATCGATGTCGAAGGGCACCCAGCGCAGCACGTTGGGCAGGCCCGTGCTGGCGAGCACGTTGCTGACCGAGTAGCTCATGCCGAGGTTGGCGCTGACGGTGCGGTTGAAGGTGTTCTGGAAGACGCTGAACACGTCCGTGGTCGCCCCGCCGATGTCGACGCCCAGCACCGAGATGCCGCGCTCGCGGGCGATGGTCTGGATGATCTCGCCCACCGCGCCCGGCGTGGGCATGACCGGCGCCGAGGTCCAGCTCTTGAGCTTGTCGTAGCCCGGCGCCTGGGCCATGACGTGCTCCATGAACAGGTCGTGGATCTTGTCGCGGGCCGGGTCGAGGTTCTCCGTGTCCAGGGTCGGACGCAGGTTGTCGACGACCTCGAGGGCGGTCTTGTCGTCGAGGGCGTCCTTCACGGCGCCGGCGGCTTCCTTGTTGCCGGCGAAGACGATGGGCAGCTCGTAGCTGCTGCCCAGGCGCGGCTTGGGGTCGGCGGCGCCGATGAGCTCGGCCAGCTCGGCCACGTGGCTGGTGGTGCCTCCGTCGATACCGCCCGAGAGCAGGATCATGTCGGGCCGCAGGTGACGGATGCGCGTGATCTGCTCGTGGGGCTTGCGCTTGTCGTTGCTGGCCAGGACGTCCATGACGATGGCGCCTGCGCCCAGGGCCGCGCGCTCGGCGGACTCGGCCGTCATGGTGCGCACCACGCCGGCCACGAGCATCTGCAGGCCGCCGCCGGCGCTGGAGGTCGACAGGTAGAGGTCGACGCCGGTGTCGCCCTGCTGCGGCATGATCACCTTGCCGTCCTCGCTGAGGATCGTGCGGCCGGCGACCTCGGCGACTTCGGTGACGGCGTTGGTCACACCCACGGTCACGTCGTCGAAGGGGGCCTCGACGGTGGTGGGGGCCTCGCCGCGCACCTTCAGGCGGTAGCCCTCGTCGGTGAGCTCGATCAGGATGGCCTTGGTCGTCGTGCTGCCGCAGTCGGTGGCCAGGATCGAGCGGATCGGGCCGCTCGCGGATGACGGGCCTCCGGCGGTCGAACCTCCGGGGGAAGGGGCGTCGGTCACGGCTTGCTCCTGATCTGCTTCTTGGCGGTCTTCTCGGACTTCTCTTCGAGACGGCGTTGGTCGTCGGCCTCGTCGATCAAGCGGATGAAGGTGGGGATGGCGTCGCGGCGTTCGAGCATTTTCGCGACCTGGTCGATGCGGGACGCCGAGATGACGGTTCGCCATGCGGGCGACATCACGCGCAGCATGGCGGAACTGACCATGTTCATGGGGGTGATGGTCTCGAGGAACATCATGGCCGGCACGGCCATGCGCGCGTTGGCGATGCGCCGGGCCGTGTCGTTCAGCAACTCGAGGTCGGCCGTCCCGAAGGGCGTGGTCGTCTCGGTGCTCACGAGGCGTTCACCTCGGCGGGGGCGTGCAGGCCGGCGGTCGCTTCCGTGTGGGCGCTCACGAAAGCCTCGACGGCCACACGACGCCCCGGATCGTCGCCCTGCCCGCCGTCGGTGCGCGTCCGCAGGAACAGGCCGCGGTCGGGCAGCAGGCGCGAGTCGTTGAGGCGCGGCGAGAGGTGGACGCCGAAGCGCGAGGCGCGCACCGTGCGGACGTCCGACCAGGCGATGCGCTGGCGGGCCGTGAGCGGCCCCGACTCGCAGGCCCCGGTGGCGTCGAGGGCGAAGCGCCGCGGCAGGAAGAAGGCGCGCAGGCTGATCGCCAGGAAGAGCAGGGCGACCAGGCCGAAGGCCGGGCTCGCGGCCGCCTGGGCCGCCAGGATCGAGGCCGTGAGCATCACGACGGCCAGGACCGTCGCGCGCCCCGGGCGCTCGGCAGCGGGATGGATCGTCCATTCCATGCCGATCCCCGTCTCCTTGCCGGTCCCGTTCTGGCCATGGCTCCCGAGCGTCTCCATGAGTCGTCACATCCTACCCAGGGGCCCTCAGGGGGGAAAGGCGCGCTGCCGAGCCGCACCGGCCCCGGCGCCGTCTGCCTTGCAACGCCCGAGCGCGCTGCCGATCATGCGCCGGTGTCGCTGGCGGTCTGCATCATCACACTCAACGAGGAGGACAACCTGCCTCGTTGCCTCGACTCGGTGAAGGATCTGGCCGAGCAGGTGGTCGTGGTGGACTCAGCCAGCACCGACCGGACGCAGGAGCTCGCCCGCGCGGCCGGCGCCGAGGTCATCGAGCGGGCCTTCAGCGGGCACGTCGACCAGAAGCAGTTCGCCCTCGAGCAGGCCCGCTGCGACTGGGTGCTCTGCCTCGATGCCGACGAGTGGCTCGACGATGACCTGAGGCGGGCGGTGCAGGCCGTGATCGGGAAGACCGACGGGCCGACAGCCGAAGGGACGGCCGACGGCTACGAGGTGAACCGGCGCCAGCGCTATCTCGGACGCTGGATCGAGCACGGCGGTTGGTCGCCCCAATGGCGGCTGCGCCTCGTGCGCCGCGGTCGTGCGCGCTGGACCGGTGTCGATCCCCATGACCACCTGCGCGTCGACGGGCCGGTGCAGCGCCTCGACGGTCGTCTCAACCATGTGCCCTACCGGGGCCTGGCCGAGCACCTCGGGACGATCAACAGGTACACCGACATCATGGTCGACCGACGCGTGCAGGCCGGTGAGTCCGCGAGCCTGTTCAAGGTGGTGTTCCGGCCGCCGGCGCGCTTTCTGCGCATGTACGTCGTGCAACTCGGCGTGCTCGACGGTTGGCGTGGATTTGTGCTGGCGAGCTTCGGCGCCTTCTACGTGTTCCTCAAGTACGCCAAGTTGCTGGCGCACTGCTCGGCCGGGGACCAGGATTCGTCAGGGAGCCGGTAGCAGGAACAGGGTCAGGGCGAGCAGCGCCGCGACGACGAGCCCGGCCACGGCGGCGCGGCGCGCCGACCGGGGCAGCAGCGGTTCACGCTGGGTGAGCATGTCGAGGGCCAGGGCCGCGTAGGGAACGGCGAGCGGCACGGCCAGAAAGCGCAGGCGGTCGCCCGAGACGGTCAGGGCGGCGGCGAGGGCCAGGGTCAGGCCGGCCATGAGCACCGTGCGTCCCCCCATGTCGAGCGGCGCGACCGACCAGCCGGCCGCGGACAGGGAGAGCAGGCCGAGCATGGCGATGCCCAGCAGCAGCTGCAGCATGCGGCCCGCCGAGCCCGACGGGAGCCGCCAGCGGTCACGCAATACGTCGACGGAGGCGCGGCGCGCGGTGGGGGCGCCATCGATGCCCTCGGCGGCGGCGCCGGGCAGCGTGGTCTCGGGGCCGACCAGCACCAGCAGGCGGCGTCCGGCCCGCTGGGCGGTGAGCCCTGGATACTCGGACCACGAGCGCAACAGGACGCGCCGGGCGGCGGTGACCTTGCCGCGCAGGTCCGGAGCGGCCGCCCAGATCAGCTCGCCGTTCTCTCCCGGCGGCGCATTGTCGACCAGGGCGGCGAAGGTGGTCGTCGTCCCCGAGAGCACCGCTTTGCCGTGGTGGGTGCGGTTGGACTCGGCCCACGGGGTGGTCACGGCGAGCGCCGTGCCGAGGACCATGGCGGCGAAGCCCAGTCGCCGCGAGGGCGAGGCGCCGGGGGCGCTGAGCAGGCTGGCGGTGAACACGGCGGTCAGCAGCAGCATCTCCTCGCGCACGAGCAGGCCCACACCGCACAGGGCCCCGAGCGTCAACGCCGCCAGCCACGGGCGGCGGTCCCACCGTGCCTGCACGCGTTGCTGCGCGACGAGGGCACCGGCCAGCACCAGCGCCGAGAGGGGCTCGACCGCGACGGTGGACGCCGACCAGAGCACGGCGCTCGGTTGCAGCGCGTAGAGCCAGCCGGCACAGAGCCCGGCCCGGGGGCCGAAGCGCCTCCGGGTGACATGCATGAGCAAGAGGCACGCGGCGAGGTCGGCGGCCACCTGCACCAGATACACACCGGGAAAAGGATCGAGCGGGCGGGTGGCCGTGTCGAGGGCCAGGGCCGCGAGCATCGGGTGCAACGGCGGGCTCAGGCCGTCGCGCTGCTCCACGAAGGTGCCGGTCTCGTGGTACTGACGCGCCAGCTCGATGTCCCGAGCCAGGGCACCCGTGGTGGGGAGGACGTCAGCGACCGGGAGGCAGGCCAGCCGGACAGCCAGGCCGACGAGCAGCGGGACGATGAAGGCACGGCCCAGCGATGCGCGGCCCGGAAGGGCGCTCCCCCGAAGTGCGCGACCCCGTGGTGCGCGACCCCGTGGTGGGCGACTCAGCTGAGGGCGCGGCCGCGGCGGCGGCGACGGCGGATGATGGCTCGGCCGCCGGGCGTCTTCATGCGGGAGCGGAAGCCGGTCTTGCGGCCCCGCTTGGTGTTGCTCTTACGTATTTTGACCTTCATGGCGTCTCTTCCGGGCCGCGGATTCTAGGCCAGAGGGAACAGTCGCCGCAACTGTGAGAGCAACACTTCCAGGTCTTGGGGCAGGGGAGCGACCACTTCGACCGGCTCTTGGTCGGGTGCGTCGGCCCCCAGCAGCTCGCCGGCCAGCTCGGAGGGCAGGCTCAGGCGTTCGGCGTGGACGGCCGGTCGCTGCAGGATCGGACGCTCAGGCCGGCCTCGCTTGGAGCGATAGTCGATCTTGAGCCGGGACAGGAGCAGGCGGTCGTCTTCGCCGTAGAGGCGGTCACACAGGGCCGGGTGGCCCAGGGCGGAGAGGTGACCCCGCACCTGGTGGCTGCGTCCTCCGCCCTCGGGCACGAGGCGCAGCCGGCAATACCCGCGCCACTGCTCCTCGACCGTCCAGGTGGTGGTGGCCGGATCGCCGTGATCCTGGTCGGGGAACAGCCCCACCGTGGCGCGGCGGTTCTTGCGTCCGAGGGGCACGTCCACCACACCGCTCTCGGCGGGGAGCTTGCCGCGGACGATGGCGACGTACTCGATCTGGGCCGCTCCGCTGACCAGGGCGGCGGTGAGGCGTTCGAGGGGCTCGCGCCCGAGGGCCGCGATGACCAGGCCGGAAGTCTGCTTGTCGAGGCGGTGGGCCGGTCGGGGGCTCGGGCCGTCCCCCTTCAGCTCCGAGAGCTGGCCCAGGGCCGAGGGGCCGCCGCGTCCGCCGGCGTCGAAGGGCAGCCCGCTGGGCTTGTCGGCGATGAGCAGCCCGGGGCCGCGGCGCAGCACGGAGAGGCGCTCCCCCCGGCGGCGCTCCAACTGGGCCGGGTCGTCGTCGAGTTCGACCGAGTCACCCTGGCTGAGGGTCGTTCCGGCCGCGGTGGCCTCGCCGTTGACCCGCACCCGTCCCCGATGCGCCGCGCTCACGAGGGTCTTGCGGTCGATGGGGCCGCAGACCGCATCGAGAAAGTCGAAGACGGACAACCCCTTGTGCTCGCGGGCCACCTCGAAGGAGGCGGCGGCTGCAGGGTGACTGCCGGCGGTCGGGTCCGATTCCATCACGTTCACGCGTCCCAGGGGCGCGTGCGAGAGCCTAGCGCATCTCGTCCCCGAGTTTCGCCTCGCGCCGGTCCGCTGTTCCGGGCGAGCGCCCGGTGGCACTCAATTGACGTGCAACGTCCAGAGGTTCGTCATCGACGACAGGTTGTTGCCGGCGTCGAATTGCGCGCCCTGGAGCAGCATCTTCACACCCGAGTAAGCCGGGTTGTTGGGGATCGAGTCGGGGATCGTGATGTCGCCGTTGCCGTCGAGCGCGAGCACGACCAGGAACGACGGCGGGATCAGGTTCGCCTGCAGCTTGGTCACGCCCCAGAAGTCGAGCAACAGCTCGGTGGTTGAGACGATCAGGATGCTGACGTTGTCGCCGGTCTGCCCGTCGAGCTCGAGGGTCAACGCGCCGCCGACGGTGGCGGGATCGGGATCGGACCAGAGGCGCGAGGACCACAACGGATCGTGGTGGATCTCGACGTCGATCATGGTGAGCGCCGGCACCGGCAGCCGCATGGTCCCGGCGACGGGGTCGGTCTCGACGCCTTCGAACAGCGTTCCGTCCGACACCTTCAGCACGTAGCTGGGCGGCAGGTCGAAGCCACCCAGGACCACGGGGATGCCGCGGATGTCGGGGTTGGTCACGGTGACGCGCAGCGGCCAGATGCCGTCCAGGCCCGCCTCGGTCACGTCGACGATGACGTCGGTGGCGTTGAACACGTTGGCGATGACGAGGGAGCCGAGCCCGGGGTTGGCGTGGGCCTCGATGGTGCCGAACTCCTCGACCTCTTCGGTGTTGAAGTGGAAGAAGGAGACGGCCGTGTCACGGTCGACGAGAGAGTAGACGTCGGAGGGCCAGCGGTCGGTCGACTTGCCGTCGAAGTAGTCGAACATCTCGACTTCATCGAGCACGGTCCAGCTGTGGTTCCCCGGGGGCTGGATGCCGCTGATGATCGGGTGATCGTCGACGGTGCCGCCGAGGCTTTCGACGTAGATGTTGAGCTGGGGATTCTGCTTGGGGCCGTTGGTGCCGTCGAAGATGTCCCACACGGCGTAGACGGGGGTCGTGTGCAGGCCCGTGCCCATGGACTCTGCGCCGAGCAGGGTGCCCGGGATCGGCGGATAGGTGGCCGGGTCGAAGTACAGGGCGCTCGTGCGGCGGTAGCTGAACGGCACGGTGGTGGGCGGCCCGCCGTAGTTGAACGGCTGCTCGAGCCAGGCCTGCAGGGCCGGGTCACCGAGGTTGTAGCTGGCCGTGTTGTCGTAGGCGCCCGAGACGCTGGCCACGGAGGCGAACATGATGTCCTCGGGGTCACGGAAACGGGAGGCCATGTTGGCCATGACGCCGCCGCCCAGCGAGAAGCCGACGCCGTAGATCTTGTCCTCGTCGACGTTGAAGTTGGCAATCATCCAGAGGATGGCGGCCCGCACGTTCTCCTGCACCGCGGCCGTTCCGAAGAGCTGGTCGTCGATGCCGGTGACGGACAGGTAGAGCCAGCCGCGGGCATCGGCCTCGTCGTCGACGGTCGAGTTGAGGTGCACGCTCTGCGCGGACTGGCCGAAGCCGTGGTACGCCACGACGAGCGGGATGTCGGCCCCGAGCGGGTTGTAGCTGAGCGGGATCTGGTACCAGAAGATCTCGAAGTTGGCCGTGCCGGTGTCCAACGGAGGGCCGCCGCCGCCGGCCGGCAGCAGTTGCTGCACCGGAGTCGCGCCGCCGTCGGGGCGTTCGCCACCGCCCTCACCGCCGCCTCCGCCACCACCACCACCACCGATGGGGAGGTCGTCGGCGCCGGACGCGTTCACGTTGCGGTCGTCATAGAAGAAGTTGCCGCGCAGTGGGCCCGTCACGCGGGGCAGCGTGGGGATGCCCAGGCGGTCGCGCTGAGCCTGGATGGCTTGGTCGATGAGCGCGGCCCCGTCGGCTGCGTCGTCGGGCGAGACTGTCGTCTGCGCATCCACAGATTGGGATGCGAAGTTCAGACAGAGTGTGGCTGTGACGGCACAGGCCATGCGGAACATGGGAATCTCCTGGCTCCGAAGAGCGAGGTTTCGGGGAGGTACGGCTTGGATCTGAGGCCGCACATACCAGCGGCTCACGGCCTCTGGACTTCGCCACGGATCGGGGCCAGAAGTGTACCTGTGCTCCGGAATTCTGCCAACCTGCGCGGACCGACCAATTTGGTCGTCGCGCGGTGCGGGGCCCTTCCCGAAGGGGAAGGACTACTCGATGTCGAGTCCGAAAGCGTTGCTCACCTCACCCAGAAGTCCCCCAGGGCCGCGTGTGACGGCCTGCAGCACCATTCTGACTCCCGAGAGCCCGGGGTTGGCCGGCAGCGTGGCCTCCACGACGACGTCCCCGCTCGGTCCCAGACCGAGGGGCAGAATGATGGCCGGGGGTAGCGGGTAGGCGACCAGGGTCACGTTCTGCGAGAGCGGGGTGAGCGCTTCGGCCAGGGAGACGATCAGCCAGGCCCCGGTCGGTCCCGACGGGGCGTCGATGAACAAGTCGACGTCCGAGCCGGGAGCGGCCGGGTCCGGTTCCATCCAGAGCCGCACGGTCCAGGGCACGGACACGGCGATGACGTCGACAGCGCCGCCCGCGGGCACGGTCAACGACAAGGCGTCGCGGTTGGGATCCGACTCGGTGCCTTCGACGAGTTGTCCCGTCGCCGTGTGCAGGAAGTAGCTGGGCGCTCGACCGTCGCCGACGACCGTCAGCGTGAAACCTTCGGCGTCATCCGAGCTCGCGCTGATGCGCGCGGGCCAGACGCCGGAACCCAGGGCCTCGTGGACGGCGACGGTCACCGCGGCGGCGCCCTGAACGTCGGTGACGCTGATGTGGGCGCCGACGGGGTCGGCCTCGCCCTGCAGCCAGACGAAGCCGTCGGCGTTGCGGGGCACGACGGACGTCCACGAGACGGCGGTGGCCCGATCCACCTGGGCAGAGAACTCCGCCGGACGGCGCACGGCACTGTGCTGTTCGAGGAAGGCGAACAGGGCGGCCTCGTCCAGCACGGCCCAGGAGTGGGGAGCGGGCAGTCCGAAGATGCCGTCGGTGGTGCCCGAGACCGGCGCCGTGACGACGGTGCTTCCGGCTGTGTTCAGCAGCGCCGACAGGGGCAGCTGCTGATCCGTCCCGAAGCCGAGGGAATCATCCACGTCCCAGGTCAGGAACACCGGCGTGTGTTCGAGATTGGTGGCCATCGACCAGAGGTCGAGGGGCGTGCCCGGCAGGGGCGGGTAGGTCAGGGGGTCGGCGAACAAGCCCGACGAGCGGCGGTAGTTGAAGCTCGAAGTGGCGGGCGGGCCGCCGAAGTTGGCGCCGTGCTCGAGCCACGGCCGTAGCGACGGCTCGAGCGTCCACGTGAGCGTCCAGTCGGAAGCGCCGGAGACCGCGCCCACCGCGGCGATGACGATGCCGTCGGGATCGCGGTGCCGCGCCGCGAAGTTGAGCGAGACGCCGGCGCCCATGGAGAAGCCGACCATGTAGATGCGGTCGGCATCGACGCTGTAGGTCGCGAGCATCCAGCGGATGGCGGCCTCCACATTCCTCTGGCTCAGCGCCGACCCGAACAACTTGTCGTCGAGGCCGGTGACGGAGAGATACAGCCAGCCGCGGGCCTCGCACTCCTCGTCGATGGTGGATTGCTTGGCCACGCTGCCCGCCGACATGCCGAAGCCGTGGTAGGCCACGACCAAGGGAGCCGGTGAGGCGGGGTCGTAGCCGCTCGGCACCATGATCTGCACCTTCTCGCTGTACCCCGTGCCGGTCTCGTCGCTATCGATCCAGGTGTACGAGGTGGTCGGCGAGACGGTGACGGTCGCGGGGTAGGTGGACGGTGCCGGTCGCACCTCGACCCGGTCGGCGAAGAGCAGCGAGTCGCGCGGCGAGTCGGGGCGCAGCGGCGGGAGCTCGGGAATCGCGAGTCGGGCGTCGCGCCCTCCGGCGCCCGGCAGGGGCAGCTGCTGACCGTGGAGATCGCCGGGGCTCATGACCAGGGCGGCGAGCAGCGCCAGGCTGAGAGGAACGCGGGCGCGGGACAAGTACGAGGCGGGAGAGGTGCGATGCATGGTGTCCCTCATCGGCAGCGGATGGGGGCTGCCTTGACGCCTCGAATTCGCCGGCGCCCGCGCGGGCCGGACTCAGCGCGGGGCGGCGAGGGCCCTGAGCGCTTCGAGCCTGGGGAACAGCCCTTGGGGGTCGTCGGGGAACCACTCCATCAGCACTTCGAGCCGGGAGGCCGCTGCCGCCCAATCGCTCCTGCGCTCCTCGATGTCGGCGAGCATGACCAGCGCCGGCGCCAGGACGATGCGGTCGTCGGTGTGCTCGAACACCGCGAGCAGCTCGGCGTAGGCGCCCGCCTCGTCGTTGAGGATGCGCAGCACCCGGGCGAGGTTGAGGCGCGCGCCGACGTGGGCGGCGTCGATGGCCAGGGTCTCCCGGAAGTAGGCGACGGCCTCGTGCAGGCGGTCCTGCTGGCGCCGGATGTTGCCGAGGTTGAAGGTCGCCCGGGCGAAGGTGGGGTCGACGGCGAGCACCGCGTGGAAGGCGGCCTCGGAGTTGTCGAGCGCCTCGCGCAGCCAGCGGGGCGGCACCGGCCCGAAGATGGGCGACCCGTTGGCCTGCATGTAGAGGTTCTGGTAGGCCGCGCCCACCCGGAAACGCTCGAGCACGTTGTCGGGGTCTTCGGCGAGGACCGCACGCGAGTAGGCCAGCGCCGCATGGAACTGTTCGAGGAAAGCGGAGGCCCGTTCGTGCAACGCCGCGGCGGGGTCGCCGCGCCGCGCCGCGATCTGGAACAGGGCGTGATGCGCTGCGCTGGCGTGGATCCCCCAGGGGTCGACCTCGAGCAGGTCGCGGAAGGCCCGGGTGGCCGCCTCGTCGTCGTTGCGCTGCAAGGCCAGGCGGCCCGCGATCAGCGACAGCATGGGCAGCTCGGGAGCGACTTCGCGGGCCTGCTGCAGGTGGTCGGCGGCGTCGTCGAGTCGACCGCGCCCGAGCAGCGCCTCGGCCACGAGGACGTGGGCGCGTCCGTTGCCGGGGTGGCGCTCCAGCTCGTCGTCCCACACCTCGAGGGCTTCGTCGATCCGGCCGGCGTCGGCCAGGGCCAGGGCGCGGTAGTGGAAGGCGCCCTCGGGGACGCCCGTCGTGGAGGCCTGGGCGTCCCAGGCGGCGAGAGCCCCCTCGGGATCGCCGGCGCGCAGCCGCGTGAGCACCTCGACCAGCTCGGCCTCGGCCGTGGTCGGGTCGAAGGGCTCGGCCGGCGCCGCCGTCTCGCCGCAGGACGCCAGTGAGAGCGAGACCAGCAACAGGAGCAGGAGCAGGAGCCCCGGCCGGGCGCGCGGGGACGGGCTGCAGCGAAGGCTGGGGGAACGGAAACGGGTCATGCCGGGGCTGAGCCTCATGGGGCAACGGCCAAGGAGGTGGTGGAGACGACGCCGCGTCCCTTCTCGATGACGATACGGGTGCCGAAGCTCAGAGTCGCAGGATCGAGCGCTTCTTCCTTGCCACCGGGCCAGAGCACCGACGCCATGATGATGTCCGGGCCCACATCGCCGACGTCGTTCGCTTGGACGGAGAAGTGCAGGCGCGGATCGGGGCTGGCCTGGAAGCTGGAGGACGAGAGCACCTGCCGCCGCTGCAATCGGTCGGCCGGCGGGTCCGCCGGCGACGGCGAGGGAGCGGCTACCCACAGCGTCATCGTCGCGCCGAAGGCCTCGCGATTCCCGTCCCGCAGGGTCACGAGCAGCTGTCGCTCGGGGACGTCGGAGCGATTCAGGTAGAGCAGCGGCGCCCCGTCGAGGGTGAGCACGAGCAGGTCGAGGTCGCCGTCGTTGTCGAGGTCGCCGCGCACCGCGCTGCGTCCTTTGTGGGCGCGGTCGTCGTCAAAGACGTTCGGTCCGAAGAATGGCGACGGGTGGGCGCCGTCCGTCCCCAGGAAGAGCTGGCTCGGTTGGGCGTACGAAGTGCCCGTGCCGGGTTCGTCCGCCTGGGGGAAGACGTGGCCGTTGGACACGAACATGTCGAGCCGCCCGTCGACGTCGAAGTCGGCCAGCGCCACGCCCCAGCCGAGCATGCGGCGACTGGGTTCGGCCAGGCCCGTGGCCGCGGTGCTGTCGCGGTACGCCGCCGTGCCGGAGCGGTTGCTCACGTAGACGGTGTTGGTCTCGCCCGAGAAGTTGGTCACGACGATGTCGAAGGCCGGTCCGCCGCCGAGGGCCCCGAGGTCGACGCCCATGCCGGCCTGGGCGCGGCCGCCGAAGTCGCTGGCCGCGCCGGAGAAGGCGCTGGAGTCCGCGAAGGTGCCGTCGCCGCGGTTGAGCAGCACGAAGTTGTCGACGGAGTCGTTGGCCACGTAGACGTCGACATCGCCGTCGGTATCGAGGTCGGCGCAGAGGATGCCGAGACCGTAGGCGTCGGGCACGGCGCGGAGGCCCGCAGCGACCGAGACGTCGTCGAAGGCGCCGGCCCCGTCGGTGGCCCGCAGCAACACGTCGGGTTGGGGCGGCAGGCCCATGGGACCGCACATGACGGTGTGGCCCTTGAAGCGGCACGGGACGCGGTGCCCGGTCGATGCGTCCACGAGGGCGCCAAGGGGCGGGTCGGCCGGATCGATCCACAGGTAACGCACGAGGTAGATGTCCGTCTTCCCGTCGCCGTCGAAATCGGCGAGCCCGACGCTGGTGGTCCAGTCGAGGCGATCGGTGCGCCCGGGCAGCGCACGCTTCTCGAAGCGTATCGGCCCCCCGGCTTCGGTGCGGTTGAGGAACAGGGCGTCCTCGCCGAGCCCGCCGATGACCAGGTCGGGGCGCCCGTCGGCGTCGATGTCCCCTGCGGCGATCCCCGTGGGCCAGCCCTGCATCTCCAGCCCGGTGCCGGTGGCGGGCGTGAAGCGGGGTACGCCCTGCTGGGAACCGGTGTTGACCAAGACGTGATGGGTGACCGTCTCGCCGGCGAGGAAGCGTTCGCTGGTGGACCCGTCGACGAGCACGACGTCGAGGTCGCCGTCGGCGTCGAGGTCGGTGAACGCCACGCCATTGCCGTTGACCTCGAGGATCGTGCGCTTGTCCACGCGGCCGCAGACCAGGGGGATGTCGAGGCCGGCGGCGGCGGCGTGTTCCTCGAACAAGGGCCGGTCGGAATCGCCGCACGCACAGAAGAGGGCGGCGAGCCCCGCCACGGCCAGCGCGGCGGCCGGTCGGAGGGGCGCGGGGGCTGCCGAGGCGCTGGTCTGGGTCATGGTCGGTGTCGGGCGGGGGCTCGCTGCCGCAGAATACGGCCCCCGCCGCGCTGTTGCGAAGTGCAGGGGGCGACAAAGGCGTCGGTTGCTAAGGTGCGCCCCCATGTTCGACCTGCGCAGCGACACCGTCACCCAGCCCACCGAGGCGATGCGCGCCGCCATGGCGAGCGCCGAAGTGGGCGATGACGTCCTCGGGGAGGACCCCACGGTCATTCGGCTGCAGGAGCGGGCGGCCGAGATCCTGGGCAAGCCGGCGGCGCTGTTCCTGCCCACGGCGACCATGGGCAACCAGACCTGCCTGGGCGTGCTGACCCGGCCGGGCGACGAGATCATCGCGTCGGAGGATGCCCACGTGATGCTCAACGAGGCGGGGGCCGCCTCCCGCCTGTGGGGCTGCCAGGTGCGCACGGTGACGTCCGTGCGGGGCGCCATGGACATCGGCGCCGTGCTCGCGACGATCCGCGATACCTCCGACATCCACTTCCCGCGCACCTCGGTGCTCTCGCTGGAGAACACGCACAACTACGCCGGCGGTGCGGTGCTCGACCTCGGGCACATCGATGCCGTCACCGCCATCGCCCGGGAACGGGGCCTGGCGGTGCACATGGACGGTGCGCGGCTGTTCAACGCCCAGGAGGCGAGCGGCGTGCCGGCGGCCCGCATCGTGCGGGACGTGGACATGGTCTCGGTGTGCCTCTCCAAGGGGTTGGGCGCCCCGGCCGGTGCGCTGGTGGCCGGGGACGCCGAGCGCATCGCGGCCGCCCTGCGGGTGCGCAAGACCCTCGGGGGCGGCATGCGCCAGGTGGGGGTGCTGGCCGCGCCGGGCCTTCTGGCCCTGGAAGAAGGGCCGGCCGCCCTGGCGGCGGACCACGCCCGAGCCCGACAGCTGGCCGAGGCGCTGGCGTCGCTTTCGCCACTGGAGGTCGACCTGGCGGCCACCCAGAGCAACATCGTCATCGCGGACTGCGGCGGACGGGCATTCGATTGGGAACGGCGCTATGCGGCCTTGGGAGTGCGCATGTTCGCCCTCGATGACCGCCGTCTGCGCTTCGTCTTCCACCGGGACGTGGGTGACGCTGCGCTCCAGGCGGCCATGGACGTCTCGCGCAAGCTGTTCGGCTGAGGCGCCGGTGGCTATCTTCGTAGCCAGAATCGTCGGCACTCCCGCACGACGCGACGCCGACCGGAGGACTGGCCGCCATGGGCGGACGTAACCCCTACATCCGAGAGACCGATGCCGCTCCTCCGGAGCAGGCCTACAAGCTCACCGTCGAGGTGGAGGAATCGGGCGAGGTGCGCGAGATCGACGTCGACCCGGCGGCGCTCCCCTACGGTCACGACGGCCTGCCGGGCAGCGTCCTCGACGTCCTGCTGGGAGCGGGGCTCGAGATCGACCACGCCTGCGGTGGCGTCTGCGCCTGTTCCACCTGCCACGTCTTCGTGGAGCAGGGAGCCGAGTCGTGCAATCCGTCCTCCGACGACGAGGAGGACATGCTCGACACGGCGCCCGGTCTGCAGCACGACTCGCGCCTCGCGTGTCAGTGCGTGCCGAACGGATCGGCGCCGGTGCGCGTGAAGGTGCCGGCCTGGAACCGCAACCTGGCCCAGGAAGAGCACTAGCTTGGACCAGGGCCGTTCGCCGTCCGCCCTGCGCTCGGGGTTGTGGGGCCTGTTGCTCCTGTTGATGGCGGGCTGCGACGGCGGATCGTCGGGACCCACCGAGGACGGTGCGGCGCCGGACGCCGAAGCCTGGCGTCCCCACGTGGTCGTGTATCTCGTCGACACGTTGCGCGCCGATCGCCTCGGGTGCTACGGCGACGACCGGGGCGCCAGTCCGGTCCTCGATGCGCTCGCGCGGGAGTCAGCCCGCTTCGAGTACGCCCTGAGCCAGGCGCCGTGGACCCTGCCGTCGGTGGTGAGCCTGCTCACGTCGAGCCACCCGGTCAGTCACGAGGTGACGAGCGTGGGGCGCAAGGCGCCGGCGGAGGTGCAGACTCTGGCCGAGCAGCTCGATGCCGCGGGCTACGCGACAGCGGGCTTCATCTACAACCGCCTGGGCGGCAGCGATGGCGGCCTCGACCAGGGCTACGACCACCTCTACGAACCGCCCGACATCCACACCATGACCGACGCCGATCGCGAACGCGGCGCGGCCACCCTGCGCCCCTTCTTCGACTGGTTCGAGCGGGCGCCCCTCGACGACCCCTTCTTCTTCTACATCCACACCCTCGAGCCCCACTGGCCCTACGAAGGGCGCTGGCCCGGCTCACCGACCCTCACCGCCGAACAGGAGGAGCAGGGGAAGCGGCTGAACAAGATGGTGGGGGAGCACCGCGGCCTGATGACGAAGGCGGCCGTGGCCGAACGTGAGGGCACGCCCCTTGCTCCGGCGGACGCCGACAAGCTGGCCCGGCTCACCGCGCACCTGGAAGGATCGCTGGAGAACGTGGACGCGCTGTACGCCGGAGACATCCGACGGGCCGACGGCAACATCGGCCGGGTGATCGAGGCGCTCAAGCGGCGCGGCGTGTGGGACCAGACGGTGTTCATCGTGCTGGCCGACCACGGCGAGGAATTCTACGACCACGGCAACTGGTTCCACGGACAATCGGTCCACGACGAGCTCGTGCGGGTGCCGTTGATCGTGCGCATCCCCGGGGTCACGGACGGCGGCCACGTGGTGACAGAGCCGGTGCAGCTGGTGGACGTGGCGCCGACTGTCGCCGACCTGCTCGGCGTGGCGCCGGCCGACCATTGGCAAGGCCGGTCGCTGCTCCCGCTGATCCGCGACGAAGCCGGGGCGGGCGGGGACGCGACGGCCTTCACCATGCGCGTGAACGCCATGCGCGGCGCGGCGAACACCCGCGACGCCGGCGAGGGACGCGAGACCGCGGTGCGGCGCGGTCGACACAAGGCCATCGTCAACCACCACGAGCGCCGCGTGAAGCTCTTCGACCTGGCGGCGGACCCGGCCGAGCGCGTCGACCTCGCCTCGGAGCATCCCGAGCTCGCCAAGGAATTGGGCGACCTGGTGCTGAAGTGGCTGGCGGCGACGGGCCGGCGGGACTTCCCCAAGCCCTTCGAGATCGAACCCGGTCAGGACGTTCTCGACCGCCTCGACGAACTCGGCTACTGAGCCGGACCGCCCGTTCAGCGGGCCCTCGTGTGACGGAGTGTGCCGGGCCGGTCAAGTCGCCCTGTGGCGATTCCGATGGCAAGTCGGAGCCCGCAACGGAGGCGACCCCCAGGCGGAGGCGACTCGCATTGACCACGTGCAACGACAAGTCCGCGACGTTCGACAGCGTCCTGATGAACGCAGGCCCTCGCCGCCGGAGCGGTCAGGCCGCCCCGGACGGCGGTGACGCCGCGCTCATCTACGGCCAGTCTCGACGGACCGTGGCCATGCTGGTCATGTTCCTGGTCGCCATGGATGCCTGGGCCACGACGATGTGGCTGCGCACGGGCTTCGGCTACGAGCTCAACCCGCTCATGGCCTGGTTGGTGGAAGAGGGCGGAGACTTCTTCTTCCTGCTCACCAAGCTGTTGGGCTCGGGGCTGTGCATGCTGTGGGTCGTACACCGCGCCAGCTACACCCATGCGCGCATCGCGTCGTGGTCGGCGCTGGCGATCTACGGCTCGATCACCGGGCTGCACATCTTCAACGGCATGGCCTACCTGCCGGGCTGAGGAGCCGAGGCGGGAGCGGGTGGCCCGCGCGGTTGATGGTGCGAGGAGGGGGATTCGAACCCCCACGGGTTGCCCCACTGGATCCTAAATCCAGCGCGTCTGCCATTCCGCCACCCTCGCAACGTGTGGCCGGGACGATCTTACGCTCAGAGGACGGCAGCCTCGGCGCTCTGCGCACGGAGGTGGTTGAGGGCCGAGCCCGCCCGGAACCAGGCGATCTGCAGTTCGCTCAGCGTGTGGCTGCACGCGAAGGTGTCGCTGCTCCCGTCGCTGTGGTGTGCGGTCACCGTGAGCGTGGTGCCCGGCGCCAGGTCCTGGGTCCCGTCGATGTCGAGTCGGTCGTTCTCGCGGATGACGGCCCAGGCGGCCGGGTCGACGAACTGCAGGGCCAAAACACCCTGCTTCTTCAGGTTGGTCTCGGCGATGCGCGCGAAGCTGCGGGCGATGACGGCCCGGCAGCCGAGGTAGCGCGGTGACATGGCGGCGTGCTCACGGCTGCTGCCCTCGCCGTAGTTGACGTCACCCACCGCCACCCAGCCCTGTCCGGCCGCGCGGTAGCGCTTGCCGATCTCAGGGTAGGCGACGCCGGCCTCACCGCTGAGCACGTCGAGGCCCTTGCCCTGCTCGCCGGTGTGCGCGTTGATCGCCCCGAGGAAGCAGTTGTCGGAGATGTTCGCGAGGTGCCCGCGGAACTTGAGCCACGGACCCGCGGCCGAGATGTGGTCGGTGGTGCACTTGCCCTCGACCTTCACCAGCACCGGCAGCCCGGAGAGCTGATCCGGGGTGATGGGCTCGAAGGGCTCGAGCAGTTGCAGGCGCTTGCTGTCGGGCGCCACGTTGAGGTCGACGCGGCTCCCGTCGGCGGGCGGTTCGGTGAAGCCGTCGCGGCTCAACTCGAGGCCGTCGCTGGGCAGCTCGTCGCCGGTGGGTGCGTCGAGGCGCACCTCTTCGCCGTCGGCGTTGGTGAGCGTGTCGCGGCGCGGGTCGAAGTCGAGGCGGCCGGCCAGGGCCAGCGCGACGACCACGTCGGGGCTGGAGATGAACGCGAGGGTCTGGTGGTTGCCGTCGTTGCGTCCGCTGAAGTTGCGGTTGAAGGAGGTCAGGATCGTGTTGACCTCGCCCTGCTTCACGTCGTCCCGCTGCCACTGGCCGATGCAGGGCCCGCAGGCGTTCGCCAGCACCGTGGCGCCGATGGCCTGCAGCGCCTGCATCTGCCCGTCGCGGCGGATGGTCTTGTCGATGGTGCTGCTGCCCGGGGTGACGAGCAGCGGCGTCTTCGCGGTCAGCTTCTTCTCGGCGGCCTGGAGGGCCAGCGAGGCCACGCGGTCCATGTCCTCGTAGGAGGAGTTGGTGCACGAGCCGATCAGGGCGGCCTTCAGCTCGGCGGGCCAGTTGTTCGCCTTGGCCTCGGCGCCGAGGGCGTCGAGGGAGCGGGCGAGGTCGGGGGTGTGCGGTCCGACCACCATGGGCGGCAGGGTCGACAGGTCGATCTCGATGACCTGGTCGTAGAAGCGCCCGGGGTCCGCCGCCACCTCGGGGTCGGCCCGCAGCTCGGCCGCGTGGTCGCGGGCGAGGGCGGCGATGTCGTCGCGGCCGGTGGCGCTGAGGTAGCGCGCCATGGACTCGTCGAACGGGAAGATCGACGTGGTCGCGCCCAACTCGGCGCCCATGTTGCAGATGGTGCCCTTGCCGGTGCACGAGATGGAGTCGGCGCCCTCGCCGAAGTACTCGACGATGGCGCCCGTGCCGCCCTTCACGGTGAGCAGTTCGCACACCTTGAGGATCACGTCCTTGGGCGAGCTCCAGCCGTCGAGGGCGCCCTTGAGGTGCACGCCGATGAGCTTGGGCCAGCGCACGGAGAACGGCAGTCCGGCCATGACCTCCATGGCGTCGGCGCCGCCCACGCCGATGGCGATCATGCCGAGGCCGCCGGCGTTGGGCGTGTGGCTGTCGGTGCCGATCATCATCCCGCCGGGGAAGGCGTAATTCTCGAGCACGACCTGGTGGATGATCCCCGAGCCGGGCTCCCAGAAGCCGAGGCCGAAGCGGGCCGAGGCCGACTTCAAGAACGCATACACCTCCGCGTTCTCCGTATTGGCCACCGCGAGGTCCTCGTCCCTGCCGAGGCGCGCGCGGATCAGGTGATCGCAGTGGACGCTCGACGGCACCGCCGCCCGGCCGCGTCCGGTCATGGCGAATTGCAGCAGGGCCATCTGGGCCGTGGCGTCCTGCATGGCGACGCGATCGGGGGCCAGCTCGGCGTAGGTCTTGCCGCGCTCGGGGGTCTCGCCGTCGGGGTCGGCCAGGTGCGACAGGAGCACCTTCTCGGCCAGGGTCAGCGGGCGGCCCAGCCGCTCGCGCCAGCTCGCGTGGCGGGCGGCGAGGTTGCTGTAGATCACGGCGACGTCGGTCATGGCGGAACTCGGGGTGGGGCGGCGGAACCGCGAATTTAAGCCATTCCCGGGCGCGCCTCCAGAGGCCGTCACGCCAACGGACGCCCCGGTGGCTCGAGCATTCGCCGCGAGGAGGTGGCGGTCAGCCTTCCTTCACCACCTCCACCGGTCCGATGGCCTCGAGTTCGGCCTTCACCTTCGCGGCGTCACCCACGACGACGATGAGCAGTCGCCCGGGATCGACGAGCTCATTGGCCGCCCGCGCCACCGACTCGGGCGTGGTGGCCGCGATGCGACCGAGGTAGCTCGACCAGTAGTCGGCCGGCAGGCCCATCAGTTCCTGGGTCCACAGTCGACCGGCCACCGACTGGGGTGTCTCGAGCGAGCCGGCGAACGACCCGGCGAGGTAGGAGACGGCGTTGGTGACCTCCTCCGCGGTGGGCGGTTCGGCGCGCAGCCGTTCGACCTCGTCGATGAGCGCGCGCACGGTCTCGCCGGTGGTGGGCGTCTTGGTGAACGTCCGCAGGCGCAGCGATCCGCCGAAGCGACCGGTGGTGAGGCCGCCCCCGGCGCCGTAGGTCAGGCCCTTCTGGACCCGCAGGCTGTCGTTGAGCCGGCTGTTGAAGCCGCCGCCCAGGACCTGGCCCAGCACCACGCTCTCGGGGTGCAGCTCGTGGCCGCGGTCGATGCCCTCGTGTCCGGCGCGGATCTCGCTCTGGATCGCGCCGGGCTTGTCGACGAGCACGATCCTCAGGGCGCCTTGAGGCTCGGCGGGGGCCACGCGGGGATCGGTGGCGTCGCCCTCGACCTCCCAGCCACCGAGGAAGCGGTTGGCGACGCGCTCGGCCTCGTCCGGGGTGACGTCGCCGGCGACGTAGAGCACGGCGCTCTCGGGCCGCACGTACGACTCCCACCACTCCTGCAGTCGCTCGATCTCGAGGTTGGCGAGGTCGGCGCTCGTGCCGGCCGACGGGTGCCCGTAGGGATGGCTGCCCCACAGTGCGGCAGCGAAGGCGCGGTCGGCGATGGCCGAGGGGTCCTTCTCGCTGATGGCCATGCCCACCGAGGTCTGGCGCCGCAACGTCTCGAACTCCTCGGCGTCGAAGGCGGGCACCTGCACCACCTCGGACATGAAGCGCAGCATGGTCTCGAACTCGCGCTTCACCGAGCTCACCGAGACCGAGGCGCTGTCGTGGCCGGCGTCGGCAGAGAGGGAGATGCCGCGCTTCTCCAGCTCGGCGGCCAGCGTCTCGGCGTCGTGGGCGAAGGTGCCGCGCGTGATCATCTGGGTGGCCATGGACGCCGTGGCCGGGAAGGTCTCGTCCTGGGTGTAGGCCCCGGCGCGCAGTTGCAGGCTCGCGCTCACGAAGGGCACCTCGTGGTTCTCCACCACGATCATGCGCAGGCCGTTGTCGAGCACCCGCTCGGTGCCCGCGACGTCGACGCTGACCGCGAGCGGCGGCGCCACCGGCGGGGCGTCGGCGAACCATGCGGCCCGCTCGGCGTCGGCCTTGGGACCGGTGGCCATGCCCCGGGCGCCGCTCTCGACCTCTTCCTCGGCGTCGTCCGCGCCTGCCTCGGTGTCGTCACCGCCGGCGGCGCCGGCCGCGCCGGCGAGGGACAGCAGCGACTTGAGCGAGCTCATCAGCGTCGGCTTGATGGTCATCTCGTTGGCGCGGGTCTTGACCAGGTAGGTGTTGGCCACGCGCTTGATGTCCTCACGGCTGACGGTCTGCACGCGGTCGAGGTAGGTGTTGGCGAGCTGCGCGTCGCCTTGGATGACCGCCGCGTTGCCCAGGGCCGAGGCCTTGCTGGCGATGGTGAGCGACTCGGTGACGTTCGACCGGTACAGCTGGTTGCGCACCTTGGCCAGCTCGTCCTCGGTGACGCCCTCGCTCTTGATCGTCTTGACCTGCTCCCAGATGGCGTCGATGACGGCGCTCGTGTCGCCGAAGGGCATCATCACCCCGGCGGTGATGGCCAGACCGGCCTGCTCGAAGGTCACGCCGGCGGCCAGGGCGACCTCGGCGAGCTGCTTGCGACGCACGAGGTCGATGTACAGCCGGCTGCTCTCACCGCCGCCGAGGATCTGCATCAGCATGGAGACGGGGAGGGCGTCGGGATGACCATCCTCCACGGTGCGGAAGACCACGCCCGCGATGGGCACCGGCCCGTTGTCGGCCTGGATCGTGATGGTGCGCAGCTCGGTCTGCTCGGGCTCGCGCACGGTCACCCGCGGCGGCTCGGGGCAGCGCGGGATCCAGCCGAAGTTCTTCTGGGCCAGCTTGCGCACCTGCCCGTGCGTGACGTCGCCCACCACCACGAGGGTGGCGTTGTTGGGCACGTAGTAGGTGTCCCAGAAGTGCTGGATGTCGTCGACGCCGGCCGCGCGCAGGTGCTCGATCTTGCCAATGGGCGACCAGCGGTAGGGGTGCTCGGTGAAGAGCGCGTCGAGGGCCTTCTCGGCCACCGATCCGTAGGGCGCGTTGAGTCCCAGGCGGCGTTCTTCCTCGACCACCTTGCGCTCGGTGGCGAAGCCGCCCTCGTCGATCTTCAGGCTGGCCATGCGCTCGGCCTCGAGCCACAGGACCATCTCGAGTTGGTTGCTGGGCAGCTCTTCGACGTACACCGTCTGGTCGAAGGCCGTGTAGGCGTTGGTGTTGCCGCCCGTGCGCTTGATGTAGTCGAAGTGGTCCTTGGGGCCGAGGCGGTCGGTGCCGCGGAACATCATGTGCTCGAACATGTGCGCGAAGCCCTGACGGTCGACCTGCTCGTCCTTGCTGCCGACGTGGTACCAGAGCTGCACCGCGACGATGGGCGTGGAGTGGTCCTCGAGGGAGATGACCCGCAACCCGTTCTCGAGCACCGACTCTTCGAAGGGGAAGCGGCCCTCACCGGTGCGCAGGTCGCCGGGCTGCATGGGGACGCCCTTCTCTTGGGTGTCTCCCGCGGGGTCCAACGCCCAGGTGGTGGGCGTGAGAGCTGCGAGCAGGACAGCGAAAGTCGCGGGGACGAGCAGCAGGGGCCGTGTGGACATCACGGAACTCCGGGAGAGGGCCGGCGGTTGGCCGGAGGGTGTCGGTGCGCAAGCCGCCGATGATATCCGCGGCGGGTGGGACTGGCGGTCGGGGGGCCGTGTCGCGTTGGTGGCCGTCGCGCCTGCTGGGCGCCATGCCCGAGAAGCGCCCGGCTTGACCACGGCTGAGGCCGTCGAGTCAGGATTCTCCGGTCCTGAGCGCCTGGTTCCATGCGCGGCCGTCAGGTCGCGGCCCTGTCTCCCGTCCCCCCGACCCACCGGCACGGGAGCCATTGGGGGCGCCCCGGCCGAAATCACATCACCTCTCGAGGGACTCATTCATGCAGCGCAAGGCACTCGGCATCCTGGCCGCCGTCGGACTCTCGGCGGCCGTGGCGATCAGCTCGACCCAACCGGTCCTCGCGGCGGGGGGCAGCGGCGTGCGGCCGTTCATCGCCTTGGCCCATCCCGGTCAGGTCGTGCATCCGCACCTGGCCACCGACACCAACCTGACCGCCTTCTTCCTCTACGACTCCGCCACCCGTCTGCTGCGCTTCACCATGAGCGAAGGTGACGAGGAGTTGCTCTGGGCGGTGCGCGGCCCCGCCGTGCCGGGCCAGGTCGCCCCGGAGATCGGCTTCGGCACCTGGACCCAGCACTCCATCGAGGTCGGCCCGCTCACACGGGCCCAGGCACAGGCTCTGAAGAGGGGGCGGCTGTACCTCGAACTGTTCCAGCCGTCAGCCTTGCCCGAATATCCGCGCGCCATGCGCGGTCAGATCCTTCCCATTGCGGGGGTGCGCTACTAGCCGCGCCGAGAGTGAGGACGAGGCAGTGCCGATGAATCGGGCGCCGCCCCATGGAGAACGGGCCGCCCCATGGAGAACGGGCCGAACGTGGGGTGGATGCGCAGCCCCACGTCCGACCACCTCTTCCACTCTCGAATCACCGCCATCCCCATGGTCCGAGTGGCAGTCACCCCCGGCACACGGGAAGATCGGGCTTCCCGGGGTCAACGGATCTCAAGGCGACCCCGCGGTGGTGCAGCGGGGCCGGTGAGCTGACGTCCGGCAGGGTGCTGCGTAACCGGAAAGTTCGAGATGGCGTCCCGATTCTCGAGGGCGCCCCAATCTCGAGGGCCCCCGAGTCTCGAGGGCCACCGCTGCCCGCGAGCCCGACCTGCTACCGATCGGGCCGCAGGACCCAGGTCGCGTCCTTGCTCGCGCTCAGGGTGAGGGCCTCCTCGCCCTCGACGGAGAGCACCGTCATGCGCCCCTTGGGGTCCCCTTGCAGCAGCTCGATGGGGATGCTCACACGGAAGGGCGCGACGACCGCCGTCTTGCGGCTGCCCTTGCCGCTGCCCGTCTGATAACGCTGCTTCGCGCCGACCGGCTGGGCGAAGACGAAGCGTCCGTCCTCGAACACGGCGATCAGACCCGGAGGTGCGTCGCGCCCCTTGCCCGTTCGCCCGTCGGACGTCCAGCCCGAGATCTCGAGGGCGTTGCGGAAGACCTCAGCCTTCGTCACCTGGCCGGGAGTCTTGTTCGAGGCGGGGCGAATGGGCAGCGTGCGGCCGTCCGGGAAGGCCAGCCGGCCGCCGCTCATGGAGAGCAGCAGCGGGCTCAGCCGCTGGAAGGTGGGCGCTGCGGGCGTGCCCCGGAGCGCGTGGATGGCGACGTCGTTGGCGCCGTCGCGCAGGGCGGACGCCGGGATCACGGCGGAGAATTCGGCCGACGTCCCTTTGCGGCCATACGGTTGGGTGACAGCGGCCACCCGGCCGTTGACGACGACGGCGAGCGCAGCGGGGATCGCGGTACCCGGGTCGGCGTCGAGGGTGCCGAGGATGTGGCAGGGCAGCGTGTCGGCGCCGAGGTCGACGTCGTCGAAGCGGTGGGCGCCGCCGACGAGGGCGCGGACCTCCGCGGTCCCGTCGTCCGGCGTGGCGGTCAGCGTGCGCCCGACGACGTCGCGCCAGGGTCCCATGGCATACAGGCCGGCGCGCGCGTCGGGCGACCCGAACAACTGCAGCTTGCGCTCGAGCTGCGGCCAGCTCTCGGGCACGACGCCGGGCAGCGTCAGGGGATGGCCGTCGCGGCGGCACAGGCGCTTGTTGGGACGTTCGGGGCGATCGGAGAATGCCGAGCTGCCGTCGATCTCGAAGGGGATCTCGATCTCGAGCACGTCCGCCACGGTGGGCAGCACGTCGATGACCTCGACGTTGCGATCGCTCACGGCCGCCGTCGTCTGTCCCGGGCGCTTCACGAACAGGGGCACGAACTGGATCAGGTCGACGTTGTCCTCGCGGGCCTCGCGATGGTGGGTCAGCGGGCGGAAGCTCACGCCGTGGTCGGCCACGAGCACGATCAGCATGTCGTCGTAGAGGTCCTCCTGCTCCAGCTTGTCGAGCAACTCGCCGAGCAGGTTGTCGACGTGGCACACCTGCAGCAGGTGTCGCTGGAAGGCCAGCGCGGAGGGCCACGGATCCTTCACCCAGATCGAGCGCTCCTGCCCGGACATCTCCCAGGTGCGCGTGTAGGTCTGCCCGGTGTCGAGCCGCATCCACGGTTGGTGCGGCAGCAGGGTGTGGTGCAGGAAGTGGGTCGGGTCGCCGGTGTTCTCGGTGGCGTCGATGAACTCGCGGAAGTCGTCGGTGGTGCTGTAGCGCTTGTCGAAGAAGGCCTGCTTGCCTTTGATCGAGCTGCCATCGTCATCGTCGTCGCCGCCGGACCCGGAATCGGGTGGCGGATCCTCGGGAGCCCCGAAGTCGCGCCAGCCGACGTCGATGCGCGGCAGCCCCGTGGCGAAGGGCTCGGGGATCAGGACATGCGCCGCCACGAGACCCACGTCGCGCGAGAGGGCAGCGAGACGCTGCCCGGTGTCGGCGCCGGGCCGGAGATCGGCCGGCATCAGCTCCGTTGGCACCAAGGCCGTGACCTTCTCGCGGGCCATCAAGCGATGGGTGGGCGCGAGCAAGGTAACCAGGTTTTCGGGGTGGTCACCGGCCGTGGGCAACCGCTTGAACTCGGGATCGGGGTACTTGCCGGTGAGGATCGCAGGCAGCGCGGCCCGGGTGAAATCGTGCACCGCTGTGGCGTTGCGGAACCAGGTGCTGTGGGCGGCCAGCCGGGCGAGGTTCGGGAACAGCAGGGGGTCGACCTCGCGCTCGGCGTTCATCAGCGACGAGGTGGGGAACTCGTCCATGATCAGCAGCAAGACCGACTTCCCGCCGGCGCCGGGCGCCGCTTGCGGCTCGGCGAACTGCTGCGGGGTGTCGGGGGCCACGAGACGATTCACCGGTTCGCCGAAGAGGAACAGCCCGGCGAAGACGAGCGGGGCCGGCGAGAGGATGCGCATGAAGGTGGTCGCGGCGGCCGAGCGCAGCAGGAACAGCGTGCCCAGGCCGGCGACGAGCAGGCCGGCGCCCAGCGAGACCGCCTCGGGGAGCCCGACGCGGAACAGCGGCGCGAGGACGAAGACCAGCATCAGCACCGCGACGCCGCCGCCGTGGAGCGCGCGGCGCGGCGCCCGCCCGGCCAGACCCGCCAGGCCGCACACCAGCCACCACGCCAGCGGCGGTGCGATGACCGTGAACAGCGCCAGGCCGATGAGGTCGCCGGGCCGGGCGTGGTGGGCCACGAAGAAGGTGGCGTCCTCGGCCAGGACCGAGAACAGCGGCTGGGCCACGGCGAAGCCCGCGAGCACCCAGAGCTGGATCAGCTCGTCGCCCCGTCCGGAGCCCGGCGCCGGCGTCTCGGGGTCACCCATCGCGGGGGGCTCGTTGGGATGGTGCTCCGGCGGAACCGCCCGGCGGCGGGGCGAAGATCCACGCCGCGTCACCGGTCCCCTCCAGCGCATGGGCCGCGGCGTCGTCGACCGACAGGACGGTGATGCGACCGGTCGGGTCGCCTCGCAACTGGGCCAGCGGGATCACGAAGCGGAAGGACTGATTCGCCTTCTTCGGCGAGGCGGCCATGACGAAGCGGTCGTCCTCGAACACGACCACGCCCTGGGACGGGCCGGCGTCGGATCCGACCTGGGGTCGGGTGGCGGCCCAGCCCTTGATGGTCAACGACCCCGACTTGGAATCGACCTGGAGGATGCCCCCGGCCGGGGCCCGGCGCGTGACCGCCCGGATGGGCAGGCGGCGTCCGTCCGGGAAGACCATGTCCCGGCCGTCCAGGGCGAAGGCGCCCGGCTCCAGGCTCTGGAAGCGGGGCGCGGCGGGCGTCCCGGAGAGGGCGTGGACCGCGATGTCGTTGGCGCCGGGGCGCAGGCGGGAAGCCGGGATCACCACCGAGAACTCCGCGGTCAGGGACGTGGCGTCATGAGGATACGTGACGGCGGCCACGGTCCCGTTGACGGCGATGGCGAGGGCCGACGGGAAGGCCGTGCCGGCGGTCGCGGTCACCGTCCCGCTCACCAGGCAAGGCAGCTCCGGAGCGTCGGGATCGACGTCCTCGTAGCGGTGAGCGCCGGCGATGACGGCGCGGAGCCCCCCGAGGGCGAGGTCGCTCGCGTCGGCCACCGAACGGCCGATGACGCCGCGCCACGGCCCCATGGCGTAGAGGTCGGAGCGTTGCGGCGACGGGCCGAACAGCTCGGTCCTGCGCTGCACCATCTCCCAGGTCTGCGGCGGGTCGGCGCTGAGTGTCAGGGGCGGACCGTGCTCGCGGAACAGGCGCTTGTGGGGCCGCTCGTCGGTGGCGGAGAAGACGGAGCTGCCGTCCACCGGGAAGGGCACCGGCAGGCCGAGCACGTCGGCCACGGTGGGCAGGACGTCGATGAGCTCGACGTTGCGCTCGGTGGTCGCGGGTGTGCGCTGCCCCGGCCGCTTCACGAAGAAGGGGACGTAGAGGATGTGGTCGGCGTTGTCCTTCGCGGCGGTGCGCAGCGACGTGCCGGGCCGGAAGCTGACGCCGTGATCGGCGAGCACGACCAGGAGCATGTCGTCGTAGAGGTCGTGGGCGTGCAGGGCGTCGAGCAACTCTCCCAGCAGCGTGTCGAGGTGGCAGACCTGCAGCAGGTGTCGCTGATAGGCCAGAGACGAGAGCCAGCGCACGGGCGACCACGACGAGCCGACCCGGCCCGGCATGCGCCAGCTGTGGGAATAGAGCTGGCCGGTGTCGAGGTGGATCCAGGGCTGGTGCGGCAGCAGCGTGTGGAACAGCGAGGCGGTCGGTTCCGAGGCGGGCCCGAGGGTGGCCACGAAGGCGCGGAAGTCCTCGCTCACGCTGTAGCGCTTGTCGGCCCACTCGCGGTCGCGGGTCGAGGCGTCGAGGGCCTCGAACAGCAGGAGTTCGTCACCGGCGCCCTGCCCGTCGCCGGTTGCGGGCCGGGCGGCCTCGGTCGCGGGGCCGCCCCGATCGAAGTCGCGCCAACCGATGTCCACGGGCGGCAGGTCGGTGGCGAACGACGCGGGCAGCAAGACGTGGGCCCACACCACGCCCACGTCCCGGGCGAGCGCGCCCAGACGTTGCGCGGTGTCGGCGCCCGGCCGCTGGTCGGCGTCGAGCAGCGCGGCCGGCACCATGGCGGTGACCGATTCCCGGGCCGAGATGGCGTGGGTCGGCGCGAGCAACGAGAGCAGGTTGTCCGGGTGGTCCTGCGCGATGGGGAGCTTCTCGTACACCGGGTCGGGATACACACCGGTCAGGATGGCGGGGATCGCGGCCCGGGTCTTGCTGTGCACCGAGGAGGCGTTGCGGCACCAGGTGCTGTCGGCGGCGAGCCGCGCGAAGTTGGGGAACAGCCGCGCATCGATGGCGCCCTCGGTGTTGAGCAGCGACGCGGTGGGGAGCTCGTCCACCAACAACAGCAGCACCGAGGCCGGGGGCGCGGCCCCCTCCGCGGTGGCCTGTCGCGTGATGGGCGCAGCGTCGGTGGGCGCCAGGAGCTTGCCCACCTGCTCGTCCGCGAGAAACAGCGCGGCGAACACGAGGGGTGCCGGTGAAAGCACCCGCATGAAGGCCGCCGCCGGCGCCCAGTGCATGAGGGCCAGGGTGCCCAGGCCCGCGACGAGCAACACCAACGAGAGCGTCACGGCCTCGGGCAGGCTCTCGATGCGGGACAGGGGCGCGAGCACCAGGGCCACGAGCAGGGCCGCGACGAAGGTGGCGTGGGTCGCGCGTCGAGCGGCCCTCCCCGCGAGGCCCACGAGGGCGAGTGCGCACCCAAAGACCACGGGCGGCCCCAGGGTGACGACGAGCGCGAGCGCGACCAGGTCGCCGGGGCGGGCGTGGTGGGCCACGAAGAAGGTGGCGCCGCCGGTGACGACGGCGAACAACGGCTGGGCCAGGGCGAAGGCGGAGAGCACCGCGAGCTGCAGCCACTCGTCGAGGCGCTCGCCCTTTCGGCCTGTGACCGATCCCTCCCCCGAGGTGGTCGGTGGCACCGAACTCAGTGGTCTGCTCCCGAAGCGCCGCTCGTCGGCAAACGCTGCGTCCGACCCGTGGACGTGAATCCGCGGACATGAGCCCGCAGACGTGAAGTGGTACCCCCGGCAGGATTTGAACCTGCGACCCGCGGATTAAGAATCCGCTGCTCTACCAACTGAGCTACGGAGGCACGCGTTCGCCGCACATTGTGCGCGGGGGGACGCCTCCCGATCAACGGTCCAGGCGAGGCGCCCGGGGCCGGGTCAGCGGGGCGCGTCGGCGGGCTCTTGCGAGCCGTCCTCGGTGGCCGCTCCGGCCGGGTCTTGCTCGGCCACTTCGGACGCGTGCTGCGCGGCCCAGCCCTGCTTCATCTCGAGGGTGCCGTTGCCGGCGGTGGGCTGCAATCCGGGGATGCCCGCGAGCCCGATGACCAGCAGCAGCGCCAGCATGACCAGCACGACCTGCAGGGTCGCCGTGACCGGCTTGGGGTCGTCCGACGAGTCGCCGATGGGTTCGGGAGGCATGGGCACGGTCCGCCGGGGCGAACCTCCTGGGAGTGCGCATGCCTTCAATCGACCGATCGCGGGCCCTCACTTGAGGGCGGTCAGCCGTGGGCGCGCCAGGCCTCGAGCAGCTCAGCCTCCCGATCGGGGGCCAACCCGAGTCCGCCCACCGGGAACGCGGTGTCCTTGAAGAAATGGGACCGGAACCAGAGCCATGCGTCGCGAGCCGTGAGGGCGAGCGGGCGGAACACCGCGCCGGCCCGGGCTGCCTTGCGGCCATCGACCCCATAGAAGCCTGCGTCCTCATCCAGCGGCGCCCAGAGCGGAAGGTCGGTGAACGACTGCACGCCGTGGTCGCGGCGGAGGAAATCGGCGTCGACCCAGGTCAGCCGCGCGTCGCTGTCCAGGGCCTCGCGGCACGTCTCGAGCACTTGGCGGAGGGTCGGCGTCTCGGGCGGCCCGCAGAGGTTGTGGACACCCGACCGCCGTTGCTCGATGCAGTCCACGATCCACGCTCCGAGGTCGCGCACGTCCAGCAGTTGCAGCGGATCGTCGCCCGATCCCGGCGCCAGGACCTCGGATCGGGTGGCGAGCCGTCTGAGCCAATAGTGGAAGGCGGCGCCGGTATCGCGCGGGCCCACGATGGCGTGGCAGCGCGCGATCCCGGATCGGTCGGCGAACCGGGAGGCCACCAGCTCCTCGGCGAGCACCTTCTCCCCGCCGTACCAACCCGGATCGTCTCGGTGGATCGCTGCCGACTCGTCGAGCCCCGGGCGACTGAAGTCCCGATACACAGCGATGCTGGAGACGAAGAAGTAGTAGTCGGTGCGATCGGCCAGGGCCTCGGCGGTGTGGCCCACGAGCGCGGACTGCTCGGGCCAGGTGTCGATGACGGCATCCCAGCGTCGTGTGCGACCCAAGGCGGTCAGGATGCTGGACCGCGCGCCGCGTTCGCCGCGCAACTTCTCGAGTCCCGGGAAGAGTTCCGGGCGGGTGATGCCGCGGTTGAACAGCGTGACCTCGTGGCCCCGTTCCCGCGCCCGCTCGACGACGGCCGGGCCAACGAAATTCGTTCCGCCGAGGACGAGGATCGAGCGAGGTTTGTGGGCGGACGCTCCTGCGGGCACTGACGCTCGCGATTCCGAGGCGGGCCACAGCGCGGCGGCGCCCGAGGCCGCGGCGAGTTCGAGGAAAGTCCTGCGATCGATCACAGGCGCCGATGCTACAGCGGTCGGGCTCGGTCGGCGCCCTGCTGGCAACGGGTCCCATTTCCGGGAAGGAATGGGGTGAGTGAGGGGAATCGAACCCCCGACCTCTAGAACCACAATCTAGCGCTCTAACCGACTGAGCTACACCCACCACCCACGGTGCGCGACGGCACCGAAGAGGCGGAGATTAGCCACCGGCCCAGCCCGAGACAAGCCAGCCCGGGATCGGGTCGTCCCGGATCAGCCCGCCGGGATCAGCAGGGGTGGACGGGCGCTCAGGGCCGGCCGATGAGCGCCCGGGCCACCACCAGGCGGTGGATGTGGTTGGTGCCCTCGTAGATGCGCAGGCCCTGGACGTCGCGGTAGTAGCGCTCGACCGGGTGGTCGTCGCCGTAGCCGCGGTTGCCGAGCAGCAGCACGGCCTTGTCGGCGCACCGCTGGGCGACCTCGGTAGCGAAGAGCTTGGCCGAGGAGGTCAGGCGACCGATCTGCGGGTCGTCCCGGTCGGCAGCGCGGGCCACCCGGGCCACCAAGGCGGCGGCCGCTTCTGTCTCGACGCTCATGTCGGCGATGTCGGCCTGCACCATCTGGAAGTCGCCGATGCGCTGGCCGAACTGTCGGCGTTCGCGGGCGTGGGTCAGGGCCGCCGCCAGGCAGGCCCGGGCGATGCCCACTGCGCCGGCGGCCACGCCGAGGCGACCATGGTTGAGCCCCGCGAGGGCGACGCCGAAGCCGCCGCCCACCTCGCCGAGACGCTGGTTGTCGGGCACGCGCACGTCCTCGAAGTCGAGCCGCACGTGGTTGGAGGCGCGGTGGCCCAGGGGCGTGGCGCCCAGCGGGCGGGCGTGCCACCCGTCGGTGGGCAGCTCGACGACGAAGGCGCTCAGGCCCTTGCGGCCCTCACCCGGGCCGGTGCGCGCGAAGACGATGGCGAGATCGGCGATGCCCCCGTTGGTGATCCAGATCTTGCTGCCGTTGAGCACCCAGTCGTCGCCGGCTCGCACGGCGGACGTGGCGATGTTGCCGATGTCGCTGCCGGCTTCGGGCTCGGTGAGCGCGTAACAGCCGATCCACTCGCCCGTCGCGAGCGGGGGCAGCCAGCGGGACTTCTGCTTCTCGGTGGCCAGGTCGTGCAGGCACTGGCTGACGAGTCCGGTGTGCACCGCCAGGAAGCCGCGCACCGAGCTGCAGGCCTGGCCGATCTCCTCGTACACGCCGACGAAGACCTCGTTGTTCCAGCCGCGTCCGCCCACCGACGTCGGCAGCGGGCCGGCCAGGAAGCCGAGCTCGCCCAGGCGCCCGATGATCTCCCGGGGCATGTGCTGCTTGCGGTCCCACTCGCCGGCGTGGGGTGCGATCTCCTGCGCAGCGAATTCCTGCGCGCAGGCGCGGACTTCGCGGGCCAGCGCTTCCCCGGCGTCGGTCATGACGAGGCATCCGGCGGCCGCACCGACTCGGGGTCGGTGGGCGCGGGGTTCATGGGCGCGGGAGCCAGCGCGGTGGGCAGCACGAGCCGCTCGACGATCTCGCCCTGCACCAGGGTGCGCTCGACGATCTCGTCGACGTCGGTGAGGGTGATGCCGCGGTACCACACGTTGAGGGGATAGATGACGGCGGCCGGGCCGGCGCCGCAGGCATCGAGGCAGCCGGCCTTGTTGACGCGCACGATGCCCTTCAGTCCCCGGTCGTAGGCGGCGACCTTCAACGCCGCTGCGATGGCCTCGCTGCCCTTGGACGCGCAGCAACCCTTGGGGTTGCCCTCGTCGCGACGGTTGATGCACACGAACATGTGGCAGCGGAAGCGGCTCATGCGCGCGGGCTCCGCTCTTCGTCGGCCGCCTTTTCGCCGCTGAAGCGCGGTGCGCGCTTGGCTACGAAGGCCTCGAAGAACTCGCGGTGGTCGGGGGCGCGCAGGTGGTAGGCCTGGGCGACGGCCTCGGCTTCGATGGCGGCCTCGAGGTCCATGGTCCACTCGGCATCGATGAGTTGCTTGGTGGTGGTCAGGGCCTCCACGGGACCGAGGGCGAGGCGCGTCGCCAGCTCGTGGGCCGTCGAGAGCACGGCGTCGGGTTCGACGACCCGGGTGGCGAGTCCGTAGCGGTCGGCGGTGGCGGCGTCGATGGTGTCGCCCAGCAGCAGCAACTCGCTGGCCCGGCCGGCCCCCACGACCCGGGGCAGCAGGTAGCCGGCGCCCATGTCCGCGCCGGTGAGCCCCACCTTGGTGAACAGGAAGGCGAAGCGGGCCGATGTCGAGAGCACCCGCAGGTCGGAGGCCAGGGCGATGACCGATCCGGCGCCCGCGGCCATGCCGTTGACGGCGGCGACGATGGGGCGCGGGCAGGTGCGCATGTTGGCGATGAGCTCGCCGGTCATGCGCGTGAACGCGAGGGTCTCGGCCTCGCTGCGCTCGAACAGCTCGCCGATGATGTCGTGGACGTCGCCGCCCGAGCAGAAGGCGCGTCCCGCCCCGGTGATGACCACGGCGCGCACGCGGGCATCGTCGCCGATGGAGGCGAAGCGGTCCGTCAATTCGCGATAGACCGCGAAGGTCAGCGCGTTGAGCTTGTCGGGTCGATGAAGGGTGATCGTGGCGACGCCCGCCGCGTCGATCTCCTCGCGAAACGTCTGGGGGGGCGGGGGCGTTGCAGCGGACGTGCGGGCGGCGGACATGCCGAGATCGTACGGGCTGCCGACCCCTCACACCAAGCGACCCGCCCGGACTAGACCTCGAACTCGACGGCGGCGCCCTGGGTGGTGCCCGGCTGCTCCTCGATGAGACCCACCACCGTGGCGGCGACCTCCTCGGGACTGAGCAAGCGGCCGCCGTCGTTCATGGCGGCGAGGGTCTCCCGGGCAGCGTCCACGCTGCCGCCCGTGGCGGCGGCGATGCGTTCGGCCGACTCGCGCACGATGTCGGTGTCGACGAAGCCCGGGCACACGGCGTTGACGGTCAGGTCGGCGGACGCCCAGCGGGCCGCGACCTCGGCGGCGGCCGCCCGGGTGAGCCCGAGCAGGGCGTGCTTGCTGGCGGTGTACGCGGCGGTGTAGGCGTAGCCGTGCAGGGCCGCGGTCGAAGCGATGTTCACGATGCGGCCCCAGCCCTTGCCGGCCATGGCCGGGAGCGCCGACCGGGTCAGCAGGAACGGCGCGAAGGCGTTCAGGGCGAAGGCGCCGTCCCACACGCCCTCGTCGGTGCGTTCGATGGGCGCCGACGGCGCCACCCCGGCGTTGTTGACCACGATGTCGGCCTGGGTGGCGGCGCCCCGGGCGAGGTTCTCGAGGTCACGTCGGTCGGTGAGGTTCAGCGAGGCCGACTTGCACAGCGGCGAACCCCGCTCGCGGCACTGCTTGCGCGCCGCCTCGAGCTGGTCGACGCTGCGCGCCACCAGGGTCAGCTCGGCGCCGCGTTCGGCCAGGGCCGTCGCCACCGCCAGACCGATGCCCCGGCCGGCGCCAGTCACCAGCGCGTGTCGACCGCTCAGGGTGCCCATCACGACCTCCCGCGTTCAGTAGGTGTAGAAGCCCTCGCCGCTCTTGCGTCCCAGCTTGCCGGCGGCCACCAGGTCGCGCAGCAACTGCGGCGGCTCGAAGGCCGCCGAGCCCAGCTCGGTGTGCAGGTGCTCGGCGATGGCGAGGCGCACGTCGAGGCCCACCAGGTCGGTGAGCTTGAGCGGGCCCATCGGGTGCCGATACCCCAGCTCCATGGCCTTGTCGACGTCCTCGGCGGAGGCCACGCCGTCCTGCACCATGCGCATGGCCTCGAGCCCGAGCAGCACGCCGAGGCGGCTGGTGGCGAAGCCCGGCACGTCCTTGACCAGGATCGATTCCTTGCCGACGTGGGTCCCGAAAGCCCGCGCGGCGGTCACGGTGGCGTCGGAGGTGGCGGCGCCGCGCACGATCTCGAGCAGCTGCATGATCGGCACCGGATTGAAGAAGTGCAGGCCGACGACGCGGTCCTCGGCGCCGCAGCCCTCGGCAATGGCGGCGATGGAGAGCGACGAGGTGTTGGTGCCCAGCAGGCATGTTCCCGGCGCCTTGGAAGCGACGTCGGCGATGATCTCGCGCTTGAGGTCGAGCTTCTCGGGCACCGCCTCGACGATCACGTCGGCGGCGGCCACGGCGGCGTCGCGGTCCTCCGTCGCGTGCACGCGGGCCAGGATGCGGTCGCGCTCCTCGGCTTCGATCTTGCCCTTGTCGAGCAGGCGCTGCAGCGACTTGTCGATGGCGTCGCGCCCCTCGTGGGCCCGGTCGAGGGATGTGTCCACCAGCCAGGCGCGGCTGCCGGCCGTGGCCGCCACCTGGGCGATGCCTGCGCCCATGGTGCCCGAGCCGAGGACCACCACGGTCTCGAAGGTTGCGTCCGTCACGTCAGTGTCTCCCACGTCGTCTCCCACGTCGCGCTGCCCGCCGAGCGGGCGGCGGCTGGTTCAGGGGGTCAGGATGATCTTGCCGAAGAGTTCGCGGTTGCCCATGGCCGCGTGGGCCTCGCGCACCGCCGACATCGGCAGCACCCGGTCGATGACGGGCTCGAGCTGTCCCCGTCCCATGAGCTCGAGGATCTGCAACAGCTCGCCGCGGCTGCCCATGGTGGAGCCCAGGATCGAGAGGCTCTTGAAGAAGAGGGGCCGCAGGTCGGCCTCGAGCTTGGGGCCTGTGGTCGCGCCGCAGGTGACGACCCGCCCGCCCTTGGCGAGGCAGCGCAGGCTGCCGGCGAAGGTCTTCTCGCCCACGTGCTCGAAGACGATGTCGACGCCGCGACGGTCGGTGAAGCCCTTGACCGCCTTGACGAAGTCCTCTTCCTCGTAGTTGATCGTCTCGTGGGCGCCGTGGGCCCGGGCCGCGTCGAGCTTGGCCGGGGTGCTCGCGGTGACGATGACGCGGGCGCCGAACAGACGCGCGATCTGCACCGCCGCCGAGCCGACGCCGCTGCCGGCCGCGTGAATGAGCACGTCGTCGCCGGGGCGCACCTCGCAGCGCGCGACGAGCATGTGCCACGCCGTGAGGAAGGTCAGCGGGAAGGCGGCGGCCTGCTCGAAGTCGAGCGCGGCGGGGATGGGCAAGGCGTTCACGGCGGGGATGGCGATGAGCTCGGCGCAGCCGCCGTCGCAGGTCTCGCCGAAGATGCCGTAGTGGCGGCAGAGGTTGTCGGCCCCTTGAGCGCAAGCCTGGCAGCGTCCACAGGCGAAGCCCGGCGCGGCCAGCACCCGATCGCCGACGGCGACGCCCTGCACCACCTCGCCCACGGCCTCGACCACGCCGCTGAAGTCGCAGCCCGGTGTGATCGGGAGCGGGAACTGATGGCCCTCGACGCCGCGCCGCACCCAGGTGTCGAGGTGATTGAGGCCGATGGCCTTGACCCGGATGAGCACCTCGTGGGCCCGGGGCTGCGGGTCGGGCAGCTGCTCGATCTGCAGCACGTCGACGTCGCCGTGCTCGTGGATGCGGACGGCCTGCATCTCAGCGACCCTCGAACGACGGCGCGCGCTTCTCGTTGAAGGCGTTGAAGCCCTCGCGCGCGTCATGGCTGTCGAACAGGCGTTGCTGCAGCTCGCGCTCGAGGGCCAGGTGGCCGTCGACGCTCATCTCGAGGCCCGAGACCACCGAGCGTTTGATCAGCCCGGCCGCCAGGGAGGCGCCGCGGGGCGGGCAGTAGGCGCCGGCCTTCTCGATCACCGCGTCGAGGAAGCCCTCGGCCGGCAGGATCGCGTTGACGAGTCCGAGGGCCTGCGCGTCGTCGAAGGACATGTTGACGCCGTCGACCATGAGTTCGATGGCCCGGGCGCGTCCGACCAGGCGCGAGAGCCGCACGGTGCCGCCGGTACCGGGCAGCACGCCGAGCTTCACCTCGGGCAGGCCGAGCTTGCCGCTGCCGGCCCGGGCCCAGCGCAGGTCGGCGGCGAGGGCCACCTCGAGGCCGCCGCCCACGGTGTGCCCGTTGAGCGCGGCGATGACCAGCTTGGGGGTCTGCTCGAGGCGCTGCAGGGTCTCGTTGGCGTGCAGGCAGAAGTTGAACTTGAAGGCCGGCGTGACCGTTTCGAGCATGGCGATGTCGGCGCCGGCACAGAAGAACTTGTCGCCGGCGCCGGTGAGCACGATGACGTGCACGTCCTCGTCGAAGCGGGCCGCCAGGATGGCCGCGTCCAGCTCGAGGTGCATCTCGTGGCTGTAGGCGTTGGCCGGCGGGTTGTTGAGGGTGAGCACGGCGACGGGGCCGTGCCGGCTCGACTCGATCAGCGACAACGCAAGGCTCCGATGCGAGGAGGCCTGTGGCGGCGGTCCTCGGGGGGCGGGCTGGTGTGCCCGCGAAGGGTCGGCATACTACAGGGCCCCGGCGTCCCGGAGAAACGCAGGCGTGAACGCACCCAAGACTCACGAGGACGCCGGCCACGTGGCCCATGTCGTCCAGCCGGGATACGAGCGTGGCTACTTCGTGCTGGGGGTGCTGTTCGTCTCCTTGCTCGTGCTCACCAACGTGGTGGGGACCAAGCTCTTCACCCTGCCCCTCGACCTGCCGCTGGTGGGGCCGCTGCTGAGCGCCGTCGATGGCTTCACCCTGTGGGCCTTCGGGTGGGGCGGAGGCGAGGGGCTGACCCTCACGGCGGGCATCATCACCTACCCGCTGACGTTCCTCTGCACCGACATCGTCTCCGAGATCTGGGGGCGCAAGCGCGCCGATGTGATGGTCATGCTGGGCTTCGCTGCGTCGCTGCTGATGCTGCTGGTGATCAGCGTGGCCGGCGCCCTGCCGGCGGCGGAGATCTGGGCTGTTCCCAGCGAGTTCGCAAGCGTGCTGTCGCCCGACCGCCTGGTGGACGGCGCCGGCGACCACATCGCCGCCCAGGCCGCCTACCGCTTCACCTTCGACGCGCCCGGCACCTTGCTGTTCGCCTCGATGACCGCGTACCTCGTGGCGCAGCTCATCGACAACCGCCTGTTCCATTTCTGGCGGCGGCTGACCAAGGGCAAGGCGCTGTGGTTCCGCAACAACATGTCGACGGGACTCTCGCAGCTCGTCGATACGATCATCGTCAACGGCATCTTCCTGCACTACTACTGGGAGATGGAGGCGTCCGCCATCGCGGGCGTCATCGTCGGCGTCTACGTCGTCAAGTTCCTGCTGGCCCTGCTGGATACGCCGCTGTGCTACCTCGGCGTGCACCTCGTCGGGCGCTACGCCCGCGCCGGTGCCCATCGGCCTCCTGAGTCTCCCCAAGCGTGAGGACGCCTCTCCCATGACCACCGAGCCCCGTTCGACGCATCGCTCTGCTGCGCCCTCCGCGGCGCCTGCCGCTGCGCAGCCCACCGCGCCCGCCGCAGCGCCGGCCGTACTCGCCCCTCCGGTCACCCGGCGGGGTTTCCTGGCGCGAGCGGCCACCGTGGCGGTGGCCCTGGGTTGGCTGCCGCGTTCGGCGCAGGGTGCCGGCTCGATGGGGACCGGTGCGGTGGGCGCCGGCGCGGCCGCCGGTCGGGCTCGCGGTGCCGGCCGCCGGAGCGTGGGGCGGCCGCTGTGCATCTCCAGCGGCAACGGGCTGCGGGCGGTTGAGGCCGCGTTGGCCGCGTCGACCGCAGACGGCGCCGCACCCATGCACGCCGTGGTGGCCGGCGTGAAGGTGGTGGAGGACGACCCGAACGACATGTCCGTCGGGTACGGCGGCCTGCCCAACGAGCGCGGCGTGGTGGAACTCGACGCCGCCGTCATGGAGGGGCGCCTGCACCGGGCCGGTGCGGTGGGCGGGCTGCAGGGCTACCGCAACCCCGCCGCCGTGGCGCTCAAGGTGCTCGAGCGCACCGACCACGTCATGTTGGTGGGCGCGGGGGCGGCCCAGTTCGCCGCGGCCCACGGTTTCCGCGAGGAGGACCTGCTCACCGACGCGGCGCGGGCCCGCTGGTTGCGCTGGAAGGAACAACTCAGCGACGACGACGACTGGCTGAGCCACACCGGCGACCCGGCCGAAGGAGAGCGTCCCGGCGGGACGATCCACTGCGCGCTGCTCGACCCGGCCGGGCATATCGCGTGCACGACGACCACCAGCGGCCTGGCCTTCAAGATCCCCGGGCGGGTGGGCGACTCGCCCATCATCGGCGCCGGCCTCTACTGCACCGACGAGGTGGGCAGCTGCGGCGCCACAGGGCGGGGCGAGGCGGTGATCCTGGAGGCGGGCTCGTTCGCGGTGGTCGAGACCATGCGGGCCGGCGCGACGCCGACGGAGGCGTGCCTCGAGGTGCTCGCGCGCATCGCGCGCCACGCACCGGCGCGTCACCGCAACGCCGCCGGCGGCCCGGACTTCGACGTCAAGTTCTACGCGATGTCGGTGGACGGTGAGTACGGCAGCGCCGGCATCCGGCCGGGTGGGCGCTTCGCCGTGGGCGACCCCGACGGGGGCGCGCGCCTGGAGGACATGCACGCGCTCTGACGCGTGGCACGAACCACACCGGTCGAGGATCGGCGCCGGTCTAAGAACCGCGCAGGGTGAAGTGCAGCCGCATGATCGAGCGGCGGTCGTCTTCCTGCTCGAGCTGCTGGTAGACGTTGTCGAAGTCGAGCCAGCGCACGTCCGCCACCTCGGGCGCCAGGCGCAGATCGGCCACGTCCTCGCGCGGGCGGTAGCCCACCGACCAGTCGATCTCCTCGAGATCGCCGATCTGGATGCGCGTGGCGAGCTGGAGGTCGACCATCTGACCGGGCGTATCGAGTCCCACATGCTCGCCGACGCCGCGCACCGCGGCCTGGTAGATCGACTCGTCGGGCCGCATGACGGCCATGAGCGGCGACCAGAACGAGTCGTGGGCCGGTTCGCGACGCACGACCAGGTAGTCGATGCCCTTGTCCTGGCGCCGGAACACGAAGACGCGGACGACGTGGCGTTGGTGGGTCACGGGGGGGCTCTCGGGAGACACGTCTCCCTATCGTCGTCCGGGGACGACGGGGTTGAGGCCCATCGTGTTCGGGCCCGACCGTCGAGAGACTCAGCGGGCGCCGAAAGCGGCCTCGACCACGGACTTGTAGCCCTGGATGGCGGTGCGCTGCATGTAGAACTGCAGGCCGCGCAGGCCGCCGAGCTCTTCGCCGCCGCCGGCGCGACCCGGGCCGCCGTGCACGCAGTTGGGCAGGACCAGCCCCGAACCGGTGCCGTGCTCGGCCAGTCGTGTGCCGCTCAGGTAGAGCCGCCCGCAATCGGCGGCCAGCGTGGAGGCGAGATCGACGGGGAAGCGCCGGTCGTCGCTGTAGATCGACGCGACGAGCGCGCCGCCGCCCAGGCGTACGATCTGCGCCGCATCGTCAACGCTGCCCGAGTAGGTCATGACCGTCGAGACGGGGCCGAAGATCTCCTCGTCGTGCAGCTCGGGCGTGCGGGCCTCGGCGGCTCGCAGCAGTGTGGGGGCGAGGAAGAAGCCCGGATCGCGGAGGCGCTCGGCGCCCCCCGTGACGGTGGTGGTGGCGCCCGCGAGGCGGCTCAGACCGGCCTGCACGGTCTCGAGCTGGTCGGCGTTGGTGAGCGGGCCCATGCGCACGCCGTCCTCCCGGGGCGCGCCCACCTTCACGGCCTGAACGGCCACCGCGAGAGCCTCGCAGGCCGCATCGGCCAAACCTTCGGGGACGATCACGCGTCGGGTGGCCGTGCACTTCTGTCCGGCCTTCTGCGTCATCTCGCGAGCGGTGTCGCGCACGAACACGTCGAAGGCCTCGCTGTCGTCATCGACGTCCGGGCCGACCACCACGGAGTTGAGCGAATCGGCCTCGACATTGAGGCGCGCGCCCCGCTTCACGAAGGCCGCATGCGCCCGCAGCAGTTGTGCCGTGCCGCTCGAACCGGTGAAGGCCACGCAGTCGTGCGCGTGTACGTGATCGAGCAGGTCGCCGGCGCTGCCCGCCATGAACGAGAAGGCGCCCTCGGGCAGGATCCCGGAGTCGACGATGATGTGCGCGATGCGCTCGGCCATCATGGCCGTGGCGGTGGCGGGCTTCTCGAGCACCGGCAGCCCCGCGAGCCATGCGCAGGCGGCCTTCTCCAGCATGCCCCACGCCGGGAAGTTGAAGGCGTTGATGTGCACGGCCACGCCGCGTCGCGGCGCCCACACGTGCTGGCCGTGGAAGCGCGGGCTGCGCCCGAGCTGCAGGCCCTCGCCGTCCGGGAGCAGGGGGCCGTCGGGGAGTCCCTTGGCGAAGTGGGCGTAGGCGGCGAGGGTCGCCGTGGCCCCGTCGATGTCGAACTTGGCGTCGCCGCGGGTGTTGCCCGCGTTGGTCATGCCGATCTCGATCAGTTCTTCCCGGTGCTCGTGGATCGCACCGGACAGGGCCTTGAGCGCTGCACCACGCTCGGCGAAGGAGAGGGCCCGCAGCGCGGGGCCGCCGGTCTCACGGGCCCACTCGAGCGCGCCCCCGAGGTCGAGACCCCGCGTGGAGGCCGTCGCGATGCCCGCTTCGGTGGACGGATCGACGAGGATCGCGCCGTCGCCCTCGCCCGGCGACCACGTGCCACTCAGGAAGCTGTTCAGTCGGTGCATGGGATTCTCCCGCGGTTCGGCCCGCTCTGCTTGCGATGGCAAACCCTAGCGAAGCAGCCGTCCGCGGCAAGCGGCCCCGCGCTCTGGACGCCGGAATCAGATCCCGGGCGCCCAGATGGCGGCCGGAGGCGACAACGCGGTGCGCGTCGGGTCGAAGGCCTGGCCGATGATCCAGAGGGGTCCCATCAGGGCCGCCGGCACGTCGATGCCGAGCAGCAGGCGTCCCTGGCCGTCCGCCCGACCGGCGAAGACGGCCGCCGGCGAGGCCACGTAGAGATCGGGGTGGACCCACTCGGCCGGCGCCGCATGGCTCACCAGTTGCGCGCCGGATCCCGGTTCGCCGAGGGTCACGAGCAGGGCGATGACGCCGTGGGGCGTGGCCCCGCCGAGGACGAACTCGACGCGCCGGTCGAGGGCGAGGTCGATCTGGCCGGCGGTGACGTCGAGGCACATCTGGGCTTCGGGACGGGGCATGACCAGCAAGCCCCCCAGGTCGTGGCCGGGGGCGTCCACATCGGCGCCGAGTCCCAGGGCGGCCCCGTGCATGGGGTTGGCGCCTAGGGTGTGTCCGTCGAGGGTGGCGAGACGACCGCCGTCGCGGGTGGTCAACACGGTGGGTCCGATCTTCTCGCCGACGAAGAGCAGGTGGGGAACGGCCATGACGTTCGCCGGCAGGGCCGTGACGGACGACGCCGCGGAGGGCGGGAGCGTGCCGCCGGCCGGGTCGACGGCCAGCCCCTGGAGGTTGCCCAGGTGGGTGACGGCATTCCCACTCGCGCGCGTGAGGCCCGAATTGACCAGCAGGGCGTCGACCTCGTCGGCGTCGAGGACGACCACGGCGCAGCCCGGCTCGACCTCCCGGACGTTGTCGTCGAAGTCGTAGAGCAGGGCGTGGTGGGGGATGCCGGCGATGCCGCCCGGCTGCAGCCATTCGCCGGCGACCCACTCCGCCTCCCGGAAGGACACATACAGATCGCCGGGCGGGTTCATGGTAAAGGCATCGACGTCCACGCCGTCGGTGAGCGGATCGCCCAGCTGTCCGAGGGCTTCGAGCAGCAGGCGTTCGCTCAGGAAGCTGTCGGCATGGAAGCCGAGCCCGTCGGCATCACGCCGCAGCGTGAACAGGTCGCCGTCGAGGGCGCCCGGTTGGTCGTGCACCGAGAAAGGGTCGACCCAACCCCAATCGTGACGCGTGCTGAAGATCAGATCGGCCGTGCGCGTCACCGCCGGATGCCAGGGCAGCCGCCGGACCCCGAGGGCATCGATGTCCTCCCAGTGGATCTCCCACAGGTCGCCGTCGCCATCGACGTCGCCACAAGTCGCCACCACCTCGGGCGTCGCGTGGATCTTGACCGCGGAGGTGTCGAGCCCCGGGGTGAAGCGCGCGACATTGGTGTCGAACAGCCGCCCGAGCACGGATTCCTCGACGGCGAGGGGCGCCGGTGAGCCCATCACTCCCGCCGCTTCGATGCGGCCGCCGTCGGCCGTGGTGACGGTCGCGTCCATGACGAAAAACAGCGTGGCTGCCGTCGCCGGTTGAGGGTAGGGAGTGATCTGGGTGGCGTAGCCGGAGGGCGCCCCCGCAACCGCTTCGTCCCCATCGCCGGGGACGGGCACCGACTCTACGGGCACACCCGTGGGGACAAACGCCGTGGGGGCAAGCGCCTTGGGGGCAAGCACAGCCGTGGAGGCGTGAGCGAGCCAGGGGATCGGGAGCGGCAGGACCGCGAGTGAGAGGGCGAGGACGAAGCACATCGTTCGGATCCGGGAGAGCAGGGACGCCTGTTCCTCGGCGCAGGGCTGCTCCCGTTACGTTGCGTATCATCGGCGGCGGTGCGTCGGTCGGGCCTGCCGCGAGGCGGGGCCCGGTGACGCGGCCTGACGCCGTTCCGGGAACGAAGGAGAGAGAGATGCTGCAGCTGGTCTCGTGGTCCGTGATGCTGTTCACGCTGGCGTCGTGCCAGAGTCCGCAGGGCACCTACGTGAGCGCCGAGGAGTACAGCGGCGGCGGCGCGCAGGCGGCTGAGGGAACGCGGCTGCCGGCGCCCGCGCGGGTCGAGTCGCAGGCCGGCGGCGGTGGCCCCGTGGCGGCCGGTCCCGCCGGCGAGGACGAGATCGTCGGCAAGCGGCGCGAGTTCGAGGGACGGCGGCGCGGCCTGCACCGTCAGGCCGAGGATCTCGACCGCAAGCGCGCCGACCTCGAGGACAAGCGTCGCAAGTCGTCCCTCGAGAACCAGAGCGCCCAGGCCCAGGCCGACGTCGACCTCGCCGCGGCCGAGCGGGCGCTGAGGCTCGCGGAGCAGGACCTCGAGCACTTCGTCGAGGTGGAGCGGGACCGTCGCCTGCGTGAGGACCAGCTCACCCTGACCTCTTCGAGCGACAACCTGACCGAGGTGGCCGAGGAACTGGCGCAGCTCGAGATGATGTACGACGACAGCGACCTGGGGGACGCGACGGCCGAGATCGTCCTGCAGCGGACGCGTCGGCGCATCCGTCGGGCCGAGGAGCGTCACGCCCTCGTGGAGGCCAAGAGCCGCGACCTGCGCAGCATCACGCTGCCCCGGGAAGAGGAGTCGCTGCGGGCCAAGCGACATGAGGCCGTCGTGAAGCTCGACAATCTGCGGCGCGGGCTGGAGGCCGCGGCGCTGTCGCAGGCCATGGCCCAGCGCGGCCTGGAGGGCGAGCAGGTGGACCTCGCTCGCAAGGCCGAGGACCTGGCCCGCGACGAGACCGAGCTCGAGCAGGACATGCGCAGCTGGGAATCGGGGCTGTCCGCCCGCGGATCATGAGGCGCGCTCCTTCAGCGCCGCGTTGCCCTCGGTCACGGGGCCGGTGGATGGTCGTCGCCCTGGCGGCGGTGGTACTCGCGGCGAGCCCGGCGGCCCAGGAGGCGGACGATCCGACTCCGGCCTCCGCCGGCGAGATCGACGCGGCCCTCGACGGGCTCACCGGCAGCCTGGCCGATCGCCGGCCCGAGGACGTGCTGCGGGCTGCGGGTCATCAGCCGCCGCCCCTGCCCTTGCCCGACACGGCCGACATCGACGCGGCCATCCTGCGCGGCCGGCGCTGGTTGCTGTCGGCGCAGAACGAGGACGGCAGTTGGGGCGGGGCCCACAACCCGGGGCCCTACGACGACATGTGGAGCAACAAGTACAGCCACCACGGCTGGACGGCGGCCACCACCGGCCTGGTCGCCATGGCGTTGATGGAGCAGCCGGAGACGCCGGCCGTGCGCTCGGCCCTCGAGCGCAGCCTGCGCTTCCTCGTCGAGCAGGAAGACCTGAAACGGCCGTCCGACTGGGACGTCGACAATGTGTGGGGCCTGGTGTACGGGCTGGAGGGCTGCGTCGAGGCGCTGCACGACCCGCGCTTCTCCACCGGTGAGTTGTCGCAGGCGCTGCGTCGCAAGGCCGACCACTTCGTCGGGATGCTGGCCGAGTACCAGTCGAGCTCCGGCGGCTGGGGCTACTACGACTTCGACACCCTGGCCAAGCGTCCGAGCTGGGCCACCAGCTTCATGACCTCCGCGGCGGTGGTGGCGTTGCACCGGGCCACTGAGGTGGGCATCGACGTCCCCGAGGGCATGCTCGAGCGCGCCGTACGGGGACTGGTTCGCAGCCGCCTGCCCAACGGTGCCTACGACTATTCGATCAACGCCGTGCCCTCGCCCGGTCGCCTCGAGGGCATCAACAACGTGAAGGGCTCGCTGGGCCGCATCCAGTCGTGCAACTACGCGTTGAGGCTCGTCGGCGATCCCGGGGTGATGCCGGACGACCTGCTCACGGGCCTCGACCAGCTCTTCGAGCATCACCGCTTCCTCGACGTGGCGCGGCAACGACCCGTTCCCCACGAGGCCTACTACGCCAACGCCGGCTACTTCTACTACTTCGCCCATTACTACGCGGGCAAGGTGCTCGAGCTGCTCGAGCCGGCCGAGCGGGTGCGCTACGCCGCGCGCCTGGCACGGGAGATCATCAAGACCCAGGAGGACGACGGTTCGCTCTGGGACTACCCGATGAACAGCTACCACAAGCCCTACGGCACGGCGTTCAGCCTGCTGGCGCTCGAGCGCACGCGCCCCGAGTGGTCGCGCTTCGGCCGGGGTGTGCGCCGCGACGACCGTTGAACGCGGGTCAGCGGCCCGAGGCTTCGGGTGGAGGGCCGCCGGGCGGATCGGCGGTCGTGTAGCCGAGCGGGGCGGCGCGGTCGTAGTAGGCCGGGGCCGCGTAGCCGAAGCCGGCCTCGGGGCGGGCCGATGCCGTGCGGTCGCCCGGCTCGCCCTTGATGTCGGTGATGACCGCCTGCACCTCGCGGAACTTGCCGTAGACGCTCTCGACCATCGACGCGAAGGTGATCTCCTTCCAGCCCATGGCCTCGGCGGCGTTGTCGAGCACGAAGGCGGTGCCGCCGATGATCAGTCCGCCGATCAGCGTCACGCCCAGGAAGAAGCCCACGCCGCGGCTGATCCCGGCCAGGAAGTTGATCCACATGAGCTTGCGCCGCGAGCCGAGCATCTCCCACAGGCCGGTGACGTCGGCCTGGGTGCGGGTCACGAAGCGGTCGTAGATGGCCGAGACCCGCTCCTCGACGGTCTCGTGCGGCTTCGACGCGGGCAGCGCGGGGACCTCGCGATCGCGGGCCTTCTTCTCCTTGCGGCGGCGCATCATGTCCATGAAAGGCACGGGGCCATCATGCCGGGATCAGGGGGCGGGGTCGAATGGCGTCGCCGAGGGGGCCGGGTTCATCCGAAGCGGTCCGTCAACGCGGCCAGATGGGCCGGTGTCGTGCCGCAGCAGCCGCCGACGATGCCGGCTCCGAGGTCGGCCCAGGCGACGGCCTCGTCGGCGTAGCGCTCGGGCGACCACTCTCCGGCCGCAGAGAAGATGGTGTTGCCGTAGGCGCCCAGGGCGGGACCGTCCCCGGCGGCACGGTCGCACAAGGTCGCCAGGACCGGGGTGATGCGGTCGGCCGGGACGCAGTTGATCAGGAAGGCCTCGGCGCCGGCCTCGGCCGCTTGAGCCCAGGCCGAGAGGACGCCCGTGCGGTCGAAGAAGTCGCCCCGCGGGCCGAGGGTGATGGCGGACCAGACCGGCAGGCCGGTGGCCACGGCGGCGCACGTCGCGATGGACAGCTCCCGGGCGGTGGGCATGGTCTCCACCAGCAACAGGTCGCAGCCGGACGCGGCCAGGATGCGCGCGAGCGCGGTGTGTTCGCGCTGCAGGTCGGCGTCGTCGGGAGTGAGGTCGGGGCGATAGCAGTCGGCCAGCGGCGCGAGGCTCCCGGCCACCCGCGCCTCGGGGCCCGCGCCGTCGCGACACAAGGCCACGGCGGTCGCCGCCAGGGCCGCGCCGCGCCCTGCCCAGGGTGTCCCGGCGAGGCAGCAGTCGCGGGTGCGGAAGGTGTTGGTGGTGTGCACCTCGGCGCCGGCGGCGGCGTACTCGGCGTGGATGGCCACCACGGTGTCGGGCGCCTGCTCCAGGGCCGCGGCCGTCCAGGCGGGCGGCGGGAGGGCCACGCCGCGGCGCTCCAGCTCGGTGCCGAGCGGGCCGTCGAGGAAGGTGGGGCGGGTCACTCCCGCATCCTAGCCCTCCGAGCTGGCGGCGAGCGCGAGATGTCGCGGGCCGTGCGGGCGAGGTGGGTGGGCTGCGCGAGGAGGCGTGAGCCGGGTCAGCGGGCCAGCAGCTCGCAGTCGACGATGATCGGGCGGTGATCGGAGGCCTGCCGGGCCATCTCCATGCGCGCGCCAAAGTGGCCGTGCACCTGCAGGGCCCCGCGGGTGAAGATGCGATCGAGGGCGCCCACGGGCCGCCAGGCCGGGAAGGTGGCCGTGGCCCGGGCCCCCGACCCGGTGGCGGCCAGGAACCCTGCCTTGCGCAGCTGTCCCCGGCCCAGGGCGCCGGACCAGTCGTTGGTGTCCCCGCCGATGATGATGCGGCTGTTGCGGTCGAGGTGGGCGAGCGGGTCGCTGCTCAGCAGCCGCCGGATCTGCCAGCGCCGTTCGACGCCCGAGAGCCCGAGGTGGATGTTGAACACGTGCAGCGTGCGGTGCCGACCGTTCACCCGCGCGTGCAGTTCGGTGTACAGACCGCCGCGCTTCTTCTTCACGCTGAACTTCAGGTTGATGTTGCGCTGCTCGCTGATGGGGAAGCGGCTCAGCGTGGCGTTGCCGTAGCGGCCCTCCGAGAGGCGCACGTTGTCACCGAAGGCGACGTGGGGGAAGCCGAGTGTGTCGGCCAGCAGCTCCGCCTGGTCGTCGCGTCGCGTGCGCGGCACGGCCTTGTCGACCTCCTGCAGCAGCGCGACGTCCGGGTCGTAGTGGCGAATCACCGCGCCGATGCGGCCGAGGGCGTAGCGGCGGTCGACCCCGCCGATGCCCTTGTGGATGTTCCAGCTCAGCACGCGCATGGGACTAGGGTGACCCGCCGGCGGTGATCTGCGAAAGCCGGGCCCGGGCACGCGCATGATCGGGATCGAGAGCCAACGTCGCCCGCAGGGCCTGGGCCGCGCCCTCGGCGTCCCCCCGGGCCAGGCGCGCGAGGCCGAGGTTGTAGTGGCCCTTCACGTAATCGGGGTCGCGGCGCACTGCCTCGGCGAAGGCCTCGCTCGCTTCGGCGGCCCGTCCCAGGGCGATCAGCGCCAGGCCGCGGTTGTTGGGAGGCGAGGGGTCGTCGGGGTCGAGGCTCTCGGCCCGCAGCAGAGGAGCCAGCGCGGCCGCGGGCTGCCCGGCCCCGCTCAGGGCCAGCCCGGAGAGCTCGTGGGCCCCGGCCCGATCGGGCAGCAACGCGGCCGCCCGGGCCGCCGGCGCGACGGCGTCCGCGGCCCGCCCCAGGTTCAGCAGGGCGTCGGCAAGATTGAAGAACGCCTCGGCGTAGCCGGCGTCGATCTCGGTGGCGCGGCGATAACGGTCGGCGGCCTGGTCCCACTCGCCGCGGGCCCGGGCGTGGTTGCCGAGCAGGAATTGCGTCTCGCTGTCACCCGGGCCCAGCAGTTCCTCGGCGCGACGGGCGTGGGCGTCGGCGCGCTCGTGCTGCCCGGACCACGAGAGCACCTTGGCCAGGTTGCGCGCGGCGAGTCCCTGCACCTCCGGCGTCAACCGGGCCCGCATGCGGGCGCCCACGGCGGGGACGATCACGTCGCGGAAAGCGCTGCTCAGCGTCACTGTGCCTGCGTCGGCGAGCCGTTCGAGGATGGCGACGGCGAGCAGGCCGTTGCCTTCCACGGTGAGGTGCACGTGGTCGAGGAACCACTCGGCCCCGGGGATGGGGTGGCCGTGCTCGGCCTGCATGCGTTCCGCGAGCAGCGCCTCGAAGTCGACCAGAGGCACGCCCCGGTGGGTGGCCAACGCGCGCAGCGAGTCGAGCAACATGCTCGGCGCGCGCAAGGGGCACACGTCGAAATCCTTGGCGTCCCGCAAGGCCGCGGCGGCCCGTTGGACGTGGCCCTGCTCGAGGTCGCGCAGGCCTGCGGCGTAGAGGGCGTCGGCGTCGCGGCCGTGCTCGTCGTCGGGCTGGCTCTTGAAGGGCTCGCAGTCCTTGAGGGCCGCGGCGGGGGTCACGAAGAGCACATCGGCGCCGGCGGCCTGGGCGGTGTCGAGCATGCGCTCCAGGTTGTGGAAGTAGTGGGCCAGCACCTGGGCGTTGAGCTGCGGATCGCGCTCGTAGGCGTCGAGACCCACGACGGAGTCGAGGCGCGTGACCACTTCGGCGGCCACGGCGGTGGGGCCGCCGCCGTCCCGGTCCGCATCCGGGGAATTCTCCGGCTCGGGGTCCTGCAGTCCCGGCAGGGCCGCGCGCATGACGGCGTAGAGGCTGGTTCGGCTGAAGAGGCCGGCCACCACCCGGAACGCCTCGGGCAGCCGGGACACGTCGCGGTAGGTGCGCTCCTCGAGGAATTCGTTGTGGCCGGTGTAGATCACGAACAGGTCGGGCTCGTAGGCCGTCAATTCCTCGAGCACGGCGGCGACCCGATAGCTGGCGTAGCTGATGCCGCCGGCGTTGATGACCTCCCAGTCGCGGCTGCCGTCGGCCGCCGGCAGCAGCTCGCGCATCCAGGCCGAGAAGGAGAGGGCGTCGTCGTAGGGGCGGCCGTAGGTGGTGGAGCCGCCCAGCGTGAAGATGCGGAAGGTGCCCGGCGGCTTGACGGCCTCGAAGCGCTGCGCGTTGAACCAGGGTCGTTTGCCCGGGGCGGTCACGCGCCAACGGCGACCATGGTAGAAATCGACTTCGTCAGCGGGGACGAACAGGGGTCGGAAGCCCGAGAAGCCCTGGTAAGGGTCGCGGACGACCGGCTCGACCCCCGCGAGGCGCAATGCCACCTCGGCCAGTACGAGAAACGCCACGACGGCCAGGATCTGCAGGCCCAGCTTGCGCCAGCGCGAGGGTCGCCGGCGGCGGAGCGGCTCGGCCGGCCCGCTCAAGCGAGGAGCGCGTCGCTTGCGGCGCCGACGGTGGCCGGGCCGCGGGCCTTCGGAGGGAAGCGATCGATGGCCGGTGCGTTCATGGGTGGGCTCCGAAGTTACCATCGAAGTGCGTGTGGAAAGTGTGGTCGAGCCGGCCTCTCGTACCGGAACGAGCGCGGGTGTATCGTCGGTGGTTCCCCCCTGACACCCGTATTCGAGGCTCGCGAGCGACTTCATGAAGACTGTCCTGGCCCGATTTGCCGCCGAGTTCGAAGACGTCGCGCGCCCCTTGCTGCAGCCCATGGCCGGCGCGGCGGACGTCCTCGCCGGCGTCTCCCCCGAACGCCCGGTGCGGGCGGCCCTGCCGCAGCTGCGCGACCTGCACCACCGCTTCTGCGTCCTCACCGACAAGGTCGCCGAGCAGCAGGCCTACGTGCTCATCTTCGGCCCGCTCAAGTCGGGCAAGTCGACGCTCATGAACGCCATCTCGGCGGCCTACGTGAGCGAGGTCACGACCCTGCCGGCCTACCCGTGCATGGTCTTCGTGCGCCATGCGCCCGAGCGTTCGTACGAGATCACGCGCTACGACGGTTCCAAGGAGGTGCTCGCCGACGTCGAGGCCATGCGCACGCTCATGGAGACGGCCCACGTCGAGTTGGCCACCGCCATCCGTGAGGTCGAGGCCAAGGGGCAGAGCTTCGACCCGGCGCTGCACCGTCCCGAATCGATCCGGCGCGTGGACGTGCGGGTGCCGGCCCCCGACCTGGCCGAGTCAAGCGCCGTGCTCGTCGACACCCCCGGCCTCTACACCCGCATGAAGTTCGGCTACGACCGCATGACCCGCGACTTCCGCGACGCGGCGGCCTGCGCCATCTTCGTGGTCAAGACCGACAACCTGTTCCTCGAGCAGGTCTTCGACGAGTTCGGCGAGCTGCTCGAGCTGTTCAGCCGCATCTTCCTGCTGGTGAACATCGACTCGGCCAAGCGCGACCTGCAGCCGGACGGCCAACTGGTGACCAGCCTCGAGGGCAGCGACCCCGACCGCATCATCGCCGCGTTCGAGAACCTGGCGATGGGCGCGCCGCTGAAGGCTGCGCGCGAGGAGGGCCGGCTGAGCATCTACCCCGTCGACCTGTTGCGCGCCGCCAGTGGGCGGCTGTCCGCGGCGGCCGGTCGCGAGGACGCCGATCAGCCCGCCTTGTTCCCGCCCGGCGACGGCGCCGACGCGGGCGCGCCCAACGACAAGTGCGCCGCCTTCCTGGGCGACCTGACCGACTACCTCAACAGCACCGACTATCTGGTGGCCTTCCTGCGCGACAGCCTGCGTCAGGCCGGGCGGCTGCTCGAGGAGCTGAACCAACTCTGTTCGATGCGCACCGTCGCCAGCCTGGGCGAGCAGGTCGACGAGCTGAAGGCCTCCAAGGAGCTGTGCGCCGCGGTGCGGGCCGCCCTGGAGCGTCTCTCGGCCTTCGCCTGGAAGTCGTCGTTCGAGCAGCTCGAGGACGATCTGCGCTCCATCGTGACCGGCCGGCTGGCCAATCGCCGCGAGGAGACCACCCAGGCCGTGTCGGCCGCCATCGATGCCTGGTACGAGAGCGACGGCTCCTTCCTGGGACTGCACGACGACCACATCGGACCGGTGCTGTCGGAGCTGCGCAACGACCTGACGCTCACGGCCCACGGCGTGCTCGACACCGTGGCCGGCAACGAGACCGCCGGCGCCCAACTGCCCGCGGCCATCCGGGCGGACATGGGCACGGTGCGGCTGGAGCTCGCGTCGATGGGCAAGGCCGCGGTCTCCGCCGTCGACGAGGTGGCCGCCGAGGGGCGCGCCTCGCTCGCCGTGACCACGGCCGCCGTGCCGGTGCGCAAGGGACTCGCCGACTGGCTGCTGCTGCGGCGTCGCAGCACCGTGCGTCGGCGCTTGTTCGGACCGTTGGAAGCTCCCGACCGGGAGGTGCCGGCCGCCGTGAAGGCCAAGCGCATCCGCGAGGCCGGCCGCGAAGAGCTGCGCAGCTCCTGCATCGACGAGCTGAACCGCTTCTTCGACGAAGAGCTGCAACGCCTGGCGGACCGCATGCTCGACGTCTACGCCGCGACCCTGCGGCGTTCCATCGACGAGGCGCTGCGTTCGCTGGCCAACGAGAACGACACCCGCGCCACGCGCGTGGAGATCGAGCTGAACGAACTGCGCGAGGTGCTGGCCACCATGGAGATCCTGCAGTCGGTGGCGGCGTCGCGTCAGGCGCCCCTGCAGACCCTGCTGAGCCGCTACGGCGGAGAGGCCGGGGCGACCGAGGCCATCGAGCGGGCCGTGCTGGAGGACGAGGAGGCCGAGGTCGTCGAGGCGCAGGAGGCGGCCGAAGGGGCCGAAGCACAGACCGCCGACTGAGGCGCGTCACTCCGGCTGTCACCGGGCGCGTCGCCGCCGCTAGTCAGGGCGGATGCCCGGGCTCGTGGGTCGGCACGCCGCCGGCCGCTCTCCCTCCGGGCGGCAGGGAGGCGCCATGCGTCGTCGGACGACAAGCGAGACCGAAGCTCCCCTCGACCTGACGCCGATGATCGACGTCGTGTTCCTGCTGCTGATCTTCTTCCTGACGACGCTCAGCTTCCGGGTGCTCGAGGGCAAGCTGCCCACCTTCCTACCCAAGGACATCGGCCAGAACGCGGGCCCCGCGCCCGAACTGCTCGAGCCGCTGGAGATCACCATCCGAGAGGCGCCGGGCGGGGCCCAGGTTCGGGTTGGGAGCTGGAGCATCGCCGCCGGGTGGAGCGCCGGCCGGCGCGACGTGGCCGCGGGCGTGGCGGAGGTCGTGCGCCGGTTCCGGGCGAGCGACCCGGACGTGCGGGGACGGCTCAGCGTCGATCCGGCGGTGGACTACGAGGCCGTCGTCACCGTCGTCGACGGGTGTCTGGCGGGCGGGTTGCGCGAGATCACCTTCGCGGGCGGGTGAGGACCTCGTCCCGCGGCCGACCCGTGCGATGATGGGCCCATGCCCGCTGCTGCGACCGACACCGTGACGACGCTGTTGCAGCCCGTCGTGCGGGACTGGTTCCTCAACGAGGTGGGCCAGCCCACCGAGCCGCAGCGGCGCGGCTGGCCGGCCATCGCGGCGGGCAAGCACACGCTCATCGCCGCGCCCACGGGCACGGGCAAGACCATGGCGGCCTTCCTCATCGCCCTCGATGGCCTGCTGGCTCAGGGTGACGACCTGCCCGACGCCACGCAGGTGCTCTACGTCTCGCCGCTCAAGGCGCTCAGCAACGACGTGAGCAAGAACCTGCAGGGGCCCCTCGAGCGCCTGCGCACTCTCGACCCGTCACTGCCGGAGGTGCGCGTGTTCGTGCGCTCGGGCGACACGAGCGCCAGCGAGCGGGCCAAGATGGGGCGGCGCCCGCCGCATGTGCTCGTGACCACGCCCGAGTCGCTGGCCATCCTGCTCACGAGCAACGGCGGGCGCGCCATGCTGAGCACCGTGCGCACCGTCATCGTCGACGAGATCCACGCCCTGGCCCGGGACAAGCGCGGCAGCCACCTGGCCCTCTCCCTCGAGCGGCTGCAGGCCCTGGTGGAAGGCGCTGGACCCGCGCGCCTGCAACGCATCGGTCTGTCGGCCACGCAGAAGCCCCTGGAAGAAGTGGCCCACCTGCTCGTGGGCGCCGGCCGCGCGTGCGAGCTCATCGACACCGGCCACCTGCGCGGCCTCGACCTCGGCGTGGAGGTGACCGACTCGCCCCTGTCCGCCGTGTGCAGCCACGAGCAGTGGGGCGAGATCTATGAGCGGGCCTCGGAGCTGATCCGCGCGCACCGCACCACGCTCATCTTCGTCAACACGCGCAAGCTGGCCGAGCGGCTGGCGGCGCGCCTCACCGACCGACTGCGTGAAGACGCGGTGGCGTGTCACCACGGCAGCCTCAGCAAGGAGCTGCGCATGGATGCCGAGCAGCGCCTGAAGGCCGGTCAGCTGCGCGCGCTGGTGGCGACGGCGAGCCTCGAGCTGGGCATCGACATCGGCGACGTCGACCTGGTCATCCAGGTGGGGGCCACGCGGTCCATCGCCACGCTCTTGCAGCGGGTCGGGCGGGCGGGGCACGGCGTACACCGCACGCCCAAGGGCCGCATGTTCCCGCTCACCCTGGACGAGCTGGCCGAGGCGGCGTCGCTGCTCAAGTCGATCCGGGCGGGGCTGCTCGATCGCACGCCTGCGCCGCCGCCGGCCCGCGACATCATGGCCCAGCACATCGTGGCGGCCTGTGTCTCGGAGGACTGGGACGAGGACCAACTCTTCGCCTGTCTGACGCGGGCCTGGCCTTATCGCCATGTGGTACGAGAGGAATTCGACCGCCTCGTGGCGTTGCACGGTGAGGGCCGCTTCGCGCTGCTGCACCGCGACGGCGTGGGCGGGCGCCTGATGGCCACCAAGCGGGCGCGCCTGCCGGCGCTCACGGCGGGCGGCGCCATCCCCGACAACGCCGACTATCGCGTCGAGCTCGAGCCCGAGGGCACCTTCGTGGGCACGCTCAACGAGGACTTCGCCGTCGAGGCCAACAGGGGTGACATCTTCCAGCTGGGCAACACCAGCTGGCGCATCCTGAAGGTCGAGCCGGGTGTGGTGCGCGTGGCCGACGCCAAGGGCCAGCCGCCGACATTGCCCTTCTGGCTGGGGGAAGCGCCGTCGCGCACCGAAGAGCTGTCGAAGGAGATCGGCGACGTCCGGGAGGCGCTGGTGGACGGGCCCTGGGCCATGGAGCACTGCGGACTCGACGAGGCGGCGGCGACGCAGTTGGCCGACCACATCCTGGCCGGGCGGGCGGCCCTGGGCGGCGCGCCGACCCAGCGGCGGGTGGTGGCCGAGCGCTTCTTCGACGAGACGGGGGGCATGCAGCTCGTGCTCCACGCGCCGTTCGGCGGCCGCATCAACAAGGCCTGGGGCCTCGCGCTGCGCAAGAAGTTCTGTCGCGGCTTCGGCTTCGAGCTGCAGGCGGCCGCCACCGAGGAGTCGATCCTGATCTCCCTTGGTCCGCACCACTCCTTCCCGCTGGACGGCATCTTCAGCTACCTGCACAGCAACTCGGTGGAGCACACCCTCACCCAGGCGGCGCTGGGCGCGCCGGTCTTCCAGACGCGCTGGCGCTGGAACGTGTCGCGCTCGTTGCTCGCGCCGCGCACCCGCAGCGGCAAGCGCGTGCCGCCGGCCCTGCAGCGCATGCGCGCCGACGACCTGCTGGTGAAGGCCTTCCCTCAAGTGATGGCGTGCGGTGAAACCCTGCCGGCCGGCGACCTGCCGGTGCCGCTCGACCATCCCATCGTCATGCAGACCGTCGACGATTGCCTGCACGAGGCCATGGACGTCGACGGGCTCAAGCAGGTGTTGCAGGGTATCGAGTCGGGCGCCATCGAGACGGCGGCGTACGACCTGCCCGAGCCCTCAGCCTTCTCGGGCGGCATCCTCGCGGCCCAGCCCTACGCCTTCCTGGACGACGCGCCGCTCGAGGAGCGGCGCACCCAGGCGGTCATGACACGCCGGCAGATCGGGGGAGCTCAGCCCGACGAGCTGGGCGAGCTCGACCCCGACGCCATCGCCCGGGTGCGGGACGAGGCCTGGCCGGCCCCCGCGGACGCCGAGGAGCTGCACGAGTCGTTGTTGTGGATGGGCTTCCTCACCGTGGACGAGGTCGCGGCCGCGCCGCATTGGGCCGCGTGGATCGATGCGCTGGCAGCGGCCGGACGCCTCGTGCGCGACGGCGAGCGTTGGTTCGCCACCGAGGCCCCCCGCGAGGGCGCCGAGGTGCTGGCCGGGCGGCTCGAGGCCCTGGGCCCGGTGCGCGCCGACGACCCGCTCATTACCGCGGACGAGACGGCGGCGTTCGCGCTGGAGGGCCAGGGCCGGGTGCTGCGCACGCGCATCGGCGGCGTGCCCCACTGGTGCGACCGGCGCCTGCTCGCCCGCATCCACCGCTACACCCTCGACCGCCTGCGCAAGGAGATCGAGCCGGTGGCCGCCGCCGTGTTCCTGCGCTTCCTGGCGCGGTGGCAGCACGTCGCCCCCGGCGCCGGGCTCACCGGTCCCCTGGGTGTGCTGGAGGTCGTGCGGCAACTCGCCGGACTCGAGGCGCCGGCAGCCGCGTGGGAGCGATCGATCCTCCCGGCGCGCATCCCTGACTACCGCCCGGCGTGGCTCGACGAACTGACGCTGTCGGGGCAGGTGGCGTGGGGCCGGCTGTGGGGGGCCGGCGCCGGCGTCGCGCGCAACGCGCCCATCTCGCTGTTCCCGCGCGAGGACCTGGATGCCTGGTGCGGGCTCGCGGTGCCCGGCGACGTGTGGAGCCTGAAGGGCGACGCGCGCCCGATCCACGAGCTGCTCACCGCCAAGGGCGCCTGCTTCACCCAGGAGATTGAGCGGGCCACGCACCTGTTGCCCGTGCGGCTGGAGGAGGCCCTGGGCAATCTGGTCGGCCTCGGTCTGGCGACCTGCGACGCCTTCGCCGGACTGCGCGGGCTGTACGCCAAGCGCCGCAGTCGGCGGCGCCGGGCGTCGACCACCATGGGACGCTGGAGCCTGTTCCGGCCGGGCGGCGGCGAGCCTCCGTCGGTGGAATTCACCGCGCGGCAACTGCTGCGGCGCTCGGGCGTGGTCTTCCGGCGCACCCTCGTGCGCGAGCGCATCCCCGTGCCGTGGCGGGACCTGCTGCGTTGCTACCGCACGCTCGAGTCGCGCGGCGAGGTGCGCGGCGGGCGCTTCGTGGCCGGGTTCAGCGGCGAGCAGTTCGCGCTCCCCGAGGCGATCAAGGCGCTGCGGGCCGTGCGCCGGGAGGAGCCCGGCGAGGCCGTCCTGGTGGCGGCGGCCGACCCGCTCAACTACCGGGGGATCCTCACGCCCGACGACCGGGTGCCCATCAGCGCCGCCGAGAGGGTGCGCGTCGGTTGATGCGTGACCGCGGCAAACGTCCTCAGGCGGCCTGAGACCGCACGGGGAAGTCGGCGATGAAGCGCGCGCCGCCCTCGTCGCGGGACTCGTAAGCCAGGCGTCCGTGGTGCTCGTCCATGACCGAGCGGCAGATGGCGAGGCCGAGTCCGTAGCCGCCGCGTCGTTCGTTGTTGGGACGCCCGCTCACGAAGGGCTCGAAGATGCGTGAGCGCAGGTCGACGGGCACGCCGGGCCCTTCGTCTTCGACGACGACCTTGACGATGCCGTCGTGCCCGGAGATGCGCACGGTGACGGTGGAGCCCTCGGGGCTCCAATACAACGCGTTGCGGACGAGGTTGCGCAGGACGCGGAGGGTGCCTTCACGGTCGGCGTGGAGACGCGTGTCGCCCTCGAAGTCGTAGGCGATGGTGATCCCGGTCCTTTGAGCCGTGCGACTCTCGCGCTGCAGGCGCAACTCGGCTTCCTGCGCGAGGTCGAACGTCTCGCGGTGGCTCGAGAGGGTCGAGGGCTCGGCGGTGCGGCAGAAGGCCACGAGGTTGTCGACAGCGTCCGTGAGATCGGTCAGGTCCTCGAGGTTCGAGCGCAGGACGCGCTGGTACTCCTCCGAGGTGCGGTCGGACATGAGCGCGACCTCGACCTCGCCGATGAGGTTCTGCAGCGGCGAACGCAGCTCATGGGCCAGGCCCGCCGTGAAGGTGCGCATTTCCGTGAGGCCGCCGTGGATGCGCACCAGCATGGCGTTGAGAGCGCGCCCGACCTCGCGCACTTCGGCCGGGGCGTCGGCCAACTCGATGGTGGCCGGGTGGGCGACGGGGTCGGCGCTCTCGGCCTGGGCCACCACGTCCCGCAGGCTGGCGAGGCCGCGCTGCGCCACGAACCAGCCGGCGACGCCGGCCAGACCCACCGCCACCAGGAAGGCCATCAGGCTCGAGGCGAGGTAATTGCCGATCTGAGCCATGGCCGGGGCGACGTCGACGATGATCTCCGCCGTAAGATCTTGGCCTTCGACGGGGACCGCGCCGACGGCGACCTTGATGTCCCACAGGAAGTCGCCCACGGTGGTCTTTGCGTCGACCGGGCGGGTGACGGCCAGCAGCAGCAAGCGGTCGCCCTGCTCGTGGATCACTGCGGCCTTGGCGTCGCGGATGCGGAAGGCGCATCCCGGCGACTTGGTGACCTGCAGGATGTCGTGGACCGCACTCTGGATCTCCTCGAGCGAGCCGTCGGACTGTTGGATGGCGTAGGCCAGTTCGCTGACTTCGTGGTCGAGGAACACCAGCGTGTCGTTGCTGATCTTGTGGAAGATCACCCAGGCCGACCAGATGGCGTAGAGGGCGACGAGCGTGCACGTGGTGAGCGCGAACATCGCGCCCATGCGGCGGGTGAGTGAGTAGGGGGGCTTTTCTTCCGGCGTCATGAGGCCAGCAGACGTCGCTCGAGCACGTAGCCGGAGCCGCGGACGGTGTGGATCAGCGGTTCGGCGAAGGGCTCGTCGACCTTGCCCCGCAGGCGCCGGATGTGCACGTCGACGAGATTGGTGCCGGGATCGAAGTCGATGCCCCAGATCTCCTGGAGCAGTTGGGTGCGCGTGACCGTTTCGCCGGGGTGCACGGCGAGGTGCCGCAACAGGCTGAACTCGGTGGGCGTCAGGTCGATGGACTGGCCGTCTCGTACGACCTCGGCTTCGATGAGGTCGATCTCGAGACCGGCGGCCGACAGCTTGGTGGCCGTGCCGCGACGTCGCATGACCGCGTGGATGCGGGCGATGAGCTCGCTGAAGGCGAAGGGCTTGACCACGTAGTCGTCCCCGCCCATGCGCAGGCCCTTGATGCGTTCGTCCACGGCGTCACGGGCGGTGACCCAGATCACCGGGACCTCGCGCCCCTCGGCACGCAGGGCCTCCAGCACGTCCCAGCCCTGGAGGCCCGGCAGCATCACGTCGAGCAACACGAGGTCGAAGGTGCGCTCTCGCAGCTCCTTCAAGGCGTCCTCACCCGTCGCAACCGTCTCGCACATGATCCCGGACTCGCCCAGACCTTTGGAGACGAAGGCGCGGTACTTCGGGTCGTCGTCGACGACGAGGATCTTCACGGTGGTGCGGTCTCGATACAGAGGGGAAAGGGGGTGTCCGCTGGGACGGGCCGTGCCTGGCACCCATGGTCGATGGTGAGGGGTGGAGGGGCAAGTGCTGCGGGGTGACGAATCCGTCATCACACTGTCAATCAGTCAGCGGGCTGTCCGACCGTACAAAGCTTCCATGCAAGCACCGCCGACTGGATCCGTCACCGCCGCCGAGCCGCGTTTCGTGCGCATCGCACCCGACCACCCCCGGCGCCCCGAGGTCGAGCGCGACGTCGCCCGCACCTATCGGGTTGCGCACGGAGCCCGCCTGCACGACTTTCTCCCGCACCTCTTCGTCGTGGCCGCCTCGTTCGGAAGAGCCGAAGGCGTCATCGGCGCTCACGTGGGCGGCGACCATGCAGGCCCGTTCTTCCTCGAGCAATACCTGCAGGCGCCCATCGAGCAAGTCCTCGAGCAGCGCCTGGGCGTGACCTCGAGTCGCTCGATGCTCGCGGAGGTCGGCAGTCTCGCGGCGGTCCATGCGCAGGGCGGCCGCATGGCCATCGCGGCCCTGGCCGCCTGGTTGGACGGAGCGGCCGTCACCCGTGTGGTGTGCACGGCGACCACCAGTCTGCGCGTACTCTTCGCCCGGGCCGGGCTTGATGCGGTGGAGTTGGCCCGCGCCGACGTCGGCCGGCTGCAGGGCGGAGCCTCCGATTGGGGGCGCTACTATGAAGCCGATCCGCGCGTCATTGCACTCTCGATTGACGACGTGCGGCGGCACTGCGACCGCTGGGCGGCGCCGCTGGTCGGCTACGCCTACCTGGCCGGACTGGCTTGGGCCCGCGGGCGGCGGAGCGCGGCGGCGTGAGGCTCCTCGACCTATGGCGCCGGGTGGAGGGGCATGCCATCCGTGCGCCGGAGCGCCTCGCGCTCGATGACGGTCGCGGGCTGACGATCGCCTACGGCGACCTGCTCGGCGCCGTCGCCACCGAGTGCGGTTGGCTGCGCGAACGGGGAGCGCGGGTGCTCGGACTGCTGGCGGACAACGGCATCCCCTGGGCCCTGACCGACCTCGCGGCCCTCGCGATGGGCATCACCATGGTCCCGTTGCCGAGTTTCTTCACCGACGTGCAACTGCGCCACATCATCACGACGGCCGGCATCGACATCGTGACGACGGATGACCCGTCCCGTGTCGCCCGCCTCGGCTTCCGCGTCGAGCCGGGAGACTGCTCGCCGTTCGGGTTGTCCTTGTGCAGGGCGGTCGAGCCGCGGGCGGCGAGTCACGGGGCGTCGGGTCTCGCGGCGACGGACGGCCCGCAGGATGCCAAGGTGACGTTCACGTCCGGAACGACGGGGCATCCCAAGGGGGTGCGCCTGGCCGAATCGCCGCTGATGACGGTGACCTCGTCGCTGGTGGAGGCCACCGCGTGCGGCCCGGACGACGTGCACCTCGCCGCCCTGCCTCTGTCGGTGCTGCTGGAGAACGTCGGCGGCCTGTATCGAGGGATCTTCGCCGGTGCGCGGGTGGTTCTGCCTCCGCTCGCCGCGGTGGGTCTGAGTGGATCGTCCGAATTGCAGGCGTCGCGCCTGGCGCACACGTTGCTCGCGACCGACGCGACCTCGGTGATCCTGGTGCCGGCGGCGCTCGAGGGGCTCTGCAGCCACCTCGAAGGGACGGGCGAACGCCTCCCGGCGCTGCGCTTCGTGGGTTGCGGCGGGGCGCCGATCCCGGAGGACGTCCGCGGCCGGGCCCGGGCCCTCGGCTTGCCGCTGCGCTGCGGCTACGGCCTCTCCGAGTCCTGCTCGGTCATCGCCGTGGAGACCCGACGTTGCCATCGCGCGGGCAGCGTGGGGCGGCCGTTGCCCCACGTCGGGGTGCGCATCGACGCGGCCGGAGAGATCTTCGTCTCGGGCGCCTTGTTCAGCGGCTACCTCGGTGAGCCCGACCGCGCGTCGACCCAGGGAATGCTGGCCACGGGTGACATCGGCTTCCTGGACGACGAGGGTTATCTGTTCGTCCAAGGGCGCCGCGATCGGACGATCGTCACGGACTACGCCCGCAACGTCTCGCCCGACTGGGTCGAGAGTGCGCTGCGCGATCACCCCGCCGTGGCGGAGGCGCGCGTCACCCGGGATGACGACGGACTCTGCGCGGTCATCGTCCCGACCGAGGCGAGCGCAGACGATCCGGACGCCGTCGCGTCCGCCGTCGCTCAGGTCAATGCAGGACTGCCGGACTATGCACGCGTCGCCCGGTGGTCCCGCGCCCCCTTCGAGGACATCTCCCAATGACCTTCCACGCTGAGCTCACCGAGGCCACCCGCGACGAGCAACAAGCCCTGCTCGAGATCCCTTTCGTTCAGGCGGCCATGACCGGGCGCCTGACCCGCGAGGCCTACGTCGCCTTCCTGACCCAGGCCTACCACCACGTCAAACACACGGTCCCCCTGTTGATGGCGACGGGCGCGGCCCTCGACGACTCGCGCGAGTGGCTCCGCGACGCCATTGCCGAGTACATCCGCGAAGAACTGGGTCACCAGGAGTGGATCCTCGACGACATCACGGCCTGCGGCGGGGATGCGGACGCCGCGCGCCACGGACGTCCTTCGGCCGAGACCGAGTTCATGGTTGCCTACGCCTACGATGTGGTGCGGCGGGGGAACCCGGTGGGATTCTTCGGCATGGTCCACGTGCTCGAGGGGACCAGCGTGCGTGGCGCGAGCCAGGCGGCGGACCATCTGGCTGTCGCGCTGAAGCTCCCGGCGAGCGCCTTCACCTACCTGTCTTCGCACGGCGCCCTCGATCTCGACCACGTCGAGTACTTCGCGGGACTCATGGACCGCCTCGACGACCCGGCGGATCGCCGGGCCGTCGTGCACCGGGCGAAGCGGTTCTTTCGTCTGTACGGCGACATGTTCCGCGAGCTGGGCAGGCACCTGTCACCGATCCACAATGAGGAGGTCACATGTCGATGAAGCCACTGTCCGGATCTTCGGTGCTGCTCACGGGAGCGGCCGGCGGTATCGGGCGTTGTCTCGCCCACGAGCTGGCGCGGCGCGGCGCCCGACTGGTCGTCGTCGACCGTGACGCCGAGGGGCTGGCTGCTGTCGCGCACCCCCTGCGGGAGGCCGGCCATGTCGTCATCGAGCTGGCGGCTGACCTGAGCCAGCTGGAGTCGCTGCCCATGGTTGTCGACCAGGCGGCGCAGGCCCTGGGCGGCCTGTCGCTGCTGGTGAACAACGCGGGACTGCTCGCGTTCACACCGGCCGAGATGGAGTCCACCGACGAACTGCGCACGCTCTTCGACGTGAATGTGCTGGCGCCGATGATCCTGGCCCGCGAGGCCATGCCGCACCTGCGCCGCAGCGGGTCCGGACGGGTGGTCAACGTCGGTTCGATCTTCGGCTCCATTGCATTCGCCCACTTCGCTTCCTACTCGGCATCCAAGTTCGCTCTGCGGGGCTACTCCGAGGCGCTGCGCCGCGAATGGGCGGACACCGGCGTCTCCGTTACCTACGTGGCGCCGCGGGCAACCCGCACGGGCCTGGCCAAGGTGTTCGGGCGCATGGCCGAAGCCACCGGTATGAAGCTGGATGCCCCGGAGTCAGTGGCGCAGGCCGTCGTCGCGACCATCGCGCGAGGCGGCAAGGACCGCTACCTCGGCTTCCCCGAGTCGTTGTTCGTGCGCGTCAACGGGCTCCTGCCGCGGCTCGTCGACAAGGCACTGGCGAAGCAGGATCGCATCGCGCGGTCGTTCGCACTCAGTGCTGCCAAGGAGCGCGCCGTCACGGCGGACCCGGCTGCATGCGCGCCTGCGCACGAGACCGTGCCCGAGGCCGACGTCGCGGAGGCCGTCGCATGACGTGGTTGACCTGCACGGTGCCCATGGAGTGGCGCGGGTGGGGGCTGGGTGCCTTCGTTCTGCGCGTCCTCGTGGCGGCGTTCTTCGTGATGATGGCGCTGAAGAATCTCTCAGGCGACGCGACCATGGTCGCGGACTTCCGACGCTGGGGCTACTCCGACGGCTTCCGGCAACTCACCGCCTGGATGCAGATCATGGGGGCCGTCCTGCTTCTGCTCCCGAGCGCGAGCTTCGTGGGCGGCGTCTTTCTGGGAGGCGTGCTGCTCGGAGCGATCGTGACCCACGCCGTGCACGATCCGCCGATGGCCGCCCTGTCGCCGCTGGTCTTCCTCGTGCTGGTCTCGGTTTCGGTGGTCAGCCGGCGCCCCGACATCCTGCGGTGAGCTGACGCTGCGAACAGGCACTTCCCTCGGCCCGACGACCTGCCTATCCTCCTGCGGTTCCCGTCCTGCACGGTGCGGGCGGAATTCCATGAGAGTGGGGAGGGCGCGATCGATGGCTGAGCAGGGTTCCAGTGGCAACGTCATTGCTGCACTGTGCAGTCTGGTGATTCCCGGGCTGGGGCAGCTCGTGCAAGGGCGCATCATGCCGGCCGTGGTCTTCTTCATCCTGGGCGGCGTGCTCTGGTTCTTCACCCTCGGGACCGCCGGCTGGATCGCCAACGTGATCGCCTGCATCGAGGCGGCCCGGCACAAGTCCTGATCTCCGACGGCGACTGGATCACGCGGCCGATGCCCGGTGCCCGTCTCGTCGCGACGCTCGCGTTGTGTCTCGGCGTGGTGCACGGGAGCCTGGTGGCGTGTGGGCCGGCGCCGACGTCACGCGGGCCGGTCGTGCTGCAGCGGGTCTCGACGGCGGTACCCTGGCCACGCGGTCTGCGCTTCCACGAGGGGCGGCTGATCGTCCTCGCCCGCGGGGCCCACCGGGACGCCGGCGGTCCTCGACCCGACCTCGACGACCAGGCGGGCAGCCTCTTCGTCGTCGACCCGGACGTCTATGAGGCCGTGGAGTCCGGCGCGCCGGCGGGGGCGGCGGTGGTCGCCAACGGCACGGTGCTCGCCGACCCGGCCGACCCGCCCTTCCACCTGTGGGACCGCGAGCTGCCGACCACGCGGGACACGCGCACCGACCGTCCCTACTGCACGCTGGTGTACGACGAGGCGTCGCGCAGCTTCTTCATCTGCGGCTTCAGCGGACTCGACCGGCCCGGCCCGGCGAAGTTCCGCAAGAACGCGACGGATTCGGTGCTGCGCTACGACCTGCGCTCGGAGTCGTGGCACCGGGTCGAGGCCCATCGGGAGGACGTCATCCCGGCGGAGCAACTCGGTCGCGTGCTGCCCAACGAGCTCTATCCCCACCACGATCCGGAACGGAATGCACCGCCCCACGGTCTGGTGAACGGTCCGTGCGGCGCGGTGGTGGTCGGCCGCTACCTCTACGTCGGCGCCAAGGACAACACGGGGCTGGCGCGGTACGACCTGGCGGCCCTGCGGCGCGACCCGGCGGCGGGGCCGCCCGCGGGGCGCCTCGAGTTCCACCGGTCGGCGCCGGACGATGACGTCTTCCTGCCGGTGGATGGCCACGGGGAGATGTACGTCGAGGGCACCTGTGCCCTGGCGGCCCACGACGGCTTCCTCTATGTGGCCTTCCGCACGACGTCGCAGATCCTGCGCTTCCCCATCGACGCCGAGGGGGCGTTGGTGCGGCCGCTCCTGGGGCAGCTCATCGCCCGCTTCGCTCCCTACGACCCGGCCCGCGACAGCGGCAGCGCGAACATCTACGACATGGCCTTCGACGGGTCCGGGCGGCTGTACGTCTCGCCGGCCTACACCGGGGCGGTGTATCGCTTCACGCCGGATCCCGAGGAGGTGTTCGACGCCACGGAGGGCTACGACGTCGAGCCCTACGTCGATCTGCGCGCGCTCACGGACAACCCGTCGGCCCGCACCGGGAATATCGCCCTCGACGCGCAGGGCCATCTCTACGTCTGCTCGAACAACCGGGACGACCCCGGGAGTGAGCTGCACGGCGTGATCTACCGGGTGCCGGCGCGCTAGGGGGTGAGCATCAGGGGCCCCGCTTCCTCTTGTCTCCCGATAGTCTGCTAGCCATGACCACCCGCCACGTCGATCTGCTCAACATCGGTCTGATGCTGGGAGCGTGTGCGGCGGCCTTCGCCCTGCCGTTCGAGCTGTTCCTGTGGGCGTACGCGATCCTCGGCCCGCTGCACTACCTGACGGAGATCTCGTGGCTGCATCAGCGGGACTACTTCGCCGTGCGGCGGCGCGACGCCGGTTGGCTGGTGGCGCTCTGCGTTGCGGTGCTGCTGGTGCAGTTCCGTGTGGTGGGCGTGGACGTGCCCACCGGGGGCACCGTGCTCAACGCCGCCGCCATCGGCGCGGCCCTGGCCATCGTCTTCCTGCGCGAGACGGGGCGGCGGCTCGTCCTCATCGGTGCGGCCACGGGCGTCGGGCTGTTGCTGTCGGAGCGACCGGCGGGCCAGGACTGGCTGTTCCTGTTCCTGCCTTCGCTGGTCCACGTGTGGGTCTTCACCGGCGCGTTCGTGCTGCTCGGGGCGCTGCGCGGTCGCAGCGTGACCGGGGGCGTGTCGTTGGCCGTCTTCGTCGCGTGCAGCGCCTGGTGCTTCCTCGGCGGCGTGGGGCCGCCACCCGCCTCGATGGACTTCGAGCTGGCGGCGTCCTACCAGGCCATCGTCCCGGTCAACCAGGCGCTGTCGGAGTGGCTGGGGCTCGGTCCGCTGGCGGGGGCGCAGGAGGTGTTCTTCTCGGACGCGGGGCGCAAGGTCGCGCGCTTCGTGGCCTTCGCCTACACGTATCACTACCTGAATTGGTTCAGCAAGACGTCCATCATCCAGTGGCACCGCATCCCGCGGGCGTGGACGTATCTCAACCTCGCGCTCTGGGTCGGGTCAGTGGCCCTGTACGCCTGGGACTACACGCTGGGACTGACGGCCCTCTTCGCCCTCAGCTACCTGCACGTCTTCCTCGAGCTGCCGCTCAACGGCCGGACCTTCGCGGGCCTGGGTCAGACCCTGTTCGCCACGCGTCGCGCCGGCTGACGGCGCGACGCGCGGAGTTCGCCGCTCTCGCGGTCCTCGTGGCGACCGCTTACAGGTCGGAGATCCAGTCGAAGTCGAGCGTTTCCGTCTCGTCGGCGTCACCGGTCCCGGTGTTGCCGTCGAAAGTCCCGACGGTGCCCGCGCCGTCGCCGGCTCCGGCGATGTCGACGTGCGCCCCGCGCGCGTTGTCAGTCACGACGTTGTCCGAGATGTTGGCATCCAGACCGCTATTGCTGATGCCGTGATGGCCGTTACGTCGGATGCGGTTGTCTTCGATGTCGCCCTCGGAGTTGTCGTCGATATCGATACCGTCCCCTCGGTTGTGCTCGATGCGATTGTCGAACACGCCCACTTCCGAGCTGCGCGCGAAGACCCCGTCCCGCCCGTTGTGGGTCACGCGATTGTCGACGAGTGCGATCAAATTGGGGTCGCCGTCGCTCGAGTCGAGTTCGCCTCCGGAGAAACCGAAGCTGTAGAGGCTGTCGAACCCGTTGAAGAGGTTCCGGAAGCTCGTGTTCTCGGTGGCGAAGATGAAGCTGTCGCCCTCGAAACCGAGGGCGAATCCGTGGCCGTTGTTCAGCGCGGCGACATTGGACTCGACGAACAGTCCGACCTTTCCGCCGGTGCCCGAGGCGACGATGCCGTCACCGAAGACATTGGCGACGCGATTGCGCGTCAGGGCCAGCGGAACCGGGAACTCAGAACCTCCGTCGCTGAGGAAGAACCCGTCGGCAATGGCGAGGATGCCCGAGAAAGCCGTTCGGGTGACGGCGTTGTTCTCGATCGAGAAGACGCCGACGAGCGAAGGGATCGACTCGCTGCCATCGCATCCGTCGCACACTTCGTCGAAGTTGGAACCCATCACGCCGATGCCCCAGGTCCGCAGGACCTGGGAGACGCTGTTCCTGCGCACGCGGAGCTGCGGCAGATCGAAGCCCTTGCCGTCAAATGGGTTGCTGAAGGCGCCTGAGTTGCCGAACCAGAAGCCGCCGTGAACGTTTTCGGCGACGTTGCGGTCGGCATCGACCTTGCCGCTCTCGGCGTAGGCGGCCAGGGCCAGGCCGGGGATGATCTTGTTGAACCGGTTGCGGTAGACGACCGTCTCGTCGGAACCACCCTTCCCCTCGACGATCACCGTCATGGCGCCGACCGCCGCGCCTTCGAGGAAGCCGAATTCGCCTTCGGGCTCGGGGCTCGCGCAGGCCTCGAAGCGGTTCCCCTCGAAGTGGCTGTTGCCGTAGCAGGCCGCCAGGATGGGCAGGATGCAGCGGGTGAAGCGGCAGTTCTTCACGACGAGGTTGAACACGGGCGTCGGACTGGCCTCGAACGAACTGAAGTAGGCCTCGAGGATCGGATCGGACCCGAGGCCGTCGTCGTCGTCCTCGCTCGTGAGGATGCCCGGCGAGGCGCCCACGAAGTGAATGCCGCGGATGGTCACGTTGGAGGCGCTGACCCTGAAGCCGACGCCGAGCTCGGGCCCTCCGCCGTCCATCACGGTGAAGGGTTCGGGCGCCAGGATGGCGCGCTGGCCGACGATCTCGATGTCCGGGGTGTTGACGAAGATGTCGTTCTCGCGGTGAACGCCGGATCGGAGCACCACCCGGTCACCGGGCTCCGCGTTGTCGATGGCATCCTGGATGCTCTCGCCGGGCAACACATTGATGTTGTCGGCGAAGAGCGTGGGGGCCGTCAGCAGCAGAGCGGTCAGGACGGCAACGATGGTCTTGGAGTGGGTCATCTGTCTGATTCCTCGTTGTCGGCCTGGACTAGTCTTGGATCACGTTGAACATGTCCGGCTCGCCCGTGGCGTCGCCGCCGCCGGTGCCGGTGTTGTCGTCTTCGTTGTTGACGACGCCCGAGCCGTTGGGCCCGCCACCGGCGATGTCGACGCCGACGCCCAACGCGTTGTTACCGGTGCGATTGCCGATCAGCTCCTCGATGGTCGCGTTCCAGTTGTCGATGCCCTGGCTGGAGTTGCGGGAGCAGCGGTTGTCGTTCACGAAGTTGAAGGAGGAGAAGGCGATGGTGATGCCATCTCCCAGGTTGCGGTCACAACGGTTGCCCACGATCCGGGCGGACTGGGCGAGGGACAGGATGCCGCCGAGCCCGTTGAAGGAGCAGGTGTTGCGCGTGGCGGACCGGTACGTGCCGCTGTCTGGCCCTCCGTCGCCGCTCCCGGCGCCGTCCAAGGGCTCCTTCTTCTTGCCTCCCTCGAGCAGCGGGAAGTCGATATCCGGGCTGCCGAGTTCGATGCCGAAGTAGCCGTTGTGGTGGGCGCGATTGTTCTCGACCCGGGCGGAGTCGTTACCGCCGGTGATCTCGCGCAGTGAGATCCCGCCCTCGCCGTTGTGGTGGGCGTTGTTGCGCTCGATCAGGACCGAGCCGCTCTCGCCTCCATCATCGATCTCGATCGTGCACCCGTCTTCGTTGTTGTTCGAGAAGGTGTTGCGCGCGATGAGGTGCCGCGGGAAGGCCTTGATGCCGTCCGCGGGTCCATCATCGAAGTCCTCGTAGTAGTCCAAGGAGAGGCCGTCTTCGCCGTTGAGGGTGATGCGGTTGCGCTCGATGACCGTAGGCACGTTCGGGTCACCGTCGATGTCGATGCCGTCGTCGGTGTTGTAGTGAATGCGATTCCTGGCGATGGTGATGAGCGGATCGCTCTCCTCCTCGCCGTCGTCGTTCGTCACCGGGGTGATGTCGACATTGAGGCCGTCATCGGCATTGTGCGTGCACGTGTTGCCGGTGATCGTGGCGCGAGAGCCCTCGAACTCGATGCCGTCTTCGCCGTTGAACTCCGAACGATTGCCCAGGATCAGGGTCTCGCTGTCGGAGGGCAGACCATCCGTTTCGATGTTCTCCCGCTGGACCACGATGCCGCTCTGACCCGAGTCCTCGATGATGTTGCGTTCGATCCGGACGGCGCCGGCCAGGCGCACATTGATGCCGTTGTTGGAGTTGGCGGAGAACCGGTTGCGGGTGATCACGGTCTCACCGAACAGATCGGGCTTCCCATCCTCGTCGTCGTTGAAGTCGACGACCAGGCCGTCGGAGCAGTTGACGAAGGTGAAGCCGCGCACGGTCACGCCCGGGGCGGAGATGAGCATCCCGAAGCCCTGGTACTCGCCATCGATGACGGCGTTCTGGCCCATGAGCGTGATGCCGGGCACGTCGACGACGATGCCGGGGCCGCCGTCGCCTTCGTCCTCGTTGGGGCGGTAGACACCCGACTTGACGCGGATGGTGTCACCGGGCTCGGCCATGTCGATGGCGTCGTTGATGCTCTCACCGGCATTGACGGTGATCGTTTCGGCGGCTTCGGCTCGCGGAGCGAGCAGTGCCAGAGCGGCAGCGAGGCTGCAGAACAGAGTTGACGCACGGACCATGAGCCCATTCCTCCTGGTTGAAGGTGTCCCTTGGGTGTGACATCCGCGGCACGTCCCCGGAGCGTCACGAAACACCCGACTTTCCCGTCGTGATCATAGCCACAGGGCCTGTTCCTGTGTCAAATGCGGGCAGGGATCGCGGGATTTCGAATTCGCGGGGTCGCGCCGAGCACGCGCTTCGGCGGGTCTCTTTTTCATCCATTCACAAGGACGCGCCGGCGCTGCTCTACTTCGTCCACGGTCGATCGAAGGGCACGGTCCAGCGCTGGCTCGAGGACGAGCGGGGAGCGCCGCTGGCCGAGCGCCTGCAGGTGTGCGACTACGCCGACTTGACCGCTCACCAGGAGCTGCGCGGGAACACGGCCATCTTCTCGGACCTCGAGGCCTCGGGGCCGGCCACACTGGCGGTGGCGACGGCGGTGCACGGGCAGCTGGCGGCGGCGGGGGTGCGGGTGGTCAACGATCCGCAGCGGTCGCTGCGCCGCTACGACCTGCTCACGACCATGCACGCCGAGGGCATCAACGCCTTCCGGGCGGTCCGGCCCAAGGCCGCGTTGGAGGCGTTGCGCTACCCGGTCTTCGTGCGCGAGGAGCGCGATCACTCGGGTCCGCTCACCGATTTGCTGGCGTCGCCCGCCCAGGCGCGGCGGGCGCTGCGCCGGCTGACCTCGCCCCTGCACGGCTACCGGCGTGACGAGCTGCTGGTGGTCGAATTCTGCGACACAGCGGGCAGTGACGGCATTTTCCTGGGGTACGCCGCCTTCCGGGTGGGCGACCGGATCTTCCCGCGCTGGCGCTATCGTTGCCGGCATTGGGTGGCCAAGGCGCGCTGGCGCCTCATCGATGCGACCTCGGTGCGGGAGGAGGCGGCCTACCGCGACGAGCACCCGCACGCGGAGTGGCTGGCCCGGGTCTTCGAGCGGGCGGGCATCGAATACGGGCGCATGGACTACGGCGTGCTGAACGGCCGCCCCCAGCTGTGGGAGATCAACAGCAACCCGACCATCGGCGGACGCACGCGGCGGGCCCACCGCCCGCCCCTGCGCGATCTGGTCCCCGAGGAGGTGCGGCCGCTCTTCGAGCAGGCGCGCGATGGCTTCGCGGCCACATTCAACGACGCCATGCTCGCCCTGGAACCGTCACCGGGGCAGGGTGTCCCGGTGGAGGTGCGCCTGCCCGAGCAAGACGTGCGACTCCTGCAGGGCGAGGTGCGCGCGGATGCCCGACGGCGCAAGCGACGGCGTCGGCTGCGTCGACTGAGACGCACCCTGGCGACCTGGACCGGGCGCTCGGCCTGACCCTCGCGGGGTCGACGCGACCCCGGCCCCGGGTGTCGCCGGTTCGCGGCCGTGCCGGGGCGCCGCGCGATCCGCTACGATCGGTGCGTGCCAGGTCTCAGCGTCCCGCTCGCCGTGCTCGCATCGTTCCTGCCGGAATCAGGCCGACACGCATTCACCGTGTCGTCGCCCCAGCTCGTGCTGTGCCTGGTCTCCGGGCTCGCGACGGTGATCTGCGTGCTGTTGCACTACGAGGCGCTCAGCATCATGTCGCGCCGGCTGCCCGCCATCCGCCTGCGCCGCCGCGCACGGGTCGTCGTGGCCATCCTCGGCATCATGCTCACCCACGTCGTCCAGGTCTGGATCTTCGGCCTGACCTACTGGCTGCTCGACCACTTCCCGACCCTCGGTCGGCTGCCGGGTGAGTTCGACGAGGGCGCGCTCGACTTCGTCTACTTCTCGGTGGTGACCTACACGACCCTGGGCTTCGGCGACATCGTGCCCGTGGGCGCGATCCGCATCCTCGCCGGCACCGAGGCGTTGCTGGGCCTGACCCTGATCACCTGGTCGGCGTCCTTCACCTTCCTCGAGATGCAGCGGGACTGGGGCGAATTCCGGCAACGACCCCAGCGTTAAGCCGGCCCCGGACCCACCCGACGGTCCCTCGGCTCAGTTCTCGGACGGGTAAGTCCCCTGCAGCGCGATGAGGTAGTTCATGGCCATGTAGGGCTGGCGATTGTCGTGGGACTGGCCGCCGCCCGTGTTCTCGACGGCGTCGCCATCCATGGGGGCATTGGTGTTCGGCCCGTAGAGACGGTGGTCGAGGCTGGTGGCCATGGTGCGGCCCACCGGCATGCCGCTGCCGCCGGGCTCCATCTGTCCCATCAGGGTGTGGGTGTGGCTCGGCATCTGACCGATGGAGAGCGTCGTCTGTTCGCTGCCGCCCTTGCTGCCGAGGTTGTAGTGACTCAGGCCGTTGCCGTTGCCGTAGCCGATGGGCGCGCGTCCGCGCAGGTCGGGCAGCCCGAAGGTCGTCTCGCCGTCGCCGCCGTAGAGCGTGCCGAGCAGCGAGAAGAGCGCGGTGTTCGAAGAGATCGGCAGGAGTTGTCCTTCACACTTGGCCCAGCCCCGCGGGGCGAAGTTGCCGCCGAACAGGACGATCTGTCCGAGGAAGGGCTCGATGCCGCCGAGGACGGCGGGGGCCGCTGTCGCCGGAGCGGCCGGAGCGGCCGGGGCATGCAGGGCGAGCGTGAGACTGGCCACCAGGAGTGCGGTGGAGAGCAGGTAGGACGAAGGCTTCATGGGTGGAACTCCGACGGCGGTGGCGAAGGCGGTGGCGAGGCAAACAGCATACGGGCAATCCGCGGGTCTTGGGCCCCGACCTTGACCGCCCTCGAACCGACGGTTCCAATCGCGCGCTGTGCGAGTCGCCCACTTCGGAACCTTTGATGTCGCGAATTACGGCGACCTGCTCTTCCCGCTGCTCTTGGAGCGGCGCCTCGGCGGGGCGTGGGACAAGGTCGTGCACGTCTCGCCCCGGGGCGGGCCGCCGGTGTTCGACGACGGCGTGGCCACGGTTTCGGTGCAGGCGGCGCTCGCGCGGGCCGATGAATTCGACGCCCTGATCATCGGGGGCGGTCAGCTGATCAACGCCGTGGTCGATACGCCGCAGGCCTATCGCACCACGCCCCTCATGCGCGCCACCGCCTATCCGGGACTGTGGCTGGGAGCGGCCATCGCGGCCGCCGCGGGGGGCGGACGCCTGCTGTGGAACGGGCCGGGGGCGCCCGTGCCCTTCACGCCGGGGCTGGCCCTGGGCGTGGGCTGGGCGGCCGACCAGAGTGACTCCATCGCGCTGCGCAGCGCCTCCACGGCCGAGTGGTTTGCGCAAGCCGGCGTGACCCGCCCGGTGCACGTGATCCCCGACACCGCGTACGACCTCCCCGGGCTGTGGACCCCCGAGGAGCGGGCGGCGGCGCTGGACGCTCTGTTCGCGCGTCTCGGACCGCGACCGGAACGCTGGTTGGTGGTGAACTACAAGCGGCTGGGCGGTGCCGTCGAGGAGCCGGCGGCGGCGGCTGCCGCGGTGGCCGCCATGGCGCGGGCCCTGCAGGCGGTCCCCGTGTTCACGGCGATCTGCGACGACGATGCCGGCGACCTGGGTGCGCTGGCCGACGGTTGCGACGTCCCGTCGCTCGTGCTCGAGCGCCCGGCCTCGCTGCGGGAGTTGACCGCGCTGCTGGCCGGCGCCGAACTCTATGTCGGCAGTTCCATGCACGGCATGATCGCGGCGGCGGCCTTCGGACGCCCCGCGCTGACGGTGGTGCCCGCGTCGGTGGGGCCGCGCTGGACCAAGTGCCGCGAGCAGTCCACCGACCTCGATGACGCCCGTCAGGTGGTGCCGTCGTGGGGCGCGGCGGCTGGGGCCCTGGAGGCGCGCCCGCCACGCTCGCCGGACGGTGGGCTCGCGGGCACCGACGAGCCTCAGGCCGCGGAGCGGGCCGCGCCCCGGCTCGCGGAGCACTGGCGACGCCTCGAGGACGAGCTCGCCGTCGCCGCCAGCGGTCGCCGGGCCGACACACACTCCGCCCTCGACGCGTTGCGCGCCCTGGCCCAGATCCGGGTCCCGCCCACCGACCTGTTCACGAACGTCCTGGCGCCGGCCGTCAGCATGTTGCTGCACCGCTGATGGCGACCGTGCCCACAGAGACCGGCGACGGGGTGCGACCGTTCAGCCTGGTGGTCGCCGTCAACGACCCCGACGAGATGCGCGAGAATCTGATGCGCTCGCCCTGCCTGCAGCACGGCCGCCACGAGCTCATCGCCGTGGACAACGTGGGCAATCGTGCGTCCGCGAACATGGGGGCGCTGTACGTCGCGGCGGCGGCTCGGGCCGCCCACGACCTCGTGCTCTTCGCCCACCAGGACCTGCTGTTCCCCGAGGACTTCGACGGGCGGCTCGCGGCGGCCCTCACAGACCTCGAACGTGACGATCCGGATTGGGGGGTGGTCGGGTCCGCGGGCGTCGACCTCGAGGGCGGGGCATACGTCGGGCACTGGTGCGACCCCGGCGGCAAGCGTCGCACGGACCCGTTGCCGCAGCGGGTGCAGGTGCTCGACGAGCTGTGGCTCGGGGTGCGCCGCTCCCGGGGGCCGACCTTCGACGCCGACCTGCCGGGATTCCACTGCTACGGCGCCGACGTGTGCCTCGCCGCGCGCTCCGCCGGCCGGCACTGCTACGCCCTCGACGCCTTCTGCTGGCACAAGCACAGGGACCCCGCCGGCGCGGTGATCACGGCCCGCGACCAGTCACCCAAGATCGTGCAGCGGGACAGCGCGGCGTTTCGCGCCGAGTTCGCCCTCTGCCGCGACGCCCTGTTCGCCAAGTGGCGGGCGCGTATGCCGGCGGCCATCGCCGCGCTGGAGGATTCGATCTGGCTGCAGGGCTGAGCCGCCTGCAGGATCAGGCGCGCCCTGCGGAACCGTTCGCGCGGCCGTTGGAGCTCTCGTCCGGCGCGACGCTCCCGGCATAGTCGAGACGGAAGTCGAGGCAGCCGGGCGCGCGGTGGCCGTCCTGCAGACGCTTGCGCCCGGGGCCGTCCTTCGGGCCGTGGCGGTCGCCCCAGATCTTGGCCCCGCAACCGCGCAGACCGTCGGGCGACGTGAGCTCGAAGAGGTAGGTCTTGCGCGCCGAATCGGGCAGGGGCGGGAAGGCGGCGGCGGCATAGAGGTTGTCGTCGATCTCACCGGCCGGGATGTTGACCTGGCGCAGCAGCTCGCCGCTGTGGCCGTCGAGCAGCCGGAGGCGGACGTCGTTGCTGGGCATGCGGCCCTCGGTGGCGAAGCGGATGGAGAGCCGGTCGAGTCCGTCGCGCTCGGCCACGAAGCGTTGTGACGCCATGGTGCCGCTGCGCAGCTCGGGCGTGACGAAACGGGTCGGCTCGATCCAGCTCTCCTCCGGCGGCAGGATGCGCAGGAAGGTGAGCACGCGCCGGAGGCCCGGTCGGGCCAGCCAGGTGCGCGCGCGCTGCAGGGTGGTCGAGACGGAGCGCAGGCTCGTCTCGACCCGGCCCAGGCGTCCGTCCATCTGGCCCAGAGCCGAGCCCACGCGGTCGTCGGTCCGGCGTCGGGCCTGGACGTCGCGCTGGTGTCGGTTGCGCAACAACTCGGCCACCCGCACCGCGGCGCGCGGGGGCTCGCCACCCGACGCGCTGCCGGCCGGGTCGCCCGTCGAGCGGCCGGACGTCCCGCTCTCGCCGGGGGACGCGGAGTCCGGGAGGGCCCGGGAGGCCGCCGCGAGCCGGCGTGTCGTGGAGGTCCGCCGCGCCGCGCCCTCGGTCCCCGTGTGCGGGAAGGCGTCGGGGTCGGCGTGGACGCTCATGCGGAACGGGCCGCTGGCGAAGCCGCCCACCGTGCAGCGCACCCGACCGGTGCCGTCGGTGGCCGAGCGGTAGACGGCCACCGGGGCGTCGGCGCCGGGCATCATCGAGAGCTCGCAGGAGAAGCCTTCGCCCGCGCTGTGCGGCAGGGCCTCGAAGTCGAAGCGCGCCCACTCGTTGTCGCCCACCGTGCTGCCCGGGAGGATCACGCGGGCGACCACGGTTTCGTCGGACGAGCGTCGCAGCGACAGGGCCAGATCCGAGGGCGTGCGGCCGAAGGTGCCGAGGAAGAAGGAGACGGCGCAGAGGCCGTCGTGCCGGGCTTCGAACCGGGCCACCGCCGGGCCCTGCTCGAGCGAGACGTGGGCGTTGCCGCCGCGCTCGTGCAGGTCGAGCCGCTCCGGGGCCCGGGCCCGGCCCGCCACGATGGAGCGCACCAGGGCGGCCTCGATCAGGTCCATCGAGCGTGGCTCCGATCGGGGGGCGATGGACGCGACGGCGCCGGCCTGCAGGGTGCGCCGCAGGTCGGCGTCAGCGACCACGCGGATCAAGGCCTGGGCCAGGCCGTCGGTTGTCGGAGGTGCCAGCAGCGAGTCGACGCCGTCGCGGTACTCGAAGCGGTTGTTCTCCAGGTCGACGTCCACCACGGCGCAGCCGCAGCGCATCATGTTCGGCGGGACGGCGGAGGGATTGGTGAGCGAGATCACCAGTCCCACGTCGCTGCGCAGGTAGAGCTCCTCGAGTTCGGCCTCCGAGACGACGCCGGCGTCCTCGAAGGGGAAGGGCACCGCGTTCGGATCGACGGCGGCCGAACCGAAGAACACGATGCGCACGGCGGGGTGGGCCGCGTGCAGTCGAGCGAGGGCGGCCACGCCCATCTCGTAGGCGCGACGCAGCTTGCCGGGTTGGGCGAAGTAGGTGACGGTGGGCCGGTCGTCGGACACGGCGCGGGTCGGGCGGGGCCGGTCGACGTGCAACAGGAAGGGGAAGTCGACGCTGTCGGCGCCGTACTGGTGGCGCAGGACTTCCGTCAGCCAGCGGCCGATGGTGATGCACGAGAGCCCCAGCGCGTAGGTGCGCTCGGCCATCACGTGATTCTCCGAGGCCGGGAAGAACAGGTGCTCGAGGTCCTGCACGAAGTAGAGCCGCGCGGGGACGTCGAGGCCGGCCACCCACTCGGCGGTGTTCCAGGCGGTGGCCATGACGGCATCGAAGCGTGCGGGGTCGAGCTCCCAGCCGGAGCGATAGGTGGCGCCGGTCGGGAAGAAGGCCGCGTCGATGAACCCCTCGACCTGTTCGTGAGTGAAGCCGCGCCCGTCGAACTCGTGCAGCACGGTGGTGCGGTGGCCGCGCTCGATCATCGAGCGCACCGTGCGGAAGATGACGGTGTGTCCGCCGGAACCGACCGTGGCCGGCGGGATCACCGTGGCGAGATCGAAGCCGCGCCAGCCCTCGGGGCGCTGCCGGGCCTCGACCTTGCCGTCGACCAGGGCGCGCAGGGTCGCGTGGGTCTCGGCGAAGCGGGCCTTGGTGGTGTGCCGCCGCAGCACGTCCTTGCGCGCGCGGCGCCCCATGTGCCCGCGCAGGTCGGTGTCCTCGACGAGGCGCGAAACGGCCTGCGCCCACTCATCGGTACCGGACGCGAGCAGGCCGGTGCGGCCGTCGTCGATGACCTGCTCATAGGCGTCGATGCGGCTCGCCACGAGGGGCACACCGAGGGCGCCGGCCTCGAGGTACTTGAGCGCGCTCTTGGCGCGGCAGTAGGGGTTGCGCTCCTCGAGCGGGGCGACGGCGATGTCGCAAGCGGCGAGCAACTCCCACCAGTGTTCCCAGGGGCCGACCGGCTCCAGCCGCACCCGGTCGGCGTAGGGTCGCAGGGCTTCGGGGAGGTCGACGAGGCCGACGAGCATCAGCCGGGCCCCGACATGGGCGGTGAGCACCTGGGCCAGCGCGGGCGCGATGGCCGCGAGGTCGGCGTCGTGGGTGCGCGTGCCGGAGCCGTAGGCGATGACCACTTCGTGCGCCGCCCCGCCCCCGGCCCCGTGAGCGCGTGAGCGGCCCTTGCGGTGCAGCCTCTCCGCGACGGCGACCTGCTCCTCGCCGAGCAGGTTGGGGATGACGACGGACGGTCGTGGCGGTCCCGCGCGCAGCCCGGCCAGGAAGGAGGTGGCCCCGATGAAGGTGTCGCAGGCCGCATCGCTCGCCGCGTAGCGTTGCAGGCCCTCGTCGTAGAGCTTCAGCTCGCCCGGGTCGAGGTGCCGCAGGCCGTCGACCCAGCGACCGACGCCGGGAACGAAGACCAGGTCGTCCGCCTCGAACGCCGTGCGGATGCCGGCGGTCCGGGCCGCCTGCAGCAGCCGCTCCACGGCGGTGCACCACGGGAAGCGGTGCAGGATGAGCAGGTCGTAGTGGGCCACGGTGGCGTCGATGTCCCCACGTTCGACCTCGCGGCGCAGGTCGTCATCGGTCCACGCCGTGACCGCGTCGCCGGCGAGACGCAGCTGCTCGGCGAGGTTGCCGACGCGATAGCGCCGCACCGTCGCGCCCTGGCACGGGTCGACCTGCAGCACGTTGAGGGGGCGGGTGGTCGCCGGCGTCATGGCAGATCCTCCGCGGCGAGGGCCTCCTCGATGACCTCGAATCCGGCCGCCATGCTGGCGTCGATCTCGAGCAGACCCGCCTGCAGAGCGCGGGCCTGACGCGCGATGGTGTCGGTGAATTCGCGCAGCTCGGCGAGCGAGCGGCGCTGGCTGGTGCTCTCGCCGTCGACCCGGCTCTCCACCTCGGCCAGACGACGCTCCCAGGCGCCGGCGTGCAGCTCCTCGAGGCGGCGATCGAGCTGTCCCAGGCGTGAGGTCAGGCGCTCGCGCAGCTGATCCACCTGGCCCGTGAGACCATGCACGGCGGCGGCGCGATCCGGTCGTTCTTCGTCGTGACGATCGAGACGCGCTGCCAGCTCGGTGAGAGTGCTGCCGGCCTCGGCCACGTCGCCGGTGAGGGCCTGCAGGGCCTCGGCGGTCCGGGTGTGTTGCCGGACCAAGGCGGTGACCTGCTCGCCGAATTGTGCGCCGACGCTGGCGGTCTGTTTCCGCAGGGTCTCGGCCCGTGCCTCTTCCGCCTCGGCACGCGTCACCTCCGCCTCGGCCTGGGCCCGGGCAGCGCGGCGGACTTCAGTGAGCTCACCGGTGACGTCGCTGACTTGCCCTGAGACTCCGGCGACCTGCCCGGCGAGGTTGCTCACCTGCTCGACGAGGTCGCTGACTTCGCTCTGCAGTCGCAGCCGTTGCTTGTGAGCCGCGTTCAAGCCATGCAGGGCCTCCTGGAGGCGCTCGTCGACGCGGGTTCCCAACCGGGCCTCGAGTTGCTCGACGCGCTGATCGGCGTCGCGGGCGCGTTGCGCGTCGACCACGAGACGCTGCTCGAGCCGGGTCAACCCGTCGTGGGTGCGCCCCGAAGCCTCGGCGATGCCGGCGATGCGGTCGTCCTGGGCCGACTCGTCCTGTCGGCGGCCCTGCTGGGCGTGCATGAAGGCCCGGCGCAACTCGGCGAGCTGGGTCTGCAGCCGCGTGATGACCTCGACCGAGGGCACGATCTGCGTGCCTGCGGCCGCGATCTCCGGGGAGCGCGCCGCGGCATCCACGAGGGCGCCGTAGTAGGCGCGGAAGACCGGCAGTCCGTCGTCGCCGCAGTAGAGGCTGACCGCGTTGCCGGCGTCGGCGTCCCGGGAAGTGACGCGGACGCGATGGGCGCTGCCGGCCGAGCCGGGCTGGGGCGGGAAGCGGAACTTGAACCAGGCGTTGTCCTCGAGCGTGTCGGCCGCCACTTCCTGTTGGTCGACGACCTCGCCGAGCGAGTCGATCACCTCGATCAGCAGCAGGCAGGTGTTGACGCGCTTGTGGGTTCCGACCAGCAGCTCCAGCGCACAGAAGTTGGAGTGCCGCGGCGTCAGCTCGAACTCGACCTGCTTGCCGGTGATCAGCTCGCCGGTGGTGCCGTCGACATCCAGCCGGCCGTGATCCCAGCGCTCGACGACGGCCACGAGCGCCGGGTCGCCGCCGCCGGCGGACGGGCCGCCCGCGGGTCGGCCGTCATCGGCCCGCAATGCCGGGCCGCCGGAGAACAGGCGACTGGCCGCATCGAAGTCCTGCCGCAGCCGGGTGAAGCGTCGGCGGGCGGCGGCGTCATCGCTCTCAATCAGCGCCAGAGCGGCCGCGTGGGCATCCGCGATCCAGGGCACATGCTCGGTCTGTTCCATCCAGGCGCGGTTGCTGCGGAAGCGGTGGTGTCGCAGCGGCGGTTGCAGGAAGGCGGCGATGTCGTCGGCCGCCTCGGCGGGGGACCGGGGGAAGCCCGATCCGAGCAGGGCCTCGAGCGGCTTGAGGGTGCGCTTCCAGTGGGTCAGCAGCCGGTCGTAGCGCAGGACGACGCGCGGATGCTTGCGCGTGGCCAGCTCCGACTCGAACACGTGTCGCAGCCACAGCAGGTGCGAACGTTGCGCCGACAGGGCGTTGCGCTCGGCGAGCGAGCGGGCCACCTCTTGAGGGTGGCGCAGGTTGAGGACGCACACGGCCCGGCGCCGGAGTTGCTGAAGCACGGGCCACCACAGCGGGGTCAGCCGGCACAGGCGCGGGTCCTTGACGACGATGGGGGCGTCGTCCGCAAAGGTCGCGCGCAGGATCGACACCAGCTCATCGCGGAAGGGGGTGCACAGCGGGTCCTGCTCCCATCCGTCCGGCAGGGGGCCGGGATCGGACCAGCCGTCGAGGCCGAGCGCGGTGAGCAGGCGGTCGTGCACGTTGACGAGGCCCGAGTGCTCCCACACGCCGGTCTCGCTGCCCTTGCCGGCCGGTTCGAGATCGGCGCCGACCTCGAACCCGAGCAGGTTCAGGACGCGGGTGACCGCGGACGTGCCGCTGCGGTGCATGCCGAGCACCAGCACGAGGGGTGCGGTAGGGGCCGGGCTCATGGGCCGCCCACCGCCTGGGTCTCGGGCTGCGACAGCATGCCGAGCACCGAGTCCTTGGTGTTGAGCGATTCGTAGCGGTCGACCACCTCGTCGGAGGGTCCGTCGGCCAGGATGCGCCCCTGCCAGAGCAGGATGGCGCGCGCGCACATGCGGCGCACCTCGTGGGCGTCGTGCGAGACCATCACGAAGGTGCGCCCACTGCGTTGCAGCTCGGTCATGCGGGCGAGGCACTTCTCACGGAAGTCCTTGTCGCCCACGGCGAGGATCTCGTCGACGAGCAGGATGTCCGGTGCGGTGTGGATGGCGATGGAGAAGCCCAGTCGCATGACCATGCCGGTGGAGTAGTTCTTGATCGGCGTGCCGACGAACTCACCCAGCTCCGAGAATTCGACGATGTCGTCGAGGATGGCATTGGTCTGCTTGCGGGACATGCCGTAGTAGCTGGTGTTGAGGTAGATGTTCTCGAGCCCGGTCATCTCGTTGTGGAAGCCGACACCCAGCTCGATCATGGGCGCGATGCGCCCCTCGGTGACGACCGTTCCGTGGGTCGGCCGCAGGATGCCGCCGATGAGCTTGAACAGCGTGCTCTTGCCCGAGCCGTTGGGGCCGATGATGCCCACCGACTCGCCCGCCTGGATCTCCAGGTCGATGTCGCGCAGGGCCCACAGCTCGCGGATCTGGTCGCGGTACTGCGGCTTGAACACGCCGATGAACTTGGACTTCAGCGAGGGCATGCGGTTGACGCCGATCAGGAAATGCTTGCTGACGCCCTTGCACGCGATGACGGTCGGCATCACACGCGCTCCGCGATCTGCGGTTCGATGCGGCGGAAGATCAGGCTGCCCACCCACAGCGATACGAGTGTCCAGACGCAGACGCCGAGGACGGTCAGCAGGCCCGGCAGGCGATCCCAGTAGAGGATGTCGTGCAGGCAATTCATGAAGAGCGTGACCGGATTCGCCAGGAACACGGGGCGCAGGTTCTCCGGGATCATCTCGAAATTGTAGACGATGGGCGTGAACCAGAAGGTCGCCGCCACGGCGATCTCGGTGAAGTGCTCGAGGTCCCGGTAGAGCGTGGTGAGCGCCGAGAGCGCCATGCAGGCGCCCAGCGTGAACGCCACGAAGAGCAGCAGGACGGGGATCGAGAGCAAGTGGAACCAGTGCAGCTCGTCCTTCCAGGCCAGGGTGAAGGGCAGGAAGGCGACCAAGGTCAGCGCCAACTGGACGGTGTGGAAGGCCACGCCCGAAACCGGGAAGACCTCGCGGGGGAGCTGCACCTTCTTGAGCAGCGTGCCGTTGTTGATCAACGCCATGGTCGAGCCCGTGACGGAAGTGGCGAAGAAGCCCCACGGCAACAGTCCGACGAGCAGGTAGAAGGTGTAGTTCTCGAGCTCCAGCCGCATGATGTATTTGAACGCCACCAGGTAGATGAACATCATCAGCAGCGGGTTGAGCAGCGACCACAGCAGCCCGAGCACCGAGCCGCGGTATTTCACCAGCAGCTCGACGCGCGTCAGGTTCCCGACGAGACCGCGGAACTTCCAGAGTTGCGCGAGGCGGTCGATCACGCGTCGGCGTCCGCGGAGCGGCCGGAGAGCTTGACCCACGATCGACGCAGCGCGGTGGGCAGGCCCTCGGCCGCGGCCGTCGCCCCGAATTTGCGCAGGTTGTTTCCCGCCCGGGAGAAGCGCGGCGAGGGGGGCAGGGTGGCCAGTCGGGCGGCGCGGTCACCGCGGGGGATGCCGCTGCGCAACAAGTCGTCGAGCGACGCGACGGCCGCGTCCCACGTCGACGCGGCGGCGAGCCGGCGCGAGGCGGTGGCGTGTTGAGCCCGTGCGGCCGGGTCGGTCAACCGGCGCAGACTCTCGGCCATGGCGTCGACGTCTCCCGGCGGCGTGACGCAGCCCAGCTCGTGTCGTTCGACCTGCTCGGCGGTCACGTCTCCAGCCGTGGCGACGATGGGGAGTCCGCCCCAGAGGTACGTCCAGAACCGCGTGCGCACCGCGAAGCGGGACTCGAGCGTCGCGCGGTGGGCGGTGATCCCGATGTCGGCCTCGAGCACGTAGTCACCGAGCTGTTCACCGGGGACCCAGCCCTCCAGGAAGAACACGCTGCGCTGCTCGACGTCGAGGCTCTTGGCGAGGGCCATGGCGGCGCGGGCCATGGGCGTCAGGCCCGCGGTGTCCTGCGGCCGGCGCAGCCCGGTGAAGACCAGCTTGAGCTCGGGGTGCGAGGGGCGCAGGGCGGCCAGGGCGCGGATGGGGGTCAGCGGATCGAGCCAGTTCCACAGCCCGCCGCCCCACCAGGCGACGACTGCGTCGCTCCCGATGCCGGGCACGACGCCCTTGAGCACGGGCTGACGTTTGACCGGGGCCATCTCAGGGACGCCGAACGGCACGCTGCGGAGCCGCCGGTCGAAGCCGGGGTCGTCGTCGGTGGCCGCGATGGTGAGGCGGCCGTGCGCCGCCAGCATGCCGAGCCAGAACTGTCGCTGCGTCTCGCTGCCGCACAGGAAGGCATCACCCGCCACGAGCGCTTCGCGGAACAGGTCGTGGTCACTGCGCAGCAGGGCCTCGCCGCCCGGCTGCCCCCGGTAGCGCTCGAGGTTCTCCAGGAAGATGGGGCAGATCAGGTCGACCACGAGGGGCACGTCCTGGGTCAGGAGTGCGGGCAGGCCCTGCAGCGCGGCGCCCTGCACGAGACAGGCGTCCGCACCGGCCAGCAAGTGCGGCACGGTGTCGTTGGTGGCGATGGCGAAGGCGAAGGCGTCCCCGGACCAGGAGGAAGCTGGGTCGGTCGAGCAGAGCAGGACGTCGTGGCCGCAGCGCGTGAGCGCGCGGGCCAGGCCGAGATGCCGCAACGCGATCCCGGCGTGCCGATCGGCGACACGATCGGGCGTGATCAGGACGACGCGCCTGTGGGTGCCCATGTTCACCGCTTCTGGAGGAGCGCGAGACCGCAGGGATCGAGGTAGATGGACGCGTCGCCGCCCGGGCACCAACGCAGGTCGATGCAGCCCACCTCGTCGGCGTGGTCACGGGTCCATTCGGAGAGGGCCCGGTGGACGCCGCCTGCTTGCGTCGAGTCGAAGGCGGCGGCGAAGTCGCCGGAGTCGTGCATGACCACGAGGCCGCCCTGGGGGAGTTCGGGCAGCCACCGCTCGAGCTCGTCGAGCGTGTGCTGATACTGGTGCGAGGAGTCGATGATGAGCAGTTGGGGCGGGCCCTCGAGGAAGTCACGGGCCTGGGTCACGGCCTGGGGGTCGGCGGAGTCGCCGGTGTGCAGGCGCACCTGCTGGTCGAGGCCGGCGCGCTCGACCCAGCGCTGGGTGAAGACGTTGGTCTCGGCCGAGATGTCGACGGACAGCAGCGCGTTGGAGGCGCCCATGCGGCGCAGCATGAATCCCAGCAGCAGCGTCGAGTAGCCGGCGTAGGTGCCGAGCTGGACGACGCGCCGGAGCATGTTGCCCATGACCAGGCCCTGGATGAAGCACATGAACGTCACCCCGGCCTCGCCGAAGTGCTGCACTTCCTCGGTCTCGTCGTACCACGCCTCCATGACCGCCCACTCCTGCTCGTCGAGCGTGGCGTAGATGGGGGGGATGTAGTCGCTGCCGGGCTGCTTGTGCCAGTCGTAGCGCTTGTTCTCGCGCAGGGTGAAGGCCAGCGAGCGCTGCGGCGACTGTTCGGAGGGGGGCTTTTCGAGCATCCCCCGAGGATATCGAGAACGTCCCTCCGGGGCGACAGCGCGACCGGGCGTCGATCCCGGATCAGGACTCCTCGGGCGCCCCTCGCGTTGCGGCCGGTCCGGACGGCTGCCCGATGCCTCGGCGTCGCGCGTTGAACCGGATCGTGGCCTGGAGCAGGTAACCCGCGAGCACGGCGTTTCCTCCGAGCAGCAAGGGCAACACCGGATCGAGGTAGCGCGAGGTGTTGGCCACGAGGATCGCCAGGAACCAACTCGAGACGATGGCGGCGGGGAGGACCGACAGGACGGCGGACTCGCGCAGGCAGAGCAGGGCCAGGCCGAGCAGACCGCCGAGCAGCAGCAGCGGCGACTTGTCGATGAGCATGGCGTTCCAGGGTTCGGCGATGAGGTCCGTGCGGGAGACCTTGGTCAGGTAGACGGTGTGCTCGTTCAAAGTCATGCGGGCCCGGATGAGCAGGACGTCGAAGTAGCGCTGCGGGTCCTCCCGGAACCACTCCGCGAAGAAGCGGAAGGCGTAGCGCTGGGCCTCGTAGTCGTTGGGAAAGTGGGTAGGCGCTTCCCGGAGCAGTTCGTTGTGCGACTTGGTCACCACCGTGCCGTCGTCCTCGGTCAACGTGACCGGGCCCAGGTCGAAGATCCACGTGTAGCCGCCGCTCGTGTTGGTGAGCAGGGGCGTGCCGTAGAGCTGGTAGCCGCGCAACGCCCACGGCCCGAAGGCCAGCACGCCGCCGAGGGCGAACACCGCGGCGCTGACCCATCGCGCCCGGCGACCGGCGCGGATCTTGAGTCCACCGATCCGGTACCGGCGCAGGCAGAGGATCGCGAGCCCGCAGGCGACGGTGCACCCGACGAAGTTCGGGCGATGCAGCGCACCCAGCGCGGCGAGCACACCGAGCAGCAGGAAGTCGACGCGCGCGCGCGTCCGGAAGGCGCGCAGCAGCACCGCGACGCTCATGTAGAGGAAGGCCTCCGCCACGCCCTCCGTCGCGAACTTGAAGCTCCAGAAGACCGACGCCTTCGAGAGGGCCACCGACCAGAGCAGGACGACGCTGATCCACGGCTTGCCGGTGACCCGGTTCAGTTCGACCAGGAACCAGATCAGTCCGCCGAAGATCAGCAGCGCTTGGCACAGGCGCCAGGCCAGGTAGTTCTCGAGCCCGAAGACGCCGAACACGGCCGCCCCCAGGAGCGGTTGCACCGGAGGCTTGAAGGATTGGAAGAATTCGGTGTGACCGAATCCTCCGCCTTCGAGCAGGTGGCGGGCGATGCGCTCGAAGTCCGCCATGTCCGAGAAGGGCAGTTCTTCGGTGACGGACCAATAGGCGCCGCGCACCCACCAGAACGCGAGCACGCCGGCGCACAGCGCGAACCAGCGAGCCTGCGTCGAGAGGCTGCGCATATCACCCACCGGGCCTGGCCCTCCCCTGCCGATCCGTTCGCGACGCTCCCGCGGCGTGCGGACTCCCTAGCGGTCGGGGGATGCCCCCAGCGCCGCGAGTCGCTCCTCGAGCCTGCGGATGCGTTGCTGCTGTCCCGCGATGGTCTGGACCTGCCGGTCCATGTTCACGGCGTCGGCGCCGAACATCAACTTGTTCTGGGGGAACGACCAGTACCAGCCGTCGTTCCCGTGCTGCTCGATGTGCGTGCCGATGTCGGTGCGCCGCTCGATGCTGCTGTAATGCGTGATGATGGCCGGCCGTTCGAGGCCCGGATCCTTCGGCGTCGAGCCGCGGTGCAGCAGTTTGCCGTGCCAGATCAGGACGTCGCCCTTGTTGCCCAGGAAGCGGTGCACCTCGGCGCCCGTCTCGGCCAGCTTCTGTTCGTAGGCCGGCGTCGTGAAGATCTCGGCATGACTGGCCCAATGGGTCTCGCCGAATTTGGTGCCCGTCACCTCGCGTAATTGCGGCTGCAGGTGGCGCTTGACCTTGTTGCTGCGCATGCATGGCCACCTGTGGGAGCCGGGAACGAACTCGAAGGGACCGCTGTCGGGGTGGATGTCACCGAGCGAGAACCAGCAGGCCGCGTACCAGCTGTAGATGTCGGGCGGATTCAGGTAGTCGTCCTGGTGCCAGGCCCGCTGCGTGCTCTTGAAGCTGGCGAGGTTGAAGTGCATGCCCATCTTTTCGCCGATGAGCGCGCAGAGCATGTCCGCGACGGACTTGTGACAGCAGAGGTCGCGGATTTCCTCGAAGAACATGTAGGGCGTGAAGTTGCCCCACTGGGCCGTCCCGACCCCGGTGCGTTCGCGCAGGTCGAGGTAGGCGTCGACGATTGCCTCGGGGATCACGCCCGGCAGGATCAGGTAGCCGTTCTCGCGCCAGAAGCGCTGCTCGGGGGTGAGCGCCGATTCGTCGGTGTCCGACCGATCGAGCCACGGCACGCGCTCCTCGGGATAGTCCTCGCTCAACTCCTCGAAGCGCGGGAAGTGCGACGGGTCGACCATGAGACTGTCGGCGACGGCCTGCTGGTTGACGGCGTCGCCGTGCGGGGCGCGATGAGCGAGCGGAGGCTCGATGGCGACGGGGGTCGGTGCCGTCGTGTCGGACTTGCCGGTGGTCATGCCGGGGCCTTCCAGCGGGTGTGTGCGTCCCAATCTACCATTCCCGCCGACCATTCCCGCCCGCAGCGGCGCCCCGCTACACTGGTGCTCACCGGGAGCCGAACATGACCACCACCACCGTCAGTTTGCACGTGGACGCGCCCGTGGAAGCGGTCTTCGATGCCGTGGCCCACATCCAGAACTTCCGCGAGATCGTGCCCGACATCATCAAGGTCGAGTTCCTCTCCGAGCAACAGACGGGCGTGGGCACGCGCTTCCGCGAGACGCGCATGATGGGCAAGCGTGAGGCCGCCACCGAACTCGAGGTCACCGAGTACCGGCCCCACGAACGGGTGCGCATGGTGGCCGATGCCGGCGGCACCATCTGGGACACGGTCTTCACCACCGTCGCGGCGCCCGGGAGCGGCACCGACCTGACCCTGGTGATGGAGGCCCGCGCCTACAAGCTGGCCGCCAGGATGTTCAACCCGCTCATCAAGGGCATGGTGAGGAAGGCCATCGAGAAGGACATGAGCGCGGTGAAGGCCCACTGCGAGCGGCCCGCCGGGTGAGCGCGGGGTCGCCGCCGACCTGCCGGAGCGTGAAGCATCGCTGGGTGGCATGCGTGCTGGCGACGTTGGTCTCGACGCTGGGCCTCGGGGCGCGGGCGGGGGCGCAGGTCCCGCCGGGCGTCTCCGTCGAGCACGCGGCGCCCTTCGCGCCGCGGCCCAACATCCTGCTGATCATCGCCGACGACCTGGGCGTCGACCGGGTGGGGGTCTACGCCGAGCACCCCGACCCCGGGCACACGCCCGTGGTCGACGGACTCGCCGCCGCCGGCGTGTTGTTCCGCAACGCCTGGAGCAATCCCACCTGCTCGCCGACCCGGGCGACCCTGCTCACCGGCCGCTACGCCTTCCGCACCGGCATCGGACGGGCCATCGCCTTCTCGGGCGACTTCGAACTCGCGCCGCGCCTGCCGAGCCTGCCGCGCCTCCTGCGGGGCGGGTTCGCGGCGTGGAATCCGAGCCCCGCGGCGCCGGGTGCGGCCGGCGCTCCGGCGCCGCGGGTGGCCCGCTACCACACGGCGGCGGTGGGCAAGTGGCACCTCGCCACCGATTCCGGCAGCGGCTGGGTGCACCCGCTGCTGTTCGACTTCGATGAGCATCGTGGCCCCATCGAGAACCTCCCCGACGGGCTCGACTCCTACTTCGACTACGAGAAGATCGTCGACGGCGTGGCCACGAACGCCACGACCTACGCCACGACGGACCAGGTCGACGACGCTCTCGACATCATCACGACGACCCCCGATCCGTGGTTCGTCTGGCTCGCGTTCAGCGCACCGCACGGCCCGTTCCACAAGCCGCCCGCGGGGCTGCACACATTCGACCTGCCGCCCCTCGTCAACGACGACATCCCCGCGCACCACAAGGCCATGACCGAGGCCATGGACACCGAGATCGGCCGACTGCTCGCGGGGATCCCGGCGGCGCAACTCGCGCGGACCTACGTCGTGTTCGTCGGCGACAACGGGACGCCCAAGGGCGCGACCACGGCGCCCTTCCCGAGCGACCACGCCAAGTCGACGCCGTTCGAGGGCGGCATCAACGTGCCCCTGATCATCGCCGGCCCCGGGGTGACGCCGGGCGCCGAGTGCGTCGCGCTGGTGAACACCACCGATCTCTTCGCGACCATCGTGGAGTGGGCCGGCGTCGACGGCGGGGCGGCCGCACCCTCCGCTGCGGTGAGCCCCGACGCCATCAGCCCCGACGCCGTGAGTCTGGTGCCCTACCTCGACCAGCCGGACCAGCCGTCGTTGCGCCCATGGGTGTACGCCGAGTCGCTCGCGCCCAACGGGCCGCCCCCCTGGGTGGCCCACACCCGCATCATCCGTGAGGCGCGCTACAAGCTCATCGATCAGCAGCTCTCGGGCGGCGGCACGCTGACGCGCCTGTACGACCTCCACCTCGATCCCTTCGAGCAGCAGGACCTGCTCGCGCGGGGACGCCTCGAGGCCTCCGCCCAGACCGCCTTCGACACGCTGACCACGGTGCTGGCGGGCCTGCGCTGAACACATGCCGCGTCGGGCGGCGCTCGCGTCGCGGCGCAGCCCGGGCTCACCGACTCAGGTCGGTCTTCCAGCGGGCGTGGGCGGCCAGCAGCTCGGCGGTGAGCGCGGGCTCGTCCTCCGAGCGGTCGGTGGACTCACCGGGATCGCGGGCGAGATCGAACAGCGTGACGGCGTCGCCCGCGGCGATCAGCTTCCACGACCCGCGCCGGACGGCGCGCACCACCAAACCGTCCTCGGGCCGGTGCTCCCAGAACAGGTCGCGCTCTCCCGGGCCGGTGCCGTCGCGCAGCAGGGGCAGGAGGTCGCGGCCGTCGAAGGGCGAGCGCTCCGCCCACCCGGCCGGCGCGGCGCCGTGGGCGGCGTGCAACAGCGTGGGCGCGAGGTCGAGGGACGAGACCAGGTCGTGGGCGGTGCGCCCCGGTGCGATGACGCCCGGCCAGCGGGCGATGGCCGGCACCTGCACACCCCCGGACGCGACGTCGTTCTTGCCGCCCCGCAGGGCGCCGTTGGACCCGTACTTGTTGGCCCCATTGTCCGACAGGAACACGACCAGCGTGCGCTCGGTCAGGTCGAGGGCGTCGAGCGTGTCGAGGATGTCGCCCACCGCGGCGTCGAGCACCTCGACCATGCGTCGGTAGGTGGGGGCCACCTCCTCGACCGGACGATTCTCGAAGGCCCGCTGCTCGCCGAGGACGTGGACCGGTTCGTCCCCGGGGGCCTGGTAGGGCAGGTGCGGCGCCGTGTGGGAGACCACCAGGAAGAAGGGCTGCTGCGCCTGGTTCACGATGAAGCGCGCCGCGTGGCGGGTGATCAGGTGGGTCACGTAGCCGGGCTCGCCGTCCGGGGTCCAGTCCTTCCACCAGTCGAACTTGCCGTTTGGGCTCACGTGGTTGATGTAGTCGACGGAGCCGCCCAGCGAACCGCTGAAGCGGTCGAAGCCCGCGTTGAGGGGATGCAGCGACGGTCGGGCGCCCAGCCCCCATTTACCGATGAGCGCCGTGGCGTAGCCGGCGGCCTTGAGCCGCACGGCCAGGCCGGTGTCCATGGCGGCGGCCACCCGGCCCACGTCTTCCTTGGGGATCCAGTCGCGCACGCGCCAGTCGTCCGCCACCCGTTGCTGGTAGCGCCCGGTGAGCAAGGCCAGGCGGGACGGGACACAGGCCGGCGCGGTCACTTGGAAGTCGGTGAAGCGCAATCCTTCGGCGGCGAGTCGGTCGATGTTGGGCGTGCGCGTCGTGCCGCCGTAGCAACCGGGCTCGCCGTAGCCCATGTCGTCGGCCACGATGACCACGATGTTGGGCCGCTCGGGGAGGGCTGCCTCGGGGGGCTCGTCGACGGGTGCGCCGGCGGGCGCGCAGGCGAGGGCGCCGGCGAGCGTGGCCAGGCAGAACACCGCCGTCGCGACCCGCGCTGCTCGCCGACTCGGCCCGCTCGACATCGCCTTCCCTCTCGGGCTCTGGGGCATGCAGGCACCCGGCCGGACGCCGGGCCCCGCCGACGTTCTACCTCAGGCGACGACCGCATGCAGGCTGCGGGAACGATAGTCTGTTCGACCGATTGCGGTTCGCCCCCGGGGAAGGCCTGCCATGAGTCCCGCCGAGGAGGACGACGAGCCGCGCGAACTCGCCGACGCGGCCCGCGGTCCGCAGGCGCCCGATTTCACGCCGTCGGGTCCCCGGGCGCGGGGTCCCCAAGCGCCGGGCCCGAGCGCCCGGGCGGCCGTCCTCGCGGTGGTGATCGGACTCGGGGCGGGACTGCTCGTCGATGCCGGCGAGGGCTCGTTGGGGGCGCGGCTGCTGCCCTTCGTCGAGCCGGTGGGCTCGGTGTGGCTCGCGGCCCTGCGCCTGCTGGTGCTGCCGCTCACGGTGACACTGCTGACGGCGGCGGTGGGGCGCGCGGGTGGGAACGACGCCGGCCGCGTCGGCATCGCATCCTTGCTGTGGTTCCTCGTGGCGCTCGCCGTCGCGGCGGTGACGACGGTGCTGGTCAGTCCCGTGCTGCTGCGCCTGGTGCCGGTGTCCGCGGCCATGATGGCCGAGTCGGCGGCCGCATCCGGGGCCGCGGCGTCGGCGGCTGCGCCGGTCGCGCCCACGTTGAACGACGGGCTGGACCTGCTCGTGCCCACCAACCTGATGCGGGCAGTGGCGCAGGGCGACCTGTTCGCGGTGATGCTCGTGACGCTGCTCTTCGCCCTCGCTCTGCGCCTCATGCCGCGGCGGATCTCGGCTCCCGTCGTCGGCGCCGCCGAGACCCTGGGGGGCTGGTTCCTGAGGCTCGCCGGGTTGCTGTTCCGGGTGCTGCCCGTCGCGGTCTTCGCGCTCACCTTCACGGCCTCGGCGCAGTCGGGGGGCGAGATGGTGGGCGGGCTCGTGCGTTACGTCGTGCTGCTCTCCGCGCTCATGCTGGCGGCGACGCTGGTGCTCTATCCCGTGACCGTCGTGCTCGCGGGCCAGTCCCTGCGTCGCTTCGCGCGGGCGCTCCTCCCGGTGCAGATGCTGGCCTTCTCGAGTCGGTCGTCGGTGGCCTGCCTGCCCGCGATGGTCGAGGCGGCGGGCGCACGGCTCGCGCTGCCGCGATCGGCCACGGACGTGACGCTGCCCTTCGCGGTGGCCTCGTTCAAACTCAACATGGCCATCTCGGCCAACTTCCAGATGTTCTTCCTGCTCCACGTTTACGGACTCGACCCGACGCCGGGCGCGGTGGCCCTGGGCGTCATCGCGGTGACGCTCCAGAGTTTCGCGACACCCGGCCTGCCCAGCGGCGCGGTGTGGACGACGACGCCCGTCTACCTGGGGCTCGGCATCCCCCTGGAAGGGGTCGTGCTGACCAACGTGGTCGATACGATCCCCGACCTGTTCAAGACCGTGGCCAACGTCACCGGCGATGTGAGCATCGCGGCCATCGTGGCCCGGCGCTCGCGGCGGTGAGGCCGGGAATGCGGCGCACGATGCAGTTTGCGACTCGTCGGGAAGTCGAGGGGCGGAGCCGGCGGCCTGAGGTTGACGCCCGCGTTTCAGAGCTTCATCGTCACCGGTCGTCGGACTCAGGCGTGTCCGTCAGCTTGCCGCCCCCACCGGAACCCGCGCCCATGACTCCGCCTGACTCGATGCCCCGCGCACCCATGCTCCGGCCTGTCGTCCTGGGCCTGACCCTCCTGTGGGCGTGCACGGCCTGCGCCAACCTATCCGCGCCTTCGAAGGTCGCTCTGACGCCGCTCACCGTGGTGCGCGACATCGTCGACGTGCCCTTCGTCTCGCTCGCGAATGTCTTCGAGAGCTGGGCCGAGAGCAGCAGCAAGACGCCGCAGCCTTCGGTGGGGGTGGGTGTGGGCTCGGGCGGCATCAAGCCGCACCTCGGCATCAACCTCGGCTACTACGTGTTCAAGCCGTTCTCGTGGATCTTCGGCGGCATCGACTACGTGCTCGGTCGCTCGCTCTGGCCGCAGTGGCCCACGGGCATCAGTCCCTGGAAGCGACCGCAGGACTCGGTGGGCAGCCTCTACTTCCCCAGCACGCGCGAGCTGTGGCGTGACGCGGCGCAGCGGCGCGCCTGGGCCGCCCAGGACCCGCGTTAGGATCCCGCCGATGGAGAACTACGAGAAACTGGGCGCCTTCTACCTGGGGCGTGTCCACGACCTCGGCGCGGGCAAGACCACCGACGACTTGCTGCTGTACGACGCCAAGGACCTGACCACCCACGCGGTGTGCGTCGGGATGACCGGTAGTGGCAAGACCGGCCTGGGGGTGACGCTGCTCGAGGAGGCGGCCATCGATGGCATCCCGGCCATCGCCATCGACCCCAAGGGCGACCTCGGCAACCTGCTGCTGACCTTCCCCGATCTGGCGGCGAGCGACTTCCGCCCGTGGGTGGACGAAGCCGTGGCGGCCGGCAAGGGCCGCACGCCGGACGAGCACGCCGCCGCGACGGCGGAGCTCTGGCGCAAGGGCCTGGCGGCGTGGGACCAGGACGGCGCGCGCATCGCGCGATTCCGCGATGCCGTCGACACGACCATCTACACCCCGGGCAGCAGCGCCGGCCGTCCGCTGGCCGTGCTCAAGACCTTCGCGGCCCCGGCGCCCGCCATCGCCGCGGATGGCGATGCCATGCGCGACCGCGTCATGAGCGCGGTGTCGGGCTTGCTGGCGTTGGTGGGCATCGACGCCGATCCCATCCGCAGCCGCGAGCACATCCTGCTCTCGAACATCCTCGACCACGCGTGGAAGGCGGGCCGCGACCTGTCGCTGGCCGCGCTGATCCAGGAGATCCAGCGGCCGCCCTTCGCCCAGGTGGGTGTGTTCGACCTCGACACCTTCTATCCGGCGTCGGACCGCCTCGAGCTGGCCATGGCGATCAACAACCTGCTCGCCAGCCCGGGCTTCTCGGCCTGGACCGAGGGCGAGCCCCTCGACATCGGGAAGCTGCTCTACACGGCGGAGGGCAAGCCGCGCCTGTCGATCCTCTCCATCGCGCACCTGAGCGAAGCCGAGCGTATGTTCTTCGTGACGCAGCTGCTCAATGAGGTGGTGAGTTGGATGCGCACCCAGTCGGGCACGTCCAGCCTGCGCGCGCTGCTCTACATGGACGAGGTCTTCGGCTACTTCCCGCCGACCCGCGAGCCGCCGAGCAAGCGGCCCATGTTGACGCTGCTCAAGCAGGCCCGCGCCTACGGCCTCGGGTGCGTGCTCGCGACGCAGAACCCGGTCGACCTCGACTACAAGGGGCTGTCCAACGCGGGCACCTGGTTCCTCGGTCGGCTGCAGACCGAGCGGGACAAGGCGCGGGTCATCGAAGGTCTCGAAGGCGCTTCGGCCGCGGCGGGCAGCAGCTTCGATCGCGGTCGCATGGAGGCCATCCTGGCGGGCCTCGGCAGCCGGGTATTCCTGATGAACAACGTGCACGAGGACGAGCCGGTGTTGTTCCACACCCGCTGGGCCCTCTCGTATCTGCGGGGACCGCTCACGCGCGAGCACATCAAGCGCCTGACGGCCCAGAGCGCGGCGGCCTCGACGGCAGCGGCGGGGGCGACACCGGCCGGGGAGACGTCCGCCTCATCGACGCCGACTGCGGCTGCGAGCGCCGGCGCCGGTCCGGCTGCCGCGCCGAGCGCCGCTCCCGCGACGGCTCCCGTCGCGGCTGCGACGCGGCCTGTGCTGTCGGACAAGATCACCGAGCGTTTCCTCCCGGCCCAGCGGCGTCCGGCCGCGGGGGAGCGCCTGGTGTGGCGCCCGGCACTGCTGGGCAGCGGGACGATCCACCACGTGAGCGCCCGGGTGCACCTCGACGAGTGGACCGACGTGACGTTGCTGGCACCCTTGGGAGAAAGCGGTTCACCCTGGGATGAGGCCAGTGTGCTCCCCGGCGGGGCGCCCGAGCTGCACGCCGAGCCCCTCGACGACGGCGACTACGCGACCCTGCCGAAGACGGCCACGAAGTCCACGGCGTACACCCGCTGGGGCAAGATGCTCAAGACGCACCTGTATCGTGAGTTCGCCCTGACCCTGTGGAAGCACTCGAAGCTGAAGCTCACGAGCAAGCCGGGCGAGTCGCTCGGCGACTTCCGCGTGCGCCTGGGCATGGGCCTGCGCGAGCGGCGCGACCGCGACGTCGAGAAGCTGCGCAAGCGCTACCAGCCGAAGCTGGCGCGACTGCGCGACCAGATCGTCACGGCCGAGCAGCGGGTGGAGCGCGAGCAGGAGCAGTACAAGGAGAAGAAGACCCAGACGGCCATCTCTTTCGGCTCGACGCTGCTGGGGGCCCTGTTCGGTCGCAAGCTCGGCTCGTCCACGGTGGGACGCGCCACGACGACGGCCCGGAGGGCCGGCCGGGCGGCGCGGGAGAAGCAGGACGTCGCGCGGGCACGGGAGAAGCTCGTCGCGCTGCAGGGCAAGCTGAAGGACCTGCAGGCCGAGTTCGAGCGCGAGCTCGAGCAGCAGGACCGGCTGCCGGATGTCGAGGACCTCGAGCTCGCCGAGGTCGTGGTGCGGCCGCGCAAGACCGACCTCGACGTCGGCGCTCCGACGCTGGTCTGGACCGCCTGGATCGTCGACGCCGACGGGATCGCGGAGCCGGCCTCTTCGATCTGAGCCGCGGGGCTTGTCGAGCGCTGAGTGCTGAGTGCTGAGCCCCGCGCCGGTGGATCCTGCCCCTAGCGGTAGGTCCGGCCCGCATGCCGTATGAACCCCTCGGCATGGCGCCCGGCGGGGTCGTGGTGGGTCCAGTGGATCAGGCCGCCTTTGGCGTTCCACTCATACTGGCCGCGCACGTCAACGACGTCGCCCTCGGAGAGCGGCACGCGGGGCGCGAGGTCGATGTTGTGCACCACGAGCACGGTGTGGTCGTCGGTGACGCGCAGGATGAAGCGCTGGTGGCGGGAGCCTTCGCGATCGTCGGGGAGCACCTTCACCACGCGGCCGACAGTGTCGAGCATGAGACCGGAGACGCGGTCGCGGAAGGCCTCGGCGAGGGCCGCCGAGTCGGTGGACCCCGATGCAGTGGACCCCGATGCGGTGGACCCGGCGCCTGTCGAGCCGCCCTCGCTGGTGGACACTTCGGTGGGCGAACCGACGGGCGCAGCGCCCGGCGCCGTGTCGAACGCGGCCGGCGGCCAGCCGTCGAGGGCCCACACGACCACGAGGGCCATGAGCAGCAGGACGATTCTCAAGGGTGTGCGTGGCATGCACCCTTTTCACACGAAGTTGTGAGTGGCTGCAAGAGCATCGTCCGCCCGCGACCGGTGCGGGCGTCAGTCCGTCCGGTCGGCCGGGCCGTAGCGCATTCGTAGCGACCGGCTGAGGTCCGGGTCGATGTCGACGCGATGCAGGAACTCAGCCTCCGGCATGAAGTCGCCGAGGCTCGAGTAGTAGGTGAACAGCGCCTCTCTCAAGGACTGTTCCGAGAGCGGCGCCCCGCTGAAGTCGGCTTCGAGCGCGCGCAGCAGGACGACGGCGGCGAGCAGGTTCCCGTTCTCATTCCAGTGGCCGTCCTGGACGAAGCGCCAATCGCCGTAGTCGTAGTCGGGGATGCGTTCGTCGAAGGCCTCGTAAAGGTCGAGCACCTCGAAGTCGTCGGGGATGACGCCTCGCACGACGTGCTCGTCCTCGCGCGGCAGGAACACGATGTGGAACGCGGCGCCCCGGGCCTCGACGCTCGCCCTCCACGTCCTCAGGAGGGCGTGGAAGACCGCGAGCGTGTCCTCCAACGCGACCGTGGACGTGCCGTCGAGCAGGGCCTGCTCCATCGAGTCGGCGTGGGTGTCGTGGAAGCGTTCGTCGCGCTCACCGCGCCGATGCTTGCTCTGGTAGTACTCCTCGAGGTCCTTCGCGCCGACGACCCGCTTGTGGCTGCCCGTCCGCTGCAGCGCCTCGAGCAGGTAGTAGGTGGAGTAGAGCCCGCTCGCCGACCGGATCCACCAGGGCGAGGGACGCGCGGGCGTCGTGACCAGGCCGCCCTCGGCGTCGAGGGAGAACAGGTTGTTCTCGTACACGTTGCGGATGTCGTTCACGCAGAAGACGTAGAAGACGTGATCAAGGTCGGCCGCGGACTCGAACTCCTGGTAGGTGACGTACGCCTGGTCGGTGCCGTACCCGTCGACGCCGAAGTTGAGGACGTTGACGGGAGGGGCGTGGGTGTTCAGCAGGAAGTCGAGCACCTCCGTGAACACGTACGGACCCTGCAGGCGCAGGTTCTCGGTGAAGGAATCGCCGAAGAAGCCGATGTTGACCGAGGCCGCGAGGGACTCGGGGGTGAAGTCGCGGGCGTGGCGCAGCGCGAGGTTGTTGTGGTGCACCGTGAACGTCTGTTCGGTGTCCGGATGCTTGCGCTCGTATTCGTCGAACTTGCGGCGCACCCAGATCCGGCCGGGGCTCTCCTCGGACTGCGATTCGGCCGCATACTGGAAGCGCGGGGCGAACGCACGCAGCGAGAACTCCACCACCGCGATGCAGACCGCGGACGAGGCGAGCAACAGGAGCAGTTTGGTGGCGAGACTCTTGAACACGGAATCGATCCGGTGGGTGGTGTCCGCTGGCCTGCGCTCACCGTAGTGAGTCGGGGTGACCATGCAAGCCCCGGTGGAGCGCCGCCGGCCGTCTCCTGCGCGGCTTGCGGCCCGGGGTCAGGCCGTCGCCCGCGGCCGGCGCTCCCGCCGGGCGAGAACACGTGAGGTCAGCGGCAGGAGTGCGCGGGCGAAGCCCGTATGCAGTGACGTGCCGAAGAAGATCCCCATCGTCGGCAGGGCAATGACCGTCGACCCGACCAGGTCGTCGGTCAGCCAATGCCCCCCGCTGACCAGGCGCGGGAGCGAGCACGCGACGGTGATGGCGAGGAAGATCAGGCCCGAGCGTCGGCCGACCACCACCCAGAAGAAGATCGTCAGCATCACCAGGAACATGCAGTGGTCGCCGGGGTAGCTCCAGCGCGACGAGTCCTTGGCGTCGATCCACGGCACGGCCTGAGACAAGCGCAGGGCGCCCTCCACCGCGAGGCTGGGGCTGTCGCGATCGAACTCGAACATGTCGGCGGTGCCGACCTTGCGCCCGACCAGCATGGTCAGGGCCGCGGCCAGGGTGAGGGCCGCGCGCGAAGCCGCGTGTCGTCCGCCGTCGTCGAAGACGAAGCGCTTGGCGAGCCACAGCGTGATCACGAACGGCAGGAGGTCGAAGGCGCGGTGATTCGCGATGGCCCAGAACACCTGCAGGGGCCGCGAACCCTCCAGGTTGCCGTTGAGCAGCTGGAACGTGGCGAGGTCGAGGGCGTCCCACACCTCGCGGGTGGGCGGGCACAACCACGTTCCGAGGAGCGCGGCTGCCAGGGCCAGCATCCAGACCATGAGCCCGGTGCGATGCGAACGAGTCGCTTGCTCCACGGTCCTTGCCCCCGTGCGGTCACCCCTCAGCATGTCCAGTCATGCCGGCATCGCGGGGCCCTGTCCCCGTCGATGTGAGCCTCAGGCTAACGGGCGCTTTTGTCCGCGGCAAGTGCGCCAGGGGGGCCGGCGCAGGCCGATGGAGCCGTCAGCGGGAGCGCTTGCGCCGGTCGGAACGGTGGTTGTCACGAGGCCGGCGTTCAGGGCCGCCGCGGGGCCCTCTATGGCTTTCGGCCGAATCGTTGGGCCGGTCGCCCTCGGGGGAGAGACGACGACGCCCCGCATGCGGAGGCGAGCGCTCGCCGTCCCCGCGACGGGCATCGGCGCGCCGCTCGTCACGCCGTGTCCGGTCGCCCTGGGCGTGCTGGTGCTTCAACTTCTTGACCTTCTTGGTCAGGGCCTGCTTCTTCCGGGTCAGCGCGGCCTTCTTCTTGACGATGGCCTGCTTCTTCTTGCTCAGCGCCGCCTGCTTCTTGGCCCCCTTGCGCCCGTCCTTTCCGTGCCGCGGTGACTTGCCCTCGGCGGCGTCGTCGGCGCCCGGGCCGCGTCGACGCAGCGTGCCGGCTGCGGTCGTGTCACCCCGACGCGCCGGAGCCCTCGTGGAGTTCCGGCGCTCGGTGGGCGCCGCCTGAGGAGTGCGGGTCTCCGAGGCCGGCACCGCGACCTGCGGAGTCTCCTGAGTTCCCGGTGCTTGCGCACTGGCTTGCAGGGTCGGGAGCAGAGCGGCGAGGAGGCCGCTCGAGAGAATCAGGAGGGTGCTCATGATCGTGACTCCGGTGCGAATGGGGGGTGCGTGCTGATGACGACCGGGAGAATGCCCTCGGATCCATGAGAGCAGCGTGAGAGCGGGGGGAGATTTCTCTCGTCGAGCTCGCTCATGGAGTTCTCATGAGACCGGGGTAGTCTCGCTGCATCGGGGCCGTCGCCCCCGCGCACACTTTTCCTCCATCGACCGGGGCACGCCTCGACTTGCGCATCCTCGTCGTCGAAGACTACGCACCGCTCCGCGTCGCCGTCGCCGAGGCGTTGCGCGAAGATGGACACTCGGTCGATGCGTCTCCGCATGGCGCCGAAGGCCTGCACCTGGCCCGCGTCCACGACTACGACGTGCTGGTCCTCGATCTCATGCTGCCGGGCATCGACGGGCTCGAGATCCTGCGTCGCGTGCGGGCCGAGGAGCGCCCCTGCCGGGTGCTGCTGGTGACGGCGCGGGACGCGGTCCCCGACCGGGTCGCCGGGCTCGACGGGGGCGCCGACGACTACCTGACCAAGCCCTTCGCCATGGACGAACTGCTGGCCCGGGTGCGGGCGTTGATGCGTCGTCGCTACGACCAGTCCCAGCCCGTCGTGACGCTGGGCCACCTGCAGGTGGACACGGCGCGGCATGCGGTGACGGTCGACGGCGAGGCGGTCACGTTCACCGCTCGCGAGTATGCGCTGCTCGAGTACCTGCTGCTGCGGGCGGGGCAGGTCGTGACGCGCACCGAGATCTGGGAACACCTGTACGACGGCCAGTCCGAGGCCACCAGCAACGTGGTCGACGTGTATGTCGGCTACCTGAGGAAGAAGATCGAGCGGGACGGCCGGCCGCGGTTGCTCACCACGCGACGCGGTGAGGGCTATGTGCTGGAGCATCCGGCCCCGTGAAGTCCCTCCGCGGCCGCCTCCTGCTGGGCCTGCTCGCCGGCATCACCCTGTTCCTCGCGGCCACCGGCGTGGCCGTGCATGCGGTCGTCGAGTCCCGACTGGAGGCGGCGCTCGACGGCACGCTGGAGGCGGTGCTGTTCGCATCGGTGGACGACGTGCTGCGCGAGCAGCGCCGCGGCCCCATCGATCGGTTCCGTCGGCCGGGACGCCAACGTTCGTTCCTGGGTTGGCGGGCGCCCGACGAAGAGGACGTGCTCTTCCAGGCCTGGAATGCGGTCGGCGAGACCGTGCTGCGCTCGGAGGGTCTGTCCGCCGGTGACCTCGCGCGGGCACCGGTCCGGCCCGATCCCGTCCCGTTCCACGAGCTGGGCACCAGCGAACCTGTGCGCTTCGTGCTGACGCTGCCGGGGCGCGACGTCGAGGCCCGCGCCATGGCCTTGCGCTTCGAGCCGCCGTCCATCGGGGGCGCGGGGAGCATGCGACCGCCGGGTCCCGAGAACGGTCCGGGGCGTCGTCCGCCGGGCGGTGATCCTCGCCTGGGCGGGGACCCTCGTGCCGGCGGGGACCCTCGTGCAGGCGGGGACGTGATCGAACTCGTGGCGGCCCATGACACCACGGGCCTCGAGGCGACGCTGTCGGAGCTGCGGCTGTTGCTCGTGATCAGCTGGTTGGTGTCGAGCGTGGGCTGCGCGGGCCTGGCTCTGTGGATCGTCCACGTGGGTCTGCGGCCGCTGGCCGGGCTGCGGGACCAGATGGGGCGCCAACAGGCCAACGATCTCCAGCACCGCTTTGTGCTGCCGGGGCCGCTCGCCGAGATGAAGCCGGTCGTCGATCAGCTCAACGACCTGATGGCCCGCATCCGCGGGGCGATGGAGCGCGAGCAGGCCTTCGCCTCGGACGTCGCCCATGAGCTGCGTACACCGCTAGCGGGATTGCGCTCGACCCTGGAGCTGGCGCTGATGCGGCCCCGCGAGAGCGAGGAGTTGCGGGAGACGGCCCGGCAGTCATTGGCGATCACGCTGGAGATGCAGTCGCTGGTCGAGACCCTGCTGGACCTGGCGCGCTTCTCGGCGGACTCCCCTCCGCCTTCCGAGCCCGTCGCCATCGGTCCGCTGATCGAGGTGGCCTGGTCGCACCATGCCGAGTCGGCGCGCGATCGGGGGCTGACCCTGATGCAGCAGATCGACGCCGGTCTCGAAGTCGCCTCCGACGGCGCCCTGCTCGCGCGGGTCGTGGACAACCTGATCGGCAACGCTGTGGCTTACGCCGATGGGTCGACGACGGTGCACATCGAGGGGCTCCCGGTCGGAGCGGAAGTGGAGGTCCGCATGGCGAACCGCGTGGCGGGCGCGCCCCGCGACCTGCCCGAGCGTGCCTTCGAGGCCTTCTGGCGGGCGGACGCCGCGCGCAGTGAGACTGGCCAGCACGCCGGTCTGGGGCTCGCGTTGTGTCGGCGCGTCGTCGAGTTCCTCGGCGGGAGTATCCAGGCGACGCTCGACGGTGACGGTTTCGAGGTGAGCATGCGCTTGCCGGCGACGACCGCGCGTTGATGAGAGCACCATGAGAACAGGCTGAGGGCAGCCTGAGCAGACGCCGCGACGAGTGGCGTCGCCTCTCACCGTGTTCTCACGCCGTCGCTCGTAGTCTCTCTCCAGAAGTGATCCCTGGAGAGCTGACCCGATGCATGACCTCCGCATCCTTGCCCGCGTTGTGGGCGTGGCCGTCGTCCCGCTGCTGCTGAGTTCCCTCGCGCGGGGCCAGTCGCTCGCGCCCCCGCCGGTTCCCTCCGAGAATCCGATCACCGAGGCCAAGCGCGTCCTCGGCAAGGCGCTCTTCTGGGACGAGCAGCTCTCGTCCGACAACACCATGGCCTGCGGGACCTGTCACGTGCCCGGCGTCGGCGGCTCCGACCCGCGCATGCCGGGCGCGCCCAACGACCCCGGCCCCGATGGGCTCTTCGGCACCGGTGACGATGGATTCGGCTCGGCGGGGGTGATCCGCCAGAGCGGCTTCGGTCACTACGCAGCGGACGTCGTGTTCGGCTTCGACGAGCAGGTGACCGGGCGGCTGAGCCCGTCGGTCTTCCTGGCGGCCTATGCACCGGAACTCTTCTGGGATGGGCGCGCCTCCGGCACCTTCGTCGATCCCGCGACGAACGAGGTCTCGATCCCCTCGGGAGGCGCGCTCGAGAACCAGTCCCTGGGGCCGCTGCTCTCGGACGTGGAGATGGCCCGGTCGGAGCGCACCCTCGACGACGTGAACGCCAAGCTCGTCGAGGCCCGGCCCCTGGCGCTGGCGAGCGACCTGCCCCCGGACCTGGAGAACGCGCTCGCCGGAACGGCCTCCTACCCGGATCTCTTCGCCCAGGCCTTCGGCGACGCCCGCATCACCAGCGAGCGCATCGCCTTCGCCCTGGCGACCTACCAGCGCACGCTGATCCCCAATGCTTCGAAGTTCGATCGGGTCATGGCCGGCCAGGCGGTGTTCACGCCCCCGGAGCAACAGGGCTTCAACGCCTTCCGCTCCCCGGGGTCGCGCTGCAACGTGTGCCACACCCCGCCGCTGTTCAGCGACAACGCCTTCCACAACCTCGGCTTGCGACCCATCGTCGAGGACACCGGCCGCCAGGCGGTGACGGGACTCGCGGCCGACCGGGGGCGCTTCAAGACGCCGTCGCTGCGCAACGTGGCCCTGCGAGAGCAATTCTTCCACACCGGGGCGCCGAACCTCGGCGACCTGACGGCGGTACTCGCCTTCTACAACGGCGACGGCGGCCCCTTCGCCAACAACAAGTCGCCCTTGCTGGCGAACCTGACGGTCCCGGTGCCGGTGCGTGACGAGATGGTGCTGTTCCTCGACACGCTCACGGACCCGCGCGTGGCGGCGGAGCAGTTCCCCTTCGACCGGCCCACGTTGTTCTCGGAAGTTTCCGGCGAGCATCTCGCGACGTACGGCGAGGGCGTCGTCGGCAGCGGCGATTTCGCACCGCAGATGATCGCGACCACACCGCCCAAGGCGGGCAGCAGCCCCTTCAAGCTGGGCCTCCACGCTGCGCTCGGCGGTGGCCTGGGGCTGCTCGCCGTCTCGGTGGGGGACTCGGACGGCGCCGACGGGTTGCCGGTGCCGCTCCTCGTCGACCCTGCGGGCATGCTGTTCTTCGTGGTGCCCGTTGCGGGCGTCGGCCCGGGCGGCGGCACCGCCACGCTGAACACCTCGATCCCCGCGGACTTCCCCATCGGCATCCCGTGGTTCGTCCAGTGGGTCGTGCTCGACCCGGCGGCGCCCAATGGCGTCGGCGCGACGTCCGAGGCCGTGCGTATCGACGTGTTCTGACGCGACGGATTCTGTCGAGACCCGGCTACAGATCGAGGGCGATCAGGTCGTCGCTGTCTTCGATGACGCGGTAGAACGCATCCACGCTCACGTCGTCGAAGGTCTGGGTGAGGCCGGTCGTCGGCCAGTCGATCTCGAGCCGGACGATCTCCGCCGCCGTGCCCAGGCCGATGGTCTGGCGCAGGGGGTTCGAGCCGAAGCTGCCGCCGGTGTTGACGTGCTTGTAGATCGAGCGCCGCTTCCCGTCTTCCACGACGTCCACGCGGATGCGGGCGCCGATGGCGGAGCGGTTGGAGTGCACGCCCACCAGGTGAAGCGCGACCCAGTGGTTTCCGAATCCCGGGTTCTCGTAGAAGCAGTCGCTGAAGCGGTCGCCGGGGAACGCGCCTCCCATCTGGGCAAAGATGTCCTGGTCGCCATCGTTGTCGAAGTCGACGAAGGCGATGGCATGACCCTTCTGTAGGTGACCGAAGCCGCCCGCGAGGGTCACGTCGTCGAAGCCCGCGCCGTCGCGATTCAGGTACATGACGTTGGGCATGATGGCCTCGTAGTCGGGGTACCCGGTGCCGAGATAGAAGTCGAGGTAGCCGTCGTTGTTCAGGTCGCCGAAGTTGGCGCCCATGGGCAGCAGGAAAAGGGTCAGACCGTGGTCCCGGGCGACCTCCTGGAAACGGGCCTGCCCGTCGCCCCGATACAAGCGCGGCATCTCGTTGGAGATGGGCTTGCCCAGGTAGCTTGCCGCGACCGTGCCCACCGAGCCGGCCGTGCCTTCGTAGCTGGGGACGTAGAGATCGAGGACGCCGTCGTTGTCGAAGTCCCAGAACCAGACCGGAAAGCTGTCGATGGGCTGGACCACTCCGAGTTCGTCCGCGACGTCGGCGAAGGTGCCATCACCGTTGTTGTGATAGAGGCGATTGGGACCGCTCATGCTCGACACGTAGAGATCCGGGTAGCGGTCGCCGTCGTAATCGCCCCAGATCACGCCCTTGACGAAGGTGCGGTTGTCGACGCCCGCCTCAACCGCCACATCGGTGAAGGTGCCATTGCCGTTGTTGCGGAAGAGCTGGCACGGGGCGTCGAGACCCGTCGTGCTCTCGTTGCCGACATAGAGGTCGACGTCACCGTCGTTGTCGTAGTCGGCCCAGGCTGCGGTTTGCGTCGGGTATTGCACGTCTCCCAGGCCGGCCGCGAAGGTGACGTCGGTGAAGCTGCCGTCTCCGTTGTTGTGCAGCAGCGAGTTGGGGTGGCGCCCGGCGGTGGACAGCCAGGCGCCGCGCAGGACGAAGAGATCCAGGTTTCCGTCGTTGTCGTAGTCGGCTTGAACCATGTTCAAGCCACCGAAGAGGCCCTCGAGGCCGGCCTCCTGCGTTCGATCGGTGAACGTCCCATCCCCTTCGTTGTGGAAGAAGTGCAGCGGGCCCGCGGTGTCGAAGGTGGAGGTGACGATGTCCAGATGGCCGTCGTTGTCGAGGTCGTCGGCCACGACGCCCCCGAAGAGGTTGAAGCTGGCCAGTCCGAGTTTGGGGGCGAGGTTCTCGAAACGGGGGAAGTCCTCGCCGGGAAGGAAGACCTGCTCCGGGACCCGGTAGCGCTCCGGCACTCCGTCGGGGTACTCGCCGAGGGTTATGCAGGCGATGTTGAGCAGCCACAGGGCCTTGTAGTGCATGACCGACCGTGGCGGAGCGTTCTCCAGGACCATGCCGAAGCACCGGATGGCCTCCCGGGAACCCTCCGGGTCGGTGTGAAACCCACTCCCGCGCAGGGGCAGGATGCAGCTCTCGGCGGTGTTGCCCTTGCAGCAGTTCTGGGTCTCGCCATAGCGCAGGTAAGCCACCCCGAGCCGGAACAGATGGCGCAGCGCCTTGGACCGCGAGCCCTTGTCCTCGAATGGTGACAGGTGCGCGTACGCCGACTCGTAGAGTTCGATGGCCTCGCGTTCGTTGCCGAGGCGCAGCTCGTGGAATCCGAGGTCGGCCTCGCGACGCGCGCGCTCCCGGTCGTCGGCGCCCGCCGGCAGCGACGCCAGTGCCTGGCGGGCCTGGCGCGCCTGTCGGTCTCCCTGCCAGATGTTCTCGTCGGGCGTTCGCCGCCGGATGTCCTCGAGGTGCATGACCATCCTGCGATGACTCGCCGCCTTCTCTTCCTCGCCGAGTGAGGTCGCGGCTTCGGTCAGGCCGGGTGGGGCCGCGACGGCGTCGTCCGGCTCCGCTGGCCCACACCCGCTGTGCAGGCATGCCGCCGCGATGACGAGGGCGAGCAGGCCGACGCGAGTCGGGGGTCGACGCCGGTTGGCCCTGGCCATGGGGATGCTCCTGATCTCTACGTCGGGCAGCGAATCACGCCGTTGGCGGCGACTCACACTGTATCGGCCAGCGTATTCGACCTTGCCACCCATCGGAACTCGCCGGGCCCGGGCCGCGATTCCACGGTGACCCATGCCGCGAGGGCCCGGGGCCTTGTGCGATGACTGATCCTGCACGAGCATGGAATCACGTCGATTGCGCTCGGAGATCCCGGGCGGACCGCGCAATGCCTCGCAGGAGCAGCAGCATGAGTCCCAACCCATTCCTTTCCGGCCTTGCCGTGCTCGGCCTGGCCGCGTCGACCGTCCTCGCCGGGGACGACACCCATGCCACGGCCCGGGGTCGGTTGCCCATGGCCAAGATGGAGGCCGCGGCGGTTGCCTGGTCGGTCGCGCCGCTCCACAGCCTCAACGTGAACCAGGGCCCTGGCGTCGGCCTGCCCACTGTGCGTGCTGTGCTGGGCGGCGATCCGGCGCAGCGCTTCATCGTCTTCGCCCAGGTCGAGGGTCTCGATCCGTTCGTCGTCACCGGCGGATGGCTCGACGAGACCGGCTCCCGCGAGCTGCTGCTCGACCTCCCGGCCGAGGTGCTGCGCATGCCGTTGGCGTTCCGGGCCGGCTTCCAGCGCCCTCGGGGTCCGGTCTTCACCGACCCGGCGCACCTGGCCCTCGGCGACGGGCCGACGGCCGACTGCTTCGTCGAGGACTGGGAGGACCACGATTGCGGCACAGGCGCCGGGTGTTCCGGCGATGGGGCCACGACGAGCGCGGGACAGATCGTGACCTGCCAGTGGGAAAACGAGTGGGGCTGCGTCAGCGCGATCAACGACAGCCCGGATGGGCCGGACCTCGCGGTGCTCTTCGACTCGGCCGACCCCACCGGCGGCGATGATGATCTCGGCACACCGCTGTTCGACGGGGCGGACGGCTGCCTCGTCGGCGTGCCCGACGGCCAGGGACCCTTCCCGGGCAATCCGTGCAAGGCCTACGACCATGTCTTGATCATCCAGGAGAATGCCGACGGCTGCGGCGACGGATTCTGCGACGAACCCGACGACGAAGGCTGGGGCGGGACGATCCTGTTTCAGATCCAGGGATTCATCCACCTGTGCTCGATGGACCTGCTCGACATCGACGAGGACGCAGGCGCTGTCGTGCGGACCTACCAGGGCCAGTACCTCATCGACGAGATCGTCGTGCCGCCGGGACCCGACAACTCGCTCCAGCGTGTCTTCTTCAACACGGGATTGCTGCTCACCCACGTCGAAGTGGAGCTCTCCGGCTCGGGCGCCATCGCGGAATTCGAATACGGCTTCGGCGGATTCATCATCAACTGACGCCTGCCAACCCCGTCGTCGCGACCGGCGCTCGCATGAGCGCCGGTCGCGTCCGACCGTCGCGGACGAGAGGCCGGCCCATGAGCGAGTCCCTAGGCGACGACCAGCAGGCCGAGTTGCACCGCGCGGCTGAGCTGTACCGCCCGCTGGCCAAGGCCGCCAAGCGGGCTCATTCCAACGGCATGGGCATGGCGGTCCTCGGCGGGCTGTCGCTGGCGCTGACCGTGCTGCTCGTCGACCCGGTCGGCATCGTGCTGAGCGCCGTCGTCACGAGCGTGGGTGTGATCGAGGTGCGCCAGGGCCGGCGGCTGGCCGCGGCCGAGCCCGATGCGCCGACCTGGCTGAGCCGTAACGAGCTCGTGCTCGGCGCGACCCTCGCGCTCTACTTCACCCTCAAGCTGACGCTCTGGAAGGGCGAGACGAGCGCGGAACTCGAGCGCCAACTCGGTGCGGGCCAGATGCGGGGCATCACCGCCCTCGCCGACTCGGTCGAGGTCCTGCTCTACGCCACCTGCCTCGCCGCCACCATTCTCTACCAGGGCGGGATGGCGCGGTACTTCCTCAAGCAGCGCGGACCGTTGGAGACCTATCGCGACGAGGTCGCGGAATGGGCGCGCGACGTCGTGCAGTCCGTGAAGGGCTGAGCAGCGATGGGGGCGCGACGGGATCGGCGCCTGGATCAAGGCACTACCAGTGGAGTTCGCTGCTCATGGTTGAGGACACGTCGAGCCGCAAGATGCAGGGGTTCGAGCGCCTGCTGACCCTGTGGGTCTTCCTTTGCATGGGCGCCGGAATCCTGCTCGGCCGGGTGGCGCCTGGGTTCGCACACGCACTGGACGGCATCACCATCGATGTCGGTGGGGCGCCGGTGATCTCGATCCCGATCGCCGTCTGCCTGTTCTGCATGATGTACCCGATCATGGTGAAGATCGACTTCACGGAGGTCGTCACTGCCGGCAAGAGCATCCGACCCGTCCTGCTGACGCTGTTCGTGAACTGGTGCGTGAAGCCCTTCACGATGTTGGGCCTCTCGAGCCTCTTCCTGGGCACCGTCTTCCTGCAGTTCATCGGGCCCGACGCGATGGACCTGGTCAAGCTTCCGTTCGGACTCGACCTGCCGGAAGGCGCGACATACGGCGCCGGCACAGTCGTCGTGCAGGCGGGCGTGAAGCTCCTGGAGATCCCGCTCTGGAGGAGCTATCTGGCCGGCTGCATTCTGCTGGGTGTCGCACCCTGCACTGCGATGGTGCTGGTGTGGGGCTACCTCGCGCGAGGAAGCGACGCGCACACCCTGGTCATGGTCGCCATCAACTCGCTCACCATGCTCGTTCTCTACGGCGTCTTAGGGGGCTTCCTGCTGGGAGTCGGACGGCTGCCTGTCCCGTGGCAGGCCCTGCTCTTGTCGATCGGCGTGTACGTCGCGCTGCCCTTGGTGTCTGGAATCGTGTCGCGCAAGTGGATCATCGCGGCGAAGGGCGAGCAGTGGTTCAAGCAGAGGTTCCTGCACGTCCTCACGCCGATCACCATCGGCGCGCTGCTGCTCACCCTCGTGTTGCTGTTCTCCTTCAAGGGGGACGTGATCCTCGAGAACCCGCTGACCATCCTGTGGATCGCGGTGCCGCTGGTGCTCCAGACCCTGCTCATCTTCGGTGTCGGATACGGCCTGGCACGCCTGCTCGGGCTTCGGTACGCCGACGCGGCGCCAACCGCCATGATCGGGGCGAGCAATCACTTCGAAGTGGCGATCGCCACCGCAGCGATGCTGTTCGGCTTGTCCTCCGGCGCTGCCCTGGCCACGGTGGTCGGTGTGCTGATCGAAGTCCCGCTGATGCTGGCGTTGGTCAAGTTCTGCCTGAGGACGCAGGGCTGGTTCCGACAGACACCTGAGGGCTCCGAGGCGGCTTGACCCGGTGTAGAGTGACCCGTTCCCGAGCCCGAAGGCCGCCCGTGTCCCCCGACTTCACCTCGCTCGGCCTCGCCCCGACACTGCTCGCCGTCGTGGGGGAGCTCGGCTATACCCACCCGACGCCGGTGCAGTCCGCCAGCATCCCGGCGCTGCTCGCCGGCCGGGACCTGATCGGCCACTCGAAGACCGGCAGCGGCAAGACCGCCGCCTTCGCCCTGCCCATCCTCCAAGGCCTGCGGTTCGAGACCCGCGCGGTGCAGGCGCTGGTGCTGTGCCCCACGCGCGAGCTGAGCGCCCAGGTGGCGCGGGAGCTGCGCACGCTCGGACGCCGGCAGCCGGGGCTCACCGTGCTCGAAGTCGTCGGCGGCCAACCGGTACGACCGCAGATGGCCGCTCTCCACCGTGGCGTCCACGTCGTGGTGGGCACGCCCGGCCGCCTGCTCGACCTGCAGCGCCGCGACAGCATCGGCCTCCATGCGGTCACCACCGTGGTGCTGGACGAGGCCGATCGCATGCTCGACATGGGCTTCGGTCCGGACGTCGAGACGATCCTCGCCGCTCTGCCGCGCGACCGTCAGACGGTGATGTTTTCGGCCACCATGCCGCCGAGCATCCAGGCCCTCGGCCGGACACACCAGCGTGACGCCGTGCGCGTCGCCATCGTCGAGCCGGAGACGGCCCGCCACGAGATCCGCCAGCTGCGCCTGGAGACCGAAGCCCACGAGAGCCTGCATGGGTTGTGCTGGCTGCTGCATCGCTTCCCCCACAAGTCGGCGCTGATCTTCTGCAACTTCAAGGACACCGTACGGGAGCTGACGCACGCGCTCGTCCAGGCGGGCGTCAGCGCCGGTCGCTTCGATGGGGACATGCAGCAGTTCGACCGCGACCAGGCGCTGGCGCGCTTCCGCAACGGCAGCCTGCGCCTGCTCATCGCCACCGACGTGGCCGGCCGCGGCATCGACATCCAGGGCCTCGACCTGGTGATCAACTACGAACTGCCCCAGCAGCCGGAGCCCTACGTGCACCGCATCGGGCGCACCGGCCGAGCCGGCCAGGTGGGCGTGGCCATCTCGCTGACCACCTCGCGGCAAGCCGGACGGTTGCGCGTCATCGAAGAGCTGACCGGCACGCCGATGGAGGTGCTGCAGCGCACCCCGGCCGACGACCCCGGTTTGCCGCGCCTGCTCGAGGCCATCGCCCGCGGCCCCGAGAAGGAGACGGTGCTCATCACGGGCGGGCGCAAGGACAAGGTGCGGCCGGGCGACATCCTCGGCGCGCTCACCGGCGAGGCCGGCGGGCTGGCGGGAGCGGACGTCGGCAAGATCGAGATCCACGACCGGTACTCCTACGTTGCGGTCACCCGCGGCGTGGTGCAACACGCCGTCGCTCAGCTCAACGCTGGGCAGATCAAGGGCCGCAGCTTCCGCGCGCGGCTGGTGGGGCAGGGCTGACCGCCGTGTTCGACGAACAACCGAAGAATCCGCTGCACGGCATCACGCTGAAGTTCCTGCGCAAGACGGCCTGGGCCCGCACCAAGGTCGAAAGGCTGTACCCGGCCGATCGACGTCGCGCGGAGCGGCGTCGGCCGGGCTGAGGCGGAGATCCCGCCGGTGAGAGAACTCGATGGGGACGGGCGGTAGCCTGGGCTGCAATGCTGCACGCGATGGCAATGATGGCGATGGCGTTCCTGGTGCTCTCGGTGCTCTCGGTGCTCGCCTGCGGCGAGCCGGCCGGGTCGGATCCACAATCGGCAGTGATCGCACAGGGCGATCCGCCCGTGACGCTGCCGGCGGCGCGCGGCGGGCAGGACCTGGTGGGGCGGCCCATGCCGGCGTTGGCCTTCGACCGGTGGGTGCGCGGAGAGCCGGCGGCTCCGGGCACGGTGACCCTGTATCGCTGGTGGACCGACACCTGTCCCTTCTGCAGCGCCAGCCTGCCGGCGGTCGAGACGCTCCGCCGGGACTACGAGCCACAGGGTCTGGCGGTGGTGTCCGTCTTTCACCCGAAACCGCCGCGGGAGGTGAGCGACGGGTTCGTGACCGACGCCGCCGCCGGCTTCGGTTACGAGGGCGCCCTGACGCTGGACTCCGACTGGTCCGTGTTGGACGGCCTCTACCTCTCTACCGGCCGGCGCGCGGCCACCAGCGCGGCGTTCCTCGTGGATGCCCAGGGCGTGATCCGCTTCGTCCACCCCGGACCGGAGTTCCATCCATCCGAGGATCCGTCCGAGGCCGTGCAGGACGCGGACTATCGCCTGTTGCGAGCGGCCATCGAGGTGTTGCTGGAAGAGTCGCGCCGCTGAGCCGCAGGCGACCGCCGAGGGGGGCTCGCCGTTCTCGCGCGCCCGTCGCCGATCTCCCACCTCCCTCGCCGATCGACGATGGCGTTGGCTGCACGCTGCGCGTGCTCGCCGACGCCAGCCTCGCCAGCGGGCGGCTCCGGCATTTTGGGCCGGTACACGGCGAGGTTGGCGTTCCCGGCAGGACTTGAACCTGCGACCGCCGGATTAGAAATCCGGTGCTCTATCCAGCTGAGCTACGGGAACACAGGTGCCGTTCTACCTCTCGCGCCGCGCCGATGTCGATGTTCGTCGGTGGCGGCACCTTCTATACTCCGTCCGATCTTTGGGGTCTTGCCCGAGCGGGTCCGACACACGCACGACCGGGGGAAGGAGCATGAGGGCGCTGGCGCTTGGTTCACCGCTCGCCCTGGCGCTGTTGCTATTGCCGGCCTGTCAATCGATGACTGACGTCTTGGGCATCGGCCCCGACTGGATCGCCGTCGAAAGCGCGACGGGCCGGGTCGTCACCCTCGACGAAATGGCCGCCGCACTCGCAGGCCGTGACGTCGTCTTCCTCGGTGAGATCCACGACAGCGATGTGGGACACGAGCTGCAGGTTCAGCTTATCGAGCGACTCGGGCGCGGAACCGAGGGAGCGGGGGCCGATGGAACGCGGGCCGATGAAGTCGTGGTGTCTCTCGAGATGTTCGAACGCGACACCCAGGGGTTGCTCGACGACGACCTCGCCGGAACCATCGATGAGGCCGTCCTGCTCGACGGCGCGCGACCGCGGAAGAATTACGCCGAGCACTACCGCCCCGTCGTGGAGTGGGCCCGCGAAGCGCGAGGCCTCGGTGTCGTGACCATGCGCCAGGGCCCGCGGGTCGCGACCTGGCTCGGTGAGGAAGATCTCCCGGCCGCCGATCACGTGTGGGTCGTGCGCCGCTAGCGACAACGGAGATCATGAATACGGTCCAGAGCCTCTTCGAATCCCTCGGTACGCAGGTCGTCTCCGATGGCAAGGGCGGGTCGACGGTGCCAAGGAACGCATGACCGCGATCGCCTGCGTCTTCCTCGGGGTCGCCGCGATCAACTGGAAGGTCTGGCTGTTGATCTCCACGCATGTGGGCTTCGGGGCGTGGAGCAAGAGAGTGTTCGCGCTCGTGGTGGTGGCGGGCCTCGTGTCGTGGATCCGCTCGGCCCGGCCCGGCCTCACGGCTCTGGGTCTTGCGTCCGGTACCCGGGGGGCGGGTTGGCGCTCGTCGCTCGTGTTCACCGTCGCGCTGCTCGGTGCTGTCGGCGTGGCGGGCTGGTTCTGGGGCGAGCCCTCCTGGGAGGCTGCGCGGAAGACCTTCAATCCGGCCTACATCTTCGCCGTCGTCGTCCAGCAGGTCCTGCTGCAGGGCATGGTCAACGACGTCCTGTATGACCGCGGCGCCCACCGCCCCGAGCCCGCGCGCCACCGCCGGGCCGTGGTCGGCTGCGCCCTGCTCTACGCGAGCGCCCACGCCCCCAACCCCTGGCTCGTTGCGCTGACGTTTCCTATGGGGCTGTTCTGGGCTGCCCACTTCCGCCGCCATCGGAACCTGCTTCCGCTCGTGGTGAGCCACTACCTGCTCGGGACAGGCGCCATGGCCCTGCTCGGCAAGGTCGCGTTGCTGCGACTGCGCGTGGGTCTCGACGCCTGGTCGATGCTGATGAAGAGCTGAGATTCTCGGAGGCCGTTCGACCCGCCCGCCGTTCAACCTCAAGTGTGGTCGAGTTCGATGCGGGATCACCGAGGCGCGGGTGTGCCCCGCGCTGCCCTCAGTGGGACTCGATGTCGAGGCCGGTGGGGCCGACGAAGCCGGGATGGTGGAAGGACTGGGCCGGCGTTGTGTCTCCGGGGCCGAAGACCTTCACCGAGTTGCCCTGCAGCACGTACAGATGCCCCGCGGGTGACACGGCCAGGGTCGTGGCGCCGGTGAATTGGTTCACCGATGAGGGGCCGCCGACCCGCCGGATGGGGGCGAGGTCGCCGTCGTTGAAGGGGTTCACGATGCCCATGACATCGGCGGCGTAGACCGTCACCGAACCGTTGCCGTGGTTGAGCACGTAGATCTGCCCCGCGTCGTCGATGTCGAGGGAGACGGGTTCGTCCAACAGGGTGTTCGGTCCCTGCAGCGTCTCCTCGGGTGGGCGGCTGACTTCGGAGTTGCGATCGTCGCGCAGGGCGAAGACGGCATTCTGCGAGCGGTCGGCCACGAGCAGGCGCCGACGGTTCTTGTCGAAGACCACGTCGGACGCCGACTGCAGCCAGCTGCCCCAGAAGAACCCGGTCGCGAGGTCGACGAAGCCGGGGCGCGCCTCCTCCCAGGGGTACTCGTACAGGATCGACCAGCCGTCCATGGCCACGAAGATGTCGCCGGGGTCGCGGCGGGTCGACAGACCCACGGGCTGAATCGGGTCGACGTCGGTGTCGCCGCCGAAGCGCGTCTGGATCGTGCGACGTGGAGCGACGTCGCCGTCCGCCCCCTTGTCGTAGACGGTGACCTTGCCTGCGTAAGGGTCGCCGCCCATGTTGCCGACGACGAGGTTGCCGTGTCGGTCGGCGTGGATCTCGTAGGGCTGGTCGAGGCCGGTGGACGGCCCCTCGACGATGCGGACGGGGTCGGGCGCGATCTCGCCGGTGTCCTCGTCGAGGGCGAAGACCCACAGCTTGTCGCCGCCCATGTCGGCGACGAAGAGGTAGAGCTGGTCGTCGTCGCTACCGCCGCCGTTGCCGCCGCAGGCCCCGAGGGCGAGCGCCGCGCCGAGTGCGAGACCGATGGTCTTCCATGACGCCATGATGTCCTCCCTTGATTCAGCGTCGCCAGTGGCGCGGCGCGGCGAGGCGTTCGTCGAGCACCCGCTCGAGTTCGGCCACCGCGGGGTCGTCGTCGCCGGGTCTCAGCTTGCGGTATTCGGTGACCAGCTCGCGCGCGGTGTTGGTGTAGCGCTGCAGCGCCACCAGGGCCCAGGCCGCGTCGAGCAGCACCCGGGGTTGTTCATGGTGATAGAAATGCCGGCGGATCAGGTCGTCGAAGATGAGCCAGGCTTCCTCGGAGCGGTCGGTGAGGCGGTAGGCCCGGGCGAGCAGCGCGTAGGTCTCGGCGCTGCTCGGGCCGCGGTGGGTGACGATGGCCTCGCGCAGCGGCTCGATGGCTTCCGCGGGCCGTTCCAGCGTCATCAGCAGCTCGCCGATGGCGTTGAGGTGCGCGAACGAACCGGGGACGCGTCGGTCGGCGAGGCGGTAGGCGGCCAGGGCCTTCTCGTTGTCGCCGAAGGCGGCCAGGGACTCGGCCAGCAGGCGACTGAAGTCGGCGCGATGGGGGAAGAGGTGGTCGGCCTCGATCAGGCGCTGGCTCAGGTCGGCGAGTTGTCGCCCGGCCTGCTCGGTTTCGCCGGCCGCCCGGGACGCGAGCGCGGCCGTGAGTCGCTCGCGATGATCGTCCGCGAGGGTGCTCGCGCGCACCGAGGCGCTCCAGGCCGGGACCACCCACACCATCACGCCCACGAGCAGGGCCAGGGCCGCCCACGCGAGCGGGGGCGAGGTCCGGGCCGTGCGGGAGTGGCAGCCCGCCCGAGTGACGATGGCGAGCAGCACGAAGATCAGGCTGCCCGCCTCGACCCAGGCCAGCGGCGTCTCGAACAGGAAGTAGACCAGGGCGGCCGAGAGGGCGGCCACGGCGGCCAGCAGCAGCGGGCGCCGTTCGTCGTCCGGGCCCAGGGCGTAGGCGCCCTTGCGGGCCGCGTGGGTGGCGGACTGCACCAGGAACAGGAAGGCGATCAGGCCGAGCAGTCCCAACTCGGCGAAGACGTGCAGGAACTGGTTGTGGGCGTGGGGGACCGGCACCGGGCTGTGTCGGTACGAAGGGAAGACCGTGTCGAAGGCGCCGATCCCCGCTCCGGTGATGAGGTGGTCGGAGCCCATGGCTACGGCGTGCTTCCAGATGGCCAGACGCGAGAGGTCGACGTCGCGCACCACGGGGGCGAAGGCCGCGCTGAGGCGTCCGGTTTCGCCGGAGGCGCCCCACGCCGTCACGGCCACCGCCACACCGAGGATGCCGCCGGCCAACAAGAGCGTGCGCACCCCGAGGCCGAAGACCCGGTGCTGCCGGCGCGGACCCGAGCGCAGATACAGCACCAGGGACACGGAGAGGGCCGCGGCCACCGCCGCGTAGGCGCCGCGGCTGCCGATCACCAGCAGGTAGGCGCCGATGAACAGCAGGCCCGCGGTGACGGCCACCCGCCAGCGCCGTTCCAGCTGCGCCCGCATCAACACGACCACGCCGCCCACGAAGACCATCACCAGGTACTGGGCGGCCAGGTAGCTGTGGGCGAAGAGGGGCGTGGACAGGTAGGCGCGCCGCTCGGCCTCGGGCGCCCCGTCGACGAGGAAGCGGCGATAGCCGTCGAGGCCCAGCAACGAGACCAGGAAGCCCGCGAGGAACACGGCCACGAACAACACGCGCACATCGCGCGGCGTGCGCACGGTCTTGAGCGCGAGCAGGTACGCGATGGTCATGGCCACCACCAGCCCGAGGGCGTAGCGCGACATGCCCGGGTTGGCCGACAGGGCGGCGGAGGGCACGGCCACGGCGGCCAGCACGATCACACCGAGGTCCACGGGCGTGCCCAATGCGGGGGCGGCGCGTCCCCGCACGGCGTCCCACCACAGGCAGAGTGCTCCCAGGCAGGCGAGGCTGAGGAACACGATGTGCTTGTAGACGGCGAGGGTGCCCTCGACCGGCAGCAGCGTGAGCAGGAAGGCCAGCGCCAGCAGACAAGCGAAGGCCAGCCGCGCGGGAAGGGTCGGGGCATCCATGGTGGCGCCCATTCTGCACCCTGCGTGGACCGGATCGAACCGTCACCGCTATGATGGGTCGCTCGGCCGGAGGGGCACCATGAACGTTCTCGTCGTTGGATCCGGGGGTCGCGAGCACGCCTACGTGCACGCCCTCGCCAAGAGCCCCGGTCTGGGGCGCCTCTTCGCGGCGCCCGGCAACGCCGGCATGGCCCAACAGGCCGTCTGCCTCGACATCTCCGCGGACGACGTGAAGGCCCTGGTCGCCGCGGCCCAGGAACTCGACATCGGGCTGGTGGTGGTGGGCCCCGAGGTGCCCCTGGTGGCCGGACTGGTCGACGCCTGCGAGGCCGCCGGCATCCCGGCCATGGGGCCGAGCAAGGCCGCGGCCCACCTCGAGGGCAGCAAGGCCTACATGAAGGAGCTGTGCCGCAAGGCGCACATCCCCACCGCCGGCTACCGCACCTTCAACGCGGCCTCCGAGGCCATCGCCTACGCCGAGAACCTCGAGGAGTGGCCGGTGGTGATCAAGGCCGACGGCCTGGCCGCCGGCAAGGGCGTGATCATCGCCCAGGACAACGCCACCGCCGTGGCCGCCGTGCGCGAGCTCATGCTCGACCGGCGCTTTGGCACGGCCGGCGAGCGCGTGGTGTTCGAGGACTTCCTGCAGGGCGAGGAGCTCTCGGTGATGGCGCTGGTCGACGGAGAGACCGTCGCCGTGCTCGAACCGTCGCGCGACCACAAGGCCGCGTTCGACGGCGACACCGGCCCCAACACCGGGGGCATGGGCGCCTTCAGCCCGTCGCGGCTGCTGACCAAGCGGGCCTACGAGCAGATCGAAGAGCGCGTGCTGCTGCCGACCATCAGCGCCATGGCCAGTGAGGGCCGACCCTTCCGGGGCATCCTGTACGCGGGCCTGATGCTCACCGGCGACGGCCCCATGGTGCTCGAGTTCAACGTGCGCGGCGGCGACCCCGAGATCGAGGTGCTCCTGCCGCGGCTGGAGAGCGACGTGCTCGAGCTGTTCCACGCCACCGCCACGGGTCGCCTCGCGGAGGTCGGAGACCTGCAATGGACGACGCGGGCGGCCTGCGGTGTCGTGCTGGCCGACGGCGACTATCCCGGCGACGTGAAGCCCGGCAAGCTCATCGAAGGCGTCGAGCGGGCGGCCGCCTTCGACGACGTGGTCGTGCTGCACATGGGCACCAAGCGGGTCGACGGCAAGCTCGTCACGGCCGGCGGGCGCGTGTTGTGCGTGGTCGCCCTCGGCGACGACCTGGCCGCTGCGCAGAAGCAGGCCTACGCCGCGGCGAGCGCCATCGAATTCGAGAACATGCGCTTCCGCACCGACATCGGGTGGCGCGAGTTGGAGAGTCCGTCGGATCCGGTCACCGTCTAGGGAGGCGCGCGATCCCGACACTGAAGAAGATCACCGAGGCCTTCGAGCAGTTCCTGCACGGGCAGAAGCTGAGGCTCACCAAGCAGCGGCTCGAGATCCTGCGGCTGATCTACGCGACCCACAAGCACGTCTCGGCCGAGGAGCTGTACGACCGCCTGCACGGCGACGGTCGGGCCAGCGCCCTGCGCATCTCCCGCGCGACGGTGTACCGCACGCTGTCGCTCATGGCGGAGGGCGGCTTCGTCCAGGCGCTGGAGATCGGCCGCGACCGGGGCACGCTCTACGAGCACACCCTTGGCCACGAACATCACGACCACATGATCTGCATCGAGTGCGGGCGCATCATCGAGTTCCACGACGACGAGCTCGAGCAGGTGCAGGCCCGGGCCATCAAGCGGCAGGGCTTCCGCGAGGTGAGCCACCGGCTCAACGTGTGGGGCGTCTGCGCCCGCTGCCAGAAAGCGGGCAAGTCGGGGTCCGGTGGCGGCCCGGTGTCGGCGGAACGGGGACGGGACCAGGCGGGCGACTGAGCCGACGCCTGGGCCGGCGTCTGGGCCCGGTGGCTGGCGACGGATGGCGGGCGCCTGTGGTAGCCTTTCTGGATTGAGATCCATTCTCATCTAGAAGGTCCCATGAGCACCACCCTCGACCCGCTGGTCCCCGGCATCCCGACTCCGACGGGCCGTTCCCTCGCCGACCTGGTGTACGACGAGATCGGCATCCTCGGCGCCGTGGAGGGTGAGCGTTCCTTCCGCCGTCGGCTGCTGGAGATGGGCTTCCTGCCGGGCACGCCGGTGCGCATGGTGCGCAACATCCCCATCGGCGACGTGCTCGAGGTGGAGCTGCGCACCAGCCGCGTCTCGCTGCGCATCTCCGAGGCCCGCTCGATCCACCTGGCGGCGCCGGTCCAGCCATGAGCCGCCCGGTGGTCGCCATCGCCGGCAACCCGAACAGCGGCAAGACCACGCTGTTCAACCAGCTCACCGGCGCCAACGCCAAGGTGGGCAACTACGCGGGCGTCACGGTGGAGCAGCGCGAGGGCGGCATGACGCTGCCCGATGGGCGCGATGTGCTGCTGCTCGATATCCCCGGCACCTACAGCCTCTCGGCGCGTTCGGCGGAGGAGCAGATCGCCATCAGCGTCATGGCGGGCCTGAATCCCTATCACGAGCCGGACGCGGTCATCGTGGTCGTCGACTCGACCCAGCTCGCCCGCAACCTCTACCTGGTGCTGCAGATCCTGGAGCTGCGCCTGAAGGTGGTGGTGGCGCTCAACATGACCGACGTGCTGGCCGCCAACCACGTCAGCATCGACGTCGACGCGGTGTCGGCGGCGCTGGGCGTGCCGGTGGTGGCCGTGTCGGCGCGGCGGGGCGGGGGCGTGAAGGACCTGCGCGCCGCCGTGCAGAAGAGCCTGGAGGCGCCGGAGACCGAGCGCAGCCGCGCCGTGACCAACGGTTGGGACGCCCGCCTCTCGGAGGACGTCGCCGCCGTCGAACCCTTCGTGCCCAAGGGCTGGGACCGCGATGACGACGGGCGCCGTCGGGCCCTGGCGGGCTGGGCGATCATGTCCATCGACGACGACGACGAGCTGTGGGACGTGCCCGACGACCTGCGGGCGGCGGCCCTGGGCCGGAGGCGGGCGGCCACGGCGGCCGGCCGCGACCTCGACCTCGACCTGGCCCGCGCGCGCTACGAGTGGATCGACGCGCAGCTGCCGGCCTTCTTCGAGACGCCGCTGACGCCGCTGCGCAAGGTCACCGACGCCATCGACAAGGTGCTGATCCACCCGGCGGCGGGGATGCTGCTGTTCCTGGTGGTCATGGCCCTGGTGTTCGAGTCGCTGTTCACGTGGAGTGCGCCGCTCATCGACGGCGTCGAGGCCGGCGTCGAGGCCTTCACCACGGGCCTGACGATGTTGCTGCCGGCGGGCCTGCTGTCCGACTTCATCACGCAGGGGCTGGTGGCGGGGGTGGGCGCGGTGCTCGTGTTCCTGCCGCAGATCCTGATGTTGTTCCTGTTCATCTCGATCCTGGAGGACAGCGGCTACATGGCCCGCGCCGCCTTCCTCATGGACCGGGTCATGAAGGCCATCGGCCTCACCGGGCGGGCCTTCGTGCCCATGCTCTCGGGTTACGCCTGCGCCATTCCGGCGATCATGGCGACGCGCACCATGGAGCGGCAGCGCGACCGGCTGCTGACCATGATGGTCGTGCCGATCATGACCTGCTCGGCGCGGCTGCCGGTCTACACCCTGGTCATCGCGGCGCTGTTCCCGCCGCCGAGCGCCGAGGGCGGCACGCTGCTGGGCTTCTTCTCGCTGCAGGCGCTGATCATGGTGGCCATGTACCTGTTCTCCACGGTGATGGCGCTGGCGGCGGCCTTCGTGCTCGGCCGCACGGTGTTCAAGGGCACCACGCCGCCGCTGGTGCTGGAGCTGCCGCCCTACCGCATGCCGCATCCCGCCTCGGTGCTGCGCATGATGTGGGAGCGGGGCCGGCTGTTCGTGACCGAGGCGGGCACGGTGATCCTGACCTGCTCGGTGGTGCTGTGGGTGCTGCTCACCTTCCCGCAGGACGTCGAGCTCTCGCGGGACTACGCCGCGGAGGGCAACGCCGCCCGCGTGGCGGCCGGGGTGGCTCCCATCCTGGATGTCGATGACGATGGAGGCGTCGGGGACGACGATGCGGATGCCGAGACGGGGGGCGTCGCCGCCGGCGAGGTGATCGATGCCGCCGCAGCGGAGGACGCGTCGCTGCTCCCGGTCGCGCTCATGGCGGCGCTGCAGGACCTACGCGCGGCCGAGGCCGCCGAGCGGCTGCGCCTGAGCTACGGTGGCCGGCTGGGGCGCCTGATCGAGCCCACCATCGCGCCCCTGGGCTTCGACTGGAAGATCGGCGTCGGCCTCATCGGCGCCTTCGCGGCGCGCGAGGTGTTCGTCAGCACCATGGGCATCGTCTACGGCATCGGCGACGAGGCCGACGAGACCTCGATGCCGCTGCGCGAGCGCCTCCACGCCGAGACCTGGCCCGACGGCCGACCGGTCTACACGCCGCTGGTGGGGCTGTCCTTGATGGTCTTCTTCGCCCTGGCGGCCCAGTGCATGTCGACGCTGGCGGTGGTGCGGCGCGAGACGCGCACCTGGCGCTGGCCCATCTTCCTGTTCACGTACATGACGGCCATGGCCTGGGCCAGCTCGTTCGTCGTGTACCAGGGGGGCCGCCTGCTCGGCTTCAGCTGAGCGGGGAGGGGAACCGGGCCCCGCGGTTGCCGAAGTCGAGTCAGGCGACCAGGTCGGTTTGACGCCATCAGGCCGACGCGCTCAGGCGGCGGCACTCAAGCGGCGGCCTGCGCCTTGATCATGGCGTCGCTGACGACAGTGAGGGCTTCGCTCCAGGTGTCGGAGGCCTCGGGCGTCCAGCCCTCACCGAAGTGCTCGGCCAGGGTCGCGAGCAGGGACGCGCTGACGTAGGCGTACTGCCGGGGCTCGACGCCGTAGTCCTTGTGGCGCCGGCCCATGTCGGAGAGCACGGGTGAGAGCTCGTCGGGCTTGTCGGCCAGGGCCACCACGGCGGCGATGCTCGCCATGAGCTTCTTGCGCTGCTCGGCCGGGTCGGCGTTGGCGAAGAGCGGCTTCACCTGGGGGTAGACGCGGAACATGCGGTCGTAGAAGCGGGTCGCGACCGCGTCGGCATCGGGGAGCATGGTCTTGAAGGTGTCGCGCAAGAGGGGGAGGTTCATGGGGTCACCAGGCGGAAGTGTCGTGTCGTTCGAAACGGGAGCAGGAAGAGAGCGGGGATGGAGCGGGGATGGAGGCGCGGTCTACGCGCTGAGGGTCAGGTTGTGCACACCGCCGCGACGGCCGCCGAGCAGGTCGGCCACAGTCACGCCGGCGAGGGTGTTGTAGAAGGCGTCCTCGGCCTGCATGAGCAGACGGCGCAGTCCGCAGCCGGGTTCGAGCACGCAGACGCGGGGCTGTTCGATGCACTCGAGCACGCCGTGGCGCTCCTCGAAGTGCGAGATCACGTCGGCGACGCCGATGGTCCCGGGCTCGGCGGCCAGCAACAGCCCGCCCCCGCGACCGGCGCGGCTCGTGACCCAGCCGGCGCGCGCCAATTCCTGGACCACCTTCACCAGGTGGTCCTTCGAGACCGCGTAGGCGTCGGCGATGGCCTCGACCCGGATGGGGCGCCGCTCGCCGGCGGAATTCTCGCGGTGGGCCAGGTAGAGCAGGACCCGCAGGGCGTAGTCGGTCTTCAGGCGCAGCTTCATGCTTAAACTGGTATCACGTATACCAGTTTGCAGTCAAGACGTGAGCCGCGGCGATTTCCTTTGCTCGGGGCGCCGTTCCGTGGGGCCGGCGAGTCTCGGGGACCGCCGTTCCGTGGGGCCGCGGCCCGGGGTCAGTGGGCGGCGCGGGCTTGTAGGGCCTCGATGCGCAGCACCACGTCGGCGAGGACGGCGCTGACTTCGGCCCGATGCTCCGGGGGCACCGCCGAGAGCAGCCGCAGCCCGATGTGACGCGTCATGCGCTGCAGGTCGATGTCGTGGGGGGCGGCGGCCGCCGCGGAGGCCAGGGTGTCGAAGTCCTCGAACCGGATGCCGCCGGCTGCTGCGGCCTGACTCTGGAAGCTCCAGGCGCCGTGGTGTCCGGCCCAGCGGGGCCAGGCCAGGAAGGCGAGGGCCAGCGAGATCGCCAGGGCCAGGCCGAGGGCGAGTCCCCGGCGCTTGTCCGCGTCGGAGTGGGTCAGCAGCGGCGACCAGACGTGACCCGCCGCCGCGAACACGATCACGGCCGTGCCGGGTGAGCTCCATGCGTCCTGCACGGAGGCCACCACCAGGCCGGCGGTCATGACGCCCAGCGCCACGAGGTCGCCGCCCACATGGTCCTGCCGGTAGTTCCTGCGGGCCCGCACCAGGGTGGCTCCGGCGAACAGTGCAAGCAGGGCCAGCGCCGCCCAACCGCCCTCGGCCGCCGACAGGAGCCACTCGCTGTGGGGGTGCCAGACCTCGGTGGCGGCGCCGTGCAGTCCCGGGAGTTCGGATTCGGCGGCGGATCGGTAGGGCGCGAACGACTCGCGGTAGAGGCCCAGGCCGTGGCCCAGTCCGGGACCGTCCGCCACCATGGTGGTGGTCGAGCGCCACACCTCGAGGCGCACCGACGTGGTCACGTCCTGGCCCGAGAGGATCGGGGCCGAGTCGGGCAGCTTGCGCGCGAGCAAGACGTCGAGGCCGCCCAACGCACTCGTCGCCAAGAGGCTCAGCGCCAGCGCGCCCCCGACCACCAGCGAGCGCCGCCCGGTGAAGCCGCGCGCCGCCATGACCACGACCACGCCCGCCAGCGCGGCGAGACGGGCGCCCCGGGCCTGGGTCAGGAGCAGTGCCGTGGCGACGAGGACCAGCGCGATCACAGGCCAGGCCAGCGAGCGGGTGTCGGCGTGGCGGGGGCGGGTCTTGTCAAGGCGCGTGAGCGTCACGGCCGCGAGGGCCGGCAGGGCCAGGGCGAGCAGGGCGCCGGCGCGGGTGCTGTTGCCCATCAAGGCCACCACCTCCTTGATGCCGTTGGTCAGTTCGGGCGGCGGGCTGAAGGCCTGCTCAAAGCCGAGCGCCTGCCGCAGCGCGTACACGCCGGAGATCGCGCCGGCCAGGCCGGCGGCGCTCCACAGCGCGTCGGGATGACGCCGCGCGGCCACCGCGCCGACGAGGGCCGCGGTGAGCGAGAGGGCCACGATGATGATGCGGTCGGGCACCGACGACGGCAGCGTCGCGTCGAAGCCGCCCGCCATCCATCCGCCCAGGACAGCCAGCAGGATCGAGCCCACGTAGAGGCGCAGGCCCGCGGTGCCGAGGAAGGCGCCGGCGGCGGTGCCCTCGCGCCAGGCGATGGACACGAGCACGAGCGGCACGATGAACACCGCGCAGAAGGCGCCCTTGAGCACGTCGCTGTCGATGGGAGCGCCCGGCAGCATGAACAGCGCCGCCGCCAGCACCAGCAGGTGCAGCTCCCACGAGCGCGCGACGAGCACGAGCCAGCCGGCCACGTCGAGACGAGCCCGCGGCGCGCTCACTCGGTTTCGAAGAGGGCGTCCACGAACGCTTCGGGGTCGAAGCGTTGCAGGTCCTCCACCGTCTCGCCGAGGCCCACGTAGTGCACCGGCAGGCCGAGCTGGTTGCGGATGGAGACCACCGCGCCGCCCCGGGCCGTGCCGTCGAGCTTGCTCACCAGCAGCCCGCTGACCTGCGCCGCCGCCTGGAACTGGTGGGCCTGGGCGATGGCGTTCTGTCCCGTGGTGCCGTCGAGGATCAGCAACACCTCGTGGGGCGCGCCGGGGATGCGCTTGCCCAGGACCCGCGAGATCTTGGTCAGCTCCTCCATCAGGTTCTTCTGGGTGTGCAGGCGGCCGGCGGTGTCGACCAGCAGCACGTCGACGTCCGCCTTCACGGCAGCCTCGGCGGCGTCGAAGGCCAGGCCCGAGGGGTTGGCGCCGTGCTCGCTCTTGATGATGGGCACGTCGAGGCGCTCGGCCCAGATGGTCAGCTGCTCGACGGCGGCGGCCCGGAAGGTGTCGCAGGCCGCGAGCATGACGCGCTTGCCCTCGCCCTTGAGCAGGTGCGCGAGCTTGGCGATGGAGGTGGTCTTGCCCGAGCCGTTCACGCCCACCACGAGCATCACGTGGGGACGCGCCGTCATGGCCGGGCGTTCGCTGACGCCGCCCATCTGCTCGAGCAGCTGGGCGCGCACGAAGGGCTCGACCTGCTCGCCGTCCTTCAGCTCGCCCGATTTGTAGGCGGCGCGGATGGCCTCGACGAGGTCGGCCGCCGCCGGTCCGAGGTCGGAGGTGTAGAGCAGCTCCTCGATGCGGTCGAGGGTCTCGTCGTCGAGGGCGCCGCGGCCGAGCAGCTTGCGCATGCCGCCGAGCAGCGCGTCGCGGGTGCGCGCCAGGCCCCTGAACAACTTGCCGATCATGACGCCCCGACTCCCAGCTCCTTGCGCACGCGGTCGAGGATGCCGTTGACGAAGGCGCCGGAGCCCGCACCGCCGAAGCGCTTGGCGAGCTCGATGGCCTCGTCGATGGCCACGGCCGGCGGCACCTCGCCGCCCGTCAGCAGCTCGTGCACGGCCAGGCGCAGGATGTTGCGGTCGACCGCGGCGATGCGCCCCATCTCCCAGTTGTCGGCCGCGTCGCGGATGAGCGGGTCGATGCGCGCGAGATCCGAGAGCACGCCTTCTACCAGGACCTGGGCGAAGGCCTTGACCTCTTCGCTGCCCTCGGCGTCCTCCAGGGTGACGGCATCGAACTTCAGGTGCGTCTCGCCCTCGCGGAAGTCGAGGCTGAAGAGCACCTGCAGGGCCACCTGCCGGGAACGGGTGCGGCCGCCGATCACCGCGTGGTTTCCTGGTCGTCGTCCTCGTACTCGACTTCGTCGTCCCCGACCTCGTCGTCCTCGAGTTCGCCGTCTTCCAACTCGTCGTCGGGGATCAGGGCGTCCCAGTAGCGCACGACGTTGGCCATCTCGATGGCCGTGCGGGCCGCCTCGCAGCCCTTGTTCTTGGCCGGGGTGGTGGCGCGGTCGCGGGCCTGGGCCAGGGTGGCGCAGGTGAGCACGCCGAAGGCCACCGGCACGCCGAAGTCGAGGCTGGTGAGCCCGCAGCCCCGGGTGACCTCGGCGCAGACGAACTCGTAGTGGTCGGTCTCGCCCTTGATCACCGCGCCCAGGGCGATGACGGCGTCGTATTCGCCCGAGCCGGTCATGAGGCTGCACATGAGCGGCAGCTCGAGGGCGCCGGGCACGTGCACCACGGTGACGTCGTCGGTGTGGACGTGGCACTCGGTGAGCGTGTCGAGGGCGCCCTGCAGCAGACCCTTGGTGATGGTCTCGTTGTAGCGGCTGACGACGACCGCCACGCGCAGGCCTGCACCTTCGAGGGAGCCTCTGATCTCTTGCACGACGGTCTCGGTGAGCCAAGGAACGAACGGCTCATCCTAGCGTCCGGTATCCTCTGCCGCCATGAGAGCAAGGGGGGCCGCCATGAAGGCGAAAGGCGCGTCGGGCGGGCGGTGGATCCGGGGCGCGCGCGGCGTCGCCGCGGCCCTGCTCGTCGCCGTGCTCGTGCCGGCGGGCGCCTGCGGGCGCCTGGACGGCGGGGACAACGTCGCCGTTTTCGCGGCCGCCAGCCTGCGGGACGTTCTGTCCGAGATCGCGGCCCTGCCCGGAACGCCGCCCTTCGACCTGCACCTGGCGGGCTCGGAGGTGCTGCTGCAGCAACAGCGCTCGGGCGCGCCGGTCGACCTGCTGATCATGGCGCGGCACCTGGACCGCGACGAGCTGGCCGCCCTGCCCGAACCGGGCGGGGGCGTGGTGGTCGCCCGCAACCGGCTGGTCGTGGCCGTGCACGCCGAGGCGGCCGACCGTCCGGCGGACCTCGACGACCTGCTCGCGGACCCGGCGATGAGCTCGTTGGCCCTCGCCGACCCGGTGACGGCGCCGGCCGGCCGACACGCCCGGGCCGCCCTGCAGGCGCAGGGTGCCTGGGACGCTTTGCAGTCGCGCTGCGTCTGGGCCGCCGACGTGCGCGCCGCCTGCACCTGGGTGGCGGTGGGTGAGGTGGAGGCCGTGGTCTGCTACGCCACGGACGTCGAGGCCCTTCCGGACCTGGCGCTGGCCTTTCCCCTCGAGGGGGCGTCGGCTCCCTACGAAGCCCACGTGGTGGCGCGGTCGGGGCGGCGGGCCACTGCGTCCGCGCTACGCGACGTGATCGGGGGCCCGGCCGCCGCTGCCGTCTTCGCGCGGCACGGTTTCCTTCCGGGTGACGCGCGCTCCGACGACGGGGCGCCCACGGGCGAGGCGGGGTCTGCCGACAAGGCGACGGGTGCGGACGAGGCGGGGCCGGCCGGCGAGGCCGGGCGGTGAGCGACGCCATCGTCACAAGCGTGGTCATCGCCCTCGGCGCGGTGGCGCTGGGTCTGCTGCCCGCCGTCGCCCTGGCATGGTGGCTCGCGCGCCGCCACTTCGCGGGCAAGGCCGTGGTCGAGACGCTGGTGGCCATGCCGCTGGTGCTGCCGCCGGTGGTGACCGGCTACCTGCTGCTGATGCTGCTCGGACGGCGCACGGCGTTCGGCGGCTGGCTCCACGACGCCTTCGGGCTCGAGCTGTTGTTCACGCCGCTGGCCGCGACGTTGGCGGCGGCGGTGGTGTCCTTCCCGCTGCTGGTGCGCACCTTGCGCGTGGCCTTCGAGGGCGTGGACCCCGGCCTCGAACAGGCGGCGCGCAGCCTCGGCGCCGGGCGCTGGACGACCTTCACGGCGGTGACGTTGCCCCTGTGCCGCCACGGCGTGCTCGCCGCCGTGGTGCTGGCCTTCGCGCGGGCGCTGGGTGAGTTCGGTGCGACGTTGGTGGTGGCCGGCACGCTGCCCGGCGGACGGGTTACGGCGCCGGTGGCGGTGTGGCGCGAACTGCAATCGGGCGACCCGTCGCGCGCGGTGCCGCTCGTGGTGGCCCTCGTGGCGGTGGCCGCGGCGGCCATGTTCGCGAGCGAATGGCTCGTGCGTCGGGGGCGACGCGTATGAGTGCTGCACACGTGAACGCTGAGCACACCCTCGAGCTGCGCGTGCGCGTGGCGGGCCGCCTCGACGTCGATCTGTTCCTCGGCCCCGGTTGCACGGCCATCGTGGGTCCGTCGGGCGCGGGCAAGTCGACCCTGCTCGCGGCCCTCACCGGGCTCATCGATGTCGACGAGGCGCGCATCACCGTCGCCGGGCGCACATTGGACGACCGCACACCGGACAGCCGGGCCGCCGGCGTGAACTTGCCTCCCGAGGCGCGGGGCATCGGCCTCGCGTTCCAGGAGGCGCGGCTGTTCCCGCACCTGACCGTGCGTCGCAACCTGCGCTTCCCCGTCGAGCGGGGCGGGCGCACGGGCACGCCGGACGTCGACGCCTGCGCCGCCGCTCTCGGCATCACCGCGCTGCTCGATCGTCCCGCCGACCAACTCTCGGGCGGCGAGGCCCGCCGCGTGGCCCTGGCCCGAGCCCTCGCCGCGGCCACCGACCTGCTGCTCCTCGACGAACCCCTCGGCAGTCTCGACGAAGGAACCCGTGAGCGCATCCTGCCCTGGCTGCACGGGCTGATCCGCAACTCCCGGGTGCCCACGCTCATCGTGACCCACCGCATGTCCGAGGCGGCGCTGCTCGCGGACCACGTCGTCGTGATCGAGGGTGGCAAGGTGGTCGAGCAAGGCGCGCCCCTCGACGTGCTGCCGCACCGCGCCACCGTGTCGTCGCTGCGCGACGAGGAAGCCGAGAACCTGCTGGCCGGCACCGCGGGCGACGACGGACATTCGGTGCACATCGGCAGCGCAGTCCTGTCAGTGGCAGCCCACGACCTGCGGCCGGGCGAGCCGGTGACCGTGCGCCTCGCCGCCGGCGAGGTCATCGTGGGCCTCTCGCGCCACGACGATCTCTCCGCCTGCAATGCTCTCGACGGAAAGATCGTTGCCATCCACGAGGTGGACGACGGCCGCCTCGCCGTGGTCGACGTGGGCGTGATGTTGTTCGTCTCGCTCACCGCCGACGCGGTGGCCGGCCTGGGGCTCGAGCCGGGCCGCGAGGTGGTGCTCTACATCAAGACCACGGCGCTGCGCATCGCTACGGCGAGGTAAGCGGGGGCGCGGGAACGACCCCAGCGATCGAAGCGTCGCAAGGGCGTGCGTCGTTCCAAGGCGAGGAGCCTCACCATCGCCCTCAGCGGTCGCCGGGCAGGCCCTGGCCGGTGGAGTCGTCGTCGCCCTCGTCGCCGACGAAATCGGGATCGTCTTCGTCGGGGATGCCGTCGCCGTCGCGATCGCCGCGGCGGGGGCCGGTCCACGGCGGCAGGTTCTCGATCACGCGTTCGGCTGTTTCGAGCAGACGGATCGCCCGCGGTAGGTCACCGTCGCGCATGGCCACCAGGGCCTTGCCGTGCAGCTCCCCGATGCGCAGGCGCACGGGCAGCTCGGGCCGCCCGCCCCAGTCGGCGTACTTGGTGGTGACGCGCAGCTCGGTGCGCGCGAAGGCCTCGCGCTCGCCGCCGAGCGGGCCGTCCTCGATGCGCTCGAGCCGCGCGATGCCCTGCTCGTAGTCGCCGGCGATGATGTCGGCGAGGCCGGCGTTCTTGTTGTCGATGACGGCCTGTAGGTCGTCGAGCTCGCGCCGCACCGGCCGGCTGCCGTTGAAGTTCTGGTAGGCGAGCCGCTCGGCCAGCCCGAAGTAGTTCTTGTGCTGCCAGATGAGCTCGCCGATGCGCTGCTTGTACTCGGCGGGGACGGTGACGGGAGGGCGCGGGGGTGGCGGGGTGGGGTAGCCCTGGTTTTCCTCGGCGTCCATCATGGGCAAGATCCAATAGGTCGGATCGAGGGCGGACACGACGATGGCTTGGAGGGCGCGTTCGAGCTCTTCCGGGGTCAGATCGTCGAGGGGCAGCGTGTTGAGCAGGAGGATCCCCTCCCCGAAGAACACCGCCTGGAGGGCGCTGCCGACGGGGCGCCCGTAGCCGTCGAAGCAGTCCGCGCGGCTCATCGTCCCGTCGAATCCGCGCACGTCGAGCACGTGATCGGGACGCAATGCAGACAGACGTGGGCCCAGCGGTACGAGGGGCTCTTCGGCATAAAAGCCGACGAAACCGGCCATTTCCCGATCCAGGATCATGTGCGTGCCGACGAAGTGGCCGCGTGCCGAGCGCATGTGCGCCTCGAAGGGCAGGTCGGCGACGGTGCCGAAGGAGGCGTACCCGAAGAAGTCCACGTCCTGGGGGCGCCCCGCGTCGGGCGGGGCGAGCAGGATCGCGGTGCCACCCGCGTGCACCCAGCGCAGGAGGGAGAGGGTCGTCTCGATCTCCGACGGGCTCCACCAAGCTCCCCGTCGTCCGACGACAGCCAGGCGCGGATACATGAAGTTGACCAGGTGGCCTGCGGAGACGACGTCGAACTCGTCGGCATCGTCCGGCTCCTCCAACGCACCGCCGGGCAGCTGGAGGTCGTGTCGCACCTCGATGAGCCGCTCCTGGTAGGCGGCTTCGTCGAAGAACAGCGAACTGCGGAGGGCTTCGCGAGTCTCGTCGTCGAGAGCGATGGCATCGAGCAGGCCCATCTTGCCGGCCGCCGGGGTCTGCCCCCAGGTGTTGCGGGCGAACGGGCCGAGGGGACGGACCTCCTCACTCGGATCGCTCGGCCGGTCATCGGATTCGTTGAGCGCGCGCATCACGTCGAGGGCCGGCTTGGGTGTGCCCCAGACATCGACGAGGCCCGCGCCGTCCTCCCACATGACGTCACGCCATTGGGTGTAGACATCGCCGGCGACCCTGGCGTTGCTGCGGATCGCCGAGGTCATGTAGCGGGCGGCCGCGGCCTGGTTCTCGAGGCCGATGTCGATCAGTGCCCGCAAGCGCTCATCCGGTTCGCCGCGGAACAGGATCGCGAGGCGATCAGTCGGTGCGATGCCCGCCCGGGCCTCCTCCAGCTGCCGCACGTGCTCTTGCGCGTCCTCCAACCACAGCTCGTCACCGAAGCCGCGCACGTTGGCGAACAGCCGCGCGATGCCGCCGTAGCCGTATTCGCTCACGAAGACGAGGCGGTCGTGGTCCTCGCCGAGGGAGCGCACGTAGCGCAGGTCGCCGTCGTCCCAGGGCCAGGCGCGGTAGATGTGCAGGTCGTCGAAGGGCACGGGGGCCGCCGCGCCGGGGTTCCAGTAGTGGGAGGTGCCGGTCCAGCTGCCCGAGTCTTCGAGCAGCAGCATCTGCGGCATGAGGGCGTGGGCCTGCTGCATGAGCTCTGTGCGACCGCGGTGGATCTCGCCGGACAGCTCGTTGAGCAGGCCGACCATGACGACGGAAGGGTGACCGGCCACGTCGCGGGCGAGTTGCTCGATGGCGGCGTCGACGGCGGGACGGGTGGTGGCGTCGAAGTGGGTGATCCAACCGAGCGTGGGCTCGGCGTGGACGAGCAGGCCGATCTCGTCACAGGCCTCATACAGCAGGGGAAGCGTGCGGATGTGCGCGCGCACCAGGTTGAAGCCGGCGTCCTTGATGGCCTGCAGTTCGCGGCGCAGGAAGTCGGGGGTGGGCGGGTGGCTGAGGGTGCGCGGCCAGTAGGGCTGGAACAGCACGCCCTTGAGGTAGAGCGGCTCGCCGTTGAGTTCGAAGTGACTCCCGTTCACCGCGAAGCGGCGCAGACCGTAGCGCCGGAGCCAGCGGTCGCGGCGTGTGCCATCAGCGATGGTCACGGCCACGGTGGCGAGCACGGGAGTCTGCGGGCTCCAGCGCGGCGTGGTGTCGATGAGCACGGGGAAGGTGAGCGTGGTCTCGCCGGGCGCCAAGGATCTGTCGAGTGACGTCTCGAGGATCAGGTTCGGATCCGTGCCGGGTTCGATGCCGGGCGGCGCGAAGCTCAGCGTGACGGAGACCGGGCGGGGCGCGTCGGTGTGGTTCTGCAGGGTGAGCGCCATGATCGAGGCGCCGCCGCCCTCGGCGGGGAGCGTCGTCGTGTGACGCAGCAGCTCCACCGGCGGCACGGCGAGCAGCCGCACCGAGCCGGTGAGCCCGCCGTAGTTGACGTACCACGACTCCTTGGCATGGGGCCGGGCGCCGAGGCGCAGGCCGTCGACGGGAGTGTCGCCGGGATCGACGATGCGCACGACCAAGGCGGCGTCGGGTGGCAGGGCCTCGCGCTCGAGGGTGAAGCGGAAGGGGATGTCGGAGCCGTCGTGGCGTCCGAGGTGCCGGCCGCCGAGCCAGACGTCGGCGCGGTCGTTGGCGCCGTCGAAGGCGAGTTGGAGCACGCCGCCGCCGTCGGGCAGCGTCGGTGCCGGGGGAAGGGGCGTGCGGTACCAGACCACGCCGTCGTAGCCGGACGTCTCGGGCAGGAGCTCGAAGGGTCCCGGCACGGCGACGGTGAGCGCGCGCTCCCACGCGCCGTGGCCACCGTTCTGCCAGCCGGCGTCGCGGCCCGCATTCTCGGGATCGAGCAGCAGGTCCCATTCGCCATCAAGGGAGACGGCCACGCGGGGGTCGGCGGACCCAGTATCCGGTGCTGGAGAGCGGTCTGCGTCTCGGGACGTTGCGCCGGTTGCGGTGGCGGGCTCCGCGGCGGGCGCGGTGGCCGGCGCCGTGGCGGGCACATTCGGTGAGCCCGACTCGCCACACGCCGGCATCACCGCGAGACACGGCAGCAACGCAAGGGCGGCGAGGGCGTGCCGGACGGGCAGGGACATCATCCCCAGCCTACGTCATGGAGACACTGATCGGCGTGAGGCATGATCGCGTTCCGTGCTCGCTGCCGTCTCATCGCGCCTCGCCGAGTTCGCGCGCCGCTGGGTGCCCGACCCCTTCGTCATCGCCCTCGGGCTGACGGTGCTGGCGGTGGGACTGGGCCTCGCGTTCGGGACGGGAGCAGCAGGCACCGGTATCGGAGGAGCCGGGGGCACAGCCGTCGGGGGCGCTGCCGGGGGAGCCGGTGTGACCCTCACGGCGTTGGCGGCCGGCTGGTTCGCGCGCTTCAGCGCCCAGGGCACGCTGAGCTTCACTTTCCAGATGGCGTTGATGCTCATCGCCGGCACGACCCTCGCCCGCGCTCCCTCGGTAAATGGCGCGCTGGCCCGCCTCGCGGACATCCCGCGCAGCACCGGATCGGCGGCGGCGCTCACGGCCTTCGTGGCCATGTCGGCGGCGCTGCTCAACTGGGGTTTCGGCCTGGTCGCCGGCGCCGTGCTCGCGCAGCAGATCGGCGCGCGGGCCCGGGCGGCTGGGCGTCCGCTCAATTATCCGCTGGTGGGCGCGGCCGGCTACACCGGGCTCATGGTCTGGCACGGCGGGCTGTCGGGCAGTGCGCCGCTGAAGATCGCGGAGGGCGGGCCCCTCGACGGGGTGCCCGTGCCTCTCGACGGCACGATCCTGTCGCCGTTGAACCTGGCGCTGTCGGCGGCGCTGCTCGTCTTCGTGCCGCTGCTCCTGTGGCGCATGGCCGCGGCCGACGGATCGCAGGAGGGTGTGGTCGGGGCGCCGGGCGATGCGCCTGGCGATCCGGGGGCCGACGATTCGACCGCGCCGCCGACAGCGGCACCTTCGAAGCCCTCCGATCAGTCGGGGCCGTCGCCCGACGCCGAACGCTTCGGGTTGGTCGGGCGTCTGCTCATGCTCGCGGTGGTGGCGCTCGGCGTCGTGGCGCTGGCCGGCATCGTGGGCGAGTCGGGTTGGCTGCGGGGCATCGGCCTCAACACGGTGAACCTGACGCTGGTGCTGCTGGGCCTGCTCCTGTTCGGGACGCCGTTGCGCTACGGCCGGGCCTTCGGCGCGGCGGTGCCCGAGGCGGGGGGCATCCTGCTGCAGTTCCCCTTCTACTTCGGGATCCTTGGCGTGCTCGAGGCCGGGGGCCTGGTGGGCGCCCTGGCCGAGGGCTCGGTGGACCTGGCGCGCAGCCTCGCGGCCCTGGGCCTGCCGGTGGCGTGGTGCTTCGACACCGTGACCTTCTTCTCCGCCGGCCTGGTGAACCTGTTCGTGCCGTCGGGCGGCGGACAATGGGCGGTGCAGGGGACCATCGTGGCCGAGGCGGCGGCCGAGCTGGGCGTGCCCCTCGAGCGGGCGGTCATGGCCCTGGCCTACGGCGATGAGTGGACCAACATGCTCCAGCCGTTCTGGGCCCTGGCCCTGCTCGGCATCACCGGCCTGACGGCCAGGGACATCCTCGGTTACACCCTCACGGTGATGCTCGCGGCCCTGCCGGTGTACTTGTTGGCCTTCGCCCTGTTCTGATCCGCCGGCCTGCCCGTCATGCTGCTCGTCTTGGCTCTGCGGCCGTGACCCCGGGGGCTCCGCGCCCCTAGACCAGTCGCCGAATCCGGGGGCGGCGGGCCGTTGCGTGGACGCCTTACCGCCGTCCCTGATAAAAACGCACTTTCGAACCCGATCCTGGCCAGCCGTCCGTCGACCATCCCGGTCGTCGGCCCGGGCCGTGGAGCTGCTGCCCCGGTGCCTGCTGACGCTGAGCGCGACGAGACGGTCCACGTGCTCGACAGCTCGGGCCGGACGTCCCGACGCTGGCCGGCGCTGATCGGCGTCGCGCTGCTCGTGGGAGCCGCCGCGGCCGGCGTCTGGATCGTGCTCACCGACCCCTTCGCCGCCCGCCGGGAGGTGACCCGGGCTCCGCCCGCCGCCGCCGACAACCTGCTGGGCGCGGCGTGGAGCTTCGAGACCGACGCGAACACCAGTCCGTCGCAGGAGTGGGCGCCGGCCGAGGGAGCTCCGGCGGGCTTCGCCTTCGGCGAGCGCGGGGCCGTCTCGGGCAGCCAGGCCGCCGCCGCCCTCGTCTCCGACGCCGGCTGGGCGCGGGTGTACGCCACCCGCTCCCATCGCATCAACGGCGGCGCGCAGGCCGTCGAGGTCGCGGCCGTGTCGAGTGATCCGTCGCTGCAGCTGCTGCTGAGCTTCGAAGCGGACGGTCGCAGCCCGCTCGCCGTGGTGGCGGCCGCCGGCGAGGGCGCCCTCTCCGGTCGCGTCGACGTCCCCCCGGGATACACCCACGTGCGCGTCGGCCTCGGCGCCTTGGGAGACGCTGCCGTCGACGACGTCTCGCTGCGTCTGGTGGACGCCGCGGGGTCGGCCGGCGACCTGCTCCCGGGCGGGCAGTTCGAGGCGGTGGCCCTGCCCATGGGCCTGGCGCTGTTGCGCGGTGATGAACGGGCGTTGCACCTGGCGGGCGTGTCGATTCGTGACGCGAGCGGAGCGATGTTGCCGCCGCTGGCGGCGTTCCTGCCCGCGGGCGAGAGCGGGAGCGGCGCACTGGCCGGGCCCGGCGGCCTGCGCGCACCGGTCACGTCCGGCGTGGCGTCACGGGGCAAGCAGCTGGTCATGACCGTGACCCTTGGGTCGGCGCCGAGCGGTGCCGAGCTGGTCCACACCCTCGTGGTGGAGGGCGGACTCACGCACCAACCGGTGGGGGTCGGGCTCGCCGCGGGCTTCGAGTCGTTCACCGAGGACTTCACCGTGGAGCAGGCCCGCTCGCTGGTCTTCGGCGGCACGTCCGATCGCATCGTGGTCTCGGGCGAGCCCTTCGCGCTCAGCGGCGAGTGGCGCAACGACGGGCGCATCGTGCTGCGCCTCGCGCGCCCGGCCCGGGCCGGCGTGCCCCACGAGCTGACGCTGCAGACGTCGTTCCTGCAGGAGCGGGTGGAGGCGGCCCAGCTCCGGGACCAGGCGCTGCAGGACGAGGGGGACGGCGATCTCGGCCGGGCCCTCGCCACGCTCGAGACGATCCTGCGCGACCATCCCTTCGACGAGGAGGTGCTGGCCGAGGCGGGCGCGGCGCGCGCCCGGCTGTCGAACGAGATGCGCGAGCGGCTCGACACCATCGAGCGGGACCTCGACGACGCCTTGTTCCTCGCGTCCGCCCAGCGCTGTCGCGAGGTGCTGGCCGACTGCCTCGACGCGGCCCGCACCTTCTCGGGCAGCTCCGCCGAGGAGCGCTTCCGCGAGCAGGCCCGCACGGTGGCCACCCGCGCCGCCGAATTGCTTGAGGAGGACCGCCGCCGTCGCGCCGACCGCATCGGCGCGGTGCGCGACTCCTTCCGCGCGGCGGGAGGCTTCGACGCCGTCGACGCCGAGCTGACCCGCTACCTCGACACGACCCTGGCCCCGGATCGCTCCCTCGAAGGCAGCGAACCTGCGGGGGCATCCGCCGGAGCGCCCGCCGGGGAGGGTGGCCGATGAGCGGCCGCGTGGTGGGCGTGGACATGGGCGGCGAGACGGCCCGGGTGATCGTCGGCCGGCTGCGGAAGGGTGCGTTCGAGATCGAGGACGGCGCGGTGGTGGGCGCCGAGGACGTGGGCGTGGCACTCGCCGGCATGGGCGCCAAGGGTGCGGCCCTCTACGTCGGCGTCACCGGCAAGGACATGATCCTGCGCACGACGCAGGTGCCGCCCGTGCCCGAGTGGCAGCTCGCCGAGCTGATGCAGTTCGAGATCGACGACGTCGAGGAGCAGTCGGGCGATTCGCTCTCGGCCGACTGGGGGCTGCTGGGCGGGGCCGCGGCCTTCAGCGACGACGACATGGCCCTGCTGGCCCTCGTGCGCAACAGCCTGATCGATGAGCGCACCGACGACCTGGCCGCCGACGGCTTCAAGGTCAAGGCCTTCACGCCCAACGCGGTGGCGCTTCACAACGCATGCGTGGCCACCGACGGCGGCGAGGGCACGGTGATGGTGGCCTTCCTCGGCGGACGCAACACCGACATCGCGCTGGTGCGCGACGGCGAGCTGCTCTTCGCCCGCAACCTGAGCGGGGGCGGCGACCTCTTCACCGACGCCATCGCGTCGAGCTTCAAGGTGGACACGGCCAAGGCCGAGGCCGTGAAGAAGAAGATCGGCGTACTGGCCCGCCCCGGCGAGGCCCTGGCCGGACAACAGGGCGCCGTGGCCCGGGCCCTCGAAGGCGGGCTGCGTCAGGTCACGGGCATGCTGCAATCGTCGCTGCTGCTGTGCCGGACGCAGCTCAAGGCCCGCGACATCGCCCTCGACCGGGTGCTGCTGTGTGGCCCCGGCGCCTCGCTGCCCGGCCTCGACGAAGCGCTCACGAGGACCTTGGACGTTCCCGTCGAGCGCTTCGATCCCTGCGCCGGCTACGTGGTGGGCGACGCCGAGATCCTGGAGCAGCGCGGCCCCGACTTCGCCGTCGCGGCGGGCCTGGCCATGATGGGCGCGCTGCCCGGCGCCGAGCGCTTCGAGATCCTCTCCGACGCAGCGCGGCGGGGCCGGCGACTGCGCGAGAAGACGCTCTGGCTGGTGCTCGCCGGCGTGCTCGTGGTGGCCTACCTCGGCCTCTACGCCTGGAGCGCGCGGGAGGGCTACAACGTGGCCCGGGCCGACCTGGTGAAGCTGCGCCGGGAGGTCGAGTCACGCCAGGCGGACGTGCGCGGCTACGAGCGCGCCACCGTCGAGGTCGCCGCGCTGGCGTCCAAGCTCGACCGCATCGAGCAGGCCACGGCGCCCGGTTCGGGGGTGGTCACGGTGTTGTCGCTGCTCGGGGAGCTGTTGCCCGAGGAACTGTGGGTCACGTCGGCGCGCACGGTGCGCGAGATCGACGCCGACTTCGGCCACGGCACCGAACGGCGGCCGCTCGTCATCATCGAGGGCCGCGGCAAGGAGCTGTCGCGCAACCTCGCCGACGCGGTGACCGAGCTGACCATGGCCCTGCGCGCCCGGCCCGCCGTGGCCGCGGTGGTGCCCAAGTTCACCACCGACAGCCGGGGCGATTTCGTCTTCGAGCTGCGCCTCGACATGAGCCTGTTCCCCGACGAGCCCGGTGACGACGACGAAGACGACGTCGGGGCCGACGACGCAGCGGAGGGCGAGGCCTGATGGATCGCGAACTGCGTCGCCTGCTCTTCATCGCCGCCGGCATCGTGGTGGCCCTGTTCACCGGGCGGGCCGTGATCGGCGCCCTGTACGACGAGGTCGGCACCGGTCGCCAGGTGGCGGCGCTGCGGGCCAAGCTGCGGTCGGGGGGCGAGGCCGACGGCCGCCCATCCCGCCCGGAGATGGAGCGCATGGCCCGCCTGCGGGAAGCGTTGGAGCTGCGCCTGGAGTCCGCGCTCGCCCGGGTCGCCTACACCCTGCCCGAGGAGTTCTCCCTGCGCTCCGGCGACAGCCCCGACCTGCGCTACATCGAGCTGGTGCGCCGCGAGCAGGACCGACTGGTCAAGGGCGCCGCCTTCGTGGGCAAGTCGGTGCCGAGCAACCTCGGTCTGCCCGAGCTCAATCCCACCGGCCGTGAGGACGTGTTGCGCACGCTGCGCTCGCTCCACGTGGTGCACGTCACTGTCATGGCGGCCCTGGCCGCCGATGTCGATGCCATCGATGAGATCCAGGTCCCGGTGGTCGGGCGCCGGCGCAAGGCGGAGTCGGGGTACCTGCGGGCCCACTCGGTGGAGTTCGTCGTGCGCGGCTCGTCGAAGGCCATCACCACCATGCTCACCGACATCGTGGAGGGTTCGACCTACCTCGCCATCGACGATCTGCGGGTCGAGACGGTGGACGAGGACGGCGAGCGCGTGATCTGTCACTTCACCGTGCGGGGCCTGAGCATCGACCCCGAGCAGGACCCATCGGCGGGGTCGTCATGATCCCGCGCACCCGCCCGAGCCCGACGCTGTGAACCGCGAACAGATCCTCTTCGTCGTCACGCTGGTGACCGTGGGCCTGCTCGCGTGGCTGCGCGTCTCCGACGGGCCGGCGCGCACGCGGGTGCCGTCGGCGCGTTCTATGGAAGCGGCGACGGTGGACCTGCCGGCGCTGGTGCGCGACGGTCGCCTGGAGAGCGACCGGGGGCGCACCGGCGTGCGCGAGCGTCCGCTCTTCGCGCCGCCGCGGGAGCTGCTGCCCCTCGACCCGCTCGTGCTCCCGCCGCCACCGCTGCCGTTGCTCTCGGTGTTGCGTCCGTCGGTGCGACCGAGCCTGCAAGGGGCGGCGGCGCGGGCCTACCGGGTGCGCCCGGAAGACCTCGGCAGCCTCTCCCTCGAAGGCGGCGACGGCGCGGGCCTGGCCCCACTCGGCAACGGCGGCCTCGTGGGCGGGTTGCTCGACGACCTCACCGAGGCGCTGGACGCCGCGACGGATCCGTCGTCGGGAGACGTCGCCGACCTGTCGGACACGGTGCTCGAGACGCGCTTCGACTGGCTGGTGCGGCTCGGCATGAGCCGGCGCATCTACGGCCACATCCTGAACGACGACCCGCACGGATTGCGCGACCGTCCGCTCGACGACCTCACGCTGCAGCAGGTGAGCGAGCGACACGGCGGCCCGCTGGGCTTGCCGTTCACCGTGCCCCGGGACGAGGTCGAGCGCTTCGGCCTCGCCGAGACCTTCGAGAACGTCTACCGCTTCGCCTCGCGCGAGCTGGGCAGCGGCCCGGGCTCGTCGTCGGCCCGGCGCGCCCTTGCTGCCGAGATGCTCGCCGCCTGGCCGGAGCAGCCCCAGGCCCTCGACTTCGCCCTCGCGGAGGGGCGCGCGGCGCTCGACGCGTCGCCGCGTGACACGAACGCGGCGCGCTTGCTGGCCGCCATCCTGCGGCGCGCCCGGGACGTGGAGGGCGAGCTGGCCATCTATCGCGGGGCGGTCGAGGCCGGTTGGGCCGACGCGGGTTTGTACGCCGGTTACGCCCGGCTCGTCGCGGACATGGGGCTGCCCGAGCGCGCCGGGGAGTTGCTCGACGAGAGCGCGGGGGTGAGCCGCGGCTCGGCCGAGGTGAGCTTCGTGCGCGGATTGTTGGCCGCGCAGTCGGGGCGCACCAGCGAGGCGCTGGCGGCGCTGAAGTCGGCCACGCAATTCTCCGTCGACGTGCCCTTCGACGATGGCGAGGTGGCCCTGGCCTACGGCGGCGTGCTCATGGCCGCCGGCCGCCTCGACGACGCGCGCCGCGAGGCGAGCCGCCTCTTGCTGGAGGATGCCGGAGCCGTGGGGGCCCTGCGCCTGCTGGCGGCGACCCATGCGGCCGAGGACGACCTGGGGACGGCCTCGGAGACCCTCGGCAGCGCCCTGGCCCTGGCCCCCGACGACGCGAGTGTGCTCACCGATGCCGGCGTCCTGGCCTGGCGCTCGGCGGACGGCGCCGGCGCGCTGCGCCTGCTGGGACGGGCCCGCGACCTCGATCCGTACCGGGCGGCGGCGCCCACCCTGGCCATGGGCTTCCTGCACGAGGACGCCGGGCTGCCCGAGGTGGCCCGCGAACTCTACGGACAGGTGTTGCTGGCTGAGCCCGGTCATCCCGAGGCGCTGTATCGACTCGGCCGCAACCAACGACGCGACGGCGATCCGTCGGGGGCCGTCTCGACCCTGCGCGAGGCGCTGCGGCTGTCCGGTCCGGATGTGCTGCTGCTGCTCGAGTTGGCCCGGGCCTCCGTGGACCGCGGCCGCTTCCACGAGGCCCAGCGCTACCTGCGCGAAGCCGAGCGCCTCGAGCCCGACAACGGCGAGGTGCAGTGGGCCCTGGGTCTCGCGGCCCTGCGCGCCGGCGACGCCTTCGGGGCGCGGTCACCGCTCGAGCAGGCCGTCACTCTTGGTCAGCCCGGCGCCCATGTGGCTCTCGCCGTGGCGGCCTACCGCCGGGGAGAAGAGGACGACGCCCTCGACCACCTGGGCGAGGTCGAGAAGGCCTTCGCCGGTCGCGGCGACGATCCCCAGGCGCTCTACGCCGCCGAACAGGAGGCGCGCATCCGTCGCAACCGGGCGCGTCGCCAGTGGCTCGACCACTTCGGGCGCAGCACCCTGCAGCGGGGCTGGACCGAGCACCAATGGGACGGGAGCCCGCGGGTCTTCCTCGATGACGGCGCGCTGCTCATCGAAGGGCGCATGGAGCGCACGCGGGAGACCGAGCGGCCCGGCGTCAGCCGGCCCGTCGACGGGCGCGGGTTCTTCGGGGTGCAGGGCGAGGTGGTCAATGGCGAGATCGGCGCTGCGCGCACCGGCCTGTCGCTCTCTTACCGCGCGGTGAAGGGGGCCCGGGGCTCGCAGGCCAAGGCGCGCCTGGACATCTGGGTCGATGCCGACGGGGCCGTGCGCATGTCGGTGCTCGACAACTTCGACCGGCTGATCCGCGACGCCGAACCCGTGGGGGGGGTCGTGGTGCCCCGCGGCGCGCCGGCGTTGCTGGGCGTCGAGCGCGTCGACGACAAGACCGGGGCCTACGTGTTCACCCTCGACGGTCGGACGGTGGGCGCGCCCGTCGAGCTGAAATCGCTGCGGGGCTTCGACCGGACCTTCGACCTCGAGCTGTGGGCGGAAGCCGCCCCCGGCGGGCGGGTGAGCGCCTCGGTGTCGCTCGTGCGCATCGTGCAGGCGCCGTGATGCGGCCCGCGACGGCTGTGCGAGAATCGTGGCCCGCCAGGAGAGGCGCGCGCATGTCGCCGAGACAATCCGGATTCACGCTGGTCGAGATGCTCGTGGTGCTCGCCCTGATCGGGCTGCTGCTGGGCTTCACCTCCCTGGCCGTGCTGCGCTTCCGGGACTCGGGACGCGAGATGGAAGCGCGCACCCGCGTCGAGTCGCTCAAGGCCGACATCCAGAGCTACGCCGACCGCCGGGGCCGCTTCCCGCCGTCGCGCCTCTCCGCCCTCGGCATCACCGATGGCAGCGAGCTCAACCAGGGCATCGAGGCGCTCATGGCCGCCTTCAAGGTGGCCGACTACACCGGCCAGCGACCGGACGAGGGCTGGCAGGCCAACGCCGACGACGACGCGACGCAGATGGTGCGCTTCGTCGACGGCAGCCGCGCCCTGGTGGAGCTGGTGGATCCCTGGGACAACCCCTTCATCTACATCCAGAACGGCGACTACGAGCGTGAGTTCAGCTACGAGCTCGAAGGCGAGCTGGGCGTCGAGATCGTCACCGTGCGAGCGCGCCGCAATCCCCTCACCGGGGGGTGGCACCGCTTCGATTCGTTCCAGCTGATCTCGGCGGGTTCCGACGGCATGCTGGGCACCGAGGACGATATTGCCAACTTCGAGACGAGCATCGAGGACGACTGACCGGTCCGAGCGCGCGTCCGGGTTGCCGCCCGGGACGAGCGCCGCACGGACGGGTTTCACGCTCATCGAGCTGATGGTCGTGATCGTCATCATCGCGGCCCTGCTGGGCCTGAGCCTCGGTGCGTTGCGTCGCATCGACGGCGCCGATCGCCTGGCCTTGATGCAGGTCAAGGACGCCATGCGCGCCGCGCGGTTGCTGGCCGTGGGGCAGGGCGCGCCGGCGAGCCTCGTGGTCGACGTGGAGGCCCACGAGGTCTACGGCATGGGGCTGCGCGCGGTGGGCAACTGGCACTTCGAGGACGTCGAGGGCACCGGCTGGCCCGTCCCGGCCGACTATGAGGCGGCGGCGCTGCAGCCCGGAGGCGTGATCGGCTGGGGACTGCAGCTCGAGCAGGACGTGCTCTCCATCGGTGACCTGCCGCCGTCGTTCGACTCGCCCCATGGCTTCGGGGTCGACGTGTGGGTGGCGCCGCAGGACGACCCGCGGCCCATGACGATCCTCGAGCGGCCCGGGCGCTGGAGCCTCGGGTTCGACTTCGACGGCGAGCTCGAGGTGTCGTTCTGGCTCGAGCCCGATGCCGCCGCCGCGGCCCGGGGCGACGACGCCGAGAACGTGCGCCACACCTGGCCGGGGCTGCACCTGCCGTCCGACCGGCTGACCCGCCTGACGGTGGTCTTCGACGGGCGCCACCTGCACCTGTCCGTGGACGGGCGTCAGGTCCAGGAGGAGGCCGTGTTTCCCGCGCGCCGGCGTCTGCATGGCGTCGGCAGAGCGCTGCTGCGGACGGGGGCCGGGGCCACGCGGCTGCGCGGCGCCCTGGACGAGCTGCACATCTATTCCGTGGTGGTGGCCGAACACACGCGGCTGCCGGACGAGGTCGAGTTGCAGGGGGCCACGCGGGTGGTGCGCGTGACGGCGAGCGGTCACCTCGACCCGGCCTTCCACGGCGCGCCCGAGGTGGTGTCGATGTCGCTGGGCGAGCCGCCCGTCGACATCCATGTGGAGTACGGCCTGCTGGGCACAGTGGAAGCCCGCATCGTCCGTCGCACCGGGGACGAGCCGTGACCGCTCCGGTCCCGCAGGGTGGCCGGGGTCGCGCGGCGACCGGTGCAGCGGCGGAGCGGAGTCGTCGCGGCGCCGCGCTGGTGCTGGTGATCGTGGTGCTCGGCGCCCTGGCCCTCATCGCGGCGCCCTTCGCCCTGTCCATGCGCAACCTCGAGGCCGGCTCGCTGCAACGGCTGCGCGAGAACCAGGCGCGGGCCGGGACGGGCCTGGTGCTGGCCGCGGCGCGCCGGCACCTCGAAGAGACCCATCCGCTGCTCGACGTCGAGTCGCCGCACCGCGACGACCTCGACGAGATCTCTCCCGCGGACCTCGACGTGTTGCAGGGAGACGTGCTCTCGCGCAACCCGCAGGGCTCGATCCGCTCGGTGACCGTCGACGATCTCTCCGGTCGCGCCCACCTCGGCACGGCGTCGCCCTACCTGCTCGGCAACCTGCTGGGCGGGCGCACGTCGCTGACGGAGGACGTGGGGCCGGCGGACGACGTGCTGCCCCTCGTCGACCTGGAGGGCTGGCCCGAACACGGGCTGGCCTGGATCGGCAACGAATTGGTCGAGTACGCGAGTCGGGGCGCCGGGCGCCTGGAGGACTGTCGTCGCGGCTACCCCAGCGCCAACCTCGCGGGGTCACGGGCCCTGGCGCACCGTTCCGGCGACGACGTGCTCGACCTGCGGCTGCTGCTGCTGGCACAGCACGGCTGGCGCATCCGGCCGGGCCTCTACGACGCCTTCCGTCGGGTCGACGGGCTCAAGGACATCGGGCTCTTCGGCGAGGCGGGCTACAGCGCCGACGAGGTGGACGCCGCGCGAGGCTGGCTCACCGTGCAGCCTGCGGGGATGCGCTTCGTTGACGCCCAGGCGCTGCAGTGGATCGGGACCGACCGCTTCGGTCACACCGAGCTCGGCGTTGCGGACGGCAGCCGCTTCGGTCCCGGCACGGTGGTCCAGTTGGAGGACGACGGCGGCGAACAGGAGTGGAACCTCGTGGTCGCGGCCGTGGACTGGGACGACCACTGGCGGTTGCGCCTGCTCGAGCCGGTGACCGGGCGCCACGGCGACGAGAGCGTGCTGCGTCGTCTCAAGCGGCGTCCCGTGAACGTCAACACGGCGCCCCTGCCGGTGCTTACGGCCCTGCTCACCGGGCTCGGTCGCCAGCCCATCTCCGACGTGGTGACTCTCGACGAATCGCTGCAACTCGCCCAGGCGCTCACCGTCCTGGGCGACCGGGGCGCCGCATCGGAAGACCTTTCTCTGGCCCTGCGTGAGCCGATCGAGGCGGGGGACTTCAGCGCCGTCGACCTCGCCGCCGCGGGACTGCAGCTGCGCCGCGACGAGGTGCGCGTCGACGCCCTCACCGTCGAGGAGCTGGCCGCGCGCATCCTCGGCGCGCCGTCGCGGCGCTCGGTGCAACGCATCTCGTCGCGCCAGGCAGGGCTGCTGGCCGACCGCATCCGTGCGGGGCGTCCCGGGTCCCACGAGGAGCTGGCCGCTCTGCTCGACGGGGCGGTGGGCGCGGGCGAGTGCACGGCGGGCGACCGGGAGGTGATCCTGCGCAACGCCGTCGACGCCGGAGACGCGGAGATCGTGGGCGGGACGGCGCCCTTCGCCTACGCCTCGGCGGGCTGGTTCGAGGTGAACGCGGCCGCGAGCGTGAACCACCCCAACGGCCGCGAGCAGGCCCGGGCCTTCGCGCGCCAGGTCGTCGCGGTGGCGCCGCCGGGCGAGACCGGCGTCGTGTTCACCTCGCAGCAGGACTTCGATGTGGCCCTGGCCCATGGCGCCGGGGCGCGCGGCTGGGAATCGCACCCGCGCCTGCTGGCGGCCGGCACCCTGCCCGAGACGCCGTCCATGCTGGAGATGTCGGCGCGCTTCGCCACCGTGTCGGCTGAGGACGACGTGGCGGTGGTCGACCTCGTCTCCGCCTTCGACGCCCTGGTGGGCCTGCCCACAGGGCGCATCGATCGGGCCGGCGCGCTGCTGGCGCGCCTGCCCGCCGCCTCGACGGTGGGTCCGGAATCGTCGCTGCAACCGGCCACCGTGCGGTCGTCGCTGCCCCACGTACTGCACTTCGACGAGGGCCTGCCCGGCCTCATGGGTCAGGGGCCCGGCGGGATGCGCCTGGGCGACACCTTCGGCATGGTCCTGCAGACCGAGCGCATCCGTCCCGCGGTCACGGGCAGCGACGGGCGCCTGCAGCCCTTCACCGTCGAGTTCTGGATGGAGCTCGACGACGTGACGGCCGAGACCATCCTGTTCGACGGCGGCGTCGACGAACTCGAGGACCGGGTGCTCATCTACGTCGACGAGGGCGAGCTGGTGCTGCGCGTGTGCGACACCTCGATCCCCGACTTCGAGGCCTCCATGCCCGCCGGGCGCCCGCCGCCGGCGGGGGAGATCCGCTACGCCTTCAACGACGGGCTCTCCTTGCTGGCGGACGTGCCCTACCACGTGGCCGCGTGGATCGGCGGGGCGCGGGACACCGACCTGGCGTTGTTCGTCGACGGCGTGCCGCGGGGCCAGCGGTCGTTCACCACACGCCTGACCGAGGACGTCGACTCCGCCGATGGCGGCGTGGGGGCCGGCGTCGCCAGCTACATCGGCAAGAGCGAGCTGCCCGTGGAGTCGACGGCCGGATTCCCGCGCCAGGGCGTGCTGCGGGTGGGCCGCGAGATCGTCGAGTACATCGACAAGACCGAGGACGCCTTCGTGCTGGCGTCCGCCGGGTCCAACGATCCCTTCGGCGGTCGCGCGCGGCGGGGGACCCCGGGGCCCGATCACGAGGCCTCCGAGCGGGTGGAGCTCATGGGCTACAGCCGCGCGCTGCGCTCGCAGCAGGCTTCCCGGGGCGCGGGCGTGCTGGCCAGCGCCCTGTCGCGCTTCAGCGTGGCCGAGCTCGACCCGAGTCGCCTCACCTCCGACACGATCTTCATCTCGGTGGGCGTGGTGGGCGGGACGCCGGTGGTCATGGAGCTGGGCACGGGGCTCCTGGCGGGCAGCACCAGCATCCCGGTGCGGGCCTCCGGCAGCGCGCCCTTCGACGCCAACACCTTCCAGGCCACCGGTGGGCACGCCCTGCTCGTGTGCGACTACGGCGGCGGGGCGGTGAGCGGCGGGTCGATCACCGCGCCCGGGTCGATCATCTCGACGCCCATCGGGGCTCAGACCCAGGGCGGATGGCTCGGCGGCGTGGAGGTCATCCGCTACGCGGGCTTCTCCGGGGGGACGCTCACGGGCGTCCAGCGCGGTGGCAACGGCGTCCCCCAGTCGGTGGGCAGCGCCGCCAGCCCGCTCAGCACGGGCAGCGCCACCGACACCGTGGTCGGGGGCAGCAGCAGCTTCTCGGCCGACCGCGAATGGGTGACCGAATTCGACGCGGCGATCCTGGGTCAGATCCAGGGGCTGCCGGACCAACCGCGGGTGCTGGTGATCCCCATCTCGGTGGGCGTCACCGGCGGCAATGTCTTTCGCGACTATCACCCCGACGGGCAGTCCGGTTCGGGCGGGGCCCGCGCGGGCGGGGACTCGGCCGTGGCGCAGCTCGGGCTCGACTTCGAGCTGGGCGCCGACGCCACCGAGTGGGTGCGCTGGACCACGGCCACCCCCGACCACATGGTGCGCGACGACCTGGACGCGGTGAACGCGGCGGTCGAAACCATCAAGGGTCTCGGCCTGTGGAACCCCGCGGCCTCCACCGTCGACCAGAACCTGGCCAACCGGCTCAACGGCGACATGGACTTCCGCGCCCAGGACGGCACCGCCCACGGCGATCACACCGGCGGTTCGAGCGTCCTGCCCACCATTGCGGTCGGCGCGTGGCGCGGCGAGGGCCTCAATGTGATGAACGGCATCCCGGGCCGTCACGACGCCGTCACCCTCGTCGACGCCGACGGCTCGAAGGAGTGGCACCGCATCAACCATGCGACCACCAACGATCAGGACTGGAGCAACTACGCGCTGGTGGCGTTCCGCGCGCCGGTGCTCGAGGTGTTCGACGCCAGCGATCGCCTCATCGACGAGAACTACGCCTTCGAGGACCTGCCCTTCGACGAGCACTTGCCCGACCCCGACAGCGCCATCCGTAAGGACGTCGAACGCTTCAACATGGACAGCCGGCGGCTGACGCGCCTGATCAAGCGGCCGTCGGGCGAGCTCCCGGCCGTGCCCATCGAGGCCTTCTCCATGGGACGCGACTACGCCGGGCGCCTGTCCCGAGGGAGCGTGGTGGTCGACGAGCTGCGCTTCGCCACGTCCAGCCGACCGGGGGCCTTGCTGCAGAAGCACTTCCGCTACGTGCTGAACGGCGACCTCGACTTCGAGGAGGACGACGAGCTGCGCCTGAGCGACTCGATGTTGCGCATGGCGCACGGGACGCTGGCGAGTTCGCTGCTCGGTCCCGACGCGCTCGAGATCCTCTCCGCGCTGAATCCGGCCGGCGGACTGCTGCTCATCGGCGAGGAGATCGTCGGCTATGCCGGCATCGACACGTCGGAGTTCGGCGGCACGGTGTACATCACCGAGCGCGGTCTGTTCGGAACCGAGCGGGCCTTCCACGAGGGCGGCACGTCGGTGAGTGCGCTCGACTTCTGGCCGGCCACGCCGCTCGCCGGTCGCATCAGCCCCGAGCAGGCATTCATCCCGCTGTCCGATCCGGCGGCCTTCCCGGATGCCCCGGGCCTGGCGTGGATCGACGGCGAGCTGGTGGGCTTCGAAGGGGTGGACGACGGGGCCCTGACCATGCCGATCCGCTACGGCGCGGGCCGCCTGCTGCCCGAGGGGTTGTTGCGCGGGCGCTTCGGCACCGGGGCGGCCGACCACGACGCCGGGGCCATGGTGCGGTGGATGCCGGCTCGCCGACGGGACCGGGCCCTGCTGGGAAGCAGGCGGCCGGAGTCGGAGTTCGCGTCGCTGTCGGTGGAGGCGGACGGCGCCTTCTTCACGGAGGTGGTCGTCCAGTCGAGCCTGCCGGTCGATGAGATCGGGCTCGACCTGCGCTTCGTGCTCGACGGCCGCGCGTCGCCCCACGACGCCCCGGCTCCGGAGGGCGACGGAGACGCCGCCCTGGTGGGGCACGCCGCCGAAGGGCGGGACGCCGAACGCACGAGCGTGTCCCTGGGCCGACAGGCCGACCGGCTCGACCTCTACCTCTTCGCCCGCTGGTTTCCGGGGGCCTTCGACGCCGAGCGCTTCGCGTCCCACGGCTGGAAGTTGGGCCCGGCGGTGGAGACGGTGACGGTGGGCCACGTACAGCCCGACGTGGTGCTCGAGCACGAGGAGTGGCGATGAATACGGCCACGTCTCCCCGGCGGTCCGCGGCCCGCGGCTTCACCCTGGTCGAGCTGATCACGTCGATGACCCTGTTCACCATCCTGGCCGTGATGCTCTTTCAGACCGTGACGAGCGCCACCGACGTGTGGAGTCGCGGAGAGCGCAATCGCGAACTGCACGAACGTGCGGAGGCGGTCTTCGCCTTGCTGGGCGAGGACCTGCGGCACGCCTGGTCCGGCCTGCGCGGGGCCGGCGAGCAGGAGGCGCGCTTCCTGTGTGAGCGCGCGTTCATCGGCGGGGACGTCGACGGCGAGGAGCCCCGCCCGGTGACGGCCTTGCGCTTCACCCGGCTGCTGCACGAGGGGCGTCGCCTGGACGCGTTGCGCACCGCCGGCGATGCCGTGGGGGGCTCCCACGCGGCCTCGCTGCTGCCCGGCGAGGACCCGGCCGATTGGCTGCCCACCGGCGGGCTGGCCGAGTCGCTCTTCACCCTCGCGCGCCGTGCCGGTCGAGACGACTGGACGCTCATGCGGCGGGTGCGGGCGCGGGCGGGCGGTGCCGGCTCCCTCGTGGCCGCCGAGGCCCTCGAGCAGGTGGACAGGCTGCTCGCCGATGCCGTGCCCATCGCCGAGGGCGTGCTGCACTTCGGCCTGGCCTTCGATGACCCGCGGGCCGGCGCGGCGTCGGCGTTCACCGAGAAGCTGACGACCTGGGACAGCACGCGGGGACTGACCGGCACCGGGTTCGCGCTCAACGTCGACGAGTCGTCGGTGTGGTCGGGTCACGACGACGTGCTGCCCAAGCTCGTCCACGTCGAACTCGTGCTGGAGGACGGCGAGTCGGTGGGGCGCCTGGCCGACTTCATCGACGGCTCGTCGCAACGGCTCACGGTGAGCCGCGACGCCCGCTTGGAGGATGTCCGCTACGTGCTCGTGGGCGACGAATGGATGGAGCTGATCGAGACGGCCACGTCCGGCGTCGGCGGCGACGGTGCAGGCGGCGGCGCCGATGGCGGCCGCGCCGGTGGCGGGGGCCCAGGCGGAGGGGGCCCAGACGGCGGGGGCACCGCCGGTCGCACCGTGCGGGTCCGGCGGGGGGCGCGGGGCACGAGCAAGCGCGCCCACGAGACCGGCGCCGTGCTGCGGGCGGGGCGGTCGTTCGAGCTGACGGTGGCCATCCCCGCGGCGCGGGAGCGGCTGCAATGGTGACGTCCCGCTCTCCTTCCGGTTTCACCCTGATCGAGGTGCTGATGGCCATGACCATCTTCCTGATCGGCATGACCGGGCTGCTCGCGTTGATGAGCTCGGCGCTGGTCATGCACCGGGCGGGGCTGGCTGCGGGCACCTCGGGCCATCACGTCGACGGCATCGCCGAGCGCCTGGCGGTGGAGGTGTCCGCCGGCGACCACTGGGATGACGACGCCGGCGACTGGATCGACGTTTCGTCGCGTCGCTTCGACGATGGCACCTACTATTCGGTGAGCTTCGAGGCGCGTCCGGATGGCGAGACCGTGCTGGTCCGCGTGACGGCGGCGTCGGACGAGGCGGGCCTCGCGGGCGCCCGTCCCGTGCCGTTCCTGCTCACTGCCACCCCGGATCCGCGCGAATCGGTGGCGCAGTGGCGTGCCCGCGCCGTGCGCCGAGACTAGGATGGACGGCCCATGAATGCTCGAAGACTGCTGCTCTGCACCGCCGCCCTGCTGGCCCTCGCCCTGGAGGCGACGGCCCTGGAGATCGTGCGCCTGCGGGACGGCACGCTGGTGCACGGCGAGATCGTCGAGTTCGACGAGGCCACGGGCTTCACGCTGCTGCGGGTCGACAACGGGGGCCTGCTGACCCTGCGCTGGAATCACCTGTCGGCCGAGGAGGCCCGTCGCATCAAGGTCTCGCGCGGCTTCACGGGGGAGGAAGTCGAGCTGTACGAGGTCGACGTGGTGCAGCTGTTGATGAAGAACGGCACCTTCGAGACGGGCGCGCTGGTCGAGGGCGGCCCGCGCGACGTCTTCACGTTGCGGCGCCGGTCGGGTGTCGACGAGTTCCCCAAGCGCTACGTCCAGTCGGTGGAGAGCGCGCGGGCCGAAGGCCTGGCCATCTTCTCCCCCGACGAGCTGTACCTGCGCATCCTGACCGAGCAGGGCACGCCGACCACGGCCGCGGAACACCTCGACGTGGCCGTGACCTGCGAAGGCGCGCGCCTGTACGCCCGCGCCCGCGAGCACTATCGCGCGACCCGCGACACCGATCCCGAGTACCGACCCGACCTGCTCGCGTCGCGGCTGGAGCGGGTCGACATCCGCATCGAGGAGGCCGCCGCCACGGCCCTGCTCGACGAGTTGCGCCAGCGCCTCTACCGGCGTCAGTTCGACACGGCGGAAGAGCTCGCCGCCCGCTTCCGGGAGGAATTCCCCGCCAGCCGACAGCTCGGCGACCTGGCCGACCTGCAGCAGCAGATCGCGGAGCGGCGCCGGGAATTCCACGCCGGACGCATCATCTCCGACTACTTCTCGTTCCTGAACGCGGGCCTCTCCCGGATCGCCCGCAACGACGACATGACCCTGGGCGCGGCCATGGAGCTGGTGGAGGAGGGGCTCCATGAGGAGCTGGTGACCAAGCTCAGCCGCAGTTACGGCGTCGATGAGGAGATCATCCAGGAGCTGTGGGACACGCGCCGGGGCGGGAGCCTGCGCTCGAGCAGCTACGGCTCGGGCACCTTCATCCTCGGGCCCGACAAGGCGCTGAAGTGGAAACTCGGGCGCCACGGTGCCGACGAGGATGAAGAGGACGCCGACGACCTCGACCCCGAGGACGAGGACCTCGAGTCGCGCATCGAAGAGGTGCTGCGGCGCCGACGCGAACAGGCCCAGAGCCGGCAGTCGTCGGCGCGGGCCAACCGGGGGCTCGAGTCGGTGGGCCTCTCGCCCGACGAGTGGTGGGCGGCGACGCCCCGGGACGACCGGCAGCGCTGGTTGTCCGCGTACTTCGCGGAGTTCTCGGGGCAGCTCGACATCGAACGGGCCAAGCCCGTGCCCTGCCGCACCTGCCGCGCCGACGGCTTCGTAGAGATCATCAACGATCGCAACGAGGTGGAACGGGTGACCTGCCCGACCGGCAAGGGACTCCGGTACGAACGCCTGGTCTCGTTCCGATGATCACGCTCCGGCGCTCGCCGTTCGGCGTGGGGATCGTGGTGCTCCTGGCCCTGACGACGACGGCGACCGGGCAGCGCGGGCCGGTCGTCCCGCCGGTGGGCGCGGGCGAAGGCCCGACGGTCGGGAACCCGAGCACGGGCAACCCGAGCACCGGAAACCAAGGCTCGGGCAGCCAGGGTGCGGGCGGCTACCCGCCGGTGGCCGGGCGGGTGGGGGTCGAGGCCATGCCCCCGGTGGCCCGCGATGACGACCAACCGGTGCTGCTGGTGGCCGGGCAGGCGATCCGTGCCAGCGACGTGTTTCGCGAGCTCGACCTGGTCGTGCCGGGCCGCTCGGCCGAGGTGGTGCGCCAGATGCTGCTCTCGGCCTTCGCCCGGCGGGTGGCGGTCCAGCACGGCCTCGACGTGCAGGCCGAGATGCTCGAGCGGGAGGTCGACGTGGCCATCGCCGAGCAGCGGGCGCGGTTTGCCCTGGAGGCCGAGAGCGTCGGCCTGGAGACCTTCCTGGCCGCTCGCTTCGGCTTCACCGTCGAGCGCTACCGCGCCGAGATCCGCGCGCGGGTGCTGGCCTCGCTGCTGCTCGAGCGGGCGGTGCGCTTCGAGGCGGCCCGAACGGCGCGCGAACAATCGCAGCTGATCCTCGTGGAGGACCTCGAGACGGCGACCGGGATCGCCACCAAGGTCGCCGAGGGTGCGTCCTTCGCCTCGCTGGCCCGGGCGCACAGCGTCCATCCCACGGCCGCCGACGGGGGCGACCTGCCCGATGTCCCGCTCGGTGCCGATGTGCCCCTGCTCGAGGGCCGCGAGGGTCTGCAGCCGGGGGATGTGCTGGGGCCGCTGCCCATCACGCTCAACGGGAAGGCCTACTTCCGCCTGATCCGGCTGGTGGATCGATTGCAGCCGGACCTGCGGCCCTGGGACCGGGTCCGGGTCGAGATCGAATTGGAGCTGGCCCGCCGCCCGCTGCAGCCCGAGGAGTTGGCGATCTTTGAAGCGCGCATGTTGGACCGCTATCGTGTGAGCCGCCCCGGACGGGAGCCCTGACCGAGCCTCCGGCCGGTTTGATCGGCGGCCCACGGTGGCGAGCGAGGCGGGATGATCAGGAAGCGTCCAGACGGCACGACGGACCCCGGAGGCGAAGCCTCCGACACAGTCGCCTCCGACGACCGCGGCCCCGAGGGGCGGGCCGATGACGGCGGGCACCCCCTGAGCCACCGCGTCGAGGCGCTGCTGTTCGCGTCGGGCGAGACGCTCACGCCGGCGCGCATCGCGTCGACCCTCAAGGCGTCCGTGGACGAGGTCAAGGCGGCCCTGGCCGAGCTGAGCGAGCGCTGGGCCGATCGGCCCGGCGCCGTGGATCTGATGGAAGTGGCCGGCGGCTGGCGCTTCATGACCCGGCCCACCCTCCACGACGATGTGGCGGCCCTGCGGGCGCGTCCGGGCACGGACAAGCTCTCGCCGGCGGCGCTCGAAACCCTCGCCATCGTGGCCTACCGGCAGCCCCTGACGCGGGCTGAGGTGGAGGCCGTGCGCGGCGTGCAGGCCGGGCCCCTGTTGCGGGTCCTGCTGGATCGTGATTTGATCCGCGTCTCCGGTCGCTCCTCCGAGCCCGGACATCCCCTGCTTTACGGCACGACCAAGCGATTCTTGGACCACTTCGGCCTCAAGACGATCAAGAGTCTGCCGGACATCAAGGACCTGCTCGACTGACATGAGCAAGACGAAGACGCGCAAGGCGTCCAAGGGGGGCGCCTCGCAGCGCCCGGCCAAGGACGACACCACTCCCAAGGTCATGGGCTTCGGACTCTTCCGCAAGCACCAGAAGACCATGCTCTGGGCCGCGGTGATCTTCACCGTCCTGGTGTTCGGCCTGTTCGCCAGCATGAGCGACATCGACTCGTTCCTGAAGGGCGGCGGCCCGACGGGACCATTCGCGCGCTTCGTGACGGCGTCGGGCGAGACGGTCGAGTTGACCGAGAGCGACTACCGCCGCGTGAAGGACCAGCTCGGCCGGCTCTACTACCCGAGGACCAACTTCAGCGTCGACGACGTCTGGACCCACCTGATGCTGGTGGCCGATGCCCGCAGCGCCGGCCTGCGCGTCTCCGACGAGGACCTGCGCCGGGCGCTGCAGCCCGCGCTGGCGGGCGCTTCGAGCGCCGACTATCGCGCCATGGTCCAGAGCCGGGGCTTCACCAGCACCCGCGACTTCGAGGCGATCCTGCGCGAGGACCTGCTCAAGCAGCGCTACCTCGACATCGTCCTGCGCGACAGCGCCATCGTCGACTCCGAGGCGGTGTACCTGCGCTGGCGCATCGACAATGAGCTGTTCAGCTACGAGGCCCTGGTCTTCGAGGATGAGCCGCTGGAGTCCATCCCCGCGCCGAACGCCGACGAACTCCAGGCTTTCTGGGACGAGATGCCTGAAAAGCAGCGGGGTCGCACCTACATCGACCCGGCCCGCCAGGACATCGTGCTCGCCTCGGTGCTGCTCGATCACGACCTGACGACGCTGCCCGCCGAGAAGACCGCCGGCCTGGTCGAGCCCCAGGAGGCCGAGGTGCGCAGCCGCTTCAACCTCACGCGTACGGTGCGCTTCCCCGACGTCGAGGAGATGACCGACGCGATCGCGGCCGAGCTCGCGAGCGAGGTCAAGCTCATCCGCTACATGCAGAGCGCCTTCCGGCAGTTCAACGAGCGGGAGGCCGAGGCGAAGACCAAGGCGGCCTTCGTGGAAGTGGCCGCCGAGTACGGTCTTCCTGTGGTCGATCCCGAGGGGCTGCTGGGCCCCGACGAGCAAGTCGCCCTGCCCGAGGTCGGGAACGAGAACCTGGGCCGCCTCTCCCGGTTGGGCACCACCGGCGCCATCCGACTGAACACGCCCTACAACCAAGAGAAGCACTTGCAGCTGGTGTTCTACGAGAACCACACCGATGCGGTGCCGCTCGACTTCGACGGGGCCCGCGACCAGCTCATCGACGATTTGAAGGCGGAGCAGCAGGACCGCAAGGCCGTGGCCTTCCGCGAGGCCCTGCGCGAGCGCGCCCGCAGCGTGCCCGAGGCGCGGGAGCAGATCGCTCCGCTCGAGGCCGTGGCGGCCGAGGAGGCCGCGGCGCGCATCGCGGCCCTGCTCGAGACCGAAGACGCCGAGTTCGACGAGGCCGCCATCGCCGAGGAGGAGCTGGCCAAGATGGAGCCGGCCATCGAGGCGATCCTGGCCGAGCACGAAGCCGCCGCGTGGGACGCGCTGGTGGCCGCCGGCGAGGCGCAGGGTGAGCACCTCGTGTTCACCGACGTGCCCCGGTCCTACATCATGGCCCCGGACGACGAGCAGGAGGCCGCCGACAGTGTCGAGCGCTTCCTGAAGACGAGCGTCCAGGTGTTCGCCCAGGACGTCGACACGGTCAGCCCGATCCTGCGGCACTACGCCGGCAATCTGTCGGCGGTGGTGCGCATCACCGGACGCGCCATGCCCGACCAGGCGGCCATGTATGCCGACCCGGGCGGGATGGCGGCTTCGCGGGCCGCTGCCATGCAGGAGGCCCGCCGGGCCGCCCTGTTCGACACGGCGGATCCCGAGTTGCTCAAGGCGAGCCACGAGCTGCAGCTCGCGGAGCCCGAAGAGGCCCCGGCCGACGCGTGACGAGTCGGTCGCCGGGTGGCCGCGGCCGCCCGGAGGCAGGACCTAGGGCGCCGACTTCGACGGCGGGCGCGGCGGCACCGGATCATGGCCGCCCCGGCTGAACGGGTGGCAGCGCAGCAGGCGCCACATGGCCAGCGCGCCGCCCACGATGACGCCCCGGCTGGCGATGGCTTGCTCGGCGTAGTGTGAGCACGACGGCGTGAAGCGGCAGGCGTCGGGCAGCAAGCGCCCGAGGCTGGCGCGATAGAGGCGCATCAGGAAGCGGAACAGGTCCGCCATGGGGGCCTCACCCTCGCCCGTCGCCGGGCGGCTCCGGTCGGGCCGGGGTGCGCGGTGAGCCGCCCTTGCGGCGGGGCCCCCGGGCATAGACCGACAGCAGGTGCCGGAGCGATGACCGGGCCTCGGTGGCCTTGGTGGGCAGCCCGGCCGGTCGCGGCACGATCACGATCTCGACCGGATGGGGGATGCCGGGGGCCAGGTGGCGGAAGGCCTCCCGCAGGAGCCGCTTGGTCCGGTTGCGCACCACGGCATTGCCGACCTTGCGGCTGACCACCAGTCCGATGCGCGACGGGCCCGAAGTGTGGGCGAGGGGGAGGATCCACGCCACCAGATGGCGATCGACGACCTTGCGCCCGTTCTGGAAGACCCGATCGAACTCGGGCTTGCAGCGCAGGCGCGCCTGCTTGGGAAGGCGCGGAGCGGCGTCGGGGTCAGCCCCGGGAGCGGAGTCGGCTGCGGAGCGCATCGATCCTCCGGAAGACCTGGGCCGCGCGGTCGTCCTGCTCGAATGTCATGTGCTGTCCGCGCATGCGCAGGAAGGCCTCGAGGTCGGCGATGGCGAGGTCGTAGCGCCCGCGTTGCTCCCAGATCTCGGCGCGGTTGAAGTGCTGCACCGCCGTCATCAGCTGGCGCGCCTCCATCTCAGCCAGCTCGGCGAGGTAGGCCTCGGTCTCGCCGCGGTTGTAGTGCAGCGTCGCGATGAGGTCGCGCAGCATCGCTTCCTTCTTGAGGTTGTTCTCCACCTGCAACTCAGCGCCCACCTTGCTCTCGGCGCTGGAGTTGCCGTTGGCCTGGATGTTGCGCCAATAGCGGTTGGTCTGCTCGAGCTGCTTGAGGGCCGTGCGGCCGTTGCTGAGCATCTCGCTGTCGCGGCCGCCGAGACTGTTGAGGGCCAGCACGAGGTCGATGCGCGCGTGGGCCGTGTCGCCACGGGGCTCGTTCGTCACGGTCTGTAGGTGCCGGACGGCGTCGTTGAGGTGCTCGAGGCGATCCGCATGCTCGCGCTTCAGGGCCCTCCCATCGGCGGCGCGTGCGTCGCCGGCCAGGTACTCGCTGGAGAGGCGCTGTTCGATGTGCGCGATGGCGTCGTCGTGCATGAGGGCCCGGGCGAGGTGGGCCCGTCCCAGGGCGTGCTCGACCTGGTAGCTGGGCTCGCCCGAGAGCTTCAGCAGCGACGTCTGCCGCAGCCCCGTGAAGATCTCGAGGGCCTCGTCGACCTGGCTTGCGTCGCGGTTGGCCTTGCCGATCTTGAGCAGGCAGAACCCCTGGACCAGCTTCATGTCCGGCAGGTCGGCCTCGAGTTCGAGGGCGCGCCGGGTCTGGTCGAGCGCCTGGGCGTAGTTGCCGCTGTCGTAGTAGTCGAGGGCGTTCGACTGGTGGACCGCGAGCATGGCCTCATCACGGTCGCTGCGCAGCAGGCCCCCGCAACCGGTGAGGGTGGCGAGCAGCAGGGCCGCGGCCACGACCCGCATCCCGAATTCCCGCATCCCGGCCTGTGGAATCACAGGGCCCGGATTCAGGTTGACCGGAATCAGCCCAGGTCTTCTGCGTCGTACACCCATGCGTGCCCCGCGGGCTGCCACTCGACGATCTCGTTCGCGTCGAAGAAGAGCCCGATCTCCCGTTCGGCCGCCTCGGGGGAGTCCGAGCCGTGCACGAGGTTGTAGGAGCGTGAAATGCCGAAGTCACCGCGGATGGTGCCGGACTCGGCGTCGCGCCCGAAGGTGGCGCCCATCATCTTGCGGCAGGTGGCGATGGCCTCGACGCCCTCGAGCACCATCACCAGCACCGGGCTCTCGCCCATGAAGCGCACCAGTCCGGCGTAGAACGGCTTGCCTTCATGGTCCTTGTAGTGCTGCGAGAGCCTGTCCTCGCCGAGCCGCTCGAAGCGGGCCGCGACCATCTTCAGGCCCTTCGCTTCGAATCGGGTCAGGATGCGGCCCATGAGGCCCCGCTGGACGGCGTCCGGCTTGAGGATGATGAGCGTGCGTTCCATGAGGCTTTCCTGGTCTCGGCAGAGTGGCGGCGCGGAGCCGGGTCGGGACGACCGCAGGCGGTTTTCCGCGCAAGGCGGCGCATTCTAGCGGCGGCCCCGAGCGGGGGCTACCCTGCGGGGCATGGGGCCTCCAGATGCCGTGACAAGCGTGGTTCGACGCGCCCGGGCACCGGTCGGTGAGCGGCCGCTCGGCGGCTCACGCCGGACCGCGACGCCTTCGCTCGTGGCGCTCGTGGCGCTCGTCGCGCTGATGACCGCGGCGTGCGCCGTCCCGCGCAGCGTCCCCCCGCCTTCCAGCAAGACCGACTTCTCGACGCTGCCCAACCTGCGCCGGGCCCGCGAGGCCCTCGAGGACCGCATCGCGCGCGAGCGCGAATACGCCGCCGCGCTCATGGCGCAGCTCGAACAGTGGCAGGATCAGGAAGACCGCATCTTCAAGGACTACCTGCAGGCCGAGCACGACTTCCAGCTCATCTCGAGCGACCTGGCCGGCACCGAGCAGGATCTGGCCGACGCCACCAAGGAGCTGGCCGACCTGAAGGCCGAGCTGGCCAACCAGCGCAAGCAGCTCACGACGGTGCGGACCGAGTTGCAGAGCGCGCTGGACGAGCTGATCCGCCTGCACGGCCTGAGCACCGAGATCGAGGCCCTGGCCGCGCGCCTGGCGGAGGGCGCCCCCGCGGCGGAAGCGGCCGGCGGCGAGGGGGGCAGCAGCGACGACGGCGGGGACGCCGGCGGGTGAGCCGCTGGGGGCTTCCGCCGTCCACAGAGCTGAATTGGCCCTCCTGCGCTTGACCCGCAAAAGTCCATGAGTAGGATCGCCATCGTCTCCGCACAGGGGGCCAAAAGCGGCGTGTCGAAGCACGCCTCGGGCTCTCGGAGAATCCACCCGGAGGGTGGCTGACATGCCTCAAAGCGGGCGCGGTTGGACTTCCGACCTGATGCGTTTCGCTGGACTCGGCATGCAGTTGACACTGCACGTGGCCGTGCTCTTGACGGTCGGTTACTTCCTGGACCAATGGCTCGAAACACCACCCTGGCTCATGATGGCTGGCGCCCTGTTGGGCGCAACGTCCGGCATGCGGTCCGTGGTGCGCGCCGTGGCGCGCGACCCCGAGTTGGGGGGCCACGATGACCGCTCGTGACCGTGCCTTCGCGCTTTGGACGGCGGCCGCCACCGTGGTGGTGCCCGGCCTGCTGCTGCTCGCGCGGCCCTTCGACGAGACCCGCGCCGTGATGGGCATCCTCGCCGGATGGGGCATGGCGCTGGCGGTCATGGTGCCGAGCTACATCCTGCTGCGCCGCGCCATGAGCAGCACCGCCATCAAGGGCTTCCTCGGTGCATTCCTGGGCGGCAGCCTGGGACGTCTGGTGATCACCGCCGTGGCCGTGTGGCTGTTCGCGCGCTCGGTCGAACAGGCGCCGCAGTGGTCCTTCGTGTTGTCCTACTTCCTCGGGTACATGGTGCTCACCGCCATCGAGCTCTCGCTCACGGTGCGCAACCAGCCGAACGGGAGCGCGGCATGAGTCTTGGTCCTGGCAACTCCCTCTTCCCGCGCAAGGGTTGGGCTTTGGCCCTGATCTCCCTGGTGCTGGCCGTGCTGGTGGTCGGCGCAGCTGAGGTCGAGGCGTTCAGTCCTGTCGAACCGGCAGGGCCCGTCGACCCGGCAGGACCCGTCGACCCGACCGCCGTGAGCGACCCCGCCGCCGAGACCACCGACGGCGAGCTGTCGCCCACCGAGATCTACGCCGGCCTGTTCGCCCACCTGACGCCGCACCCGATCACGTCCTTCGACGTCGGCGGCTTCCCGGTCACGATCTACAACATCAATACCGTGCAGTGGATCTCCGGCGGCCTGCTGCTGCTGGTCATGTCGCTGATCGCCCTCAAGGCTCGCAAGCTGGGAACCGGCGCCCCGCGCGGCGGCGCCTACGGCGTGTTCGAGTCGATCATCCTCTTCGTGCGCGACGAGATGGTCTATTCGGTGGTTGGCAAGGAGCGCGGCAGGGTCCTGGTGCCGTTCTTCCTGACCCAGTTCTTCTTCATCCTGACCATGAACGTGTTCGGCCTGCTGCCGGACATCGGCCACACAGGGCTGCTCGGCACCGCCACGGCGAACCTGGGCGTGACCTGCGGCCTGGCGCTGACCTCCTTCGTCGCCATCCACGTGCTGGGCATCGCCCAGTTCGGGTTCTTCAAGCACTGGAAGAACTTCATCCCGCACGTGCCGTTCTGGCTCGTGCCGTTGATGATCGTGGTCGAGCTGGTCGGCGTGATCGTGAAGCCCGCCGCCTTGATGGTGCGCCTCTTCGCGAACCTCACGGCCGGCCACCTGATCGTGCTGGGCCTGTTCGGCCTGGCCTTCGTCACCGCCCAGTCCATGGGCGGCCTGATGGGCAACGTCGTCGGCTTCATGCCGGTGCTGCTGGCCATCGCCATCTACGGCCTCGAGCTCTTCGTGTGCTTCGTGCAGGCCTACATCTTCACGTACTTGACCATTGTGTTCGTGGGCGCATCGCTGCATCCCGAGCACTAGGACCTTCACCCTTTCCCAGGGGGTTCGCCCCCGCACATTTCAGGAGAATGACATGGAAGGCATCGGCCTTGTTGGACTCGGCGCCGGTCTTGGCGCCGGTCTTGCCATCGTCGGTGGTGGCGGCGGCATCGGTAGGCTCGCTGCAGCTGCCATGGAGGGCATGGCCCGCCAGCCCGACGCTGCCAACGACATCAAAGGCGGCATGATCATCACCGCCGCCTTCATCGAGGGCGCGACGCTGTTTGCAGTCGTCGTGTGCCTGATGCTGGCCAACAACACCGCCGTCTGAACCGGCGCCGGTGAAACCCGCCGGGCGGCGGCCGGGCTCGCGAGATCGCGAGCGTCGGTCGTCGCCTGCGGGTGCAGGTCCGTATCGAATCGCGGCCGCGCCTCCGGGTGGGGGCGGGCCGCATGGAAGTCCCGAGAATCGCCATGACCATCACGACCCTTTCTCTCGCGCTCGCCGAGGGCAGCTTCAACCCGCTGCATTTCGATCCCAGCGCGGTGGTGCTGACCTCGATCACCTTTGGCGTGCTCTTCGTGCTCCTGAGCAAGTTCGCCTGGGGGCCGATCCTGGGTGCCGTCGAGGCGCGCGAGAAGCGCATCGACGACGCCATCCAGCAGGCCGAAGACGACCGGGCATCGGCTGAGAAGACGCTGACCGAATACAACCAGCGGGTCTCCAACGTCGAGTCGGAGATGGCCGCGCTGCGCGAGAAGGGCCGCACCGAGGCCGAGGCCATGCGCCGCGAGATCCTCGACAAGGCCCAGGCCGAGTCGAAGGCCGTGGCGGCGTCGGCTCAGCGCGACATCGAGTCGGCCAAGAGCCAGGCCATCCAGGAGCTGCGCGCCGAGGCCGTCGACATCGGCATGGCCATCGCCGGCAAGGTGGTGGGCCGGTCGGTCGACAGCGACGACCACCGTCGCCTGGCCGACCAGGTCATCTCCGAAGTCAGCGGCGCCGGCAACGGCGGCGCGACGAGGAACAACTAGACGCCATGGCCGGCAGCGGACGACAGATCCTCATGCGCTACGCCCAGGCGCTCCACCAACTCGCCGAGCAAGACGGCGTGGTCGAGCGCGTGATGGGTGAGCTGGACGGCCTGCATCAGACCGTCGAGCACAACGAGGAGCTGCGCCTGCACCTCACCAGCCCTCAGCTGGGCCGCGCCAGCAAGAAGCGCCTGGTGCAGGGCGTACTGGATCACGGACCCGAGGGCGACGGCGCCCACGACCTCGTGCGCCGCACGATCGGGCTGCTCGTCGATCGCGGTCGGGCGTCCCTGGTGGGCGACCTCGGCCCGGTGTTCCACGCCACGGCCATGGTGGCCGCCGGCAAGCTCGTGGCCCAGGTCACCAGCGCCACGCCTCTCGACGCCGGGCAACGCGCCCGGCTGGTCGAGCAGCTCGGCGCCCTGACCGGCAAGACCATCAGCCTCGAGGAGTCGGTCGACCCCGGCCTCCTCGGTGGCGTTTCCATCATCATGGGCTCGAAGATGATCGACGGCAGTCTGCGTCGGCACCTCGAGACCCTGCAAGACCGACTGCTGCGCGCCCCGGTGGGCGCAGCGACCTGATCGAAAGGATCAGCAGCGATGAAGCTCCAACCCTCTGAAGTCACGGCGATCATCAAGAAGGAGATCGAGAACTACGACTCGAATCTCAAGATGGAGAGCGTCGGGACGGTCATCTCCGTGGGTGACGGCGTGGCGCGTCTGCACGGCCTCGACGACTGCATGATGTCCGAGCTGCTCGAGTTCCCGGGCGGCATCCGCGGCGTGGCCCTCAACCTCGAGCAGGACAACGTCGGCTGCGTGCTGCTCGGCTCCGACCAGAAGATCAAGGAAGGCGACGTGGTCAAGTCGTCCGGCAAGATCATCTCGGTGCCGGTGGGCGAGGCGCTGCTCGGCCGTGTGGTCAACGCCCTCGGCGACCCCATCGACGGCAAGGGTCCCATCGATGCCGCCGAGACGCGTCCCATCGAGATGCCCGCGCCGAGCGTGCTCGAGCGCCAGAGCGTGAACGAGCCCATGCAGACGGGCATCAAGGCCATCGACGCCATGATCCCGGTGGGGCGCGGCCAGCGTGAGCTGATCATCGGCGACCGCCAGACCGGCAAGACGGCCATCTGCGTCGACGCCATCATCAACCAGAAGGGCACCAAGGACGAGGACGGCGGGCAGGTCATCTGCGTGTACGTCGCCGTCGGCCAGAAGCAGTCCACGGTGAAGGCCGTGGTGGCCGAGCTCGAGAAGGCCGGCGCCATGGACTACACCATCGTGGTCTCGGCTCCGGCGTCCGAGCAGGCGTCGATGCAGTACATCGCGCCCTTCGCCGGCTGCTCCATGGGCGAGTACTTCCGCAACCGCAGCCGCCACGTCCTGGCCATCTACGACGACATCTACAAGCACGCGCTGGCGTGGCGTCAGGTGTCGCTGCTGCTGCGCCGGCCGCCGGGTCGCGAGGCCTTCCCGGGCGACGTCTTCAACCTCCACAGCCGCCTGCTCGAGCGCGCCGCGAAGCTCAGCGACACGGCCCACGAGTTCAACCCCGAGCTGTACCAGTCGGGCGGCGGCAGCCTCACGGCCCTGCCCATCGTGGAGACCCAGGAGGCGGACGTGTCGGCGTACATCCCGACCAATGTCATCTCCATCACCGACGGCCAGATCTTCCTCGAAGCCGACCTGTTCAACGCGGGCATCCGGCCGGCGGTGAACGTGGGCGTCTCGGTGTCGCGCGTGGGCGGCGCCGCCCAGGTGCCGGCCATGAAGAAGGTGGCCGGCGGTCTGCGCATCGAGCTGGCCCAGTATCGCGAGCTGGCCGCCTTCGCGCAGTTCGGCAGCGACCTCGACGAGAACACCCAGCGCCAGCTGACCCGCGGTGAACGGCTGGTCGAGCTGCTCAAGCAGGGCCAGTACCGGCCCATGTCGGTGGGCGAGCAGATCGTCTCGGTGCTCGCGGGCACGGGCGGCTTCCTCGATGACCTGCCCGTGAAGGCGGTGGGTGAGTTCGAGCGCGGCCTGCTGGCCTACATGAGCGCCAGCCACAAGGACGTGCTCGAGCGGGTGCGCACCGAAGGCAAGCTGAGCGACGAGCTGCGCGAAGCGCTCACGAGCGCCATCGCCGGCTTCAAGTCCACGTTCAAGCCGGCCGACTGACGAGCGGATAGAGCCGAGCCATGGCCAAGGGCACAAAGGAACTCAAGCAGCGGATCACGGGTGTCTCGAACATCCAGAAGATCACGCGTGCCATGGAGATGGTGGCGACGCAGAAGCTCAAGCGGCTGCAGGGCCGTGCCGAGTCGGCGCGCCCCTACTCGGAGAAGGTGCAGCAGATGGTCGCGCGCCTGGCCGGTTCGGTGCGCGGCGACCTGTCGCCGCTGCTCGGCGCCCGCGAGGTCGCCACCGTGGGCAACCTGGTCATCTCGGCCGACAAGGGCCTGTGCGGCGGCTACAACAGCAACCTCGTGCGCAAGGCGCTGCAGGTCATCGGCGGCGCGGACGCCACCGACGGCGGCTCGCCCGACCAGCGCACCTGGGTGCTCGGCTCCAAGGGCGTCTCGTTGCTCTCGGCGCGGGGCTGCACCGTCCACGGCACCTGGGACGACGTGGTCGAGAAGCTCGACTTCATCCGCGTGCGCAACATCGCCCGCGAGCTGGTGACGGCCTTCCTGGCCGGTGAGATCGACGAGCTGCGGTTGGTCTACACCGCGTTCGTGTCGACGTCTCGTCAGCGCCCGGTGAGTGTCTCGATCCTGCCCATCGACCCGGCGTCCCTGACGTCCGCGGACGACGCTGATGCGAGCTCGGGCGGCGCCGACTTCATCATCGAGCCCGACGAAGAGGCCCTATTGAAGGACCTGCTGCCCAAGTTCCTCGAGATCAAGGTCTACTCGGCCGTGCTCGAGTCGCTGGCCAGCGAATTCACTGCCCGTCGCAACGCCATGAAGCAGGCGACCGACTCGGCGGACGAGATGATCGAGGCGCTCACGCGCCAGTACAACCGGGCCCGCCAGGAGTCCATCACCAACGAGTTGCTCGAGGTGGTGGGTGGCGCCGAGGCCCTCAAGTGATCAACGACCACGAACACAAACTCTCGAACACAGCACGGGCGTGCGCCGACCTCGGCCAGCCCACAGGAGGCGATCGCCTCACTGGAGGAAGCAGTGGCAACCGGTAACGTTCTCGAAGTCGTCGGCCCCGTCGTGGACGTCAAGTTCCCGACGAACGAGCTGCCGAACATCTTCAACGCCGTCACCATCACGGACGACGCGCGCAAGATCGGCATCACCCTCGAGGTCGCCCAGCACCTCGGTGACGACGTCGCGCGTTGCATCTCGATGGCCAGCACCGACGGCCTCGTGCGCGGCATGCCCGCCAACGACACCGGCGCGCCCATCTCGGTGCCGGTGGGCGAGGCCGCGCTCGGTCGCATGTTCAACATGCTCGGCGAGCCCATCGACGGTCTGGGCCCGGTCGGCACCGACGTCCGGTCGCCCATCCACCGGCCCTTCCCGAGCTACGAGAGCCAGCAGCCGGTCACCGAGGTGTTCGAGACGGGCATCAAGGTCATCGACCTGCTCTGCCCCTTCGCGAAGGGCGGCAAGATCGGCCTCTTCGGGGGCGCGGGTGTGGGCAAGACCGTGCTGATCCAGGAGCTGATCCACGCCATCGCCACGGCCCACGAGGGCTTCAGCGCCTTCGCCGGTGTGGGCGAGCGCACGCGTGAGGGCAACGACCTGTACTTCGAGATGAAGGAGTCGGGCGTGCTCAAGAACACCATGCTGGTGTTCGGCCAGATGAACGAGCCGCCGGGCGCGCGCCTGCGCGTGGCCCTCACCGCGCTCACCATGTGCGAGCACATGCGCGACGTCGAGGGCAAGGACGTGCTGCTCTTCGTCGACAACATCTTCCGCTTCGTGCAGGCGGGTTCAGAGGTTTCGGCGCTGCTCGGCCGCATGCCGTCGGCCGTGGGTTACCAGCCCACCATGGCGTCCGAGATGGGCGCGCTGCAGGAGCGCATCACCTCCACGGACAAGGGCTCGGTCACATCGATGCAGGCCGTGTACGTGCCGGCCGACGACTACACCGACCCGGCGCCGGTGGCGACCTTCGCCCACCTCGACAGCACCATCCGCCTCGAGCGGTCCATCGCCGAGCTCGGCATCTACCCGGCCGTGGACCCGCTGCTCTCGACGTCGCGCATGCTCGACCCGCGCCTCATCGGAGAAGAGCACTACGCCACCGCCCGCCGCGTGCAGGAGGTGCTGCAGCGCTACAACGAGATGAAGGACATCATCGCCATCCTCGGCATGGACGAGCTGTCCGAGGAAGACCGTGCGACCGTCGCCCGGGCGCGGAAGATCCAGCGCTTCCTGAGCCAGCCCTTCGCGGTGGCCGAGCAGTTCACGGGCCGCACCGGCGAGTACGTGAGTGTGGCCGACACCGTGCGCTCCTTCCAGGAGATCGTCGACGGCAAGCACGACGACATCCCCGAGCAGGCCTTCTACATGAAGGGCGGCATCGACCAGGTCGTCGAGGCGGCCACAGAGATGAAGAAGGACGGCTAGGATGGCCGACGCCTACACCGCCGAGTCGCGCGAGACCGTCGAGTCGAACCAGGGCCTGTGGGTCGACATGCGCACGCCCGATGGCCCGGTGTTCGAGGGCCTGGCCAAGAAGATCACCGTGCCCGGCAGCAAGGGCAGCTTCGGTGTGCTCCCGCGCCATGCGCCGCTCATGTCGTCGCTCGAGGTGGGGCTGTGTCAGCTGACCCTGGCCGACGGCACGGTGCGTCGTTACGTCACGGGCGCCGGCTTCGTCGAGGTCTACAAGAACCACGTGCTCTTGCTGGTCGACTTCGGTGACGACACCGAGGGCATCGACGTCGCGCGGGCCACCGAGTCCCGCGATCGCGCCCAGTCGCGGCTGCGCACCCGGGAAGAGAACTTTGACCGGGTCCGGGCCGAGGCCGCCCTGCAGCGCGCCCTCATGCGCCTGAAGTTCGCGGGTCAGCCGCGCCTCTGATCGGGCCCCTGACCGGGCCTTTGACCGCGCCTTTGGCGGGCGGCCGAGGGGGAGACGTTCGGGGGGCGGTTCTCTAGAATCCGCCCCATGACCTCCCAAGGCCTCAGAACCCACACATGCGGCGAGCTGCGCGCGAGCGCCGTGGGCGCCGCCGTGGCCGTCTCCGGCTGGGTCGACCACGTCCGCGAGATGGGAGCGGCGCTGGTCTTCGTCGACCTGCGTGATCGCTACGGCATCATCCAGGTGGCCTTCGACGACAGCGTCTCGGACGCCCTGCGGGCCGAGGCCCGGGGCCTCAAGCCCGAGTCGGTGATCCATGTCGGCGGCTCGGTGAGGGCGCGGCCCGAGGGCCAGGTGAACTGCGAGCGCGCCACCGGTGAGGTCGAGGTGCTGGCCGAGAGTCTCGAGGTGCTCAGCGCCGCTGCGACGCCGCCCTTCGAGCAGGTGGCCGAGAAGGTCAGCGACGAGCTGCGCCTGACCTACCGCTACCTCGACCTGCGCCGCGCGGGACCGACCCGGGCGCTCAAGCTGCGCCACGACGTGCTGCTGGCCCTGCGCAAGTCCCTCGACGCGGGCGGCTTCACCGAAATCGAGACGCCCATCCTGACCAAGGCCACGCCCGAGGGGGCGCGGGACTACCTCGTGCCCAGCCGCGTGCACCCGGGCAAGCTCTACGCCCTGCCCCAGAGCCCGCAGATCTTCAAGCAGATCCTGATGGTGGCCGGGCAGGACAAGTACTTCCAGATCTGCCGCTGCTTCCGCGACGAGGACCTGCGCGCCGATCGGCAGCCGGAATTCACCCAGCTCGACCTCGAAATGTCGTTCGCGGACGAGGAGGTGGTGCTGGCGGTGGTGAGCGAGGTCATCGCCCAGGCGGTGGCGGCCGCGCGGGGCGAGGCGCCGGCCATGCCCATGCCGCGCATGACCTGGCATGACGCCATGGCCCGCTACGGCAGCGACAAGCCCGACACCCGCTTCGGCGTCGAGCTGTCCGACGTGAGCGCTCTCGTGAAGGACAGCGAATTCGGCGTGTTCAAGAACTGCGTCGCCGGCGGGGGCGTGGTGCGCATGCTGGCCGCTCCGGGTGGTTCCTCGGCCTTCAGCCGCAAGGACATCGCGTCGCTCGAGGGCGTGGCGAAGGAGTACGGCGCCAAGGGCCTGGCCTGGATGAAGGTGGGGGACGGCGGCGTCCTCGAGAGCGGCAGCAGCAAGTTCCTCTCGGAGACCGAGGCAGCGGCCCTGGTGGCGGCCACCGGTGCCGCGCCCGGCGACCTGCTCCTGGCGGTGGCCGACAGCTTCGGCACGTCCGCGGCAGCCCTCGGGGCCGTGCGCCTCGAGCTCGGCCGACGCCTCGACCTGGTCGACCGCGACCGCCTGGACTTCCTGTGGGTCACCGAGTTCCCGCTCTTCGACCGGGACGAGGAGACGGGCGCCCTGAGTTCCGCCCACCACCCCTTCACCGCCTTCGAGGAGCAGCGCCCGGGGCAGCTGGAAGACGACCCGACGTCCGTCACCAGCCGCGCCTACGACCTGGTGGTCAACGGCATCGAGCTGGGCTCGGGCTCGGTGCGGATCCACGACAGCGACACCCAGCAGCGCCTGTTCCGCACCCTGGGCCTCTCGGACGCCGAGATCGAGGACAAGTTCGGCTTCGTGATCAGCGCCTTCCGCTACGGGGCGCCGCCCCACGCGGGCTTCGCCGTCGGCCTCGACCGCTTCGTGATGGTGCTGGCCGGCGAAGACTCCATCCGCGAGGTGATCGCCTTCCCCAAGACGGCCCAGGCGGCCGACCTCATGGTGGGGGCGCCCTCGCGGGTGCCCGCCGCGCAACTCGCGGAGGCCGGCGTGGCCGTGCTCGAGCCCGCCGCCGCCGGCAAGCCCGCTACCGCGGGAGAACCCGCTGCCGCCGGAGGGTCCACGGATGGGTGACGCGACCGCGAGCGGCGACAAGGTCTCGATCACCCTGCCCGACGGCTCGGTGCGCACGCTGGGCGCCGGCGCCACCGGCGCCGACCTGGCGGCCGACATCGGTCCGGGGTTGGCCAAGGCCGCCCTGGCCGTCGACGTCGATGGCGAGCTGCGCGACCTGTCGCGGCCCCTGCCCGACGGCGCCACCGTCTCCATCGTCAAGGGCGACGGCGAACAGGGCCTCGACTTGATGCGTCACTCCACCGCCCACGTCATGGCCCAGGCGGTCATGGACGTGTTCGGCAGCTCCACGGTTCGATTGGGAATCGGCCCGACCATCAAGAACGGCTTCTACTACGACTTCGACTTCGTCGACGACCGCCACATCAAGGAAGAGGACCTGGCCGCCATCGAGGCGCGCATGGGCGAGATCATCGCGGCCGACCAGCGCTTCGTGCGCGAGGAGGTCACCCGCGAGCAGGCGCTGGAGACCTGGGGCGCCCGCGACGACCGCTTCAAGTGCGAGCTGATTGCCGAGCTCGAAGACCCGATCAGCTTCTACTTCAACGCGCCGGCGGGCACGCAGGGCGCGGATGTCGGGGCGGACGGTGACGCCTTCGTCGACCTTTGCCTCGGACCGCACGTGCCCAGCACCGGTCGCTTGAAGGTGTTCTACAAGCTGCTCAGCGTGGCCGGCGCCTATTGGCGGGGCGACGAGAAGAACCCGATGATGCAGCGGGTCTACGCCGCGTGCTTCGCCGACAAGAAGGCGCTCAAGAAACACCTGGGTAACCTCGAAGAGGCGTCGAAGCGCGACCACCGCAAGCTCGGCAAGCAGCTCAAGCTGTTCCACTTCACCGACCGGGTGGGGCCGGGGCTGCCGCTGTGGTTGCCGCGCGGGGCGCAGGTGCTCGAGACGCTGGTCGACTTCCTCAAGGCCGAGCAGCGCAAGCGCGGCTACCAGACGGTCTCGACGCCGCACATCGGCCGGCTCGAGCTCTACAAGACCTCCGGCCACTGGTTCAATTACCGCGACTCGATGTTCCCGCTGCTGGGCGACGAGGAGCTGGGCGCCTTCGCGCTCAAGCCCATGAACTGCCCGCACCACGTCGAGATCTACAAGAGCGATGCGCGCAGCTACCGCGAGCTGCCCCTGCGGTTGGCCGAGTTCGGCACCGTCTACCGCTACGAGAAGAGCGGCGAGCTGGGCGGCCTCAAGCGGGTGCGCGGCTTCACCGTCGACGACGCCCACCTGTTCGTGACCCCCGACCAGCTCCAGGATGAGTTCAAGGGTGTGGTCGAGCTGGTGCGCATGGTGCTGAACACCCTCACCCTCGATTCGGTGGAGGCCCGGGTGGGCACCCGCGACAACGTCTCGGACAAGTGGGTGGGTGAGCTCGACCAATGGGAGCGGGCCCAGGCCGAGATCATCGAGGCTTGCGAGGAGATGGGCCTCGACTTTGTGGTGGAGGAGGGCGAGGCGGCCTTCTACGGCCCCAAGCTCGATTTCGTCGTGACCGACGCCCTGGATCGCGAATGGCAGCTCGGGACGGTCCAGGTGGACTACAACCTGCCCGAGCGCTTCGACCTCGAATACACCGCCAAGGACGGGAAGCGGGAGCGCCCGATCATGATCCACCGGGCCCCCTTCGGGAGCCTGGAGCGGCTCATGGGGGTCTACATCGAGCATGTGGCGGGGGCCTTCCCGGTCTGGCTGGCCCCGGTCCAGGTCTCGGTGGCGCCCCTCACGGACGATCAGCTGCCCGCAGCCCGGGAACTGGCGACCGCCCTGGAGCAGGCCGGGCACCGGGTCCACCGATCTTTCGAGAACGAGCCCATCGGCCCCAAGATCAAGCGCGCGCGCCTTGAAAAAATCCCCTACGTGGCCATACTCGGGCCCCGCGAAATCGACTCTTCGACTGTGTCCGTGAGGTCACGGGAGGAGGGCGAACTCGATCCCATGACCTGGGACGACTTCCTCGGCCGGCTCGCAACCGACGTCGCAGAGCGACGTTAGCGGCCACGAAGGAGTCCTCCGTTCGGTTCATCGGAAACCAGTTCATCGGCTATCGACACGACGAAACAGGCGCAGGGTCCCCGTGGACCGCGCGCTGAGCACGAACACCTGAAGCAGTCTCCAACGCAGGACCCCACCTCAAGCACAAGGAGGAGCAGTCACGGCACAAGGACGGCCGCGGATCAACGAAGAGATCCGCATCCCACAGGTCCGGCTGATCGACGATGCCGGCAACCAGTGCGGCATCGTGGATACGGATGCGGCTCGCACCATGGCCAAGGAGAAGAACCTCGACCTGGTCGAGGTTGCTCCTGACGGGAAACCGCCTGTGTGCAAACTGCTCGATTTCGGTAAGCAGAAGTACCTCAACAAGAAGAAGGAGCAGCACGCCCGCAAGAAGCAGCACCAGGTCGTTGTGAAGGAAGTGCGCGTTCGTCCGAAGATCGACGAACACGACCTCCAGACGAAGCTCCGCAAGGGGCGTCAGTTCCTGCTCTCTGGTGACAAACTGCAGATCAACATGCCCTTCCGAGGCCGCGAGATGGCCTTTCGCGAACAGGGACGGCAGATCATGCTGCGCATCCGTGAAGAACTGATCGACATCAGCAAGGTCGAGCGCGAGCCGCGCCAAGAAGGCAATCGCTTGATCATGATCCTGCAGCCCAAGAAGCATTGAGCCGATCCCCCCTGACGCTGTCCGAGAAGACCGATGCCCAAGCTCAAGACCAAGAAATCCATCAAGAAGCGGATGAAGATCACCAAGTCCGGGAAGGTCAAGCGCGGCAAGCCCTTTGGCCGGCACTACAAGGCCGGCAAGGACCCCGCGCGCAAGCGCCGCGTCCGCGGCTCCGACCTGTGCGTCGGCAAGATCGCCAAGAAGATGAAGATCCTCATCGCGCCCGGTCGCTGAGCCGACCCGACCGCGATCCGCTGCTCCGCAGCAAACTAGGAGAGACCCATGGTCCGTGCACGTTCAGCCGTCGTCCGCCACCGCAGGCACAAGCGCCTGCTCAAGCGCGCCCGCGGCTACCGCGGAGCTCGCAGCAAGAACATCCGCGCCGCCAAGGACACGCTGCTGCGTGCCGGCGCTTACGCCTACGCCCACCGTCGGCTCAAGCGCCGCGACCTGCGCAAGCTGTGGATCCAGCGCATCAATGCCGCCGCTCGCGCGGGCGGCATGAACTATTCGACGTTCATGGCGGCGCTCACCAAGGCCGAGATCGGTCTCGACCGCAAGGCGTTGGCCGAGATGGCCGCCCGCGAGCCGGAAGTCTTCGCCCAGCTCGTCGAGCAGGTCAAGGCCGCCTAGGCCTCACACCGGTCCCGTCCCGCAACGTTGGCGCTCGGGGCACGAGGGAGCAGGTCCGGCGGGTGCAGACGCGCCGGGAGCGGGCCCACGGAGAGCGGGGGAGCCGGGGATGAAGGACCGCCTCGAGGAGTTGGCGAGCCAGGCCCTGCAGCGCATCGCCGACGCCGAGACCACGGCGGACCTGGAGCAGGTCGACAAGACCATCCTGGGGCGCAAGGGCGAGCTGGCTTGCTTGATGCGCGGCATCGGCAGCCTGCCCGCCGAGGAGCGCAAGCCCTTCGGCCGGTTGGTCAACGAGCGCAAAGAGGCCATCGAAGCCGCCCTGGGCGCGCGCCGCGAAGCCTTCGACGCCGTGCGGCAGCAGGCGCGGTTGCAGGACAGCCGCTACGACCCGACCGAACCGGGGCTGGCCGTCCCGACGGGCCACCTGCACCCGATCACCCGCGTGCGCCGTGAGGTTGAGGAGATCTTCCTCGGGCTGGGCTTCGACGTCGTCGACGGCCCGGAGGTGGAGACGGAGGAGTTCAACTTCGACCTCCTGAACATCCCGGCCCACCACCCGGCCCGGGACAACCAGGACACCTTCTGGCTCGAGTCCGGGCACGTCCTGCGCACCCACACCTCACCGGTGCAGCTGCGCGCCATGCGCGCCCGCGGCGGGCAGCCGCCGCTGCGGGTCATCGCCCCCGGGCGGGTCTTCCGCAACGAGCAGCCCGACCGCACCCACGAGGCGATCTTCCATCAGGTGGAGGGGCTCATGGTCGACCGCGGCATCACCGTGGCCGACATGAAGGGCGTGCTGGCCCTGTTCCTGTCGCGCCTGTTCGGCGGCGACGTGGAGGTGCGGTTGCGTCCGCACTACTTCCCCTTCGTCGAGCCGGGCTTCGAGCTCGACATGCGCCCGGCGGGCTCGCCCCCCGAGGCCGAGTGGCTCGAGGCCCTGGGGTGCGGCATGGTGCATCCCGACGTGCTCGCCGCCGGGGGCTTCGACCCCGACCAGGTGACCGGGTGGGCCTTCGGCATGGGCCTCGACCGCGTGGCCATGATGCGTCACGGCATCGACGACCTGCGCTGGATGCTCGGCGGCGACCTCCGGTTCCTCCAGCAGTTCTGACCGCCCATGCTGCTCTCACGCAATTGGCTCGCCGATCACGTCGACCTCGCGGGCGTCGCCCCGGCCGAACTGGCCGAGCTGCTCACCATGCGCACGGCCCTCATCGAGGGCTTCGTTGATCAAGGCGCCGCGCTGAATGGCGTGGTGGTGGGCAAGGTGCTGACCTGCGGACCTCACCCGGACGCCGACCGGCTCGCCGTCTGCAGCGTCGACCACGGGACCGGTGAGCCGGCGGAGGTGGTGTGCGGCGCGCCCAACGTGGCCGCCGGGCAGACCATCCTGTATGCGCCGGTGGGGACCCGCCTGCCCAACGGGCTCAAGCTGAAGAAGGCCAAGATCCGGGGCGTGATCAGCTACGGCATGATCTGCGCCGAAGACGAGCTGGGCCTCGGCACCGACCACGACGGCATCATCGAGTTGCCGGCGGGCCCGGCCGCGGGCACGCCCATCGGCGAGCTGCCCGGCGTCTGCGATGTCATCTTCGAGATCGACAACCAGAGCGTGACCCACCGCCCCGACCTGTGGGGCCACTACGGCTTCGCGCGGGAGTTGGCGGCCATCCTCGGGCGGCCCCTGAAGCCGCTGGCCCTCGACACCGACCTGAAGTCGTCCGAGCCCGGGAGCGGCCCCGATGTCGTGGCCATCGACCGGGACGACGACGAGGGCTGCCCGCTCTACGCCGGACTATGCCTGCAAGGGGCTCCGCAGCCGTCCCCCGATTGGATGCGTCGTCGCCTGGTGGCCTGCGGGATGCGGCCCCTGGGCCTGTTCGTGGACGTCTCGAACTACGTCATGCTTGAGCTGGGGCAGCCGACCCATCCCTTCGATCGCGACCGCCTCGCCGGAGATCGCATCGTCGTGCGGCGCGCGGCGTCGGGCGAGGTGCTGCGCACCCTCGACGAGGTCGACCGGGTGCTGACCCCGGAAGACGTGGTCATCGCCGACGGTGAGCGGGGTGTGGCCCTGGCCGGGATCATGGGCGGGGGCGAGACGGAAGTCTCCGAGGGAACCCAGCGGCTGTTGCTCGAGTCGGCGCACTTCGATGCCGTGCGCGTGCGCCGGACCGCGAGTCGCCTGGCGCTGCGGACCGAGGCGGTGGCCCGTTTCGAGAAGGCCCTCGACCCGGCGTTGGTGGAGGCGGCGGTGCGACGCTACGCGCGCCTCGTCCGCGAGCATGGCGAGGGCGTGGTCATCGCCGAGGCCTTCGCGCTCTCGGGCACCGCCGCCACGCCCTCCCGGGTGATCGACCTCCCGGCGGACATGGTGGGGCGCCTGCTCGGGTGCGACGTGCCCCGGGAAGAGGTCGAGACGGTGCTGCGGTCGGTGGGCTTCGAGACGCGTCCGGCGGCCGACGGGGCGCTCGCGGTGAGCGTGCCCTCGTGGCGCGCAGCTCGAGACGTGACCCTGCCCGTGGATTTGGTCGAGGAGGTCGGGCGCCTGCGCGGGTACGACGCCGTGCCGACCGCCCATCCCGCCGGCCCGCTGCTCGTCGGCCGACGGGATCCCGTCTGCGCCATGGAAGACGCGCTGCGCGACGTGCTGTGCGGGAACTGCGCTTTCACGGAGACACTGGCTTACTCCATGGTCTCCGACGGCGCCCTGGCAGCCGCCGGGTGGACCGACACTGACGCGCTCCCGCGCCTGAGCCGGCCGCTGCAGCAGGACTCGTCCCGCTTGCGGCCGTCGGCCGCGCCGGGCCTGATCTCACACCTCGAAGAGTGGCTGAGACGGCAGCCCGAGGTGCGCGTGTTCGAGGTGGGGCGGGCCTTCCGCATGGACGACGGCGACGTGCACGAGACGCGTGAGGTCATGGCGCTGCTCGCGACGCGTGACGGCGAAGCCCTGCAACTCCTGGCGACCCTCAAGGGGGTCGCGCAGCGCGCCCTGGCGGCGGTGGGGACCGCGACGCCGATGTGGGCGCTCGCGCCCGCCGGGAGCAATGCGCCGTGGTTGCATCCGCAGCAGACGTCGACGCTCAACATCGACGGTGTCACCGTGGGCAGCCTGGGCTCGATCTCTCCGGTCGTGCTCTCGCGTCTCGGTGTCACCGGCGAGGCCGCCTTGCTGGTGCTCGACCCGGTGAGCCTGGCCGCTACCGAACGCACGACCACGCGCTTCACGGCCATTGGGCGTTTCCCGCCGGTGCGCATCGACCTCGCCTTCGTCGCCGGTGCGGAACTCAGCGCGGCCGGTCTCGCCGAAGCGATCCAGGCGGCGGGGCCCAGGACACTGCGCAGCGTCGAGGCCTTCGAGGTGTATCGGGGCAAGCCGTTGGCTGCCGAAGAGCGTTCGCTCGCCTATCACCTCGTGTTCGAAGCGCGCGACCGGACGCTCACCGATGACGACGTCGCAAACGCGCGCGAGCGGATTGTAGCAGCGGTCGAGAAACTTGGGGCGAGACTTCGCTGATCGCGTTGACCGCGGTCAACACCGGGATATAGTCGCGAACGAACCGCGTCGGTCTCCGGGATCGAAACTGACACACCCGGCGCCTTATGTTCCTGATGCGGGAGCAGCCTTGCGGTCGTTGCCGGTCATGCCCGACATCACGTATCGGGACGATGGGCGCGAGCGCCGTGCTCCCACCTGGTGAAGGCAACCAGGCATCGGGGTGCGAGCATCCCGGAGACCGGCGTCGGTTCTGTCTCCCGCACGCCCGCTCCCTCGACGCACGAGCGCACACGTATCGGCGCCCGCCGGTCTGAGGGCTGAAAATACTGCTCGCGGACTCTAGGATCGAGACTCGGTCTGGGTCCGTGGGGAAGCGAGGAGCGTGCTGAAATGGTGAGAGCACTGGCGGCAGTGGTGGTCATCCTGCTGGGGTTGGCTTGGTTCGTGCTCCACTCCCTCGATCCGGACAACGCCGGCCATGTGCCCGCGGCCCGCGCGGGAGGGGACGGCAGCGCTCCGGCAGCCCACTTCCCGAATCAGGGCGCCGACCCGGTCTCGCTGAGGTCCGAAACCCTTCGGGCCGGTCCCGGAACGGGCGAATCTCTCCAGGAGGACTCCCTCCGGGCAGCCCTGCCCGTGACGAATGTGGCGGCCACCGACGATGAGAGTGCTTCGCTGGCCCGGACCTTCGAGCGGGCCCAGGCCCTGCTCGACCAGGGCGATCGGGCCGGCGCCGAGCAACTGCTCCGTTCGACCCGCCAGGCGGCCACGAGCACAAATGCGGCCGCCCGGGCGGGGCTCCTGCTGGCCGGCGTGGTTTCGGGCTCGGCCGAGCGCCGGCGCCTGTATTCGGAGGCCTTCCACGCCGGCGTGGTCATGGGCCGCGAGTACGACGAGGTCGGGACGGTGCTGCGGCAGCTCAATGCTGATCCCGGCAGTTCGCTCCTGCCGCTGCTCGACGTCGAGACCTATGAGGTGGCCGGCGGCGACGCCCTCTGGAATCTCTGCAACCGGACCTTCCCGCAGCGCTTCGGCGTCCGCCCGGAAGTGGGGCTGATCAAGCTGGTCAACGGCCTCGCCGGAGATGGCCTGCGGGTGGGCCAGAGACTGCTCGTGCCGCGCCAGAAGCTGGTCTTGCGGGTCGATTCGAGCCAGCACGGCCTGGTGGCCTTCCTCGGAGACGTCGTGCTTTCCTGCTACCGGGTGGGTCTCGGCCAGGACGGCCGGACGCCGCGCGGGGCCTTCGCCATCGAGGTGAAGCAGGAAAACCCGACCTGGTGGCGCGACGGGAAGGCGATCCCCTTCGGCGATCCTGAGAACGTGCTGGGTACGCGCTGGATGGGCTTCGAGGATCGACCCGGCACGACAGGATTCGGGATCCACGGCACGGCCTACCCCGAGAGCATCGGCAAGAACGAGTCCATGGGCTGCGTGCGCCTCCGCAACGAAGAGGTGCAGGAGCTCTTCGAATTCGTCTCGCGGGGCACCGCTGTCGAGATTCTCTAGCCCTTGAGGGGCTCCCGGATGGGGGCCGCCGGAGGGGTTGGGATCGGTCCGAAAATCCCTTCGCGAGGGCCTTGTGCCGGGGGGGCGGATCGGTAAACTGCGGGGCTCTTGCCAAGAGGCAAGAAAGCCCTCTAGCGGTCGGAAACAACGTGCTTCACGGGGTTCCGAGCGGCTAGGAAAGCAGGGGCCGGCGTCTTCGGACGGCGTGTCCTGGAAGGCCCGGCAAGGCCGAACGATCTTTGAAAAATCGGTAGCAAGTTTGTTTAAGCGTGTGTGAGCACGCGGACCGCTTCGGCGGTTCAAAGAGCTCAAACATCCGAGAGCGTCGTGGTCCGCTTGCGTCCCAAAGGATTCGTCCTGCGGGATTGCCGGACTTCGGCGCACAGGACAATACACTTCATCATGAAGGGTTTGATCCTGGCTCAGAGTGAACGCTGGCGGCGTGGATTAGGCATGCAAGTCGAACGCGAAAGCATCGCTTCGGTGGTGCAAGTAGAGTGGCGAAAGGGTGAGTAACGCTTGGTCGACCTACCCTCGAGACGGGGATAACAGTCCGAAAGGGCTGCTAATACCCGATGGTCCGTTGCGGATACGTCCGTGACGGTAAATGGTGATTCCGCTCGAGGAGGGGACCAAGTCCTATCAGCTTGTTGGTGAGGTAACGGCTCACCAAGGCTATGACGGGTAGCCGGACTGAGAGGTTGGCCGGCCACATGGGAACTGAGACACTGTCCTGACTCCTACGGGAGGCTGCAGTCGAGAATCTTCTGCAATGGGCGAAAGCCTGACAGAGCGACGCCGCGTGGAGGATGAAGGCC
>JAJDEP010000018.1 GCA_029259715.1 Planctomycetota bacterium | reverse complement strand
GACCTCTTCAAGCAGGCCCGCGAGAGTGCGCCGTGCGTGATCTTCCTGGACGAGATCGACGCGGTGGGCCGCAAGCGCGGCGCCGGCCTCGGCGGCGGCCACGACGAACGCGAGCAGACGCTCAACGCCATCCTGGTCGAGATGGACGGCTTCGAGACCGACTCCGGCGTGATCCTGATCGCCGCCACGAACCGCCCCGACGTGCTCGACCCGGCCCTGCTGCGGCCCGGTCGCTTCGACCGACAGATCGTCCTCGACCTGCCCGACGTGCGCGGTCGCGAGGCGATCCTGGTCGTCCACTCGCAGCGGGTGAAGATGAGCCCCGAGGTCGACCTCACGCTCGTGGCCCGCGGGACGCCCATGTTCTCGGGCGCCGAGCTGGAGGCGCTGATCAACGAGGCCGCGCTCATCGCCACGCTCAAGGACAAGGAGCACGTCGAGCAAGACGACCTCGAGGAGGCGCGGGACAAGGTGCGCTTCGGCCGGCAGAAAAAGAGCCGCGTGATGGTCGAGGAGGATCGCCGGGTGACGGCCTATCACGAGGCCGGACACGCGCTCGTGGCACACGTGCTGCGCGATGTCGTCGAGCCGCTGCACAAGGTCACGATCATCCCGCGCGGCATGGCCCTCGGTGCGACCATGCAGTTGCCCGAACGCGACAAGTACCACTACGGCAAGAAGGAGCTGCTGGGCATGCTGGTCATGCTCTACGGCGGTCGCGTGGCCGAAGAGGTCTTCTGCGACGACATCTCGGGCGGCGCCTCGAACGACATCATGCGGGCGACGGGTCTGGCCCGGAACATGATCTGCAGCTGGGGCATGAGCGAGGCCCTGGGCCCCGTGGCACTCGGCGAGGAACGCCATGAGGTGTTCCTCGGCGACGAGCTGATGCGCAGCAAGAACTACTCGGAGGCCACTTCGGAGGCCATCGACAAGGAAATCCGCAAGCTGCTCGAGGGCAGCCAGGAGCAGGCCCGCTCGATCATCCTCGAAAATCGCGAGGCCATGGAGCGAGTGACCGAGGGTCTGATGCTCTACGAGACCCTCGACGGCGAAGAGGTCCGGAAGCTCATCGACGGGACGACGGTCGCCGGTCTGCGGCCCGAGCCGCCCAAGGCGTCGTCGCCGCCCGTCGCCGAGGCGCCGGTGGTCCGGCCCGTCAATCCAGAGACCGACGACGGCCTCGCGGGTTCGGGGATGCCGGCTCCCGAGCCGGCCTGATCACGGCCGCTCCCGCGCCGGGCCGCCACCGGTGACACCCCGACCGTTGCCGCCGCGGGGCTCGACGCACGTCATGGGCGTGCTCAACCTCACGCCCGATTCGTTCAGCGACGGCGGACGCCACGCCCTCCCGGGGGCGGCGTTGACGGCCGCCGTGTCGATGGTGGAGCAGGGGGCCGCGGTGGTGGACGTGGGCGCCGTGTCGACGCGACCGGGCGCCGCGCCGGTAACGGCCGACGAGGAGTGGCGCCGCCTCGCCGAGATCCTGCCGCAGCTCGACGCGGCCGTGGATGTGCCCCTCTCCCTCGACACCACGAGCGCGGCGGTGCTGCGACGCGCGCTCGATGCCGGCTGCCGGGTCGACCTCGTCAACGACGTGTCGGCCCTGTCCGCGGACCCCGAACTGGCGACCCTGGTGGCGCAGGCGGGCCTGCCGCTGGTGCTCATGCATCGCCGCGGCGATCCGCTGACCATGCAGGCGGACCCGCACTACACGGACGCTCCCGCCGAGGTCATGGCCGAGCTCTCCGCGGCCGTGGCGCGCGCCGGCGAGGCCGGCATCGCCCCCGAGGACATCCTGCTCGACCCGGGCATCGGCTTCGGGAAGCGGGTGGAGGACAACGTGGCCCTGCTCGCGGCGCTGCCCGACCTGGTCGCCCTCGGACACCGCACGGTGCTGGGCTGCTCGCGCAAGTCGTTCCTGGGGGCCCTGACGGGCCGGCCGGTGGACGACCGCGAGCACGCCACCACGGCAACGACGGTCATTGCCGCCCGGGCAGGCGTCGACTTCGTCCGCGTCCACGACGCGGGGGCGGCCGCCCAGGCCCTGGCCGTCGTTTCGGCCGTCTTCGGTGGCTTCACAGGGGAAGCTGGGCTAACTTGAGCGTCGCTGCGCCCTGTGCGCGACGCTCCCATGCCCGACGCCCAGCGCAACATCGCCGACGACGCATCTGAAGGGACCGCTCCTGAAGGGGACGGGCTCTACGGCGACCCCTTCGAGCGTTACACCTACACCAGCTCGCTGATCGAACAGCTGCGGGCGGCCGACGGCCGCCTGGTGAGCGGGCGGGTGACGGTGCACACCGCCAAGAGTTTCGGCTTCTGCTGGGGCGTCGATCGCGCGGTCGCCATGGTGCGCGACGCCATCGTCGAGTACCCCGGCCGGCGCGTGTGGCTGCTCGATCAGATCATCCACAACCCGCGGGTGAACTCCGACTTCAAGGCCATGGGCGTGCGCTTTCTGCGCGGCCCCTTCGCCGACGAGGACTCCGACGAGTACGCCAGCGGAGACGGTGATCTGCGCGCTGAGGACGTGGTCGTGATCCCCGCCTTCTCCGCGACGGTGGAGGACACCGAACGCCTCGCGGAGATCGGTTGCACCATCGTCGACACCACCTGCCCCTGGGTGATCAAGCCGCACAAGCGCACGCTCCATTACGTGCGCGACGGTTTCACGACCGTGATCCACGGGCTCGTGCGCCACGAGGAGACCCACGCCTCGGCGAGCCTCATCGCCAGCAAGGGCGGTCACTACGTGATCGTGGCCGACCGGGACCAGGCGCGTCTGGTGTGCGATGTGATCCGCGGCCACAGCAAGGCGGACGAACTGAAGGCGGCGTTGCCCGACGGCGCCCTTTCCATCGACTTCGATGCCGACGCACACCTGACCCGCATCGGCACCATCAACCAGACCACCATGCTGGCCAGCGAGACCCGCGAGATCGAGCGCATGCTCAAGGAGGCCGTCGCCGACCGTGATGGCGAGGTCGCCGCGGGCGAGCGCTTCCGTGAGCTGAACACCATCTGCCGCGCCACCCAGGACAACCAGGACGCCGTGGCGGCCCTGGTGGCCGAGGCCCACCTCGACCTGATGATCGTGGTCGGCGGGTACGACTCGTCGAACACGCGCAACCTGACCCGCGTGGGGCACGGCCACTTCGCCAGCTATCACGTGGACGGGCCGGCGGCGATCGAAGCGGGCACCATCCGTCACCGTGACTCCGACCGGGGCGAATTCGTCGACAGCGCCGACTGGCTCCCGCAAGGCGAGGTGTCCATCGGCTTCACCGCCGGCGCCAGCACGCCCGACACGCTGCTCGGCGAGACCATCGCGCGCGTGCTCGAAGTGGCGGGCGCTCCGCTCGACGTGACCGTCGGATCGTGATCCCGGGGATGTTCCTGGCCATCGACCTGGGGGAGTTGCGCGACGTCGTCGCCGACTTCATCGGGAAGGCGGGCGTGCGCGAGACGATCACGGCGGTGATCGAGGTCGGGCTGCTGGGCTGGTTCTTCTACGCCATGCTGCGCTTCCTGCATGGCACCCGCGGGCTCGCGGTGGTGAAGGGCATGCTCATGCTCGGCCTGCTGCTGTTCGCCGTGCTGTATCTCGTGAGTGAGATGGTGGGGCTCAGCTTCGCGCGCCTGGAGGTGGCCGCCGCCTACCTGTTGCCGACCCTCGTCGTGGGGTTGGTGATCCTGTTCCAGCCCGAGCTGCGCCGGGGGCTCTCGCGCCTGAGCGAGGCGCGCAGCGCGCGCACGGCGCCGAGTCAGCTCTCCGACCTGGCTGCGGGCTTCGCCAACATGGGCCGCCAGCGCACCGGGGCCCTGGTCGTGTTCGAACAGAAGACCGGCGTCTCGGGTCTCTACGACACCGGCGTGCCCCTCGACGCGGCCCTCTCGGGCGCCATGCTCGAGTCGATCTTCTATCCGAAGAGCCCGCTGCACGACGGCGCGGTGATCGTGCAGGGCAACCGCATCGTGGCGGCCAGCGTGACCCTGCCGCTGACCGACTCGACGTCGGTCTCCCGTGACCTCGGCACCCGTCACCGGGCCGCGCTCGGGCTTACCGAGGAGACGGACGCGGTGGCCGTGGTGGTCTCCGAGGAGACCGGGCAGATCTCGGTGGCCCACCGCGGCGAACTGCATCCCGTCGACGACGAAGAGCAGCTCGTGGAGACCTTCCTCGACCTGCTCGAGACGTATCAGCCCGAGGAGCAGCGGCGCCAATTCCACCCGTGGCAGTGGTTCCGTCGCGACATCGGTCGCAAGGTGGGCGGCTCGCTCCTGGCCCTCGTGCTCTGGCTGCTGCTGCAGAGCCAGCTCATGGGCGAGCAGGACCAACGCCTCGGGCTCTCGCTCGTGGCGACCCAGGCCGAGGCCGAGGTCATGCGGCGCACGGCGCCCGCCGTCTACGTCGTCGTGCCCGACGGCTTCATGGTGCGCCGCGACCGGCTGGTCGACCCCGTGCTCAACCCCGGGCTGCGCAACGAGCGCGTGCGGGTCGAGTACAAGGGCCTCAAGCGCAACATCCGCGACCTCGAGCTCTCGACGTTGATCTCCATCGACCCCGAGGACCTGCAAGGGCAGGACGAGAAGACCATCGAGGTCGAGTTGACTGCGCGCCTCTTCCGCGATGCCTCGGGCGCGTCGGCCGAGCTGATGGACTTCGACGCCGATCCCGGCGTGCTGCGCATCCCGGTGGAGCGGCGGCGGCGCGCCGTGTTCCAGCTCACATCCGCCAACGTCGCGTTGGGCGGGGCGCCGGCGACCGGATACCAATTCGACGAGAGTCAGATCCGCCTCGAGCCCAATCTGGTCTCGCTCAGCGGACCGGCGTCGCGCATCGAGGAGCTGCTGGCCGACCCGGCGTCCCTGCGCCTGGCCCCCGTGAGTCTCGACGGATCGACCCTGGCGGTAAGCCAGGTCGTGGGCCTCGACGCGACCCTGGCCGAGGGCGTCACCCTCGAGACCCATGACGGCCTGATCACGGTGACGGTGCCGATCAAGGCGCAGCCGCTGAGCATGGAATTGCTGCTCGTGCCGGTGGCCTACGTCAACGCCGACGCGCTGGTGGCCCGGGGCTGGAGCATCCAGCAGGCCACCGAGACCCTCGACCTGGTCATCACCGGACCCACCAGCGTGCTCTCGGGTCGCAACGAGGACTGGCTGCGCCAGCGCATCGCGCTGCAGTACGATTGGCGTGACGCCACGCTCATGCGCGCCAAGGAGCGCGTGCGCATCATCACCGATCTCGACGGCGAGCTGGCGCGCCACGGCGTGCAGGTCTCGATGATGGACGGGCGCGTGCCCGTGATCGAGTACCAACTGGAGGCGGCGCCCGGCCCCGAGCCGGTGTCGACGGACGGCAACCCGTGAGCCGCCGCTGGTTCGGGACCGACGGCATCCGCGGCAAGGCGGGTGCCGAGCCGCTGACACCGCTCTTCCTGCGGCAGTTGGGCTGCGCGCTGGGCGAGGTCGCCGCCGCGTCGAGCGGCCTGGTGTTGCTGGCCCGCGACACCCGCGAGTCCGGGCCGGCCATCGCCGCCGACCTCGCGCGCGGGCTCATCGGCGCCGGCGCCCGCGTGATCGACCTGGGCGTGGTGCCCACGGCCGGGCTGCCGCTGCAGGTCCTCGAGGGCGGGGCGGCGCTGGGCGTCATGGTCTCGGCCTCCCACAACCCGTGGCAGGACAACGGGGTCAAGGTGTTCGGCGGCAACGGCCTGAAGCTCGAGGACGCCGCCGAGCAGGCCCTCGAACTGCGCGTCGCGGCGCTGTTGTCGTCCGCGGACGACGACGTGGACGCGGGCGCGGACCGAGCCTCAGCCGCAGGAACGGCCGGGCCGGCCGAGAGCGCCGACGGCGCGGTCGTCTACACGGCGACCATGGAGCGCCGCTTCGCCGGCGCCGACCTGTCGACGCTGTCATTGGCGGTGGACTGCGCCCACGGCGCGGCGAGCGCCACGGCCCCGCCGGTGCTGACCGCGCTCGGCGCCCGCGTCACCGTGCTGAGCGACGCGCCCGACGGGCGCAACATCAACGCCGGGTGCGGCTCGACCCACCTCGGGGCGCTGGCCGAGCGCATGACCGGCGGCGGGTTCGACCTCGGGCTGGCGTTCGACGGCGATGCCGACCGCGTGCTCATGGTCGACGCCCAGGGTCGCACCGTCACCGGTGATCACGTCCTGGCCTTCCTCGGGCCGGTGCTGCACGCGGCCGGAGAGCTGCCGGGCGACACGGTGGTGGGCACGGTCATGTCGAACCTCGGCCTGCAACGGGCCCTGGCCGTCGACGGCTTGGAGCTGTTGCGCACGCCCGTGGGCGACCGCCATGTGCTGGCCGCGATGATGGCCGAGGGCCTGGCCCTGGGCGGCGAGGCCTCGGGCCACATCGTCTTCCATGAGGACCCGCGCACGTCGCCGGCGCTGGCGCCCGGCCGCGACGTGTTCATCGGCGACGGCCTCTACACCGCCGTGCGCGTACTGTCGGCGCTGGTGGCCACCGGACGATCCGGCGTCTCGCTCGTGGATGCCGTCCCGTCGATCCCGCAGGTGTTGCTGAACGTGCCCGTGTCGGCCCGCCCGCCGGTGCAGGGGCTCGACGCGCTCACCGCCGCCGTCGCCGCGGCGGAGTCGCAGCACGGCGACGACCTGCGCATCGTGCTGCGCTATTCGGGCACCGAGGACCTGGCCCGGGTCATGGTCGAGGGCCTCGATGCGGCCGTGGTCGATGCGACGTCGGCGGAGCTGGCTCGGATCTGGGTCGAGCAGATCGCCGAGCGGGTGCAGTGAACGGGGCGGTCCTCGCCTTCGAGGCCAGCTCCCTGCGCCCGAGCGTGGCGCTCCTCGACGACGACGGCCGACCGCTGGGGCGCTGGATGCAGGCCGAGGGCCTGCGGGGCACCCACCGCCTGGCACCCGAGGCGGCCGCCCTGCTCGCCGCCCATGGTCTCACCCCGGGAGACCTCCTGGGGGTGGCGGTGGGGACCGGCCCGGGCAGCTACACGGGCTTGCGCTCCGCCATCGCCCTCGCGCGGGGCCTGGCCCACGCGAGCGCGCGTCCCGTGGTGGGCATCCCCTCGGTGGAGGCGGCAGCGCGGGCCGTGCTGGTCGAACGACCGGCCATCCAGCGGGTGGTCGTGCTGCTCGATGCCCGGCGGGACGAGCTCTATCGCGCCGACTACGCCCGTGGCGTGGGTGACGCGCCGGACGTCGTGTCCCCGCCGCGCCTCGTGTCGGCGTCGACCGGCGAGCCGTCGCCGCACGCCGACCTCGCCATCGTTCGCGAACCGGTTCCCGATGCTTACCATGTAGCGGCGTTGGGACGGGAACGGTTGGCGGCCGGCGGGACGGACCCCGCGACCATCCGGCCGCTCTACCTCAAGCGATCCCACGCCGAGATCGCCCTGGACGAACGGAAGAGCCGGCTGAAGTGACGAGCAGCGCCAACGAGATCGTGGACGGACACCGGGTCTGGGCCGAGATCGATCTCGATGCGCTGAGCCACAACGTCGACCAGCTGATGCAGCGCGTGCGCCCGGGCACGCAGGTGCTCGCGGTGGTGAAGGCCGATGCCTACGGCCACGGCGCGGTGCCGGTGGCCCGGTCGCTCTCCGCCCACCCGGGCCTGTGGGGCTTCGGCGTGGGGGACAGCAACGAGGCGCTCGAACTACGGGCGGCCGGAATCGACCGACCGATCCTCGTGCTGGGCACGATCATCCCCGAGGAGGTGCCGCAGGTCGTCAGCCACGACGTGCAGGTGTGCATCCACTCGGCCGACCGCATCGAGAGCCTCGAGGCCGAGTCGCTGCGTCAGGGCCGGCGCACGCGGGTGCACCTCATGGCCGACACCGGCATGGGCCGCCTCGGCGCCCAGCCGCCGCGGGCGCTCGAGTTGGCGAGGCGCCTGGCCGGGTCGCCGGGGCTCGAGCTGGTGGGCCTGGCGACGCACGTGTCGGCCTCGCGCCCGGGCCACCCGTTCACCGTCGTGCAGAAGGACCGCCTCGATCGCATGCTCGCCGCGCTGGCGGCCGAGGGCATCGCGCCGCCGCTCGTGCACTTCGCCAACACGGCGGCCATCCTGGGCGACGTCGGCACCGGGTTGCCGCTCGTGCGTCCGGGCATCTCGCTGTACGGCGTGGTGGGCGCCGAGATGGCCTCACTGGCGCCGGCCTTGCAGCCGGTGATGAGCCTGCGCACCCAGGTCGTCTACCTGAAGGACGTCCCGGCCGGCACGCCGGTGGGCTACAACGGCACCCATGTCACCGCTCGGCCGACGCGCATCGCGACCCTGCCCATCGGCTACAACGACGGTCTCGCGTACCGACTCAGCAACTGCGGTTGCGTCCTGGTGCGGGGACGCCGCGCGCCCATCGTGGGCTCCATCTCGATGGACTACACCATGATCGACGTCGGGGAGGTGCCGGACGTCGGCGTGGGCGACACGGTCACGCTCATCGGCGCCGACGGCGATCAGCGCATCACCGTCACGGAGCTCGCCCGGCTGGCGGGGACAATCCCCTACGAGATCGCCTGCTCGGTGGGCAAGCGCGTGCGCCGCGTGTACCTGCGGCCGTCCCATCGCTCCGCCCCGCAGATCGCCGCGCCGTGAGCGAGCTCTTCGCCGTGATCATGGCGGGCGGGTCGGGCACCCGCTTCTGGCCCGTGAGCCGCCGCCGCCGACCGAAGCAGCTGCTGCCCATCGGCGGCGACCTGCCGCTGGTGCAGCGCACGAGCGAGCGATTGCGGCCGCTGATCCCGCCCGAACGCCAGCTCATCGTGACCAGCGAACGCTACGCGGACGCCGTGCGCGACATGCTCCCCGATGTGCCGCCCGAGCAGGTCCTGGGCGAGCCGGTGGGCCGCGATACGGCGCCCTGCATCGGGCTGGCGTCGCGGGTCGTCGCGCAACTCGATCCCGAGGCCACCGTGGTGGCCATGCCCTCCGACCACATCATCCGGCCCGAGGACACCTTCCGTGAGCGCTTGCGCACCGCCGGGCACGCGTTGGCGGCGCGGCCGGAGGCCCTGCTGGTCTTCGGCATCCAGCCCGACCGTCCGGCCACGGGTTACGGCTACCTGCGGCAGGGTGCGGCGCTGGATGCGTACGACGGTCACACCGTGTTTGCGCTCGACGGCTTCGTGGAGAAGCCCGACGCCGAGCGCGCGGCGGCCATGCTCGCCGAGGGCGGCTACCTCTGGAACGCGGGCCTGTTCGCCTTCCGCCCGCCCGCCCTCGACGCGGCCTTCCGCCGCCACCTGCCCGCCCTCGTCGAACCCCTCGGACGCATGGCCCGCGCCTTCGGCCGCGAGGAATTCGACCGGGTCCTGTCGCGAGAGTTCACCAACCTGTCCGCCATCAGCATCGACTACGGCGTGATGGAGAAGGTGGACGGCGCCCTGTTGCTGCCCCTGCCGCTGCACTGGGACGACGTGGGGGCGTGGGAGTCGCTGCGCGCCCTGCACGACGCCGACGCAGCGGGCAACGTCGCCGTGGGCGACACGTTGCTCGACGGGGCGAGCGAGTGCGTGGTCATGGCCCGCGACGGCGTGGTGGCCGTGCGCGGCGTGAGCGGTCTGATCGTGGTGCACACACCCGACGCGACGCTGGTCTGTCGCCGCGACGACGAGCAGGGCGTCAAGGCCATCGTCGAGGCGCTCACCGAGCGCGGCCTCGAGAAGTACCTCTAGGCCGCCGGCTCGAGGATCTCGATGGCGATGCGCTCGGCGCGTCGGTCGACCACCGAGCGCACCTCGAGCACGACGTTCTCGTGCTTGAGCACCTCGCCCTCGTCGGGCAGGCGGCCGAGCGTCGAGAAGATGAAGCCGCCCAGCGTGCTCCAGTCGTCGCTCTCGGGGATCGACACGCCGAGCCGGTCGTTGAGCTCGTCGACGTGGATGGTGCCCATGGCGAGGGCGTGGTGGCTGTCGATGACCTGCAGCCCGTCCTCGGAGGCGTCGGTGTCGAACTCGTCCTCGATCTCCCCGACGATCTCCTCGAGCACGTCCTCGATGGTGACGATCCCGGCGGTGCCGCCGTATTCGTCGAGGACCACCGCGAGGTGCGTCTTCTGGTCGCGGAACTCGGTCAGCAGCTCGGTGCAGTACTTGCTCTCGGGCACGAACCAGGCCGGGCGGGCCACATCCCTGACGAGCACGTCGCGGCCCACCGCGAGCAGGTCCTTCACGTGGACCACGCCCACGACCTTGTCGACGTTGCCGTCCACGAGGGGGTAGCGGGAGCGACCGGCGGCCTCGGCGGCGTCGCGGGCCTCGCCGACGGTGACGCTGACATCGATGGCGTCGACGTCGGTGCGCGGCGTCATCAGCTCGTGCACCTCGGTCTCACGCAGCTCGAGCACCCGTTCGATCATGTCGGCCTGGTGGCCGGTCATGTGGCCCTCGCGTTCGCCTTCCTCCACGGTGGAGAGGATCTCGTCTTCGTAGAGCTCCTGTTCCGCCTCCGGGGTGTGTCCCGTGACGCGGCGGATCAGACGCCGCACCAGCTCGACGGGGGGGGCCAGCAACCGGGCGGCCAGCACCAGCAGCGGCAGGGTGCCGCGCACCATCGACTCGAGGGTCTTGGCGCCGAGTTCGTCGGGCAGCACGCGACAAAAGAGCGTGATCCAGACGAACACGCTCGCGCCCGACCAGATCAGCGCGGCCGTGAGACTGGACAGGTCGTTGGCGGGGCCGGCGTGCAGGTCGATGACCAGGCGCACGGTGCACATGGCCAGGGCCACCTGGATGGCGACCCGCAACAGGATCAACGCGTCTTCCGCGGCGTCGGCCTGCTTCAGCAGCCGCTCGATGCGGTTGCGCGATCTCGGACCGGCGGCCGAGTCGACCAGTCGGGTGCGCGAGAGCGTCTTCCAGCCGTGCTCGACGGCCGCGAACACAATCGAGAGGATCGCCAGACTGACGGTCCACCAGACCCACGGTGACGTGGCAGCCAGACCCAGGGGGATGGGTCCGGACAGGGCTGTCGGGGAGGGCTCCAGGTTCGCGATGCGTCCCGCGGCGAAGCGTCGGCTCGCCGGCAGCGGCGCACCGGGAACGCCCCGGCGCACCCTTGAAGTATAAACCAGGGCGAACCGATCGGAGCCGAACGTTCATGAAGGAGACCGTCGACCTCATCGTCACCGATGCCGCGGAGGTGGTCACGTTGGGCGGACGCGGGGACGGGCCCCTGACCGGGTCCGCCATGGACGACCCCGCCGTGGTGGTGGGGGGGGCCGTGGCCGTGCGGGACGGCAAGGTGGTGGCCGTGGAGGCCGCGGGAGCCATTGCGGCCGCCTACGAGGCCGAACAGGTCCTCTCGGCCCGGGGGGGGACGGTGTTGCCCGGTCTGGTCGATCCCCACACGCATCCCGTCTTCGACGCGACCCGCGAGGGGGAATTCGACCAGCGGGCCCGGGGCGCCACCTACCTCGACATCACGGCGGCGGGCGGCGGCATCTTCTCGTCGGTGCGGAGCCTGCGCGCCGCCCCGCGCGAGCGGCTCGCGTCGCGGCTGCGCTCGCGCCTCGATCGATTCCTGGCGTGCGGCACCACCACCATCGAGGCCAAGAGCGGCTACGGCCTGGACCCGGCCAGCGAGCGCATGTCGCTCGAGCTCATCGCGGAGGCGCACGCCAGCCATCCCGTCGATATCGACCCGACCTGCCTCGCGGCGCACCAGATCGCGCCGGAGTTCAAGCAGGATCGCGGGGCCTACGTGGCCCTGGTGTGCGAGCAGATCCTGCCGGAGGCCGCGCGCTCGGGCCTGGCGCGTTCGGCCGACGTGTTCTGCGATCAGGGCGCCTACACGGTCGACGAGGCGCGGCGCGTCTTGCAGGCAGCCCAGGATTGCGGGCTGGAGCGGCGCGTCCACGCCGACGAGCTGGCCTCGGTGGGGGCGGCGGAGCTGGCGGCCGAGATGGGTGCGCAGACGGCCGACCACCTGGTGAAGGTCAGCGACGCGGGCATCGAGGCCATGGCGGCGTCCGGCACGGCGCCCGTGCTGCTGCCGGCCACCTGCTTCTCGTTGCGCCTGCGGGAGTACGCGCCGGCCCGACGCATGATCGAGGCAGGCCTGCCCCTGGCTCTCGCCACGGACTTCAATCCGGGCACCTCCTACACCTTCTCGATGATCGAGGTGATCTCGCTGGCCTGCGGACTGCTCGATCTGACGGTGTCGGAGGCCCTGGTGGCCGCGACGCGCAACGCGGCGGCCACCCTGGGACTGCCCGGGGTCCGCGGGCGCCTCGAGCCCGGGGCCGTGGCCGACCTGATCGTCCTCGACGTTCCCAACCACCTGTTCCTCGGCTATCAGGTGGGCTGGAATCCCGTGACCGAGGTGGTCAAGGACGGTCACCTGGTGTGGAGACGGGAGACCGGTGCGGTTGGAGCCTCCCCGACATGACCGATAGAGTGGCCCGTCCCGGTGCGGCGTCGACCAACGGACGCGGCGCCCCGCGAGCCACGCTCTCCTCTCCCTCCCCGAGAATGCCGTGACCGAGACCACGACCGAGCCCGCCGCGAGCGAGGCGACAATGACATCGAGCGCTGAGCCGTCCCCACTGTTCGGGTGCGTCGCCCACCTGCACCCCGGCGTGGACGCCGCGGCCTTCGCGTCGCTGGTGACGCAGGCGGTGTGCGGCGGGGCCCACGTGCTGGCCACCACCGGGGACGACGGCGCCGAGCGGCCGAGCCTCTCGCTGGCCGGTGACGAGGCGAGCGTGATGTCGGCGATCACGGCGCTGGCTGAGCGGGCCGAGACGCTGGCGGCGCTCACGGTGGCGCCCGTGCGGGGCGCGACGGTGGCGGCGGCCGCCGCACTTGCCCAGAGCTGCGCCGCACGCATCGGCGACGTCCCGGACGTGTCGCTGCAGATCCTGGCCATGCGTTCGCTGCCCGTCGACTATCGCGTGAACCTCGTGGGCAGCGACGTCGCCCTGGCCGGTCGCGTGGCCCGGTTGATCTCCGAGGACCCGCGGGGCTTCCCCGGCATCGCCGCCGAGGGGCGCCTGGCGCCGGACGGCGCGGCCCAGGTCGCCATCACCATGACCGACTTCGAGCGCACGGGCTTCCGCACCCTCTACACCGCCGTCGAGATCATCGCGAAGGAGGGGGCCACGGACATCCGCGACAGCGCCATCGTCGGCCCCGTCGCGGCGGCCGCCGTCGACGACGAGCTGGAGCAGGACGTGCGCCTCGTGGGCTTCGAGCCCGAACGGCAGATCATCGAGAAGGCGTTGGAGGGCGCGGGTTCGTGAGCGTCGCCGCGCGCTTCGTTCGCTCGGTGGGCGCGCTGCTGCTGTTGGCGGCGGCGCTCGGCGCCCAGGGGCGCGTGGCCGGGGACGACACGGCTGTGGACACGACGCCCACACCCGGAGCGATCCCGTTCGAGCGCTGGAAGGCGCCCGAGCCGCAGACCGGCGAGTTGCTCTGCGGCACCTGTGAGACCTCGGGGCGGGAGTACTTCGAGCGCGATCCCCAGTGGGAAGGGCACCTCGACGAGCGCACCACCGAGAGCGGGCCGACCTGGCGCGTGCTGCACGATTCCGAGCTGTACACCAGCGACAACTACGGCCTCGACTGGACGGCCTGCGACCGCCGCAAGGCGCCGTCCATCCACGACCTCGCGGAAGCGCACTACGCCGGCGAGGTCGCCCGGCGGCAGGCGTGGCTGGACGAGCGCCGCCGCGTCGATGCCGCCGTGCGGGCCAAGCAGCCGCTGGTCCACATTGAGTCGACCCACTTCGTCCTGGCGTGGGGCATCCCCAAGGTCAAGACGTCGGCCAAGAAGACCTATCGCATGCACGCCGCCGCCATGCTCTACCTGGAGCGGTTCGAGCAGCTGTACGCCGAGTTCCAGACGCTGTTCGAGCTCGAAGACCGGATGAACCAGACGAGCAAGCACTTCGTCTACCTGTTCGAGCGGCAGTCGGAGTTCAGCGATGCCGCCCCGCGTTACACCGGGCTCACGGGGTCCACCACGGTGCAGCGCATGTCGGGCGTCGAGCAGGACTCGTCCCTGGCCTCGTGGTGGGACAAGGGCATGTACAGCAGCGACGACGACTACCGTCGCCACCTCTCGTACAGCCTGATCAAGCACTTCACCTCCGACCTCTACGACCTGCGCTGGTTCGAGCCCGGTGAACTGGGGCTCGTGCCGCCGTGGCTCAACGACAAGTACGGCTGGCTCGACACCGGCCTGTGTCATTGGTTCGAGTTGCGGTTGCCCGGCAACGTGATCTCCTACTCCATGCGGGAGCAGGACACGACGTCACGCTGGAAGGGCAATGACTGGCGCAAGAACATCCTCAAGGCCGCGAAGTCGGGCGACGTGCCCACCTTCGCCGAGGTGATCACGCTGCCGACCCAGTCGCTCACGGCCAAGGAGAACCAGTTCGTCTGGAGTTGGATCGACTTCCTGCTCGCCCGGGATACGCCGGCGATGGGGAAGGCCCTGGCCATGACGAAACAGGAGTACGCGACGCGCGACATCCTCAAGGAGTGCTGGGGCTTGAGCGTGCTCGGCTTCGAGCAGGCCTGGACCGACTGGGTGCTCGTCGCCTACGCGCCGACCAAGCGCTAGCGGCCGATCGGGTCGAGCCCCCTGGTCGGGCTCGATTCCGGCACGAGCCCCGTTCAAGACGGCCCTTCGGGGTCTGGGTTACGATGACCGCGTCGGGTTTCGGGCTCCGGGTCGCGGTGACCTGTGAGCGAGGGCGGCGGGCAGCACCAGGGAGGTGGGACGATGGCGGAGCTTCGCGCGGGTTTCCTGAGATTGGGCAGCTTCGTCACGGCGACGCTGCTGGCGACGGCGATGACGGTGCCCGTGGCGGCGCAGGTCACGAGCCAGGTGAGCCTCAACACCGCCGGCGAACCGGCCAGCACCGACAGCGGCGTTCCTTCCGTCTCCGCGGACGGTCGCTGGGTGGCGTTCTCGAGCAGCGCGAGCAACCTGGTGCCCAACGACACCAACAACGTCGAGGACGTGTTCGTGCGCGACCTCGATTCGGCCGAGACGGTGCGCGTCAGCATCAAGACCAACGGCACGCAGGCCAATGGATGGAGCCGCCGTCCTTCGATCTCGGGTGATGGACGCTTCATCGTGTTCGAGAGCGCCGCGAGCAGCCTGATCAACTTCGACCCGAATGGGCAGATCGACGTGTTCGTGCACGACCGCGACCTGGACGGCAACGGCGTGTTCGGCGTCGTCGACGAGGAAGTCGACACGGTCCAGACCTTCCGTGTCAGCAACGGCTTCAACGGCCAGCCCAACGGCGACAGCTTCCGGCCGGTCATCTCGAGCGACGGGTTCACCATCGTCTACGAGAGCGAGTCCACCAACCAGGTGCCGGGCGTGCTCAGTGCCGCCCTGGACGTCTACATCTACGAGCGCGACGTCGACGGGAACGGGGTGATCGACACGCCCGCCGTGCGCTCCGTCACCAGCGTGAGCACCGCGGGTGGACACGGGCAGTTCCATGAGACCATCGCCGCTGTCTCCGGCGACGGGCGCTTCGTGGCCTTCCAGAGCCCCTCGCCCGATCTCGTCGTGAACGACGACAACGGGACCTACGTCGATGTGTTCCTGCGCGATCGCGATCCCGACGACAACGGGATCCTGGACGAAGGCAACACGATCACCTCGCTGGTGACACGCGGTCCGGGCGGCGCCGGAAACCGGGGCGGCAGCAACCCCTCGCTCTCCGGCGACGGCCGTTGGATCGCCTACGAGAGTCTCTCCACCGACCTCGGTCCGGCCGACGGCGCGGCGACACCGGGCACCTGGCAGATCTGGGTCCAGGACCGGTTGAGCGGCGAGAACCGTCTGATCAGTCGCACCTCGGAGGGGGCGCCCGGGAGCGCGCACAGTCGCAACCCGGCGATCTCCGACGACGGCCGCTACGTCGTCTTCGATGGCCATGCGGGAGAGCTGGCGCCGGGCGGTGTCGGGTGGCGTGAGGTCTTCGTCCACGATCGCGACAGCGACGGCAACGGTCTCTTCGACGAACACGGAGGGTGGACCCTCGAGCGGGCTTCCGTGAGCACGGGCGGGCAGGCTGCCGACGGTGCGAGCCGGGAAGGCGACGTCTCCGCCAACGGTGGCGACATCGTGTTCCTCAGCCAGGCCGCCAACCTGTCCGGCCTCGAGGAGGGTCCCGAAGGCAGCGAGAACGTGCTGGTCAACGGGCGCCCGCAGCCGTTCGAGCAGATCCCGTTGCCCACCGGCTGGTTCCCCCTCGACCCGGACGAGGGCGGCGTGGCGGGCTGGAGCGGCGTGCCGCAGTTGGACGGTGAGGGCACGCTGGTGGTGGCGGACGCCGTGTGCCTCATCCTGCGCGAGGCCCGGCCCTTCGAGCAGGCCTTCCTGTTCGCGAGCCCCACCCGGATCGACGTGCCGCTGCTGGGCGGCGTGCTCGTGCCCGCGCCGGACATCACCTGCAATTTCACCGTTCCGGCCAACAAGACCATCTCGGTGGACGCCACTTGGCCGGAGGAGTTCGGTCCCGGCACCGAGCTCTACTTCCAGTACTGGGTGTCGGACCCCTACGCGCCGCAGGGCTTCTCGGCGTCCAACGCGCTGTTCTGCCGCACGCCGTAGAGCGGGTCAGCGCGGGCGCACGTCGCCATTGCGCAGACGCGAGAGGTTGTTCTTCGCGTCGCGCAGCGCGGTCTTGAGTTCGGAGCGCTCGGGCGCGGCGAGCTGCTTGTTCTTCAGCAGTTTCTCAGCCCGGTCGATGGCCCGCTCGTAGAGCTCGACGGCGCGATCGCGATCGCGGTGCAGGTAGTAGTGCAGCAGCACGCCCGTGTCGTTGAGGATGCGCGGGTCGGTGTCGTCGAAGGTGAGGGCCTGCTCGTACGCGGCGTAGGACGTCTCGTACTCACCGGCCTCGCGTAGGTAGAAGCCGTAGTTGTTCCAGACGTCAGCCCCCGTCGGCTTCGACGCCATGAGGGCGTCGACGATGTTGCGCTCGACGCAGGCGCCGTTGCTGCAGCGCGAATTCCCCAGGCCCACGGCGACCCACAGCAGGCGCGGCGCCAGGGAGGGGTCGGCCTCACTGCGCCGGGTCAGCTCGGTGGTGAGGAAGGCCGGGTCGACCCGGCCCAGGTGGAGCAGGGCCCGCCCGGCGGCGCGGGTCTCCTTGGCGGCCGCCAGGCGCGTGGCCAGGTCGAACAGGAGCGGGCCGCCGAGGTCCAGTCCGCCGCGCTCGAGCACGAGCGCCGCCGCCTCCACCGCCTCCAGCGTGTCGCCCTGCAGTTCGCGGATCCAGGCGAGCTGCCAGGCGGCGTCGATGTCCTCGGTCAGGGCTTCCGTCGCGGACTCCAGGTCGCTGACCGCCTGCTTCACGAGCGTCCGCTGGGCGCTGGGCCTCACCGTGCGGGTCTCGTCACCTTCCTGTTCGGCGGCCCACCAGACCTGTAGGGCGGCGGTGCCGCGGCGCAGGCGCAGGCGCGCGTCGTCGCCGTGGCGTTTGAGGGCGTCGTCCGCGAGATCACGGGCGGCCTCGGCGTCGCCGAAGACGTCGAGCACCAGGGCGCTGGCCCGGTCCGCGGCGCGGACGTCGCCCCGCGTCGCGAGCGCGGCGGCCTTGGTCCACTCGGCGCGCGCGAGCTCGAACAGGAACATGCTGTCCTCGCCGCGACCCCGGCGGGCCTCCGCCTCGAAGGCGCGGTCGTGCAGCGCCTCGCCGAGGGCGAGGGCGACGTCGTGGTCGTCGCCGGTGTCGAGCGGGGCGAGGACGTCGAGGGCGTCCTGGGCGCGACCGCCTTCGGCGAGATGGGCCCGGGCGAGCAGCAAGCGCGTGGCGCGGGCGTCGAATCCGGTGGGGGCGGCCCCGGACTCGAGCAAGGGCGCCAGCAGCTCGGCCGCCGCGGCCGGTTCACCGGACTCGATCAGGTCCCGTGCGCGCTGCAGCACGTCTCCCGGTCGGCTCGAGGTCTCGACGGATCCTGCGCACGGCAGCCACAGGGCGAGAGCGAGACACGACGAGACGAGCATGGAGACTCCCGGGGCGGAGCGGGGTGCGCCCAAGGCAACGCGGCTGTGCGCCCGGACGGACGCTGACGATCCCGTCAGTCCTAGCCGTCGACCGAGAGGATCTGGGCCCCGAGCATACGCGCGTCGGGCCTTCCGGGGGCGATGGCGAGCAGCTCTTCGATGAGCTCGCGAGCCTCGCTCACGCGCTGCTGCCGGAAGAGCAGCAGCGCGAGGTTGTACATGGCGTCGCCGTAGGCCTCGAAGTTGCTGTCGTAGACGGCCTCGTCGACGAAGGGGTTCTCGCACACGTCCTTGCCGAGGGCCCAGGCGCGTCGCAGCAGCTCCTCGGCGCGGGCGAGTTCGTCGTCGCTCGCGGTCTCGATCAGGTAGTGCACCAGGATCAGCGCCGTGTCGTTGGTGTAGCGGGCGTTGTCGGTCTCGAGGGCGATGCAGCGCTCGTACGCTTCGTAGGAGTTGCGGTAGTTGGCCGTCTGCACCGCGGGGTCGGGGTCCGGCGCCGTCTCGCGCCAGAAGAAGGCGTGGTTGTTCCACCACTTGGCCAGGTCGAAGCGCCGGGCGATGCGGCCGAACATGTCGCGGCCGCCGGGCTGGTCGCCGAGCCGGTCGGGGTTCACGTAGAAGTCGCCGACAAAGTCGAGGCCCTGGATCGCCCGCTCGTTGTTGGCCACCCGCTCGAGAGCCTCGCCGAAGCTCTCCTCGGCCTGGGTGATGAGGTCGCGCGCCGTCCCCTCGTCGCCGTCGTCGAGGGCGAAGCCGGCCAGATGGTAGCGCGCCCAACCCGCGTTGATCGCGCTGTCGGCGCCGAGCAGGTCGGCGTCGTCGCCCGTGAGGGTGCGCGAGTCGGGGTCGGCCTCGTAGGCCATGACGAACTCGCGGGCCGCGCGATCGTAGCGGTCGGCCGAAGCGGCGTAGTCGCCTTCGGCGTAGAGGCTGCCGCCGAGGCTCAGGTTGAGGTAGGCGCTCGTGGCCAGCGACCGGGCGCGCACGCCCTCGTCGTCGGACGTCCTCCGCACCGCGCGCTCGAGGCTCTCGAGCAGCAGGTCGGGGTCGGGCACGGCGTCGCGCCACGCGCGCGCCAGCTCGTGGACGTCGTCGTCGGCCGGCCAACTCTCGATGGCTTTGACGATGGTCGCAGCGCCCCCTTCGGCGTCGCCCGACTGCATCTGCACCTCGGCCAGCAGCAGCGAGGTGTGGGGGATGCGGCCCTCGACCTCGCGCAGGCGCCCGACGATGCCGTCGACGAGGGCCGCCGGCGAGGGTTCGGCCAGCAGGCCGGGGACGTCGTTGGCGTTCGTCTGCATGGCATCGATGTAGGCGCCGTGCCATTCACGCAGGGCCTGGGCGGTGACGGTGCCGGCCCGGGTCATGTCGTTGTCGGCCTCGTCGGCCTGGAGGGCGGCGGCGGCCAACTGGGCATTGGGCAGCACCTGGTCCCAGAGCTCCCAGTCCCCCAGCTGACGGTAGCCTTCGCGCAGGGCAGCGAGGCCCGTTTGCCGGCGCACCACCGACACGTCCGCAGCGGTCAAACTCGGTGCCGGCGCGTCGGTCTCCACCACCACGAGTTCGGGCAGCGGCGGCCGATCGGACGGTGGCGTCAGTTCGCTTTGCGGCTCGACGACCGTGTCGGGCGACCCGCAGGCCGCAAGGAGCAGGATCAGTCCGGCCGCCACGGGCCACGGGGATGCGTGTGCGGTCAACGTCCTGCCTCCTGCGTTCCGGGACGTCGCCGGTATACGCTCGGGACCCAGTCTCGGCAACCGAGGGTGACTCGCCGTGCTGGGCGGGGCTTGCTAGAACGGCGCCATGACCGACCCACGCAAGGATCGAGCCGCGGAGGGCGACGCCCGCGAGCGCGGAGCCGGCGCGCTGGCCCTGCTGTCGGGCGGACTCGACAGCGCCGTGGCGGTCGCGTTGCACCTGCAGAGCGGCGGGACCATCGCTCTGGGGCTGTTCGTGGACTACGGGCAGCGCGCGGTCGGCCCGGAGGAGCGGGCGGCCCGAGCGGTGGGGGCGGCCTTGGGCTTCCCGCTGCGGACGACGACCCTGCCCTTGTTGGCCGAGGTGACGCGCACGGCGCTGGTGAGCGACACCGCGGCGCTGCCCCGCCCCGATCCCGCGGACCTCGAACAGGGCGCCGCCGCCAGCGCCGATGCCGTGTGGGTGCCGAATCGCAATGCGCTGCTGGTGAACCTCGCGGCCGCCCTGGCCGAGGCTGAGGGCCTGGGCACGGTGATCGTGGGCTTCAATGCCGAGGAGGCCGTGACATTCCCCGACAACAGCGAGCCGTTCCTGCGCCTGCTCGACCGCTGCCTCGACCTCTCGACCCGCGGGACGGTGGGCGTCTCGTGCCCCACCCTGTCGATGACCAAGGCGGAGATTTGGAGCGCCGGCATCGCGGCGGGGCTCCCCCTCGCGCTCACCTGGAGCTGCTACGAGGGCGGCGACGAGCCGTGCGGGACCTGCGAGTCGTGCCGTCGTCGCGAACGGGCCCGGCAGACCTCGGCGCGCTGAGGTTCACCCGGCTCGGCCCATCAGCCCACGCCCCCGGCGACGTATGCTGGGCACCGCTTTCCGAGGCGATGACGTCACCCGAGGTCTCCCGAGATCTGCTCATGAAGTCCGGCATTCCCGTGATCCTGGCCCTGTCCCTGTTCACCGGCGGTCTCGCGACCGGCGTGGCCTTGAGTTCGCCGCCCGCGCCCGCCGCCCCCGCGCCGCCACGGGCCGTCGCCGTCCAGGAGATGCCCACGCCGCCGCAGGCCGCCTTCAATCAGGCGCTCTACGGGAGCGAAGGGCGTCGCGGCATGATCGAGGCGGTGCGGATCCGCATCCTCGAGCTGGCCCTGCTCGGCGACAAGACGAGCGCCGAATACGACGAGGAGCTGTTCTTCCTGGGCTTCATGAAGCTGTTCCAGGAGATGGGCAGCGTGATCCCCGGCCGGAACAAGGGCGTCCAGATTATCGGATCGTTCGAGATCCTGCTCGACTCGCTCGAGGGGGACGAGTGGTTGCTGCACGTGCCCGGCCGGGCGAGCATCGCCCAGCACCCCCTGCGGCACCTGACCGACGAGGACCTGATCGTCCCCAAGGGCCGCTTCGTGAAGTACGTGACCCGGGACGGCATCTGGTCGGCGGGGGCCATCGATCCGGCGGGATTCGAGCACTACGCCCTGTGGATCGGGATGGACGAGCATTCCGTGATCCTCTACCCCAACCAGGGGCGGGACGATCGCCAGCCCTGGGCCGCCTGGGTCCCCGGGCGGGATGTGTCGACCGACTGGAAACGTCCAAAGTTGGTGGAGTCGGCGGGCCATCCGCGCCGATAGGGGCCTGAGAGGCCTCCCCCGGGGGTCTCGGGTCCCCCGCCAGCGTCCTTTCGAGGGCGCCGGATGCCTTGCGAGGCGGTCCACGGGGCTGCTAGAGTGCGCCGAATTCCATCAGATTCGAAGACGACGCATACACAAGACGCGGCACCGAGAGCAGAATCCATGCTTCGGGTCGCCCCCGATCGCAGGTCACCACTGACCTCGGTGCGGGACCGCAAGAGAGAGACATGACCACCAGAACACCCAAGGCCGACAAGGGCGCCATCATCGAGGCTCACCGGCAGAGCGACCGCGACACCGGCTCGTCCGACGTCCAGGTCGCCATCCTGACCCAGCGCATCTCCGAGCTGACGGACCACCTCAAGGTCCACAAGAAGGACAACCACTCCCGACTCGGGCTGATCAAGCTCGTCGGGCGGCGGTCCAAGCTCCTGCGCTACATCCAACGACACGACGTCGAGCGCTACCAGGCCCTCATCGCCAAGCTCGGCATCCGTGGTATCCGCACGGCCGTCTGACGGCCGTCGTTCGGACGGTACCCGGTCCGGTTTCGACCGCCCCCCACGGGGCGTTCCCGACGAGACCTTCGTCGGCACCGGCTCGGACCGTCACCCTTCTGCTCCCACTCGGGGGTGGAATCCTTCGCGCTCGGCGCCCATTCCGGTGTGACCGATCGCCACTTCCCGTGAATAAAGCGAAAAAGACAAGCAATGACTGACCACTACCAGATCAACGAACCCATCCGCGTCAGCCGCGAGATCGCCGGCCGGACCCTCACCTTCGAAACCGGCCGTATGGCCCGCCAGGCCGACGGAGCCGTGTTCGCCACCTATGGCGAAACCTCCCTGTTGGCCGCGGCGCAAGGCGCCAAGGGTCGCCCGGGGATGGACTTCTTCCCGCTGACGGTCGAGTACCGCGAGAAGACCTACGCCGCGGGCAAGGTGCCCGGCGGCTTCTTCAAGCGCGAGATGCGTCCGCGCGACAACGAGATCCTCGTGATGCGGTCCATCGACCGCCCCGTGCGCCCGATGTTCCCCAAGGGCTACCGCGACGAGGTCCAGATCACCATCAACGTGCTGTCCTTCGACCGCGTCAACGAGCCCGACACGCTCGCCGGTTGCGCGGCCATGGCGGCCCTCTCGATCTCGAGCCTGCCCTACGCCGGACCGGGCGCCACCGTGCGCGTCGGCCGCATCGACGACGAGTTCATCCTCTGCCCGACCCAGGAGCAGCTCGCCCAGAGCACGCTCGACCTGATCGTGTCGGGCACCGCAGCGGCCGTGACCATGGTCGAGGCCGGTGCCATGGAGCTGCACGAGGACATCATGGCCGAGGCCATCATGTTCGGGCACGAGGGCATCAAGCAGATCTGCGAGATGACCGCCGAGCTGGTCGAGAAGGCTGGCAAGCCGAAGGCGGAAGTCGCACCCATCGAGGCGAACCCCTGGGACAGCAAGGTCGAGGCCTATCGCGACGAGCTGACCGCCGCCTTCGGGACCATGGGCAAGCACGAGAAGGACGCGGCCATGAAGCTGGTCACGGCGCCGGCGCGTGAGGCGCTGCTCGAGAACGTGCCGGAGGACGAGTACGACGCTGCGCGCAAGCAGATCGGCAACGCCTTCCACGACCTCAAGTCGTCCATCGAGCGCGGCAACATCATCAACAACGGTCGCCGCGCCGACGGTCGCCCGCTCGACGAGGTGCGGCCGATCAACATCGAGCTCAGCGTGCTCAACCGCACCCACGGCTCGGCGTTGTTCACCCGCGGCGAGACCCAGGCGCTGGTGACGGTCACCCTCGGCACCGGCCGCGACGAGCAGATCGTCGATGGACTCGGGGACGAGTACTCCAAGCGCTTCATGCTGCACTACAACTTCCCGCCCTTCTGCGTCGGTGAAGTCAGGCGCATGGGCAGCGTCTCGCGCCGCGAGATCGGGCACGGCAGCCTGGCCGAGCGTTCGGTCAACATGGTCATGCCGGCGCCCGACCAGTTCCCCTACTCGGCCCGCGTGGTGTCCGAGATCCTGGAGAGCAACGGGAGTTCGTCCATGGCTTCGGTCTGCGGCGCCTCCCTGGCTCTGCTCGACGCGGGTTGCCCGTTGCGCGGCCACGTGGCCGGCATCGCCATGGGCCTCGTCGAGGACGGTGACGACCACTACATCCTCACCGACATCCTCGGCAGCGAGGACCACAACGGCGACATGGACTTCAAGGTCGCCGGCACCGCCGAGGGCATCACGGCCCTGCAGATGGACATCAAGATCAAGGGTCTCTCGGGCGAGCTGCTCAAGACCGCCCTGGGTCGCGCCCGTGAGGGCCGTCTGCACATCCTGGGCAAGATGGAAGCCGCCATCTCCCAGCCTCGCGACCAGGTCAGCGAGTACGCGCCGCGGCTCGTCATGAAGGAGATCGACCCGGCGAAGATCGGCGGTTTGATCGGCCCGGGTGGCAAGGTCATCCGCGCGCTGCAGCAGGACTACGGCGTCAGGATCGAGGTGTCCGACGAGGGCATCGTGACCATCGCCGGCGGACCGGGCAGCAAGCTCGACGATGCCGTCGCGGCGGTCGAGGCCATCTGCGGCGACGCCGAGGTGGGCGCCATCTACACCGGCAAGGTCGTTTCCTTGCGGGACTTCGGTGCCTTCATCGAGATCTTCCCCGGCAAGGAAGGCCTGCTGCACATCTCCGAGGCCAGCGACGAATTCGTCAAGAACATCAACGACGTCTTCAAGGTCGGCGACGAGGTGCAGATCAAGGTCGCGAACATCGACGACATGGGCCGCGTGCGCCTGTGCCTGCCGCACCACGAACCGGGCGAGAAGAAGGACTCGGGACCGCGCGGTGGCGGCGGGGGCGGACCCCGCGAGCCGTCGGAGATGCCCGAGCTCGGCAAGGTCTACGAGGGCACGGTCGCGAGCCTCAAGACCTACGGCGCCTTCGTCACGCTCTTCCCGGGCACCGACGGCCTCGTGCACGTCTCCGAGATGTCCGAGGAGCGGGTCAACGATCCGGCCGACGTCATCTCCGAAGGTGAGACCGTGAAGGTCGTCGTGCTCGCCATCGAGGACGGCAACCGCATCCGCCTGTCCATGCGCCAGGTGGCGCGGGTCGAGGCAGGTGAGGAGATCGAGGTGGCCGAATACGCCGGCACCGGCGGGGGCAAAGGCGGCCCGCGCGGTGGCGGAGCCCGTCGTGGAGGCGGTGATCGCGGCCGCAGTGGTCCGCGCCGCTGATCCCCGCTCGACCGGGAGAGACCGGCCCTGCCGGTGACTTTCTCGTTCACATCCGGCCCTCTGGATCCGTCGGGTCCAGGGGGCCGGAGTCGTCTCAGGGCCCGATTCCGGTCGACGAGCAAAGGAAAGTCCCCGTATCCTGTTATGCGGGCCTGATTTCGCGCCGATGAGATGTATCGGCGCCTGTTTTTTTGGGGGCGGGCCCGTCGCACGTGGAGGAACCGGTGATGAACCGGCCGGGCAAAGACACATCGAGGGGATTTGTGGTGGCGTGGACCGCCTCGGCCGCGCTCTTGTTCGTCGGACCGCTGGCGGCCATCGCGGCCGCGATGCCGACCACGGGGCCTGAGCCGATCACATCGCCGACCGCGACGGCGGAAGCCGCCGCCGACGACGACGGCATCCAGATCACCGGCCAGATTCTCTACGACGCGCGGGGCAGCAAAGCCCCCGTCGCCGCCGAGGTGGACATCGTCAGCGTGTACGCGAGCCACCCGGCCTACATGCACATGAAGGCCATCGGCAGCCGGGAGACCGACCCGCTGGGCCGCCCGCTCTTCGCGACCGCTCAGGCCGACGTGAATCGCGCCCTGGTCGAGTCCGCCCGGCAGCGAGCGGTCAACGTCGTGACCGTCCCCGGGGGCGTGACCGGCAGTCCGAAGCCCGTGCCGAACCTGACCCGGGACGTCACCGACCGGCTGCCCGTCTATCATGTGCATGGTGAGGTGCACTACGGGCGCGCCAAGGGCGCGCTGCGCATCGGCAGCCTCGATTCGCGGGCGGTGCTCGCGGCGATCCCCGCCTGGCAGGAGGCCCAGTTGCTCGACGAGACCGACGCCCGCTTCCACCTGCTGCGGCACCGCTACATGAGTGAACTCAATCGCGTGGTGCGTCAGGCGGCCCGGCAGGGCGGCCATGATGCGGTGGTCGAACAGGGCGGGGTGACGTCCCGACTCGGCCCCGTGCCCGACATCACGACCATCGCGGTGGCGGCCGTCGAGCGATGATTCCCCGCCGGCGCCTCGTGCTCGCGGCATCCGCGGCCCTCGTGGCGATCCTCGTCGCACCGGCCTGCGTCTCCGAGACCGAGCGGGCGCCGGGCGATGCCCGTGATTGGATGCTGGTGTCCGACCAGCCCGAGGTGTTCGTGGGCCCCCCGCCCCCGGGCGCCGGCGAGCTCGACCCGGCCATCGCTGACGTTGCGCCGCTGGTCTCCATCGACTCGGGCTCCGGCGACGACGAGGGGCTGCTCAGCCTGATCACGCCCGCCACGCCCGAAGACGCGCTCGCGAGCGTCATCGACGATCGCAGCGAGGTCTTCTCGCGCCTCGGTCGCGACGTCGTGCGCGGCATCGACGGCACCTGGTCGAAGATCTACACGCTGCGCTCGGGCAACGGCGTCAAGATCGTCAAGTTGCTGCAGACGACGGTGCCCGGCTTCCCGCTGGAAGAAGGCGTGGTGGGCGGCCCCAACCCCGAGGCGGGCCAGGCCATCCGCTACGTGCTGCACAGCGACTTCTACTCCGACGAGACGGAAGGCTTCGGCATCCGGTCGGCCATCGCCGGCACCAAGGTGGCCGACATGCTGGTGGTGACGGCGCCGCCCGAGATCCTGCTCTACGTCGACGAGCTGTTGCACAAGCTGCTCGCGGACGTGCCGCAGGTGGAGATCGAGGTGCGCGTGGTCGAGATCAACCTCGACGACCTGCTCGACTGGGACAGCAAGCTGCAGGTCTTCAACCTTGAGAACCGCGACGCGCCCTTCGATCCCGTGACCAACCCTGTCGACGGGGCCTTCGGCGGGGGCCTGCCGATCTTCGACGACCTCGACCTCAACGGCACCCCCGACCTCACGGGGGCGGGCGCCGCCTTCAGCAGCTTCGCCACGCCCACGTCGGTGACCGGATTCCTGCTCAGCCTGCAGGGCGTGCACAACGGGCTGCGGGTCGACTCGCTGTTGAGCTTCCTCCAGACCATCGGCGCGTCCGAGCTCATCTCGGCGCCCACGGTCACGGTGCTCAACGGCCACCGGGCGCGGCTCACCACGGGTGACCGCGTGCCCGTGTTCGCGGCGTCCGGCCTCGGCACGAACGCCCAGGTCACGACGTCTTTCGAGGACACCGGCGTGACCATCGAGCTGGTGCCGTTCATCGTCGGCGGCGACGTGATCCGCATCGACGTGTCCATCGACGTCTCGGCGGTCACCGGCGAGGAGCCCTTCGTGCTGAGCGGCGTGGAAGTCTCGACCCCGGTCATCAGTCAGCGCGAGGCCGGCACCACGGTGCACGTCCACAGCGGTCAGGTCTTCTCCATCGGCGGGCTGCGCCAGAGCAGCGACATCGAGGTCATCACCAAGGTGCCCTTCCTCGGCGACATCCCCGTGATCGGCTGGCTCTTCAAGAGCCGCAGCAGCCGCGAGGCCAACACCGAGATCGTTTTCTTCATCACGCCGCGCATCAAGATCCCGAGCGAGACGTTGCTCGAACCGCTCGCCGATTGATGGCGCGTCAGTCTTGAGGGTGCAGGGACCTTGAAGGTGCAGGGGTCTTGAGGAAGGGAGCCGCCTGATGGGCGAGCTGCCGCCGCCCACCGAGTTGGGCTGGATCGACGCCGTCGTCATCGGGCTGTACCTGGTGCTCACGCTGGGCCTGGGTGTCGCCGTGGCGCGCCGCGCGAAGGGCACGCTGGAGGGATTCTTCCTCTCGGGGCGCAACCTGCCCTGGTGGCTGGCCGGCACCTCCATGGTGGCCACCTCCTTCGCGTCCGACACGCCGTTGGTGATCAGCGGCTGGACCCGGTCCGGCGGCGTCTCGGGCAACTGGCGTTGGTGGGCGTACCTGGTCGGCACCATGCTGGCCGCCGTGGTGTTCGCGCGCCTGTGGCGGCGCACCGAGGTGCTCACCGACGTCGAGTTCATGGAGCTGCGCTACTCGGGTCGGCCGGCCCGGCTGCTGCGCGGATTCAAAGGCGTGTACCAGGTGATCTTCATGCACTGCTTCGTGCTGGGGTGGGTGATCCTGGCCATGGGCAAGGTCATGGAGGTGATGCTCGGCTTCGGCGACGAGCCCGTCTTCGTGTTCGGTCCGTTCGCACCGGCGGGGGGCGACCTGGTCATGCTCGGCTGCCTCGTCATCGCGCTGATCTATGCGGAGTTGGCGGGCCTGTGGGGAGTCGTGCTGACCGACTTCATTCAGTTCGGGGTCGCCCTCATTGGCGCCATCGTGCTCATGTTCGCGGTGGTCGAGCCCTTCGGGGGCTTCGGGGGATTGCAGACGGCGCTGGAGTCGAGCGCCGCCACCGCCGGCCTGCTGGCGGGCACGCCACCGTTGCCGGACACCGGCTCGGCGCCCTGGAGCCGCGAGACCTGGGAATTCCTGGTCTTCGTGGGCGTCATGTGGATCGCCAGCAAGAACGCCGACGGCAGCGGCGTGCAGGTCCAGCGCATGCTGGCCAGCAAGGACGAGCGGCACTCCACCCTGGCCTCGCTGTGGTACGCGGTGGCCTTCTTCGCCGTGCGCCCGTGGCCGTGGATCCTCGTGGCGCTGGCGTCGCTGCTGGTCCTGCCGCCGCTCATCGCCACGAGCCCCGTCAGCGGCGAGGTGGTGTCCGTGTCCGGGCAGGTGGTGGCGATCGCGACGCTCGAGGGAGAGAGCGTGAACGTGCTCGTGCCCGACGCGGGGCTCTCCGACTGGCAGGCGCAGCCCCGGGTGGCTGTCGGCGATGCCGTGACCGCAGGGCAGGTGGTAGCGGCGCCCGACGACGAGAACGCCTACCCGGTGATGATGCGTCGCTACCTGCCGGCGGGACTGCTGGGATTGATGATCGCGTCCTTCCTGGCCGCCTTCATGTCGACGGTGGACACGCACCTGAACCTGGCGTCGGCCTACCTCGTGAACGACGTCTACAAGCGCTTCATCCGCGAGGACGCCGACCAGCGACACTACCTGCGCATCGCCCGCATCGTGGGCATCGGGGTGATCGGCACGGGGCTGGCCTTCGCCTATTCCAGCGACAGCCTGCGCGACATGTTCGACAGCTTCTCGACGCTGTTCGGCGGCGTCGGTCTCGTTTACATCCTGCGTTGGTTCTGGTGGCGCATCAACGCGTGGTCGGAGGTGGCGGCCCTGCTGGTTTCGGCGGCCGTGACCGTGACCTACCACTTCGAGCCGGCCCTGGGGGCCGGCCTGCTGCCGGCCGGCCTGGTGGCGGAGGGGGAGGTGGTCTTCGCCGGCCGCCTGCTGATCGTGCTGGGGACGTCGTCGCTGGCGGTGCTGGTCGTGACCCTGCTGACGCCGCCCGTGGAGACCGAGCATCTGCGGCAGTTCGTGACCCGCGTTCGGCCCCTGGGGGCCTGGGGGCCCGTCGCGAGCCCTGACCCCGGCCGCCTCTCCTGGACCCGTCAGCTGCTCGCCTGGGCCGCCTCGGTGGTGATGGTGCTGGGTTGCCTGTTCCTGCCGGCGAGCCTGCTGCTCTCGGGGGGGCACGGCGCCTGGGTCTGGGTCCTGTGTGCGCTGGGCGGCGGGGCGGTTCTCGCCATCGCGTTGCCCGGGCTGAGCCGGAGCAAGCCGCCCGCTTGAGCCGTCACGCCCCGGTCGCGCTGCGCTAGATGGGTCGCCTTGATAAATCCGGGCGCTTCCCTAAGCTTCGCCTCTCCCGGAGCTTGCGGCAGAATCGTCCCGCCGCCTCCGTTTCCGATCCGCCAGCGAGCGCACCCATGATGCACCGCCGCGCCTGCGCGTTCCTCGTCGCCCTGTTGTTCGGCGGCGTCGCCGCCGCCCAGTCTTCCGAGGAACTCTTCCGCCAGGGCGTCGACGCCTTCCAGCGTGGTGACAGCGCTGCGGCCGCCGATGCCTTCAAGTCGGTCCTCGCGAGCAACCCCGGCCACGGCCAGGCCTTCGAGATGCTCGACACGGTCGAACAGGCCGTGCTCATGGACATGCTCGTCAGTCGCGGAGAGTTGGGCGACCTGACCGAGCGTTTCCTGGCCATCGCCCGTCTCGGCCGCCTCGACGTGGTCAGCGACCCGGGTGGGGCCGCCGATGTGGTCGGCCAGTTGCTGAGCGGCGATTTCGCCCAGCAGCACGCGGCCATGCTGCAGCTCCAGAGCCGCTACGGACAGTGGTCCGTGCCGGCGCTCGTGGGCCCCCTCGGCGACAGCTCGTCCATGGACAACCGCGTGCGCGCCATGCAGGCGCTGCGCCGCCTCGGCTCCAACGCCGTGCTGCCGCTGATCGAGGTGCTCGAGTCCGACGACGTGCTCACGCGCAGCAACGCCGCCGCCGTGCTGGGCAGCCTCGGCGACCAACGCGCCCTCGCCGCGCTGGCCTGGATGGCCCGCAACGACGCCGACGGTGTGGCCCGCACGACGGCCGCCGAAGCCCTCGGCAAGATGGGCCAGGCCGCCCTCGACCCGGTGAACGCTTCGCTGGCCATCGCCGACGGCTACTTCCGCGGTGCGCCCGAGCTGACCAAGCCCTACGACTCCTCCACGATCTTCTGGAAGTGGGAAGGCGGCGCGCTGCGCGGTGAGCAGGTGCTCGGCGGATTGCTGCCCCTGATGCTCGCCGAGGAGCTGTGCCTCGACGCCATGGAGGCCGGCGCGGGCTCCCAGTCGCGGGCCCTGCTGGCGGCCGTCCACGCCGCGCAGAAGGCCGAGATCCTCGCGGCCCAGAAACTCGACTCGCTGTCGGGTCACCCGCTGCTCGACTCCGCCGCCGATCGGCTCGTCGCCCTCGACCGCAACATCGCGCTGGGCGGCAGCCTGCGCGGTCAGGCGCTGATCCACGCCCTCTCGTCGACGCCCCGTCGGGTGCCCGCCGCGGTCCAGCTCATGGACAGCATGGGCGGCAGTGCCCTCGAGGTGCAGGCCCTGGCGTCCGTGCTCGGCGACCCCGACGCCGCCGTGTCGCAGAGCGCGGCCATGGCCCTCGGCCGGCTCGGCCAGTACGACGGCTTCGTGGCCCAGCGTCTGGGCGAGGCCCTCGCCGCCGTGCCGCAGCGCATCGCCGTCTCCATCGGCACGACCGGTCTGGGCGCAGGCGCCCCCGGTTGGCAGGTGATCAACGCCGCCTCGGTGCAGGAGGGGCTGCTGCGCGCCAAGGCCTTCCCGCCCAAGGACGTGGTCCTGATCCAGGACGGTCTGCAAGGCGTGACCCTCGACGCCTTGATCTTCGGACTGCGCAACGACCCGCGCACGGCAGACACGCCCATCATTGTCGTGACCCACGACGTCGACGGCATCAGCGGCCTCTACGACAGTGAGGTGCAGAGCGTCGTCACATCGGCGAGCTACGCCGACCTGGCCGAGGTGGCGGGTGAGCCCAGCGGCCGCCAGGTGGAGTCCCACGCGCGGGCCCGCAAGGCCGCCAACGTGCTCCTGCACGCGCCGCCCGGCGTGGTGCAGGCGGCGGCGTCCTCGGTCGCCCAGGCGCTGCGGTCCGGCGCCGACACCGAGACCATGACGGCCATCCTCAACGTGGTGGCCCACGGCGGCCTCGTCGAGGCCCAGTCGGACGTCGAGTCCATGCTCGCCGACGACTCCCTCGCCACCGAGGTGCGCGTGGCCGCCATGCACGCCGCCGCCCGCATCTGGTCGGTGTCCGGCACGTCCGGCGACTTCTCGGAGATCCTGCTCGCCGCCATGGATGAAGGCGACGACGATCTCTCGGCGGCGGCTGCCGCGGCGCTCGGCGAGCTGCAGAGCGCTTCGCCGGCGACGTTGAGGGCGGCCGTCCGGTAGGGAGCTGCGGAGGGGCCGCTCACCCGGGGAAAAACGGGAGGGTGTTCGCTCCTCGGGCAGTCCACGCTTGCGCGCGCTGATGGAGCGCGGCCTACGGGCCGCACCCCATCACCGTGCTCGCTGCGGAAACTCGGCTCGAACACCCTCCCGTTTTTCCCCGGGTGGGCTCCACGGCCGCGACTTGCGGTGGCTCGCCGAGAGGTCCAGTCGATCCGAGACCGCTGATTGAACCCGGCCCCTCAGCTGAGCCGGTGCTGCGCAGTCTCTCCCAGACTCCCGCCCCTTGGAGTCTTGCTGAAGCCGCTCCTCCCACCCTTCCGCTAGGCCGGTGTGAGGTCGAGGCAAGGTCCCCGTCCGGAACTCCCCCCGGTCTTCGAGCCGAGATTCCGCAGCGAGCACGGATCGGCGGTGCGGCCCGTAGGCCGCGCCGCCGATGCGCGCGCAAGCGAGGACTGCCCGAGGAGCGAAGACCCGGGGGAGTTCCGGACGGGGACCGTTCTCCCCCTCGCAGGACCGCCTCCTCCCGGATGCCCTGTGGTCAGGTGCGCAGCGCGCGTCGCCGCCGATAAGCCGGCGCCAGCACCAACGCCACCCCGACGCCGATCACGGCCCCGCCGACGAGGGCCTCGGCGGTGAGCGTCTCGTCGAGGACGAACCACCCGGCAAGGACGCCGGCCAGGGGCTGCAGGAACACGAAGGGCGCCACGGTGGACGAGCGCAGCTTGGTGAGCGAGACGTTCCACAGGAGCGTGGCCGCGAACGAGACCACGAGCCCGAGGCAGAGGGTCCACCACAGGGCCTCGGCCAGATGCGGTCCCGTCTGCCATTGATCGTGTTCGAACAGGGCGGCGGGGACGAGGGAGACACAGGCGAGCAGCATCGACGCGAAGGTGAGCTGGATCGGCTTGCCGTAGGTGTCGAGCAGCGGCTTGATGAGCGGGGAGTAGAGGCCCCAGAGCACGCCGTGGCTGGCGAGGATCACGTTGCCCCACAGGTGTTGCCCGGTGAACAGCCCCTCCAGCGGCGCCGTCTCGGTCACCACCAACAGGGCGCCGACGAGGCCGACGAGGATGCCGAGCACCTGCAGCCGGTGGATGAACTCGCGCAGCAGCAGCCACGAGAAGAACAGGATCGACGCCGGCTCGAGCAGGATCAGGATCGAGCCGTTGCTCGCCGTCGACCACTGCACGCCGACGATGCCGAGCACCATGGGCAGGGCGAAGGCGACGTTTCCCACGATGAACAGGCGCCACGTGGCCTGGCGGTCGTAGGGCCAGCGCAGGTTCCCGCTGACAGCGAGCATGATCGCCATGGCCACCAGCGCCACGATGTTGCGCAGCAGGATCACCGTGATCGGGGGGAGCCCGACCAGGGCGAGCTTCTGCCACAGGTACGAGACGCCGCCCAGCACGTTCGAAACCGCGATGGCGACGACGGCGGCGGTCAGGCCCAGCCCGGCGACCGGGGACCCGGGAGCGGCCTCCGGATCAGCGGCCACGGCGACGCCCCCCCGGTCGACGACCGGACCGGCGCTTGTCGCTCAGCAGGTCGGCCGGCGTCGCGATCCGGGCGCCGAGCTGCCGCGACCGGCCGGTGACCTCGCGGTCGCGGCTCACCACCAGGAGCGTCCGAGGCTGGCTGTCGCCGGCCACGGCGTCGACGATGGCGTCGTCGGCGATGGGCACGAAGTGCTCGATCACCCCGGCCGAGTACTCGTTCTGGGGGGCGCGGCCATGGGACCCCTTGGCGTCCCAATAGATGGTGATGGACCGGGCATCCCGGGGGCGGCGGCGGGCCAGGGCATCCAGCAGCAGCCGCCGGAGCGCCTCGGGCTGAAGGTCGTCCCCGTCGGCGAGCCAGTGGGCGAGGTTGTAGCCGTCGAGGAGGTAGCGCACGGGCGGGATGATAGCCCACCGCCCCATTTTGCTATCGTTCCGCCCCGCACGGATCGGTTGCTCCGTGCGTCGGCAAGCGACGCCGGGATAGCTCAGTGGTAGAGCGCGGCTTTCGTAAAGCTGAGGTCGTGGGTTCGAATCCCACTCCTGGCTCCATCGTCGCTCGTGCCGACGTCGGTGGCCGTCGTGTCGACGCCGGCGGCGCAGAGCCTTGAGGAGGAGCCGAAGTGCAACGCTTCCAGGACATCCTCGTCTGTATCGACGTGCTGCAGATCAGCAGCGTGCCGTCGGACCCGATGCCCGCCGAGCCGGCGTCGGCCCTGGCCCACGCGGCCTGGGTAGCGCAGCAGTCCGGCGGCAAGGTGTCGGTCATGACCGTCCTGCCCGACCCGGTCGACGAGGCGCTCATCGAGCAGGCCCGCGAGATCCTCACCGACAAGGCCCGCGCGGCCCTCGGTTCCGACCCGGTGCAGGTCTCGGTGGCCGTGGGCACGCCGTTCCTCGAGATCACCCGCGCGGTGATGCGCAACGGTCACGACCTGGTGGTGGTGGCGGCGCGGAAGCGCAGCCTGCTCGAGCGCCGCATCGTCGGTAGCAGCGCCCTCAAGCTCGTGCGCAAGTGCCCGTGCCCGGTGTGGGTCGCTCCGCGTCGCTTCGCCGGCGGGCCGCACACGGTGCTGTCGGCGGCCGGCTTCCACGGCATCACCGCGACCATCCTCGAGCTTTCGAGTTCGCTGGTGAAGCTCACTGGCGGCGAGTGGCACGTCGTGCACTGCATGGAGTACCCCAAGGAGGGGGCCATGCGGCTGCGCGGTACGCCCGCCGAGGAGATCGAGGCCTACAAGCACGAGGCGCGCGAATTCAGCTGGAAGAAGCTGCACGAGTTCACCGACCCCTTCAAAGCGGCCACCGGCATCGACCCGAAGCTGTGGCTGGCCCAAGGGTGTCCCGACGCCGAGATCGCCATGGCGGCCCAGCAGACCAACGCCGACGTGCTCGTCATGGGCACGGTGGGGCGCAGCGGCATCCCCGGGTTGCTCGTGGGCAACACCGCCGAGAAGTTGCTCCAGCTGGTGGAGTGCTCGGTGCTCACCGTGAAGCCCGAGGGCTTCGTCTCGCCCGTCGCTGACGAGGGCTGAGCGGAGGTTCGACGTGGAGCGCCGGGCGAAGAGTCCGACGGTCGACGGAGGAGCCCTGCAGCACCTGAGGCGCGGGGCCGTGTGGCTGGTGGTCGCCGTGTCGGCGGCCTGCGGCGACGCGGACCGGGCCTCCGGGCCCGACGCGAGCGGTGCCGCGGGCCGCCCGGCCTCCCTGCGCGGGCGCGACTGCGTGGTGGTGGTCCTCGACGCCCTCCACGCCACGCACCTCGGCAGCTACGGCGGCGACCCGCAGACCTCCGCGGTCGCCGACGCCCTGGCGGCCCGGGGGACGCGCTTCGCCTCGGCCTGGTCACCGACCACCTGGACACTGCCGTCCACGGCCAGCCTGTTCACCGGGCTGGCGGTGCCGAGCCACGGGGTCGATCCGGTGGGCGGCGCCACCGACAAGCGCCTCGACGAGAGCGCGGTGACCCTGGCCGAACGCTTCGCCCAGGCGGGCTACGCCACCCGGGGCTACTCGCAGAATCCCTTCCCCAGCGCGGCCTTCGGTCTCGACCAGGGCTTCGAGTCGCTGCAGCTCGTGCGCAGCGACGGCCCCGCCATGGTGCCCCGCATCGCGGCCGACCTGGCGGCGCGGGACGACGCGCGGCCCCTGTTCCTGTACGTGCACTTCCTGCGACCGCACACGCCCTACGACGGCGGCGCCGAACACCGTCGGCTCTTCGTCGACGCAAGCTACGAGGGCACGGTCACGGGCCGCGAGGCGGAGCTCGACGGTCACAACTCGGGCCGGGAGCGGCTGGCGCCCACTGACATCGCCCACCTGCGCAACCTCTACCGCGCGACCCTGCGCGAGGTCGATGCCGAGTTGGGTGCCTTGCTCGCCGCCCTCGATGACGAGGCCCTGGTCGTGCTGCTCTCCGATCACGGCGAGGCCTTCGCTCAGCACGGCAGCCTGGGTCACTCGTGGCTGGCCTTCGAGGAGTACGTGCACGTGCCGCTGATCATGGCCGGGGCCGGCCTGCCCGCCGGCCGGGTGGTGGACGTGCCCGTCTCCACCGTCGACGTCTTCCCGACCCTGGTGGAACTCTTCGGCCTGGGCGTTGGCGCGGCCGCAGGGGGGGGCGAGCCGTCAGGGCGGTCCCTGGTGCCCACGCTGGGGGAGCGCGAGCCTGGGGTCTCCGGGTCCGGGGGCATAGCTGCTGCGCGGCCGGTGTTCACCGTCGGGCGGGCGGGACCCGGAGGGGAGCGTTGGCTGGCCGTGCGCGAGGGCCGCTGGAAACTCCTGCGACGCCTGCCCGACGGCCTCCGGCGGCTGCACGACCTGGTCGCCGACCCCCACGAGCAAACGGACCGCTCGGCGGCCGAGCCGGAACAGACCCGACGCCTGACGGGGCTGCTGTCGACCTGGCTGGACGGGCAGGAACCCCGCTACGGGGTGGCGCCGGAGGGCGACCTCGACGCCGGCGTGGAGCAGCGGCTGCGCGAGCTGGGCTACTAGCGCCGCCGCCGGCGCGGCTGCGACGGGTCACGCGGTGTCGGGAGCGGGCGCCAGACCAGGATCACGCGCCGGCCCGCCTCACCGGGGAGCTCGGTCTCGTCGCGGTGGGTCAGCTCCCAGCCGAGTTGGTCGGCGGGCGGGTCGAGGGCCGCCCGTTCGTCGTCGCCGGCCGGGCCCTTCATCACCACCAGGCGGGCGATCTCGTGGCGCACCGGCCCGAGCAGTTCGAGCTGCCGCTGCAGGGCGCCCACCGCCCGGGTGACGACGTCGACGGCGGGGGCCTGCGGCGGCCGCGCGGCCAGCCAGGCCTCACCGCGCACCGCCTCGACCCGCACGCGGCGGCCCAGCCCGAGCTCAGCGACCATGGCCTGCACGGCCCGGGCCTTCTTGCCGCGGGAGTCGATCAGCACCACCGGGCGCCTGGGCATGACCAGGGCCAGGGGCAGCCCGGGGACGCCGCCGCCCGTGCCGAGGTCGACCAGGGGGCGCCCGGCGGCCGCCGGGTCGTCGGGGTCGTCCCCGAGGAAGGCGGCCGCCGAGAGGGCGTCGAGGACGTGCAACACGGCCATGTCCTCCGGCGCCGTGATGCGCGTGAGGTTGAGCTGCTCGTTGGCCCGCACCAGAGCGGTGCAGAACTCCGCCAGGGCGGTCAGGGTGCCCTCGTCCAGGGCGGCCAGGGCCGGGTGCTCCCGGTGGCCCTCCAGGGCGGTCCGCACCTGCGTGGTGAAGTCGGCGCTCACCATGGGGCGGCCTCGCCGTCCCGGCTAGAATCCACCCCCCGGCCCGGACAGGAGAGCCGCCCCGGGCCCTGTCCCTCCCCGCGCCGAAGAGCCCAGCCACCGTGAGTCAGCAGAAGATCGATCGTTTCACCGCCCTGCATGAGAGTGCTCCCGACAACCCGTTGCACATCTTCGCCTTGGCCCAGGCCTGCATGGAAGACGAGCGTTGGGAGCAGGCGGCCGCATCCTACGAACGCTGCCTGGCCCTCGACCCCCAATGGATGATGGCGACGATCCGGCGGGGACGCTGCCTGATCGCGCTGGAGCGCTGGGCCGAGGCCAAGACGTGTCTGCAGCGGGGCGCCGACCTGGCCCACCAGCTCGGTCATGACGAGCCCTTCGACGAGATCCGCGAGCTCCTCGACCAGCTCCCCGACGGGGTGGAATAGGGGACCGCCGAGGCGTCGGCTCCGTTCCCGATGTCGGTCCCCTTTGATATCGTTCGGGCGATAGCGTCTCCACCTTTGAAGAGGCGTATCCACGACCCGCGCAACGGTGCGGCTCGGCGCATCCCGAGCCCGTCTCCCATGACTCCTCCCTCGTCCGCGCAGCCCGTCGTCAACGATTTCACCATCGGCGTCGCCACCGTCAACGGCTCGGGCAGTGCCTCCAGCAACACGATCCTGGCCAAGACCGTGTTTCACATGGGCGTGCCCGTTGCGCCCAAGAACTTCTTCCCGAGCAACATCGCGGGACTGCCGACGTGGTTCCTGATCCGCGTCAACGAGCAGGGCTACCGCTGCATCGGCGCCCGGACGCAGTTCATGGTCGCGGTGAATCCGGCCACGGCCGCCGAGGACATCGCGTCGGTGGAGCCCGGCGGTGTGCTCGTCATCGACGAGAAGATCCCCCAGGCCAAGGACATCGGTCGCGACGACCTGATCGTCTACAGCGTGCCCATGGCCGACATCGCCAGGGGCTTCGGCCCCGACCCGCGCCTGCGCAAGCTGCTGGCCAACATGGTCTACGTCGGCGTGGTGGCCGAGCTGGTGGGCCTCGACCGCGCCGTGCTCGAGCAGGTGGTCAACCAACAGTTCGCGAGCAAGCAGAAGGTCGTCGAGCTGAATTTGAAGGTGGTCGATGCCGGCATCGAGTACGCCCGCGAGCACTTCGCTGACACTGCCTGTCCCTACCGCATCGAGTCCCGCGATCTGACCGGCGACAAGATGCTGGTGGAGGGCAACCAGGCCACGGCCCTCGGCGCGCTCATGGGCGGCTGCACCGTCGTGGCGTGGTATCCGATCACGCCGTCGACGAGCGTGTGCGAAGAATTCATCAAGCTGTGCAAGGAGCACCGGGTCGACGCCGAGACGGGCGAGGCGCGCTTCGCCTCGCTGCAGGCCGAGGACGAGCTGGCCTCCATGGGGCTGGTGCTCGGCGCCGGCTGGGCCGGGGCGCGGGCCATGACGGCCACCTCCGGCCCGGGCATCTCGCTCATGAGCGAGCTGGCCGGCTACGGCTACTACGCCGAGATCCCGGGCGTGGTCATCGACGTGCAGCGGGTCGGCCCCTCGACGGGTATGCCCACCCGCACGCAGCAGGGCGACATCCTCATGTGCGCGACCCTCTCGCACGGCGACACGAACCACATCGTGCTGCTGCCGGCGGGTCCCGAGGAGATCTACGAGCACGCCCGCATGTCCTTCGACCTGGCCGAGCGCTTCCAGACGCCGGTGTTCCTGCTGACCGACCTCGACATGGGCATGAACCTGTGGATGTCGGACAAGTTCACCTACCCCGAGGGCGCCCTCGACCGCGGCAAGGTGCTCGACAAGGAGGCGCTCGAGAAGGCCGGCAGCTTCCAGCGCTACGCCGACATCGACGGCGACGGTGTTCCCTATCGGACGTTGCCGGGGACGCGCCACCCGCTCGCGCCGTACTTCACCCGCGGCTCGGGTCACACGGCCGCGGCCGAGTACACCGAGGACGGCGACGAGTACCAGGAGGTCGTCGACCGCATCAAGCGCAAGATCGAGAACTCGACCAGCGCGACCCCGGCCCCGGTGCTCGAAGACGCCGACAGCGAAGTCGGCATCATCCACTACGGCAGCACGAGCTTCGCGGTGGAAGAGGCGCGCCACCGCCTCGACGCCGCGGGCATCAAGACGCGCAGCCTGCGCCTGCGCTCGCTGCCGCTGCACGACGCGGTGGTCGAGTTCATCGACGAGTGCCGCGTGGTCTACGTGGCCGAACAGAATCGGGACGGCCAGATGGCCGACCTGATCCGGCTCAAGGTGCCCGGTTCGGCCGCCAAGATCCGCAAGCTGCTGCACTACAACGGGCGGCCCATCCCCGCCCGCGCCGTCGAGGAAGGCGTTCTCGCCGGCGAGAGGGAACCCGCTCATGCCTGACGCTGCCCCCAAGAAGGTCAAGACCAACTCCATCGGCCTCGAGAAGTCCGAGTACGCCGGCGCCAAGTCGACGCTGTGTGTGGGCTGCGGCCACGACCAGATCACGCGCCACATCATCACGGCGACCTACGAGTCGGGGGTCGACCCCTACATGGTGGCCAAGACCTCGGGCATCGGCTGCTCGAGCAAGACCCCGGCCTACTTCATCAACCGGGCCTTCGGCATCAACTCAGTGCACGGCCGCATGCCTTCGGTGGCCACCGGCGCCAGCGTGGCCAACCGGCACATGGTCACCGTGGGCGTCTCCGGCGACGGCGACACGGCCAGCATCGGCATGGGCCAGTTCATCCACGCCATGCGACGCAACACGAACATGGTCTACGTGGTCGAGAACAATGGCGTGTACGGCCTGACCAAGGGGCAGTTCTCGGCCACCTCCGACAAGGGCGCACGGATCAAGACCGGCGACATCAACGACTTCGCCGACATCGACCTGTGCCAGCTGGCCCTCGACATGGGCTGTGGCTTCGTGGCGCGCAGCTTCAGCGGCGACGCCAAGCAGATGGTGGGCCTGTTGCGGGCCGCCATCAACCACAACGGCTTCGCCCTCATCGACGCGCTCAGCCCCTGTGTCACGTTCAACAACCTGCCCGACTCGACCAAAGGCTTCGCGTGGCTCAAGGAGCACAACGTCTCCCTGCACGAGGTGGGCTACGTCGCGCCCTACGATCCGCCGGTGGTCGACCAGGAGCCCGGCACCGAGCTGCAGGTGCCCATGCCCGACGGCGGCAGCATCGTGCTGCACAAGCTCGGCGAGGAAGATCACGACCCGACCCTGCATGCCAGCGCGGTGCGCCTGCTCGAGAAGGATCGCCTCGACGAGGGTCACGTCTACACGGGCCTGATCTTCATCAACGAGGACAGCCGGCCGCTGCACGAGACGTTGCACCTCGGCGAGACGCCCCTGGCCCAATGCGATGCCGACGCGCTGCGTCCGTCGCGTGAGGCCTTCGACGGGATCCTCGCCGACTACCGCTAGACCGTAGGAGGTCACCATGGCGACCCAGCCGCTGCTCGCCTTCATCGACGAGCTCGAGCGTTCCGTGCTGCAAGGTGGGGAGGTCTCCCTCGATCAGGGCACCCGCCTGATGGAGGAGGTGGGCCGCGACGAGGTCTTCTCGCTCATGGCCGCCGCCGACCGCATCCGGCGCCACTTCGTGGGCGACGAGGTGCACCTGTGCTCCATCGTCAACGCCAAGAGCGGTCGTTGCAGCGAGGACTGCGGCTTCTGCTCGCAGTCGGCGCGTTTCGACACGGGCATCGAGGAGTACGCGCTGCTCGACAAGGACCAGGTGAAGGAGGCCGCTCGCGAGGCCGGCAGCAACGGCGCCGAGGCCCTCGGCCTCGTGGCCGCCTGGCGCGGGCTCAACGAGGGCCCCGAGCTGGAGCAGGTGCTCGACCTCGTGCGCGAGGTGACCCAGGACGGCGCGGTGCACTGCGATGCGTCCCTCGGGCTCATCGCCGACGAGGGCGTGGCGCGCAAACTCAAGGATGCCGGCCTGCACACCTACAACCACAACCTCGAGACGGCCCGCAGCCGCTTCGACGAGTCGTGCTCGACGCACAGCTACGACGACCGCCTGACCACCATTGCCAACGTGCGCAAGGCGGGCATGAGTGTGTGCAGCGGCGGCATCGTGGGCATGGGCGAGACGCCGCGGCAGCGGGTCGAGCTGGCCGTCGAACTGCGCGGGGTCGACCCCGACATCGTGCCGCTCAACTTCCTCAACCCCATCGAGGGCACGCCCGAGGGCGAGCGCGACGTGTTGCCGCCCCTCGAGGCGCTCAAGTGCATCGCCGTGTTCCGCTTCATCCTGCCGCGGCACCACATCATGGTGGCGGGCGGGCGCGAGGTGACGCTGGGCACTTTGCAGCCGCTCATGTTCCTGGCGGGGGCCAGCGCTACCATGGTGGGCAACTACCTGACCACGGGCGGGAGCGGGGCCGACGAAGACCTGGCCATGCTGCGCGACCTCTCGCTGGCGCCCACCGACGGCGCCCACGGGCGTCCCGGTGTGGGTGAGCCCGGTGTGGGTGCGTCGGGCGCGGGCGCCCCGGGCTCGGATGAGCAGCCGACGACCCTCGCCGGAGCGGCCGGCGACAGGCGCTGACCCGTGGCGCACCCCTCCATCGCCTCGCGCCTGGCGGCCATCGAGGAGGCCGGAGAACAGCGGCGGCTGCGGCCCACCGAGGGGCTGGGCGGGTGCCGTGTGCGGGTCGAGGGACGCGACGCCGTGTCGTTCGGGTCGTGTGACTACCTCGGCCTTGCCGGACACGAGCGCACGGCCCGTGCGGCCGCCGACGCCGCCCTCGAGCATGGCTCGGGATCGGGCGCGGCGCGCCTGCTCACCGGTCACAGCGCACTCGGCGAAAGCCTTGAGGCCGAATTGGCCGAGCACTTCGGTGCGCCGTCCGCCCTGGTGTACGGCGCCGGCTACCTTGCCAACCTGGGCGTGATCACCGCGCTGGCCGGGCCCGGCGACATGATCTTCTCCGACCGGCTCAACCACCGCAGCACCATCGACGCCTGCCGACTGTCGGGCGCCGAGGTCGTCGTCTTCGATCACAACGACGCCGTGGATCTCGAGCGGCGCCTGGAGCGGGCGCGGGCGGGCGAGGCGAGCCGCGGCGAACCGGGCCGGAGCGGTCGGGGGAAGAGCGGCCCGGGCGTGGCCCTCATCGTCGTCGAGGGCGTCTATTCCATGGACGGGGAGGACGCGCCGCTGGCCGCCATCGCCGAGGTGGCCCGCCGCACCGGGGCCCTGCTGGTCATCGACGATGCTCACGGGCTCGGCGTGCGCGGCCCCGGCGGACGTGGATCCGCGGCCGCCGCCGGCGTCACCGAGGGCGTGGCGGTGCAGATCGGCAACCTCGGCAAGGCCCTCGGCAGCTACGGCGCCTTCGTGCTCGCCGACGCCGACCTGCGCGAGCTGTTGGTGCAGCGCTCGGGAACCTTCGTCTTCACCTGCGCCCTGCCGCCGTCGGTGCTGGCCGCGGCGCGGGCGGGGCTGGCCGTGCTGCGGGAGGAGCCTCAGCGCCTGCGACGGCTGCACGACAACGTCGCGTCGCTGCGCGCGGCCCTGACCGCCGCCGGCATCGAGACCCTCGGCCGCGGGCGTGACGACGTGCCCATCGTGCCCGTACCGGTGGCCGACGGTGAGCGTGCGCTGCAACTCTCGCGGGACCTGCTCGAACGCGGCTACCTGGTGCCCGCCATCCGGCCGCCCACCGTGCCGGCCGGGTCCTGCCGCCTGCGCATCACCGTGACCGCCGAGCACGGCCCCGCCGAGGTCGCCGGCCTGGCGGCCGCCCTGGACGAGCTGCTGCATGAGTAGCGAGGGCCCCGACGGGAACGCCGCACTGCGGGCCCGCGATCGCCGCGCGCTGTGGCACCCCTTCACGCAGATGCGCTCGTGGATGGACGAGGACTACCCGGTCATCGTGGCTGCGGAGGGCTGCGAGCTCATCGACGCCGACGGCCGGCGCTACCTCGATGGCATCTCGTCGCTGTGGTGCGCGCTGCACGGTCACCGGGTGCCGGCCATCGACGCGGCCGTGCGCGACCAACTCGACAAGGTGGCCCACTCGACCCTGCTGGGGCTGGGGAACGAGCCGTCCATCCGCCTGGCCGAGCGGCTCACCGCCCTGGCGCCGGGCGACCTGACGCGGGTGTTCTACTCCGACAGCGGCTCCACCGCCGTGGAGATCGCGCTGAAGATGGCCTTCCAGTTCTTCCGGCAGGCGCCGGGGAGCCGGCCGCGTCACCGCTTCCTGTCGATGGAGGACAGCTACCACGGCGACACCATCGGCTCGGTGTCGGTGGGCGGCATCGAGCTGTTCCACGAGTTGTTCCAGCCGCTGCTGTTCGCGTCGACGACCCTGCCGGTACCGCACGGAGTGGGTGAAGCGGAGCGGGCCGCGGACGTCGAGCGCTGCCTCGCGCGCCTCGACGCGGTGCTGGCCGAGCAGGGCGACGAGTGCTGCGCCCTGGTGATCGAGCCCGGCGTCCAGGGTGCGGCGGGCATCCGGCCCTACCCCGCGGGCTTCACGGCGGCGGTGGTCCAGCGCTGCCGCGCGGCGGGACTGCTGGTGGTGGCCGACGAGGTGGCCACCGGCTTCGGCCGCAGCGGCGCCCTGTTCGCCTGCGAGCGCGAGGGTATCGAGCCGGACCTGCTGTGCCTGGCCAAGGCCCTTTCCGGCGGCTACCTGCCCCTGGCGGCGACGCTGGCGGGTGAGCACCTGTACGAGGGCTTCCTCGGTGAGCACGAGGAGTTCCGCACCTTCTTCCACGGGCACACCTTCACGGGCAACCCCCTCGCCTGCGCCGCGGCCCTGGCGAGCCTCGACCTGTGCACCGCGCCCGACTTCCTGCCCCGGGCCCGTGCGTTGGGCGATGCCATCGAGCAGGGACTCGCGCCGCTGACCGACCATCCCCACGTCCTCGAGGTGCGCCGCTACGGCACCATGGCGGGCATCGAGCTGGTCGACGACCGGGGCCCGCCGGTGCGGCCCTATCCGACGGCGCGTCGCAGCGGCCACGCCGTGACGCTGGCCGCCCGCGAGCAGGGGGTGATCCTGCGACCGCTGGGCGACACGGTGGTGCTGATGCCGCCCCACGTCATCGACGCGCCGATGCTCGGACGGTTGGTGGACGTGACCCGCCGGGCCGTGGACCTCGCCACCGCATGACCGCGAGCCTGCTCGTCACCGGCACCGACACGGGCGTGGGCAAGACGCACATCGCCTGCGGGCTGGTGCGCGGGCTGGTGGCCGCCGGAGTCGACGTCGGTGTGATGAAACCCTGCGAGACCGGCATCACACCGCGTTGGCCCCCGACCGATGCGACGGCGTCGAACGCCCCCGTGTCGCTTGCGGTCCTGCCGCCGGGCAGCGATGCCCGGGCCCTCGCCGAGGCCGCCGACCTCGCCGCCCGAGCGCCGGACACCGACGCCCGCGACGTGCTCCCCAGCGCCTTCCCCCTGCCGGCCGCGCCGTCGGTGGCCGCGCGGGAAGCCGGTGAACGCATCGATCTCGACGTGTTGGCGAATGCCCATGCGCGCCTCGCCGCACGGCACCGCTGCGTGGTGGTGGAGGGCGCGGGCGGCGTGGCCGTGCCCCTGCGGGGCACGTTCACCTTCCTCGACCTGGCCGAGCGACTCGACCTGGCCGTGGTGGTGGTGGCCCGTGCGCGCCTCGGCACGCTGAACCACACGGCCTTGACCGTGGCGGCGGTGCGCAGCCGCGGCCTGAAACTCCTGGGTGTCGTAGTCAATGCCGCCGAGAGCAACGCGGACCGGACGCCGGAATCGAGACGGGCCGATGAACTCAACCTCTCGGTGCTCGGCGAGCTCATCGAGGCCGAGGTCATGGGTCCGGTGCCCTTCGGCGGTCCCGGATCCGCACAGGGCTCCGCGCTCGTCGCGATGGTGCGCCGTGGCCTCGATCTCTAGGAACGGTTCGCGGCCCGCGCCCGCGTTGCAGCCACGTCCTTCGCCGGGCGTGGGGGGAGCGCGCCGCCCTTGCATCCCAACGGCGGTGCCCGGAAAGTGCCCTGCATGCCGGTGAGCTCCATGCGCGAGAGGAACCAGGCGGCCCGCCTGGCGCTGATCGAGGACGAGGCCCAGCGGGGATGGCTGGAAGCGTGGACCCGACGCGCCCTGATCGTGGGCGAGACCGGCCCGCTGACCATGGAGGCGCCGCGCCTCGGCCACCGGACGCTCATCGTCCTGGTGCGCCCGCCCGCCGACCGCGGCGTCCCGGGGGTGGTGATCAAGCTCTTCGAGAGCCTCAGCGACCTGCTCAAGAACCGGCAGGTGATGAAGACGCTCACGCGCATGCAATTGCCGGTGCCCCGCTACCTGGGCTCCAGCCTGCGGGCCCGATGGGAGCGCCCGCGCCGTTGGGCCCTCGCCGAGGAATTGATCGAGGGCAAGCCGCTGCCGTTGATGACTCGGGAGGAGCGGTCTGCCGCCGCCCCGGCGCTGGCCCGCACCATGGCGGCCATGCATGGGCACCGTCGCAAGCGGCACGGCTGGCTGCACTTCTCGCGTCGCGGCTCGGCCGTGGACAAGGCCCACGCCCACTTCCGTCTGCGGCTCGACCGTGTGGCGCCGCACCTGGCCGACGCGGACGTCGCGCGCATCGCGGCGGGCGCTGAGCAGGCGGCGGACGCGCTGCGCCAGCGCCCGGCCTACGAGCTGATCCACGGTCACGTCTACGGCAACAACTACATCGTGAAGGACGGCCGGGCGTCCGCCATCGACCTCGCTTCGGTGCACTATGGGGACGCGGGCTACGACCTCGTGCGAGCCGGTCACCGCCTCTGCATGGACGACGACGCCCGCCGTCGATTCCTCGAGACCTACTTCGCCGAGGGCTGCGGGATCGACCGTGAGGAGTACACCCGCCAACGCCGCTTCTACGAGTGCGATTACCACGTCGGTCGCGCGGTGGGCGCCGTGCGCGAACGGGAGAAGGGGCGCATCGACGACGCGGTCTTCGCCCGGCGCATGCAGCTCTTCGTGGAGCGCGCGCAGGCGGCCTTCGATGGCTGAGCGTCCCGTCGCCCGCCCGCGACGGCGACGCTTCACGCGCCGCGGGGTCTTGATCGGTGCGGTCGGGGCCCTGGTGGGCGCGCGCTGGGGTCTGCCCTGGTGGTGGGCCCCCGGGCCCCGCCGGCCGCTGCAGGGCGAGGCCGCCGACTTCCTGGCCGAGAAGCTGGGAGACGTCGACCGCGCCGCTCTCTGGGACGTCCATGCCCATCTCGTCGGGCTCGGACGCGGCGACAGCGGTTGCGCGGTCCACCCCGACTTCCTGAGCCACGCCCACCCGATCAAGCGCTTCATCTATGAGCTGTACTCGGGTGCGGCCCGCATCGACGACGGGCCCTCCGCCGACGCCGACTTCCTGGCCGAGCTCCTGCGCCTGCACCGGGAGGCCAACCCCCAAGGTCGCCTGATGCTGCTGGCCTACGACCGCTTCGTCGACGAGGACGGGCGGGAGGTGCCCGAGCGCAGTCAGTTCCATACGCCCAACGACTACGTGCTGGGCCTGGCGGCCGACCACGCCGACGTGGAGGCCATCGTCTCGATCCATCCGTACCGGCGCGACGCGGTGGCGCGTCTCGACCGCGCCGTGGAGGCCGGCGCCCGGGCGTGCAAGTGGCTGCCCAACGCCCAGGGCATCGACCCGGCGTCGCCCCTTTGCGACCGCTTCTATGGCCGCCTGGCCGCGTCCGGCCTCCCGCTGCTGACCCACGCCGGCACCGAGCACGCCGTCGACGCGGCCGACCTGCAGGCCCTCGGCAACCCGCTGCGCCTGCGACGCGCCCTCGACGCGGGCGTCACGGTGATCGTGGCCCACTGCGGCACCCTCGGCAGCAACGTCGACCTCGATGCGGCCGGCGCGAGCGCCGCGGGCGCGGTGGAAGCGGTGGAGGCCAAGAACGTCGACCTGTTCCTGCGGATGATGGGCGAGTCGCAGTACGAGGGGCGCCTGTTCGGCGACATCTCGGCGCTGACCTTCGTCAACCGGACGGGCCGGCCGTTGCGGGCCATCCTCGGGGCCACCGAGATCCACCACCGACTGGTGAACGGCAGCGACTACCCGCTGGTGGCCGTGGATCCCGTGCTGAGCACGCGGGTCCTGCAGGCCCGCGGCTTCCTCACGAGCGAGGAGCGGCGCCTGTGCAACCTGGTCTTCGCCGCCAATCCGCTGGCCTTCGATTACGTCGTCAAGCGCTGCGTGAAGCTGGAAACGCCCACGGGCACCGCCCGATTCGCCCCCGAAGTGTTCGAGACGGCGCGGCTCTTCACGTGAGCGGCCCGCGGCAGGGGATGGAGCGCTCCGGATCCGGCTTTGGGCCAGGCTGAGTGACGGGCTCCGGGTGGGCACTCCGGGTGGGGCTTCAGGCCGCCGGCGAGGACGCCGATAGCGAGGCTGTGTGCCGCGCGGTGACCGGTCGTTGCGTGGCTCCGAAGCGAATCCCCGCAGGGTAGAGTGTCGGCCATGGGTGTGTCGTTCCGCGAACTGAGGGAGAAGTGCCAGCTCCCCGTGCGGGGCGGCAACGACGTGACCGGACTGCTGTTCGGCGACTGGGCCTCGCTGCCCTTCACCAAGCTCTGGGTCGACCTCAAGCTGTCGCCGGACCTGGCCACGGTGGGCATGCTCGTCACCGGCCTGGTCGGCGCGGCCCTGCACCTGTCCTCGGGACTGGCGTTGCCCGTGGGCGCCGCGCTGCTGCTCTTCTACTACGTGCTCGATTGCGTCGACGGTGAGGTGGCCCGCTTCCGTCGCGTCGAGAACATCAAGTGGGGGTATTACGAGTACATCTTCCACATGCTCGTGAAGCCCCTGTGCTTCCTGGGCATCGGGACGGGCCTGTACTTCCAGCTGGGGCGGCCGCTGTACATCGTGTGCGGGGCCACGGCCGCCATCGCCGCCCTGTGGCTCAAGCTGTTCGTCGAGGTGCCGGGGATCATGTTCACCCGCGGCGTCATCGGGGCCCCGCCCGGCAAGGACCGCGCCTTCCGCCGTTACGCGGAGGAGGTCGGGATGGACGTGGCCGCGGCCGGCGATACCGCGGCGTCCGACGCCGTGTCGGCCGGAGCAGACGCGGACACGACGGCGCCCGCGCCGAGCGGCTTCCCGCTGGGTCTCAACCTCGTAACCCTGCGGGCCATGGCCACCAACTTCGACTTCGGACTGATCCTGCTGGTGCTGGCCACGGTGGTCGACCATGTCACCGGCCCCTTCGAACTGCCGCTGTTCGGCTTCACCACTCTGCGCGGTGTGTGGATGGTGTATTACGGCGTGATCCTGCCGCTCGACTTCCTCGACTACCTGCGCAGCTACATGGCGCGCGGACACTTCCCGGCCGAGCTGGAGCGCCTGCTGCAACTGGCGCACAACTTCCGCGTCCCGCCGCGCGAAGGCTGAGCGTCCACGCCGCTTGGCGAGGGCACTGAGGGGCGCCGCACCCTACGGTGAGGCAGTCCGTTCGGTGAGGCATGCCGCTCGCCCGCGGCGTCCCGGACTCAGGCGGGCAGCGGGGCGGTGCTCGGCGCGGATGCGCTCGCGGCCTCGGCGCCCGCATCCCGACTCGGCGACGGCACGTAGAACGAGCCGATGGCCAGTCCGTCCAGCCGGCCGTCGAGGAAGGCCCGAATGGCGTCGTGCGGCGTGCACACGATGGGCTCCTCGTGCATGTTGAAGCTGGTGTTGATCAGGCAGGGGATGCCCGAGAGCTTCTCGTACTCGACCAGGATGTCGTAGTAGCCGGGGTTGTTCTCGCGGCGCACGAGCTGCGGTCGCGCGGTGCCGTCGACGTGGACGGCGGCCGGGCACGACTCGATCATCCAGTCGGTGCAGTCGAAGGTGACGGTCATGAACTCGGCCGCGTGGCGGGCGCCGTCGAGGTTCTTGTAGCAGCGGTCGGCGGCTTCCCACAGGGTCACCGGCGCGAAGGGCATGAACTCGGTGCGGCCGAGGCGCTTGTTGAGCCAGTGGTTCACCTCGGGCTCGCGCGCGTGGTAGAGGATCGAGCGGTTGCCCAGCGCCCGCGGGCCGTACTCCATGCGCCCCGAGAAGCGGGCGACGACCTCGCCGGAGTGGATGCGTTGCGCGACCTCGGCGGCGAGATCGGTGGGGCGTTCGTAGGCGAGGCCCTCGCGCTTCAGCTCGGCCTCGATCTCGTCGTCGGAGAACTCGGGGCCGAGGTAGGCGTCCTGCAGCGGCTCGCGGCACTGGCCCTTGAGCGTGAGGAACAGGCCCAGGCCCGTGCCGCACCCGCCGTCCCCCATGTTGGGGTAGACGAACACCGACTCGACGCCCTCGGCCTCGTGCAGCCGCTGGTTCATCTTCACGTTGGCGGTGACGCCGCCCGAGAGGACCAGGTTCGAGCAGCCGGTCTGCTTGGCCCAGTGCGAGACCACTTCGGCGGCGACCACCTCGAGCACGGTCTGGTAGGCGGCGGCCACGTCGATCATGGGGAAGTGGGCGGCCAGATGGCGTGAGAGGTGCACGTTGAGGTTGCCGAGGATCGCGTAGTCGCCGTCTTCACGCACGAAGCGCGAGAGCAACGCCGGCGCCAGGATCTCCGGGTCGCCGTAGGCCGCCAGCCCGACGATCTTGCCGGCGTGACGATCGGGGTGGTAACCGAGGGCAGACGTGACCGTCTCGTAGAAGCTGCCCAGTGAGTGCGGGAAGCGGAAGTTGTGCAGCCGGCGGATCGAGCCGTTCTCGCCGATGGACACGGAGCCGGCCAGACCGCTGCCGTAGCCATCCAGCGTCACGATGAGCGCATGGTCGTAGCCGCTGGCCAGGTACGAGTTGCCCGCGTGGGACAGGTGATGCTCGAAGCGGCGCAGCTTGTCGGCCAGGCCGAAGCGCTGCAGCCCCTGTTCCAGCTCGGCCTGCCAACGGGTGTGGTCGGCGATGGCCCGGTCGGCCCAGGCCCGCGTTGAGCGGCGCGCCATGGCGGTGGTGCAGACCGGCCCGTCCGACAGCAGTTTGTAGGCCAGGCGCTTGTAGGCCGGCTTGTTCATGCGTTGGTTGGGGTGCGCCAGGCCCTGGATGGGCTGGGTGCGCTCGGGCACACGGCGCCTGGCCTCCGCGAGCAGGGGGGCCAGGGGTGCGCGCGGCGTCCGGGCGAGCAGCTCGCGCTCGGCGCGCACGCACTCCTCGATCAACCGCGCCTCGTCGCGCCCGTCGAGGAAGGCGTAGGCCACCACGTCGATGTCGTCGGGGCCCAGGCCCGTGGCGGCGAAGGCGGCCTCGGTGGCCTGCCCGGGGAAACCGGCGTGCTGCTTCTGGCGGCTGTAGCGCTCCTCGGCGGCGGCGAAGAGCACGCGGCCGTCCTCCACGAGGGAGGCGGTGGCGTCCTTGTCGAGCGGCGAGATGCCCAGGACCCTCATGCGGCCGTGCCTCCGGCGGCGCCACCAGCAGCGAGCAGGGTCGCGAGGCCTTCGGTGGTCGTGGTGCCCCCGCCGCGCTGCTCGAAGAACCAGCGGCAGTAGTCGCGCATCCTCTGCAGGAACGCCGCCAATTCGTCGGCGTCGCGGACGTACTCGGTGCAGCCCGGCTTGAGCGAAGGGGCGTGGTAGCTCATGAGGAACACGCGCACACCGCGAGCGAGCAGCACGTCGGTGAGCCGTTGCATGTCGCCCAGCGCGAAGCCTTCGGGCGAGAGGCGCAGGCGTTCGACCACGCCCAGGCGGGCGAGGATGCCCGGCGCACGCAGTCGGCGCGGGCCGGGGCGGGTGGCCCAGGCGTGCAGGCCATGGCTGCGACCGCCCGCCGTGCCGACGTAGGCGCCGGTGCAGGGCAGGCCGAGCATGTCGCGGCGGGCACCGAACCAGTAGGGCTCGGGCGCCCAGGCCGAGTAGTCGGGGCCGCCCTCGGGGGCGTAGTCGAAGGGCGGCGAGGCGCTGCAGTCCACCGTGTAGCCCTGGTCGGCGAGGATCCGGGCGGTGTTCGGGCCGATGCCGTAGCGTCCGGCCTGGTAGATGCGCGGCCGCACGCCGGTGCCCGCCTCGATGGCCTGGGTGAGTCGGTCCAGCTTGGCCGCCTCGAGCTCGGCGGGCAGGTTGCCGGGGAATGAGAGCTGGTCGCCCACCTGCTCGTCATGGGGCGGGCAGACCCACGGGTGCTGGTGCGCGCCGATCTCGGCCCGGTCGTCGCGGGCCAGGGCGCCGATGCGGGCGGCGGCTGCCGGGGCGGCGGCCACGGGGTAGTCGACGACGTAGATCGGCTTGATCCCGAAGGGGTCGAAGACGTCCTGGCCCCGCTCGATCGCGTCGATGGCGGAGACGCCGGTGTTGGCACGGTGGAAGCCCGCGCTCCAGTCGAACTCCTCCTCGGCGTCCACCAGCACGAGCAACAGCGGGGGCTGGTCCGTGGGCAGGCGCACGGGCGCCGGGACCGCGATGCCCTGCGGTGCGCCGCCGTCCGTGAAGGAGGCCGTCGATGCTTGGGCGGCCATGACGCCGGCGCTCACCTCTTGCTCCTCAGGAACGGGCCCGCTCGGTGATGTCGACCATGCGTTGCAGGGCGGCGCGCGCGTGTTGCGTGACCTCGTCCTGCTCATCGTGGGCGAGGCGCTCGCGATGGCCCGTGGTCTCATCCACGACGTCGCCCACGGCCACGCGGTTGATGTCGGGCGGGTTGCCCTTGTGGATCATGTCGACCATGGCCACCAGGTGGGGCGGGTCGTTGCGCGACATGGTGGCGCAGCCGCAGCCGATGGACCCGTTGTCGGGGATGTCGGCCATGTGCACGATCTCGACGCCCTTCAGGGCGGCCTGATCGCGGGCGTTCTTGACGAAGTGGCCCTCGGTGGCGATGGCCAGCTTGTCGCCGGGCTGGCTGTCGAGCAGAGCCTGCCACAGGAACTTGGTCGAGCCGGCGCCGTCGGCGTGCTGCACGACCTCCACCGGGCACTCGGGGTGCACGAGCACCTTGAAGCCCTTGTCGCGCCAGTAGTCGATCATCTCCGGCTTGAACACGGTGTGCACGCCGCAGTAGCTGCCCCACAGGACGACCCGGCTGTCGTCGAGGCGCTTGAGGTCGTCGGGGCCGAGGTCGGTGACGCCCATGCGCGCGCCCTCCTCGCCACCCTTCCACTGGAACTGTTGCTCGGGCGGCACGCCGGTCCACCAGCACACGACCCGGCCGAGGTGCTGGTCGGGCACGAAGAAGATCTTCTTACCCTGCGCCAGCGCCCACTCCATGATGGCCTTGGCGTTGCCGGACGTGCACACGGCGCCGCCGGTGCGGCCGGCGAGGGCCTTCACGCGGCCGCTGGTGTTCATGTAGGCGAGCACCATCATGTCGTCGCCGTAGCGCTCGTAGAGATCGTCGAACGCCGGCGCGATGTGGTGCTCCTTGGCGAACATCTCCATGGTGCAGCCCGAGCGCGGGTTGGTGATGAACACCTGCTGGTCGGGGCGCGCCAGGGTGGCGATGGACTCCGCCATGAAGTGCACGGCCGACTCGACGATGAACTCGGCGTTCTCGTTCTTGCGCGCCTGCAGCGCGAGCTCGTAGCTGTCGGCGATCTTGCCGCCGTAGTGCTCGACGAGCTTCACGATCTCGCCGCCCATGTAGTAGTGGGCCAGCAGCAGCAGCTTGTCGCCGAAGTGGTCGAGGGCCGGCTTGAGGTAGCCGTCCATCCACGGCAGCACCGTTTCGGGCGTCCGGTCGGGCAGCGCCAGGTACTCCTCGGCGTACGGCTTGAACTCCTCCTGGTACCAGTCCAGGGGCAGGTCGGTCTGGCAGATGGGCATCTGCGGGACGATCTGCATCTTGCTCAGGCGCGCGGAGCGATCGATGGTGCGGGGAGCCAGGGGTCGATCTCCGGAGGGTCACGCCGGCATCAGCAGGCGGCACGAGCCTCGGGCGGGAAGGGGGTCAGGGCAGGGTGACGGGCCAGCCTTCTGATCGGCGGGATGGGGGCCCCAGACTGAGGCGATCCCGGGGCAGAAGCCCCCCAGGATCGCACAGATCGCCGAAGGCGCACAATCGGCGGGGTGTTCGGCCGTGTCGGTCTCGGGGTCAGCCGAGCAGGCCTGCTGCCAGAACGCAGCCCAGGATCGCCATGGTGACACCCACCGTGCGGCGCAGGCCCGGCAGGGTCGTCTTGCGGACGAGTCGGGCCCCGACCCAGGCGCCCGCGAAGGCGCACAGCGTCACCGGCAGCCACAGCTCCACGCCGGCGGCCGAGAGGGAGCCGGCGCCCCCGCGATAGACCGCCAGCCGCGCCAGGTCCACCAGGCAGGCGATGGCGACGCCGGTGCCCACGAAGGTGTCCCGGTCGAGGTCGAGGCGGATCAGATAGGCGCTGCGCACCGCGCCCTGATGACCGGTGAGCCCGCCGATGAAGCCGCTGGTCAGCCCGGCCCGGGCCGCCGTCCCCGGCCCGAGGTCAGGGCCCGTCTCCGTGCCGGCGCCAGTGGCGGGGGCCTGACGGGCCGCCCTCAGCGACCGCAGCGCCAGGACGACGATGACCAGACCCACGACGAGGTCGGCGGGCGTGGGGTCGAGATGCCAACCGGCGAGGTGCGGGCCGTCGAGCGCGTCGCCCCGGCCCAGCCAGGCGAGCAGCGACGAGCCCGCCACGGCGGCCAGCATGGCGGGCAGTCCGAAGCTCAGCACCAGGTCCCGGCGCGCCCAGCGGCCCACCAGGGCCGCCTTGAACAGGTTGTTCAACAGGTGCACGAGCGCGGTGACGGCCACCGCGTCCACCACGGGCATGTTGAGCGCGAGGGCCGGGAGCAGCAGCGTCCCCAGGCCGAACCCGGTGAACAGGGTCAGGCTCGAGGCGATCAGGGCGACGGCGCAGGCCAGCAGCATCGCGGCTCCGGCGTCGATTCAGGCGTCAGTCCCGGCCGGGGCGGGGCGCCCCTACTCCATGCCGAGCTTGACCTTGCCCTCGGGCGAGATCATCTCGGGGCCCCACGGCGGGTCCCAGACGATGTTCACGGTGACCTCGCCCACGCCCTCGACGGCGCGGCACTTGGCCTCGACCTCCGCCGGGATGGCCTGGGCCGAGGGGCAACTCGGCGAGGTCAGGCTCATGGTCACGTTGACCGTGCCGTCGTCGGCGATGTTGACCCCGTAGATCAGCCCGAAGTTGACGATGTCGACGGGGACCTCGGGGTCGTAGATGGTTCCCAGGGATTCCATGATCTGGGTGCGAAGCTCTTCGGCGGCGGGCATGGCGGATCCTTCGGTGCGGGCGGTGAGGTTGAGGGATACACGCGCCGGGAGCCGGGCGCAAGGCGAAGTGGACTCCCTGCCGATGATCCGACTCGGAGGTCGGCGGCGCGTGCTGCTCATCTTGCCCGCCCTTGGGGGCGGGGATAACCTCCTCTCCCTTCCGTCGTATCAACTGTTCGAGAGGTCCGGATGTCGGATCGCCAACCGTTCCTGGAAGCCCTCGCGGATCGCGTCATCCTGGGCGACGGCGGCATGGGCACCGAGATCTACGCCCGCGGCGTGTTCATCAACCGCTGCTACGACGAGCTCAACCTGAGCAACCCCAAGCTCGTCCAGGAGATCCACGCCGACTTCATCAAGGCCGGCAGCGAGCTGATCGAGAGCAACACCTACGGCGCCAACCGCATCAAGCTCAAGGCCCATGGCCTCGAGGACCGGCTGTCGGACATCGTCACCACGGGCGTGCGCCTGGCGCGGGAAGTGGCCGGCGAGGCCAACTACGTCGCCGCGAGCATCGGCGCGTTGGGCCCGGCCAACAAGACGGCGGCGCTCTCGAAAGAAGTGCAGACGGCCGCGTATCAGGAAGTCGCGGCGCTGGCCGCGGAGGCCGGGGCCGACGTCTTGTTCCTCGAGACCTTCCACTCGGTGCTCGACCTGGTCTGCGCGGTGGAGGCCTGCCGGGCCACGTGCGCCCTGCCCATCGTGGCGAGCTTCTCGTTCCACCGCGGTTTCATCATGGGCAACAACGACTTCCTGGTGCAGCCCGAGGACGTGGTCGAGGCGCTCACCCGGGTGGGGGCCGACGTGGTCGGCGCGAATTGCGGCGACGGTCCGCACACCACCCTCGACGTGATCGAGAAGATCACGGCCCACACCAAGACACCGGTGGCCGCCTGCCCCAACGTCGGCGGCCCGGCGCTCATCGAGGGGCGCCAGATGTTCCTCTCCTCGCCCGAGTACATGGCCGAGTACAGCCGCCGCTTCGTGCAGAAGCACGCGCGCCTGGTGGGCGGGTGCTGCGGGGTCACGCCGGCCCAGATCAAAGAGGTGCGCAGCTACCTGATGTCGATCCAGCCGCGCCGGGCCCGCATCGAGATCAAGTCGGAGGGGCTGCCGGCCGAGCGCAAGCAGCCGCTGCCCATCGCCGAGCGCAGTCCCTGGGGCGCCAAGCTGGGCAAGGACTTCCTGGTCAGCGTCGAGCTCGACCCGCCCCACGGATTGGCCGCGCCGACCAAGAGCGTCGAGGCCGCCAGGTTCCTGCACGACAACGGCATCGACGCGGTCAACATCGCCGACGGCCCGCGGGCCATGGCCCGCATGACGCCGGCCGCCATGGCGCAGCTCGTGCGGCGGGAAGTGGAGATCGAGACGATCATCCACTACTGCTGCCGCGACCGGAACGTGCTCGCCATGCAGTCCGACCTGATCGGGGCCAACGCGCTGGGCCTGCACAACCTGATGCTGATCACGGGCGACCCGCCCAAGATGGGGCCCTTCCCCGAGGCGACGGCGGTGTTCGACGTCGACGCCATCGGCCTGGTGACCTTCGCCAACATGCTCAACCACGGCCTCGACCTGTCCGGCACGCCGGCCGGCGAACCCACGCGCTTCGTGCTCGGCGTGGGCTGCAACCCGGGCGCCGTCGACCTCGACCTCGAGGTCGCGCGCTTCGGGCAGAAGATCGAGGCGGGGGCCGAGTACGTGTTCAGCCAGCCGGTCTACGACCCCGAACGCCTGACACGCTTCCTGGAGGCGACCGCGGACTTCCCGCGCATCCCCTTCTTCGTGGGCATCCTGCCGCTGGCCTCGCTGAAGAACGCCGAGTTCCTCACCCGCGAGGTGCCGGGCATGGAAGTCCCGGACGCGGTCATGCACCGCCTGCGGGATGCCTCCACCCGGGAGGACCAGCGCGAGGTGGGCATCCGCGTGGCGTCCGAGAGTCTGGCCGCCGCCGTCGACCACGAGCGCGTGCGCGGCGCGTACATCTTCCCGCCATTCGGTCGCTACGAACCGATCCTGCGGGTGCTCAAGGAGTCGGGCGCCCGGAGCTGATGCGGACGGCCCTCACCGGGCCGGCGCGGGTCAGCCGTCGGCGCCGATGGCCTCGACCGGGCACTGCTCCATGGCTTCGATGCAGAGCGCGATGGCCTCGTCGGTCTCCGGCTGCGTGTGCACGAAGTCGTGGTCACCGTCCTCGCTCTCCTTGAAGTAGGCGGGAGCGATGTCGGAGCAGAGGTGACACAGGATGCACTGCTTGTCGACGTAGAAAGCGCCGGCAGCATTGTCCGCGTACTTCTCGGTGACGTCGGCCATGATTCCTCGGGGCTGTCTTGCGGGAGCGGTCCGGCGGTTCCGGACCTTTCGCCGAAGGGCGAAACGGAAACTATAGGCCCGTCCGACGACATGGTCCAGTCGGGTGGGCGGGGTGGAGCGGCCGTGTCCGAGGACCCCCCAGTCGGCTGATGCCCCGGCGGGGGCGGGGCCGTTGCTCCCGCGCACACCGTCGTCCTCGCGGTGGGGCGGCGCGGGGTCAGTCGCCGTCCGGTGCGAGGGTGAAGCGCACAGCGATCTCGTGGACGCCCTCGGGCGCCACCTCCAGCCTCGCCAGGGCGGCGCCCAAGGCGGCGCGCGCCGCGTCCAGGGCGTCGCCGTCGACCTGGACGCAGAAGAACACGAGCTGCTCGCCCTCTGCGGTGGTCTCCCGCTCGAAGCGCACGGCTCCCAAAGTGCGCAGCAGCTGACGCACGCTGCTCAGGTCGGGGGGCTCGGCGCCCTCGGCGCTGGTCACCGTCTCGTTGGTGACCCACAGCGCGGAATGGCGGGGATCGAAGAGCACGCGCACGTGGCCCCCCCGGACCTCGGTGACGATGCCCGGGCGTTCGACGAGGCCCTGGGCGTCGGCGGCGCGGGACCGCCGGCCCCGGACGAGATCGCCCGGTCGCCAACCCTGCCGATTGCTCGGCGTCTCGGTTCCGGGGACGCGCGCCATGGGCAGACGGTAGCGCACCGCCGCGGCGGGGCGACACCCCGCAGCCCGCGCCGCGGCCCGGCCGCTGCGGTACCCTGGGCTCGCGCACTCGGTATGGAGGCAGGGCGATGGTGACGGTCGGATTGGTGCTCTCGGGCTGCGGCTACCTCGATGGGACCGAGATCCACGAGGCGGTCCTGGCCGCCTACTTCCTCCAGGCGGCGGGCGCCGAGCTGCGCTGGTTCGCCCCGGACGTCGACCAGATGCACGTCGTCGACCACCGCACCGGCCAGGAGGTGCCCGGCGAGCGCCGCAACGTGCTGACCGAGTCGGCGCGCATCGCCCGGGGCGACATCGCGCCCGTCGACGAGGCCCGCGCCGACGACCTCGACGCCCTGGTCCTGCCGGGGGGCTTCGGGGCCGCCAAGAACCTGAGCAGCTTCGCGACGGAGGGGGCGGCGTGCCAGGTGCACCCCGCGGTGGAGCAGCTCGTCCGCGACGTGCACGCCGCCGGCAAGCCCATCGGCGCGCTGTGCATTGCGCCGGCCGTCATCGCGCGGGTGCTGGGGGCAGGCGAGAGCCCCCGCCTCACCATCGGCACGGATGCCGACACCGCGGCGGCGCTCAACACCATGGGCGCCCGCCACGAGGCCCGCGGCGTCGACGAGATTGCGTTCGACGCCGACCGCAACATCGTGAGCACGCCCGCCTACATGCTCGGGCCGGACATCACCGCGGTGGCGGCGGGCATCGAGCAGTGTTGCCGCAAGGTCGTCGAGCAGGCCGCCGCCCGCGTCCCCACGGTTTGAAACCAACGAGGGGCGCACGCCGGGGAGGCGTGCAGGCCGGGCGAGGGACGCCGCCGCCCGGCTAGGGGATCGTGGTCATCCAATGGGCGCAGCGCCGCACCTGCTCGGCCATGCGGTCGGGCGGCAGGCAGAGGCGCCGTCCGTGTCCCGGCAGGACCCAGCGGAACGCGTAGTCGAGCAGCAGCTCCACCGATTCGCGTTGTCGCTGCCAGTCGTACTGGCAATAGGTGCGCGTCGTCGCGAGATGCCCCAGCGTCGCGCTGTGCCACAGGTGGTCGCCGCTGAACAGCACGTCGCGCCAGAGCAGGCAGGCGCTGCCCCGGGTGTGACCCGGCACCGGGATCACCGTCAGGTCGTCGGCGAGGGGCACCGGGTCGACGCCCTGCAGGGGCCGCTCGACGTCGCGGGTGTCGGGGCCCATGTCGTCGGCGTGGAGGATGCGCTGCGCGCCGAAGTGCGCGGCGAAGCGGGCGTGGTCGGCGGCGTCGTCCTTGTGGGTGAGGAACATCGTGGCGATGCCCCCCAGCTGCTCCAGGCGCCGCACGAGCGGCCCGTTGAAGCGCGGCGTGTCGATCAGCACGTTGCCGTCGGGGTGCTGCAGGAAGTAGCTGGTGGCGCCGAAGCTGGCCTCGTGGTGGAAGCCGCAGTAGAAGACCGGCCCCTCGATGACGGAGGGGAAGGAGGCCACGGCCTCGGCCAGGTCATGCTGCTCGGTGGCGCCGATGGACACGGTGGGGCACGCCACCACCGCGGCGAGAGCCGCCGACAATTCGGCGTCATCACGGGGCTGTCGGTGCACCCGCGATTGGTCGCCGACGCGGTCGAAGGTCGCCGGGGCCAGCCAGCGGCAGGTGTCGCAGTCGATGCAGGTGTCGTCGACGTAGAAGTCGCCGGCGATGTTCTCGGGGCGACGGCGTTCGACGCGTGCCAACGGTCCGGTTCAGTCGCCCTTGGCGTCGCCGGCGGCCGGGGTGGGATCCACCGAGAGAGCCAGCAGTCCGCCGATGATCAGGGCCACGCCGATGCCCGGGTAGAGGATGCCGACGATCCAGGCCTTCACCGTGGGGTCGTAAGGACTGTGCCGCAAAGCCAGGCCGGCGCCGACCATGAGCCCGACGAGCAGCACCATGGTGGGACTGAACACGGTCCAGGGCGGCGCCTGCTCGCCGCGATCGATGATCTGCCGCGCCGCGCGACGGGCGCCTTTCTTCAAGGCTGTGAGCCCCTTGCCGATGCCGACGATGAGCCCGATGCCGAGGGCGATCCAGGTCTGGTTGCCGTCGAGGGAGACCGGCACGTCGACGTGGTCACGCAGTCCCGCGTAGGGCAGTCCGCGCCAGATCAGCATGAGCCCCACGGCGACCCAAACGACCATCACCACGCCCCGACGTCCTTGCTGACTCATGCTGTCCTCCTGGAGGCGGTGCGCGTTGCGCGCGTCCGCGTGTGTGCCCGGCAGGCACCTGTCTACAGGCCGAGACCCCGCATCCACAAGGACAGGGCCACACCGACCATGCCGGTCAGCAGCGCTCGGACCCAGGATCGGGCCGGAGGAGCGGGGTGGTGGGGGTCGAAGCGTGCGTTCAGGCCGGCGCCGATGGCGACCAGCACGGTGCAGCCCAGGGCGAAGGGCAGCAGCGGCGAAGCGCGCCAACCCTCGGTGCCGAAGCGCAGGTAGAGCCAGATGACGACGAGGTTCACCCCGACCCACATGAGCACGCGCGAGAGCTGGAACAGGGGCGGCAGCGAGTCCACCGCTTCGCGCTCGACGTAGGCCTGCATCTCGGGCGTGTCCGGCTTGGGCACCGAGTGTTCGTCCGCGAGTCGGTCCATGAGCGCGGAGTTGCGCTGCATCGCGCGCGGCGTGGTCACCACGGTGGCGAGCTGGGTGACGATGGACGCCAGCACCAGCGTGAAGTGCCATCCGGCGGCGATGCGTCCCGAGTCCTCCAGGCCGCCCGCGATGGCCGCCCCGGCGGGGAAGAACGCGACCAGGTACATGAGCGGGTAGGCGCCACCCTGCATCCACCCGTCGTGGCGCTCGTTCCACACGTCGCCGGCGTTGCTGGCCCGCGCGAAGGCCTTGACCCAGAAGCGCGTCCCGAGGAAATAGGCGAAGGGGATCGAGTTGACCAGGCAGGCCGTGACGCTCGCGAAAAGGCCCGTGCGCAGGTGCAGGCCGAGCGCGGCTCCGTCGTCGCCGGCGTGCATGCCGGTGGTGACGACGTAGGCGTAGAGCACCAGCACGGTGCAGGCGAGAGCCCGGTAGATGGTGGCCATGGCGTGGGATGGTAGCCCATCGCTAGGATGGTTCGCTCGTCGATCGCCGCCCGGAACGGGCCGCCCCGCGGAGGAGAAACGCGTGTCCGCCATCGTCATCACCGAGGAAGCCCGCCACTGGCAAGAGGTCGCCCACAAGGTGGCCGAAGAGGTCGTGCGGCCCATCGCCAAGCACTTCGACGAGGTGCAGGAGTACCCCGAAGAGGTCAAGCAGGCCTACATCGAGAACGGCCTGCTGGGCGTGTGGATTCCCAAGGAGTACGGCGGCCACGGCGCCGGCATCGTGGCCCTGTGTCTGGTGATTGAGGAGTTGAGCCGCGCGTGTGGCGGCACCGGCGTGGCCTACGCCGTGAACGCCCTCGGCAGCTTCCCCATGCTCGTGGGCGGCACCGAGGAGCAGAAGCAGAAGTGGCTGCCTCAGGTCGCCAGCGGCGAGAAGATGATCGCCTTCTGTCTCAGCGAGAAGTTCGCCGGCAGCGATGCAGGCGGCATGCAGTGCCAGGCCCGCCTCGACGGCGACCATTGGGTGCTCAACGGCGAGAAGAAGTGGACCACCAACGGCGGCGTCGCGTCGCTCTACACGGTGTTCGCGGTGACCGATCCGACCAGCAAGAGCCGGCGCATCAGCGCGGTCATGGTCGAGCAGGGCACGCCCGGCTTCGAGGTGCGCAAGGTCGAGGACAAGATGGGCATCCGCTGCGTGCCCGTGGTCGAGACCCACTTCGAAGACTGCCGCGTGCCGCAGGAGAACCTGCTGGGCGGCCGGCCCGGCATGGGCTTCAAGCACGCTATGGGCACCCTCGATCTGGCGCGTCCCGGCGTGGCCGCCCAGGGCTTGGGACTGGCGCAGGGCGCTCTCGAGTACGCCGTCACCTACGCCAAGCGCCGCATCCAGTTCGGCGCGCCGATCTCGTCCATGGGCGTGATCCAGGACATGCTCGCGCTCATGGCCACCAAGGTGGAGGCCGCGCGCGGCCTGGTGCTGCGGGCTGCGACGGCCGTGGACCAGGGCGACACGGCGGCGGTGAACAAGCTCGCGGCCATGTCGAAGAGTTTCGCGACGGACGTGGCCATGGAGGTCACCACCAACGCGGTGCAGATCTTCGGCGGCTACGGCTACATGAAGGACTACCCCATCGAGAAGTACATGCGCGACGCCAAGATCACGCAGATCTACGAGGGCACCAACCAGATCCAGCGCATGGTCATCGCCCGCAACCTGATCAAGGAGGCGGACAAGTTCTCCTACCTGAACGCCTACATCCCCACCGAGAGCTACGACACGTACAACGCTCTCTCGGAGGAGGAGCTGGCCGCCGCGGGAGAGGCCGTTTCCTGACGCCGCGCGGGTGAGCCGGGGGCCCGCAGTGAGCGGTCAGCGGCCCTTGCCGCCCTTCTTCTTCTTGCCGCCGGCCTTCTTCTTGCCACCGCTGCTGCCGCCACCACCGCCCTTCGTCCCTCCGCTGAAGAAGGTCTTATTGCCCTTCACGCTGGGCTTCTTCGGTGCGGTGCCGAGCTTCTTCTTGAGGGCGTTGAGGGCCTGGGTGCGCGCCTTCGCATCACGCGAGGCCGCCTCCTGGGCGGCCGCCCAGGAGGTCTTGTCCGGCGGCGGGGGGAGACCCTCGAGGTAGTCGGGCTCGGCCTCGGTCTCGCCGATGGCGTTGAGCAGCGCGTTCTGGTCGTCGAGCAGGTTCCAGGTGTGGATCGGGCTGCCGCCCCGCCGTTCGCGATGGCGGTCGAGGGCGTCGAAGCGCGCGCCGAAGAGGGCGCCGCGCAGGCCGAGCCCGGCCATGCGCGTGCGGATCAGCTCGTCGTAGGTGGCGATCAGCTCGTCGACGGGTTCGACGGCCGGCTCGGTGTTGCGCCAGAGCGAGCGGAGTTCGTTGCGGCGGTCGTAGAGCTCGACGAGCTTGCTGTTGCGGGCCTTGCGCCGTTCGAAATCGAAGGACAGATCATCCTCGGCCTCCTGCTCGAGGAGTTTCACCTGCTGCTCGACCTCCTGCAGCTCCTGCAGGTCGTCGGCGAGGCCGGACTGCTCGGCCACCTCAGTCTGGAGCACGAGGACCTTGGCCTCCAGCTCGTCGGAGGTGAGGGTCACCTGCGGGGGCACCTCGGCCAGCATGTAGCCGATCACGTCGGCGAGGACCGAGCGGCGCACGTCCTCGTCCTCGAGCACGAGCAGGGCGAGACTGCTGCCGTCGTCGGTGGCGTGGGGCGCGATGCGCATCAGCGTCTCGCGCACCTCGACCAGTCGTTCGGGTGAGGCGTTGCCGCGGGCGATCATCTCGGCGAGGCCCTGCAGGTGCTGGAACGACGCCTCGCGTTCCAGCAGTTCGTCCCGGATGTCGACGGCGATCTTGCGCTTGTTCCAGTCGCTGGTGTCGAGGAAGCGGCCGTTGTTCTCGATCAGCCGGTTGACCAGCGTGAGGTCGCGGGTCTGTGCGTACGCGCCTTCGATCTGCTGCAGGGCGACCAGCTCGGCCGCGTTGAGCTGCTCACCCTCCTGGGGCTCAGGCACGACGACGGCGGTGAACCACAGCTTGTTGAAGGCCGGCGGGAAGCTCAGCATGTCGGCGTCGATGCGCTCGCGACGCTGGAGCTGGAAGCGGTTGAGGCGTTCGATGTCCTCGCTGCCGAGCTGCATGCGCTCAAACTTCTGCACCTCGACCTCGTGGATCAACGCGGCCTTGAAGCGGTCGATGAAGGCCTCGGCGGGCGACACGACGGGTTCCGGCTCCCGCACGGGGGCCTCGGTCTTGCGGCCCCGTGGATTGGGCTTGCCGTTGCCACGCGCCGGGCCGGTGCGGCGGGTCGCCGTCCGTTCCGGGTCCGGGTCCGCGGGCTGGACCCGGTCGGCTTGCGGGTCGTCGGGGGAGGAGGGGTCCTCGGACTCGGCCGGGGCGTCCGGCGCCGGAGTTGCAGCGGGCGGGGTCGGATCGGCCGCCGGCGGATCCTCCTGGGCGATCGTGGGGGGAGCCATGAGCACCAGGGCCAGGCCCGCTGCCCACAGGCCCCCAGAGCGCTGGGCCGGGAGGGCCGGGTGGGCCCCGGGCCCGCCGGGCGCCCGGATCGCGTCCGCCCGGTTGGCAAAGGAACGCCGATCAGTAGAATGCGCCGTTCGCCCCGACCCGGCCGATACGCGGCCGCGGGAGATGTCCCGGAGCCTCCCATGGCCAAGCCGAACCGCAAGATCAAGAAGGCGAATCACGGCAAGCGCCCCGCTTCGCGCCGTACGCGTCGCAAGCTGACGAAGCCGAAGATCCGGACCTGATCCGTTCATGCCTGTCCTCGCGCCGGCTTGAACCGGTGCGGTGGAGGTGGGGTATTCGGAGCCGCCGCTCGCGGTGGGGTCTGCCGGGGTGAACAGGACCGCGGCGAGCAGGGCCGGACCGTCCGATGATAGCGGCCCGCACTGATCAGGGCTCGTGCGCAGCAACAAGCTGGCCGAATTCGGTCGATGGTCACGAGTTTGGCCGACCTTCACGGTTGCCTCCCCGGATGGCTGATACACTCTTCGATCGGGAAATGGGCGGGAGTCCTCTCGCTCGTCATGTATTCGACCTTTGGGATCCCGGGCCTGAACCCCTGCCGGACGGCCCGGTCTCGATGCAAACTGCGGAGTCCTCCATGTCGCGCCTGCTCCTGCCTGTCCTCGGTGGCCTGTCCCTGTTCCTCGGCCTGCTCTCGCCGATCGTCTCGGGTCAGACCTGCGCCGACCCGGCCCACACATTCTGGAAGAACGACACCCTGCCCCAGTCGCCGGGCGGAGCCTTCCCGGTCGCGGTGATCCAGGGTTTGTGCGAGGGCGAGGCCATCGCGCAGGTGTTCGACAAGACCGCGCTCGGCGACCAGAAGGTCGAGCGGGTCGCCGTGGGCTTCGGCCACGTGCTCGGTGGTCCGGGCTTCTCGGCCACCTGCAACATCGAGATCTACGACGGGGTGACCTTCAACGGCGCCGGCTTGCCGACCCTCGGCCCCAAGGTCTTCGACCTCAATGCCGACACCGCTTCGTCCATGGAGCTGCAGTCGACCGCCATCAACCTGTTCGACCTCTCGGGACTGAACGTCGTCGTGACGGCGGATAAGTTCGTCGTGGCCTTCCGCATGAATCTCAACTTCAACGGCACCTGCGGCGGCGGCCACCCGGCCAACTTCATCACGGACTATTCGGGCGGCGCCGGCTGCACCACGACACCGCAGACGAGCCTGATCGACACGGACGCCGACCCGTGGCAGGACGTGCGCATCGCGACGGTGCTCGGCGTCATCAACCTGTGCCCGAACTTCATCAACGGCAATTGGATCATCCGCGCCTGCACCTCGAACGTGGGGGGCGGCTCCGGCACGTTCAACGACCTGGGCTTCGCCCTGCCCGGCAACTTCTCGCCGACCCTGGCGATGAGCGGTTCGTTGTTGCCTTCCCCAGCCCAGTACACCTTCGACCTCGACAACATGGAGCCCAACAACGCGCTGATCCTGTTCGCGGGCTTCACGCGCATCGACGCGCCGCTCTACGGCGGCACGCTGGTGCCCGCCACCGACCTGATCGTGATCTTCTCGACGGGGCTGTTCGGGGAGATCTCGATCACCAACTCGATGCCGTCCGGCATCCCGTCCGGGTTCAAGATGTACTTGCACGGCTGGGCGGTGGACGCGGGCGGCCCCTTCGGCCACTCGGCGACCAACGCCCTCGAGATGATCTTCCCGTAAGGCCGGGTTCCTGAAGGGCCGGCCTCAACCCGCACGGACGCGGGCCCGTCAGGGGCGGCGCCGTCAGTCGTGCAGGTGTCCCTGCGCGATCTCGACGTAGTGGGTGGCGTGCCCGGCGAAGTGTGCGGCTTCGTCGTCGCGCACCGCCCGCATGATCTTGCCGGGGACGCCGGCCACCAGCGAGCGCGGCGGGATGCGGGCGTTCTCCTTGACCACGGCGCCGGCGGCGATGATGCACTCGTCGCCGATCTCGGCGCCGCCGAGGATCACCGCGCCGATGCCCACCAGGCAGCGGTCGCCCAGGCGTCGGCCGTGGACCATGGCCAGGTGGCCGATGGTGCAGTCGGCGCCGATGTCGTTGGGCACGCCGGTGTCGCTGTGGATCACCGCGTTGTCCTGGACGTTGGTGCGCGCGCCGATGCGGATGGGAGCACAGTCGCCGCGCACCACGGCGCCGTACCAGACACTGGCGTCGCGGCCGAGGGTCACGTCGCCGCAGACGACGGCGGTGCTCGCGATGAGCGCCTCACCCTCGCGGCGCAGTCGGAAGCGGGGCCCGTCGCGGTCGGGGGCGGGGTCGGAGGCGCCGGGGGTGCCGGCTTGGTCGCTCGCCATGAAGGACTCCTTCCGCGCCGCGCAGGCGGCAGGGCGGTCGTGTGCGCAGGGCCGGCCCGTCAGGCCGACAAGCCCTGGGACACCATGATCAGCGTGGTGGCGTTGTGCAAGGCGTGGACGATGCACGGTGCGTACAGGCTCCCGGTGCGCTCGTAGGTCCAGGCGAGCAGCACGCCGAGCGCGGCCACCGGCAGGAAGTGGCTGGGGTCGTGGAGGGCCGCGAAGATGGCGGCCGAGAAGCCGATGGCCACCGGCGCCGTGAAGACGCGCCGCAGGCCGCCGTAGAGCAGACCGCGGAAGGCGATCTCCTCCAAGACCGGAATGAGCACCGCCATCGAGAGCCAGAGCCAGGGCGAGCGCTGCGCGTCTTCACTCGACTGGAAGAGTTCGAGCGCCCGTTGATTCTCGCGCTCCCAGCCGAAGGTGCGGTGCAGCCACTCGTTGCCGAGCATCACCACGAGCAGCACGGGCAGGTAGGCGAGCCAGGCGCAGGGCCCGATGATCCACGGCGACGGTCCATGGTGGCGCGTCAACCCGATGGAGGCGGCATGGCCGTCTCGTTTCGCGACGATCGTGACGATGAGGCCGAAGCCGAGCACGCTGGAGAGGGTCTGCACGATCATGATCTGGCTCAGCGACGGATCGGGAGCCTCGAGGTCGATGCCCATCCACGGGGTCAGCAGCGTGCCCGCGAGCAGCGCCACGAACATGCCGAACACGAACAGCATGGGGCCGTGCTCGACGGTGTGGGCCGGGTGGAGCGGCAGCAGCCGGGGCAACCGCGCCCGCAGCGGGAACCACCCGAGGGCGAAGAGGACGCCCGTCGCGACGGCGATCACGAAGCTCGGATCGTCGGTCACGGCAGCTCCGGGAGTCGTTGCAGCAGGGCGTCCACCTCGTCGGCCGTGTTCCAGGCGTGGGGCGAGAAGCGCACCGCCCCGGCGCGTTCGGACACGCACACGCCGCGCTTGGCGAGGGTGTCGCGCACGGCGTCGGCCGACAGGCCGGGGGCCGAGGCGCGAACGATTCCCGAACTCTCGGCCGCGGTGTCCCGCGGACTGGAGAGGACCCAGCCCGCGTCCCGCAACCCCGCCGCCAGGCGATCGGTGAGCGCGAGGACCTGGTCGACGAGGGTCGCGGCGCCGGTGGCGAGCAACAGCTCGAGGCAGGCGTCGAGGCCGTAGAGGCCCGCGGTGGGGCGGCAGGCGTACTCGAAACGCCGGGCGCTCGGTGCGAGGGCGGCCTCACGCCGGTAGGGCGCGAAGGGCACGGCCATGCTCAGCCACGACTTGATCGGCGAGTCGAGGCGGTCGAGCAGCTCGGCCCGGCAATAGAACAGCCCGATGCCTTCGAGGCCGAGCATCCACTTGTGCGAGTCGGCCGCGAGGAAGTCGATGTGTGCCGCCCGCACGTCGACGGGAAAGGCGCCGAGACTCTGGATCGCGTCGACACACAGCAGCGCCGGGTGATCGGCCAGTGCCTGCCCGAGGGTCTCGATGTCGAGGCGGAAGCCACAGTCGTAGAGCACGGTGGGGACGGCCACCACCCGGGTGCGCTCGGTGACGCACGCCAGGATGGCCTCGACGCCGACCCGGCCTTCGTCGCGGGGCACGACCACCACCCGGGCCCCGTGCCGCTCCTGGTGGAACCACGGCACGTGGTTGGCGGGGAAGTCGTCTTCGATCACCACGATCTCGTCGCCCGGGCCCCAGTTCAGGCCCTCGGCCACGTGGATCAGCCCCTCGGAGGTGGAGGTCACGAAGGCGATCTCGTCGGGCTGGGCACCCAGCAGCCGCGCGGCCCGGACCCGGGCCTGCTCGCGGCGGTCGAGCCAGACCTCGAAGTGGGCCCCTCCCTGGGATTGGACATCGTCGAGCAGGGTCTCGACGGCCTCCCGGACGGGACGGGCCAGCGGACAGACGGCCGCGTGGTCAAAATAGATCCAGCGCTCGGCCACGGGAAAAGCGGCGCGCAATCGCGCCAGCGCCGCTGCGGGCGCCGTCGACGGAGCGCCCGCCGGCGTGGGCCCCGCTCCCGGGGACGGCGTGTCGGCCTCGGGCATCGGTCTGGGCCTCCCGGTCCCCGGCGTGGCGGCACCCCGATCACCGGACAGATTCGCGGTGGGGGCCGGATCCGTTCTACACTACGGCCCCCCGGGCGCACCACGCGCCCGGCGCACCCTCGATCGACACCAACCAGCGTCCGGCGGGCCGTCCATGAGCAGTCGCAGCAACCAGGAGATCGCGAGCGAACTGCTCATCGCGGATCCCGAGCGCCTCGAGGCGGGACTGGTGGCGCTCGACTCGGACCTGCGCCTCGACGACGACGTCGAGATCGACGTGCTGTTGCGCGACTCCCTCGGTTATCCGGTGGCCGTGTTGTTCTGCGGCGACGACGTGGCCGGCGAGCTCGCGCGCATGGCGGGGGTGGCGGAGGGTCTGCGCCGCGGCCGCTACCTGCTCAATCGGCTCTACCACAACAAGGGCCTCGATCCGTCGCTGCGCCCCCGCTTCGTGCTGTTGGGCGCGCGCTTCCCCGACAGCGCTCCGCGCGTGCTCGACATGATGACCGGCGTCGAGGTGCAGGCGGTGGAGTACCGCGTCGTGCAGAGCAGCGTCGGTCGTCCGGTGCTCGACCTCTCCGTGTTCCACCGGGCCGGCGGCACCGTCATGCCGAGCTACAGCCGGCCGTCGTCGCGCAGCACGTCTTCACGCAGCACGTCGTCGCGGCGGACGCGTCCGTTGTCGTCGCCGCTGCCGCGGCCCGCGCGGGCGCAGCGCGATGCCCTGGCGGACGAGGTTGAGGCCCTGTCCGGGGTCGAGTTGGAATCCAAGCCGACCACCCGGCCCGAACCCGCGCGCCCGGCCAAGCGGGCTGCCCCGCCGGCCGCCGCCGCGACGCCGGCCGAGGACGAGCTCGAGCTCGTCGAGGACACCGAGCCGCGCGTCTCGGGGGCCGACCAGGCCCAGGCGCTGTTCCTGCGGGCCCGGGACTCCATCCGCGCGCTCTCGACCCATGTCGCCGAGTCCCAGGAGCAGGGCGTCACGCGCTTCACCGTGGAAGGCAAGCCGCTGGCCACGCTGCAGCTCGACACCAAGGGTCTGCGCATCGGCGTGGGTTCCGAGAAGAAGCTGGCGACGGTGACCGAGGAGGAGGCGTTCAACGAGCGCCTCAACGCCATCTTCACGCTCTACTTCGAGCAACTCGGGCCCGACCGCCTCTCGGCCTGAGCGGCTGTCGTCGCGGGCGCGTCACGCGGGCGCCCGCTCGCCGTCAGAGGGGGTATGGACCGTCCCCGCCCACCGCGCTCCACCGGGCCCGCCCTGGTCCTGTTGGCCGGCCTCGCCCTCGGGCGCCAGGCCTGCTCTCCCGCGGGGCCGGAGGGTCCGCTCGAGGGGCCGCACGGGACCGGGACGACAGCCGTCCGTGCGCTCGTCCTGCCGCTGAAGGCGTTGAAGGGGCGCGACTTCCGCTTGCTGGAAGGAGCCGGCCCGGTCATGGCGCGGCGCCTGGAGGCGGCTCGCCTCGCCGCCGGCGGCCGCCTCGATGAGCAGACCCTCACGCAGGTGGAGGGCGTCGGACCGGTGCGGGCGGCTCGCTGGCGCCGGGGCACGCAGGAGGGCCCCAGTCTCGCCGCAGATCCGGCGCTGCGATAGCATCTCTGCGTCCCGGTCCGACGGTTCCCCTGCTGCAGATGGACGCCATGTCTCCTCCCGATACGTCGCGCAACCCCTTCGCCGGCGCCGACGACGGCTTCGTGGAGAAGCTCCTGGCCGCCGCCCTGGCCGAAGACCTCGGCGAACACGGCGACATCACGACGCTGCACACCGTCGGAGGCCGGGGCCCGCAGGCGCGCGGGCGCATCGTGGCCAAGGCCGAGGGGCGACTCTCCGGCGTCGGGCTGGCCGAGCGGGTCTTCGCCCTGGTGGATCCCGCCATCGTCGTCGAGGTGAAGCGGCACGACGGCGACGCCGTGGCGCCAGGCGACGAGGTCCTGGCCGTCTCGGGGCCGGCGGGGTCGCTGCTCGAGGCCGAGCGCACCGCGCTCAACTTCCTGGCCCACCTCTCCGGCGTGGCCACGCTCACCGCCCAGTTCGTGGCGGCGGCCGGCGGCACCCACTGCGCCATTGTCGACACCCGCAAGACGACGCCGGGGTTCCGCCAGCTCGAGAAGGCGGCGGTGGTGCACGGCGGCGGCAAGAACCACCGCATCGGTCTGTTCGACGAGGTGCTGATCAAGGAGAACCACCTCGCCATCGCCGGGCTCGACGACATCAAGGGCGTGGTCGCGCGGGTGCGGAAGGCGGTCACGGACCGGATCCGCATCACCGTGGAGGCCGAGACCCTCGATGAGGCGCGGGCGGCGGCCGACGGCGGCGCCGACTGCATCCTGCTCGACAACTTCACCACCGCGGCGCTGACGGAGGCCGTGGCCAAGTTGGCCGACCATCCCCGGCGCGCGGCCTTCCAACTCGAGGCCAGCGGCAACATGACCCTCGAGCGGGTGCCTGAGGTGGCGGCCACCGGCGTCGACCGCATCTCGGTGGGGGCCCTGACCCATTCGGCCCCGGTGCTCGACCTCTCGATGCTCCTCGATGCACGCGTCGCGGCGCCCTCGTGAGCCGGCCATGAGCGAGACCTCCAGCCTGCATCGCACGCTCATCATGGATGGGTCGCCCGAACCGGTGCGCGCCCTGCGTGTGCAGCTGACCTCGTTCCTCACCGACCACTCCCTGCCCGACAAGGAGGTGCGCGGCATCGTGCTGGCCTTTGGTGAGGCCCTCGACAACGCCCTCGAGCACGGCTCGGGGGGCTCGGGTCGCCTGGAGGTGCGCATCCGCTTCTCGCCGACCTTCCTGCTGCTCTCCCTGCGGGACGCGGGCTCCGACAAGACGCCCCTCGGCGTGGCCTTCGAGCCCGATCACGAGAGCGAGCGCGGGCGCGGGTTCCAGCTCATGAATCAGCTCATGGACTACGTGCGGGTGAAGGTCTACCGCTCGGGCGGCACCCGGGTGTCGATGCTGCGACGCCTCGACCCCGAGTCCTGACGCAGAACCGGGACGGCCGACGGTTGAGTGAACGTCGCGGCCTGCTCGCCTTCCTGCCGCAACCGGCGGCGTGGCTGCTGTTCGGGCTGTGGACCTGGCTCGTGTTCGAGCTGGTGGCTGGCGGCCGGGTGAAGCCCGAACCGTGGTACTGGTTCATGCCCTACCTCTACAACCTGGCCCACGCGGTGCTGTTCGGGTTCGAGGCGGCGCTGCTCGACCGCGCGGTGCGACGTCCGGGCGAGCGCGCGGCGGCGACCCCGCCCTGGTTGTGGGCCAGCCTTGTCGCGGTGGCCTACGGCGCCGGCCTCGAGTGGCATCAAGGATCGATCCCCGGTCGCGTGCCGTCGGGCTGGGACGTGGTCACCAACACGGTGGGCGCCTTCGGCGTGCCCTGGGCCTTCGCCCAGCCGTCCGCCCTCGTGCGGCGGGGGGCGGTGGTGTTCGTGGTGGCCCTGGCCAGCGCCATCGCCGCCACCTGAGGGGCGCCCGCTCCTTGCGAGCCTCGCCGGTGGGGGCGCGCGGTCCGCCGCGGGGCGGCTCGAATCGCTAGAATCGGCGCCCCATGTCCGACCCCACCGCCTACGTCTCGCCGCTCGGAACGCGCTACGCGAGCGAGGGCATGCGCCGGAACTTCTCGGACGCCGTGCGCATCGGCCACTGGCGCCGGCTGTGGCTGGCCCTGGCCGATTGCGAGCGCGAGCTGGGCCTCGACATCACCCAGGCCCAGGTGGACGCGCTGGCCGCGCACCTCGACGACACCGATTTCGAGGCGGCCCGGGTCCACGAGCAGCGCCTGCGCCACGATGTCATGGCCCACGTGCACACCCTCGGTGACCAGGCCCCCGAGGCCCGGGCCATCATCCACCTCGGGGCCACGAGCTGCTTCGTCACCGACAACAGCGAGCTGTTGCAGATGCGCGACGGGTTGCAGCTGCTGCGCGGCCCGCTGCTGGCCTCCATGGCCGCCCTGGCGGCCTTCGCGCGCAGGTGGCGCGACGAACCGACGCTGGGCTACACCCACTTCCAGCCGGCCCAACCCACCACCGTGGGCAAGCGCGCCTGCCTGTGGTTGCAGGACCTGCTCGACGACTGGCACCGGCTGGTCGCCACCAGCGAGCAGTTGCGCTTCCGGGGTGTGAAGGGCACCACCGGCACCCAGGCCAGCTTCCTGCAGCTGTTCGAGGGCGATCACGACAAGGTGCGGCGCCTCGACGTCATGGTCACCGAGCGCATGGGCTTCACCCGGCGCTGGTCGATCACGGGCCAGACCTACACGCGCAAGCAGGACTACACGGTGCTCACGGCGCTGGCCGGCATCGGGCAGAGCGCCGCCAAGATGGCCACCGACATCCGTCTGCTGAGCCACCTGAAAGAGATCGAGGAGCCCTACGAGGCGGAGCAGATCGGCAGCTCGGCCATGCCCTACAAGCGCAACCCCATGCGCTGCGAGCGGATCTGCGCGCTCAACCGGTTCCTCGCCGCCCTGCCGTTCAATCCGGCCGAGACCGCGGCCAACCAGTGGCTCGAGCGCACGCTCGACGACTCGGCCAACCGGCGCCTCGCCGTGACCGAGGCCTTCCTCGCCGCCGACGCCATCCTGCAGCTCGTGCTCAACGTCACCAGCGGACTGGTCTGCAATCCCAAGGTCGTGGCGCGGCACCTGACCGAGGAGCTGCCCTTCATGGCCAGCGAGACGATCCTCATGGCGGCCGTGAAGGCCGGCGGCGACCGGCAGGAGCTGCACGAGGCCATCCGCGTCCACAGCGTCGCGGCGGGTCAGCGGGTCAAGCAGGAAGGCCTCGACAACGACATGCTGGCCCGCGTCGCCGCCGACCCGCTGTTCGCCTCGGTGGCCGACCGGCTCGACGAGCTGTGCGACCCGACCGGCTTCGTCGGGCGGGCGCCCCAGCAGGTCGACGAGTTCCTGGCTGAAGACGTCGATCCGGTCCTGGCGGCCCATGCCGACGAGATCCCCGCCGGTCGCGGCGACATCCGCGTCTGAGCGTCATCGCGTGCTGTCCGTCCGCAAGGTCGTGCGGCCGCGGCGCTGAATCCGGGCGCTTTCGTGTCGGGGAGTGATTTCCCGAGCGCGGCGACGTCATTCCTCCGGTCCCGTGCCACAGGCGTCTCCCCGCCGGCACACCTCGGAGGTCACTCTTGGTCGATCGGTCGCCAATTCCCTCGCGTCTCGCGTCGCGGGACACGCTCGATGCCATCGACGATCCCGAACGCTGGATCCGGGCGGGGGTCGAGGGCTGCCAGGCGATCTGGGAGCGGGTGGGTCGGCGCTATCGCCGCCGGCTCGTCGACAACGATCGCGCCCGCGATGCCGGGACCGACATCTGCACGCTGGCGGCCCGGCGGCTCGTGCCCCTGGGACGACCGGTGTTGCGGCCGCTCCCGGGCGACGACCTCGAGCCCGTGGCCCGGGCCTTCAACCGTCTCGACCCCGCCGACCGCTATGCCTTGCTCAGGCTCGACGACCTCGCGCCCCTGCGCGGCCCCCGGGCGGAGCATGCGGCCTCGGCCTTCGCGCGCCTCGCCGAGGCGATGATGACATCGGACGAGCCGCCAGTCGGCGGTTTCGGGGACGGCGGGCCCAGGGACGGCGGGCCCAGAGCAGACGTGCCCAGAGCAGACGTGCCCAGAGCAGACGTGCCCAGAGCAGACGGGCCCAGAGCAGACGGGCCCAGAGCAGACGGGCCCGTGGATGGCAATGCATCGGCGACCCGGTCGCAGGCAAGCAGCACGCCCGGCGAGGACGGTGAACGTCCGCCGCCGGGCGTGGGAGCGATCGACTAGGCCTCGGCTCGCCGGGGGCAGCGAAACCGATCGTCGGAGTGGGCCTCAGACCTCGTCGTTGTCGCTGACCCGCTCGAAGCCGTTGGAATCGCCATCGTCGTCGCTGTCATGCTCATCGTGGTCGTCGTCATGATCATGCTCACCACCGCTGTGCCGCGGGCGGGGCATGTGCATGAAGATGTTGTCGCTGCCGACGTCGTCCTCGACCTCGTAGGTCTCGACCTCGCCGTCGCGTTCGATGGTCATGACGCCATCCTCGATGTGGATGCGCACGTCGTGGTGGTTGTCGCCGGGCTGCATCTCTTCCATCCACTCGAGCATGCCGTCGAGATCGAAGTGCCGGGCGTCGGCATCGCCGTGGCGCTTGAGCATCCCCTGGAGGGCGTCGTTGCGGAGCTTGAGGCCCTTGTTCGCGTTGAGCCTCTGCGGCACGCGACGCATCAGGTCGCCCCTGTCCAAGTGCCCGCGCGGGACGGCGAAGCGCATGCCGGTGGCCGCGCCGGAGTCCGGGGCCGCGTGGGGCAGGGTGAACAGGTTGGAGAAGCCCTGACCGGCGCCGGAGCGACGACCCAGGCGGGCGCGGCGCTTGAGGCCTTTGCCGTCCCGCTCGAAGGCCAACGTGACGAAGTCACCCGTCTCGTGCTCACCTATGACCTTGATGACGTCGTCGGGCGTACCCACCTCGTGGCCGTCGATGGACGTCAGCACGTCGCCCTTCTCGATGCCCGCGAACCACGCGCCCGTGTCGTCGAAGACACCCGTGATGATGACGCCCCCGTCGTGCTCGCTCAGGCTGACGCCGAGCACCGGTCCGCCGCTGCCGGACGGCAGGTGCGCCCGACCGTGCGGGGCGTCGGCAGTGGCGGGATGGGGCAGCGCGCCCTTCAACTTCACGACGCCCTCGCCCTTGCGCACGACCTTGATGGCCACCGAGCTCCCGGGAGGGCTGTGGGCCAGGGCGGCGCCGATGTCACCGATCTCGTGGATGCGGTTCTTGTCGATGGACAGGATCAGGTCGCCGGCATTCACGCCCGCTCCGGAAGCCAGCGAATCGTCCATCACCGACTTGACGATGACGCCGTCCTCGGTCGCTTCCACGGTGACGCCCAGCTTGGGGCCGTCGGCGCGGGAGAAGAAGACGTTGCCGCCGGCCCGGGCCCCTTGGATGTTGATCTCGTCGGGACTGAAGAAGGTGAAGCCGTTCTCGTCGTCACCGGGGAGCATGAGCAATTGGGCGGCCCCGTCGTCGTCGGCGTCGGTGACCCCGACCCAGAACTGCTCGTTGGCCGAGTCGTCGGACTGGGCGAGGGCGCCGGCGGAGAGCACGAGACCGATGAGGCCGGTGCAGACCGTGGGTAGGGTGGTGCAGTTCATGGGTATTCTCCTGGGTTTCCCGTTTTCCGCGAACGACCCTCTTACCCGGTGCACGCTGGCGCTGTTGGAGGCCCCTGCTTGATCCTCGCGACCGGATGTCTCGGACCGGCTCGACTCGATGGCCTGGCCATCCGCGATGCGCTCCAGGCGGTGGGTCTCGACGAGGTCCTGCTCGTCGTGGGCGATATCGAACACTCGGCCCCGAACCCGGCGGCTCTCGACGGTCTGAAGGCGAGCGCGGTGCGGGCGTCGCTCGCCGCCCTCGACACGGGGCTGGCCCTCGCCGCCCGGACGCGCAGCCCGCGGCTGGTCATCGAGCTGCCCGCCGATCTCGACCTGCCGGACGCGTGTCGCACGTTGCACGCCCTGGGTCGCCGCACGCCGGGACTCGCCCTCGCGGTCGCGACCCCCGAGCAGGGACCGCTGGCCGGCCTCGAGAACCTGCGCTTGCTGTTCGAGGACCTGAATGCCTCGGGCCTCGGCTACTGGCACGTTCCGTCGCGGGTCCACCGCGCGGGCGTCCGCGATGCGACCTGGCTGGACGGCGTGGGCCGCTGGCTGGTGGGGGCCTCGCTCGACGACCTCGCGGGTGACGAGCGCGGGCTGCCGCCGGGTCTGGGGGAGGTCGACTTCAGCGCGGTCGCGGCGAACCTCCCGCGCGGCCTGCCCAGCGCCCTCGACGTTTCCCCTGTGCCCGACGTGGCGATGCTGCGCATGGCCCTCGACGTGCTCTCGACGGTCGGCCTGCGATGACCCCCGCCCGCCGCCGCGGCGCAGAGGCACGGCCGCTCGTGGTCGCCACCGTGGCCGGCAGCGATCCTTCGGGCGGGGCGGGCCTGCAAGGCGACCTCGCGGTCATCGCGAGCTACGGGCTGCACGGCGCGGGCATCCCCACGGCCATCACGGTGCAGGGGCCGGCCGGTGTCGGCGCCGTCCACGCGCTGCCGGCGGATGTGGTGGCGGAACAACTGCGCGTCGTGCGGCAGCAGTTGCGCCCCGCGGCGCTCAAGCTCGGCATGATTCCGGACGCCGCCGGCATCGAGGCGCTGGCTGAAGGGTTGGCGGATCTGGCCTGTCCCGTGGTTCTCGATCCGGTGCTCCGGTCGTCGGGCGGCGTCGCGCTGCTGCGTCCCGGCGACGTGCCCGTGTTGATCGAGCGGTTGCTGCCCTGCGCCGACCTGATCACCCCCAACATCGACGAGGCGGCTGTGTTGCTGGGCCTCGACCGCGCGGCGGTGGCCCGGGATCCCGGGGCGGCTGCTGAGGCCTTGCGGGTGCTTGGACCCGGAGCGGTGTTGCTCACCGGCGGGCACGGCGCCGGCGCGTCCGCCGTCGACACGCTGGCCGACGACCGTGGCGTGCGCCGCTTCGCGTCGCCGCGTGTGGCCGACCGACGGGCGGTGCACGGCACGGGGTGCGCCCTGTCGACGTCCCTCGCGGTGCACCTGGCCCTCGGCGCCGCGCTGCGGGACGCCGTGCGCCGGGCCAAGGCCGACGTGCGCTGCGCCATCGCCGGCGCGCGGTCACCGGACCGGGGCGCGCGCCTGCTCGACTTCCCGGCCATGGGGCGCAACGAAAGCCGGCGGGCCGCGCGCCGCTGAGTCCGCGGGCGCCGGGGCAAGGGCCGGGAGGCTCAGTCCGGGAGGGCCGCCAGCATCTCGTCGAGTCGCGCTTCGATCTCCGCGGCCACCCGACGGAACACGGCGCGCTGCGCGTCGTCGTCGCCCGGGGCGGCGGCCGGGTCGTCGAAGCCGATGTGGATCTGCGTGCGGGCGCCGGCGACGTGCGGGCAGGTCTCCCGGGCGTGGCCGCAGACGGTGACGGCCAGGTCGACCGGTCGGCCGCCCCGAGCGTGCATGACCGCGTCGAGGGTCTTGGGGTGCTGACCGTGCAGGGAGAGGCCCTGCTCGGCCATGACCTCCACCGCCAGCGGGTGCACTTCGCGAGCCGGCGCGGTGCCGGCCGACAGGACCTCCAGCGTGTCGCCGGCACGGTGGCGCAGGAGCGCCTCGGCCATCTGGCTCCGCGCCGAATTGCCGGTGCACACGATCAGGATCGATGGCCTGGGGGCCCTGGCGCTCATCCGTCGGCCAGGCGTCCGAACCAGTGGGTGATCATCCCGAGGTAGCCCTGGGGGTCCTCGTAGCCGAGGGCGACGTGTCCGCCCTTGGGCACGATGCGCACGCCCACCAGGGGATTGCCGGCCGCGGCGGTGGCCGCCTGCTCGGCGTGGATCACCGACACCAGCGGGTCGTCCTCCGAGTGCAGGATGAACGTCGGCACGGCCACGGCGCCGAGCACCGATTCCTGGGTGCAGCGGGCCATGCCCAGGAACGCGCCCATCATGGGCGGCACGCCCGGATAGGCCGGCAGCACCGCCCGCCGGATGTACGACTCGAAGTTACGGCAGGCCGGCCCCCGGGGGTCGCGCTCGACCGCTCGCAGGCGCAGGTGTCGTCGCAACTCGTCGTGGGTGCCCTTCATGATCATGCGGTCGAACAGGGTCTCGCCACGGCGCAGGCGCGAGGGATCGTCGAGGCCATTGACCGCTTCGTGCACGTTGAGCGGGGCGCACACGGTGGCGACGCCGCCCCGCAGCACCTCGGGCTCGCCGGCCTCGGTGGCCTCGTGGGCCGCCCGCACGGCGCACTGTCCGCCCAGCGAGATGCCCAGGATGCCCACCGAGACGCCCTCGCGGCGGGACAGGGTGCGCGCCGCCGCGAACAGGTCCTTGCCCTCGTGGAAGCCCATGGAGAGGGGGGGGCCGCTCCCGCGCAACAACCCGTGGTCGCGCATGTCGAGGGCGAAGACATGGAAGCCCATGCGCCGCAGCACCTCGCTGTGCTCCACCACGTAGCTGGTCACATGGGAGTCGTTCATGCCGTGGACGACGATGACCACCGGCTGACCGGGGGGGCCGACGGAGTGGTGGCCGCGCAGGATCACCCCGGCGTGGCCGGGGATCTCCACCGGCTCGAATCCGCCCAGGGACTCATATTTCGGAGTGCGGCCGGCCGTGTCGGGATTCTGGTCGGCCTCCCGGGTGGTGAGGTCGGAGCAGCCCATGCCCAGCAGGTAGCGCTCGGGGCTGCAGCGGCCCGCCGGGTTGAAGGGCAGGCCTTCCATCTCGGCCAGGACGGCGGTGGCCCGCGTGGCCGGATCCGGGGCCGGGTGGGGCTCCGGCGGGGGGCAGGGCGGTGCCTCGGTGAGGGGCGTCAGCGCCGGCGCGAGCCGGCAGGCGAGCCAGGTCAGCATGGTCCACTTGCCCCGCGCGGCTTCAGCACTACAATTCCCGCCGACCCCGAGAGCGGGTGTAGCTCAGGGGTAGAGCACAACGTTGCCAACGTTGTTGTCGACGGTTCGAATCCGTTCACCCGCTCCATTCTCTCCTCCTCGCGCCTCGTCGTGCGGAGCGCCCTGGGTTCGGCTCCCGCTGCATTCTCAGCCGGGGGCCCTCAGCGCGGCGCCCGGATCGACGACCAACCCTGGCGCTCGTAGTGCCAGGCGTAGACCTGCTGCCACGACAACAGAGTGTGCAGGTCTTCGGGCCGGATGCGATCACCGAACTCCCGCGCCAACTCCCGCAGGGGATCGTAGGGCTCGGTCACGAGCAGCCAGCGGATCCAATTCCGGTCGAGTTCCTCGAGATCGATCTTCTTCAGCACCTTCTCGCTGGACTTGCGGAAGTTCTTGCTGTCCTTGAAGTCCTTGATCAGCCGCGGGATGAGCTTGCGGAACTCCTCGTCCTCGTGCTGCATGAGGAAGTGCACCATGGACCAGCCCTGCGCGTAGTAGACGCTCGGGTTGGTGTAGTAGTCGGCCTGCTCGAACTGCAGCATGTGCTCGAAGGGCACCGTGGCGCCGGTGTCGAGGGCGCGCTTCACCGTGCGCAGGCGATGGTCGTTGATGTCGCCGAGGCGGTAGCCCTCGTCGTTCTCGTGGCGCGTCGCCGTGTAGAAGTAGTCGCCCAGGCCTTCGTCGAGCCACGACGGCATGGGCACCCAGCTGACGGTGTAGTGGTGGAAGTACTGGTGCCAGCCTTCGTGGGCGAGCACGCGGGCCACGTCGAAGGTGTAGCTGTCCGCCGTGGCCTCGAAGAGTTGTTGGAGGCGCTCGCTGTCGCCTTCGCTGAATCCGTCGGCGTGCCCGGGGGCGAGCCGGATGGCGGTCGGGATGTCGCGCTCGCCCAGGACGATGCCGCTGTCGTAGGAGACCAGCTCCCGTTCGCCCTTGCTGTACCAGGCCGCCGCCCCTTCCGCGCCGGGCCGGTAGGCGTGCATGGCCGTGCGCGTCGCGAAGATCTTCAGCACGAAAGTCTTGATGCGCTTGCGGAAGGGCAGGATCTCCTGGTAGAGCGCGAGCATCTCCTCGAGGTGACCCGCCAGGACCCGGGTCTTGGCCTCGCTGACCTGGCTCTGGACCTGGTAGTGCTTGGTCTCGATGACGATCCAGCCGGGCGGGGCGGAGTTCTTGTTCCACTCCCCCGGACGGAGGTCGTCGGGCGCGGCCGGCCGCCACGCCAGGGCGGCCAGGGCGACCACGGCGATGAGCGCCCGGCCGAGGGTGCTTGGGCGCGTCTCGAACAGGGGGCGGGCTCCCGGGCGGATCATGGACCCATGCTATAGTCCCCGCCCGCTCCAGGGGGACCCGAGACGTGGCCCAGCGCTCCGCCCACTCGCCCGGCTGGTCCATCGACCGCAGCAGCGAGCTCTACAACCTCGACGGCTGGGGCCGGCCCTACTTTGCCATCGGCGCCGATGGTGCGCTGCGGGTCCAGCCCAAGGGTGCCCACGGGCCGTCCACGTCGGTGGTCGAGATCATCGCGCAGGCGCGGCGTCAGGGCATGTCGCTGCCCTTGCTGATCCGCTTCGACGGCATCCTGCGCCATCGCCTGAGGGCCCTGAGCAACGCCTTCCGCAACGCGTCCCGGGAGATGAGCTACACCGGGCGCCACCGGCCGGTGTACCCGATCAAGGTCAACCAGATGCGCCACGTGGTCGAGGCGCTGCGCAAGGGCAACGACACGGCGCTGGGTCTCGAGGTCGGCAGCAAGCCCGAGATCATGGCGGTCATCGCGCTGCTCGAGCGCCCGAGCCTCGTCATCTGCAACGGCTACAAGGACGAGGCCTACCTCGAGCTGGCCTGCCTCGCCGTGCGGCTCGGGCACGAAGTGGTGGTGGTCATCGAGAAGCCGTCCGAGATCGAGACCTACCGCCGCGTCGTCGAGCGCCAGGGCTTGGAGGCGGCGCCGCTGCTCGGCATCCGCAGCCGCCTCGCGAGCAAGGGCCAGGGACGCTGGGAGGGGTCGGCCGGCGACCGCGCCAAGTTCGGTCTCTCCGCGGGCCAGATGGTCGAGGCCGTCGAGTGGTTGCGCGAAGAGGGCCTGCTCGGTCAGTTGCGGCTGCTGCACTTCCACATCGGCAGCCAGATCACGTCGATCCGCAGCCTGAGCACGGCGCTGCGCGAGGCGAGTCGGATCTACGTCGAGCTGCGACGACTCGGGGCGCCCCTCGAGATGTTCGATGTGGGTGGCGGACTGGCCGTCGATTACGACGGGAGCCGCACGCGCTTCGACTCGTCGATGAACTACACCGAGCAGGAATACGCCAACGACGTGGTGTGGCACATCCAGGAGGCCTGCGAGAAGGCCGGCCAGCCGGTGCCGGACATCGTCACGGAGACGGGCCGGGCCCTGGTCGCCCACCACGCGATGCTGGCCCTCGACGTCATCGGCGCCTCGCGCCTGACCCCCGAGGATGACGTCCCCGGCGCGAACGTCGACGACGACTCGGTGGTCAACCTGAACGAGAACCTCGAGCGCCTCTCGCGCAAGACCGCCCGCGAGGTGCTCCACGACGCCCACGCCCTGCGCGAGGAGATGCTGCAGCGCTTCATGCTGGGCCTGCTCGACCTGCCCACCCGGGCCATGTGCGAGCGCCTCTTCTACCGCACGTGTGAGCGGGTGGCCGCGATGGCCGAGAAGATGGACCGCGTGCCCGAGGAATTCGAGGGGCTCGACAAGCTGCTCTCCGACATCTACTTCTGCAACTTCTCGGTGTTCCAGTCGGTGCCCGACAGCTGGGCCATCCGGCACATCTTCCCGGTCATGCCGCTCAAGCGATTGCACGAAGAGCCCACAAGACGCGCCGTGCTGGGCGACATGACCTGCGACAGCGACGGCAAGATCGATCGCTTCCCCGACCAGCGCGACGTCAAGCACGTGCTCGAGGTGCACGAACTGCGCGAGGACGAGTCCTACGAGCTGGGCATCTTCCTGGTGGGCGCCTACCAGGAGATCCTGGGCGACCTGCACAACCTCTTCGGCGACACCGACACGGTGCACGTCGACTTCGACGAGCAGGGGCAGGCGGTGCTCGTGAACGAGGTCAAGGGCGAGCGGGTGGCCGAGGTGCTCGACTACGCCCAGTACGACGAGGCCTGGCTGCTGGAGCGCTACGACCGGGCTCTCGCCCGGCTGGTGAAGCACAAGTCGCTGACGCCAGCCGAGGCCCGCGAGGTGCGCGACGACATGGTGGCCGCCCTGGCGAGCCAGACCTACCTGACGGCGCCGTCCGTGCGCTCGGTCCGGGCCGACGACCTGACCGAGTTGGAGGATGCGAACGAGGGCGAGGCCACCGATTCGCCCGTGGATCGCGGGGGCCTCCCGATGGATGCTGGGCCGGACGACACAGGGGACGATGCAGGGAGGACGCAGCCATGGTCGAAGCCCGCTGGAACGGCAAGCTGATCGCGCAGAGCGACGACACGGTCGTCGTCGAGGGCAACCACTACTTCCCGGCCGAGTCGGTCGTCGAGGGCATCCTGCGCCCGAGCGAGACCAAGTCGGTCTGCGGCTGGAAGGGTGAGGCCAGCTACTACAGCCTCGACGTCAACGGAGCGGTGAACGAGGACGCCGCCTGGTTCTATCCCGACCCGCTTCCGGAAGCCGCAAACATCAAGGGACGACTGGCCTTCTGGAAGGGCGTTAGCGTCGAGGGCTGAGGTGCGGCGCCTGCAGGAAGCCGGCCTGCTCGTCGTCATCGTCCTGCTGGGACTGGCGCTGACGGCCCTGGCCGACCCCGTGACCGTGCGCGGCACGAGCGTCAACAACTTCCTGCGCCTCGACAACCTCGCGGCCAACGTGGCCACGCCCATGTCGTGGATGGCCATCATGGCGCTGGGTGCCACGGTGGTGATCATCTCCGGCGGCATCGACATCTCGGTGGGTTCGATCTTCGGGCTCTCGGCGTTGTCGGCGGCCGCGGCGCTGCAGGAACTCGGCGCCGACGCGAGCGCGTGGACGGCCATCCCTGTGGGCATCGTCGTGCCGCTCGCGGTGGGCACAGCCTGCGGTCTGGTCAACGGCCTGCTCGTGGTGGGACTGCGCATCCATCCCTTCATCGTCACGCTGGGGACGCTCTCCATCTTCCGCGGCATCGGCCTCGTGTCCGTGCGCGCCAAGACCCTGCCGAGCCTGGGCGAGCGCCTGCCCACCGTCTTCACCGAGGACTTCATCGGGACCCGCGCCGACCTCGGCGACGTCTTTGTGCAGCCGGTGCCCATGCTGATCATGCTGGTCTGCAGCGTGGTCGCGTGGCTCTACCTCAACCACACGGCGGGCGGACGCGAGATCTACGCCGTCGGCGGCAACGAGGAGGCGGCGCGCTTCGCCGGCATCCGCACCGGCCGGGTGAAGGTGCGCGTCTACGCCCTCGCGGGCCTGGCGGCCGGCGCGGCCGGCATGGTCTCCGCGGGCTTCTACCAGTCGGCCAACACGGCCACGGGCGAGGGCTACGAGCTGACGGTCATCGCCGCGGCGGTGGTGGGCGGCGCGAGCCTGGTGGGCGGCCGCGGCTCGGCACTCGGTGCGCTGCTCGGAGCGTTGGTGATCAAGCTCATCGAGAATGGCATCGACATCGTCAAGGCGGTGCCCCTGGGATTCGCGACGATCCCCATCACCAAGGAATACGGCAAGATCATCATCGGCCTGGCCATCCTCTTGGCGGTGGCCGTCGACCGGTTGAGCGAAGGCTGGCGCCAGCGCACGCCCCGCGGAAAGCCGCCGCTGCAGAGCTGGGAGAATCCGTCATGAGCCCGACCGCGCTGTCCTCCCGACCCGCTCCCGCGCGCGGCGCCGTCCGCATCGCTCTGTCCGCGGTCGCGCACCGTCTCGTCGTGCTGGTGGGCGCTCTGTTGGTCACGCTGCTCACCGGCTGCAGCGACACCGGCCCGGCTCCCGGCGGCGATCCGCGCGACGTGATGCGTACGATCTCGATAGGAATCGTCGCCAAGAGCCAGAGCAATCCCGTGTTCCAGGCGGCCCACGCCGGCGCCCGGGCGGCCATGCGGGAATGGAACCTGGCTCATGCCTCCGACGGCGTCGCCGTGAACGTCGACATCCAGACGCCGGCGGACGAGGACGCCATGGCCCAGGCCGCGGCCGTCGAGCAGCTCGCCCGGGCGGGCGCCGACGCCATCGCCGTGGCGTGCAGCGACGCCAACACCCTGCGACCCGCCATCGACAAGGCCGTCGAACTGGGCGCCGTCGTGATCTGCTTCGACAGCGACTCGCCCGACAGCCAGCGCAGCTACTACTTCGGCACCGACGATTTCGAGTGCGGTCGCCAGGTGATGGGCGCGCTGGCCGACGCCCTGGGCGGCGAGGGTGTCGTGGCGGTGCTGGCCGGGAACCAGGCCGCGCCCAACCTGCGCCGCCGCGTCGAGGGCGTCTTGGCGGGGATCGACGCGCACCCGGGCATCACGCTGCTCGACGACGGCGTCTTCTATCACCCCGAGACACCCGAGCAGGCGGCCGAGGCGGTGGCCCGCGCCCAATCCATCCATCCGCAGATCACCGGCTGGGCCTTCGTGGGAGGCTGGCCGCTCTTCGCCCACAACGCGTTGCGCTGGGATCCGGGGAGCATCAAGGTGGTGTCGGTGGACGCCCTGCCGGCGCAGCTCGGCTACCTGTCGAGCGGGCACGTGGCCACTCTGTTGGCGCAGGACTGCTACGCCTGGGGGCACAAGGCCGTCACGGACCTGGCCGACGCGGTGCACGCCGGTCGGGGCGAAGGCGAAGCGATGGGCGGTGCGACTGTGATGGGCGGCGAGGAATTCCGCTTCGTGCCGCTCACCCGGGTCACCGCCGACAACGTCGACGCGTACCGCAAGAACTGGGACGTCTGGCTGAAGTGATCACCTTCCGCGGCGTGCGCAAGCAGTTCGGGGGCGTGGTCGCGCTCCAGCACGTCACCCTGGAGATCGCGCGGGGCGCGTGCCACGGGCTGCTCGGCGAGAACGGCGCGGGCAAGTCGACGCTGGGCAAGGTGCTGGCGGGCATCCACCGCCCCGACGCCGGCACGCTCGAGATCGACGGCAAGCCGCGCTTGTTCGTGCAACCGGCTGATGCCCTGGCTGCCGGCGTGGGCATGGTGCACCAAGAGCTGTCGTTCTGCCCCGATCTGAGCGTGTCCGAGAACCTGGCCCTCGGTCGGTGGCCGCGGCGGGGTGGTGGGCCGGGCGCGGCCGGTGCGGCGGGCGGCGCAGTGGGTGGCGCACCAAGCGGCCCGCGTTGGCTCCGGCCCTTCATCGACCGACGTGAACAGCACCGCCGGGCCCGCGCGCTGCTCGCGCGCATCGGTGTCGAGCTCGACGTCTCCCAGCCGGTGGGCGCCCTGCCGGTGGCGGCCGAGCAGCTCGTGCAGGTGGCGGCGGCCCTGGGCACGGGCGCCGACATCCTCGTGTTCGATGAGGCCACCAGCGCCCTCACGGAGGCGGAGGCCGAGCGGCTCTACGCCTTGGTGGAGGAGCTGCGCGCCGACGGCCTGACCGTGATCTGGATCACCCACCGCCTGCACGAGGTGCAGCGCCTGTGCGATCGCGCCACGGTGCTGCGCGACGGTCGCGCCGTGGCGACGTTGGAGCGGGTCGAGGCCGCGCGGTCGGATGCCGCGTCGACGGATGCCGTGGTGGTCGGCTCCGGAGTGGCGTCGCCCTTCGATGCCGACGAGCTCGTAAAGCACATGATCGGGCGGTCGCTCGTCGAGACCACGCCGCCGCACCTCGGCTCCGAGCCGGGCCCGGTACGCCTGTCCATCGAGGGCCTGAGTTCGGCCGCCGGCTGCCACGACGTCTCGCTGCAGGTGCAGGCCGGCGAGATCGTGGGCCTCGCCGGGCTGGTGGGCGCCGGACGCAGCGAGCTGCTGCGGGCGGTGTTCGGACTCGACCGGGTCAGCGCCGGACGCGTGAGCGTTGACGGCCGGGAGCTCGGCGGCGAACGGGATGCAGGCTCGCGCGGCAGTGCAGACAGCGGCGCCGGCGGCAGTGCACACGGCGGCCGCTGGTCGGCGCAGGACGCCATGGCCGCGGGCCTCGGTCTCGTGCCGGAGGACCGCAAGCGTCAGGGCCTGGTGCTCGGCCTGAGCGGGCGGGAGAATTTCTCGCTGGCCGATCTGCGGCGCTGGCGCCGCGGGCCGTTCCTGCTGCGGGGGCGCGAACGCCGCGCTGCACAGGAGGCCTACCAACGCCTGGGCGTGCGGGCGCCTTCGGTCGAGACGCCGGTGGCCGCCCTCAGCGGCGGCAACCAGCAGAAGGTGGTGCTGGCCCGCTGGCTGGCCCGCGCCCCGCGCCGCGCCGGATCCGTGCAGACCGCCGCGGACAGGGCCCGCACGGAAGGGGCCCGCACGGAAGGGGCCCGCGCAGACGGGCAAGCCTCCGTGTTGCTGGTGGACGAGCCCACGCGGGGCGTCGACGTGGGGGCCAAGGAGTCCATCCACGCCCTGCTCTCGGGCCGGGCGGCCGAGGGCGCCGCCGTGCTCATGGCGAGCTCCGACATGCCCGAGCTGCTGCACCTGTGCACGCGCATCATCGTGCTGCGCGAGGGGCGGGTGGTGGGTGAGCGGACGCGGAGGGATGCCGACGAGGACTCTCTCATGCGCATGATGGCGGGACTGTCGACCGCTCCGGCCCCCTAGAATGCGCTCATGACCGACGCCTACGACCCCACCCCCGACGACCGCTTCAGCTTCGGCCTGTGGACGGTCGGCAATCCCGGTCGCGATCCCTTCGGGGCGGCCACCCGACCGGTGGCCGATCCGAATCACCTCGTGCGCAAGCTGGCCGCGTGCGGCGCGTGGGGTGTGAACCTCCACGACGATGACCTCGTGCCCTTCGGGAGCTCCGCCGCCGAGCGCGACCTCATCGTCGCGCGGTTCAAGGCGACCCTGGTCGCGGAGGGCATGGTCGTTCCCATGGCCACCACCAACCTGTTCGCGCACCCGGTCTTCAAGGACGGCGCCTTCACCAGCAACGACCCGCAGGTGCGCGCGTTCGCCTACGCCAAGACCATGGCGGGCATCGACCTCGGCGTCGAGCTGGGCGCGGAAACGTACGTTTTCTGGGGCGGACGCGAGGGCACCGAGGCCGATGCGTGCCGCGACCCGCGCGACGCGGTGAAGCGCATGCGCGATGCCATCGACTTCCTGTGCGGATACGTGAAGGACCAGGGCTACGACCTGCGCTTCGCCCTCGAGGCCAAGCCCAACGAGCCCCGGGGCGACATGTACTTCCCGACCACGGGCCACATGCTGCACTTCATCTCGACACTGCAGCACGAGGAGATGGTCGGCGTGAACCCCGAGGTGGCCCACGAGCACATGGCAGGACTCTCGTTCGTCCAGGGAGTCGCCCAGGCCATCGAGGCGGGCAAGCTGTTCCACATCGACCTCAACGCCCAGCGCATCGGGCGCTACGACCAGGACCTGCGCTTCGGTAGCGAGGACCTCAAGCAGGCCTTCCTGCTCGTGCGCCTGCTCGAGGGCACGGCCGCGGCGGCGTCAGCGTCGGGGACGGGCGACGCCGGCGTCGACCACTCCCGCTACGACGGCCCGCGCCACTTCGACGCCCACGCCTACCGCACCGAGGACGAGGAGGGCGTGTGGCACTTCGCTCGGGGCTGCATGCGCACCTACAAGATCCTGGCCGCGCGGGCCCGGGCCTTCGACGCCGATCCGCGGGTCCAGGCGTTCACCGCCGGCGCCGGCCACGGCACCGACGTGTTGCCCCTGCTCTCCGGTTACGACGCCGACAAGGCGGCCGCGTTGCGCGCGCTGGAAGTCGACGTCAATGCCATCGGCGCCCGAGGCCTGGGCTACGAGCGCCTCGACCAGCTCATGACCGAGTACATGCTGGGTGTCGCCGGGTGAGCGACGTGGCGCCGGACGTGGCACCTCACGCGGTGCCGAGGGTGCACTCGTGAACGGCCACCTCTTCCTCGGCCTCGACGTCGGGACCCAGGGCACCAAGGGCGTCGTCATCAACGCGGGCGAGGGCCCGACGGCCGGCCGGGTGATCGCACGGGCGTCGCGCCGCTACGGGCTCATCGAAGGCCTGCCCACCGGCGCGGCCGAGCAACATCCGAGCACCTGGGTCGACGCCATGACCGGCGTGGTGCGCGCGTTGCTCTCGGGCGGCGACGATCCGGGGCGGGCCATCCCCGCCGAGGCCATCGCCGGGATCGGCATCTCCGGCCAACAGCACGGCCTGGTGGCGGTGGACGAGGACGGCGCCGTGGTGCGTCCGGCCAAGCTGTGGTGCGACACCTCCACGGCCGACGAGGCGGCGGAGCTGTCGCAGCGCCTCGGGCGGGCGGTGCCCACCGGCTACACGGCCAGCAAGGTGGCGTGGCTCGCGCGGCACGAGCCCCTGGCCTGGGCCATGACCCGCGGCGTGATGCTGCCCCACGACTACTGCAACTTCGTGCTCACGGGCGAGCCCCGGTCCGAGGCGGGCGACGCGTCGGGGACGGGCTTCTTCGACGTGACCGCCCGCGCCTGGGACGAGGCCGCGGCCGCCGCCATCGACGAGCGTTTGCCGTCCATGTTGCCGCTCCTGGTTGAGCCCGGTGCGCCGGCCGGACAACTGTCCACCCGGGGCGCGGGGCTGCTCGGACTGCGCCCGGGCACGCTCGTGTCCGCGGGCGGCGGCGACAACATGTGCGCGGCCCTCGGCAGCGGCGCTACGGCGCCCGGCGTCCTGGTGATCTCGCTGGGCACGTCGGGCACGGCGTTCACCTATGCATCCGCGCCCGTGGTCGACCCGGCAGGCCTCATCGCGCCCTTCTGCGATTCCACCGGCGGTTGGCTGCCCTTGCTGTGCGTGATGAACCTCACCGGCGTCACCGAGGAGGTGCGCGCGGCGTTCGGCACCGATGGGTGCGGCGACGGTGCATCGGGTGACGGTGCATCCGGCGATGGCGGCCTCGCCGATCTCGACGCCCTCACCCGTGCCGCCGAGGGCGTGCCCGTGGGCTGCGACGGCCTGCAATGGCTGCCCTACCTCGCCGGCGAGCGGGTGCCCGACCTGCCCCGGGCCACCGGCACGCTGCTCGGCATGCGCGCCGGACATCTGCGTCCCGGCGTGCTCTTCCGCGCGGCGCTGGAGGGCACGAGCCTGAACCTCGCCTGGGGCGTCCAGCGTCTCGTCGCGCTCGGCCTGCCCGTCGACGAGGTGCGCCTGGTGGGGGGCGCCGCCGCCAACCCGCTGTGGCGTTCGATGCTGGCCGACTGTCTCGACGCGCCGGTGCGTCGACTGGCGGAGGACGAATCGGCGGCGCTCGGTGCCGCGATCCAGGCCGCATGGACGTGGCGGCGCGCGGAGGGGGAGGACGTCTCCGCCCACGAGGTGGCCGGCGCCTTCGTCGCGCCGTCCGACGAGGTGACGGCCCCCGACCCTGGGCGGGTCGCGCGCTACGCCGAGCTCGGCGTGTCCTTCCGCGAGCAGGTCGCGCGGCTGTGGGGCGACGAGGCGGCCCGTTGACGGTTCGCAGCGACCGATGCTGAGATCAGCACCATGACCGAGCCCCGCCAGGAGCACCGACTGGAGTACCGACAGGAGCCCAGCGGCGAAGGCCGCCAGGAGTCCCTCCGCATCGACACCGAAGCGCTCCCTTGGCGGAGCAGCCCCTACGCCGGCGTCGAGTGGAAGAAGCTGCGCTTCGACGCGGCCTCGGGCGAGGCGGCCGTGTTGTTGCGCTTCGCGCCGGGCAGTCGCTATGGCGCCCACCGTCATCCCGAGGGCGAGCAATACCTCGTGCTCGAGGGAACGCTGCAGGACGGCGCCGACTCCTGGGGCCCGGGCGCTTACGTCTACCACCCACCGGGCTCGGTGCATGCACCGAGCAGCGAGAGCGGCTGCATCGTATTCGTGACCGTGCCGCAGCCCATCGAGATCGTCGACGGAGGTTCGTAGCGGAGCCGAGGTGCAGGATCAGGCGCCGGGGATTGCCGCGACGTCGGAATCCGTGCCGCCGAGCCGAGTGTGCCTCAGGGCGACCCGCTGAGGAACAGGACGTGGGCCGCGCCGAGGAAGGCGTCGCCCTCCTGGGTGCCGGGCGCATCGCTTGGGGCGCCGACGAGCAGGTCGATGCCGCCGTCACCGTCGAGGTCGCCGGGTGACGCGAGGCTGCTGCCGAAGCGCGTGCCGCCCACGGTGGGCGCGGTGATGAACTGGTCGATCTCCACCTGACCGATGACCGCGCCCTGTGGGGAGAGCCGCAGGACCCATACGCGGCCGAAACCGCCCAGACCCGTCGAGCCGACGGCCAGGTCGGCGGTGCCGTCGCCGTCGATGTCGCCGAGGGCGCCGAGGCCGTCTCCGAAGAAGCGGAACACCGGCGGCGCCGCGCCGATGGAGGAGGCGGGATCGAGGAACCCGCCGACTCCGGTGCTGATCTTGTTGATCGCCTTGACCGAGCCGTTGGGGCGCAGGCGCGCGATGTACACGGCCCCGTAGGCGAGGGACGCGCCGCCGAGGTTGGGATCCACGGGGACGCCGATGGCGAGATCGGGCGTGCCGTCGCCGTCGAGATCGCCCAGCCCTTCGAGCGCGTCGGCGAAGCGGGTCGGCGAGAGTCCCCCCGTCCCGAAGGGCGAGTCGACGGCTGCCACGCCAAAGATCGAGCCCGGCAGGATCCGCCGACGGAGCACCGACCCGTCCGGACGCAGGAACAGGATCATCGCGTCGGTGGGTACGCCGAATCCGCCGCCCGGAGTCCCGTCGAGGCGGCTGGCCGACACGACCAGGTCTCCGTGACCGTCGCCGTTCACGTCGCCGAGGCCACCGACGGCGTGGCCGATGCGGGTGATGCGCTTGGCCTGGGCCAGGAAGGGCGTGGTGCTCGCGCTGATCTTGTGCCGGGACTTGACCGTGCCGTCGCGGCGCAGGAACAGGATCCACACGGCGCCACCGGCGCCGCCCGATTGCACGGCGTCGGTGTCGGTCTGCGAGCCCACGGCGATGTCGGGGACGCCGTCGCCGTTCAGGTCGCCGAGTCCTGTGACGGCACCACCGAAGTGGAGCGCCTCTTCCGGCCGCAAGTCGAGACCGGCCTGGCCGGGAGTGATCAGCGTGCGCCGTTGCACCGTGCCGTCGGTCGCGAGGAACAGGATCCAGACCTGCCCGCGGAACACGGAGAACCCGTCGACATCGCCCCAGGACGCGACGGCCACTTCGCTGCGACCGTCGCCGTTCAGGTCGCCCACGTGCGCGGCGTCGGTGCCGAAGGCGACCACCGGGATGGCCGGTGGATGGAGGGCCCCCTCGACGTCGTCGATGGCCTGGCTGTCGAGCAGCGAACCCGGTGGCAGCTGCAGCCCGTGAGCGAGGGGCGCGGCGATGAGCGCCGCGGCGAGTACCGCGATGAACGTGGACGGGCACGGAAGATGACGCGACATGGCTTCCCCCTTTTGCATTCTGGACGCCGGACGAACGTCCGGCATCGCGACGAAGGGTCTAGCGATCCCGGGCGCTGGCGTGACCAGCTGTCCGGTTGTGGCTCGCCGGGAGATGGAAGGGGCGCCCGGGCGCCCGTCGGCAGGAACGGTTACGAAAACGGTGACGAAAACGGTGACGGGGACGCCGAGCCCTAGTCGGTGGCCGACGCCGGATAGGTGGCCATCTGGGGCAGGGCGCCCGAGAGCAGCTCCTGGATGTCGCCGGCGTAGGCGGCGCTGCCCACCAGGGCCCGGTCGCGGTTGACCGGCTGCTCGCGCAGGTTGGCGGCCATGGCCGTGACGCAGCCGATGCCGGCCACGCGCATGCCCCGCTGCCGGGCCACGAGGACGTCCGGCACCATCGAGGTGCTGAGCACGCTCGCGCCGGCCGAGGAAGCCAGCCGGGCCTCGGCGGGGGTCTCGAAGCTGGGCCCGAGCACGTGAGCGATGACGCCGCCGCGCAGCGGATGGCCGGTGAGCTCGGCGGTGCGCGCGAGGATCTCGCGCAGCTCGTGGTCGTAGGCCCCGTGCATGTCGACGAACTGCGGCCCGAGGCGCGGGTCGTGATCTCCGGCCAGGACGTTGTCGCGGCTGAGGTTCATGTGGTCCTCGACCAGCATCAGCGTCCCCGGTCGCATGTCCGGCGCGAGGGAGTGGACGGCGGAGGTCACCACGAGGCTGTGCACGCCCAGCAGGGAGAGCAAGCGCACGGGCGCGGCCACCTGCTCCCGGGTCACGCCCTCGTACATGTGCACGCGGCCGCACAGGGCGAGCACGTCGACGCCGCCCAGCTTGCCGTGGATCAGCGCGCCCCGGTGTCCCGACACGCCCGGCTCGGGCATGCCCGGGATCTCGCCGTACTCCATGAAGCGCGCCGACGCGAGGGTGTCGAGGCATTCGCTCAGGCCCGATCCGAGCACCGCGCCCACGGGCGCCCGGCCCAGGCGGCTCGCCACCGCATCGGCGGCGCGGCGGAGGACGTCGTACGGATTGGCCATCGCGGTCTCGTCGGGGGCCTCATGGGCGAGGCGGTGAGAGGTGCGAGCCGCCATCATAGCGCTTGGCTATGATCTCCGGCTCGCGCCGACGGGATCAGCCGGCGAGTCCCACGGGAGAGAGCCTTGGCGGCGCCGGACCTACGCACCTTCCTCGATCAGTTGCGCGCCGAGGGCGAGCTGGTCGAGATCGATCGGGAGGTCGACACCGAGCTCGAGATCGCCGCCATCGCCGATCGGGTCAGCCGGGCCGACGTCGCCGCCAACAAGGCCCTGCTGTTCACTGACGTCAAGGGCAGCCGCTTCCCCGTGCTGATGAACGCGCTCGGCAGCGAGCGGCGCATGCAGATCGCCCTGGGCGTCGAGGATCAGGTCGCCATGGAAGCCCTGCTGGGCGACTTCCTCGACCTCATCGAGCGGCCGCGCACCACCTGGCGCGAGAAGCTGGGCGCCCTGCCGCTGCTCGGGCGCCTCGCCAAGCTGTTCCCGCGCCACGTGCGCAAGGGCGCCTGCCAGGAGGTGGTCCTGACGGGCGACGACATCGACCTGTTCGACATCCCCATCCTGCGCACCTGGCCCGAGGACGGCGGCCCGGTGGTGACGCTGCCGCTCGTGTTCACAAAGGATCCGGGCAGCGGCGCGCGCAACTGCGGCATGTACCGGCTGCAGCGCTACGACCGCGACACCCTGGGCTTTCACGTGCACACCCACCACACCGGCGCCGAGCACCTGCGCAAGGCGGCGGCCCTCGGCCGCGACCGCCTCGAGGTGGCCGTGGCGGTGGGGGCCGCGGCGCCCGTGGTGTTCTCGGCCGTGTCCCCGCTGCCCCCGGGCGTCGACGAGATGCTCTTCGCGGCCTTCCTGCAGGGGCAGCCCGTGCCGCTGGTGAAGTGCCGCACCGTCGACCTCGAGGTGCCCGCCAACGCCGAGTTCGTCATCGAGGGCTACGTGCTCGTCGACGAGAAGCGCGTCGAGGGCCCCTTCGGCGACCACACCGGTTTCTACTCCCTGGCCGACGAATACGGGGTGCTGCATGTCACCGCCGTGACCCACCGCAAGGACGCCATCTGGCACTCCACCGTGGTGGGACCGCCGCCCCAGGAGGACTGCTGGATCGGCGCGGCCATCGAGCGCCTGTTCCTGCCGCTGCAGCGCAAGGTCATGCCCGAGGTGATCGACATGCGCCTGCCCTTCGCGGGGGTGTTCCACAACTTCATGGTGCTCAAGATCAAGAAGGACTACCCGGGCCAGGCGCGCAAGGCGGCGCACACCGTGTGGGGCCTCGGGCAGGCCATGTTCACCAAGGTGATCGTGGTCGTCGACGAGGACGGCCCCGACCTCACGGACGACGAGGCGCTGCTGGCGTTACTGCTGAAGCGTCTCGACGCCTCCCGCGACCTCGAGTTCGTGCTCGGGCCCACCGAGACCCTCGACCACGCCAGCCGCGCGCTGCACTACGGCAGCAAGGTGTCCATCGACCTGACCGGGGAGTTTCCCGGCGAGGGGCCCCGGCGGGCGGGGGGTGAGGGCAGCGTGCCGGCCGAGGGCGACGTGATCACCGCGCTGCGCGAGCTGGCCGGCGTCGACGACGTGGCCGTCATCGGTGTCGGCGCGGGCGGCAAGGGCGCGGGGAAGGGTTCCGGCGCGGTGGTCGTCACCGTCGACAAGGTCGCGCCGAGCGTGCCCCGGGTGACCATGGAGCAGATCTGGGACTACGGCGAGAAGAACGGCCTGCAGGCCGTGACCGATCGCGTGCTCGTGCTCGACCGGGGTGAGCGGCTCGACCTGCCCGCCCGCCTGCTGTGGCTGGCCCTGTCGCACATCGACCCCGAGCGCGACGTGCACCGCAGCTACAACCCGACCCACGACGGATCCTTGCGGCGGCAGTCGAATCCGCACCCGCGGCGCCTCGGCATCGACGCCACCACCAAGGGCCCGGCCGACGGCTTCACCCGCGAGTGGCCCGACGAGCAGGTGCACCCGCGGAAATTGCTCAACCGCATCGCCAACCACTGGAGCGACATGGGGTTGGCCGGGGAATGCCCGTGAGGTCAGCGGGTCGGGCGGCGCGGGCGGCGGGCAAGTCGGCCCGGTCACCCAGGTCTCGCGCGCCGGAGCCCCGCGCGCTGCAGGCTCTGCCCCGAAGCTTCTTTGAGCGTCCCGTGGTGGAGCTGGCCTCGGCGCTCATCGGCCAGCTCATCGTGCGGCGCGACCGTTACGGCGTGCGCGTCGGCCGCATCGTCGAGACCGAGGCCTACGGCGGGCAGGACACCGATCCCAGCGCCCATTCCTTTCGCGGGCCCACGCCGCGCTGTGAGGTCATGTTCGGGCCGGCGGGCTACGCGTACGTCTACGCGACACAAGGCCGCTGCTTCTGCATGAACGTCGTGGCTCAGGGCGACCGTGACGGTAAGGCGGTGCTGATCCGCGCCGCCGAACCGGTAGAGGGTATCGAGCGCATGCGTCGGCGGCGGTTGGCGCGGCTGGGGGAGGGGCCGACGCGGGCACGATTGCTGCGCAATGACCACGAGCTGATGGCGGGGCCGGGACGGTTGTGCGTGGCGCTCGACGTCGATCGGGCGCGCAATGGCGTCGACCTCACCCATGCCGAGGGCCCGCTTCACCTCGCTGGGCCCGAGGGTGTGGCGGCCAAGGACATCGTGCGTTGGACGACCCGGATCGGACTCAACGCCCGCTCCGCCTCCTTCGGTTGGAGGTGGCGGGCTCTCGACGTGAACTCACCGTCCGTCACGGCGCTGCCGCGCACCGGGCCACGTCGCCATGTCGAGCCACAGCCGGCGGTCTGTCCACTTCCCGCCCTTCGCGCATAATGCCCCCGTGCCCCTCCGCTCCGAACTCAACGCCGAGGTCCCCGTCGCCGCCGAGGGCGAGTTCCGTCCCCTCACGCTGAGCGACGACATCTCGGTCTGGCCGCCGGTCGTGCTGGCGCCCATGGCCGGCGTGACCAACCCGCCGTACCGCTCGCTGTGCCGGCGCATGGGGGCGGGGCTCTACGTGGCCGAGATGCTCCACGCCCGGGGCCTCACCGAGCAGAACGCGCGCACGCTCCACCTGGCGTCGTTCGGGCCCGACGAGACGGTGCGCTCGATCCAGATCTTCGGCGCGGTGCCGGATGAGATGGAGACGGCCGCCCGCTTCCTGGCCGAGGAGTTGGGCGCGCACCACATCGACATCAACATGGGCTGCCCCGTGCGCAAGATCACGTCGAAGGGCGGCGGGTCGGCCCTGCCGGCGCGACCCGACCTCATGCGCAAGGTGCTCGCAGCGGTGGTCAAGGGCGCGGGCGGGACCGGCACGGGGTCCGTGCCCGTCACCGTGAAGATCCGCCTGGGCCTCGACGACGACCGCATCACGTGGCGCGACGCCGTGGATGTCGCCGCCGGCGAGGGCGCGCGCTGGATCGGCATGCACGCGCGCACGAGCGCCCAGCTCTACAGCGGCAAGGCCGACTGGTCCGCCATCGCCGACATGAAGGACTACGCGGGCGATCGCATCCCCGTCCTGGGCAACGGCGACATCTGGGAGGCCTTCGACGCGCTGCGCATGATGCGGGAGACCGGGTGCGACGGCGTCATCATCGGGCGCGGGTGTCTCGGGAGGCCGTGGCTGTTCCGCGAGCTGGCCCAGGTCTTCGACGGGCGCGAGCCCGACGACCCGCCGCACCTCGGCGAGATCCTGGTGATCCTGCGCGAGCACGCCGAGCTGCTGGTGGAGTTCTTCGATGAGACCAAGGGCATGCTCGAGATGCGCAAGTGGTGCGCCTGGTACACGAAGGGCTTCGCGGGCAGCTCGACGGTGCGCGACGGCCTCGCGCGGGTCTCGACCCTCGACGAGATGGACAGCTGGCTCGCGCACCTCGACCCGTCCATCCCGTTCCCGCGCTCGGCGCTGCGGGTCAAGCGCGGTAAGCGCGGCCGCAGCCAGGACAAGGTGCACCTGCCCCACGGCTGGCTCACGCCGGAGACGTGCGCGGCGCCGGATTTGACTGAGGGGCCTGAGGCGGGCGATGTGCCCGAGCCGTGCGAAACACCGGAGACGGCCGACTCATGAGCGACGAAACGACTCCTCCGAAAGCGGATGCGGGTGCCCCCGCCGCCCATCCCACGCCGTCCGCGAAGCCCACGCCCCCCGAACGTCCGGTGGAAGGGGCGCCCGGCGCGCCGGCGTTGTGGCTCCCCGAGCGGGCCTTCCCGCCCTATCGCTTCGTGCCGGGCCACAATCCGCACCCGTTCATGCAGGTCGGCGGCTACGCCTACGGCGAGAAGCACGCACCGCCGCCCTACGTCGAGGCCGATCGGTGGCAGAGCAACCAGAGCTACCTGCGCGGGCTCGACTTCTTCAACCGGGGCTGGTGGTGGGAGGCCCACGAGGAGTGGGAGGCGAGCTGGAAGGTTTGTAAGGGTCTCGACGAGGACCAGTACGACCTGCTCCAGTCGCTGATCCAGCTGGCGGCGGCGGCCCTCAACCTCGAGCGCGGGCACGACAGCGCGGCCGGGCGGTTGGTGAAAGCCGCCCTCGGGCGCCTCGGCCGCGTCATCGAGGACGCGCCGCGGCTGTGCGGCCTCGAGCTCGCCATGGTGCGCGACGATGCGCGCCGCGCGCTGCAGGCGCCGTGTCCGCGGGTCGAGGGGCTGTACCTGCGCGCGACCTGACGGCCCACGCCGTGCGGCGCGGAATGGGGCCCGGGAGCCTCAGGCCGCCTTGAGGTACTCGTGGAACACGGTGCGCACGAGGATGCGCACGTCGAGCAGCAGCGACCAGTTCTCGATGTAGTAGAGGTCGTGCTCGACGCGGTCGGTGAGCGGCGTGTTGCCGCGCAGGCCGTGCACCTGGGCCCAGCCGGTGATGCCGGGCTTGACCCAGTGCTTGTGGGCGTAGCGCGGGATCTTGCGCTTGAAGCCCTGCACGAACTCGGGCCGTTCGGGGCGCGGGCCCACGAGGCTCATGTGTCCCATGATCACATTGATGAGCTGCGGCAGCTCGTCGAAGTTGTTGCGCCGCAGCCAACGACCGAAGCCGGTGTTGCGGGGATCGTCCGGGGTGGCCCACACCGGACCGGTGCCCGTCTCGGCGCCGCTGAGCATCGAGCGGAACTTGAACATGGGGAAAGGATGGCCGCCCTTGCCGATGCGGTCCTGCACGAAGAAGGCCGGCCCCTTCGACGTGAGGCGTACGAGCAGCCCGAGCACGGCCATGGGCAGGGCCAGCAGGATCAGCAGTGTCGTGGCCACGACCAGGTCGAAGCCGCGCTTGGCGGCCCGCGCGCCGAGGGGCAGCTCGGCCGCCACGAAGCCGAGCACGGGCACGCCGCCGACCCGTTCCCAGGTGGGCAGCAGGTTGGTCTGAGGAAAAATGGGCGAGGTGATGTGCACCGACACGCCCTCCCGGTCGGCCAGCGTCATGACCTGGTCGAGGATGTCGCCGTCGAGGTTCGCGGTCTCGATGATGACGTGGTCGATGCGACTCTGCTCGATCATCTCGAGGGCCGCCTCCATGGTCAGCGGGGGCGCCACGTCGGCGAGGTCGTTGGGTGAGACCACGCCGATGACGTTGAGGCCGAGGTGCGGTGCGCGTTGGAACGAGGCGAGCAGGCGCAGCACCCGCGGACTGTGGCCGATGACGAGCACCCGCGCGCCGGCGTCGCCCTCGCCCACGAGCCGCCGGCCGGCGACGCCCACCATCGAGCGCGAGGCCCACAGCCCGACCGTGGTGAACGCCGAGAACAGGAAGCCCGTGCCGCGGTGCAGCGGGCCGGCCAGTTCGGCCAGTCCGAGTTGCGCGGCGATGAAGGTGGAGATCTGCAGCGCGACCATGGCGAACAGTCCGCCCCAGAGCATGGTCCACAGGCGGGTCAGCCCGACCTCGGCGGTCTCGAGCGGCAGGCGGTAGAGGCCGGCGACGTTGAACAGCACGGCCAGCACCGGCGCGGTCACCAGGTAGAGGCCCAGGTGTCCTCGCAGCGCGGTCGACACGCCGAGGCCCGAGATCAGGCCCTGCAGCGCGACGGCGCCGAAGAAGGCGCCCGCGAGGAACACCTGGTCGGTGACGAAGAGCGCGACCCGCGAAGTTTCACTGCGTCTGGAAAGCATCGTCTCGTGCCCGTTCCGTCGTGCGCCATTCCCTCGTGCGCTGCTGCGGCGCCATCCTACGTCGCGGCCCGCGGCGACTCCACGGGCGCGGCCTCCGCAGCGGTCTTCACCGCAGACCCTGTCGCGGACTTCGTCGCGGACCTTGTCGCGGATCGAACCACGAGATCCATCACGCAGGGCGTGACGGGGCCGTTCCCGCGGTGAACTCGTCGAGGATGGCGCCCATGTGCCGATCGAACACCGGGCGCGCAAAGTCGGCGGCGCGGCGCACGCAGGCCTGTGGGCGCAGCGCGGCGCCGTCCCGTTCGAAGGCCTGGATCGCCTCGACCAGGCCGTCGACGCCCTCGACCTCGTAGAGCCAGCCGGTCTCGCCGTGGCGCACGGTCTCGGCGACGCCGCCGCGACGCCACGCGATCACCGGCCGCCCGCAGGCCATGGCCTCGACGGCGGTGAGGCCGAAGTCCTCCTCGCCGGGATACAGCAGCGCGCGACAAGCGCGGAACAGGGCGCGCACCCGGGCGTCGTCGGGAGCCCGCTCGAAGCGCGTTCGGGGCCCGGCTGCGCGCACGAGGGCCGACCAACCGGGGCCGTCGCCAGCGACGATGAGCGGACGGTCGAGGCGGGCGCAGGCTTCCACCGCGTCGTCGAAGCGCTTGTAGGGCACGGCGGCGCCGAGGAGCAGGTAAGGCCGCGCGTCGTCGGGGTTTGCGTCGGGAGTTGCGTCAAGGGGCGCATCGGGGAAGGGGCGGGCGTCAGCGGCCGCGGCGTCCTCTGCGTCTGCGTCGAGGCCCGGCGTGAAGAACGCGGTGTCCACCGGCGGGTAGACGACGTCGGCGGGGCGGCCGTAGCAGGACTCGATGCGCATGGCCACGGTCTTGGAAATAGCGACGAAGCGGTCGACGTGGGCCGAGGCCGCGGCGTCCTGTCGGGCGACGCGTCGCAGCAGGGCGCGGGCGAGCGGGCGCAGCAGGGCGGGCACGCCCCGCTGGAGATAGGTCTCACGCAGATCCCATGCGTAACGCACCGGGCTGTAGCAGTAGCAGAGGTGGGTGGCGCCGTCGGGCACGCGCACCGTCTTGGCGAGGCTCGCGTCGCTCGAGATGACCACCTCGGCGCCCGACAGGTCGAGGCGCCGGTAGAACCACGGGAACAGCGGGAGCAGAGAGCGGAAGAACCGCCGGGCCCCGGGCAGGAGCCGCAGCGGCGAGGCCACCACGCGGCCGGCGTGGGCGGGCGCGGCGTTGCTCTGTGCATCGTGCAGCAGGGTGAAGACGTCGCTGCCGGGGCGCAGGGCCACCAGTGCATCGAGGGCCTTCTCGCCCCCGCGCCGACTCACCAACCAATGGTGGACGAAGGCGACGCGGATCAGAGGGAGACGTCCGCGGTGACGCGCACGCGGTCGGGGTTCTGAACGATGACGGTGACGGCGCCCTCCACCCCGCGAGGCGGCCACGCCACGATGCGCTCGCCGCTCTCGAGCACCACGCCCAGCGCCTCGTGGACCGAACCGTCGTCCATCTCGAAGTGCACGAACGGCCCGAAGGCGGTGCCGTAGAAGCCGCGGCCCTCGATGGTCACCGTCCGGTTCGGCTTGTCGTCGACATAGGGCAGGGGCACCTCGCCGAAGGCCACACGCACGTCGTCGATGGCCGGGCCGGCGTCGGGTGCGGCCTGCACGCCGTCGTCGAAGGGCCTGTTTGTTGCGAGGGCGGCGGCGATGAGTGCGAGTGCGATCAGGATTCGTTTCATGGCATCAGTCCGTGAACACGAAGTCGTCGAGGCGCAGGTCGCCGGCGTCGTTCTGGTTGAAGACGACGGCGATGTAACGGATCTGCGAGAGCTGGAGCAGGTTGTTGGCGGTCTTGAAGGCGCGCAGCGGGATGCGCGTCGTACGCAGCACGCTCTTCTGCGGGAAGGAGCTGCCCGTGTGCGTGGCCGGCCAGACGACCTTGCCGTGGTCGGTCAGGGGCACGGTGGCCACCTCGCCCGCGGCGTCGACCACCGCCACGGTGAACTCCTGCTCGACGCCGGGCGTGTTGAGCGGGCCGTTGACTTTCTGCAGCGCGCGGAAGGAGAGGAAGTCCCACTGCGAGGGGTCGACGAACGGCGAGACCTCCTCGAGGTAGAAGGGCGCGCTCGGGCCCGGCGCGTTGAACTCGGCGCGCACCGCCTTCGTGCGGTGGTAGAAGGTCTGGCCGGCGTTGTTGAGGCCCTGCTCGTCGAGCAGCGTGAGCAGCGATCCGGCCGAGAGCAATCCCTGGGAGTTGAGGCTCGGGTTGATCGGGAAGGCCTCGACGTTGTTGATCACGTAGTGGGTGGGGTTGCTGTAGTTGGGCAGGATCTCGATCACGTCGGTGAGCGGCGCGAGCCCGGGTCCGTCGGCCAGCTCGGTGAAGTCCGGGTCGTTGTTGAGTCCGAACGCCGACCGGAAGAAGTGCGCCATGGTCGAGCGCGCGATCTCGTGGTGCTGGGCCCGGGTGATGTCGCCGTTGCCTTCGCCCGAGAAGTGGATCGTGTCGGTGAACCAGAAGTGGTTCGCGCCGTGGATGTACTCGAAGGCCTTGGTCGCGCCGCTGGCCTTGTCGTACTGCTTGATGGGCCAGCCGTTGTTGACGTCGCCGTCCTTGCTGCCGTAGAGCCCGAGGTACGGCACCGCCCCGAGCGAGGTGTCGTCGAAGTCGGTGGGCGAGATGGTGGCCACGGCGTGGATGGGATGCCCGTCGGGGTTGGTGAGCCAGGCCTGGATGGCCCCGTCGCCGCCGCGGCTGTGACCGGCGACGCCGATGCGGGTGCGGTCGATCAGCACCTCGTTCGGGTCGAAGGCGAAGAAGGCGCTCAGCGTGTGGTGGATCAGCTCGGCCCGCTGGGGGATGGCCGCCGGGAAGGAGAAGGCGCCGACCACGTCGAGGTTCACCGACGCGACGAAGAAGCCCCAGCTCGCGAGGTGCTCGGTCAGGTAGGCCGCCTGCTCGTGGTTGTGGTTGATGAAGGGCGTCTGGTGGAAGCGCCCGTGGGCCCACACGATCAGCGGGAACGGGAAACCGTTGGCCGCGGGCGTGCCCTCGCCGGCGACGGTGGCCGGGTAGAACACACGGCCGAAGTGATCGCGGTTGATGGTGCCGGGGCCGTTCACGCCGGAGAGCTCGACGGAGCCGAAGTCCCAGTCGATGAAGCCGACGGCGTAGGGGCCGGGCTGCAGCGTCTCGAGCGGGTCGTCACCGGCGTGCGCGGGCGCGGTGAGGGCGGCGAGGACGAGCGCGAGGGAGAACGCGGAGACGAGGGTGCGACGCATGCGGGGGAGCTCCGTCTTCGCGGGAGGTGTTCGCGAGAGGCCGTGCGGGGCTAGAGTGTAGCGCACCGACGGCCATCGTTGGGGCAGCCGAGGAAACGCCGGTCCGACCGCCAGGGCCTTCGTGAGGGGGACGCGGGAAGCATGCTCGCACTGATCTTCGTCGCCGTCTACCTGAGCGTGCTCATCGCCGTCGGCGTGATGAAGTCCCGCAAGGTGAAGGACGAAGCCGGCTTCGTCCTGGCCGGGCGCAGCCTCACGGTGCCCATCCTCGTCGGCACCCTGCTCGCCACCTGGACCGGCACCGGCTCGATCTACGGCAACGCCGAGGAGGCCTACACGCGCGGGTTGCCCGCGTTGCTGTTGCTGCTCTCGCCCATCGTGGGTCTGCTCATGATGGTGGTGCTGTCGACGCGGGTGCGGGCGCAGGGACGCTTCACGCTGCAGGACCTGCTGGAGGAACGCTTCGGCGTGGGCGCGCGGGTGCTCGGCACGCTGACCCTGGTCTCGGCCTACGTTGTGATCGTCTCGTACCAGCTGCGCGCGGGCGCGGGCCTGCTCGAACGCCTGTCGCTGAGCGCCGGGCTGACCGAGTCGGGCGCCGACCTGCACCTGCCCCTGTTGATCGTCGTGGCGCTGTTCATCGCCACCTACACCGCGTTGGCGGGGCTCATGAGCGTGGCCGTCACCGACTGCCTGAACGGCATCCTGATGACCGGCGGCGTGCTCGCGGGCCTGGCCTGGGTGCTCGTCGAAGCCGGCGGATGGGACGCCATCATCGAAGCCTTGCCCGAGAGCGGCCGCACCGTCGGCGGCCACTACACGGCCTTCGACCTGGCCTCGGTGTTGCTGCCGTCGTTCCTGTTGCTCATCGGCGACGCCAATCTGCACCAGCGCTTCCTCTCGGCGAACAGCGACCGGGCGGCTCGGCGGGCGGCCCTGTGGTTGATCCCGGCGGTGCTGGTGGTCGACGGCGCCATCCTGCTGCTCGCCATCGGCGGCCGGGCCCTGCTCCCCGACCTGCCCGAGGCGGGCATGGTGGTGCCCGAGCTGGCGCTCGGTCCCATGCCGGCGGTGCTCGGCGCCCTGCTGGCGGCCACCATCCTCGCCGTGATCATCTCCACGGCCGACAGCTTCCTGCTCAGCTCGTCAGCCTCCCTCCTGCGCGACGTCTATCAGCGCTTCGCGCGGCGCGACGCCGGCGACGCCGAGCTGCTCAAGGCGGCGCGAGTGCTCGTCTTCGTGCTGTGCGGCCTGGCGCTGGCGCTGGCCACGGCGTCGGAGGGCTTCTTCGGCGTCGCTCTGTTCGCCTACACCCTCTACGGGGTGGGCATCACGCCGGTGCTGCTCGCGGCGTTGTTCTGGCGTCGCGCGACGCCGGCGGGGGCCGTGGCCTCCATGGTCACCGCGGTGACGACGGCCATCGTCTGGCGCAACAACGACCTGAGCGAGGTGCTGGCCCGCGCGCTCGAGTTGCCCGAGGGCACGCGGGTGGACGCGGTCATCCCGTCCATCGTCGTGGCCAGCGTGGTGCTCATCGGGGTGAGCCTGTGCACCCGGCCGCGAGCGTCGGGGCTCCGCGGCGAGGCCTGAGCGCGGCCGAGGGGCGTGGGCTCAACCGCAAGGCTTGAGCGCCGCCGAGAGGCGCGTGCTCAGTCGCGGCGCTTGAACAGGGCCACGCTGGCGGTGAAGCCGTGCAGGAAGGGCTTGCCGCCCACCGGGCCGATCTCGCCGGCGGCGAAGAACCCGGAGGTGGGCACCTCCCCCACGGCGTTGTGCACCCGGCGCACGTCGTGATGGGCCACGCCGAAGAAGCGCTGGCCCCGGCCGTTGCATGAGAACAGCAGCGCACCCAGCGCCGGCGTGTCGGCCTCGCGTTGCAGCAGCTCCTCGAATTCGGCGGAGGCGGCTTCCGCATCGCGCACCATGAATTGGATCGTCTGGCCGGCGCGCACGAAGTCGCTGATGGCGATGGATTCGTTGTCGGGGTTGATGCCCAGCACGTTGCGCACGAGGAAGTCGCCCTGCTCGTAGGTGCTCTTGCGCTCGTCGACGACCCGGCCCACGTGCAGGGCGCGCTGCATGAGCTCGCGGTCTTCCTGGGTGACCTGGTCGACCAGGCTGCGCAGCTGGCTCAACGCCGGCTTGCCCCCGAGGGTCTTGATCACGTTGCGATCGGCGGCGGTGATGACGAAGTGGTGCCCGATGGGGCGGCAACCCTGCGAGACCACGGGGGCGAGGCGGACGCTGCCGCCCACGGCGATGCCGATGGAGCCCGAGTCGTGCAGGCCCTCGGTGGTCATGAGCAGGGCGTCGCCGGGACCCGTGGCGCCGCTGGCCATGCCGCCGAGCACGGGCGCGCCCGGGTGGCGTTCGTCGAGGATCGCCAGGAGGTCGTCGGCCGGCGTGGTGTAGGGGTCGACGAGCAGCAGGAAGCCCGGGTCTTCCGGGACGCGCTCGGGCCAGCCGGTGAGCTGGGTCGCCTGGGTGTCGCCGTCCTCACCGGCGCTCTCGTCGGTGATCGTCTCGAGCCGGAAGGGCTCGATCTCCACGCCGGGGAAGTGCCCGGCCCAGAGCGTGAGGCCGGCCTGGCCCTCCACCTCCACGTCTTCACCGATGATGCCGATGGCCGGACAGCCGAGCAGGTGTTCGGGGTCGAGTCGCTCGAGCAGCTTGTCGCGGATGGCGCCGACCTCGCCGCGATGGTGGGGGGTGTAGTAAGCCACCAGGAGGCTGGGCCGCGCCCCGTCGAGATCGGCGGACAGGCGGTCACACAGCCCGTCCAGGGCGGGAATGATGTCCGGCGTGGTGGTGATCACGGTGGCGCACTTCATGGGCGGCACTCTATCAGCGTCGAAGCGATGGATCGCGGGAGAAGGTGGCCGGGAGCCGCCGGATTCGGGTAGTCCCGGAGGGGCGGCCGAGCCGGGGGGCGTACGGGATGGGCCCGGATCGACGCCGAGGCTACAATGCGCGGGTTCATCCCACCCCGTGATCCACCGATAAGGGAAAGCATGGGACTCCGCAGCCCCCTCGCCGTCGTGCTCCTCGTGACCCTGGCCCTGCTGGCCACGGCCGCGCCGGTGGCGGCTGCCTGGAACACGGGCGACTGCGACCTCTGTTGCTGCGGACCGCGCCCCGACGTCTCCGTGGGCAGCGACGAGTGTCCTTGCGAGATCACCGTTCCGTCCGAGCTTCCGCCCGTGCAGCCCCTCGCCGGCGCCACGCTGGTGGTGGACTGGGATCCGGCGGACGACGACCGCGCCTTGCTCCCGTTCGTGTCGGTGAATGCCGTCCCCACGCAAGGAACCGCCGCGCCGGTGCGCGCCCGTGCGCCGTGCCGATTGTTGTACTGCGCGCTCACGCTCTGATCTGTTCGATCTGACCGGGGACCCGCTGCGCGTCGCAGCCCACCGTGAGCACTGCTCATGGCCGACGCTCGGTTCGCAGACTCCTCGGCGCGATGGTCTCCCCATCGCGAAACGTCTTTCCAAAACTGGAGAATTGTCATGAACAAGGCATGGACCTCCGTGCTGTCCCTGTCGCTCCTCTTCTGCGTGGCCTGCTCTTCGGAAGTCTCCGAGGGCGGTCTCGAAGGTGAGGCCAGTGAATTCGTCAACGCTCTCTGCCCGATGATGGGCAACCCCGTGGAAGCGGGTGAGAGCTACGACTTCAGGGGCCACGAAATCGGGTTCTGTTGTGGCGGATGCGCACCCAAGTTTGCGGCTCTGAGCGAGCCCGAGCAGATCGCGAAGCTGGCCGAGGCCGGCTTCAAGCTCCCCGAGTAACGACAGATCCCACCGCCGCCCGGCGGCGCGCCGCGACCGGAATGGTCGCAGCCGTCGTCGGTGCGGTGTTGTCGTCGTGCTCCTCGGTTCCCGAGGCGTACGAGCAAGGTCTGTCCGCCTGGCGGGCCGCATCACCCGAGACCGCCACGCCGATGCCGGCCGGTGCGGGGGCCGCTGAGGGGGCTGCCGCTGAGGCGACGGCGCAGGCAGAAGCCTCCACCGCCCCGCCCGACGAGAGCCTGAACGGGCATCTCGCCCGGGCCGCCCGGCGCAATGCGTCCGTGCGGGAGGCGCACCAACTCTGGCGCGCCGCCCTCGAACGGGTGCCCCAGGTCACCTCCCTCGCCGATCCGCGCCTGAGCGTGGGCGTGTTCGTCCAGGAGGTCGAGACACGCACCGGGCCGATGGAGTGGCGCCTGGGCCTGTCCCAATCGTTCCCGTGGTTCGGCAAGCTCGACCTCGCAGGGAAGATCGCCGTCCTGCGAGCGGAGGCGGCGCGCGAACAGGTCGCCGAGCGCCGCTTGCACGCCCAGCAGGCCGTGCGCGACGCGTGGTACGAGCTGGCCTACCTGGCCGAGGCCGTCGCCATCACCCAGGAGCACCTCGCGATCCTCTCCCACTGGGAGGAGATCGCCCGGGTGCGTTACTCAACCGGCGCGGGCGGTGACGCCGACGTGATCCGCGCGCAGGTCGAACTCGGCAAGCTCGACGACCGTCAGCGCACGCTGCAGGATCTGCGACGCCCGCTCGAGGCGCGCCTCAACGCGGCCCTCGATCGCCCGGCGGCGACGGCGGTGGGGAGCCCGGACCTCCACGACTTGCCGGACGTCACGTCGGTCGGCTTCGACGAGGTCGCGCTCGTCGACGGACTGCTGACCAGTCATCCGAGCCTGCGACGGCTGAGCCGCCTGCGCGACGCCGCCGAACTCCGGATCGAACTCGCCGACAAGGAATTCGCTCCCGACTTCTCCATCGGCGTGGACTACACGGCCATCGGTTCGGCGCGCATGGCGGGCACGTCCGGCTCGGGCGACGACGCGGTGGCCTTGTCGTTCGGCATCGACCTGCCCATCCGTCGACGCCGCTACGAAGCGGGCGTGGCCCAGGCGACGGCACAACGCTCGGCCGCCATGGCCGCCGTGAACGCCGCCCACAACGAGCTGAGCGCCGAGCTCGAGATGGCCTTCTACCGGGCCCGTGATGCCGGCCGGCGCGTCGCGCTCTACTCGGGCACCCTCGTTCCCAAGGGGCGCCAATCCATCGAGAGCGTCCTGGTGGCTTACCAGACCGACGCCGTCGATTTCTTCGAGTTGGTCGACGCCGAGCGCGTCCTGCTCGAATTCCAGCTCGCCGCCGCACGAGCCCGGGCCGACCACGCCCAGGCGCTCGCGCGCATCGTCCGTCTCACGGGCGCCCCGCTTTCCGAGGATGGCTGATCATGAAGACACCTGAGAACAGGCCCGACGCGGACAAGCCCACGACTGGGGCCGCCGTACCCGAGCCTGCCGTGAGCAAGCCGGCCGTGACGGAGCCCGCCGAGGCCGAGCACGCTGCGAGCGCGCCTGCCGTGCCCGAGCCTCCGGCGCCGCGGCCCCGCAAGGGCAGAGCCGTCGTCTGGCTGCTCATCTTCGTGGCCGGTCTGGTGCTGGGACGCGTGGCCTGCGCGCCGGCGCACGCGCCGCCGGGCTCGACCCCCGCCGCCTCGCACACGAGTGACGGGCACGCGACCTCGCCGGGGGCGGCGAGCGTGTGGACCTGCTCGATGCACCCCCAGATCCGCATGCCCGAGCCCGGCGACTGCCCGCTGTGCGGCATGGACCTGGTGCCCGCCGTCGACGAGGACGAGCAGGACGGTGATTCGGCGTCCTCTCGCGAGCTGCGCTTGAGTGACGTCGCCATCGCCCTGGCCGACATCGAGACGGCCGCCGTCGAGCGCCGCGTCGTGTCCCACGAGGTGCGCATGGTCGGCAAGGTGGCCTTCGACGAGACGCGCATGGCCTCGCTCACCGCGCGCTTCGCGGGACGCCTCGAGCGGGTCTTCGTCGACTTCACCGGCGTCACCGTGCGCGAGGGCGACCACATGGTGGAGATCTACAGCCCCACGCTCATCGCCACGCAGCAGGAGCTGCTGCAGGCCATCGCCACGGCGAAGACCCTCGCGGCGGGTCCGCTCTCGATCGTGTCCGAGCGCACGGACGCGGCGGTGGTGGCGGCCAAGAACCGCCTGCGCCTGTGGGGCCTGGAGCCGGCGCAGATCGCCGACATCATCGAACACGGCGAGCCGCTCGAGCGCGTCACCGTCAATGCGCCCATGGGCGGCGTGGTCGTGCGCAAGCATGGCGTCGAGGGCCAGTACGTCGAGACCGGCACGCCCCTCTTCGAGATCGCCGACCTGAGCCGGGTGTGGGTCCTGCTCGACGCCTACGAATCGGACATGGTCTGGCTGCGCTTCGGCCAGCGCGTCGAGTTCACCACCGAGAGCGATCCGGGCGCGGTCTTCGAGGGGCGCGTGGCCTTCATCGACCCGGTGCTCGACGACCACACGCGGACCGTGAAGGTGCGGGTGAACGTCGACAACGCCGACGGCCGCCTCAAGCCCGACATGTTCGTGCGGGCGCGACTGCAGGCGAAGCTCACGGAGCGCGGTCGGGCGCTCGAGCCGGAGATGGCCGACCTGTGGATGTGCCCGATGCATCCCGAGGACTCCTCGACCGAGCCGGGCAAGTGCAGCGTGTGCGGCATGGACCGCGTGCCCGCCACCGAGCTCGGTTTCGTCAGCGCGACGGACGCCGACCTCTCGCTGGTCATTCCGGCGACGGCGCCGCTGCTCACCGGTGATCGCGCGGTGGTCTATGTGCGTCGGCCCGCGGCCGAGCACGCCGAGCACGCCGAGCATGCCGAGGGCAGGAAGGCCGCATCCACCGGCGCGGTGTTCGAAGGGCGCGAGGTGGTGCTCGGCCCGCGGGCCGGCGACTGGTACGTCGTGCGTTCGGGGCTCGCCGAGGGCGAGCGCGTGGTCGTGCACGGCGCCTTCAAGCTCGACAGCGAAATGCAGATCCGCGCCAAGCCCAGCATGATGAACCCGACCGGCGGCGCGATGCCGGCCGGCCACGACCACGGCACGCCGTCCCAGGACGGGGAGCGCTGACCGTTGCTCAACGCGATCATCCGCTTCTTCCTCGAGCAGCGCCTGCTGGGCGGTCTGCTGCTGCTGGCCATCGTGGCCGGCGGCCTGCTCGTCGCGCCCTTCGACTGGGACCTGGGCGGCGTGCCGCGCCACCCCGTCGCCACCGACGCCATCCCGGACATCGGCGAGAACCAGCAGATCGTCTTCACCGAATGGATGGGACGCTCGCCCCAGGACGTCGAGGACCAGATCACCTATCCGCTGACGGTGTCGCTGCTCGGCGTGCCCGGCGTGAAGACGATCCGCTCCTTCTCCTACTTCGGCTTCTCGACGATCTACGTGATCTTCAAGGAGGAGGTCGAGGTCTACTGGTCGCGCTCGCGCATCCTCGAGAAGCTCAACAGCCTGCCCGGCGGGACGCTGCCCGAGAACGTCACGCCGGCCCTGGGCCCCGATGCGACACCGCTCGGACAGGTGTACTGGTACACGCTCGAGGGGCGCGACCCTGAGGGCAACCCCGCCGGCGGCTGGAACCTCGACGAGCTGCGCTCGATCCAGGACTGGCAGGTGCGGTACGCGCTGCTCGCGGCGGACGGCGTGGCCGAGGTGTCGTCCATCGGCGGCTACCAGCGCGAGTACCAGGTGGACGTCGACCCCGACGCCATGCGCGCCCACCGCGTGACCCTGGCCCAGGTGGTGGCGGCGGTGCGCGAGAGCAACCTCGAGGTGGGCGCCCGGGTCGTCGAGATCAACCGGGTCGAGTACTTCGTGCGCGGTCTCGGCTGGATCACCGACCTCGACGACATCCGCGACGCCGTGATCACCTCCAGCGACGGCGTGCCCATCCGCGTGGGCGACGTGGCGAACGTGACCCTGGGGCCGGCGCTGCGGCGCGGCGCCCTCGACAAGGGCGGCTCGCAGGCGGTGGGCGGCGTCGTCGTCGTGCGCTACGGCGAGAACCCCCTTGCGACCATCGACAACGTGAAGGCCAAGGTGGCCGAGATCGCCCCCGGTCTGCCGCGCAAGACGCTTCCCGACGGGACGGTCTCGCAGGTCACCGTGGTGCCGTTCTACGACCGCTCCGGGCTCATCGGCGAGACCCTGGGCACGCTCAACACGGCCATCGGCGAGGAGATCCTCGTCACCATCATCGTGGTGCTGGTGATGGTCATGCACATCGGCTCTTCGCTGCTGATCACGCTGCTGCTGCCGGCCGCCGTGTTGTTCACCTTCATCGCCATGAAGCTCTTCGGCGTCGAGGCGAACATCGTCGCCCTCTCCGGCATCGCCATCGCCATCGGCACCATGGTCGACATCGGCATCGTGCTGTGTGAGAACATCCTGCGCCGCCTCGACGAGGACGGCGAGAGCCGACCGGCCCTGCAGGTCGTGCGCGAGGCCACCACGGAGGTGGGCTCGGCGGTGATCACGGCGGTGGCGACGACGGTGGTGGGCTTCCTGCCGGTGTTCACTATGACCGGGGCCGAGGGCAAGCTCTTCCGCCCGCTGGCCTTCACCAAGACCTTCGCGTTGGTGGGGTCGGTGGTCATCGCGCTGCTCGTCATCCCGACCTTCGCGCTGCTGCTGTTCCCCCCGGGCAAGGGGCGTCTCGCCGGAGGGTGGCGTCGCTGGGTCGGCAAGCAACCGCGTCTCGGTCGCATGGGGCACCGGCTGATCATCTTCGCCACGGCGCTGGTGGTGGCGCTGATCCTGGCGGGAGAGTGGGAACCCCTGGGTCCGTCGCGCAGCCTGCTCGTGAACCTGGCCTTCGTGCTGCTGCCCATCGTCGGGCTGCTGCTCGTCTTCACGCTGCTGATCCGGTCCTACGAGCGGGTGCTGGGCTTCTGCCTGCGACACAAGGCCCTGTTCCTGACCCTGCCGGCGGGCCTGTGCCTGGCCGGACTGGTGGCCTGGCTCGGCTTCGACCGGGTCTTCGCGCCGGTGGCGACGGCGGCCGAGACGGTCGGCATGGACCGCGGCGCCCTGCACGAGACCGTGCTGTGGAGTCATGGCAGCGCCGCGTTCCCCGGACTCGGCAAGGAATTCATGCCGCCCCTCGACGAGGGCAGCTTCCTGTTCATGCCCACGACCATGCCCCACGCGTCCATCGGCGAGGCGGTCGACGTGCTCGCGCGCCTCGACCGGGCCATCGAGTCGGTGCCCGAGGTCGAGCTGGCGGTGGGCAAGATCGGTCGGGCCGACAGCCCCCTCGACCCGGCGCCCATCTCCATGGTCGAGACGGTGATCAACTATCGCACCGAGTACGTCAGCGACGCCGCGGGGCGCCGCCTGCGTTTCGCCTGGGACGACGACGCCGGCGCGCACCGCCGCGACGCGCAAGGCAACCTCGTGCCCGACGACGACGGCCGGCCCTTCCGCAACTGGCGCGACCACATCCGTCACCCCGACGACATCTGGGACGAGGTGGTGGCCGCGGCGAAGCTCACCGGCACGGTCACGGCGCCGCGGCTGCAACCCATCGCGGCGCGGCTGGTCATGCTGCAGAGCGGCATGCGGGCGCCCATGGGCGTGAAGGTGCGCGGCCCCGACTTGTCCACCATCGAGACCGTGGCGTTGCAGATCGAGGGACTGCTCAAGCAGGTGCCGTCGGTGCGGGCCGAGGCGGTGCTAGCCGATCGTGTCGTGGGCAAGCCCTACCTCGAGATCGATGTCGACCGGCAGGCCGCCGCCCGCTACGGCATCACCATCGGCGCCGTGCAGGAGGTCATCGAGGTGGCCCTGGGCGGTCGCCGCTTGACCACGACGGTGGAGGGGCGCGAGCGTTACCCCGTCCGCGTGCGCTACCCCCGCGAGCTGCGCGGCACGGTGGAGCACATGCAGCGCGTGCTCGTCCCGACGCCCGACGGCGCGCAGATCCCCTTCGCGGAGCTGGCCGAGATCCGCTTCACCCGGGGACCCCAGGCGATCAAGACCGAGGACACCTTCCTCACGGCCTACGTGGTCTTCGACGGCGTGGCCGGCGCGTCCGAGGTCGGCGTGGTGGAGCAGGCCTCCGACTTCCTGGCGGCGCGCCTGGCGGACGGGAGCTGGGAGCTGCCCGCCGGCGTGTCGTACACCTTCTCGGGCAACTACGAGAACCAGGTGCGGGCCGAGGCCACGCTCGCTCTCGTGCTGCCCTTCACGCTGCTGGTGATCTTCCTGATCCTCTACTTCCAGTTCCGGTCGGTCTCGACCACGGGCATGATCTTCGCGGCCGTGTTCGTGGCCTGGTCGGGGGGCTTCCTGCTGGTGTGGCTCTACGGCAAGCCGTGGTTCCTCGACTTCGACCTGTTCGGCACGTCCATGCGCCAGCTCTTCGACGTCGGGCCGGTGAACCTCAGCATCGCCGTGTGGGTGGGCTTCCTGGCGCTGTTCGGCATCGCCACCGACGACGGCGTGCTCATGGGCACCTATCTGAAGCAGACCTTCGACGCGCAGAAGCCGAGCACCGTGGAGGCAGTGCGGACGGCCGTCCTGACCGCGGGGTCACGGCGCGTACGCCCTTGCCTGATGACCACGGCCACGACGCTTCTGGCCTTGCTCCCGGTGCTATCCTCGACCGGGCGCGGGAGCGACGTCATGGTGCCCATGGCGATTCCCTCGGTGGGAGGCATGGTGGTGGCGATCACGAGCATCTTTGTCGTGCCGGTGCTGTGGTGCGCCCGCGAGGAACGGGCCCTCGAGCGGCGAACTCTGCGGAAGCGCGCGGCATGAGCCGGCCGCCCTTACGCCTGACGCCGACGTTCGCGTTCGCCTTCGTGCTCGCGTTCACGCTCGCGCTGGGGGCCTGCGGTCCGGACTCGGGCGCCACGGACAGGGCGTCGGCCGCCGCGGCCGACTCGCCGGCTTCGTCGCCGCTCTCCTCGACGGACGCGGACGCCGTCTATGCCGCCGTCGACGGGACTCCCTTGCCGGCCGACTTCGCCCACGAGCCGAGCGCGCCGCACGTCGCTGTCGATCCGCGCGGCCGCGCCGCGATCGTGTTCGTCGCCGACGACGACCCGTGGGTCGCGCTCTCCCGCACGGACGGCGGGTGGGACGACCCGGTGCGACTGGCCGGGCCGGGCCGGGTGGCGTGGGGCACCTCGTGGGGGCCGAAGGTCGCCTTCACGGGACGGGGCCTCGTGGTCACGGCCACCTGCGGCGAGCAGGCGGGCAGCGAGGACGGCGACCTCTACGCCTGGCACTCCACCCACGGCGGGGGCTGGAGCGAGGCCGCCCGCATCACCGACGTCGACGCCGCGGCGCGCGAGGGCATGCACGCCATGGCGGCCTCGCCGTCGGGGCAGGTGCTGTGCACGTGGCTCGACCTGCGCACCGACTCCACCGAGCTGTGGGCCGCGCGCTCGTCGGACGGCGGCGCGACCTGGAGCGCCGACGCGCTGGTGTACCGCTCCCCCGACGGATCCATCTGCGAGTGCTGTCCGCCGGCCGCCGGCCTCGACCCGCGCGGCGGACGCCCGCTCCTGATCTTCCGCAATGCCCTCGGCGGCGCCCGCGACCTGCAAGTGGTCCTCGGTCTCGGCGAGGACTGGCACACCCGGCCTCTGGGCCACGAACCGTGGGAGATCACCGGCTGTCCGGTGGCCGGCCCCGACTTCGCCCTCTCCCCGGGCGGGGCGTGGCGCAGCGTCTATCGCGTCGGCATGCGCCTGGAGAGCGTCGACCACGAGTCGCTGCCCTTCATGCTGGCCGAGCAGGGACGCTGGCCGCGCGTCGCTTTCGGCGGGGACGCCTTCGTCTACCTGTGGGTGGACCGCGACGGGCAGCTCGTGTGGCGCCGCGAGACCGACGCAGCGGACGTGTTGTCGTCGCTCGGCGAGGGCCACGCACCCTGGCTCGCGGGAGCCGCCGGCGGCCTGGGCCCGGTGGTGGCCGTGTGGGAGACCGCGGGCGAGGGGGCGGCGCGCCTCGCGGTCACAACGCTCGTGCCGCGCGCGACGGAGGAGCATCCATAACCTTCGCGCCGATCCTGCTGCTGCTGGCTGTGTTCACGGCCGGGGTCCGGGCCGACGAGCCCATCAACCGCATGTGCCCGGGCATGCCGGACACCGAGGTCGACCCCTCGATCACGCTCTTGTTCGAAGGCCACACCATCGGCTTCTGCTGCAACATGTGCCGGGCCGACTTCCAATACGCGCCCGAAGAGTTCGTGCAGAACATCGCCGAAGACATCGCCGCGGCGGAGGCGGCGCGAGCGGCACCTGCGGGGTCGGCGTCCGGCGCTGACGCTGCGCCGGCGGGCCGAGCGCCGGACGGGCGCAACGCATCCGCTGCCGACGAATCCACGGCCGACGAGGCCTTCCTGCCGCTGTGGGTGGGCAAGCTGCACGTCATCGTGATCCACTTCCCGCTCGCGCTGCTGGTGGCGGCGGCCGTGGCCGAGTGGCGCAGCCGACGCCGGGGCACCGCGGAGCCGAGTCCCATCGCGACCTTCTGCCTCGCGGGCGGCGCATCGATGGCGCTCATCGCGGCCTTCACCGGCTGGACCCGGGCCGAGTCCTTCACCTCGCCCCTGGTGGACGAGCTGTTCCTGCACCGCTGGCTGGGCGTCAGCGTGATGTCGCTTTCGCTGCTGGCGTGGGTGCTCGCGCGGCGGGCCCGGGGTGGCGGGGCCCGAGGTGGCGAGGCCCGAGGTGGCGTGACACAGGGCGGCAGAGCGTTGGGCGGCTACCGCTTGTGCCTCTACGCCTGCGCCGTCGCCACGCTGGCCACCGGTCACTTCGGCGGGACGCTCGTGTTCGGCAAGGGCTTCCTCTTCGGCTGAGGGTGCGTGGCTGCCTCGCCGCCCGCGCCAGCGTCCCCGCGGGCGCACCGGTCGTGCGCGCCGCGGGCGCAGCGGCTAGACTGCGCGGCTCCCCGAGACCCGCGACGCACCGATGTCGCGGACGCACCATCCCGCAAGGCGGATCCCCATGCCCGACCACGACATCGTCATCGCCGGCGCCGCGCGCACGCCCATCGGCAAGTTCATGGGCGGACTCGCCCAGACGAGCGCCGTCGAACTCGCCGTCATCGCGACGCAAGCGGCGCTGCAACGTGCCGGCGCGGAGCCCGCCGACGTCGACCAGGTCATCATGGGCATGGCGCGGCAGGCCGGCTCGGGACCCAACGTCGCGCGGCAGGTGCAGATCGGGGCGGGCATGCCGCAGACGGGCACCGCGCTCACCATCAACCAGGCCTGCGCGTCGGGGCTGCGGGCGATCATGCTCGCGGCGTCGGAGATCCGCAGCGGTGCGGCCCAGGCCGTCGTCGCCGGCGGCACCGAGTCCATGTCGCGCATCCCCTTCCTCATGCCCGAGATGCGCACCGGCTACCGCATGGGCCACAAGCTTTTGCTCGACGGCAACTACCAGGACGGCTTCAACTGCCCGCTCGTGGGCGCGCCCATGGGCTCCACCGCCGAGACCCTGGCCGACAAGTACGAGATCAATCGCGAGGAGCAGGACAGCTTCGCGGTGGAGTCACAGCGCAAGGCCGAGGAGGCGCAGAAGGCCGGGCGCTTCGTCGACGAGATCGCGCCCGTGACGGTGAAGAGCCGCAAGGGCGAGACGGTGGTCGACACCGACGAGCACCCGCGCCACGGCGCCAACCTCGCGGGCCTGGGCAAGCTGCCGCCGGTGTTCCGCAAGGACGGCACGGTGCACGCGGGCAACAGCTCGGGCATCACCGACGGCGCCGCTGCGCTGCTCGTGACGAGCGCCGAACACGCGGCCTCCAAGGGCTGGCCCGTGATGGCGAGGCTCACCGGTCAGGCCATGGCCGGCGTGGATCCCGCGATCATGGGCATCGGCCCGGTGCCCGCCACCAACGATCTGCTCGCGGCGGCCGGCCTGTCCCTCGCCGACATCGACCTCATCGAGCTCAACGAAGCTTTCGCGGCGCAGGTCATCGCGTGCGACCGCGAGCTCAAGCTCGACGCCTCACGGCTCAACGTGAACGGCGGCTCCATCGCGCTGGGCCATCCCATCGGCTGCACGGGTGCGCGCATCGTCGTCACGTTGCTGCACGAGATGCAGCGGCGGGATGCGAAGCGCGGGCTGGCGAGCCTGTGCGTCAGCGGCGGCATGGGGGTGTCGGCGCTGTTCGAACGGTGACCGAGAGCAGTATCAGCAGTGAGGATGATGGTCATGCTTCGGCAGCTGGGCTGTGGCTGCGGAGCGCCCTCGACTCGTCACTGCAGTTTCGTCGCGAATTCCTGACCGAGTCCGACTGGGTCGTCATTCCCGTCGAGTCCGGCCCGCATTTTTCGAGGGAGGATGCTGACAGGATCTCGCGCGCCATGGCCTTCGTCCGCAAGGTCGATGTGCAAGCGGTCCTACTCGAAGAGCTGGTCGATGTCAGAGACGAGGTGACTTTCGAAGCGACGACGGAGGGGCTCTGCGACTTCAACAAGGAGTTCGCGCACTTCAACGTGGCCCTTGTTCCCGAAGACTTCTCCTTCGCCATCATCTGCACGGTGAATGACCACTTCCTGATCGGCGGACACCCGGACTTCGTCTCGCTGGCCGTCGGCAAGCCACTTCCAGACGCGAGGACTGAGTTCCTGGAGTACGCTCGCAGCGAGCAGGCCACCGTGAAGCAATTCTTGTTGGAGATCGCCAGTCGCTACGACGACTCCAGCCAGGCTTGACGGGTCACGCGCAGAACATGAGCACGTCCGGCTCGTCCGGGCGGCCGAGCGCGTCTCGCAGCTTCTCCCGCGTCGCTTCCATCCCGTAGGCCGCGAAGAGCAAGGGCGGTCCCCAACGCGCCGCCGACCCGGGCGGGAGGAATTCGGTGGGTGGTTCCAAGGGGAGTGACGGGGCCGGACGCCCCGGCTTCCACTCGTCGGCGCCGAGCAAGACCACGTCGATGGACTCAAGCGCTTCGCGCCAGGACTCGAGCGTTGCGCCCGTGGACACGAGGTGGATCGGACGCGGCCACCAGCCGAGTCGACCGTGCAGTCGTTCCAACGCGTCGACCTTGCACGCCCGTAGGGGCGCGGCGTCGTGCAGGCCGCCACTGCGGGTCGACTGTCCCGCGTGCTGGCGCCATTGATAGAGCACCCGCGGAATCTTCTCGACGGGCATGCCGAGTTGGAACCAGCGAAACCAGAAGGCGATGTCGATGGGCCAGTGGCCCCGGGGCGCGAAGCCGCCCACAGCCCACAGCGCCTGCGGCCGGTAGAGCCCCGTCTGGAACATGGCCGGGATCTCGACGAAACGCTCGGCGGCCATGGCCGTCGAGGAGAGCAGAGAGTTCTGCCAATCGAGGTAGCGGCGCATGCCGGGCGTGCGGGCGCCGATCTGGCCGGCGCGACTGACGACGCCCATGAGGTGGGGGTGCAATTCCATGTGATCGAAGAGACGCCGCAGGCGATCGGGCGGACAGCGGTCGTCGGCTTCCATGAGCGCGACGTGGGGGTGGCCCACGGCCATGAGCGCGCAGTCGAGGGCGGGACCCGGCCCGGCCCCCGGGCCGTCGAACACGATCACGCGTTCGTCGGTGCGGGCGAGGGCCTTGAGCCAGTCCCGTGAGCCGTCGTCGCCGTCCGGGCCGTCGTCGACCACGGCCAGGATGCGGGGCCGGACGCCACGCTGGGCCAGCAGGTCGCCCACCGCCGAGGGCAGGGTGCGCCGTGCGCAGCGCACGGGCAGCAGCACGTCGATGTCGGGCGGCACTCCGAGCGCGCGGGCGGGGCGGTCCATGGGGAAAGGCTAGCAGCGGCGGGCCGTCTCCCGAGTGGCGGCGAGGCCGGCACGAGGCGGGCGGCTGGGCCCCGACCCGCGCCGATCGCTACACTCGCCGCCCATGGAACTGCTCGTGCTCACCCCCGATGAATGCATGCCCTTGCGGGTGAAGGTCATCGAGAAGGGCACCAAGGCCGCCAAGGCGGCCAAGGCGCTGTTCGAGACCGACGAGGCGGAGGGCGCCCTGCACCTGGGGCTCAAGGAGGGCGACGACCTCTTGGCCGTGGCCTCGGTGCTGCCCGAGCGCCGCGACGGGACTGCCGAGATGTGGCGCCTGCGCGGCGTGTCCGTCGACCCCGAGCACCGTCTCCAGGGGCACGGCCGCAAGCTGGTCAACGCCATGCTCACCATCACAGCCGAGCGGGGCGGCGGGCTGTGGTGCCTCTGCCCGGAGCCGACCACCGACTTCCTGCTGAAGTGCGGGTTGAAGGCCGAGGGTGAACCCGTCAAGGCCGGCCGCGGCAAGCGCGCCCAGGTCATGGTGGCGCCGGCCTGAAGGCCTGTTTTCGAGGGCGTTGAGGGCCCTCGTGCGCCCTTGTGCGTGTTGCGTGGGGGGGGGCGATCGGTATGATCTCCGGTTCGGACCGCGCATGCGGGCACCCGCCTTCGGGAGGTGCTTTCGGATCGCCGGTTCGTCCGCGTGAGGGGGCCCTACTCGTCAGACGAGGGGCCACAAGCGCGGGAGCGGGCGCAAAAGGCGGGCGCTCCGTCCGGGTGCAAGCGTGGTTCCGTGACCGTCACGGCCCCGCGCGGGCTGAGCTTCATCGGCCCCATCCCTGACGGCCCGTCCATCGACCGCCCGCGGTTCAGCACGAGACACACCCGGCGTCCGGCCTGACCGGAAGCCGGATCGAAACCACGCAAAGGCAAGAGGAGTCGAGTTGTCATGACCGTCAAGACCGTCGGCGTCATCGGATGCGGCCTCATGGGCCACGGCATCGCGCAAGTCGCGGCCGTGTCCGGCCACGAGGTCACCGTGCTCGAGGCAGACTCGGGCGCCCTCGAGAAGGGCCTGGGACGCATCAAGAAGAGCCTCGCCAAGCTCGTCTCCAAGGAAAAGCTGAGCCAGGGCGATGCCGACGCCTCCTTCGGCCGCATCAAGGGCACCGGCAACCTCGAGGACCTCAAGGACTGCGATCTCGTGGTCGAGGCCATCGTCGAGAACCTCGACGTCAAGAACGACCTGTTCGGCAAGCTCGGCAAGCTGTGCAAGCCGTCGACGATCTTCGCCAGCAACACCTCGTCCTTCTCCATCGGTGCGATGGGGACGGCGTCGGGACGTCCCGGCAACATGGTCGGCCTGCACTTCTTCAATCCGGTCCAGCTCATGAAGCTGGTGGAGGTCGTGCGTGCCGACGAGACCACCGACGAGTCGTTCGCCGCGGCCAAGGCCTTCGGCGAGGCCTGCGGCAAGGTGCCCGTCTCGGCCAAGGACTCGCCCGGCTTCGTGGTGAACCGTCTGCTCGTGCCCTACCTGGCCGAGGCGGTGCGCATGGTCGAGCGCGGCGACGCCACGCCCGCCGACGTCGACGCCGGCATGACCCTGGGCTGCGGTCACCCGATGGGCCCGTTCACCCTGCTCGACTACGTCGGGCTCGACACGACACTATTCATCCTCGAAGGCTGGGCCTCCGAGCACCCGAACGAGAACCTGTTCGAAGTGCCGGCCCTGCTGCGGCAGAAGGTCGACGAGGGCAAGCTCGGTCGCAAGACCGGTGAGGGTTTCTTCAAGTGGGAGGGCGACAAGCGCGCATGACGGACCGCACGGCAACGGCACGCCGGCGACTGACCCTGATCGGGTTGGCGCTGCTCGTCCCGTTCCTGTTGGCCGCCGCGACTTTCGCCGCAACGGAGATCACAATGAGCAACGACACCACCACCAAGGTCGCCGAGATCGAGACGAGCAAGGGCACCCTGGTGCTCGAGTTCTTCCCGGACATCGCGCCCAAGCACGTCGAGAACTTCATCAGCCTGGCCGAGAAGGGCTTCTACGACGACCTCGTCTTCCACCGCATCATCCCCGGCTTCATGATCCAGGGCGGGTGCCCCAAGGGTGACGGCACCGGCGGCCCCGGCCACAAGGTGAAGGCCGAGTTCAACGACCGTCCCCACGAGCGGGGCGCGCTGTCGATGGCTCGCGCCGGTCACCCGGATTCGGCCGGCAGCCAGTTCTTCATCGTGCACGCCAAGGCGCCGCACCTTGACGGTCAGTACACCAACTTCGGCCAGCTGTTGAGCGGCTTCACGGTGCTCGACGCCATCGCCGACGAGGGTTCGTCCGGCGGACAGCCGAAGAGCAAGGTGGCCATGAAGAAGGTCACCATCCGCGACCGCACGGACAGTGATGTGCGCGAGAGCGACGGCTGATCCTCAATGGCGAGCTTCAAGAAGAAGGCCACGGCAACCTTGCACACCTCGATGGGTGACATCGTGGTGGAACTCCTCCATGGCAAGGCGCCGCGCACTTGCGAGAACTTCGCGCGGCTGGCGCGCAAGGGCTTCTACGAAGGGCTCACCTTCCACCGCATCCTGAAGGGCTTCATGCTGCAGGGCGGTTGCCCCAAGGGCGACGGCACCGGCGGCCCCGGCTACACCATCGGCCCCGAGTTCAACGACACGCCCCACGTGAAGGGCACCCTGTCGATGGCGCGCAGCAACGATCCGCACAGCGCCGGCAGCCAGTTCTTCGTCATGCACGGCGATGGGCGCTACCTCGACAGCAAGTACTCGGCCTTCGCCACCATGACCGAGGGCGAGGAGGTGATCGACAAGATCGCCGCCGTGCCGGTGACGGAGAACCGCTGGCGCGAGAAGAGCCAGCCCCTCGACCCGATCTACATCAACCGCATCGAGCTCGAGGGCGTCGACTTCGACGAGGACGAGTTGGCCGAGCTGCTCGGCAAGCCGCAGACGTCGAAGCAGGACGCCGACCAGGGTCAGAGCCCGGGTCAGAGCAAGGGCAAGGGCCAGGGTCAGGGACGCGACAAGGGCGGCGACAAGCGGGGCGGCAAGAGCAGCGACGGAGACGGTCAAGGTGACGCCGAGGCTTCGAACGAGGCCGACGCCGACGCCGACGCCAAGGCCGAGCCGAAGAAGAGCGGCAGCAAGAAGGCCGCGTCGAAGATGAGCGCCGGCAAGAAGGACGACGGGTCCAAGGCGAGCGGGGACAAGCAGGACAAGGCCCCCAAGACCAGCCGCAAGAAGAGCACCGCCAAGCGTCCGCGCAGCAAGCGCACGACGACGGCGAAGGACGGGGAGTAGACCGTGGCTTACGAGAACATCCTGCGGGACGACGACGACGGCATCGCCTTCGTCCGTGTGAACCGACCCGACAAGCTCAACGCGCTCAACGACGCGACCATCGGCGAGCTGCAGCACTGCTTCGAGGCGCTCGCCGACGACGACACGATCAAGGCGGTGATCCTCACCGGGAGCGGCGAGAAGGCCTTCGTGGCCGGCGCCGACATCGCCGAGCTGGCCACGCAGAACTCGCTGTCCGCGCGCCCGCTGGCCATGAAGGGCCAGCACTTGATGAACACCATCGAGAGCACCCCCAAGCCCGTGGTCGCGGCCGTGAACGGCTACGCCTTCGGCGGCGGTTGCGAGCTGGCGCTGGCGTGCCACCTGCGCTTCGCCTCCGACAACGCCGTGATGGGGCTGCCCGAGGTGACGCTCGGCATCATCCCCGGTTACGGCGGCACGCAGCGCCTGCCGCGCATCATCGGCAAGGGCCGCGCCATGGAGATGATCCTCACCGCCGGTCGCGTCGATGCGGCCGAGGCCCATCGCATCGGTCTGGTGAACAAGGTCTACCCCCAGGCCGAGCTGCTGGCGGCCACGGAGAAGACCGTGCGCAAGATGATGTCCTTCGGCCCGGTGGCGGTGCGCTTCGCCCTCGACGCCGTGAACCACGGCACCGAGATGCCGCTGACCGACGGGCTCAATTACGAGGCGACCTTCTTCGGATTGCTCGCGTCCACCGACGACCTGAAGGAAGGCATGCAAGCCTTCCTCGAGAAGCGGCCCGCCGCCTTCAAGGGCAGTTAGCCCGGCCGCGGAGCGGGGCGCGGGCGGGTCGGCCGACAAGCCGGGCCGGTCGGATGAGCCTCCGCGCCGCTCCGCGCGCCCGCCGCGACCTCACCCCAAACCAACACCCCAGGAATCGAACCGATGACCCGTGACGACCTCGTGATCCTCAGCGGCGCCCGCACAGCCATGGCCGAGTACATCGGCACGCCCGGCCACGGCAAGCTCGCCAACCACTCGGCCCACGACCTGGGCGCCATCGCCACCGCGGCCGCCCTCGAGCGCAGCGGCGTGAAGCCCGATCAGGTCGACCACGTCGTCTTCGGCACGGTGCTCTACACGGCTCCCGACTCGCTCTACGGCGCGCGCCACGTGTCGCTCAAGGCGGGCATCCCCATCCCGGTGCCGGCGCTCACGGTCAACCGCCTGTGCGGCTCGGGCATCCAGTCCATCGTCTCGGCCTGCCACATGCTCATCGCCGACGACGCCACCGTCACGGTGGCCGGCGGCATGGAGTCCATGAGCCAGGCGCCGCACATGCTCTTCGGCGCCCGCAAGGGCTACCGCCTGGGCCAGAAGTGGGAGCTGCAGGACCAGCTCATGGCCTCACTGGTGGACACCCAGTGCGGGCTGTTCATGGCCCAGACGGCCGAGAAGCTCGCCAAGAAGTACGACATCTCCCGCGAGGAGCAGGACGCCTACGCCCTGCGCAGCCACCAGCTCGGGGCGGCCGCCGTGAAGAGCGGCGTGTTCGCCGACGAGATCGTGCCCATCGAGCTGAAGAAGCGCGACAAGGTCATCGGCGTCTGCGACACCGACGATCACATCAAGCCCGACACGACCCTCGAGGGGCTGGCGCGTCTGCCGGCCGCCTTCGGCAAGGAGGGCACGGTCACCGCGGGCAACGCGTCGGGCATCGTCGACGCCGGCGCCGCTCTGGTGGTGACCAAGGGCGAGGTGGCGAAGGCCAACGGCTGGAAGCCCCGCGCGCGCATCCTGGCCTGGGACGCCGTGGGCGTCGAGCCGTCCGAGATGGGCATCGGCCCCGCGCCGGCCATCCGCAACACCCTCGACAAGGCGGGCATCAGCCCGGACAAGGTCGACTTCTACGAGATCAACGAGGCCTTCTCCGCCCAGTACCTCGCGGTGGAGAAGGAGCTCGAGCTCGACCGCGACAAGGTCAACGTGAACGGCGGCGCCGTGGCCATCGGCCACCCCCTGGGCGCCACGGGCACGCGCCTCGTGCTGACCCTCATGCACCAGCTCGAGCGCACCGGCAAGACCTACGGCGTCGCTTCGGCGTGCATCGGCGGCGGGCAGGGCATCGCCATGTTGATCGAGCGCATCTGAAGCACCGGCACGCAACAGGCGCCGCGGGATCGGGCGCAGCGAAACCGAGCACGCGACCATGGCCGCACCCAAGACTGTCAGCCTCACTCCGGGCAAGCGGGTCCTGTTCCTGACCAAGGACCTCGACCTCATCGCCCGGCAATTGTCCGGCGAGCTGGACCTGAAGATGGAGGATCTCTCCGTCGACGACCTGCTCGACGACATCAACACCGACGTGATGACCCCGGCGTGGGTGTGCTTCGACCACCGCCCCGAGGACATCGCGCTCAACGCCTACGCCGGCCTGCTGAAGGACGGGAACAGGGTGTTCGGTCCGCGGGCGCTCATGGACGGCAACTTCGAGGTGATCGTGTCGGGTCACCGCAAGGGCACCGGCAGCTCGCGCGAGACCGCGCCCCAGTGTGAGAAGTGGTCGGGCATCCGCCTCGTCATCGCGGCGTCGTTCGCGCCCATCCACGAGCGCAACAACATCAACCTCGGCCAGCTCATGGGCGACCACGAGCAGCTCAAGCGCCTGCAGGCCGGCGAGGACCTGCCCCTCGACGAGTTCACCGGTCGCTACGACCCGGTCACGCGCATGATGCTCGAGATGGGGGGACTGTTCCCCTTCGCCAAGGCGCTCATGGCGGGTGAGATCGAGGTGCCGCGCCCCGACACGGGCCCGCGCCCCATGACCATGGCCGAGAAGATGATCGGCGCGCACCTGCTCGGCGGTCCCGGCCCGGTGAAGCCCGGCGACGCCGTCATGGCGCGGGTCGACGGCGGCTACAGCCACGAGTTCACCACGGCCCAGGTGCACGAGTTCCTGCGCCGCGAGTTCGGCGACGACTACTGCCTGCCCGACGCGAGCAAGTTCGCCGTGTTCGAGGACCACCTGCTCTACGCCGACGGCGTGAAGAAGATGGCCCCCTTCGCCGACAAGATCGGCATGTTGCGCACGCTGCAGGACGCGTTCATGCAGCACACCGGCGTGCTCGACTACCAGGCCAAGGACGGCGTCAGCCCGGGCATCTGCCACGAGGTGGCGCGGCGTGACTTCGTCGATCCGGGCGATCTGATCCAGGCCACCGACAGCCACACCTGCATGGGCGGCGGCAACAACGCGCTCGCCTACGGCGTGGGCGCCACCGAGTACGCGGCGCTCATCGTGTCGGGCTCCACCTTCGTGAAGGTGCCCGAGTCGATCCGCTTCGAGCTGCAGGGCGAGCTCACCGACGGCGCCACGGCCAAGGACGTGATGCTGCACATCCTGCTGCACCACGCCCGGCACGAGCACACCCTCGACCGGGTCATGGAATTCGGCGGGCCGGGCCTGTTCTCGCTGTCTCCCGACGAGCGGGCGACCCTGGCCAACATGGCCACCGAGTGCACCGCCAAGGCCGGCGTGTGCGAGGGCGACGAGGTCCTGCTCGAGTGGATCGCCGCGAGCCGTCCCGGGGGCGCCGACGTCGACGCGTTGCGCGCGCTGCTGGTCACGCCCGACGAGGGGGCCGTCTACGACGGCGGCGTCCACGTCATCGACCTGGCGACCATCCGGCCCATGGTGGCCCACCCGGGCGATCCCGACAGCGGCATCCCGTCCGACCCGACCAACGGCGCGTTCGTCTCGGAGATCGGCACGGTCGACATCGACATCGCCTACGGCGGTTCGTGCACGGCCGGCAAGGTCGACGACTTCGCCATGTACCACCGCGTGCTGGCCGAGGCCGTGGCCGCGGGCCGGCGCGTGGCCGACGGCGTCGAGTTCTGGATCCAGTTCGGCTCGGCCGCGACGGCGAAGCTGGCCCGCGAGCGCGGATGGCTGACCACCTTCGAGCAGGCCGGGGCGAAGCTCATCGACCCGGGCTGCGGCGCGTGCATCGGCTGCGGGCCCGGCGTGAGCGAGACCGCCGACCAGGTGACCGTTTCGGCCATCAACCGCAACTTCCAGGGCCGCAGCGGCCCCGGCCGCCTGTACCTGGCCTCGCCCTACACGGTGGCGGCCTCGGCCATCGAAGGTCACATCACCGCCTACACGCCGGGGATGTTCGAGCGCGCGCCGGCCACCGCGGCCGCTGCGTCATGACCAACGCGCCGATGATTGCGCCGACGATTGCGCCGACGTTCACGAAGACGCTCACGACGACGCTCACGACGACGGGCACGACGACGGGCACGACGACGGGCAGCATCCCCACCAGAGGAGCGGGACGATGAGCACCGCGGACAAGACCCACAAGATCGCCGTCATCGGCGGCGACGGCATCGGCCCCGAGGTCATGTGCGAGGCGCTGAAGGTGCTCGACGTCGTCGCCGAACGCGACGGCCTGCACTTCGAGAAGGTGGTCTACCCCTTCGGCACCGATCACTGGCTGAAGACGGGCGGCACCGACGGCGGCGAGACCCTGCCCGACTCGGCCTTCGCCGAGATCGAAGGCATGGACGCGGTGCTGCTCGGCGCCATCGGCGATCCGCGCGCTCCGGTGGGGCACGTCGAGCACGGCGTGATCATGCGCCTGCGCGTGGGTCTCGACCTGTTCGTGAACCTGCGCCCGGTCAAGCTCTACGACGCCCGCCTGTGCCCGCTGAAAGACAAGGGCCCGGCCGACATCGACATGGTCTTCGTGCGCGAGAACACCGAGGACGCCTACACGGCATCCGCGGAGTTCAGCGCGAAGGGCACGCCCGACGAGGTGGCCCAGCAGCCCATGCGCTACACGCGCAAGGGCACCGAGCGGGTCATCCGCTACGCCTTCGACCTCGCGCGCAAGCGCAACCGCAGCAAGAAGCTGCTCATGGTCGACAAGGCCAACGCCGTCCGCGCCCAGGACCTGTGGACGCGCACCTTCGAGGAGGTGGGCGCCGACTATCCCGACATCGAGCGCGACCACGCCTACATCGACGCCGCCTGCATGTGGATGCTCAAGAACCCCGAGTGGTTCGACGTTGCTGTCACGACCAATCTGTTCGGTGACATCATCACGGACATCGGCGCCATGTTGCAGGGGGGCTTGGGGATCGCCGCTTCGGGCAACATCCACCCGGGCCAGGTGTCGCTGTTCGAGCCGATCCATGGTTCCGCGCCCAAGTACACGGGCCAGGACGTGGCCAACCCCGTCGCGTCCATCATGGCCGTCTCGATGATGCTCGATCACCTCGGGCACGGTGAGTCGGCAGCGTCCATCGAGGCGCAGGTGGCGCGGCTGATCCAGGACAACGCGATCAAGTCCCTCTCGGCGGGTGTGCAGAAGACCCACGAGATCGGCGACCTGGTGGCCGAGGCCCTCGCGGGTTGACCGCGCGCGTCGAAGCGGTGCTGCGGGCCCACGCTCGCGAGCACCACCGACGCCGCATCGCCCCCGGGTTCGAGGTCACGGTCTATCCTGACCGCATCGTGCTCGGCGAGGACGATGCCGAGGCGGTGATCGAGGCCCACGCGCGGTTGGGGCGGGCCCACGTGAAGAATCCCCCGCGGTTGGTGCTCGTGCCGCGGGCGACGCCGCTCAGCGCCGGGCAACGGCGCATCGCCCGGTTCGTCGAGAAGCACCAGTTGCCGTTCACGCCCGTGGCGTCCCACGCGGGAACGCCGTCGGTGGTGGCCGTCGACGAAGGCCTGGTGGGCAGCGACGACATCGTCGCCGGCATGCGCGCCGACGTCGGGGCTCTGGGTGCTCTGGGCGCTCTGGCGTTGAAGGTCGACCCGGTCGAGGTGTCGAACGTCCTGCGCGGCAAACCCATGACCGTCACCGTCCCCGCCACCCGGCGCGTCGAGCTCACGGGCCGCCCCGCCCGGTGGGTCGCGCCCTTCGATCTGGCGTTGGCGCTGATCAAGGCGACCGGCGGCCCGACCGGCGGCATCCTCGAACTCGGCGGCGATACCGTGACGGCCATGGACCTGCCCGAGCGGTGGGCCCTGTGCGCCACCCTCGCGGCGGCCGGGCAGGCCAGCCTCATGGCGCCCGACCGCCGCACGGCGACGTGGTTGGCGGCCCGGAGGCCGGAACCCGTGGCGGCGGTGGCCGCCCCGGAGGGCCCCTCCGGGAGCACGGTCGGGGCTGAGGGCGGGGATTCGGGCACGAGGGCCGACGCAGCGCCGGAGGTCGAACCCGCCGAAGCGATCCTGCGCCTGGCCGCCGCGCGCGTCGCGCCGGGGGTGGCCGTGGGGGGGCTCTCGGGGCCGTCCGCGCAGGTGGCGGCGACCGACGATCCACAATTCGAACACCCAGCCTGGCGGCGCCCCGGGACCGCGGGCGAGGTGATCATCGCGGGCGCCCTGGACGCCCTGCGGGCGGCCGCCGAGGTGCTGCGTGAGCGCAACGCGGTGGCGTCCGTGCGCCTCCTGGTGGTGCCTGCGAGCCAACGCGTGCTGATCCACGCCCTGCACGAGGGACTGCTGGCCGACCTCGTCCGCGCCGGCGCCGTGGTGCTGCCGACGGGGACCGAACCGGGACCACCACCCGACGGCGTGTGGCGGTTGTCCACCTTGCCCACCGACCGCTCGGCCGGGCTGGCCTCGCCCCTCGTGGCGGCCTGCGCGTCCGTCGCCGGCTGTGTGCAAGCGCCCGAGGTGGTGATGCGCATGCCCCGCCGCGGCGCGGCGCTTTCCTGAGGCGCGCCACCCCCGCGACAGGACGCGCCCTCCTGCTCTATGATGGGCGCTGCGTCACGGTTCGCCGCAGTGGTGATCGGGAGGCGATGCGGCCCGTGGGGTCGCGTCGACGGCCGCCGCGCGGAACTCTCCGTACGAGCCCGGCGCATCTCGGGAGGAGTGAAGAGAGATGGCGTCTCGCACCACGGCCTGTACGCATTGCAACAAGACCTACAAGGTTCCTGAGAGTTACGCGGGCCGACGCGCCAAGTGCGCGGCCTGCGGCGAGGCCTTCCGCGTCGTCTTCGCGGACGCCGATGAGCCGGCCGAGTCGTCGGCCGCTGCGGAGAGCGCCGCCACGGCAAGCACCGCTCGGGCAGGCACAACTCCGGCAGACGCCGCGACGAACACGCCGACCGAGAGCGCAGCCGACACCGAGCGGCCGGCCGACGCGGCCCATGCAGAGGAGTCGCACGCGGCCACCGACGCAGCCCCCGACGCCGCTTCCGATGAGGCGACGGACACGGGCCACGACACTGAGCCGGCGGATGCGGTGGCCGGGCCCGACACGACGGAAGCCGACGCCGAGGAGCGCTTCTTCGCGGCCGAGCGTCGGCTCGAGCAGATCAAGAGCGACGCCGACGACGCCCAGGCGCGTCGCGAGGCGGCCGAGCAGGGCGCCGCGGACGCCGAGTCGCGGGCCGCCGAGTTCGACGAGGAGATCCGGGCGGCCGAAGCCCATCACGCCGAGGTGGTCGCCTCGATCGCCGAGCTCGAGGACCGCGCGCGCAACCTGAGCAGCAACGTCACCGACGCCGACTTCAAGCTGGAGAAGAGCGTCGAGCAGGCCAAGGGCGCCATCGCCAAGTACCGCACGGCCAAGCAGCGCCTGGCCGAGTTGGTCGTGGCGCAGGAGCAGGCCGAGGCGCGACGCGAAGCCGCCGTGGCGGCGGTGTCGGGCGCGGCCGATCAACTCGAGCAGATCGAGCAGGCGACGGCCGACGCCGCGGCGCTGGCCGATCAGGTCGGCGCGTCGCAGCAGCGACTGGCGGACCTGACCGGAAAGGTGCACGCCGAAGAGCACGCGTTGGAAGCGCAGACCAACCGGCGCGGCGAGCTCGAGCGCGAGGTCGCCGAACTCTCCGAGCAGTTGCGCATCGCCGAACAGCAGGCCGCCGATGCCGAGGACCGGCGCCGCTTCGCCGAGGAGCGGGTGTCCGCTGTCGAGGTGCGGGCGAGCAAGGCGGAAGAGACCGAGCGCGCCGCCACCGAGGAGGCCGAGCGTCGACAGGCGTCCCTGCGCGAGGCCGACGAGCGGCTCAGCGCCGTGCGCATCGAGATCGAGGAGACCGAGGCCAAGCTGCGCGGCCGGGTCGAGCAGACCAAGGAGGTCATCGCCCGCTATCGCGAGGCCAAGGCCCGCCGCGAGGAGATGGAGGCGTCGGCCGAAGAGGCCCGCATCACGGCCGAGAAGGCCGCTTCAGCCCGCGATGAAAGCGAATCCCGCCGGGACGACGCCGAGGCGGCCCTCAGTTCAGCGGCCACCCGCCTGGCCGATCTCGAGGTCGCCATCGGTGGCGCCGAGGAGCGTCAGGGTCGGTCCGAGCAGCTGGTGGCCGAGCGCCACGACGAGCTGGAGACGCTGCAGGCCCAGGCCCGCGAGCTGCGCGACGAGGTCGCGTCACTGCGCGAGGAAGCCGACACGCAACGGGCGACAGCGGAGGCCACCTCGGCCGCCATCACCAACGAACGTCGCAAGGACGAGCAGCGCCGCGCCGAGCTCGAGCAGGCCCTGAGCGCCATGGACCTGCGCTTGCGCGATGCCGAGCGGCAGGCCGCCGGCGCCGAGGCCCGTCAGCACGAGGCCGAGGAGCGCGCCGACCGGGCCGTGTCGCAGACCCAGGACCTCGAGTCCGAGCGGCAGGTGGCCGAGCGCCGCGCCGCCGATCTCAAGCAGGCCGTGACGGCGCTCGAGAGCGAAGTCCACGACCTGGGTCGGGGCGTGGCGAATGCCGACAACACCCTGGCCGAGCGGCGCGAGGAATTGACCGTCGTCGACGACGAGCTGCGCACGGCGCGCGCCGATGCCGAGTTGCGCTCGCGCGAGCTGGCCGACCTCGATACGCGTCAGGAGACCGCGCGCAAGGAGCTGGCCCGCATCGAGGCCGACCGCCACGAGGCGGAGGAGGCCCTGGCCAACGCCGTGTCCATGGTGCACGACGCCACCGGGCGTTCGGATCGGGCCCGCGACGAGTCCGAGAAGCTCGAGGCCGGCGTCCTGCAGTTGCAGGACCGGGTGGCAGAGCTCAAGCGCGAGGCCGAGAGCGCCGAGGCCCGCAACCGCGAGGCCACCACCACGGCGGTCGAGGCCGAGTCACGCCGCGATGCTGCGGAGGCTCGCCTACTGGTCGCGAACGAGAAGGTCGACGCCAAGGTGGCCGAGGCCAACGCCCTGGTCGAGGAGCGCCGCGCCGAGCTGGCGTCCATCAAGGACGAGCACGCGCACCTGCGCGAGCGCAACACCGAGCTCACCTCCGACGGCGAACGCCTCGAGGAGGAAGTGGGCGGCTTGCGCGATCGCATCGATTCGCTCAACGGTCAGCTCGCCAACCTCAGCGACGAACGCGCCACCGGCGAGGCCCTGCGCAACAAGCTGCAGGAGGAGCTGTCGACGCTGCAGACCGATCGCGAGGAGGTGCTGCACGCCATCGAGGACGCGCGCACCGACCACTCTTCGGCCCAGAGCCGGCTGCGCGAGCTGTCGGTGGCCCTCGAACAGATCGAGCGGGAGGTCGAGAACGCCCGCGAGCGCGAGGCCTCCGAGCGGGCCGAGCGGGACGTGCGCCTCGCGGAGGAGCGGGCCGCTCACGAGAACGCCGTTGAGGGATGGACGTCCCGCCGGGCCGAGATCGAAGCCGACCTGTCTGAGCTCACCGAGCGCCGCACCCAGGTGACCGGTGAGTTGGAGGCGGCCTCGGCCGACTACGAGGCCACCCGGGAGGGGGCCGATCGGGCCGCCGAGGAGCTCGAGGAGACCCGGCGCGTGCAGGCCGAGCTGGTCAACCGTTCCCGCGAGGAGACCGAGCGCCTGGCCGTGCGCAAGTCCGACCTCGAGGAGGCGGTGGGCGCGTTGCTCGAGGAGAAGGCCGAGCACGAGTCGGCCGTCGACGACCTCGGCAAGCAGCGCTCGCGGCTCGACGAGTCGGTGGCCAACCTGCAGAGCCGCGAGGCCGAGCTGCGCCACGAGACCGACCAGGTGCGCGGCGATCTCGAGCAGATCCAGGCCCAGGCGACCCAGGCCGAGGACCGCCTGGTGCAGTCGACGGGCCAGCTCGCCGACACCGAGAAGCGGGTCAAGGACCTGACCGGCGTGCTCGAGCAGACGCGCAAGGCCCACGAGAGCCTGGTGTCACGAGCGTCCGAGGAGGCCGAGCGGTTGCGCGACGAGCGCGACGACCTCGAGTCCGAGATCTCCGACCTCAAGGACCGCACCGCCGAGGCGGCGTCGGAGGCGAGCGCGCGCATCAAGCGGCTCACCGAGCAGCGGGACGCCCTGGAACAACGCACCGTGGAGCTGCGCGACGAGCTCGATGACCTCGTCGAGCGCGGCAACGCCTCGCGGCTCGAGCTCAAGGAGCTCGACGATCAGACCGCGGAGGCGCGCGAGACAGCCGAGGAGAACATGGCCCAGGCGCGCAAGGCGCGCGAAGCCCTCGTGGCCGCCCGGGACGAGTTGGCCGAGCATGAGACGCTGGGCCGCGAGACCCTGCGCCGTCTGGCGTCGGCCGAGAAGCGTCGCCGTCAGGAGATTGAGGAGCGCCTGGCGTTCGAGGCCCGCACCCGCGCGCGGCGCATCGAGGCCGAGGACGCGCTGCGCGAGACGAAGACCCGGCTGCGCGAGGCCCAGCAGGCCCAGGCCGAGATCCTCGAGAAGATCAACGAGGATCGCGAGTCGGCGCAGCAGAAGGTCAAGGAGGCCGGCGACATGATGGCGGCGGCCCTGTCGTTCCAGCGGCAGATCAGCGAGGGCGCCATCGAGGAGCGGCGTCGCATCCAGCAGGAGCTGGATGAGTCCACCCGCGCCCTCGATGACGCCGAGCAGGCATCCCGCGCCATCTTCGAGGAGATCCGGCGCCCGACCGGCGGCGAGGACGACCTGCTGCCGGCCGACGCCCTCGTGCCCGACGAGGAGTTCGACATCCCCGACAGCATGTGACCGTGGGGGGGCATGTGACCGTGGGGGGCTGGGCGACGCCGGACGAGGCGGCACGGCAGAGGCCGGGGCGGCTTCGGCGGGCCGGCGCCCCTTGATCGATGCGGCCGTCATGGAGCAAACTGGCCGGATCGTCGCGCTCTCGGGCGCGCCGGGCGGATAGCTCAGTTGGTAGAGCACTGCATTGAAAATGCAGGTGTCCCCGGTTCGAATCCGGGTCTGCCCACCACGAATCATGGTGTCTTGTGCAGACACGAGGGTCGGGGGGGGGGGGGGGGGGGGGGGGGGGGAGCAAGAGAGAGGCCGCCCGA
>JAJDEP010000017.1 GCA_029259715.1 Planctomycetota bacterium | reverse complement strand
CGGCGAGCGCCTCGAGTTCAGCCTGCGCCGCCGCGGCCGTGTCGTGCGCGGCGGTCAACTTGCGACTGGTGCTGGCGATCTTGTCGCTCAGTTGCTCGAGTTCTTGCTGCGTCCCGGTGATCAGCGGCGCGTAGATGCGGGACGCGGTGACGAACTGCTGCTGGAGCGCATCCATGCGCTCCCGGAAGCCCTGGGTTTCGCCGTCGGTGACGGCCCGGCGCAATTCGCGGTGGGCGGTCGCGATCCAGTCCGGGATCTCCGCCTGGTCCTCGAGCGATCCGTCGGCGCGCTGGCGCTTGAGCGCGGGTTGCAGGAACGCGTCGATGTCGTCCGCTGCCTCCCGAACGGCCCGCGGCCACTCCAGGCGCAGTTGCGCGGTGACGTGTGCCAGCGTGGTGCGCCAGTCGTCGAGCAGTTGGTCGTAGGTCACGAACGCCCGCGGGAAGCCACGGGTCAGGGCCTCGGCGCTCAGCACGTGATCGAGCCACAACAGCAGTCCGCGCGGGCGCAGCATCCCGCTGCGCTGTTCGAGCGAGGCGGCGACCTCCCCCGGGTGGCGCGAGATCAGGATGCAGGCGGGCGAGTAGCCGCGGTCGTCGAGGGCCAGCGTCCACAGCGGGAGCAAGCGGCACAGACGGGGGTCCTTGAAGACGCCCAGCGACGCGTCGGCGAAGCGTTGGTCCAGCAACTCACCGAGCTGCTGTCGGTAGGGCGTGATGCGCGCGTCGTGCCACCAGTCGGCGGGCAACGGCGTGGTGTCGCGCCAGCTCGAGCCCAGCTCCCGCAGCACGGCGTCGTTCAGCTCGACCAGGTCGGCCGCTTCCCAGAAACCCTGCTCGTTGTCCTCGAAGGCCGGCTGCATCAGGCCGGTGCCGATGTGGGCACCCGCCAGGTTCAGCACGCGGGTGAGTGCGGACGTCCCGGAACGATGGGCGCCGACCACCAGCAGCAGTCGGCGCTTAGCGGCGTCGCCCACGGAACTCGTCCCGGTTCAGGAGGCTGGGCGTGTGGATCGCCGGGCTCACGTCGTGGCTCCCAGGAGCGCAGCGTAGGCATCCCGCGCGGCGTGGGCGCTGCGGCGCCAGGTGTAGGGCTCGAGTTGTCCGCGCATGTCGGCGGGCGGCGCGTGATCGCGCTGCAGGGCCTCGGCGAAGTGCTCGAGTTCGGACGTGGCGACGAACGGCGCGAGGTCGTCGAGACCGCGCATGCCGAACGGTGTGCTGACCACCGGCAGGCCGTGCGCCAGGTAGTGCAGCGCCTTCATGCTGGTGCCCGAGCCGCTGGTCACGGGGTTGATCGCCAGCGTGTCGTCGCCGCGGTAGGGCAGCAGGTCCTCGCCCTCCGGGTACAGGAAGACGTTGGTCGCCCGGTGCCGGGCGAAGCGCCGCGCACAGCGGCCCTGGATCACGAAGCCGTGCTCGGGCAGGCGCGGCGCGAGCTGGCGCAGGGTGTAGTCCACCCCCGCACGGTTGTGAGCGACGTCGCTTCCGGTGAAGAGCACGAGTTGGTCGTATCCCGCGATTCGGGGGAAACGCTCCAGCAGCCGCTGCCTGGAGTCGGGGTACTGCGTGTTCGGTAGATCGACGCCGTTCGGAACGATCTTGATCTTGTCTGGGGAGACGCCGTACAGCTCGGCGAAGCGCCGCCCGTCCGTGGCCGCGCAGGCGAAGATCGCCGCCGAGCGCTGGACCAGCCGCTGCTCCAGGCGCCGCATGCGCCGTCCGGCCAGCCCGCGCACCCAGGCGGCTCCGCACTCCGCCCGGACGTAGTCGTATTCGACGTTCTGCGAGCCGTAGACCACCGGCGTGCCCGGCGGGGCCAGTCCGTCGATCAGGTCGCCGAAGGCCGGGTGCTCGATCTGGAGCACGTCGAAGCTGCCCCGGTGGCGGGCCAGCAGGGCCCCGTAGCCGGGGTGGAAGGAGACCAGGGCCCCGTACGGGAAGGGCCGGTCGGTGAGCAGCGCCGGCAGCACGAAGGGGTACTTCACGCTGTCGAGGGCGAAGCGCTCGGCCGTCGGCGGCTGCCCGCCGAAGGCGAACGGTGCGGCCAGCGTGACCTCCACGCCCAGCGTCGCCAGCTCCCGCGCCAGCTTGACGATGCGGATCTTGCCCCCCGCGTGCAGGGGGAAGAGCGGGTAGGGGGCGATGATGAGGAGCCGCAGCGGCCTGTCTCCCATGGGTCTCACGATATGTCACGCCCCGGCGCCGAGCACTGCCGGGGTGCCCCGTATTGCCATCAGCCGTCCGCACCCCCGGTCCGAAAGGGAGGGTGAGGACCTCGGTGGACGGAGACATGGGCGGAAGCAAGGGACGGACCTTCGTTGTCATCGGCGCGGGGCCGGCCGGACTGACGGCTGCGTACGAGCTGTGCAGGGCCGGTCACCGGCCCGTGGTGCTCGAGAAGGAAGCGCTGGTGGGCGGATTGGCGCGCACCGAGCAGTACAAGGGCTTCCGCTTCGACATGGGGGGGCACCGCTTCTTCACCAAGGCCGTCGAGGTCGACCGCATGTGGCACGAGGTGCTGGGCGACCAGTTCCTGGTGCGTCCGCGGCTCTCACGCATCTTCTTCAAGCAGCGCTTCTTCCAGTACCCGCTCAAGCCGCTCAACGCGCTGCTGGGGCTCGGTCTGGTGGAGAGCCTGCTCACGGGACTGAGTTACCTGCGTTGGCAGGTGTCCCCGTATCCGCGCGAGGACACCTTCGAGGAGTGGGTCACCAACCGCTTCGGTCGGCGCCTCTTCCGCACCTTCTTCAAGACCTACACCGAGAAGGTCTGGGGCATCCCGTGCTCCGAGCTCAAGGCCGAGTGGGCGGCCCAGCGCATCAAGGACCTGTCCTTCCGGTCGGCCCTGGTGAGCATGTTCGTCAAGCCCGGGCGCAGGATCACGACGCTGATCGAGCAGTTCGACTACCCGCGCCTGGGTCCCGGCATGATGTGGGAGACGGTGCGCGACAGCATCACCGGGCGCGGCGGGGAGGTGCAGACGGAGTGCGAGCTGGAGCGCATCGAGCGCGACGGGCAGCACATCCGCAGGGCCGTGGTGGGCGTGAACGGGTCGCGCCGCTCGATCGAGGCCACCGACTTCATCTCCAGCATGCCGATCACCGAGCTGGTCAAGCGCCTCGACCCTCCCGCTCCGGACGACGTGCTCGCTGCGGCCGGCGCGCTGCGTCACCGCGACTTCCTCACGGTGTGCGTGATCGTCGATCAGCCCCGGCTGTTCCCCGACAACTGGATCTACGTGCACGATCCGTCCGTGCAGGTGGGGCGCATCCAGAACTTCAAGAACTGGAGTCCGGACATGGTCCCGGACGACCGCAAGACGAGCCTGGGGCTGGAGTACTTCTGCAACGAGGGCGACGAGCTCTGGACCATGGCCGACGACGAACTCGTGGCCCTGGCGCAGCGCGAACTGGAGTCCATCGGTCTGGCCCGGGGCGAAGACGTGGAGGACGGCTGCGTGTTCCGCGTGCCCAAGTCCTACCCCGTCTACGACTCGGCCTACGCCGAGCACCTGGCCGTGGTGCGCGAGTTCGTCGGGTCGCTACAGAACCTGCAGACGATCGGCCGCAACGGGCTCCATCGTTACGACAACCAGGACCACGCCATGCTCACCGGCATGTATGCCGCACGCAACGCGGTGTCCGGCGAGAGCAACGACCTGTGGGCCGTGAACACCGAGGCCGAGTACCACGAACAGGTCAGCGCGGAGCGCGGGCGCAACCTGCGTCGGGTCGAGGCGCAGATCCGCCTGGGCCTGGCCGAGGTGCTGGGGCGCATCGACCGGTTGGCGCTGGGGGCCGGGACGGGCGTCGTGCTGGGCCTGGGGTTGTGCCTGGCCACGCTGTTGATCGTCGCGCAGGGTGGCGAGGTGGTCGGTCGCACGCTGGGCCTGTTGTCCCACTACCTGCCGGGGTACTCGGTGTCCGTGGCGGGCAGCTTCCTGGGGTTCGGTTACGGCCTGATGTTCGGCTTCCTGCTGGGCTGGCTGTTCGCGCTGATGCGGAATGCGATCATGTTCCTGTGGTTCTCCGTGTTGCGCCGACGCGTGGAGCGCGGCTTCATGCGCGACCTGTTGGAGTACATCTGAGATGACCCCGGCTGGCCCGCATGTCGACGGCGACGAGCAGCTGGGCGGCGACGACGAGGACCGCATCGAGCTGACGGTCCGCAGTCGCGTCGTGCGCATCGACGCCGTGGTGCAGGGCATCACCACCGGGCTGCTGGCGGGCCTGCTGCTGTTCGTCGCCACGAACTGGCTGATCCTGCGGGGCGGTCAGGACGTGGGCAAGCACCTGGGCCTGCTGCGACACTTCTTCCTCGGATACGAGGTCACCTTCATCGGCAGCCTGATCGGGTTCGCCTGGGCCTTCGCAGGCGGCTTCCTGGCGGCCTACCTCGTGGCCCGCATCTACAACGCCGTGGTCGACCTGCGTCACGGCCGCCGTCCCGAGCGCCGATGAGCGCCGCGGACCAGACGCCCGCACGGCCCTCGGCCCCGGGACGGTCCTCGGCTCCCGTACAGCTCTCAGTCCCCGCACGGCTCTCGGTCCCCGTACAACTCTCAGTGGTCGTCCCGGCGCGCGATGCCGGTCCGTTGCTGCGCGCCTGCCTCGAGCGTCTGGCCGCGTCGAGTCGCAGTGACTTCGAGACGATCGTGGTGGACGACGCGTCGACGGACGACACGGGCGACGTGGCCAGGGCGCACGGCGCCCGGGTGATCCACCTGGCCCGACAAGGCGGCCCGGCAGCAGCCCGCAACGCCGGGGCCGGCGCGGCCCGAGCCGAGTTGCTGCTGTTCATCGACGCCGACGTCGGTGTGCACCCGGACACCATCGACCGGGTCATCCGCAGCTTCGAAACGGACGCCCGGATCGACGCCCTGTTCGGTTCCTACGACGACCGGCCGGCCGAACCGGCGTTCCTGTCCCGCTACCGGAACCTGCAACACCACTTCGTGCACCAGCACGGCCGCGAGCGCGCGTCGACCTTCTGGAGCGGTTGCGGAGCCATGCGGCGCGCGGTGTTCCTCGACCACGGCGGCTTCGACCAGGCCGCCTACGAACGACCCAGCATCGAGGACATCGAACTGGGGGTGCGCCTGTGCCGCGCGGGGCACCGCATCGCGCTGCAGAAGGACATCCAGGTCACGCACCTCAAACGCTGGACGCTGTGGGGCATGATCCGCACCGACGTGCGTGATCGCGGCGTGCCCTGGACCCGCCTGGTGCTCGCGTCCGGCGGAGCGCCCGACGATCTCAACCTGCGGCGTTCGCAACGCCTGTCGGGCGTGTTCGCCCTGGCCCTGCTCGCGGCCTGGCTCGTGGGGGCGTGGTCGCTGCCGACGCTGCTGCTGCTCCCGCTGCTGGCCTACGGCGGTGTGCTGGCCGCCGACGGGCTCACCCGTCGCGACGCCGCGGCCCCGGCCGCGCTGGTCGTGGGCGCGCTCACCGGCGTCGGTTGTCTGCTCGTGCTCGCGCCCGGGGTGGCCGGCGACCCGGGCGTGGTGCAGGTCGCGACCCGGGCGATGGCCCTGCTGCTGTTGCTGCTCGTGCTGCTCAACCTGGCCTTCTACCGCTTCATGGCGCGCGCCACCCATCCGCTGCTGCTGCCGCTCGTCGTGCCGCTCCAACTGCTCTACTACCTGTACGCCACGCTGGCCTTCGCGGTGGGCACGCTGCTGCACCTGCTGCGGCGTCCGGTGACCACGTGAGCACCGCCGCCGGGGAGGCTCCGACACGGGGTGCAAACGCGCTGCGCGAGTCGTGGTCGCTGGCCTGGGCGGCGGCTGCCGTCTTCGCGCTCTTCTGGGCCTGGGGCCAGGCCGACGAGTACACCTGCGTCGACTACTACCAACCGTGGGTCGTGGCTCACGCCACCCAGGCCGGCGAGGGCGGGGCCATCTACAGCGACGCCGGTCGCGTGGAGCTCGCCCGTCGCTACGACGAACTGGCTTTCCGTTCGGTGGGCAAGGCCCGCTCGGAGCGCACGGCGTCCAAGCGCTTCCAGGCGGCGGCACAGGTCCGCAAGATCGAGAGCTACTCCACGCCCTGGCTGTACACGTTCTACGGCTACACCGTCGGTGGTGACTACGACCGCGACCAGTTGATCTTCCAGCGGGTGAGCCTGTTGTGCCTCGTCGGCGCGGTGGTCTGGTTGTGCCGGGTGCTCGGCTACTCTCGGGCGGCGAGCGGCGCGGCGCTCGTCGTCGTGCTGTGCTGGTTCACGCCCGTGCTGTCGGATGTGTGGGTCGGCAACGTGAACCGCTTGCTGCTCGCCGTGCTGGTGGCCGTCGTCGCCCTGTTCGGGGCGCGGCCGAGGGCCTGGCGCGAACTGCTGGCCGGCGTGTTGCTCGGCGGCACGGTCGTCTTCAAGCCCAACCTGGGGTTGATCGCCGTGGTGTGGGGCGTGGGCTGGTCGCTCACCGGCCAGTGGCGCAAGTTCGCGCTGGTGACGCTGGGTGCGCTGGTCGGGGCGGCCGGCTGCTTCGCCGCGGGCACGCGCTTCTTCGGCGGCACGCAGATCTGGTTCGACTGGTACGAACAGGCGCTGCAGCTCCTGGGGCGGCGCAACCCGACGCTGCAGATCGGCAACATCTCGGCGGCGAGCCTGCTGCGGGACGGACTGGGTTGGGAAGCCGGTGGGGTGGCCGTGGTGGCCTGGGTCGTGCCGGCCGCGCTGCTGGCGTTGATCGTCGTCGCCATGCTGCGCACGCGGAGCAGTTGGCCCGGGGCGGACGCCGCGGCCGCGGCCGTGGCCGCGCGACGGGCGGACGTGATCCTGCTGGGGGTGGGTGCCGGACTGTTCGCCGTGGCGACGCCGCTCTCGTGGTTGCACTACCACGTCCTCGCCCTGCCGCTGGCGCTGTTCGTGTTGCGTCCTGACGCGCCGCGGGCGGAGCAGCGCGGCGTGGGAACGGACCCGGGCGGCAGCAGGCGGCTGCTGCGCCGGCTGGCCCTCGTCCCGGCGGTGCTGGTGGCGTTCGAACCGCTGCAGTGGCTCGCCGGCATCTCCCCGGGTGGGGCGACGGCGGGTGCGTGCATCACCGCCGGGACGTCGTTGTTGCTGGTGCTCGGCGTGATCGACTGCGCGTTGCACCCGCCTGGCGCGGGGGCGCGAGTCAGCCTCCGGTCGCCGCCCGGCTCCGCGCCTGGGCCAGGTGCTGCCGCAGCTCCAGTCGCTGCGGATCCAGCGCCAGCCCCGACTCGAAGGCCTTGACGGCGGCCGCCCATTCGCCGCGCTCGGCCCGGGCCAGACCGAGCAGGTCGTAGAGTTCGCTGCTCCGGGCGCGGGCCAGCGTGTCGGCGTCGAGCTGCTCCAGCACCTCGTCGACCTGGGCGCGCTGCAGGAGTTCCCGACACAGGGCGATGCGCTGCGTCACGAGGTCGGGCTCCAGGTCGACGACGCGGCGCAGGTGCGCGACGGCCTCGTCGTTCCGGCCGGTGGCCTGGAGCGCGCGTGCGAGGTTGGCGTGGGCGCGGTAGTGATCGGGGTCGATGGCCAGCACCTCGGTGTACCAGCGCTCGGCAGCGGCCCAGTCCTCGTTCGCGGCGGCGACGTTGCCGAGGTTGTTGCGCGCGGCCGCGGCTCGTGGGTCGGCGGCGGCGGCGGCGCGGAAGTGCTCGGCGGCCGCCTCCATGCGGCCCGTCTCGCGCAGCAGCATGCCCATGGCGGTCAGCAGGTCGGCGTCGTCGGGATGAGCTCGCCGTGCGTGCTCGAACTGCAGGCGGGCTTCGTCGGCCCGACCGGCGTCGGCCAGGGCGCGACCCAGGTTCACGCGCGCCGTGAGGCTCTCGGGGCGCTGCTCCACGGCCGCGGACCAGATGTCCACGGGCCGGCGGTAGAGTTCGACTCGCGCCCGGGCCGTCACGGCGAGCAGGCCGATGACCAGCGCGGCGCTGCCGATGCCCAGCGCGCGTCGGGCGGGCGCCGCTCCCACGACGCGCCGCAACAGGACGCTGCCCAGCAGGACCAGCGGGAACACCAGCGCCAGCAGCGGCAGGTACATGCGTCGCTCCGCCGCCACCTCGGAGACGATCGGCACCACGCTCGACGTGGGCGCGAGGATCAGGAAGAACCACAGGCCGGGCAGTCCCCACCAGCGTCCGCGGGCGGCGGCGACCGACGACGTGACCAGCAGCGTGGCGACGGCGAGCAGCGCCGGCAGGGCGGCGGCGCCGTCCCGCAGGATGGGCCAGTCGTAGGCGATCGAGAGCGCGTCGGGCACCAGCGCCAGGCGCAGGTACCACAGCAGCACGCCGGCCTGGGTCTGCAGCGACTCGAGCGGCGAGACGCCGAGGTGCCAGCCCACCGTGCCGCTGCGCGGACCGCTCCACACGATCCAGGCCAGCAGCAACCAACTGGCGAAGGCGCCGGCGTGCAGCAGTCGATGTCGTCGCAATGCTCCGCGCACCGACCCGCTCACCAGCACGGCATCCCAGGCCAGCAGCAGCGGCGGGATGGCCACGGCCACCTCCTTGCTGAGCACCGCGAGCCAGCAGCAGGTCACGGCGAGCGCGTGCCAGCGCCGGAGTCCGTCGGGCCCGGGCCGTTGCGGGGCGGCACCCGACGCGTCCGGCGGCGTGAGCGTCCAGCCGCGCGTGGCGGCGTACAGGCTCCCCAGCAGGAAGCAGGACACGAGCAGTTCAGTGCGCTGGATCACGTAGGCCACCGCCTCGGTTCCGAGCGGATGGACCAGCCAGATCAGGGCGGCGATCAGCGCCGTGGTGCGCGCGGCTCGCGCGCGGCTTGCATCGTTCGCGTCGCCCGGCTGGTTCAGTTGGCCTGCGCGGCCTGCGTCGCGCGGATCGCGCGCGCCGTCTGTCGCGTGAGTCGCGTCTGTCGTCCGGTGGCGGCGCCGTGCCAGGTCGAAGGAACGGGCCAGCAGCCCGAAGACGAGCAACGCGTTGGCCAGGTGCAACGCGAGGTTCACGAGGTGGTAGCCGCGCACGTCGTACCCGCCCAGTGCGTGGTTCAGCGCGAGGGAGAGGGCGACCAGCGGGCGGCCGGACACGGTCGACTGAGCTGGTGCGCTGACGGCTTCCGCGATCGGCCACAAGCGTCGGACGTGGCGGTTGTCCACGATGGCGTTGTGGTCGTCGTAGATGAAGGGCGCGTCGAGGACCGGGCCGTACACGGCGTAGACGACGAGGCCGAACACGACCAGGGTGATGGTCGCTGCGAGCCGATCGCGCCGGGGATCAGGGCGCGCACCGGGCGGGGCGGCCGCTGCGCGTGGGCCGCCCGGTTCCGCTGGGGGTTGCGCCGGCCGGCCGCTGCTCGGGATCAAGGGCGTCTCCGCTACGAGTCCTCGCCATCGTAAGCGCGTCGCACGCTTCTCCCATGCGTGAGTTCCCGGGCCCGTCGCGGTCCGTCGTGACCGGGGTCGGGACGGGAGCGGTGGTGGAGAATCGTGGGCGTGCCCCGGCCCGGTGCTAAGCTCAGCTGCCAGCATGGACCGCGCGCCACACGACGCTCCTCTGGACGACTCGCCCCGGGATCCGGGTGGCGACCGGCGCGCTCACGCCGATCCGGATCGGGACTTGCACCGGGAGCTGGCCGACCTGTACGCCCGTCTCGGTCGCCGGGTCGCGGCCAGCTCGCCCCGCTGCGAGATGTCGGGCCGCTGCTGCGACTTCCCCCGCAGCGATCACGAACTGTTCGCCACCGAGGTGGAGGAACAGTACGCCCTGGCCGCGGCCGGGGGGGCCGTTCCGGCCGCTGCTTCAGGTCAGTGCCCCTGGTATGTCGATGGACTGTGCGGCCTGCGGGACGGTCGTCCGCTGGGCTGTCGCGTCTACTTCTGCGACCCTGGCTGGTCGACGGAGATGCCCGAGGTGTACGAGAGCTTCCACGCCGAGTTGCGCGCGTTGCACACACGCTTCGAGCGCCCCTACGTCTACCGCCGCTTCGTCGACGGCATGGCCGCCCGACGGACGGCGACGCGTCCCGCCGCAGGAGAGTCCCGCTCGTGATCCGCGCCACGCTGGCCGCCTTGTTGCTGAGCACCGGACTGGTGCTGGGCGACGACGTCTTCGACCTCAACGAGCAGGCCATGAGCGCGCTCGACAGCGGCCGGCCTGCCGATGCGATCCAGTTGCTGGAGAAGGCCCGGGGCCTCGACCCCGACCAGCCGGTGCTCACGCGCAACCTCGCCTATGCGCACTTCCTGCGGGGCAAGGCGCTGCTCGAGGCGCTGTCCTACGACGCGGCGGCCGCGGACTTCCGCACGGCCGGCGAGCTCAACCCCGAGGAGGCGGGCTACCGCATCCACCTCGCGCAACTGCTCTTGCGCCACTACCGCCTCGACGAGGCCGAGCGGGTGCTGCGCGGCGTGATCGAGGACCACCCCGACTCCCATCACGCCTGGCTCATGCTGGGTGACACGCTGAACCTGCTCGACCGGCTCGAGGACGCCTCGGCGGCCTACGGTCGCGCGGCCGGGAGCGATGACGCCAAGGTCGCGGCGTTCGCGCGGGAGGCGTCGACGCGCAACGCCCGGCAGCACGATGTGGAGCAGGACTACCTCACCAGCCGCAGTCAGTCGTTCGTGATCCGGCACCCGCTGCGCGCCCAGGGGCCGTCGTACGCGTCGCGCCTGATCGACGTGCTCGAACGGGCCCGGGCCGAGGTCTGCAACAACCTGCGCCACTGGCCTGAACAGCTCACCACGGTGGTGCTCTACCCGCCCGAGGAGTTCAAGCGCGTGACCGGCGCCCACGACTGGGTGGCGGGCCTCTTCGACCGCAAGATCCGCCTGCCGATCGCGGATGTGGACCGGGACCGCAAGCAGATCGAGGCCTCGTTCCGGCACGAGTACACGCACCTGATCGTGTCCGAGCTGCACCCGGCCTGTCCCACGTTCCTGAACGAGGGCCTGGCCCAGGTCATGGAGCACGAGCGCGGCGGGGGCGCCGACCGGCTGGTCGAGTGGCTCGACGCCCAGGGGGCCGACCGCAACGCCCTGCCCCGCGTGGGCGAACTGCCGCTGTCGTTCGTGGAACTCACCGATCCGGTCCAGGTGCGCCAGGCCTACCTGCTGAGCTACGCCTTCGTGGACCACGTGGTCTCGTTGCACGGGACCCAGGCCGTCACGCGCTGGATCGAGGGCCTCGCCGCCGGACGCACGCTGGAGGCCGCCTACCAGAGTGCCGCGCGGCGCAGTCTCGGCGACGAGGAGCGGCTGTTCCGCGAACTCATCGTCAGCCACCGCTAGCCCGGACTTCTCACCAGCTCCTGCTGCGGGCACGCCCCCTCGGACGGCCCGCCGGGAAACGCCGCGCTTTTTGAGAAGCCGGCGTGGAAACGGCCCCTGCCATGGCCTAGGGTGCTTCGCGGCAGTTGGAACCAGGCGGAGGGGCAAACGGCATGTCGCCGAAACCGCACCCGTTAGACATCTTCCGCTCCAGCGACGGCGGCTTTGACCAAGCCTCCCGTCAACCTCGGGAGCGGCGCACCGTGTCCGGCAAGGTCGTGCGTTCCACAACGCGCGATACGACGCCTACCCAGAAGGGAGCACGGCTCCAGTCCACTGGGCGCGCGAGTTCGCGCTCAGGGAGTGGGCGCTCCGGTGGGGGGCGATCCGCCCTCACGGCATCAGCCGGTTCGAAGCGACCCTCCGCCACCAGCCGCGCGTCGGCCGGCGCTCGTCGCAGCGCTCCGGCCCGTCGGCCCTCGCGCGACGGCCCGCTGCTCTCCAACCGCGCGCTGCTCTACGCCACCTTGGCCGTGTTCGGGGCCGTCTCGCTGATGCTGTGGATCAACGGCGGCGAGGAGGAGGGGCCGCCCGCGCTCAAGACGGCCGGGGTGACGGGCACGCCGATCGGCGACGGACTGGCCACTGACTCGTGGTCCTTCGGCAACGACGAGAACTCTTCGACCGAGGCCGGCACCGACCTCGACAGCCTGATCGCCGGCGACGACGGCGTCGCGCCACCCTGGGAGCAGCCGGTCGACGAGCCGCAGCGCTTCACCGTGCGCGTGGCGACGTACCTGGGCGGTTCCGACCGGGTCGTGGGCTCCTATCAGGGCGCCGCCCGTGAACTCCAGGAGCGGGGCTACGGGGACGTCGGCCTGCTCGGCTACGGCGTGGTGGAGGGCCGACCGACCAAGGTGGAACTGGTCGTCGGCAACGCGCCGGCGCGCGAGATGCTGGCCGGCACGGTGGACGCCCTGCGCGCCATCGATGACTGGCCCACGGGCAACAAGCGCCCGTTCCAGGATGCCCGGGTCATCGTGCACCCCAATCCCGAGGGTGCGAACTAGGGGGTCGACTGCGCCGGGCCCGTGGGGGCTGGCTGCTGCGGATCGCGGGCTGGATCGCGGGCTGGGGCCCGGTGATCACTCGCTGGGGGCGGTCGCTCGCAGGTTGACGGGCGCGGGCGCATGTGCAAGATGAAGCGCCCTTTGTCGTCCGTCCGAGGACTTGCCATGTCGATCCACAGAAGCCTGAAGGTCCAGAGCGGCCTGATCCGTTCCCGCAACGTGTGGACGCGCATCGAGCGGCTGGAGAAGCTCAAGAAGGAAGGCAAGCTCAACGCGGAGGACTCGGTCTTCGGGTTGCCGAAGGTGCGCACGTCCTTCAAGACGAAGAAGCGCTAGAGCGCTCCGGCTCCGTCCCCTTCCAGGCGCTCGGCCCCGCAGCGATGCCCGGCGGAGCGGCTCGTGGCGTCCCTCATCGCATGATCTCCCGCCGTGCCAGCGCCGTCGAAGCCAGCGGCATCCGCAAGATGTTCGAGCTGGTCGCGTCGATGGAGGACCCGATCAACCTCTCGATCGGGCAGGCGCACTTCGACCCGCCCGAGGCCGTCAAGCAGGCGGCGATCGAGGCTGTCGAGGAGAACTTCAGCCGCTACACGGTGACCCAGGGACTGCCCGAACTGAACGAGCGCACGCTCGACCGGCTCGCCGAACAGTACGGCTACCAGGGGCGGCACAGCATCATCACCCTGGGCGTCTCGGGCGGCCTGCAGCTGGGCTTCATGGGGTTGCTCGATCCCGGCGACGAGATCCTGATCCCCGACCCGTACTTCGTCATGTACCCGGTGCTTGCGGGCATGTGCAGCGGCGTGCCGGTCTACTACGACATGTACCCGGGGACGCCGCTCACCGAGCAGGCACTCGAGCAGGGCATCAGCGAGCGCACCCGCGCGATCCTGATCAACTCGCCCAGCAACCCCACCGGTCGCACGCTCACCGCCGAGGAACTCGATGCGGTGGGGCGCGTGGCGGAGCGTCACGACCTGACGGTCATCTCGGACGAGATCTACGACGCGTTCGTGTACGACGGCCCGCACGTGTCCGCCGTGGGCCACGTCGACGAGCAGCGCCTGCTGTTGCTGGGCGGCTGGTCGAAGACCTACGGCATGGCCGGCTGGCGCCTGGGTTACGCGGCCGGGTCCGCGGAATTGATCGACGCCATGCGACGCATGCAGCAGTTCTCGTTCGTGTGCGCGCCGTCGATCGTGCAGCGCGCCGGGCTGGCTGCGCTCGACGTGGACATGAGCGCGCAGATCTCCGCCTACCGCGGCAAGCGCGACATGATCGTGGAGGGCCTGGGCGACCTGTACGAGATCGCGAGCCCGGGCGGTTCCTTCTACATGTTCCCGGAGCTGCCCGGCGGTCTCGAGACCGACGTGTTCATGCAGCGTTGCCTGGAGCGCCGGGTGCTCGTGGTGCCGGGCAAGGCCATGTCTCGCCGGGCCACCCACTTCCGGCTCTCGTTCGCGGCCACCGACGATGTGCTGCAGCGCGGGATCACCGAGCTGCGTGCGATCGCCGAGGAGGCGCGGGCCACCTGAGCGTGGAACCTCGCGCCCGCATCGCCGAGATCTTCCGCAGCTTCCAGGGCGAGGGCTTGCTCCTGGGGAAGCGCCAGGTCTTCGTGCGCCTGGCGGGCTGCACGATCGACTGCCGCTACTGCGACACGGCCTGGGCCTTCGACGTGCCGGCCCGGGTGGCCCGACCCCGGCCACCCGCCGAGCCGGGCGGGAACCGGGCGCAGGGGCGGGGCGAGTCAGCTGACGCCCCCGGGCAACACGTCGACAACCCCCTCGCGCTGGACGACGTGCTCGAGCTGGTCGCGTGCGCGGACCCGGCGCCCCACGCCCATGGGCCGGCGCCGGTGTCGATCACCGGGGGCGAGCCCCTGGAGCAGGCCGAGTTCAGCGCGGCACTCGCCCGACGTCTGGGGGCCGCGGGTCGCGACGTGATGCTCGAGACGGCCGGCCTGGACGCCGACGCCCTGGCCAGGGTCGTCGAGCATGTCCGCTGGGTGGCGTGTGACATCAAGCTGCCTTCCGCCACGGGTCTGGCCGACGTGCTCGAGCGGCACGAGGCCGTGTTGGCGACCGGTGTGCTCGCCGACAGGGACGTGTTCTTCAAGCTCGTCGCCGATGGTGACACGGGCGCGGACGAAGTGCAGCGTGCAGCCGAACTGCTGGCACGTCATGCTCCGCGTGCGCCGGTGTTCCTGCAGCCCGTGAGCCCCCTGGGAGGCTCGCCGCGGTTGCCGCGCGAAGATTTCGACCGGCTCGTGGACGTCCTGGCCGAGCACGGCCTGGACGTGCGCGTCGTTCCGCAGGTCCACAAGCTGTTGGGGGTCCGATGAGTACCGGTGGTTTTCCTCGGGTGGTCATCGTGGGACGCCCCAACGTGGGCAAGAGCACGCTGTTCAACGCGCTCGCCGGACGCCGCGTGGCGATCGAGGATCCGATGGCCGGGGTGACCCGCGACCGGGTGAGCTTCCTGCTCGACGTGGGCAACTGCTCGGTGGAGCTGATCGACACGGGCGGGATCGGCCAGGTGGACGAGGCGCGCCTGCGGCAGGAGATCGAGGAACAGATCGCCACGGCCCTCGACCTGGCCGACCTCGTGCTGTTCGTGGTCGACGCCAAGGAGGGCGTGGGTGTCGCCGATGAGGACGTGGCGCGGCGCCTGCGCCGGCTCGACGTGCCCGTGTTCCTGGTGGCCAACAAGGTCGAGTCGCAGCGTGACCAGGCCGGTGCCGGGGAGGCCTGCGCGCTGGGCTTCGGCGACCCGCACCGCGTCTCCGCCAAGGAGCGCCTGGGCATCGCGGATCTGCGCGACGCGGTGTTCGAGGCGCTGGGGGACACGGCGCTGGCTCCCATGGCGCCGAGCGAGACGGTGCAGCTCGCCATCGTGGGGCGCATGAACGCCGGCAAGTCCACGCTGGTCAACGCGCTCGCGGGTGAGCAGCGGGTGATCGTGTCGAAAGTCCCGGGCACGACGCGCGACGCGGTGGACGTGCCCTTCATGGTGGGCGGGCGGCGCTTCGTCGCCATCGACACGGCCGGCATGCGCAAGGGCCGCACGATCAGCGACTCGGTGGATTTCTACGGCCAGTCCCGGGCGCTGCGCGCGGTCCGTCGCGCCGACGTGGTGCTGTTGCTGCTCGACGCCACGCGCGACGTGAGCCGCATCGATCGCCAGATCGGAGGCATGATCTCCGAGGCCTGCGTGCCGGCCGTGATCGTGGTCACGAAGTGGGACCTCGCACGGGACGAGTCCGACACGGCGACCTACGAGACCTACGTGCGCAAGCGGCTGGCGGGGCTGTCCTACGCACCGATCGCCTTCATCGCCGCCCCCGAGAACCTCAACCTCGACCCGACGCTGGAGCTCGCCGCCGAGCTGCACGATCAGGCCGGCCAGCGGGTCAGCACCGGCGAACTCAACCGCGTGTTGCGCCGCGCCTACGAACGGCGCAAGCCCCGGGCCAAGGGCGGCCAGATCGGCAAGATCTACTACGCCTCCCAGGTGGACACGCACCCGCCCACGCTGGTCGTCTTCGTGAATTCCCCGGCGGCCTTCGAGGAGAGCTGGCGACGCTTCCTGCTGCACGAACTGCAGGAGCAGCTGCCCTTTCCCGAGATCCCCCTGCGCATCCGGTTGCAGGCCCGCTCGGGGGGTGATCGTGAAAGCCCCACGCGCGGCCGGTAGACTGCCGGGCATGATCCGCCCCCTGACCGTCGTGCTGATGTTGATCGCGTGCCTCCTGTCGGGCGTCCTGGGCGGCTGTGCCGCCATGCCGGAGGCGCGCTGGGTCGAACGGCGCTTCGGCGACATCGGTTACCAGTCGCTCTACACGGTCGTGCTGGCTTCGCTCGACGACGCGGGCTACCTCGTGCGCTCGCGCGATCCCGATGCGGGCCGGGTCGAGACCGACTGGGCCTACGGCATGTCGCAGCAGGAGGTGCGCGGGCCCTCGCGCCGCAAGGTCGTGGTCGAACTCGATGACGAGGCGGCCGACTGGTACATGCTGCGACTGCGGGTGCCGCAGCAGGTCGTGCGCAAGGGCGGCCTGTTGGCCAAGGGCGTGCGCAACATCCCCGACGACAAGTGGGAGGGCTACGGGGACGACGAGATGGAGGCCCAGCTGCTGATGGCCAAGATCCAGTCGATCCTGCGGTTGTCCGGTGCTACGGCCGAGCGCCCGCCCGGGGGCGTCGGCACGGACCGGTGACTCGGCCACTGAGGGCTGCCGCCACGTCGGCGTTGTGGCTCGCGGCGGTGATCGTCGCGCTGGTGGCGGTCTCGCTCTGGTTGCGCGATGCCAAGTCCGCCGACCACCGGGTGGGACAACGGGTGCGCCTGCAGTCCGACTCGCCCTTGCCGCGCCTGCCGCGGGTGAGCCTGGGCGGCGAGTTTCGCGAGGCGTGGTTCCTGAAGGCGGGGGACATCCTGCGTTTCGCGGTCACCGTGCCGGGCGAGGAGCCGGTGCTGCGCTTGCGCGAGGGCTTCCTGACGGGCCTGCCCGACATGGCGGTGACGCTGGTCACGCCGAACGGACGTCGACGGGAGCTGTTCTCGGGGCCCGCTTCGGAGGGGCACTGGGGTGAGCACCGTCTCGCGGTGAGTGCGCGGCCGGGGGAAGCCGTGGACCTGGAGATCGCGGTGCTCGATGGGCGCGGCCGGCCGGGGCTCGGCGCGCTCTACGTCGCCGACGTGGTGCTCGAGTCCCAGGGGCGCCCGGTGGACGAGGACGAGGTCGCGATCGTCACGCGCGCGGTGTTGACCGACGTGCTCTCGGAGTACTCGGGCGTCGCCCGCCGCGCGCCGGCCACCGAGGAGAGCCGGCGCGTGGACCTGCCGGGCCCCATGTGCGTGCCCCTCGCGCCCGACGAGACGATCCGGCTCTCCTACGACGGGGCGCACGACGGTGCGGACGCGCGGCTGGAGCTGGTGCTGTTCGCCGCGCGCGACGCGGGCGTGCAGACGGATCCCGAGCGATCGGCAGACGACGGTCCCGGTGAAGTGCAGGTGCTCTCGGGCGCGGACGTGGTGCGACGCGTGCCGCTCGACTTCGCCGCCGGCGGATCGCACGAGGTGAGTCTCTCGCTCGACCTGCCGCTGCGCGCCCGGCGCGCCCCCGAACTGGGCTTCCGACGGGTGGGCGGGGCGGGGCTCTTCGTGGGGCTGCGTGAAGCCGTGGTGACCGGACCCCGGCGCGTGGCCCGCCGTCCGTTCGTACCGGGGGAGAGTCGCAACGTGCTGCTGGTCAGCGTGGGCTCGCTGCGCCCCGACCGTCTGGGCTGCTACGGGTACCCGGGCGCGGCCACGCCGAACCTCGACGCCACCGCCGCCCGCGGCCTGCGCTACACCTCGACCTGGGCCCCGTCGTCCTGGGCCTTGCCCAACGTGGCGTCGCTGCTCACCGGGACGTCGCCCATCACCCACGGGCTGGGGCTCGGCGCCTACCGCCGGCTCTCACCGCGCCTGATCACCCTGGCGCGCGCCGCGGCGTGGTCGGGGCGCAGCACGGCGGCGTTCTCGTCCAGCCCCGAGGTCTCCCGTCGCATGGGGCTCGACCAGGGCTACGAGACCTTCGCCATGCGCTACCTGCCGGCGCCGGTGCTCGTGGAGCGCGCCATCGACTGGTTGGTGGAGATGGAACCGTTCGAGTGGTTCCTGACCCTGCACCTGAACGACCCCGGCTACCCGCACGACCCGGAGTACGTGGACGTGGTGGCGGTGAACGGCGTGCTCGACCCGGTGTTGGTCGAACGGGTGCGCCGACTCGATTCGCGTCCGGGCCTGGCCGAGGCGTTGGCGCAGGAGATGGGGCCGCTGTACGACGCCGAGATCGCCGGGGTGGATCGGGCGTTGGGGCGGCTGCTGGGCTGGTTGCAACAGCGCGGCCTGTTGGACGACACGCTGGTCGTGGTCGTGGGCAGTCACGGTGTCGAGTTCTTCGAGCACGGCGGACGCACGCACGGTCAGACCCTGTTCGACGAGGTGCTGCACGTGCCGCTGCTGATCGCCGGTCCGGGGGTGCCGCCCGACGGGCCGGTGGGCGGCGTGATCGAGGCCCCGACCGAACTCATCGACGTGTCCCGACTGATCGCCGAGCGGATGGGGCTGCAGCTGGCGGGCAGCCACCAGGGGCACCTGCCGGCGCCGTGGGGCTCGGCACTCGATCGTCCCACCATCTGGCCCGCGGTGCTGTTCCCGTTCGAGGGCATCGTGGACCGGCAGCTCGAGGCGGTGCGCAGTGAGCGTTGGTTGTGGTTGTCCGACACGCAGAGCGGTGCGCGGTCGCTGTTCGATCGGGAGGCCGATCCCGAGGTCCGGCAGGACCTGTTGTCGGTCCCCGAGCCGGGGCCCGAGGCGCTCAATGCGGCGGCGCGGCTGGCGCTGGAGTTCGAGCAGTGGTACGGCGCCGCGTGGTTGTCGGCCGCGCCCCGGGCGGTCGTGTTGGAGGACGAGGGCTGATGAGCGACCAGACCGGCGACCGCGAGGTCGTGGCGTTCGACGTGGGCGGCACGCACTTGCGCAGCGCGCGCCTGGGGCCCTCGGGCCGTCTGCAGGATCTGCGCGAGCGGCCCACGCCCTGCGGGGACGTGGACCAGTTGCTGGCCGCCCTGGTGGAGGAGGCGCGCCACCACGCGGCCGCCGCCGGCCGGCCACCCCTGGCCCTGGGGCTGGCCATCGCCGGTTTCAGTGACACGCGCAGCGGGATCGTCTTCATGTCGCCGGGACTGGGGCTGCGCGATGCCGAGTTGGGCGGTCCGCTGTCGCGAGCCACCGGCGTGCCGGTGCGGCTGGTCAACGACGTGAATGCTGCCGCCTGGGCCGAGGCTCGCACCCGGGGCGCAGACGACCTGGTGGCGATCTTCGTGGGCACCGGGGTGGGCACCGGACTGGTCAGCGGCGGGCGGCTGGTGGAGGGGCACCGGGGCGCGGCGCTCGAAGGGGGCCACGTCCTGTTCCGGGAGGGGGGCGCGCCCTATCCCACGGTGGACGGCTGCTTCGAGGCCTATCTGGGCGGACGCGCCCTGGCCGCTCGGGCTGCGGAGTTGCTCGGGGAGGAGCTGACGACGGCGGCGGTCATCGAGCGCTGGCGCTCGGGCGACACCCGTCTCGACGGGGTCATCGGCGACGCTCGGGCGGCCATGGTGGCGCTCACCCGTCTGCTCGTGACCCTCGGGGATCCGCGGGTGGTCGTGCTGGGCGGCGGCGTGGTGGCCGGTTGGCCGGAGCTGCTTCAGGACGCCAGGGGAGCGGTGGATCCGCGCCCGCTGGCTCCGGGCCTGGGGGCGATCGAGGTCCAGCCGGCCCGCTGTGGTGACGATGCCGGGCTGCTGGGCGCCGGGCTGCTGGCTGCCGTCCTGGCCGGGGCGGGCTGAGGGCTCAGGCGAGGCCCGGGCCGACGATCCCGACCTCCGGCTCGGGAGGCGTGCGGCGTGCCGCCCTTCGGCGTGTATGCTTGCGAGCTTGCGTTGCGGCCCCAAAGGGGCCGAATTCCCGACCGCCACCGACCGTTCGTCCACTCGCCATGCACGTCGCTCGCCCCGTGACCAACGCCTGGCAGCTGCCGCTGGTGATATTCCGCCACCGAGAGCTGCTGGGAGCCTTCGTGCGCCGCGAATTGCGGGCGCGCATCGAGGGTTCGGTGCTGGGCCGGGTGTGGCCGATCCTCCAGCCGCTGATCCTGTTCATCATCTACTACGTGATCTTCAGCAAGATCCTGAAGATCGGCTTCTCGGACAGGATGCCGCCGCAGGGCCCCGAGGGCGTGGGCTGGCGCACGACCTTCTACCTGATCACCGGCATCCTGCCCTGGACGGTGCTCGCCGACAGCCTGGGCCGCGGTACGGGTGTCGTGCTCGAGAACGCCAACCTGATCAAGAAGATCGCCTTCCCCAGCGAGCTGCTGCCGCTGTACCAGGTGATCGTCTACCACGTCTACTTCCTGATCGGCTTCGTGATCCTGCTGGGACTCGAGCTGGCGGTGAACACGTCGCTGCCCCTGGAGCTGATGTGGTTCCCGGTCGTGGTCGTCGTGCAGATCGTGTTCATCACGGCGCTGACCTTGTTCCTGTCCGCCGCCAATGTGTTCGTGCGCGACGTGATGCAGGCGGTCCCGGTGGTGCTCACCTTCTGGATGTTCACCACGCCCGTCTTCTACGACCTGTACAAGATCAAGGAGGGCATCCTGGCGCCGTACCTGGCACCGGCCGGCATCGATCCGGCGACATTGCCCGACACGTTCCTGTTCGAGCCGACGCCCGCCGAGATCGTGTCCCGGTTGCCCGCCGAGGCGGTGGACAAGCTGAGCGACATCGAGTTCGGCATCGCGGCCATGGAGTTCAATCCCATGGCCTGGCTGCTGGAGCTCTACCGGGCGATCTTCTCCTATGGACTGCAGCCCTTCCCGGTGGCCAAGCTGGGCCAGCTGGCGCTGCTGGGCACGGTGCTGTTGCTGGTGTCCTACACGTTCTTCTTGCGCTGCAAGGGCCGCTTCGCGGACGAGGTATGACCGACTACGCCGTGGTCGCCAAGGATCTCGTGAAGGAGTACCGGATGTACCCGGGCTCCGTCGCGCGCCTGAAGGAGGCGCTGAGCTTCGGCAAGCGCACCTTCCACACGGCGCACCGGGCGCTGGGCGGCGTGGGCTTCGAGCTGGAGCGCGGCAAGGCGCTCGGCATCATCGGCGAGAACGGCGCCGGCAAGTCGACGCTGCTCAAGATCCTCGCGGGCACGACCCTGCCCTCGTCCGGCGATTTCGAGATCCGCGGTTCGGTGGCCAGCCTGCTCGAGCTGGGTACCGGCTTCCACACCGAGTTCACCGGCCGCGCCAACATCTTCCTGGCCGGCCAGGTGCTGGGCTTCACCCGGGCGGAGATCGATCAGCGCATCGATGCCATCGTCGACTTCGCGGAGCTCGGTCCGTACATCGACCAGCCGGTGCGCACCTACAGCTCGGGCATGATCATGCGGCTGGGTTTCAGCGTCGCCACGGCGATCGACCCGGATGTGCTGATCATCGACGAGATCCTGGCGGTGGGCGATCTGTACTTCCAGAAGAAGTGCATCGACCGCATCTTCGAGTTCCGCGAAGCGGGCAAGTCGATCCTGTTCTGCAGCCACTCGCTGTACGACGTGCGCCAGATCTGCGACGAGGTGATCTGGATCAAGGACGGCCGGGCCGAGATGCGCGGCCTGCCCCAGGACGTGACGCTCAAGTACGCCAACTACGAACGCTCGCTCGACACCGATCCGCGGCAGGTCACCGCCGGCAAGGAGCAGACCACCGGCGAGATGCTGCCGGTGATCCACGAAGTGCGACTGATGCTCGACGTGGAGGGCCAGGCCGAACAGGGCGCCGCCGGCGAAGCCGCTGGGGAGGGGGCCAACGGCAGCGTGCTGCCGGACATGATCATGCCGGGCGAGGACCTGGTCTTCGAGATCGACTTCGAGATCCGCAAGGACGGACCCGAGGTGAACGTGGGTGTCGCCATCTTCCGCACCGACAACGTGCTCGCGTCGACCTTCAACTCGATGCTGGCCGGTCACGAGACGCTCACGGAGATCGGGCGTCACCGCTGCCGGCTGCGCCTGCCCGACGTGCGCCTGAACGAGGGCGAGTACACCGTGGTCGCCTATCTCTTCGATGAGACCGGCGTGCACATGTACGATCACCGGCAACACGACCGCAACCTGATGATCACGCAGGAGGAGAACCATCCGGGCATGGTGCGCCTCCACCACAGCTTCCAGCTGGAACGTCTCGACCCGTCCTGACGGATGCCGAAAGAGCCATGACCCAGAACCCCGACATCTCCGTGCTGATCGTGAACTGGCGCTCGGGTGCGATGACGCGCGCGCTGGTGCAGAACCTGCGCGAGCAGCGCTTCCCCGGCCGCGACGGCGAGCAGGGCACGCTCGAGTTCATCGTCACCGACAACGCGTCGGGTCCCGACGAGGCGGCGCAGCTCGACGCGCTCGAGGCCGAACCGGACGTGACGGTCATCCGCAGCGCGCAGAACTCCGGTTACGCGGTGGGGGTGAACCTCGCAGCCGAGCGCGCCCGGGGCGACTGGGTGCTCGTGTCCAACCCCGACGTGAAGGCCTTCCGCGGCGCGCTGGCCGCGCTGGTCGAACACCTGGCGACCCATGAGGCCTGCGGCCTGGCCGGCCCCAAGGGCTTCCTCGATGAAGGACGCTTCTTCCAGTTGCCGCCGGTCGACCTGCCCGGCATCGGTGAGCTGGCCTCGGAGTCGCTGGCGCGCACCTACCGCGGTCAGGGACGGCGCCACGCCGCGGCGCGCACCGACCGCGCCCTGCGGGTGTGGACCGCCACGGCGCCCGTCTCGTGCTCGATGATCTCCGGTTTCTGCTTCCTCATGTCGGCGCCGCTGGCGAGGGAGCTGGGCCCGTTCGATCCCGGCTACCCGTTCTACTTCGAGGATGCGGACCTGTGCCTGCGCCTGCACCGCAAGGGGTTCTCGACCGACCTCGTGCCGCGGGCCCAGATGGTGCACTTCTTCAACCGCAGCGCCGGCCAGGCGCAGGAGCTGGCCTGGGCGCGCTACGCCGTCTCCCGCCGGCGCTTCTTCCGCAAGCGCTACGGGCTGCCCGGGCAGTTGCTCTACGACAGCCTGACGGGCTTCACCGGACAGCGCGAAGGCCACGGCCACCTGTTCGCGAACATCGATGAACTCGGTCCGGTGGACACGCCGCCGGTGATCGCCGTGCCCGGCTCGGGCCCGTACATCGCCGAGATCTCGGCCGACCCGGGCTTCGTGTTCGCCGCCGGTCGGCTCGACGTCTCGCAGCGCTTCGAGGTGCCGGCCGCGGTCTGGGACGGGCTCGTCCCGGCCACCTACTACGTGCGCTTCGTGCAGCGTCACACGCGCGAGATCCGTCGCACGGTGTCACTCGTCAAGACGAGTGCAGGGTCCGCACCCACGCCGGTGCCGGTCGCCGAACTGGAGACCGTGGGCGGGCACGCCTGAGCAACCGCGCCCGGGGGCGTCGAAGCGATGTCGCAGGTGGAGTCGCAGCGGGACCGCACGCACGGTGACCGCGGGTCGTCCGGCCCGCTGCTGTCGATCGTCGTCCTGAGCTGGAACACCAGCGACCTGCTGGCCGCCTGCCTGGCGTCGTTGCGCGCGGTGCGGAGCGAAGTCGACTTCGAGGTGATCGTGGTCGACAACGACAGCAGCGACGACAGCGCCGATCGGGTCGCTCGTGAGTTCCCCGAGATGACCCTGGTGCGCAACGAGCGCAACGACGGCTACGCCATCGGCAACAACATCGGCGCGGGCCACGCGCGCGGCGAGTACGTGTTGTTGCTCAACTCGGACACCGAGGTGGGGCCCGGCGCGTTGTCCACGCTGGTCGGCTTCCTGGTGACCCATCCCGAGCACGGGGCCTGCGCGCCGCGACTCGACTACCCCGACGGCACGCCCCAGCTGAGCTGCAAGACCTTCCCGACGCTGATGACGGCGGTCTTCTTCGACACCGCGTTCGACCGCTGGTTCCCGGACAACCGCACCCTCGCCCGCTACTTCATGCGTGACTTCGATCACACCACGTCGCGCGACGTGGACCAGCCGCCCGGAGCGGCGTTCCTGGTGCGGCGCCCGCTGTGGGAAGCGCTGGGCGGGTTCGACCCGGAGCTGTGGCTGTTCTTCAACGACGTGGACCTGTGCCGGCGGATCCACGAGCGCTGCGACAGGCGGCTCGGTTGGCGCGTGGCGTACGTCGCCGAGGCGCGCATCCTGCACCACGAGGGCGCGAGCACGAGCCAGTTCCCCGAGTTCGGCGGCATCTGGCACCGCAACCGGATGGCCTACTACCGCAAGGCGTTCGGCGCGCGCGGGGCGCTGCTGGCCCGGCTGATGACCACCTGGCGCGGTGTGGAGGAGGTGCGCACGCTGCGACGCAACGGCGCCCCGGCCGAAGCGCGGCGACAGATCTGGCGCGCCGTGCGCGAGGTGTGGGCCGCATGAGCCGCGACGAAGCAGGCGGGGCGGCGCCCCGGGAACGTCGCCAGGGGCAGGGTGAGTACGTCGTGCGACCCTACGAACCGGGCGACGAGGAGGGCATCCTCGACCTGTTCTACGAGGTGTTCCGGGAAGACAACCCGGACATGCCGCGGCGCCCGCTCGCACTCTGGCGTCAGCTCTTCGCCGACAACCCCGCGGGGCTGCAGTGCTTCGTGGCGGAGGACGAGGCGGGCAAGATCATCGCCAACTACGCGTCCATGCCGGCCTTCTGCAGCGTGGAGGGTGAGCGCCGGCTGTGTACCCAGATCGTGGACACCGCCGTGGACCGCGCGTGGCGGCGCAGCCTGCGCAAGAAGAGCGTGTTCGTGGTGGTCGGCAGGGAGTTCCTCTCGTACTGGTGCGTGCCCGGGGAACAGCCGTACAACGAGTACATCTACGGGTTGCCCAACGAGCGCGCCTACAAGGCGGGCACGCGCATCCTGGGGTACAAGCCGGTGCTCACGCCCATGCCCACGCGCGTGCTCGTGTTCGACGACGCGCGTCTCGCGGCGCTGGGCACGCACGCCCGGGACGTGGAGGTGGAGGAGTTCGACGTGGGGCAGCCGGAGGTGGCTGCGGCGCTGTTCGAGTCGCACCTCGACGAGGTGCCCCTCGGGACCTGGCGCGATGCGGCCTACCTGCGCTGGCGCTACCGGGAGCGGGCCGGGGTGGTGTATCGCGGGCTGCTCGCCCGCCGGGGGGGCCAGCCGGTCATGGCGGCCTGGTTCCGGCTGGGCTGGGCCGACAAGTCGATCACGCCCGTCGTGGACTGGGTCGGCCCCGGCGGCGACACGGAGGCGGTGGCGGCCCTGCTCGGCGCGGCGGCGCGGATCACCGCGGCCGAACGGGGCTGGAACCGGGTCGAGACCTGGGTCATGCCCCAGACCACCTACTGGGACTCGCTCGACGTGCTCGAACTCGGCGAGGAGCCCAGCAACTTCAACCTGTGCATCATCGACTCCATGCTCGACCACGACTTCGAGTGGGCGCGGACCCACTGGTTCTTCACCATGGGTGACTCGGACATCTTTTGATCAGGGGCGCCCCGGGCGCGGCGGGGCGCCGCGCAACTGGCCGTCGCGCGGACTGACGGCTCCACCCGAGCGCCTCGATTCCGTACGCTTCCCCTCCTCCCGCGCCGCCGCCGTCCAGGCGTGCGGCACCCGAGCGCGGCGCCCGGCGTCGGGCCACCCTCGATCGTCTTTCCCCGGAGCAGGTCGTGAGCGCACACGGCAAGAGCCCCTTCGCCTGGATCACCGACTACTCGCTGCCGTTGATCGTCGGCGTGTTCGCTGCGCTTGCCGCGGCCAACACGAACTACGAGTGGTACCACCACCTGATCGACCACCCGCTCGTGGGCTTTCAGCTCCTGGGTCACGACCTCAACCTGCACTACCTGATCAACGACGTGTTCATGGTCTTCTTCTTCGGCGTGGCCACGAAGGAGATCACCGACGCGGTGCTGCCGGGCGGCGCGCTCAATCCGGTGGGCAAGGCGATCAACCCGCTGCTCGGCACGGTGGGCGGCATCGTCGGTCCGGTAGGCGTCTTCCTGGGGATGACCTACCTGCTGTACGCCGACCCGGCCCAGGCCGACGTGGTCGCCGGCGGCTTCGGCATCCCGACCGCGACCGACATCGCCCTGGCCTGGCTCGTGGCGCGTCTGGTCTTCGGGGCGCGTCATCCGGCGGTGAGCTTCCTGCTGCTGCTGGCCATCGCCGACGACGCGGCGGGGTTGGGCATCATCGCGATCTTCTATCCCGACCCGAACAACCCCGTGGCGCCGATCTACCTGCTGGTGACAGCGGGGGGCATGGCCATCGCGTTGCTGCTGCGCCGCCTCGACGTGCGCCGCTGGTGGCCCTACGTGTTCGTCGCCGGCAGCGTGTCCTGGCTGGGGCTGAGCCTGGCGCACCTGCACCCCGCGCTGGCGCTCGTGTTCATCGTGCCGTTCATGCCCAAGACGCTGCCGGACACGGGGCTGATCCCGGAGAGCTCGCGCGGTGACATCCGCCGGTCGGACCTGCCCTCGCCGCTCGACGACTTCGAGCACACGGTCAAGCCGCCCGTGGACTGGGGCTTGTTCCTGTTCGCGTTCTGCAACGCGGGCGTGGCCTTCGACGTGGTCGGGCGGGTGACCTGGATCGTGCTGGCGTCGCTCGTGGTGGGCAAGACGCTGGGCATCACCCTGTTCTCCTGGTTCGGCACGCTGGTGGGCTTCCCCCTGCCGCAGGGCATGGACTTCCGTGCGTTGGTGACGGCGGGGCTGGTCGCCGGACTCGGTCTCACGGTCGCGCTGTTCGTGGCCGGAGTGGCCTACACCGATCCGCTGATGCAGGGCGAGGCCAAGATGGGGGCGTTGTTCTCCGGCTCGGTGTTCGTGCTCGCGCTGTTGGTGGGCAGGATGCTGGGCATCCGTCCGCAGCCGGAAGACGATCCGGCCGCCACGCACGCCGGTGAGGGTGATTCGTCACCGGCCAACGCGCCCTCGTAGCACGCTGTCTCGGGCGCTAGACTCGGCGTCATGACCACCAGCGGTGAGGGCGGAGGCGACGGCGTTCCCGCGATCGCGCAGGTGCACCACGATCCGCCGTACCGTGGTCGCGTGCTCGTGTTCGCGCCGCACCCGGACGACGAGTCCATCGGCCCGGGCGCGACGTTGGCGAAGCACGTGCGGCTCGGGGATCGGGTGGCCGCGGTGTTCGTCACGTCGGGTGTGCACGGTGACGCGGCCGGCCGTTACGACCCCGCGGAGTACGTGGAGCTGCGTCGCAACGAGGCGCGGGCGGCAGCCCACGTGCTGGGCATCGGCAGCACCGAGTTCTGGGACTACCCGGACTCCATGGAGGTCACCGAGGGCGACCTCGAGGCCGTGGCCGAACGCGTGCTCGACGCGTGCAATCGCTTCGAGCCCGACGTGATCTACGTGCCCCACGTGAGAGAGGCGCACCCCGATCACCACCACGTGGCGCGCGCCATGTTGCGGGCCCGCGAACTGGCCCGCGCGGCGGGCAAGCCGCTGGCGGCCAGGCTGCTCGGCTACGAGGTCTGGTCGCCGCTCGACGCCGACCTCGTCGTGGACGTGACCGACACGTTCACGCTGAAGCTCGACGCCATCCGGCGCTACGGCTCGCAGCTCGAGGAGACCGACATCATCCGCGCCGTGGACGGCCTGAACCGTTTCCGGGCGATCCTCATGCCGCACCAGACGAGCGACGAGGGGTTGTGGGCCGAGGTGTTCGAGGACCTGGGTTGAGCGGGCCCCTGTCGAGCGGGCCCCTGTCGAGCGGCCTGCAGTCGAGCGGCCTGCAGTCGAGCGGCCCGCAGTCGAGCGGCCCGCAGTCGAGTGGCCTGCCGAGCCCGACGCGGTGAGGGTCGTCCACCTGGTGCACTCGTTCCCGCCGGAGTTCCGCGGCGGGACGGAGACCTGCGTGGAGCGCCTGGCGCTGGCGCAGCAGGAGCGCGGTGACGAGCCGGTGGTGGTGGCCGGCAGCGACGAGCGCGCCGACCCGCCGCTGGTGCGCAACGACCGGGTGGGGCCGCTCGACGTGCGCCGCGTGCTGCGCGTCACGGGCGAGAACTACTCCATGGACCACCGTCTGCCCCGGGTGCGCGACCAGGTGGCGGCCCTGGTCGACGAGCTCGAACCCGACGTGGTGCACGTGCACCACACGCTCAACCTCTCCGGCGACCTGGCGGCCGAACTCGACCGGCGTGGTCACGTCGTGCTGGCGACGCTGCACGACTTCACGTTGGTCTGCGCCCGCTTCTTCCTGCTGCGCCCGGACGGCGACTCCTGCGCCGAGGCGTTTCCGCTCCCGGCGGAACGCTGCGTGACCTGCGTGCTGCCCGACTTCCCCGCCGGACGGGAGGAGCTGGAGCGGCAGACGGCGGCGCGCGCCGCCAACGCCCGTTCCGAAGCGCGGGCGCTGCGGCTCGCGGTGGCGCCCAGTGGGGTGGTGCACGAACGCTGGCTGCGCAGCGGCCTGTTCGATGCTGATCGGCTCGTCACCGTGCCGCACCCGGCGCCCCTGGACGACGCGCCGCCGCCGCCGGCCCGCGTCGCCGACGGCCGTCTGGTGCTCGCCACCTGGGGTCACCTGGCGCCGGCCAAGGGGCTGCTCGACCTGATCGAGGCGCTGCGCCTGGTGGGCGACGAGCGCCTGTCGCTCGTGATCTGGGGCCAGGCGACCGACGACGAGCACGATCGCGAGCTGCGGGCGGCGGCGCGGGGGCTGCCGGTGGAGTTCGGCGGCGCCTACGGGGCTGCCGACCTGGCCACGCTGCGCGGCCGGGCCGACGCCGCCGTGTTCCCCAGCCGCGCCGAGGAGACCTTCGGGCTCGTCGTGGCCGAGGCCCGGGCGCTGGGCTTCCCGGTCCTGGCCAGCGACCGCGGCGCGTTGCCCGAGGCCGTGGGCGAGGCCGGTGCCGTGTTCCCGGCCGCGCGTCCGGCCGAACTGGCGCGCCTGCTCGTCGCGTTGCTGGCCGACCCGTCGCCGTTGCAGCGCTGGGCCGCGGCCAGCCGTCGCGACCTGCTGGGCAGCGCCGACCACGCGGATCGCATGGCGGCGTTGTACGCTCGCGCACGAGAACGCCCATGACCCCACCGGCCCAGACCTTCCCGCCGCTGTACGACCTGTCGCGCGTCCCCCCGGGGGGCGTGCTCGTCGTGGCACCCCACCCGGATGACGAGATCCTGGGCTGCGGCGGGACCGTCTCGCTGCACCTGGAGCGGGGCGACCCGGTGCACGTGGCGCTGGTGACCGCGGGCGGCGAGGGAGGCGACGCGGACGAGCGCCTGGCCGAGTCCCGGGAGGCGGCCCGCCACCTGGGCAGCACGTCGGTGAGCTGCCTGGCCGCTCCGGATGGCGACGTGGCGGGGGACCGGGGCCTGCCCGAGCGGCTGGGCGAGCTGCTGCTGCGCGTCGCCCCGGCGGTGGTCTACGCCCCGTCACCGTTCGAGATGCACCCCGACCACGTGGCCACGCTGGACGCCACGGCGGCGGCCCTGACCGCCCGGGGGCTCGAGCCGCTGCTGCTGCTGTACGAGGTGAACACCGAGTCCATGGCCAGCTTCCTGATCGACATCACCCCGGTCGTGGCGCGCAAGCAGGCGGCCCTCGAGGCCTTCGCCAGCCAGCTCGGCGTGATGGACATCGTGGGCAAGGCCGAGGCCCGGGCCCGTGCGCGCACGATCAACGTGGACATTCGGGAAGTGACCCACGCCGAGGCGTTCCTGGAGCTCGCGCCGGCCGCGGTGCCCGCCGTCCGCCGGCAGCTGATCGACCTGGCCGCCGCCCTGGGCTTGCCGGGTCTGCCCTGTTGATCCGCTCGCCGGCCGGTCCGCCGAGCCGCCCGGCCCTACGGCTTTCGTCAGACCGGGCCTGTCCTCGCGCCGTCGAGACGGTATGTTTCCCCCGGGGAGGGCGCCCCTGTGGACGGGTATGAAGATCTCCGCCGTCATCTCCACCTGGAACAAGAAGGACGCGGTCGCGGCCAACATCGACGCATTGCGCGCCGGTGACCGCGCCCCCGACGAGATCGTCGTGGTGGACAACGCGTCCTCGGACGGGACCGGGGCCCTGCTGCGCGAGCGCTACCCGGACGTCGTGCTGGTGGAGATGCCCCACGATCGCTTCGGTGCCTGCGAGACGTTCAACCGGGGCTTCTGGGCGGCCGGCGGCGACATCGTGTTGATCATGGACGACGACGTCGAGGTAGCCACCGACTGGCTCTCGACGCTGGAACGCCTGATGACGTCCGAGCCCGACACGACGGCCATGATCAGCAGTCGCGTGGTCGAGCCCGGCATGCCCGCGGGCTACCAGGAGGCCGAGGTCGCGCGCGGGTCGTACTACGCCAGCACCTTCCGCGGCTGCGGGACCATGGCCCGGGCTGATGTGCTGCGCGCGACCGGCGGCTACGACGAGCGCTTCTTCATCTACGGCAACGAGCGCGATCTGGCCGCCCGGGTCCTGGCGCGCGGCTTCCGCATCCTCCAGACCCCCGACGCCGTGCTGTACCACCAGACGCCCTTCGGCATGAAGGCGGGCAAGCGCTCGCTCTACTACCACGTGCGCAACTTCTGGCTGTACGCCTTCAAGAACTGCACCTGGGGCGACGTGTTCCGGGCCGCCTGGGCCATGGCGCGCAAGGGGCTCGGTGGCGCTGGCGCCGCGGACAAGACCCCCGCGGGCAGCCCCTCACCGGCGAGCGCCACGGCCGCTGACGGCGGCGGTGTCGACGCCACGGCGCGTCGCGACGAAGCCGAGCTGGAGGCCACCGGGACGATGGGGCTGGCCCAGTCGATCCGCGAGACCCAGGGCGGTTACTGGATCGTGATCAAGGCCACGCTCAACGCGTTGCTCAACCTGCCCTACTGCCTGGCCCGCCGGGCGCCGGTGCGCGCGCCCGACTTCAAGGTCCCGGGACTCTAGCGTGCCGGAGCCGGGAGTGGTCCCCGCAGCAGGGCTTCCTCGAGACGAGCACAAGGCCGGTCACGCACCGGAGCCCGTTCGGGAGCAATCGACGCCCGGCGCGGTGGGGCCGGTGACCGTCGCGGTGACCAACTTCAACGGGGTCGCGTTCCTCGACGCATGTCTCGATGCGGTGGCGACACTGCGCGGCGAGGTGGCCGAGGTGCTGGTGATCGACAACGCCTCCACCGACGAGAGCGTGGAGCTGATCCGGCGCCACCCCAGCGCGCCGCGCCTGGTGCAGCTGGACAGCAACGACGGTCCGTGCCCGGCGCGCAATCGCGCGCTGGTGGAGGCCGACACCCGCTGGGTGCTGCAGATCGACAGCGACGTGATCGTGCGGCCCGAGACGCTGGAGCAACTCTGGCCCGAGACCGCCGGGTCGCAGGTGGCCGCCATCCAGCCCCGCGCGGTCCTCGCCAGCGACCCGGCCGTCGTGCACTACGACGGCGGGCGCATGCACTACGTGGGCGTGATGTGCCTCGACCACCTGCTCGAGCGGGTGGACGGTGAAGCCGGGCCGCCCGAGGACGTGGGCGCGGTGATCTCCATGGCGCTGCTCGTGGAGCGCCACGCGTTGCTCGAGGCCGGCGGCTACGACGAGGCGTTCTTCATCCTGTTCGAGGACCACGACCTCAGCTACCGCCTGCGCGCTCGCGGCTGGCGCCTGCGGCGGGTGCCGCGGGCCACGGTGCTGCACCGCGAGGGGACCGTGGGCATCTCCTATCGGCCGGGCGCCCCGGCCTACCCGGAGCGCCGCGCCTTCCTGCACGCCCGCAACCGCGCCTACCTGGTGCTCAAGAACTACAGCTGGTCCACGCTGCTGCTGACCCTGCCGGGACGCACCGTGTACGCCCTCGTGTGGCTGGCGTTCTCGATCCGTCGCGGCGTGTTCCTGGCCTATCTCAAGGGTCGGCTGGATCTGCTGCGCCTGCTGCCACGGGCGCTGCGCCTGCGGCGGCGGCTGGGCTCCCACCGGGTCGTGGGTGACCGGGAGCTGCTGATCGCCGACGACCTGACCTTCTCGCCGGTGATCACCCGCCGCGCGCTGGAGGCTAGACTGGAGACGGGCATCAATGGGACCCTGCGGGTCCTGTGGCGCATCGTGCGTGGGCTCGTGCCTGGTCGCGGCCCGCTGGAATCCGGCCGACTCGATTCGACGTCTTGATGGAACTCCGTTCCACACCCTCGGGGGAGAGGGAGAGCGCTGCCGCGCAAGCGAGCGGGCTGGTCGCCGTCGTGCTCAACTGGAACGGGGGCGACGAGACCCTGGCCTGCCTGCGTTCGGTGCGCGCCAGCGAAGGCGTGGACGTGTTGCCCCTGCTGGCTGACAACGGCAGCGAGGACGGCTCGGTCGAGCTGGCGCTGGCCGAGGACCCCGAGCTGCTGGTCCAGCGCTACGGCAGCAACCTCGGCTACGCGGGCGGCAACAACCGCGCGGTGCGCTACGCCCTGAGCGAGTTGGGCGCCCGCTGGGTCTGCCTGCTCAACAGCGACGTGGAGCTGCGGCCCGACACCCTCGCGCGGCTGCTGGAGGGGGCCGGCGAGGCGGCCGATCAGGCTGCCCCCGAGGTGGGGGCGGTGGGGCCGTGCCTCGTGTATGCACACGAGCCCGAAGTCATCTGGGCCTGCGGAGGCCGGGTGGGGCCGATCTTCAACGTGACCCAGCTGCTCGACCACGGTCGCCGCCGGGACGCCGAGCACGCCGCCGGGGCACCCTTCGCGGTGGACTACCTGCCCGGGGCCTGCCTGCTGGTGAGCCGCGCGGCCTGCGAGGCCACGGGGCTGCTGGACGAGGACTTCTTCTGCTACCTGGAGGACGCCGACTGGGGCCTGCGCATGGCCGGGGCGGGTTTCCGGCAGGTCGTCGTGCCGGCGGCCGAGGCGCGGCACGGCCTGTCGTCCAGCACGGGGGGCGGCTATTCGGCCGGCCGCAAGTACATGACCGGTGTGAACTCGGTGCACTTCCTGCGCAAGCACCCGACGGTCAGCGGCTGGGCGGCGCTGTTCCTCTTCGACCTTCTGCTATGGCCTCTGACTCTCGTTCGCGGCATGCTGTCCGGCCGGACCGCGGGCGCGGTGGCCAAGCTGAGGGGGCTCATCGACGGGCTCCGAGGGCAACGGGTCGACGCCACCGTCGCAGCGCGGTTTTCGAGGAGAGCCCGATGAAGATCCTCATGCCCGTGCACTTCTTCCTGCCCGATCACTCGGCGGGCACGGAGGTCTACACCTACAACCTCGCGCGGGCGCTGCAGAAGCGCGGACACGAGGTGGAGGTCTTCTGCAGCGAGAAGGTGATCTCCAAGCGCAGCTACTCGAGCTTCGAGCGCGATGTGGACGGCCTGAAGTGCCACGTGATGGTCAACAACCTCGACCACGAGGAGTTCTCCGAGACCTTCGCCAACCCGCGCGCCGAGGGCGCGTTCCAGCGCGCTCTCGACTCGTTCAAGCCGGACATCGTGCACGTCCAGCACCTGATGCTGCTCTCGCTCGGCCTGCCGCGCCTGGCCCGTGCGTCCGGCGCCCGGGTGGTCATGACGCTGAACGACTTCTGGTTGTTCTGCGTGCGCTTCGGTCAGCTGCTGTTGCCCAACGGGCACCTGTGCGACGGCCCCAACCTGACCGACTGCGAGACCTGCCTGCAGGACTTCCGCTTCAGCCAGGGCACTCCCGAGAAGGCCGTGATCCGGGCCCTGCAGGTCACGCGTGAGCTGTCCGGCGTGGACCTGGCGCCGCTCGTCTACTGGGCCCAGGACCGCAGCAAGTGGCTCAAGAAGCGCAAGCAGGCCACGACCAAGACCAGCAAGACGTCGTCCGCCGGCAACGGCGAGGTGCTGCGCGACGAACTCCAGCACCGCATCCGCAAGGTGAACCTGCTGATCGAGCAGGTCGACCTGTTCATGTCACCGTCGTCCACGGTGGCCGACCGGGTCGCCGACTGGGGCATCCCCCGGGCCAAGCTCAAGATCTCCCGTTACGGCATCGACACCACGCCGTTCGAGAACCTCGAACGCGAGGAGCGCACCGACGGCAGGATCACCTTCGGCTACGTCGGGACGCTGGCGCCGCACAAGGGCGTGCACATCCTGATGGAGGCGCTGCGGCGCCTGCCGGTGGACGGGTGCCGGTTGCTGGTGTTCGGCAGCGATGCGCACTACGGCGACTACGGAGCGATGCTGCGCGAACTGGCCGAAGGGCTGGACGTGAAGTTCTGCGGCTCGCTCGATCGCGAGCGCATCGGTGAGGCGTTCGCGGCCATCGACTGCCTGGTCATGCCGTCGCTGTGGCTGGAGAACAGCCCGGTGGTGATCCAGGAGGCGTTCGCCGCGGGTGTGCCGGTGATCGCATCGGGGCAGGGCGGCATGGCCGAACTGATCGATGACGCGCGCTCGGGACGCCTGTTCCCCGCCGGTGACGTGGAAGCCCTGAGCGAGCACATGCTCAACGTGATCAAGAACCCCACGACGTTGCGCACCTGGAGCGTGTCCATGGATCCGCCCCGCAGCATCGAGGACGACGCCGCCGAGATGGAGACCACCTACGGCGAGTTGCTCCAGCTCCACGGCAGGTCGGACGGCCGCTGAGGTCCCCGGCGTGACCCGCGTCGGACTCGTCGTCCACGGGCAGCCGCCCGAACTGGTGGGCGGCACCGAACACCTGGTGGCCGATCTGGCGGCGGCCCTGGCGGGCCGCGGCGACCAGGTGGAGGTGTTCTCCGGTTCGATCGAGTGGCGCCCCGCCTTCGAGGTCGTGCGCGACGAGAGCGGGCCGGTGCCCTGTGTGCGGGTCCACCGCCACGACCTGTTCTTCGAGCGCTGGGACAAGGTCGCCAACCCGTTCGTGGAGCGCGCCTACCTGGATTGGCTCGATCGTTTCGCGCCCGACGTCGTGCACGTGCACCACTGGGCGCGGCTCACGACCAACCTGGTGACGGCCGCCCGGGCGCGCGGCTTGCCCACGGTGCTCTCGCTGCACGACCTGTTCAGCTCGTGTCCGCGCTACCACCGGGTGAAGCAGGACGGCAGCTTCTGTCGCGAGCGTCCGACACCCGATGCGTGTCGCCACTGCGCACCGCGCTGGGCCTTCCAGGGCGACGGCGAGATCGACGGCTCGGTGTCCCGTTTCGCGGGGGACCTGGCCCGCGAGGTGCAGAGCGCCGACGCCCTGCTGGCGCCCACCCACGGACACGGTCGACGGGTGCTGGAGTGGCTGGGGTGCGAGCGCGAGGTCACGGCCATCGCGCCGGCCGGTTCGGGGGTGGCGATCACGTCGCCCGCCGCGCGGCCCCTGGGTGACGCCGTCGCCTCCGTGGGCACGCCGCTGCGGGTGGGCGTCTTCGGTCACCTGCACCCGCTCAAGGGTGTCGAGGTGCTGCTCGACGCCCAGGCGGCCCTGCCCGATCCGGCTCGCGTCGAGATCCACGTGTGGGGCGACGCGCCCGAGCAGGCCATGGGGGAGGCGCTGCACGCGCGCGCCGGCGACCGGCCGGTGGTCTGGCACGGCGCCTACTCGCCGGCGGACCTGTCGGGAGCGCCGATCGACGTGGCGGTGTTGCCCACGTTGTGCGCCGAGTCGTACTCGTTCGTGCTGGACGAAGCCTGCGCGCTGGGTGTGCCGCTGCTGTGCACCGACCTCGGGGCCCTGGCCGATCGCGCCACCGACCGCATGGCGCTGTTCGGCCGAGGTGACGCGCGAGCCCTCGCCGGCCTGCTGGCGAGCCTGGCCGACGACCCGGGCCGGCGGGCCGCCATGGGCGCCGCCCCCGCGCCCCCGACCCACGACATGAGCGCCCAGCTCGCCGCCCTCGACGAGGTCTACCGGGCCGTGATCGAGGCGCATGGGGATCGGCGTCCGGCCCCTGACGAGGGTCGCGCCGCCGCCGCCGACGAGCGCCTCTGCGCCCTCGAACACGCCTTCCAGCTACGCGAGGCGGGTCTGCACGAATTGCTGCGCTCGGAGCACTGGGAGCAGGTCCTGGCCCGGTTGCAGGCCGAGAACGAGGACCTGCGGGGCCGGCTGGCTGCGGGTGACTCCGCCGGCTGAGGGCCCGGCCCCAGGTTTCCTTGCTGAAACCGCGGATCGCTGCCGATAGGTCAGATCACGGCGGCTCTCGTCCGACCCGCGTTTTGCGCCGCCGTCTCCGCGCCACCAGCATAGGTCCGTCCCCACCATGTCCACGACTTCGCGCACCTGGATCGCCGGCTGCATGCTGGCCCTGTCGGCCATCATCCTGAGCCTCGCGGCCAGCCCGGTGGGGTTGGGAGTGCGTGCCGGCCTGGGCATGTTCGTGCTCTTCGCGCACGTGTTCCTGGTGGCGGTGGGTGAGCGCTCGTGCACGTCCCGCGGCGGACTGCGCATCAAGCGCTTCCCCCTGGCGCCGCGACTGATCCGCACCGACCCGCACCTGTTCCCGCAGTTCCTGGTGCTGATCGTGGTGCTGTGGTTCGTGGCCCGCTCACTCGGTCTCGAGCCGGCCATGGTCTGGACCGTGCCGGCGGTGGCACTGGTCGCGGTGACCGTCCTGTCGGTCGACCTGCTGCGCAAGATCGCGCCCTTCCTCCTGCCGGTGGTGGCGCTGGTGTTCGCCCTGGTGACGATGGAGGAGTTCCACACCCTGGGCGACCTGCTCGACACGGTGAAGACGTGGATCGACCTGCTGCTCAAGTTCATCCTGATCTCCGTCGTGCTGCTGGGTCCGACGTTGCGCACCGACGTGGCGCCGCCCTACAAGCGCATGGGCACCGTGGGCACCCTGGTGGCCGGCGTGCCGACCTACCTCGGCGCCGTCTACATCGTCACCCAGACGACCCTGGGCGCGAACCTGGGCCCCTTCGCCCGCGACATGTTCGCCATCGCGCTGATGCTGCTCGTGGGCGGGCTGCTGCAGTCGCTGCTCGCAGGGCTGTTCGGCCGTTCGGGTGAACTGATCGAGCGCGATCCCGACTTCGTGCCGTCGGTCAACGGGCACCGCGTGGGGCAGGCGTTGATGCCCATGCTCGTGCCGCTGATCGCGTTCCTGATGCTGTTCGTCATGCCCCTGGAAGGCCAGGCGGCCGCGGCCGACCCGCGCGCATGGGCCGGTGTGTTCGCCATGCTCATGTGGATCCCGTTGGTGCCGGCCGCCGCGCTGGTGGCCGACGCGCTGGACCGGGTCGACGGGCCCGAGCGGCTCAACGCCGACGGCCCCCAGGCGGCCGCGGCGGCGGGACGCGCACACCGCGCCACGCGCCCGGTGGCCCTGGCGCTGTTCGCCCTGTGGTTCTTCCTCGGCCCGTACGCGCTGGTGTGGTTCTACGCGCCGGGTGGCATGGCCCATTCCATCGGTCAGGCGCTGCACCTGTCGGCCGAGACGGTCGCGACGCACCCCGACGGTTCCCAGGAGCTGCTGTTGTACGGGCTGCCGGCGGGCGACCTGCTGCGGGCCGTGACGGTGATGGTCTTCGTCGCCGCGTTCCTCTCGGTGCGCTACGTGCGCTACGCACGACGTGGCTTCCACTCGGTGGGCTGGCCGTCACTGCTGCTGCTGCTGGCGCTGCAGGTGGGCACGAGCTTCTGGCTGGTGCCGCGTGTCGGGCCCTCGGGCGCGGCGCTGGCCGGTGCACTCGCCGCGGTCGTGCTGCTGGTGGTCAACTTCTTCGGACAGAAGATCCGCTTCACGGCGGAAGCGGCCGCTCAGATGGCGCTGGAGCAGGCCGCCGAAGAGGATCAGATCCAGATCCCCGACACGATCTGAGGGCAGCGCCGCCGCCTCCCCAGCAGCGCGCCCACCGGGCCGTGATCCCGGTCCGTGGGCCTTCGCTATCATGCGCGGCGTGCCGAGCCGGGGGGCAGGCGTTCGCACGGTCGCGGGCGGAGGGTGCCTCGGCGCCCGTCCCCGCTGAGCGTCGGCCATGCCGGCGACATATTCGGTGCGAACCGGCCGACGTCCGAACTCATCCAATACCCGACCTCGCTCGAGACATGAGGGGGGACGCGTGGGGACCAGAGCACGGAGGCGGCCCGAGATGAGCATGACCATGTCCGAGACGGCGACGGAGGGTGGAGACGCGTCCGCGAGCGACCCGGCGGGGGCGGGGGCGAGCGGGGGGGCGGAGGGCGGCAAGCGCAACCCGCTCAAGTCCCTCGGCGTGCTCGCGGCGCTCGTGGCGCTGGTCATGCTGGCGCGCAAGCTGCCGCTCGAACAGGCCGTGGACTGGGTCGAGGGGCTCGGCCCCTGGGGGCCCGTGGCGCTGGGGGGCATCTACATCGTCTCCACCGTGCTGGCCCTGCCCGGCTCGATCCTGACCATCGCCGCGGGCGGCCTGTTCGGCGTGGCCCTGGGTTCGGTCACGGTCCTGATCGGAGCGACCCTGGGGGCGACGGCCGCGTTCCTCGTCGGGCGTTACCTGGCGCGGGACGCCGTGGCGGGCAGGGTGGCCGGCAACGAGCGCTTCGCCGCCATCGATCGCGCGGTGGGCAAGGAGGGCTTCAAGATCGTGGGCCTGACGCGGCTCTCGCCGATCTTCCCCTTCAACCTGCTCAACTACGGCTACGGGCTGACCAGCGTCACCCTGCGCGATTACTTCTTCGCCTCGCTGTTCGGCATGATCCCCGGGACCGTGATGTACGTGTACCTGGGGTCGGCGCTGGGCGAGGCGCTGCTGTCGAGCGAGCGCGAACGCACGACGGGAGAGTGGGTGTTGTTCGGTGGCGGATTGGCGGCCGCGATCATCGTGTCGATCTTCGTGGCCAAGGTGGCGCGGCGCGCGCTCGACGAGCAGACCGGCGATGACGTCGGCAAGCATGACCCCGCGGTGGCCGGCAACGGCACCGTGCGTCCGGAGGATGCCTGAGATGTCCACCGCCACCGACGAACCGCAGCAGTCCGCCGAACCGGTCACCGTGGCCCCAGCCGACGAGCACAACCAGCGGCTGGTCGGCAACGTGCACCCGAACGACTGGGTCAACCCCACGCCGGACGGCCGTTACAACATGGTCGTGATCGGTGCGGGCACGGCGGGGTTGGTGAGCGCCGCCATCGGGGCGAGCCTGGGCGCCAAGGTGGCGCTGATCGAACGGCACCTGATGGGCGGCGATTGCCTCAACGTGGGCTGCGTCCCCAGCAAGGGGCTGATCCGCGCCGCCCGCGCCCTGGCCGACGTGCGCGATGCCGCCGCCTTCGGCGTGGAGGTGCCCCCAGGTGCGCGGGTGGACTTCGGCAAGATGATGGAGCGCATGCGCCGCATCCGGGCCGACATCAGCCCCCACGACGGCGCGGCGCGCTTCCGTGACATGGGTATGGACGTCTACCTTGGCAACGGACGCTTCACGGGCCGCGACACGGTGGAGGTCGCGGGGCAGGAGTTGACGTTCGCCAAGGCGGTGATCGCCACCGGCGGCCGCGCCGCGGCGCCGCCGATCCCCGGCCTGAGCGAGGTGGACTACCTCACCAACGAGACGCTGTTCAGCCTGACCGAGTTGCCCGAGCGCATGGCGATCATCGGTGCCGGCCCGATCGGCGCCGAGATGGCCCAGAGCTTCGCGCGCTTCGGTTCGAAGGTGTCGCTGATCGAGCTGGGGCCGCACATCCTCATGCGCGAGGACCCCGATGCGGCGGAGATCGTGCAGGACGCCTTCGTGCGCGATGGCATCGACCTGCAGTTCGGTGTCAAGATCGAGGGCCTGGAGCAGCAGGGCACCGAGAAGATCGTGCGCCTGACCAAGGACGGTCAGCCGATCGAGCTGCGCGTCGACGCGCTGCTGGTCGCCGTGGGGCGCGCGCCGAACGTGCAGGGCATGGGCCTCGAGCAGGCGGGCGTCGCCTACGACGAACGCAAGGGCGTGCAGGTGGACGACTTCCTGGCCACCACCAACCCGGACATCTTCGCGGCCGGCGACATCGCCTCGCAATACAAGTTCACCCACACGGCGGACTTCCTGGCCCGCACGGTGGTGCAGAACGCGCTGTTCTCCATCGCCGGCTTCGGCAGGAAGAAGGCCAGCCGGCTCACGATCCCGTGGGCCACCTACACCGACCCCGAGATCGCCCACGTGGGCATGTACGAGCAGGACGCCGCCGAGCGCGGCATCGAAGTGGACACCTACCTGCAGCAGTTCGAGCACGTGGACCGGGCGCTGCTCGACGGCGAGCCCGAGGGCTTCGTCAAGGTGCACACCAGGAAGGGCACGGACGAGATCCTGGGCGCCACCATCGTGGCCCGTCACGCGGGCGAGATGATCTCCGAGCTGACCCTGGCCATGCGCGCCGGCGTGGGCCTCGGGACGATCTCCGACACGATCCACCCCTACCCGACCCAGGCCGACGCTATCCGCGCGGTGGGCTCGCTCTACAGCAAGACCCGACTGACGCCCACCGTGGCCAGGCTGATGAAGAAGTTCCTCGCCTGGCGGCGCTGAGGGCCACCCAGGGGCTTCAATCGGCGTTGTGTCGTGATCGAGCCCGCGATCCTCGACCGACTGTCCGGGAGTCGCGCCCCGGCGGTACCGGTCCGTAGAATGCCGCCCCCTTCGCCCGGCAGGTGGCGCCCCTCGCGGGCTCTGTGCGGGTCACCGAATCGGGCGCCTGCTGAGCGCCACCGGGAGCGGCAACACGATGGAACTCAACCAGTTCATGCAGGGCCTGGAGCGCCGCAACCCGGGCCAGCCCGAGTTCCATCAGGCCGTGCGCGAGTTCGCCAGCAAGGTGCTGCCGTTCGTCAACGAGCACCCGCAGTACGCGAAGGCGAGCATCCTCGAGCGCATGACCGAGCCGGATCGCATCGTGATCTTCCGCGTGTGCTGGGAGGACGACGAGGGCAGCGTGCGCGTGAACCGCGGCTGGCGCGTGCAGTTCAACAACTCCATCGGCCCCTACAAGGGCGGCCTGCGCTTCGACAAGTCGGTGACGCTCAGCGTGCTCAAGTTCCTGGGCTTCGAGCAGGTCTTCAAGAACAGCCTGACCACGCTGCCCATGGGCGGCGCCAAGGGCGGCAGCGACTTCAACCCCAAGGACAAGTCCGATGCGGAGGTGATGCGCTTCTGCCAGTCGTTCATGACCGAGCTGCACCTGCACATCGGCGAGGACACCGACGTGCCCGCGGGCGACATCGGTGTGGGCGCACGCGAGGTGGGTTACCTCTTCGGCCAGTACAAGCGCCTGCGCAACGAGTTCGTGGGCGCCATGACCGGCAAGGGGCTCGCGTACGGCGGCAGCCTGGTGCGCACCGAGGCGACCGGCTACGGCGCGGTGTACATGGCGCGCGAGATGCTGGCCAAGCGCAACGAGTCGATCGAGGGCCGCACGTGTGTCGTGTCCGGCTCGGGCAACGTGGCCCAGTACGCAGCCGAGAAGCTGCTCGAGCTGGGGGGGAAGGTCGTGACGCTGTCGGACCGCGGCGGGTTCCTGCACATGCCCGGCGGCTTCACGTCCGAGCAGATCGCAGCGGTGATCGACCTCAAGACGCGGCAACGCCGTTCGCTCGCCGACTGGGCCGCGGAGTGCGGTTGCGAGCACTACGCGGGCGAGCGTCCCTGGCGCGTGCCCTGCGAGCTCGCCTTCCCCTGCGCCACCCAGAACGAGATCGAGATCGACGACGCGCGCACGCTGCTCAAGAACGGCTGCCAGCTCGTGTCCGAGGGCGCCAACATGCCCACCGATTTCGACGCGGCGATGCTGTTCGAGGAGGCGCGCATCCTGCACGCTCCCAGCAAGGCTGCCAACGCCGGCGGCGTGGCCATCTCGGGTCTGGAGATGACGCAGAACTCCATGCGGCTGAGCTGGACCCGCGACGAGGTCGACCAGCGCTTGCAGGGCATCATGCGCCGGATTCACGAGCAGTGCGTGGAGTACGGCAGCGAGGGCGACTGGATCGACTACTTCAAGGGCGCCAACGTGGCCGGCTTCATCAAGGTCGCCGACGCCATGCTCGCCTACGGAGTGCTCTGAACGTGGGCAAGGCCAACGCCGCGCCGGCCCGCGGGATGCGCGACGTGCTGCCCGCCGAGGTCGCTCTGCGCGACTACGCGCAACGCGTGATCCTGGAGACGTACGAGTCCTTCGGCTACGCGCACATCGAGACGCCCGCCGTCGAGCGCATCGAGAACCTCACCAGCGGTCAGGGTGGTGACAACGAGAAGCTGATCTTCAAGATCCTCAAGCGCGGGGAGAAGCTGGACCTCGCCGCTGCGCAGGGCGAGGCGGATCTCGTCGATCAGGGCCTGCGCTTCGATCTCACCGTGCCCCTGGCGCGCTACTACGCCGCGCACCACGCCGAGTTGCCGCAACCCTTCAAGGCGATCCAGGTCGGCCCCGTGTGGCGCGCCGAGCGGCCGCAGAAGGGTCGCTATCGCCAGTTCACCCAGTGCGACATCGACGTCATCGGCGAGCACGGTGAGATCGCCGAGACGGACCTGATCCTGGCGACGGTCGAGGCCCTGGCGAAGCTGGGCCTCAGCGATCCCACGGTGCGCATCAACGACCGGCGCATGCTGGTCGCCATCGCCCGCTCGTGCGACGTCCCCGACGAGTCCCACGACTCGTTGTTCATCACCCTCGACAAGCTCGACAAGATCGGCATGGACGGCGTGCGCAAGGAGCTGCTCGAGCAGGGCCTCGGCGATGGCCCGGTCAGCCGCCTGGAGGAGTTGCTCGCCCAGGCGCCGAGCCTCGACGGCATCGCCCCCTTCGCCGATGGATTGGTCGGCGGCGACGACGGGGCGCGCAGTCTGGGCGCCATCCATGAGGCGCTCTCATCCGCGCTCGGAGCCGACCGGCTCGTCTACGATCCGACCCTCGTGCGCGGCATGGGTTACTACACCGGACCGATCTTCGAGGTGGCCGTGGAGGGCCTGCCCTACTCGATCGCAGGCGGTGGTCGCTACGACGGCATGATCGGTCGCCTGTTGGGGCGTGACGTCCCGGCCTGCGGCTTCTCGATCGGCTTCGAGCGCCTGATCATGCTGCTCGAAGAGCGCGGGCTCCGCCCCGGCCGCGCAGCGCGGTTGATCGCCGTGCTCCACCCCGGCCAGGAGGACGACCTGTCGCCGTCCCTGGCGCGTGCGGCCGCCTTGCGGGAGCAAGGCCACCGCGTGGCCCTCGTCACCGGCCGCAAGAAGCGGGGCAAGCAACTCGACGAGTTGCAGCGCCACGGCTTCGACGGCTGGGCGACGACCGACGGGACCGCGGACGTGCGCTTCTTCGACGAGGCGGACGCCTAGCCCGGACTTCTCACCAGCTCCTGCTGCGGACACGCCTGGCGCTGCAGGGCTGTCCGGGCTAGTTGCCCGCTCCGGCCTCCAGCCGGTACGTCTTGCCCCGGCTGCTGTACTCCACGTAACCCTCTTCACGGGCGAGCACGCCGGAGAAGGACAGGCGCGCGTCGCGGTTGAAGGGTACGCCCAGTACGTCGGCGGCCAGGGCCAGGTCGAGCACGAGGCGCAGGCCCACCACGTCGTCGTGGGTCACGTCGCCGATGGTGATCGGGGATGACGGGACCCAGCTCGCGGCGATGGTGCCGGTGAGGTCCACGTCGAGCGTCTGGGTGCCGAGCAGGTTGGCCTGCACCCGGCAGGTCTGGTCCACGCCGGTGAGGTGCGGGGCGGCGCCGAGGTGGTTGTTGTCGGTGCCCACCAGGGCGGGCGTGGCCAGCTCCACCAGCCCCGTGTCGATCTTGTCGTTCTTGTAGGTGAAGGCCTCCAGCAGCAGGCGCTCGTCGCGCTGGGCGAACACGAGCCGCAGTCCCTGGCCGTCGCCGGGCTCGTCCTCGTCGGGGACCGCGAAGACGTGGCGCACGGGTTTGCCGGCGGCGTGGGCCACCCGGTCGTCGCCGTTGCTGCCGGACGTCGTCTCGGCGCCGGCCGGCGCGACGATCAACGTCTTCTTGCGCTTGGGCTTGTCGATGCGCGAGAACTCGCGCGTGCCCGGCTCGGTGGAGAAGTAGTCGGCCGAGTCCACCGCGATCTCGCTGGCGCCCACGATGGGGGCCAGGGCGTTGGCCACGACCGCGTTGGCGCGCGGGGAGTAGTGGCCGCCCGGCATCCAGAACTCGTCGTCGTCGAGGGCGCCGGCGTCCAGCAGCGGCTGGGTGAGATCGACCACGTCGATGTCGGCCAGGCGCAGGCCGTTCACGAGGCCGTCCCAGTAGGGCGGCTGGTCCTCATCGGCGGGCTCCAACGACCGCAGTGACTTGCGGTCGGGCAGCACGATCACGCGGAAGACGGCACCGGCCGTGCGGGCGTCGTGAGCGGTCGTCAGCACGAGCTCGTGCATCAGCCGGGTCACCTCGCTGTCGAGGTTGCCGAGCCACTCGGCCGGGTCGCGCATGCGTCCCTCGGTGCGGGTCAGCAGCAGACGGGTGGGCGCGAACCAGTGCATCCAGCTCGTCCCGGTGCGCATGTAGGCCTGGGGCACGCGGCGCACGAACAGGTCGTGCTCGACCAGCGCGCGCATGAAGTCGTCCTGGCGGCGGATCAGGCGCACGGCGTCGGCCGGCGACTCGGCCGGGCTGTGGATCAGCACCAGGTCGTCGGCGTTGTCGAGGATGAAGCGGGGCTTGAAGGCCACCGAGCGGTCGTGGTGACGCAGGGCCGGGCGGTATTGGTTGACCACGCGCAGACAGGCGCCGGGCATCAGGCCCAGCCAGACCTCGTCGGGACCCAGCGCCAGGCCGTCGCGACGCAGTCGCAGCAGGGCCTGATCGATGCCGTAACCACCCACGCCCAGGTTGGCCACTTCGAGCGACGAACCGTCACCGGTGCGGGCCGGGTCGGCGGCGAAGCGGTCGGCGAGTTGGGCGCTCCAGGTCTCGGCCGCGCCCACTTCGTCACCGTGGGTGAAGGAGCCGCCGATGGTGACGATGCGGCGGGTGGCCAGGCCGCGCTCCTCGGCGATCGGCTCGGCGTGCAGACGGGCGCCGGCCCAGTCGTAGCGCACCTGGCCCGAGCCGCCGCCCGCCTCGGGCGCCCAGCCGAGCAGTGCGTCGAAGGTCACGTTGCCCGTGAGCGGCGTGCCGTCGTCGGCCAGGGCCTCGAGGCGCTCGAGCGACTCGGCCTGCGCCGTGTTGAACAGGGGCGGGTCGAAGGGCGCCACGCGGCGGCCGCGGAACATACCGTCGCCCATGAGCACGTGTTGCAGCCCCTGGTCGAGGATCGCCAGCACGACCACCAGCAGCGCGACGCGCCAGAGCATGCCCTTGGGGCGCTTCGCCCCGGCGAGCTGCTGAGCGGACGCCGACAGCGTCCCCGGCTCGGCGGGATCGGTCCCGCCGTCCCGCGCCTGTGTGTGTTCCGTTCCCATGGCGTCCTTTGTACCGCTCGGCCGACCCGTCCTCGATTCGTACAATCGGGCCTTTTGCCCCCCGGACCTGAGGCCCACACCGTGGGCCGGCCAGAGAGCCCCGATTCGGGGGCAACCCGCTGTTCGCCCGGCTGCTCCTCCGCGAGCATCCGGCACGAAAGGGGGGCGTCGCCGCCCCGACCCCGATGCGCGCCTCCAAGCTGCTCAACCGCACCCTGTTCGACGACCCCGCCGACGCCGAGACCAACAGCCACCGCCTGCTGGCCCGCGGCGGTTTCATCCGCAAGATCGCGTCGGGCGTCTACACCTACTCGCCGCTCATGTGGCGCACCCTGCGCAAGATCTCCCAGATCGTGCGGGAGGAGATGGACGAGGCCGGCGGGCAGGAGCTCATGCTGCCGATCATCCAGCCGATCGAGCTGTGGGAGGAGTCGGGCCGCGCCGACGCGTACCTCACCGCCGGGATCATGTTCAACCTGACCGACCGGCGCGGCGCGCGCATGTGCCTCGGGCCCACGCACGAGGAGGTGATCACCGACCAGGTGCGCGGCACGATCGACAGCTACAAGCAGCTCCCGGTCACGGCCTACCAGATCCAGAACAAGTACCGCGACGAGTTCCGTCCGCGCTTCGGCCTGATGCGCGGGCGCGAGTTCATCATGAAGGACGCCTACAGCTTCGACGCCGACGAGGGCGGCCTGGACGTGAGCTACATGGCCATGCGCGGCGCGTACCAGGCGATCTTCAACCGCTGCGGGCTGGAGTACGTGATCGTGGAGGCCGACAGCGGCGCCATCGGCGGCAGTCGCAGCGAGGAGTTCATGGTCACCGCCGACACGGGCGAGGACGCCCTGCTCACCTGCGCCCACTGCGGCTACGGCGCCAACGTGGAGCGGGCCGAGTCGGTGCTGCCTGCGGGCGAGGCCGGCGGTGACGCGCTGCCCATGCACAAGGACCCCACGCCCGGCGTGACCACCGTCGAGGCCCTCACCGAGTGCTGCAAGCTGCCCGCCGCGCGCATGATCAAGACCGTGCTGCTCACGGCCGTGCACACCGATCGCGAGGAGGACGTGGCCGTGCTCATCCGCGGCGACCAGGACGTGAACCTGGTCAAGGTGCAGAACCGCCTGGCGTGTCTCGATCTGAAGGTGGCCGATGAGGACGCCGTGCGCCGCATCACCGGCGCCGAGCCGGGCTTCGCCGGACCGGTGGGGCTGGCTGGCGTCACGATCCTGGGCGACCTGTCCATCGAGGGCATGACCAACTTCCTGTGCGGCGCCAACGAGACCGACCACCACCTGCTCGACGTGAACTTCGGTCGTGACGTGGAACAACCCGAGACCCTGGAGCTGCGCGAAGCCCAGGCCGGCGACACCTGCGCGCGTTGTTCCCAGGGAGCGCTGGGCAGCCTGCGCGGCATCGAGGTGGGCCACGTGTTCAAGCTGGGCACCAAGTACAGCGAGGCCATGAAGGCCACGTTCACCGACCGGGACGGCAAGGGCAAACCGTTCGTCATGGGCTGCTACGGCATCGGCGTGTCGCGCATCGCGGCCGCGGCGGTGGAGCAGAACCACGACGACAAAGGCATCGTCTGGCCCGTGCCCATCGCGCCGTACGAAGTGCTCGTGGTGCCCATGAAGATGAACGACGACAGCGTCGTGCAGGCGGCCGAGAAGCTCTACGTGGACCTGAAGAACGCCGGCATCGAGGTGCTGCTCGACGACCGCGACAGCCGTCCGGGCCCCAAGCTCAAGGACAGCGAGCTGCTCGGCTTCCCGTTCCGCGTGTTGTGCGGCCGGTCCCTGGCCGAGGGCAACGTGGAAGTCGACGCGCGCAGCGAGGGCGAGAAGCAGGTCGTGCCCCTGGGCGACGCCGTCGAGTGGCTCACCAAGGCGGTGCGCGAAGCCAAAGCCGCGGCGCGCTCCGGCACGCCCATGCCCGCCAACGCCTGAGCCCCCGGTGCGCATCCTCCAGGTGATCCACGACTACCTGCCGCTGCACGCGGCCGGGTCGGAGATCTACACCGCCAGCCTGTGCCGCGCGCTGGCCGATGCCGGCCACGACGTGGCGGTGTTCACCTGCGAGGAGAACCGCGCCCTCGACCAATGGAGCCTGACCGAGCGGGAGCACGACGGCATCCCGGTCTTCGAGGGCATCTACAACCGCATCTACCACGATCTCTCGGAACAGTGGGACGACCCGCCCATGGCCGCCGTGTTCGACGGCGTGTGCGAGCGCTGGCAGCCCGACCTGGTGCACGTCCAGGGCCTGCAGTTCGTGGGCGGGGTGTCGACCTTGCGCGCCGCTCGGGCTCGAGCCAAGGCCGTGGTCATGACGCTGCACGAGTACTGGTGGCTGTGTCCCCGCGCCGGCCTGATGTACGACCTCGAGGGCCGCGCCTGCGAGCAAGCCACGTCCACCGACTGCGCCCGCTGTGTCGATATCTATCCCATCGATCGCGAGCGCTGGAGCGACGCGGCGTGCGACGACGCCCACGCCGAACTGGGCGACCGGCGCTGGTTCGCCCGGGCCCTCGACGGCCGCGCCGCCGACCTGGCCGCGGCGGTGGAGCTGGTCGATCGCTTCATCGCGCCGTCGGAGTTCCTCGGGGCGCGCTTCGCCGCCGCCGGGCTGCCGCGCGACAAGCTGATCGTGTCGGACTACGGCTTCCCCCGGCCGACGCTGCTGGGGCCCGGTCGGGTCGCGGCCGTTCCGGGCGCGGAAGGTGTCGCGAGTTCGGCCGCCGGCAGCGAGGACCGACTCGAGTCCTCCGGTCGTCCCCTCCGCGTGGGCTTCATCGGAACGCTCAGCGACTACAAGGGCGCCGAGGTCTTCGCCCGGGCGGTGGCCCGCACCGGCCTGGGGCCCGAGGCGTTGCGCGCCAGCGTGCACGGGCACCTGGACTGGTTCCCGGAGGTCGCCGAGCGCCTGCGCGGGCTGGCCGCCGATTGCGTCGCTCTCGATCTCGCCGGTCCCTTCGCGCCCCACGAACGGGACGCGATCTTCGCGCGCCTCGACGTGCTCGTGGTGCCGTCGCTGTGGTGGGAGAACTCACCGCTCACGATCCACGAGGCCCATCAGCGCGGCGTGCCGGTGTTCACCTCCGATCGCGGCGGCATGGCCGAGCTCGTGAGCCGGGGCGGCGGCCGCGTCTTCCCCCCGGGCGACGATGCGGCGCTAGCGCGACTCCTGCAACACGTCGTGAGCGATCCGCGAGAGGTCGACGCGATGCGCGCGACGATCCCGGTGGTCAAGCCGATCGAGGACGACGTGAGCCTGATCGAACGCCTGGGTGCGGAGCTGGGTGCCGGCTGACGCGCGCGTCGTCCTGCTGACGCGCGCGTTGTCTTGCCGGCGCTCACGTGCCGGCCGGAGCGATACAGGCCTTTGTGGGCGGGAGGCGTGTGGCACGCCCGGGGCGGCGGGCGTGGTCTAGAACAGCGTCTGCCAGCGCATGAGCCAGATGTCGGCGTTGCCGTCGACGCTCTCGTCCATCTCCGCGCGGACGTAGTTGAGCATCCAGCGGTGGTTCCTGCTCAGGTACCAGTTCAGGCCCAGCGTGAAGTCCTCGAGCTCGCCGCCGGTGACGTCCGCGTCCTCCAGGTCGAGCGTGGACCAGCGCGCCGCGATCTCCCAGGCGCCCTTGCCCTTGGTCTCGCCCTTGGTGATGAACGGCTCGGTGGGCGTGATGCGATCCAGCGCACCCGCGCCCTTCTTGTAGGGGCGGCTCTCGCCGGTGAGGAAGTAGCTGGCGTAGAAGTACGCGCCGTCGAAGGTGGGGTCGCCCGTGCTGCCGCTGTCCACGTCGGCGCGGATGTACTCGGCCTGGGCCGAGAACGGTCCCTCGACGAAGGCGGCCTCCAGGCCGTAGATGTCCACGCCGTCGGCCTCGAAGTCCCCCGTGTCCACGAAGCGCTGGAGCTGGTGCGCTTCGGGGCGCGCGCGGAAACGCAGCATGTCGTCGTCCAGCGAACGGTGGCTCACGGCAGCGCCGAGGTGCAGCAGTCGCTGGTGGTCGGGCTGGTACAGGGCCAGGCCGGACAGGCGCGCGGTGACGGCTGCCGAGCCGTCGCCGTCCGCATCGCCGAAGCTGTCGGTGCCGTCGCGGAACACGCCCGCCTGGAGCGAGACGCGCTTGTCGGCGAAGGTCTGCGTCGTGCCGATGCCGGTGGAGCGGCCCGGGGTCAGGTCGGCGGGCAGGGCGCGCTCGAGGAACGTCACCGTCTTCGAGCTCTGGGTCTGTTCGAGACCCAGGGGCTCCTTGAAGTAGCCGACGCGCACGTTGTCGATCACCGGCAGTTGATTGAGCTGCACGTACACGTCCTGGAAGTCGGCTTCCCCGCCTCCGAAGTCGTATTCCGCCTTCCACTGGATCTGCTTGTCGTACAGTTCGCCCGCCATCGCGAGCCGCGTGCGCCGGAACTCGCTGCCGTCCTCCAGGTTGCCGACCGAGTCCTCGGCGTCGCTGTCGCCGGACGCGAAGGTGTTGTCCACGTCGATGCGGCCGCCGATGGTGATCTTGACGTCGTCGTCCTGGAACGCGAGGCCTCCGTTCCAGGTGACCCGCATGCCCTGGTTGGCCTCGTCGATCTGCGCCTTGAGCGACTCGAGCGTCGCGCCCAGTTGCATGTCGGGCCCGAGGATCGCTTCGATGTTGGCGATGCGCTGCTCGAGGTCGCGCAGTTGCTGCAGCACGGCCTGGTCGACGCCGGCGTCGCGTGTGTCGCGTGCAGCGCCGTCGCGTACGACGTCCCCCGGCCCACCGGGCGGCTCGGAGTTCACGGTGGCCGTGGCGACGAGCGGCGGCTCGCCGACGGCCTGGGGCGGCGCGGCTCGGAGCGGCAGGCTGAGCGCGACGGTCAGCAGGATCGTGAGGACGCCGGGGTTCACCCCTCAGACACTACGAATAGGCCACGCCTCAAGCGACCCCGGGATCGGAGGAGTGAAAGCCGGGTTCGTGCCTCAGCGCAACCGCAGCACGAGTTCAGCCGGCGCGCGGGGCGCGAGGGTGAGCCGCTCGGTGGACGCCGTGCGTCCGAGCGGTCCGCGGGCGCCGACCGCCCAATCGCCGGCGGCGAGGATCGTGAATCGGGCGACGCCGTCCGTGTCGGTCGAGAGGCTGCAACGGGTGACGTGGGACTCATCGTCGTCGATCACGCGGGGGAGGACCTCCACGTGGGCCGCGGCGATCGGTGCTCCGTGCTCGTCGACCACGCGCACCGTCAGCGGGCCGGCGCGCCCCAACACGATCGTCTGCTCCAGGCCCTCGGGGCCGGAGGTGATCGGGCCGACGATGCGCGGCCAGTGACCCGGGGCGTCGATCACGGCGGCGAACGGGCGCCCGGATGGGTCGGCGAGCACCTCGGCCCGTCCCTGGGGATCGCTGACCTGGCGGCCGCGGATCATGCCCGACTCGGCCCGCCCGATCGAAGGCCCGTGCCTCGGCAGCTCCGGGAAGGCGAGGAACGGCACGAAGTCGAGCTCGTAGTCGGTCACGGGCGCGCCGTGCTCGTCGACCACGGACAGGGTCACCGTGGCGGCGGGGCCGGGCGCCAGGTCGAGCTGCACGCGCACGTCGGTCGCGCCCGGGGCCACGTGGGGTACGCGCGTGGGCGGCGCGTCGGCGAGCGGCGCGCAGGCGAGGGTGTAGCTGTCGCCCGCGCACACGATCACGCGGAAGGCCCCGCTCTCGGTGGTCGTGCAGCGCGTCATGTCGTCCCAGTCGGCGTGCTCCGCGCGCTCGTCGATGCCGTCTTCGGTGGCCGCCACGAGCACGTCGGCGGCGGGCGTGCCGTCGGACCACAGCACGCGCCCCTCGATGGACGTGATCGGGCGCAGCACGAGCCGGACGTCCGCCTGCGATCCGTCGAGTTCGACGACCGCCTCCCGGGCGCCCCGGGCGAGGTCGGTCCAGGCCATCACCGTGTAGGCCCCGGGCGCGGCGAGCGGCACGGCGAAGCGACCGTCGTCTCCCGTGGTCAGCCAGTCGAAGTCGCGGCGGGAGCCCTGTTGCAGCGCCACGAAGGCGCGCGCAACGGGTGCGCCCGTCTCATCGGTGACGACACCGTTCAGGGAGAGTGCGCTCCCCAGACGCAGTGCGACGAACTCCGCGCTGCCGGGCAGCACGACCACCGCCGTGTCGGCGCTGGTCCGTCCGCCGAGGCTCGCGCTGACCCGACCGCGGAAGGGCGTGTCGACGGTCAGCGTGAAGCGGCCCTCCGCGTCGCTGCTGCATGCGGCCGGCACGCGCGCCCGGGTGAGCGCTCCGTCGAAGCTGAACATGCTCTCTCCGGGGCGGGCGTCCACACGTGCTCCGGCGATGGGCGCGCCGTCCGCGTCGAGCACGCTGCCGCGCAGCTCGCCGCGCGGGCGCAGCCGCAGCTCGGCCTCGTCCCCCCGGTCGCGCAACCCGTCGCTCGCGTAGACCCGCCCCGAGCTGCCGGCATCGACGTGATCGGCGACCAGCACGGCGCTGTCGTCGGGCAACGCGATCCGGACGCGGCCGTCGGGGCCGGTGATCCACTCGCCGCGGGCGGGGTCATGGGTGAGGCGCAGGCCCGGTTCGTCGTCTCGGCGCGGCGTGGAGATGAACAGGAAGGAGTCGAGCGGATCGGCAGGGCGGCGGTGGGCGAGGTCGCGCGCGGCGCGCCCGCTGCTCTCGTCGAGCGACCACATGCGCACCCGGGCGCCGTGCACGGGGCGTCGGTCGATGTCGAGCACGCGCAGGGTCAGCTCGAGGCTGACGTCGGTGGGCGCTGCGGGGTCGGCCGAGGGGCTGCTGTCACCCTGGTCGGCGGAGGGCGGTGCGGCCTCGGCGACGGTCAGCAGGGGCTGCACGTTGCCGCTCGGAGGTGGCGGCAGCTGGGCGGCGCTCGCACCGGGGCGCGGCTCGAGGACCGCGCCTCCCGGTGCCGGCCCGTCCTCGCGCAGCAGGCCGAAGAGCAGCAGCGCTGCGCCGATCAGCACGAGTGCGACGCCGGTGACCCGCCTGGCTCCCGGTTCGTCGGCGAAGTCGTCTTCGTCCATGCCGCTCCTCGACGCTGTGCCGGCGCCCGCTGTTGGCCGCGAACGCATACGGTGCGGCCCCACCCGATCTGTCCGGCGCTCCAGAACCAGCGTGATCGCGCTGCGTTGCTCCGGAACGATGATCGTCGCCACGGCTAGCGCCGAGCCGACGCAGGGTGACGTTCAGCCTCCCGGGGGCGCTGCGGCGGTGATCTGCAGCTCCAGCGACAGCGTGTCGCCCTCCGGTATCAGCAGGTTCGCCGGTGCAAACGAACCGGCCTCGCCGAGGGCCGTCACCGTGCAGCGCCCCGGCGGGATGCCGTGCAGGGTCGTCGTGCCGTCCGTCGCATCGGTGCGCCGCGTGTCCACTCGCTGCCGACCGGTGCGGGAGACGGGCCGGTGCGGCCAGTCGCCGGCCCAGGTGTCGCCCTGCAGTCGGAAGTGCACGCCGCGCATGACGGCGCCGCTCGCGTCACGCGCGGTGACCTGGAGCTGGCCGGGGGCGGAGAGCACCAGGCGCACGTGGGTCTCGCTACGGGGCAGGGTCCGGGACGGCGTGGCCGTGCCGTAGGCACCGTCGTCGCTGCGGGCCACCACGAGGTAGTCCGTGTAGGCCAGGATGTCGTAGAGCGTGAAGCTGCCGTTCCATCCGCGGCCGTCCGCCGGGCGGGTCGGGAACAGTTCGTGCGTGACGTCCTCGCCCTCCGCGAGCGGGTAGAGCCAGATGGCGCAGGACCGCGTTGGGCGCCCGCTCGCGTCGACCACGACCCCCTTCAGCTTGGTGCCGCTGGGCTCCAGACGGTCGAGCGCGAGCGCGAGTTCCCTGCCGTCGGGCACGTGGTGGCTGAGGACACGCGCCGGCTCGATCAAGTTGCCGAGATCACAGGACAGGTCGTAGGCCAGGGACGGAGACAGGTCGTCGAAAGCGAAGCGGCCGTCGCCGTCGGTTCGCCCGGTGAGCGCCGCGCTGGTGGGCAAGCCGGCCACGATCGAATCCGCATCGGGTTCCGGGACCAGCGCGGTACGGGGCGTCAGGGTCAGGCGTGCGCGCACGAGCGGTGCACCATCGCTCCAGACGGCGCGGCCGGACAGGCTCACCGTCGGGACCAGGATCACGTCGAGTTCGGCCAGCGGTTCGGCATGGCTGACGGAGGCGCGCAGGGCGTCGCGTTGGATCAGGTCCTCGCCGCGCGCGTACAGCAGGTGGGCGCCCGGGCCGTCGAGGTCCACGCGGAAGCGGCCGTCGGGGAGGCGTTGCAGGTCGGGGAGTCGTTGCATGGACGTCTCGGCGGGGGCCGGGACCGGGACCAGGCCCACCTCGCCGCGCGTGATCACCGCGCCGGCGACGGTGCGCAGCGTGCCGGTGACGGCGTAGGGCGACAGGAGTTGGATCGTGACGTCGGCTTCCTGCCCGGCCTCGAACCATGCGAAGTGCTGAGCCGAGAGGTCGTGACGGTCGCCCTCCGACGTGACCGTGAAGGCGATGCCGCAGGGCGAGTCCACGTGCAGATGGAAGTGTCCCGAGGGGCCGGTGGGGGCCACCGGCCGGAGTCGCGGGAACACGTCGGGCGGCAACGCGCGCGGGCCGGCCATGGCATAGGTGACCGTCGCGTCCGGCACGGGACGGCGCGTCCAGTCCCGGACCCGCCCGCGCACCGAACTGATCGGGCGTAGCGCGATCGTGAGTCGCGCCGCGCGCCGCAGCCAGGGGCGCGGCAGCAGCAGCTCGCCCGAGGTGCCGAGGTCCGCATGGGTCGCGTACAGCACGGCCCCCGGTCCGGGCAGGCTGGTCTGCAGCGTGCCGTCGCCGGTGGTCTGCAGGACGAGGTCGGGTTCGCGGGCGTCGATGCCGCGCGCGCTGTGGAAGTGGGCGAGCAGTCCGTCCCAGGCGTCGTCCTCGATCGAGGCGAGCTCGGTGAGCGTTCCGTCGGGCGTCGCGGGGTCGTCCCGGAGCACCGCGTTCCAGGTCTCGCTGCAATCCCAGACGTGGACCGTCGCGCCGGGGACGGGCCGACCGAGTGCGTCGACGACGGCCAGCTCGGGGGCCCAGGAGGCAGCTCCGCCGTGGGGCGTCGACGGGTCCGCCTGCCCGCCGTCGGCCGGGCCCCCGGTCCCGCCGGGGCCGGTCGAGATCGACCAGACGGCGAGGGCCGCCGCGACGGCGCAGATCCAGACGGCTCCTCGGACGACCCGCGGGGGCTGGGGCAGGCGGCTCCGGGGCGTGGGAGAACCGCTCCCGGCCCGTCCCGACGCGGTCCTGACCGAACGGCTCTGCCCGGCCGGCGAGGAGCCTGCCTGCGCCCGTGCCGAGCGGCGCCGTCTTCTGCGACTTCGAGCCATCGCCACGGGACGCATCTCCCAGGGTCAAGCGACGTGCGGGGCAGGGGGGCGTCTTGGCTAGAATCGCCGGGATCCCCTTCCCGCCCACCGAACGAGAACCATGGCTTCCAGCATACCGACCCTGCCCGAACTCGACCCGCTCGAGCCCTTGCTCGGCATCTCGTCGGACGAACTCGCCGCGCAGTGCCGCGCGGATCTGGAGGCCTCACGCGAGGCGGTGGCGCAATTCAAGCGGCTGCCTGCCGCCGCGTCGTTCCTCGACGTGGTGGACGAGTACGACGCCATCGGGCACGCCGTCGATCGCAGTGCCCACCTGGCGCACCTCTTCTTCCAGGCGCACCCGGACAGCGTCATGCGCGACGTGGGCGCCGTGGCCGAGCAGGAGCTGTCGCGCTTCTCCACCGAGCTCTCGCTCGACCGCGAGGTCTACGACCGGCTGGTGGCGCTCGACCTGGATGCCGCGCCCGATCCGGTCTCCCGTCGCATCGTCGAACACGCCCTGCGCGACTATCGCCGCGCCGGCGTCGACCGGGACGAGGCGACGCGCCGGCGCATCACCGCCCTGCGCGAGGAGCTGGTGGAGATCGGCCAGTCCTTCAGCCGCAACATCGCCTCCGACGTGCGCTCGATCACCATCCCGGAGGGGGCGGCGGGCCTGGAGGGTCTGCCCGCCGACTTCGTGGCGGCCCACGCACCGGACGCCGACGGCGCCGTCACGGTCACCACCAACCCGACGGACTACATGCCGTTCGCGAAGTACGCACGGAATCGCGAGCACCGCGAGGCCCTGCTGCGCGCCTACCTGACGCGCGGCACGCCCGACAACCTCGAGGTGCTCGATCGCCTGCTCTCCCGGCGACACGAGCTGGCCACGCTGCTGGGGTACCCGCACTGGGCCGCGTACGTGACCGAGGACAAGATGATCAAGACGGCGGAGAAGGCGTCGTCGTTCGTGCAGCGCGTGACCGAGCTGTCCGAGGAGCGCATGCGCATCGAATACGCCGAGCTGCTCGAAGAGGTGCAGCGCGAAGTGCCGGACGCGACCGAGGTGCGCGACTGGGACCGCTCGTACTTCCTGGAGAAGCTGCGTCAGCGCAAGACGAACTTCGACACCCGTGAGGCGCGGCCGTACTTCGCCTACGCCAAGGTGCGCGACGGGGTCCTGGACACCGCGGCGCGGCTCTACGGGGTGGAGTTCGTGGCGGCTGACGTCACGCCCTGGCACCCCGACGTCGAGGTCTACGACGTCCTCGAGTCCGGCGAACGCATCGCGCGCTTCTTCCTCGACATGCACCCGCGCGAGGACAAGTTCAAGCACGCGGCGATGTTCGACCTGACCACGGGCCTGGAGGGTCGCCGCATCGCCCAGGCCTGCCTGGTGTGCAACTTCCCCCAGCCATCGGCGGCCGGCGGCGATCCGGGGCTGCTCGAGCCGGACCAGGTCACGACCTACTTCCACGAGTTCGGTCACCTGATGCACCACCTGCTCGCCGGGCGGCAGCGCTGGATGTCCGTGTCGGGCATCGCCACCGAATGGGACTTCGTCGAGGTGCCGAGCCAGTTGTTCGAGGAGTGGGGGCGTGACCCGGATGTGCTGGCGCGCTTCGCCACCCACTGGGAGACGGGCGAGCCGATCCCGGCCGAACTGGTGGCGCGCATGAACGCCGCGGCCGACTACGGCAAGGGGCTGCAGGTGCGCGTGCAGATGTTCTACGCCACCCTGTCGCTGTCCTACTACGATCGCGACCCGGCCAGCTTCGACAGCACCGAACTGATGCGCGACGTGCGCGCCCGGGTGGGCCCCTACCCGCACGAGGAAGGCACGTTCCTGCAGGCCTCGTTCGGTCACCTCGACGGCTATTCGGCGGCCTACTACACCTACATGTGGTCGCTGGTCCTGGCCAAGGACGTGTTCAGCCGTTTCGAGGGCAAGCTCATGGACCCGGACGTCGCACGCCGATATCGGGAGACGATCCTCGCTCCCGGCGGGAGCAAGGACGCCGCCGATCTGGTGGCCGACTTCCTGGGACGGCCGTTCGCCTTCGACGCGTTCGAGGCCTGGCTGTCCAAGTGAGCCGGGCCGTCCGCTCGCGGCGCCTGCTCGGCAACCGCCTGTCCTCACTGCGCCTGCCCTGACCCCGCGTGCCCCGACGCCGCGGGCCCTGACCTCGCCTGACTCCGCATGCCCCGACCCCGCATGCCCCAATCCACCATGCGCATCCTGTTCGTGACCACCAGCTATCCGCCCGACTCGGTGGGCGGCGTGGAACTCCACGTGGAGGGCCTGACCCGGGCCATGACCGCCGCGGGGCACGCGTGTCACGTCTTCGCCCGGGCCGGGAGTGCCGAGGTCCCGCACCTGCAGCTCCTGCACGACCAGGTCGGCGGCGTGCCGGTCACGCGCATGGGCAACACGTTCGAGGACGCCACGACGTTCCAGCGCCTCTACGCCCACGAGGGCATCGCCGACGTCTTCGCTGCCGAACTGAAGCGCATCGCCCCCGACGTCGTGCACGTCCACCACCTCACCTGCCTGTCGGTGGAGTGCCTGGAGCGTGTGCGCGCCGCCGGCATCCCCCTGGTGATGACGCTGCACGACTTCTGGATGGGGTGCCCGCGCGGGCAGCGCATCACCGCGGGGCTCGACCTGTGTCCCGAGATCCGGATCGACAAGTGCGTGCCGTGCTTGCGTGAGCTGTGGCCCCACGTCCTGGGCCGGGGCCGTGCCGAGCACGCGCCGCCCGAGGAGCGCGACGCGGGCGACCGGGCCCTGATCGAGGAGTACCACGGCGCGATCCGGCAGGCGCTGGGCGCGGTGGACCAGCTGGTCACGCCCTCCGACTTCATGCGGCGCATGTTCGAGGGCTACGGGCTGGAGCCGGGCTCGGTGCAGGTCGTCGAGAACGGACTGCCGGTCGCCCGTTGGCGCCAGGCCCTGGCGGAGGTGGATCGGGACGGCGCCCGGCGCGATCCGGGCAGCCCCTTGCGGGTCGGCTTCATCGGCAGCGTGCTGCCCAGCAAGGGCGTGCACCTCCCGCTCGAGGCCTTCCGGCTGCTCGGTGATCCGAGCGGACTGCGGCTCGACGTGTACGGCGAAGTGCTGCCGTTCCACCACGATCGCACCTACGGCGACCGGCTCGAGCAGTTGCGCCGCGGTCACGAGGCGTCGATCACGCTGCACGGGGTCTACCGCAACGAGGACCTGCCGCGCCTGCTGGCGGGCCTCGACGTGGTCGTCGTCCCGTCCCTCTGGTACGAGGCCTACGGGCTCACGATCCGGGAAGCCTGGCTGGCGGGGGCGGTGGTCGTCACGGCCGATCACGGCGCCATGGCCGAGGCGGTGGAGGACGGCGTGACGGGCCTGCTGTTCGAGGCGGGGGACGCGCGTTCGCTCGCGGCCTGCCTGCGGCGGCTCCTGGACGACCCTGCGCTGCGTGAGCGTCTGGCCGGGCGCACCGAGTGGGTGCGCGACGAGGAGGCCGCTGCCAGCGAGCTCCTGGGTGTCTATGATCGGCTGCTCGGCCGGCCCGGTCCGGGCAGGGAGCCGGGTGGATCCAGCCCCGGCGCCTGACCGGGCATGCCTCTCGAGGAGTCGTCGTGAAGGTCGCGTTCGTGGTCCACCAGTACCCCCCGCGGTACCTGACCGGGACGGAGATCTACGCCCACCGGTTGGCGCTGATCCTGCGCGACCAGGGCCACGACGTGCGCGTCTTCACGCACGAGCCCGATCCGCACCAGCGCACCGCCCTGCGCCTGGTCGACGAGCCGGTGGACGAGGTGCCCGTGACGCGGCTCACCTTCTTCGACGGGCTGGTGCCCAACAACGCCCTCAACGACTACTACAACGTCTTCCTGGGGAAGATGTTCGGCGAGTGGCTGGACGAGGTGCAGCCCGACGTCGTGCACGTCTTCCACCTGATGGGCCTGGGCCTGTCGCTGGTGGAGGAGTGCCGCGTGCGCGGCATCCCGGTCTTCGTGCAGATGATGGACTTCTGGTTCCTGTGCCCCACGGTGCAGCTGCTGCGGCACGACGGAGCTCTCTGCGATGGGCCCGAGATGACCAGCTGCATCGAGTGCCTGGCCACGGGCAACTTCAGCTACGAGGCCCTGCGCATGTTCAGCAAGCGCGCGGGCTTCGTGGAGGTCAGCGGGCCCGGCCCCTCGATGGTGGAGCTGAACCACGCCGACGTGGCGCTGCGACGCCAGTCGCTGTCGGCCCGGCCGGCCTTCATCCGCAACACGCTGGAGAAGGCCGCCGCCATGATCGCGCCCTCGCGCTTCATCAAGAGCATGTTCCTGGGACACGGCTACCGTGACGAGCACATGCTGCACATCCCCTACGGGGTGCAGCCGCTGCCCACGGTGCCGCGCAAGATGCCGGTGGCGGGCGAGGGCACGGTGACCTTCGGCTACCTGGGCAGCATCAATCCCCAGAAGGGCGTGGAAGTGCTGATCAGCGCGTTCCGCGACTACCGCTCCGACAGTTGTCGACTGGTGGTGCGCGGCAACATGCAGCACTTCCCCAAGTACGCCAAGCGCGTGCGTGCCTTCGCGGACATCGATCCGCGCATCAACTTCATGGGTCCCTACGACTACGGCGAGTTGTCCGGCGTGCTGGCGGCGATCGACGTGCTCGTCGTGCCGTCGGTGTGGTACGAGAACACGCCCTTCGTGGTGCTCGAGGCCTTCAGCGCCGGACGCCCGGTGATCGCCTCGGATTTGGGCGGGCTCTCCGAGCTGGTCCGGGACGGCGTGAACGGCCGCACGTTCCGGACCGGTGACCCCGGAGCCCTGCTCAACGTGATCCGCGACTTCGACGAGGATCCCACCCTGTTGCCGCGACTGACCGCAGGGATCGGAGCGGTCCGAACGCTCGACGACAACGCTGACGACTTCGTGGAACTCTGGGAGCGGGCGCTCGCCGGTGTCCCCCCCGCGGCGAGGAGTGCCTCGTGACACCTGATGACGAGAGAGACGCGGCGTCCACGCCGCCCGACGGCACCCGGAGCGGCGCCGCCCCCAACGGTCGCGATCGCGACGACGAGGAGGTGCGCCGACACGAGAGCCACCTGGTGGGGCAGATCTACCACCTGATCGAGGCCAACCACCGGCTCGAGGAGCAGCTGCACCGGCTGAGCCGCGTGACCGAGATCGCCGACCTCTTCCGGGAGGAAGGCGTGACGCGCGACACGTTCGAGCTGGCGCCACCCAAGCTGGGTGTGCCGGCCAACGCCGAGAACGCGTGGGCCACGATCGACAAGGTGCTCTCCGAACTCGACACCGACACGCCGGGCCTGGACGAGCTGCGCGTGAGCCTGGGCGTGGTGCGAGAGTCCGGCTGGCGTGTGGACCCCGACTGGTTGGCGGATGTGCGCGCCCGGCTGATCGCCGCCGAGCAGGCCATCGCCTTCCTCAACGAGCAGTCCCACGAGCTGGACATGCTGCGCGCCGAGAAGGACTCGATCGTCGACGGCGCCAGTCGTCTCGAACAGAACGTCGAGGACCTGTGGAAGGCGCTCAACGAGAAGACGACGCACATCCAACGGCTCGAGTCCCAGCTCACGCGGATCTGGGACAGCGTGCCGTACCGGATCTACAAGACGGCGCGCAAGCCGTTCCGGAGATCGAAGCCATAAGGGTCGGCATCGTGATCCCGACCCGCAACGGCGGGGAACGCTTCGTGTCCTGTCTGGACGCGATCGGCGAGCAGCGCCCGGGGCCCGAGGCGCTGGTGGTCATCGATTCGGGTAGTGACGACGGGACGCCGGAGGCGGCGCGCGCGTTCGGCGCGGACGTCACCTCGATCACGCCGCAGACCTTCGACCACGGCGTGACGCGCAACCAGGCCGCGGCCGCCCTGCCCGACGTGGACGTGGTCGTGTTCCTCGTGCAGGACGCCATTCCGCTGGGCGAGGACTGGCTCTCGACCCTGGCCCTGGCGGCGACGCAGCCCGGCGTGGCCGCCGCGACGGCGCGCCAGGTGCCGCCCGACGAGGCCGACTACCTGACCTGCTCGACCGTCTTCGACTCACCCTTCGCCACCGAGGAACGCCGCCTGACCGGCCCCTTCGAGGCGCTCCAGTTGCGCGGCTTCGAGGCCCGCGACTGGCGTGACGTGGTGCTGCTCGACAACGTCTGCTGCGCGATCCGGGGCGAACTCTTCCGGCGCACGGGTTTCCGTCCCACGCGCCACGGTGAGGACGTGCTCATGGCCTATGACCTGTTGTGGTCGGGCTGGGCCCTGGCGCACGAGCCCGACGCGGTGGTGGAGCACGGTCACGAGTACGACCCCGAGAGCGTCGCCGAACGCTACCGCGGTGATGCGAAGTTCTTCCGCGAGCGCTTCGGTCTGCGCGTGCGCCCCAGTCGCTGGAGTGCCGTGCGCGGGCTGGTCTACGAACTGCGGCGGGACCTGGCCTGGTTGCGCGAGTTCCCCGAGGACCGCGGAGGCGGTGCGATGCGGCGCTCGCTGGCCCTGCGCTGGGCCCAGGTGTGGGCCCAACACCGGGGCAGCCGCGGACCGCTCGGCATCCTGCCCGACCGTCGCGACGTGCCGCGCCCCGAACAGCTCCGCGGGGACGAGCAGGGCGAGCACGAACAGGGCGAGGACGAAGCGCCTCGGCAACGGCGCCGGGTGCGGCGCAAGCCGGTGAGCGGGGCGGAGGGCGCAGCTTGAGTCGCCCGTCGGTCTCGATCGTGATCCCCGCCAAGAACGGCATGCCGACCATCGGGCCGTGTCTCGATGCGGTGCTGGCTCAGCGCTACGACGGCGACGTGGACGTGCTCGTGGTGGACTCGGGCTCCTCCGACGGTTCGTTGCAGGAGGTCGCGGCCCGACCGGGCGTGGCCCTGCACCCGATCCCGCCCACGGCCTTCGATCACGGGGACACGCGCAACCTGGGCGCCGGCCTCACGACGGGGGAGTTGATCGTCTTCCTGGTCCAGGACGCCGAGCCGGTGGGGGAGCTCTGGCTCGAGCACCTCGTCTCGAACTTCGACGACCCGAACGTGGCCGGCGCGTTCAGTCGCATCCTGCCGCGGCCCTACGCCGGGCCGCTGGTCAAGCAGGGTTGCGAGGGCGACCTGTGCTTCGGCACCGAGCGCACCGAGGTCTCGATGGAGTCGCCGGAGGCCTGGGCGGCGCTCGACCCGCACACGCTGCGCCTGCGCTGCAACTTCAACGACGTGTCGAGCTGCGTGCGTCGCACGGTGTGGGAACGCATGCCGCTGGCCCGCGGGATGTTCGGCGAGGACATCAAGTTCGCGCGTTCGGCGGTGGAGGCCGGCTGGACGGTCGTCTTCGAACCGCGCTCGGAGGTGCTGCACAGCCACGAGTACGAGGCCGCGACCGTGTACCAGCGAACGGTCGTGGACGCCGAGATGAACATGGCCTTCCTCGGGCGGCCCTGCATCGAGAAGCTGTCCCACGCGTTCATCATGGCGGGGCGCTTCTGGAAGGCTGATCGCCGAGCGCTCGCGCAACAGCAGCTGCCCCTGGGCGAGCGCATCAAGTGGACGCTGCTGTCGCCCGTGTACCACTTCGCCGAGTTCTACGGCTTCTGGCGCGGGGGGCGCAACGTCATCAAGCGCCACGAGCCCCGCTGGCCGGTGCCCAGGCCGGCTCCCGAGCGTCCGCTCAAGATCCTGTTCGCCGTGCACGCGTTCCCGCCCGACAGCTGGGCCGGAGTGGAAGTGCTGACGCTCACGCTGGCGCGGGCCCTGCGCGACCGGGGCCACGAGGTAGCGCTGTTCGTGCGCACGCCGGGGGCCGAGGGTGAGGCTGACCGCTCGCTGCACGAGAGCGAGTTCGACGGCTTCCGGGTGCACCGCTACGTCAACCACCTGGCCTTCTCCGGGGTCGACGAGACCTACCGCTTCCGTCCGGCCGAGCAGGCCTTCGACGCGGTCCTGGAGCGGGAGCAGCCGGACGTCGTGCACGTGCAGCACATGATCCATCTGTCGACCGGGATCGTCGATCGCTGTCGCGGCGCGCGCGTACCCTGCGTCGTGACGCTGAGCGACTTCTGGGCCCGCTGCCCGCGGGTGCAGCTGATTCGTCCGGATCGCAGCAACTGCATGTCGCGGCCCCCCGGCCTGGGCTGCACCGCGTGCGTGAAGGACAAGCCGCGGCTGATCGGCCCGCTGACCCTGCTCGATCATGCCCTCGGTCGCTTGCCACGCCTGTGGGCCCGCAACGTGCCCCAGTCGGTGCCGGCGCACCCGCCGGGCTGGCGCAAGAGTCGCGAGGACGCCGCGTCCCTGGTTCGGCGCGAGTACTGGATGAAGGACGTGTTGCTCCGTGCGGACGCCCTCGTGGTGCCGTCCACCACGCTCAAGAACTCGCTGGTGGAACTCGGCCTGCCGCGGGAGCGCATCGCCCAATGCGCCTACGGTCTCGACACCCGCTGGCTGGTCGACGGGCCTCCGCGACGCGTGGCCCGGATGCCGGGCGAGCCGCTGCGCGTGGGCTTCGTGGGCAGCCTGGTCTGGTACAAGGGGCTCGATGTCGTGGCCGAAGCGGTGGCCCGTGCGGCGCCCGGGGCGATGCAACTGCACGTCCACGGCGACCACGAGGGCGGTGCCGATCCGGTGGCGGCCGCCGAAGTGCGCGCCACGGCGGCGCGCGCCGCCGACCGGGGCGCCGGCCGCGTCACCTTCCACGGGCGTTTCGACCACGATGAACTCGCTTCGATCCACGCGTCGCTGGACGTCCTCGTGGTCCCCTCGATCTGGCAGGAGGCCTACGGCCTCACGGTGCGCGAGGCGCACCTGGCGGGCACCCCGGTGATCGGCAGCGACATCGCCGGCATCGCCGAGGGCATCCGGCACGATGTGGACGGCCTGCTGTTCGAGGCCGGCGACGCGGGCGCCCTGTTGGCGGCCCTGCAGCGCCTGCTCGACGAGCCGGCCCTGGGCGCCCGCCTGGCGGCGGCGGCACCCAAGGTGAAGACCGACGCCGAGGAGGCCCGGGAAATGGAATGGCGCTACAAGCAGGTGATCGGCGCCAAGGCCGGCACCCGGTCCCTGGCAGAATGGTGGGCCGCGCGCCCTGCACTCGAGGCGGTGCCCACATGAACTGGCCCAGCGTCTCGATCGTCATCGTCAACCTGAACGGGCGGCACCACTTCGAGAACCTGTTCGAGTCCCTGCGCGGCGTGGACTATCCGGGCGAGCTGCTCGAGATCGTCATGGTCGACAACGCCTCGGTGGACGGTTCGGTGCAGTGGCTCGACCGCAACGCGCCCGAGGCGCGCACCCTGCAGTGTCGCCAGAACCACGGTTTCGCCGGGGGCGTCAACGCGGGTGTGGAGGCCAGCACGGGCGAGGTGCTGGTGTTCCTGAACACCGACATGCGTGTCGAGCCCAACTGGCTGCGGGAACTGGTGACGCCGATCACCACGCGTGAAGCGGACTGCACGAGCTCACTCACGCTGTCCTGGAACGGCCGGGAGGTGAACTTCGGCGGGTCCGCCATGAACTTCCACGGGATCGGGTGGCAGGTGGGGATGAACGACCCCGACATCGATCGCTACCGGCACCCGGCCGACACGCTGTTCGCCTGCGGCGGCTCGATGGCCATCCGTCGCGAGGTCTATGCCGAGGCCGGGGGCTTCGACGAGGACTTCTTCGCCTACTACGAGGACGTGGACCTCGGCTTCCGCCTGTGGGTGCTCGGCTACCGCGTGCTGTACGTGCCCCAGTCGGTGGCCTACCACCACCACATGGCCACCAGCCGCCGCATCGAGGTGCACAAGATCCGGCTGCTGCAGATGCGCAACCCGTTGTGGCTGATCTACAAGAACTACGAGGATCCGGTGCTGCAGCGGGTGCTGCCCGCGGCGCTGCTGGTGCACCAGAAGCGCATGGCCTACGTGCTGCACCTCGACGATCGGGGCTACCGCATCAGCGCCGAGGACGTCCGCGGGCGCAGCCGCATGGCCGACGTGTTGCGCAAGATGCGGGCCAGCAAGCGTTCGGTGGGGATCCCGCCGCCGGCCAAGGCCGATATGCTGGCCGTGAACGACTTCACCTCCCTGCTCGACGGCGTGGCGGCCAAGCGCAAGGTGATCCAGGCCCGTCGCCGGCGCCCCGACAGCGAGATCGTGCCGCTGTTCCGGATTCCGTTCTGGGCGGTGGAGGAGGCCCCCGAGTTCGCCCACATGATCCGGGCCCTGGTGGAGGCCTTCCGGCTCGACGAGATCTTCGGCACGGCTGAGATCGTGATCGACCCCCGGACCGCCTCCGAGCGCTGAAACACGCTTTCTTGAAAGGTTTCGGCGGCGCACCCATAATCCCGCCTCGCTTCGTGCCGGACGATGTCGACGGCTCGCGATGACCACTCGCGCGGTCCCCTCGGGTCCGGAGTCAGTCAGCCGTGAATCACCCGGCGCTGAGTCACCCGGCAATGGCGGGTCACCCGGCAATGGAGGCGGCTAGGAGAGTCACGCGATGAAGTTGTCGGTGGTGATGCCCGTCTACAACGAGCGCCACACGGTGCGGGCGATCGTGGAGCGCGTGTTGGCCACGCCCCATGACATCGAGCTCGTGATCGTCGATGACGAGTCGACCGATGGCACGCGCGACGTGCTCGATCAGATCCAGGCCGACTTCCCGGATCAGGTGCGGTACTACAAGCACGACCACAACCAGGGCAAGGGGGCGGCCCTGCGCACCGGCTTCGCCCACACCACGGGCGACATCGTGCTGATCCAGGACGCCGACCTGGAGTACACGCCGGACGACTACCCGGCGCTGCTCAAGCCGATCGTGGACGGCATGGCCGACGTGGTCTACGGCAGCCGCTTCCTGGGCGGCGGCACGCACCGCTGCCACCTGTTCTGGCACTACGTCGGCAACAAGCTGCTGACGACGTTCTCGAACATGATGACCAACCTCAACCTGACCGACATGGAGACCTGCTACAAGGTCTTCCGCAGGGAGGTCGCCGATCAGATCAAGATCGAGTCCGACCGCTTCGGTGTGGAGCCCGAGTTCACCGCCAAGGTGGCGCGCATGCGCATCGAAGGCGAGCGCTGCCGCATCTACGAGGTGCCCATCAGCTACTTCGGCCGCAGCTTCAGCGAAGGCAAGAAGATCGGCGTGAAGGACGGCTTCCAGGCGATCTGGTGCATCCTCAAGTTCAACCTGTTCTGAACGGCTGAGATCGCGGGCGGACGCCGGGTCGCGTTGTCAGGCCGGGGGCTCGGCGGGCTGGCCCTGTTCGTCCGGCACGCTGGTCGCGGCGGGCCGGCGTCGCGGGACCACCAGGGTGATCAGCGCCAGGATCAACGCGGCGGCCAGTCCGGCCAGCAGCCCGGCGCGCCAGCCCGGCGCCGTGTAGGCGAACACGACGTCGTGCTCGCCGGCCGGGACGGGGATCGCCCGGAAGGCGAGGTTGCCCGGGTGGATCGGGACCGGGTTGCCGTCCAGCGCGGCGCTCCAGCCGGGCATGAAGGTGTCGACCAGGAACAGCCAGCCGTCGGCCGGGGCGTCGATCTGCAGCTCCACCCGTTCGGGCTCGTCGAGCGTGATCGTGGCCCGGCCCCAGTTCGCCGGCGCCGGTTGCTGCGCGTCGAGCGGGTCGGGCGGGCCGTCGTGTTCGACGATCGGGAAGGCGACCGGTGAGCGGGCGAACGGACCCAGGGGGAACCCGCCCTGGGTGTCGCCGTCCCCGTACCACGAACTGCGCGGTGCGGCGCGGCCGGGCAGGTAGGGGCCCAGTTCGGGCGCCGGGGGCACCCGGCGCACGCTCGTGCTCGGCGCGAGGTAGGCCCGCGGTCGCGCGCTCTCGTTGCGGTAGAGCAGCGCGTTGCCCACTTGTCCCAGGGGGGTGAGCCCCTCGCGCGTGAGCGCTGTCGACGAGAGCACGCGGTCCACGGCCATCACGTCGAGCAGCGGGGAATCGAGCGCTTGCGGATCGGACAGGGCCGCGGTGCCCACGCCGAAGGTGGTGCCGGGCTGGAGCAACTCGTGCAGCGCTTCGATGCGGCGCGGCGCCAGCGTGATGTAGCCCGACACGTCCCGGATGCCGAAGGGCAGGCCGGTGTTCGGCGGCAACGGATAGGTGAGCGGGCTCGGGTCGCCGGGGTGGAAGCGGCTCAGGCGTCCGCTGCCGTCGCCCGCGAGCAGGGCGGCCTGCGGCGGGGCGGCGAAGAAACCCTCGGCGGGGAGGGCGGTGATCGACTGGGACGCGAGCTGTCCCAGCTCGGTCATGGAGATCAGGGCCAGCAGTCCGGCCGCGACGCGCGGTGCGCGTCCCGCGGCGATGCGCAGGGTCAGCGAACACAGCAGCAGGATCACGGCGCAGCGCGCCAGGGACGTGCGCAGGATCGAGAGGTCGATGGCCAGGTCGGCGGCATGGGAGCGGATCTCGCCGCTGCTCACGCCGGTCGCCTGCGCGAGGGGATCGGCGATCAGGTCCACGAAGGCGTCGCGGTCGAGCAGCAGGAACGCGGCGGCGGTCGCGGCCACCACCACGTAGGTCAGGACCCGGAAGGCACGCACGGTGCGCACGCGCACGCCGCGCTCGAGGATGCTCTGGGCACCCAGCGCGGCCAGGATCGAGCCGCCCATGGCGAACAGCAACAGGAACCGACGCGGGTCGGCTGTGTCGAGCCCGGGCAGTCGCACCACGGCCAGCAGCAGGGGCGTGTCGAGGGCCAGGATCAGGCCGGCGAGCATCAGCGTCAGTCCCAGACCTCGTCCCCTGCGCCGGGTGCGCAGGCCCAGGCACGCGGCGAGCAGCGCGGCGAGGCCGATCGTGCCGGCCGTCTCGACGTGGTTCGCGTGGGGTTTCTGCAGCACCCGCGACAGGGCACCGCGGGCGCGCAGCTGCGGCAACTCGTGTCGCGCGAGCTGGTGCGGCGTGCCGTACACGTTGGGCAGCACGACCCGCGCCAGGCTGGCCGTGTTCATGCCGAGGCTCTGGACCACTTCGGGTTCGACGGCGGCTCGGGTCGACTCGCCGCTCTCGGCCAGGGCGATGGCCGGCCCCAGTTGCGGCAGGCCGAGGGCGACGCCGAGGGCCAGGCCCAGACTCACCCGCCCGCTGGCGAGCCAGGCGGCCCGGGCGCGCCAGTTGCGCAGCCCGTCGGTGGCCTGGACGAAGCGCACGCTGCACCAGAGCGCTGCGGCGTAGGCGATCAGCAGACTGGACTGGGGGAACCCGGCCAGGAAGGAACAGCCGAGCCCCACCGCGATCACCGGGATCTGCTCGGTGCCGTCGCTGCGCAGCCGCTGACGAGCACCCGCCGCGAGTCCGCGCGCCCAGCAGCGCTCGACTGCGTACAGCACCAGCGGCAGGCCGATCGACGCTCCCTGGATCTGGTACCAGTGCTGGCGCGTCCCGAGGAAGCCGCACAGGGCGAAGCTGCTGGCGGCGAGCAGCCCGGCCCGGGCGCCGGTGCCCAACTGACGAGCGAGGAGGTAGGCGAAGGTCGCGGCGAGGAAGGTCTGCAACGCCGTGATCCAGCCGTAGGCCTGGGGCAGCGGCAGCCACCAGGCGAGCAGGTTGGGCGGGTGCAGCAGCCCGTGGACCGCCTGGGCCAGGAGCGGGACGCCGCACAGGTTGTGCGGATTCCAGAGCGGCAGCTCGCCCTGGCCGAGTCGATCGATGGCCACCACGAGTTGGGGGTGGAACATGAGCGTCTTGTCCGACGCCAGGGGCTCGCTGGCCTGCAGCAGCGTGTCCGGGTCGCCGAGCAGCGGGTCGGCGCTCCAGGGCACAAGCTGATCGGTGTGGACGCCCAGCAGGGCCCGGTCGCCGAAGAGCACCGGGGCGTACAGCAGCAGCGTGGCGGCGGCCAGGATCAGCAGCGGGCCCCGGTGGCCCCGGGGCCTGAGGCCGGGATGTGCGTCGTCCGCCATGGGGGCAGTTTGCGCGGCCCCGGGCCCCGGATCCATCGCGGGCATGGGGGCTCAACGTCGAGGCGGGCGGAGGCCGATAGGCAGGAGAGCACTCCGTGCGCTCCGGGCCGGGTACCTGGGCCCCGCCACCGAACCGACTCCGAGACGACCCGATGCCGGTCCCGCCCTCCGATGTGCCGACGCCTGCGCCCGATCCGGCGCGGGGGGGGCGACCCCACGGCGCCGAGAGCGGTGTGCCGGGTGACCGGGAATCGGGGCCAGGCGGCCGTCAGCCCCTCGAGTTCGTGCCCGACGCCCTATCGTATCAGCGCCGTGAAGCAAAACCGTTGGCTCCCGGCCGCGGCGCGGCCGAGGTGCCCCGTCCGCGCGGCATGATCCCGCTGATGATCCGGGTCTGGGCGACCGGGTTGCTGCTGCTCGTGCTCTGCCGGGTGTTCCTGTTCACGACGTACAAGGTCTCCGGCTCGTCGATGGTCGAGGCCCTGCTCGACGGCGACCGGATCCTGGTGGCCGAGGTGACGCCGCTGATCGACCCGTTGGTCACCGGGGACACCGTGGTCTTCGCCATGGACCGGGAGGTGCTGGTGAAGCGCATCGTCGCCGGCCCGGGTGACCGCGTGGCCATGGAGGACGGACGCATCCGCCGCAACGGCGCGCTCGTGCCCGAAGACATCCCCTCCGAACGCGACAGCCACGACACGTTCCCGGAGTACCTCATGCAGGAGCAGGAGTACTTCATGCTGGGGGACAACCGCCGGGTGTCGATCGACAGCCGGGACTTCGGTCCGGTGGACCGCACCCAGGTGCTGGGCAAGGTCTTCCTGCGCTTCACCGGCGAGGGCATGAGCGGGGTCTCGGCCCTCGCTCGCAGGCCCTGAGGGCCGCCCCGGCGCGTGTTGCCACCCGCCGCCGCGGGCCACGAGCGAGACCCGTGACGCGTTGCTTGTGACGCCGGCCCGGGCCGCGACAATGGTGTCGTGGACGCGCTGACCTCGATCCTGCGGCGGACCTGGAGTGCACCGGGCCTGTTGCCGCTCACGGTGATCGCCATGGGCGGCGCGTGGCTGGGGACGCGCCTGGCCTCCGAGTCGCTCGGCGGTCGCGAGGGCTTCGTGCAGGAGGCGCGATCGGGCGCGCTGCTGTTCGCCGGCGTGCTGGTGTTGTCCCTCGCCGAACCGCTCGAGGTGGCTCGTGACGCCCGCTCCGGCGTGTTGTTGCTGCGCGTGGCCGCCGGCCGCGGGTTCGCCCTCGTGCGGCGCTGGGCGGCGCTGGTGATCGCCACGTTGCCGACGGTGTTGCTGGCTGCGTGGGCGGCCGGGGGGGCGCCCGACGATCCGCTCGCGCTGCTGGTCCAGCTGGGCGTGCTCTCGGCGGCGGGCCTGGCGCTGGGGGCCTGGGTGGACCGGGCGCTGCTCGTGCCGGGCCTCTGGCTGTTGCTCGTGGCCGCGCACCTGCGTCCCTGGTTCGCCGCGTCCGACCTGGGCGTGCTGGCCCGCCTGCTGCCCGCCATGACCTCGGAGGGCGGACTGGACGGGCTGTTGCACGGAGCCCTGTGGGTCTTCGGGCTGCTGCTGATCGCCGACTGGCGCCTGCGTCGGGTTGTCGATCGGGGCTGAGGGCGGCGCCCGAGCGCCCGAACAACTCCGGTGACGCGACCCAGGGTCCGGGTGGAGGAGTAGACTACGCCCCCCGAATGCGTCGGGGTCGCCCCGGAGCCCGACGCCCCCCCAACCCCGATGGCCCGGCTCGGCGTCGATCGACCCCGAACGCGGCGGCGAGTCCACGGCCTCGGAATCCCGACGGAGGCTCCCCATGGCCGCTGTGCGTCTGCTGTTCTTCGTGTTGTCGTGCGTCGTCCTCGCTCCGGGCGCCGCCACCCAGGGCGAGATCCCGCTCGACATGCAGGTGCCGTATGTGCACGACACCGGTTGGGTGCCTCACGCGGGTGAGCGCCAGGAGGTGCTGATCTCCTTCCCGGTGCGCTTCCCCGGTGCGTCGTCCATGCGGCTGTACTTCGAGGACGTGGAGCTGGGCGCGGCGGCGGACGGGGGGCCGGGCAGTCAGCTGCGGCTCACCTCCCACGCGGACGGCGCGGTGCAGCTCATGCACGCCGAACACGTGCGCCAATGGCAGCGGTCGAGTGCCTACTTCAATGGCGACACGGTCCAGGTGGAAGTGCTCGCCGACCCCGGCGCCGGGCCGAGTCGCATCGTCATGCGCCAGCTCGACATCGGTGTGGCGTACCAGGCGAGCCAGTGCGGGCCGAACGATGACCGCGCGCTTTCGTCCGATGCGCGCGTCGCGCGCATCCTGCCCGTGGCCTGCACGGCGTGGATGATCAAGGACTGCGCCCACTGCTTCCTGAGCGCGGGCCACTGCTCGGGCGGCTTCGCGACGGTGCAGTTCAACGTGCCGCTCAGCACCGGCACCGGCAGCTTCAACCATCCGGGACCCGAGGATCAGTACGCCGTCGACTCGTCCTCGCTGCAGGTGGGGACCAGCGACGACTGGGCCTACTTCGGCTGCTTCGCCAACAGCACGACGGGGCTCACGCCCTTCGAGGCCCAGAGCGACGCGTTCGAACTGGTGCCGCCCCCGGGCCTGTCGGGTAACACGATCCGCATCACCGGCCACGGCACCGACGGCACGCCCTCGACGCACAACCAGGTGCAGCAGACCCACATGGGCCCGTTCACCGGCAACGGCTCGACGCTCACCTACCAGGCGGACACCGAGGGCGGCAACTCCGGCTCACCCGTGATCTGGGAACAGACCAATCAGGCCATCGGGATCCACACCAACGCGGGCTGCTCCACGAGCGGCAGCGGGAGCAACAGCGGCACGCCGATCACCCAGGCCGGCCTGCAGGCTGCGCTGGACAATCCCCAGGGCATCTGCGCCCAGGGCAGCACCGGGGGGCACTTCGGCAACCTCGGCGGTGAGAAGATCGGCTTCCCGGTCTTCACCGCGCCGCGCATGGCGGCCTGCGGCACGCTCGAGCCCGACAGTGATCTGACCGTGACGCTCACGGCGTTCAATCCCCAGGTGCCGGGCACGATCATCGTGGCCACCATCTTCGTGGGCTTCACGCTCCTCGATGCGCCTCTGCTGGGCGGCACGCTGGTGCCGAACCCCGACATCGTGATCGGCGACCTGGTGCTTGGCATGCCGCCCACCGGCGACATCATCGTGGACCTGGCGGGCGAGTGGCCGGCCGGGGTGCCGCCCGGGTTCGAGACCTACATCCAGACCTGGATCAGCTACTCGGCTCCGATCTGGTCGTCGCTGGTGGCCTCGAACGGGCTGTCGATCACGGCCCCGTGACGGTGCGTGTCGCCGCCGTCGTGCTGCTGGCCGTGGCGGTGGTGACCGGTTACTACGTGTGGGCGCCGCCCGCCGCCGACGAGGGTGTGTCGCAGCGCCCGGGTGCGCCTGGTGTCGACGCGGACAGGGGGCGCCCGGTCGACGGGGCCGGCGCGCAGCCGGGGTTGCCGGCGGAGATGCTCGGGACGCAAGGCGACTCCCTCGAAGCGTCGATGGTCGCTGCAGGGCACGCCCGTCCCGCGAGTGAGCGGCTGGCCGATGACTCGTGTGAGCTGCGAGCCGTCAGCGCCGCCGGGACCGCCGTCCCGTTGGAGGACGGGCGTGCCCTGTACGCTGGACGACGCCCCTTCCCGGGCCGAGCCGAGCCGGGCGGCCTCGCCTGGCGTTTCGACGCCCTGCCGGCGGACGCGGTGGACGTTGGTGTGCGGGTGGCCGGCCGCTGGTTCGACGCCGTGCGGCACCCGGGCCAGCAGCAGGTGGTGCTGCAACTGCCGCCCCACGGCGCCGTGGAGGTGCGGGTGGATGCGCCGTGGCGCAGCGACGGGGGGGCCGGGCCCGCGCGGCGCGTCGGGCGGCTGGTGGAACTCGGAGGGCGGGGCGAGTTGCCGCTGGTGCTCCACGAGTTGGTGCCGGGCCGCTGGACCGGGCGCGCCGACGTCGTCTTTGCCGGGGAGTACGAACTGCGCGTGCCCGGCGAGCGCGGCGAATTCCGCCATGGGCCGCTGCGCGTGCTCCCGGATCGCGTGGCCGTGGTGCGCCGCGAAGTCGATCGGGGACACTGAGCGCCGAGGGCACTGTGCGCCGGGAACACTGTGCGTCGGGAACACTGAGTGCCGGGGACACTGAGTGCCGGGGACGCGTCAGGCGGCGAGGCTGCGCCAGCCCACGTCGATGGCGGCCGCGAGCACGACCACGGTGGCCGCGAGCCCGTCCCGTCGCTTCAGGAACCACAGCAGCACGCACAGGGCGCCGAAGGCCGACAGGGCCGCGGCGTCGAGGGTCGTTCGCAGGTGATCCGCGTTCAGTTGCAGCACGCGTGGTCGCGCCAGGGCGGCCTCGGCGTCCGCCGCCGGAGCCCGCTCCAGCAGGACCGCCAGGGCGCTCTCGTTGGGCGCCGCTCCGGTCTGGAGTGCCGCGATGATCAAGGTCGCGGTGACGACCAGCGTGACCACCGCGAGGCCCATGGCGGACGTGACCCGGTCGGGGCGTCCCACCAGCCGAGCGAGCCCCCAACCGCCGGCCAGCGCCACGGTCGCCAGGACCCAGTGGGGGCTCGGCTGCAGCAGCTCGAAGCCGGCGGAGCCGGCGCCCGCGGCGAGCCACGCACACAACACGGCGGCCGGCAGCGCGATCAGCAGGACCAGCGGGGTCGACAGCAGGGCCGTGAGCGCCAGCAGCAGCGGGATCAGGCCCGCGTACAGGGGCAGTTCGCCGATGGGGGCGGAGACGTCCGCGCCGCCGTCGTCCAGGAACGCACGTCGCGTCAGGCTCATCACCGGCGGGCGTTCTTGCGGGCCGGCGAACAGGCCCGGCGTGACCAGTTCCAGGTACCTGGCGGGGGGCCCCATGCCAGCCGCCGGGAGCATCTCGGGCTCCCCCGTGGCGACGCGCTGTGCGGGCCAGGTGATCCCCCCGGCGAGCGCCACCAGTGCCAGCGCCAGGCCGGCGGCCCGAGCGCTTGCTCGCGAGCCGGGGCGGACGTCGTTCACGAGTCGTCCGCGGGACGGCGGGCGACGACGAGCAAGGAGTGGCCGAAGGGTGCCGACACGTGGCGCAGCACATGCCGCTCGGACGAGAAGACCCAGCCCAGCAGCCCGTTGATCGGCCCCGGCACGCCGTACGACAGGTTGCTCGTCTCCTCGTTCACGCCGAGCACGCGCTCCTTGAGCTTGAGCAGCATCACGGTAGGGATGATCGCCAGCCCCAGGATCACGTTGACGTAGGTGGCCTTGCGCACCTCGAAGCCGGCGGCGCGCAGCTTGGTCACGAGCGGGCCCCGGGTGTAGCGGCGATAGTGGTGGGCGACCCGATCGTTGTTGGCGTACAGCATCTGGTACGCGGGGACCGAGATCACCAGGTGGCCTCCGGGGCGCAGGCAGCGCAGGGCCTGGGCCAGCACGGGTTCGTCGTCCGGGGTGTGCTCGATCACGTCGAACAGGCAGACCAGGTCGGCGTGGCCTTCCGCCAGCGGCACGGCATCGCTGCGCCCGACCAGCGTGCGCGGGAAGCCGCGCTCGCGGCACCAGCCCACGGCCGACTCGTCCAGCTCGATGCCGGTCACGGCGCCGAAGCGCTCGAGCGGCTTCAGGAAGCCGCCCATGCCGCACCCGAGGTCGACCACCTGCAGGCCGCCTCGATGGCCGTTGTCATCCACCGCGGCGATGGCGCCGTCACGACGCAGGACGTGCTCCACCAGCGCGAGGTAGAGGGTGCGTCGACCCTGGAACCACCAGTGGCCGCGCTCGAGTTCAGCGAAGGCCTGGAACGCGGCGGCTTCCACGGCTCAGCGTTTCTTGGCGATGGCGATCATCTCGTCCTGGAAGTTCAGGTAGAGCGCGCGATCGCCCAACAATCGCAGGGGGGAGGCCAGCGCCGAGAGGGCCGGGTGCACACGGCCCACGCGCTCCACGACGAAGCCCATGGAGACGTACTTGCCCCCGTGGCGCGGGGAGCACTCCACGATCTCGAAGCGCGCCCGGGCCAGCAACTGCGACAGGCTCTTGGGGTGGAAGTGGTACAGGTGTTCCTCGTGCTTGTAGTGTTGCCACTTGCGGCCGAGCACGCGCGCGAAGCGCGAACCGACGTTCTGGGTCTCGATCAGGAGGATGCCGTTGCGGTGCAGCAGGCGGTGGGCGGCGGCGATGTGCGCCACCGGGTCCTCGAGGTGTTCGATCACGTCCCACATGGTGATCACGTCGTAGCTCTCGGGCTCGAGGTCCACCGAGAGGATGTCGCCGCGATGCACGACCGGCAGGCCGAGCTCGTCCTTGGCGTAGTCGACCATGGGCTTGGAGATCTCGACGCCGGTCGTCTCCCAGCCCTTGTCGTGCATCACCTTCAGGAAGAACCCGGCGGCACAGCCGATGTCGAGCACCCGGCCGGGCGCGTGCTTGTAACGCTCGATCGTCGTGGCGCGCCGACGGTAGGTGCGCTCGTACAGGGCGCGGTCGGCGAGGTACTGGGTGTAGCCGAACTCCTTGGCCCGGTCGGAGGTCCAGTACTCCTCCTGGTACATCTCGTGCAGGCGCTCGGTGGGCAGACGCGGGTTGACGTAGACGTGGCCGCATTCGCGGCACTCGACCACGCGGTACGGGTCGTCGTGGAACCTGACCCGTTCGGCGTGCAGGCCGCAGAAGTAGCAGGGCAGGTCACGCGTGGGCTGCAGCGCGCGCTCGGGGACCGTCGCGGTGGCGCCGGCGGCGGCGGGCGCGGCGTTGGTGCCGGGCGCGGCGCCGTTGCCGGGCGCAGATTCGGGCGTGGGGCCGGCTTGGTCGGTCACGGGGGTCTTCGTGCAGCGGGCGAGGCGACGGGTGGGACGGGTGACGGGCGGGTCAGCCGAAGTACTCGTCCTCGGCGGCGATCTTGGCGTGGTCGATCGTGTCGTTCTCGAGGATGCGGCGCGCGACGGCGTGCCCCATGGCCACCGAGTGGTCCATGTTGCCGTAGCGGAACAGGCCCTGCCGCCCGGTCGAGACGAAGTTCTCGAAGCCCTTGAGGTGGTCGGTGAGGGTCTTCACGTGGCCGCGGTAGGTGAGATCGTAGATCGGGTAGGCGTAGTCGATGCGCAACACGTGGCTGCCGGGCAGGACCTCGTCGGCGCGGATCAGGCCCAGGCTGGCCAGGTTCTCCGAGGCCAGCCGGACCAGGTCCCCGTCCGCCATGGTCCAGTACTTGTCGCCGGGGGTGGACGTGATCTCGGCGCACACCATGGTCTTGCCCTCTGGCGCGCAGCGCGGGGCGAAGTTGGTGAACTCGCTGATGCGGTGGATCGCGATGTGCTCTTCGGGGATGTAGACCCAGTGGTCGGGGGACACCTGGGGGCGATCGAGCTTCAGGTACACGAAGACGATGCCCTTGTGGGTCAGGCCGGCGGCTGCGTCGAGCACCGGCTGGGGCGGTTCGTCGATGATCCGCACGAGCGCCGTGAGCGGGATGGTGCTCACGTAGAGATCGCTCTCCATGCGGTGCAACTCGCCGTTCTGCTCGTACTCCACGGAGGTGACGCGGCCGTTGGCGGCGTGCACGCGCGTCACGCGGGCAGCGGTCTCGACCCTGTTTCCATCCTGCTCGATCAGGCGCTGGTAGCCCTTGCCCAGCTCGCCGATCCCGCCGTGGGTCGGGTAGATGAACTTGCTCACCAGGCTGCGCACGGTGTTCTTCGGGCGGAAGAGGGTCTTCTTCACGGCGTCGAAGAGGTCGAGCTGGGAGATGCGCTGGCTGGCCCAGTCGGCGGAGATCTGGTTGCAGGGGATGCCCCAGGCCTTGCGGGTGTAGGTGCCGAAGAACAGGTCGTAGAGCGTCTTGCCGAAGCGCTTGACGACCCAGTTCTCGAAGTTGTCGTCGGGGATCGGCCGGATCGCGTTGCGCATGCGCACGGCCATGTAGTCCACGAACGAACGGAACAACAGCCAGGGTGAGAGGCTGGTGAGCACGTTGCTGGTCTTCAGCGGGTAGTCGAAGAACTTGCCCTTCATGAAGATGCGCGACAGCCTGGCCCGATAGGCGTGGTTGCCGTCGAGCACCCACTTGAGGTGGTCGTTGAGTGCATCGAGGTTGCTGTACAGGCGGTGCGGCCCCAGGTCGTAGGTGAAGCCGTCGTCGGTGACGAAGGACGAGGCCAAGCCGCCGACGACCGGCTCGAGCTCGAGTACCGTCACGTTCCAGCCGGCTTCGGAGAATTTCTGGGCAGCCGCAAGGCCGGCGAGTCCGCCCCCGAGGATCGTGACGCTCTTGTCGCTGTTGCTCATGGGGTGGTCGGGGCGCGGGGGGCGGGAGGGGGTTGGCGGCTGGTGTGGTGCTGAGGGCCGCCGCCGGGGACTCTGGGACCTGACATCATGGCGATTCTGATCGAATTCGGCCAAGCCGGCGACGGATCGACAACAATTCCATGAAGGAAGCGATCACGTCACGGGCCACGCGCACGCGGGTGTCGTCCTCGTGGTGCCAGCGGACCGGGACCTCTTCGATCGTCAGGCCTTCCCGGACGGCGTGGGCCAGGACCTCGGCGTCGAAGCTCCAGCGGCTGGTCTCGGTGGCCTGGAAGATCTTCCGGGCCGGGTCGCCCGCGAAGGCCTTGAAGCCGCAGGTGTAGTCGCTCACCGAGAGGCCCAGCATGGCGTTGGCCAACTTGGTGTACCCCAGGCCCAGCCAGGTCCGCAGGCGGGGCTGGTAGCGGTCGATGGTGGCTGCCTGGCTCTTGCGGTTGCCCACGACCACGTCCGCTCCGGCCTCGATCCGGGCCACGAAGTCCCGCAGGGTTTCCGGGGGGGTGGACATGTCGGCGTCGCAGAAGACGCACACCTCGCCCCGGGTGGCGATCATGCCGGTGCGGACGGCGGCACCCTTGCCGCGATTGACCTCGTGGTAGCAGCCCCGGACCCGGCCCTCGGCGACCAGTTGCTGGATCACGTCCCGGGTCCCGTCGCTGCTTCCGTCGTCGACGAGCAGGATTTCCCAGTCCTCGCCTGCGATCGAGGTCAGGATTTCGGACAATGTCCCCGTGTGCTCAGCGAGGCATCCCGCCTCGTTGTAGACCGGGATCACGACACTGAGACGGACCATGACGGGGTCGACCAGCACGGGGCGGACCAGGACAGCACGCGGTCACACCCGTGGGTGCCAGGAGAGGGACGGGGACGTGGCCCGCGGACACGCTCGCTTCGCGGGCGACGGATCGTAGCGGGGGCTTCGTGGACCTTTCAACGGGACGTTGGGGCGCGACTGCTGCGCTCGCCGTGTTTCTGGGCCTGGCAGCCTTCCTGCTGCGGGACGGATTCGCCCCGGATCACGTGATGCTGGCCGGGGGGACCCTCGATCGCTCGCTGCCCTGGTTGGCGAGCGACGCCCAGCAAGAGCCCCACAATCGTTTCGTGGGGGACCAGGCCAGGATCTTCTACCCCTACCTGCTGGAGGCCGCCCGGGTCTATGCGGGGGAGGCGGATCCCCTCTGGACCACCCGAGGCGGGGGCGGCCTGCCGTTCCTGGGCAACATGACCAGCTCGCTGTTGCACCCCCTGACCCTGCTCGCTGCGGTGGTCCGGGTGGAACTCGTGCCGCTGCTGCAGGGGCTGGCGGTGCTCACCCTGTCGGCCTTCCTGACCTTCCTCTTCCTGCGCCGGCTCGGTCTGCGCTGGGGGGTCGCGTTGTGCGGTGGACTGGCGTTCGGCTTCGGCGGACACCAGGTGCTCTGGTTGCAGTACGCGCTGTCGCACACGCTGGTGGCGCTGCCCGCCTGCTTCTGGGCCACTGAACTCGTGGTCGAGGATCGCAGCCGACGTCGGGTCGCCGTGCTCGCCGGGTGCTTCAGCCTGCTGGTGCTCGGGGGTCACCCGGAGACGACGTGGGTCTCGGGAGTGGTCGCGGGCATGTGGGCGCTGTGGCGCCTGTGGGACGCCCACGGTCGCTTCCTGGTGGTGAGCACCGCGGTCCTGGCCGTGGCGTTGACCGCCGTGCAGTGGGTGCCCTTCCTGGACTACGCCTTGGACAGCCATGGCATGACGCTGCGCGCGGTCGAGGCGGAACGGGATGCGAGCGCCATGAGTTGGGGCGCAGCGATCATGTTCAGTGTGTTCTTCATGACCGCGTTGGCGCTCCTCAAGGTGAGCGGCAAGGGCGGTCTGATCCGACGGATCCTGGCGATCGGCATGCTCGTGTTCGTGATCGTGATGGCCCGGCGCATGGGCATGGCGCTGGCCGGGGGCGTGATCGTGCTCCCCGGTCTCTATGGCTCGCCCGTTGCCGGCGGGGAGTTCGTGGGCGCACAGGACTTCCCGGGGCTCAACGCGGGGTACGTGGGCGTGCTGCCGGTGGTGCTTCTCGCCACCGGAGCCATGGTCGGGCTGGGGGGAGGCTTCGTGCGCTTCTTCGGGGTGATCAGCCTGCTGCTGTGGGGGGCCGCGTTCCACATGCCGGGTGCCGAGACGTTCGTGCGCGCCCTGCCCGGGTTCGCCGAGATGGGGGCCACGCGCCTGCTGGGGCCGGTCGCGTTCCTCACCGCCTGTGGGGGCGCGAAGGTGCTGGAGATCCTGTGCGCGCCCCAGACCAAGCCCGGGTACCGCACCGCGGTGGGGCGGGTGGGCTCCACGCTGGCGCTGGGCGTCGGCTTGAGTGCGGTGGCGCTGCTGGCGCCGGTCGACCCGAGTGGCGGGGAAACCGTGATCGACAAGCTGATCAGCCCCAAGGCCTACGAGGTCTTCGACGGGCGCGCGCCGATCCCGATCCAGGTGCCGTTGGATGAAGCGGTCGAGCTGCTCACGGTGTCGGTCGACGAGAAGCTGCTGTTCCGGGGGCCCGCGGCGCCCGGTCCCGACGACGGGTCGTTCACGGTGCTGTACATGGCCCAGCGGGCCGAAGAGGGTGTGCACCGGGTGCGCGTCGTCACCGGCTCGGGCCCCACCACCAACCGCATCGCCCTCCTGCCGATCGAGGTCGAGCGTCGTCATCGGTTCGCCGGGCGTGATCTCGCCATGGCCGGGCTGGCGCTGATGTTCACCGGCCTGATCGTCGCGCGCCGGCGCCGCTGGGCGCCACTCGTGGCCGCCGTCCTGGTGGGCGTCGACGTGGCGACCTTCGCGGACGGCTACAACACGGCGACACCGGTGGATGAGCTCTATGCCGCCACCGAGACGGTGGACTTCCTGCAGGGCCAGCAGGCGCCCTTCCGCATCTTCACGGAAGGCAACACCCTGCCTCCGGACACCCAGGTCGCCGTTGGTGTCGATCACCTGCTGAGCTACGACAACCTGGGTCTGCAGCGCACCTACCAGTGGTTGCTGAGGGTGCCGATCGACATGGATGCCTTCGCCAGCTTCTCGTTCGATCGCCACAGCGCGGACTACGGCAGTCCACGCTTCGACACGCTCGACGTGCGCTACGTGCTCACCGGTCCTCGAACCGACCTGTCCGACATCGCCGGCATGCGCCTGGTCCACGAGAGCGAGACGCGCATCTGGGAGAACACCGACAACCTCGGACGGGCCTACGTGGTCAGTCACGCCGAGCGCATCGATCCCGAGCGCGAGGCCGAGTTGCTCGAGCTGGACATCCGCCGCACGGCGTTCCTCGAGCAGGAGCCGCCGTCACCCCTGGGCGGCGAGGGGAAGGCGCGCGTGATCTCCCATGACGGTGGCCGGGTGGTGGTCGAGGTGGAGGCCGACGGGCCGGCCATGCTGGTCCTGGTGGAGAACCGGGCCGACGGCTGGGTGGCCTCGATCGACGGCGGGCCGGCGCAGCCCACGTTGGCCTGCAACGTCGCCTGGCAGGCGCTGGCCGTGCCCGCGGGTCGACACGAGGTCGTCTTCTCCTACGAACCGTCCGGGTTCCGCTGGGGCCTGAGGATCTCGTTGGCCGCGCTCGGCGTCTGGCTGCTGATGCTGCTCTTGCCGCGCCACCTGTTCTGAGACCCCCAGTCGGGTTCAAGTTCCGAGTCGGGTGCAGGCGATGACGAGACGGGGGTTCCGCCTCGTGCTGTGCGACCGCTCGTCGCGAGCGTGCTAGTCGAGGGGGGCCACGTCCGCCGGCCGTGTTACGGGTCAAGCGCGTTCGGTGGCAATTCCGAAGTGACACAGGCCCCCCAACCTCCTCCCGAGGCGGCCATGGAATCCCGCAACGTGCACACTCCGCGCGAGCTCAGCAGCAACGGCTCGTCCGAACCCGCCAGCTACGTCGAACTCGCGCGCCGCCTCGAGCTGCGCAAGGCGTGGAAGGACCTGAACTGGACCGGTGGTCTCAACGACTACCTCGCGCTGGTGCGCGACGACCCGTTCCTCGCGCGCAACGCCTACCAGCGGCTCTACGACATGATCGTGAGCTTCGGTGCCGTGCGTCCGCCCAGCGACGTGCCGGACGGCCCGGTGCACTACAACTTCTTCGACGACCCGTTCGACGATGGCCGGGACGCCATCTTCGGCATCGAGCGCCCGCTCGCCGACCTCGTGTCCTTCCTGCGCGCCGCGGCACACGGACTGGGTGCCGAGCGCCGGGTGCTGCTGCTGCACGGGCCCGTGGGGTCGTCCAAGAGCACGATCGCGCGTCTGCTGAAGCGAGGGCTGGAACGGGTCTCGCGCGAGCCCGAAGGCGCCGTCTACAGCTACCGCTGGAAGATCGACGGGGAGACGCACCCGTGCCCGATGCACGAGGATCCGCTGCACGTGTTGCCGGTGGACGTCCAGCATCGGGTCTACGGCGACCTGAACGAACGCTTCGAGGGTGAGTACCGGCTCGCGCCGACGGGCCGGCTGTGCCCCTTCTGCCGCTTCCAGTACGAGCGTGTCATGCGTGATTCGGACGGCGACTACGCGGCCGTCGAGCGCTGCATCGAGGTCTACCGGCTCGTGTTCTCGGAACAGGATCGGGTCGGCATCGGCACCTTCCAGCCCAAGGACGAGAAGAACCAGGACAGCACCGAGCTCACGGGTGACATCAACTACCGCGCCATCGCCACCTACGGTAGTGACTCCGATCCGCGCGCCTTCAACTTCGACGGCGAGTTCCACGTCGCCAATCGCGGCCTGATCGAGTTCATCGAGATCCTCAAGCTCGACGTGGCGTTCCTGTACGACCTGCTGGGCGCGACCCAGGAGCACACGGTCAAGCCCAAGAAGTTCTCCCAGACCGACATCGACGAGGTGATCCTCGGGCACACCAACTCACCCGAGTACCGCCGCCTCCAGAACAACGAGCTGATGGAGGCCTTCCGCGATCGCACCAACAAGATCGACATCCCCTACAACACGCGGGTCACGGAGGAGGAGCGGATCTACCGCAAGACGTTCGGGCGGGGGGCCTGCGCCGGTCGCCATCTCGAGCCGCACGCGCTCCAGGCGGCCGCGATGTGGGCCGTGCTCACGCGACTCGATGAACCGAAGAACGCGGGGCTGTCGCTGGTGCAGAAGATGCGCCTGTACGACGGACAGGCCGTGTCGGGCTTCACGCCGGCCACGGCGGGTGAGCTCAAGTCGGAGGCCCCCGGAGAGGGCATGACCGGCGTCTCACCGCGTTACGTCCAGGACTGCATCGCCGCGGCGCTGGTGGCCGACATGGCGCCGCCGAGCCTGATGGCCGCGGATGTGCTCGATGGCCTCGAACGCGGCCTGACCCATCACCCCTTGATCGACAACGACGAGGTCCGCCGCCGCCTGCGCGACCTGGTGGCGCTCGTGCGCGAGGAGATGGACGAGGTCGCCAAGCACGAGGTGCGGGCGGTGGTGGCTGCCGACACCGAGGCGGTCAGCCGGCTGTGTTGCAACTACGTGGAGGCCGTCACGGCCTCGGTGTCCGGCGGGACGGATGCAGACGAGCACCTGATGCGTTCGATCGAGGAGAAGATCGGCGTGACCGAGGCGCGCAAGGCGGACTTCCGGCGCGAGATCGTCAACTACATCGAGGCGCTGGCGGCGCGCGGCGAGAGCTTCACGTACGAATCGAACCCGCGCTTGCGGCAGGCACTCGAGCTGAAGCTGTTCGAGGACAGTCGCGACACGTTCAAGATCACGGCGACCAACAGCACCGTGATCGATGCGGACGTGCTGGAGAAGGTCGAGTTGATCAACGGGCGGCTGGTGCGCGACTGCGGCTACTCGGAGAGCGGCGCGGCACGGCTGCTCGAGCACGTCTCGGGCATCTTCGCCCGGGGTGACACGAAGACCGAGACCGAGGCCGAGCCCTCGAGCTGAGCGGCCGTCCGGCGGAGCGGAGCCACGATCATGAGCGTGCCTCGATGAGCGGCGAACAAGGGCCGGCAGGGTGTTCGCCAGGGCGGATCGAGCGCGATCGCAGCCGCTTCGTGGACATCGTCCGCGGGCACATCAAGCAGGACCTCAAGCGCTACGTCACAGGGACCGAGATGATCGGCCGCAAGGGGCGGCACATGGTCTCGATCCCGGTGCCGCGCATCGAGCTGCCGCGCTTCCAGTTCGGCAAGAACGACGGCGGACAGGGTGAGGGCGAGGGCGAGCCGGGCGGCGAGGGGCAGGCCGGGGACGGCAACTCGCCCGGGATGGCCGGCGACCAGTCGGGCCAGCACCTGCTCGAGGTCGAACTGACCATGGACGAGATGGCGCGCATCCTGGGCGAGGAACTGGCGCTGCCCAACATCCAGCCGCGCGGCAAGGCCAACATCCACTCGCCCAGCTACCGCTTCAGCTCGGTGCGCCGGGACGGGCCCCAGAGCCTGCGCCACATGCGACGCACGATGCGCGAGGCGCTCAAGCGACAGATCTCGGCGGGGGAGTACGACCCCAAGAACCCGAGCATCTCCCCGACTCCGGAGGACATGCGCTTCCGGTCGTGGAAGGAAGTCAGCAAGCCCGACCACGCCGCGATGATCCTCTACATGATGGACGTGTCCGGTTCGATGGGACGCGAACAGAAGGAGATCGTGCGCCTCGTGTCGTTCTGGATCGACACCTGGCTGCGCTCCCAGTACCAGAGTCTCGAGACGCGCTACGTGGTCCACGATGCGGCCGCCAAGGAGGTCGACCAGGACGTCTTCTACCGCTTGCGCGAGTCGGGCGGCACGAAGATCAGCTCGGCCTACATGCTCGCCTCGGAACTGCTCGAGGGGGCCTTCCCGGCCACGGACTGGAACTGCTACCTGTTCCACTTCTCGGACGGTGACAACTGGAGCGGACGCGACACCGAGAAGTGCGTGACGCTGCTGCGCGAGCGCCTGCTGCCGCACGTCAACCTGTTCTGCTACGGGCAGGTGAAGAGCGCCTACGGGTCGGGGCAGTTCAAGAAGGACCTGGACCAGGCCTTCGGTGACGAACCGCAGGCGATCACCTGCGAGATCCTCGACCGCGAGGGGATCCTGCCCTCGATCAAGGCCTTCCTCGGCAAGGGGGTGTGACGTGGCGGCTCCTTCGGCGGACATGCTGGCCCTGCAGCGCGACGTGGAAGCGCGCGCACGCGATGCGGGACTTGACGTCCCGGAGATCCGCTACGAGGTCGTCGATCACCGCGAGCTGAACGAGATCGCAGCCTACGGCGGCTTCCCCGTGCGCTACCCGCACTGGCGCTTCGGCATGGAGTACGACCGCCTGGCCAAGGGCCACGCCTACGGCCTGCAGCGCATCTACGAACTCGTGGTGAACACGCGCCCGGTGGTGGCCTACCTGCTGCGCCAGAACTCGCCGGTGGAGCAGAAGCTCGTCATGGCCCACGTGTGCGGGCACGCCGACTTCTTCCATCACAACGCGTGGTTCTCCCACACCGACCCCCACATGATGGACGTCATGGCCAGCCATGGGGCGCGGGTGCGGTCGCTCGCCGACCGCTTCGGGCTGGAGGCGGTCGAGTCCCTGATCGATCGGGTGGCGTCGCTCGACAACATGGTCGACGCGGGGGCGATGGCCTGGGCGCGAGGCCATCCGGGCAATGCGCCGCCGTTGCACGACGCCTCGGGGAACCCGCGCGTGGCTCCCGGTGACATCCTGGGGCACATGCTCATGGGCGCGGCTCTCGAGGACTGGCAGTTCGAGATCCTGGGCTTCCTGCGCGACGAGGCGTACTACTTCCAGCCGCAGCTCCTGACCAAGGTGATGAACGAGGGCTGGGCCTCCTTCTGGCACAGCCGGCTGATGACCGGGAGCCTGCTGCGCGATGCGGAGATCGTCGACTACGCCGATCGGCACTCGGGGGCCATGGGCGGGGACGAGGGCCCCAAGAACCCCTACAAGCTCGGGCTGGAGCTCTTCCGGCACATCGAGCAGACCGGGACCGGCGACCTCGACGAGCTCTTCCGTGTGCGGGCCGTCCACAACGACCTGACCTTCATCGACAACTTCATGGACGAGCACTACTGCCGTGAGAGCGGCATGGCGCGCACGGGGGATGAGGTCGAACAGGCGCGCGAGGCGACACTCGCCGCCCTGACCAACGGTGGACAGCCCGTGATCCGGCGCATCGAGGGGGATGGTGGGGCCGGCGAACTCGAGCTCGAACACTGTTGGAGCGGTAGTGAACTCCAACTCGCCCAGGCGGAGGAGACGCTGCGCAACATCCAGGCCCTGTGGGGCGGTCCGGTGCGGCTGCACACCCGTCAGGAGGGTCGCGCGCTGCTGGTCTCGTGCGTGGGGGGCGAGATTGCGCGGGAGTACGGCGAGGTCGTCGACGCGTCGGCGGTCGAGGTGAATCCGGAGGGCTGAGGCCCCGAGGCGCAGGCGCAAGTGCGTTCGCGCGCCCGGGTGGCGCCCGGGGGGCCGGCAGCCGGTGTCTCTCAGGAGCCGCTGTCGCCGCTCTCCAGCTCTTGCAGGTAGTTGCCGAGGTCATCCGCGTATGCGGCCAGGATGCCGGCACGACGGAACTTGTGGCGCCTCACGCGCAAGGGGCCGAGTGCACACACGATCAGGTAGTACAGGGCTGCGCCCGCCATGCCCACCACGATCACCGCGAAGTCGGGCCGTGCCAGGAGCGCGTACACGAGCATCAGCAACCCGAACAGGATCAGGTTGCGCGCGAGGAACCAGCCGTAGCCGCTCTGCCAGATGCGTTCCAGACGCATGTCGCGCAGCTGGATCCAGGCCAGCGTCGTGCGCGAGAGCACCTGAAGCGCCTCGGGTCCGGCCAGGCCCTGCTCGTCCAGCAGGTCCATGAGTCGCCGAGGGTCACCCGGCTCGGGCAACTCCGCCCGGGCCAGTTCCACCAGGCGCTTGCGCGCCTTCACGGACAGCTTGCTCGCCGGATCGGGGCTGGCGCTCACCCGTTCGGGTTGCCCCCGAGGACGCGCTTGAAGCACCAGATGGCCAGGCCGATCACGAACAGCCAGGCGAGCCCCATGAAGATCCAGCCGGAGTTGGACATCACGGGCGGCGTCAAATGGGCCGTCTGCAGGGCGAGCCAGTTCATGTCGCGCTCCCTTCAGGCGAGTCGAGGGTCTCGGCCCTCTTGAAGTACCCGCGCTTCGAGGCCACCCCGACGAGCACGGCGAAGAAGACGAACAGTGCCAGCATCTCGGCGCGGGCGAGGTAGGCAGCGCTGCGGGTCGCTTCGTCGTAGGCGTTCCCGTTCGGATCGTTCTGGAAGGTCAAGATCGGCAGGGCCTGGGTCGTGCCCCAGCGATACAACATCCACAACAGCAGCGTGGGGGTGACGTACGTCATGATCCACTTGAACACGACCGGAATGCGGATGTCGGCGCCGTGGTGGATCTCGCCCCAGGCCCGCGACGGTCGGAAGACCCACATGAACAGGATCACCTCGATGGTCGAGAACAGGACCAGTCCGAAGGTGCCGGCCCAGTAGTCGATCTCGTCCAGCACGCCCGGGAGCACGATCACGGGACCGACGCAGATCAGGATGATTGTGCCGACGACCAGGGCCGCCTTGCGCCGGGTCATCCCCATGGCCCCCTCGAGGAAGGCCATCGTGGGCTGCGAGAGCGCGAGCGACGACGTGATGCCCGCGACGAACAACAGTCCGAACCAGAGCAGACCGTAGACGGCGACGCCCGAGGCACCGCCGGCCTCGCCGCCGAAGCCGAGCGGCATGTTCTCGAAGATGCGCGGCATCGTCTTGAACGCCAGACCCATGTTGCCGCTGCTCGCCTCCATCACGCCGTCGAGGCCGAAGAACAGGAAGGCGGCGGGGATGGCGAGCGTTCCGCCGAGGACGACCTCGCAGAACTCGTTGGTCGACACCGTGGCCAGGCCCGTCAAGGCGATGTCGTCCTCCCTGGTCAGGTAGGACGAGTAGGTGTTGATGGCGCCGGAGCCCACGGAGAGCGTGAAGAAGATCTGGCCGGCCGCGGCGAGCCAGATCGCGGCCGAGCCCTTGCCGTACAGCTCGATCGCGCGGCTCTCGTCGAACAGCGCGCGCCACTCCGGGTTCCAGTAGATGGCCAGGCCATCCAGGGCCGACCGGCCCTCGTAGTTATCGAGTGTGAGCACGCGGGCGACGAGGGCGATGGCGCACAGCAGCAGCACCGGCATGCCGACCTTGGCCACGATCTCGATGCCCTTCGAGAGCCCGCGGGACAGCACCCACAGGTTCACGACCATGGTGATCAGGAAGAAGGTCAGCGCCTTGTTCGACCCGATCCAGGTGTCGTTGCCGAGGAAGCCGTTGCCGTCCGCACCGAGGTACGTGTTGAAGAACGCGCTGGTGTTGCCGGTGGCTTCGGCCAGTTCGCCCGTCACTGCGCTCGCGGCGTAACCCAGCGTCCACGACTCGATGTAGACGTAGTAGACGACGATCAGCAGCGGCATGACGACGCCGAGCGCCCCCAAGTACTTCACCCACTTCGCGCGGGTGAGGCTCTGGAACATGCCGGGGCAGGTCGAGTAGCCGTAGCTACCGCCGCGGCGCCCGATGCCCCACTCCATCCACATGAGCGGGATGCCCACCAGGAAGAGGCAGATGAAGTAGGCGAGCATGAACGACCCTTGACCGTTCTGGACTGCCTGGTTGGGGAAGCGCAGGAAGTTCCCCAGGCCCACGGCGTTGCCGGCCATGGCGAGGATCAACCCGAGTCGCGAGCCCCAGCGTTCGCGCTCTTGAGGTGGCGCGTAGTCCGACGTGCTCATGCGTTCGCGGTCCGGACGGGGGAAGGGAACGGGCACGGTTCTAGGGGAGCAGGGCGCCCGGTACAAGAATCGTTACGAGAATCGACTCGCACCACCACGTGCTGGACAGGTCCGCCGGTGTCTCGCTATGACCTGGGCGCATGGCTCTCGAGGCGGTGATCTTCGACATGGACGGGGTGCTCGTGGACAGCGAGCCGCTCCACTACGCCATGACCAACGCGGTGCTCGCGCCCCACGGGGTGGCCGTCGAGCCGGACCTCTACGCGTCCCTGACCGGCATGGGGGAGGCCGAGTTCTTCGAGTTGCTCGTGCGGCGCTTCGCGTTGGATGCCGCTCCGGAGCAACTGCTGAGGCAGCGCCTGGCGCTTTGCCTGGAACGCCTTGCGAGCGACCCGCTCCCGCCCACCGAGGGTGCAGCCGAGTGTCTGTTGGCGTTGCAACTGGACGGCTGGCGCCTGGCGCTCGCCTCCTCGGCCACGCGGTTGCAGGTGGACCTCGTGCTGGCTCGAACCGGACTGCGCGCCTTGTTCGAGGTCACGGTGAGCATCGATGACGTGGATCGCGGCAAGCCGGCGCCGGACCTCTTCGTGCGCGCGGCCGAGGGCTTGGGGGTCGCGCCCGACGCTTGCGTGGTGATCGAGGATGCGGCGCTGGGGGTGACCGCTGCGATCGCAGCGGGCATGTTGCCCGTAGCCCTCGTTGCAGGTGTTGGCGAGAGCCACGCCCATCGGGATGCGGGGGCCGTCGCGGTGCTGCGCAGCCTGCGCGAACTGACGCCCGAAGGGCTCGAGCGGCTGGCCTCCGGCTGACGTGCGACGGCGGGGCCCCGTTGGGGCCGGGGCGCTGCGCAGAAACAGAAACGGGCGCCTCCGGGGGTCCGGAGGCGCCCGTTCAGCGCAAGTCAGATGGCGTCAGCGACGACGCGCAGCCTTCTTGCGAGTGGCCTTCTTACGCGTGGCCTTCTTGCGCGTGGCCTTCTTGCGCGTGGCCTTCTTACGCGTGGCCTTCTTACGCGTGGCCTTCTTACGCGTGGCCTTCTTGCGAGTGGCCTTCTTACGCGTGGCCTTCTTGCGAGTGGCCTTCCTACGCGTAGCCTTCTTGCGAGTCGCTTTCTTGCGAGTCGCCTTCTTCCTGCTGGCCTTCTTTGCCATGTTTCCGTTCTCCCTGCGTGCACGCAGAAACGTGTTCCGGGGACGCACGCCCCCATTCACTCGGAATATCGGTGTGCCCATGCGTGAATGAAGGGCGCGACGCAGTGTGGGCGTCGGTTCGCGCGTGATTCGCCGTTGTCGGTGGTCGCACGGCAACACGTTGTCGCGTGGGAAGTCGACGCGAGCGCAGGGTGGCCGCGTCGTGCCAGGGTGTTCGTTAGCGCCATAAATATAGGGGTTTATGCGCGCATGATCTCTTCCGCCCCGTCAGGGAACGGTTTTCCGCACCGACGGGTGCGCTTGCGCAAGACCGGCAGGAAGTCGCTCGGGTCCCATTGAAAAAAAACTTCAAAACCAGCGAAATTTATCGGCGCAACACCCGACAACGGCGTCGTTCTGAGATTGGAGAGAGGTGGGGCCGTTGACATCCTGGTCGCGGGATTGTTTCTTCGTGCCCTTCACTCGATGTACGTGCACCCATAGCTCAAATGGATAGAGCGTCGGTCTACGGAACCGAAGGTTGGAGGTTCGAGTCCTCCTGGGTGTACCAGCGTCGAGGGAGCAGCCCGCTCCGGGGAGAACCCGTGGATAACTCCCGGCCCCGTTTGGCGACCCATGAGCGGCGGTCCAACAGGGACAGGGCATGAACGGCGATTCCTTACCGCAACCGCCCGCGGGGCTTGCCGATCAGGCCATGGAGCGGGCGCTCGAACTCGCTCGGCGTGCCATCGAGCAGGATGAGGTCCCGGTGGGGGCCGTGGTCCTGTCGAGCGGTGGCGACGTCCTGGGCGAGTCACACAACCTGACCGAGACGCTCAACGACCCGACGGCTCACGCCGAGCGGCTGGCACTGTCGGCAGCGTGCGCCGCCGTCGGCCGGACGCGCCTCCCCGAGGGCAGCCTTTTGGCCGTGACCCTCGAACCCTGCGCCATGTGCGCCGGTGCCATCGTCCTCGCCCGTCCGACCTGGCTGGTCTTCGGGGCCACCGACCCCAAGGCCGGCGCCTGCGGATCACTCAGGGACATCGTGAGCGACCCTCGCCTCAACCACCGGGTGACGCTGGTGTCGCCCCGGCGGGCCGCGGAGTGCGGCCGGCTGCTGACCGAATTCTTCCGCGCGCGGCGCCGCGCGGTGGCGGCACCCGAGCGACCGCCGACGGAGGGTGGTCAGGCCCCCGGCCCGGGCCACGACCCGCCGGGAGCCCGGCCGCAGGATTGAGGCGTCGGGGTGAGACGTCTCCCTTTCGGCTGGCGTCGTCGGCATAATGCGCCGCTCCTGGCCGAGCCCTTCGTCGCGAGTCGGCGGACCGGTCGCGGAGAGATGACAGAGTGGTCGATTGTGCTTGCTTGGAAAGCAAGTGAACGGGCAACCGTTCCGAGGGTTCGAATCCCTCTCTCTCCGCCAGGTCCGCAACGCGTTGGCGTCGGGACAGGGCCGGGAGTCCGCACGGCGGTCGGAGGATCAGCAAACGGAGAGGTGACAGAGTGGTCGATTGTGGCGGTCTCGAAAACCGTTGTCCCGAAAGGGACCGTGGGTTCGAATCCCACCCTCTCCGCCATCGACCCCTCGGGGACCTCCCGGGTTGCCCCTCGTCGCCATCGCGAGGATGATGGGCTCGACGGCGCGCCGGTGTCGTTTCCACGGGGCCGGACGCGAACGGAACGCGTGAACCGGGTCAGGCCCTGACGGGAGCAGCCCTAAGCGATGCTTCCGTTGTGCGTTCATCGTCTCGTGGAAACGGCACCCGCGCGCCGGCACACGGTCGTCTGCGGCGCGCGCGGACGTCCCCACGCCCGCCCGGGGTGACACCATGGCTGCCTACACCGTTCTCGCCACGCGCTACCGCCCTCGGGTCTTCCGCGACGTGGTCGGCCAGGACGAGACCGGCATCGTCCTCGAGCGCGCCATCAGCCAGGGACGCGTGGCGCCGGCGTACCTGTTCTCCGGCCCGCGAGGCGTCGGCAAGACGTCCATGGCGCGCATCCTCGCCAAGTCGCTCGACTGCCTGCAGGGCGAGGGCGCCGAGCCCTGCGGCACTTGCGCGGTCTGCAAAGGGATCGACGAGGGGGGCGATTGCCTCGACGTGGTCGAGATCGACGGCGCCTCCCACAACAAGGTCGAGAACGTCCGCGACCTGATCGAGAACCTGCGCTTCCGCCCGGTCGAGGCCCGCTATCGCATCTACATCGTCGACGAGGTGCACATGCTCTCGACCTCCGCCTTCAACGCCCTGTTGAAGACCCTGGAGGAGCCGCCGGATCACGCCAAGTTCGTGCTGTGCACGACCGAGCCGCTCAAGGTCCCCGAGACGATCCGCTCACGCTGCCAGCAGTTCGACTTCCGCAGGCTCACGGCGATCCAGATCCGTGCGCGGCTGGCGGACATCTGCGAGCAAGAAGCGGTGCAGGTCCCTGATGAGGTGCTGGCGGGCGTGGCGCGGCACGCACGCGGGAGCCTGAGGGACGGGCTCTCGCTGCTCGACCAGTTGATCACCTACGGCGACGGCCAGCCCTCCTTCGAGGACCTTCAGCGCCTCACCGGTTGGCTGGCGCCGCAGACCCTGGTGAGCATCGTCGATGCCTCCCTCGCCGGCGACACGGCGGCGGTGCTGGACGCGGCCGACGAGTCGCTGGGCAAGGGCGCGCGGGCCTCCGATCTGGTGGATCAGTTGTCCGAGGTCCTGGAGGGCGTGCTGGTGCTGGCCGCCGGGGGGCAACTGCACGATCGCACCTCGGAGGAGGTCTCAGCGCTGCAGGACCTGGCGGACCGGACCGGCGTCGACCACGTGGTGGCCATGCTCGACGTGCTCGTCGAGGCGACGCGACGCCTGCGGCAGCGGCACGATCCCCGCCTGGTGGTGGAGATGGCCCTGCTGACCCTGGCGCGCCTGCACCTGCTGGCCCCGGTGGCGGAGGCGCTCGCCGGACGAAGTGCGTCCCCGCCTGCACCTGCACCTGCGCCCGCGCCCGCGGCGAAGGCGAAGGCGCCGCCGGCTGCTCGCCCCCGAGCGTCGGCCCCGGCGGCTCGTGGGCCTGCCAAAGCCCCGTCGGCATCGCCGGCCGCTCCCACGCCAACGCCGGCACCGGCACCGGCACCGGCACCGGCACCGGAGACGAAGGCGGCGCCGCGCGGGAGCCCGGCGCCCGCCGTCGCCCCCCCGGATGACTTCGCGGCGCGCTTGATCGCAGCGGTGGGCAAGTCGTCACGCTCATTGCGCATGGAGCTCTCCAAGTACTCCGAGATCCGGCTGGACGGCGACACGGTGGTGCTGGTGCCATCGAACGCGGCGCCGGGCGGGTTGTTCGCCGTCGACAGCGAGGAATTCCATTCGCGCATCCGCGAGGCCGCCGCCGAGGTGTCGGGTCGCCGGGTCGAGGTGCGCCTGGAAGCCGGGGGGGCCGCAAAGGGAGGAGGGGCTGCCGCGCCGTCCGGACACACGGTGGGGGGCGGTCCAAAGGGAACCGGTACGCCGCCGGCGGCACCGACGGACTCCGCCCCGTCGACCCGAGCTCCGGGCAAGGGAGGCGTCGACGACGACATCCGCGACGCGTGGCCCGGCGCCGAACGAGTCGACATGTAACCCCGAATGGGGCACCATGAGCAGCGTCCCCCGCGGGAGAAGACGCGCTCATGGACGTGCGACACCTGCTTGAGCAGGCCAAGAATCTCGAGAAGGCCCTGGCCGAAGTGGACGAGCGCCTGAAGGCGCACGTCAGCGAAGGATCCGCAGGCAGTGGTGCGGTGAAGGTCGCGGTGAACGGGGCGGGCGATGTGCTCGCGGTGAAGATCGACCCCGAACTGCTGGCGACGGGGGACGGCGCACTGATCGAGCAGACCGTCCTTGCGGCGCTCCACCAGGCCACCGGTGCGAGCCGGACCTATCGCGAGGAGCAGCGGGCGGCCTTGACCGGCGGCCTGAAGCTGCCCGAGCTCTGAGCCCGGGGCCGTGGCCTACCCTCCCGCCGTCACGCGTCTCATCGATGCCTTCAAGACCCTGCCGGGCGTCGGCACCCGCACGGCCGAGCGGCTCTCCTTCCACCTGTTGCGGGCGCCGCCGGACGAGGGCCGCGAACTGGCCGAAGCCATGCTGGCCCTGCGTTCGAGCATCATCGCCTGCTCGCAGTGCAACGACCTGGCCGAGACGGATCCGTGCCCGATCTGCGCCGACGAGTCACGCGACCGCAAGCGCATGCTGGTGGTCGAGCAGCCCCGGGACGTCGCCGCCTTCGAAGAAGCCGGCTGGCATGGGCTCTATCACGTGCTGCTCGGGCACATCAATCCGCTCGAGGGCATCGAGGCCCGGCACCTGACCATCGACGGGCTGGTCGATCGGGTGGCCGCCGGCGGCGTTGAGGAGGTGGTGCTGGCCACCGACCCCGACTACGAAGGGGACGCCACGTCGCTCCACGTGAGCCGCCGCCTCGAGAAGGGCAACGTGCGCGTGACGCGCATCGCCCGCGGCATCGCGTCGGGCAGCGCCATCGAATACAGCAACGCCGCCATGCTCTCCGACGCGTTGCAGGGCCGCTCAGCCTTGGACGGCTGAGGGGAGCGCGCACGGTGGCCATGCGCCTAGGACTGCATCAGTCGGTCCGACAGGACCTCTCTCTGCGGCTGTCGCCGGAGATCCTGCAGCGCATCGAGGTGTTGCAGTTGCCCGCGCTCGACCTGGCCCAGCTCATCGAGCACGAACTGCAGGAGAACGAGGCGCTGGAGATGGACGCCGAGGCCCCGTCCACCGAGGTCGAGGCGCCCGAGTCGGATCCCTACGAGGAGGGAGAATTCGACGAGCTGCGGTCGCCCATCCGGCGCGAGGGCATCTCGCAGATGGAGTACATGGAGGCCACGGCCGCGGCCGTGATGACCCTCGGCGAGGACCTCACCCGCCAGCTCGACGAGATGGACCTCGTGGAGCGGGAGCGGGTCATCGCGGATGCCATCGTCGTCTCGCTCAGCGAACGGGGCTGGTTGGAGGGCTCGCTGGACGACCTGACGATCGACCTCGACCCGCCGGCGACCCCGGCGGAGTGCGAACACGTGCTGCACGTCGTGCAGGGTCTCGAGCCGGCCGGGGTCGGGGCGCGCGACCTGACCGAGTGCCTGCTGCTGCAGCTCGACGAGGCGGACGAGTCGTACGACCTGCTGGTGACGCTCATCGTCCAGCACCTCGACGACATCGCGCACAACCGCATCCCGCGCATCGCCCGCGACACGGGCGCCAACATCGATGACGTGCTCACGGCCATCGACGAGATCAGCCACCTCGACCCGATCCCGGGGCGCTGCTTCGGGGTCTCCAAGGTGCCCTACGTGCGCCCGGACGTGGTGGTCAGCCGCGTCGGCGAGGACTACGAGATCTCCCTCGAGAACAGCAGCATCCCGCGGGTGACCGTCTCGCGGGCCTACCTCCAGATGGCGTCCGACCGGAGCGTGGACGTCGAGTTGCGCAAGCACATCCGGGGCAAGATCGACGGCGCCCGTTCGCTCGTGGCGGCCATCGAGCAGCGTCGCAACACGCTCTTCCGCGTGGCGAGCGAGCTGGTCAACCGCCAGCCGGAGTTCCTCGAGCACGGCAAGGGGGCGCTGCGCCCGCTGCGCATGCAGGAAGTGGCGGACGCCCTCGGCGTGCACGTCTCGACGGTGAGCCGGGCCATCTCCGGCAAGTCGATCCAGGTGCCGCGGGGGATCTTCCCGCTGAAAGCTCTCTTCGTGGGTGAGGTTCCGAGCATGCCGGGAGCCGGCGGTGGCGACGCCGCCTCGCGCACCGGCGTGCAGGAGCTGGTGCGCGGCATCATCGATGCCGAAGACAAGCGGCACCCCTTGTCGGACGAGGCAATCGTGACGCGGCTCAAGGATGAACATCATCTCGAGATCGCCCGGCGGACGGTGACCAAGTACCGCAAGGCCATGGGTCTGGGCTCCTCCCGCGGCCGGCGCACCTACGGCTCGCGGTGAGCGTGGCCGGCTCGGCTCCCGACCAGGATTCCGCCGGCGGCCGTCGGCGGGCGCTGGTGATCGCCTACGACGGCGGCGCTTACGCGGGCTGGCAGGTCCAACCGGATCGGCCCACCGTGGAGAGCGAGATCGAGGCGGCCTTGTCCGCGGCCCTGGGCCGTCCCGTGGGCATCGTCGGTGCCGGACGGACCGATGCCGGGGTGCATGCCCGGGGGCAGGTGGCGCACTTCGACGACCCGTGCGGGTGGCCGGTCGAGCGGCTCACGGCCGCGCTCAACACGGCGCTCCCCGGGGACATCCGCATCCTCGGGGCCGCGGAGGTGCCCGAGGGCTTCCACGCCCTGGGCGACGCCGTCGACAAGACCTACGCCTACTCGCTCTACCGGTCCCGGACGCAGGGCGGGCAACGCACCGTGGAGCTGTCGGTGCCGCCACGGCTCCGGCACACCCACCTGGCCGTGCGCTCGGACCTCAACCTGGAGGCCATGCGCGAGGTCGCCCGGGTGCTGGTCGGCCGACACGACTGGACCACGCTGAGCAAGGCCATGCCGCCGGGGCGCTCGACGGTGAAGACCGTACGGGCCGTCCGCCTGCTCACGGCGCCCGACCGGCTGACCGTCGTCGTGACCGGAGAGGGCTTCCTGTACGGCATGGTGCGCCTGATGGCCGGGCTGCTCGTGGAGATCGGTGCGGGGCGCCGCCACCCCGGCGAAGTGGCGGCCCTGCTGGCGGCTCGCGATCGCACCGCGGCGCCCGCGTCCCTGGCTGCCCACGGCCTGAGCCTGTGGATGGTGCGCTACGCCCGTCCCGGCCCTGACGGCGCGCGACCGCGACGACTGCTATCCTGAGCCGCGGCAGGTATCCTGGGCGCGGGCAGGCAGCCGCTCGTGCTGGGGCTTCCCGCCATCCCCACGCCATTCCCCCGGATGCGAGCGCCGCATGTCCACACGCATCGACCTGGCCGACCGCCACGCCGCCCACCCTGACTCCGTCAAGGAGTACGCCATCGAGAAGGTCGGTCGCCTCGAGCGATTCTTCGATGGCTTGCAGTCCATCGAGGTCGTGCTCGACAAGGAACGCGACCAGCATTCGGTGGAGGTCAACGTGACGGCCAGTCACCACCTGCACTTCGTCGGCCATGCCACCAATGACTCGGTCATGGCCTGCATCGATTCGGTCTGTGACAAGCTCGAGCGTCAGATCAAGAAGGCCAAGGAGCGCCTGAAAGATCATCACCGCGGTGAGCCGAGCCGTTGACCGACATGGAAGGTCTGCCCGCGTTGGAGGAGATGTTCGCGCCGGAAGCCATGGTGCACGAGCTGCAGGGGGGCTCGAAGGTCGAGGTGATCGAGGAGATGGTCAAGGCGGCCGCCCGCGGCGGCGTCCTGCCGAAGGGGCGGGTGGCCGAGGTCATCGAGGCGATCACCACGCGCGAGGAGCGCGGCAGCACCGGCATGGGGCGGGGCGTCGCCATCCCTCACGCCAAGATCGCGGGGCTCCGCAAGCAGGCCGGCGTGATCGGTCGCGCACCTGCCGGGGTGGACTTCAAAGCGGTCGACGGCGAGCCGGTCTCCGTCATCGTCATGCTGATCTCGCCCGAGAGCCGATCCGAGCAGCACCTGGCCATGCTCAAGTGGGTCTCGACGCTGGCGCGCGATCCCGATTTCGCCAGCTTCATCCGCCAGTCCGGAAGCGCCGAAGCCATGCTCGAAGTGCTGGTCGAGCGGGCCGGCTGACGCCGACCGAGCGATGACCGAGCAACGGGTGCAGCTGGTCAACCGGCAGGGACTCCACGCCCGTCCGATCAGTCGCTTCGTCGAGGTGGTGACCAAGTCAGGGGTGGCGGTCTCGGTGACGGGGCCCGACGGCACCGTGGCCGACGGGCGCTCCGTTTTTTCGATGATGGCTCTCGCCGCAGCCCAGGGGGCTGAGTTGACGCTGAGGGCCGAGGGGGAGGGGGCCGAGGCCGTGCTCAAGGCTCTGAGGGACCTCGTGGCCGGCGGATTCGGCGAAGATTGAGGCCCGGACCAGGCCCGTGGGGTGGGGCCGCAGGTGGTCTCGCGCAAGGAGGCGCGACCGGTCTGTCGATGGATCGGGGAGTGGTGATGGGCTATAAGCCCTTCAAGTTTCTTGGGTCCAAAGTTTGGATCTGAGCCCAATTCCTGCCCAATCGCGGGAGGCCGCCAACGGTGGTCACCGCCGGACAGACGGCATGTCGATAGCCCCCGGGACGGTCGCTCCCACACCCAGCCATCCGATGGCTGTGTGCGTCAGCAAGGATGGCGACGCCCGATTTATGGGGCACCTCGACTTCTCGCGGTTGCTGGAGCGCTCGTTGCGCCGCAGCGGCCTGCCGTTGCAGTACACGCAGGGATTCAATCCCCGTTTGTGCCTCTCATTCATCGATGCGTTGCCTGTGGGCCTCGCTTCCGAGGGTGAATGGGTGGCTTTGAAACTGACCGAGGACCTCGCTCCGATCGAGGTGGTCCGCCGATTGGCCCCCGCCCTGCCCGTATCCGTGAGGATCGTGGCGGTCGTGCCGGGTTCCATGCCGTCCCCCAGCGGGACGGTGAGCTATCGGCTGACCATCACGGCCCATGCGAGGTCCGCTTTCGACGCTCTCGAAGAACTGCTCAAGCGAGACGAATTCACCGTGGCCGACCCGCGTCGCGACCGAACCGTGGAGGTGCGATCGATGATCGTGTCCTGCGAACCGGTGGCGGAGACCCTGGTCGTTCGGTTCTCGTCCGCCCAATCCCGACCCGCACCCTTCCAGCAGGCCCTCAAGGTCCTGGCTGAGGAGGCTGGTCTGACGCCGCCCGAGTTCGGGCCGGCGATCAAGCAGCTCGACTGGGAGCGTCGTCCTGGAGACATTCCATGGCTCGACGCCGCAGAGGTAACCGTTCAGGATCCCAGCGCTCCGGAAGTGGGCGCTCCAGCACCGGGCGTTCCGGAGGGGGCCGTTCACGCTCCCGCAGTACCAGCAACCCCGTCCGCAAGCTGCTGATCAACTCTCGCGAGGCGGAAGAAAGCCGCATCGCGATCCTCGAGGGCGGGAGTCTCGAGGAGTACTACATCGAGCGCGAGTCCCTGGGCAGCACCCTGGGGAACATCTACAAGGCGCGCATCACGAACGTCGAGAAGTCGATCGGCGCCGCGTTCGTCGAGTTCGGGCATGAGCGTCAGGGCTTCCTGCACGTCTCCGACCTGTGCATGGACGCCGTATCCTCCGACTCCCGGGCCCTGCTGCAGCCGCTGCAGGATGCCCGACGCGATGCCGACGACGACACTGTCGACGCCGTCTCCGAGACGGAGTCCGGCGCGGATGATGATTCCGGGGTGGACGAGGAGGCAGACCCCGTCGATGGCGATGACGCCGAAGATGAGGCCCACGCCGAGGACGACGACGAAGATCACGACGAAGATCACGAAGCCGGCTGGGACCCCGACGCGACCGGCGGTGACGACATCGAGGTCGACGAGGACGACGACGCCGAGTCATCGGAGCCGCTCGATGTCCACGCCGAAGACGACGACGATGCGGATGACTCCGAGGATGACGCCGACGACGAGCATGCAGCCGACGGCGCTTCCGACGACGATGAAGCAGACGACGAGGATGACGACGAAGACGAGGACGAGGACGAGGACGCTACCGACGAGGAATCCGAGGAGGCGCCCGCCGAAGCCGCGATGGCCGTCGGCGCGGCCGCCGGAGGCGGTTCCGCGACGGCGACGCCGGCTCGCCCGGCGCGTCAGCGGGGCCGTCGGCGCTCACGCCGCGGTGGCGGCAAGAGCAGCGGCAAGCCGCGCAACCGCGACCAGCGCGAACTCCCGCCCATCCAGGAGATCCTGCAGAAGGGCCAGGAGATCGTGGTCCAGGTCATCAAGGACGGCATCGGCAACAAGGGCCCGACCCTTACGACCTACCTCTCGATCCCCGGGCGCTTCGTGGTGCTGATGCCCGGCATCCACAAGCGCGGCGTCTCGCGCAAGGTCGACGACCCGGGCGATCGCGACCGCCTCAAGACCGTCGTCTCCGAGCTCGAGTGCCCCGAGGAGTTGGGGTTCATCGTGCGGACCGCCGGCCTGGGCTGCTCCAAGGAAGACCTGCAGCGCGATCTCGATTACCTGCTGCGGCTGTGGGACCAGATGAAGGTTCGCGTGCACGAGCACGAGGCGCCGGTCCTGCTCTACCAGGAGAACGATCTGGTCATCCGCACCCTGCGCGACCTCTACGACGGTCAGGGCGAAGTCGTCATCGACGACCCGCTGACGGCCAGCAAGGCGCGTGAGTTCATGGGCGAGATCATGCCGTCGTGCGTCGACAAGATCATCGACTACGAGGGCGAGCGACCGCTCTTCAGCCATCACGGCTTGGAGAACGAGCTCGGCCAGTTGCTCGAGAGCCGCATCGAGCTCAAGTCGGGCGCCACGCTGATCATGGAGCAGACCGAGGCCCTGGTGGCCATCGACGTCAACTCGAGTCGCTACAAGGGCAAGGCGGGGCAGTCCATCGAGGAGACGGCCTTCAACGTCAACGCGGAGGCCGCCGACGAGATCGCCCGGCAGATCCGCTTGCGCGACCTCGGCGGCCTGGTGGTGGTCGACTTCATCGACATGCGCTTGGAGAAGCACCGCAAGTCCATCGAGCGGCAGTTCAAGGAGGCCCTGCGCAAGGACCGGGCGCGGATCAAGGTCGCCCGGCTGTCGCCCTTCGGGCTGATCGAGCTGACGCGCCAGCGGGTGCGGACCAGTCTCAAGCGCTCGGTGCACCAACAGTGTCCCTACTGCTCGAGCACCGGATTCATCCCCTCCGACGAGACCTCGTGCCTCACCGTGGTCCGGAAGATCCGCGACAATCTCTGGAAGCCGGGCCGGATCCTGGTGGTGACGGTGCGTCCCGAGGTGGCCGAGGCCGTGCTCAACAGCCAGCGCGGGGTCATCGCCGACCTCGAGCGGGAATCGGGCAAGGAGGTCTTCGTTCGCGCCGATCATCGCCTGGCCTACGAGGACGTGGAGCTCAGATCGATGGTGGCTCTGCCCTCGGATATGGACCATCGTCGCGCCTGATCCACGCCAGCAGGCGTCCCCTCGGCGGGTGGGCGCGCGGCGGGGCCGGCAGGTCCGGCCGCGCTGCCCTTGCCCGCCTGCGGGTCGGCCGCTAGGCTTGGCGCCCTTTTCCGTACCCGCTCACCGGAGCCTGTGATGGCCACCGTCATCCTCGACCGCGGACGCCAATACGTGGTGAACGAGGGCAGTGTTCTGATCGTCGATCTGCTGGCCGATGCCGAACCCGGCAGCGACCATGTCTTCGATCAAGTGCTGGCCGTCGATGCGACGTTCGGCAGCCCACTCGTCGCCGGCGCTTCGGTGAAAGCGCGTGTCGAGGGCCACGAGCTTTCGCGCAAGCTCTTCGTCAGCAAGTTCAAGCGGCGCAAGGACTACCGCCGCCGGAACGGCCATCGGCAGCAGTACACGCGACTGACCATCGAGTCCATCAGCTCCTAACGCACCGGATCGCTTCGCCATGGCACACAAGAAGGGACAGGGTTCCACTCGCAACGGTCGCGACAGCAACCCGCAATACCGCGGCATCAAGCGCTACGGCGGGCAGGCCGTCACGGCCGGGACGATCATCGTGCGGCAGGTCGGCACGACCTTCCTGCCGGGCCTCAACGTCGGCCACGGCAATGACCACACGCTGTTCGCGCTCACAGCAGGAACGGTGCGGTTCGGCAGTCGCCGCCGCATCCACGTCGACGTCGCCGACGCCGGCGTCTAAGGGCTGCTCGTGCCGGGGTCGGCCCCGGTCTTCATCGATGAGATCGCCCTCACGGTGTCCTCCGGGCGCGGAGGCGATGGTGCGGTCTCGTTCCGGCGTGAGAAGTTCATCCCCCGCGGCGGCCCCGACGGCGGGGACGGCGGACGCGGCGGGCACGTCCTGCTGCGGTCCACGGCGCGGCTGAACACGCTCGCCGGCCTGCAGAACGGCCGCCACTTCCGTGCTGGCCCCGGGAAAGCGGGCGGTGTGAACAACCGCCACGGCAGCGACGGCGAGTCGGTGCTCATCGAGGTGCCCGTGGGCACCATCGTGCGCGACGCCACGCGGGGCCACGTCCTGCGCGACATGGACCGCGACGGCATCGAGTTCGCCGTGGTCAGTGGCGGTGACGGTGGAGTGGGCAACAAGCACTTCGCGTCGTCCACCAATCAGGTGCCGCGCCAATCGACCCCGGGCCGCGAGGGCGAGACCCGTCGCCTGGCCCTCGAGCTGCGGCTCATCGCCGACGCCGGCCTGGTGGGCTTGCCCAACGCCGGCAAGTCGACGTTCCTGCGGGCCGTGTCCCGAGCCCGGCCGAAGGTGGCCGACTATCCCTTCACGACGCTCGAGCCGGTGCTCGGCCTGGTCGCCTTCGACGATGGCGGTGGATTGTTGTTGGCCGACATCCCCGGGCTCATCGAGGGGGCCCACGAAGGCGCGGGACTGGGCGATCGATTCCTGCGGCACGTGGCCCGCACCGGCGTGCTGCTGCACCTGGTCGATGCCAGCGTTGGGCCGGAGGTGGCCGTCGAGGACTGGCGCACGATCCGAGGGGAACTGGAGCAGAGCGGCCTGGGGCTGTCCGAGAAAGAGACGATCCTGGCGGCGAGCAAGGTGGATGCCGCCGACGATGCCCCGGGGGTGGTGGCGGCCCTGCGGGAGGCCAGTGGCCGCGACGTCGTGGCCCTCTCGAGCGCGACAGGCGAAGGCGTGGCGGCGATCCTGAACGCCCTGCGTCAGCAGGTCGCCGAGGCCCACGAGGACAAGTGGGAGGCCGAAAAGGCCGCGGAGCGGGCGGAGCAGCGCGCGGCCGGGAAGGCCGGGCCGGCGCAGGCGTCAGAGGGAGACGACTGACGCGCGAGCGTCCCCGACGGAGGGGGCGCGCCTTGCGTCCGGCCTCCGGGAGTGGCAAACCATGGTCTCCATGCGCACCCGCTTCAACATCCGCCAGACGAAAGCCCTGATCTGGATCGGCTGCCTGGCCCTGTTCGCCTGGGACGGCTGGACCTTCTTCGACATCTACCAGAAGAAGCAGAAGGGGACCTACACCGCCCGCTCCGGCGACTACTACGGCCAGCTCATGCGCGACGGGGCGGCCGACGTCCCCGAGGTGAGCCGTGGTCCGAGCCTGCCCGCCCGGAGCCAGTACGAAACGCTCTGGACGGCCTTCCTCGACTTCCGGGATCCCAACCCGGAGAAGATCGAGACCGACACCGGCGAGGCGCCCGTCGTCGTCAAGACGCTCAAGAAGATCGAGGACGTGCTCGAGGTGAGCCTGATCTTCTGGGGCTCGGATGCGGCCACGCGCTTCGTGGCCATCGAATACAAGGAGGCGTCGCCCGGCGCACCCGCCCTGGGCAAGCAGCGTCGCCTGCACATCTCCGAGGGCGAGCCTTTGCGGGCGCCCTACGACGCCGCGCCCTACAACGGCAGGGTCCTGGAGGTCCGCGCGCAGGAGGTGGTGATCCAGTGGGGCGAGGACGAGGCCGTGGTGAATCCCGGGCTCGGGCGCGACGGCAAAGGCGTACCCGTCAACGAATGGGACCCCAACACGAAGGCTGATCCCTTCGAGGACTACGAGCGCGCTCCGGCCGAATCGGTCTACATCGCGGAGGGTGAATGGCTGCTCGGCACCGTCGACAAGCAGGCGGTGGCGGACGATCCCCACGCCTTCCTGCAAGAGCAGGTGAGCGTCCGCACCATCGCGCCGAAGACCGGCGAGCGCTCCATGCTCGAACTGACCAACGTCGAAGAGGGGTCGCTGGCGTATCGCCTGGGCGCGCGCTCCAAGGACCGCATCATCTCGGTCAACGGCATCCCCATGACGTCGACGTCGGCCGCCATCAACTGGTTCAAGGCCAACCCGGACGAAGGCACCTATGTGGTGCGCTACGAGCGCGCCGGAGCGCTGAAGACGATCAAGTTCCACTCGAAGTGAGCGCCCGGCAGCGTTGAGCGCTCCGGACTTCACTCTCGACGTCGGCAACTCGACCATCGGCGTGGGGCGCTGGCACGGGGACACGGTGGAGGTGACCACGGTGGTCGAGGCCGCCGAGGCCGCCGAGCTGCTGCAGCTCATCGGGGATGCGCGGGTGGTCGCGGTCAGCGTCCATCCCGATCGCCTGCGGGCCGTGCTCGCGGGCCTGCCGGCCGCACGCGTCGACGATGTGACGATCCTGCGTGATTCGAAGCTGCCGCTGGCGGACCCTCGCCTGGCCACCACGGCGGGCGCCGATCGCATCGCCAACGCCTGGGCCCTGTTGCCCGGGCCGGGCGTCGCCGTCGATGCGGGGACCGCCGTGACCGTGGACATCCTCGACGGCGAGGGGCGCTACGCCGGCGGGTTCATCGCCGCTGGCCCGGCCATCGCCGGCCGGGGGCTGGCGGAAGCGACCGCGCAGTTGCCGCACCTCGACGGCAAGCCGGTGGCGATCGCGCCGGCCGGCGAGACCCACGGCGCCCTGGGAGGCGGCCTCTGGGGCATGGCGGTGGGCGGCACGGATCGGCTCGTTGAGGAAGCCCTCGCGACACTGCCGGCGGGCGCCCGGGTCGTGGCCACGGGAGCGTGGGGTGCGGCCTGGGCCGCGGACAGTCGCCGGGACGACATCGAGGTCGATCCGTACCTCGTGCACCGCGGCATGCGCGCGTGGGCAATGGCCGCGTCGGTCGGGTGAGCGCGCCCGCGGGCGCGGACCGGAACGCCTCGCACTGGTGCCGGCTCACTCCGACCGGCCTCGGAGCGGTGACCGTGGTCTCGGTCCATGCTCGGGAACGGAATGGCGAGGTCGGGGGCTGCACGCTCATGGTCCCCGGCGCGCACGGAAAACGACGCCCCTGGCCGGAGCCGGGCCGGCTCTGCCATGCGGAGTTGCGAGCGGCTTCGGGCGTGCTCGACGAGGTCATCGTCGTGGGGCGCGTGGACGGTTGGGAACTGCATCTGCACGGAGGGGATGGCGTCCTCGAGGGCGTCGCCCGGCAACTCGAACGCGGTGGGGTGCTCGAGGCGCGGCCCCGGCTCGTGGAAGCGTTGGAAGTCTGGACCTGGCGCCAGGCTCGCGCGCGCCTCACCTCCGAATCCGGCCCGCTGGCGCGCCTGCTCACCGCAATCGAGGCGATGCCGGCGGACGCCCCGCTGACGCCGCAACAGCAGACCGACCTCCGACGAGCCAGCGCTCTGCTGGGCCTCGGCGAGCGGCTCGAGCGTCTTGCGGTGGTGCGCCTGGTGGGGCGGGCCAACGCCGGCAAGAGCACCCTGTTCAACGCCCTGCTCGGACGGAGTCGTGCCCTGGTCTCGCCGCGAGCCGGGACGACCCGCGACACGGTGACAGCCCGCTGGCGCTTGCGGGACGTGCCCGTCCGGCTCGAGGACAGCGCCGGCGTGGACCAACCCGGAGACCAGGTTGCCGGTGCCGACCTGGTCGTCCACCTTTCCTCGGAGGGCGAGGAGCGCCGCCCGGAGTGGGAGCCGAGTGTGATCGCCGTCCGGGGCAAGGCCGATCGACCCGGTCCACCCCAGGGAGCGGACGGGTGCAACGGTCTGGCCGTCTCAGGCCTCACCGGGCAGGGGGTGGCAGCACTCTCGGATGCCATCGCTGAGGGGCTGCAAATCCCCCCTGAAGGGCCAGATGACGCTTGGACACCCGTCGGGACGACCGTGCGTGCACGGGTGCTTCGGGCGGGGCGACGCCTCGGGGGAAGGGCGACCTGAAGGTGCTCCGGCACAGGCGTCACTCGAAGCTCCGAGTTCCCTAGAATGAGGAGCCCTCGGCTCTGCCCCCGACCCGGTCTCGTCAGACCCCGCCTTGCTGGATCGTCAAGGCAAGATCGGTCCTCAACGGGTAGGCTGGCAGGGTTTTCCAACCTTCCGGGCTTGTGTGGCCGCGCCACCGATTCCCGGCACCCACCCGTCGCAGACGATTCGGAGACCCATGCTGCCTTTGAGCGCTGAGCACCGCCCTCGGGTCTCGTACGTCCTGCTCTTCGTCGGCCTCTTGCTCCTCGTCGGTTGTGGCGGAGGCGGTGGTGGCGGAGGCGGCGGAGGTGGAGGCGGCAGTGGCTCCGCCACCAGCAACGATCCCGCCACGGACTTCTTCCTCGAGCGCTTCGCCTTCGGTCGGCCGATCTTCGACCTGCAAGGCAACCTGCTCGAAGTGGTGAACCCCGCGTCGCTGCACGAGACCGACGCCCTGACCGGTGTCGCGCCCCCGGGTTTCCCCAAGGTGCTGGAGCCGGGCACGTCGCTCGATCAGCTGGCCTTCGTGAACATGGGCCAGATCCTCGATCCGCTGACCCCCGAGATCCCGGTCCTGCCGCGCAACAGTGTCGGCGTCCTTGAGTTCAGTCGCGACGTCAGCATCGGCAGCCTGAATCTGTCCGCGCCTGCCGATGGCACGAGCGTCGTGGCGGGCCTGCTCACGTCGGCCAGCCCACTCCAGGTGCGACGCAAGGACGGCGGCCTCGTGCCTGTGCAAGTGGTCGTCGAGGGACCGCGGGTGATCCTCTCTCCCCTGGTCGGTGACGCCATCGGCTGGGAGGCCAGTCCGTTCCTCCTCGGCCCGCAGGGCAACGTCGTGCAGGATCCCACCGGCACGCTGCGCATCGTCATGGGGCCGGGCATCGGCTTCTCACCACTGCTGGCGATCACCGGTGAAGTGCTCGAGCCGCGCGATGACCGTCTGGCTTCGCTGGCCCTTCCGCTGCCCTTCAATCCGGGCAATCCGGCCCTCGATGCCATCGAGCAGCAGACCGAGGCCGGCCTGATCAGCTTCAACGGCTTCCTGCCCGACCTCTCGGCGCCGCGCATCATCCGCCCTGTCCGGGCAAGTGGCTCCATCACCGGGACGGACTCCGCGACCCGCATCCAGGACGCGGCCCTCATCGGCGGTGACGAGCCCGTGCTCGTGGCCAACGAGGGTGATGGCGAATGGCGGGATGCCCTGCTCGAGATCGACTCACCGATATCGCTGGGAGTGTTCAAGACGACCCGTTACGCGGTGGCCATGAACACCGAGGAGTTCCATCTCGCAGGGCCCTTCGTCCCGGACGTGCCCACCTTCCACCTCGCGAGCGGGCAGACCCTCGACCCGATGGTCGGCATCGGCGACACATACCGACTCATCCGCTCGGAATTCTACGAGCCCATTCCCGGTCCGCTGCCTCCGCCCGGGCCCGCCCTCGACGCCATCACCGTCGATCCGGTGGGACGTCCGCGCGACCCGTTCGACCCCGAGGACGAGAAGAACAGCGACCTGAGGTACTTCGTCCGGGTGTTCGACCAGGACAACGCCATCGAGCGCACGGGACAGTGGGACCCGACGATCAGCCTGTTCGAGTCCATCAACCCGAACTCCGTGCTGCGCATGGAATTCAACGAGCAGATGTCGGCGGAGAGCTTCCTGCCGTATGAATCGTTCTACGTCATCGACGGCTCGGTGCCCGACAGCGAGTCCGGCTTCGATCGGCACCGCATCGGCGTCACCGAGTTGAGCGAGAACTCTCGCACGGTGTCCTTCCGGCCCTATCTGGTCGACCAATTCGGACCGGACTCCGAGTTCATCGGATTTGGCGGCACGGCGAGCACGCTCAAGCTCGTGGTCCGCACGCGACCCGAGATCGGCGACATCGCCGCGCTCGAGTCCGGCGCCTCACCGCAGACGGCCGAGGGCCTGCTGGAGGACATCGACGTCTTCGGTGTGCGCGGCGTGACCGACCTCGGTGGCCGTGGCCTGGGCTTGCCCGGCGCCTTGCTCGATCAGGGCGACATCGACAACTTCATCTTGCGCGCTTCGAGTCCGGGACACGGGCCGTTCCCGCCGGGCGTCGACTTCAAGCTGAGCTTCACGACCCTGCCGACGTCGGACCGGGACTTCGGCGCCATCGTGCACCGCTTCATGGGGCAGGCGGTCACCGGCTCGTTCACTCCTTCCGCGCCGGAGTTCGCCGACCCGGTGCAGCGCGGCATCGAGTATTCGGACCACCCGCCGCTCGACGTCAACGACGATGGAACGGCCGAGCGCCGCTTCCTCTACGGCCCGACGATCCCGGATCTCGGACTCAACCAACTCGGCCGGCTCACGGGTTCACCGGCGCAGGCCCTGCAACAAGTCCTCGACGACTTCAACGACCCCGAGCCCACGCCTTACACGGCGCCGGGCGGACCCGACAAGCTGGTCAACCTGGGATTCGGAACCAGCGTCCCGATCAACTCGCCCTTTGGTGCCCGTTTCCAGCACGTGTTCCGCAACGCGGACGTGTCGCCCTCGGTGAGTCAGTTCTCCGGCGTCGTGCTCGACCTGGTCGGGATGGCGTGGTCGCCGGTGGCCAACGCGGTGGTGAATACGACCTTCTCAGATTTCTCGATCCTGATCGGGCTCACGACCGCGAGCGGTGGCCGCGGCCCCAACACGGCCCAGACGGCCGGCATCCCGGACGGCGTGGGGTCGGGCTTGCAAAAACACTTCGACTGCAACGTGCTCGACTTCCGCGACGAGTGCGGCTTCACCCCCTTCTTCTCCCTGGCGGAATTCGTCGACGAGCAGCCGGAGCGGGCGCACGTCGTGAAGAAGAACACGAACTACACGGTCTCGAACGCCAACCTGTTCAAGCCGGCGAACGCCTTGTTCTCCGTGACGGGCTTCAACTCCTACCACCCGTTCCCGGCCTTCAATGCGGGCCTCGACCCGTTCTTCGGCAACTCGAACGTGCACAGCTATCCATACGACAGCCGCTTCGGGATGGTCATCGAGTACCGGGTCGGTCCGGAAGACTTGAATTTCCCCTCGACCCAGAACTTCTTCCGCTTCTCGCCGGGCATCCTTTCGTCGGCCATGCCGCGCTTCCGGGTCTGGAGTCAGGGCCAGGACCCGCTGGCGCACTGTGTTCCCAACACGACGGTGGGCGTGAACTCCTTCAACCTGGGCGGCACCGGTTTCGGCGGATTCGACCAGAGCTACTACCGCGGAGGCGAGGGCGGCCCGTTGTACGAGCCCGGATTCACCGTCGTGTCGCCGGCATTCCTTCCGCCCACCGGCGGAAACGGAATGCCTGCGCAGATCATCGCGCCTCCCATCGTGAACCCGGCCTTGCAGGATGCCCAGAAGGGTGAGGATTGGGTCGAGGGCGACAACACTCTCAACGGCGCCGGCGGCATCGACACAACCGCAGCATTGCCGACCTGCAACACCGATCCGCAGACGAACTGGTACTTCGCCAACGGGATGCTCGCCTACCCGCTGCCGGACACGCTCTTCACGGGCCAGGTTCTTCCGGGGCTCTTTCCCGGCCCGAGCAACGCGCCGAACGCGTACATCGGCTACCAGCCCTGCTTCACCAACGGCCCCATCTTCTGCAACGAGCCGGGCATGGTGGGTACGCCCGGTGAGTACGGCGGCAACGAGCGCTACTTCATGCTGTTCAACTTCGTGAAGCGGGTCTCGGCCATCGAGTCGCCGGCCATCGCGGTCGTCGCCGGTCCGTCGGGACAGATCCGCCACCGGCGCCCGATCATCCAGCCGCCGCTCGACACGGTGGATGTGAACGCGGGCGTGCGCCTCGACGTGCGCGCCTCAAGCGTGCTCGACTTCACCGCTCCGACCGCCGACTCAGGCTACGTGAATCCGTCCGAGGAGACCTTCGTCTCCGACGTCTCAGGCCCTGCGTCGCTCTCCAACCGGAGCTTCGTGAAGTTCCGCGCGGTGTTCTCCATCGCGCCGGGTACGAGCCAGCCGCCCTCCCTCGATTCGGTCGTCCTGCCGTACGAGCGCGTGCCCGTCACTTTCGATTGATGCCCGCCATGACCATGACCTGCCGCCTGCTCCTCGTCGCTGCCCTCCTGGGGGTCGGCGTTTCTTGCGGTGGTGGAGGCGGTGGCGGCGGCGGCGGTGGTGGAAGCGGCGGCGGCGGAGGCGGCGGATCGGCGGGGGCCACCGGCGGCGTGACCTTCTCGAAGATCACCTTTCGCACCGGGGACGGGGCGCCGACCCAGATCCCGCCCCTCGAGAACCTGACGACAGCGCCACCGACCGTCGGCGCGCCGCTGAGCCTCACGATCATCTTCAATTTCCTGGATGCGGCGGCGGACGGCGCCGATGGCGAGCCGGCCGTGCCGGCGGGGCCCTTCAATGGGGAGACGTTGCCGATCTTCGCGACCGTCCCCAACCTGGGTCCGGGGGTTTCGGTGCCCGCAGGGACCACCCAGGTGCCGGCGCGTGGCACCTACCTGCGCGTGGGGAACACCGTCGAGTTCCGCCCCTTCATTCCGACCGGTGACATCTCTCTCAACCTGGCGACGCCATCCGACAAGGTGCCCGGATTGTTGCCGGGAACGCTTTACACAGCTCAGGTCTCGGCAACGCCCGGCCAGAAGATCACGAACCTGGTGGGAGTCGGTGGCCAGGTGCAGTTTGGCACGACCTCCAACCCGGCCCTGTTCTTCCCGGTCGGATCCGAAGGCGTGCTGGCTCCCGCGATGCTGGCGACCTTCCCGCCGAACCTGTCGACGGGACTGAGCCCGAACCCGTTCTCGACGATGCCGTTGGGCACGGCGCCGGTGTTCCCGACGACGAAGACGGTCTTCAACGTGGTCTACAACAAGTCGGTGGACCCCTCGTCGAGCAACATCGAGGGGATCGACCTCGATGAGGACGGCGTCGTCGACCCCACGTTCTTCGTTCGGTCACGGGCGACGCGACTGATCGTGTCCCACGAACTCCTGGGCGGGAGCGTCACCGGCACCTCGGTCAACTTCTCCGGCCTGACGGCCCTGGACGACTTCCAATTCGGGGCCGCGAGCGACGGGTCCGACACCTTCGTGCACAACTCGACCGAGTTCGCTGGGACCCAGGCCGCCTTTCCGTCGGCGCCGGTGGCGCTCGCGTCGGCCCACGACCCTGGGTTGCTCTTCGGCGTGTTCAATGTCGATGTGGCGGACGGGGTGAGTCATCGGTTCGGCGTCATCGATCACGTCCTGGGTGACCCCTCCTTTGCACTGATCAACCCGGCCGGACCCGCGCCCTTCGGCCTGACCGATGTGCGGGCCCTGACGACGCTGCTCGACGGGCGCGTCATCGCCTACGACCGCGATTCGCACCGCTTGCACGAGATCGCCCCGGTGGTGACGCGCGATCGGCCCACCGGTGCGCCGGTCCTGGAGTCGGTCACCGTTGCGGATGGCCTGAACGACTTGTTCCGCAGCGAACCCGTCAGCGACGACCCCGGCGAGTTGGCCCTCGTGGGTCTGCAGCAGATGCCGGACGGTCGACTGCTGGGCCTGATCCGACATGATCCCGACGCCGCCGGTCCGTTCGTCCACGACATCGTCCGGTTGCAGCCTATCGATGCGGAGAACCCGGAGGCCGGCACGTGGAGCGGCCTGTCGTCCGACATGGTGGTGCCGTCGGTCGGCGTCGGGACGATCAATGACATGGTCGCCGGCCTGGCGAACGAGGTCATGCTCCTCGCCGTCGAGACCGACTCTATCATCCGCGTCGACCTGGAGACGGGTGCTCAGTCCGGCCTGTCCGGGGGGATCGGGAGCTTCGGGGGCACGGAGCCCCTGGCCCTGGCGGCCGGCCACATGAACCTCGACGTGCGCACGAAGCTGCTCTCCAACGACCCCGACAACGGGGCCGTGTTCGAGCTCACGCCGCGGGGTGTGCTGCCCATCGGGGCGACCATCGAGTTGATGCAACGGCACACGTTGAGTTCTCTCGCCGAGATCTCACTCGTCAACGAGGACCCTGACAACCCGAGATTGCCCCTGGGCGCCGTGCGCCTGCTCAGGGCCGACACCGCGGACGCCGCGGGCGCCGACGGTGCGGACAGGATCCTCGATACGGTCTTCGAGGAGTTCAAGGACAAGACGTTCGAGGACAAGAACCCCCCGAACAGCAATCCCCTGGCGCAATGGGCCCAGCCCGTCAACGGATTCGTGACCACCGAGCATCTGCGCGCCTCGGTGGGTATCTCGGATGTGGACCCGCTCGGCAGCTTCCTGCCCCAGACCCCCGTCAACTATCTCCCCAATCAGGCCTACGTCAAGCGCCAGACCGGCGCCAACGACGTCCCCGGCTACATCAGCGGCAAGGCCGGCGTGAACGTCGCGAACTTCAAGGAGATCTTCCTCAACACGAACGTCCAGAACTTCCCGATCCCCGACGGGTCGGTGGTCGGCGTGACCAATCCGGTGAGCATCTTCAACGGCCGCTTCGCCTTCGAGGACTTCATCATCCCGGAGGGCGTCAAGGTCACGGTGGTGGGCGACAACCCGCTCATCCTCACCGTCACGAACCGCTTTGAAGTCCACGGCATCCTGGACCTCTCGGGCGCCAACGGCGCCGGCGACGACACATTCAACTCGGGCTTCCTGCCCGTTCCGGGCGGGGCGGGCGGACCGGGTGGCGGACGCGGCGGCTCGAGTCACCCGAACGTGTTCAACCCGCTGAATCCGGCCGGCCAACTCGGTCCGCAGTCGTATGCCGTCCCCGAGACGGGCGAGCACGGCTACGGGCCGGTGCCGGGCGGTCTCCTGGCGCCGCAGCAGAACGGTCTCCCGGGTACGGGAGCCGTGGGCAGCTTCCTCGGTGGTCAGATCGAGCCGGTGGGCGGACGCGGCGGCCTCTGTACCGCGGGTCACAACCCCTTCGGCAGCGGTCTGCCCGGCGTGCCCGACGGCGGCAACAACGAGTTCCACCGGCCGCCGGGTGGCGGTGGCGGGAGCTTCTACTTCCACGGCATGGCGGGGCACACCGGGAGCGGCGACTGGATCGTCCAGAGCACGAGCGCCATCTACGCGGCGCAGCTCAACAACAGCCCCGTGAATTTCTCGCTCTGCCCGGTCAACAACAAGAAGACCCACGCGCTCTACGGCCTCGAAGAGTGGAAGTGCAACAACGCCGTCGCCTTCAACTCGCCGCCCTTCAACAACTGCGTGTACCGGACCTTCATGCCGATCCAACCGGGCGGCGCCGCCGGGTTCCAGGACTTGTCGAAATTCAACGTGTTCGGCGTGAGTCCCGGCTACACCCAGACCCTGTTCAGCGACGGCGACCCGGACAACGACTACATCGGTCCCGATGGAGAGCTCGAGATCCTGATCGGTGGTCAGGGTGGTGGGGGCGGCGGCAGTCGCATCGACAGCATCCAGCACAACACCTGGGCCGCCAACGGTCAGGGCGGGCCCGGCGGATTCCCGCCGACCTGCTACCCGAAGTTGTTCCTCGGCTTCAACGCCTCGCCCTCGGCTTATGACGCCAAGGGTGGTGGGGCCGGCGGTGGCGCGGGCTCGGCGTTGGTGCGCTGCTTCGGCGACATCATCATCGGTCGCACGGGCCACATCGACGCCCAGGGCGGCAACGGCAACGGCGGTGAGGTGGTGCGCAACAGCACATTCTCCGGCGGCGGCGGCGGCGGCAGCGGTGGCGCGGTCGTCCTGCAAGCGGCCGGTCGGATCATCATCGAGGGCGATGCCGAGCACGTGACCCCCTTCAATCGCGATGCCGACGGTGATGAAGGCGCATCGATCGAAGTCTCGGGCGGGCGCGGCATGGACGCCGACACTGCGGCCACGGGTCAGATCTTTGCGCCTGCGCCCGCCGACGACAATTGGACGCGGAGCGACGGCGGCCAGGGCGGCTTCGGCCTGATCCAGTTGCAAGCCGGCGGGACGCTGGGGAAGGCGGAGGTCGAACAGGGCGCCTTCCTGTTCGCCAAGTTGGTCTCGATCCTCAAGCTCGGCGGTTGGACGGGCGGTCCGGGCGACGGACAGGAGCAGGAGGACAGTCCGGCGTTCGACGCCGGGAATCCGCCGCCCAACGTGTTCCGCTACATCGACATGCTGCACCACCGGTACTTCGTCTACGACCCTGACGAGGGCAATGAAGCCCTCGACACGCACCGGTGGCTTCTGCTCAACGGCTCCATGGAGCCCATCATCCAGGCGGCGACGGCCGACGGCACGCCGCCCGGCCCGTACCAACTCGACTCGGCGACGCTGGAGCACTACGGCGAGACCGTGGTGAGGGAACCCGAACCGCGCAAGATCATGAAGCGCTACGAGGGTTTCGATCCGGTGACCTTCGAGGAGATCATGATCTCCCAGCCGGGATTCGGAACGCTGCGGCCGGGTGAGACCTACGTTGACTCCGATGTGATCCCGCTCAGCGTGTACCTTGTCGAGCCGGACGGGACGCCGATCAAGCATCCCACCGACCCGGATCGCTTCCACCCCGACAACGTCGTCGATCGTCTGCCGGTGATCCCCAACTCGGTCGCGCCGGTGGACTTCGGCACATCGAGCCGCGGGACGTCTCGCTGGTTCGACTTCAACGGGCCGGCGCTGCGGGCCCGGTCGCTTGCCGGTGCGTCCCTCGGCCGCACGCCTCCGCTGTTCCGCGGCATCCATGGCACCTACAACGCCTTCAACGCGAACGAAGGCGACGGCCCCCTCGGATCGATCGCGGCCAACGGGACCTTCGCCTCGACCGACTTCGCGTCCCGCGTGGACGACACTTCGCCCATCGACCCGGGACTGCCGGGTTTCCTGCTGCCGTCGTTCGGCGGGCCGCCCAAGAACGACATCAAGGTGGACGCGCCCGAGCCGTCGCTCTCGCTGCAGAATGCGATCACCAAGAACGCACTGGTCACATTGGTGTTCCAGGGCGCCTTCCCCGTGCGCGCCGGCAGTCACGTCCCCGACGCTTCGTCGCTTTCGGACTGGGTCGCGGACATCACCGAGCTCAGCGGCTACCCGCTCGTGCGCTTCCAGGTGATCTTCGACCTCGACCGCAATCCGGTGGAGTTCCCGTTCGGCTTCAACTCGTTCCGCCCCGCCGTCGACTACGTGCGCCTGCGGACGGACTACTGAGCGGCGGCAGCGCGCCATGAGGTGGGCCCGGGGGCGGTGGGGCGCCGTGGCGTGGGGAGTCGCCGTGATGGTGGCTGCCGTCGGCGCGCCGGGAGCTTGCGGGCCGGCGCCGGCCGGAGGCAAGCCGGTGGCCTTCGCCGGATCCATCCCCCTGAACGGCCGCATGCAGCTGGCCTTCCCGCTGGCCATCGATGCCCTCAGCGTCAACGCGCGCTCCGTGCGCGTGACCGATGCCGGGGGGCGGCCGCTCCCGGCCCGGCGGACGGTCCGGGGGCGGGAGCTGTTCGTCGAGTTGGTGGTCACGCCGGAATTGCTGGCGGACCCGCCGCGTGAGGTGGTCGTCGATCTCGCCCGCCACACGTCCGTTCACGCGGTGCGGACGCCCACGGCCGAACGCATCCATCAATCCAGGCCGTCTCGTTTTCGGATCGGCGTCGGGTTGGTGGCGGAGCAGGAGGGCAGCCCCCGGTTGCTCTCGCTGGGGGGGCATCCGACCGCGCTGAAGCTCCCGCGGAGGATCGGATCAGCCTACGGACCGGAGGGACTGGTCCTGGTCTACGATCGTCCCCTGGACCCGGCCACGATCACGCCCGCGGCCTGCCCGCTGTCGCCCTCGGCCGAGGGCATGTCGTTGACGCCGGTCCTCCCGGACGTGGATTGGACCTGCGTGGGGCAGCGATTCGAACTGACCCTGAGGCCACCCCAGCCGCCGCGCGAGCTGCTCCTGTCCCTGCGCCGATTCGGATTGAGGGGGATCGCCGGCGAGGTTCCTCAGCCGGCACCTGAAGTCGAGCTCGCCGCTTCCTAGGATGGTCTGCCATGGCGGCGGGATGGAGTGACGCTTTCGGGATGTCGGTGGCGGCAGTCTTCGGACTGCTCTTCGGTTCGTTCACGAACGTCGTGATCTACCGCTCGCCCCTGGACGGCTTGAGCAGCTTCCGGCCGGCGCGTTCGTTCTGCCCCAACTGCCGCGTCGCAATCCCCTGGTACGACAACCTGCCGGTGCTTTCGTGGCTCCTGCTGCGCGCGCGCTGCCGGGGGTGCTCGCAGACCATCAGCGCGCGCTACCCCGCCATCGAAGTCCTGGTGGGGCTGTTGTTCGTCGGGGCGTGGGTGTTGAGTCCGCCCGTCGACACCGTGTCGTCGGTGCGCTTCATCGTGCTCGTGTATCTGGCCGTGTCGTGCGTGGCCGTGACGTTCATCGACCTCGAGCACCTGATCATCCCGGACACGATCACCTTGCCGGGCATCGGCATCGGCCTGCTGTTCTCCTTCGTCTTCCCCTACCTGCACGAGGGTCACCCGCTCTTCAAGGAGGCCACGCCGCACGTCTCGTCGCTGTTCGCGGGCGTCGGGGGCGCCCTGGCCGGCGGCGGCTCGCTGTGGCTGGTGGGCAAGCTGGCCACCCCGTTCCTGCGACGGCAGATGGAGGAGGCGGGCGTCGAGGACGCCATGGGCTTCGGGGATGTGAAGTGGATGGCCCACACGGGTACGTTTCTGGGGGCCTGGGGAGCCTGGGCGGCCATCGCCGAAGGCTGCCTGCTGGGCGCCCTGGTGGGGGTGGTCCTCAAGCTGGCGGCCCGGCTGCGTGGCCAGGCCGATGCCACGCCGATCCCGTTCGGGCCCTTCCTCTCGGCCGGCGTGCTGGTCGAGTTGGCTGTCCCGGGCCAGGCCTGGGAGCTGTTGTTGCATCTGACCCGCCCGGCTTGACGATTCGGCGCATGTCGCCCTAGGTTTGGGCTCATGACGACCAACGACCCTGGCGCGATTCGCAGCCTGGCCCTCATCGGTGGGTCAGGATCCGGCAAGACCAGCTTCACGGAAGCGCTGCTCGCGAAGATGGGCGCGATTCCCCGGGCGGGCACCATCGCCGACGGCACCACGGTCTCCGATCACGAACACGAGGAGAAGGAGCGCCAGCACTCGATCTCGCTGGGCGTGCTCCACGGCGACCACAAGGGCACGCGCTTCTACCTGCTCGACGCGCCGGGTTACCCCGACTTCGTGGGTGAGGCGGCGGCGGCGCTGGCGGCCTGCGAGACGGCGGTCATGTTCGTGAATGCCTCCGAGGGCGTGACCTTCACCGGTCGGCGGGCCTGGGACCTGGCCGCGAAGCAATCACGCGGTCGCGCCGTCGTGGTCACCCACGTCGACCAGGCCGAGATCGACTGGGGCACCTTCTGTGAAGAGCTCAGCGAGTCCCTCGGCGTCCGTTGCCTCCCGGTGATGATGCCGAAGGGGACGGGGGAGAAGTTTTCCGGCGTCGAGGCGGTGCCGTTCGGGGGCAAGGCCGAAGGCGAGTTGGCCACGCTCCGCGACGCGGTGATCGAAGCCGCTGTCGAAGTCGACGAGGAGGTCATGACCGCCTTCCTCGAAGACAAGTTCGTGGCGACTGCCGACTCGATCAGCGTCTTGATGCGCATGTCCATCGTCGAGGGCTCGCTCGTGCCGGTGCTGGTGGCGAACGCCCTCGACGGCACCGGCGCCGACGAGTTCCTCAAGTTCGCCGAGCGCTGTTTCCCCTCGCCGTTGCATGGTCCGGCCTTCGTCGACACCGACGGCAACGCGGTGGAAGCCGATGGCGAGGGCACGACCGCCTTCGTGTTCAAGACGATCATGGATCCGTTCGTGGGCAAGCTGTGTCTGCTGCGTGTGATCCGCGGCACGCTCAAGTCGGGCGACGAACTCAAGCTCATGCGCACCGGCAAGCACGAGCGCCTGGCCCACTTCGAGTCGATGCAGGGCAAGGACCACAAGGCCGTGGACACCGCGGTGGCCGGCGACCTCGTCGCCGTGGCCAAGCACGACAACCTGGAGACCTCCGACACGCTCTGCGACCCGGCCCACGAGGTGACCATGCGTCCGCTCGTGCTGCCGTCGTCGCCCGTGGCCCGAGCTATCGAGCCCCTCGACCATGCCGACGAGGTCAAGCTCGCCACGGCGCTGCGCCGCTGTCATGCGGAGGACCCGACCTTCACCTTCGCGCGCGAGGAGGCCACCGGCGAGCTCGTGGTGCACGGCGTGACGCTCATGCACGTCGAGACGGTGCTGCGCCGCATCAAGGAGCGCACCAAGGTCGAGGTGAAGGTAGAGATCCCGCACGTCTCGCTGGAGGAGTCGATCACCATCCCGGCCGAGGGTCACCACCGCCACAAGAAGCAGACCGGCGGCCGCGGCCAGTTCGCCGAGGTCTACCTCAAGGTGGAGCCGGGCGAGCGGGGGACGGGGCTCACGTTCCTCAACGAGACCGTGGGCGGCTCGATCCCGCGCAACTTCATCCCGGCCATCGAGAAGGGCATCGTCGCCGCCATGGCGGAAGGCGTCATCGCGGGCCACGTCGTGGTCGACATCGTGGTGAAAGTCCACGACGGCAAGTTCCACAACGTGGACAGCGATGAGGCCAGCTTCAAGAAGGCGGGCGCCATGGCCTTCAAGGACGCCTTCCAGAAGGCCAAGCCGGTGCTGCTCGAGCCCGTCATGGACATGGAGATCGCCGTGCCCTCGCGCTTCATGGGCAACATCACCTCCGATCTCACCAGTCGGCGCGGCCACATCATCGGCATGGACACGCTCGGCGACGTGCAGGTGGTCAAGGCCAACGCGCCCCAGCGCGAGATCCTCACCTACCCGACCGCGCTCCACGCCATGACCCAGGGTGAAGGCAGCTTCACCTGCGCGTTCCACGACTACGAGATCGTGCCGGCCAACATCCAGAAGGAGATCATGGCCGAGTTCAAGCCGAAGGACGACGACGACTAACCCGCCGCGGGTCCGACGTCCGTGAGGCCGAACAGCGCGACCGCGTTGTCCGTCGTGATCTCTCCGAGGCGCTCGGTGGTGAGGCCCCGGCGCTCCGCCAGGTACGTCGCGGTGTGGGCGACGAAGGCCGGCTCGTTGCGCTTGCCACGCATGGGGGCGGGCGCCAGGAAGGGGGCGTCGGTCTCGAGCAGCAGGCGCTCGTCCGGCACCTCGTCGAGGGCCGCGCGCAGCTCGTGGCTGTTCTTGAAGGTGGCGATGCCGCCGGCGCCGATGTGCAGCCCCGCCTCCAGCAACGCGGGCAATTCGGTGCGGGTGCCGGTGTAGCAGTGGAGCACGCCGCGCAGGCTCGCGCCGGCGGACTCCGCAAGCACGGCAGCCAGGGGTTCGAAGGCGTCGCGGCAATGCAGGATCACCGGCAGGTCGAGGTCGAGGGCCAGGGCCAGGTGGCGACGCAGGGAGTCGACCTGCCGCTCCAGCGGGACGTCGTCCCGGTAGGTGTCGAGGCCGGTCTCACCGATGGCGACGAAGGCCCCGGTCCGCGCGAGCTCCTCAACCCGGTCCAGGGCGGCGGGATCGCCCGCTGACTCCTCGTTGGGGTGGAGCCCCACCGTGGCGACGAGGTAGCCGTCGGTGGCCCGTGAGAGGGCCAGGGAGCGCTCGGCGGAAGGGATGTCCACGGCCACCGCCACGCAGCGCACCAGGCCGGCCTGGCGGGCCCGGTCGAGGACCTCGTCGCGGTCGTCGTCGAAGCTGTCGAAGTCGAGGTGGCAATGGGTGTCGACGAGGCGTGGCATGGGCGCTCAATGCGTTTCCAGGAGGGCTGTGGGGACCTATGCTGTCATGTCCCGGGTGGTCCTCAAGACCGTCGTTTCCCGGGGTCACCGCTGGGCGGTCCGAACGGTCAGATGGCATCCTGTGCCGCAGTCTATCGTGGGCCGCTCCCCGAACCGGTGGCAGGCCTCGGGTGCCTCCCGAGACCCGGTCCCGATCCTCTCGCCCTGCCTTCATGACGCCACCGCTCTTCAGCTTGCGATCGACGGCCTTGCTCGGCGCGGCCGGTTTGCTCGCCCTCGTCACCGCGTGTGGCGGCGGCGGTTCCTCCGGCGGCGGTACGAGCCTGCTCGCCGCCGATGATCGGGTGGCGCCCGATCCCGAGGCATCCGAAGGGAGTGGCGGAGAGGGCGGTGAAGAGGCGCCTCCGGGCGAGGGCGTCGCCAATGGGGGGGGCGCGTTCCAGATCACCGGCGGCCCCTCGGGCGGCCTGGTCGGCGGTGTCAACGTGCCGATCACCATTCTGTTCAACGACATCCCCGACATCGCCACGGTGAGCTCGACCTCGCTCCAGGTCGTGACCGTCACCGACCCTTCCGGCGTCTCGCCGGCCCCCGGCGGCTCGGTGCCCCAGGTCACCTACGAAGTCATCGGGCACACGCTGCTGATCCACCCCGTGACGGTGCTGTCGCCGTCCCAGGTCGAGTACGGCTTTGTCGAGGACGCGCTGTACGAGATCAGCTTCGGTCCAGGGCCGGGCGGTTCGGTGATCGAGTCCACCTCGGGTGAGGCCCTGTCCAACGTGGGCGTGACGCTGTTCTTCCGCACGCCGGCCACGGCATTCGACTACTACCCGGGCTTCCCGTCGGCCGAGATCTACATCGTCGACGACGCCTCCCTGGGTGTGATCCCCGGCACCGTCGTCGACGGCAATGGTGACAACAACCTCACCGCGGAGACCCTCGCCTTCTTCGGCAACCCGGTGAAGGTGGAGACGACGGCGCCGCTGATCGAGTTGCCGACCAGCCCGGTGCGCGACTTCATCTTCATTTTCGACGAGGCCGCGATCCCGAGCACGCTGGTGAATCCCATCGACGGCACCAGCCCCCAGCTCACGATCTCCTACAACTCGGCGGCGCCCCCGGCCTTCGTGCCCAAGGTCATCCCGGCCAACGTGTTCATCAGCCACCAGCAGCTCGACCTGACGGTGGTGAGCTGGCAGTCGCTCTTGTCGGCGCTGCCGCCCGGCGCGTTGATCGAGGCCCAGGTCGGCGCGGGCGTCGAGGACCTCGCGGGGAATTCCAAGTTCGGGGACACCGGCAATGGCGCCCCCGACGTGGACGAGTTTCTGGGTGTGGCTCCGCTCGGGCCCGGCGAGAGTCCTGAATCGACCACGCTGGTGGAGCCATTCGATGACGGGTCCCGCAACGACACGACGCTGACCAACAGCGGGTGGGCCACGCCCAACCCCGGCCTGCTCACGCCCATCATCGGCGGCGGGCCCGGCACCTTGGGCCCCTTCCTGGTCGATGCCCTGACGACCGCCGACGACTTGCGGACCACCCGTCTGCCTCTGGGCGCGACCCTCGACTTCGACGAGATGCTCGTGCGCATCCCGACGGTCTTCGAGCGGGCGCCGGACGTGTTCGCGCCGATGGTCTACAACTTCGACCGCTTCTTCCTGCCGGACGGCTGGACGCTGAAGCCGCTGTTCGACCGGGACGGTGACGGCGAGCCCGACCCCGAGGAGTACCTGGTCGCCGACCGCGACGAGCCGCTGCTCGACGGACTCGGCGGCCCGCTCGTGATCCGCTCCTCCAACAATCTCGACGTGCGCGGGACCATCGACGGTCGCGCGCCCGACTCCGCGCCCCTCGTGGTGCCGTCGGGGCCGGTCGACCCGGCCTATGCCGACTACCAGGGCCAAGGCGCCCCGGGGACCCTGGCCACGCTGGCAGCCGGCAATGGCGGAGACGGTGGCGGCGTGTTGCTGCTCACCAGCGATCCGACGCCCGCGGTCGCGATCCCGCTGCAGTCGCCGGCGGCCTTCCCGCCGTTCCAGGTGGCCGATGCGAAACTCATCGGTGCCACGGGCCGCAGCAGCCTGGTGACGGCGACGACCCTCGAGGACCCGCTCAACGACTTCTCGATCATCAACACGGATCCCGGCCTCGCCGCGACCCTGGCCGCGGGCGAACTCCTGCTGCAACCCAACCTGGGCGTGGGCAGTTCGCTGGCCGGCAACTCCGGTTCACCGAACCAGAACATGGACGAGAACCATCCGGTCTATGTGATCGAGACGGTCGAAGTGAACGCGGGCAAGACGACCTTCACCGTGGCGAGCGGGCCGGGGGCGCCGACGCTCAACCAGCCCAGCGAGAACATCGGCAATCCGCCCGTGTCCGGTGCCGGTGATGCCTACCTGATCGGCGACCTGCTCGGGAAGCCCGGTGGCGATCCCACGCCGTTCGAACGTCAGGGTCAGGGCAGCCAGCCCTTTGTGGTGGTGAACGAGGGCGCCCTGGGCATCATCACCACCAACGGTGGCGGTGGGGGCGGCGGATCGTTCCAGCCCGGCACGCCGGGCGACTCCGACGGCCCGGCGTCCAACCCGGCCCTCAATCAACGCGGCGGCACCGGCGGCATGTCCCTGGACGACTCGCCGGGCGGCGTCAACGGGGCGGGTGTCATCCGCGGCGTGGCCACGGTCATGTCGGACACTGTGCTGCACATCGATGCCACCAGCTCCGGCGTCGACCTCTCCACCGTGGCGCCAGGCGCCCTCGAGGGCTCCCTGGTGATCGTCGGCGCGCCGACGGACGGTTGGATCTTCGAGATCGCCGACTTCGACAGCATCGGGATGGACCTGACCATCGAGCGCCAGATCGTCGACGTGCTCGACATCGGGTTGATGTCCGGCACCAACGGCTTCGTACCGGCCGGGCCGCAGCTGCCCGTGCTGTCCACCCCGTCCATCGTGATCATGCCCACCCTGTTCATCGGGGGCGGCGGGGGCGGGGGCGTCGGCGTGTCGGTCACCGGCACCGTGAATTTCTCGCCCACCGTGCTGCCGCGCCTCAAGCCGGGCGCCACGGGCGGAGCCGGCACCGGCAGCATCATGCTCGAGACTGGACGCAATCTGTTGATCACCGAGTCGGCGGAGATCATCGCCGACGGCGGGCTGGGCGGCGAGGTGTTCGACCTGCTCACGCAACTCGCGGGGGGCGGCGGTGGTGGTGCGGGCAACGTCGTGCTGCGGGCGGTGAAGAGCCTGCTGGCCTTCCCCGGCGGCCGCGTGACGGCGCTGGGCGGTGAGGGCGGCAGCACCATGGGTGCCGGCCGCGGCGGATCGGGCGGCAGCGGATTCATCCGCATCGAGACGGGCAGCGACAACCTCAACCCCGCCGCGATCTCCTTCCTGGCCAACCCGGGTCTCTCGGGCGAGAACGTGGGCCTGCTCATTTCCGATGCCGGGGGCCTGGCCCACAGCCGCTTCTATCAGGGCGAGTTCGCCAACCCCGAGTTCGACGGCGTGCTGGTCGAGTACGAGGCGGTGGTGGGGCCCGGTGACGGCGCGCCCGCCGTCGACCTGCAGTGGGGCTTCACGGACAACGGCATCTTCGGCGACTACGAGCAGCCGCCCTTCCGCATCCTGTTCAACTCGGTGAACTCCACCGCCGGCGGTTTCATCGACGCGGGCGCCATCGACGCCGGCTTCTACCTCGCCCCCGACCTCGTCTCGGCGCGCACCGGTCTGGTGTACGACGCGGACGCCGGCACGCTGCTGTACGTCCCCGGACACGGCACCGCGACCCTGTACGAACTCGACCCCGCGGACATGTCGCTGGTCGGGTCGACACTCTTCGACCCGGCGGTGGCCACGCCCACGAACCGCATCGACGTCGTGTCGATGGCCTACAGCCCCGAGTTCGGCGGCGAGCTGTTCCTGCTCGAGCGGCTGAGCGGCGACATCATCGTGTTGGACCGGACCACGCTGGCGCTCCGGCGTCGGCTGATGCTGCCGTTCGGTCTCCAGGGCGCCATGGCCTACATGCCCCTCGACCAGCTGGTGATCGCCGACAACATCCGCAACCGCCTCGTGGTGATCCCCACCAACGACCCGGGGGCCGTGGATCCGGTGAACACCGACTTCGTGATCACCGAGCCGTTGTCCGTCGCCCCCATCGACCGCGACGGCGAGTTCCTGTCGGTGGAGCTCGTCGGGCTCGCCTATGACGCGGCGGGGCCGTCGCTGTGGGCCACCGACGCTCTGACCCGCCGGCTGATCGAGATGGACGCCGCGCCGGCGTCCCTGGGTGAGTCGATCTCGAGCAACCATGTCCTGCTCGAGTTGAAGGACGCCACGGACGCCGGGCTGGTGCCGTCCGCCCTCGGTCTCAACGGCAGCGACCTGTTCCTGATCCATGCGGTCGACCCGCTCGTGTCGGAGATCGTCAAGTTCTCGCTGAGCCCGCTGCTGGGTGAAACCGAGCTGGCCATCACGGCCTTCGATGCCGAGCTGCCCGCGCAGGCGAAGAGCATGATCGACGGCGACCTGTTCATCCGCTTCCGCATCGAGTTGCTCGGCGAGCCCGTGATCGAGGGCACCGAGTTCCGCAAGGTGCGCATCGACCGGGTCATCCTGACCTACGAGAACAAGCCGCTCTGAGCACGCGCGTCTGGAGGGTGCGGGGGGCGCTGGATGCCGACGGCCGCTGGGTGGCGCCGGCCGCCTGGACCGTGCGCGAGGGCGTGACCGTTTCCCTCGAGCCTTGCGACGCCGCGGACCTGGACGTGGTGCTGGTGCCGGGGCTGATCAATGCCCACACCCACCTCGACCTCGGCGAGGGCGAGGCCCTGCCGGCCACCGGTGACTTCACGGAATGGCTGTGGGGCGTCGGCGGCGTGCGTGGCGACGAGCAGGCGCCGGACGAGCGCGCCGAGTCGCTGGCGCGGTCTCTGCATGCCACAGGCGTGACGGCGGCGGGCGACATCGACGGTTCGCGCGGTGAGGGCACGCGGGGGCGCCGGCGCGCCGGCCTCGGCGGCCGCAGCTACCTCGAGTTGATCGGCGTCGGGGCGGCCGCGGCGCGGGCCCGGCTGGCGGACCTGTTGCAGCGCATCGACCGGCTCGGTGGGGGCGGCCGCGAGCTGGGCCTCTCGCCCCATGCGCCCTACTCGGTCCACGTCGACGTGCTGCCCGAGATCGCCCGCGCGGCCCGGCGACGGGGTCTGCCGCTGGCGATGCACCTGGCCGAGACGCCCGAAGAGACGCGGCTGATGACCCACGGCGACGGTCCCTTCACGGGCCTGCTCGAGCGCATCGGCAAAGGCCTGCCCTTCGGCCGCCCGCCCGGCCTGCGGCCCATCGCCCTGGCCGAACGGGCCGGACTCCTGGGCCCGGACGGCTTGGTGATCCACGGCAACGACCTCGACGACGACGACGTCGGGCGGCTCGCACGCAGCGGCAGCACCGTCGTCTATTGCCACGGCACCCACCGTCACTTTGAGCGTCCGCCGCATCGTCTGCTCGACCTGCACCGCGCCGGCGTCAACCTCGCCCTGGGCACCGACTCGGCCCTCTCCAATACGGGCGTCGACCTGCTCGAGGAGCTGCGCCGTCTCGCCGCCGATCGCGCCGACGTCCCGCCCCCGTTGATCCTGCACGCGGCCACGGCGGGCGGTCGTCGCGCGCTGGGACTCGACACGGCAGCGTCGCGCTTCGCGCCGGGCTCGGCGGCCGAGGGCGCGCTGTTGGGGCCCGCGCCGGACGATGCTGATCAGCTCACCGCGGCGGCGGCGCTCGGCTGGTTCCTGGAGCGCACGTCACAGGTCGTGGCGACGGTCCGCGAGGGGGCCTTGCACGTGCATCGAGGTGAGGAATCCGCGGTGTCCCCTGCGTTCCTTGACTCTCCCACGGGACGTGGATAGTTTCCTCGGATGGCTGCCATCGAGGCGCGTTTTGATGAGCTTCGCGCGACCCTCGAAGGCGCGCAGCGGATCGTGATCAGCGGTCACGAGAAGGCCGACGGTGATGCCGTCGGCGCGGTCGGAGCCCTGCGGCGCCACCTCGAGATCGAGGACAAGGACGTCCATGCGCTGCTGCTCGAGCCGCTCAACACGCGCTACGGCTTCATGGAGTTCGGGCGTCACTACGAGGTCTACGACGAAGCCCGTCACGAGGCCCTGCTGCAGAGCGCCGACGTCTTCATCATGTGCGACCTCTCGTCATGGCCGCGCCTGGGTGCGCTGGCCGGGATGGGCGAGCGCGAGGGCGTCACCACGGTGTGCATCGACCACCATCCCCACGAGGGCGACGGGCCGGCCGACATCAACCTGGTGGACGCCACCGCCACGGCGACGGGCCGCATCGTCTGGGACTACATCAACCATGTGCAGGGCAAGGTCGATCGCGAGATCGCCGAGAGCGTGTTCGTCTCGATCTGCACCGACACGGGCTGGTTCCGCTACGCCAACACCACCGCAGCCGTGCTCGAGCTGGCCTCCATCCTGAGCCGCTACCAACTCGACGTGCCCGAGATCTACCGCTCGATCTACCAGAGCCACTCGACCGCCATGCTGCGCCTGCTGGGCCACGCCACCCGCTTCATGCGCGAGGAGTGCCGGGGCGCCTTCGTCTGGTCGCTCATCCGCAGGGAGTTCATGGAGGAGCTCGACGTCGACCGCTTCGACGTCGACCCGATCCTCGACGTCCTGCGCATGGGGGACGGGGTCCAGGCCGTGGCCCTGTTCACCGAGCAGGTGGACGGCGGCGTGAGCGTCAGCCTGCGCTCGAGGGGGGTGCCGGACATGAACGCGATTGCCCGGCAGTTCGGAGGAGGAGGTCACGTGTTCTCGGCGGGCACGACCTTGCCCGCCAATACCGCCGAGCACGACATCAAGTCGCTTGTGACGGTCATCCGTCGTACTCTGAGGCCCGATTGAAGGGGCCCCATTGACGCGCTTCGCCATCATCTCCGACCTGCACAGCAACACCGAGGCGCTCGGTGCCGTGCTGACGCGCCTGGCCAAGGAAGGCGTCGAGCGCATCGTGTGCCTGGGTGACGTGGTGGGCTACGGCCCCGACCCCGAGCGCTGCATCGACATGGTCATGGAGAACTGCGCCCTGACCCTGTGCGGCAACCACGACGAGGCGCTGATGAAGGGCGCCACCGACTTCAACCCGGTGGCCCGGCAGGTGATCGAATACAACCGCCGCACGCTCAAGCCGACCCTGCTGTCGGGCGCGGCGCGGCGCAGTCGCTGGCGCTTCCTCGAGGCCCTGCCCATCAGCCACCGCGAGGGCGAGACGCTGATGGTGCACGGATCGCCACGGGACCCGGTGCACGAGTACATCATGAAGACCGACGTGATCTTCATCCCCGACAAGATCCGCGACATCTTCGAGCACTTCACCGGCATGTGCTTCGTCGGCCACACCCACTTCCCGGGCGTGTTCACCGAGGACCTGCAGTTCCGCGACGTGACCCAGCTCGACTACGCCTACGAGTGGACCGGCGAGAAGGCCATCATCAACGTCGGCTCGGTGGGCCAGCCCCGCGACGGCGATCCCCGGGCCTGCTGCGTGATCGTCGAGGACGGCAGCGTCCGCTTCCTGCGCACCGACTACGACATCGGCACGGTGCAGCGCAAGATCTACGACAACCCCAACATCCCCGACCTCTGCGCCGCCCGGCTCGAGATCGGCAAGTGACGCTCCGCAACGAAGTGGCGCTGCTCACGCGGTGAGCGCATTCGACGGGTTGGTCCGCGGCGTGATGCCGCTCATCCCCAAGCGGGTGATGTGGACGGTGGCGCGGCGCTACGTGGCCGGCGCCGAGTTGTCCGACGCCCTGGCGCGGGTGACTGCGCTGCGAGCTGAAGGTTTCGGAGCCATCCTCGACGTGCTGGGTGAGGGCGTGTCGTCGGAGGACGGCGCACGAGCCGCGGCTGATGAGTACAAGCGCGCGCTGGCCGGCCTGGGCGACGCGGATCGCGACACGCCCATCTCGGTCAAGCCGACGCACCTCGGGCTGCTGCTCGACCCCGCGCTGTGCGAGGCCCTGCTCGACGAGTTGTGCGCCGCGGCGGGGGCGGGCGGCCGTCGGGTGCGCTTCGAGATGGAGGACGCGCCCACCGTGTCCGCGACCCTCGAGGTGTTCGAGCGGGTGGCGGCGCGGCACGGCAACCTGGGCTGCGTGCTGCAGTCGCGCCTGTTCCGCACGGCCGACGACGTCGAGCGGCTGATTGGGTCGACGCCCGACCTCAACGTGCGCATGGTCAAGGGCATCTACCTCGAACCGCCCGAGATCGCCTGGACCGATGCCGAGGAGATCCGGACGAACTTCATCGCGCGGGTGGCCAGCCTGCTCGACGCCGGCGCCTTCGTGGCCCTGGCCACCCACGACGATGAGGTCGCGGAGCGCGGCCTCGAGCTGCTCACCGAGCGCGGCCTGGGGCCCGACAGCGGGCGCTACGAATTCCAGTGCCTGATGGGCGTGCGGCGGGCCTTCGCGGCCAGGCTGCGGGACGCGGGGCACCCGGTGCGGGTCTACGTGCCCTACGGTCGCGACTGGCACGCCTACTCGATGCGTCGCCTCGCCAAGAACCCGGAGATCGCGCGCCACGTCATGCGCGCCCTGTTCCGCGGGGGCGACCGCTAGCGGGCGCCAGCGGGTGCGCGCCGGAATGGCGGCGCGGGTCAGAGGGTGTAGAAGCGGAAGCCGTCGGCCTCGCGCACGGGCGCTTCGTCGACCAGCCATGCCGGCGCGGTCTCATCCGGCGCCAGCACGACCTGCGCCGGGAGCCCGGCGGCCCCGAAGTCCTCGCGCTGACGCGTCACCCGCTGTTGCGCCTGCTCGCGGTCGGCGCTGGGGAACGGCACCACGTGCCGCTCGGCGCGGTGCAGGAAGACGAACGAGGCCCCGTGGGGGCGCAGGTAGATGGTGTCGGTCGCGGTGACGGCGGCGAAGCGGTCGGCCAGGTCCGCCTCGTGTGTCGTCGGGGGCGGTGTGCCGGCCTCGAGGGCCGGCAGCAGGTGCAGCGCCACGACGAGCACGGTGGCGATGACCACGCCGGGGTCGCCCGCGCGGGTCCGGCGGAGCGGCGCCAGGGCGAGAGCGGAGCCGAGCGCGATGAAGGGCAGTAGCAGCAGACTGAAGTGGAAGTGTCCGGTGGCGTGCTGGGCGAAGAGGGTGACGTTGAGCACGCCGACGGTGAGGAAGGTGAACAGCGCTCCGGCGGCCCGCGGCGCCACCGACCAGAAGGTGAACAAGCACAAGGGCGCGAGGGCCAGGGTGAAGCCGTAGAGCCCGAGCAGGTGGTCCTGCAGGGCGAGGCGCCAGGCGGTGACGTCGAAGCCCGGGGCGAGGAAGCTCGCGCCGAGGGCCTGGCCGAGGTTGGCGCCCGCCGTGGACGGCGCCAGGGAGCGGTAGAGCAGAGCGAACGCGACGAGTCCGAGCAGGCCGCCCATGACCGCCGAGACCCAGCGTTGCCGGCCGGCGGCCCAGCCGCCCGTCACCAGGGGGAACAGGGCGATCCAATCGCAAAGGGCGGCGACCAGCCCCGCCAGGAAGGCCGGGCCGCGGCGGGTGACGAGGCACAGGTGCAGCCACAGCAGGGCCGGCAGGGCGATGGTCTCGTAGTTCACGAGGGCGCCGTGATGTCGGCCGGCGGGCAGGGCCAGCATGAACAGGGCGGCGGCGAAGCCGACGGCGCGGCCCGCCGTGCCCGTGGCGAGACGCAGCATGAGCACGGCCGCCCACCAGCTCAGCAGCATGGCAACGAGGCGCGCGCTCGTCTCGAAGGCGGCTCCCGTCAGGGCGCCCACGCCTTGCGCCAACGTCGTGAGCCAGGGCAGCCCGGGCGGATGGTGGGTGTAGAAGAGGGCGGTGGCCGCCGCATCCGGGGCCACGGGGTTGAGCACGGGGACGCCGCGGGCCTCCAGGCCGAGCGCCAGGGCGTTGCGGGCGATGATCCCGAACATGCCGCCGCAGTTGCCGTGGGGCCCGTCGGGGAAGGGCGTCCCCAGCGCCGGCGCGTGCAGGACGACCACGAGCAGGGCCAGCAGCGGCGCGGCCCAGCGGGGGGGCACTTCGGCAGGCGACTCGGTGGTGGGCAGGTGCGCGCTCCCGTGCGGTCGAGGCTCCAGCATGGCCTCTGGAAGCGGCCGTGCAAGCCCGGCGCCCGCCCTCGGCGCCCGACGGCGACTTGAATCGCCCTCGCAGCCTGCGACATTGCGCGGGCGCGGCCCCGCTCCGGCCCTCCCCCGGTGGCGCCGCGCATCGGAGGCCGGCGCTGACCTCAGTGTTGCAAACCGCCGCCGACGGGCTGGCCGCCCTCGGCGCGCCCGACGAACGTGTGGCCGCCGCCCTGGCGGCGTTGCGCGCGTGGCTGGAAGACGACGACAAGGCCGCCGCCCGGCCCCAGCTGGAGAGCCTCGTGCGGCGCGGCTGCTTCGAGGAGCTGATCGACGCGTTCGGCCGCAGCCTGCCCTTCGGCACGAGCGGTCGCCGCGGACCGGTGGGATTCGGTCCCAACCGCTTCAGCCCGTGGACCCTGGCGCGCACCGTGCAGGGCCACGCCGAGCTGCTCAAGGCCGACCTGGCCGATGCCGGCGCAGGCGAAGGTGGCGGAGACGGTGACGGCGACCTGCACGTGGTGATCGGGTTCGACGTGCGTGTCTTCCGGGATCGGCGGCGGGTGTTCGACCCCGACCTGCCCAATCCGCTGCTGGGGCTCACGTCGGCGGCCCTCGCCGCCCAGGCGGCGGGCATCTACGTGGCCAACGGCGTGCGCGTCTCGATGCCGCCGCCGCAGCCCGAGCGGGCCCTCTCGACGCCGGAGCTGAGCCTCGCGGTGCGCCGCCTCGGGGCCCAGGGCGGCCTGGCGATCACGGCCTCCCACAACCCGCCCGACGACAACGGCGGCAAGGTCTACAACGCGTTCGGCGCCCAGGACACGCCGCCCCGGGACGAGATCCTGGCGCGGCGGGTGGAGGGCGTCGGCACGATCCGGCGCGTGCCCTTCGACGAGGCCTGCGCCGCGGGGCGCGTGACGCTCCTTGACGCGAAGGTGCACGAGCGCTACCGGGCCGTTGTGCGACGACTCGCGGGGGATCCCGAACACCGCGACGCGATCATCGTCTTCACGCCCCTGCACGGAACAGGTGGTGCCACGGTGGGGAAACTGCTCGAGGAAGAGGGCTTCGCCCTCCACGGGGTGCCGGAGCAGTGGCAGCCCGACGGCGACTTCCCCACGCTGGGCGACCTCAGTCCCAACCCCGAGCTGCCGGCGTGCTTCGCCGCGGCCGAGGCCCTGGGCGCGCAGTGCCACGCCGACCTGCTGCTGGCCACCGATGCCGACGCCGACCGGCTGGGCCTCGAGGTCCCTGAGACCCGGCCCCGGGCGGGAGCGGGCGCAGGGGCAGGCGCAAGCGCGGGCGCCACCGGCGCGGGCCCGGACGCCCGCCCCTGGCGCTTCGTCACCGGCAACGAACAGATCTTCCTGGTGCTGCGGGCGTTGCTCGAGCGGCGCATGGCGACGGGCCGCCTCGACGAGGGCGCCTTCGTGCTCACCACCCGGGTCACGTCGTCGCTGGTGGGCACCATCGCCCGCTCCTACGGGTGTCGGGTGATCGACCACCTGCCCACCGGGTGCCGCTCCATGGCGGAGGTGCTCGCGAGCCTCGAGGCCCAGGGGCGCTGGCGCGAGCTCGTGGCGAGCCCGGCCGACTTCGTGCTCGGTGCCGAGGAGAGTCACGGCGTCATGGTCACGAGCGCGCTGCGCGAGAAGGACGCGGGGGGCGCGGCGTTGATCCTGGCCGAGCTCGCGGCGCGGTCGAAGGCGGAGGGGCGCAACCTGGGCGATGTCCTCGACAGCATCTACGCGCGCTTCGGCTACGTGGCCCATCACACGGTGGGACTCACCATGGCGGGTGAGGCCGGACGCCGGCGGGTGGCCGAGGTCATGGCGTCGCTGCGGGCCGAGCCGCCGGCGGCCCTGGCCGGGTCGGACCTGCGTCGCATGGAGGACCTGGCCGACCCCGACGGGCCCCTGGGTCCGATCCGCTCGGCCAGCGACGCCCGCGCCCGCGACGTGCTCACGCTGCGCCTGCAGGACGGCGCCCGTCTGAGCCTGCGTCCGAGCGGCACCGAACCCAAGATCAAGCTCTACGTCGAGATGCCGGGCGCGACGCCCCGGGCCGACCTCACGCCTGACGCGCTGGCCCGCACCCGCGAGGAGTGCGATGCCCGCGCGAGCGTACTCGCGTCGTCGTTGCGTGCCCTGCTGGCCGAGCGCGGCGGCCCGGCTTAGCGGGACACATGTGTGGGCGGCGGTGGCGTGGGCCGCGGCGCGCGCTGCGGCCGAGCGCTGCGGCCGAGCGTGGCGGCGTCCTACCGTTTCGGCGGCGGGAGCCGCGCCTGCAACTGCGCCACTTGCGACAACTGGTAGCCGTCGAGGCGCATTCCGCGCAGCCGTTGCAGCAGTACTCGCGCAGCCTCGATGTCGGTGAAGGGATTGTCGGGGTGGGTCTCGACCAGCAGCCGTGCCCGCAGGATCAGCAGGGGCACGTGCTGGGGCAGATGGGCCGCGATGCGGTCGAGGTGGACGGCCGCCTCCTCGTAGTGTTGCAGCCGGACGAGGGCGTGGGCGGCCAGCTCTTCGGCGCGCAGGAATCCGGGCCGGATGTCGAGGGCCCGGCGGGCTTCGTCGAGGGCCCGATTCAGGTCCCGTTCCGCGGAACGCAGCCGCGCGTCGGGATCGGATTCGGAGTCCGCGGGGTCGGGGTCGGGGTCGGGGTCGGGGGCGGCGGCGGAGTCGGCGGCGCGCAGCCCGGCGCGCAGGTGGGACTCGCCGAGGGTGGCGTGGCCGCCGGCCAGCGTGGGGGCGTGGTGGTCGGCGGGCAGCCAGGAGACGGCCGCCGCCATGGCCGCGGCGACGAGGGCGAGCACGAGGTGACGCCCGTGTCCCTCCGCGCGCCGGGTCCCGAGCACGTCGACGAGCCCGCCGGCGGCCAGGGCCAGGATGGGCACGAGGGGCAGGCGGAAGCGCGAGTAATGGAAGAAGAGCAGCGTGGTCACCACGACCATGAGGCTCACCGCGACCAGGGGGGCGCAGGGCGCGGCGCGGGCCAGCCGTGCGGGCACGCCCAGCACGAGGGCGGCCGCGAAGAGGGCGAACAGCGCCGCGAAGGGCAAAACCAGGATCCGCAGCGGCGCGATCAACGGCGCCTCGACCGCCGGCACGGTGACGATGCCCGTCTCGAAGTCCTCCACGAGGGCCAGGGCGCGCAAGCCCACCCGGTGCAGGAAGGTGAGCGGCTCTTCGACGATGACCGTCACGGCGGCGCGTCCCAGGCGGTGGCCTACTTCCGCGGCGTCGAGGGGGTGCGCGCTCGTGCTCGCGGTGCCCATGCGGGCGGCGGCCTCCCACGCGGCTCGTGATTGCTGGGCGATGTCGCCGAAGGCCGTGTCGTCGGTGGCGAAGGTGCCGCTCAACGGTCCCGAGTTTGCCAGCCACAGGTTGACGCCTCCGTTGTCGGAGACGGGGGCGAAGCCGGCGCCGGCCTGGAGGTTGTGCAGCGTCGACGGGACGAGCAGCAACGCCGCGGCCAACAGGAAGGAGAAGGCGGCCTGGCGTCCGCCGGGCTGGGCCGCCGCGGTTCGACCCAACAACCAGGCGAAGAGCAGGGGGATCAGCAGCAGCGCCTGGGGGCGCAGCAACGCACACAATGTGACGAGGGCGCCCATGAGCGCGGCCGTGCGCCGACGTTTGCGCGCGGCCCCGGCCCCAGTCCTTGTCCCGGCCCCGGTCTCGGCCAGGCGGTCGCCCACAGCGATGACCGCCACGAGCAGGAAAGTGGCCAGCGAGTCGCCCAGCACCTTGGTCTCGAAGAAGGTCAGCGCGCCGTAGGCCAGGGTGAGGGCCACGGTCAGCAACGCGGCCCGCCGCGAGAGCCGCCGCCGGGCGATGCACCAGAGCAACGCCAGCAGGGCCGTGCCGGCGAGGGCCTGCAGCACGAGCACGGCCGTCACGCTCGTCCCGGTCACGGCCAGCACCAGCGGGTAGAGCGGCGGCAGGTGATAGGACTCGTCGGCCAGCGGGTCGTCCCACTCACCGGCCAGCCCGTGGGCCCGCTCCATGTAGTAGAGGCTGTCGCTGGTGAGGTCGGTGGCGAGGGGATTGCTCTCGAGGGCGGCGAAGCCGGCGGCCAGCTTGAGCCCGAGGCCCAGGGCCAGCAGCACCAGCAAGGGCAAGCCGCCGTCGCGCCACGACACCGCACTGCTCGACGAGCTCATCTCGGACGATCCCACGCCGCTCGGCATCCCCTGGCCGGCTCGCGGTCGCCGCCCCGCCCGGGTTGCGCGGGTCGCGGTCGCGCGGTCTGCGCGTTGAAGGCGAGCAGGCCGAGCGTATCATTCGCACGTCGGGCTGCCTCGGCTCCGCGCTTCGGCGGAGACGCAGGGCGGCCGACGGGCGAGGGGAGGCCCGCGTGCGCCGCGACACGACGGTCGGCGAGATGCGCAATGCCGCAGCGGTGGTCGCCGTGCTGGCGGCGCTGCTGCTGTGGCCGGTGCTCTTCGGCGGACGCTCGACCCAGTCCTTCACCATCGACGACCCGCGCATCGGCGTGCGGCCCTGGGCCGCCGCCATGCCCGCCGGCGGCGCGGCCGAACTGCCGGCCATCAACCCGATCACCCCGGACATCGACTTCTTCGTCCTGCCGGGCGTGGCGCGGGTCGACCAGTTCCACGACGCCGGCGCGGCGCCGTGGTGGGACGCGGGCCAGCTGCTCGGCTATCCCCTGGCCGCCAACCAGCCCTACCCGCTGTTCTCGCCCTTCGCGGCGGTGACGCACTGGCTCGATCCGATCTCCTCCCTGGATTGGCTGCTGTGGTGGCACACGTTGATGGGGGGGCTGCTGGCGTATCGCGCCGTTCGTATGGGGGGGGCGCGACCGGCGGCGGCGGCGCTGGCGGCGGTGGCCTTCCCGCTCTCGACGTGGATGGTCACCCGCTGGCACCTGCCGCAGATCATGCACACGACGGCCTGGTGGCCGGGGATGGTGTGCGGGCTGGAGTGGCTACGGCGCGGCAAGGCCGCCCGTGGGGCCCTCGAGATCGCGGTGTTTCTCGGGCTGTCGCTGTTGTCGGGGTTCCCGCAGGTGGCGGTGGCGCTCGGCGGCGGGCTGGGACTGCTGCTGTTGCTCGACGTACGGGCCAGGGGAAGCGCAGGTGCCGGCGCGCGCGACGCTGCGGGCGGGGCCGCGGGCGACGCAGCGAGCGACTCTGCAGCCGGGGCTGCAGGCGGGGCTCGCGAAGTGCCGAGCGTGCCGAGCGTCTGGCGTCGCATGCTGCCGGCGGCGGCGGGCGTGGTCGTGGCGATTCTGCTGGCGGGGCCGGTGCTGACCCTCTCGGCCGATGCCTTCACCCACTCGCTGCGCTCGGGCGAGGCGGCGCAGGAGCACATGGCGAGTCAGAGCCTGGCGCCCGGGGCGCTGCTCGGCGGCGTGATGCCCGAGCTCTTCGGACTGCCCGCCGACTTCGCCGGACCGCGGCCGCCCGCGCCGACCCTCGAAGCTTACGCCCTGCGCCGGGCGCTGCTCAGCGACGACCCCCTCGACAACCCCGTCGAGAACGCGCTGTACCCGGGCATGCTCGTGCTGCTGCTGCTGCCGGCAATGTTCCGCAAGGGGACCGGCGGGGGCGCGCGGGGCCTGGCGCTCATGGCGGCGACGTCCGTGGGGTTGTGTCTGGTCTGGCCCCTGCTCTCCGAGCTGGTGCCGGGGGCGCGGGTGCTCGGGGCCGGCAACCTCAAGCGCATGCTCGTGCTCGTCCACGCCGGATTGCCGCTGGCCGCGGCCCACGCCTTCGAAGCCCTGCTCGCGCGACGCGTCGCCCTGCCGCGGGTGGGCGCGCTCGTGCTCGTGGCGGTGCTCGGCGGCACCTGGCTGTGGGCTGGATCCGCGGGGCTCGATCATGCCGGCAGCCCCGAGGAGGGCGCGCGCATGTCCGACCTCGTGACCGCACACGTCGCGCAGCAGCTGCTGTTGCTCGTGGCGGGGATGCTGGCGCTGACCCTCGCCGTGAATCGCGGACGCGGCCCCATGACCTGGTTGCCGGCCGCCCTGCTGGTCGTCGACCTCGGCCTGCGCGCCATGCTCTTCAACCCCTTCCCGGTGCAGGGGCCGGCGTTCCCGTCGACGCCCACGCTGGCGCTGCTGGCCGAGCGCCCGGGCCGTGTGGCGGTCATCGGCGGCGACAACATCCTGCCGCCCACGGCCAGCTCGCTCCACGGCATCCGCTCGGTGCACGGCGTCGCGCCCATGATCCCCACGCGCACCGCCGAGCTGCTCGGCACCATCGAAGGCTCGCTCGTGAACCCGGGCGACCCGCGCATCCTCAGCCCGTTCCGGCAGGCGACGAGCCTCGATCACCCGCTGCTCGACCTGCTCGACGTGCAAACCATCGTCCACGGCGACCCGGCCCTCATGGACACCCTGCCCTACACGCGCATCCACCTGAGCGAGGCGGAGGGTCTGGCCGTCCACGACCGGCCCTCGCGCGGGCGGCGGGCCTTCCTGTGCGGCGGCGCCGAGGTGGTGCCGTCCGCCGACGCGCGACTCGCGCGGCTCGGCAGCCGCCAGTTCGACCCCTGGGCCACGGTGCTGCTCGAACGAGCGCCGGGGATCACGCTGCCGCCGAGGGGCACGACCATGCCGGTCGACCTGGTGTCGATGGACGACTTCGCGGCGACCTATCACATGCGCACGTCCGCCGCGTTCGCCGGCGTGCTCGTGCTGACCGAGGCGTGGGACCCGGGCTGGAGCGTGGAGGTCGACGACCAGCCCGGCGAGGTGCTCATCGCCGACCACGCCCTGCTCGGGGTGGCGTTGGAGGCGGGTGAGCACGAGGTGCGCTTCGTCTACTCGCCGGCGGGGCTCGACACGGGCACGGGGCTGCGCTGGCTGGGCACGATGGGCGTGCTGCTGTTGGGATTGCTGACGATCCGCCGCCTGTCCGCCGATCGCTTCGTCGCTGCGACGGAGTGAGGATTCGCGCGGAGAGCCCGACGCCGGGCGGGACGCGGGCTGATGGGCGGGACACGGGCTGGCGTGTGAAAACCGTGCCGTCGCCGTTACGAAACCGAACAAAGGGGCGACCTGCGAAATGCCCTACGCTGGGGTCCGATTCCAAGACGGGAGAAGACGATGCAGCGAGGCAGCCGGGTGTTCGTGGTGGCAGTGCTGGTCCTGGGGCTGGTGGCAAGTGTCCCGGCGCAGTCGCCACCCGGGAGTCCGGCCTTCGCGGCGGCCACAGCGCTGATCCAGCAGGGTCAATTCGAGGCGGCCCAGGTCGCATTCCAGGCCATCGTCGACGCCGAACCGGACAACGACCCGGCCTGGATGAACCTGGGCATCTGCGCGCATTACCAGGGTGACTACGCAGCGGCTCTGGAGTGCTACGCCCAAGCCGCCCGCTCGACGGGCACGCGTGCTCCCGCTCTCTACAACACCGCCTGCGCCCACGCCCTGCTCGGCGCCACCGAGCCGGCCCTCGAGGCCCTGCAAGGCGCGGTGAGCGCCGGCTTCGCCAACGTCAGCCTGGCCCGCGCGGACACGGACCTCGCGTCGATCCGCGGCGACGAACGCTTTGAGGCCATCCTGGCCGGCGGCGGTGCGCCCGTGAACACACGCCTGCAGTTCTGGGTGGGCTCGTGGGACTGCTATTCGGCCAAGACCGGCCAGCTCAACGGCACCAACGAGATGGTCTCGCGCATGGGCGGCAGCGTGATCCACGAACACTGGCAGCCCGTGGGCGGCGGCGGTCCCGGCGAGAGCTGGAACTACTTCAACCCCGCCACCCAGACCTGGCGGCAGCTCTGGGTGGACGGCTCGGGCAACCCCTTCGAGTACGACGGCAAGCCGCAAGGCAAGGGCATCCTGTTCGAGGGGCCGCACAACGACGGCAAGCCCACGACCAACAAGAAGCGCATGTTCGTGCGGCCCATCGGCAATGGCCGCGTGCAGCAGACGGGCACGCAATCGTCCGACGGCGGCCGGACCTGGGCGCCCGAATACGACCTGGTCTACGTGCCGCGGGGTGAGGCGTATCCTTTGCCGGCGGAAAAGTCAGGGAACTGATCCGGGAACTGAGTCGCGCGGTCGTCCTCGTCTCAGTCGCTCGACATGAGCCCCGTCCGGAACGAGAGCGCCTCGTCGAGGTGTTCAACGGTGGCCGTTGCCTGACCCTCGAGGGCGGCGATGGTGCGCGCCACCGCGAGCAACCGGTGCACGGCCCGCCCCGAGAGTGAGTAGGCGCTGACGGCCCGCATCAGCCGGCGTCGGACCTTGCCCTCGCGCGGGAGCGGCACGATCGCCTCGGGAGACTCTCCGATGTGCGCGCGGGCCGCGGCCACGCGGGCGGCGACGGTGGCGCTGTCCTCTCCGTCGCCGATGGCGCTCCAGTCGGCGGCCTCGGGGGCGACCAACTCCACGCACAGGTCGAAGCGGTCGAGCAGCGGGCCGGAGATGCGGCGGCGATAGCGGTCGACCTCCAAGGGCGTGCAGGTGCAGCCGCGGCGGGGGTGGCCGCGGTAGCCGCATGGACACGGGTTCATGGCGGCGAGCAGCTGGAAGTCGGCGGGGAAGGTGGCGGGGGAGCCGCTGCGGGCCAGGCGCACCTGCTTGTCCTCGATGGGTTGGCGCAGGGTCTCGAGCAGGCCGCGCCCGAACTCCGGCATCTCGTCGAGGAACAGGACACCCGCGTGGGCCAGCGCCACCTCGCCGGGCCGGGGCGGGTTGCCGCCGCCGATGAGTCCTGCCCGCGTGACCGTGTGGTGCGGCGCACGGAACGGCGGATGGGTGTGGATGACCGTCGGCCCGCCCAGCGCCAGGCCGTGGAGCGCCGAGACCGCGAGGCTCGTCTCCTCGCCGAGGGGTGGCAGCAAGCCCACGATGCGTTGGGCCAGCATGGTCTTGCCGGTGCCGGGCGGGCCGTTCATGAGCAAGTTGTGGCGCCCGGCGGCGGCGATCTCGAGGGCGCGCCGCGCCGAGGCCTGGCCGCGCACGTCGACCAGGTCGAGGGGCGTTACGCGGTCGCGCCTTGCGGCGGGGATGGCGGGCGGCGGGGCGCCGGCGAGGATCTCGAGGGCCTGCCCCAGCGAATCGGCCGCCTCCACGCGCAGGCCCTGGACGAGCTGTGCCTCGGGGCCGTTCGCGGCCGGCACCAGCAACGCGTCGAAGCCCAGCTGGCGTGCCTGCAGCGCCAGCGCGAGCCCGCCGCGGATGGGCCGGAGCCGGCCGTCGAGTGCCAGCTCGCCGGCGATGGCCCGCCCCTGCATGGCGGAAGGTTCGATGACGCCGGTGAGCACGAGGATGCCGACGGCGAGGGGCAGGTCGAAGGCGTTGCCGACCTTGGGCAAGTCGGCCGGCGCAAAGTTGGCCAGCACCGAGCGCCGCGGCGCCGGCAGGCCGTAGTGGTCGAGGCAGCCGCGGATGCGGTCGCGAGCCTCGCGCAGCGCGCCGCCGGGGAGCCCGGTGAGGATGATGCGCTGCATCAGGCCGCCGGTGTAGCGCAGCTCGATCTCCACGGGCACCGCCCGGGAACCCACGAGACACAACGTCTGCACGCGACATTCTTCGACGCTGGGCGAGAGGCGCGGCGGGGGCGGTTCGGCGCGGCTCACTGCGTCCACTTCTGCAGGGCGGCGGACGCCGCGTCGCCCGACGGGTGGGGCCGGCAGTGGGCCAATGTCGCGAGGGCGGCGACCACGGCCAGCGACCCGACGAGGCCGGACACCGGCAGGGGCGCGGGCCACACCGGCGGCGGCACGAGCTGCGCCGACCACCACAGGGTGTCGGCCAGCAGGTCGGCGAGCACGGAGAGGGCCGGGCCGGCGAGGCCATCGAACACCGAGAAACAGGGCCCGGCCACGATGCAGACCAGCCCCAGGGTGAGGATGCCCGACACCAGGGGGATCAGCAGGGGCGTCACGAGCAGCCCCCACGGTTGCACGCGGCCGAAGGTCTCGGCGATGAGCGGCGCTGTGGCGAGGAAGGCGCCGCAGGGCGCGAACCAGAGGGACAGACGTCCGGAGAAGAGCGCGGCCACCGAGAGCAGGCCCGCCACCGCCACGAAGGACAGCTGGGCCGAGAGGTCGTGGGCGAGGCCCGGGTCCCAGGCGAACACGAGCAGGGCCACCGTCGCCAGACGCGGCAGCGACCGGCTCGACCGCCCGCGATGCGCCGCGAGTGACGCCACGCACCAACCGGTGGTGGCCCGCAGCAGCGAAGGTCGCGCCCCGGCCAGGGCGACGAAAGGCGCCAGCAAGGCCAGCCGCAGCAAGCGCGAACGCGTGCCCATGAAGCCCGCGAGCCCCTCGAGGAACCCGGCGATGAGTCCGACATGCAATCCGCTCAGCGCGAAGAGATGCATGGTGCCGGTGGCGCGCGCCGCCTCGCGCACCTCGAAGGGCAACTCGGCACGACGTCCCAGCACGAGGGCGCCGACGAGTCCGCGTTGGTCCGGAGGGAGCAGCCGCGCGAGGCGCCGATCGCATACTTGCGACCAGCGGTCGATCCACGCGCCGGAGATGGCGCCCCGTTCGACGATGTCGACGAGGCGCAGGGGGCGGCCGGGCTCGGCGATGCCGCGGGCGACGATGGCCTGCCCCGGTCGGGGCGGGTCGAGGTCGGACGCGAGGCGCACGGCGACGCGACGGTCTGCCAGTTCGAGGAAGGGGTCAACATGGGGCGGGGCGCGCCAACGTCCGCGCACCTCGACGGCTTGTCGATGTCGCGGTGCGGCCTCGGGTTCTTGCGATGAGCCTGAGACGGGGGGCGGGCGCGCCGCGAGGGGGACCAGCCCCAGCAGGGCAAGGCCCACAAGCTGAGAGCGGTCGGCGCCGGCGAGCCCGGCGAAGGGCAGCACCAGCAGCCCGAGTCCCGAGGGGGTCAGCAGGCAGGTCAGGGCCAGGGTGACGAGCAGGGCGTGGGGCATGCTCGACTGTCGGGCGCGGCAGCCGGGCGTTTCATGCGTCGGCGCCTCGAGCAGGGGCCCTGCTGGCCGAGGCGTTTCGGTGAGGTCTCCGAGCGGGGCCGCTTGATACCCTGAGCGTCGGCTCGCGCACGGGATCGCGGGCCGCTCATCAACCCATCCGTGCCGTCGGAGCGCGCCACCCATGGTCACCAAGGGCTTCTTCCCCGGGTCGTTCGATCCGCCCACCCTGGGGCACCTCGATCTCATGCGTCGGGCCGCCGTGGTGGTGGACGAGTTGGTCGTCGGTGTCGGCATCAACGCCGAGAAGACACCGTGGCTGCCGGCACGGGAGCGGGTCGCGCTGCTCAAGGAGATGGCGCCCAAGGGCGTGGAGGTGATCTCGTTCACCGGGCTCGCCGTGGAGGCGGCGCGGGCGGCGGGGGCCGGGCTCATCGTGCGCGGCATGCGCGCCTTCGCCGACGTCGACTTCGAGACGCAGATGGCCCTGGCCAACCGCAAGCTGGCCAGTGACCTCGAGACCGTGCTGCTGGTGGCGTCCACCGAGGTGGCGCACATCTCGGGCCGGCTGGTGCGCGACGTGCACCGGGCGGGGGGAGACGTGAGCCACTTCGTCCCGCCGATGGTGGTGGCCGCGCTGCAGAAGCGCTGAGCGTCGGACGACCTCTCGTCTGATCCGAGCCCCTCGCACCCCGAAGCCCTCACCGCCCCCAACCTCATCCCCGTTCCCGCCGCTCCAGGAGAGTCCGATGTCCCCGCAGTCCCGCGCCGTGCACACCGACGATGCTCCCGCCGCCATCGGCCCTTACGTCCAGGCGGTGGCCAGCGGCGACCTGGTCTTCTGCTCGGGGCAGGTGGGCATCGACCCCGGCACGGGCAAGCTGGTGAGCGGCGGCGTGGAAGCCCAGGCCGAGCGCTCCCTCGCCAACCTCATGGCGGTGCTGGCCGCGGGGGGCTGCGGCCCCGGTGACGTGCTCAAGACCACCGTCTACCTGCGCACCATGAACGACTTCGCGGCGGTCAACTCGATCTACGCCGCGACCTTTGGCGCGCACAAGCCGGCGCGGGCCACGGTGGCGGTGGCCGACCTGCCGCTCGGTGCGTTGGTGGAGGTCGACGCCGTCGCGCGTGTGCCGGCGCGGTCGTGACCGTCGGCTGGGATCTGGTCGACAAGCTGGCCGCCGTGGTGGCCATGCTCGTGGCCATCCGGCCCATCATCGCGGCGTGCTCGAGCACCAGCGGCCAGCTCTCGTGGCGCCGGGCTCTGGTGCTGATGAGCGGCGGCGTGTTCGCGCTGGCGGCGGTGACCGGACTGTTGGTCGTGCGCCTGTTGTTGCTCGACGAGCCGAACCTGTTCCTCCCGACGAGGCTGGGCGGCACCCTCACCGTGTTCGGGGGGATGCTGGGCCTGGCCACGGTGCTGGCCGGACGCCGCACGGCCATCGGCGAGGGCATCCGGCTGAGCGAGGACTCGGCCATCCGCCATGCGGTGCTCTCCATGGCCATGAGCATCTACCCGGCGGCCCCGACCCTGGCGGCGGCGGCGGCGGGCATCACCTACCTCGGCCGCTCGCTCATGCCGTGGACCCGCAGCCACGCCGGCTGGGCGCGGATCGTGGAGGGCAGCCTGATGCTGTTGCTGTGCATCGTTCCCCGGGACGAGACGGTGGGGGGCCTGAGGGCCATCTCGGGGCTGCTGGAGCTGGGTTGAGGGCGCGGCCCGGCGCGAGGCGCGCGCGGCCCGGACGCCCCCGCAGCGCCGCTGGGGCCTGGGCTGTCCGCTCGCGCACAAACCGTTATCCGCGCGCCGTTTGCGGCCTACCGGGAGTGATTGACACCCCTCGGCGACCTGCTTAGCTTGCCGAGCGCGCCACCACGGGCAGCCTTCCTCCAGAGAGAGCCAGCGATGACCTCCGCCTCCACCGCTCCGGTGCCGTTCTTCCGTGCTCTCTTCCGGCCAAGGACGCAGCGCACGGATCTCGTCGGCGGCCATTTGCCCCGCGCCGCGGTTCTCAGCGCACTGTTGCTCGGCACCCTTCTGACCGCGGGCTGTAGCGACGAGATCATCGGTGCTGACGATGACCTCGTGGCGACAAGCGCAGGCGTCGCAGGTGGCCCTGCAGGTGGAGTGGCCGCCGCCGCAGCGGCCATGGGCGCGCAGGCTGGTATGCACGGAGGCGACGACGACGGCAAGCTCACGCCCGAGGCCCGCAAGCGCCTGATCGATGCCGGCGTGAACCCCGAGGACCTGATCGGACCGCACCCCATCCCGGTCGACGCCTTCCATCCGGACGGCAAGGCCGAACCGGCCCTCGGCGGGCGCATCATCCAGCACATCCCCAGCCAGCCCGCGAACCTGTGCCTGCCCATCGAGAACTCGTCGATCACGCGTTGGGCCCTCTACGAACTGCACGAACCCCTGGTCGAGATGAACTGGGAGACCTGGGAGGTCGAGCCGATCATGGCCGAGTCCTACGAGGTGGAGGACACGGTCATCCTCAAGGGCGGCCGCTCCGCCGACAACGGCAACATCGTGTTCGGGAAGGTCGTCGACAAGGGCGACGTGGTGGAGGTGACCTCGGGTTCTCCGAGCAACCCGACGGGCGTGCGGGCCATCGCCAAGCGCGACATCGAGTCGATCGAGAAGGGCACGGTGTTCACTTTCCACCTGCGCCCGAACACCAAGTGGCATGACGGCCATCCCTTCGACACCCGCGACGTCTTCTTCTCCTGGGATCTCTACAACAACCCGGACGTCGACTGCGACAAGATCCGCTTCCGCTTCAATGAGATCGTGGCGGCCGACGTCCTCGACGAACGTTCGATCCGCTTCTTCTATCGCCAGCAGTACTTCCAGGCGGTGGGTAGCTTCACGTCCGACTTTTGCATCCTCCCGAGCCATCTGTACGACCTGACGGATCCCGACCACGCCGATTACGACCCCGACGCCTCGCAGTCGGCGCGGGCCCAGGCCATCAACTCGAACCCGCACAACATCGACTGGGTGGGACTCGGGCCCTACCGCATGACGGAATGGAAGCGCGACGATTACATCGAGGCCGTGCGCTTCGACGACTACTACACCGACGACCCGACCAAGCGCGGCTACGTCGACGTGCTGCGCTGGAAGCTCATCAGCGATGACAACACCGCCTTCCAGGGTCTGCTCAACGAAGACATCGACGTCTTCTACCGGATCAAGACCGAGGACTACTTCGGCGACCTGACCTCCAGCGACCTGTTCACCAAGAACTTCTACAAGGCCTACACCTACACCGCCGCGTACCAGTACACGGCCTGGAACAACCACCGCCCCAAGCTGTCGGATCCCAAGGTGCGCCTCGCGCTGGCCCACTGCATGGACAACCAGGGCTGGGTCGACAGCAAATACTTCGGATTGGCCATGCCCATCCACGGCCCGGTGTTCTTCATGACGCCGGCCTACGACCACTCGATCCCGGTGGTGCCCTACGATCCGGCCAGGGCGGAGGAGCTGCTGGCCGAGGCCGGCTGGTACGACCGCGACGGCAACGGCATCGTCGACAAGGACAACGAGGACCTCGTGCTCGACATCCTCATTCCCCAGGGCAACAAGGCCTCTGAGTCCACGGTGCAGAAGATGCAGGAGGGCTTCAGCAAAGCAGGCGTCAAGCTACAGATCGTGCAGGCCGAGTGGGCCAGCCTGATGGAGCGCAAGCACGAGCGCGACTTCGACGGCATCAACATGGCCACCACGATCCCGGGCTTCGAGAGCGACCCCAAGCAGACCTGGCACAGTGAAGAGGGTGCCTTCGACGTGCGCAGCACCAATGCCGCCGGCGTGCAGGACCCCGAGATCGACCGCCTCATCGCGGCCATCCGTGGCGAGCTCGACGACGAGACCCGCTACGGCCTGTGGCGCCAATTCCAACGGCGGCTCTACGAACTGCAGCCCTACCTGTTCATGAACAGCCCGCCGCGCAAGTTCGCCTTCAACCGCAAGCTGCACGGCGTGAAGATGTACCTGATCCCGCCGGGCTTCAAGCTGCGCGACATGTACTACGCGGCCGGCACGCCCGGCACCCGCCCGATCAACAACTAGGCCCACCGAAGTCGTCGCACCCGTCCCCGAGGACTGACCGCTTCCGTGGCCACCTACATCCTGCGCCGAGTGTTGTGGATGGTGCCGACTCTGTTCGGCATCACTCTGCTGATCTTCTGCGTGATGCGGCTGGCGCCCGGCGACCCTGCGGCGCTGATGGTCACCGACGTGAGTTCGGGCGACGCCGTGAGCGGCGCGGGCGGCGGCATCGAGGACGCCATCACCAAGTTCCACAAGAAGTGGGGCCTCGATAAGCCGCTGCTGGTCCAGTACTGGATCTGGATCAAGAACATGGCCGTGCTCGACTTCGGCGAGGAGTTCACCCGGCCAGGCGTGCAGATCTCGGACGAGCTGTGGCGGCGCCTGCAAGTGACGGTGCCGCTCACGCTGATCTCGGTGCTGCTCTCCTATCTGCTGGCCTTGCCGCTGGGCATCCTCTCGGCGGTGAAGCAAGGCTCGTGGCTCGACAAGATCACCACGTCGGGTCTGTTCATGCTGTATTCACTGCCCACCTTCTGGGCGGGCCTCATGTTGATCCTCCTGTTCGGGGCCAGCGGCTTCGACCTGCTGCCGATCATGGGGTTGCACGACAAGGATGCGTCGCAGCTGCAGGGCTGGGATTACATCTGGGACACGATTCTCCACGGCATCCTGCCGGTGGCGACGCTGACCTACGGCGGTCTTGCGTACCTCTCGCGCCAGATGCGCGTCGGCATGCTCGAGATCGTGCGCCAGGACTTCATCCGCACCGCCAAGGCCAAGGGCCTGCCCGCCAAGGTGGTGGTGTTCAAGCACGCCCTGCGCAATTCGCTCATTCCGGTCATCACCGTCTTCGCGCAGATCCTGCCAGTGCTCATCGGCGGGTCGGTCATCGTCGAGATGGTCTTCTCGATCCCCGGCATGGGGCTGTACGCCTTCGAGGGGATGATCAAGCGCGACTACAACGTGGTCATGGCCACCACCACCTTCTCGGCCATGCTGACCATGGGCGGGTTCCTGGTGAGCGACGTGCTCTACGCCATCGTCGACCCGCGGATCTCCTATGAGTGATCGCGGCGCACGGACGGGGGAGGCTGCCGGGGCGAGTGCGGCCGCCGGCCCAGGGGCGACGAGCGTCGCGGCGGAGGGCGAGGCGCTTCACGGCAGCAAGGACTATTGGGACCTCGTCCTGGTGCAGCTCAAGCGCAAGCCGTCGGTGATCCTGGCGGCGGGGGGGCTGGTTTTCCTCTACGCGGTGGCCATCTTCGCGCCGCTGTTGGCCAACGACCGGCCGTATCTGCTCGAGGCCACCGACGCCGAGTCGTACCGCCGGGCCTACACGAGCCTGGTGCCCATCAGCCTCAACCTGCGCGGGATGATCGGCAAGGGCGAAGCGGGGCACCTGGCTCAGCAGGAGGTGCGGCGCGAGCAGCTTCTGGCGGCCGGGCAAGCGGCCGACGACTCGTCGTTGCCCGGGTGGGGCGAGGCCCTGGCGTCGGAGGGGGCGGCACTGCGCACGCGTCTCGACACCATGGCGTCGCAGCTCAGCGCGACGGACGCCGCACTGCTCGACGAGATGATCGAGGCCGTCGACGCGACGGTGGTGGCCGGGGCGAGCAACGCCGCCGACGCCGCCGACAAGGCGGGCGCGTTGGTCGAGCTGGCGCGTCGCATCAAGGATGAGCGCAAGGCGGCGCTGACCGGCACCACCCCCGAGCCCGGCGCCACCGTGACCCTTTTGCCCACGCGGCAATGGCCGCTCATCGACTCGCTCACCCGGGCCGAGATCTACTTCATGGTGCTGTGGCTCGGCGTCATGTTCCTGCCCGTGTGGAACGGGGCGGTGAACCGCTGGCTGCTGGGAGCCGATCGCGAGCGCATCCGCGGGGCCCGGCGCTTCAAGGCGGCGGCCATGGTGATCGTGCCGCTGCTCGCTGCCCTGCTGTGGGAGGCCCGCGACGCGTCGTTCGAGACGAGCCCCTACAAGGAGCGGCTCACGTCGGGGGAAATCACCGCCGACCGCGTGGTCTTCGCGCCCTTCGCGTTCGGCTTCGCGGAGGTCAACGATGGCGAGTATTTCCGCCCGCCCACCTGGCACGCCGACTCGGAAATCACCGAAGAGGGCTACTACGCCCGGGGCGCCCGGGCCGAATCCCTCGACACGGTGGTGGGCTTCCGTCCGCCGCCCAAGCCCGTGGCGGATCGGGCCGGCGAGCCGTCCCGCAACGCGACCATCCGCCACCCGCTCGGCACCGACAGCCTGGGCCGCGATCTGACCGCGCGCATGATCTGGGGCGCGCGGGTCTCGCTCTCGGTGGGGCTCGTGTCCACCATCCTGTTGGTGCTCATCGGAGTGACGCTGGGATCGATGGCCGGGTTCTACGGCGGGTGGATCGACGTGATCATCAGCCGGGTGATCGAGGTGGTGCAGTGCTTCCCGGTGTTCTTCCTGATCCTGATCTTCGTGGCCTTCACCCAGCAGACGGGCATCGTGCCGATCATGGTGGTGATCGGCATCTTCCGCTGGACCGGTGTGGCGCGCCTCGTGCGCGGCGAGTTCATCCGCCTGCGCGGGCAGGACTTCGTGCTCGCCTCCCAGGCCCTGGGGGTGGGCGACTTCCGCACCATCTTCCGGCACGTGCTGCCCAACGCCATGGGCCCGGTGCTGGTGGCGGCCACCTTCGCGGTGGCGAGCGGCATCCTGACCGAGTCGGCCCTGTCGTTCCTGGGCTTCGGCATCCAGCTGCCGATCCCGTCGTGGGGCTCCATCGTGAACGAGAGCAAGGCGGCCGAGCACTGGTGGATCCAGATCTTCCCCGGCGCGCTCATCTTCATCACCGTGATGCTCTACAACTTGTTGGGCGAAGGCGTGCGCGACGCGCTCGACCCGCGGCTGAAGAAGGCCTAGAGAACATGGAGAAGCACGCGTGACGGAGCACTTGCTGGAAATTCGCGACCTCGCGACGCACTTCGACACCCAGGAGGGGCTGATCGAGGCGGTGGACGGGGTCAGCTTTTCCATCGAGAAGGGCGAGACGCTGGGGCTGGTGGGGGAGTCGGGGTGCGGCAAGTCGGTCACGGCCATGAGCATCCTGCAGCTCAACCCGGTGCCGCCGGCGATCTATGCCCGGGGCGAGATCCTGTTCAACGGGCGCGACCTGCTCAAGCTGCCCGACCCCGAGCTGCGCAAGGTGCGCGGCAACGACATTGCCATGATCTTCCAGGAGCCCATGACCTCGCTGAACCCGGTGTTCACGGTGGGCAACCAGATCGTCGAGGCGGTGCGGCTGCACAAGGGGCTCACCAACAAGGAGTCGCGCAAGAAGGCCATCGAATTGCTCGACCTGGTGGGCATCCCGGCGCCGGACAAGCGTGTCGACGAGTACCCGCACCAGATGTCGGGCGGCATGAAGCAGCGCGTGATGATCGCCATGGCCCTGGCCTGCGACCCGGCCCTGCTCATCGCCGACGAGCCCACCACGGCCCTCGACGTGACGATCCAGGCCCAGATCCTCGACCTGCTGCGCACCATGCAGCACGAATACGGCATGTCGATCCTGCTCATCACCCACGACTTGGGGGTGGTGGCCGAGATGAGCGACCGGGTGGCCGTGATGTACGCCGGCAAGGTGGCCGAGACGGCCAAGACCACCACCCTCTACAGCCAGCCGCGGCACCCCTACACCTTCGGGTTGTTCGAGTCGCTGCCCGAGATGCACGCGGCGGGGAGCGAGCGGCTGCGGGAGATCCCCGGCACCGTGCCCAACCCGCTGCATTTCCCCGAGGGCTGCCGCTTCCACACGCGCTGCCACAAGGCGGGGCCGGAGTGCGAGACGGACGTGCCGCCGCTCACCGACGCCGCGTCCCTCGGTGGCGCCGCAGAGCACTTCTATGCCTGCCACCACCCCATGACCGACGACGAGCTGGGCAAGGCCTTCTCGGCGGCCGGGCGGGCGGACTCGGGCGCTGGGGCGAGCGCGGGCGCAGGCGGTGCGAGCGGCGCCGATGCGGGCACGAGCGGGGGCGCCGGTGGCGTGGCGGGAGGCGCGGCGTGACCAATCTCTTGGATGTCAAAGACCTGAAGATGCACTTCCCTGTGAGACGGGGGGTGATGCAGCGCGTTACGGGGCAGGTGAAGGCCGTCGACGGCGTGAGCTTCGCCATCAAGCCGGGCGAGACGCTGGGCCTGGTGGGCGAGTCGGGTTGCGGCAAGACCACGGTGGGGCGCTCGATCCTGCGGCTGCTCGATCCGACAGCGGGCAGCGTGATGTTCGACGGCACCGACGTCCTGGCCGCCGACCGCGGCGAGCTGCGCGCCCTGCGCCGGAACATGCAGATCATCTTCCAGGACCCCTACGCCTCCCTGAACCCGCGCATGTCGGTGGCCGACATCGTGGGCGAGGGCCTCAAGGTGCACGGCCTGGTGAAGGGACGCCGCGCCGTGCAGGAGCGCGTCGCCGACCTGCTGACCAAGGTGCGCCTCGACCCGTCCTACGTGAACCGCTACCCGCACGAGTTCTCGGGCGGCCAGCGCCAGCGCATCGGCATCGCGCGGGCCGTGAGCCTCAACCCCAAATTCATCGTGTGCGACGAGGCCGTCTCTGCGCTCGACGTGTCCATCCAGGCGCAGATCATCAACCTGCTCATGGACCTGCGCGACGAGCTGGGACTGTCCTACCTCTTCGTGGCCCACGACCTGTCGGTGGTGCGCCACATCAGCCACCGGGTGGCGGTGATGTACCTCGGCAAGATCGTCGAGACGGCGTCCACCAAGACGCTCTTCGAGGCGCCGATGCATCCCTACACCAAGGCGCTGCTTTCGGCCGTGCCTGTAGCGAATCCCACGACGAAGAAGGAGCGGGTGCCGCTCACCGGGGACGTGCCGTCGCCGTTGTCACCGCCCAGCGGATGCGCGTTCCACACGCGTTGTCCGGCGGTGATGGACAAGTGCAAGGTGGAGACGCCGCCGGTGAGGGATGTGGGGGATGGGCATACGTATGTGTGCCACTTGGAGGCGGGGTAATCCTGGACACCCGTCAGCGAATGCGTTCGGCTCATGCGTTCCTTAACCTCGTCTTGGACGAGTTCAGCGTGTGGGCAAACATTGAGCACGGGAAATTGAAGGCAGTAAGCTTCTCGCAACGCTCTGCGTGATGTTGGGTGATGATCACCGCTGGTCGCTCAGACGCACCCACCTTTGCAATGAGGCGCTAACCTGTAAGATGCTGGCATCCCATGATGCGCGCTTAGTTCGTCGGGCAGTCCTTGGTAGGCATGGATTGCGTGCTTGCGGCATGTGCCGAGTGCGGGTCCCTAGATCGGAGAGAGGAGGAGTCCGCAGGCATGGCACGTGGCGAACTACTTCGAAAGCTCTTCCAGAGTCATCGTCGAGGGAATGACGAGGAATTTCGCTCTGTTGCGCTCCGCGTGATTGCTGAGGAAGAGAGAAAGAACAATCACAGGTTGGCTGAGGACCTGAAGCGCATTCTTGAGAACGGTGCTCGCCCTGCTTCTGCTAAGCGCCTCAGTGGCACGTCCGTGCCTCGTGATGAGGAGCGGCAAACGCTTCTTGTGGACGTGCGAGACCCGCAAAGGACACTCGCGGAGATAGTCCTCACTCAGAGTGGGTCTGAGGTGATCGGTCGTGTCTTGCGTGAGTACCGACAGTCCGAGTTGCTTCGTGCCCATGGCTTGCAGCCCGCGACAAAACTTCTCTTTTGCGGCCCCCCGGGCTGTGGCAAGACTCTCTGTGCCGAAGTGATCGCATCGGAGCTTGGCTTGCCGCTTCTATACACCCGATTTGACGCAGTAGTGTCGTCATATCTCGGGGAGACCGCTGCAAATCTGCGAAAAGTATTCGACTATGCGAGCAGTGGTCGATGGGTCGTCTTGTTCGATGAATTCGATGCAATCGGAAAGGCTCGCGACGATGCTTCAGAGCATGGCGAACTTAAGCGAGTCATCAATAGCTTCCTTCAGTTGCTCGATAGCTTCGTGTCGCCGAGCATCTTGGTGGCTGCAACAAATCATGAGCAACTCCTGGACCCTGCGTTGTGGCGTCGGTTCGATGAAGTAATGATGTTTCCACGCCCAACGATACACGACATACGTACTCTAATTAGGCAGAAGTTGAGGAACTTCCCCCAGAGCCTCGACATTAAGGAAGCTGCATCGAAGATGCGCGGAATGACCCACGCAGACGTAGAGCAAGTGTGTTTGTCTGCGGTGAAAGCTGCGATTCTGGATGAGCGAGATATTGTTGATTCTGCGCTCTTCGCTGATGCGGTTGCAAAGCAACGGACGCGCTTAGCCATGTCAGAGGGAGATGGCAGGCCTCGGTAGTGCGAGTCAATCTGGGGGTAAGGGATGGTGGATCGGCCTCACCTAGTGCTGCCGCGGCTTCAGCATGAGTTACCGCGGAAGAAGGTCAGGGGGTTTGGCCAGTCGCCGGACCGAGTGATTCCAAGTCATGGGGCGGGGCTTGAGCGTGAAGTCGATAGCGTCATTGAGAGCGTCAAGAGTCGTGACCCGCCAAGAGGTATCGATCCGAGCCTGATTCTCCGTGTTCAGCTTGACCGTGATTCCAGTGTAGACGAGGCGGAGTGGCGACGCTCCGGGCTTTCGCTCCTGAGCAATGACGAGAACAAGACGTTAGTGCTGTTCTCAAGTGACCAGGAATTGCTGGAGTTCAAACGGCGGTTGGCCGCCTATGCACAGGGCGCGCCCCCTGGCCAGAAAGCGGCGAGCTATCAGCAGATGTTTTCGGCAATTAACAGCGTTGGTGAAGTCCAGCCTACTGACCGAATCGGCCGCTTGCTCAAGGGCGTGGGGATTGACTCGCCCGATAAAATAGAGGACGCGAAGGAGTACCTACTTGATGTCGAGCTGTGGGATATCGGCACTGCGCAGCTCAACCGAGCCCGCATGGAAGCAATTGCCGAGTTTATCTCGGGCGCAAGCGGGAAGGTAACTGATCAATGTCGCTTCAGTGGGCTATTGCTCATGAGAGTGAAGTGCCCCGGAGTCTTGGTGCGTGATCTGCTTGGTTTCACTGAGATTGCGTCCATTGACATCCCGCCGGCGACATCCCTAGAAGTCAGTCAGTTGCTCGATGTTCCTCTCGATGATTTTGGGGATATCGAGCCACCGCCGCCCGGGGCACCGGGAGTTGTTGTCGTTGACAGTGGCGTGACGTCGGCGCATCCGCTGATTGCTCCTGCTCTTGGTGAGGCGGCGGCAATGCCGCGTTCGCTGGGCGACGCATCTGATGAAAATGGACACGGAACCATGGTGTCTGGTTTGGCGCTCTACGGGGACGTTGAGCGGTGCATTGAGACCAGGTCTTTCGTGCCCTTGATTCAGTTGTTCAGCGCGCGCGTAACAAACGCAGAAAATCTATTCGATGAAGAGCGCCTAATAACGACGCAGATGCGAGAGGCGATCGAGTACTTCCACGAAAGCTATGCGTGCAGAGTATTTTGCATCTCACTCGGGGATCCGAGGACTCCCTATTCGGGCGGAAAAGTGAGTCCGTGGGCTTCGATCTTGGACTCGCTGTCTCGCGAGTTGAATGTGGTAATCGTCGTTTCTGCGGGAAACTACAAGCACCTAGCCGTCGATGGTGAGGATCCCGCTGCTGCACTCACCGGCTATCCCGCATATCTCCTGGATGACGCAGCCAGGATAATTGAACCGGCAACGGGCATTGTTGTCGTGACAGTTGGCGCCCTCGCACATCGAGATGCAGTGCCTCCCGGGCAAGGAGTTCACATTCAGCCTATTGCTGCTCAGGGAGAGCCGTCCCCGTTTACGCGAAGTGGTCCTGGCTTGGCCAAATCCATCAAGCCAGAGCTCGTTGAAGTCGGGGGGAACATGGCCTTCGATTCTGTCCTAGGCGTCGCACGCAATCTCGCAGAACTGTCCGTTGTGTCGATGCGACGCGAGTACATCGAGCGCTTATTCCGGTCTGACTGCGGGACCTCCTTTGCGGCACCACGCGTGGCTCATATGGCCGCCAAGCTGTTGGGCGAGTTCCCAGGCGCATCAGCAAACTTGTTGAGGGCATTCTTGGCAGCATCTGCGCGAATGCCAGGGGCTGCAGAGCTCTTGTTGCGCGACCTCGTTGGGGATGCGCCCACGCAGCTGTGTGGATACGGCCAGCCTTCTCTAGAGCGGGCCATCGAATCAGGCAAGCAGCGTGCTGTCATGTTCGCAGACGAGAAATTAGAGCATGACCAGTTCCACGTGTTTGAGGTTCCGATACCTGTCGAATTGCTCGAGCAGAAGGGCAAACGTCGAATTGGCGTGTCGCTTGCGTTTGATCCGCCGGTGCGGCACACGAGGATCGATTACGCCGGTGTGAAGATGTCATTCAGGCTGATTAGGGGAAAGTCGGCCAACGAAGTCGCAGAAGCATTTCGGAGCCGAACGCAGGGTGAAGATCAGGTTGATTCATTGCTTCGCAGTCCATGGAAGTGCGAGATGCACCCATCGTCATCAAAGCGCGAGGGTGGAACGCTGCAAAGTGCGTGGTTTGAGATGAGACAGAAACCACGCAGGGACTATGGCGATACTTATTTCTTGGTGGTTCGTTGCGAGCGCAAGTGGGCACCAGTTGAAGAGGGTCCGCAGGGGTATGCCGTGGTGGTCACGGTGGAGCACAGCGCTGACATCGATATCTATCAGCTGGTGCGCGAGAGAGTCCGGACCAAGCTGAGGGCGCGGGAGCGGCAGCGGGCGCGATAGAGGTTACGGGGCATTGGTACTGAGTGCCCTGAACAAGAGTGCTCGCGATGCAGTGCGTGACGCAGGAAGTTGTGAGTGACTGGGCGATATGGGTGTCAAGGTCAGTAACGCTGCCTTTCAGGGTGAGCGCAGGTCTCTTGTCTCAATGGGCTACTTGGTTGCCTAGACAGGCGAGGGGGAGTCACCCCCATCCCTCACAGCGGCCCCTAGTCTCGAATCCAACCCGTCGAGACCAGGATCCCGCCCATGCCCTGCACCCGTCCGCACCCCTTCGCCGTCCTCCTCCTCGCCACGCTCACCCTCCTGACCACCCTCGCGTGGTCGCCCGCTCCCGAGGACCCGCCCGCCCTGGCCGCCGCCCGCGCCGAGGCGCGTGGCCTGCTCGCCCGGGGCGCGCACACCGACGCCGTCGCGGCCTTCGCGGCCATCACCGAGCGCCACCCGGACGACGCGGTGGCCTGGTTCGAGTTGGCCCAGGCGCATCACATGGCGGGGGACGACCGGGCGGCCCACGACCACGCCGAGCGCGCGGCGGCCATTCCCAGCGTGGCGCCGTCGGCCCTCGACAACATGGCCTGCGCCTCGGCGCTGCTGGGCGACGCCGACGCCGCGGAGGCTGAGCTGCGCCGGGCCCTGGACGCCGGCTTCCTCGACTTCGGCCTGATCGCGACGGACGCCGACCCCTCTGGCGAGGCGGCATATGATCGGCGAGAAGTAGGCCGAAAGGCCCGACCTGACGGCTTTGGACTAGACTCAGCATCTACGCAGAGGTCGTACTTCGATGTATGGCGCTGTCGGGTCTGGCTGCACAGCGGAGGGAGTGCCAGTGACTGCCATTCGAGCCTCAAACCAGACCGCCGGATTCGATGTGCTCGGCGAGGCTTTGGGTGAAGATGTCGAAGCGTCCATCGAGACGGCAATTGCGGCCGGCGCGGTCTTCGAAGGCGACGGCGATGCCTCTGTCGTATACCGGCGCGCGCTCGATGCATCCATCCGAGACGTCGAGTCGCACCCTCGCGGCAGGCTCTTTCAGGAGTTCCTGCGCAAGGGCCCATACGAGCACGAGGACGAGATCCCGAACGAACTGTGTGGTCAGCGACTCGCCGACGAGGATGTGGCTGCGGCAATCACGTTCGCGTTCTCGCACATGGTCAATTGCTTCAAGGGCGAGTTGGCGGAACTCCTGGCGTTACGCCCGTGCGTCGAACTGGTGGGGCAACTGCAGAGGAATGGGGCAATCCCTGAGAGTGCGCGGCTGTACCTCGGCGATTCGGTGAGCCTTCACGGCGGTCAAGGCCGCGGCGTGAAGAAGGGTGCAGACCAGCACATCCTCATGGAGGAGGAATGCGGGCAAAGGGGGGTGAGCGTCACTGTGGTCGGCGTGACCGAGGTCAAGTCGTACTACCGAACCCAGGCACGTCTCCGGCCACAGATGGACCGGCACTTGCGCCGAGCGACCCACGGCATGCGGATTGGGGAGGTCGATGTAAGACCTTCGAATACGCAAGTGGGGCTGGGCGCAGCGCGGCGGACTGTGCGCATCGCCGTGGTCCCCGGCGAGTGGAAGTTGTCGCGGCGATTTCGATTCGAGAGTTCGGAACGTGGCCGACAGCTGGACGTGGAGGCACGTGAACCGCGGCGAGTGGCAGATGAAGTCACTCGTGTGGCCGATGACGAATGGCGTGTGTGCCTGCGATGGTCACAAGAGGCACTGGCAGAAGCGGCCTTCGAGATGACCCACTGGTACATGGGCAAGGTCGGTGAACATGTGTACTCGCAGTCCGTCCCGGCGGACTGGCAGGAGATGGGCCCGGCTGCAGCCGGACGTAATGCGGCCAAGATGATGCTCTACTACGCCATTCCGCGTTGTAAGAAGGCAACGCAACGGCAGAAGGCCATCGCGCTCTACAACAGTTACGGATTCGGCTATGCGCTCGGCATGAATTTCAGGGACTCGGAAGGCAAGCGTGATGTGCTGTTCCCGGAAGATCTCGACGAGATCCTTTTGGCTGGCAGAACAAGGCACGGCAGCCGGATTCACTAGGCGGGTGCCGGTGCAGGGCCGATCACACCCTCGTTATCCTCTGGTCCGACTCGAAGGCTCGCGCGGGCTGGATCGTGGCGCGTGCTGACGAACTTCCCATCGGTTGGACGAATCAAGCTGTCCGCCATGATTGCACCAAGGGGCTCACGGGCAATAACCGAGCTTCTCGCAGAGGTACTGGGCGACGTTGCCCTTCCAGCGGAGGGCCCGGCTGATCGCCGAGAGCTCCCGAGCAATCTCGTCCAGAATCGTGTCCTCGAGGTATCGGCGGATGCGCTCGGCCAGTTCGTCGAAGACGATCTCGCCCGCATCAAGCGCAAGATCGACGCCGCTCGTGCCTAGCGTGAGCAGGATCCAGAGTATGTCCTTGCATCGGCGGCAGCGGTCCCGGAAGCGGCCGAGCAGGGACTGAATGCCCCTGCCGAATGCCCTCTTCAGCTTGCGCAGTACGCCGATCTGCACTTCCGTGCTCGCGGCCGCGCGGCCGATTCGCACCTTTACGCTGACCTCCTCGCCGTGCTGCTCCGGTGTCAGCAGCCAACCCTCGACGACTTGATCGGCGGGCACCGAATCGCCGTCGATCAGGACTTCGGACATTCCCTCCTCGGATCCGGTGATCACGACCAACATCGGGTCATCGCTCGTATTTCGATAGCGGTACTCAACGACATCGCCCTCCGCGATGTCGACAAGGTCGAATCGGACGATCGCGCCCCAGGCGGGGTCGGACATGACAGACTGCTCGATCTGCATGTGGTTTCCTCCGATGGTGCGGGCGGGCTGGCGGAATCGCGCCGTGTGGCGCCCTCCTTCGGAGCGGCGCGGTGCGGAGGGACCGAACGCACGAAATGTGCAATGCAAGCTCGTTTCGCGCGAACGACCACAACCCGGTGTGGCCACCGGTGAATTCGATCTCGGTATTCAGGTAGCTTTTGCGTGTAGCTAGTGGGCCGACAGCGCACTTCGCCTTGGCACGGTAATCTCATCGAGTGACCCGAGGAAAGGCGCAGCGAATCCGCTTGCCGCGCCGCGGGGAGAAGACCGATCCAGTGCCCGATGGTGTACTGCTATCGGGCCGGCAGGTCATGGGGGACGCAGTGGGGGGGTGGGATCCAATCGATCCTCAGTAAGACCTGGGTGCGAGCAAGTCGGAGGCGGCGTCGTGCGTAGCCACGCATTCGGAATGCTCCACACCGCTGCGTTGATCTGCATTGCGATCTGTGGGGTAGCCATGCAGTCCGCCAGTGGGCAGGAAGCGCTGCTGCAACGCCGAGTAGTGTGCCTCCATGCAACGGGCGAATTCTACAAGGGATTCAGCATTCTCCTGGCCGAGCACCTACGGGGTGAGTTGGGAGAGGAATGGGCCGTCAGTGCGACGGCACAGCCTCGAGAGGGCGACGGACTGCTTGGCGCGATGGACATCATCGACGCCATCGCCTCGCTCTCGACTGATGACGAGACGTTCTACATCGGCTTGACGCAGGGAGATGTCGCGTACTACTTCCAGAGTGGTGGGCATCCCATGTACAGCACGCCTCACGTTCATCGTGCGCGCGTGGTGTCGCTGGCGCGAGCTCTCCCCGAGTACTTGCACATCGTGTCTGCAAGTCAGAACCAAGCGCTGGTGCCCGACGCGTATGGAGCGCATGCGCAAGACTGGGAGCGCCTGTACATAGGGCCACTCGGAAGCGGAACGCTCATCGCTTCAATTAACTTGCTGCCGATACTCGGAGAGCGTCCATCAAACGTCCTGGGCGAGAATCCTGACCGTGTAGCGCGACAATCGTTCCTGAGCGGGCCCGAGAAGCAGGGCTCAGCTGTTGACGCGTGGGGAGGGACGCTGGTGTCGGGAGCGCCGACCAGAGACGTGGAGGCACAACTTGAGACTGGGCACGCAGTCCTCGTGTCTCCCACGAACGCTCAGCTGCGACACATAGAGAACGTGTTTTCGGAGATCTACCGATCGAGTTCATATCGATACCGGCTGCCATCGAGTGGTGAAGCTGAGCTACCGGCCGTCGAGATTCCGGCAATCCTCGTCAGCAGCCGGCGGCTGCCGGCCGACGTGGCAAGGGCGGTCAGAGGGTTCTTCGATCGGTGCGATTCGGTCGCTTCCACCGCCTCTGCAGAGCTCTTTCTCAACGGTATTAGCAAGAAGGCGAAGGGGGAGGCGGCAGAGGTCGTGACGGGCGAGTTCGTGACTAAGCTGTCGCGTGCCATTACGAAGTACTCGGTCGAGCGGTACGACAATACGATCCTCCCGCAGCACCGCTCGGTGGTGAGTCTGCCCGGGCACTTGATCCACTGGGAGGTGCTGATGTGTGCGTTGCTGGCGGGCGCGTGCACATGGATCGGCCTTAGGATTCGGAGGAGGCTTCCGAACGCGCGCTTCTTCGAACTGCCGCGGTCGCTGACGATCCCAATGGCGCTGTGCGCCTGCCTGCTGTGGTTTCACGTCGTGTTGGCAGGCGTCACGTGGCTCGAGTACCGACACTACATGTCTTATGGGACTGACCGGGCGACGCCGTTCATTGTTCAATCGTACTTCGAGCTACTTCCGCGCTTGATGCACTACGTGGCGAGTGCGTTCTCGGGAGAGCAGCTCTTTCCTGAGTACAGGGCTGCGCAAGTCCTGTGGATGAGCATTCCATTCGTGATCGGAGCGGGCGCCTTTCTCGGTGTGGTGCAGGTGGCCGTCCCGCCATTCGTGCGCTACTTACGCGACCATCTTGGGGAAAGCAGGGAAATGCAATTATCGCAACACATCGTTGTCTGCAACTGGCATGAGCATGCAGAGGATGTAATCTGTCAGCTCCGGGAGCAGGCCAGGCTCGAGCACAGACATGAGGAAAGCGTCCTGATCCTGAGCGATGCGCCTGAGTCTATCTCACTTCCTCGAATCGGCGAGGAGCGCAATGACATTGTCGGCGAGCACATTCTCTTCGGTGTCGCCCTGCGGGACGAGACAGGTAGCGTTCGCTCGAGAGAGCCAGCTCTCGTGCCAGTCTACGGACTGAAGGAGTCTCCTTGTGATTACCGGGGCCTTCAGCGAGCGCGGGTGAAGGATGCGAGAATCGTAGTCGTGTTCCCTGATGAGGCACTCGATGACCCCGACAGTCCGACGGCCATCACCCTGCTGAATATTCAACGTGCGGTGGGCGACAATAGTCACTTGGAGACCGAGTCGAAGGGCGAGGGACCGAAGGTCATCGTCTGGTGCTCCAATCCGCTAAACGTCGATCTGTTCCTCGATGACCGGTTCGGAGTGACCGATGCGTGTTCAACGGAGTGGGCGTGGCGAGTAATCTGCCAGGCGACGGAGGTCGACCATGTCAGCAACGTCTATCGGCGCCTAATGACGGCGACGGAAGACACCAACGAGATCTACGCCATGAGAGTGCCCGAGGGTCTAAGCATTCAGACGTTCGGGCAGTTCCAGGATCGAGTGCGCGAATACAATCTGAATCGCGCCAAGGCCGTTTCGGATACGTGCTCGATGAAGAACACGATCCTACTCATGGCGTACTCCAGTGATCGAAAGCTGAGCAAGAACGGCCTCGTGATCAATCCCGAGCCCAGTTCAACGGTAAGAGCCGGCGGGTACTTGATCTTCATCACCTACACGTTTGATGATGCCATCCGGAGGGACTTCGAGGAATTCCTTCGCGATGACTAGGCCAGGGGGGGAGTCCATGATCCGTTGCAAGACCTGCGACGACGGGGAGCTTGTCAAACGCAAGGCCTACCGCATGGGCGGTGTCGTCGTTCTCATCGGTTACATCCTGCTGATCCCGTCGCTCCTTGGGATGGCCGGCAGCGGGATGATGTGCGTGGCCACCGGGGCGGCGGCCGGTGGAACCTTTGAGCAGATCGAGGGTGACGCGCGGGCCATGCTCACGACGGCGCAGGTTCCCGCCGATGTCGTCGAGGAGACCGTCGCGATGCGGCCGCTCTCCGATGTCGACCGCGCGCGCTTGACGCCGGAACAGGTCCGCGTGGTGAACGACGCCCGGCGGGACGTCGCCGCAGGCTCTGCAGGCGCCGGCGTGGGGATTGCCATGCTGGGGGGGAGTTCGGCTTTTCTGTTCATGACCTCCCTCGTCGGCGGTCTGCTCGGCTGGCTCTTGGTGATGAAGAAGCGCGTACTGCAGTGCAAGAGCTGCGGCGCCGTGACCGCAGCTTCGTAAGGAGGCAAGGCTGGGTGGGTCAGCGTTGGATGGGTTAGGCTCGCCTTTGCTGAGATTCCGAGTGCAGAAAGTGCGTTCGGATGATCGAGTGAGCGCTTACACGTCATGTCTCGGCCAGCGACACTGGTGACTGCGAAGGCGACTGCTAAGTCGTGGCCCGCGTCCTTTTCTGAGAGCAGAAGCACGATGCCTTCCGTCGTGGAGGTTGAAGTCAGTCGCGACAAGCGCGACGCCGAAGTCACATTAGGCCACTCTCGCCCGGTCCCCCATCCTCGAGGGCCTGGCCGCCGCGCGCGCTGAAGCCTGCGACCTGCTCGCCCATGGAGTGCACGCCGCCGCCGACCCCGCAATCACTACAAACCCACGGCCCCATCCCCAACAACCGGCGCCAGCGCCACGAGCATCAACACGTAGTACAAGACCGACAGCCCCAAGAAGAGCGCGGTGGGCATTCCCTTGGGTCGCCCCCGATCGAAGAGCGCCGCGATGAGGAAGGCGTTGCCCACCAGGAACGCCACATAGGAAGCGAAGGACACCGCCCACAGGACGTAGTCGGTCCCGCTCTGGCCGAAGTCGGGGTCCGGGGGAGACCTCACGTCGAGGAAGTGCGCCATGGCGAAGCAGAGGATGCCGCCGAGCCCCCAGACCTTGGCGGCGGTGAGGGCGCGTCGCGTCCAGACGCTCTGGGCCGACAGGGTTCGTCGCCATCGATCGCCGAGGCTGGCCTGGCCGTGGACGATGGGTTCGCCCGCGAGCACGCGGCGCAGGTCGTCGGCGACCTCGCGGGCCGAGGCGTAGCGATGCTCGAAGTCCTTCTCCAGGGCCTTGTCGAGGATCTTCGCCAGGTCCTCCGACACGCGCGGGTTCTTCTCGCGCACGGGCGGCGGCCGGGTGGTGATGATCGAGCGGGCGATCTCGGACCACGTCTCGCCCCGGAACGGCGTCATGCCGGCGAGGAGCTCGTAGAGGATGACTCCGACAGAGAAGAGGTCGGAGCGCAGGTCGATGCCCATCAGGTTGCCGCTGGCTTGCTCGGGGCTCATGTAGAGCGGCGAGCCGCGGGGTTGCCCGAGGGACGTCAGGCCGGTGCGCTCGGCGAGGTCCTTGGCCAGCCCGAAGTCGGCGATGAGCAGCTGCCCCTGCCGTGAGATCAGCACGTTCGCGGGCTTGAGGTCGCGGTGGACGATGCCCTCGGCGTGGATCGCCTCGACGCCGGCGAGGATGCCGAGCACGACATGCACGCAGGCCTCCTCGTAGGTGTCGCCCCGGCTCGCGGCCCCGAAGGACGAGGCGTGGCGCTCGGCGACGGGCAACGAACCCACCCGCTCGAGGCGATCGGCCAGCGACTCACCCTCGATCAGCTCCATGGCCAGGAACGGGATGCCGTCGACCTCGCTCGCCGCGTAAATCGTGACGACGTGGGGGCCGCCGACACGAGCCAGGCTCTGGGCCTCGCGAACGAACCGCTCGACGCGCTCGGGGTCGGTGGAGTGGTGCTCGGGCAGCAGCTTCAGGGCGACGCGTCGCTTCAGGCCGAGCTCTTCGGCCTCGTACACGATGCCCATGCCGCCGCGGCCGATCTCGCGCACGATGCGGTAGTCGCCGATGCGCCGCTCGCCGGACGTGGCGGCCTCGCGCTGCCGGGCGATGGAGGCCGCAAGGGCGTCCTGCGCGGCCGAGACGCGTTTCCCTTCCTGGCTCATGGGGTGGAAATGATACCGGAGTGATCAGCACACAGGGCCGGCCCGGCCATGGCGCGTGCGTCACTCGTCGCCGGCTAGGGGCCGCCTTCGCCCAACGGCACCACCGCCACCACCACATCCTCACCGCCGATCACCCGCGTCGTATGCCCGCTGCCGTGGGTGTCCTCCATCAGGCGCACGTCGCCGGGGCCGAAGCGCTTGGTCGTCCCGTCGGGGAAGCCCGCCTCCAGGATGCCGCTCACGATCACGCAGACCATGCGGCGGGGCGCCGGGTGGGGCGGCATGACCGTGCCGGCCGCGAAGCGCTTGAGGAACACGCCCGTCGCCGGGAGTCGGTCGGTGAGCAGGGGGTGATCGCTGCCCGCGAGGTCCTCCAGGCACGACCGACCGCTCTCATCGGTGAAGACCCGGTAGGTGCCCATGGGTCAGGCGGACCCGCAGGCCATCAGCGCGGCGAGGTCGTGGTGCCCTTCGACGAAGGACGGGACGACGCCGTCGGGGCCGAGCCCCAGGGCGGCGATGCGGTCGCACATGACGCGGATGCCGGCCCGGGCATCCTCGGGCAGGCGCAGCGTGTCGCTGTCCTCGAACATGGCGATGTGTTCGCGGGCGCGCCCGCGGCCGAAGCCCTCGGCATGGCGGTAGGCCTGGTCCGGATGCTGCAGGCCCCACATGAGGGATCGCTCGCAGGCGGTGGCGATGGCGCGCAGGGTGTCCTCGCCGTGTTCCTCGAGGACGAGGTTCTTGCGCACCAGGTTCAGCCCGACGGGGAGGGGCAGCCCCGTGTCCTCACACCAGGCCTCGCCGAGATCGCGGACGCGGTGCAGTCCGGCCTCTTCGAACACCACGATCTCCTCGTGGATCATGACGCCGGCATCCAGCTCGCCGGCCGCGACCGCCCGGGCGATCTGATCGAAGGGGTGCGTGACGAGGCGGGCGCCGGGGACGTACAGGGCCGCGAGGCAGCTCCCGGTGGTGGGGTGGCCGCCGACGCCGATGGTCTTGCCCTCGAGCTGGTCGACGTGCTCGAAGGCCTTGCTGACCAGCACCGGGCCGCAGTGACGCCCGACGCTGTTGCCCACGGTGAGGATGGCGTAGTCGTCCGCCACGTGCGGATAGAAGGCGGAGGAGACGGCGACGACGTCGAAGCGACCCTCGCCGGCGGCGCGGTTGAGCGCCCCGATGTGGTCGCGGTGGAAGTCGGCCTCGACGCCCTCGAGGGTGACCAGGCCCTGCTCCCACGCGTAGTAGCCGAAGGCATCGTCGCTGTCGGGCGTGTAGGCGATGCGGAGCTTCAAGGCGGCGGTCCCGGGGGCTGGAGTTGTCGCGGGTCGGCGACAAGAATAGGGAATGCGCTCCGGACCCGCGACCCTCCTGCTCGACGACGAGCCGCTGCTCGTCACCGATCCGTGGTTGGGGGGGCGCGGCGCCTACTTCGGGAGCTGGCAGCTCTCGCATGTGGTCTCGAGCGAGGAACGCGAGCAGGTCCGGGCGTGTCCCTTCGTGTGGATCAATCCCCTCCCCGATCAGGAGGGTCTTCGTCCCCGCTCTGTGCCAGCAAGGCTTGGATCCGCTGCCCGACCTCACTCACGACCGGTTCATAGGCGTAGGACCCGTGATGGCCGGGGATGTCGTGGATCACGATCCCGCGCTGCGCATGTCCGCCCCAACCGAGGTTGCGGTCCGGGACGAAGAGCCCCTCGGGGAACCGGTCCGCGCAGCGGAAAAGATCGATGCGCACGTCCGCGGGTTCGTGTCGGGCGCGCTGGCTGGCGTGCTCATTGAGCAGGAGCGTGTCGTGGTGTCGCTGCATCCGCGTGGGGTGGGCCGGCGCGGCGAGCCTCAGGCGCAGCACCATCAACTTGCGGTGCAACTTCCTCATCGCCAGGCGCCCGACCTTCCTGATCAGTCGGTTGTAGAGCCTCTCCGGCTTCTTGAGGTACCGGTCTCGGACGTACCCACGGCACTCCCACTGGAAGATCCGAGCAGCCAGGCGCTGGCGCCGATCCAGCCCGGGGCGACGGCGCGGGTAGCCGGTCCCGAAGGTGTCGAGGAAGGCGAGCAGCTCGATCTCTTCGCCGGCGTCTCGCAGCCGCCGTGCGATCTCGAAGCACACACGCCCACCGAAGGAGGAGCCGAGCAGGCGATAGGGGCCCCGGGGTTGGATCGTCGTGATCTGCGCCACGAAGTGGTCGGCCATCTCATCGACACCCCAGGCCTCCAGGGGGCCGTCGGCGAGGCCTCGATGCTGCAGGCCGTAGAACGGCTGGCGGGTCAGCTTGCGCGCGAGTTCGATGAGGGCGAAGACGTCCTGGCCCAGGCCCGGGACGCCGAAGATCGGAGCGCCCTCGCCCCGAGGCTGCAGGAGCACGGGCGCCGTGCCCGAGCTCACGCCGCGCTCGCGGATCAACGCTGCGATGCTCCGGATGGATCCGTGTTCTCCGAGACTCGCCATGGACAGCGGGACACCGAAGTCCCGGTCCACGGCGGCGAAGATCTCGGCGGCCGCGAGGGAGTCGCCGCCGAGCTCGAAGAAATCGGCTTCGGGGTCGAGGCCCGGGAGGCCGAGGACGCGCTCCCAGACTCCCCTGAGGTGGAACTCGATCGGATCGAGCAGGTGATCGGGTGCGGCGAGGTCCGTCTCCATCAGGGTGCGCAAGGTGACCCGGTCGAGCTTCCCGCTCGCGAGGCGGGGGAGCGCCTCTCGCTGGTGCACGCGAGCGGGCACCGCATGGGCGGGGAGGAGCCGGGTGAGGGCTGCGCGCAGTGCTCGCGGTTCGACGTCCTCGGCCACGCAACAGGCCACGACCTGGAGGTCGCCGCCCCGTCTCTCGGTGAAGGCTGCCGCTTCGGTGACGCCCGGGTGTCGGAGCAGCGCGGCCTCGACGTCGTCGAGGGCCACCCCCTGTCCGCGGATCTGGACGACCCGGTCGGATCGCCCCAGATGCACCAGGCGCCCCTCCGCATCGAAGCGTCCGATGTCGCCCGTGCGGAAGACGCGGACTCCGGGGCGTGCCTCGAGCGGGGCGAAGCGAGCCGCCGTCAATTCCGGGTCGCGCCAGTACCCCTTCGCCAGGGTCTCGGAGCACACCGCGATCTCGCCGATCTCGCCGGTCGCGCCGGGAGGCAGCACTTCCCCCGCCTGATCCAGGAGCAACAACTCGACACCTTCGACGGCGTGGCCGACGGGCAGCCCGCCAGACTCGGGAGAATCGCCGCGGTCGCTCCGGAAGAAGCAGACGTTTCCGACGCGTTCCGTGAGGCCGAGGCCGTTGACCAGGACGCAGTCGGCCGAGACTCTGCGGCGCAGCAGGTCCCGATCACTCGCGAGCACCGGTTCACCGCCGAGCTTGACGATGCGCAGCGCCGGCAAATCGCCGTGGTAGGGCATGGAACGGGCGAGTCGCCTGAACAGGCTCGGGATCGAGTGATACACGGTGATCGACTCGTCGTGAAGCCAGGTCGCCAGCTCTCGCAGACCCCGATCGAGGTCGAAGGGCATGAGCGTGGCGCCCGCGACCAGCGCACCGAGAGAACACGTCAGCGACCCACCGAAGAAGAGGGGCGTGAGCCAGGCCACCCGGTCTCCCGGTTGCAGCTCCAGCGTCGCGGCATAGTTCGTGATCCCCGCCGCGATGCTGTGCTGCGTGAGCTCGATGCCCTTGGGTCGCCCGGTCGATCCCGAGCTGAAGTAGATCAACGCGGTGGCGTCGTGGGGCAGGTCTCTCGCGCCGTTCGCGCCGTCCGTGCCGGTGCGCGCGCCGGCTTGCTGGAACTCCTCCAGGACGAGCACCTCACCCGGCCAACCGGTCGCGGCGAGGCGCGCGCCCAGCTCCGGGTCGTCACTCAGGAGGAACTCGGCTCCGAGGGTCTGCAGGCGCTCTCGCAAATCTTGGGGGTCCGCGCCGCGGTCCAGCGGGGAGCCGGTCCGGCCGCTTCGCATGGCGGCGAGCAGGGTCGCCAACCCCGGTCCATCCTGACGCGCGCACAGACCGACGGGATCGCTCCCGGGCAGATCCGCGAGCCGGCCGGCCGTGATCCGGGAGAGCGCGTCGAGTTCCGCGTAGGTCCAGCTTCCCGAAGCGGAGCGCACCGCCAACCGGTCGGCATGGAGCTCGACGCTGTGGTCGAAGTGCTCGAGCAGGGTCACCGGGCGCCGGAATTCACCGCTGCACGCTCCTGGGCGGCGTCGAGGAAGCGCATGTCCCGGTAACCCTGGGGCAGCTCATCCACGGACTCGAGCTTCTGCATCAGCGCCAGGATGCGGTTCATCGCCTCGTCACTGCGGATCGCGTCCACCCGTGGCTTGTTGGCGGCCAGCGCGCGCTCGATGATGTCGGCGCTCACGCCGATGAACGAGAGGATCGCCCCGTCGCCGGAGGGGAAGCGCAGCTGGGGCAGGTCCGCCCACCCCATGCTCTCGATCAACCCCTGGGCGGTGAGGTCCCTGATGCCGCCCTCCTCGGGGACGGCGATCCGCTTCACTTCGCCGATCTCCAGACCGGTGCGGATCACGAGGGGGGTGTCTGACAGGTGCCACGGAGCAGTGACATACGGATCTTGTCAGGCGGCAATGATTCCCCTCTCAGGCCGAAAATCGAGGTGCGAGTCTAGCGCCTCTCGCAGCCCTCGAAAATCCAGAAAGCGCGGAGCCGACAGGGGCACGCGGTTCGCGTCGGGCCGCCGACGTCCCCTTCCTTCCCGATCGCTGCTACGCTGGGCCCGGACCGGACTCCCGACCTCGGGCAGAGAGAAGGACGCTCCCATGTCGCCGCGCATCGCCGCCGCATTCTTCGTCGTGCTGCTGGCCACGCCGCTCGCGCGGGCCGACGACCTGCTCCTCGTCGACGGGCTGCGGTTCACCCTGCTCGACACGGACACCGGTGTCACGCAGGACCTCGGCCCCGCGCCGCCCGAGGGCAGTGACGCCATGGCCATCTGCCCCTCGGGCCGGATCCTCGTCGGGTGTGGCTTTCAGCTCTACTTCGTCGACCCGCTGACCTACGCCGTGTCGGAGCCCGTGGTCATGCCCTTCGGGCCCAAGGGCATCGCCTGTGCGCCCGATGGAACGGGCTACGCCCTCCGGGCGGGAGACCTCGGTCCGTCCCCGGATCCCGTGTCGCTGTTTCGCTTCGACGCCGAGACGGGCACCGACTTCGAGTTCATCGGCGACACGGACTCGTCGACCCTCACGGCCTTGGCCATGGGGCCCGAGGGGCGGCTCTACACCTGGGACATCAGCGCCGTCGGCCTGTTCGCCGAACGCGGACTCCACCGTGTCGACACTGAGACCGCTGAGCTGACCTACATCGGTGACGCCGTCGGCCTCGACAACGTCAATCAACCCCAGTGGCTCGACTTCGACCCGCAGGGCCGCCTGTTCGGCGGACGATTCGCGGTCTACGAGTTCGATCTCGAGACCGTTGCTCCCACGCTCGTCGCCGAGGGCTTCGATGACGTGCGCGGCGCGGCCTTCCTCCCGCTCCAGGCCGAGTGCTTCCTGGTGATCGGGAACACGCCCGGCCAGGCGCCCTTCCAGCCCACGGCCTGGGGGCACGCCTTCGCGACCCAGGTGGATGGAGTGGACGACTGGTACCCCGTGCTGATGGAGGACATCCCCGAGTTTGTTATTCCCGATCTGTTGCCCGCGGGCGGAACGATGACGGTCGGGCGTGGAGCCGGCGGGGCCTCCGGTGGCGCGAGCGGCTCCGTCGACGACGACGTGGGTGCACTGCATGTCGAGCCCGTCGGTCACGTCCCCGTGGAATTCACGGTGCAGGTGCTCATGTGGAACCCGCAGGTGTTCCCGTCGTTGCCCGAGCAGTCGACCCACGGCCTGGCCGTGCGCCTCTTCCCGAACGGTCGCGTGGTCACCGTGCCCTACGGCGAGAGCGTGGGCGGCATGAACATCTGGGCCGAGACGGACGTCTATGAGGCGGGGCAGCGCGTGATCCGCTTCCCGTTCGACATCCCGCTGCTGTAGTCGTTGGGCGCGGGCTGGATCGCGGTGTGCGCCCCCGACGCGCTCATGCGCAAGGTCGCCAAGCAGCCCGCCGTCGTCGACGACCGCTTCCACCTCGTGGGCCTCGAGTCGGGCAGCCACCCGGCCGCCATGGACGCGCGGCGCGTACTGGGGCCCGCCTTGCTGCCGTAGCAACTCCCCGATCTCCCGGGAACTGGTAGGCTGGCGACGACCCCGCGCTGCAAGTCGGAGCCTCCCATGTCAACTCGACTGGTCGTCGTCCTCCTGATTGCCCTTGCGGCTCCGCTTGTGCAGGCAGCCGATCTACTGCTCATCGACTTCGACCAGCTCAAGCTGCTCGACACCGAGACGGGCGTCGTCGTCGACGTCGCACCGATTGCGGCATTTGCCGGCGGCATGGCCATCTGCCCGTCCGGCAGGATTCTCGTCGGCTACGGCTCAGGGGTGAAGGTCCTCGACCCAGTGACGTACGAGTTGACGGACTTCCTGGACACGGGTTTTGGGGTCCGTGGATTGGCCTGCACGCCCGACGGCACCGGCTACCTGATCCGCAACGCGCCCGGTCCGCCCGGAGATCCCGATTGGCTCTACCGATTCGACGCCGAGGAAGGTGACGACTTGGAGTTGGTGGGCATCACCACCAACAGTGCGTTGCAAGCCCTGGCGTCCGACGCCGACGGCAACCTCTGGGGTTGGGCGGTCACAACCACCGGCGCGGGTCTGAATCGCATCGACCCCGACACGGCTGAGGTGACGCACATCGGGATCGTGTACGAGGGGGTTGAGTTTCATGCGCAGTGGCTTGACTTCGATGCGGCGGGGCAGCTCTGGGGCGGGCGCGAGACCGTGTCGCAAATCGACCAGGAGACGGGCGCATTCACACTGTTTGCCGACGGCTTCAATGACGTCCGCGGTGCGGCTTTCCTCGAGTCTGGCCCGGGCCCCGAGTGTTTCCTGGTCGTGGGCGGCGGGGCGGGTGGGTCCCCCTTCCAGTACGGGCCGGTGGGGCACTCCTTCACGACCCAGGTGGATGGCATCGAGTCGTGGCACCCGGTGCTGATGGAGGACATCCCCGAGTTCGTCATCGGTGACCTGCTTGCAGCTCCCGTCGTGGCGACGCGCGGCCTGTCGTCCGCATCGACCGGCCCGGCCCCGTCCGGTGTCGGCCTCGACGACGGAGCGCTGAAGGCCCACGCCACGCCCGGCAGCCTGGCCCCGACCGAGTTCACGGTGCAGGTGCTCATGTGGAACCCGCAGGTCTTCCCGGGCCTGCCCGAGCAATCCACCCACGGTCTGGCCGTGCGCCTCTTCCCGACCGGCCGCGTCGTCACCGTGCCCTACGGTGAGAGCACGGGCGGCATGACCATCTGGGCCGAACTCGACGTCAATGCGGCGGGGCAGCGGGTGATCCGCTTCCCGTTCGACATCCCGCTGATGTAGTCACCGGCGCGGCGCGATCTTCACCGAGAGGGCGGCGTCGGTGCCAGGCAGCAGGACGCACGCCGACTTCACGCGACCGAGTCCAGCTCGCCGAGGGCACCCGAGGCCGCTTCGCGCACGCGCCCGTCCTCATGGCTCAGGAAGGGCGTGATGGACGCCCGGTAGTGTTCATGACGCGCCAGTCCGAGCGCCGTCAGCAGGTGGGCGAGTCCTTCGGGGTCGTTCACGGATTGCAGCAGGCCGAGCGCGGGATCCCAGTCGGCCGCCGAGCCCGATCCCGGCCGGTCGGCGGCCAGGCTGAGCGTGTCGAGCATGGTCTCGAGGGCGGTGACGTTCGACTCGCGGGCGGCGCGGGCGAGGAGCCCGGCCACGACGTGGGCGAAGTCGTCGCTGTTGACGTCGCCGTGGAGCAGGTCGCCGAGGGCGGAGGCGGCCTCGGTGCGCGCGCCGGGGTCTTCGGCGTCGAGGGCGGCGACCAGTGCGGGGAAGCGCGCGTCCGGTGGTGGATCGAGGGGGGGATCAAGCGGTGACCTTGGCGCGGACTCCGGCGCGGACTCAGGTGCAAGCTCAGTCGCGCTGCGCAGGGCGCCGCCCAGCGCTGAGATGCGCGCGGAGAGCTCGCCATCGGTGGGGAGGCCGTTGAGCAGGCTCAGCAGGGCGCCGCAGGTCTGGGGGGCCTGGGGGTTCACGACCTCGAAGGCATCGAGCAGTCGCCGCACTTGCTCGGCGGGGGGCGGAGCTGTGCGCCACAGCGTGGTCAGCAACCAGGTCACCACGTGCAGTCGGGCGGCGTCGGGCGCGGCGGCGACCCAAGTTATGGGGACGGCGTTCAACGCCGTGTCCGTCCGGCCCGCCACCATGGCGCCCACGCCGAGCAGGTCCTCGGGGTCGTGGATGGTCTCGCCACTCGCGAGGGTCTCGCTGCCCATGCCGGTGACATCGATGACGTGCGCGTCGAGCACGGCCGTCAGCAGTTGCTGGGCGACTTCCGACGACGGCGCGCGGCTCAACTCCGCTTGGAGGGCCCGCAAAGCGTCGTGTGTCGAGTCGCTCATGGCAGGACCAGCCTAACCCGGGGCCGTGTCGACCTGGACCCTCGGTGTGCCTGCATGAATCACTGGAGGAGCGGTGTATAGAATGGTGGGGAGGGTCAGGGCCGAGAGGTGCGGTGTGATGGCTCACGCAAGGGGAGACCGAGTGTCCAACACAGGCACGTCCGGACCCTCACAGCCGGGGTCCCGTAACTTGCGGCGCTGGAGTCTCGTGGCGGCGCCGGTCATCGCCCTCGTGTTGTGCGAGGTCGTGGCGCGGGTCGCACCGCCGGTCTCGTACGCTCCGCCGACGGTGCGCCTGCCGGACGGCACCGAGGTGTCGACGTCGGCGCTGGTGCTCGACGAACTGCGCACGTCGGTGGGCGAGGCGCGCTCCGGGCCGAGCAGTCGCCTGCGGCCGAACCTCAACGTGCGGGGTTGGTACGACCGCCCCCGCTGGGACTACTTCGACGCGGACGACTGCGTCGCGTACCGCACCAATCGCTTTGGCTTCCGGGACGACGACTTCCCGCTGGTCAAGCCGCCCGGAGAGCTGCGCATCCTGGCCTTGGGTGACTCGATGACCTTCGCCCCCGGCGTGCGGGCCGAAGACTCCTGGGTCGCGGTGCTCGAGCGCGGCCTCGCGGAGGCGCATCGCCGGCCGGTGCAGGTGATCAACGCGGGCTTCGCCTCCGGTCACCTGCCCGGCGAGTACCTGGCGTGGCTCGTCTCGGACGGGCTGGCCTTCGCGCCCGACGTGGTGCTCATCGGCCTGACGCTCAACGACATGGGCGACATCCCCATGGCCGCACACGTCGCCGTGGAACTCGAGTTGGGGCCCTCCCACGCGCTGTCCCACGTGCGCCGGCTGTGGGAGCAGTGGCGGCTCAATCGCATCGTGCGCGAGCACCATTGGAGCTTCTCCACCCTCGTGGACGCCGACCCCGAGACCTGGGAGGGGACGCAGCGCGCGCTGCTCACCATGCGCGACGAGCTCGCCGCTCGCCACGTGCGCCTGGTGGTGGCCATCCTGCCGATGATCTCGGCGCTCGACGACGACTATCCCTACCGCGGCCTGCACGACATGGCGCGCGCGTTCTGCCGCGCCGAGGACATCGAGGCCGTCGACCTCATGAACGCGGTGATCAACCGCCACGCCCCCGACCTCTGGGTGCACCCCACCGATCAGCATCCCAACGACGTGGGGCACGCGCTGCTGGCGGACGGTCTGCTGCGCTACTTCGACGAGCACCCCGAGGGCGGGCGCCGCTCTACCGTGCCGTCGCCCTCAGCGCCGCGCTCGCGCTGAACCCCTCCGGTCCGCCCGCGTCGTCGATCCAGGCCTGCAACCACGACTTGGTGTCGGAGGGCATCACCGGCCAAGTCCCCGACATGTGCAGTTCGCCGGCGCCGTCGGTGACGGGCAACAGGATGTAGAGGACCTCGGGCACCAGGGTGCCGCCGGCGAAGGGCAGGTCGAGGCGGCCGAAGCCCATGATCAGCGCCACCACCGCATGGGGCGGGGCGCCGGTGAGATGCAGCTCGGCCGGGGCTCCGGCGGAGTTCATGCCGACGCCGGTGATCAGGGGGATGCCGAAGGTGCCGGCCAGTCCGGGTCCATCTTCGATCCACGGACGGAAGGGCAGGGCGCCGCGGTCGGGCGGGCTGCCGTCGTCGTCGAGGGACAGGCCGGCTGCGGCGCTGTCGATGCAGGGTGAGCCGCCGCGCAGGCCGAAGTCGCCGCCGGGGGCATCGATGAAGAGCGGGTCGGCGTCACCGTTGCCGAGGCCGGCCGTCGGGCTGTCGAACTGCGAGAAGGTCGCGTCGACGCCCTCGCCGCCGAAGTCGTCGGGCAGGTTGCCGCGGAAGATGGAGGAGGTGGCCGTCTGGTGCTGGGTGCTCACGCTGCCCGCCGTCTCGACCCAGGCGGCGCCGCCGCTGGCGCGCGCGACGTTGCCCACGAAGGTGGAGCGCTCGAACTCGATGGCGGCCAGGGCCAGAAAGCCGGCGTTGTCGTTGTTCTCGACGCGCACATGCACACCACCGCCGGTGGTTCCGGCCACGTTGCCCACGAACAGGCTGCGGCGGAAGCCGTTGCCGAGCGAGGCCGGGAAGGCGCTGAAGGAGTGGCCGAGGGTGTCGATGTAGGCACCGCCACCGGCCTGCCGGGCCCGATTGCCGAGGAAACGCGCCGCGCTGATGAAGTGAACCGCGGGGAATCCGCCCGAGTCGGCATCGATGAACAGTCCGCCTCCATGGGCACCGGCCACGTTCCCGCGCGCCACGAGGCGGGTCATGGGCAGGGCCAGGCCGTTGCTGAGGAAGGCCACGCCGCCGCCATTCCCGGCGGCCTCGTTGGCGTCGACGACCAGATCGTTCCAATGGCCACCGCCGCTGGAGAGCCACAGCCCGCCGCCGTCGCCCGCCGCCGTGTTGCCGAGCAGCAAGCAGCGTTCGCTCACGAGGGAGGCGGCGCCCGACATGGAGATGCCGCCGCCATCACCGTCGGAGTGATTGTCCTCCACCAGCACGTCGCGCAGCAGGATCTGGCTGTTGCGGATGGCGAGACCGCCGCCCGCCACTGGCGCACCATTCTTGCGGACGATGAGGTCCTCCACCACGACGCTCGACGGCGTGAGCTGGACGTCGGAGTGGATCGACAGGCCGCCGCCGGAGAGGGCGAAGTCGGTGTCCGAGCCTACGCCGCCGGTGACGGTGAAGCCCGCCAGGCGGGCGGACATGCCGGGCGCCACCGCCAGGTTCACGACGGAGCCGACGCCGGTTCCGCGCAGCACCGTCACCTCGGGACCGTCGCTGCTGCTGACGTCGACATCCTTGGCGAGGATCGCGAGGTTGCCGACGTACTCGCCGGGCGCCACGAGCACCGCGTCACCGTCGACGGCGGCGTCGATGGCGCCCTGGACGGTGGGGAAGTCGGCGGGCACATGCCAGGTCGTCTGTCCGGCGGCCGGAGTGACGAGCAGTGCGACGGCGGTCAGTGACCCGCCGAGCAGGAGTGCGACGGGCGAGAAGCGCTGCGACATGGGTCGACCCTCCGTAGTCCGATTCCGTGGCCTCAGCGTAAAGCCGCCGGCGGCATTGGGGGTGTGAGAACCGCGGATCGGGCACCGGGGCCGAAATCGACGTCAACGCGGCGGGAGAGCGTGTGATCCGCTTCCCCTTCGACATCCTGCAAATGTGGGTGCAGACTGGCATTGCATGAACGCACCCGGGAGGAACGCTCCCGGGCACGATCGCCTGCGAGGGACCATGCAGCGAAGCGCATCCTTCCTCTGTCTGCTCCTTTTGCTGACCCTGGTCGGCACCTCGCCGGTCTCCGCGCTCGACGACTGGGACGGCGGGCAGGTGGCCTACGTGAAGGCCTCGAACCCCGACATCCTCGACTTCTTCGGCAACGCGGTGGCCCTCGACGGCAACACGCTGGTGGTGGGTTCACCCGGCGAAGACAGCGCGGCGCCCGGCGTGGGCGGCGATCAAGCCGACAACTCCCTCGGGCAGACCGGGGCGGTCTACGTTTACGTGCGCGTGAAGGGCGCCTGGATTCAGCAGGCCTACCTGAAGGCCAGCCATCCGGGCTTGAGCGACAACTTCGGGTCCAGCCTGGCGCTCAGCGGTGACACCCTGGTGGTGGGCGCCGCCGGGGACGACTCGGGATCCGCGGGGGTGGGCGGAGATCCGGCGGACAACTCGCTCTGGAATGCCGGGGCCGTCACCGTCTTTGTGCGCAGCGGCGAAACCTGGAGCCAGCAGGCGTACCTCAAACCCCTGGACCCGGAAGCGGGCCGCTTGTTCGGACGCTCGGTGGCCATCGACGGCGAGCGCATCGTCGTCGGGGCGCCCTACGACGTGGTGCTGCAACCGGGCCTGCCCGGGGCGGCCTACGTGTTCGCGCGTCGGGGCACCACCTGGAGCGAGGAGGTGCGCCTGACCGCCTCCAACGCCTCGAACAGCGACGAGTTCGGCCAGTCGGTGGGCATCTCGGGCCAGACCGTGGTGGTGGGCGCACCGGACGAACGCAGCGCCGCCGTCGGTGTCGACGGCGACCAGGGGGACACCGGCGCGCCCCTCTCCGGCGCCGCCTACGTATTCGCCCTGAGAGGCGGCGTCTGGTCCCAGCAGGCCTACGTCAAGGCGATCAACACCGACAGCCAAGATGCCTTCGGTCGCGCGGTGGCGATCTCGGGCGAGACCCTCGTCGTGGGCGCCCAGCACGAGGACAGCCAGGCGGTGGGCGTCGACGGCGACCCCTTCGACGAATACCCGAACCTCGGCAACGCGGGGGCCGCTTACGTCTACGAGCGCAGCGGCACGACCTGGACCAGCCAGGCCTACCTCAAGGCCACCAACACCGATGCCCGCGACTGGTTCGGCGGCGCCGTCGCCATCGACGGCGACCTGATCCTGGTGGGCGCCCACCTGGAGGATGGGCGCTCGAGCGGCATCGACGGCGATGGGGCGAGCAACGGCGCGCCGGGGGCGGGCGCGGCCTACCTCTACGCCCGGGGCGCCTCGGGCTGGGTCCCGGCGGCCTACATCAAGGCGGGCAACAGCCAGGCCGGCGATGGCTTCGGCGGAGCCGTCGCGGTGTCGCGGGGATCCCTGGCCGTGGGCGCCCGCGTCGAGGACAGCGCGGCGACCGGCGTCAACGGCAACGCCGGCGACAACAGCATCAACGCGGCGGGGGCGGCCTACGTCTTCGCGGACGTCTCGCCCTGGGAGGACCTCGGCTTCGCCCTCGCCGGCGTGTCGGGTGAACCGCGGCTCGACGGCAAGGGCACCCTGGCGCCGAGCACGCCGGTGTCCGTGCTGCTCGCCGACGCGGCGACGAACGCCCCGGCCTTCCTGTGCCTGGGCTTCGCCGCCCTGGGCCCGGCGCCGCTGCTGGGCGGCCAACTCGTCCCGGACGTCTTCACGCCGCCGGGACAGGTGCTCGTGCTCGTGACCGATGCGTCCGGCGCCGTCGACCTCTCGGGCACCTGGCCGGCGGCCATGCCGAGCGGCTTCGAGATCTTCCTGCAGTCCTGGATCGCCGACGCGGCCGGGCCCTTCGGCTACGCGGCCAGCAACGCCATCCGCGGCACGACACCCTAGGGGCGAGAGCGCTCGACGTTTCGCGGCTGCAGCCGTGAGAGCCGGACGGCCCGGTGCCGTGCCTACATCCCCAGCGACAACTCCGGCCACATCCACCCGAACACGGCGCCCGTGACGAGGGCGTAGAGCAATCCGTCGATGGTGAACTTGATCACGTAGCTCCACGACGCGCCCTTCCAGATGCGCTCGTTGACCACGCCGAGGCCGTGGGCCATGAAGGCCGCCGTGGCGGTGAAGCGGAAGACGCTCATGAAGTCGCTGCCGGGCATCAAGGCGACATCGGCGATGTAGGCGATGAACACGGCGGCCACGAGGCAGTAGAGGAACCAACCGCCGAGGGCCTTGCCGAGCTGCATGGGGCCGTTGGGCATGACCGTCAGGAAGCCCACCGGGCCCTGGTTGTACTTGGCCACCATCTCGGGCGACGAGCACTCCTTCATGTCCGCGGCGCGCGGGAACATGTACATGCCCGGCTTCACGCCCGCACCGCGCATGCCCGCGAGCACGGCGTCCTCGTTCGGCAGCAGGCCGCAGTCGCTGTTGTGCCACTGGATGACCATGTGCACGAGCGAACTCGCGATGAACACACCCACCGCGGACAGCAGGATGGGCAGCCAGAGATCAGCGATGAAGTCCATGGATCAATCCCCCCGGATTCGTGAGCCGCCATGATAGGAGACGGCCGGCTGAACGGGCAGTCCGAGGGTCCGGCGCGAGGTGTTCCCGGGAAGCGGCAATCAGGGTAGAAGAGGCGTCATGATCGAGATCAATGGCCACCGCCTGCCGGACTTGCTGGAGCAGCTGATCGCTGCCGACCGCTGGGACTCGCTCCCGACCAACCCCGACTTCCAGAGCCTGTTCTTCCCCGATCGGGTCGACGCCGACTACGGCAAGTTCTATCCCCCGGCCTTGATGCAGAAGGAGAGCGACCCGGACGACCCCTTCTGGCTCTACGGGCACACCCACCGGTGGTTCGGCGAGTCGAGCCGAACCGTCGACCGGTCCAAGCTCGTCGTGATCGCCGAGATCTGCGAGGACTCACCGCTCGCGCTCCACTACGGCGAGGGACTGTCCGGCCCGGAGGTGCTGTTCCTGCGCCAACGCGGCTGGCAGCAGGTCGCGCCCGACTTCGAGACCTTCGTGCAGAGCACGGGGCTGCTCGACGAGGAATCCGACGACGACGAGGAGTCCGACGAGCAGGACTGAGGGTCGAGGAGGTCCTTGGATCGATGCCTCGGTTGGTGGGGTGCGCGCGGCGCCCCCGTTTCGTCATGGTCGTCCCGACACCCGGCTGTGTGACCATGTTGGCCGATGAGCCTGCATCCCCGGACGCCCCGTCCCGGCCCATGAAACGCTCCCGCGACTTCGCCGTGATCGGACTGCTGGCCCTCGTCGTGGGCCTGAGCGTCTTCGCGGTCTCGGCGTGGAACGCCGTCGATGTGTCGGAGGCGGACGCGGGCGCTGCCCTGCAGGCCTTCGCCGAGGCGCGCCGTCCGTGGGCGGGCCGCGCGCCCATGGTGAGCATCGACGCGACCGGCCGAGTGGTGCGAACCGGCGAGTCCGGAAACACGGACGGCGAGGACGCGGCGCCCGCTCACGACGCGGCCGAGGAGCCGTCCACATTCCATGTGCTGGCGTACCTGCCCCGGGAAGGGACGCTGGTGAGCGTCGAGATGCCCTTCTGGTTCCTGTCGATGAAGGGGCCGGCGGTCGCCATGGTCCTGCGCCGCACGCGCTTCGACCCCAACGCGGTGGGGCTCACCGCCGACGACCTGCGCGCCTTCGGACCCGGCCTGATCCTCGACGAGGACGACCTGCACGGCGTGCGCCTGCTGGTGTGGCAGGAGTAGGTCCAACCATCGGCGTGGCCCCGCGCGTAGGGCCATGCGACGATCCGGTCCGGCGTGCTGCCGAGCTCCCGGCGTGCTGTCGAGAACGGATTCCCCGGCCCCGCGGGCAGCGGGCCCTTGAGGAGAAGGACATGGTTGGTGTTGCCTCGCGTTGTGTCGCCTTGGCGTTGCTGAACCTCGTCGCGTGGCCGGCGACCGCCGTCGCTGGTCCGGCGCTCGCCACGGCCTCTCCGGTGCCCGCCGCTCCCCAGGACTCCGGCATCACCTGGGAGAGCCTGCCCGAGCTCATGGAGCTGGGGGCCGCCAACGGCCTCTCGGGTTCGATCCTCGCGGTGCGTGACGGCGAGGTCGTGCTCGAACAGGGCTACGGTTATGCCGACCCGGCAAAGCAGCACAAGGTCACGCCCGAGACCCTCTTCGCCATCGGCTCGACGCCCATCGACTTCACCCACGGCGCCATCCTCAAGCTGGCCGAACTGGGCAAGCTGTCGCTGAGCGACCCCGTTGCCATGCACCTCGACCCGGTGCTGAAGCGCGCCGGCAAGCGCGGGGGCCTGCCCGACGGGGTGCCCGCCGACAAGCGCGGCCTCACCCTCGAACACCTGCGCTCCGGGCGCTCGGGGTTGCTCGACTTCCCCGGCCTCCCCGGCGTCGACGCGAACCTCGACCTCGCGTGGATCGACCGGCAGGAATTCCTGCGCCGCGTGCTGACCTCGGAGCTGCTGTTCGAGCCGGGCGCCCGGGCTGAGCATTCCCACGCCGCCTGGGGGGTGTTGGCGGCCGTCGTCGAGATCGCCTCGGGTCAGGACTACGAGGCCTTCCTGCGCGAGCACTTCTTCGAGCCGGCGGGCATGCAGCGCACCGGCAACTATCCGCTCGCGGCGCGATTCCCCGCCGGCGAAGTGGCGGTGGGCCTGGGCGGCAACCTGTGGGGGGAGGTCAATGCGCCCTCCCACTGGGGCCCGACGTCGTGGCTCGTCATGGGCAGCGGCGGCATGGTCTCGACGCCCCGGGACCTGTACCGCTGGCGCGAGTTCCTGCGCGGTGGCGAGGTGCTGACGCCCGAGTCCCTGGGCCGGTACGGTGTCGCGGGTCCCAACCTGTTCGAGGGCGGCAATGACCGGGGCTTCATCAACACCATCGGTTTCCACGGCGACTCCATGGTCGTGGTCTGCAGCAATTCCCAGGTGGAGCTCGGCGACACCACGGCGCAGATCTCCATGGCCGCGGCCGAGGTGGGGGCCGGCCCGCCGCCTCCCGGCATGGAGCGGAGCGGCGACGATGGGGGCGGAACCGAGGGCGGCATGGTGACCGACCGCGGCCCGCGTCCGGGCGTCGACTTCGAGCTGCGCACCGGCGGTTTCGTGCTGCAGCCGCTGCATCCGCGCCACGTCGAGCTGGACTACAAGGCCTGCATGGACAACCGCGAGCACCTGCGCGCGGCGCTGGGGTGGGGCGGCTGGCCGCAGGACGACATGACCCTCGAGGGCGACCGCGGCGACCTCGAGCGCCACTTCGGCGAGTTCGAGCGGGACGAGGCCTACGCCCTGGCCGTGCTGACGCCGTCCCTCGACGAGATCACGGGGTGTGTCTACATCAACCGCGACCCGAAAGATCCGCAGGCGGTCTCGGTGGCCTACTGGGTGGTCGAGCAGAACATCCGCAAGAACACCGACAAGGCGGTGGTGCAGGAGGTCCTCAACCTCATCCCGGCGTGGGGCTTCAAGCGAGCCGTCTTCCCCGTGCAGAAGAGCTATGCGCGCGGTGTCGAAGTGCTCGAGTCGTTCGCCGAGTCCTGGAACCTGGTGAGCCGCGCGCGGGGCGAGCAGGTCCTCTACTCCTGGCAGGCGCGCTGAAGGCGGACCCGTCTGAGGGCGGATCCGTCTGCGGGCCGCCGCCACGGAGCGCACGAGACCGCGGCTGAAGGTTTTTTCTGAGCCGGCGAATGACGGGCCTGCGGTGTCTCGGCGGGCGATTGTCTCGATTGCGGGATTCCCGAGGCCTCCCCACAGGAATTTGTAGTCGTTCGGACTACATGTTTTCCGGTCGATTTCCGACGAAGGTCTGCGCGATCACCACTTCCGGCAGCAGGCCTCATGACCACGAACCACGCAGTGCAACGGCGAATCCGCGGCTTCACCCTCGTCGAGATGATGCTCGCCGCGGCCCTGGGCGCACTGCTCATGATCGCGACAGCCCAGTCGGCCGGACTCTTCGCCACCACGGTGGCGGCCCTCGAGAGTGATTCGGCCGACGACATCGACCGGGCGCTGGCACGCATCGCGCGGGATGTCCGCTACGCCTGGTGGGCCGACGTTCCCAGCGCGACGCGGTTGCGCCTGGCCGACGCGTCCGGCGATGTCTCGGAATACCGCCTCGATGGCACCGACCTGCTGCTGGAGCTGCCGTCGGGCGAGACCGGAGTCCTGGCGGCGGATGTGACGGACGTGACCTTCGAGGTCATCAACTCCATCACCCGCTATCGGGACGGTCCGACCCAGAGCGTCTACGGCACGCTGGCTCAGTGCGATGTCCCGAGCCCCGACAAGACCTATGCCATGGGCCACACGGGCATGCTGGGCCTCGGCCTGACCCTGGCCGAGGATGCCGGAGAGGGCAGCGTCACCGGCGTCAACGAGAGACTGGTCTACGCGGTGCCCGAATCACTCGAGCTGCCCATCGCTTCGAGCGCCGGCTTCTCCGGGCAGGTGGTCCTGACCCTGTCGCCCTCGAAGGCCCACGGCGATGCGCGACTCAAGCCGGGAGCCGCGGCCCTCGGCAGCAAGCCCCTCGGCCTGGCCATCCTGCCCCTTTCGACCATCGACCTGACGCGGGTGACGATGAGCCTGCTCGGGGGCCTCTGGAAGACCGCCGTCTGCCACGCGGGCGTCGACACGAACATCCCGGTGGGGGATCTGGCCGAGCACATCGCCCATGGGGACATCCCGACCTGCGGGTCCGAGGAATCGTTCGACGTGTTCTCGGTGCCGACCATCAACAGCAACCTCGCCTTCACGATGCCGAACGTGCAGCTCTATCCCGGCGTCGGCTACACGCTGCAGTTCACCGTGAACGGCCTGGGCTCCATCTCGCTGGTGGCGGCCAAGAGTCGCAGCAAGGCCTGGGACATCGTGAAGCGCAAGGAGGCCGGCGACGACGTCGACCGACTCGACCGCGAGTTCCCCTTCGTGTTGAGGGGCACCCGCGTGATCACGACCACCACCGAGACCGCGGTGGTCGCGTCGGTGGGCCTCTCGATCACCAGCGCTGCGGGCGAGACCCGCTCGGGATCGTCATCGGTCTACAACCAGGTCATGGCGCCCGATCCGTGGACGGGTGTCGTGCCGGGCGAGACGGGAGCGACACCATGACCCGGCGGAAGGAACGCGGGGCCCGGCGGAACGCGCGGGCGGGCTTCACCCTGATGGAGGTGACCCTGGCCGCCGTCGTCGTGGGGGTGGCGTTGATGGCAGCGTTCTCCGCGCTGAGCAGCGCGGCCGTGGTCAAGGCCATGCACGACGATCACCCGGCCACGGCCTTCGTCCTGGCCACCGAGATCCATTGCCTGGCGCTGGAGGTCGAGCGCGGCGTCTGGGATGGCACGCCGGCGACGAACGGAGCCCAGGTGCTCGTGCTCGAGGACCTGGCGGGTGCGACTTTCAGTCCACCCATCAACGCCCGTCGGGCGGTGCGCACCGACCTCAGCGATTGGAAGCAGGAGGTGGCGCTCACCCAGGTCGCCCTCGACGATCCGTCACGGGCGTCCACGGTCGACGATGGCGCTGCCGTGCTGTGGCGCATGGACGTGACCATCAAGCGGCTCGACGTCATCCGGGGCCAATTCACCTGGTGGATCCACCCATGATTCGATCCGAACGAGCCGCCTCGCAGGGCGGGTACATCCTGTTGTCGGTGGTGCTCATGCTCGCGCTCGTGGCGAGCCTGGTGGCGACCTACTCGCAATCGGCGGTCCTGGCGCGCACCAAGGGGTCGGCCCCCGAGCAGATGCGGGTCGAGACCAACCTCGACTCCGGGTTGGCCTTCGCGCGCCAATCGCTGCTCTCCGGTCTCAGCGGTGGCGGAACGGTCACCGCGCCGGGGGGCGAAGAACTCTCGATCTCCGTCGATGACTCGGCCGATGGCCTGCTCGACATCCAGGTGACCTCCACGAATGAGGGCACCAGCCGCCTGCTGACGGTGCTGGCCGAGGTCTACTACGCCGAGGGCGGCGACCTGCCCACACTGACCGAGGCGGCGCGGACCGCGATCCTGGCCTCACCCCTGCTGATCAACGTCGACTCCGATTTCGAGTTCGAGGACGAGGTCGTCGACGGGATCCTGCTCGTGGCTGCGGACACGAAGCTCAAGCTGACCAACACGGTGCTACGCGGGTCCATCGTGAGCGCCAACGCCATGACCGACGACCCGGTCGAAGATCCCATCGAGGTCGAGCTCAAGGGGGCGGTGATCATCGAGCCGGTCAGCGGGGTCCTCGCGGGCTGCGCCATCGTGGCACCCGATGCCGAGGTCAAGGCGAAGGACGACCCGCGCCTTCAGTCACACGGTGTGATCGTGGCCCAGGAGTTCAAGATCGAGAACGAAGACGACGCGCGCATCGCCTTGCACCGCCAGCTCGTCGTCAACGTCATCGACGGCAGCATGGCCAACGTGACGCAGCTCGGACTCGGCCGCGGCCCCCAAACCTGGCCGACGGCGCTCCGCTCGGGTTCGCAGGGCATCACGCGCCTGGTCTTCGATCGCCAGCGCGCGACGACCGGCGAGCTGGACGCCATCAAGGCCTTCACCATCGGCAGCTACGTGGGGCCGGGCGAAACCGTGCCGATCGAGACTCCCCAGGCGGCCCCGCAGCAGATTCAGGCCCAGTCGGCCCAGGCCCAGCCGGCCCAGGGTCCCGGCCCGAAGTGAGACGGCGCGAGAGTCGCCGCCCTCCCGGTGCCCACCAGGGCATGACGCTGGTCGAGTTGCTGATCGTCGTCGCCATCATCGCGCTGTTCGGATCGCTGGCCGTACCGACCTTCCGTCAGAGCGGGGCCGAGCGGCTCGACCTGGTCGAGACGCAGGTCGCCAACGCCATCGACTATGCGCGCTACCTGGCGGAGGGCACGGGGACGACGCACGGGGTGGTCTTCGACCCGGCCTCCGACGGCTTCGCCATCGTGGACGGGGCGGGGGCGCCGGTCACCGACCCGCTCACCCGCGGCGTCTACATCGTGACCTTCGACCGGCCCGGGCAGGTGTCGGACATCGATTGCACCGCCGCCGACTTCGGCTCCAACGGGACGGCGGCCATCTTCGGCCCCGGCGGTCTGCCCGACCGGGGCGGTTCGGTCACCTTCGCGTGCAAGGGCGAGACCCGCGTGATCACCGTGCTGCTGGCCACCGGCGAAGTGGTCGGGAGCTGAGGCCGAGTTCGGCGCGGCGCGGTCAAGGGCCAGGCGGTGTCAGCGTGAGCGACACCTCACGCGACTCGCCTGGGCCCAACGTGATCGAGACGCCCCGCTCCCGCGCCACGTCGAGCCACTCATCGCGAAAGCCCTTCTCGAGTGCAGTCAGGACCCACTCACCGGGCTCCAATCCACCGACGTCGAAGCGTCCGTCCTTGATGAACACGTGCCGACGATGATGGGGGGGCGGCTCGGCGACATCGGTGCGCAGGAACATGCGCAGGCTGGCGGTCTCCACGTACACGCTGTCCGTCGCGTCAAGCAGGATTCCTGAGACAGACGCCCCGGGCTCGACCTCGAGCTCGAGTGCAATGAAAGGAACTTCGTCTCCCACTGCAAACGGACCGGCATCCAGGGGAAGGTACCGGTTGAGTTGGCGACCCTTCCCGCTCAGCGAGTAGCTGCCGGGCTCGAGGTGCTGGGCGTGGAAGCGTCCATCGCCGTCGGTCTTGACGTAGTACGGTCGACGCCCCTCGTCATCGCCCGAAGCTTGTCTGCGGACCCCGAGACCGAATCCTGCGACGGGTCTCCGCGTCGTCCGATCCAATACAACGCCGCCGAGTTCCCCGGACGGAACGACCATCTCGACCTCACGCACCTCATCCCAATCGACGTGACCGAGGTCGAAGGACTGGGTGGGGCCTGAGGGGACTTCAGCGACGATCCACAACTGCGCCGGCTCCCTGGCCGAGAATGCGAAGGCGCCGTTGGGATCCGAGAGTGTGGCGCCCCACAGCGAAATGCCGGCGGCCGGCGGTTCGGCTTTCAAGAGTGCGGCCCGGCTCCCGACACCGGTGATTCCATCCCAGAGATTGTGCGGTTGGATGCCCGGCCCCAGCCGCGCTCCGACAACCGGTCCGTCGCGGGTGCGGATGACACCGCGGACGCGGGGCCGTTCAGGGACCACGAAGTCGCGTACGATCGACTCGCCATGGGCAACCTCGATCGGATCGCCGAGGTCGAAGGCGCTACTGAAGTGGGGGTAGAGGGACACCGCTCCGGTCCAGGTCCCCGGCGGCAGGTCGGCGAATCGGTAGCGCCCGGTTTCATCGGTGCGGGCACGGCGCGTGCCTTTGCCCTGGCGCGCCTCGAGCGGATCCTTTCGGGTCGTGAGCGTGACGCTAACGTCGGCAAGGGTCTCGCCGCGCCGGCTGGCCACGACTCCCGACAGGGAAGCGCCCCGTCCCAGCTCGATGTCTCCCATGTCGGTGACCTGTCCGACGCTGGCTGAGAGGTAGCTCACATGGCGCGGTGCAAAGCCATCGGCGCGAACGATGGCCCGGGCATATCCCGCCGGCATCCCGTCGCAGTCGAAGACACCGTCGATTCCCGACCAGGTGTTGCAGACGGTCGGAAGAGTGTGCTTCGTCGTGATCTGAACGTGGGCGCGCTCGATGGGTGTTCCGTCGGCATCAACGACGCGACCGGTGAACTGTGCTGCGGCCGTGAGCAGGATCTCGTGCTCCCAGTGCTCACCCGCAGGGACGCCCGGCGTGGTCTCGCGGTGGAAGCCGTACCCGGGCGCGCGCACATTGAAGAGGTTCTGCTCGGGGCCGAGTCCCGAGAGTCGGAAGGCACCCGGCTCGTCGCCGTTGACGACGACGGAGATGGGGACGCTCTCGGTCTCGCCGCCGAGGATGCGCCAGGCCGTGACCTCGGCGCCGGCGACCGGGGCGCTGGTCGCTGAGTCGAGCACCCATAGTGTGAGCAACGCCTCGGTCGTGAGGACGATCTCGAGCGGGTTCCCGTCGGGGATGAAGTCTGCCAGGGACGTGACGGCGAATCCTTCGCCCTTCACGAGCAGGCCCACGCCGTGTGGGGGCAGCCCGCCGAGAGTGAACCGTCCCTCGGCATCCGTCGACACCTCGCGAATAGCGGGGTGCCCTGTGGATTGCATCAGCCGCAGCCCCTGGTCCTGCCTTTGCTGGATGCCCCAGAACTCGTTGCTCCGGATGCGAGTGCCCTGGTTGTGGTTCCAGGCCTCTTGTTCAGTCGCATTCAGCAATCCGCCGTTCACCTTGAACACGACGGCGGCGGGGATGGCCACGACCCGGGCCGCGGCGATCGGCCTGTTCAGAGTGTCGACCACACGGCCGGTCAATGGCAGTCCCCGATGGAGCACGATGTCTCGTGTCGTCGCTTCGGAGTCGATGCGACGCACTTCGGTCTGCTTCGTCACGTGCGAAGGCGTCGAGAAAGCGAGGGTTACGTTTCCCTGGCGCAATTCTTGCAAGCGGAAGGCCCCCGAGGCGTCGGTCGTCGTGGCATGCACTCCATCGGCGGGATGCGCGAGAAAATAGGTCGACCAGGAGGAGCTGTCGCTGGGCCTGTAATCCACGACTTCGACGATTACGTCGGGGATGGGTTTGCCGTCCTCGTCGGTGACATGGCCCTCGACGGCGCCGGCGGACCAGAGGCGCGTCTCCCCCAGGTCGTGTTCGCCCTCAGAGGGTCGGTCGGAGTACACGCGGCTCGCCGCATATCCGGGAGCGCGAACCACGACGAGGGGAACGCGTACTTCTCCCCCGGGGATTTCTTCTCGCCAGCGTCCCTCGGGCGGCGGCGAGGGGAGTCGATAGCGGCCGTCGGCGTCCGTCCGGCTGCGCGGCACGGTAGCGAGGGAAGGTTGTATGAGGCGCTCAGGCCCCTCGGGCAACTCCAGCTCTCGGAAGAGGAGTCCGACCTGCCGTGCCGTGACCGGATCCGGCACGAAATGGACGTCGGCGCCCTCCACCGGTCTCCCCTCGCCGTCGACGACCCGACCGATCCAGTCGATGTCGCGTCCCAGTGCATGCAGATCGGCCACGGGTGTCTGCACGGGAGCCAGACTTGTGGCGTCTTCGCGGTGGGTGGGCGAGTCGACGGGAGCTTTGGAGGGCGGCCTGGGTGTGGCGTCGAGGGGGCCGCCGTGTACCGGTGAATCTCGGTGTTCCCTGTCGTCGTCGGCGGCGGCTCCCTCGGGAGCTTCCGCCTGCAACCACCAAAGCAGCCCTGCCAGCAAGACGACGCCGAAGGCGGTGACCATTCCCACAACCGAACGACGCGATGGCTTGGCTTGTCTCACCCGTGTCTCCCCCCTCAAGGATCGCGTCGGGTAACGTCCGCTCCGCAGGACATCCTAGCGCAGGAGGGGGGGCGAGGTGGCCGAAGGTGCGGGCATGAACCAGCGCCCGGCTGAAGGATGGGCGACGCGCCGGATCCGCACCCACCGATCAAGGCGGCGAGATCCATGCCGCCGCGGGCCGCAGGTCCAGCTCGGTGACGGAGGCATCCGAGAGCGCGAACACCCGCACCCGTCCGGACACGTCGCCGCCCACGGATTCGAGTCCGAGGCTCAGTCGGAAGGCCGCGGTCGCGAGCGGGTGGAGGTGACCGTGGCGCTCGCGCAGGGCCCGGGTCGACCGGCCGGTGAGGGCGGTGAAGACTGCGGCGTGGTCGCGCAACGTCACCAGGATCTGTTCGGCGGGCTGTCGGCCCTCGGGGTCCGTGGCCCAGCCCCGCAGCTCGAGCCGGCCGTCCTCGAGCTCGGCGGCGTTGACCCGCCCGGGTGAGGGCGCGTCCCGCACGGGGAAGATGGCGCCGTCGGAGCGCACGAAGCGCTCGGGTGAGCCTGACGTGGCCGGCGCGAAGCGGAAACTGCGCGCGTCCATGGAGGCCAGCCGTCCGTTCGGCAGGACGGCCATGACCTCGAGGCGTCGGCGACCGTCGGGGAGGGCCGCTTCGGGTAACAGAGCGGCGAAGCGGGCGCGGGCGTCGACCCGGTCGAAGGTCCACGCGACGGCGGCCACGGTGCCGTCGACGACGATGGCGAGCAGCGGCGGTGGCGCCGAGGCATCGACGGACTCCACGGTGCCGCGCACGTACAGCGGCAGGAGGCCCGTCGTGCGATCGACGCGATCGTAGTGGTCGCGGTTCACGAGCTCGAACACGGCGGGGACGGTCGCTCCATCGGACAGCATGGCCACCGTCCGGCCGACGTGCTTCGGGCGGGGGGACCAGCGCTCGATGTCGTCCCCAGTCGCGTCGGCGCCGAAGAGCGCGTGCCGCCGCTCGGCGGCGGGCCAGCGCTCGGGGAGCCGGACGTCGTCGAGGACGAGCGGCGCGAGCCGCGGGCGGTGGATCACCTTGGTCGGTCGGGGCGGCCCGTCGCCATCGAAGGCCGAATGGCCGTCCATGCTCCACGGCGGCGCGACACCGAGGACATCCACGACGGTGGGCACCAGGTCGATGGACTCGACGTTGCGGTCGTCCCGGAGGGGGGTGGTCTGCCCGGGGCGCTTGACGAACAGGGGCACGTGCATGATCTCGCGGGCGTTCCCGGCGTCCGGCTCGCGGCGCGCCTGGCCGGGGCGGAAGCTCGCGCCGTGGTCGGCCAGCACCACCACCAGCGAACGGTCCCACGCGCCGCTGCGCTTCAACCGTTCGATCATCTCGCCCAGGAGTTCATCGACGAAGGCGAGCTGCAGCAGGTGCCGCTGCAGGGCGAGATCGGTGACGTGCTCGTGCGTGCGCCACCTGTCGCGGGGCGTGAGCTGGCCGCGCAGGTTGTCCTGGTCGTAGAGCAGGCCCGAGCGGGTGTAGGCCCACGGAACGTGGGGAAGCGTCACGTGGAGGAAGGACAACGTGGGTTCGTCCTGCGGCACCAGCGAGTCGATGAAGCTGCGAAAGACGTGGGCGCGCGCGTTGCGCCGGCCGTGTCCGGGGGCAGCGTCCAACTCTTCGTTCGTCGCGCCGCCGGTTGCGCCGCCCGTCACACCGTCGGTCGCGCCGTCCGTCACGCCACCGCCGGCGAAGTCGCCCCAGGTGCGGGTGATGCTCGGCAGGTCTCGCGACCAGCGTTCGGGCAGCACGATGTGCGCGAAGACGATGCCCAGGTCTTCACCGAGCGCGCTCAGCCGGTCGGCCAGGGCGGGGACGGCGCCCGGGCCCGCCAGGATCAGGTCGGAGGGGCACAGGCTCGTGCGCGTCTCCCACACGTTGAGGCGGTAGCGACCGCCCAGCAGGGTGAACAGGTTGCGGGGGTGGTCGGAGACCACGGGCAGCCGCTCGTCGTCGGCGGGCAGGCGCCCGGTGAGCAGGACCGGCAGCACGTCGGTGGTGCTGGTGTGGTTGGCCGTGAAGTTGCGGAACCACGTGCTCGAGGCGGCGAGCTCGGCGAAGGCCGGGAAGAGCGTGGCGTCGACGTCGCCTCGGGGGTCGAGCAGCGAAGAGACGGGCAACTCGTCGAGGATCACGAGCACCACGGGGTGCGGATCGGTGATGGCCACGCCGGTCGCGGTCCCGACCGACTCCCGGGCGAGCATGCGCGCGACGGGCGTGGCGAAGAGGAACAGTCCGGCCAGGATGAGGGGAGCCGGGGTGAGCACGGTGAGCAGGCTGCTCGCCGGGGTCCAGCGGGCATACAGGGTCGCGAACACGGCGCCCGCCAGCAGGGCGCCGCCGAACAGCAGGGGCGCGGGAGCGTGGACCTGCGTCCGTAGCGGCGGGACGAGCATGAGCGCGAACAGGCCCCCGACGAAGATCAGGTGCAGGCTGTTCCCCAGGGCGCGCGCGAACAGGCGGCCGAGTCCCGAGATGCCGAGCAGGATCAGCGGCAGGGCCAGGGTCGGCCCGAGCGCCAGGAACCACAGGTCGACGGGCTGCGAGCGGCGCGCCACGAAGAAGTCGGCGTCGCGGCCCAGGATGTCGAACAGGGGCTGCATCACGGCGAAGGAGCACAGCACCGCGAGGTGGGCCGCCTCGAGCCACGCCGACCGACGGCGCACGGAGTGAGGGTCGCTCGTCGCCACGGGAGCGTATCCTAGCCCACCCGGCCTGCGGAGGGAGCCTGACGGATGGACCTACTCGACCGGCTGCTCGGTCACGATGCGGAGACCACCGGCCGGTTGCTGGCGCTGTGCGGGGGCCTGACGGATGGGCAGCTCGACCAGCCGCATGAATTCGGCGGGCGCCCGGGTCGCAGTGTGCGGGCGAACCTGGCCCACCTGATCCGCAACATGGAGGCCTGGACGGATCAGATGGAGGGGCGGCCCATGCGCCCCGCGGGGGGCGACTCGGTATCCGAGCTGCAGGCGCGTCTGGAGCGGGCGGCGGCCGACTTCGCCCATGCGGCCCGGCAGGTCGCGCAGCGCGACGGCTGGGACGAGCGCTGGCACGATCCCACCGAGGACCCGATCCGCGAGCGCAGCTTCGGCGGGACCATCGCCCACCTGATCACCCACTCCATGCACCACCGCGCCCAGGTCATCGGTGCGCTGCGCGCGCTCGGTGTGGAGGGCGTGCCCGAGGGCGACGTGTTGAGCTGGGAGGCCCAGGGCAAGTGAGGCGAACCGGGAGAGGGAAGTCATGAGTCACGCAGCGAGACGGATCGAGGTCCCTAGCAGCAGCCCCTATGCGCCGATCATGGGATTCTCCCGGGCCGTGCGCGTGGGCGACTTCGTGAGCGTGGGCGGGACGGCGCCGCTCGACGACGACGGCGCCACGGTGGGACTCGGCGATCCGGCGGCCCAGGCGCGGCGCTGCTACGCGACCATCGAGGCGGCCCTGGCGGGGGCCGGGGCGACCCTCGCCGACGTCGTCCGCACGCGCACCATGCTCACGCGCATCGACGACTGGGAGGCGGTGGGCCAGGTGCGCGGCGAGGTCTTCGGGGCGACGCGCCCGGTCGACACCGTGGTGGAGGTGTCGACGTTCATCAAGCCCGAGTGGCTGGTGGAGATCGAGGTGGATGCAGTGGTCGGCGCGTCGGGGGCGGGCGCCTGACCCGGGCGGCCGGCAGAATCCTGCATCCTTCGGCGACCGGCTGCGTCCAAGGGGCTGAACCCGAACCCGCGCTCCGGAGACCGCCCATGCGCCTGCAACTCGCCCTCAACGTCCGTGACCTCGACGAGGCCGTGGCCTTCTATTCGGCCCTGTTCGACGCCCGCCCGCACAAGCGCCGCGCCCACTATGCAAACTTCGCCCTGACCTCGCCGCCCCTCAAGCTGGTGCTGTTCGAGGACCCGCAGGCCGACGAGCGCATCAACCACCTGGGCGTGGAGGTGATGGACGCCAACACCCTCGCGGCGGCCCACGAGCGGCTGCAGGCGGCGGGGCTGGTGGAGACCATCGAGCGCGACGAGACCTGCTGCTATGCCACCCAGGACAAGGCCTGGACCCAGGAGCCCCAGGGGCTGCGCTGGGAGTGGTATCGCATCACCGATGACGCGCCGGCGGACGAGGCCATGACCTGCTGCGACACCGATTGCTGCCCCGATGTGGTGGCGGCAGTCGCGGAGCACGAGTCCCCGTGAACCCGCCACAATGCGTGTGATGACGACCAGCGACGACGAGAGCATCGACGACAGCGCCGTCGAGGCGTGCAACGACAGGGATGGCGGCGTGAACGGCAATGGCCGGAGTGAGATGAGCCTCGGCGGCACTCCCGATGGCTGGGAGGCCTTCGCTTCGCGACTGCGGGCCTACGTGGCCCCGCGCGTGGCGCCCGCCGCCGTCGACGACCTGGTGGGGGACATCGCGCTGCGGCTCATGCAGCACCGTGAGGACTGGCAGGCCGCCGACGACCATTCCGCCTGGATGATGCGGGTGGCGTCCAATGCCGTGACGGACCACTACCGGCGTTGCGCCAGCGAGGCGCGCGCGCTGCCCCGGGCGGGGGGGCCGATGCGGGAGGCTGACGAGCGAGGGGTCGAGGACATCGAAGACGCCGAGGTCCACGCCGGCGCCGGCGTCGAGAGCGACGGCGCTGCCGGCAGGCGCCTGGCGCGCGGACTGGGTCCGATGATCGACGCGCTGCCCGCGCCGTACAGTGAGGCCCTGCGGCTCACCGACATCGAAGGCCTCACCCAGGCCGAGGCCGCCGAGCGCCTCGGCGTCACGCTGTCGGCGATGAAGTCCCGGGTGCGGCGCGGGCGGGAGAAATTGAAGGCCGCGTTGCTGGCCTGCTGCGCCGTCGAGGTCGACCGTCGCGGCGGCGTGCTCGACTACCGCCCTCGGGGCGACGCGTGCGGCTGCGACGACGGGTGAGCGCTGAGGCCGGGTCGGTGAGACCGGAACCCGAGGCACGCTCAGCCCGGCCGGTCCTCAGCGCGACTCGCCGAGGCGGTTGATCAGGACGGTGATGCTGCCCTGGGCATTGGTGGTGACGATGTCCGGGATGCCGTCCCCGTCGATGTCGCCGACCGACGTGTCGATAACGCCCGGGCCGCCGTCGTAGAGGATGGCCGGGGCCAGGGTCCCATCCCCGTTCCCGGGGTAGAGATGGATCCGGCTCTTGCTCCGCTCCGTCGACAAGACGTCGAGGTGGCCGTCTCCGTCGAAATCGGCGACGTCAACGGTCTCGATGTGCGCAACGGAGTCGTTGATGCTGGGGATTTCGTAGTGCGTGGGGGGGCCGAAGACTCCGGGCCCCGAGGCAAGGAAGATCGAGACGCTCCCGGTGTCGGAGTCCTCCTCGAGGTAACGGGCCACGATGAGATCGAGGAGGCCGTCGCCGTTGAGGTCTCCCGCGGTGGCTCGGACACCGATTCCTCCCAAGGGGTACTCGGTGGGAAATGCGAACTCGCCACCCCCGACTCCGGGGAAGACGAACACGGACTTGTCCGACCAGGTGGGGATGATCGCATCGAGGATCTCGTCCCCGTCGAGGTCATGGAGCGCGAGCGCCTCGACGTCGATGGGTTCGAGCAAGATGGACGAAGGGATGGGGGCGCTGAGGGTGCGGTCCTCGTTCCCCAGCAAGGAGGTCAAGGGGGTCGTCTGCGTTTGGAGCGCGAACACGAGGTCGTCCGTGCCGTTCCCATCGATGTCCGTCGCGTCCAGTCCGTAGGGGAACTCGACGGATTCGGTGAACGGATTCTCGATGTCGAAGGTCCCATCACCATTTGAGTAGAGGATCCGGTGCTGAAGGGTGGGGAAGTCGAGGCCGGAGATGACGATGTCCTCGAAGCCGTCGCCGTCGAAATCGCCGACGGTCATGGACATGGTCCAGATGCCGGTGTCGATGACGATCTCTTCGCCGAAGATCCCACCTCCGAGGCCGAGCCGCACGCTGACGTCTTCACTCTGCTCGTTGCCCGTGGTGACGTCGGGGATGCCGTCGGCGTTGAAGTCCGCGATCGCTCCCACAACAGGCCAGCCACCCATGGGCAGGTCGTTGAGATTGAACAGGGGATGATGCGGCGAGCCGTAGTACACGGAGAGACCGGTGTCACCGCCGTTCATCACGACTAGGTCCGTGTGCCCGTTTCCGTTCAAGTCGCCGAGAAATGTGTCCAGCGAGCCAGAGGAGCTGCTCACCTGGCCGGCGGGCTCGAAGGTCCCGTCTCCGAGTGACCGCAGGTGCGTGACGAAGGTGTCCGGGGCGCCGAATCCACTCTGGATGATCACGAGATCGGCGAATGTGTCGTTGTTGAGGTGTGCGGCGGAAACCGCGATGACACTGGGGAGAGAAGAAACCACGCTTTCGCTGAAGGCGCCGGTGCCCTCACCGAGCAAGACGGAGATTCCGTCGTTGTCGACGGCGCCGATGACGTCGAGGTTGCCGTCTCCGTTCACATCAGCCACCGCGAAGTCCTCGAGGTGATCGCTCACGCCGAAGCCTTCGATCGAGGCGTTGCTGAACAGGCCACCGGGGAGCCCTTTCAGGAAATACACCCCGTTATCCACCACGATGAGGTCGGGAATGGAGTCGTCGTCGATGCGCCCGATGAACAGGCGTGCTCCGTCGTCGACGTTGAAGCACTGTTCGACGGGTGGGTCGAAGGTCCCGTCTCCCACGCCGGTGAGGGTGCTGATGAGGCTGCCGTCGGCGAGGGTCGTGACGACGATGTCGAGGATCTCGTCGCCGTCGATGTCGGCGACGACGACGTCTTGTGGTTCGCTGTCTTCGCCGGTCGGGATATCCGCCCCGGGGACGAAGAGGCCGTCTCCTGTCCCGATCAATGTGCCCAGCGCGTCGAAGCCCGGCCGGGGAACGACGATGTCCGGAATGGTGTCTCCGTTCACGTCGCCGACGGTCAGCCGCTGGTTGAAGCCGGTGCCCAACTCGTAGGTGCCGCCGAGGTCGAAGAACCCCTCGTCGTCCGTGAGCCAGACGACGACGGTGATGGGATCCGTCGAGAGGGCCGCGATGTCCAGATCGCCGTCCCCGTCGAAATCGGCGATCTCGACGTCCTTGGGCGACCAGGTGAGCGGTAGCCTCACGGCGTCGAACAACGGACCGCGCGCCACGCCCGCGCGCAGTCGCAGCGCGTTGGTGAAGTCGGGAGGGCTGCCGCCCGGCGCGCTCACTCCGGCCTGGGCGAAGGCTTGGAGTCCCTCCATCCAGGGCTGGACCTGGGGCAGGTAGAGCAGGGGCCGCGAGTCGCCTTCGGCATTCAGGCGAAAGGCGGTGGAGACGAACGGTGGGGCCGGGTAGAAAATCGACGTGCTGCCTTGGGGGACGAAGGGCGTGCTGGCCGCACTGAGGAAGAGCAGGCCGTGGGCGCCCGGCTGCCCGTCCCGGACCTGGAGCGAGAACGGGCCGCCGAGGGCCGGCGCTCCGTGCGGTGTGCGGAGGGTCGGCGCGTCCGTGCCGGCATCGATCGAGAGGAGGACCAACGACTGCTCGTCACCGGGGGTGGGCAAAGCCGAGGCGGAGAGAATCGGGGCGATGCAGAGGAGCGTCGTGACCGAGAGCAGTCGTTCCATGATCCGCATGGGTCCTCAAGGAATGAGGGAGCTGGTCTGTGATCCCACCAGCGGCCCGATCTGTCAAGGCGATGCGCCGTCCTAGGGCAGCAGGAACCAGTGCACGTAGCCGCAGCGGGCGCAGACCTGGCAGTCGGCGGTGGCGTTGGCCCAGTCGAAATCGAAAAAGCTCATGACGGCGGTGTTGAGCTGCGCACGGCGGTGCCAGAACTCGGTGTGCCCGCAGACGCGGCATTCGAGTTGACGGCCCGCCACTTCGACGGCTTCCGGGTCGTCCTGTCCGAAGAGTCCCATGTTGTGCTCCGATGGCGGGGCTAGCGCACGAGGCGCGGATCGAGGGCGTCGCGGAGCGCGTCGCCGAGGGTGTTGAGCGCCGACAGGGTGATCACGAGCGCGAGGCCGGGGAAGACCACCAGCCACCACGTCACGCTCACGGCCGAGAGGCTCTCGAGGCCTTCGCTGGCGAGGATGCCCCACGACACGCCGGGGGGCTCGACGCCCAGGCCGAGGAACGAGAGGAAGGCCTCGAACAACATCACGCGCGGCACGGTGAGGGTCAGGTAGACCACGATGATGCCCCACAGGTTGGGCAGCAGGTGGCGGGTGAGGATGCGCACCGGGCCGCTGCCCAGGGCGCGGGTGGCCAGCACGAAGTCGCGGTCGCGCAGGGCCAGCACCTGCCCGCGGACGATGCGCGCCATGGTCAGCCACGAGATGGCGCCGATGACCACGTAGAGGATCACCAGACGGTCGACGCCGTACTCGCGCAGGTCGGACGAGAAGTCGCGCAGCACGGCAATGACCAGGATCACCACGAACAGGAAGGGCACCGAGTAGAGCGCGTCGACGACCCGCATCAGGAAGGCGTCGAGGCGCCCGCCCACGAAGCCCGCGATGAGGCCCCACGAGGTGCCGATGAACATGGCCACGAGGGTGGCCACCAGGCCGACCATGAGGGAGACCCGGGCGCCCCAGACCAGCCGGGCGAGGACGTCACGGCCCATGGAGTCGGTGCCCAGGGCCCCGGCCCATTCGCCCTCCCCGAAGACCGCCGAGCGGACGGCCACGCCCCAGGGGTGCTCCTGCTCCAGGCGCTCGAGGCTGGACGGGTCGGTGTCGCGCCAGGCGGGGCTGGGCGGGGCGCTGGCCTCGGAGGGCCGCATCTCAGCGTAGTTCGGGAGGGGCAGGATGGGGGCCAGGAGCGAGCCGCCCACCACGAGGGCCAGGATGGCCAGGGCCACGCTGGAGCCCTTGCGGCGGCGCAGGCGCGCCCACACGCCGGGCCGGGCGGCGGGCGCCGCAGGACCGGCGGCCTTGGCGGCGGGGGCGGGGGCGGGGGCGCTCAATTCAGCTCGATCCGCGGGTCGAGCAGGGTGTAACCGACGTCCACGGCCAGGTTGAGCGTCGAGACCAGCGCCGTGTAGACGATGACCACGCCGAGGGCGAGGTTGTAGTCGGCGTTGAAGGCGCTCTCGACGAAGTGCGAGCCCATGCCGGCGATGGCGAAGATGCGTTCGACCACCAGCGAGCCCGAGAGGATGCCGGCGATGGCGGGCCCCAGGTAGCTGACCACCGGCAGCAGGGCCGGGCGCGAGGCGTGGCCGATGAGCACGCGCAGTGGTGACAGGCCCTTGCTGCGGGCCGTGCGGATCCAGTCCTCGCCCAGCACCTCGAGCAGGCCGGTGCGGAACAGCCGGGCGATGGCCGCCGCGAAGGGCAGCCCGAGGGCGATGGACGGCAGCACCAGGTGCGCCGGCGTGCCGTAACCCGAGACGGGCAGCAGCCGCCAGTGGAAGACGAACAGCAGCACCATCACGCCCGCCATGACGAAGTTGGGCAGGGCGATGCCCAGGGTCGCGGCGCCCATGACGAAGGTGTCGAGCCACGAGTTGCGCTTGGTGGCGGCCAGGGCGCCGGCGCTCAGCCCCAGCACCAGCGCGACGATGAGCGCGCAGGTGCCCAAGGTGATCGACACGGGCAGGCTCTCGGCCAGGATCTCGCTGACGCTGTAGTCGCGGTACTTGAGCGACGGGCCGAGGTCGCCGTGGAACACGATGTTGGCCAGGTAGCGCCCGTACTGCTCGGTGACGGGGGCGTCGAGGTCGTAGGCCGCGAGCAGGTTGGCCTTGATGGCGGGGGGCAGCTCGCGCTCGGTGTCGAAGGGGCCGCCGGGCACGAGCCGCACGAGGAAGAAAGAGAAGGTGATGACGAAGAACATCACCACGGCCAGCCCGACGATGCGCAACAGCAGGTGGCGCGTCACGGGCCGGGCGCCGGATACTCGACCAGGTTGACGGGCGGGCCCACCACGGTGACATCCCGCAGGGGATGTTGGTCGAGCAGGTTGTTGCTGAAGCCGCGCACCCGCGGCGCGACCATGTTGAAGTTGATGCGTTGGTAGACCGGGGCGATGGGCAGCTCGGCCAACAGGATCTCTTCGGCCAGGCGATAGGTGGCGGCGCGGCGCGCGACGTCGGCGTCGCCGGCGGCGAGGTTGCACAGCCGGTCGTACTCGCGGCTGCCCCAGCCGGTGCGGTTGTTCCCGGAGGTGGAGAGGAAGCAGTCGAGGAAGGTGCTCGGGTCGAGGTAGTCGCCGATCCAGGCGCCCCAGGCGATGTCGTAGAGGCCCTGCTTGGTCGAGTCGAGGTAGACCTTGAAGGTCTGATTCACGAGCACCGGGCGCAGGCCCAGCTCGCGCCGCCACATCTCGGCGGTGGCCTCGCTGAAGTCGCGGGTCACGTCGTTGTTCGTCGTGAGCAGCTCGAAGATGGGGAAACCCTCGCCGCCGGGATAGCCGGCCTCGGCCAGCAGGGCCCGGGCGCGGTCGGTGTCGCGGGGCGGCAGGTGCGCGGGCACGTAACCGCGCAGCCCGTCGGGCACGAATGACTGGGCGGGCCGCTCGCCGCCGCGCATGACGTCCCGGGCCAGGCCCTCGCGATCGATGGCGTAGGTGAGGGCCGCGCGCACCCGCGGGTCGTCGAAGGGCGGGCGCTCGGTGTTGAAGCGGTAGAAAGTGACACCGATCTGGCTGCCCACCAGGGCGTCCGGCCGCGACAGCAGCTCGTCGTAGAGCCCCGGCGGCGGCTTCACCATCCAGTCGACGACGCCGGTCAGATACATGTTCAGCTGGGTGGTCGTGCCGTCCGCGGCGAAGGCGTCGATGGTGCGCAGGGACACCTCGTCACGGCCCCAGTAGGTGTCGCTGCGCGCGAGGCGGATGCGGTCGCGCAGGCGGCGCTCGACGATGCGGAAGGGGCCGTTGGTCACGACGTTGTCCGGCTTGATCCAGTCGGGGCCGTGCTGCTCGAGGCAGCGCCGGTTCACCGGCAGGAACGAGTAGAAGGAGAACAGCTCGGCCAGGTAGGGGGCCGGGCGCACGAGCCGCAGCACCAGCTCGTGGTCGGAGACAGCCTCGATGCCCACGCCGTCCTGGGCCGGCCCGTCATCCCAGGCCAGGGGCCCCGCCGTCTCGGCGTTGGTGTAGGCCTCGGCGCCGACCACCATCCAGAGCAGGTTGGCGTAGGCGGCGGCCGTGAGCGGGTGGAGCAGGCGCCGCATCGACCACGAGAAGTCGTGGGCCGTGACCGGTTCGCCGTCGGTCCAGCGAGCGTCGGGGCGCAGATGGAAGCGCCACTCCAGGCCGTCGGCGCTCGTCTCCCAGCGCTCGGCCACGCCGGGCAGGGGCTCGAGGGTGGCGGGGTGTGGGCGCGTCAGGCCTTCGTAGATGCCGCGCAGGATGCGGCCCTCGTTGGAGCCCGTGGCGATGGCCGGGTCGAGGGTGCCGATCTCGGTCTGGTTGCAGAAGGCGAAGTCGGCCCGCGAGACCAGCGTGTCGGCGCCGGTGCGCAGGGCCGCCACGAGCACGACCACGCCGAGCACGAGCACCGCGGTGAGGCGCCAGCTGTCGCGGGACACGTCGCGTCAGCCTTCCAGCGAGAGGCCGAAGTCCTGCTTCAGAGCCGGCACCAGTTCCGCGAAGTTGGACACGGTGTAGTCCGGCTCGGTGACGCCCTTGGCATCCTTGTGCTTGGTGTCGCGCAGGCAGCGCACGGTGGTCATGCCCAGGCCGTTGGGCGGGTCGATGTCATGGGCCGGGCTGTCGCCGATGTACATGCACTCGGTCGGGTCGAGACCCAGCGCCGAGGTGGCCCGCGTGTACAGCTTGGGGTTGGGCTTGGAGATGCCCTCCTGATCGGAGATGAAGATCGCCTTGGGGTGCAGGTAGGGCACGACGCCCAGCAGCAGCAGCTTCTCGGCCTGCTTGATCTCGAGCCCGTGGGTGATGATGCCCAGCAGGAGATCGCTGTGCTCGTGGACGGCCTGGAGGAACGGCAGGACGTCCGGGAAGGGCTGCAGCTCGCTCTTGGTGGCGTGGTAGGCCATGACGCCGGCGGCGATGATCAGCGCCCGGTTGGTCCCCGACCACGACTCGTGCGGCAACCGGCGCAGCAGCTTGTCGAAGTGGTTGGGGTAGTTGCTGGTGAACTCGGAGATGACCTCGTCGAGTTCGCGCCGCACCACGGCCACGGGCAGTTGCAAGCCGGCGCCCACCATCCCTTCCACCGCCCGCTGCCGCGCCTGAGACGAGAAGGCGGTGGTGGAGTAGAGCGTGTCGTCGATGTCGAAGAAGATGGCGGCGAGCTTGCCCACGGGGCCATCCTCGCGCCCCTTCGGTAAGGGATCAACCGCGGAGAAGGAGGGGCATGGGAGGGTTTTTCGGGGGGAGGGGTCGCTGCTCACACAGCTCGCGCTGACGCGCGAGAACTCGCCTCGACCCCTCCCCCCGAAAAACCCACACGAAACGCGCGCCGCGGAAGGGAACTCTCGACGGCGGGAGGGAGTGGCTTCGACTTGAGTTCGCGCGGGAGTCTACTTGCCAGCGAGACGAGGCCTACCCCTTCCATCGAAGCGAACCCATCCCGCCTCGCACGAACCGCCCCTTCACCCTCAACGAGTCTCGACCGGTCGTGATGCGCACCCTCGGGAAGGGTGGAGGGAAAACCTGGGTCGGGGTCGAGGCGAGTTCCGGCGCGTCAGCGCCGGTTGTCTGAGCAGCGACCCCGGCCCAGGTTTTCCCCTGAGCCCGTCCCCCGCCCTACCGAGTCGCGACCGGCCGGCTCTGCAACCCGCTGTAATCCGTGATGGTGGCCCGGATCACGATGATCAGGTCGCGCATCTCGTCGGCCAGGCCCTTCTCGCGGAAGAAGAAGCCGAGCACGGGGATCTGGCTGAGGAAGGGCACCTCGGCCGTGCGGTTCTTGTAGAGCACGTGCTTGAAGCCGCCGAGGATCACCGAGCCGTTGTCGGGCACCACCGCGGTGGTCTGGGCGTCCTGCACCTCGAGCTCGGGGAGCTGGAACTCAACCGACTCGGTGCTGCCGCCCAGGTTCGTCTGGAAGCTGCGGATGGGGCGGGTCAGGTTCGCGACGGTGGTCTGCACGTCGAGCACGACGTACTTGCGGTCGTAGGAGATCGTCGGCCGCACGTCGAGGACGATGCCCTCCTGCACGATGCCGATGATCGGGTCGGCGATGCGGGCCGCGTTGGCCACGTCGACATCGAAGCCCTGGATGAACGAGACCTGGTTCACCACGGTGAGGAAGGCGCGCTGGGTGTTGAACACCGAGACCGTGGGGGAGGAGACCTCCACCGCGTTCGCGCTCTTCTGGATCATCCGCATGACGATGTTGACCTGCGTGTCGTCGAGGATGGTGAACTGGAAGGCGCCGCCGCCCACGTTGCTCAGCAGCTGGCCCAGCGGGTTGCTGAAGAAGTTCTCGATGCTGGCCGAGTAGAACTGGTCGTGGTCGTCGAAGAACAGACCGGCGTTGGGGTTGCCGGTGCCGTCGCCCGAGTTGTCGAGGCCTTCGGTGTTGGCCGGGTCGACGTCGTCGAGGATGTTCAGGTCGCCGCCGCCACCGAAGGGGCCGAGACCGCGCAGGTCGGTGCCGATCTCCTCGAGGAAGGCGTCGGTGATGGCGAAGAAGCGCGCCTCGAGCGTGACCATGCTGGTCGAGAACTTGCGCAGGTCGTCGAGGAAGCCGGCCACCTGCTCCTGGATCTCGGGAGTGTGCACCACAAGCAGGTTGCTGTTGTCGAGGATGTCGATGTTGTAGGCGTCGGACTCGTCCCACGACTCGCGATCGATGTTCTCGCGCACCAGGTTCAGGATCTCTTCCGGCGGGATCAGCTGCACGCGGTCGAGCTCGGAGCTGAACACCGTGGTCTCGGTGTCGTCGCCCGCCTCGCCCGGGAGCGGGATGTCCCGCAGGCTGGCGCCCTTGAAGTCGGTGATGCCGAAGGTCAGGTCCTGGATGTTGTGGATCCGGACCACGGCCTTGCCGGCCGCCTTCTCCTTGTTGGTGATGTAGACGCGGCCGTTGCGGATGGTCCAGGCGAGCTCGTCGCCCACCTGCGAGGTGATGATATTGAGCAGGCCCTCGACGGTGATGCTGCGCAGGCCGGTGAGCTCGACGGTCTCGCCGGCGTCGTCGAGGTCGGTGGCGACCTCGGGGTCGACCGAGATGGGGATGCCCGTGCTGAGCCAGATGTTGTTGGCCACCGACGTGAGCGACTCGTCGGAGTAGTCGGCGTCCATGCGCGTCGATGAGAGCGTGGCGCGCAGGGCGTCGGCCTCGGGATCGGCGCTGAGACCCAGGCCCTGGGTCGAGCCGCGGGCGCGGGTGATCGTGTCCCAGTGGTCGGGATCGGGCTCGTTGTAGATGCCCGTCCAGGGGATGCGCACGTCGTCCAAGGCCTGGCGCCAGCGGGCGTACTCTTCCTTGCGCTCGCGGATGGCCCGGGTGTTCGCGTACTCGCGGTTGGCCGCCTCGGCGGCGTCGAGCAGATCGAGGGCGCGGATGTCGTGGGGGTCGTCGTCCAGGACGGCCTGGGCGAGGTTGCCGGCCTCCTCGAAGTCGTCGGCGATGAAGCGGTCGTAGGCGGACGAGAGCAGGCGCCGGCGGCGCTCGGTGCGCTGGTCGGCCATCTCGCGCTCTTCATCCTGCAGGCGGCGGTAGGCCTCGGCCTGCTGCTGGTTGCGCACGGAGTCGATGGAGGTCGCGGCCTCGCTCTCGGCCCGGGCGAGGATGTCGCGAGCCCGCGGCTCGAGGTTGCTCCAGTTGATCTCGTTGCGCGTCCATTCCATGCGCTGCACGGCGGACTTGGCCAGGCTCAGGGCGCGCTTGCCGTCGCCCTTGGCGAGCAGGCGCTCGGCTTCGGCGAGGTCCTGCTGGGCGAGGAACTGCATCTGCTGACGCTGAGCCTCGTAGCGCTCGGCGGCCGACATGCGGATGGCGGAGGCGCGGGCGCTGGGACGTCCGAGCAGCGCCTGCACCTGGCGCAGGTACTCTTGCACCATGCGGTTGCCGGGCGCGATCTCGCGGGCCTTGAGCAGCTCCTGCTCGGCGGCGACGAAGTCGAGGCGATCCTCGAAGCCTCGCGCGTTGGCCATGTAGCGCTGCACGAGGAAGAAGGTCTTCTCGGCCATCAGGTCGAGGCGCGCGCGCTCGGTCTGAGCGCGGTCCTGAACCGGCGCAGCCGACGCAGACGCGGCCCCGATGATCAGCACAAGCAGCGGCAGCAGGAATCGCATCATGCCCGTCCCTCGATCCTTCTCGTTTCTGTTTGCGTTCCCACCGGCCGCCCGTTGCAAAGATTGGACCCGGAGCAGCCCCTGGGGCTGCGATCTCGACGGAGGGAGCGGGAGACTAGCATGGGTCAGGCGTCGAACGCCACGCCGGCGAAGGTGATGTCCGTGATCTCCGCTCGGACGCACTCATCGACCACCTTGACCACCTGCTCGTAGTTGACCCCCTTCTGGGGGTAGAGGGTCACCTTCATGTCCGCGGTGTTGGCCTTCATGTTCGCCAGGCGCGAATGGAAGGTGGTCATGCTGGGCATCTTGACGTTGTTCAGCAGGATCGTCATGCCGAAGACCGCGCCGGGCTTGCGTCCCGGGGTCTGGCCGCCTGAGGTGATGTAGATCTCGACCTTCTCCATCAGCTCGTCGACCGGCGACGCGTTCACGCCCACGTCCTTGGGCAGGAAGGTCGGCAGCTTGCCCTCGAGCACTTTGAACTTCAGCGTGACGATGAAGAAGATCAGCAGCAGGAACACGACATCGATCATGGGCGTGAGCTCCATGACCACCTCTTCGATCTGTGCCTTCTTGCGTGCCATGGTTTGCTGTCGCTCTCTCTACTGCTCGTTCTCGGCGGCGGCGAGCTCGATCTTGTAGATGCGGATGCCCTCTTCGCCGCAAATGCGCATGACCTTCTGGATGTGCTTGAAGTCGGTCTCGGTGTCGGCGCGGATCAACAGCGGGCGCTCGGAGAGGCCGTCGAGGATCTCGCCCTTCTGCACCTCCAGAGCGAGAAAGTTACGCAGCGCCGCCACGGCGGTCGGGTTGTCGAGGCTGCCGCGGTTCTCGCGCTTGATCTCGATCTCGCCGTTCTGCTCCGGCTTGTCGGGCGCCGGGCCGAGGATGTTGACGATCAGCTTGCCCTCTTCCATCTCGTCGCTGACGGCCATGTCGGCCACGGGCAATTGCAGCTCGGCCAGGTCCTGCTGGGTGAGGTCGCTGACGATCATGAAGAAGATGATCATCAGGAACACGACGTCGATCATCGGCGTCATGTCCATCGCGACTTCGGTGCCTGTGGCGCGCTTGCGGGCCATGGTCGGTCAGTCGTCCTCGGTCAGGTCAGTGGTGACGGCGTCGGTCGAGGGCGGGGGCCCCAACCGCTCGGAGGCGACCCGCTCCCGGGCCGCCCGAACTCAGGCTTCGCGCGGGCGGAAGCGCTCGAACAGGTCTTCGACGACCGCCGCGATCTCTAGCGAGTAGGACACCACGCGGTTACGCAGGAACACGAAGGCCGCCGTCACCGGCACGGCCACGATCAGGCCGAGCAGCGTCGTGATCAGCGCGGACGAGATGTTGTCGGCCATCTGATCGGGCGTCGCAGCACCCTTGCTCTCGGCGATGACCTTGAAGGCGCCGATCATGCCGTTGACCGTACCCATCAGTCCGAGCATGGGGGAGACGCCGGCGATGAACGAGAGCCAGCTCAGCCGCGAGTGCAACTTGATGGTCTCCTCTTCCACCATCTCCTCGAGCGACTTCTCCATCGCCTCGAAGGATGCGTTCAGCTTGGGCAGACCGGCCGCCACCACGTTGGTGAAGTAGCAGGGCTCGGTCTCGCACAGCTCGATGGCCTCCTGGAACTCACCGGCTTCGAACAGCGCCTCGATCTCGTCGATGATCTCGGGCGGAGCCAGCTGGTCCTTGCGGACGGCCATGATCTCCTTGGTGATGAGCGTGAGCGCGACCACCGACAGAAAGATGATGAAGAGACCGATCATGCCGGCCTGATCGATGAACGTGCCGAGGGCCGAACGTCCCGCTGCATCCGTGGCCGCGGCCGCTTCACCGTCCTGGGCGAGCAGCATCGGTGTCAGGCACGCCAGCGCCACAAGACTGAACAAGAGGATCTTGGACTTCATGGAAGCGTTCTCTTTGCGAATGGTCGTTGGTCGGGGGACGTTGAGTCGATGATCAGGGTTGGGCTTGTTGGGCCAGACGCGCCCACTTGGTGTCGGGGTACCGCGCCTGCACCTCCTTGAAATACACGGACGCCAGGATCGGGCCCTTGGGCTCGCGCCCGTCGGCACCCAGGTCGGAGGCGCAGCGGCCCAGATAGTACAGAGCGCGGGCGTGTTCGTCCGGTACCCCGGCCGCAATGACGGCCGCTTTGGCGAATCCGTACTGGGCCTGCTTGAGCCGACCGCCGGCCCGGTAGTCGCACTCGGCGAGGCCGTTGGCGGCGGCGATGGCCACCGCGGGGTCGTCCTTGCCGTCCTGGGCGAGGCGGTTGTAGTAGGTGCGGGCGCCGGCCACGTCGCCCCCGGCCAGCATGACGCTGGCGGTGCCGACGCGGGCCTGCAGGCCCAAAATGTCGAGGGTGGCGCTGAGATCGGGGCGCTCGGTGACCTCGGCGCCGGCCAGCCCCACGGCCCGTTCGGCCTCGGCAAACTGCTCCTTGGCCTGGCGGGTGTCCTCGGCCGCCAGCAGCAGCTCGCCGTAGACCAGGCTCGAGCGCGGCTTCCAGTCGGGGGAGATGCGGTTGGCCTGGGCCAACGCCTTGACCGCGGCGATGGCCTGGCCGGCGCCGCTGAGGTCGCCGGCGGCCGCCAGATAGCGCGCCTTGGCCAGCAGGGCCTCGGGCGTGCGCCGGTGGTCGACGAAGCGGGTCAGGAAGGCGTCGATGGCCGCGGCGGCCTTGCGCTCGCCGCCGCGGATGCGCGACTCGGCATCGGCCACGGCCAGTTGGGCGGCGGCCGCGACCCACGGCGGGTCGGTCTCCTTGCTGGCGCGGACCAGCAGGCTCAGGGCGTTGGTGATCTCGGTGTTCCCCTGGGCCAGCGCGCTGAGGCCTTCGTCGTAGGCCGCCGTGCCCGCGCCGTACTGTACGGAGATGACCGTGTTGGTCTTGAGCGTGCGGTTGCTGCCGTTGCTGCGCGCGTACTTGATCTCGTCGAGTGTCTCGGAGAGCACGGTGACGCCGCTGTCGGTGCGGCGCTCTCCGTCACGGTTGAAGAACTGCACGCGGCCGGTGCCGCTCTGGGCCACGAGCTCCTCGGCCAGTCCGCCGAACGCCAGCACGGCGGAAAGCAGGGCCATCGTCACACGGCGCACGGTCACCGAAGGCTCCGGGGTGGGGCGAAGGAGCGGGATTCTAGGGCGGCTCCCGGTGGCGATCAAACGCGCCGCGGTGCCGTGGGGGAGCGTCGCGGCCCTCATGGCAGGTTCCGATCGAGGTAGCGGAACATCAGATGGAAGTAGGGCTCGAAGCGGTGCTCCTCCTCGAGGCTGTCCATCGTGTCCTTGTCGTAGCCGGGCGTGATCGTGCGCTGGTTGTTGAGCACCTTGCGCGCGATCTCCTGCTGCGCCGCGTCCTTCTGTCCCTGCCGGTAGAGCGAGTAGACGGCGCCGAACTTGGCCTCCCACCAGATCTCGTGATACTTGGCGCTGAAGTCGCTGCCCTTCTTGAGCTCCGACCACAGGGAGGTGGCCTCGTTGTATTCGCCGCTGCCGCCGATCTCGCGCAGGCTGCCGTCCTCCTCGCGCTCGAGCCATCCGCCGTAGCACCGGGCGGCGCCGCGCAGGACGACCGGGTCGCGGGCGTTGCGGGCGTGCAGGTCGCGCCACAGGCGGCTGGCCGTGCCGAACTCGTGCTGGGCGTTGAGGGCCTCGCCGAGTCCGATGCGGGCCTGGTCGAGCACCGACTCGGGGACGTTGGGCTGGCCCGAGAAGGTCGCCTCGGCCGCGGCGAAGACGGTCTCGGCGTCCTCGTGGCGCTTGACCCGGGCGAACCACTCGCCGGCGACCTGGTAGTTGCCGAGGACCTTCCGGCCCGCGGTCTGGCAGTGCTCCCACATGAGCTCGGCGGCCCGCTCGAGCAGGGCGGGGTCGGCGGTTCCGCCGTTGTCCGCGACCTCGTCGTAGGCGTCCTTGTAGGCGCGGGCCGTGCGGTAGGCGCCGAGGGAGACGAAGGAGCTGTCCTCGCGCAGGTCGCGCAGGGCATCGAGCGCGGCGTCGGCGGCCTCGGGGTCTCCGCGCAGAGCGTTGGCGGCGACGCGCTGGTACTTGACCTGCTCGAAGAATCCCTCCTGGCCGGGGAACGACGTCTCGAAGCCGGCGATGAGACTGAGCACCTCGTCGGGACGGTTGACGGCCTCGTCGAGCATCAGCTCGGCCTTGCGGTAGGTGGCCTGGGCGTGGGCGACTTCGCGGCGCTTGCGGGTGTCGGTGGTCTGGGGCTCGAAGGCCGGGTCCTTGGCGCGCTCGAGCATGAGGTCGAACTGCTGCAGGGCCTCGGCGTGGCGGCCGGCCTCGGCCAGCGCCCGGGCGCGGTAGACCAGCGACTTCTCGTAGTTGGGGGAGGTCTCGGGCACCGAGGAGAACTGGTCCTCGGCCTGTGCGAACAGGCGTCGGTAGGCGTCCTCGTTGCGCTTGTCGGCGGGCTTGCGCTGTTGGACGCTGCGCTCGCGCAGGGCGTCGTTGAACTTTTCGAGGGCGTCCTGGTAAACGATCTCGATGACGATGCCCAGCTTCTGCATGCGCACCGCCGCCTGGTTGCGCAGGTCCTTGTCGAAGGCGTCGCCGGTCTCGCGGTAGCGCCGGTCGTAGGCGGCGTACATCTTCGTGGCGGCCTGCTCGGTGATCTCGTCGTTCTTGGCCGCGAGGCCCTCGTCGAGGAGCTTCTCGAGGGCGATGGCCGATTCGAGCTCGCGTCCGTCGCGCTGCAGGGCCACGGCGGCGCCCTTCCAGGCGTCGATGCGCTGCGCGTCGTCTCCGTCGGAGCCCTGGGCGGCGGCCGCCGCCTGCAGGAAGTAGTGCGCGGCCCCGCGGTGGTCGTTCTTCTCGGCCAGGCTCTGGGCGGCGGAGATGAGGGCATTCGCGTCGAATGAGTTCACGCCCGAGCCGTCGGTTCCGCCCGCCTCGAGCATGTCGGAGAGCTGTCGCCCGGCCTGGGCGCCCGCGGCGGTGCCGCGACCCTCTTCGGCGACCAGCTGGATCAGCCGGCTCTGTTCGCGACCCTCGCCGGCGCCGCCCAGTTCGCCCGCCAGGGCCAGGATGGCGTCGAGGCCGTCGCCGCCGTAGGGCTGTCCCTCGGGCTCGAGGGCCGCTGCATGGGCGGCCTCCATGTCGGCCACCAGCGCCAGGGCGTCCGCCGTGTCGCCGGTCTTGAGACGCAGGCGCGCGAGGGCGCACCAGGTCTGGTCCATGAGGTTGGCGATGCGCAACCGGGCGCCGGGGCTGAAGGCCCCGAGGTTGTCCCAGAACATGAGCGTGCAGTCCTCGAGCACCGTCTCCTGCAGGGTGATGGCCTCTTCGGTCTCGCCCATCATCTCGCGGGCGACGCCTTCGTAGTGCACGGCGAGCAGGGAAGGCAGCGAGTCGCTCGGCGCCTCCCACTGGAACTCGACCAGGGCATCGGCGGCCTGCTCGAGGCGCAGCTCGCGGTCGGAGGCACACGGGACCCAGTCGAGGTTGTTCTTGCCGCGGAAGTAGTACGTCAGCGCGGCGCGCTCCTCGAACTCGTCGCCGAGGTCGTCGTCGCCGTTGTCGCGGTGGTGCTCGGCCAGGTCCTCGCACTCACGTCGCAGCGATGAGTAGGCCGCGTCGGCCGCCTTGAAGTCGGCCTCGGCGCGGGGACTGCGCCCGGCCCGGCAGTGGAGCGTGCCGCGCAGTCCGAGCATCTCGCCCAGGTCCTGCAGGGCCTCGGCCTTGCGCGGGTGGTAGGAGTGCCGGCTGCCCGGCTTGGCCCAGTCGGCCAGCAGGTCGATGGCCTGGCCCAGCACCTCGATGCGCTCGTTCTCGTCGCCCATGGTGTCGCTCTGCCGCCGCAGCACCCGCGAGCGGGTGAAGGCGATGGTGCCGCGCACGTCGTCGCTGCTCTGCTCGCCCTTGACGTTGTCGAGGACATCGGTGGCGAGGTCGAAGAAGCGGTAGCGGGCCAGGTTCTCCGCGAACTTCACGTCGTCGGAGATGAGCCGCTCGGCGGTGTCGGCGTCCTCGGCCTGGACGGCAACGGGGGCCGTGCGGGGGGCGGCGGCCGCCGAGGTGGCCGGTGCCAACAGGGCCAACGTCAGAGCGGCGAGGAATCCGGGGCGGCGATGTGAACCCATGAAGTCGTCCGTCGATCGGGAGCGCGGCAGCCGTCAGGCTCCCGGTTCCCCCTCCGAGGGAAGGATCAGGGAGGCCTTCAACAGGATGATTAGCTTCCGACGGGACTGGTAGTCACCCTTCCGGTCGAAGAGGAAGCCCACCATGGGGATGTCGGAGAGCCAGGGCAGGCCGGACTCGAAGTCCTGATCGACGGACTTCTTGAGGCCGCCCAGCATGAGCGTGGCGCCGTCGGGCACGGTGGCGGTCGTCCGGAGCCGTTGGATACGCAGCTCGGGCAGCTCGATGGTCACGTCGGCCGCGTTGCCGGTGGCCAGGCTCACGAGCTGGTCGGGCAGCGGGTCGCCCTGGGCGTCGCGCACGAGCTCGGCCAGGGTCGGCCGCATCTCGAGCGTGATGAAGCGCCGGTCGGAGCTGGCCACGGCGCGCACGTCGAGGACGATGCCCTCCTTCACGTTGCGCAACTCGGGCTGGGCGATGACGGCCGCCTGGGCGATCTCCGGCTCGAAGTCGTAGACGTACGTGCGGTTGGTCACGACCTCGATAGTGCCGCGGTGTCCGCTGCGCAGGGTCAGCGAGGGCGCGTTGACGACGTTGCTGTTCTCGTACTTGGTCACGGCGCGCAGGACGGCCGCGACGTTGGTGTCGTCGAGGAACAGGGCCTGCATCGAGAGGCCGCCCTGGTTGTTGAGCGTGCCCGTCTCACCGAGGGTGAAGTCGAACAGGTTCTCGGTGCGCATCTTCAGGTCGCCGTTGTTCCCCGAGTAGAAGGCGCCGGCGTCGTTGCCCGTGCCGATGCCGAAGGGGTTGGTCAGCGTGCCGAAGCCGGTGCCCGACTGACCGAAGTCTTCGAGCTGGGTGTCGTCGAGGCCGCGCAGGTCGACGCCGATGTCCTCGAGGAAGCTGTCCTCGACCTCGATGAAGCGCGTCTCGATGTGCACCAGGGTCTTGGTGTTGCCGCGCAGATCGGTGAGCAGCGACTTGATCTGGGCGTGGACGTCCGGCGTCTGGCGCACGACGAGCTGGCCGGGCAGCAGCTGGATGGTGCGCTCGGGATCGTCGGTCCAGCTGTCGGGGGAGATGTTCTCCTCGATCAGCGACTGCAGCGCGTCCTCGCCGATGAACGGGATCGGCTCCTCGTCCTCGACGCCGTCACGGAAGCTGTCGACGTCGGTGCCCGAGGGCAGCAGGTTGAAGTCGTTGCTCTTGTAGTCGGTGGGGGTGACGGTCAGGTCGCGGATGTCGTAGATGTCGAGGACGTAGTCGCTGCGGGCCTCGTCGTTGGTGATCACGTGCACGACGCCATCGCGGATGGTGTAGGTCAGCGGCGGGTTGGACAGGTCCTCGAGCAGGATCCGCAGGATGCGGTCGATGGGCTGGTTGGCCCGGTCCTGCAGGTTGTACGGGTCCATGCTGTCGGCTTCGTCCTGGGCGTCGGGCGAGACGACGATGTTCACGCCGGCGACCTGGGCCAGGTGATCGACGACCTCGCTGAGGGTGACGTCCTCGAAGCTGACGGGGATGCGCACACGCGACAGCTCGTCGGCGACCTCGGTGTCGGTGAGCGTGCGGCTGCCGGACGGGCCGCCCAGGCTCTTGCCGCCGCGCGCCGAGATCTCGGCCCAGCGATCGGCGTCGGGGTAGGTCATCAGGTCGGACTGCGGGCGCATGTCCGCTTCCATGTCGTCGAAGGTGCCGCGCCACTCGCGCTGGTAGTCGCGACGCGTGACGGTGGCCGCGGCGTCATGGCGGGCGCGGTTGGCGACGCGCCACAGGGCCAGGGCCTCGGCGTCGTCGGGCGCCACGCGCAGGGCTTCCTCGAGGGCCTCCTCGGCGGCGGCGTACTCGTTGCGCAGGAAGTGGTCGTTGGCGAGGCGGCGCAGGTGCTCGACCCGCAGGCCGTCGCGCTGGGAATCGGCGCGGTCGTACTGCTGTTGCAGATCCATGGCCCGGCCGAGCAGCTCGGCGTCACGCCGCTGCTCCTGGTCCATGACAGCGGCCTTGGCCTGCATGACCAGGCCGGCGATCTCGGACTCGAGGGGCGAGCCGGGGGAGATGTCGGGGCTGCTGCGCACCATGGTGAGCGCGTCCTCGAAGTGGGTCAGCGCGCGCTGGGCGTCCCCGCTCGCGAGGGCGTTCTGGCCTTGCTGGAGCTTGTGGCTGACGAGGATGCGTTGCTGCTCGTCACGGGCGCCGGCGCGGTCGCGGGCCGACCGGGCCACCACGCCGAGGGCGCGGTCGCGGTCGCCCAGCATCATGCCGGTGCGGTCGAACAGGTCGCGGGCGGCCGGGTCGTCGGGGTCGAGCTCGAGGGCGCTGCCGAACAGGCGATGGGCCTCGTCGGTGTCGCCGTCGTCCATGGCCCGCAGGCCCTCGTCCACGAAGCGCTGCACGAGGGCGGAGGTGCGGTCGTCGACGAGTGAAGCGTGCTGGCGGCTGGCGTCACGCAGCTCGGCCAGGCGCGACTCGTCCATGACTCCGAACGAGCTCGTCGGCTGGGAGAACGGCGCGGGAGCCGGGGGAGTGAGCGTCTCGGGCTGGAAGGGCTCCGGCTGGAACGGTTCGGGTTGGAACGGCTCGGGCTGGTAGGGCTGGGGCTGAGAGACCGGAGGCGTCGGCTGCACCGGCGCGGGGGTGTACGGCTGCACCGTCACAGGAGCCGGCTGCGGAATCGTCACCGGCTGGTTGGCAACGATACGATCGCGAGCGCGCATGTACTCGGCCAGCAGATCGGAGGGCGGCGCCTGGGGCACCGGCTGCGACTGGACGTAAGGCGTCTCGACGTAGGGCTGCGGCGGCTGGGGCTGCGCGACGTTGTCCATGCCTGGGTTCATGCCCGGCGTGGAGGGCGCGGAGCCGGGCTCGGCTTCCTCGAGCAGACCGCACGCCAGCGGGAGCAGGCAGGCCGTGGCGACGAGGATCAATCCGAGTCGCAGGGGGTGGGAGCGCTTCAAATCGTTCACGGCAACTCTGCCTCCAAGGTTCTCGTCTCACCGTCTTGGTGGACGAGGACGGTCTTCATGCGGTGGCCCGGGAGCAGCACCTGTGTCTGTGTCGTCCGGGGCTCTTGTGTCTTGGGGTCGATGACGACGGCGCCGTCGCTCGTGAGCGAAAGATGTTGGCGCGTCGTCAGCACGTCCACGGTGGTCATCTCGATCGATTGCAAGGCCAGACCCGTGGACAACTCGCCGATGGCGATCGGTTCACCGACCATCGCCGAAACGGTGACGCTGGCCACGGGCGCCTCCGGAGTCCCCACGACAGCGAGGAAGTCAGCCCTGCCTTCGTCGCCGCCGATCAGCTCCAGAGTGAAGTGTTCGGGGCTGGACAGGGTAACGAGATCGCTCCGCTCTGCCGAGACGAGGGTTTCGCCGCCGGCCGGATCGTCCCGGAGCAGGACCGTCCAGACCTCGTAGTAGAGGGTCGTCCGGGCTACGGGCAGCGAGCGGTCCTTCCAGAAGCTGACCCCGAAGGGCACGGTCACCAGGGGGGCCATCTCGCCGCCCTCGGTGCGTCTCCAGATGCGGAAGGCCAGCCGCAGGCCGTCGTCACGGCCGCTCAGCGCCGAGGCCAGGACCCGGTTCACATGGCCGGATTCCCAGCGCAGGGCGACCAAACCGTCCACGTAGTCCGCGGCGACCGAGGAGGGCGCCGTGGGTTGGAGCGTCGCGGTGGGGTCGTCGAGGTCGCCCTTCACGCGGGCGGTCACGAAGGCCCGGCGCTCGGTGTCCGTGAACAGGGGGGCCTGGCTCTCCAGCAGGCGACGATCGCGGTCGGTCAGCGCGGCGGGCTGCTTGGCCAAGGCGAGTTCCAGCACGTCCCCTCCGACCCGAGTGGGCAGCGATCCGTCGTCTGAAGGCGGGGCTTCGAGCTGCCCCCGGAGCTTGTTCTCGAGTGCCTGCGCCCGACCTAAGTTGTTACTGTACAACCGATTATGAGCGTAGAGTGCAAGGGCGCAAACGATAAGAGAAAGCGCTACCGCTGTCAACACGGCAACCCGCGTGCTGCCCCGGCGTCGGCACGCTCTCATCGGGACGCCTCTTCGGGGGCGGCGAAGAGCACAGCGAGGCTGACGGTCAGTCGCACCGGCGGGCCCGCCTCGTTCAGGTCGGAGCCCCAGCGGCGGGCATCGACGGGGGCCAGGCTGGCCTGTTGCACGGTGACGACCGGTTCTCCCGCGCCCGGTGCCAGGTCCTCGAGCAGGGCGAGGGCGTCGTGCAGGCCCGACTCGATGGAGAGCGAGACGCCGATCGATGCGATGCCGTCGATGCCGGCCACGGGGTTCGCCGCCCCGCCGCCCTGCAACTCGAGGGTGCGGATCTGCCGGATGCGATTGTCATTGAGTTGCGTGAGCACCCGCGCGAGGGTCGTCGCCGCCCGAGGCGAGACGGCAGCCTGGGCGATCAGCGACGGGTGCAGCGGGTCGAAGGTGGTCAGAACGCTGTGGCGCAGAGCGTGCGCGAAGGCCGGCGTCGGTTCGGCGAGGCTCGCATCCAGCAGCGCGGCCAGGGCGCGGCGGTTGCCGTCGGCCTGCTCGGAGGCGCTCGTCTGCAAGGCCCGCAGGTCGAGATGGGAGAGCGCGGGCAGCGTCGCGCCGAGTCCGGCGGCCGTGGCCATCCGGTCGGTCAGGTCGGCATCGGCCGCCGCGGCCCGCGAGTAGGCCGGCAGCCCCACCCATGTGAAGTGCAGCACGGCGCCCACCAGCAGCAGCGTGAGAACGGCGAGACCCCTCATCGGACGGGCACCTCGAGGGTCCAACGTCGCGTGACCGGGTCCTCGCCGGTGGCGCGCAGGTCGGCCTCTCCGAACTCGTGCTGAAGCGAGGTGCGCAGCCGCTCGCCGATGTCGGCGGCGGCGCGGGGGCCGGCGGCCAGGATCAACGTCAGGCGACCGGCCCGGTCGGCGGTGGGGGGCGCGAGGTTGAGCGCTTCGATGCGCGCGTCCTCGGAGCCGGGGAGTTCGAACAGGCGGGCCGCCCGGACGAGCGCCCGCTTGGGGAAGTAGACGGCAGGCCGCGCCGCCGCGAGGGCCCTCAGCGCGTCGCCACGCAGGGTGACGGTCTCGAGTTCGTCGCGCAGCGTCGTCGTCTCGCTCGCCAGGTCGCGCCACTCCGTGAGCAGTTCCGGGGGCAGGGCCTGCTCCAGAGCCTCGGCGCGGCGGGTGCCGATCAATCCGAGCGCCACCAGGGTGAGGGCGCAGAAGAACACACCGATCCCGGCCATCGGGACCAGGCGCAGCACCTCACGTTTGGGATTGCCCTCCTCGACCGGGCAACGGAAGCGACCCAGGCCGAGTCCCGCGAGGGCCAACCCGAAGGCCTTGCCCATGGCGAGCACCTGCTCGGGGGTCTGGTCGTCCCAGTCCATGCGCCCGGGCGCGTCGATGCGTTGCAGCGTGTGCACGCGGGTCACGGTCAGCCCGAGCACCTGCTTGAGAGCGCCGGTGAAGCCCGCGTCGAGGGCGCCCTCCTCGGTGAGCACGAGGTCGTGGGGCGCGAACGGGCGATCGGACGGCAGCAGCGTGCGGATCGCAGCGTCCACCTCTGCCTTGAAACGACGCGCCAGGCGCTCGGCGTCATCGTCGTCGGCGAGGCCCAGGGGCACCTGCCGCATCCACACGCCGCGCTCGGTGAGCAGCACGAGGTCGGTGGACACCTCGCCCACGCCGAGCAGGATGCGGTCGCGTCCCCGGGGCATCTCCGCCTCGATGAACGAGGCCAGGGCGTAGCCCGTCGTCTCGAGCTGGTCGTACGACACGCCCTGGGCCCTCAGGTCCGCGGCCCGTGCGTCGACGTCCGCACGCTTGAGGGCGTAGGTGGGGACCTGACTCTCCTCGACGCCGCGCCGCACGGTGTGCCGCACGACCAGGTCCTCGGGGGGCGCGTCGACCTCGCTGTGCACCTCGTAGCGCACCATCTCGGCGATGCGGTCGGCTTCCATCGCCGGGATCAGGTAGGTGCGGCTGACGGCTCCGCGGATGGGCATCGAGACCACCACCCGGGGCCGGCTGCCGAAGCGGGCTCGGGCCAGCAGCGTGTCGATGGCCGCGAGGCCGCCGCGCCGGGGATCAGGATCCTCGTGGTAGTAGGGAATGCGCCACGCCCGCAGCAGCCGCACGCGTCGGCCGCGCCGCGCCAGCTTGACGGCCTTGAGGGTGCCGTCCGAGACGTCGATCCCCACGGCCGTGCGTTGCCAGATGCTCATACCTCGGGCCACATGTTCATACCTCGGGCCACACGCTCATGACTTCGCTGCCAGCTCCATCACCTTCTGGATGTCCTCCCACACGGCGACCTTGGCCGCGGGATTCCTGAGCAGATAGGCAGGGTGGTAGGTGGGGATCACGGGAAAGCCGTAGGCCTCGAAGACCCGGCCCCGCAGGCGGCCCATGGGCTCGTCGGTCTCGATCAGGCGGCGGATGGCCGTGGCGCCCAGCGCGCACACCACCTTGGGCCGGATCTGGGCGAGCTGCTGCGCGAGATAGGGAGAGCAGGCGGCCACCTCGTCGGGTTCGGGCACCCGGTTGGACGGCGGGCGGCACTTGACCACGTTGCAGATGAAGACGTCCTGCCGGCGCAGCTTCATGCCCTTGGTGATGATGTCGTCCAGGAGCTTGCCCGCGCGCCCCACGAAGGGGCGGCCGCTCTTGTCCTCGTCCGCGCCGGGGCCTTCGCCCACGAAGACGATGTCGGCGTGGGGGTCGCCCTCGCCGGGCACGGCATGGGTGCGGGTCTCGGAGAGCTTGCACTGGGTGCAGGCCGAGATGGTGGCGGCCAGTGCGTCGAGGGTGGCGCCCCCGAGGGGCGCGACCGCCGCGGGCTTGTCGACCCTGGGCATGCGCTGCACGCCGGCCGCCTGCACGGAGCGCACGAAGCGCGCGAGGGGATCTGCATCGCTGGCCGACATGGCGCGGCATCGTAGCGATTGGCCGCGTGGGCGTGCGATGTGGCCTAGGGACCCCGGCGGGCGGTGGCCCAGGCCGCGAGGGCCAGGGCGGCGGTCTCCATGCGCAGCGTCGTGCGGCCCAGCGTCACCGGCCGGGCGCCGGCCCGGGTGGCCGCGGCTTCCTCTTCGGCGTGAAAGCCGCCCTCGGGACCGATCAGGATCAGCAGCGCCGGGGCCGGGGCGCCGTCCCGGAGCGGGGCCGGAGGCGGCGGGGCGGCTCCGCCCGGACGGGCGAGCCAGATCTCCGTGGTGGGTGCCGGCGACTCTGCGACCACGGACGCGAGGACCTCGTCGAAGGCGACCGGCCCGGACAACTGCAGGCCATGCCGACGTCCGCACTGGAGCAGCGCCGACTCGGCCTTGCGGCGCAGGCGCTCCAGGCGGTTGGGGGAGAGGTCGCGCTGCGAGTGGTCGGTCTGCAGCAGCAGCAAGCGGTCGACGTCGAGCTCGGTCGCCTTCTCCACCAGCCATTCGAGGCGCGGCAGGCGCGGCGGCGGCAGGGCCAGGGTCACGCACCCCGACGGCTCGGGTTCGCGCGGCAGCACCTCGGTCAGCTGCAAGCGCCCTTCCCCGTGCCAGGTGGCGTGGGCGCAACCGCCGGCGCCGTCGACGACCTCCACCGGGTCGCCTGCCCGGCGACGCAGCACGCGCCCGAGGTGATGGGCCGCCGCCCGGTCGAGCGTGATCTCGTCGCCGGCCGCGGCGTTCCCCAGGTCCTTCACCAGGCAGCGGGGATGGTGGGCCAAGGCCGGGCCTCCGGGGGGGACTGCAGCGCGCTTCCGACCGCGAGAGTCCCTGTGATACCGTGCCCGGCCCTTGTGAAGCGAACCCGTCCGAGGGAACAACCTCGGGCGCATCCTCGGAGACGTCATGCGCCTCGCTGTTGCCCCCGCCAGTGCCGATCGGTCCGCCACGCCCTTGCTCGTCGTGCTCGTCGACAAGGGCCGCCACGCCAAGCTTCCGGGAGGCGCTCTGGGCGCCCGGGCGGCCGGCCTGACCGGTCCGAAGAAGCCCTTCGAAGGCGACCTGCGCCAGACGCTGATGCTGCACGCCGAGAGCCGCGGCGGTCCGCGGGCTCTGCTGCTGTTGGGCATGGGCAAGGTGAGTGAGCTGGAGGCTGAGGACTTCCGCCGCGCCGGCGCCATCGCCGCGCGCCAGGCGGCCGAGCTGGGTGCCAACGCGGTCACCATCACCTGCGGCGGCAAGGTCAAGCTCGACGCCACCACCCTGGGCGCCATGGGCGAAGGGGCCGTGCTGGCCGAGCATCGCTATCCCAAGCCGCGGGCGGGGGCCAAGCCGCCGGCTTCGGCCACCATCGTCACCAGCCTCAAAGGGGCGGCCGGCGTGCTCAAGCAGGCCCGGCGCCTGGCCGACGGCGCCAACCTGGCCCGGGAACTCGGCGACATGCCGGGCAACATGGCCACGCCGCGCCACCTCGCCGACACTGCGCGCAAGATCGGAAAGCGCCACGGACTGCGCTGCAAGATCCACGGCAAGAAGGATCTCGAGCGCATGAAGATGGGCGGCATCCTGGGCGTGAACCAGGGCAGCGCCCAGCCGCCGTTCCTGATCGAGCTCGACTACAAGCCGGCCAACTACAAGCGCACCATCTGCGTCGTCGGCAAGGGCCTGACGTTCGATGCCGGCGGCATCTCCATCAAGCCCGCCGCGCACATGGATGAGATGAAGTACGACATGTGCGGCGGCGCCGCGACCCTCGGGCTGATGGAGGCCATCGGCGCCCTCAAGCCCAAGGGCGTGCGCGTGATCGGCATCGTGCCGACCACCGAGAACCTGCTCGGTGCGAACGCCTACAAGCCCGGCGACGTGCTCACCACGGCCAACGGCAAGACCATCGAGGTGATGAACACCGACGCCGAGGGGCGGGTGATCCTCTCCGATGCGCTGCACCACGCGACCAAGTTCAAGCCCGACGCGATCATCGACATGGCCACGCTCACGGGGGCCATCGTCGTGGCGCTCGGGCACGAGGCGGCCGGCGTATTCTGCGCGGACGAGAAGCTGCAGCAGCGTCTCGTCGCGGCAGGCGCCCGGACCGGCGAGAAGGTCTGGCCCATGCCGACCTACGACGTCTACCGCGATCAGATCAAGGGCCGCTTCGGCGACATCAAGAACGCGGCCGGCCGGGATGGCGGCAGCTGCACGGCGGCCCAGTTCCTGTTCCACTTCACCGAGGGCTTCCCGCACGCGCACATCGACATCGCCGGCGCGGCGTGGGGCAGTCGCAAGCGGGACTACTACGTCGACGGCGCGAGCGGCTTCGGCGTGCGCCTGCTGTTCGACGCCATCACGAACTGGCGCTGAGCGCCGCAACGGCAGGGGGAACCAGGCGTGCTCGATGAATTGCTGGCCATGTCCGATGAGCGCTTTGCGTCGCTCTACGGCAGTCTCGAGGACAACGCCAAGGCGGGCCTCGACGTTCCCATCGCGCGCATGCTCAACAGCCGCGTGGCCACGGCCGCGCGTCGGCCCCTGCCGATGAAGCTGAAGGCCCTGCGCGCCTTCCTGCGGCGCGAGCGCGACGAGGACCTGGCCCTCGACATGCTGCGCAGCTACTTCCTGGGTCCGCGCAAGGCGTTGGTGGTCGACTTCCTCGATGGCACCGGCGTCGAGCACGAGGACGGGCAGATCGGCGAGGACGATGCCGAGCCGGACGGCACGCAGGTCGCCGTCACCGTCGAGGCCCTGCTGAACGACCACGACAAGGAAGACGTGCGGCTGTACCTGGCCGTGGCCCGTCGCCAGTGGCCCGAGATCGAGGCCATCGAGGACGCCCTGGGCACCGTCTCCGAGGCCTGATCCGCGGGCCCTGACGCGCGGACGCTGATCCGCGGACGCAGGCGCGCGGACGCCAGCGGCTAGTCCGGGCGGTCCGCGAAGAAGGTCGCGCGCACCGGCCCGGGGAGCGGACGCCCCGCGCGCTCGGCCCGCTGCAGCAACAACCAGTGGTGCCGATAGCTGGCCCGGTCGGCGAGTTCATCCTCGAAGCGGATGGGCGCCCAGTCGACCCGGGCCGCCGCGAGCAGGATCTCGCCGGCCCGCGTGACCTCGTCGTCGTCGGGTGCGAAGGCCGCGACGATGGGATCGATCTGCGACGGGTGGATCGACCACATGCGCAGAAAGCCGAACTCGTTGCGGGCGCGACGGGCGTCGCGGCCGGCCTGCTCGGGGTCGTCGACGGCGAGGGTGACGTTGTGCGCGGGCACGCGTCCGTGACACAGCGCGGCGGATGTCAGTGTTGCCTTGGCCATGCGCAAGAGGGCGTGATCGAATTGCCCCGGCGAACGCATGGCCGACTCGGGGATCGCGCCCTGGTGCGTCGAGATGAAGTCCATGTGACCGAAGTCGAGTCCGCGCACCCACGGCACGGTGGCGATCTTCGCGGCGTCCCGCAGCGCGCCGTGGGTCTCGATCAGGATGTGCAGCGGGATCTCGCGCTCGAGACCGGCGTCAACGCACGCCGACTGCACGGCGGTCTGTGCGTCGACGGCATCGCGAGCAGAGCGCGCCTTGGGGATGGTGATGTGGGCGACGACGTCGCCCGCGCCGGCGACGATGCGTTTGACCTCCTCACGCCACAGCGGGTGGTCGTGGCCGTGGACCCGGACGCCCGCCTGCCGGTGCACGTTGCCGGCACTCTTGAGCAGGTCGACGATGAGGTCGGCGTGCTCGAGGCCGGCGTCGGCGGGGGCCCCGTCCTCGAGATCGAGGGTCACGTCGAGGACCGGACCCCGCTCAGCCTGGAGGCCGAGGGCCTTGATCATGCGCCGCTCGGTGCCCGCGTAGTGGTCACACGGGGCGATCATGGGCAGGCGCCGACCCGGGTCCAGGAGGGCCTCATCGGGGTGGATCACCGCCGGCGCACCGGGTGGGCGGAGTTATCCACGGTCACTTGTGGATAACTTGCAGGTCGGAGGGGCCTGCACCCCGGCAGAGGGGCCCCGAGACGGGTCCAGCGGGTCGGCCGCTCCTGTGGAGGGGCAGCTACAAGGAGGCCCAAATCAGCGTTGCGGCGGGCCATCGTCGGCCGCCATCTCGCTCAGGATCTCCTCAATCAGCTCCTTGGGCGCCTGGCCCAGGGTGGTGCCTTCGTCCCGGCAGGCCTGGGCCATGGTCTCGGCCAGGTCCTGCATCTGGGAATGGAGCGGCGCGGCGCCGCCCATGAGCACGTAGTCGTCGCCCTGGGTGACGCGGGTCTCGCCGTCCCGGGAGGCCGGGCCCAGGCCGGCGCCGTCGAGGCCGAAGCCCACCAGCGTCCGGCGTGCGGGGTCGGAGGAGCCAGAAGGGAGGGCATCAGTCATGGGCGCATCTATAGCAGCGACGGGCTGGCCAGGGTAGCCCCCTCCAGCGGCCCGCCGGAGGGTGTGCCCGTCTGTCCCGGGGGCGTGCGGCCTGCTAAGGTCCGCGATCCGTCGACGGTCGTTGTTTTCAGACCGCCGCACGGCCACGAGAGCAGGCGGCATGGCCAAGTGGTAAGGCAACGGATTGCAAATCCGTCATCCCCGGTTCGAATCCGGGTGCCGCCTCCATGCTCTCCCGATCGGCCCGCATTGCGCTACATGGGCGCACCACCGCCGCAGCCGGGGCGCTACGGGACGATGGCGCTGAGCCCATTCGAGAGGGCCACGCCCGAGAAATGACCCGGGTCCTCGACGAGGTATTGGAACACCAACTCGAAGCCGGAGGGGACGGCCGGGAAGCTGGTCCAGGGCAGCAAGAGCGCGGCGCTCGTGTCGAGCTTGCCGGGGATCACGAAGAGCCACTCGGCATTCCACGGGACAGCGACCTTGAGCGTGCCGCCGAAGATGGGCGTCGAGCCCTGGGCGAACGACACCAGCAGCAGCGCGGGGCGGCCCCCCGGGACCCGGTCGAGGTCGAGACTCCCGGCGGTGCCCGCCTCGAGGTCGCCGGCGCCCTTCAAGCGCGGTGTCCCGAACGTCCCGACGGTGGCCCCGCCGATGTCGGCCCAGGGGTCGTCGAGGTCGAAGATGTACGCCGCGCCGGCGTGGTAGACGCTGTTGTCGCCCGGGTTGCCGTCGTCACCGGCGGAGTTGCTCGACTCGTGGATGGCGCCGACCACGACGGTGTCATCCGCGCAGGCGACGGCGATGCCGAACACGTCGTTCCAGCCGGTGTTCGCGCCCTTGAGGTAGAGCTTCTGGTTCCACTGGACGCCGTTGCGCCGGTACACGTAGGCGGATCCCGCGTTCTGGCTGGTGTCGTCGGCCTCGTCGCCGTTGATGCCGGTGGCGCCGCTGTCCTCCTCGCGGGCGCCCACGACGACGGTGTCGCCGTCCACGGCGACGGACCAGCCGAAGCCATCTCCGGAGTCGGTGTTGGAGGCCTTGAGGTAGGCCTGCTGGCTCCAGGTGCTGCCGCTGCGCGTGAACACATAGGCCGCGCCCGCATTGGAGAAGCCGTTGTGGGTCTGGTTGCCATCGACGCCGGTGGCGCCGCTGTCCTCGTGGATGGCGCCCACGAGCAGGGTGTCGCCGTCGATGGCGAGGGCGGAGCCGAAGGCGTCGCCGGCGCCGGTGTTGGAGGCCTTCAGGTAGGCCTGCTGACTCCACGTGCCGCCCGATGAGAAGAACACGTAGGCAGCCCCGGAGGCGCCCGCGCTGTCGTCGGCCGCGTCACCGTCGACGCCCGTGGCACTGCTGGACTCCTGGATCGCGCCGATCACCGCGGTGCGACCCGAGACGGCCACCGGCCACCCGAAGCGATCGCCGGCGTCGGTGTGGGAGGCCTTGAGGTAGGCCTGTTGAGTCCACGTGGTGCCGTTGCGCACGAACACGTAGGCCGCCCCGGCGGCGGGGGCCGAATCGTCGTTCCCGTTGCCGTCCACGCCGGTGGCTGCGCTGCTCTCGAGCTCGGCTCCGACGACCACGGTGCTGCGTGAGATCGCGACCGAGTGTCCGAAGCGGTCGTTGACGCCGGTGTTGGAGGCCTTGAGGTAGGCCTGCTGGCTCCACGTGGTGCCGTCGCGCACGAAGATGTAGGCGGCGCCCGACTTGAGCGCCGAGTTGTCGCTTCCGTCACCGTTGACGCCGGTGGCGGCGCTGTCCTCGTCGCGGGCCCCGACGACGATGGTGTTCCGGGAGATGGCCACCGAGCGTCCGAAGGAGTCGCCCGCCTCAGCGTTGGACGGTTTGAGGAAGGCCTGCTGGACCCAGCCGGCGCCCTCGCGCACGAACACAAAGGCCGCGCCCGATGAGGGGGCCGAGTCGTCGGTCTCGTCGCCGTTGATGGTCGTCGCGCTGCTGTCCTCGCCGTACGCGCCCACGACCACGGTGTCGCCCGAGACGCCCACCGAGCGACCGAAGTGGTCGTGCAGATCGGGGAAGGCGATCTTCAGGTAGGCGTGCTGGGCGACCGGGTCGACGGTGACCGGGTAGACCGCGCCGGTCACGTCGACGCTGATCACGAGCGCATCGTCCTGCGGCACCAGGCTCGCGGGGAGATCGCGTCCCTCGGCGTCGAACACCTTCAGCCCCGCGTAGGTGAGCACGTGGCGTCCGGTGGCGTCGAGGAAGCGCACGCCGCGACTGTTGCCGGTCGCCTCGGCGACCAGGGAACCGTTCACCCCCAGGGTGAAGGTGAGCGTGCCCGTCGGCTCGGTCGGTCCCGTGAACGGGCGACGGAGGATCGTGTAGCCGTGCTCGAGGCCCCGGGCGTCGTTGACATACCACTCCGCCAGGTCGTCGTCCCAGCCGTGCGTGAGCGTGGCGCCGGCGGTGCTGATGGTCACCGGGGCGTCCACGTCGCGCTGCTGTGTGTTGAACCCGTAACGCCGCAGGGCGAGACCCCAGGTCCACGGCCCGCCTTCGGGCTCGATCAGGAAGCCCCGGCCGTCGAACAGAGTCGACCAGCGCTGGCGGGGGTTGTGCGCCCGGTGGCCCTCGTCCACGGCGTTGACGGCGAAGGCCGCCCCGGACCCGTCGGCCTCGGACCCATCGGCCCCGGCGCCGGTCGCGGCGTGTGCGGTGCTCGCGTGCGGCGCCCCGTGGGCCGACTCCCAGGCTGCCTGCACGCCGGCCCAATCGACGGCGCTCAGGCCTGCGCAGGCGTCGTCGCACGCGGCGTACGGACCGGTGGCCTGGGCGTTCAATCCGCCGGCCCAGAGGGCCGCGGCCAGGAGCAGCATGAGGGGGCGGGGGGGGCGCAAAGGTCTCCACCGGACGGTCGCGGCCGTCCGGTCCGGGGGCATGGGAGAATACACCGAGATGGCGAGTTCGGCTGCTGCCGAACCGGCGCGAGCCGATGCTAGACTCCCGCCCTTCAGCGCCCGACCCCCGTGCGCCGAAAGTCAGGGACGGCACCCCGCGGGCATCCGGGGGGGAGCACCGGCGAGTCTCCGGTCCGCCTCGGGAACCCCTCCGCCGCGACAGATCCGACAGGAGCGTCATCGACATGAGCGACAAGGGCGAAGGCGTCGGCGAGAAGAACTACGCCGCCTGCTGGAACAAGATCGCGTCCGACCCGATCCGCGCCTTCGAACTCGTGGACGAGAGCCTGAGCGAGGAGGCCATCTCCGAGCACGGCGCGCAGCTCGCCGGCTACCTGGTCAAGGGCATGAAGATCGGCCCCGAGGACACGGTGCTCGAGATCGGCTGCGGCGTCGGGCGCTTCGGCAAGGAGCTCGCGAGCCACGCCGGCAAGTGGATCGGCGTGGACGTCTCCGCGAACATGGTCAACATCACCCGGAAACGGCTGGCGGAATTCGACAACGTCGAGACCCACGTCGTCTCGGGCGCCGACCTGTCACCCCTGGCCGACAACTCGGTCGACAAGATCTACTGCCACGCCGTGTTCATCCACATGGACAAGGAGGACTTCTACACCTACCTCGTGGATGCGCGCCGCGTGCTCAAGCCGGGCGGCATCTTCTACTTCGACGTATGGAACCTGTGCGACGACGCGGGCTGGCTGCGCTGGCAGATGGAGCGGGCGCTCTACCCGTCGCGGGCCGACCGGCCGATCCACCGCAACCAATTCTCGACGCCGGACGAGGTCCGGGCCATGTTGCGCATGGCGGGGTGGGAGCAGCTGCACCAGATCGAGACCTTCTACATCCACGTGTTCTGCACCTCGGTGCCCGAGGGCGTCGACCGCGAGGAGCACATCGCCGCGGTGAAGGGCGAGTACGCCGAGGCCTTCGCGGGCATGCGCTACGACGAGGGCGACCGACGCAGCTTCATCGAGACCATGAAGGCGAACCTGGCCGCGCGCGGCGTGGAGCCCGAGCGGCCGCTCACGCCCTAGGCGCGGCCCCGCGGGGGCGCGCCCGGCGAAGGCTCCCGGCGCCGGCGGGGCTCAACCGTAGATGGCGTCGACCCGCTTGCGGATGTGCCGCGCGAAGGCGTCGATGCCGAGGGGCTTGCCGGTGACCCGCTTGACCAGGGCTTCGGCGCTGTAGACCTGGTCGTGCTGGTGGATCTCGGTGCGCAGCCATTCGCGCAGGGCGCCGAGATCGCCGCGTGCGATGCGCCCGTCGAGGCCGCGGATGCGCTTGCGCGCCGCCTCCATGAACTGGGCCGCGTAGAGGTTGCCCATGCTGTAGGTGGGGAAGTAGCCGAACAGGCCCATGGCCCAGTGGATGTCCTGCATCACGCCGTCGGAGTGGTTCTTGGGCGTGACGCCGAGCAGCTCCTGCATGCCGGCGTTCCAGCGGTCGGGCAGCTGCTGCACCTCGATCCGGCCCTCGATCAGGTCGCGTTCGATCTCGAAGCGCAGGATGATGTGCAGGTTGTAGGTCAGCTCGTCCGCCTCGACGCGAATGAACGACGGGCGCATCTCGTTGCAGGCGCGCCAGATCGCATCGACGCTCACGCCCTTGAGCTGGGGGTGGGCGCGCCGCAGACGGGGCAGCCAGAACTTCCAGAAGGAGCGGCTGCGGGCCACCATGTTCTCCCACAGGCGCGACTGCGACTCGTGCACGGCCATGGAGATGGCGCCGCCGAGGGGCCCGCGGGCGCGCCGCGCATCGAGGCCCTGCTCGTAGAGCCCGTGCCCGGCCTCGTGGATCACGCCGTACAGGCCGCTGCGCAGGTCGCGGACGTCGTAGCGCGAGGTCATCCTCACGTCCCCGGGCGCCACGCCGCCGCAGAAGGGGTGGGTCGAGAGGTCCATGCGGCCGCGACCGAGGTCGATGCCCATGGCCTCGGCCACCGCCTGCCCGAAGCCCCGCTGCGCCTCGATGTCGAAGCGCCCCTTGACCGGCTTGAGGTCGACCTTGTTGCGGCTCGAGACCACCTTCTGCACGAGCGGAACGGTGAGCTCCTTGAGCTGCTGCAAGAGCGGCGCGACGCTGGCCGTGGTGGCGCCGGGTTCGAAGTCGTCGAGCAGGGCGTCGTAGAGCGGGCCGCCGTCACTGAGCAGCTCGGCCGCCTGCCGCTTGAGGTCCACCATGTGCCTCAAGGCCGGCGCGAAGAGCTTGAACTGCTTGCGTTCGCGGGCGGTGCGCCAGGCCTCGAGTCCGCGACTCTCGGCCAGGGCCAGGTCGCGCGCCAGCGACTCGGGCAGGGCGCTGGCCTTGCGCACGCGGCGGCGCACCAGCTCCACCGCGCGGCGTTGGCGCGGAGTGAGGTCGGCGCGGCGACGGTGCAGTTTCGTGACGAGCTTCTCGAGGCCCGTATCCGCGGTGCGTTCGTGGATCACGCCGGCCAGGGTCGCCAGGGTCTGCGCCCGCAACTCGCTGCCGCCGGGCGGCATGATCACCTCCTGGTCCCAGCCCAGGATGGAGTTGGCGTTGTGCAGGTCGACGATGTCGGCGTAGCGACGGTCAAGCTCCTGCAGGGACGACTTCAGCGTGGAGGTGGCCATGGGCTTCCCAGGGTGGACGCAACGGAACGGGCGGAGTGTGGGGGGCGGCGGGAAGCGCCGCCCGGATGCCGAACGCCCATCGTAGGAAGCTCACGGTGATGCTTGCTAGCATGCGCCGCATGTCATCCTCCTCTTCGCAGGTCACCGCCGAGCACTTCGCCTATGTCGCCGCCCGCACCGCGGGTGAGGGCGACTTCCTCGCCGGTCTGAAGCAACGGGCGGCGGCCGCCGGCCTGCCCGCCATCTGGATCTCGCCCGAACAGGCGAGCCTGATGCGCATCCTGCTGCGGTTGTGCGGGGCGCGCCGGGTGGTCGAGGTGGGCACGCTGGGCGGCTACTCGGCCATCGCCATGGCGCGAGGCCTGCCCGCGGACGGCCGCGTCGACACCATCGAGATCGACGCCGACCGCGCCGCCTTCGCCCGCACCGAGGTGGCCGCCTCCGACGTGGCCGGGCGGGTGGAGGTCCACGTGGGCGCCGGCGCCGACGTGCTGCCCGGCTTCGCCGACGGGTCGGCCGACGCCGCCTTCCTCGATGCCGACAAGAGCGGCTACCCGGTGTACCTGGCGGAGTGCCGGCGCATCGTGAGACCGGGCGGCCTGATCATGGTCGACAACGCCTTCGCCTTCGGGCAGCTGCTGGACGAGACGCCCAGCGATCCCGAGGTGAGCGCCGTGCGGGCCTTCAACGACCTGATGGCGGCCGACGAAGGCACCGACGGGATCATCGTGCCCATCGGCGATGGCCTCTGGGTAGCCGTCAACGGCTGAACCCCGGCGGAAACCTCGGCGCGGACCCCGGCGGCGCCCACGGCGACTCGAACCACGCACGCGATGTCGGGACACCGACCGCAGCGCGCCGACTAGGGAACGATGGTCGTCGCGAGGGGCGGGCTCGCGCCCACGAAGGCGCCGGCGTCGAGGGTCGCGATCTGCGAGTGGAAGGTCAGTCCGGCCAGTCCGGTAGGCAACGGGCCGGCCAGCCCGCCCAGGCCCGCCCCGTCGAGCCCGCCGACGGCGAGGATGATCAGGTCCGCGAGCAGGACGCTGTTGCCGTAGGGAAACGTGGCGCTGTCGAGGGAGACGATGAGCACGCCGACGTGACCGGGCTCGCCGCCGAACTCGAAGGAGAAGAAGCCGCCGTCGTTGATGATGTCGGGCACCACCAGACGCGGGGGCGACGTGGCGACGACGTTCAGGACTCCGGGCGTCGAGGCGCCCGAGGCCTTGGTGATGACGAGGGGAGCTGGTCCCAGCGCCGTGGCGTTGGCGGGCGTGACGCGCAGGCTGTCGGGGCCCACGATCTCGTAGTCGGCGGGCAGTCCGGCCACGGTGACGCCGAGGGCGCCGACCATGTCCGTCCCGGTCAGCGTGACCGTCGCGCCGCGCAGGGCCTGGACGCTGGGCGGGTCGACGTCGCTGATGTGGGCGGGGGCGCCGGCGAACAACGCGGCGCTGGCGGCTTCGAAGTCGACCCGGCCGTAGGCGAGCCAGGTGCCGACGTCGATCGTGGTGTCCTGCAGGGCCGCGCGCACCTGGGCGGCACGGGCCACGCTACGTTCGGGGCCGAGGTTGGCGTAGAGCAGCGCTCCCATGCCGGCCACGAGGGGGCAGGCCATGGAGGTGCCCGACGAGTAGGTGTAGCCGCCGGCGGTCCAGGTCGAGTAGATGCCCTGCCCGGGGGCGGCCACGTCGACCCAGCTTCCGTGGTTCGAGAAGCTCGAGCGCTGGTCGTTCTGGCGCGTCGACGCCACGGCGACCACGAAGTCGAGGGCGGCCGGGTAGAAGAGCGTCGTCTGGTCGTCGTTGCCCGCCGCCGCGACGATCAACACGCCCGCATCGTGAGCGTCCTGCAGGGCCGCGGTGATGAAGGGGTCGTTCCCGTAGGCGCCCCACGAGAGCGAGAGCACCCGCGCGCCCGCGGCCACGGCCTGGTCGATGGCGGGCACCAGGGCGCTGGTGGGGTAGACGGAGTTGCCGCAGCGGTAGACCAGCAGTTCGGCACCCCAGGCGGCCCCGGCGACGCCGGTAGCGTTGTCGGTGGAGGCGCCCGCGATGCCGGCGCAGTGCGTGCCGTGTCCGGTGAGGTCTTCGGCCACGGCATCGCCGCTGTAGGTGTCGTAGCCGCCGACGACGACGCCGACCAGGTCGGGATGATCGAGGTCGGCGCCCGAGTCGATGATCGCGAGGCGTGCGCCGCCGTGGGCGAGTCCGCGCCAGGCGGCGGGGGCGGCGACGCGTTCGAGGCCCCACTGGCGCCAGAGATCGGGGTCGTCGGGATCGTCGGTGGGGGTGAAGGCCCGGTTGGGTTGGGCCACGGTCACGGCCGGGTCGGCACGCACGCGTTCGAGGGCCTCATCGAGGGTGAGCCCGCTCGGGAGGGCGAAGCGCTGCACGTCGGTCCTCACGTCGCTGCGGTGGGTCAGGCCGACGCGGTCGGCGACGGCCTCGCGCTGCGAGGCGAGGGCGTCCGGGGTGAAGCGCACCAGCAGCTCCCCCGCGAAGACCTGCTGACCGTTCCAATCCACCAGCAGGGGGTCGTCAGAGTGATCGACTTGCAACGGCATGACGATCGCCGTCGCGGCCGCCGCGGGTGTTCCGAACAGGAGCGCGAGCAGGCCGGCGAGGGCCAGGGCCCTCGGACGGAGCCGCTTGGAGGGGGATCGGGCCCCCGAGAAGGGCCAGGGGACCGGGGTTTCGTGAGCAGGAGGCATGTGCCTTCAATCGGGCCTCATCGCGGGGTGGCTTGAATCCGAACGGGGCGGATCGGAGGGGCCGTCCCGCGCCCGGATGCGGGCTTCTGCCGTCGTCGGACCGTGATATGCTGCTCCGACTCGTCTCCCGAGTGCATCCACACCCTTCCCGAGTCGGCCGACCTCGGCCATCCGGCCTCCCCTTCACCAATCGGAGCCTCCCCATGTTGAGGTCCCTTCGTACCCCGTTCGCCGTCGCAGCCTCCGCGCTCGTCGGCGTCGCCCTGTGCGCCCCCGTGACCACGGCCCAGACGCCGCTCACGACCGAAGTGGTCACCAGCAACGTGGTGCGCCCCGTGCTGGCCATCGGCGCTCCCGGCGACTCCAACCGCCTGTTCGTCGTCGAGCAGCACCAGGCCGACATCGAGATCTTCATCGACGGCGTGAAGAATGGCGTCCCGTTCTTCGACTTCACCGGCAACGTCGCGACCGGGAACGAGCAAGGCCTGCTGAGCCTGGCCTTCCACCCCAACTACAATGTGAACGGCTACTTCTTCGTGCACTACAGCAACACCGGTGGTGGCGCGACGAAGATCGTGCGTTACGCGCGCACCAACGCCGACGCGGCCAACATGGGTTCCGCCGTCGAGTTGATGACCGTCGGCCAGCCCCAGAGCAACCACAACGGCGGTCGCATCGCCTTCAGCCCCATCGACGGCTTCCTCTACATCGGCCTCGGTGACGGCGGCAACGCCAACGACTCGGGCAGCGGCCACGCCGCGGGCGGTAACGCCCAGTCGATGTCGACGCGCCTCGGCAAGATCCTGCGCATCAACCCGAGCACCGCCGCGGTGCCCGCCCCGGCCTTCACGGTCCCGGCCAGCAACCCCTTCATCGGCGGCGGCTTCCCGGCCACAGAAGTGTGGGCGCTCGGCGTGCGCAACCCCTGGAACTTCTCGTTCGACAGCGGGAACGGCGATCTCTACATCGGCGACGTGGGCCAGGACGACTTCCAGGCTGCCGGTCGCGAGGAGATCAGCTTCCAGGACGTCACGAGCACCGGCGGTGAGAACTACGGCTGGCGTTGCACCGAGGGCAACTTCAACACGGGCCTGAGCGGCTGCACCTTCGGCGATCCCGGCCTCACCGGTCCCATCTTCGACTACGAGTGGGGCGGGGCGAACAACGAGGGCCAGACCGTCACGGGCGGCGAGGTCTATCGCGGCGACGCCATCGCCGACCTGCGCGGCACCTACTTCTTCGCCGATTACATCACCGAGGAGCTCTGGTCGTTCCGCGAGTCAGGCGGCAGCGTGACCGAACTCGATCAGGGTCGCGAGACCGAGATGGATCCCCCCGGGGCCAACTTCGGTGCGATCACCAACATCTCCACCGGTCCCGACGGCGAGCTGTACATCTCGCAGCACGGCGGGGGCGGTCAGATCCTCAAGATCGTCGGCGACACGGATTGGGTGGGCCTCGGTTGCGGCACGAACGGCACCTTCGGTGAGCCCATCCTGTGGGGCAGCGGCAGCGCTCCCGGCGCGGGCGCCGGATCGATCAACCTCGACAACGCCCGCACCAGCGCCGTCGCGCTGATGCTCGTGTCCCTCAGCGAGTCGGCCACGCCGGCCTTCGGCGGCACGCTGAAGCCCACCGTGCCCTGGAACGTCGAGGTCGTGCTCAACACGGGCGCCACGGGTGAGGTCAACCTGCCCTACGGCGTGTTGTCGCCCCTGCCGTCCGGCACCGAGATCGTGGTCCAGACTCTCATCGCCGACCCGGCCCACTTCACCGGCGTCGCCATGTCGACGGCCCTCAAGGCCACGGTGCCGTAAGGACCCGGTCATGAACCAACGTCGTGTCCTCGTGGCGCGACCCCGACGGCCCGGCGAATTTCGCCGGGCCGTCTTGTTGGGGGTCCCGCCGAGACTCTCTTACCTGCCGGGATGCCTCGCTTCGCTGCGGGTGCTTGCCCTGGCGGTGGGCCTGCTGCCGGTCGTCTCGGGCTGCGCCGCGCCGGCTGCGGTTCATATCGGGTGCGGCGGCGATGAGGCGGGGGCACGACCGCCGATCCAGCACGTCGTGCTGGTCGAGCTGCAGCATCCCGACGACGCCGCTGCGCTGGCGGCCGACAGCCGGCGATTGTTGGCGGGCCTGCCGATGGTGGTCAGCTTCACGGTCGGGCCGCACCTCGAAATCGGGCGGGAGAGCGTGGACGGCGCCTATGACCTGGGCCTCGTCATCGGCTTCTGCGACGTGGCGGACTACCGCGCCTACCTCGTCCATCCCGATCACGTGGCGTTGGTCGAGGCGTGGAAGCCGCGCTGGCGTGCAGTGCGCATGTTCGACGTCTCCGCGCTCCCGCGGGACGCCGGCGCCGACTAGGGCAGGGGCGCGACCCGCGCCCCGTCGCCCTCGACGAGCAACAGACCGATCAGGCGCCCGTCGGAGCGGGCCACGATGCAGGCGCCGTGGTCACTCGCGTCGAAGGAGAGGGCACCGTCCACGCGCCACGTCGCGTCGTGCACCGTGAGCCGCGATGCGGCCAGCACGGTGGGCTCGGCGCTGCTCTCGGTGACCACCAGGCAGTCCTCGGGGCCCTGCGGGCTGCGTTGGCGCTCGCGCGGCCAGTCCGGTGACGCGTCCGGGAGCGGAGCGTCGAGCGGCAGACGCGCGAGGTCCGGCCCGACGGCCACGGCCTCGACGTCGAGGCCCAGCTTTTGCCCCGCCACCTCGAGCAGCGTCGTCTGGTCCTCGGCTTGCTCGGGTGCGGCGAGCATGTCGGCCGGCGCGAGCAGTCCGCCGGGGACGGCGAGCACCCACCCCGGGCGACGTTCGTCGTCGGACCACGTCCACAGGCGCGTCTGGGTCCAGACCAGGCTGGCGCGCAGCGGTCGGGGCGCGGTGAGGCCGGCGGGGAGGGCCGGCGCACCGATGGGGAGCGACGGACGCCACTCGGTCCACTCGTCCTCCGCCTCGCGATGCAGGGCGAAGCGATGCCCGGTGGAGACGATGGGCCCGGCGTCGGTGGGCGTGGCCATGGCGATGCCGCCCATGGCGAGGGCCTGCAGGGTGTCGAGCTGCAGGCTCACGCCGGTGATGCCCACGTCGAAGGACAGGCCGCTGGAGTCCCAGAAGCGGGTGCCCTGGCGCACGAGCGGCACGTAGGCGGCCCGGATGCGGACGCCCACCTCCACGGTGCGGGCGTCGCTGGCCAGGCCCACCGAGTGGACCGTGCCGATGCGGATCTTGCGGTAGGTCACCGGCGACCCCGGGCTCAGGCTGCCGCGGTGACTGCCTTCGAGGGTGATCTCGAGGCCGCCCTGCAGGGTGTCGGGCACCGGCGCCTCGTCGAGCCCGAGGAACACCCGCTGCGGGTCGCCCTTGCCGGGCTGCACGGCCAGGTAGCGGGCGCCCACCAGGGTCTCGAGTCCCGAGATACCTTCGAGTCCGAGCTGGGGCCGCACGATCCAGAAGCGGCTGCCGATGCGGGCCAGGTCGGCGGCATCCGGCTGCAGCCGCACCTTGACGATGACCGCAGCGAGGTCGGGGGACAGCGTGACCTCGGCCACCTCACCGACGGTGATGCCGCGGTGACGCAGGGCATCTCCCGCCTGGAGTCCGTGGCCTTGCTTGAACTGGATCGCCACGGGCACGCCCCGCTCGCTCCAGGCCTGCAGGGAGAGCGCGCCGGCGAGGAGCGCGGCGACGATCGGGACGAGCCAGATCCAACTCCACGAGGGCTCGCGCTCATGCACGGCCTGGGCGGTGGGCGTCTCGGCGGGCGGGTTCAGGAGTTCTCCTCCCAGAGTTGGTGAGGATCGAAGCTCGCGCTGGCCGCGAGGTTGAGCAGGACGCAGGCCGCGAAGGCCGTCGCACCCGGGCCGGCATGCAGCTGCACGACGTCACCGAGCTTGACCGCCGCGACGAGCAGCGCCACGAGCAGCACGTCCAGCATGCCCCAGCGGCCCGACCATTCCACCAGGTGCCAGGTGGTCGCGCGCGTGCGGTGGCCCAGGCGCGCACCACCGCCGGCGAGGACGAACAGGGCGCCGAGCTTGGCGAGGGGCAGGATCAGCGAGCAGAAGAGCACGATCAGACCGATGGCCACCTCGCCGTCCGCCAGCATCGAGACCGTCCCCGACCAGAGGCTGGCCTGGTGGATCTGGCCGAAGCGCTCGACCTCCATGAGCGGCAGACTGATGGCCACGGGAAAGAGCAGCAGGGCCGAGAGGGCCAGGGCCGCGACGTTCTGGTGGCGCCGCCAGCGGCCCGCGCTGCGGCGCAGCGTGGTGCGGCAACGGCCGCAGCGGACCCGGAATCCGGCCGGGAGCGGGCCGACTTTCTGGATCAGGCCGCAACAGGAGCAGGCGGCAAGGGACGGGGTCGCAGGCATGGCAGGAGTCTACCGGCCCGGCCAGGGCCCCAGGAGGGCAGGAAAGGCTGTCATGGAATGGCCTCACGTTTACATGGCCGTTAGCCGATGGCTCAGCCATGGCACCTCAATCCATGCATTCCACGTGCGTCCGGGCCGGAGGAGTCCTGCTGATCTGCTGCCTGATGGCAGTGGCCCCGCAGGCCGGCGAGACGACGGGACAAGCTCCCCACTCGGACGTGGTCTTCATTCCGAACAATGGCCAGTGGCCCGACGCCGTTCTGTTCATGGCCCGAACCGGTCCGATGACGACCTGGTTCGAGTCCGACGGCTGGACCTTCACGCTCGAGCAAGTGCGTCCGCCCGCCGAGGGCGACGTGACCGACGAGGGTGAGGTCAAGGGTGTCGCGGTCTCTATGAAATTCAGGGAGGCCTCCGACGCCACCGGCGTGCATGGCATCGGCGCGCCGGGTGCGACGCACAACTACGCCCAGGGCGGCGAGCGGGTCGCGTCCGCGCGGTCCTACAACCGCCTGCGCTACGACAGCATCTATCCGGGCGTCGACGTGGTCGTGCGTCCCCACGACGGGCGCATCGAGTACGACGTGTGCCTCGACGCTGGCGCCGACCTGTCCCAGGTCGCCATCACCGCCGACGGCATCGAGGGCTTCACCATCGAGGACGATGGCGCCCTCGTGATGCAGACGACCATGGGGCCGGTGCGCCAGCCGGCACCGCGGACCTGGGCCGAGGGCCCGGACGGTCTCGTGCAGATGGTGACCTGCCGCTTCCGCGTCATCGATGAGGACACGTGGGGCTTCGAGGTCCCCGAGTGGAACGGATCCGGCCGCCTGGTCATCGATCCCGAGCTGCGCTGGTCCAGCTACCTGGGCGGCAGCAACTTCGACTACATCATGGACATGGAGAGCGACGCGCTCGGCAACGTCACCGTGGCCGGGTTCACGACGTTCACGGGCTTCCCGACTTCGGTTGGCGCCTATGACGCGACGTTCAACGGCAGCCGCGACGTGTTCGTCTCGCGCATGACGCCGGACGGGACGACGCTGCTCTTCTCGACCTACATCGGCGGCAGCAACAGCGAAGAGCCGGTCGGCATGGTGCTCGACGACGACGGCGGCGTGATCGTCACCGGCTACACCGCTTCGGGCAACTTCCCCACCACGGTGGGGGCCTACGACCGCAGCTTCTCCGGCGGCGGCGCGCTGCTCGGCAGCGACGCCTTCGTGTTCCACCTCGACGAGAACGGTGAGAACCTGCTCTTCTCGACCTACCTCGGCGGTTCTTCCGACGAGACCGGCGTGGCCGTGGACGTGGCGCTGGACGGCACGGTGTTCGTCACCGGCCGCACCTCCAGCTCGGACTTCACCACGACGGCGGGCGCCTTCGACACGACCTACAATGGGGGCGGCCCCGAGGTCGGCGACACTTTCGTGGTGCGCCTGACGGCGGACGGGAGCGACGCCCTGTTCTCGACCTTCCTGGGCGGCGCCGCCAACGACAACCCCAAGGACATGATGCTCGACCACGCCGGCATGCCGGTGGTGGTGGGCTGGACCATGTCGCCCGGGTACCCGACGACGCCCGGCGTGCACGACACGGTTCACACGGGCTTCAGCGACGCCTACATCACCCGCCTGCTCCCCGACGGCAGCGACGTGGACATGTCGACCTTCCTCGGCGGTGTCGGCGACGACTCGGCCTCGGCTCTCTGGATCGACGACCAGGCCCGTCTGGTGGTGACGGGGACGACCCTCTCGAACAACTTCCCGACCACGCCCAATGCCTTCCAGAGCACCTACGGCGGGGGCGGATTCCATGGCGACAGCTTCGTGGTCTGCCTCGACTACGCCGCCTCGACGTTGCAGTACGCCAGCTACCTCGGCGGCTCGGGCGACGACTATGCGACGTGCGTGCGCTCCGATGCCGCCGGCTCGTTCATCGTCGCGGGTTGGACCGGTTCGGCGGACTTCCCGCTGAGCCCGGACGCCGTGGACGCGACCCTCGGCGGGTCGACGGACGCCTTCGTGGCGCTGATCGAGGTCGATCAGCTGCTCTACTCCACCCTGATGGGTGGCAACTCGGTGGACAAGGTCACCGGCATGAGCCTTACGCCTTCGGGCGAAGTCTCCTTGGCGGGCTGGACCACCTCATCGGCCTTCCCCGTCACGGCCGGCAGCTACGACGAGACCTTCGACGGTTTCGAGGGCTTCATCAGCGATGCCTTCGTGGCCCGGGTCGACGTCGGGGCCCAGCCCCAGTTCCAGGGCACGTTCGTCGACATGGGCTTCTCGCTGGCGGGCCAGGGCGGCGTCGAGCCGCGCATGACCTGGACCGGCGGCCTCGCCCCCGAGGACGAGGGCAGCGTGAACTTCGATGGCGCCGCGCCGAACACCTTCGGTGTCGTCTTCATGGGCTTTGCGCCCGGCATGGTGGCGTTCAAGGAGGGCATTTTCGTGCCCTTCCCCTACGCCTTGTTCGTGATCCTCACCACCGATTCAGAGGGCGATGTGAGCGTGGCCTACGAATGGCCCGCGGACGTGCCCTCCGACCTCGACATGTACGTGCAGGCGTGGTTCCTCGACGCCGGCGGACCTGCCGGCTTCTCGGCCACCAACTCCATGCAGGTCACGACGCCCTAGAACTGGTCCTCTTCGGTGGACCCGGCCAGCGCTGCCGTGGACGACTGTCCCTGGGCCAGCGCCTGACCGACCGCGTCGAAGTAGCTGGTGCCGACCTCGCGCTGATGGCGCGTGGCGGAGTAGCCGTTCGCCTCGCTGGCGAACTCGGCTTGCTGCAGCTCCGAGTAAGCCGCCATGCCGCGGTCCTTGTACTCGCGCGCCAGCTCGAACATCCCATGGTTGAGGCTGTGGAAGCCGGCCAGGGTGACGAACTGGAACTTGTAGCCCATGGCCCCGAGCTCCCGCTGGAACTTGGCGATGGTCTCGGGGTCGAGCTTCGCGCGCCAGTTGAAGGACGGTGAGCAGTTGTAGGCCAACAGCTTGCCCGGGTACTGGGCGTGCACGGCATCGGCGAAGCGCTTGGCCTCCTCGATGTTGGGCTCGCTGGTTTCGCACCAGAGCAGGTCGGCATAGGGCGCGTAGGCCAGGCCGCGGGCGATGGCGCAGTCGAGGCCGCCGTTGATGGCGAAGAAGCCCTCGGGCGTGCGCTCGCCGGTGATGAAGGCGTGGTCACGCTCGTCGACGTCGCTGGTGAGCAGCTTGGCGCTGTTGGCGTCGGTGCGCGCCACGAGCACGGTCGGGACACCGCTCACGTCAGCGGCGAGGCGCGCGGCGTTGAGGGTGCGCACGAACTGCTGCGTCGGCACGAGCACCTTGCCGCCCATGTGACCGCACTTCTTCTCGGACGCGAGCTGGTCCTCGAAGTGCACGCCCGCAGCGCCGGCCTCGATCATGGCCTTCATCAACTCGAAGGCGTTGAGCGGGCCGCCGAAGCCGGCCTCGGCGTCCGCCACGATGGGCACGAACCAGTCCAGGTCGCCGCTGCCTTCCATGTGCTGGATCTCGTCGGCGCGCCGCAGCGTGTGGTTGATCTTGCGCACCACGTCCGGCACCGAGCTGACCGGGTACAGGCTCTGGTCGGGGTACATCTGCCCGGCGTTGTTGGCGTCGGCCGCCACCTGCCAGCCGCTCAGGTAGATCGCCTGGAGTCCCGCGCGGGCCATCTGCATGGCCTGGTTGCCGGTGAGGGCGCCGAGGGCGTTGATGTAGCCGTCCGTGTTGAGTCCCTGCCACAGCCGGGCCGCGCCGCGCCGGGCGAGGGTGTGCTCGATGGTCAGCGAGCCGCTCAGGCGTTGCACTTCCTCGGCGGTGTAGTCGCGGGTCACGCCCTTCCAGCGCGCAGCGCTCCAGTCCGTCACGGGGCCGCTCTCGCCGTGGGGGGCGCTGCCGTTGGAGGAGGCGTGGGAACCGTTGAGCCGGTTGTTCTCGGTGCTGTCGTCGCCGATGCGATCTCGGGGGGACATGGTGACCTCGGGGGAAGGTGGGGTGGGGGAAGTGGTGAGGGGAAGGGTTGGGTCAGTCGACGAAGGTGGTGATCTCGTCGTAGGCGGGCAGGGTCAGGAACTCGGGGCAGTCGTCCTCGGTGGCGACGGCCAGGAACAGTTCTGCCGCCTTCTCGAGGTGCGGCACGCCGTCACCGCGCTCGGCGCGGATGGCCGACAGCTCCTCTTCGAGCACCTCGGCCACGAGCTCGCGGGTGACGGGGCGCCCGTCCTGCAGCGCGGCGCCGTGGCGGATCCACTGCCACAGCTGGGTGCGCGAGATCTCGGCCGTCGCGGCGTCCTCCATCAGGTTGTAGAGCGGCACGCAGCCGGTGCCGCCGAGCCACGCCTCGAGATAGAGCACGCCGACGTTCACGTTCTGGCGCAGCCCTTCCGCGGTGATGGGACCCGAGGGGACGGTGAGCAGGTCGGCGGCGGTGATCTCCACGTCGCAGGGCTTGTCGATCTGGTTGGCGCCCGGCATGTGCGCGTCGAAGATCTCGCGGGCGAGTCCCACGAGTCCCGGGTGGGCGACCCACGTGCCGTCGTGTCCGTCGGTGACCTCGCGCAGCTTGTCGGCGCGCACCTTGTCGAGGGCGGCCTTGCCGGCGGCCTCGTCACCCTTGATCGGGATCTGCGCCGCCATGCCGCCCATGGCGTGCACGCCGCGACGGTGGCAGGTCTTGATCAACAAGCGGCTGTAGCTGTGCAGGAAGTGCTGCGTCATGCCGACCTCACTGCGATCGGGCAGCACGCAGGCGGGGTCACTGCGCAAGCGCTTGATGAAGCTGAAGATGTAGTCCCAGCGTCCGCAGTTGAGCCCGGCCGAGTGGTCGCGCAGCTCGTGGAGGATCTCGTCCATCTCGAAGGCCGCGAGGATCGTCTCGATCAACACGGTGGCCTTGAGGGTTCCCGTCGGCAGGCTCAGCTCGTCCTCGGCGAAGACGAACACGTCGTTCCACAGCCGGGCCTCGAGGTGGCTCTCGAGCTTCGGGCAATAGAAGTAGGTGCCGAGCCCGTGCTCGTGGCGCCGGCGCGCGTTGTGGAAGGCGTACAGGCCGAAGTCGAAGAGCGAGCCCGACAGAGGCTCGCCGTCCACGAGCACGTGCTTCTCGTCGAGGTGCCAGCCGCGGGGCCGCACGAACAAGGTGGCGATGGTGTCGTTGAGCGCGTAGACCTTGCCGCTCGTCGGATGCTCGAAGCGGATGGTGCCGGCGTTGGCGTCGGCGAGGTTGAGCTGTCCTTCGAGACCGTTGCTCCACGTGGGGGCGGAGCTGTCCTCGAAGTCGGCCATGAACACCTGGGCGCCCGAGTTGAGGGCGTTGATGATCATCTTGCGGTCGACGGGCCCGGTGATCTCCACGCGTCGGTCGGCGAGGTCGGGCGGGAGCGGTGCGCAACGCCAGTTACCGGCGCGGACGTCGGCCGTCTCCGCGAGGAAGTCGGGGCGCCAGCCGGCATCGAGATCGTTCTGCACCTCGAGACGACGCGCGAGCAGTTGCCGGCGCCGATCGTTGAAGTGGCGCTGCAGGCGGGCGACGAAGTCGAGCGCCTCGTCGGTGAGGATCTCGTCGTACCGCGCGTGCAGCGGGCCGCGGATCTCCACGCCGTTGAGCAGGCCGTCACGGCTCCGCCGGGTGGCGCCCATGACGGGTTCGGTGTCGGTCATCGTCGCTTCCCGGTTGCAAACGCTGAGCGCCGCCGGCTGCCCGCAGGCGCTCTGCGCCCTCACATCCTTGCAAGGGCTTACAGAGACTCAGGAAACACCAATAAGTCGTTATGGGCAAATGTGTAAGGAAATACTCGCAGGCAGCGATATGTTTGTAAGTGTGTAAAGGCAGTAAAGTCGAAGGGGTGGCCGGTCGACACAGGAGGCGGCGGAGGTCGCGCCGGTCGCCGAACGGCCCCATGGGAGCACGGCGCTCTCCGATCCTTCCGAGAGGCACGATGACCGAGAAGAAGGGACTGGGCCGCAAGATCCGGCGGCTGCGCAAGGAACGCGGCCTGACGCAGGTCTCGCTGGCCGCGCAGGCGGGCATCTCGGGCAGCTACCTGAACCTGATCGAGCATGAGCGCCGCTCGGTCACGGCGCCCCTGCTGATCAAGCTCGCCACGGCCCTCGACGTCGAGCTGGCGGCCTTCACGGGGGACGAGGAGGCCCGGCTCTTCGCGGGCCTCGACGAGCTGTTCGGCGACCCGGTGTTCCACGGACAGGAGCTGGCCCCCGACGAGCTGCGGGAGTTGGCCGCGTCCTCGCCTTCCGCCTGCCGCGCGCTGATGCGGCTGTATCACGCCTACCAAGGGGCCCGGGATGACGCCCATGCCCTGGCCGAGCGCCTCTCGGCGGATGACGAGCTGCTCGGGCAAGCCGTGGCCCGGACGCCCTCGGAGGAGGTCTCCGACTTCCTGCAGGCTCACCGCAACCACTTCCCGGAGCTCGAGGCGGCGGCCGAGCGGCTGTGGGCCGAGGCGGGCCTCGACTCGGGGGACATGGCGGTGCGCCTGGTGGAGCACCTGCGCCGCGCCGAGGGGGTGGAGGTCGAGTTCGCCAGCAGCGAGGACCCGGCCGGCGCCGTGCGGCGCTTCCATCCCGAGGAGCGCCGGTTGGTGTTGTCGGAGGTCCTCGCGCCGCGCAGCCGCAACTTCCAGCTCGCCCACCAGCTCGCGTTGCTGTCGCTGCGCCCGGTGCTCGACCGGCTCGTGTCGAAGGGCCGCCTGAGCGGCGCCGACAGCGAGGCCCTGTGCCGGGTGGCCCTGGCCAACTACTTCGCCGGCGCGGTGCTGATGCCCTACGAGCCCTTCCTCGAGGCGGCTCAAGCCATGCGCTACGACGTCGAGCGGCTCGGCCACCGCTTCCGCACGAGCTTCGAGCAGGTCTGCCACCGCCTCACGACGCTGCAACGCTCCGGTGCCGCGGGCGTGCCTTTCCACATGGTCCGCATCGACATTGCCGGTAACATCTCGAAGCGCTTCAGCGCCTCGGGCATCGGCTTCGCCCGCTACAGTGGCACCTGCCCCAAGTGGAACGTCCATGCCGCCTTCATGTCGCCGGGCTTCATCCGCACGCAGGTGTCGGTCATGCCCGATGGCACCGGGTTCTTCTCGATCGCGCGCACGATCCGCAAGGAGCGGGGCGGCTACGAGGTGACGCCGATCCGCTTCGCCATCGAACTCGGCTGCTCGGTGGCCCACGCCGGCGGGCTGACCTACGCCGACGGTGTGGACCTGCGCGCCGTCGAGGCCGCCGTGGAGGTGGGGGTCAGCTGCCGGCTGTGTGAGCGCACCGATTGCGCCCAGCGCGCCTTCCCGGCCCTGCACCAACGCATGAACATCGACGAGAATGCCCGGGCCCTGTCCTTCTACTCCACGCCCGACGAGGGAGGTGCGGCATGAAGCCGGCCGAACCGCTGGTGGTGCGCAAGGCGGCCGTGATCGGCGCCGGCGTCATGGGGGCGACCATTGCCGCCCACTTCGCCAACGCCGGCGTGCCGGTGCTGTTGCTCGACTTGCGGGCCGAGGGCGACGATCCCGATGCCCGCGCCCGGGCGGGGCGCAGCGGGGCCGCGAAGGCCAAGCCCGCCGCCTTCTTCCATCGCGAGGGGGCGCAGCTCGTCGAGGTGGGCAACACCCAGGACGACCTCGCGCGGCTCGGCGAGTGCGACTGGGTCGTCGAGGCGGTGATCGAACGCCTCGACATCAAGGCCGCGCTGTTCGCAGAGATCGGCGCGCACCTCAAGCCCGGGGCCGTGTTGAGCAGCAACACCTCGGGCCTGGCCTGCTCGGAGCTGACCCGGGACATGGCGCCCGAACTCGCGGCTCGCTTCGCGGTGACGCACTTCTTCAATCCGCCGCGCTACCTGCGCTTGCTGGAGCTGGTGCCGGGGCCGCAGGCCGACCCCGACCTCATGGCCCGCCTCGCGGCCTTCGCCGAGCGCCGCCTGGGCAAGGGCATCATCCTTGCCAAGGACACGCCCAACTTCATCGCCAACCGCATCGGCATGTTCGGGTTGATGCAGTCGGTGCACGCCATGGCCCGTCACGGCCTCGACATCGCCGAGGTGGACGCGCTCACCGGGCCGCTGCTGGGGCGCCCGCCGAGCGCGACGTTCCGGACCGCGGACCTCGTCGGCCTCGACACGATCCTGCACGTGGCCGCCAACCTGCACGAGCGCCTCACGGACGACCCCCAGCGGGAGGTCTTCGCGCCCCCGGCCTTCCTGTCCGCCATGGCCGAGCAGGGTCAGCTCGGCGTGAAGACCGGGGCCGGCTTCTATCGCAAGTCCGGTCCGGTGATCGAGGTGATCGATCCCGACACCCTGGAGTACGGACTGCGCCCGACGGTGGAGCTGGACCTGCCCGAGGGACCGCCCGCGGCGAAGCTCGGCGAGCTGCTCGCGCGGGCCGACCGGCGTGGCGCCTTCCTGCGCGAGCACCTGGGCGCCGTGCTGCACTACGCGGCGAGCTGCGTGCCGGAGATCTGCGACCGCATCGAGGATGTCGACCGCGCCATGCGCTGGGGCTTCGGCTGGCGCTTCGGCCCGTTCGAGCTGTGGGACATGCTCGGCGGCGACGCCGGCGTGCCCGCGTTCGCCGCGCGCCTGGAGACGATGGGGCTGGCGCGTCCGCCGCTCATCGAGGCGCTGGAGGCCGCCGGGTTGTCGCGCTTCCACGGTGACGACGGGACCCGACCCATGGTCTTCGTCCCCGGCACGGGAACGGCGGAGGCCTTGCCCGAGCGGCCGCGCTGCCTGACGCTCGGCCGCCCCGACAACCGCATCGCCGGCACCGACGAGATCAGCCTGGTCGACATCGGCGACGACGTGGCCTGCCTGCAGTTCCACAGCAAGCTGAACACCCTCTCACCGGCCATGGGCGCCTTCGTCCTGGAGGCGCTGGCCATCGTGGAAGAGCGCTTCGCCGGCCTGGTGATCGGCAACGAGGCCAACGACTTCAGCGCCGGGGCCAACCTCTCGGTGGTGCTCGCCGCGCTCGCCGACGACGACTTCGACGAGGTCGCCCGGCTCGTCGACGCCTTCCAGGGGATGACCCAGGCGGTGCGCTTCCTGTCCCGGCCGGTGGTGGTGGCGCCCCGAGGACGCACCCTGGGCGGCGCCTGCGAGTTGCTCATGCACGCCCACGGCGCCTGCGCCGCCGCCGAGAGCTACATCGGCCTGGTGGAGGTGGGGGTGGGCCTGATCCCCGGCGGCGGCGGCTGCAAGGAGTGGGTCCGGCGCATCGACGAGGAGGCCCTGCCCGGTGCCGGCACGGACCTGGCGCCGCACCTGCAGCGCGCCTTCCAGGCCATCGGCATGGCCCAGGTGGGCACGAGCGCCGTGGAGTCCCGCGCGTTGGGCTACCTGCGGCCCGACGACCCCATCGTGATGAACGACGAGCACCTGCTGCACGACGCCCGTCGCCGCGTGCTCGCGTTGGCGGGGCGCGATCACGTCGTCCCGGTGGCGCGCGACGACCTGCGCGTGCTCGGGGAGGACGGATTCGCCGCCCTGCAGGTGGCGCTGTTCAACCTCGTCCAGGCGGGACATGCCACGCCCCACGATGCGGTGGTGACCACGCATGTGGCGCGCATCCTCACCGGCGGAGGCGGGCGGGCGCGCCGCGTGAGCGAGACGCGGCTGCTCGAATTGGAGAAGGAAGCCTTCCTCAGCCTGTGCGGTGAGCCGGCCACCCAAGCCCGCATGAAGCACACGCTGACCACCGGCAAGCCGCTGCGCAACTGAGTCCTCTCGAAACCGTCGACCTGAAGGACGCTGCCATGGAACCCGCCGTCATCGTCTCCGTCGCCCGCACGCCCGTGGGTAAGGCGCCGCGGGGTCGCCTCGCCGCCGAGCGGCCTGACGACCTGGGTGCCCATGTGCTCGCGGCGGCGCTCGAGCGGGCGCCCGGCCTGGCCCCGGACACGGTCGACGACGTGGTCCTCGGCTGCGCGTTCCCCGAGGCGGAGCAGGGTCTCAACGTGGCGCGCAGCGCCGCCCTCCTGGCCGGGTTGCCGGACTCGGTGCCGGCCATGACCGTCAACCGCTTCTGCGCCAGCAGCCTGGCGGCCCTTGGGCTGGCCGCCGACCGCATCGCCACCGGCGGCGCGTCGGCCATCCTGACCGGTGGCGTCGAGTCCATGAGCCGGGTCCCGATGACGGGGCACACCTTCCGGCCGAACCCGCGCCTGGCCGCGACCGCCCCCGAGCTCTACCTCGGCATGGGCCTCACCGCCGAGCGGGTGGCCCAGCGTTTCGATGTGAACCGCGCCGACCAGGATGCCTTCGCCCTGCACAGCCACCAGAAGGCGCTGGCCGCCGTGGATGCCGGGCACTTCGTGGGCGAGATCGCGCCCCTCGACCTGCCCGCGGGGCGCCCCGGAGAAAAGGCGAGTGACGGGGCCGGCGAGCGCTTCGCGGTCGACGAAGGCCCGCGGCGCGACAGCGATGCCGAGGGCCTGGCGCGACTGCGTCCGGCCTTCGCCAAGGAGGGCACGGTGACGGCGGGCAACGCCTCGCAGATGAGCGACGGGGCGGCCGCGGTGCTGGTCACCAGCGCCGCGCGCGCCCGGGACGTCGGGCTCCCGCCGCTGGCGCGGGTGCGCTCGTGGTCGGTGGTCGGTGTGCCACCGGAGATCATGGGCATCGGCCCGGTGGAGGCCATCCCGCGGGCCCTGGAGCAGGCCGGCGTGGCGGCGTCCGACGTCGACCTGTTCGAGATCAACGAGGCCTTCGCCGCGCAGGTGCTGTATTGCCTGCGAGCCCTCGACCTCGATGCCGAACGGGTCAACGTCAACGGCGGCGCCATCGCGCTGGGGCACCCGTTGGGGGCGACGGGCGCGCGTCTCGTGGCCACCCTGGTGTCGGAGATGGTGCGGCGGGACGTGTCCCTGGGCGTCGTCAGCCTGTGCGTGGGCGGCGGCATGGGCATGGCCATGGTGCTCGAGCGCGCCTGACGCTGAGGGGGCCTGCGAGACTGGGCCCAAGGGACGGGGCGGCGTCTGCCGAAGAGAACAAGCAGAGAAGCCGACACGTCGTCCTAGAATCGGAGCCTGCGCCACGGCCCCGTGGGCAGCGGCTTCCCCCGCTGCGTCCCCCTTCAGTCCCTCCCGCCTCCCCCGCGGAATCGCCATGCACTCTCGCGTCTGGCATCGCCATTACGAGCCGGAGGTGCCGGTCGAGGTCGAGCTGGGCGTGACCACGCTGCCGCAGATGCTCGACCGCACGGCCGAGACCCACGGCGATCGCACGGCGATCATCTTCCGCAACTGCCGCATGACCTGGGCCGAGCTGCGCCAGGAGAGCCTGCGTCTCGCGACGGCCCTGGCCCGCATGGGTGTGGTCAAGGGCACCCGCGTGGCGATCCACCTGCCCAACATCCCCCAGGCCGTGATCGCCTACTACGGCGTGTTGGCGGCCGGGGGCGTCGCCGTCATGACGAATCCCATGTTCGTGCAGCGGGAGATCGAGGAGCAGTGGACGGACGCGGGGTGCAAGGTCGCCATCACCGCCGACTTCCTCTACCAGCGCAACGTGGCGCCGGTGCGCGAGCGCCTGCCCGTGGAGCACGTGATCGTCGCGTCGGTGCCCGAGTACCTGCGCTTCCCGCTCAAGCAGCTGGCCCCGCTCGTGCTGCGGCGACAGGACCCGCCCCGCATCGCCCGCGTGCCCGAGGAGGAGTCCCTCTCCCACTTCGCCCGCCTCATCGCCGCGGTGGACGGCGCGCCCCCGGACGTGGCGCTCAGCGGCGACGACCTCGCGGTGCTGCAGTACACCGGCGGCACCACCGGTCGCAGCAAGGCGGCCATGCTGACCCACGGCAACCTCACGGCCAACACCCAGCAGGCCCTCGCGTGGTTCACCGACTGTGTCCCGGGGGACGAGGTCACGCTCACGGCGCTGCCCCTGTTCCACGTCTTCGGCATGACCGTGTGCATGAATTTTTCGACCCTGGTGGGGGGCGCGATGGTGCTCATGCCCGACCCGCGCGACACGGCGGGCGTCGCCGCGGCCATCGCGCGGCACCGCGTCACGCGCTTCCCGGCGGTGCCGACCATGTATGCCGCCATCAACGCCATGCCCGGCGTCGAGAAGCTCGACCTGTCGAGCGTGCGCAGTTGCGTGTCGGGCTCGGCGCCGTTACCCGTCGACACGCTCGAGCGCTTCGAGCAACTCACCGGCGGCCGCATCGTCGAGGGCTTCGGCATGAGCGAGTGCTCACCGGTGACGCACGTGAACCCGCTCAAGGGCCTGCGCAAGGTGGGCTCCATCGGCGTGCCGTTGAGCAGCACCGACGCCCGCATCGTCGCCATCGGTTCGGAGCTCGGGCCCGACGGCCCGGTCCCGCTGCCCGCCGGCGAGACCGGGGAGCTGTGGGTCCGCGGGCCGCAGGTCATGGCCGGCTACTGGCACCGCGAGGAAGAAACCGCAGCGACGCTTCAAAACGGTTGGCTCGCCACGGGCGACCTGGCCACCATGGATTCCGACGGCTACTTCTGCATCGTCGGCCGCAAGAAGGACCTGATCATCGCGGGGGGCTACAACGTCTACCCCGACGAGATCGACCGCCTGCTGGCGGGACATCCCGACGTGATGGAGGCGTGCACCATCGGCGTGCCGCACCATCACCGCGGCGAGACGGTGGTCTCGTTCCTGGTGCTGGCGGGGGGGCCGCCCGCCGACGAGGCGGCCAAGAGCGCCGAGATCATCGCCTGGTGCCGTGAGCGCCTGGCCCGCTACAAGGTGCCCGCCCGGGTGGAGTTCCGTGAGTCGCTGCCCAAGTCGGCGGTGCTCAAGTTGCTGCGGCGGACCCTGCGGGACGAGGAACTGGAGCGGACCTCCCGCTCGGCCTGAAGCGCGCGAAACGCTTTGACTCCGGCCCCGATTCCCTCGACCATCGCCCCGGGGGCGTGGCGGAATCGGTAGACGCAAGGGACTTAAAATCCCTTGGTCCGCAAGGGCCGTCCGGGTTCGAGTCCCGGCGCCCCCATGCCTTCCCGAGCGCGTCGGCCTGGGTCCCCCAGGGGTGGTGGAAGGGGCGACCAGGACGTTTTGCCTATGACGTCTGGCCATGCCACTACAAAAACCCTACAAAAACAAGGGAATCTGGTGCTTGAACCCGGTGTGGGCGGGGGATACGTTCCCCGCCTCATCCGGCAACCCCGGATTTCGTCTCACCGGAACCCTGTTCCCTGCGAACAGAGCCGAATCACAAACCGTCATCACCGCAAGAAAGGAACACCCATGGCGAAGAAGGCCAAGAAGAAAGCCGCCACCGCGAACAAGCCGAAGACCAAGTCGGAGATCTACCGGCTCCTGTCCGAGGACACCGGTCTGACCCGCAACGAGGTCAAGTCTGTGTTCGAGAGCATGTCCACCATCATGAAGAAGGAGCTGGGCACTCGTGGCCCCGGCATCTTCAACATGGCCGGCTTCATCAAGGTCCGCGTCGTGAAGAAGCCCGCCACCAAGGCGCGCAAGGGCACCAACCCCTTCACCGGCGAAGAGATGATGTTCAAGGCCAAGCCGGCGCGTCGCGTCGTGAAGGCCACCCCGCTGAAGGCCGTCAAGGACCTGGTCTGATCCGGGTCGCTCCCGACTGAGCATCGGACGGGAGCACAGCTTCCTTCGGGAGGACCGTTCCTTCGGGAACACAGGGTCCCGGGCCGGCTTACCGGTCCGGGACTCTTGCATGCCGGGACCGCGTCGTCGCGACGCATGCGCACCGGTGTGACGCACACAAAGAGAGAGCGCAGCCTTGAGCGCAGGTGACGGCGAGCGGCACGGAACGCTGGACATCGACGGGCGCCCGACGACCTTCCGCGTCGACGGCGAGGCGCCCGGGCGCCCGCGTTTCGTCTGCGCGCACGGGGCCGGGGCGCCGCTCACGAGCGACTTCATGGAGCTCGTCACCGCGGGGCTCGTGGAGCGCGGCCTGACGGTGGTGCGCTTCCACTTCCCGTACATGCACCAGATGGTGCTGTCGGGCAAGCGGCGTCCCCCCGAGCGGGCGCCGGTGTTGCTCGCCACGTGGCGCGCCGTGCTCGCACGGGTGGTGACGGAGCTCGAGGACGAGACGCTGTGCGTCGCCGGCAAGTCGCTCGGCGGGCGCATGGCGAGCCTGCTGCTGGCCGAGGACGCCGACAATCCTGCGTCGCCCGTCGCTCGCGTGGACGCCGCGGTGTACCTCGGGTTCCCGCTGCACCCGGCAGGCAAGGCGGGCGTCGAGCGGGCGGCCCACCTGCCGCGTGTGCGCGTGCCGCAACTCTTCGTCTCCGGGGATCGGGACGCGCTGGCCGACCCGGCCCTGCTGACCTCGGTGTTCGACGCGTCGTCCGGTGCGGTGCCGGGCCCGGTCGCCGGCGAATTGCTGCGGGTGGAAGGGGGCGACCACTCGCTCGCGGTGCGGGGCGGCGTGGGCTGGGCCGGGGCCGATTCATGGCTCGACGCCATCGCGGCGTTCGTGGCACGGGTCGGAAGGGCCTAGAATCGCCTCGACGCCGGAGACCGGGGTCCCGGCGCTCGGCGCCGGGGACGCCGAACACCCCTCGCGGCGTCTGATCCCCATGACGAGCTCACGCCCATGACCCGGCTGCTGCGCATCATCACGCGCATGAATGTCGGCGGGCCGGCGCGGCACGTGCTGCGGGTGGCGCAGCCTCTGGCCGAGCGCGGATTCGAGACGCTGCTGGTGACCGGCCGCCCGGGGCCCGGCGAGGGCGACCTGACGGACGCCGCGCGGCAGGCGGGCCAGACCGTGGTCGAGGTGCCGCACCTGGGCCGCGCGCTGCGGCCGGGGTCCGACCTCACGAGCCTGTGGCGGGTCCGCCGGCTGATACAGGAGTGGCGCCCGGACGTGGTGCACACCCACACGGCCAAGGCCGGTGTGGTGGGGCGCGGGGCCGCCCTGTCGTGCAAAGGGCCGCGGCCGGCGCTGGTGCACACCTTCCACGGGCACGTGCTGTCGGGCTACTTCTCCGCCCTGGTGGGTCGGGCCTTCGCCACCATCGAGCGGCGCCTGGCCCGACGCACCGATGCGTTGATCTGCGTGTCGCAGGCCGTGGAGCGGCAGCTCCGCGAGGACCACGGCGTGATCGGCGCGCGGCCCATGGAGATCGTGCCGCCGGGCTTCGACGTCGAGCGCACCCGGCCCGATCCAGCGGCCGGACGGCGCCTGCGCGCCGAGTGGGGCCTCGCCGCAGACGAAGTGCTGGTCGGGATGGTGGGGCGCCTGGCGCCCGTGAAGCGGCCGGCGCTGGCGCGGGACGCCGTCGCCCGTGCGCGGGCCGCGGGACTGCGTGCGCGCCTGGTGATCGTCGGGGACGGTCCGCTGCGCGAAGCCCTGACCCGCAGCGCCGTCGGCGCCGAACCGCCCGTGATCTTCGTGCCCCCGCGCGACGACCTCACCGCGGTGTACGCCGCCCTCGACCTGCTCCTGCTCACGTCGGCGAGCGAAGGCCTGCCCCAGGCGGTGGCGGAGTCGCTGGCCGCCGGCGTGCCTGTCGTCGCCACCGACGTGGGCGGCGTCTCCGAACTCGTGCGCGATGGTGTCGATGGGCTGCTGGTGCCCGCCGACGCCGACACAGAGCTGGTGACGACGGGCCTCGCCGCCGCCCTCCTGGACCTGGGAGGCGCTGCCGACCGTCGGCGCCGCTTCGCCGCGGCGGCTGCCGCGCGCACCTGGGACGAACACGGCGCCGAGGCCGTGGCCGAGCGTCTCGCCGCCGTGTACGCCGCCGTGCTCTCCGCCGGGACGCGCCCCGCGGCCGGCCCTCCCACCCACACCGCCTCGAGCCAGACATGCACCTCGTCATCCTGACCCAGGTCCTCGACCATGGGGATGCGGTGCTGGGCTTCTTTCACACCTGGTGCGAGCGCTTCGCCCTCCATGTGAGCCGGCTCACCGTCATCGCGCAGGAGGTGGGCGCCACCGACCTGCCCGACAACGTCGACGTGGTCTCCCTCGGTCGCGAGCACGGCGCCGGGCGGCTGGCCATGTGGTGGCGCATGAACAGGGCCTTGCGGGGCATGGGCGGCGACACCCGGCCGGACGCGATCCTGGCCCACATGGTGCCGCGCTTCGTGCTCTCGGTGGCGCCGTTGGCGCGGCGACGGGGCGTGCCGCTGTATCTCTGGTACACCCACGCCGGTGTCGACCGCAGCCTGCGCATGGCCACGCCCCTGGTGCACAAGGTCTTCACGGCTTCCGCTGAGTCGTTCCGCTTGCCGACCCCGCCGGGCCAGTGCGTGGTCACCGGGCACGGCATCGACCTGTCGCGCTTCTCGCCGGGCGGCGGACCGCGCCACGTCGACGTGCTGGCGGTGGGGCGCATCGCGCCGAGCAAGGGACAGGACGAGCTGCTCGATGCCCTCGGGAAGCTGGACGTCTGCCCGATCACCGAGATCGCCGGCGACGTCCTGCTCGACTACGACATCGCCTTCCGCGACGGGCTACACGCCCGGGCGGCCGTGGCCTTCGGCGACCGGGTGCGCTGGCTGGGCGCCGTGCCCCATCCGCGCGTGGGCGAGGTCATGGGGCGGGCACGGGTGCTGGTGAGCACGAGCCACACCGGCAGCGTCGACAAGGTCGTGCTCGAAGCCATGTGTGCCGGCTGCCTCCCGCTCACCTGCAACGAGAGCTTCGCGCCCATCTTCGGGGAAGAGCTCGCCGCGCGACTCATGTTCCCGCCCGGCGACGTGGACGCCCTGGCGATGCGCTTGCGGGCGTTGTTGGAGCTGCCGGGGGACGCGGCCGGGGCCCTCGCCGGCCGCCTGCGGGCGCTCGTCGTCGAGCATCACGACCTCGACCGGCTGATCCCGCGCCTGGTGGCGGAGATGGACGGGGTGCGGCCGGCGGCCGGCCAGCCCGCGGACGCACCCTCATGAGTGACATCGCAGCAGGACGGGGACGCACCCAGCTGGTCGACCAACGCGCCCTGCGGCTCGGGCTGCTGCGCGGTCCGCTGGCCTTCCTGCGCGGGCACACCGATGCCGATGGCGCGACGCTCTGCCCGGTGCATGGCGTCGAGCACACCGGCCGCCTCGCGGCGACCGCCTTGCTGAACGACGCCTCGTGGCGCTTCACCCGTGAGGAGGACCACCTGATCGAGGCGCGTCAGCGCTTGCTGCGGGCCGTCGACCAGCTCGGCCGCGACGGCGCGTCGGAGGGCATGGTCTTCCTGCCGGGCGGCGCCGACCCCGCGTCGCCCTGTTCGCACGCCGAGGAGAGCGGGGCGGCCGTCGACGCCTTGGCGGACCTGCTGGGTGGCGACCTCCCCGGCCTGGACGCCGACGAGACGCAGCGCTGTCGCGAGGCGGTGGCGCTCTGCGCCGACGAGACGCTGCTGCCCCTGGCCCGCCACGCCGAGTCGATCCTCGACCGGCTTTGGGCGGCGGTGGGGCTGGCCCGTGCGGCGCGTTGGCTGGAGCGCGACGCGTGGGGGCAGCAGGCCCTCGACACCTGCCGCCAGGCTCTTGAGCGGGCGGGGGCCGAGGGCGTCTTGCCGGTGGGCGGCGCGGCCCACGTCTCGACGGTGAACCAGTCGAAGCTGCCGGCCTTCGTGTTGGCGGTGCACACGGCGCTCGAGCAGCCGTTCGACGACTTCATCACCGAGCGGGTGGCGGCGGGCGCCGACACGGTCATGGCGCTGCGCAGCGGGGGCGGCTGCAAGTTGCTCGGCCTCGATGCCGAGGCAGGGCTTTGGACTCCGCCCTATGAAGTCGTCAGCCATCCCTTCGACGCCTACGCCCTGCATCGGAGCGCGCAGTCCTTCCCCGAGCATGAGCACGCCGCGCACTGGTCCGGGGAGGCCGGACGGGTGATGGAGGAGTGGGTGGCCCATGTGGCGGCTCTCGACGGCGGGCTGGAGAGTCACCACGGCAAACCCAAGGGGACCGGGCATCCGCGTCACTGCCGCCTGCTGGCCACGGCGGACGCGTCGTGGGTGGCGCGCATCCTCCACGACGTGCCCCTCAACGCTGCGGCCCGGCCCGACCTCGACGTGGTCCGGCCCGATGCCGGCCTGGTGCACATCGAGCGGCACCGGGGGACGGCCGTCTGGCGCGGGGCCCAGGGCCCGGCAGTGGACGCCGGAGGCCCGGCCTGCGGCGGGGGCACCCTGGTCTCGTGGTCGGTGCAGCCGGATGCCCGCATCCATGTGGGCGTCGAGCGTGTGGCCACCGGCCAGGGCGGCCGGACGGGCCGGGCGAGCGCATCGCCGGGGTTCGAGTGGCATGGCGCGGGACGCGGCTGGGGCCGCGTCCTCGGCAGCGCCCTGGGCGGGCTGCTCGGCGGTCGCGAGCCGGTGGCCTGCACGGCCTGGGACCTCCGCACCGAACTCAAGGATACAGCGCTCGCCGCTGAAGGCGGCGAGGTGGTCTTCATCGGCGGGATGGCCGACCGGGCCGGTGAGCCCATGCCGGGGGTGGCCACGGAGCGGACCTGGACCCTCGGCCCCGCCGGCATGGAACTGATCGACGCCGTCAGCGTGGCCGCGGGCCGCGGCACCCTGGTGCATCGTCTTCCGGGCGCGTGGCAGGACGTGCAGGTCGAGGCGCAGGGCGGGAAGGTGACGCGCAGCGAGGGCGAGGTGCGGGTCCGGGGCGAGGGCGGGGCGTTGAGCCTGGTCGTCCGGGCGCGCTGGCCGTCCTGACGGGCGGCCCTGCGGTTCGTTTTCGAAGAATCTCGGCCCGCATGGAACCGAGGGGGTAAACCTCTACGATGCCTCCCGTCTCCATGGACCGTCCCGTCTGGCGAAGCTCGCTGGCCTCTGGCCTCTTCTACGGCGCCCTGTGGGGAGCCATCGAGGCGATGGTCCACCAAGCCCGCTACGTGTTGCCGACCTGGTCGGCGTCGGGAGTGCTGCCTCCGGTGCGCGGTTCCACCGTGCTGGCGGTGACGTTGCAGGCGGCCTGGCGTTACGCCCTGCTGGGCGCCGTGGTGGCCGTGATCGGGGGCTGGTTGCTCGGCTGGCTCCTCGACCGGAGCCCGGGGCGCCCCCGGGCGGGCGCCCGCGCCATCGTGGGCCTGGCCTGCTTCCTCAACCTGTATTGGTATTCCAAGCAGATCGGCTGGCTGCAATTCCATGCGGGCCTGCCCTTCACCCACCCCTACCGCCTGGCTTTGAGCGTGGTGCTGTTGGTGCTGTCGCTGGGGGTGGCCTTCCTGGTGCTCCGGCCGGGACGGCTCGGATCGCCGAGGCGGGGGTTGCTGCTCGCCACCCTGTTGGTGCTGGGCATCGGCGGCGGCTGGGCCGAGTGGCGCGAATCGCAGCTCGTGGGCTTCGCCGACCGGCCCGCGCCGGAGGGGCGCCCGCCCAACGTGCTGCTGGTGGTGGTCGACGCCCTGCGGGCCGATCGCCTCGGGTGCTACGGCTACGACCGCCGCGATCCGCCCATCTCGCCGCGGGTCGACGCCTTCGCCCGGCAGGGCGTGGTCTACGAGCGGACCGTGGTGCAGGCGCCGTTCACCTGGACCTCCTTCGGGTCATTCCTCACGGGTAAGTACCCGCGCCAGCACGGCCTCATGAACATGCTGCCCAACCAGCGGCTCGACCCCCAGCGCAACCGCACCATCACCCGGGCGCTGCAGGACGAGGGCTGGGTCACCGGGGCGTTCCTCACCGGCACCCTGTCGAATGGCAACGGTCTGCTCGAAGGCTTCGACACCTACTTCGAGACCATCGTCGGCCACGAACCGGTGACGCGCAGCAGCAAGTGGTCCATCGTCAAGTCGGACCTGCTGATCAACATCTTCAAGAACAAGATCCGGCAGAAGCTCGACCCCCGGCTGGTGAACACCGAGGCCATGAAGTGGATGCGGGCTGTGGCGCACCGGCCCTTCTTCGCGATGGTGCACTACTACTCGACGCACACGCCGTACGGGCCGCCCGCGCCCTACGATTATCTCTACGACCCGGGCTACGAAGGCCCTTACCACCCGTTCCGTCAGGGGCACGGCCAGGAGATCGTGAAGGGCAACCTGCCGTTCGACGAGCAGGACCTCGCCCATGTCGAGGCCCTCTACGACGGCGGTGTCGCCTTCGCCGACGACATGTTCGGCGACCTGCTCGACCAGCTCGACGCGCTCGGCATCGCCGACGAAACGCTGATCCTGTTCACCAGCGATCACGGCGAGGAGCTCTACGAGCACGAGGTCTTCGAACACGACTGGATGTTCAACAGCAACCTCTACATCCCGCTCGTGGTGCGCTTCCCCGGCCAGGCCCACGCCGGGATGCGCGTCACGCATCTCGTGGAGGCCATGGACATCCCGGCGACGGTCATCGACGTGGTCGGACGCGGCACCCTCGAGCAGGGGCCGGGGCGCAGCCTCGTGCCCGATGCGGGCGGACAGCCGGTGCCGCCCGGCGAGGAAGCGGTGTTCTCCGAGAACAACCGCTACATCGCCATGCTCATGGGCGACAAGAAGATCGTGGCGCGGCGCGATTACTTGAACGGCGTCACCACTGACCACAAGCACGTGCGGGTCCACGACCTCGCGACGGACCCCGGTGAATTCGAGCCGCGCTGGGCCGATGCGCTCGGCGAGCCGCCGTGGGACGCCCTGTGGCAACGCATGCGCGATTACCACGCGTCGCAGCCGGCGCTCTCATCACTGCCGACGTTCGCCATGGATCCCGTGCTCTTCGAACGACTCCAGGAGCTCGGCTACATCGATGCGGGGGTCAAGGAGCAGGAGCTCGAGGCGAATCCGTATCTCGGCCCGAACGAGAAGAGCGAAGAAGACGTCCTGGGCGGGTCCGGCTCGTGAAGCGTGGCTTCACCCACCTCGACCTCGTCGTGAACATCCGCTTTCCCAGCCCGCGGGCCCACGGCCTGCAGGTGGCGGCCATGGCCGAGGCCCTCTCGTCGACGGGGCTCAACGTGAGCGTGGTCGTGCCGCGGCGCTTCCCCTACCAGGACACCGACGTCCACAACTACTACGGGGTGCGCCGCACCTTCCGGGTCGAGCGCATCGCGAGCCTCGACACCATCGACATGCTGCCGCCGCGGCTGCAGCGCGTGCCGTTCCTGGTGCAGTCGGCCACCTTCGGGTGGCGGGCCCTGGCCCGGGCCGCCGTGCAGCGGCGCTCGGCCCTGCTCGTGCGCGACCACTACACCCTCGATCTGCTCGTCTCCGGGCTGCGACGCCGCCATGTGGCCCGGCTCGCGGCGGAGGTTCACAACCTGCCCAACACGCCGTCGCGGCGGCGCTGGGTGATGCGGGCGCTCGCGCGCCTGCCCGCTGTGATCACCATCACCGACGCCCTGCGCGAGGAGCTCATCGGCGAAGGTGTCGATCCCGAGGCGATTTTGGTGGCGCGGGACGGCGTGCACCTGCACCGCTTCGTGGGCCTGCCCGACGCGCCCACGGCGCGGACGCACCTCGGGCTGCCCGCCGACACGCCGCTCGTCGTCTACGCCGGCCAGCTCTACAAGTGGAAGGGCGTCGACACGCTGGTGGAGGCCATGGGGCGCCTGCCGGACGTGCGGCTGATGGTGGTGGGGGGCGACAAGATCAACCTCGACCGCGTGGTGGCGCTGGCCCAGCAACACGCGCCCGGCCGCGTGACCTTCACCGGCACGATCCCGTCGCTGGCCGTGCCCTTCCACCTGGCGGCGGCGGACGTGATCGCCCTGCCCAACACGGCGACGGAAGCCATTTCCGCCCGTTACACCTCGCCGCTCAAGCTGTTCGAGGCCATGGCGTCAGGGCGGCCCATCGTGGCCAGCGACATCCCCAGCCTGCGTGAGGTGCTCACCGACGGTTACAACGCCCGCATGGTGACGCCCGACGATCCCGAGGCCCTGGCGAACGGCATCCGCTCGCTCGTCGACGACCCCGACGGGATGCGCCGCTTGAGCGCCCGGGCCCAGCAGGACGTCCAGGCCTACGACTGGTCGGCTCGGGGTCAGCAGGTGGCCCGCTTCCTGCGCGAGAAACTGCAGGTGGCCCGGGCATGAAGCATCCCCTGCGCCCCGTCATGCTCATCGTGGCCCTGCTGTGCCTGCTCTCCCTCGATCACGGCATGCCGCACCGCTACGTGCCCGACGACTCGGTGGTGAAGGCCTCGCTGGGCATGGCCCGGGACTTCGGAGAGCACGGGCTGAGCGCCCTGGTGCCGGCGGGCAGCACCTACACGACCTATCCCTACGGGCTGCCCTACGTGGGGCTGGGCATGATCGGCGCGCGCTACGCCGTCGGCCGGGTCACCGGCGAGTGGGCCGGCACGGGGGAGTACGCCGAGGCGGTGTACGACGATCCGTCGCTGGCCTGGTTCCCGGTGCGCCTCGGACACGCCCTGCTCGCGCTGCTGCTGCCGCTCGCCACCTACCGGGCCGCGCGGGAATTGGGACGGGGCAAAGGTCCGGCGGCGGTGGCCGCCCTGCTGGCGGGTTCGTCGCTGCTGTTCGTGCAGTACGCGCATACGACGCGCCCCTGGGCGCCCATGGTGGCCCTGGGAGCGTTGACCCTGGCGGCGAGTCTGCGCCTGCAGCGCCGCAAGGGCCGACCGCCGGTGCTCACGGCCTTCGCCATCGCGGGGCTCACGGCGACGACCCATCAGGTGGGGCTGGCCGCGCTGAGCCTGCCGCTGGTGGCGTGCCTGATGTGGCGCGCGCGCCTGGTGGCGATCACCGGCGGGCTGGTGGCCGGCACGTCGGTGGCCCTGGCCTTCGGATATCCCTTCATGCTGCTCCACGGGGCCGCGTCAGGGACCAATGTCATCGAGGGCAGCGAGCAGATGCCGGTGCAGGTCGGCGGCCAGGCCTTCGATCCCTCGGCCTTCGGCGGCGCGCACTTCGCCTGGACGGCCAAGTCGTGGATTGGCTACGACCCCGTGCTGGTGCTGGGCGGACTGATCGGCTTCGTGCTCATGTGGCGGCGCACCGACAAGCGCGCCTACTGGCTGGTGACGGTGCCGGCCCTGGCCTACGGCGTCCTGTTCCTGTTCTACGACGGGGCCCACGTGCGCTACCTGATGCCGCTCGTGCCGTTTCTCGCGCTCGGCGCGGGGGAGCTGCTCACGCGCCTCGCCACGGGACGCGGCGTCGTGCTGGCGGCGCTCCTGCTGGCGCTACCGGTGGTGCAGTCGGCGCGGCTCGACCAGCTCCTCGGCCGCACCGACACCCGCACCCTGGCGGCGCAGCAACTGCCCGGCCTGGTGCCGCCGGGTGCTGTGGTGGCCATCGACGCGTTCGGCTCGTACTATGGCGTGCCGCTGACGGCGACGGCCGACTCCCTGGCCGCCGTGGCGCACGAGGTCGAGTTGAACCGCAGCGAGCGGCGCCTCATCGCGCGGGCCGAGGCGGGGTTGCCCGAATCGCCGGCGGCCCGGTGGGTGGTCCCGTCCGAGCGCTACTACCGCTTCGACTCCTACTTCGCGACGGACTACCTGTTCGGTGACGAGCCGGTGGAGGTCGACGACTTCATGCGGGCCCGCGGCGTCGAATACTACGTGCAGATCGATCGGCTTCCCGACGAGGCCCGGCGCCAGCCACTGACCGACATGACCCGGGCGCGCGGCGAGCTCGTGCTGTCCCTCTCGCCCACGGGGAGCGCGACCCCGGCGCGGGCGCAGCTGCCCACCGGCCTGGGCTTCGCCCTCACGGAGCTGTGGGACTACGAGCGGCCGGGACCCTGGGTAAGGGTGTGGAAACTCAGGCCTTGAGCGGGGCCGCGGCGCCGGCGGGTCCACGCGTGCTGGTCCTCACACATTCCCTGTCGGGCGTCGACGGGGTCGGTCGATATGGCTGCGGGTTGCTGCGGCACATGCTGCCACGCTGCTCGCAGGTCGACGTCTTCATCGGTCGTGGGCACCGGGGATTCTCCGAGGACATGCCGCGGGCCGAGCACCTGTTCGTCCACGACGTGCTGCCCCTGGGGCACGTGCCCCTGCCCGGGGTGCTGCGGCTCGCGTGGCTGGTGCTCTCGTCGCTGCCGCGACTCGTGGCCGCCGCGCGCCGGGCGGACGTGGTCCACAGCATGGCTGACTATCCCCTGGGCTTCGTGGCCGTGCTGGCGGCCCGGCTGGCGCGGCGCCCGGTGGTCGTGAGCGGGCACGGCACCTACTCGGTGGCGCCGCTGCGTTACGCCGTGCACCGCACGTTGCTGCGCTGGATGTTCCGCCGCACCGATCGCTTCCTGATGGGGGCGGAGTTCGCCCTGCGGCAGGTGCGCAAGCACGCCGAGCCGCAGGGAGCCGAGGTCGTGGCGTACGGCTGCGTGCCCAGCGACTACGCCGCCGACAGGGCCGCGGGCGTGGCGGCCGGCGTGCCCGATCCCTACGTGCTCTGCGTGGGGGAGCTCAAGCCGCGCAAGGGCTACGCCCTCTCGATGCCGGCCTTCCTGCGGGCGTGGGAGCAGCGTCCGCAGCTGCACTTCGCGGTGGTCGGACGCCACGGCCCCGACGACCCGTACTTCCGGCAACTGCAGGCGCAGATCACCGAGGCCGGCGCCGACGACCACGTGCACTTCCTCGGCAACGTCGAGGAGGCCCGCAAGGTCGCGCTGATGCGGGGCTGTCGGGTGTTCATGCTCACGCCCATCACCAGCGACGAGGGCGGCTTCGAGGCCTTCGGTTTGGTTTTCCTCGAGGCCGGGGCGGCGGGACGGCCCGTCGTGGGCGTGTCGGAGAGCGGTGCCGAGTCGGCCATCACCGACGGGAGCAACGGCTTCCTGCTGGAGCCCTCGGACAACGCGGGCCTGGCGAACGCCCTCGTGCGCCTGGTGGATGACGAGGCCCTGGCCCATCGCATGGGCGCCGCCGGCGCCGCGCGCGCCGACGCCCAGACCTGGGGCGCCGCCGCCGACCGGGTCCTGCAGATCTACGCCGAACTGATCGCGGCCCGGCAGGAACGCGGCTGATGATCCGCAAGTTCCTCCAGCGCAAGTTCGTGCGCGACACGCTGTTCATGCAGGCCACGACGCTGGTGCAGGGCGCGACGTTCCTGGGCACGTCGATCCTGCTCGCGCGCTACCTGGGCGACTTCGAACTCGGCCGCTGGGACTTTGCCCGCACCCTGTTCACCTTCACCTTCTTCCTGATGACCATGGGCGTGGGCAACGCCACGATCTCGCGTTACAGCGCGGCCGTCGCGCGGCAGGACCGCGCCGCCTGCGTCGATGCGCTGGCGGTGCTGCTCAAGCTCGGCCTGGTCATGTGCACCCTCGCGGTGACCTTGGGCTGGTGGGCCCTGCCGTGGATCAGCGAGTACCGCACCGGCGACCCCGTGCCCGGACGCCTGGCCTGGATCCTCTGCACCGTCGGCATGTTCGAGGTGCTGCGCACCTTCGGCATGGCGGCTCTGGTGGGGGCGCGGCTGATGCGCCAGTTCGCGGTCATCGACATCATCAGCAACGTCGGCCGCGTGGCCCTGGTGGTGCTGGCCATCGTCCTCGACGGCGGGCTCGAGGGCATCGCCTGGGCGATCACGGCCCACTTCGTGCTCGGCGGCTTGTTGGCGGCGTGGGCCTACCGCCAGGCGCGGGCATTCGATGAGAAGGTGGCGCCGCCGCCCCTGCGCGACGTCCTGCGAGCCGTGCCGAAGAGCTCGATGCGGGAGCTGCTGCGCACGTCCCTGTTCCTGGCCATGAACAAGGGCCTGCACGAACTGGTTCCCCTCGCGGGGGTGATCCTGATGGTCGGATTCTCATTCGAGGAGACGGGCGTGTTCGGCGTGGCGCGCAAGATCAGCTGGGGGCTGGCGCTGCTGGTGGGCGGAGTGGGGCGCGCCTTCCTGCCGGCCCTCGGTTACAAGATCGGCAGCTCCGATGTTCCCATCGAGGACATGGGGCCCACGATCAAGCGCGTGACCATCGCGTCGGGGCTGATCTTCGCGGCGCTCACCACGGCGGCGGTGCTCGTCGTGCCCTGGGTCTTGGCGACCTGGTATGGCCCTGAATTCGAGGGTGGATTCGACCTGTTCCTGGGCCTGGTGGTGGGCAACTACATGCTCGGATTCGCCGTGGCCATCGAGCCCTTCTACCTGTTCACAGGGCGGCTGAAGGTGCTGCTCTACACCAACCTGGTGGCCTACGTCACGTGGCTGCTCATCGCGAGTACAGCCGGCGTGGCCAACGGGCCGATGGGTATTGCCTGGGCCGTGGGCCTCGCGCGGCTCTTCATCGTATTCCATCTGTTATACATGTGGTGGTTCTTCCGGCGCGTTCGGGCACGCAAGGCGGCGCTCGAATCCCCCTCGTCTTGACCCGACCCGCGCCTCCTCGCTTCGCCTCCACCCCCGTTCCCGCAGGACTCCGCCATGGCTGACGCCGCCGCGCCGACGCAGAAGAAGGTCGTGTTGATGTACGTGACCCCTCCGGGTCAGGACGACTTCTTCATCGCCATGCCGCTGGGCATCATCTACCTCTCGGCGATCCTGCGGAAAGCCGGCGTCGACGTGGAGTGCTGCGACGAGCGCGTGTGCACCGAGGCCGAGGTCGAGGCCTACATCGCCAAGGCCGAGATCCTGGGACTGTCGGCGCTGACGCCCCACGTGAACCGCGCCATCCGCTACGCCCAGCGGGCCAAGCAGATCAACCCGGACGTGATCACGATCATGGGCGGGCCCCACGCCACGGTGGACGTCGATACCTTGCTCGACGGCGGGCTCGACTACGTCATCGGCGGCGAGGCCGAGGACAGCATCGTCGACTTCATGCAGGGCGTCGACGCGGGCCGCTCGGCCCTCGGCAACGTGCCCGGCATCGCCTTCGACCGCGAGGACGGCACGCGGCACACCAGCCCGCAGCCGCCGCTGATCAAGGACCTCGACCGCATCCCGTTCCCGGAATGGGAAGCCCTGCCCTTCGATCGCTACGCGCACATGAACAAGGAGCGGCTGTTCTACATTTTCACCAGCCGCGGCTGCCCGTTCCGCTGCGTCTTCTGCCAGAAGGAGCTCACCGGCCGCGGCTTCCGCACGCGCTCGGTCGACGACATCCTCAACGAGCTGCAGGAGATCCACGACAAGTACCAGCCGGGCAACGTGCTCTTCATCGACGAGCTGTTCACCTGCCAGAAGAAGCGCGTCTACGACATCTGCGAGGGCATCATCGAGCGCGGCCTGACGCTGAACATGTCGTGCGAGACCCGCGTCGACATGATCGACTACGACATGGCCCGCACCATGAAGAAGGCCGGCTTCAACCGCATGTACTTCGGCGTCGAGTCGGGCAGCCAGGCCAGCCTCGACACCCTGGTGAAGGACTACAAGGTCGAGAAGGTCGTGGAGGCGCTCAAGATCACGCGCCGCGCCGGCATCTGGACCAAGGTGTTCCTGATCGTGGGCACGCCGGGCGAGACGCAACAGGACTTCGACAACACGGCGAAGATCATGCGCGAGGGCATGCCCGACCGCATCCGCACGTCGCTGTTCAATCCGCTGACGGCCACGGCCAGCTTCGAGCAGTTCAAGGACCGCATCGACCCCGAACTGGTCAAGACCGAGTACGTGGACTCCGACCGCAGTCCCTACATGCACGAGAACTTCAGCAACGACGAGCTGAACATGATCAAGCGCAAGCTCGTCGAGGACTACGAGGAGTGGTACGAGGCGACGCCGGCCAAGATGCGCCGGTTCATGTCTCGCATCCGCTACTACATGGAGAATCGCGACGAGGGCAAGGCGCGCCTGGCGCGGGCGCTGCGCCTGGGGGGCGCCAACGTGCGCAGCCCGACCACCGTCGACGGTCCCGAGATCTGACACCGCGCCGCCCCTGCGGGCGGCCCGCTCGGGCTGAATCGCGGTGGGGGTCGCGTGCCCAGGGGGTTCCTCGGAGCGAGGGTTGAGTTCAGGCCCTCCGGGAGGCGACAAAGGACCGTCCATGAGGGTCCTCGTCGCCAACGACATCCGCACGCGCTCCTCGGCCGCCGGCGTGGCCGTGGGACTCTCCGAGGGTCTGGCGCAGCGAGGCCACGAGGTGGCGTTCCTGGCCACGACCACCGACGCCGCTTCGGCCGGGCGTTTCCGCGAGGGCGAAGTCGACGTGTGGGTGGAGCCGGTGCCGGGCTACCCGCTGCGGTGGCGCTCGTGGCGCAGCCTCGACAATCCGGCGGGCGTCGCGGCCATGCGGGCCGCCGTCGAGCACTTCCGGCCGGAGGTGGTGCACATCCACAACCTCCACATCCATCTGTCCTACGCCGCCCTGAAGGCGGCCGGGGCCGCCGGCGCCAAGGTCGTGCTGCACGTCCACGACGCCATGCCGGTGTGCCACCAGAAGCTCTTCTGCCACCTCGACGAACGGCTCGTCCCGGGCGACCCGGTGCGATACAAGAACGGACCGGTCAAATGCGCGCTGTGCGTGCGCGGCCGCTTCAATCCCTTCCGCAACGGGCGCATCCGCCGGGTCCTGGCGTCCGACGTGGACCACCTGGTGGCCGTCTCCGACGAAATGGGGCGCTTGTTGAGCATGAACGGCATCGGGCCGGCCACGACCATCTTCAACGGGATGGTCCTGCCGCCCGTCGAGCAAGGTGACGACTGCGTGGAAGCGCTGCGCGCGCGGATCGGCCTGGGTGACCGCCCGGTGGTGCTCTACGGCGGCCGCCTCGACCGGCTCAAGGGCGGACTCGAGTTGGTGACGGCCCTCGAGATCGTGCGCCGCCGACACCCCGACCTGGCGCTGCTCACCATCGGTGAGTCGTTGCCGGGATTCCGCGATGAACTCCTCGCCCGGGCGGCGCGGCTGGGCATGGCCGACGCCGTCTTCGGCACCGGCTGGCTCACCGGAGACGAGTTGGCGGCGGCCTATCGGCTCGCCACCGTGGTGGCGACGCCCTCGCTCTGCTTCGAGTCGTTCGGGCTGATCAACCTCGAGGCCATGGCGGCGGCGCGACCGGTGGTCGCGTCGATGTGGGGCGGGCCGTCGGACGTGGTCGATGACGGCGTCACGGGGTTCCTGGTGAACCCGCTGCAGGTGCCGGTGATGGCCCAGCGCATCGAGCGCCTCGTCGCCGACCCGGCGCTGGCCGCGCGCATGGGGGCCGCCGGTCGCCGCCGTGCGGAGGCCCTGTTCGGGATGCCGGGACACGTCGACCGGGTCGAGGCCCTGTACGCCGAGCTGCTCGGGAGCGTCGCGGCATGACCGGTCGCCTGCGCGTCCTCGTGGTGGCCCTGCGCAGCGGCGAGCGTGGCCCGCGGCTCGCGAGTTCGGATGTCGAAGGGCTCCCGCCGCGCGACGCGGCGGTCATGGCCGCCCGTCTGCTGCACCTCGGGTGTGACGTGCGCCTCATGGATCCGTCCGCCGAGGGCCTCTCCGATCGCGTGGTGCGACGCGAGGGCCGCCTCTGGCGCGCCGAGCTGGTGCTGTTCCACGCGGGGGGCAGCGAGATCGCTCGCAACCCGCTGCCCGAACTCGAGCCGCTCAAGGCCCTGGTGAGCGGCTGGCCCCAGGACGTCCCCCGGGTGGTGGCCGGCCCTCTCGGCCAGCTCTACGGCGCCGAGCTGCTGGCGCGCCTGCCGGACCTCTCGGGCGCCCTCGCCCTCGGTGTGGGCCCGGCCTGGTCTCCGGTCTCAGGCTTCGACCCCGAGCGCATCCCGGGCCTGTGGTGGCGTCGGGGCGACCAGATCGTGGCCTCGACGGCCGAGGCGGTGCCGACGCCCCCGGCCCTGGTGGCGCAACGACCTGCCTGGCATCTGCTGCCGCTCTCGGCCTATGCCAACGACGACGGCGGCGGGCTGCCCGTGAGCGTGTGCGGACCCCGGGACCTGGAGGGTGCGGCCTGGTCGGCGGAGTTGCTCGAGCGGGTCCACCACGCCGTGCTGCGGGCCGGCGCGAGCCGCATCGTGCTGGAAGACCGCGACCTGGGAGCCGATCCCGAAGCGACCCGCCGCGTGGCCCGCGGCATGTTCGGCGTGGCGCCGGGCGTGCCCTGGTCCTGCCGCGTGCGCGCCGACCACGTCGGCCCCATGCTGGCGCTCACCCTGGCCCAGGGCGGCTGCAACTCGGTGCTGGTGACGGCGCCCACCGCTCACGATGCGGCCGGCGCCGCGCCCATGGACGATCCCGGGCGCCCGGCCATCGAGACCGCCGTGGATGCCATGCGCGTCACGGGCGTGTCGAGTGTGGTCGAGCATGTGGTGGGCCGGCCCGGGCACACCGTCGAGTCGCTCTCGGCCTGGCACCGTTGGTACGACGACCGGCGCATCGCGGTGCGGCCCCAGGTGCGCATCCTGCATGCGGGCGCCAAGGGCGAGGGCCAGCCGACCCTCGACGAGGCGCGTCAGCGGGCGGGGTGCTGGGACAACGAGCTACGCCCCAAGGACGTCGAGAAGGCGGTGAAGTCCTTTGCCACCCACGTCCGTCCCGCGGTGGGCCCCCCGTGACCGGTCCCGCCTGGACCGCGCGTGCCCTGGCCGACAGCGAGGCCGACGAGCGGGCCTGGACGGGCTTGTTCCTCGAGTGTTTCGGCAAGTCCAAGGACGCGGCCACGCTGCGCTGGAAGTACCGGGACAACCCGGACGGCCCGGCCGTGGCCCGCGTCGCCGTCGATGCGGACTCGGGGGCCGTGGTGGGGGCCTACGCCTACATGCCCCGGCGCTTCCTGCGGGACGGCCAGCCGGTGGTGCTGATGCAGGCGAGCGACGCCATGACGGACGCGGCCTGGCGCGGGCGCCGCATCTTCACGGGGCTCGACGACGAGGTGGCGGCGGCCGCGGCCGAGCAGGGCGTGCCCTGGGCCTTTGCCTACTCGGGGCGCCAGTCCTTCAACGGCTTCCTGCGCAACGGCTGGGAGCTCATCGGCCATGCCGTGCAATGGCGCCTGACCTTCCGGGGACGTCCCTTCCTCGACCGGCACGGACGCTGGGGGCGGCTGGCCGGGCCGTTCGCCTTCGCTTTCGACAAGTACTTCGGCTCCGTGACCGCAGGCCGGTTGGCCCGGGTGTCCCCGCTCGAGCCCTGGGAGCCGCTGCCCCGCTTCGACGCGTCGGTGGACGCGCTGTTCGCGGCCTGCGCACCGTCGCGGGGCCTGGTGGGGGTGCGCTCGGCGCGCTGGCTCAACTGGCGCTACGTCGACACGCCGAGCCGGCGACAGGAGTGCTTCGGCCTGCGCCGGGAGGGGCGCCTGGCGGGCTATCTGGTGGGCGAGTGGCGCGACGGGCGGGCCTGGCTGGTGGACCTGCTGGCCGAGGACCCGGCCGCGCGGCAGGCGCTGCTCCTGAGCTTCGCTCTCGAATGTGTCCGGCGCGCGTGCGAGGAGGCTACGGCCTTGCTGGCCGATCACCATCCGGCCATCCCCGACCTGATCGCCCTGGGCTTCCGGGCCGACCGCCGACGCAAGCCCTTCCGGGACATCTTCCCCTTCATCGTGCGCGCGTGCGGGAGTGTCAGCGCGGGGCCTGCAGCGGCGCCCCCCGAGGCCGACCGTGACCTCGGTCGCTGGCACCTGACGGACGGCGATCGAGATGCCGAGCACATGTCCGCGTGACGGGCGCTAGACTCTCCCTCCCATGAAGCACCGACTCAAACGGATGCTGCGGCGGCTGGTCGCGCTGGTGTTCCACCACCTCGGATTGCGCGGCGCCTTCCGCCGCGCCCGTGGCGGCGTGCCGGTGGTCATGTTCCACAACGTGGGGCATGCCGAGGAGACGGCCTACCTGCCGGGGCACATGAAGACCAGCACCGAGCGCCTGCGGCGGCTGCTCCAGCTGCTCCAGCGGGCCCGCTACCGCTTCCTGACCGTGGGCCAGATGCTCACGGCGCTGAAGGCCGGCGAGGTGCCCCACGACGCCGTGGTGCTGACATTCGACGACGGTTACCGCGACAACTTCGAAGTGCTGCTTCCGCTGCTGAAGGAATTCGACGCGACGGCGACGATCTTCGTCCAGACCGGGCCCATGAAGGGCAAGCTCAACTGGTTGCACCATTACTTCTGGGTGCTGCACCAGCGGGGCCCGCACGCCCTGGGCGCGATGCTGGCCGAGCACGTCAGCCGGCAGCACACCAAGGCCGACCTGTTGGCGCTCCCCGCGGGCGACGTGGCCGGCGAGTACGAGTTGAAGCGCCTGCTCAAGTACGACGTCTTGCCGGAAGAGCGCGACGAGATCCTGCGCCGGATCTTCGATGAGGCGGGCGGCGACGAGCGCAAGCTCGCGGAGGAGGTCTACCTCAGCCCCGACGATTGTCGCGCCCTCGACGCCGCCGGGATCGAGCTGGGCGCCCACACGGTGAACCACCTGGTGCTCTCATCCCTCGATGAGAATCAGCAGCGCCGGGAGATCGAGGGCAGCCTGCGCGACCTCCAGTCGTGGCTGGGGCACGAGGTGCCCACCTTCGCCTATCCCTACGGGCGGCTGTGGGACTACGACGAGCACACCCTGCAGATCCTGGAGGACCTGGGCTTCGAGAGCGCCATCACGGCCATGCCGGGCGTCAACGACGCCGAGACGCCCCGCTTCGAGCTCAAGCGATTCGCCATGAACGACGACAGCAACATGGGAGAGGTGATGTGCGACGTCGACGGCGTTTACACCTGGCTGGAGCGGCGGGGCCTGAGACTGACGGTCTGATCGCTGCTCACCCCCGGCGGGGCCGTGGTGGAGGCGTCTCCGGCGCGATACAGTCACGTGCCGACCGTGACGGGCTGTCCGGGCGGCGCCCCCTGTCCCCGACCCGTCCCTGATCCCCGCCGGCCCCGCTCTCTCCGTGCCCGAGTCCCTTCGCTTCGCCCTGCAGGGCTTCGGTGTCGCCTTCGTGGCGGCGCTGGTGCTGGTGCCCGTCTGCATGGCCGTGGCCCGCGCCTTCGGCGTGGTCGACCGGCCGGGGGGACGCAAGCAGCACGCGCGGGTGACGCCGCTGCTCGGCGGCGCGGCCGTGTTCCTGGCCTTCGGGATCGGCATGTGGGTCATCGCCCGGGGCACCCCGGGAAGCCCGGGCCTCGACCTGAGCGCCATCCGCCAGGTGCTCATCGGCGGGACCGTGCTGTTCGTCATCGGTCTGATCGACGACGTGTTCAAGGACAAGCTGGGCTTCGTGCCCAAGCTCCTGGGCCAGATCGTGGGCGTGCTCGTGATCACCTACCCGCGGCCCTGGGCGTTCCTGGACGACGGCGCCGCGGTGCGCGAGTGGGTCTACTTCATCTTCACGCTGCTCTGGTACCTGACCATCGTGAACTCGTTCAATTTCTCCGACAACATGAACGGGCTCATGTCCGGGCTGTCGGTGATCGCGTTCTCGGCCTCGGTGATCTACCTGGGCTCGCTGCACAGCCTGCGCACGATGACCGTGGCGTCGTTGCTGGTGGGGTCGCTGCTCGGCTTCCTGCCCTACAACTTCCCGCGGGCGCGCATCTTCCTCGGCGACGCGGGCTCGATGTTCGTGGGGTATTGGATGGCGTGGGTCATGTTCGACATGTCCAAGGGCTTCATGGCCGACGGCACGGCGGCCTACGGCATCCACGCCCTCGTGCCCAGCGTGCTGATCATGGGCGTGCCCCTCTACGACGCCGCCTTCGTGGTCATCCGGCGCTGGGTCGACAAGCGCCCGCTGTACCTCGGCGACGATCGTCACCTGAGCCACCGACTGGTGCGCGGCGGATTCACCCCTGTGGAAGCCGTGGTCATGCTCTGGGGGCTGGGCATCATCCTGGCGGGGGTGGGCATCCTGGCCGCCTTTGCGGTGCCGAGCTTCCGCTACGTGCTGCTCGGCGCGAGCCTGCTGCTGCTGGTGGCGCTGACGCGGGTGTGCATGTCCATCGAACGCCACGGCTCGGATCGATGAACCCGGCATCATGAACACCGCCGAATTCGATCGGATGTTCGCGGTGGAGGAGACCCACTGGTGGTATCGGGGTCGCCGCTCGTTGGTGCGCACGGCCCTCGACCGCTTCGGGCCCGGTGGCGGCGACGCCGCCATCCTCGACCTCGCCTGCGCCACCGGGATGAGCTTCCGCTTCCTGGCCGACTACGGGTCGATCCGCGGCATCGACATCTCGGCGGAGACCATCCGGCTGTGCGGGGAGCGGGGCATCGACCGCATCGTCCAGGCCGACGCCATGGCCCTCCCGTTCCACGAGGGGACCTACGACGTGGTTCTCGCCCTCGACGCCTTCGAGCACTTCGATGACGACGTGGCAGCCATGGCGGAGGTGTTCCGGGTGCTGCGCCCGGGCGGCCTGCTGATCGCCACGGTGCCCGCCTTCATGGCGCTGTGGAGCCCGCACGACGAGGCCTACCACCACGTGCGCCGCTACCGACGTCCCCAACTGCGGGGGCGCCTCGAGTCCGTCGGCTTCCACACCGAGCGCATGAGCTACAGCTCGATGGCGCTGTTCCTACCGGTGTGGACGCTGCGCCGGATCCGGGCCCTGCGTCCCCAGCCGCAGGAGGACGCGACGTCGGACTTCGCCGTGCCCATGCCGGCGCCGGTGGAATGGCTCGCGGACGCCATCACGCGCACCGAAGTCGCCGTCGAGCGTCACGTCAACCTGCCCTTCGGGGTGAGCCTGTTCGGCGTGATGCGCAAGCCCTCGGCCTGACCTCACGGCGTCATGACGGTCTGCTGGTAGATCCAGAAGAAGTGCTGGCAGTCGAGGCGCGAGTCGACGTTGTACATCTGACCCTTCGCGTCGTAATACTCGAGCTGCTCGAGGGCCTCGTCGATGTAGCTGGAGTCGCCGGTGTCGAGGAACGACTCACCCATGCCCAGCAGGATCGGGTGCATGCCGGTCTGCATCGAGACCGCGTACTGCATGGAGATCGCGTAGCTGTAGATCAGCTTGCGTTCGGCCGGCACGGGATTCGAAGGATACAGTTCGTTCATCGTCCAGTAGGAGAGGTCGGCCATGCGCAGGCGTGACGTCTGGGCGTCGCCGTCGCCGTCTCCGAGGAAGCGCGCGGCGTGGTACATGCCGAGCGGTCCGAGGCTGGCCGAGATCCAACCGCGGGCCTGGAAGTTCTCGCCCTCCGGCTGCTCGCTCACGTTCTGGTCCGAGTTGGCGAAGTAACGCCGCGACCCGGTGCCCGGCGCCGACTGCCAGCCCCAGCCCCCGTCATCGCCGTCGACGTTGATGGTGGGGCTGTTGAAGTACTGCAGGCGGGACTTGAGCAGGGGCTTGAGCGTGGTGTCGCCGGTGAACTCGGACACCAGCGCCATGGCGCGGATGGTCTGGTACATGGACCGCTCGTGGGGCCACAGGTACACGTTGCGCAGGATCTCGACCTCGTCGAACAGGGCCTCACGCAAGCGCGGTTCGCCGGTCAGGTAGTAGGTCCAGATCATCCCGTCCCGGTAGCGGTGCTCGTCATCGCCGTCGACGCCGGTTGTGTGGGGCAGGTTCGGGTTGGACGCGTCGAGGTCTTCGATGTGGTCGAAGTTGTCGCTGCGTTGGACCTGCCATTCGGCCTTGTAGAGCGCCAGGTCCGTGGCGTTGATGAACTGGCCGCCGTGACCGTGGCGCAGCCACTCACCGACCATGCGCCGTTCGATGGAGGCATGGTTGTTGTCGCCACCGGTCTGGTGGGCGGGCAGGAAGCGCGTGATCTCGACGTGCTCGTCGCCGATGTTCACGTCGTGGTCGATGCCCATGTGGTCGTACACGGCGTTCTGCTCGCCGACGGTGAGCAGGCGATAGGGGAACACGCGGGCGTCGTCGTAGTGACCGTAGTCGGCGGCGCGGGCGGAGACCGGGTAGTCGTGGGCCTTCGAGATCAGCGTCGCGTCCGGGCTGGTGGCGCCCTTGTGGAAGTTGAACAGCACCCGCCGGCTCTCGTGCTGGCGCCAGATGAAGGTGTAGGGCCAGCCGTTGCGTTCGCTGAACACGCCTGCGCCCACGCTCCCGTCGGCGTTGACCTCGACGACGGACGGCCACATGAAGGGCATCCTGTGCGGGGCCACCGTGACGCCACCGGAGCTGCCCTTCAGCGAGCCGAAGCCGTGCTGGGGATGGACCTCCTTGTCGGAGGTCAGGAACACCGGCGTGCCGTTCTTGACGATGCGGTAGCCCTCGTCCTCGAGCTGCTCGCTGGCGACCTTGGGGATGTGGGGCTGGTAGGCCGGGCCGCCGCCGTCCGTGCCCTCGACGGGGGCCCCTGAGTAGGCCTGGAAGATGTGCGTCTGATCGTTGCCCGAGAGGGGGATGATCTGCTCATTGCCGTCGTGGCGTGAGTAGTGCGCGGCCTTGTTCGAGCCCGCCGCCACCTTGGTCCAGAGCGTGATGCCTTCCAACTGGCTGTGCTGGTGCCGCGACAGGTTGGCGTTCCGCACGGTGAAGTCGACCTCGAGGGCGCGAGCGCCCGCCCGGGCCGTGATGCGGCAGGTGAAGTCGACCACCGAGTTCGCGCCGGCGTCCACCAGGTCGCCCATGACGCGCACCACGGCGCGCGCCGGACCGTTCTCCTCGATGGACACCACCGTATTCGGGCCGGGGAACAGGGCGTAGCCCTCGACGGACTTGCCGACGATGCCGGCGCTGGTGCCGGGAGCGACCAGCTGGGTGCCGTCCACGACGACGCGGTCGAACAGGTTGAAGTCGTCCAAGCGGATGTCGGCCTGCATCGGGCCGGTGTTCAGCAGGATCTTCGTGGCGCCCGTCGAGGCGATGTCGGACTGACCGGAGTCGCCCGTGCCTTCCTGGATGGTCAGGTCGTCGTTGATGCCGTTGGCCGCCACGTTCGTGCGCAGGTCGACCAGGGCCCACTTGACCGCACCCGAGGGCCAGTAGGCCGTGGAGCGGATCTGCCAGGTCGAGCTGCCGGCGACGGACAGGGCCGGGCGCCCGCCGACTTCCTGGATGTCCCAGGCCTCGGGGAGCGGCACGCCGAACGTCGCGACGACGCCGTTGCGGGTCAGGCCCGACTTGTTCTTGGGCAGGACTTCCTGGACGAGGAGCGGGATCTCGATGACGGAGGAGGGGTTGCTGCCGCCGCCCGGGTCGGGGTCGCCGCCGGGATCGCCGCTGCCGGACTCGCCACCCGGATCCTCGGGGTCGCTCGAGCCGCCTTCACCTTCGCCACCACCTTCGCCTTCACCCTCGCCCTCGCCTTCGCCTTCGCCCTCGCCTTCACCACCGCCCTCGCCTTCACCATCGATGAGGGCTTGCGAGGCGTTGATGTCCTCCTGGCAATCGCGGACCTGGTCGGACCAGCCCTCGATGTCTTCTTCGTGCTCGGCGATGTCCTCTGCGTAGTTGTCGATCTTCTTCTGGGCGCTCGCGATCTTCTTCTCGAGCGAGGTGATCTTCTTCGCGTAGTTGCCGATGGGCTTGTAGGCGTCCTTCCAGAGCTTCTCCTCCGCCTTGAAGGCCGTCTTGGCGTCCTTCTCGACCTGCTTGGCGACGCCCTTGGCGATCTTGGCGTCGTCGTAAGCCTGCTTTGCGAGGATCTCGGCGTCTTCGGCGCGGGCCATGTCCGTCGCGGCGTCGTGCAGCACGGGCTCGAGCACGGCGAGCTCGACGAGGTACTCGTCCTTGTCGGCCTGGTAGTCGGCGATGCGCTCCTCGTAGGAAGCGATGCGGTCGAGGGACTGGTCGATCTTCTTGTTCAGGTTGTCGACGTAGCCCTGGTACTTGTCGACGAGCTTGTCAGCGGCCTTCCAGGCGTTGAGCGCCGTCTTGTGCTGGGCCTTGAGCAGGCTGACCAGATCCTTGGCCTCGTCGATGGCGTCATCGAGGGCGTCTTCTTCAGCGGAGTCCTCGGGATCGGGGAGGTCCTGCAGGACGTCGAGGTCGTCCTCCGCCTGCTGCAGGGCGGCATCGGCCGCATCGAGCACGATGGACGCGATATTCAACGCGTCGAGGGCCGGATCGAGCAGGATGTGCCACTCGGCGATGTCCGCCTCGTAGCCCAGGATCTTCTCCTCCTCGGAGTCGATGCGCAGCTCGTACTTCAGGATGTTCTTGTCGAGACTCGCGACCTTCTTGAGCAGCTTGGTCTTGAGCTTGTCGAGCTTCTTCCACTCCTTGTCCGCTGTCTGGGAGAGCTTGCGCTTCACCTTCCAGACGTCGCGCATCTCCTTCTCGAAGAGCTTGGCGTCGTCGTAGGCCACGTCCATGGCCTCGTAGTATGCGAGGGCCGTCTGCATCGTGGCGTAGAGGGCCTGCTCGTTGGGGAGCAGCGGATCGATGAGGGCCTGCCACTCGTCGATGTCCTCTTGGTAACCGTCGATCTTGGCCTGCTCGGTGGCGATGCGCTCTTCGAGGTCCTCGATCTTCCCGAGTGAGCTGAGGATCTTCTTGTTGAGCGAGACGATGAGCTTCTCGCAGTCCTCGATGTGATCGAGGAGGTCGTCGATCTCGTCATCGGTGAGCGGGGCGGCGCTGGAAGTGGCCGGGCGCACCGGGAGGTCGAAGTCGAGCAGGAACGCGGCCGGGGCGGGGGCCGGCGCCGGCAGGGAACCCGGGCTCGGCAGGTACTCCCGGGGAGAGCTCTCAGCCGCGAGCGGAGCCGGCGAGTCGCTCGAGGGGCCCGGGAGGGGCGCATCCGGGGACTCGGCGGGGACTCCCGCGAAGACCACGAGCAAGGCGAGAACAGCGGGAATGGCGGCGACGGTCAGTCGAGCCGCCAGGCTGTGTCGGCGGGCCCGACGAGGGGCTCCGCTGGAGCGCGTATTGAACAAGGTGTGGATCCCGGGTGTGAATCAAGGTGTGTGCCGTTCCTATCGGCCTGGGTTCGGCGTGGTTGAGCCAAAGGGATGCCATGCAAGGACTTGCGGCCCTCAAGTGCGACCGCGAAAGTGCCCGATACCGCCGCTGGACCTGCCCCGCGGGGTACGATGCACCCGTCCCTATGAATGCCCTGCTCATCAATCCGCCGTCTCCTCCCGCCCAACGGGTCAGCCGAGGCCTCATGGGAGGCTTCGGCATGGTCGTGGGCGAGGGCCTCTGTTATCCGCCCATGGACCTGCTGTACGTGGCTGCGTTGCTGGAACAGCGCGGTCACGACGTGCGGGTCCTCGATGCCGAAGCCTCCACTCTCGGCCCCGAGGGCGTCTTGGCCCAGCTGGACGAGCCAAGTGTCGTCATCATGACGACCTCGAGCGCGACGATCGAGATTGACCTTTTGCTCGCGGATGCCATCAAGCGACGCAGCCCCGCGAGCCTGGTCTTCATCACCGGGAGCCAGGGCAGCAAGGTCCCCGACCTCGCCATGGTCAATTCGCACATCGACGGTGTGATTCGCGGCGAACCGGAAGTCACAGCGGCCGAGATTTTCGACGCTCTCGCCGGTGGCGAAGACGCCCTCGCGGTGGCCGGACTTTCTGTGCGTCGGGGTGACGAAGTTATCCACAATCCCGACCGCCCCCTGCTCAAGGGTGAGGAACTCGACACGTTGCCCTTGCCGGCGCGGCACCTGCTGCCTCTCGACGACTACCGCATCCCCACCATGGAGGGGCCGATCCAGACGGTGGTCTCGTCCCGGGGCTGCCCGGTCAACTGCACCTACTGCGGTTACGTGGTGGCCCAGGGCATCTTGTGGCGGGGGCGCTCGGCGACGAACGTGTTCGACGAATTGCGCAACGTGGTCGAGCAACTGGGTGTCACCAACGTCGTCTTCCGTGACCCGCTCTTCGCCTACGACCGCGACCGCATCCTCGAGCTGTGCGCGCTGCTGAGCGACGCCGGACTGCCCCTCAAGTGGCAGTGCGAGACGGCCATCAAGACCGTGGACGACGAGATGCTCCAGGCCATGGCTGCGGCCGGATGCGTGTCGATCTCCTTCGGCGTCGAGTCGGGCAACGAGGCGATCCAGAAGAAGTACAGCCGCGGCAAGATCAAGAGCCACGACCACGCGGCGGTGGTGATCGACTCGTGCCGCCGCTACGGCATCGCGACCCGCTGCTTCTTCATGATCGGGTTCCCCGAGGAGACGCCCGCCATGGTGGACGAGACCGTGAAGCTGGCGGTGCGCCTCGATCCCGACACGGTGCAGTTCACGGCGGTGACCCCATACCCCGACACCAAGCTCTACCGCGAGTCACGGGACGAACGGGCGTCGAGTGGCAACGACGACGACTTCGACTACAGCAAGTTCACCGGACTCACTCCGGTGGGCGTGGCCCGCGCGATGACCGGCGACCAGGTCAGCCAGCAGATCCGCCGGGCCTACCGGCGCTTCTATCTGCGCCCGTCCCGAGTGTTGCGCGAGCTCAAGCGGCCGCAGTTGCTGTTGCAGCGTGTGCGGCGTTACATCGGGTTGATGCAGACGGCGGGGAGTGACGCCTAGCGACGGCGGAGTCGTGCGGGGTGGGGGCCGGCGGGGGAGAAAACCGCGGGGTGTCCCCGAGCCTCACACAGCTCGAACGCTGACGCGTTCGAGAACTCGTTCGGGGACACCCCGCGGTTTTC
>JAJDEP010000016.1 GCA_029259715.1 Planctomycetota bacterium | reverse complement strand
GAGACCTAGGGGCGGCTAGTTGCCCTCGCCCTCTTCCGGTGCCGCCATCGAGACCTCCTTCGGCGCCACCTGATCCATTTAGATTAGGTACTGCACGAGTCGGTGCACGGAGTGGTGACGAGGGCGGGCGCGGCTGTTTTCCGGGGGGATGCCCGTGCTCAAACAGCTTCGCGAGCTTCGCTCGCTGCGCGAACTGCGCGCGGGCATCCCCCCGGAAAACACCGAGCCCTCCCGCGCCGCGAACTCCGGCAGCAACCACCGCGCGGTGGAGGGGGAGACCGCTTCGGCAAGCCCGGGTTTCTAGGTGCCGAAGGGGACGAGCGGCGTGACGGCTTGGAGCGCGTTGCTGGCGGAGTAGCCGTAGGGCGCGCCGGGGTCGGCGATCCAGTACTGGTAGAAGGTCTCGAAGCCGGGCGGGAAGACGTTCGGCCACGGAGCGCCGAGGTCGAGCTCGCCATTGCCGTCGGTGAAGACGATGGCGAAACCGCCGGGCGGCGTCACGCCGTTCGGCACCAGGGTGCCACCGAAGAACGGCGTGTAGTCGAGCCGCTCGATCCCGAAGAACAGGAAGGCCGGCGTGTTCTCGAGGGCGTTGCGCAGGCGCAGTTCGACGAAGTCTCCGCCGTCGAGGGTGCCGGTGCTCTCGAGGCGCGGCTCGCCGTGGGTCCCGCCGAGGGCGAAGCCGAGATCGCACCAGGGGCCGCCGGTCTTGTTGATGAAGATCTCGTTGCCGGCCAAGACGTCGGGCGCACCGTCACCGTCGATGTCGCCGGCCGCAAACGCGGCTCCCATTGCATGGTGCTCGATCGGCGTGAAGTCGCCGGCGCCGTCCCCTTGGCTCACCTCGAGGACGCCGCTCTTGGACAGGAGGCCGTCCAGATGGCCGTCCCGGTCCATGTCCGCCAAGCGGAAGGGAAGAGTGACGCCCGCCAGGTGCGTTTCCGAGGCTTGGACGGGCTGGAAGATCCCAGCGGCATCCTGCAGGTGCACGAAAATCTCCCCGGTGCCGGTTCCGACGATGTCGCTGCGCCCGTCGCCGTTGACGTCGGCGAGTTCGAGGCTCCCCGGGTTGATCACCGTCGCCAGTGAGCGCCCTGCCACGAATCCGGAGCCCGTGTTGGTCCAGGTCGCCAGGACGTTGTTGTCCCGGTCAGCCACCACGATGTCGTTCATCAGGTCGCCATCGAAATCGACGATGACCGCACCTCCGGGCGTGAAGCCGGTCGGATGAAACACAGCCGGCTCGGAGAACGTTCCGTCGCCGAGGCCAAGGTGCAGCCCGATTCTCTCGTCGACCCAGTAGGTGGTCACGAGGTCGGGCACGCCATCGTCATCGAGATGGCCGAGCGTCCAGTCGTTGAATTGAGCGGTACCGAGATCGGTCGCGACCACGGACCCGAAAGTGCCATCGCCGAGTCCCGGGAAGACATTGGCCCGGTAGAGAGTGAACGGGCGAGTGAGCACCACGAGGTCTTCTTGGTCGTCGGCGTCGAGATCGGCAACAAGCAATCTGAGCGCAGAGCCGATCCCAAGATCCTGTGAGGCGACCGGCCCGAACAGGCCCTGCCCCTGCCCCATCGCCACGCCGAGGAATCCGTCGTCATCGATGCTCACGATGTCGAGCAGCCCGTCATCGTCGAGGTCAACGAGTTCGACAAAGCGGTCGCCGACGTCGAGCACGGGACCCGCATCGAATGCGAAGGATCCGTTGCCACGGAGGAGCACCAGTCCATCGGCCAGAGTCGAGCCGCCCATGACGTCGAGAGTGCCATCGCCGTCGAAGTCTTCGACGACGAACCCGTTGACTCCGATCGTCGAAAGCACGGACCCGACGGGTGTGAAGGGGCCGCCTCCGTCGTTGCGATGGAAGGTGATTCCGCTGGCGCCGATGAGCAGGTCCTGGTCGCCGTCGGCATCGAGGTCGGCGGCTGCGAGATCGATGGCGCCGCCGAAGGCGACGCCGATCGGCCCCGAGAAGGTGCCGTCCCCGATCCCGTAGCGGATCTGGACGAAGACGGGACCTCCGAAATCGTTCGCGGTCACCAGATCGAGGATCTCGTCACCGTCGAAGTCGGCGCTGACCACGGAGAGCATGCGCGCGCCGGCGTAGACGACCGGCGGCGCAAATGACCCTCCGCCCAGACCGATCAACACGACGGTGCCGGACCCGTCTTGACGCACGAGGGCGATGTCGTCGAGAGCGTCGCCGTTGAAGTGGCCGACGGTGAGGTCGACGGGCTCGACGCCCACGGCGATGGAGCCGCCCACGGTGAACGCACCATTGCCGGTCCCCATCAGGAACGACAGCGTTCCGCCCTCGTAGTCGGCAACGACCAGGTCCGGGATTCCGTCGAGGTCGAAGTGGCCCGTCTCGATGCGGCGAGGCCCCACGCCGACGGAGTGACTCACGGGCGCCCCGAAGGTCCCGTCCCCCACGCCGATCAGGATGGAGACGGTGTCGGAGTCGGAATTCGTCACGGCGATGTCGGGCACGCCGTCGCCGGACAGGTCCGTGGCGAGGATCCCGCGCGGTTGGTCGCCCACGGGAATGCTGCCGGTCTCCGTGAGGACGCCGGCCTCAGACCCCATCATCACGATGACACTGTTCTCGGTGCGAGCGGCCACCGCGGCATCGAGCCAACCGTCAGCGTCGAAGTCGGCGACAGCAAAGTCCTCGGGCGCGGACGAGGAGACGGGGAACATGGGCCGCGGGAAGCGGAACGGCTCCTCGGCAGCGGAGGCCGCTTCGCCGAGCGTCGCGACGCACACGCCGGACATGACCACCAGGGCCATCCATCGATCGAGTCTCGGCACGCGCATCCGCATGGCTCGTCCTCCCGCACAGGAAGTCCGAGGATACTGCACCCATCCGATCAGGGGCCGTGGCGGTGCAGGCGGCCGAGTCCCGCCGGAGCGGGTTCCAAGGCCTGCTCTCGTGGCAATCCTCTCCGATTGGGCCGGGCACGGCTGTTTTCCGGGGGCATGCCCGTGCTCAAACAGCTTCGCGAGCTTCGCTCGCTGCGCGAACTGCGCGCGGGCATGCCCCCGGAAAACACCGAGCCCTCCCGCGCCTCGAATTGTTGGGGCGCCCGCCGCGGGGCGGCGGCGATCTCCGGATCAAGGAGTGGAATAGAAGTTGTCGAGCCACTGGGAGCGATCGAGGTACGGGTCGATCGACGTGCCATCGAGGAGATGTGGAGTGTTCACTTCGAAGACGCCGGCGCAGCCCGGCCCCACCACGAAGATCAGTGAGTCTCGCGCTGGTCAGGCCATCTTGGCGCTGTGCCGCAACCGCACCGGCCCCGATTTTTTTGGGGGGCCTGCCCGCGCGCAGTTCGCGGAGTGAGCGCAGCGAACGCAGCTGTTTGAGCACGGGCAGGCCCCCCAAAAAAACCTCGGGGCCACACCGCGGCCGTCCAGCTCCCGCTAGTTCCCCTCGCCGGGCTCCGGCGTCTCGTCCGGCGTCGCCATCGAGATCTCCTTCGGCGCCACCTGGTCCATGTAGATCAGATACTGCACCAAGGCATCGGCTTCGCGCTCGGCGTCGTCGACGTAGGACTCGTACTCCGGGCCGATGTACTCGCCGAGGAAGTTGGGCATCTTCGTGCCGGGAGAGATGACGGCCGGGTCGAGCAGCCAAGCCTTGATCCAGCTCGGCTCGAGACGCTCCTTGGCGAGCCCCAGATCGGGGCCCCAGTTGAGCTGATCGGGGTTCGAAGGCAGCACGTCGCCCTGGGGGTGACACGACTGGCACTGGTACTCCTCGAACAGCGCGGCGCCCTCGGCCAGCAGCTCCTCGTCGAGGGCCACCGGGTCCGTCTCGAAGGGCCAGTTCTCGCCGTCGCGGATGGAGAACCACTGGGTGACGGCCTCGGCCTCCTCCCGGGTGAAGCCGAAGGTGGGCATGCGCGCCTTCACGTGGTTGCGCACGGTGAAGGGCTCCATCAGGAAGCTGTAGAGCCACGGCGCCTGAACCTTGTCGCCTTCGCCGCGCAGGGTCGGGGGACGCAGGGCCTTGTCCTCGAGGTAGCGCCCGAGCACGCCTTCGCCGAGACCGTAGAGCTGCACGAGGCCGTCGAATTCCTTCTCCTCGAGGTAATCGAGGGTCTCGACCAGGTCCTCTTCCTCCTCGGCCTCGTAGACCTCGTCGGTGACCCAGTCGTGGGCCTCCCACAGGGTCTGGCCGGCCACCTCGATGTCGCCGGCGGCCCACAGGTCGTACTCGTAGCCTTCTTCGATGACGTCTTCGTCGAGGTACGCCGCGCCGGCAGTGAGGCCCACGCGGTGACAACCGACGCAGTTCACGTCCCGCATGATGCGCGCGCCCTGCTCGGCGACGAGGGCGTCACCGGTGAGATTGTGCTTCATGTTGTCGGCGATGCCCTCTTCGCGCAGCCCCATCAGGAACTGGACGATGAGTTCGACCTCCCACTCCTCGAAGTAGAAGTTCGGCATCTTCAGCTTGTCGGCGGGCGCCTTGACCTTCATGTCGAAGCGCAGGATCTCGGCGTCGTGGCCGTGCCCCTCCACCACCGGCATGCGATCGAAGATGCGCGTGTCCTGCAGCTTGGCCCGGAACCAGTCGTGCCGCGTGTGCGGGATGGCTTCGGGGTTGTCGTGGGAGTACTCGAAGCCGAAGTCGAACTTGGCGACCTCCTTGAGGCCTTCCTTGGTGAGCTCGGTGCCGATGCCCTTGTCCTCGTAGTGACCCGGGACCAGGTGGCAGCCGGCGCAGCCGTAGTGCTGGAACAGCTTCTCGCCGACGTACAGCTCGACCTCCTCGCGACCGCCGGCGGCGCGCATCTGCTCCACCATCTTGGTGGCCAGGGAGACGCTCGCGAGCTGCGACTTGTACTCCACGGCGATGCCGTCGAGCAGGCCGTCGTCCTGACGCGGGGCCGGTCGGTCGTCCCAGTCGTCGTGCTCGGCGCCCATGAGGTACGCGGTGATGTCCCAGGCCTCGTCGTCGGACAGGCGCAGGTCGGGCATGACGCTGGTCGGGTAGTAGGCCTTGGGATCGAGGATCCAGTTGAACAACCACTTCGGGTTGGTCTTGCTGCCGATGGCGGACAGGTCGGGACCGTGGTCGGCCTCGTTCCAGTCGTTGCTCTCCATGGCGTGGCACGCCAGGCAGCCGCGGTCCTCGAAGAGCTGCTCGCCGTTGGCGGCGTCGCCCTTGCGGTTCGGCACCGGCTTCATGGAGTAGTCGAGGGCCCCCTCCGACTTGTGGAACAGGTAGGCCGTCAGGGCCTGGGCCTCCACGTCGTTGCGGGCGCGGTAGTCGTCGACGAAGCGGTCGCTGTTGTTGTTCCACTCGGGACCGTCGGGGTCGTAGCCGTTGCGCGCCAGGTCGACGTCGCCGCCGCCCCGATTGCTCTGGTTCCAGAAGTGCGGCATGCGCGTCGACGGGCGGAAGCCCTGGGGATCCATGATCCACTTGGCGACCCAATCGGCGTCGGTCTTGGCCACGAGGTTGGTCAGGTCGGGGCCCACCTTGCGGTAGTCCTCGAAGCCCTCGATCTTGTGGCAACCGTAGCAGCCGTAGTCCTCGACCAGTTCGCGAGACGCGTTGTACTCGGGGATTCCGGGCAGACGCGCGGTGTCCTCGTGGCACTGGAAGCACGAGCTGAAGATCTTGTCCTGCGGGACCATGGGCCAGTCCCAGTAGTGACGCTTGGGGTCGTAGCCGTAGTCGTTGACCCAATCCTCGGTCTTCTCCTCGAGCGAGCGACCGCCCTCCCACTCGTCGGCGGCCGGCATGTGGAAGGTGCGCGGGAACTCGACGGCCTGGCCGCGGCCCTGGTGGCACACCGTGCAGCCGAACTCGGCGGCCGGGTGAGGGCTGCCGTCGGCCACGTACAGGTCGAGCCGCGGGTGCGCGTTGAGCACCATCTGCTTGTTCTCGTTGCGCGGATCGTGATCGATGTACGCGGTGTCGGCGATGCTCGCGTGGCATGTGGTGCAACGGTCGATCTTGCCGACGAACATGAAGTTGTAGTTGTCCTTCAGGTCCTCGAGCACGATCTGATCGATCTTGAGCGTCGGCTGCAGCATGTCGAGCATGGGCGCGTCGCGGACGTAGTCGTTGAACGCCGCGTAGACGACATTGCTGGGCGCGAGCTTCTCGAGCCGTGCCTCGAGCTGGGTCTTCTCGCTGAGCAGGTCGTCCTTGGCGCGCTCGGCGTTGACCAGGCCCGCGCTCAGGGTCTCGATCTCGACCTTCTTGGATTCCATGGCCTCGGACGCTTCGTCCGCCAGCAGCAGGTTGGCCATCAACTCCGTGCGCTTGCCCTCGAGCACCTCCTCGGTGTCGGCCAGCACGTCGGCGTCGCCGCCGTGGGCCAGGCGCTTCTGCTCGAAGATGTAACGCAGGGAATCGAACTCGGACTTGGCGAACTGGTAGGCCTGGTTCGCGGCGTAGTGCTTGCCTTGCAGCGTGGCCAGGTCCGCTTCCAGGGTGTCGAGCTGGGCCTGCTGGCCCGCAAGGTCGGCCTCGGCGCGCTCGATGGCCGCGTTGGCGGCCTCCAGGGCCCCGGCGTCGATGGCCGCGTCGGCCGCCACGATGTCGGCCGCGATCATCTCCTTGTCGTTCGTCTGCTTGAGGCGCTGCCAGTGCTTCCAGTCGCGCACCCAGTCGCGCTGCCACATGAGCAGGCACGTGACGGTCAGCAGCACCGACGTGAGGATGAACCACTTGTTGAGCGTGTTCGGCTTGTAGAGGAAGTCGTCGCCGAAGCTGGTGCGGTCGATGGGCTGGACCGGCCAGATGTTCTTGCTGGACGGACGCGCGACCGGCTTGCGCGCGGGCTTCGCCTTCGCGTCGCCCTTGCCGGCTTCCATCTTGGCCTTGAGGGCGGCGATGCGTCCGGCCATGTCGCCCGCGGGTGCGGCGGCTGTCGCCGTGGCGGCACCGGCGGGGGCCGCAGCAGGAGCCGCTCCGCCACCGCCGGCCTTGGCCGCGGCGATGCGGGCCTTGATGGCCGCGATCTTGTCGGCGGCCGGGTCGCCGGTTGAGGCGGGCGCCGCGGCGGCAGGCGCTTCGCCGCCACCGTCACCACCGGCGCCACCACCGCCGCCGGACTGTCCGGCCGACGGAAGACCCATCGCGGTGCGGAAGCCTTCGATCTTTTCGCGTGCTGCGTCAGAGAGTGCCATGGTCATTCAATTCCGGCTCAGATGTTGAAGAACCACTCGGGGATGGCCACGAGGTACTTCAGGTTGATGAACCAGCGCAGCAGCATCTTGATGGGCAGCGCGGCCATGCACAGCAGCAGCATCACGAGGATGGAGTAGCGGGCGAAGCCCATCTCCTCGTAGAAGCGCTTCATGCCCTTCATCGCCAGCAACGCCGGCGTGATCGCGAAGTAGGCCAGGATGATCACGATGCCCGGCGCCTCTCGGATCAGGATGTTGTCCGGTAACTTCGTGCCGATCCACTTCACCCACACGAGCTCGGACAGGTTGATGTTCACCAGCGGCTCGATCTTGTGGGGATCCCAGTAGTCGAACGGCGCGAAGAAGTTCCAGTTGGGCCCGCGCAGGAAGGTGCCCAGGATCACCAGGGCCACCCACAACACGAGGAACCCGAACAGGAACATGGAGATGGCGAACTTGCGCTCCTTGAGCGTGTAGTAGCCGTTGCCCTTGGGGTTCGTGTCGATGTACGGGATGACCATCAGGCCCACCACGATCAGGCCCGGGAAGACCACGCCCGCCAGCCACGGATCGAAGTAGACCAACATCTCCTGCAACCCCAGGAAGTACCACGGCGCCTTGGCCGGGTTGGGCGCCCGCGTCCCGGACGCCGGCTCCTCCATGGGCGCCTCCACCGCCACGCTCCACGCGATGAACAGCGCCGAGAGCAGGATGGTGCAGATGAACTCGGAGTACACGAGGTCGGGCCACACCAGCACCTTGCCCCGGTCCTCGGCCTCCGTGGGCGGCAGCCCGCGCTCGAGACGCATGTCGTTCACCGCCGCCTGCCGCAGGGCCATGCCCAGGGTCGCCAGGATGGCGAAGATCATGATCACGATGGGCATGTTGTCGCCCTTCGTGATGATCTTGAGGAAGTCCTCGTCCTGCGCGCCGACGATGAAGAACAGTGCGATGCCGACCGCCAGGCCCCACAGCACGCTCGGGCGACTGAGCACCCGGTAGCGACTGATCAGCAGGACGAAACCGACCGTGCACAGCGAGATGTAGATCGCAGGCTGGCTGCACCAGTTGACGATGCTCTTGAACAGCTCCATCACATCGGCCCCGAGATGCCGCCGTCCTTGCGGACGCGCCAGAAGTGGATCGCCATGAGCAGTCCCGCGGCCAGGGGCAGCGCGACACAGTGCAGCACGTAGAAGCGCAGCAACGCGCCGGCCCCCACGAAGCGTCCGGCGAGCAGACCGAAGCGGATGTCGCTGGCCGGCGTGACCAGGCTCACGTCACCGATGGCCAGCAAGCTGGCGCCCGGTCCTTCGTGCCCGATGAACGGGTGGGCCCGGGCCATGTTGCTGCCGACCGTGATGGCCCAGATGGCCAGCTGATCCCACGGCAGCAGATAACCCGTGAACGACAGCAGCAGCGTGAGCAGCAGCAGGATCACGCCGATGTTCCAGTTGAACTCACGCGGCGGCTTGTAGCTGCCCGTGAGGAACACGCGCATCATGTGCAGCCACACCGCCAGCACCATCATGTGAGCGCCCCAACGATGCAGCTCGCGCATGATGCCCATGGGCACGTGCTCACGCAGCGCGATGACGTCGTTGTAGGCGTACTCGATGGTCGGCCGGTAATAGAACATCAGCAGGACGCCCGTGAGCGTCTCGAGCAGGAACAGGAAGAACGTGATCCCGCCCATGCACCAGGTGAAGGAGAGGCGGATGCCGCTCTTCTTGGCCTTCACCGGGTGGAGGTGCAGGAAGACGTTCGACAGGGCCGCGAGCGCCCGGTTGCGCGGGTTGCTCGGATAGCCGTGCCGGAAGATCGACTTCCAGACCTGCGTCTCCGCGATCTTGTTCATCAGACCCAAGGGTCCGTCCTCCTGTTGTGCGCGCCCATTGGAGCTGTCCGGCTCAGGCTGTCAGGAACGCTTCGGGAGCGATCCACTGGCCCTTCTCCCACTGGTACTTCTGATTCTTGTCCACGAGCACCTGCCCGTCCTCGGCGATGGCGACACGCCAACGTTCGAGGGGTCTCGGCGCCGGGCCCTCGAAATTCATGCCGCTCTCGCGGAAGCCGCTGCCGTGGCAGGGGCACTTGAACTTGCGGTCGGCGGCCAGGTAGTTGGGGATGCAACCCAGGTGGGTGCACGTCGTGCTGAGGGCGAAGATGCCCTCGATGCCCGAACGTCCCGACAGCGGGTCGGACGCACTGCGCACGATCCACGTGGAGTGGCTGTCCTTGAAGCGCTCGTCGACGCCCATGGCGAAATCGCCGGGCAGTCCCGCCTTGAAGCTCATGGGCGGCTCGAACAACACGTTCGGGAAGAGGAAGCGCACCATGCCGAGCAGCCCGACGTGGGCGGCCAGGATGAACAGGCCCCAACCCGCGAGCAGGAAGCCGCGCCGACTCAACCTGCGGTCGGGGTTGCGGTCGTCCGCCGCGCGTTGTGATGCCTCAGTCGTCGCCATCATCCGTCTCCAAAGTCGCCCCCAGGTCGTAGAGGGCGTTGATCGCGGCGGATTGTACTTTTACCGAAGGGTCGTCCCGACCCAATCGTCGCAGGGGGTTCACGGCCGCCGATTCGCCCAGCTTGCCCGCGGCCCGGCAGGCGTTCTCGAGGAACGCATCCACCGCGCGGCCCCGGGCCTCGGCCCGTGATGCCGTATCGAGCAGCGCCGCATCGGGAGGATCGAGGGCCGGGTCCGAGCCGTAGCTCTCCCGGGACAGCATGTCGATCAGGTGCGGCAAGGCGCGCGCGTCGCCCCGCGAGGCCAGCGACAGCACCGCGTTGCGGTGGTCGAGGGAGTCGTCGCCGCCCAGCAGGCCCGCCAGGGAATCGAGGGCCGCCGGCGTGCCGATCATGGCCAGGGCCGCGATGGCCACGAAGCGCTCCCGGTGGGTGTCGCTTCGGGCGAGGAGGGCCGTCAACGGGGCCTCAGCGGCCGGATCGGCCATTTGGGCCAGGGCCATCAGCGCCGAGAGGCGCACATCGATGGACTCGTCCTGCAGGGCCTCGACGGCGTGATGGGTCAGGGCCGGGTCGGCCTTGGAGGCCAGCACGCTCAGCAGGTACTGGCGCATGAGCACGGACTGCTCGCGCATCTCGTCGGTGGCCGCGTCGCCGAAATCCGGCGTCATCACGGCATACAGGGCGGAGAGCTCGGAGGCCGGCACCTCGTCCAGATCGAGGGTGCCGCGTTGCAGCCCCTCGGCCAGCTGCTGGGCCACCTGCCAACGCGAGTGGGCGCCGGCCGAGCGCATCTCCGTGAGCAGTTCGCGGGCGCTCGCGGGTGTGTCGACCACCATCCACTGCAGGCCGATCCAGACCACCAGCAGCGTGCCCACCAGGATCATCGGGAAGACGAAGAACTGCGGCAGCGCCGAGAGAAACGAGCCCGGGACGTGCTCGGGGGGCTCCTCGTCATAGACCGGTGGCGTCGGTGGCGGAACAGCCGGCGCCACAGCCTCGTCGTCGTCGAATCCCGGCCCTTGTCTACCCACGGTCTTAGTGCCGAAACGCCTCTTTTAAAGGTCTGTACGGATACAACCGGCAGCATACGGAAAGGCCCATCACGGTGCTACGCTCGCCCCATGCCCGTCCCGCCCACGCCGGCCCCCCCGCTGTCGGCCCCCGATCCGTCGGGCCCCGCCCCGGCGGACCAAGACCCGGCGGCCCAAACCCCGCCGGCCCTGTGCGTGAGAGGCCTCTCCAAGACCTACGGGCGGGTCCGGGCGGTCCGGGACGTCTCGCTGACCATCGGGGAGGGTCAGCTCTTCGGCCTGATGGGCCCCACCGGGTGCGGCAAGACCACCACCCTGGCCTGTGCCCTGGGCCTGCTGCGGCCTGATCCGGGGACGCACACGCTGGAGATCCTGGGCGGGCCCGCGGCCTCGATCCACCGCCGGGCGGGGCGGGTGGCGGCTGTCTTCGACACGGCGGACCTCGTTCCCGGCCTGACGGCCCGGGCCAACCTGCGTTACGCCCAGATGCTGCTGGGTCACGAGGGCGGGCGCAGCCTCACCGAGGCCCTGCAACTGGTGGGCCTGGCCGACCTCGCCGGACGCCGGGCCGGGGCCATGTCGCTGGGGCAGAAGCGCCGCCTGTCCATCGCCCGGGCCCTCCTGGGGCAGCCGCGCCTGCTGGTCTTCGACGAGCCCCTCTCGGGCCTCGACGCCGTCGGCGTGAACCAGATGCTCGAGCTCTTCGCCCGGCTCCGGGACGAGGGCGCCACCGTGGTCCTCTCCAGCCACCGGCTGCACGAGATGGAGCGCATCGTCACCCACGTGGGCGTGCTCGCCGACGGTGAGGTGCTGGCGAGCGGCTCCCTCGCTGACCTGCTGGCCTCCTCGCAGGGTCGGGTGCGGCTCACCGCCACCCCCCTCGACCGGGCCCGTGACCTGCTGGCCGCCCTGCCCGGGGTCACGCTGGTCGCGGCCGGCGCCGGCGACGAGCGGGCCGACGAGATCGTCGTCCAGGCCACCGCCATCGCTCCCGCGGCCCTCAACCGCGCGCTGCTGGACGGCGGCTGTGAGGTCTCGGCCCTGCGACCCGAGCGCGCCACCCTGGCCGCCGTCTTCTCCAGCCTGCTGGCGCGCAAGGATCGCGGCGAGGCGGCGTCGGGCGTGGCCGGGTCATGAGCGGCGGCGTCGTGAGCGGCGGGTTCGCCGTCTTCCGGGCCGAGTGGTTCCGCCTGACCCGGGGACGGGCGGTGTGGTGGGCGGCGGCGTTCCTCGCCGTGCTCTCCTTCCTCCGGGTATGGGCGGCTTTCCTGGCGGAGCGGGCCGCCTACGCGCGGGCCGTGGCCAACGCCCTCCAACAAGGACGATCGGCCCCCGCCGTCCTCGAGACCTCCAACGCCTACGGCCCCTTCGTCGACGGCTGGGCCGCGGGACTCACCGTGAGCGCCCTGCTCCTGCTGATCCTGTCGGCGCGGGTCATCGCCGGTGACATCGAGGCCGGGCTGATGCGTCTCGCGCGGACGCGCAGCGCCTCACGCGGGGCCCTCACCGCGGGGCGCGCCCTGCTCGGACTCCCGCTGTGCCTCGGGTGCCTGGCTGTCACCGCCGCCGGATCGTGGTGCGGCGCCGCGTTGCTGTTCGACTTCGGACCGGTGATCGAGTTCGGCGACGTCCTCGCCACGCCGGGCGAGTTGAACGATCAGCTGTTGCTGGTGGTCGGCACGACCTTGCCGGCCCTGCTGGCGACCTGGGGTTTCGGGCTGCTCGTCTCGGCCCTCTCCGGCAGCGGTTCGACGGCGGTCGGGACGGCGCTGGTCGCCTACCTCGGCTTCGACCTGTTCAAGGAGGTCATGGGGGAGGCGCGCTACTGGGTCTTCGCCGCCTTCAACCCGTCGTTCGTCGACAACTCCTACGTCGCCCAGGTCGCCAGCATGGCGCGCGGATTCTCCGACGCGGGCTTCAGCGACGCCTTGCTGCGGCAGAACCTGGTGCTGCCCTGGCCCGAGGCCCTGTTGCTCATGGCCCTGGCCGGAGTGGTCCTGCAACGCCGCAGCCTCTGAGGCTCCCGCGGCCCGCCGTCCCGATATCCCAGCGATCTCGACGCCTCCGAGGCCCTGGCAACCCTGTGAGTGGCCGCGTCGGCGGGTCACAATGGCAGGGTGCCACCGACCTGTCACGCCGGAGGCGCAGCGACCTCGCGCCACGGGTGCGAACATGGGTCGTTCCCCCGATCTCGCGGCCGGCGAGGAGGCCCCATGCGACAGCCGACACAGCGCGCCCCCGTCCCGCCGGGCCGACGTCCCGTCGTAGCGCTGGGGGTCGTGGTGCTCGTGGCGCTGACCACCTCGGCCTGCTCGAGCGCCCCCCTCGCGCCGCTCCCGGTGCCCCTGCCGGAGGTGGACGCCTGGCCCGCCGCGCCCCAGCGCGGCGCCTTCCTCGGCCTGCACACCGAGGAGAACGACAGCCGCTCCCTCGACGCGCTCTTCTTCGAGCCCGGCGTGCGTGTCGCGCGCGTCGTCGAGAACTCGCCGGCGGAGGGCGCGGGGCTGACGGCGGGCGACGTCGTGCTCGAGATCGACGGCCATCCCCTGACCGACCCCGCCGAGTTGGAGGCGCGGGTGGCGGAGCGCGCGGCCGACACCACCGTCGCGCTCACCGTGCGCCGGGGCGACGCCGTCTTCGACGTGCCCGTGCGGCTCGTGAGCAGCGGCGACAGACCCCGCGGCGCGGACGTCGGGGCGCCCCTGTGGTTGCTCGACCCCGCCCGCAGTCGCGCCGGGTGGAACGACGCCGGCGGCGGCGTGCGCCTGGTGTCGGCCTCACCCGGCTCGCCGGTCATCGCGGCCGGGCTGCCCCTGGGTGCTGTCGTGACCGCCATCGACGGCGAGTCCGTGCGCTCCGCCCGCGCCCTCGTGCGGCGCCTGCAGGCGCGCGACCCCGGCGCGGACGTCACGCTCACCTGGCGACACGCCGGCGCCGAGACGGTGACCGAGCTGGCGCTGGCCGACTCGCCACGGCGCGTCACCGAGTTCGACGTGCCCATCCTCTGGTCGTACTCAGCGGACCCTGACGGCGACGCCGCGCGCCTCGACATCATCGACCTCTGGCTCTTCTCGCTGTTCTCCTACGAGCGCGTGGGCGGCGAACGCACCTGGACGCTGCTCGAGTTCTTCGAGTTCTCCTCGGGCACCGGGCAGCTGGCGGAATGATCCGGCTCGTCCTCCCCCTGCTCCTGGCGGTCGCAGCCGCACCCGATGCCGCCGACGCCGTGAGTTTCGTCGAGCACCGCGTCACCGTCGACGGCGAGATCTTCGATCGCCAGTTCGTCGACGTCGACGGCGACGGGACCCTCGAACTGGTCGTCGCCGTGGCCACGCGCAAGGGCACCGACCGGAGCCGCCGCGAGCTGCGCATCCACGCCTTCGATGACGCGGGTCGACTGCAGGCCGAGCCGCGGCGCTCCATCGTCGTCATGGACGACGTGACCACCTACGGCTTCGCGGACCTGCGCAGCGAGCCCGGCCTCGAGCTGTTCTTCATGACGCCCTCGGGGGTGTTCAGCTACTCGCCCACCCGCGACGGTTATCGCGACAACATCGCCCGGCTCGTCGAGACGCCCATGTTCTTCGACGTCCCCGACGGCGGGTCGATGCCGCTGTGGCGCTACGTGCTGCCGTCTGGGACGCCAGGCCGCGGCGACGCGCTGCTCATCGCCGAGAAGGACGGCTTCGGCCTGTGGGGCGGCGCGCCGGACGGCCCTTACGAGCGGCTGTCCCACTTCGCCGACGAGACCGTCGCGGGCGCCCTGTTCGAGACCCGCGAGCGCTCGAGCATGAGCGCCGGTCGCGATCGCATGCGCTTCGACTTCGACGCCTCGGGCGGCATCCTGCTCGAGGACGACGAGATCCCCACGCTCTCGCTGCTGCGCACCCGCCGCAGCATCCGCTCCCCGGCGCTGGTGGACGTCGACGGCGACGGCCGCATCGACATGCTCGACCGCGACCAGGACGGGCTGGCGGTGCACCTGGCGCAGGACGGCGCGATCCCCGCCGAGGCGTCGCGTGTCGAGCCGCGCCCCGAGTACCTCGACGGGAAGATCGAGCGCACGCTCTTCGATCTCGACGGCGACGGCGACATGGACATGGTCGCCAAGGTCACGTCGGGCTCCGAGGGCCTGGGGCCCGCGCTGATCCGCCTGCTCGTGCTCATCAACGACGGCGACCGGCTGTATCCCGAGACACCCGATCAGGTGCTGCGCTTCGAGGCCCACGAGATCCGCTTCCAGCTCTCCGACGTCGACCGGGACGGGCGCCTCGACCTGGTCGTCGCCAAGTACGAGATGCCGTCGCTGCTGGACGTGGCGACGGGCTTCGAACTGCGCCGCAATCAGCTCATCTTCCTCGGGCGGGGCGAGACGCCCTTCGAGCGACAGCCCTCCATGCGCAACGAGAGCATCTTCGACATCGAGTCGCTGCAGGCGGCGCTGGTGGGCCGCTACCTCGAGGAGGACCTCAGCGGTGACGGGCTGGCCGACCTGGTGGAGATCGACCTCGACGGGCGCATCTCCGTGCGCCGGCTGCAGCGCGATTCGGGTTGGTTCGGGGGCGAGACCTGGTCCATCGATGACCAGGCCTGGCAGCGCTTCGACGCCCGCGGGAGCATCACCAACCTGGTCGTGCGCGACGTCAACGCCGACGGGCTCGGCGACATGATCAGTCACCGGCGGGACACGCTGCTGCTGTTGCTCTCACGGCGGACCGACCGATGAGCGCGCCCCGGCCCCCCTTCCGGCGTGTCGTCGCCGCTGCGCTGCTCGCCCTGTGCGGGGCCGCCCCCGTCGATGACGTCGGCACGGGGGACTTCCTCGAGACGGTGGTGCGCATCGGCATCCAGGACGGCTCGCGCCTCAAGCTCACGGACATGGACGGCGACGGGCGGGCCGACCTCGTGCGCATCGGCATCAACGGCGTCGGGGTGAGCTTCCTGGCCGACGACGACACCTATGCGACCGAGCCCGACTGGTCGATCTCCTGGCCCTCCACCAAGTCCGCCTGGGACATCGCCGACATCGACGGCGACGGCGCCGACGACGTGGTGGTCCTCGACAGCGGCGCGCGGGTGCTCGTCTTCCGGCCGGTCTCGGGCTCCGACGAGGCCGAGGTCTGGCTCGCCGACGCGGGCGGCTTCCTGCCCCGCGGCATCCGCCGCATGCGCTTCGTGCGCGACGTCGACGGCGACGGGCGGCGCGACGTGATCATCCCGGGATCCGGACGCTTCCTGATCCACCGCGGCACCGAGGGCGGCCTCGACCCACAACCCCTCTCGGTGGTCTACGAGGCGGAGATCGAGCTGAAGGTCGGCGACCCCGAAAGCCTCGACGGCCGCTTCGGACAGGAGATCGGCATCCCCCTGTTCAGCATCGAGGACGTCGACGGGGACGGGCGCACCGATCTGCTCGCCGAGAGCAAGCAGGAGCTGGCGGTGTACCTGGCCGGGGACACGCTTCCGTCCGAGCCGTCCTGGACCCTCGATCTGGAAGCCCTGCGCGCCGAGGTCGACTCGCCCGAGAGCATCGACCTCGAGGACCTCTTCGCCAACGTCACGCCTCAGCTCAACTGGCAGATCGACGACGTCGACGGCGTGGCCCCCCACGATCTGATCCTGCAGCGGGGCAACCGCTTCACGGTGCACCTCGGCGGCACCCACGGGCTCGACCCGGCCCGCGCCGACCAGGTGCTCAAGGCCAGCGGCAACGTGCTGCACTTCGTCATGCGCGACGTCGATGGCGACGGGCTCGTCGACCTGCAGTTGCTGCGCGCCGAGACCATCTCACTGGGCACCGTGCTGCGCTGGCTGGTCATCGCCGGGTCCCTCGACTTCGACGTCTACACCTATCGCAACGAGGGCGGGCGCTTCGTGCGCAAGCCCACCAGCCGCAAGCGCATCTCGCTGCGGCTCCCCGCGCTGATCGGCCTGGTCACCGACAAGGACCGCGAGGAGTGGGAGGACTACGGCGACGAGATCACCGACAAGTTGAGCTGGCCCGCCACGCTGCTCGACTTCGACGGCGACGGCCGCGTCGACGACGTCATCGACCAACGCGGCGACGAGCTGGTGGTGCTGCGCGACCGGCGGCCGGCGGACTTCGCGCCGGACCTCGTGCAGCGGGCCAAGGTCGAGGGCATCGATGGGCTGATCGAGTCGTTCATCTTCGGCATCGTCGACGATGTCGAGGACGGCGCGGCCTTCGACATGGAGCTGCTCGACCTGCCCAACCGGGTCCCCACCCCCGGATGGGACCTGCACCTGCTCACCAAGAACGACGTGCCCGTCGCCCGGCAACCCCTGCCGTCGGCCGTCGACGGCGTCGACTGGCTGCGCGTCGTCGACCTCAACGGCGACGGCTACAGCGACATCGTAGCGGTGTGTGACGCCGACAACTGGTCGGGCACCGTGGTGCAGATCCTGATCCGCAAGAACCCGAACGCAGGCGCGTCCGGCGGGGCTCAGGGCACCGACCGCTAGTCGCAGCGCAGGACTCAGCCGCTAGGGCCGGCGCGGCACCCGGGCGCTCACCGGGGCCCCGGCTTCGCAGGGCCAGCCGGCGCGATAGTGCATCGCCACCTCGCCCGGACCCACTTCGACCATGGTGCTGCTTACGGTGCGCGCATCCTCGCGGTGCACGCAGACGCCGAATGCATCCGCCCCCTGCGGCCCGTGCTCGCCGTGGAAACCGACCATGCGCTCGCGACGGGCGGCGTGGTCCGCCGGCAACTGCTCGAGCAGCGCGTCCCAGGCCCGGGCGCGGTGCGCATTCACGTCTTCGCGACGAAACGTGGATGACACCAAGAGGCCGGGCCCCTCGACGGAGTGCTGGCTCCACTCGACGGTGTCCCAGTCCATGTGCAGAGCCGCGGGTTCGCCCGGCCCTCCGGTGGGGTCGATGACGAGTAGCTTGAAGGCGCGGTAGGGCAGCGCGTCCCGCCCGATGCGCTCGCGCAGGCGATCGGCGACGATGGCCGGTCGCGGGTCCTCCATCAGATCGAGCACGAGCAGGCCGCGGCTGGGCGGCGCGGAGGCGTCGGTTCCGGCGGAGGGGCGCGGGCGGTCACCGTTGAGCAGGCACACCGCGCGGCCCGCGTCGTCGACGGCGATCCATGTGCCCCCCGCCTCGGCGTCGCGCGGCAGGAGCACCGCGCGTCCTCCGATGAGCGTCGACTCCGGCGGCGAGGCCGGACGGCGGGACGGACTCTCGTCGCGATTGGTGGTGAGCAGGTAGCCGCCGACGCTCGCGTCCGTCGGCAGGAAGGTCACGGTGCACATGGGCGCGTTCGTCGCAGGGTGTGCGTCAGGACCGGCTCGTCAGGACGGGCCGGTCACGACGCGACAGTCACGCAGGATCCGTCACGCGGAGGCGCCGGCCACGCCCACCTCGAGCGGCAGACCCGCCTCGCGCCAAGCGTCGGTGCCCCCGGCGACGTTGATGACGTCCCCGAACCCGGCCGCGGTCAGCAGACCGCTCGCGGCGCTGCTGCGGTAGCCCGACTTGCAGACCACCGCGACGGGACGGGACGGATCGAGTTCGGCGAGTTGCCCGGCGAGCACCGGCAGCGGGATGTTCACGGCTCCCGGCAGGTGGTCGACCTCGTGCTCGCCCGGTCCGCGCACGTCGAGCACCACGCGCTGGCCGTCGGCGAGGCGCTTGGACAGCGGCGCGACGTCGACCTGCTCGATGGTCTCGACCGCCTGGCCGGACTGCGCCCAGGCCGGCATGCCACCGGCGAGGTGACCCGCGATGTCGTGCAGCCCGACGCGGGCCAGGCGCAGCACGGCCTCGCTCACCCCGGCGTCGTCGTCCGCCACGAGGACGAGGGGACGGGACAGGTCGAGCAGCGTCCCGCACCACGACGCGAACATGCCGCCGAGGCCGATGTTGAGCGCGCCGGGCACGTGGCCGGCGCCGAAGGCCACGCGGTCGCGGACGTCGAGCACCTGCGCCCCGCCGTCGCGGGCCGCCGCCACCGCGTCGGCCTCGAGGCCGACCGGCGCGGGCAACTCCGCGAGCGGCACGGCGCCGGTGCGGTTCGTCTCGGCGTCGTGCGGGAAGTAGGCGGGCGGCGGCTGCAGGCCGGCCGTGTCGACGGCGATGAATTGCTCACGGGTCATCGGTTGCAGCGCGTGGTTGGTGGCCTTCTGCTCGCCGATGGTCGACGTGAGCGCCGCCGAGATGTTGCGCCCGCAGGACGATCCGGCGCCGTGGGCGGGAAAGACCTCCACCGCGTCGGGCAGGGTCATGACCTTGGTGCGCAGCGAGTCGTACATGAGCCCGGCCATGTCCTCGGCCGTGTAGCCCTTGCTGCCCACCAGGTCGGGGCGCCCGACGTCGCCGATGAACAGCGTGTCGCCGGTGAGGACCTTGAGCGGCTGCTCGGACACCGACGTGTCGAACACGAGCAGGCACACGCTCTCGGGCGTGTGGCCCGGCGTCTCGAGCATGCGCAGCACTACGCTGCCCATGCGGATCTCGTCGCCTTCGCGGAGGGCCCGATGCGGGTAGCGCGCCCCCGCCGCGTGGCTCACGTGGATGGTCGCGCCGGTGCGCTGGGCCAGCTCGATGTGGCCCGAGACGAAGTCGGCGTGCAGGTGGGTCTCGACGATGTGCGCGATCTTCAGGCCGCGGGCCTCGGCCTCCGCGATGTAGCCGTCGACGTCCCGCTGGGGATCGACGATGGCGCACTCGCCGTCGTCACCGACCAGGTAGGACGCGTGGGCCAGGCACTGCAGGTAGAACTGCTTGAATTCCATCTCGGACCTCCTCGGGCGCTCAACCCTACCCGTCCCACTCCGGTAGCTGCTCCATGACCTCCGACAAGCGCGGGGCCTCGGCGTCCTTGGCGGAGAGGGTCGGCGCCTCGAGGGGCCACTCGATGCCGATGTCAGGGTCGTTCCAGACCACGCCCAGCTCGTAGCCGGGGTCGTAGACGTCGGTGCACTTGTACTGCACCTCGGCGGTCTCGCTGGTCACGATGAACGCGTGCAGCAGGCCCGGCGGCACCCAGAGCTGGTGGAAATTCTCGGCGCTGAGCGTCGCCCCCACCCACTCGCCGAAGGTCGGTGAGCCCTTGCGGCAGTCGACGGCCACGTCCCAGATCTCGCCGGCCACACAGCGCACGAGCTTGCCCTGGGGCTTGCGCCATTGACTGTGCAGACCGCGCAGCGTGCCCAGGGACGACTTGCTGTGGTTGTCCTGCACGAAGGGCAGGCTGATGCCGGCGTCCGCGAACTTCTCGACGTGATAGGTCTCGAGGAAGAAGCCGCGATCGTCCGCGTAGACCGGGGGCTCGATGAGCAGCACGCCGGGGAGCTTGGTCTCGGTGAACTTCAAGGCGGGCCTCAGGACGGTGGGATCCATGCCGTTGCCGAGTGAATCGGCGCGGACGGACTTTGTATTCCAAGCGGCGTCCGCGCGGAAGGGCCGGTTAGAATCCGCCCCTCATGAGCGCCGGTGAACCCACCCTGAGTGCCTTCCAGGTCCGCTCGTACGAGGTCGATTCCTATCGCCACCTCAACAACGGCGTGTACCTCGGCTGGTTCGAGCAAGGCCGCCTCGATTGGCTGCAGGCCCGTGGCTTCAGCTACGACGGCCTCGCTGACCGGGGCCACTGGATGGTGGTCGTGCGCACCGAGGTCGACTTCCGCAGCGCACTCAACACCGGCGACCGCGTCGTGGTCAGCACCGTCACAGAGGGGCTCGGGCGCACCAGCGTGCGCTTCCGACAGAGCATGGTACGGGCCGACGATTCCGGTCGAGCCACCGAGGTGGTGGCTGCCGAGGCCTTCACCGTCATGGCCTTCACCGACACCCAGCGCGCGATCCCGGTGCCCGAAGACTTCCGCGCGGCGGTCGACGGCGCCTGATCCCCATCGCCCGGCCCCGCGGCGCCTGATCCCGACGGCGCCTGATCCCACCGGCCCGCGACCAGGTCCGCCCCTCCCAGGCTGCCCACGACGACAGGCGCCGCCGCGGGCCCCGGGGGGCCGACGCGACGGCGCCTGCATCGTTCTCGTTGTTGACTGGGTTCCGGTTGCTGCTGGGTCCCGGGTGCTGCTGGTGGCGCGACCCCGTCAGTCGCGGAGCGGGTCGATCAGCGACTCGCGGCGAGGTCCGTCCGCTGGGGCGGAGCCTCGAAGCGGATGTCGCTGGGCGTCGGCACGGCCTCGAGGGGGTCGAGGCGCTCGGTGTCGAGCATCATCTCCGCCATCTCCTCGTAGGTCACACGCTGCTGGTCGTTGGCGAGGTACTCGAGCTCCGCCTCCTGGCGACTGCGCACCTCAGCGAGGCGTCCGTGCAGCTGGTCGAGGCTGGCGACTTCGAAGCGCGAGTACGCGTCGATGGTGGCCTTGCGCTCTTCCATGATGTCGATCAGGCGGTCGTTGCGGGCGATGGCGTCCACCTGCCGTTCGAGCTGCCAGATCTGCGCCTGGAACTGCGTGCGCTCGGTCTCGAGCTGCACGAGGATCTCCTCGAGCCGCTCGGCCTGCTGGCGCAGGTAGGCCAGATCGTGGACGGCGTCGGCGGCGCGGTTGCCATAGGCGATGCGCGTCTGGGTGATCTGGTTGGCCCGCGAGTGCGCCTGGTTCAGCGTGAACGAGCGGTTGGAGAAGCTGACGAGCACGGCGCGGCCGTTGTGACCGCGATCGGCCTCGGCGCGGGCGAGCAGCGGCTTGAGCGTGTCGAGGTCGCCCTCGGCGAGGGCCACGACGCGTTCGGCCACGGCCTTCTCGCGCTCGAGCTGACGGATCTGCTCGGTCAGCTCACCCAGGTCACCGCGCACCTCGGCGATGCGCTCGGGGTACTCGGCCTCGAGGTCGCGCAGCTGTCCTCGCAGCGCGACCGGGTCGTCGATGTTGTCGTCGATGATCGAGACGAGGCTCTCGTGAGCCTGGTGGACCATGGCGCCGGCGCGGTTCGGGCCGGCGATCATGAAGACGGCGCCGCCGGCCAGGATGGTCAGCAGGGTCAGCCGGAAAGTGGTCTTGATGAGACCGGTCATGGTGGTGTCCTTTCGAAGGATGCCAACGGGGGCGCCCCGATGGAGCGGGGTCGATGCGGCCTTCTTGGGAAGGGCTCCACCGCGATTTCAGGGCGTTCCGCGGCCCGTCATCGACCCGCCACGCCCGAGCCGCCGGCTCCTCGCGGGACCGGCGTAGAATGGTCCCGGGCATGCTCAGCAATCTCACCACCAACTTCGTCGGGCGCTTGCGCTCCCGTGACCCCGCCGCCTGGTTCGAGCTGTGGGAGACCTTCGGGCCGATCCTGCGCGCGCAGCTCGCCAAGTGGGGCGGCGGACGCGTCGGCCCCGAGACCGTGCAGGACTTGAGCCAGGAGACCCTGGCGGCCCTGTCCACCTCCATCGACCGCCACGACCCCAACAAGGGCGCCCGCTTCTCGACCTGGCTGCTCGCCATCGCCAAGCACACCCTCAGCGGAGAGATGGACCGGCGCATGGCCCTCAAGCGCGGCGCCGGCAAGAAGCCCGTCGAACTCGACGAGACCTGGATGGGCAAGGACGGCGGCAGCTCCCCCGGGCGGGCCTACGAGGACGCCGTCTTCCGGGCCAAGGTCGAGGCGGCCCTGCGCCAGGTCGAGCGCGACACCGACTTCATGGACTTCACCGTCTACCGCATGCGTGTGCTGGACGGCGTACCCGGCAAGGACGTGGCCATCCAGCTCGGCATCTCCGAGCCCACCGTCAGCCGGCGACTCTCCAAGATCCGCGAGCAACTCCGGGCGGCGGTCAGCGACACCATCGAGAAGTACAGCTTCACTCGGGAGGAGTTGGAGGAGGCCAGTCGAAAGGGCCTCGATCCGAATCCCAAGAAGGCGAGCGACGCCCTCTTCGATGAGGCGTTGGCCGACATCTACCACGCCCAGACCGAGTGCAAGCGGGAGGAGCCGGTGGATTGAGGCGTCCACGCGTTGAGAGGCCCCTCGCGGGCCGCGGCCGAAAGGGTCGATCGCCATGACGGGCAGCCTGCTAGCTTTCCCCTTCGTCATCCTGGTCTGGATCGCCGCCATCGTCAGCGGCATCTGGTTGCTCGTGAAGCTGCTGGCGGGGATCGGCTGGGTGTTCTCCCGGGTCTTCCGCGGCGTCGGCGCGTTCTTCACCCACGTCGGTACGTTCCTGCGGGATGAGGTCACCGACGTCTTCCGGGTGCTCGGCTCGGCCCTCACCGCCCTGGTCTTCGCGCCGCTGATCACCCTCTCGGTGGCCGTGGGCCGCTGGTCGGCCGCCCAGCACTACGGCAACGCCATGGAGCGGGAGATGATCGGCCTCGCCCGGGGCATGTATCGCCTCGTCCTCGGCAACCCGGCGCGGCTGCTGGGCCTGACCCACCTCACCGACGGCATCGAGCAGCGCATCCCCGAGGCCATCGCCCGCGCGCCCGGACCCGACAAGCCCGGCCGCGCCACCGGCACCTTCGAGGGTTACACGGTGACGGGTTCGCTCCCGGGCGGCGGCTCGGGCGCCCGCATCTGGCTCGCGGACGCGAGCCCCGAGAAGGTCGAGCAGCTCTCCGGCGCCGGCTTCGTCGCGCCCAGGGCCGTGGTGATCAAGTCGTTCGCCCTGGGCGACGGCTCGACCCTGCCGCAGATCGTGCGCGAGAGCCGCGCCCTCGAGGCGGCCCGCAAGCTCGGCCTGGTGCTCGAGCACGAGCTCACCGGTTCGCGCTTCCACTACGTCATGCCCTACGTGCCGGGCGTCGACCTCGGCGTCGAGACCCGCCGCCTGCACGACACGTCCGGCGACCGCGGCCTCGACGACAAGTCGCTGGCGAAGGCCCTCGACCACTCCACCAGCCTGCTGGCGATCCTGCACCGCTTCCACAGCCACGGCCTGTGGCACAAGGACGTCAAGCCCAGCAACGTCATCGTCGGCGACGCCGGCGTGCAGCTCGTCGACCTCGGGCTGCTGACGCCGCTGGCGTCGGCCATGACGCTCACCACCCACGGCACCGAGTACTTCCGCGATCCCGAGCTCGTGCGCCTGGCCATGCGCGGCGTGAAGGTCAACGAGGTCGACGGCGCCAAATTCGACGTCTACAGCGCCGGCGCCCTGCTGTTCTCGATGCTCGAGAACTCATTCCCGGCCCACGGCAGCCTGAGCCAGATCACCAAGAAGTGCCCCGACGCCCTGCGCTTCATCGTGCGGCGGGCCATGGCGGACATCGAGCACCGCTATGCCTCCGCCGCAGAAATGCTGGCCGACCTGAGCTTCGTGCGCGACGCCAGGCACGCCCACAAGGTCAAGCTGGCCCAGCTCCCGTCGGTGGCGGGCACGCCCAAGAGCGCCGACTGGATCGCCGACCTCGAGCGGCAGCTCTCGGCGGACATGGACCTCGTGGCCGCCGAACTGCACGCCGGCGCCGCGGGCGCTGCGGCGGGCGCCGCCGCGGGTGCGGGTGACGACGCCGGTCGTCGCTTCCTGTTCAAATACGAGGCGGGCATGGGCAGCAAGGGCAACGGGAACAGCTACCACGCCCCGCCGTACAAGAAGTCGCGCTCACGCGGCTTCCTGTCCGTGCTCGGCGTCCTGTCCGTGATGATCGTCGGCTCCGCCGTCGCCCTCGCTGCGCTGTTCACGGCCGGCGGCCCGTCTCACCCCGTGCACGACCTGGCCAGCTCGCACCACGACGTGGGTTCCTTGTCGGCGTTCCCGACGTCCGCTCCCCACACCCCTCCGCGCCTCGACGACGCCGTGATCCGGGCCCGGACGCCGGGACTCCTCAGCGCCGACGGCGATTCGAGGAACGCCTCCACCGCCGTGATCCCGGTCGGCAACCCGCCGGCCCCCGTGCCCGTGGCGACCTCGACGACGAACCCCCTGCTCGGCAAGGCGCCCGTGCCCGCGGGCCATGGTCGGCGCGTACTCGTGATCAACGACCTCTCAGCGACGGGCGCGTCGGTCGTGGGACAGAAGGTCGAGACGATCCTGCAGCTGCTCCGAGGCGCCGGCTTCGCCGTGCTCGACGAGCAGAACGGCGGCGTGGGCGAGGACGAGTTGGTGCACCTGATGGCCTCGGCCCGGTCGGCCTTGGGTCTCTACGAGCCCCATGACGTCGACGCTGGCTTGCTGCTGAGGGCCTGGCTCGCGGCCGAGTCCGTCACCGCTACCGAAGCGGCAGCCGACGCCGCCCGTGATGCCGGGGGCGCTGCTCTCGTGACGGAGATCGCGGCCCCCGTCGACGTCGTGCTGTGGTTCGGCAAGAGCGGCGGCAAGGTGCAGTACCCCTACCGCGTCGAGTCTCTCGACGAGCGCTTGATGGCCGACCTCGACAAGCTCGTGCGTCACGTCAACACGCAGCTGTAGCGCCGGGCGAGCACTCCACGCCGAGACTCAGTGTCCCGAGGACGCCCCGCCCGCTGTCGTGGTCTCGCCGCCGGGAGCCGTGCCGCCGGGCGGATCGAGCACCTCGGGCGTCGTCGTTTCCGGTCGCCGCGTCACGTGGGGATCGCAGGCATCGGGGATGCCGTTGCCGTTGCGGTCGGACGTCAGCTTGAAGTGCACCTCGAAGGCATCGCTCAGACCGTTCCCGTTGCAGTCGGCCTGGCAGGCGTCCGGGATGTCGTCGTTGTTCCCGTCGAGGGAGGGGTCACTCGCGATCTCGACCCCATCGGGCCCGCCGGTCATGTCGCAGTCGCAGTCGGGCGTCAGCAACGTCTCCCTGGTGGTCGACAATCCCAGGCCATCGGTGACGGTGAGCTTGATGCGCATCCAATGCAGGTCGCCGTCGCAGGCGTCGTGGGCCGGCGAGATGACCGGTGAGATCTCGTTGATCACCGGCCCCGGATGGGTGTGCTCGTTGTGGTGCAGGAAGACCTGCCAGGCGTAGCTCAGCTCGAGGGGGCCGTGTTCGACGTCGAAGACCGCCGCCTGCAACTGGATCGGCGGCGCCAACACGGTCGGGAAGCTGCTGCCCTGGACCGGCGAGAGGATCTCGACCAGCGGTGGCGTGTTGTCGGTGAACACCGTGAGCAGGGCGGACTCTTCGTTGGCCGCCGCGTCGGTCACCGTGACCGTGACGTCGTGAGCGGTCGGCGAGCCCACGGGCCCGACCCCCAGCACACGCAGCTCGGCGGCGCCGACGTACTCGAACACCCCGCCCGGGTCGCCCCACAGGCGCACGCCGTTGGCCAGCACCGGGTCGAAGCGGATGCGGAAGTGCTCGAAGCTCACGTCGAGATCGCCGGGGTAGGGCGGATCGATGACGAGGCCCGTCACGTCACCCCAGACGCCGCCGACCCGCACCTGGACGTGCAAGTCGTCGAAGTAGCCCCCCAGCCCGTCGTTGTTCGGTCCCTCCTGCCAGACCATCCCGATCAGCGTCCGCTGCGTCACGAAGGTGTAGCCGATGTAGTCGACGCCGTTCTTGTCGACGTTGTTGATGTCGACGCCGTCGTAGTGATACGTGTCGAACTGGGTGAGCCAATCATTGCTGCCCAGCGGCGGGTAGACACCGTCGCGCATGACCAGCGGGCTCTGATTGCCGATGCCCATCGGAACCGGAGGCGAGAGCTCGTCGAGCCGGGTCACCACCGTGCCGAAGATCGTGACGTCGCGGGAGGGAAAGCGGTGGACCGGCGTCGGGTCGATGCTCACCGGCGTGCCGTCGCCGAAGTCCCAGGCGTAGGCGAGCTCGAGGCCCTCGGGGTCCTCGGAGGCCCCTGCGTCGAAGGCCACCGTCAGCAGTGACGGGCCGAAGACGGGTTCGGCCACGCCCGCCGCCGTGGGCGGCAGGTCGTTCTCGTCGTAGCGAATGCGCCGCACCGTCGAGAGGCCGCCGTCATCGAAGTTGACATAGACCAGGCCGTCGACCACCGCACTCGACGTCATGGCGACGATGTGCCCGGCGCTCGCGGAGAAGAGGTCCACCGACACCAGGTCGCTGCTCCCGTCGAACTTCAGGAACCGGATCCACCCCGCCTGGTAGTCGTAGGAATAGAAGCCGTCGCGCCACTCGGGCGGGAATTGGTTGCCCATGTACCAGGTCCCGGCGAGGGCGGCGTTACCGGAGAACACGTCGCCGACAACGGGCGAACCGGCCGCGTTGATCCCGACCGCCTCCGCTTCGCCGAAGCCGTCGTAGATGGGAACGAAGGTGCGTCCGCCCCCCGCCACGTTGTGGCCGTAGCTGATCACCGGCCGCGTGTGCATGAACACCGGCGCGCTCGTCGGCACCTGCTGGCCCGGGTCGCACGGGTTGGGCCACGACCCCGGGTTGAGCGAGTCCTGGACGAACAGGTCCTGGAACTCGAAGAACTCTTGGCCGCAGGGCCCCTGCCCCGCCGGCGTCGTCCCGAACAGCGGGTTCGGCGCGAAGAAGTTGGTGAAGGGCAACAACCCCTTGGGGTGGGCCACGAGTCCCTCGAAGAAGGGCCAGCCCAGGTTGGTGCCGCCGGTCTTCACGACGTTGACCTCTTCCCAGTCCTTGTCGCCCACGTCGCTGACGATGAGCACGCCCGGGTCGCCGGTGGCCGGGTCGAGGCTGCCGCTGCCCGGGCGCACCGAGAAGCGGAAGGGATTGCGCAGGCCCAGGGCCCACACCCGCGAGCGGGCGGCGCGCGGCGCCCCGCCGTCGTAGAAGGGATTCGACGCGTAGCCGTCGCCCGTGGCCGGGTCGATGCGCAGGATCTTGCCCGAGAGCGAGTCCACGATCTGGGCTACGTACTGCTCGACGTTCTCCTCGATGGTGAGGATGCCGTCGGTGACGCAGGTCCACGTGAAGCTCGGACCGAAGCCGTCACCGGTCGAGATCAGCAGCGACCCGTCGGTACCGAACTGCAGCGCGCCGGCCGAGTGCGACACGAAGCACAGCGGGATGCCGTTGCCGATGGCGTCGCCCAGCAGGATCTGCCGCGAGGCCATGTCGGCGGTGGCGAAGTTGTCGAAGCCGTTGCCGGTGTAGCGGGTCACCCGGCCCATGGTGTCGCGGTTGATCTCGCTGGCGAGCGGGTCGTAGCTGGGCGTCCCGAAGTGGGCCAGGTGGTGGTAGTCGACGGCGTAGAGCAGATAGACGCGACCGTTGACGAGGAAGTTCGGATCAAGGGCGAAGCCCGTCAGCCCGTGGTCGCCCCACAGCGCGACCTCCTCCGAGATGTCGATGAAGGGCGTGGCGGCCTTGATGTCGTTCTCGACGATCCAGACCCGGCCGGCCTTCTCCCACACGAACAGGCGGCCGTCGTCGGCGTAGGTGGCGCCGATGGCCTGGTTCCAACCGCCCGCGATCTCCTCGTCGATGAACTGGGGCGGGAGTGACGCGCTCAAGGCGTTCGGCGACCAGGCCACGTCGACCCGCTGCCCGACGGGCTGAGGCGCCGTCGGCGCAGCGTGACCGGGCACCACGCCGGGCCCGGACGTGCCGTCGTGGGCATGGGTGTCGTCGTGGGTGTCGTCGTGGGCGGAGTCGAAGCCGTCCTGGTTCCAAGGTTCGACGGAGCCTGTCGACTGGGAGGCCTGCGTCGTGGAAGCCGTCCCAAGGATCGCAAGCAGACTCAACATCGCCTGCAGCGCCGCCGTCAGGCCGCGATTGTCCACCGTCGCTTCTCTCCCGGGTTGCGAAGGCCCCGCGGGACTCTCCTCAACCGGACCGGGCAGGCCGGTCGTCGGGGCGAGGTTCCCGCCACCGACAGGCTAAACCAAGTTCGGGGTCACCGCCGATCGAACGGAACACCTTTCCCATTCCCGGCCCGATCCGCTGCCCGATGGCCGCATGCGTCCCGATTCCAGACGCCGGCCCTCAGTGCCCGGAGGCCGCTCCGCCCGCCGTCGTGGTCTCACCGCCGGGCACCGGTCCGCCCGTCGGGCCGAGCATCTCGGGCGTCGTCGACGCGGGTCGCAGGGTCACGTGGGGATCGCAGGCATCGGGGATGCCGTTGCCGTTGCGGTCGGCGGTCAGCTTGAAGTGCACCTCGAAGGCGTCGTACAGACCGTTCCCGTTGCAGTCGGCCTGGCAGGCATCGAGCGTGCCGTCGCCGTTGAGGTCGCGGCCGGGGTCGGCGGCGATCTCACCGACGTCCGCGGCCCCCGACATGTCGCAATCGCAATCGGGCGCGAGCAGCGACTCGGCCGTCGTCGCGAGTCCCAGCGCGTCGGTGACGGTCAGCTTGATCCGCACCCAGTGCGGGTCGCCGTCGCACGCGTCGTGGAACACCGACACGAGCGGGGCCTCCTCGTTGATGACCGCCCCCGGATGGTCGTGCTCGTTGTGGTGGAGGATCACCTGCCAGGCCCAGCTCAGCTCACCGGGTCCGTGCTCGGCATCGGTCACCGCTGCCGCCAGCTGCAGAGGCGGGGCCGCGACGGAGGGGAAGGCTGCCCCCATCGCGGGACTCAGGATCTCCACCAACGGCGGCGAGTTGTCGGTGAACACCGTCACCTGCGCCGACTGCTCGGCGGACGCGGCATCGGTCACCGTCACGGTCACGTCGTGGGCCTCCGGCATGACGGCCGGGCCGACGCCGAGCACGCGCAACTCGCCGGCGCTGACGTACGCGTAGGTCCCGCCGGGGACGCCCCACAAGCGCACGCCCTCGGCCGTGACCGGGTCGAACAGCATGCGGAAGTGCTCGAAGCTCAACGCGAGGTCGCCCGGGTAGGGCGGATCGATGGAGAGGCCCGTGACGTCCTGCCACGCAGCGCCCACGAGCACCTGCACGTGCAGCTCGTCGAAGTAGCCGCCCGAGCCGTCGACGTTGATGCCCTCCTGGAACACCACGCCCATCAGCGTGCGGGACGTCGCGAAAGTGTAGCCGAGGTAGTCGACGCCGTTCTTGTCGACGTTCTCCGGGTCGCCGCCGGCGTAGTGGTAGGTGTCGAATTGCTTGTGCCAGGAGGCGGCGCCGAGGTCGGGATACACGTCGTCGTGCATGACCACCGGCGTCCCCGCGCCCAGCCCCATGGGATTCGGGGGCACGAGCTCGTCGAGCCGCGAGACGACGCTCCCGAAGGCGGTCACGTCGTGGGCGGGGAAGCGGTGCCGCGGCGCGGGCAGGATGCTCACCGGCGTGCCGTCGCCGAAGTCCCACGCAAAGGAGAGCTCGAGCGCTTCGGGATCGAAGGACGCGCTCGCGTCGAACTGCACGTCGAGCAGCGAGGGCCCGTACACCGGCTCGGCCGTGGCCGCCGCCACCGGCGGCAGGTTGCCCTCGACGTAGCGGATGTGCCGCACCGATGAGAGGCCGCCCCCGCTGAAGTTCACGTAGGTCAGGCCACCGATGGCCGGGCTGCTGGCCATGGCCACGATGCGCCCGGCGTTGTCCGAGAAGTCGGCGATGGACACCAGGTCGTCATTGCGGTCGAACTTCAGGAATCGGATCCAGCTCGACTGGTAGTCGGCGCAGTAGAAGCCGTCGCGCCACTGCGGCGGGAAGTCCGTGTCCTGATACCAGGTGCCGGCGATGACCGCGTTGCCCTTGAAGATCGAACCGGCGACGGGCGAGAGCGGGCTCTCGATGTCGAAGGCGACGGCCTCTCCCGTGCCGTCGTAACCCGGCACCTCGGTGCCGGTGGGCTCGCCCAGCAAGACGTGACCGTAGGCGAGGGCCGGCCGCCGGTGCATCGACGGAGCCACCGCGGCCGGGATGGCCTGGCCCGGGTCGCAGGGGTTCGGCCACGCCGGGGCGTTCAACGTGTCCTCCACGAACAGGTCCTGGAACGCGAAGTGCTCCTGGGTGCACGGCCCCTGGCCCGGCGGCGTCGTGCCGAACAGCGGGTTGTCCGCGAAGGGGTTGGCGGTGGTCGTCGCCGCGTGAGCGTGAACGCGCAGACCCTCGCGGAGCGGCCAGCCCAGGTTCGCCCCGCCGGTCTTGACCCCGCCCGATTTGACCCCGACCGATTTGACGACGTTCAGCTCCTCCCAGTCCATGTCGCCCACGTCGGCGACGAGCAGCGTGCCCGGATCGCCGAGGCCGGGGTCGAAGCTGCCGCTCCCGGGACGCACGTGGAAGCGGAAGGGGTTGCGCAGCCCGAACGACCAGACCCGGGAGCGGGCCGAGCGCGGGAAGGCCCCGTCGAAGAAGGGGTTGGACGTGTAGCCGTCCCCCGTCGCCGGATCGAGGCGCAGGATCTTTCCGGCCTGCGAGTCGACCTGCTGCGCCCGGAACTGTTCGACGTTCTCCTCGGGGGCGATGAGGCCGTCGGACAGGCACGTCCACGAGAAGCTGGCGCCCGCGCCGTCGCCGGCCGAGACCAGCAGCGAGCCGTCGGTGCCGAACTGCAGCGCGCCGGTGCCGTGGGTCACGGTGCAGATGGGGATGCCGTTGCCCACCGACTCGCCCAGCAGCACCGTGCGCGAGGCCGGGATGACGGTGTTGAAGCCGTCGAGGGCGTTGGCGGTGTAGCGGGTGACGCGGCCCTGGGTGTCGCGGTTCACCTCGTCGACCAGCGGGTCGTAGGTCGGCGTGCCGAAGTGGGCGAGGTGGTGGTAGTCGACCGCGTAGAGCAGGTAGACGAAACCGTTCACGAGGAATCCCGGGTCGAGGGCGAAGCCGCTCAAACCGTGATCCCCCCAGCTGGCCACCTCCTCGGAGAGGTCGAGGAACGGGGCGGCGGCCTTGACGCCGTCGTCGACGATCCACACCCGGCCGGCCTTCTCCCACACGAACAGCCGGCCGTCGTCGGCATAGGTCAGGCCGATGGCCTGGTTCCAGCCACCGGCCACCGCCTCGTCGACGAACTGGGGCGGCAGCGCGCTGCTCATGGCGTTGGGCGACCAGCCGACGTCGACCCGGTGGCCGATGGGTTGGGGCAGGTGTGCCTGCGCGTTCGCCTGCGCGTGTGCCGTGCCCGCAAGGCCTGCGAGGCCGGCGAACACAAGAGCGGCCCCGACGATCCCGCGCCCTGCCGTCGCTGCCTTCACCTCGCGTCCTCCGGAGATCTCCCGAGGCGCCTGCGCGGCTCCTCGGGACGGCCCCAGCCGCTCGAGACGGCCTCGGCCCCAACCCTGGAGGTTATCTCGACTCCGACGACTCGGGGGCGTCCGCGGCCACGAAACCGTGCCCGTCGAGTTCCCAGGCGTGATCGAACCAGCCCGCGGCCAGCACGCCGCCGTCGCCCTCGCTCAGCACCCGCGACGAATACGCCGTGTAGTCGGGGTAGCCGACGCCGCTGACGAAGTACGCGAGCGTGTAGCCGACGCGATCGCCGGCCACGCCGGTGGAGGCCACGGCACCGACGAGGCGATAGCCCGCCCGCCCGGCCCTCACGAAGACCCCACCGAGATCGTCACCCTGGAAGCGCGCCGCACCGATCCGAATCTCGCCTCTCCTGACGTCAACGGGGGGCGACTCGGTCAAGAGGATCTTCCACGCCGCATTCGTGTCGGCATTCCCGTAGAGGATGGGCGTCCCCCAATCGAGCGTGTGGGACATGACCTGAAGAGGGAGGTCAAGAAACTCACGATCGCTCACCAGGCGGGCGTTGCCGTTGGCCCGATACCACCACACCTGTGAGTCGTAGCGAGCGCGTTCGAGCGAGGCGAGGTTCTCCTGAGCCGTTCCCATCGTCGGATACACCAGGACGAAGGCGTCCTCGAAGGCACGCTTGAAGGGGCCGGTCAGTCGGGGCCACTTCTGCGCCTCGTCGATCTCGGGATCGGCTTCCACCGGTTCCTCGACGACCACCCAGGGAGCGTCTTCCGACGCCCGCAAGAAGTTCCCGCCCTTCTGCGCGGGGATCCGTGTTCCGTCGATGATCCACGTCGTCGCCGGGGGCGCGTCGGGAAGGATGGTGAATCGGCGCACATTCTCTGTGTCGAAGACGAGATCTCGGCTCGCGGGATCCCTGCGTCCGTCTTGCACGATCCCGTCCTCCGAGAGGCGAGGGCGTGCCGCGATCCGGGAACTCCGCCCGTACCTCAGCGGCTGCTCCACGACCAACCAGTGGTGCTTTCCGTCCACCCCGGGATCGGCAGTGACGAATTCGAGCTGCGTCTGGTCCACCGGCACGGGCCGGCGACTTGCCTCGAACAACTCGAAGATCCCGGGCCAATCGACACAATCCGCTCCGGCAGCCCGCTGCCCGTCCCACCAATGCCCGGCATGGGCCTCGAAGTGATGGCCAGCATTGCCACCCGCAGCCTGTAAGGCCTCAAGCATGAGACGGGCTTCGGAGGGCGGCACGTTGTCATCCGCATCGCCATGGAGCACGTAGGTCGGAACCTGCTTCAGATTGTCGATCAGGTCGAGCGTGAGCGAGGCCCGATCCGCTCCGTGCCAGAGATCGCGCAGCGCCCCCTCCGGACGCGACCCGTAGCTATCGAAGCTCGACCAGCCCGCGCTCGGAGCGATCGCGGCGAACATGTCGGGATCGTTGGCGGCGAGGTGCCAGGTCCCGTGCCCACCCATCGAGTGCCCGGTGAGGTAGATGCGGTCGGACGGGATGATCCCCCTGAGTCGCCCGAAGGAAGTCAGGACCTCGTAGGCGTCCTTGCGCCCCCAGTCCTGCCAGTCGAATCCGTACTCCCGCCGGTTCGTGGGAGCGACGATCCAGAGGTCGCGCTTGCGTGAGTAGGCGCGGGCTTGGTTCAAGCTCCGCACACCCGCTCCGTGGAGGGTCAGGACCAGCCCCGGCCGATCGTGACTCGGCTTGGTCCCAAGACTCATCAACTTGTACCTGTTCGGCCAGATCGGTTTCCCATCGTTGTAGGTTCCGAACCAGCCCCACTCGTCGGGGTTCTCCAGCGGCGGCACGACCGCATACTCCTGCACCGTCTTGTCGATCGAGGAGATGAAGGTGCGCTTGTGCGTCTCGTCAACCCTGCGAGCGATGACGGGGACGAAGGCCTCGCTCGTCAGCCCGTGGTCGAGGCTTTCGATCCGCAGTCTTACCTGGACCGCCTGACCGCGATCCATGGTTTCGGCGAAGGGCTCGTGCATCGGAATGGCGACCTTGCCCATTCCCAGGGGAACCAAGCGGTAGTCGGTCCGAGACTTCCGGGACGGCACACGACGGTTGCCACCTCCCTCAACGACAAGGAATCCCGTCGTATTCGTCGATGCATTGGCGACGGTGATTGATGCCCACAGCCGTTCGTGGACCTTCATCCTCTGGCCGAGGATGAAGTCCGGCACGGTCGCGTCCTTGGTCGAGATGACCAGCTCCGACTCGGGCACGCGCAGCGTCAGTCCGAACCCGCTCCCCCGCCGGCAATGCACGTAGATGTGGTTCGTGCCGGTGCGCATCGCAACGGGCACCGGGCCGTAGCCCAGGCCGTAGAGGTCGCCCACATGGCCCGAGCCGTTCACGAACACCGAGCGGGCGCGCGGCGCGTCCATGAGCATGACCACGTCGCGTTCGCTCTCGATGGTCGTGTAGGCCCAGCCCACCGGGCCGGCGACCCTGCCGACGTCGCCGGCCTGCACGGATGTCCAATTCTTGGCGCCGTTCTCGCCCGTGACCTCGTCGCCTTCGCTCGGCGGCGGCGACGCGGGGTCGAGCAGATGCCGCAGGAACACGTGGTCGGGCCGGAACGGGCGCCGCCCGCCGTTGTCGACGGCCTCGATGACGAGCCAGTCGAGCGGCACGATGCGCTCGGGGACCGGCTCGTCGTTTGCGGCGAGGACGGGCGTTTGCGGCTCCATCGCGGCAGCCGCCGTGGCCGTGGCCGTGGCCACTGCCCACCCCGCCAGCAACACCCCCGCGACGACGATCAGCGGCGGTCGCAACGCCTCACGCCGCCCGGAAGGCCTCGACGGGCTTGAGCGCCGCCGCCCGGGCCGCGGGCAGCGTGCCGCCGACGATGCCGAGCACGAAGGCGATCACGAACGACGTCATGATCAGCTTGGGCGTGATCGTGAAGGCGAAGGACACGTCGGTGAAGGTGTTCCAGTTCATCAGCCCCGTCTGCAGGCCGTCGAAGGGCAGCACGATGAGCACGCCCAGGGCGCCGCCGAGGGCGCCGATGAAGGCCGACTCGATCAGGAAGGCCATGAAGATCGAGAAGCGCGAGTAGCCCACCGCCAGCAGCACGCCGATCTCGTGGGTGCGCGCCCCCACCGACGCGAGCATGGTGTTCATGGAACCGAGCACGGCCGCCACGCCCATGATCACGGTGAGGATCATGGCGAGGCCCTCGAGCACGCCGCTCAGGTAGGTGGTCTGGGCTGCGAGGTACTCGACCTCCGACAGGACCTTGGCCGGCACCCGGGCGTCGTCCTCCAGTTCCGCGGCGACGGTCTCGATGTCGGTGCCCGGCTTCAGGCGCGCGATCACCCGCTGGAAATACGACCGGTCGAGGGCCTCCAGCATGCGCTCGGCGTCGCCCCACACCTCGCCGCCCTCGGCACCGGCGTGGGTGAACACGCCCACCACCTTGAAGGGCGTCATGTTGAGCACGAGGGTGTCGCCCAGCGCGCAGTCGACCATGCGCTCGGACACCGGCTGCCCCACCACCACCTCGTCGGTGCCGAACTCGAGCCAGCGGCCCTCCACGAGCTGCAAGGCGTCCCCCTGCAGGGCGATGGAAGCCGGCTGGATGCCGCGCAACGGCACGTTGGTGTTGCCGCCGATGACCTGCTCCATGTACGCCGCGAGGAAGGTCTCGGCCGCCGCCAGCGGATGGCCTTGTGCGTCGACGGCGATCTCCGGCCGCTCCTTGAGCAGGATGTTGGCCCGCTCGCGGCTGAAGGCCGACTCGCCCTCGGAGTTGGCGCCAGGGCGCAGGTAGATGGCCACGTCGGGCCGGCCGCGCTCGCGGTAGAGCTGCTCGAAGCCCTCCTGCAGCGAGATCACGCCGGCGAACACGGCCACGGTCATGGCGATGCCGAGCGCCGTGAACAGCGACGACGCCCAGCGCACCGAGATGTTGCGCACGCTGTAGTTGATCGGCAGGGCCATCAGCCCATCCTCCGCAGTTTCATCAGCCTTCGCTCCGCAGGGCGTCGGTGACCTTGAGTCTCGACAGCGTCACCGCCGGGCCGATGCCCGCGATGACGCCGATGAGCAGCGAGACGCCCAGGGCGATCATGGCCGTCTCGTTGAGCACCGCATACTGCGGCAGCATGGCCCCGAGCATCTGGCGGAAGGGCTCCTGCGTGGCGATCGCGAGAGACACTCCCAGGCCGCCGCCCACCAGACTGAGCAGGATCGACTCGGCCAGCATGAGCCGTCCCATCACGCCGTTGCGGAAGCCCAGGGCCTTGAGGATGCCCGCCTCGCTGCTGCGCTGGCGCGCCGCCATGAGCATGGTGTTCACCACCGAGAAGAAGATGGCGAAGGCCACCGCCCCGCCGATGGTGCTCACGAACAGCGGCACGTTGCCGAGCATGGCCACGAAGGTGGCCTGGAACACGGCCTCGGTGGGCGTCCATGTGCGCTGCGGGCCGTTGGCGAAGAGCGCGTCGATGCGCGCGGCCACCTCGCCCGACTCGTAACCCTCCTCGATGGTCACCGAGTAGGTGCCCACCCCCGTGGCGGGCATGTCGCCGGCGTTGTTGCAGGTCTCTTCGTAGTAGTCCCAGCGGAAGAACATGGTGCGGTCGTCGAAGTTCGCCTTGAGCGGCTCGTACACCCCGACGACCTCGAACTCCCACGCCGAGCCGTCGGCCTTGGGCACGAACACGCTCTGCATGGGGATCAGGTCGCCCACCTTCCACTCGAAGTCGCGGATCAACCCCTGGCCGACGATGGCCGCGCGGCGGTTGTCGGACATGGCCTGGATCACCTGGGCGCTCACCTCGTCGGCAGACAGGCCGGACGCGCCGACGGGTCCGTTCGGGCCTTCCACCAACCGCATGTCGCGCTCGTACATGTCGAAGAAGACCTCGTGGCTCACCGCGAACTGCGCGAAGAAGTCCTCGGGCGTGCGGTAGTAGCCGCCGAACCACTGGAACTTGGCGACGTTCTCGACGCCGGGCACCGCGGCGATCTTGCCGTGGTAGTCGAGGGGCAGCTCGACGAAGAGCGACACGGCGGACTGGGGCACCACCCGGTTCGCGCTCGACTCGCTCACGGCCTTCTCGAGCACCGTGACGATGCTCATCAGGAAGCACAGCAGGAACACGGCCACCATCATGGCCGCGGCGGTCAGGCCGGTGCGCACCCAGTGGGCGCGCAGGTGCCGCGGGACGAGACGCCAGGGAGTCCTCACGAGGCCGCCGTCCCGGAGGCCGCGCCGGCGGACGCGCCCGCCGCGGCGGTGCCCATCACCTCGGTGCGCTCGAGCACGCCCTTGTCGAGGTGCAGGATGCGCTTGGTCATCTCGGCCGCCACGTGGTCGTGGGTCACGACGACGATGGTCTTGCCCAGCTCGGTGTTGAGGCGCTGCAGCAGTTCCATGATGGCGTTGGCGTTCTCGCGGTCGAGGTCGCCGGTGGGCTCATCGGCCAGGATCACCGCCGGGTCGGTGGCGATGGCCCGAGCGATGGCGACGCGCTGCTCCTGCCCGCCCGAGAGCTGGCTCGGCCGGTGGCCCATGCGGTCGGCGAGGCCGACGATCTCGAGGGCGAAGATGGCCTGGGCCTTGCGCTCCTTGCGCGAGAGCGGCGTGAGCTGCAGCGGCAGGATCACGTTCTCCATCGCCGTGAGCACGGGCACCAGGTTGAACGACTGGAACACGAAGCCGATGTTCTGCGCGCGCCAGTCGGGCAGGCGGCGCTGGGGCATGGTCGTGACGTCCTCGCCGTTCACCGTGATCGTGCCCGCGTCGACGGTGTCGATGCCGCCGACGCAATTGAGGATCGTGGTCTTGCCCGAACCGCTCGGGCCCATGAGCGAGACGAAATCGCCCTGGTCGACGGTGAGGCACAGGTTGTCGAGCACGGTGAGCACCTCGCCGCCGCGCTCGTAGCGCTTGGTCACGTTGTCGACGTTGATCATGTGGGACACAGGGTTGCTCCTAGTCGTCGTCGCGCTTGCGACGCACCTCGTCGCCGTCGAGCAGGTCGCCCGGCGGGTCCAGCACCACCATCTCGGTTCCGGTCAGCCCCTCGAGGACGCGCAGGCGCCCGTCCCGCGCGCCCTGGGCCACGGCGATGCTGCGCCGCTCCACGGAGTCGCTCGCGAAGAGGAACACCGAGGCCTCCCCCGTGGGATCGACGACGGCCGCCGCGGGCACCCAGACCTCGGGCGGCGTGGGCTCGGCCTCCTCCTTCGGCACGAATACCACCCGCACGCCCATCTCCGGCAGGATGCGGTCGTCGCGCTCGAGGAACGACACACGCAGCTCAACCGTGGCCTTGGTGCGGTCGGCCGTGGGCCAGATCTGGCGCACCCGGCCCTTGTAGGCGTCGTCGGGGAAGGCGTCGAGGTAGATCAGCACGGGCGCCTCCAGCTCGGCCGCACGCAACGAGGTCTGGGCCAGCTCGACCTGCACTTCCAGGCTCTGCCGATCGATGAGCGTGGCCACGGCCCCGCGGGCGTTGGGGCCCGACCCGGAGATGGCCGAGACCACCTCGCCCACCTCGGCGTTCTTCTCGACGATGACCCCGGCGAAGGGCGCGATCACCGACGAGTTGCGGATGCGCACCTCGATCTCATCGATGCCCGCGCGCAGCGAGTCGGCGAAGGCCACGGCCTGGTCGCGGTCAGCCAGGGCCCGGTCGAGGCGCGACGGCGTGATGTCGCGCGGGACCTCCAGCTTCGCGAGGCGGTCGTAGTCCTTGCGGGCGAACACGGCCGAGGCGTCGGCTTGCCGGACCTGGGCCTCGATCTGCGACAGGGCCGCCTCGAGCTGGGCCGTGTCGAGGCGCGCGATGAGCGCGCCTTCCTCCACCAGGTCGCCCTCCTCGACGCGCATCTCGACCACCCGCCCCTGGATCTCCGTCGAGAGGGCGGCCCGCCGCCGCGCCACCACGTAGCCGTTGGCGGCGGTGCCGCTCTTGGCCGCCGCGCCGCCGACCCGCAGCACGCGACCCACCTCCACCTTGCGCTGGAACGACAGCGCCGGGATCCCGCCGCCGGAGCCGTAGCGTTGCCACAGCCACAGCCCGCCCACCGCGAGCAGCAGGATCGTGGCGATCACCCAGGGCCAGCGCTGTGCCGTCGGCACCTTGCGCTGGATGGTCAACTTCGTGAGGTCGTGGTTCGTGTCGGCCATGGCGTCGCCCCGGCGCGCGGTCGCGTCGCGAGGGGGCGCATTCTACGCCGCGCACGCTCGCGCGCGCGACCGGGGCGGAACGACCGGTCCTCAGAAGTCCTTCTGGAAGGCCACCACGAAGATGTCGCCGTGTCCGCCGAAGGCGGGGCGGTCGAGGTGCGAGCGGATGTAGTTGAACATGATCCGCGTGGTGTCATCGAGCAGCCAGTTCACCCCGTAGGCCGTGTCCCGCAGATTCCCGCCGACGATGGTGCCGTCGTTGAGGTCGAGGGTCGACGAGCGCATGACCAGCTGCCAGGCCCCCAGCCCGCGGCTCCCGCCCGGCTTGAGGAACGGGTCGTTGGGCTTGGCCCGCCCCATGCGCCCTTTGCCCCGGTCGTAGGGCTGGCTCTCACCGGTCAGGTAGTAGGCCACCAGGATGTAGTGGCCGCTGAACTCGGGATCGCCGCCCATCTCGCTCTCGACCTGGCTGTCCACCAGCTCGGCCTGGATCCAGAGCGGGCCCGACACGAAGGCGATCTCGGCGCCGGCCACCTCGACGGACTCGGCCGGGAAGCTGCCGGTGTCGACGAAGCGCTGCAGCTGGTGGGCCTCGGGCCGGGCGCGGAAACGGATCATGTCGCCGTCGACGCTGCGCCGGCTGGCGTGGGCGCCGAGGTGCAGCAGCGTGGGCCGCCCGCCGTGATTGTTCCCGGTCGGGTCGTCGATGGGCAGGCCGGTGACGCGCGCCGAGACGGCGTTCTCGCCGTCGCCCGCGTCGGCGCCCTGGGCGTTGACCGAGTCGCGGAACACGCCGAGCTGCGCCTGCATGCGCCCGCCGGCGAACACCTGCCGCGTCATCACGCCCGTCCCCTCGCTGTGGGTCAACGCCGTGACCGGCGAGCGTTCGATGAGCGGTTGGCTGGCGGCGCTGATGGCCTCCTCCAGGCTGCTGGGCTCCTTGAAGTGCCCCACCATGACATTCCCGATGTACGGCACCTGCTTGAAGCGCAGGTACATGTCCTTGAACGAGGCGTCGCCGCCCGCGAAGTCGTACTCGGCCGCCCAGTCGAGCTGGTCGGTCACCGAGCCCGTGGCCTTCCAACGCACCCGGCGGAACTCGGCGCCGTCCTCCAAGGAACCGACCTGCTGCTCGAGGTCGGAGTCGCCGCTGGCGTGGGTCAACGTGAAGTGGATGCGCCCGCCGAACTTCAGCTTCACGTCGCCGTTCGGGTCTTCGACGCGCAGGCCGTCCTTGTAGAAGACGCGCAGGCCCCCCGCCGCGCGGGCGTCGCCGGCATCGAGGCGCGCCGAGAGGGCCTGCACCGCGCTCAGGTTCCCGGCGTGGGGTCCGACCAGGCCCTCGATGCGCTCGATGCGACGCAGGAGCGCGTCGTATTCCGTGCGCGGGATGGTGACGGTGTCACCCGGGTCCGCCTCGACACCACCGGCGACCGGTCCACGGGCACCGATGACCTCGGCGGCGTCGGCGACGAGTCCCCCGACCGACAGCAGCAGCGTCAGTGCGAAGGCGATCAAGAGCCGGCGCTAGCGGTCGGCGAGGGGCGTGAAGGCACGCCCCTTCTCGCCGAGGTAGTTGGCGCGGGGACGGATCAGCCGGTTGTCGGCGTGCTGCTCCATCACGTGGGCCAACCAGCCGCTGGCCCGGGAAACGGCGAAGATCGGCGTGAACAGCTCGGGATCGAGATTCAGCGAGCCGTAGACCGAGGCCGAGTAGAAGTCGACGTTGGGGAAGATCGGCTTGGTGGCCTTGACCACTTCCTCGATCTTCAGCGACATGTCGAACCACTTGCTGTTGCCCGTGGCCGACGTGAGGTCCTGGGCCATGCGACGCAGCACCGTGGCCCGCGGGTCCTCCACCTTGTAGACGCGGTGGCCAAAGCCCATCACGCGACCCTTGGGATCGTTGAGCAGGCCGGTGACGAAGGCCTCGACCTTGTCGACGTCGCCGATCTGCTCGAGCATGCGCATGACGCGCATGTTGGCGCCGCCGTGGAGGCGGCCCGTGAGGGTGCCGATGGCGCTGGTGATGGCGGCGTAGATGTCCGACTCGGTGCCGGCCGTGACCCGCGCCGAGAAGGTGGATGCGTTGAAGCCGTGATCGGCGTGCAGCGTGAGCGCGGCGTCGAAGATGCGCTCCTCGCCCTCGGTGGGCTCGCTGCCCCGCACCATGTACAGGAAGTTGCTGGCGTAGCTCAGGTCGCTGCGCGCGTCGATGGGCTGCTCGCCGGTCTTCAGGCGGTAGCAGCCGGCGACCAACGTGGAGATGCGCGCCATGAGCCGCGTGGAGATGGTGATCTCGATGCGTCCGCGTTCGACCGGGTCCATGACCTCGCGCGTGGCGGCGACGTCGTCGTCCCAGGCCGACAAGGCGGAGACACCCGTGCGCAGCAGGTCCATCAGCGTCTGGCCGGCGGCGAGGGGACGCAGCACGTCCCACAGGCCCGCGGGCAACGCCGCGTTGGCGGCGAGCTCGGACTTGATCGTGCTCAGCTCGGCGGCCGTGGGCAGGCGCTGGTTCCAGAGCAGGAAGATGCACTCTTCGAAGGTCGCGTGCTCGGCGAGGTCTTCGATGGCGAAGCCGCAGTACTCGAGGCGACCCTCCTCACCGTAGACCTTGCTGAGGGATGAGTTTCCGGCGACGACGCCTTCGAGGCCCTTCGGGCCGGTGGGTGCAGGGGTGGTGCTGGTGGCCTGGCTGGACACGTTGCTTTTCGTTCCTTGAGGAGAGCCCGCGAGCGCGAGGGACTCGCGTCTCTATCGGCAGAAGGGCGGCCCTTCGTGAAGGCCGGTGGAACGCACCATTCTACGAATTGCGCGACTCCTGCGCGACGGCTCAGACGCCCGGGGGCGCCATGGCGTACAGCATCCAGTAGACGATCACACCGGTCACGGAAACGTAGAGCCAGACCGGCAAGGTCCAGCGGGCCACCCGCCGGTGGCGGTCGAATCGCCCCCGCAGGGCGGCCGTCACCACCACCGCGATGGCCGGCACCATGGCCGCCGCCAGGATCACGTGGGGCACCAGGACCGCCAGGTAGAGGCCGTAGAGCCAGCCGTCGGTCCAGAACTCCCGGTGCCCGGTGGTGTAGTGGTAGTGCAGGTAGGAGCCGAGGAAGACCGCCGAGAGGGCCAGCGCCCCCACCATGCAGCGCTTGTGGGCCCCCTTGCTGGGGCCGGTCGCCGCCCACGGTCCCCGACCCTTGATGGCCAGCCAGCCGAGCACCAACATCACGGCCGAGCCGGAGTTGAGCAACGCGTGCAGCGCGGGCCGGCTCAGCATGCCGACCTCACGGCCCGTCGGTCCCGTGGCCGTCAGACCCGTGGCCGTCGGTCGGGCCCGGGCCCACCTTCGACGGGTCCTCGAGCTCTGGCTCCTCGAGCGCCAGGGCCTCGACGTCCCGCCGGAGGTCGGCCAGGTCGAGCACGTCGTCGTGATCGTAGAAGCCGCGCACCCGGCCGCGCCCGTCGACCAGGGCGTACTTGCCGCTGTGGAACATCTCGGGCGTGCCCTCCACCGGCAGCGCGTCGCCCTTGCGCGTCGCGGCGGGCAGGCGGAACCCGGCCGACGCCAGCGACTCGATGGCGGCGTGGGTGCCGGTCGCCAGGCGCCAGGCCTCGGCGTCGCCGCCCAGGCGTTCGCGGTAGGCGCGCAGGGCCTCGGGCTGGTCGTGGACCGGGTCGATGGTCACCGACAGGAAGCGGGCTCCCAGGCCCTCGGCCTGCAACGCGGCGAAGCCCTCCGACATGGGCAGGCAGATGCCGTTGCAGCGGGTGAAGAAGAAGTCGACGACCCAGGTCTCGCCGTCCATGTCGGCCTGGGTGAACACCTCACCCCGCTCGTCGGTGAGCGAGAAGTCCGGCACCGCTGCGTAGACCGGCAGGCCGCCGGGCGTCATGGGCGGGCGGCCATAACTCACGTCCGCCACCAGGGCCAACAGCAGCAGTGGCAAGTAGGCCACCGAGACGACGACGACGCTGCGGGCGCGCCCGCGCTCGGGCCGCGCCCGGAACTGCCACGCCGACCACAGGAAGACCCCGCCCAGGAGCAGCGCCACGATGCCGTAGGGCGCCCGCGCCAGCCCGGCTGCCACCGGCAACACGGACACGAGCACCACGCACATGACCAGCAGCGGGATCTGCCAGCGGGCCAACTCGTCGTCGGGGTCGTCGCCTGAGAGCATGCGCATGCCCCCTTCGCGGTATTGCTCGCGGTACATCGAGGCGATGGCGAAGAAGTGTGGCAGCTGCCACAGGGCGATCAGGCCGAAGACGATGAGCGGCAGCAGGCCGACCTCGCCGCGCACGGCCGCGGCGCCGGCGAGTACCGGCAGGGCCCCGGGGATGGCGCCCACCCAGGTGTTGGTGGAGGTGCGCCGCTTGAGCGGCGTGTAGATGCCGAGGTAGATCCCGGCCGCAATCGCTTCGATGCCGGCCGGCAACGGACCGCAGCGCCACGCGATGAGCGCCAATCCGAGCACCAGCGCCACGATGCCGCCCACCAGCACCTGGGCGGGCCGCAGGGCGCCGGTTACGAGGGGGCGCAGGCGCGTGCGCTCCATGCGCGCATCGGCCTCGCGCTCGATCAGGTGGTTGAGCGCACAGCCGGCGGCCGACACCAGCACGGTGCCCACGAGCAGGAAGGGCAACGCGCCCAGGCCCTCGGGCCGGGCCAGCAGGAATCCGGCGGCCGTCTCCGCCGCCACGAGCACCAGGATGCGCGGGCGCACCAGCGCCGAGAGGCCTTTGCCGTCGAGGCGTGCGGTTGCGGTCATGGTCGTGCGCCGTCAATGCCGGTGCGCGCCGCGCGCCAGCCGCGCAGCACGAGCAACCAGCAGCCCAGCAACAGCACGGCGCCCGTCGCCACGTGCACCGACGTGGTCGTCGCGGCCTTGGCGAACCACACCACCGTCGCGCCCAGGAAGATCTGCAGCACCACCAGGCCGCACAGCAGCAGGGCATGTCCGGCCATGTGTGGCCACCGGCGCGCGCCGAGCAGCGCGGCGCGGATGACGAGGGTCGCCACCACGAAGGCGAAGCCGCGGTGCATCAGGTGCAGCACGACCCGCCCGTCGACGAACGCGGGCACCAGCTCACCGGCCGGGGAGATCGGGAAGAACGGCACCGCCAGCCCCGCCTCGAAGTGGCGCACGCAGGCGCCGAGGATCAGCTGCACGAAGACGGCGCCCGTGGCCCACTGGGCCGCCCGGCGTGCGGTGCGCTGCCGCGGCGTCTCCTCGGTGCGCGCGCGCGGCTCGCCCGCCAGCCACTCCCGCGATTGGGTGTAGGCCAGCCAGCCGACGAGGCACAGGAAGGTCTGCGCGAGGGTCGCATGGGAGATGCTCACGGCGGGCGGCAGCAGCAGCTTCACCGTGAGTCCGCCGAGCAGCCCCTGCACCACCACCACGGCGAGGCACCACAAGGCCAGCTTGGCCACCCAACCGCGGTCGCGGCGCTCCTGACGCGTCGTCCACACGGCGAGGATCAAGGTCAGCAGTCCGACGCCCGCCGCGATGGTGCGGTGCAGGTGCTCCCAGAAGACGTTGCCGGGCAGCTCACCCGAAGGCGACGTCGGCCACCAGCCGCCGTAGCTCATCGGCCAGTCGGGCACCGACAGGCCCGCCTCGTAGCTCTTGACCTGGGCCCCCCACCAGATCAGGAACACCGTCGCGGCGACGACGAGGTAGCCGAAGCTACGCCGAATGGGAGACACCGCCACCCCGGTCGGGACCGGGACGGCGGTGCTCGCAACGCTCACGTCGACAAGGCGAGGGAGATCAGCCCTCGAACGCGAGGTCGTAGGTGGCCTTGCCGTCGGCGATGGTCACCTTGCCCTGCTTCTCGCCGAGCACTTCGTGCCAGGCCTTCACGCCGTACTCGCCATCAGCGAGGCCGGAGGTGTCGAGGCTGAACTTGCCGTCGGCGCCGGTGACCGCGAAGTACGGGTGCTCCATGACGAAGCAGAAGGCCTTCATCCACGGGTGCACGTCGCACTTGAAGGGGATCGCGTCCTCGGCCTTGCGGAAGTCCTTGGTCCGCACGTCGCCCTTGTTGGGCATGGCGAGGTTGAACTCCTTGTTCTTGTCCGGCGTCGGGTGGATGTTGTGCAGGGTCTCGTCGCTGTTGCGGATCTCGATGTCCTGCTTCTTCAGCACGCCGAAGACGTGGGGCGCGTAGGTGCAACCGACCTGGTCGAGGATGACCGGGGCGTCGGGTGCGTCGTACTTCTTGTCGGGCACGCCGTCGGTGAGCTGGATGAAGACGTCGGCCAGGCCACCGCCTTCGGTGCGCACGGCCGAGGTCTCCTCGAGACCGGCCTCACCGTTGTGGTGGACGCAGAAATCGTCGGCGCTGAGGTCGACCTTGGTGCGGGGAGCGGCGGTGCCGCGGAAGGAGACCGTGCCGGTGACGGCACCGCGCGACGTGGGCGCAGCGGTGTTGGCCGGCGCGCTCGTGGCGGCGGCGGGCTCGCCGGTCGTCACAGCGGCGACGGCGGTGGTCACCACTTCGGTGTCGTTGGCGGCGCTTTCGGCGCAGGCCACGCCGAGGAGCAGGGTCGCAGAGAGGAGCGTGCGGTTGAGCATCGTGGGTATCCGCTTGGTTTCGCAGGAAGGGGGAGTCGTGGCACTCAGTCTCGGCGATGGTGGGGACTTCGCCGCGTGACGGTTCGTTCTGTCGTTCGGTCCGGGGCGACCCCGGGTCGGACACGTCGATAGCCTAGGAAATGGGGGCCGGACGCCGATAGCACCTGCCCGTTCCGGGGACCGGCATGCGGCCGGACCCCGCCGACGACAGGAACGGCGCCGATGGACGCCGTCCCTGCCGCCGTTCGGCAGGGTCAGTACATGTCGTCCATGCCGCCACCGGCCATGACGGCCGGCTTCTTCTCCGGGATCTCGGCCACCAACGCATCAGTCGTCAGCAACAAGGACGCCACCGAGGCGGCGTTCTGCAGGGCGCTGCGCGTGACCTTGGCCGGGTCCATGATGCCTGCCTTGAGCATGTCGACCTTCTTGCCCGTCGAGGCGTCGAAGCCTTCGGTGCCCTTGCCGGCCAGCAGATCGTTGATCACCACCGAGGCGTCGTAGCCCGCGTTGCTGATGATCTGCCGGGCGGGGAGCTTGAGCGACTCGCGGATGATGTTGACGCCGAGCCTCTCGTCGCCTTCGGCGGCGATCTTGTCGAGACCGGCGATGCAACGGATCAGCGCCACGCCGCCGCCCGGGAGGATGCCCTCCTCGACGGCCGCGCGGGTGGCGTGCAACGCGTCCTCGACGCGCGCCTTCTTCTCCTTCATCTCGACCTCGGTGGCCGCGCCGACTTCGATCTGGGCGACACCGCCGGCCAGCTTGGCCAGACGCTCCTGCAGCTTCTCCTTGTCGTAGTCGCTGCCGGCGCGCTCGAGCTCGCCGCGGATCTGGGCCACGCGACCCTGGATGTCCGACTTCTTGCCGGCGCCCTCGATGATCGTCGTCTCATCCTTGGAGATGATCACGCGCTTGGCCTGGCCGAGAATGTCGAGGCCGGCCGTCTCGAGGTTGATGCCGAGATCCTCCATGACGGCGGTGCCGCCGGTGAGGACCGCGATGTCCTGCAGCATGGCCTTCCTGCGGTCGCCGAAACCCGGCGCCTTCACGGCACAGGCGGTGAAGATGCCGCGCAGCTTGTTCACCACCAGGGTCGCGAGGGCTTCACCCTCCACGTCTTCGGCGATGACGAGCAGCGGGTGACCCGAGCGGGCCACCTGCTCGAGCAGCGGCAGCATGTCCTTGATGGACGCGACCTTCTTCTCGTGCACGAGGATGTAGGGGTTCTCGAGCTCGACCTCCATCTTCTCGACGTCGCTGACGAAGTGCGGCGAGAGGTAGCCCTTGTCGAACTGCATGCCCTCGACCCACTTGATCTCGGTGGCGAGGCTCTTGCCCTCTTCGACCGTGATCACGCCGTCCTTGCCGACCTGCTCCATGGCGTCGGCGATGCGCTCGCCGATCTCCACGTCCGAGTTGGCAGCGATGGTGGCGACCTGCTGGATGTCCTTGCGGCTCTTGATCGGCGTCGACATCTTGCCGAGCTTCTCGACCACGTGGTTGACGGCCTTCTCGAGGCCGCGCTTGAGGTGCAGCGGGTTCGCACCGGCGGTGACGACCTTCAGGCCTTGCTCGAAGATGGCCTCGGCCAGGACGGTGGCGGTGGTCGTGCCGTCACCGGCGACGTCGGAGGTCTTGGACGCGACCTCCTTGACCATCTGCGCGCCCATGTTCTCGTAGGCGTCCTCGAGCTCGATCTCCTTGGCGACGGTCACGCCGTCCTTGGTGACCGTGGGCGAGCCGAACGAGCGCTGGATCACGACGTTGCGGCCGCGGGGGCCGAGGGTGACCTTCACGGCGCGGGCGAGTTTCTTGACGCCGCTGCGGATGAGCTCCCGCGCTTCGACGTCGTAGGCGATCTTCTTTGCAGCCATTTCGATGGGTTCCTTGCTCGATGCGAGCGGGTACGGAGTGTGCGGTTGGTGGGCGTCAGGCGACGATGGCGAGGATCTCGTCTTCGCGGACGATCAGGTACTCATGGCCGTCGACCTTGATCTCGGTGCCGGCGTACGAGCTGAAGATCACGCGGTCCTTCACCTTGACCTGGACGGGCGAACGCTTGCCCTCATCGTCGAGGCGGCCGGCTCCCACGGAGATCACCATGCCTTCGCGCGGCTTCTCCTTGGCGCTGTCGGGCAGGATGATGCCGCCCTTGGTGGCGCTCTCGGCCTTGATGCGCTCGATGAGCACGTTGTCGTTCAGGGGGGTGATGGCAGCCTTGGTCTTCTTGGCGGTCTTCGTCGCCATGGGGTCGATCTCCTCTTTCCTAGTGGGACTCGTTTGGTCTCGGGGGCGGCCGCATACGGGACCGTTCCCCGGGTGGTCGGTGGGGCTCAGAATGTCAGGTGTTCGAGCACTCGGTTCACGGCGGCCCGCATGTCGTCGGGCACGAGCGGCTTGTCGAGCAGCGGCGACCCCAAGTCGCCGGCTTCGGCGCGGATCTCGGGGGTGGCTTCGCCGGACATGAAGATGGTCGGCACGGAGGGTCGCGGGGTGCGCAGCGCCGGCATGCGCGGGAATGCCACCAGCGGGCCGCGCAGATAGCGGCGCACCACCTCGAGGCCGGTCATGTCCGGCATGTGGATGTCGAGGATCGACAGGTCGATGGTGGTCGAGAGCAGGATCTTCAGCGCATCGGAGCCGGTGTGGGCCCGATGGATCTCGAACATGCGGCCCCGGCCGCCCAGGCCCGACACCAGCTCGACCACCGCCTCGAGGACGGCGAAGTCGTCATCGCTGATGAGCACCGAGATCTGTCGGCGGCTGGCAGGCATCATGGTCCGGTCCGGAGGGCGCCCGTCCCGTCCTCCCGAAGACCGCACAGGCGATTCGGAAGAGAGCGAGAGGTGCGATTCATGGAGCAAATGGGGTGCCAAAGCCCAGTGGGAGCCCGAGAGGCCGCCCGGCGCCCGGGCGTCTCTCCCGGCTGGCGGCCCTCCAGGCGGCCCCCCGTGCCGGTTCGCCGTGACGCGCCCCGGATGGGCGAACCCTCCAGGATCGGGACGCCGGGGCGACCGCTGCCAGTTTGGCGGGAGACGCCGAGCCCGAGGACCCGACTCCGAGTGCCGAAATGACAGCGGACGACCGACGAGACCGCCTGGCGTCCGCCCGCCTCTACCTCATTGCCACCCGGCAACCGGGCGACGACGGGGCCGCGCTCACGGCGGTGATCGGTCGGGCCGTGAGCGGCGGGGTGCAGATGGTCCAGCTGCGCATGAAGGGCGCCGACACCGCTGAGCGGCGCGCCTGGGCCGGGCTCTGCCGGGCGGTGATCGGCCCCGAGCCCCTGCTCGTCATGAATGACGACCTCGACGCCGTGTTCGACGCCGACGGCGCCCCCCTGGTGGACGGCCTGCACCTGGGCCGTCACGACGCCGCGGCCCTCGGCGGCCTGGCCGCGGCCCGGGAGCGGCTGGGGCCCGACCTGCTGCTCGGCACCTCCACCCGCACGGCGGCCGAGATCGAGGCCGCCCGCGCCGGCGGCGCCGACCACGTGGGCTTCGGCGCCATGGCGGGCACCTCGACCAAGCACGACACCACCCCGGCCGACCGCGACGAACTGCGCCGCTGCCTCGCGGCCCATCCCGACCTGCCCCTGTTCCCCATCGGGGGGCTCGGCCCCCACAACCTCGGCGCGCTGCGGACCCTCGGCGTGCGGCGGGCCGCCGTGGGTGCGGCCATCCTCGCGGCCGACGATCCCTGCTCCGCCGCCCGGCGTTGTCGCGACCTGCTGAGCCCCGGTCCGGACGGGCCCTAGAGCACGTAGGCGATGTCGGCGTGCCGCACCAGGTCGTGGAAGATGCTCTGGCGCTGCGCCTCACTCTCGACGATCAACTCGACGTTGACGGAGTGGTAGCGGCCGCCGCTGCTCTCGTGCCCGGCGGACACGGTGTAGTCCCGGGCGCCGATGACCGTGGCCACCGCCGCCTGCAACGAGAGCAGATCGCGCCCGATCACCCGGTAACTCCACGGACACGGGTACTGCAGCTCGAGGTGCTCGTCGCCGAAGGGTGGGTTCGCGGACATGCCCGGCGCGTCCGTCAGGCCACGGGCACGGGCATGTGGTCTTCGAGCACGTAGTTGGCCGGGTCGAAGCGGTCGCCCGAACCGACGCGGCGCATGACCCCGTGGTGGACGTGACGCCGGCCGGCCTCCCCGTCCTCGACCCAGAGGCGCAAGGCCTTGTGCATGACCGGGAACGCGATCTCGTCCCACGGCACCTCGTCCACGGAGAACAGCGCGGTCTCGAGCGACTCGGGCCCGGCACCGAAGCGGCCGTCGATCAGGCGCGCGCGGAACAAGGCGTAGGTCTGGCCGATGCCCGGCACGCACAGATAGGCGTGGGGCGCCACGATCTCCACCTCGGCCTCGGCCTCCTCGCGGGTCTCCCGGCGCGCCCCCTCCATGGTGCCCTCCTCGAGCTCGAGGAAGCCGGCGGGCGGGGTCCAGCGGCCGTGGGCCGGCTCGATGGCGCGCCGGCACAGCAGCAAGCGGTCATCGTGCTCGACGACGCAGCCGACGACGACGCGGGGGTTCACGTAGGCGATGTGGTCGCAGGCCGGGCACACCGCCCGGGAACGGTTGTCACCCTCGGGCACGGCCTGCTCGAGCGGACCGCCGCATTCCGGGCAGAACTTCACGGCGTCACTGCAACTCGAGGAGTGAACGCAGGGTGCGGGCCAGATCGAGGTGGCTGAGCAGGCCCACCAGACGCTTACCGTCCAGCACGGGCAGGGCGTCGACCTTGCCGTCCCCCAGGATGTCGACGGCCGTCCGCAGGTCGTCGTCGGGCGAAACGGTGGCCCCCTGCGGGCGCATGACGTCCTTCACCCGCATCGAATCGGGCACGTACATGTCCGTGGTCTTGGCGAGTTGCTGGTCGATGACCGTGCCGACGTTGAGCAGGTCGCGGTCGCCCACCACCCCCACCAGCCGCTCCTTCTTGTCGATCACCGGGACGAGGCGCAGGCCGCCGCGGATCATGACGCTGGCCGCCGTCGTCAGCGTGTCGTCCTCGGTGAGCGTGAGGACGTGGTCCTGCATGGCATCGCTGACCTTCATGCTGCGCTCCCGCCCCGGAACGGGACGGTTCAACGCTAACCCCTCAGGCCCGGAAGGTCGAGGCGTGCACCATCATCGCCCGCGCGGCCAGCGCCGTGAGCAGCGCGCACACGAAGCAGAACGAGGTCGTCGGCAGCCGCTTCCTCAGGTTGGGCATCGCAGGCTCCGGGCGGCCCCGTCAGATGATCTTGCTGAGCGGGCCGAAGGTGCGCCGCACGAGGTCGAAGGCGAGGAACTCCACCGGCGCCTTGAACATGCGGTTGCGCAGGCGCACACCGGCCGACTTGCGCAGCAGGTGTGAGATCGGGCCCTTGCCGCCGGCGTGACCGTCGAACCACGGCGCCAGGGCGCTGAAGCGCGCCCAGGCCTTGCGCACGTCGGGCGGGACGTTGCCCCACCACGAGTTGAACTTGTAGTCGAAGAAGCGGCCCCACTCCTCGAAGTCCTTGGGGATCGGGTAGTGGTTGTCGCGCACCGACGGCTCCCAGAACTCGCTGCCCGGGATGGGCCGGTAGGGGAAGATGTCCACCGAGCACGACGGGTACTTGGTCTTCATCTCCGCCGCTTCGTGGATGGTCGCGTACATGGACTCGGGCGGCTCGCCCGGGTAGCCGATGATGTAGGTGAGCCCCGACTTGATGTCGAGCTCGTGCATGCGCCGCATGGCCTCGTCGGTCATGCCCTCCTTGATGCGCTTGCGGATCAGCTGCTGGGTTTCCCAGGTGGCGGCCTCGGCGCCGAACCACATCAAATGGTTGCCCGACTCCTTCATCAGCCGCAGGGTGTCGGCGTCGTACTGGCAGATCTGCTTGATCTCGATCGTGCCGTTCCAATTGATGTTCAGGCCCTTGCTCAGCAGGGCTTCGCAGAACTCCAGGGTGCGCTGCTTGCTGACGCCGAAGTTGGCGTCCTGGAAGCGCACGATCTCGAAGGGGCCCTTGCGGTGCAGTTCGGCGAGGCGGTCGACGAGCACGTCGGCGTCGAGGGCGATCCACTTACGGCCGGCGATCTCGGGGCTGCAGCAGAAGGCGCAGGGCTCGGGGCAGCCGAAGGAGCTGAAGTAGCTGATGGCCCGGTGCGCCGTGTTCTCGAGGTGCGGCGGCGGCGGTAGCTGGTTGCGCACGCGGTGGCCGAACTCGGCGGCCCGGTGCTGCAGGTCGTAGTACTTCTGCAGGTCGATCAGGTGGAACGACGGTTCGGGCAGCTCGTTGAGGTGGGTCACGGGGCGCTTGGCCGTGTAGTGCACGCCGCCCTCGCGCTTGATGGCCAGCCCGGGGATCTCCGACAGGTCGGTCCCGCGTCCGCCCGACAACCATGCGTTGAGCACCTCGGGAAAGGCCACCTCGCCCTGACCGAGCACCACCGCGTCGCAGATCTCGCTGGCGAGGTACAGCTCGGGGATCGCGCTCGGGAACCAACCGCCCCACAACATGGGCAGGTCGGGGAAGCGCTCGCGCACGGCCATGGCCACCCGGGCGCCGTCCCACACCTGGAAGCCCAGGATGCACGAGCTGCCGAAGGCCATCGCGCCCTCGCAGGCCTCGAGCACCTGTTGCTCGTAGTCCGGCTCGGTCATCGCGTCGATGATGACGACCTCGTAGCCGGCCGCCTCCGCCGTGGGGGCGATGTGCACCAGCTCCAGCGGGAGCAGGTCCGCGCAGGGCAGGTCGCCGATCGTGGGATCGACGCGGCTCGGCAGGAAGAGGACGACCTTGGGCTTCATCGGTCTCGGATATCGGGCGCGGTCAGGCGGCCCCCACCGGCTCCTTGCGTCCCATGCAGATCTCCATCACTTCGCCGTCGTCGGGGAAGCGCTCAGCGGTCAACTTGCTGAACAGCAGCTTGCCGTTCTTCTCGACCTCGAAAGCGCCGCCATCGGTGGGCACCAACACGAGTTCGTCGACGTCGCGCTTGAAACTCTTGAGCAGCTCTTCAGCCAGGCTCACGGCCCGGGGCTCGTAGTTTCAAACCGCGCAGTAGGTGATCTTGATCTTCATCGCGTCGCAGGGGTCCGGGGAGGGAAGTTCCCCGACGATTCGGGGGGACTCCACAGAATACGCCGATACCCCGCGAGCCGCCACACGCGTGGGCCAACCGCCGGCGCGCTCCTGGTCGCCTGTACCGACCAGCGGGTCGCCTGGACGGATCGCGGCCCGAGGGTGCGCCCCGCTCAGCCCGCGTCGAGCAGCGCCAGAAAGGCGTCCTCCGGCAGCACCTCGACGCCGAGCTCCTGCGCCTTCTTCAGCTTGCTGCCGGGTTTGTCGCCCACCACCAGCACGTCGAGGTTCTTGCTCACGCCCGAGAGCAACTTGCCGCCGGCGGCCTTGACCTTCTCCCGGGCTTCGCGGCGCGACATGTGCTGCAGCGAACCGGTGAACAGGAAGGTGCGCCCGGCCAGGACGCCGTCTGCGGCGCTCGGCGTCACGGGCTCAGCGGGCGCCAGGCCCGCGGCGAGCATGCGGTCGACGACGGCCTGCTCGTCGGCGTCGGCGAGCCAGGCGGCGAGCCCTTCGGCCACCACCGGTCCGATCTCGGCGACCCCTTCGAGGGCCTCCTGCGTCGCGCCGCGCAAGGCCTCCACGCTGCCCCAATGTTCCGCGACGACCTCGGCCACGTGCTCGCCGACGTGGCGGATGCCCAACCCGTAGAGCCAGCGCGCGAAGGGCCGGGTCTTGCTGGCCTCGATGCCGGCGACCACGTTGCCCGCCGACTGCGCGCCCATGCGCGGCAGGGCCGCGAGGGCGTCCACGTCGAGGGCGTAGAGGTCGGCCAGGCTCGTCACCAGACCGCCGTCCACGAGCTGTTCGACGAGCTTGCTGCCCATGCCGTCGACGTCGAGGGCGCCCCGGGCCACGTAGTGCTCGATGCGGCGCTTCAACACAGCCGGGCAGGAGAGGTTGGGGCAGCGCACGACCACCTCGCCCTCGACCTCCGCCACGGGTGTGGCGCACACCGGACAGCGATCGGGCATGACGAAGGCCGCCCCGGACCCGGATTCGCTGACCCCCACGATGTGCGGGATCACGTCGCCGGCCCGCTCGATCACGACCCGGTCGCCCACCTTCACGCCGAGCCGTTCGATCTCGTCGCGGTTGTGCAGCGAGACGTACTCGATGGTCACACCCGACACGTGCACCGGCTCGACCACGGCCCGCGGGGTCAGGGCCCCCGTACGTCCCACCAGCACCTGGATCTCTTTCACCACCGAGGTGCCCGTGCGGGCCGGGAACTTGAAGGCGATGGCCCAGCGCGGCGAACGGCTGCGCACGCCCAAACGCTTCTGCAGCGTCGCGGAGTCCACCTTGATGACCGTGCCGTCGACCTCCACCGGCAGGTCGTCCCGCCGCGCGAGCAGGTCGTCGTGGTGGGCCAGCACCGCCGCGAGGTCGCCGACGATGCGCGTCTCGGCGCCCGTCGCCAGCCCCAGGGCCGCGAGCCGCTGCATGGCGTGGGCCTGGCCGTCGTGCGGGAAGCCCTCCACGACCCCCAGACCGTACAGCACCACCGTGAGCGGTCGCTGCTGCGCCACCGCCGGGTCGAGGGACTTGAGCGTGCCCGACGCCGTGTTGCGCGGGTTGATGAACAACTCCTCGCCGGCCTGGGCCCGACGCTCGTTGAGCCGCGCGAAGGCCTTGCGGGTCATGATCACCTCGCCGCGCACTTCGAGCAGCTCCGGCACGGCCACCACCTCGCCGGCGGCCCCCTGCTCGCCCGAGGCCCTCCGCTCGTCGGCGGCCCCCTTTTTTCCCGAGGCCAGCGTGCCCGGGTCGAGGCGGTGCGGCAGCCCGCGGATGGTGCGCACCACATGGGTCACGTCATCGCCGGCCTTGCCGTCGCCGCGGGTGATGGCCCGCCGCAGCTCGCCGCCCTCGTAGACCAGCTCGATGGCCACGCCGTCGAGCTTCGGCTCCACCGTGAAACGCAGCGACTCGCGCTCCGTCTCGTCCATGCCGAGGTACTCGGCCAGGCTGTCGCGCCAGGCCACGACCTCTTCGCGGTTGTAGGTGTTCGACAGCGAGAGCATGGGCGTGCGATGCGCCACCGATTCCAGCCCGCTGACCGGCGCGCCCGGCACCATGCGCGTGGGCGAGTCGTCGCGGGCCAGCTCCGGGTGCGCCGCCTCGAGCTGCTGCAGCTCGCGGTAGAGCGCGTCGTACTCGGCGTCCGCGAGGACCGGCGCGTCCTGCTGGTAGTAGAGGACGTCGTGGCGGCGGATCTCCCGCATCAGCGCCTCGATGCGGGCCCCCGGATCGTCGCCCTTCCCCGTTCCCTTGCGCGCCGCCATGGCCGCAATCTACGCCCGCACGGCGGCTCCGCTCAACTCAGCAACATGGCGTCGCCATAGGAGAACAGGCGGAAGCCGCGGGCGATGGCCTCGGCGTACGTCGCGAGGATGGTCGGGCGGCCCGCGAAGGCCGAGACCAGGACCAGCAGCGTCGAACGTGGCTGGTGGAAGTTCGTGAGCAGGGCGTCCACGGCCCGGAACTCGTGTCCGGGGCGGATGAACAGGTCGGTGGTGCCCGGCCCGCTGCGCAACCGCCGGCCGTCCGGCTCCACGGCGCTCTCGAGCGCGCGCACCACGGTGGTGCCCACGGCCACGACCCGGGCGCCCCGGGCGCGGGTAGCGGCGAAGGCCGCGGCCACGGCCTCCGGCACGGCGAAGCGCTCGGCATGCATGACGTGCTCGCCGAGGGTCTCGCCGCGCATGGGCCGGAAGGTGCCGATGCCCACCGCGAGCGAGAGCCGCGCCACCTCGACTCCCTGCTCCTGCAGAGTGGCGAGCAGTTCGGGCGTGAGGTGCAGCCCTGCCGTCGGCGCCGCCACCGCGGGCGGACCGCTGTCGGCCCGGGCGAAGGTCGTCTGGTAACGCTCGCGGTCGAGCGCATCGCGGGGGTCGGCCGAGCTGTCGCGCCGGATATAGGGCGGTAACGGCATGCGCCCCACAGCGTCCAGCAGGACGGGAAAGGTCCGCCCCTCGACGACCTCCAACGTCGCGCGCCCCTCGTCGCACGGCCCCACCAGGCGCCACCGGTCGTCGGCGACGCGCAGGATCTCGCCCGGCACCAGGGTGCCCCGCGTCCCGAGCAGGGCCTGGGCCCGCCCGTCGTCCCAGCTCAGCAGGAGCACCGAGACCCGCCCGCCCGTCTGCTCCCGCTCGCCCACCAGCCGCACCGGCGACACCGCCGTCTCGTTGACGACGAGCAGGTCGCCGGCCCGCAGGCCCAGGGCCTTCGGATCGTCGGAGGCCGCCCCGTCGCCCAGAGTGGGGTCGCCCAGAGTGGGGTCGCCCCGATCGGGGCCACACAGATCGGGGATGCGGCCCTCGCCCCGGATGCCGACGTGGCGTTCGACGAAGAGCAGGCGCGCATCGCTGCGTCGATCGGGCGGAACCTGGGCGATGGACGCCTCGGGGACCTGGTAGTCGTAGTCTTCGACGCGCTCGGACACGGGCCCGACATTGTAGCGACACCGGATGCCGCCGCCGCCCTCACGCTGAGCGCGTACCATGGCGCGCATGGACAACGAGGCGGCCGACGGCACCCCCAGCGAGAGCGGCGCGCTCGATCGTCCGCTCCCCGCCGGCCGGATCCCCGAGCGCTTCGTGCGCGATCGGGTGCTGCCCTACCCGAAGGGTCATGCCCGCCGCATGACCATCCTCGGCTTCGTCATCGCCGCCGTGACCTTCGGGCTCACGTCGGCGCTGCTCGGCAACCGCGGCCCGACGCTGGCCTTCCACAACAACGGGTACACGCCGCTCTTCTTCCTGGCCGCCCTGGCCCTCGTGCCCCTGCACGAAGGACTCCACGTGGTCGCGGCCCTCGTGCGGGGCATGCCGCGGCAACGCATCCAGCTCGGCTTCCAACGCGGCTTCATCTACGTGCGCTTCCACCAGTCGCTCTCGGTGAGCGCCATGCGCGTGGTGCTGCTCGTCCCGCTGGTCTTGCTGGGCATCCCGCTGTTCGTGTTCTGCCTGCGCTCGATGGACCGCCAGTGGTTGGTGCTCTTCTCGGCCCACGTCGGCTCGACGGTGGTCGACCTCTACACCTGGTGGCGGCTGCGGGGACTGGAGGGCGACAAGCACGTCTTCCAGGAGCCCGGCGTCCACGGCCTGACCGTGTTCCGGGCCCCCGACGGCGGCGCCCTCGCGGGCCGGCCCCTGCCGGCGCTCGCCTCGAGCCTGGCCGTCACCGCCGTGACCACGCTGCTGTTCGTGGTCGGGCCCTTCCTGGTCCCGTCCCACGAGCTGCTGGGCGACCGCACCCTGCGTCGGCAGCGCGATATGCTCACGGGCAAGCCGCTCCCCACGGCGGTGATCGGCGACGAGGACGGCTGGCAGACCGCGACCTACGACTTCCACGTGCTCAGCGCGGGGTCGGTGCGCTGCACGGCGCGGGCCTGGCGCTCGGGCCGCCTCGTGTCCCGCGAGACCACCGAGATCCCGGTGACCGATGGCTCGGGCAGCCTGCACCTGCGCTGGGGGATCTGGCCGCCCGGCGTCGGCCCGGGCCGCTTCGCCGTCCGCCTCGCCCACGGGCGCCGCGATGTCGAGCTGATCTCGGTGTCGCAGGCGGTGACCGCCCGCTCGACGACCCTGCGCGTCGCCGACGACCACCGGGTGCGACTCGACCATTCGCTGCCCGTGCTGCACCGCTTCGTCACCGGCGACGACCTGCCCGCCGCCGGGCTGCCCACTGAATACGTGGCTGGCTCTCCGCCGGACCGGGGCGGCCTGCCCCCCGGCCTCGAGGTGGAGGTGCGGCTGACCTTCATCGGCGCCGACGACTGAAGCACGGCGCCGGGCGGCGACCCGTCATCCGAGACTGACGACGGCGGGCACCGGGCCATCGCAGCCTCACCCCAGGCGCTGCAACAGACGATCGGCGGCGACGTCGGCGGCGGGCCGCTCACCGCGACGCACGAGTTGGCCGAGGTAGGCCAGGGCCACGTCGACGCCCTGCGGGTCGAGCCGATGGGCGAGGGAGAAGGCGTCCGCGGTCCGGTTCCCGCTCCGGGCGGGACGGACCGTTACGGGTGCAGTGGCCCGCCCGACCGGTCCCTGTTCACGGGTCCCCTGCTCATGGGGCCGCCGGAGCGCTCGTCTCAAGGCCAGCAGCCGACGCAGGTCACGCGACCGCTCGAGGGCCTGGCGGGGTGGCCACGACAGCCCCCCGCCGACGACGTCTCGCGCCAGACGGGCCGCCACCTCCCGGGCGAGGGCGCGGCGCATGTCCCGCGACCCGGGGGACGCCGCGCGCGCTGCGCCGCCGCCCTCGAGCCAGGCCCGGGCCCGCACCAGGGCATCGACGAAGCAGCGACACGCTGCGCACGAGCGCGCATGGCCCGCCGCCGGCGGGCCGCCCGCCGCCCCGGGGATCCCGGTCGCCAGCCGGCACAACGCCGCGCGGGCCCGCTCGCACGCGCGGGGGTCGGTGGGCCGGTCGGCGCCGGTTCCTCGACGGGGCCTCATGGTGTCGCGGTCATGGTGAAGGGTCTCCTCGGGTGTCTCGGGGCGGAGAGGGCGGCCCGTCCTCGTCCGGGAACGGGAAGACCGCGCCGAGCCTCGGGAATCACACGCCCGTCTCGGGCTCGTCGGGGGCCGGCCCCGCGCCGCCTCCCGGTGCTCGCGCCCCCCGAGCGCCGGGCTACCCCTTTGGGATAGGATGGGCGGCTCGCCCGCGGCGATTGATGGGCCCTGCAGGGCACCGCGCCTGGCGACGGCGAGCGCAGTTTTCCCGGAGGTCATCCGTTGACGGACAACGGCAGCCAGCACACCCCCCTGAGGCTCAAGACGGGCCTCGCGGAGATGCTCAAGGGCGGCGTCATCATGGACGTCACCACGGTCGAGCAGGCCAAGATCGCCGAAGACGCCGGGGCCTGCGCGGTCATGGCGCTCGAGCGCGTCCCCAGCGACATCCGCAAGGACGGCGGCGTCGCCCGCATGGCTCGCATCGACATCATCGAGGCCATCATGGGCACCGTCACGATTCCCGTGATGGCCAAGTGCCGCATCGGCCACTTCGCCGAGGCTCGGGTGCTGCAGCAGCTCGGCGTCGACTACATCGACGAGTCGGAGGTGCTGACTCCGGCCGACGAGGCCTACCACGTCAACAAGCACGACTTCGACGTGCCCTTCGTCTGCGGCGCCCGCAACCTGGGCGAGGCCCTGCGCCGCGTCGGCGAAGGCGCCGCCATGATCCGCACCAAGGGCGAAGCGGGCTCGGGCAACATCGTCGAGGCCGTGCGCCACATGCGCACCGTGCAGAAGGCCATGCGCGAGCTCACCCTGATGGGCTCCGAAGAGCTCATGACCGCCGCCAAGGACATGGGCGCGCCCTTCGAGCTCGTGCGCATGGTCGCGGCGACGGGCAAGCTGCCCGTGCCCAACTTCGCCGCGGGCGGCATCGCCACCCCGGCCGACGCCAGCCTGATGATGTCGCTGGGCGCCGAAGCCAACTTCGTGGGCTCGGGCATCTTCAAGTCGAGCGACCCGGCCAAGTTCGCCACGGCCATCGTCACCGCCACCACCCACTGGGACGATCCCCAGCGGGTGCTCGAGGCGGCCCGGACCATCAGCGCCGAGGCCATGCCCGGCCTCGACGTGGCCAAGCTCGACCCGGCCGAACTGCTCCAGACCCGAGGCTGGTAGGCGCCGCTTGGCGGCGTCGGACACAGGTTCAGGGGCAAGGGCGGGGACCGGCAGGCTCAGCGCCGAATGCATCGTCGGTGTGCTCGCCCTGCAAGGCGACTTCGAGGCTCACGAGCGGCTGATCGAGCGACTCGGCCACCGCAGCGTGCGGGTGCGCCGCGCCGTCCAGCTGCCGGACCTCGACGCCCTCGTGCTGCCCGGCGGCGAGAGCACCACGATGCTGCTGTTCCTCGAACGCGAGGGACTCATGCAACCGCTGCGCGACTTCTGCGCCTCGGGGCGGCCGGTGCTGGGCACCTGCGCCGGCGCCATCCTGCTCGCCCGCACCGTCGAAGGGCCCCGCCAGGATTCCCTCGGCGTGCTCGACATCACCATCCGGCGCAACGCTTACGGCCGGCAGCTGCAGTCCTTCGTGGGCCACGCCGACACGCCCTTGCACCCCGACCTCGCCGGCTCCGACGCCGCCCTCGAGTTGGTGTGCATCCGCGCGCCGCTCATCGAGCGGCTCGGCCCCGACGTCGAGGTGCTCGTGAGCGCGGACGGTCGCCCCATGGCCGTGCGCCAGGGCGCCCTGGTGGCCTCGACCTTCCACCCGGAGATGTCGGGCGACACGAGGTTGCTGGCGTGCGTCCTCTCCGGTGGCGCGACCGGGAACGCGGCCGGCAAGGTGGCCGCCACCCCCACGCATGCCGCCACGCTCACCGCACCGTCCGCCTCAACGTCAGCCGCCCCGTCCGAGCGGACGTCATGACGCCGGCCAAGACCTGGCGTCGTCCGCCGCGCAAGCGGGTGGAGACGGTGGTGGCGATGTTGCGCGAGCACGACCCGAACCCCGAGTGCGCCCTCGTCCACGCCAACCCCTTCGAGCTGGTAGCGGCCACGATCCTCTCGGCCCAGTGCACCGACGTCCGCGTGAACATGGTCACGCCGGCCCTCTTCGCCCGCTACCCCGATCCCGCCACCATGGCCGCCGCCGAGCCCGACGAGCTCGAGGAGCTGGTGCGCACGACCGGCTTCTTCCGCAACAAGGCCAAGAGCCTCAAGGGCATGGCGACGCGGCTGGTGGAAGACTTCGGTGGCGAAGTCCCGCGCGCCATGGACGAGCTGCTGACCCTGCCCGGCGTCGCCCGCAAGACGGCCAACGTCGTGCTCGGCACGTGCTTCGCGAGCGCCGAGGGCGTGGTGGTCGACACCCACGTCGCCCGCATCACGGGCCGGCTGAAGTTCACCCCGCACACCGACCCGGTCAAGATCGAGCGCGACCTCATGGCGCTGATCCCGCGCGAAGAGTGGATCGCGTTCAGCCACCGCATCATCCGCTTCGGCCGCACGGTGTGCGCTGCGCGCAAACCAAAGTGCGACGAGTGCTTCCTGCGCCCCCATTGCCCCCGCGTCGGCGTGGTCGACAAGCCGGCCAAGGGCACGGCGAAGTCGTCGACCAAGCGCGCCACCAAGCGCGCCACCAAGGGCGCGAAGGCGAGTTGATAGGGTGAGCCTCGTGGAAGAAACGCCTTCACAGCTCGACAGCCTGCCCCTCTTCCCGTTGCCCCACGGCGCGTTGCTGCCGGGCGAGCTGCTGCCGCTGCACATCTTCGAGCCGCGCTACCGGCGCATGCTGGACGTGGTGCGCGGTAGCGACCACCTGATCGCCATCGCCACCATCCTCGTCGGGTGCGACGCCCTCGATCCTCTCGTGAGCGACATCGTCGGCGTGGGACGGGTGGTGCGTGACCGCCGCAACGACGACGGTACCTCCGACATCGTGCTCCACGGGCTCGTGCGCGGCGAGATCCTCAACGAGGTCGGCGGCGAGCCCTTCCGGCGCGCCCAGGTGCTGCTCGCCCCCGGTGGGCGCACCCACCCGGCCGAGGCCTACCGCCTGCGCCGCCGGCTCCTGAACGCCCTCGCCGGCCGCCTGCGCAAGCGTCAGCTCAGCTACGACGTGACCGCGGCCTTCGACCCGGGCGCCCTCGTCGACCGCATCGCCACGTCGCTCGAGCTGCAACCCCTCGAACGCATCACGCTGCTGCAGTCAGTGGAGGTCGGCCACCGCATCGAGGCGCTGCTGTCGCTGCTCGACCACAACCGCCACCGCAAACGGCTGGCGGACGTCGTGCCCTCGCTGCACTCCTTCGGGTTGCAGCTGCACTCCCGGGCGCGTCGCGACGAACCCTAGGACATCCCGGATCCGCTCATGAAGACGGTCTTCTCCGCCCTGCTCGGCGCCCTCGGCACGACCCTCGCCTGCTGGCGCATCGTCCTCATCCTGTGGCTGCTCAACCTCGCCGTGGCCTGGGTGCTGATCGCGCCGATGGCCGAGGGCATCGAGGCGACCTGGCTGCACAACCCCATGGCCCCCTCGGTCCTCGCGGCTTTCGACACCGAGTCGTTCGTCGACTTCCACAACGCGCAGGGCGACGCCGTCGCCGCGAGCGCGCGGGCAGCCGCGACGGCCGCGCCGTTCTGGATCCTCGGTTGGTGGCTGCTCTCGGCGGCGGTGCTGGCCCGGGTCGCCGACAAGCAGCGCTTCTCCGGCTTCTTCGCGAGCTGTGCGCGCTTCGCCCACCGGTTCGTGTGGCTGCTCCTGTTCACCGGCCTCGCCCTGTGGGGCGTGGCCGCGCTCAATGCGAGCCTCACCGGCGTCGTCACGTCGTGGTTGGTGGAAGGCCTCGACTGGGGCGCAGGCGCCGGTACCCTCGGCTGGACCATGACCGCCAAGACGCTGGTGGCCCTGCTGCTCGTAGGCCTCGTGATCCAGACCGGTCGCATCGCGCGCCTGCGCACGATCAAGCTGAACGAACGCTTCATGCCCGCGACCTGGCTGCGCTCCTTCTTCGCGTTGATCAAGCGGCCGCACACGGCGGGCCTCGGCATGCTGCTGTCGTTCGCGCCGCTGCTGCTCGTGCTGTGGCTCTCGAGCCTGGCCACGCGAGGCATCTTCTCCGACGGACTGCTGGCCGGGAGTCATGGCGGCTGGCGCTACTTCGCGGCGATCCAGGCCACGCAACTGCTCGTGCAGGGCGCGCTGGTGTATCGCTTCGCCGTCGAGTCGCGGCTGTGGCCGCTGCTCCAGCCACCCGAGCCCGTGGCGGCCGCGCTGGTGCCGACCGCGCCCGTCGCCGCACCCGTCGCCGCACCCGTCGCCGCGCCCGTCGCCGCGCCCGGGACGGCGACCGCATCGTCGAATGCACCGGCGACCGACGCGGCAACGCCTGCGGACCCGGCGCCCGACGCGCCCCTCGACGACACCATCAAGAACGCCGACCGCGAATCCGGCGAGAGCGTGGGCGTGGGCGCCGTCCTGTTCGCGACGGCGCTGCTGGTGCTCGCCGTCGCGAGCCAGGTGCCCGTGCAGGACGCTGACGCCCCCCTGCTTCCCAAGCCCAAGCTCCAGGTCGGCCCGCAGAAGCAGCCGAAGCCGGCGCCCGCAGCGGCGCCCGTGAAGAGCGTGGCGCAGCCGCTCCCCGGCACCACACCGGCCGTCAATGACGCTCTCGCCGAGCGGCGCAACCACTACGACATGGACGTCGCCCTCGACCTCGATGCGCGTACGGCGACCGTCACGCAGCAGGCCACCTTCATCAACACGACGGACGCGCCGGTCGAGGAGCTGTGGATGCACCTCTACGCGGCGGCCTTCGGCAACACGCGGTCACAATGGATGCTCGACGGCGGCCCCAAGCCCGTCGTCGAACGCGGCGAAGAGTTGGGCGGGACCCTCGAGATCCGTACGGCCCGCGTGGCGCGCACCCTCGACGCGGCGGGCCAGCCGGCCGTGCCGGCGAAGGGCCTCACGCCGCCCGTCGAGATCGCCATCGCCGACACGCTCATGCGCGTCGGCCTCTCCACCGCGGTGCCGCCCGGCGGGCGCGTCACCCTCGACATCGAGTTCGTCACGCACTTCCCCGAAGTCGTCGCGCGCATGGGCGCCACCGGCCGACACATCGACGGCATGCAGTGGTTCCCCAAATTCTGCGCCCACGGTGACGACGGCTGGTTCACCAGCCAGTTCCGCCGCATGGGCGAGTTCTTCGCCGACTTCGGCAGCTACGACGTGACCTTCAACTACCCGGCCGACCTCGACGCCTTCGAGGCGACGGGCACGCCCGACCCCACCACCCGCTCGGCGGACGGCAAGACCAAGACCGTGCGCTACCGCGCCGCGGACGTGCACGACTTCGCCTTCGTGGCCGCGCCCCACGCCGAGGTCTTCACCGACCGCTTCGTCGTCCTCGGCGACAAGCGGCGCACGGTGGAAATCGTCTACCTGTGTCAGCCGTTCATGGCACCCAAGGCCCAGCAGGTCATCGATGTGGTCAAGAGCTGCCTCGAGTTCTCCGGCACCTACTGGATGCCCTACCCCTACGACCGCATCGTCATCGACGGGCTGCCCTACGGACGCGGTGGCGGCATGGAGTACCCCATGCTGTTCACCATCAGCCAGCGCTTCCCCAACCACATCTCCGCCCTCGCCGAGGGCATGGAAGACCCGGCCGGCGTCACCGCCCACGAGTTCGGCCACGAGTACTGGTACGGGATCATGGCCACCAACGAGTTCACCGAGGCCTGGCTCGACGAGGGCATCAACTCGTGGGGCACCGCCAAGTTCCTCGAGTACCACTACCCGGACGCGGGCACCACCGACGTGCTCACCCTCGCCTGCCGCGACGCCTGGCGCAGCCTGCTCAACGGCAAGCACCAGGCGCGCATCCCCTGGCTCGGCAACGTGTCGCTCGCGCACCTCGTGGGCTGGACCACCTCGCCCTTCCACAACCCGCCGCCGCTGGGCAAGCCCGGTGCGCCCAAGCTGCTGGGCTATGACGTGCCGCGCCTCGGCTCGTGGCGCCGCCCGGACATGAGCGGCAACCGTTTGGCGTGGCAGAAGGATCGCTACTACGACGACGCCGAGGCCATCGCCCTCGACAACCCCTCCTACGAGTTCACCCGCGGTTACGGCTCGCTGATCTACAGCAAGACCGCCCTCGTCCTGCAGAGCCTCGAGAACCACATCGGCTTCGACGCCATGCAGCAGCTCATGGCGGCCTACGTCGAGGCGTGGCGCTTCCAGCACCCCACCAAGGACGACTTCCTGGCTGTGGTCAGCGCCCAGACCGGCGGCGCCCACGACGGTTGGTTGCGGGCCTGCATCGAGACCGCCCACAGCCTCGACTTCGCCGTCGAGCAGGTGACCACCTGGCGCGATCCCGGCGTGGTGGGCTTCTCGCAGCAGCGGCGTCCGGGCGACCCCGTGACCTGGATGGACGGAGGCGGCCTGCAGGGCACCAAGGGCACACTCGAGGCGTCCGCAGAGGACGACGACGAGGCCGGGCAACTGGACTACTGGCGGCGGATCCTCGGCAAGCCCGACGACACCCTGACCTCCGACGCCGAGCCCTCCGGCGTGTGGGTCTCGCGCTACGTCGTGCGGCAGCAGGGCGGCATCGAGGCCCCGGTGGCCATCGAGGCGCGCTTCGCCGACGGCACGGTCGAGCGCAGCACCTGGGACGGCACGGGCGGCTTCACGCGACGCGAACACAAGACCAACGCCAAGCTCGTCTCGGTCGTGGTAGACCCCGACGCCCTGTGGGCCATCGACCTCGACCGGAGCAACAACGGCTACCGCCTCGAGCCGGCCGAGGACACCGTGCGCAGCCTGAAATTCGTGGCCCTGCGTTGGGCCCAGGGTTGTCTCGACGGGTGGTCGTTGATGTTCTGAGCGGCGTGCCGCCACCGCGCGCACGCCTGCACCGTCGGCACCTGCCACGCCCGAAACGAGGACCCGCGCCGTGAACCGCCCGTCTGCCCCGCTTCTCTCCGCCCTCGCCCTGCTCGCGGCCCTGCCCGCTTGCACCCCGGCGACGCCTCACGTCGACGCCGACGCACCCAACATCGTGATCGTCTCCTTCGACACGCTGCGCGCCGACCGGATGGGCCTCTACGGCAACGACGACTGGAACCGCAGCCCGTCCCCGGCCGCCGACGCCCTGGGCGCCCGCGGGGTCACCTTCGATGCCTTCTTCGCGCCCCGGGGGCAGACCCACCCGTCCATCGCGTCGATGCTCACGGGCAAGTACCCGGCCACCCACGGCGTGCGCGAGAACGCCAACTCGTTCGGCGACGGGCACGAGGTGCTGTGGGAGCTGCTCCAGCGCGGCGGCATGCAGACCGGCGTGTTCGTCGCCAACTTCGATGCGACGACGCAGGACAAGTGGGTCTACCGCGGGGCGGATGTCCACGCCGACGGCTTCCGCGGCAAGTTCCGCCAGCAGGCCGGTGCCAACGAGAGCGCCTTCCAATGGGTGTGGGACAACAACGTGGAGGCCTCCGCCCACGCGTTCCTCGATCAGGTCGACACCAGCCGTCCCTTCGCGCTCTGGGTGCACTTCTACGACATCCACAAGCCCTACAACCCGCCGCCGGAGTACGTCGGCCACTTCCCCGCCGACGAGCGCCTGCCGAAGTACCTCGTGGACCCGGGACCGGGCTCGGGCCCCAACCTCGAGAGCCATCTCGCCAACATCACCCTCTCCGACCGGGCCGTGTCCGACGAGGAGCTCTCCGCGGTCTTCGGCCTCTACGACGCCACGCTGGCCTCCACCGACGCGCGTCTGCAGCGCCTGCTCGGCAAGCTCGCCGCCCTCGGTGAGGCCGACGACACCCTGGTCATGCTCACCGCCGACCATGGCGAAGAGCTGTACGACCGGCACCGCTACTTCTTCCACGGCGCGTCGATCTACAACGGCACGGTCCGTATCCCCTTCGTCGCGGCCGGCCCCGGCATCCCCGCCGGCGCGCGCCTCGACCAGGTGGCCCAGAACATCGACATCGCCCCCACCGTCCTCGACGCCGTGGGCCTGCCCGTGCCCGACGACATGGAAGGGGCCTCGCTGCTCCCGCTGCTGCGCGGCGACACGGCCGAGCCGCCCCACCCCTACGCCGTCATCGAATGGCAGGACCTGATCTTCGCCATCACCGACGGCCGCCACGTCTACATCGACAACCGCAACAAGATCTGGCCGCGCAAGCCGCCCTACTACCGCAAGCCCAAGCAGTACCCCGACGCGCCGGCCGGCCTGCCCATGGACTGCTTCGAGGCCTACGACCTCGTCGCCGACCCCGGACAGCAGCGCAACTTGTTGAAGGGTCTCGATCCCGAGAGACTCGAGGCCGACCCCACCGCCCTGCCGCCGGCCATCCTCCCGCTGCGCCGCGCCCTCGAGGCGTGGCTCAGGGACCCGAATCACCGCGCGCGCATGGACACCCGCATGAGCGACGAGCGCATCGAGCAGCTCAAGCAGCTCGGCTACGTCGGCGGCGGGAGTGAGCGGCACGACGCGCACAAGGTGGAGGTGTGTCCGAAGTAGGGGCGCCGCATCCCGCTGCGGAGGTGGCGGTGGGGTCCCCGGTTTTCCGGGGACCTCGCGACTTCAGGACGGGATGAGGAGCTCCTGCACGAAAGGGTTGAGGACCTTCAGACGGCCCCAGCCTCACAACCCACGATTTCTGTTCTCGGTTCTGTGTTCTGTTCCTCTGTTCCAACCTCATCCACCGTCCCGGGTCGGGCGGGAGGAATGCCGAGGGGTCTTCGAGCCGAGATTCCGCAGCGAGCACGGATCCCGAGGTCGGCCCTTAGGCCGATCTCGGGATGCGCGCGCAAGCGAGGACTGCCCGAGGAGCGAAGACCCCTCGGCATTCCCCCCGCCCGACCCCCGCGACGGTCACCAACGCGTACGGGCGCCGAGGCTTGCGCCCCGACGCCCGTCGCTTGGTCGTCGTCTTTGCTACGCGAGCTCTAGAAGAGCGGGATCTCGATGCCCTTGCTCGTGTAGATACGGCCGGGAACCATCGGGTCCTTCACGACCCACATGCCGTAGATGTCCAGGCCCTGCAGCACCGGATCCTTGGGCAGCGGCAGGCTGATGCTGGCCACACCGTTGGCATCCGTCGCCGTGTTCAAGAACAGGAAGATCGAGCTGACGATCACGTTCACGTGCACGGGGTAGGCCGGGTCCTTGAAGATCGTGCCCGCCGGGTCCGGTTCGAAGGCCAGGATCAGCGAAGCCGGCTGGTTCGGACGCGCGTTGTGCACGCCGACCATGAAGTTGTCGTGGCCGATGTTCGCGGGGATGTGTGCGAGAGCCAGCGCTTCTTCGCCCTGGCTGTCGAGGGTCGGCACACCGTAGATCGTGTTGAACGCGGCCGCTTCGCTACCCAGAGTCGGGCGCGTGAACGGGAACACGTTGTTGATCACGTCCTGGTCGGTGACGGCGATCGTCACGAAGTCGATCAGGGTCTGGCGCTCAGTCTCGTCGATGACGCCCTCGAGGTTCAGCAACAGCGGATCGAGGTTGCCCTCGCTGTCGAAGTCACCACCGCGGATGTAGAAGTCGATCAACTCCTCGACGGTCGTGCTGCCGTTGTGGAACAGCGGCTCACGCAGGGCGGCGTTGCGGATGTTCGGCGTCTTGAACTTGGCGCGATCGAACGGGCTGCCCGTGGTGGCCTCGAGACCGATGTCCTCCACGTCCGGCCGCAGGCCGATGTTGTGGAAGGACAGGTCGGAGGTGAACGGCAGGGTGTGGCACGAGGTGCAGTTCGCCTTGCCGTTGAACAGGTCCAGGCCGGCGGTCACCAGCGGGGTCGCCGGGTTGCCGTCCAGGAACGAGTCCAGGTCGGTGTTGTCCGAGATCAGCGTGCGCTCGTAGTTCGCGATGGCAAAGGCGATACGCTTGGAGTTGATCGTATCGTCACCGTAGACCGTGTCGAACATGTCGGGGTAGGACGGGTTGTTGTCCAGGAAGTCCTGCATGTCCGGGGGCAGGTTGCTGGCCAGAGCCATGGGAGTGGCCGTCTCGAGTTCGGCGACGATGTCGTTCCAGGTCTGGGCGACACCACCCATCTCGACGTCACTGAGGGGCGGGCCCACGGCCTGACTCTCGAGGGCGCCGGCGAAGAAGATCTCGATCAGGCCCGATTGCGGGTCGGTGTACTCGCCGCCCGCGCGGCCGTCCCAGAACACGCCGGTGCTCGTGAAGTGAGCGGCGTTGATGGAGGACGGCGTCTTGCGGCCGGTCACCTGGACGTTGGGGAAGAAGGTGGGCTCGAACAGGATGGACTTGGCTGTCTGGTCGAAGGCCACGACGCCCTTGGAGCCGCGCACGTCGTCGTCGTTGCCGAAGATGCCGTCGGCGCCGGGGTGGACGGAGTCGGCGTCGTTGGCACGCGGATCACTGCCGCCCGCCTCGTGGATGTGGCACGTGCCACAGGCCATGGTGTTGTCTCCCCCCATCTGCTCCTCCCAGAAGAGGAACTTGCCGAGCATCTCCTGGTCGGCGCCAAGGGTGATGTTCTCGTCAGGGAATTCGGGCGGATCAGGGAGACTGTCGGACTGCGCATTCACGGTGGGAGCCGCGAAAGCCACAACCGCGCAAGTCACGGCAAGAGCGAACGAACGGAACATGAGATGACCTCTGGTTGGGTTCCGAAGAACCGTGCAGGGAAAGGGAGAGGAGAGAGCGGACGGCCAACGACCGGATGCCGAATGCGGGTCTGCATCCCGGTCCTTTGTCTCGACGTCCTTTGATGGGAAGCCTGAGACGAGGAAAGTCTACCTCGACATCTGGAGAGGGGTCAATGCATGAACATTGAGTCTAAGATCCTATTGTCACTCGACTTAGGAATTCAAAACGGAGTTTTTCTGAATATGGACCACCTCGGGCAGCCGCTGTGAATGACCCCCGTTCCCCCGCTCAGGACCCGGATTCGGGTAGCGGACTCGCGGACTGGACCGCCGGCGCCGCCGACTGGATCGCCCGCGCCGACCGCATCGCGGCCATCAGCCGGCCCGCCACCGAGATCCTGCTGGCGCGGCTCGACCCCCAACCGGGCCAGCGCATCCTCGACGTCGCCAGCGGCGCGGGCGACCCCGCGTTCTCCATCGCCGAGCGCGTGGGCAGCGCAGGCTCGGTGCTGGCCACCGACGGCGTCGCGGAAATGGTCACGGCCCTGGAGGGGCGCGCGCGGGAACGCGGCCTGACCAATGTGCAGGCGCAGGTGGTCTCGGCCGAGTCGCTGGCGTTCACCCCCGGCCGCTTCGACGGCGCGAGCTGCCGCTTCGGCGCCATGTTCTTCGACGACGCCGCGCGCACCTTCGGCGCCATGGCCACCGCGGTGCGATCCGGTGGCCGCCTGGCCGCTCTCGTCTGGAGCTGCGACGACCGCAACCCCTACTTCACCGTCGTCACCGCGGCCCTCGATGCCGTCGGCGCCGATCCGGTGGAGGTCGCGCGCACCGTGTTCGAGCTCGACGACCCGGAGGAAGTCCTGGCGGCCTGTCGGGGCGGCGGCTGGGTCGACGCCCGGGTCGAGGCCGTCGGCTTTCCGTGGCGGCTCCCGGACACGCGCCCCGAGACGCTCATCGACACCCAGTCCGAGCTGTCGCGCAAGCTGCGCAAGCGCATGGAGGGCCTCTCCGCGGATCAGATCGAGCGCGCCCGCGGGATCGTGGCCGAACGGGTCGGACAACTCGAGGCCGCCATTCAGGACGGCGACGACCTGATCATGCCCGCCGAGTGCCTGGCCCTCAGCGGGCGGGCGCCGTGAGACTCACGCCGGCACCCGCCCGGACCAAGCGGCTGCCGCCGGCCTAGGGCCCGCCGGCCTCGCCGCTCCCTACGAGCAGCTTCGTCATGGCCTCGAGGTCGAGGACGATGGGCACTCGGGGGTCGTTGCTGTTGAGGGTGATGTCGCGCATGTCGAGGTTGTCAGCCGCCTCCAGCGCGAGGTAGATCGATCCGCCGCGGCTGTTGAGGATCTCGTTGCGCAGCTCGTTGCGCAGCGCCTCGGCCCGGTCGACCGCGAGTTGTCCTTCGGCCTCGCTGGACACGGCCGACGCCATCGCCGCCGCCCGCACCTTGGCCTGGTACTTGGCGGCCTCGGCGTTGATCTCGGCGACGAGCACCTCGTAGCGGCTCTTCTCCTCCTGGATCTTCTTCTCCCAGTTGGCGATCTTCTCTTTCTCGGCCGCCACGATCTGCTTCTCGATGGAGTTGGTCGTCTGCTCCTCATTGGCCTGGAGCGCGAGGGCACCGTCGAGCTGACCCTTCTGCGTCAGGTACTGCTTCTGCTGCAGGCGCTCCTCGTACTCGGTGCCGAACCCGACGCGGCGGATCAGGATGGTCTCCGCCTCGACGTGGAATCCGGCGAGCTGCTTGTTCAGCAACGGCAGCATCATGTCCAGCCGCGCGAGCCGCTTCTCCGTGCTCTGCAGGTCTTCGCTGGAGAGCTCCGCCAACTCCTCACGCAGGACACGCAGCAACGTCGACTGAACGCGCTCCTGGTAGGAGTGGCGCAGACCGCGGGAGACGATCTCCCAGGCCTCTCCCGGCTTGATGCGGTAGGGCACGCTGGCGTCGACGAAGTAGATGTTCTGATCCTTCGTGCGCAGCTCGAGCTCGCCCTCCCACGAGACCGTCCCGGTGGCGTCGCGATCCGAGTGCTGCTGGGAGTAGTGGATCCAGTGCGTCGTGCGCGGCAGCTGATACCACACGTGGAAGCCCCAGATCCCGACGTGGAAGCCCGGTTCCCGGTCGCCGGCTTCGATGCCGCCCCCACCCCAACGGATCTGGCGCACCCCGATCTGCGTGGGCTCGATGCGCTCGAAGAACATCAGGAACAACGCGGGCAGCAGCACCACCACGACGAAGATGACCACAAGCCCTCTGGGGAAACGGTTCATCGATCTCCTCCTGCTTCGCGCCCTTCGGCATCGAGCACGTCGGCCGCACCGATCAGCTCGATGCGCTCGGGCACCGCGTCCCGCGTGTAGGGCACCAGGGTGAACTTCATCTCGGCCAGTCGCTCCGCCAGGCGCTCGCGCACGAGCACCTCGCCGCGCTGCTCGAGGGCGGCGATGATGGCGCCGAGCCCCTCGGCCTCCTTGCGCGCCTTGTCGGTCATGCCGCGCGCCTGTTCGATCAGCGCGAGGCGCTTGGCCTCGCCGTCCGCCAGGATCTTCTTGGAGTAGGCGTCGGCCGACTTCTCGACCTTGATGCGGTCGCGCTCGATGTCGATGCGCTGCGCCTCGAGCGTGCCCTTGAGCTGTTCGTACTCCACCGCCTTGGTCGCGTCGATCTGGGCCAGGCGCCGCTCGCGCTCCTGGATCAGCTGCACGGCGCGGGCCTTGATGCGCTCGACCTCCTGGTCGGCCACCTTGCGATCCTCGATGGCCTTCTCGTAGCCGGCGTCGAAGCTCGGCTTGGGCGTGATGACCTGGATGATCTTCACGCCGTGCGGATTGAGGACGCGGTTGAGCTCCTCGGTGACCTCGATCGCCGCGCCCTTGTAGACCGTGGGGTTGGCCACCTCGCTGGCGGAGAACTTGCCGAACTCGTCGCGCAGGACCGAGCGGGCGAAGGCCCGCACCCAGTGGCGCTTGAAGGCCCCTTCCTCACCGCTGTCCGAGAGCACGTGCCGCGCGTCGGAGGGCAGCAGCTCGTACTGGATCTTGATGTCGTCGAACCAGAAGTTGCTGCCGTCGGCGGCGCGCACGGTGAGCTTCGGGACGTGGTTCTCGTCCACCTCCCGGTCGCCCGACATGACGAACTCCTGCGGGCTCTTGTCGAACTTGAAGGCCTGCTTCACGAAGGGCAGGTAGACCCGGTAGCCGGGCTGCTGGATCAGCTCCGCATCCCCGGTCATGAAGTCGATGATGACCGCCACCTCGGTGTCCTCGATCTCCACGATGCCGCCCGATCCACTGGCCGTGATCAGCAACGCCATCAGGATGAACATGGCGATCAGCAACCAGAGGGCGATCTTGGCCGGATTCAGTCCCATCCGGCCCCGCCCGCCGCCGCCCCGCCCCTTGTCGGGCGGTTCGCTCGACGAGAAGGCGTCTTCGAAGTCACTCGAGGTCATGCCTCATTCCTCCCTTGTCCGTGCAGCGTGCCGTCGATCGCAGGTCCGACGAATCGGCCGCGCGCGGTCCTCTTTCCTTCCGGATCGTAACGCAGCGACATGACGAGTTTCATGGCCTCGGACGCCGTCGCTCGCGCCTGCCGCGGGCGGATGCTCTCCGCCCTGCGCTCCCGCCCCGTGCCGCACACCCCGCCCTGCGCAAGGTGCGCCCACCCGTTCCCCGCAGGGTTCGTCGCGGGCCTTGTTGGGAATCGCCGCGGCACGATTTCTCCCGCAGCCGCTTGCTCCCGCAGCCGTTTCCCCCGCAGCCGCTCCCGCGAAGCCGTCAGGTCAGGCCCGGCAGCTTGAGGCCGGTGGCCCGGGCGCAGTCGATGGCCTCTTCGTAGCCGGCGTGCGCGTGACGCATGACGCCGCTGCCCGGGTCATTCGTCAACACCCGCTGCAGGCGCCGCGCGGCGGCCTCGGTGCCGTCGGCCACGGTCACCTGCCCGCTGTGCTGGCTGTAGCCGATGCCGACGCCACCGCCGTGGTGCATGGACACCCAGGTGGCGCCCGACGCCGTGTTCAGCAGGGCGTTCAAGAGGGGCCAGTCGGCGACCGCGTCGGTGCCGTCGCGCATGCCTTCGGTCTCGCGGTTCGGCGCCGCCACCGAGCCGGTGTCGAGGTGGTCGCGGCCGATGGCGATGGGCGCGCTGATGGTGCCGTCGGCCACGAGCCGGTTGATCTCAAGGCCCAGCCTGGCGCGATCCCCCTGCCCCAGCCAGCAGATGCGCGCCGGGAGCCCCTGAAAGGCGATGCGTTCCTGGGCCAGGCGGATCCAGCGGGCCAGGGCCTTGTCCTCGGGAAACAGGCGCAGCACGGCCTCGTCGGTGGCGGCGATGTCGGCCGGGTCGCCCGAGAGCGCGGCCCAGCGGAAGGGGCCCTTGCCCACGCAGAAGAGCGGCCGGATGTACTCGGGGACGAAGCCGGGGATCTCGAAGGCGTCGGTGCTGCCGCCCTCGGTGGCGAAGCCGCGCAGGTTGTTGCCGTAGTCGAAGGTGATCGCGCCGGCCTGCTGCAGGGCGCGCATGGCCGCGATGTGCTCGACCATGGTCGCCAGCGACCGCTCGCGATAGGCCTGCTCGTCGGCGGCGCGCAGCGTCAGCGCCTGGGCAAAGGTCATGTCGCGCGGCACGTAGCCGTTGACCGGGTCGTGCGCCGACGTCTGGTCGGTGAGCACGTCGGGGGTGATGCCGCGCTTCACCAGCGCCTCGAGCAGGTCGACGATGTTGCCCACCCACCCGATGGACTTGGCCTCCCCCCGGCTCTTCATGTCGAGGGCCATGTCGATGGCGTGGTCGAGGCTGTCGGCCATGATGTCGAGGTAGCGCGTCTCGAGGCGCTTCTCGATGCGGCGCGGGTCGACGTCCGCCGCGAGGAAGGTCGCGCCGCACATGACTGCCGCGAGGGGCTGCGCGCCGCCCATGCCGCCGAGCCCGCCGCTCACCACCAGCTTCCCGTCGAGCGTGCCGTCGAAGTGCCGGGCCCCCACGGACATGAAGGTCTCGTAGGTGCCCTGCACGATGCCCTGGCTGCCGATGTAGATCCAACTGCCGGCGGTCATCTGCCCGAACATCATCAGGCCCTGGCGCTCGAGCTCGTTGAAGTGGTCCCAGTTCGCCCAACGGCCCACCAGGTTGCTGTTGGCGATGAGCACGCGCGGCGCGTCCTCGTGCGTGGTGAACACACCCACCGCCCGGCCGGACTGCACCAGCAGGGTCTCGTCGGGGGCCAGGTCCTTCAGCGCGGCGACGATGCGCTCGTAGTCCTCCCAGCTGCGGGCGGCCCGCCCCGATCCGCCGTACACCACGAGCTGGTCGGGGTCCTCGGCCACCTCGGGGTCGAGGTTGTTCATCAACATCCGCAGCGGCGCTTCGGTCATCCAGCACTTCGCCGACAGCGTGGTGCCGCGGGGAGCGGTGATGGGCGGTCGCTTGGTCTCGGTCATGCGTGCACTCCGGGGCCCGGCGCGGGGCGGATCATGCGTCCGCCGAAGCGCTCTTCGAAGGCGCCGCACAGCAACAACAGGTATCCGGCCAGTTCGATGGTCTCTCTCACGGCGGCCTGGGCCAGGTCGACCTGACCCGCGCTCGCGAAGATCTCCCACATCTGCTCCTTGCTCAGCATCCGCGCGAGGCCGACATGGACGATGAAGCCCGCGAGCATGAGCAGCAGACCCGGGCGTTGCAGCCCGTCCCGGAGCTCGACCTTCAGGCGGCGCCAGCGCGCGACGATGAACGCGAGCGTCGCCAGCCCGAAGAGCTGCACGACGCGACGGGGCATGTCGCTCGCGAGCACCGACTCGAGCAGGTCCTCGAGCTCGGCCACCATGGCGCCGAGGGCCATCAGCGTGAGCAGTGTGTGCAGCGACGTGCCGAGGCCCATGGCGCAGTTGAGGCACAACACGGCGAAGCCCGCCGCCAACGCGGCCTGGACCCACTCGGCGGCGCCGTCCTTCGACAGCATCCAGCGCATGCGCTCGGGGTTGTCGCTCGCATCGATGAGCGCATCGACCATCAGGTAGATGCCGAGGCCGCACACCACCAGGTAGAGGCCGATGCGCAGCGGGGCGGGCAGGCCACCCCGACGCGCGACGCCTTCGGTGGCCGGGCCGACGTTCATCGCAGCGAGTCTACCGCGCCGGCCACGGCGGCCACGAGCGTCCCGTCGCGCACCCGGGCGGCCACGGCCTCGATCTCCGTCGACATGACCCGGTCGTCCTCGAGCGGCGGCACCACGTCGCGCAGCGCCGCGACGGCGGCGGCGACCCCGCGGCCCGGCTTCAACCCGGTCTCGAAGGCCAGGCCGTGGATGCCCGCCACCAGCTCGATGGCAATGACGTAGGTGGCGTTGTCGACGATGGCCCGGCACTGCCGCGCCGCGGCCGTCGCCATGGAGACGTGGTCCTCCTTGCCGGCCGACGTCGGGATCGAATCCACCGACGCGGGATGGGCCAGCACCTTGTTCTCCGACACGAGCGCCGCGGCCGTCACCTGGGCGATCATGAGTCCGCTCTGCACGCCGCTGTCGCGGGCCAGGAAGGCCGGCAGGCCCGACAGATCGGGGTTCACGAGCAGCTCGGTGCGGCGCTCGGAGATGGAGGCCAGCTCGGCCGTCGCGGTCTTGAGGGCGTCGGCCGCCAGGGCGATGGGCTGGGCGTGGAAGTTGCCGCCCGACAGGATGTCGCCCTCGGCGAAGACCAGCGGGTTGTCGGTGACCGCGTGGATCTCCGTCTCCACCGTGCCGGTGACGAAGCCGATCACGTCGCGCGAGGCGCCATGGACCTGCGGCGCGCAGCGCAGGCTGTAGGGGTCCTGCACCCGCCCGCAATCCTTGTGACCGGGACCGATGCCGCTCCCGGCCAGCAGGGCCAGCAGGTTGGCGGCCACGGTCTGCTGCCCGGCGTGTCCGCGCAGGGCGTGGATGCGCGGGTCGAAGGCCGACGTCGTGCCCTTGTGCGCCTCGAGGGTCAGGGCGCAGGCGATGTCGGCGCAGGTTGAGAGCCGGCGGGCAAGAACGAGGGCGTCGGCCAGGATCGCCGTGGAGACCTGGGTGCCGTTGAGCAGCGCCAGTCCCTCCTTGCTGTGCAGCGTGATCGGCGGCCGTCCCGCGGCCTTCAGCGCCGCCGCGCCGTCCTTGCGCTCGCCGTCGTGCCAGGCCCAGCCCTCGCCGATGAGCACGAGCGCCATGTGCGCCAGGGGCGCGAGGTCGCCCGAGGCGCCCACCGAACCCTGCGCGGGCAACTCCGGCACGACGCCCGCGTTGAACACGGCCAGGCCATGCTCGATGAGCTCCGGACGCACGCCCGAGTATCCGCGGCACAGGTTCGTGAGCCGCAGGGCGAAGGCGAGCCGGCTCACCGGCAGCGGCAGCGGGACGCCGACTCCGCAGGCGTGACTGCGCACCAGGTTCACCTGCAGCGCCTGCAGCTTGTCCGGCGGCACGACGGTCTGGGCCAGCTTGCCGAAGCCCGTGTTCACGCCGTAGCGCACCTGGCCGTCCGCGACCGAGGCCTCCACCGTGCGACGCGAGGCCGCCACGCGGGGCGCGGCCTCGGGGTCGAGGGCCAGCTGCGGCGACCGGCTCCCGAGCAGGGCCGTCAGGTCACCGAGGTCGAGGGGCGTCTCACCCAGGTTTCGAATGGGCATGGCGGGAACGGTAGAGCACGACGAATCGACCGATCAACGGGAAAGGCGATCCGATGGCCGGCCGGCACCCCCACCCTTGCCCCCTGACGCCTTCCGGCCCCATCATCAAGGCGTGCATTCCCCCGGCTTCGCCCCTTTGGCTCCGCGCTCAGCCCGTTGGCACACCGCCCTCCTGGCGGTGCTGCTGCCGGCGCTGACCGCCGTCTCCGCCTCCGCCCAGGAGACGGTGTTCTCCAATTTCGATCTGGCCGGTTGGGCGCGTCTCGGGGTGATCAGCCTCTCGGTGGACCCGGCGACCGGGACGGAGACGGGCGCGACCGCCCGCGAGGCCCACTTCGTGCGGGCCTTCGACGGCGACCGCACCTCGTCGGTGGCGGCCCGCCGCCCCGGCCCGCTGCCCCTGGCCGTCGACTTCGAGCCGCCCCAGGTGTTGCGGCGGGTGCGCGTGTGGCCCGACGGCCCCGACGCCTTCGCCGTGAGCCTCGAGATCGTCCAGGCCAACGGACAGCGCTTTGCCGCGGGCGAGACCGTCATCGACGACGGCGCCGCGGCCGTCTTCCGCCTGCTCGACGTCGAGTGCTCGCGGGTGGAGATCACGGTCGAGCGCATCACCGGCGCCCCCGGCAACGCGGAAACGGACGGCCCCACCGTCACGTCGGTCGCCGACATCGACATCAGCGGTCGCCTGGTGATCGAGGACATCGCGCTGCAGGACGTGCCCCGCACCATGCCCGAGGGCGGCGGCTTCCCCGTGCGCATCGTCGGGCGCGACAGCTTCGGCGGCCGGCCCGACCTCACCGCCCAGGCCCAGATCGCCGCGACACCCGCGCGCTCGCTGGCGCTGACCCGGGGCAGCCGCGCCGTGGCCCTGGCCAACGGCACCATCGCCCTGGCCCCGGTGCTCGGCAGCTTGCGCGGACCCGAGCTGACCACGGCGGTGCTCCCGCTGCAGACGGCGCCCCCCGCACCCACCGCCATTCCCGGCACGCGCTCGACGTGGCTGGGCCTGCAGGGCGAACCGCCGTTCCAGATCCTGCGCCGACAGGTCGGCGCCAAATCGACGCAGCACGTGGGGCGCTGCGACGGGGACCACTTCGTCGACACAGGCCTCGCCGCCGGCCGCGCCTACCAGTACTCCGTGCGACGCATCGACCGCTTCGGCAACCCGGTCTCGGCGCCGAGCCGTGAGGCCCGGGTGCGCATCCTCGCCGACGCCCCGCCCGGCCACGCGGATGCCGGCCGCCTGCCGACCCTGGTGGTGATCTTCACCGACTCGCTCCAGCCCGGCGAGCGCGAGGCCATCGAGGAGAGCATCGAGGCCGCGCGCGGATTCCTCGATCGCCACTCCCGGGGCGGGTTGTTGGTCGACACGACCTACCTGCCGCTGTCCGGGCCCACGCCGATCACCACCGGCCCGACCATGGCCGGCATCGAGGCGCGCCTGCGCAGCCACGGCATCGAGGACGACCAATACGCCGTGGTCTTCGCCGTCGCCGACGACCTCTCCGGCAGCTACGGCGGCTTCACCCTGCTCGGCCGCACGGCCGGCGCCTTCGGCCGCACCGGCACCGCCCCCACCCCCGACGGCGCGCTGGGCCCCGACCCCGGCATGGCCTGGGCCTTCGTCCACGAGCTGTGGCACGTGATCGGCCTGCAGCTGGCCGAGAGCGCCGGGCTGCCGTTGCAACCGACGGGACACTTCGCCGACGACTTCGCCGCCGGCCTGCTGGGCCCCGAGATGCAACGCCCGTTCGATGCCGGCGACCTGTGGGACGGACAGGCCGCGCTCCTGTCGCGCTTCGAGGCCTGGGACCGGGTGGGCGCGCCGTACCGACGCCTGATCGAGGTGATCGACCGCGACGGCGACGGGCTGGCGGACGACGACCCGCGACTGCCCCTCGACGAGCGCCGGCTGGGCAGCGACCCCACCGCGGCCGACGCCGATGGCGACGGACTCGACGATCGCGCCGAAGCCGCGGCCGGGCTGTACCGCGGCACCGACCCGAACAACCCCGACAGCGACGGTGACGGACTCGGCGACGGTGACGACCCGTGGCCCCTCGACGACTTCACCGGCGTCATCGCCCGCGGCCCGACGCTGCGGCGCCTGGCCACGCTCCCCACGACGGCGCGCCCCGACGCGCCGTCCCTCGAGTTGGCCGCCGCCTGGACCGAACAGGGCCTCATCGTGAGCGTGACCGCCGACGGACCCTGCGACGTGTTCCTCTCCCTCGACGGCAGCGGCGACCTCGGTCCCTGGCGAGGCCGGTTCGACACCGGCGTCGAAGGCGCGCCCGCCGGGGACGTGTGGACCGGCGACCAACGCCTGGCCCTGCGCGCCCACCACGAGCCGCGCGGTGTGTTCGTGGGCGACCGCCGGGTGCCCGGCGCCCGGGTGCGCGCCGAACTGCACGACGGACGCCACGTGGTCATCGCCGAACTGCCCGCCGCGCTCGGCCCCGGCAGCCCCTCCGCCTGGGTCCCGCCGGGATCGCCCCGCAGCTCCGGATTGCAGCTGCAGGTCGGCACCGTGATCGGGCTCGGGGTGGTCGTGCGGCCGGCCCGGGCCGACGATCCGGCCCCCTTCGACCCCTGGGTCAACGGGGCCGACGGTCGCCCGGCCTGGCTCAGCCTGTTCGAGGCTCACCGCCTGCTCGACGCCGTCCTGCAGCCCTAGCCTGCAGCCCTGGCCTGCGCGGCAGCCCCGGCGCTCGACGGTGGCCGCGGCCCGGCCCGGCAGCCGGTGCGGCTCAGGCCCCGCGGTCGTCGTTGGCCAGGTCGATGTCGGCCAGGCCGAAGACGAAGTCGATGGCTTCGCCGAAGCGCAGCTCGAGGTCGAGGCCCGCGTACAGCGCGAGCGTGATGCGCAGCGTGAACCAGTCGAGCGGGTTCCCCGGATCGCCCGAGTGGAAGGCCGCGCCGTCCTCGAAGGACCAGCCGTAACTCCCCGTGAGCGCGTCGATGCCGCGCACGCGTTCGTCGTGGTGACCGATCAGGAAGCCCCAGGCGCTCGTGCTCTCGACCCACGAACCCACGGCGCGATGGTGGATGCCCCACGCGCTCGCGTCGCGCATCTCGTTGATGCCGAACTGGAAGATCTGCATGGCGTCGACCTTCAACGCGCCGCCCTCGCCCCACATCACATGGCCGCGGATCAGGTCGGCGAAGTCACCGGCCCGATTCGCGACGTACGCGTTCTCGGCGCTGCAGCCGCTCGTGACCGCGGCCGCCAACGCCAAGGCGCACAAGAGCCGCGACCCGCCCGTCGGTCGCGCCATGGGACGACCGCGCACGAACCTAAGGAGTTTCGAACAGGTCGCGGTAGTCGCCGTCGTCGCCGGCCGGATCGAATTGGAACAGGCCCGCGCCGAAGTCGAAGATCTCGCCGAAGCGCAGCTCGAGGTCGATGCCCACGAAGAGCATCAAGGTCACGCGCACCGTGAGGAAGTCGAGCGGGTTGTTGGGGTCGGCCTCCTGGAAGAAGGTCCCGCCGCCCTCCTCGAAGATCCAGCCGTAGCTGCCGCTCACGCGGTCGACAGCGTAGAGCTCGCGCTCGTTGTGGTAGCCCATCACCAGGCCCCAGTCGGTCACCTTCTCCTCCCAGATGCCGAGCTCGCGGTTGTGCAGGCCCCAGGCCTTGGCGTCGATCCACGAGAGGCCGAAGTGCAGCAGGCGCGTGACCTCCAGCTTCACGGCGCCGCCCTTTCCGGCCATGACATGGCCGCGCACGATGTCGACCAGGTCGCCTCCGCGGTTGACCAGGTAGTTGCCGCCGCTCGCGCTGGCGCACGCGGGCAGGAGGGAGGCGGCGAGCAGCAGGATGGCGAGCTTCTTCATGGCGACCTTCGTGAGGGGGCTGGCGAGTCGGACTGCGCGGAGAAAGTGCGGGCCCAGCGGGGGTGATACCAGGAGCCCGCCGACCGATCAAAGCGTGCTGCGTGCGTTCGTGACACGACCGCGGGTGAGGCACCGGCGCCGTCGCGTCCCCGCACGCCACGTCGGGGCCCCGAGCCTCCACGCCTCTCCACCAAGTGCCCACAACTCGTCCCCGAGGCGACTCGCATCATCCCCGAGGCGACTCACGCATGTGCTCATTCCCATCGAAACCGGCCCTCAGGGCCGCAGAAGCGGCAGGGAAATGGTGAAAAATGGCTCCCATCGGGCCCGTGGTCGGTATTCTGTTGCGACTGCTGGGTAAAACGCCCGCGGGATATCCCATCCCAACAGCCTCTCGGGAGAAGAACGAAATGGCGGACAAGGAAAGCCTGGTGATCGGCAGCAAGATCAAGGCGTACATCAAGACCAAGGGTCTGATGTGCTCGGGTGATCTCGCGGACGCCGTCTCCCAGCTCGTACGCGATGCCTTGGACAAGGCCGCGACAAGGACCCAGTCGAACAAGCGTTCGACCGTTCGGCCTCACGACCTCTAGGTCGCGGTTACGCGCTCGCGACCCCGTCCGGGGGCGCCCAACGTTCGACGACCTTCGGGTTCGTCGACCGGTTGGTGCGACCCCCGGGACGGGGGTCGCCAACTGTTCCTCGTCGGATTCGGCCGGGAACGGTCAGATACGCCCCTGATGGGGCGTTTTTTCGTGGATTGAACTCGGCCATGGCCTCGAAACGTCCCGTCTTCCTGCTGCGCCCTCCACGCGCCGATCCCGACACCACGGTGTTCGTCGACGGCACCGAGGACGGTTTCCGCAGCCTGAGTCACTGGCCGGGGAACACGACGCCGACGGCCCTGCGTCACGACCTGAGCACCGGCATCGCGCTGAACTGGGCGCGCCTGGATGCCGACCAGCGCGAGACCGTGCTGGGACCGGTCAAGACCTTCGCCAACAACCACTACGACTCCGACGGCGTCCTCTCGGCCTTCACGGTGATGGAGCCCGAAGCGGCGCTGCCCCACGCCCCGCTCATGCTGGCCGCCGCCGCCACCGGCGACTTCGCCACCTGGAACGGCGCCGCGGCCCTGGCCGTCGACCTGACCATCATGGCGGTGACCAGCCACCCGGCCTCGCCCCTGGCCGACGACCTCGGCCCCGACGCCGCCGACCTCGAGCGCTGGTCGCTGGGCTACGCCTGGCTCATCGAGCGGCTCCCGTCGATCCTCACCGACCCCTTCGAGATGGAGTCGCTGTGGGGGCGGCGACACGCCACCATCGTGAAGCAGGTCGAGGCGGTCGAGGGGCGCGACGGGGTCAGCGTCGAGGCGCGGCCCGAGCTCGACCTCGCCGTGGTCACCACCGCCATGCCGCTCTCCAACGTGGCGCTGCACCACGCGGCGGGCCCGCTGTACCGCGTGCTGCTGGTGCAGCCCGGCCCCGACGGCCCGCGCTACCGCTTCCACTACCGCGACGAGTCGTGGTTCGACCTGGTCACGATCCACCCCCCGGCCCGCGTGCCGCTGGAGGCCATCGCCGAGGAGCTGAACGGTCGCGAGGGCGCCCGGCCGAGCAGCCTGCGGTCGTGGTGGCACACCGGCATCGACGTCCCCGTCGCCCTGATGGGATTCGGCCGCGACGGCGCCAAAGCGGACGGCTTCTCGGCGGATCCCGACCTGTCCGTGGCTCCCCCCAGCCGCCTCGATCCCGAAGAGGTGGTCGCGGTGCTGGCCGCCCACCTCGCCTGAGGGATCGGGCTCCGCGGCCGCCTAGAAGGGCAGGTCGGCCTTTTCCCCGTCGTCACTCCTGTCCTCGGGGCCGACATCCGCTGGGCCGACGTCCGCGGGGCCGTCGTCCTGCTCGGCATCGGCCGCCAGGGCCGCCACCACCTCGGTGACCTCCTGACGCGCGCCGGCGAGGCGCTCGCGGCAGAAGCGGATCAGTTCGGAGGCCTCGCGCACCCGGGCGGCGAGCTGGTCGACGTCCCCCGCATCGCTCTCGAGCTCGTCGAGGATCTCGTCGAGCCGCGCTCGCGCTGCGGCGAAACTCTGCTCACCCGTCGCCTTCTTCTTGCCCGCCATGGGTCGCTCCTCCGGTGTCGCCGGCGCCGTCGGGCGGCGCCGGGGCGTCGATGTAGCCCATCTGCCGGAAGATCTCCAGCAGTTCGGGGTCGTCCTCGATGGACCCCTGGTTGTCGCTCGGCCGGCTGCGTCCGGCCGCCATCATGGCCTCGTCGAGGATCTCCTGCAGCCGGCGCCCCGTCATCGAGAATTGCTTCCCGACGTCGGTGGCCAGCCTCGGGTCCTCCGCGGGATTGGCGACGAGGTCGAACAACAGGCGGCGGCCGCGGCGGTGGTCGACGATGAGCTTGTCACCGGCGTCCACCACGGCCTGCAGGTCGGCGCTGTCGAGCTGCTCGTCGATGACGATGGGCCGCACCGGCGCCTCGCCCTCCGCCCACAGGAACGGCGCCCACGAGTAGCCCTGGTTGGTCTCGGGGTGCGGCAGTCCCAGCAGGTCGAACAGGGTCGCCGTCATGTCCAGCAGCGAGACGGGCTCGTCGATCCGAGCCGGTCGCGGCAGGCCCCCCGGCGGCCGCAGGAGCAATGGCACCCGCAGCTGCTCCTCGTAAACCTCCTGCCCGTGCCCCTGCACGCTGTGACTCCAGAGCCCCTCGCCGTGGTCGGACATGACCGCCACCCAGGCGCTCTCCAGCAGGCCGGCGCGTTCGAGGTGGTCGAACACGCTGCGCAGGTGGTGGTCGAGATAGGCGATCTCGCCGTCGTAGAGGTCGATGGCCCGCTGACGTTCGGGCGGCGCCGGGCGCCGGTACTGGTACGGCTCGAGGGCCTCCCGCGAGCCGTCCATGCGGCCCTCATAGGCGGGCGCGTAGTCGAATTCGTCGTGCGGGAAGTAGGGGTCGTGGGGATCGACGAGGTGCAGGTAGAGAAACGTCGGCCGGTCGGCGAGGCCGTCGCCGAGCTCCGCCAGCAGGCGCTCCACCTCGCCGGTCATCTTGGCCGCATCGGCATAGGGGTGCGCCGGGAAGTCCTTGATGAACGCGTAGCTGTCGAACCCCTGGGCGAAGCCGTAGTCGCCGAGCACGTTGCCGTTGGCCGTGAGCCCGTGGGTGCGGTAACCGTTCGTCGAGAGGGCTTCCGCCATGGTGACCAGTGATTCCGCCAACCGACCGTCGCGCCCCTCGCAGCCGTGGGCCTCGGGCAGGCGCCCGGTGAAGAGCGAGGCCACCGTGGCGCGGGTCCAACTCGACGGCGCGTAGGCCCGCCCGAACACCACCGAGGTCTCGGCCAGCTCCTTGAGGAAGGGCGTCGTGTCGCGGTGGTAGCCGTGGAGGCTGGTGTGGTCGGCCCGCAGCGTGTCGAGCATGATCACGACCAGGGACGGGTCGGCGTCGGGCCGCGGCACGGTCACCCGGGCGCCGTCCGGGTCGGCGCCGCACCCGAAGGCCAGCAGCCCGGCGGTCATGGCGAGGAGCACGAGCAGCGGACCCAGCAGGACGCCGGCGAAGACGCGCCCCGCCTGGCCCTCGTCGCCTCCCGCGTTGGTCTCGCCGCTGTCGTCGCCGTTGCCGTCGCCGTTGCCGTCGCCGCTGCCGTCGCCGCTGCTCTCGTGACGCCCGGCGTTGCGCAGGTCGAGCTCGCCGTCGCGCAACACGGCCACGAGCGACTCGCCGTCCACGGCGTCGGCGGCGTCCTTGAGCAGCGAGCCGTCGGGCCGCCGCAGCCACGCGAAGCCCCGAGCCAGGACGGCCCGCGGATCGAGCAGGCGCAGCCGCTGCTCACGTTGACTGAGCCCTTCGTCGACTCGTTGCAGGATCTCCGGCAGGCGCCGCGCGACCCGGGCCGCCGCCGCCTCGAGAGCATCGCCGCTGCGCTCGAGCGCCGTCACGTGGGCGCCAACCGCGAGGCGCGTGGCGTCCGCCGCCAGGCGATGGCCCTGCTCGAGCACGATGCGCTCGGCCGACGAGCGCACCCGCTCGCGGACGCCGGCCAGCTCCTCGGCCGTGTCGGCCAGGCGGCCCGAGACCGCGTCGCGGACCCGGCCCGCCGCGTCGAACAGGCCCCGGCGCGTGGCTTCGATGTTCTCGCGAGCCAGCAAGATGACTCGCTCGGCCGCCCCTTCCACGGCGTCGGCCGCGTCGGACGCCCGCCCCACCAGGAATTCCGCCAGAGCCGTAGGCGTCTTGAAGGTCAGGTGCGCCGCGGCGTCCGCCACCGACGTGTCGATCTCGTGCCCGATGCCCGTGAGCACCGGCACGGGACAATCGGCCACCGCGCGGGCCACGTCCTCCTTGTCGAACCACGAGAGGTCGAGACGCGAGCCGCCGCCGCGCACCAGCGCGATGCAATCGGGCGCCATACGCCCCAACGTCGCCAGGGCCCCGCGCACCGAACGGCTCGTCTCCGCGCCCTGCATGCGCGCGTCGCAGAACAGCACCGAGAGGCCCAGACCGCTCGTCTCGAGCGTGCGCATGAAGTCGTTGTAGGCGGCGCTGTCGTCGGAGGTGATCAGGCCGATGGTGAGCGGGACGGGTGTCAGCGGGCGGGCCTTGTTGCGGGCCAGCGCGCCCTGCGCCTCGAGCCGGGCGAGCACCTCGCGCCGCAGCCGGTCGAGGTTGCCCAGCGTGAAGTCGGGGTCGACGTCGCGGATGGTGAAGCTGACCTCGCCCCGCGGCGCGTAGTAGTCGATTTCCACCAGCGTGCGCATGACGATCCCGTCGGACGGGTCGAGCACGCCGGTCAAGCGCCCCCGCGGCCCGAACAGCGCGTTCACCACGGGCTTCCACATCTTGGCGGACAACGAGGGGCGCCGCGCGTCGTTGCCGGCCTGGTCGTCGACGAGCGACAGGTACCAGTGGCCGCTGCGATGGCGCTTGAGCCCCGAGATCTCGCCCACAAGCCAGAAGGCCTCGGGGAAGAGGGTGCGCACGCCCCGGGCGAGCCGCTCGGCCACCTCGGGGACCGTCAGGGTGGCGACGGCGTCCTCGCCCGCCGCAGCGTCCGGATCCTGCGCGTCCATGGCGGACCACAGGTCGAGGTTCCGATCGTCTCCGCCGACTCCGCGAGGCATGCGGCGATTCTAGCCCGCACATGGCCGCGATCCTCCCCGGTGGATATCATCCCGCCGTCCCTGCAAGTCCGTCCCGGCACAGACCGCCGCGACACGCGCACCGCCACGGCGGCGCCTGCAACGTCCCCGAGACCCGGAGCATCCCACCGCCATGGCCCGCAAGCTCGTCATCATCGGATCCGGACCCGCCGGCTACACGGCCGCCCTCTACGCCGCCCGCGCCGACCTGGCCCCGCTGATGTACGCCGGCCTGCAGCCCGGCGGCCAGCTCACCATCACCACCGACGTCGAGAACTACCCGGGCTTCCCCGACGGGATCATGGGCCCCGAGATGATGGAGCTGTTCCGCAAGCAGGCCGAGCGCTTCGGCACCGAGATCGACATCGGGCGCATCACCGACGTCGACTTCTCCAAGCGCCCCTTCGTGCTCACCGACGGCAAGGGCGAGACCGTGGAGGCCGAGGCGGTGATCGTCTCGACCGGCGCCACGGCCCGGCTGCTGGGCGTGCCCGGCGAGGACCACCTCATGGGCTACGGCGTCTCCGCCTGCGCCACCTGCGACGGCGCCTTCTTCCGCGACGTCCACGTCGGAGTGGTGGGCGGCGGCGACAGCGCCATGGAGGAGGCCGACTTCCTGACCAAGTTCGCGAGCAAAGTCTCGATCCTGCACCGCCGCGAGGACTTCCGCGCGAGCAAGATCATGCTCAAGCGCGCCGAGGACAACCCGAAGATCGAGTTCGTGACGAACGTCGTGGTCGACGAGATGGTCGCCCAGGACGACAAGCGCAAGCTCAAGGGCGCCAAGGTCCGTAACACGGTCTCGGGTGAGGAGAGCTTCATGGAGCTCGACGGCCTGTTCGTCGCCATCGGCCACAGCCCCAACACCGAGATCTTCAAGGGCAAGCTCGACATGTTCGACACCGGCTACCTGAAGGTCACCGAGTTCACGAAGACATCCGTCGAGGGCGTCTTCGCCGCAGGCGACGTGGCCGACAGCAAGTACCGCCAGGCGATCACCGCGGCCGGCACGGGCTGCATGGCGGCGCTCGATGCCGAGAGATTCCTCGCCGGGCACTAAGGCCGCGGGGCACTAAGGCCGCGGGGCATTCGGCTCGCCGGACGCTCGATTCCCACGCCTATCGCGTGCGGAACTTGATCGTGTCGGTGGCCACCCAGCCCTGGGTGGCGCGGCGGTCGAGCGCCCAGGCCTGAACGAAGAACTCGAGTCCGGCCGGTGTCCCGAGGGGCAGCGTGCCAAGAGTACCGATGCCCCCACCCAGCGGGGACACCGTGAACGGCAGCGCGAGTTGGGGCGTCGGCACGAGCGTGCCGCCGAAGAGCTCGAACGGCTCGGCGGCGAACCCGACGAAAGCGAGTCCGGGCGACCCCGCCGGCAGGTTGCTCGAGAGCATCCAGACGAGCGTGCCCGGGGTGAGGGCGCCGGCGCCCTTCATGTTCGGGTAGCCCTCGCGACCGGGGAGCGCGCTGCGGATCACCGACCACGGATCGTCGTTGCCGTTCTCGGAGCCATAGTCCGCGGTGGGGTCGTCGTCGGCGACGCTGTAGTCGAACACCCGCGGGTCGTAGAAGCGCGGCGCGATCTGCACCACGTCCTCGGACACGGCCCCTGCCGGCGCCCCGCCCTCGACGTCGCTCTGCTGATACGACCAGGCGGCCGCCAACTCGCCCGCGAAGGGTGTCGCGCCATGGCCCCACACCAGGCAACCCTGGAAGGCGCTGATCGCGCCGTCGGTGCCCTGGGCGTAGAGGGCGCCGCCCCCCGCCGCCGCCACGTTGTCGACCAGCGTGCTGCTCGTGATCCGCACCCGCGCTCCCGATTGGGAAACCCACAGGGCGCCGCCGAGGTCGTGTCCGTCGGCGACGTTGCGCGCGAAGAGGCAACGGTGGATCGTGTGTCGCCCCTGGGTCGCGTCGGACGTGGCGGTGTAGGCAATTGCACCGCCGCGCGACGCCCGGTTGGCGAGGAAGTCGCACGCGCCCACGTTGCCATGCTCGGCCGCCCCGCCTCCCGTGGCGTGGCTGATGATGTTCAGCCCCCCGCCCGGTCCGGCCGCCGTGTTCTCCCTGAACAGGCTCTCGCCCACGAGGTAGACGCCGTCGCCCTCCACGACGAACGTGCCGCCGCCCCCGCCGCCGCCCGAGACGTTGTGCTCGATCACCGACTGCTGATAGATGCTCGTAGTCCCGCCGAGCGGGCGCGAGTGGAAGCCGCCGCCCTGGATCGTGGCCGTGTTGCGGCGCACCAGGCAGTCGAAGATCTCCAGCCGCGCCACCTCCTGGAAGATGCCGCCGCCGAAGTTGGCCGCGTTGTCCTCGATCACGCAGGAGAGCAGCTTGGTCGCGTCCTGGGCCACACCCCCCACGTAGACGCCGCCGCCTCTTTCGGCGGAACACTCCCGGATGGTGCAGGCGCGGATCACGGGCCAGGCCCCGACGACGTGCAGGCCCCCGCCCACCGAAACGTACCCCTCCGCCGCCACGCCGACCCCGCCGCGCAGCGTGAAGCCGTCGAGGATGCAGTCCTGGGATTCACCGCCGGTGAAGGTGACCACCGGCCCTGCGCCACCGCCGTCGATGATCGTCGCGGCCACGCCACCGCGGCTGCGAACCACAATGTCCCGGCCCCGGAAGACGATGTTCTCGAAGTAGATGCCGGCCGATACCACCACCTCATCGCCGACCGCAGCCGCGTCGATGGCCGCCTGGATGGTCGGTTGGTCGACGGGCACGCGGATCGTCTCGGCCTGACCGGCCGGCGCGAACCACATCAGGGCCCACGCTCCGAGTACGGCCATGCGGGCGGCGACCCGGGGGGCGAAACAAACGCGCGTCATGGCACGACCTCCGAGGCGACTCCTACTGCGTGATGCCTCTCAACCCGTTGCTGGCCGAGAAGCCCCGCGTCGCGCAGTCGTCGAGCATCCAGAACTGCATGTGCAGTTCGAGGCCCACGAGTGTGCTCACGGACAGCGAGCCGGCGGCGTTCACCTCACCGGCAGGATCGGTGACGAAAACCAGGATGAACGTCGGGTCGGGCACCAGCGTGCCGCCTTCGAGGGGCAGGTCGGCATCCGAGAAACCCATGAAGAAGATCGCGCCCGCGCTCGGCGCGGCATCCGTGAGCGCGATGGTGGCCACGGAGCCGCCGGTGAGCGGACCGAAGCCCACGAGCTGCGGGAAGCCGCTGACGCCGGGGAGTGCACGGCCGAGGTCGCTCCACGGCTCGTCCTCCTCGGGGCGCGCGCCCCAGCCCGCGCCGGGCGACCCTGGCATCAGGTCGTAGTCGTCGACGACCGGGTCCCAGAAGAGCGGATCGGCCACGACGGTGTTCCCGCCGATGGGCACGCCGCCCTCGAGGACGTTGTTGATGATGGCCGTGTCCTGCACCAGGTTGCCGGTGATGTGCGGGCTGCTGTTGCCCCACACGATGCAACGCAGCAGGCCGCTGCCGGCCGTGCTGCTGCCTTGCAGCTGCATCGCCCCGCCGGACACCGAAGCGGTGTTGTCGGCGAGCGTCGAGTCGTGGACGTTGATCTGGGCGTCGTCGAGGTTGGCCCAGATGGCGCCGCCGAACCCGACGCTGTTCGCCACGTTGTCGGCCAACAAGCAGTCATGCACGTCGAGCTCCGGACGGCTGCCGAAGCCGTCTGCATCGAAGACCAGTCCGCCGCCGCGGGCGGCCTGGTTGCCGATGAAGTCGCACGCGAGCACTTGCTGACTCGAATCGCCCACGAAGAGGCCGTCCTCGTTGCCGAACATGAACAGCCCGCCACCCGGTCCACTGGCCACGTTCCCGAGGAAGCGGCAGCGGGTCATGATGATGTCGGCGACGTTGCTCGTGGTGGAGGTCCAGCCGCCGGCGCCGGACGTGGCCGTGTTGCCCTCGATGACGGTGTCGACGAGGTTGACGTCGCCGGAGGTGCCCGGCACCGCCAGGAAGCCGCCTCCGCTCGTGGCGGAGTTGTTGCGGATCAGGCATCCGTCCACCGTCGGCGAGCCCCGCTGCACCTGCAGGCCCCCGCCGCTGAGGGCGTCGTTGCCCTCGATGACGCAATTCTCGATGAGCGGTTTGGCCTGCCCGTAGGGCGCCGAGTCGCCCACCACGAAGATGCCGCCGCCCCAGTCGGCCGTGTTCCCGCGCACTGTGCAGCACCGGATGACCGGGCTCGCCCCGGCGACCACCACGCCCCCGCCGACGACGACGAACGGGAATCCGGCCGGATTCAGATCGCCCACGCCGCCCGTGATGGTGAAGCCCTCGAGGACCGCGTTGACGCCTTCGTTGTCGAGGAAGCTCACCGTCGACCCGGCGCCGTTGCCGTCGATGGTCGTGTGCAGGGCGCCGTCGGTGCTGCGCACCGCGATGTCCTTGCCGAGGAAGTCGATGGCCTCGACGTAGGTGCCGGGCGACACCAGGACCTCGTCAAGGTCGACGGCCGCGTCGATGGCCGCTTGGATCGAGGCGTGATCGCCAGGCACGGTGAGCGTGTCGGCGAGCGCGGGGGTGGCGAGGGCGCCCAACGCCAAGGTCAGCGCGCTGGCGAAGGTGCAGGCGGATGCGCCGACCGAAGCCGTGCGTGAGCGGAATCCCATCGCAGGTCCTCCTCGGGAGTCGCCGGCGCCCACGCCTTCCCCAGACGCAAGTCAGCACCGGCCCGCCTCATCCTAGTCGCGATTCCCCGATCCGGGGGCCGCGCGCCCGAGGGAACGTGCCCGTCAGGCGGTGGTCGCTCAGACCACGGTGGGCATCAGCGCCAGGCGGAAATCGCCGCGGTGCTCGAAGCCGACGTTCTCGTAGACCTTCCGCGCGGCCTTGTTCTTCTCGTCCACGTGCAGGGCGATGAAGGGCACGGTCTTGCGGTTGAAGAGGTCCTTGCTGAGGGTCCAGATGGCCCGCGTGGCCACCGACTTCTTGCGGTTCGTCTTGGGCGTGAACACGCCCTCGAGCAAGCCGCCGTCCTCGCCCATCACGGCCAGGTCGCACTTGAAGATCGGTTCGCCCTGCTCGCCGCGACACAGGAACGCGCGCCCGTCCATGACCTTCTCGGTCATGCGCAGCCGGTAGCGCTTGCGGTCGACCTGGTTGACGTCGAGCTTGAGGTCCTCGCACACCATGGCGCACGACAGCTCGGTGAGCTCGTCGATGGAGTCGAGGCTGGCCTGCTCCATGTCGATGTCCTTGAGGCCCTTGGCCAGGGTCTTGGGCGTCAACACGTAGAAGGGCTGGCGCCGGTTGAGCGTGGCGGCCAGGCCGGTCTCGCGCTTGTAGTTCTGCAGGAAGTCGCGGCCGGCGCGGTCCTCGGAGACGAAGATCGAGAAGCGGTAGCCGCGGTCGGCGATGGGCCGCACGAACATGCGCGCGACGGAGGCCTCGTCGACGGAGATCACGAGGGTGCCGCTGTTGCCCAGGAAGGCGAGGCCGCGCAGCGACTGGTCCTCGTCGAACACCCCGAGGAAGTCACCGTGGGCGGGGTTGCGCTTGTTCTCCATCCCCGCGTCCTTGATGCGCGAGATGAGGAACACGTTCTCCTGGGCCTCTCCCTTCAGGAACGCGAGAGCCACCGCCTTCGGCACGGTCTCCACGACCCTCAGTTCAGCAGCAGGTTCCGTGACGCTCATCAATTCATCCCCTCGAGTTTGCTCGCTCTCGGCAGCCGGGCCGTGAGCGGACGCACACGTCTCCTAGCTTTTGACCGTGCCGGTGTGACCACACCGGCTGCTCGCGATCGTGCCGAGCCCATCCGCCCACCTTCATCCCACTCCCGTTGCCCCTTACGAATAACCGTTCGTGGGGGTTTGTCCATTGTTGAATCGACCGTTCCGGGCCGGGTCGGTGTTGCCGGGGACCGGTATCACCGGCTCGACATGGATCCGGGCCGGCCGCCCCTGTGGCGAGGCCAGCGTCGTGGGGCTCCCGAGTGGATGTCCCGTCAGGCCCCCGCAGGCGACGTTTCGCGGCCCTGCCACGTGGCCATCCGCGCCTGCCGCTCGCCCCGCTCGGCCACGAATCGCTCGATGGCCTCGCGCTGGTGATCGACGTCGAGATGGGACTCGGCCGTGATCTGATCCACCGTGCCGCCGGTCCTCCAGCGATCGTCGTGGTCGGGCGTGAGCGCATAATCCGCAGCTATTGCATGAGGGATCCAGTTATTCATGTTCCAGCGGGCCGTGTTGCTGATGACCATCGAATCGGCCCACTCCTCGTCCGGCAGCACCGCGTCCCGATAGGCTTGGCCGGCGAGGCGGAACAGGCCGTGGGACACGGCCGCCACCACCTTCACATTGGGTCCGTCGCTCGCGAGCCACGGCAGCAGTTTGACGAGGTTGGCCGTCGAACTCGTCCCGCGCACGATGACCGTGCCGTCCTTGGGCCGGCTCTCGTCGAAGGGCCGGATCACGTAGGCGCCCTTGGCCGCGGCGTGATGGCCGTCCATGCCCAGAGCCTTCCGGTCGGGGATCTCGATGGGCGGCCGGGTCAGGTGAAGCACGATGATGGGCACGCCGCTGCCGAGCGCCGCGGCCAGCATCACGGGCACCTCGTTGGCCTCCCACGGGTGCATGTTCAGCACGTGCCCGCGGGGGAACAATGACGTCACGCCCGGGCTGAAGATGCCGAAGTGGGTGCGGCTGTCCTCGGCGGTCTCGGGCCCGCTGTGTCCGGCCACCCACAGCACGCGGCCGGTCTTGATCTGGCTGTCCTGCGCGGCCTGGCTGAACAGGCGCATGGGCCCGTACTTCAGGTAGCTGAACGAGCCGTAGGTCGCGCAGCCGCCGATGACGCCACGGAATTCCTGCAGCGGGTTCTCGGCCAGGTTCACGTGGGCCATGCCGCAGACGATGCCCGAGTTGGCGAACTCGGTGATCTCCTGCGGCAGGATCGTGCCGCTCTGCGCGGTGTCGCGCTGGTACCAGCCGTAACCCTCGAAGTCGCCCCAGGCCTTGCCGAAGCCCGAGATGTTCGTGCTGTCGGCGAGGTCGGCGGCGCACACGACGAACAACGGGCGACCGTACTTGTCGTGCCCGACCGCATTGGCGTAGGCGCCGAAGTTGGCGAAGCCCTTGCGGTTGGGCTGCTTCTCACCGGGCGCGAAGAACAAATCGTCGGGCAGCTGCTCGGGATGCGTGAGCGCCGGATCGTCGAGGGGATCCTTGCTCGTGTCCCAGGTGAAGCCGGGGATCACGTCCGGCACGCTGTCGGCAACGCCCACCAGCGTGTCGGTCAGGTAGTCGACCAGGGCCTCGTCGGCGGCCAGCACCGAGAGCGCGGTGTCGAGCAGCCCGCGGGACTGCTCCACCCGACCGTCCCGGTCGGCGGCCGGCTCGGCGTCCTCGCCGGCGTAGGCCACGCCGTACTTCTCGCCAAACCCCTTGCGCAGCTGCCAGAACTTGTCGTCGTTGTACTTGTGCGGCGCGCCGTGGGAGAGGTTGTCGTACTTGAGATAGCCACGCCCCTTGCGCGTCTTGAACCACACGCAGCCGGGCACCGTCTCGTCGCGGCTCTCGAGCACCTCGTGATAGGCCTCCAGCAGCGAGGCGAACTCGCTGCCCGACTCGGTGCCGGCGGTGCGCCAGCCGTAGCTCTCGAACCAGGTCTGGGGTGTGCCGTGCACCACGCTGGAGATGCGGTGGTCGTCGATGCCGCAGTCGTTCCAGTCGAGCAAGTAGATGAAGTTGCCCAGGCCCAGCCCCCAGGCCGAGTTCTTCACCTCGTGATGGGCGCCGGCGGTGTGACCGCCCTCACCCTCCATGGCGAAGACCCGCACGTCGCTGCAGCCGGCGTGCTTGAGCGCCAGGGCCTCGCCGCAGGCGATGGGCGCGCCGTGCCCCGAGGGTCCGGTGTTGGCCTTGAAGAAGAGGGTCTTGCCCTCCATCTCCGCGTGCCCGGGCAGCCCGCCGTTCTGCCTCAGGGTCAGCAGGTCGTCGGGCAGCAGGGTGAAGTCGCGGCCCAGGTCATGGGCAAAGCGGGCCTCCCCGGTGCGCTCATGGCGCAGGCGCAGGGCCTCATTGAGCACGGCCAAGGTGGCGTAGAAGACCGGGTTGCAGTGCCCCGCCACGAGCACGAAGCGGTCGGCAAAACGCCGCTCGGGGTGCCGGATGTCCCAACGCATGGCCCCCGACAGCATCAGCGTCAGCAGGGCGTGGACCTTGGAGCGGCTCCCGCCGGGGTGTCCGCTCTGGCTCAGATTCAGAGCCAGATCCAGGCACTCGTCGACGAGGTCGGCCGTCTTTTCCCAAAAAGGGATTTCGGCTCGGAGTTGAACGAGGGGTCGCATGACGGGATTCTGCAGGGGAAGGCGGAACGGGACACTATAAGCGGTTCGGGATTCGCCGCCGACCCCTCCCGCACCGATCGACCTCTCTCGCCGACTGCCCCGGAGATCGCCGGTGGAAACGACCTGGTCCCTCGAGCTCGCGGTCATCGACTGGGTCGCCCTGGCTCTGCTGGTGACCGGCTACTTCCTCGGCCTCAACAAGGGCCTCGGCCCGGTCTTCGGCATGGTCCTGTTCCTGATCGTGGCCATGTTCCTGGGCCAGCGGATGGGGCCCTTCCTGCTCAAGCAGATGCCCAACACCGCCACCGACGCCGCGAATTGGCACGCCCAGTTCATGGCCTTCGGCGCCGTCACCGGCGCGCTACTGTCGCTGCCCATCCTGGCCCGGGTCCTGAGCGCCCGGGCCGGCAAGAAGAAGGACCCGGTGGAGGTCCACTCCAAGCACTTCGGCTCGCTCATGGGCCTCACCGCGGCGGCGCTCTTCTTCACCCTCGCCTGCCCCTACATGCACCGCTTCGAGACGGTGGCCAAGAGCTACCGCAACGCCGCCTCGCCGGCCCTGGCCCTCAAGCTCTCGGCGCAGATGCAGTACCTCTTCCCCGAACCCCACCGCAAAGCCCTCAACCAGACCATCAAGGGCACGGGCATCGGCGCCCCCCGCAAGGCCCCCACCGCCGCCGCCAAACCCAAGCCCGGCAGCAACCTGAGCAAGCCCGCCACCAAGCGGTAGCCAGCTCCCCCCCCCTGCGCCCCCACGGCTCGCACTCCCCGTGCATGCAATCCCAACCCGTGCAGCAAGGTTGGGGCGGGGTCGGGGAAACGGGAGGCCTCTCCCGCGAACAATCCCGCACCGAAGGTGTGGGTTCGCGGGAGAGGCCTCCCGTTTCCCCGACCCCTTCGCAGCCCCCTAGAACAGGGTGTAGATGAACGGCGAGAGCACCGGACTCGCCGCAGCCGCCACGAGCAGCAGCCCGATGGTCATCAACACGAAGATGATCGGCAGCATGAACCAGTTGCCGCGATCCCAGGTGGAGAGCATGAGCGCGGCGACGGTGGTGAACTTGTTGCGCGCGTACCAGATCACGAGCAGCACCAGGGCGCCCACGAACCAGGTGAAGGCGTCGGCCAGCAGGGGCACGCGGGGCCCGCCCACCGTGGCCGGCTCGCCGAAGGTGATCACGTGCTCGGCGTCCACCTCGGCCTGCAGCCAGTCGAAGCCGCGGATGGTGAAGTAGACGAAGCCGATCAGGGCCCCGACCTTCAGCAGCGACGAGAAGAAGCTCTCGGAGCTGACGTAGGTGCGCCAGAACAGGAACGCCAGCACGACCCAGAGGGACAGGAAGACGATGTCGAAGGTGCCCAAGCCGGAACTCACGACACCATCTCCGCCACCCGGTCGCCCTCGGGCCGCAGCATGAACGGCGTGCTGTCGATGATCTTCTTGGCGTCCTTCTGCACGATGTAGTTGCGCAGGTAGAGCACGTCCATCTCGCTGCGGCTGAAGGTGTTGAAGGCCTGGGCCGGCGTCTCGACGATGGGCTCGCCCTTCAGGTTGAAGGACGTGTTGAGGATCACGGGCACGCCGGTCTTCTCGGCGAAGAGCTCGATCATGCGGTGGTAGGCGGGGTTGAACTCCTTCACCACCGTCTGCAGACGACCCGAGCCGTCGACGTGGGTGATGGCCGGGATCTCGACCCGCTTCTCCTCACGCACCGGCACCACGTAGAGCATGAAGCGCGCGGGCCACATCTCGCCCACGCCGTTGTTGGGCATCTCGAACCATTCGTTGCTGCGCTCCTGCAGCACGCTGGGCGCGAAGGGGCGGAAGGCCTCGCGGAACTTGATCTTCGCGTTGACCTTCTCCTTCATCTCTTCCTTGCGGCAGTCGGCGATGATCGAGCGGCTGCCGAGGGAGCGCGGGCCCCACTCGAAGCGGCCGCGGAACCAACCGCCCACGTTGCCGTCGACCAGGTCCTGGGCGACGCGCTCGAGGAAGGCCTCGTCGTCCTCGATCTTCTCGAAGGCGATGTCGTTGGTGGTGAGGAATTCCTCGATCTGCGCGTCGTTGTATTCGGTGCCGAGGTAGGCGTGGCGCATGGGGCCGGTGCGGGGCTTGCCGAGCAGGTGGTGGTAGGCCCACAGGGCCGCGCCCACCGCGCAGCCGTCGTCGCCGGCGGCCGGGTGCACGTAGAGGTCGGTCACCGCGGTGTTGTCGATGATCTTGGCGTTGGCCACCGAGTTGAGCGCCACACCGCCGGCCATGCACAGCTCGGTGATGCCCGTCTCCTTGACCAGGTGATCGGCCATCTTCAGCACGATCTCCTCGGTGACGCGCTGAATCGACATGGCCACGTCGCAATAGAACGGATCGAGGCTCTTGTCGCCGAGGGCCGGGTCGCGCGCGGGCCGCCCCATGACCTCTTCGAAGGCCGGGGTGAAGCTGTTCGACGCCGAGAAGTGGTAGGCGAAGTACTTCATGTCCTGCCACAGCGATCCGTCGTCGTTGATGCGGATCATCTTCTTGATGCGGTCGACGTACTTGGGCTCGCCGTAGGGCGCCATGCCCATGAGCTTGTATTCGCCCTCGTTCACCTCGAAGCCGCAGTAGGCCGTGAACGACGAGTAGAGCAGCCCCACCGAGTGCGGGAAGCGCATCTCGCGGCGGATGTCGATGCTCGTGTCCTTGCCCACCGCCTGCACCGACGTGGTCCACTCGCCGGCGCCGTCCAGCGTCAGGATGGAGGCGTTGTCGAAGGGCGAGCTGTAGAAGGCCGCCGCCGCGTGGCTCATGTGGTGGTCGGCGAAGAGCAGTTTGCTCTTCGGGATCTTGAGCTTCTCGAGAATGTGGCTCTTGACCCAGAGCTTCTTCTGCATCCAGGCGAGCATGGACTCGCGGAAGACCTTCATCGACCGCGGGAAGGTGGCGAGGTGCGTGATCAGCAGCCGCTCGAACTTCACGAAGGGCTTCTCGTAGAAGACGACGTACTCGACGTCGTCGATGGTGATGCCCTCGTGGTCGAGGCAGAACTGGATCGCCCGCTCGGGGTAGCCCGGGTCGTGCTTGCGGCGCGAGAAGCGCTCTTCCTCACCCGCTGCGACGACCACGCCGTCCTTGATCAGGGCGGCCGAGCCGTCGTGGTAGTAGAAGGAGAGCCCGAGGATGTACATCGCGTTCGTCCGATCAGTCCTGCTGGTGGGCGTCTTCGAGGGTGTCGTTGACCTGGCTCCACTCGCGATAGGTGCTCGCGGGCGGCGACTTGGTCAGCAACGGGTCGGCCAGCATCTTGTAGAAGATCGCCACCGGGGTCAGCGCCACCCAGTAGATGATCGAGAGGATCGTTCGACCGACGACGTTGCCGAAACGCTCGAGGAAGGCGAGGACGGGCTGGAACATCGGCGAACGGCGGGGGCTCGAGGGGGCGAGGAGACCGGACGTTGTTCTGTCCGGAGGCGTCGGGCGCAGGGGGCGAAGAATACCCAGCCCCCCGAGCATCGGCAAGGAAGGGCGGTCTCCCTGAGGGTTCTCGCCCGGACGGTCGTGGCTGCGGCCGAGGTGGATTCGATGTCCGGTTTCCGGTGGCGGGCCTGACCGGAGAGGGCGATTCTCGGGCCATGAGCGCTGTCCCGCCGACCACCCCGCCGGCTCCGCCGTCGCGAGAGCTGCCGAGCCGCGCCGAGATGCTGGACGCCCTGGCCCGCCGCGACGGCGCCTACGAGGGCATCTTCATCACCTGCGTGAAGACCACCGGCATCTTCTGCCGGCCCGGATGCCCGGCCCGCCAGCCCCGGCCGGAGAACGTCGAATTCTGCCCCTCGCCCCGGGACGCCCTCAACGCCGGCTATCGGCCCTGCCGCCGCTGCCGCCCCCTGCGCGCCGCTGGTGACACCCCCGAGTGGCTGGCCCCCCTGCTCGACGCGGTGGAGGCCGACCCGACCCGCCGCTGGCGCGACCGTGACCTGCGGGCCTTCGGCGTCGACCCGGTGCGGGTGCGGCGCTGGTTCAAGGTCCATCACGGGCTGACCTTCCACGGCTACAGCCGGGCCCGGCGGTTGGGCGCCGCCCTCGGCCATCTCCAGCGCGGCGCCGGCGTGACCGGCACGGCCTTCGACGCCGGCTACGAGTCGCTCAGCGGCTTCGGCGAGGCCTTCGCCAAATTCGCCGGCGGCTCCCCCACCCATCGCAGCCACCGCACCCTCGTCACGGTGACGCGCCTGGCCTCACCCCTGGGGCCCCTCGTGGCCGCGGCCACCGACGACGCCGTGTGCCTGCTCGAGTTCGCCGACCGCCGCCAGCTCGCCACCCAGTGCGAACGACTCGCCAAGCGCCTCGACGCCGTCTTCGCCCCCGGCGAGAACGAACCCCTGCTCCGCCTCACGATCCAGCTCGACGAGTACTTCGCGGGAGCGCGCACCGACTTCGACCTGCCCCTGCGCGCGCCGGGCACGCCCTTCCAGGAGCAGGTCTGGGCTGAACTCCAGCGCATCCCCTGCGGTGAGACGCGCAGCTACGCCCAACTCGCCGCCGCCATCGGCCGCCCCACCGCCACCCGCGCAGTGGCCCGCGCCAACGGCGACAACCGCATCGCCATCCTGATCCCGTGCCACCGGGTCATCGGGGCGGATGGCAAGCTCACCGGGTACGGCGGCGGGTTGTGGCGCAAGCAGCGGCTGCTCGACATCGAAGCGCAGGTCTGACGCGACGGGGTGACGCTTTCAGCGGGGACGGGGGAGTCGAGATCCTCGGGGGGGCCTGTCGCTCCTCGGGCAGTCCTCGCTTGCGCGCGCATCCCGAGATCGGCCGACGGGCCGACCTCGGGATCCGTGCTCGCTGCGGAATCTCGGCTCGACAGGCCCCCCCGAGGATCTCGACAACGTCGTCACGCCGAAGTGTCGGGTGGGGGTTGGAACTGAGGTTCGAGGGCGCCACGCCCAACGTTTGCGAGGACTGCCCGAGGAGCGACGAGCCCCCCGAACCACCACGCCCTCACCGTCGTCAGGCTGAAGCGCCGCTCGCCAGGGCGTCCCGCAACGCGCGTTTGACGTAGACCGGCACCATGTCGCGCCGGTAGGCCGGGTCGCCGTCGATGCTCGTCAGCGGGTGGCACTGCTTGTAGGCCGCCGCTGCGATCTCCTCGAACAGGGTCTCGTCGGCAGTGCGGCCTTCGGCGAGCTCGTCGACCTTGCGCAGCTTGACCGGCGTCGACGCCAGGGCCGAGACGACGATGTGCAGGTCGTGCACCTTGCCCGGGTCGGCGGCCGTGCCGGCGCCGCCCTTCAGCACAAAGGCCACGGCCACGCTCAGGCGCGGGAAGTCGATGGAGTCGCGCGGGCGGAGCTTGCCGTAGGCCGAGTGCAGGCCCTTGGCCGGCGGCGGGACGATGACGTGGGTGAGCATCTCGTCGGGCTGCAGGTCCTTGTTGAACACGCCGTCCTGGGTGTAAAAATCGCCGACGTCGATCTCCCGCTCGCCCCGCGCCGCGCTGGCGATGACGAGGCGCGCGCCCAAGGTGGTGAGCACGGGCGCCGTGTCGTTGCTCGCGGCGGCCACGCAGCGCTTCCCGCGCTTGACCACGTGGCAGGCGCTGCCGTCCTTCTTGAGGCAGTAGCCCAGGGACTCGCGCCAGAAGTGGGTCTGGTTGATGTAGACGCAGCGGGTGTTGAGGCAGACGTTGCCGCCGAGGGTGCCCATGCGGCGGTGGTGCGGGCCGGCGATCTGTCCGGCTGCCGACGCGAGGGCCGGGTAGCGGGCGCGCACGACGTCGTGGTTGGCCAGGTCCTCGAGGGTGAGCATGGCGCCGAGTCGCAGCGAGCCGTCGCTCTGCTCTTCCACGCCGTCGAGTCCGGGCACGTGCTTGAGCGAGACCACCAGCCCGGCCTCCTCGATGCCGTGCTTGAGGTTGGGCAGCAGGTCGGTGCCGCCGGCGATGAGGCGCGCGCGGCCCGGCTGCTCGGCCAGCGTGGCGAGCACCGCCTCGAGGGACTTGGGCGACGAGTAGGCGAAGGCCGGGAGGCGCAGCACGTCAGGCCTCCTCGCCCGTCGGCGTGCCGGACTCGTGGGCGCGCAGCGCGGCGAGCACCTTGCCCGGCGTGAAGGGCAGCTTGGTCATCCACACGCCGGTGGCGTCGTAGATGGCGTTGGCGACGGCGGGCAGGCTGCCGTGCAGCGGACCCTCCCCCGCCTCCTTGGCGCCGTAGGGCCCCTCGGGATCGATGGACTCGATGATGTGGGCCTCGAGCTCCGGCGTGTCGACCGACGTGGGGATCGTGTACTCGAGCAGCGACGGCCGCATGTGCAACCCCGCCTCGGGGTGGGCCGGGTCGTCGAACACGGCGTGGTCCTCCAACGCGACCTCGGCCACGCCCATGTAGGTGCTGCCCTCGATCTGCCCCTCCACCTGCACCGGGCTGATGGCCCGGCCGCAGTCGTGGGCGATCCAGACCTTCTCGACGTGGATCTCGCCGGTCTCGAAGTCGACCTCCACCTCGGCCGCGTGGGCCGTGAACGAGTAGGCGGGCGAGGCGCCGATGGTGCCGCCGCGGTAGTCGCCGCCGCGCTCGGGCGTGTTGTAGCTGCCCGCCGCGGCCAGCGTCTCGAACTTGGACTCGGCCAGCTCGAAGGCCTCCCGCGACGGGATGCGCTTGTCGCCGTCCTGCGCGTCGAAGGCCCAGCCGTCGGCCAGGATCACGCGGCCGGCCGGCACGTCGAGGTGCTCGCCCACCGCCTCCTGCACCTGCTTGCGCAGCTTGCGCGAGGCGTCGACGGCCGCGTTGCCGGCCATGAGCGTGATGCGCGAGGAGTAGGCGCCGAGGTCGACGGGCGTGAGGTCGGTGTCGGCGGCCACCACGCGTACCTGGTCCATGCGCAGGCCCAGCTCCTCGGCCACGATGGTGGCCATGACCGAGCTGCTGCCCTGGCCGATGTCGGATGTGCCCGTGTAGACCATGGCGAGACCCGAACGATCGAGCTTCACCACGATGCCCGCCTGGGGCATGTCGTTGGGATACACGGCGTAGTTGGTGCCCGAGATGTACATCGACCCGGCCATGCCGATGCCCCGCCCGCGAGGCAGCTTCCCCCGCTTGTCCTTCCAGCCCGACGCCGTCTCGATGGTGTCGAGGCACTCCACGAAACCGTTGGACGTGACCGTCTGCCCGTTGACCGTCTCGACGTTGCTGCCCTGGAAGTTGCGGCGCCGGAACTCGATGGGGTCGAGGCCGACCTTCGTCGCCAGCCGGTCGAGCTGGATCTCGAGGGCGAAGCGGGGCTGCACCGAGCCGTGCCCGCGCTTGGGTCCGCAGGGCGGCTTGTTGGTGAACACCCGCGTGGAGTCGAAGCGGTAGGTCGGGAAGTGGCACGGCCCGCAGAGCAGTTGCCCGGCGTAGTAGGTCGTGACGAGCCCGAAGCTCGAGTAGCTGCCGCCGTCGATGAGGATCTTGCTGTCGACCGCGGTGATCTTGCCGTCGGCGTCGCACCCGGTCTTGAAGTGCATGTCCATGGGGTGGCGGCCGCGGTGCGTGTAGAAGGTCTCCTCCCGCGTGAGCAGGAACTTCACCGGGCGGCCCGTTCTCATGGCGAGCAGGCAAGCACAAAACTCGAAGTAGAACGGGTCGCTCTTGCCGCCGAACGCGCCGCCCAGGTGCGGCTGGATCACGCGGATGCGGTGGGCCTCGATGTCGAGCACCTTCGCCAGGGCCCGATGCACGTAGTGCGGGATCTGCGTCGACGACCACAGGGTCAGCACGCCATCGTGACCGGCCTGTGCGACGGCACAGTGCGGCTCGATGGGCGCGTGGGCCGTGCCGTGGAAGGCGTAGTCGTCCTCGATGACGTGGGCCGAGCTGGCCAGCGCCGCCGCCACGTCGCCGAACTCGAGCTCGACGTGCTTCGAGATGTTGCCCTTCTTGTTGCCCTCGTGGATCGCCGGATCGTGACGCTCCAGCGACTCCTTGGGATCGAGGTAGGGATGCAGCACCTCGTACTCGACCTCGATGAGGCGCAGCGCGGCGTTGGCCGTGTCCTCGTCGACGGCGGCGACGGCGGCCACCTCGTCGCCCACGAAGCGCACCCGGTCGACGGCCAGGGCGTTCTCGTCGGGGGTCCAGGGGATCACGCCGTACTTGGTGGGCATGTCGGCGCCGGTGATGACGCCGTGCACGCCCGGCAGCGCCTCCGCCTTGCTCGTGTCGATGGAAACGATGCGCGCGTGCGGGTGCGGGCTGCGCAGGGTCTTGGCGTGGAGCATGCCCGGCAGTTGGATGTCGTCGGCGTACACCGCCTGGCCCGTGGCCTTGCCGATGCCGTCGACCTTGCGCGCGCGCTTGCCCACCCGGTGGAACTCGCCGTGGGGCGCGTCCGGGCCGTGGGTGCGGTTGATGGACTTGCGCTCGATGCCGCCGGCCATCAGGCGCTCTCTCGCCCGGCGCGCGCTTCATCACCGCCGCCGCCCAGATCGGCGAGCCGGCCGCCGCGGCCGGTGTCGCCCGCGAGGGTGCGCTTGCACGCGTTCTCCACCGCCTCGTAGATCTTGGTGTAGCCGGTGCAGCGGCACAGGTTCGAGGCCAGCGCCGCCTTGATGGTGTCGCGGTCGGCGTTCGGATCTTCGGTGACGAGCTGGCGCGCGGCCATGATCATGCCCGGCTGGCAGAAACCGCACTGCAGGCAGCCGGACTCGTCGAAGCAGTCCTGCACCACGTCGGGACCGCCGGGCCCCACCAGCCCCTCGATGGTGGTCACCTCGCGGTCGTCCACGTCCGCAGCGAGGGTGATACAGCTGAGCACCGACTTGCCGTCGACGTGCAGGGTGCACGCACCGCAGTCGCCCTTGTCGCAGCCTTGCTTGCTGCCCGTCAGGCCGGCGCGGTAACGCAGCACCTCCAGCAACGTCCAGTGGTCGGGCGCCGCGATCTCGGCGTCGTCACCATTGAGTCGGAAGCGGAGGGTTCTCACGTGTTGGTCTGAGCTCGAGCAGGCAAGTCGTTCAAGCGGGCGGCGTCCATCACGGACTGAGCGCGCGGGTCATGGGCGGGATCGAGCGGTCGTAGCGGTAGCTGATGCCGCGGTGGCCGTCGTCGAACTCTTCATGTTGCACAGCCACGCCCTTGCGGGAAAGGGCGTCGGCGAGCTGCCGGGCTCCGTACTGCATGCGGTACTCGTCACGCGTGCCGGCATCGATGAAGACGAGGCCGAAGTCCTTGAGGACGTCACCCCTTTCCTCCGCCACGATCACCGGGTCGAAGGCCATCCAGCGCTCCCAGACGTCCTTTCGCAGGCGACCCGTGTGCATCTCGACCGGCAGCGCCAGGCCCATGGGCTCGTTGGGGTCGGGCGAGTAGCAGGCCGCCATGGCCACCATCATCAGGCCCATGATCTGCGCACCGGTCTTGCGCGGCGACGCGTCGAAGGCGGCCACGAAGGCCTCCACGCTGCCGTGGATGTCGAGCTGCGCGAGCAGGTGGTGGAAGTCCGGCTGGAAGCACAGCTCGAAGCCGCAGTCGCCGCTGTGGCTGGCCAGGGCTGAGAAGACATCGGGGTGCTCGAACGAGAGGTGCAGGGCGCCGAAGCCCCCCGACGACTTGCCCATCACACCGCGGCGCTCGCGCGAGCCGCCTACGCCGAAGGCCTCTTCGACGAGCGGCACCACCTCGCCCACGATGTGGTCGCGGTAGCGACCGCAGGCCTCGCTGTTCACGTACTGGCTGCCGCCCAGCTTGGTGAAGCCGTCGGGGAAGACGAAGACACAGGGCTCTGCCTGGCCCGCGCGCAACAGAGTTTCGTAACGCTCGGGGAAGGACGGGTCCCACGGCGTGCCCACCGTCGCGCCCTCGCCCCGGCCGGTGTACCCCGCCAGCACCAACACCAGCGGCAGGCCCGCGGGATCGGACGCGACGTCGTCCGGCGGGAGATACACGGGCACCTCGCGGACGGCCGGGTCGCCGAGGGGGTTGCCCTCCAGCGCGGCGCTCTCGATGACGGGGCGGTGCAGGCTTCCGGTGATCATCGCCGACAGCCTAGCAGCGGGAGCACCCCTTACCAGATGACCGATCCCCCCTTATGGTGCGGTCACGTCGGGCAGGCCTCCGCCGAGGTCACGACGCCATGTCCTGCAACTTTGAGGCTCGGGAGTCCTGCGATGATCGTCGGTTCGGTGAAGTGGTTCAGCGATGAAAAGGGGTACGGGTTCATCACGGTCGAAGGGCGCGAGAAGGACGTCTTCGTCCACTACAGCGACATCGACGGCGAAGGCTTCCGCTCCCTCGAAGAGGGCGCCAAGGTCGAGTTCGAGATCGAGCCCGGGCAGAACGGCGACCGCGCCAAGAAGGTGGCGAGGGTGAGCGAAGCCGAGGCCTGAGGCCCGGCCACAGGCCTCGGGGCTCGGGCGGACTCGCTGAGGCGCGGTCCCCGAGGCGCGAGCGCAGACCATTCTCCCGAGGAGCGGTCGCGCTTCGGTATCCTGCCGCGACCCATCCGTCCCGCGCTGTCGCCGCGATCACCGCGGTCCCCGCGCCCACCCCGCCGCACGCAGGAGTCCCACCGATGCCCATCGAGAGCCTCGACAGCAAGGCCGCCCGTGAACAACTGGCCGCCCGCGACGGCGCCGTCTGGATCGACGTGCGCACCGTCCCGGAGTTCGAGGCGGGTCACCCCGAGGGCTCGGTGAACGTGCCGTGGGCTGTTCTCGACCCGTCCACCGGCGGCATGGCCCACAACCCCGACTTCCTGCCGACCATGCAGAAGCACTACGCGGCCGACACCTGCCTCTACATGTCGTGCCAGGCGGGCGTGCGTTCGATGAACGCGTGCGAGGAGTTGGCCGGCGCGGGCTACACCGCGTTGACCAACGTGGAGGGCGGCTGGGGTGGCAAGCGCGACCCGATGGGCACAGTGGTCGTCACCGGCTACGCCGAGTGCGGCCTGCCGACAGCCAACGAGGCTTCGACGTACGAGACGCTCAAGGGCGGCTGAGACCCCCGGGCGGAAGCGCCTGATATCGGGGCTTCACCGCCCCCACCGACATGCTCGGTAGGCAGTTTCCAGGATGTGATCTACGGTGCCTCTCGGGGGCTGGTGATCACGCCGTTGGGGGCTGGTGATCACCCGATTGCGCGATCCGCGCACAACCCGCGTGATGCCTTGGTCCGTGTCTTGGAGGTGTGCACCGTGTCGACGTCGAGAATGATGGTCGGGCTTTCCCTGGCGCTCGTGTTGCTCTTCCCTGTGGGCAGCGCAGCGCAACTCGCGCCCGATGAGGTGCCCGAAGGCCTCGCGGCGAGTGAGTGGTCGAGCATCCGCGCCGCGTACGACGCCGGGCGTCACGCGGCCCACCCCGTCGACGACGGCCACCGCGCCCGCAACCCCGGCCAGCAGTGGTCGACGCACTTCGACGACCGTGGCTTCCTGACCACGCCCGATGCGGGTGGGTGGAGCTGGGGCCTCGCGCTGCAGAACTACGGTTTCGCAGGCCAGGTGCACTCCGTCGCCAGCAAACCGGCACACGCCACGAGCGCAGCCGGCCAACGCGTGGCCTACGACTGGGATGAAACACTCACCGAGTGGTACGTCAACGACCGCCGCGGCCTCGAGCACGGTTTCACGGTGCACCGACGCCCGGACACCAGCGCACGGCCCAACGCTGCCGGCGGCGCCACCGGCCTGGTCGATGAGCTCGGCCCGTTGACCTTCACCCTCGCGGTGCGCGGCGGGCTGACACCGGACGTGACATCCGACGGCCGCGGGGCCCGCTTCGTCGACAACGAGGGCGCGACAGCCCTCACCTACTCGGGCCTGGTGGTCTTCGACGCGGACGGGCGCGACCTGGCCGCGCGGCTCGAGAGCACGCACGACGGACTCCGGCTTTCCGTCGATGAGCGCGGCGCACGCTACCCGCTGACCATCGACCCCGTCGCGCAGCAGGCCTACCTCAAGGCTTCCAACACCGAGGCCTTCGACGGCTTCGGATTCTCGGTGGCCGTCTCGGGCGACACGGTGGTCGTCGGAGCCCGCAACGAGGACAGCGCGGCCACGGGGGTCGACGGCGACCAGAGCGACAACGGCGCCCTCAACTCCGGCGCGGCCTACGTGTTCGTGCGCAACGCCGGGGTCTGGACTCAGCAGGCCTACCTCAAGGCCTCCAACACCGATGACAGCGACGGCTTCGGAACCTCAGTGGCCATCGCGGGCGACACGGTGGTGGTCGGGGCGGAAAACGAGGACAGCGCGGCCACGGGCGTCGACGGCGACACGAGCGACAACAGCGCCTCCGACGCCGGCGCGGCCTATGTGTTCGTCCGCAACGCCGGGGTCTGGACCCAGCAGGCTTACCTCAAGGCCTCCAACACCGAGAGCGACGACCGGTTCGGCTTCTCGGCGGCCCTCTGGGGCGACACGGTGGTGGTCGGGGCCCTCGAGGAGTCCAGCGCCGCGATGGGAGTGGATGGCGACGGGAGCGACAACAGCGCCGAGCGCGCCGGCGCGGCCTACGTGTTCGTCCGCAATGCCGGAGTCTGGAGCCAGCAGGCCTACCTCAAGGCCTCCAACACCGATGCACTCGACTTCTTCGGAACCTCGGTGGCCCTCGCGGGCGACACGGTGGTCGTCGGGGCCCGGTTCGAGGACAGCGCGGCCACGGGGGTGGACGGCGACGGGAGCGACAACGGCACCTTCAACGCCGGCGCGGCCTACGTGTTTGTCCGCAACGCCGGGGTGTGGAGCCAGCAGGCCTACCTCAAGGCCTCCAACACCGGCGTGGTGGATTCCTTCGGCTGGTCGGTGGCCATCTATGGCGACACGCTGGTGGTCGGGGCCGGTGAAGAGTCCAGCGCGGCGACCGGGGTCGATGGCGATCAGAGCGACAACACCGCCCTCTTCGCCGGCGCGGCCTACGTGTTCGTCCGCAACGCCGGGGTCTGGACCCAGCAGGCCTACCTCAAGGCGTCCAACACCGAGGGCGGCAACATCTTTGGAGGCGAGTTCTTCGGAGGCTCGGTGGCCGTCTCGGGCGACACCATCGTGGTCGGGGCTTACGGGGAGGAAAGCGCGGCCACGGGGATCGACGGCGATCAGAGCGACAACAGCGCCGAGCGCGCCGGCGCCGCCTACGTGTTCGTCCGCAACGCCGGCGTGTGGAGCCAGCAGGCCTACCTCAAGGCCTCCAACACCGATGAGCCGGACGAGTTCGGGCGTGCGGTGGCCCTCTCGGGCGACACGCTTGTGGTCGGGGCCGCCTTCGAAGACAGCGCGTCCACGGGGGTGGATAGCGACGGCAGCGACAACAGCGCCACCTTCGCCGGCGCGGCCTACGTGTTCGACCTCGACCTCGGGCCCGAACCCGAATGCTTCCTGGTCATCGGCGCACCCCAGCCCGGCGACGCTGCTTTCGCCCCGTACAGCCACGAGTTCGCGACGCAGGTCGGCGCGGTGGAGCAGTGGTTCCCCGTGTTGCTCGACGACATCCCCGAGTTCGTGATCTGGGAGGCGCCGCCGTCCATGCGTGCGTCGCTGGCGGGCGTCGATCCGACCGGCTCGGCGCACGGCAACCAACTCGGCGGATCACTCGGCGCGAACGTTCTCGACGACCTCGACATCAGCACCTTCGCGGACCCGCTGCCCAAGCAGTTCACCGCGCAGGTGCTCATGTGGAACCCGCAGGTCTTCCCGTCCAACCCCGAGCAGTTCACGCACGGTCTGGTCGTGCGCGTCCAGCCCAGTGGCCGTGTCGTCACGGTTCCTTACGGCACGAGCGACGGCGGCATGGAGCTCTGGGCCGAGACATACTGGGACGACCGGGGCCGCAAGGTGCTGCGTCTGCCGTTCAGCATCCCGGGGTTCTGAGCGGGGCCGTCTGAGCAAGCGTTCGAACGAGACTCCGGGCGACCTTCAGCGCCGCGGCCCTCCCGGCCGATGAAGAGACCGGGAGACCCGCTCATGGTCATCGAACCCGGTGACAAGTTGCTCGTCAGTCATCGTCGGCTCTTCGCCGAGGATCACCCGCGCTACTTCACCGGCCTGGTGGAGGCCTGCGAGGACGGCTTCGCCCGCGTGACCGGCCACAGCTGGGTGCGCGAGCAGCTGCGCGGCACGATGATGGAGAAGTGCGACCTGCGCACGAAGGTGATCGCGCTCGGGTCGTCCGGCCTGATGATCTACATGCTGCCCCGCGGCACCGACCTCGACGCGCTGCACATCGAGGAGGGCGATCACCACTCGGCGTGGCTCACCGACGGCGCCGACCTGCACATGGACCTCTCGGACCGCCGCGCGATCCCGCTGTAGGGCCCGTCAGTGCAACGGGCGCGTCAGTGCAGTTGCCGCACAAGCTCCGCCGGGTCGCTCGTCGGCGCCTTGCACGTGCCGTGGCGACACACGTAGGCCGTGGCCCGGCCATCGCCGGCTGACTTGCCCGCCAGCAGCGGCAGGCGCTCGGCCACCTCCGGCGCAACGCCGGCTGCGGGCACGGCGTAGACCGCCACCGAGGCGTCGTCGTGCGCGGCGACGGCGCGGCGCATCACCGTGAGGCCCGCATCGCCCTCATCGCCGGCCAGCACCACCGTGACCCCGTCGCCCCGCGCCCGCATGAGCGCCAGCAGCATGCGCGCGAAGGCCGAGGGCGACTCCCCCATCACCGGCGCGATGAGGGCGAAGGCCCGCTCGGCGGCGCGCCGGTGGGCGTCCGTTGCGGTCAGCTCGTAGAGCCGCACGAAGACCTCCACCATGACGCCGTTGCTCGAGGGCAGCGCGCCGTCGAAGAGGTCGCGGGGGCGGGTGATCAGCTCTTCGTGGTCGTCGCTGGTCATGAACCAGCCGGCCTTCTCGGTGTCGGCGAAGTGGGCCTCGACGACATCGGCCAACGCGAGGGCCTCAGTGGGCCAGCGCGGGTCGCCGTCGGCCTCGAACAGGTCGAGCAGGCCCGCGGCCAGGTACGCGTAGTCGGCCAGGGTGCCGTTGATGTGGGCCTTGTCGGCGCGGAAGGTCGCGAGCAGACGACGGCCGTCGGGACGCATGGTGGTGAGGCAGAAGTCGGCGGCCTTGGCCGCGGCTTCCGCGAATCGCGGCTCGTCGAGCACGACGGCGGCTTGGGCCATGGCCGAGATCATCAGGCCGTTCCACGCGACCAGCACCTTGTCGTCGGTGCCGGGGCGCACGCGCTCGGACCTCTTGGAAAGCAGCACCGTCCGCCACGGCGCGAGGGCCGCGAACATCTCGTCGACGGTCATGCCGAGCTTCTTCGCGAGGTCGGCGTCGGGCGCGGGGCGCACCGGCACCCAGTGCCCCTCGAAGTTGGGGTCGTCGTCGAAGTTCCACGCGACGTCGAGCAGCTTCATGGCCTCGTCGCCCACCAGGGCCGCCACCTCGCTGCGCTCCCAGCGGAAGAACTTGCCCTCCTCGCCCTCGCTGTCGGCATCTTGCGTCGAGAGGAAAGCCCCGTGCTCGCCGGTCATCTCGTCGAGCACCCATTCGCAACACTCGCGGGCGACCCGCGCGAAGTCGGCGCGGCCGGTGATGCGGTGGGCCTCGAGGTAGGCCGGCACGAGCAGCGCGTTGTCGTAGAGCATCTTCTCGAAGTGCGGGATCCACCACTTCTCGTCGGTGGAGTAGCGGTGGAAGCCGCCGCCGAGCTGGTCGTAGATGCCACCGCGGGCCATGCAATCGAGGGTGTGCTCGGCCATCTGCAGCGCCGGGTGATCGCCCACGCTCACGTGGTGACGCAGCAGCAGCCGGATGTCATCAGCGTGGGGGAACTTGGGCGCGCCGCCGAAGCCGCCGTGACGGTGGTCGTAGTTGGACGCGATCTGCTCGAGGGCCCGATCGACCACGTCGAGCTGCGGGCCCTGGGCGTCGGCGGGCACGGCGGGCAGCAGGTCGCCGCCCAGCGACATGCGCTCGACGCGCTCGACCACCCGCTTGGACTGCTCGATGACCTGGTCCCGCTGGTTCTGCCAGGCCAGGTTCAGGCTGTGCAGCACGTTCATGAAGCCCGGGCGTCCCCAGCGGTCGTCCGGCGGGAAGTAGGTGCCCGCGTGGAAGGGCTTGAGGTCGGGGGTGAGCCACACCGACATGGGCCACCCGCCGCTGCCCGACAACGCCTGGGTCGCCTTCATGTAGACGTCGTCGAGGTCGGGCCGCTCCTCCCGGTCGACTTTGATGTTCACGTAGTGCGTGTTCATCATCTCGGCGACCGTGTCGTTCTCGAACGACTCGTGCTCCATCACGTGGCACCAGTGGCACGCCGAGTAGCCGATGGACAGGAAGATGGGCTTGTCCTCGTCCCGCGCGCGTTGCAGGGCCTCGTCTCCCCATGGGTACCAGTCCACCGGGTTGTGCGCGTGCTGCAACAGGTAGGGGCTCGTCTCCTGCGCGAGACGGTTGGCGGGACGGTCGGCGGTGCCGTCGGACGTGCTGCCGGACGCGTCGGGCGTCGTCTTGTCGGTCTGTGACATCGCCACGTTATAGCGAGCGCCGCGGTCCGCGGCCCAGCTCGATGCGCTGCCCTCGCCATGCGCGCCCGACCTCACGCCGCGCTCACCGTGCGCCGCGGCCCTCACGGCTCGCTGCCATGCTCACCCCGCGAGGGCGGGACGTGCCCGGGCCTCGGCGCGACGGAACAGGAACACCAGCACGATGGCCAACAACCCCACGACTCCGAAGATCTGCCACGCCGTGGCGAAGCCGCTCTTCTCGAGCAGGGCCGCGGCCACGATGGGCGCGGGCGAGCCGATCACGAGCCCCACCAGGAACTTCAACGCGTAGACCGTGCCGCGCTTGGCCCGCGCGGTGAAGCCGGCCAGCAGGCTGTTCTCGAGGGGCTGGGTCATGAAGTTGAAGAAGGTGAAGCCTGCCAGCAGCAGGAAGGGCATCACCGGGGCGTCGAGCCACAGCCCCACCGACAGCAGGATCAGCGGCTGGGCCGCGACCGCCACGACGTAGAGGCTCGAGGGCGACGCTCCCTTGGTGAGCATGCCGCCGATGAACTGGCCGATGGCGCCCACCGCGAGGATCGAGGCCAGCACCGCGTCGACGTCCCACACGAACACACCGCGGGTCTTGATCATCTCGGGGAACATGACGGCGAAGCCGTCGGCCAGGAAGGCGTTGACCCCGATCACGGACACCAGCAACAGCACGGGCGCGCCGCGCAACCCGCTGCGCTCGCCCTTGGCGAGACGGTCGGGCGCCTGGTCGAGCACCAGCTTGCGAGCGCGCAGCCCGTGCGAGCACAACGCCGCCGCCGCGGCCGCCCCCGCCAGCCACAGGAAGCCCGTGCGCCAGTCGCCCATGAGCGCGAAGCGCAGCATCAGGATCGGCGTGGCCGCCATGCCGAGGGGCCCGGCCATGCCGTGCAGTCCCATGGCGAAGCCCAGCGAGCGGCGCTCGACGCTGAGCGAGAGCAGCCCCAGCCCCGCCGGGTGGTAGAGCCCCGCCGCCGCGCCGAGCAGCGCGTGGGCCAGCGTGAACAGCGCGAGATTCGGGGCGGCCCAGCACAGCAGCGCGCCCACGGCGGTCAGCCAGAAGTAAGCGGTGAGCACCCTCGCGGCGCCGTAGCGATCGCTCCACAGCCCCGCCGGCAACGACGCCAGCCCCATGCACAGCCCGAAGGCGCCCACCGGCACCGCCATGGCCGTGAGGCTGACCTCGTAGTGGGCCGCCGCCTGTCCCAGCACCATCGGCAGGGCCAGCTTCGCGCCGTGGCACACGAAGTGCCCGACCGACGTGAAGCCGACGGCGACCTGGTCGAGGGTCCTCAGCGGATCAGCGCGCGCCGACGGCCGAGAGACGCTCGGCCAGGGCGTGGTACTGGTTCCACATCTCCTTGGGCATGCGGTCGCCGTACTGCTCGAGGAACTCCTTCTGTCCCTTGAGCTCCTCCTGCCACTCGTCGGAGTCGACGTCGAGCAGGTCGTCGAGCTGGGCGGCATCGACGCCGCTGCCCTGCAGGTTCAGGCCGCCACTCGCGGGCACGGCGCCGATGGGCGTGTCGACCGCGTCGACCTCGCCGGCGCAACGCTTCAGCACCCACTCGAGCACGCGCATGTTCTGCCCGAAGCCCGGCCACGCGAACTTGCCGTTGGCGTCGGTGCGGAACCAGTTCACGTGGAAGATCTTGGGCGCCTTCTCCGACTGGGTGCCCATCTTCAGCCAGTGGCCGAAGTAGTCGGCGAAGTTGTAGCCGCAGAAGGGCTTCATGGCGAAGGGGTCGCGGCGCACAACGCCCACCTTGCCAGTGGCAGCGGCCGTCGTCTCGGACGCCGCCATGGCGCCGACGTAGACGCCGTGGTTCCAGTCGAAGGCCTCGAACACCAGCGGCGCGGTGCGCGCGCGGCGACCGCCGAAGATGAACGCCGAGATCGGCACACCCTCGGGCGCGTCCATCTCGGGACTGGCCACCGGGCAGTTCTTGGCCGGTGAGGTGAAGCGGCTGTTGGGATGCGCGGCGGCCGTCTCGGTGGCGGGCGTCCAGGCGTTGCCCTTCCAGTCGGTGGCCTTGGCCGGCGGCGGGCCGAGCCCTTCCCACCACGGCTGGTTGTCCTCGGTGAGGGCCGTGTTCGTGAAGATCGAGTTGGTCTTCAGCGAGGCGAGCGCCATGGGGTTGGTCTTCTCGGACGTGCCCGGCGCGACGCCGAAGAAGCCCGCCTCGGGGTTGATGGCCCACAGGCGGCCATCCGGGCCCCAGCGCAGCCAGGCGATGTCGTCGCCCACGCACCAGGCCTTCCAGCCCTTGTACTCGGCCGGCGGGATCAGCATGGCCAGGTTGGTCTTGCCGCACGCGCTCGGGAAGGCCGCGCACACGTAGGTGGTCTCGCCTTCCGGGCTCTCGAGCCCGAGGATCAGCATGTGCTCGGCCAGCCAGCCCTCATCCCGCGCCTGGATCGAGGCGATGCGCAGCGCGTGGCACTTCTTGCCGAGCAGGGCGTTGCCGCCGTACCCGCTGCCGAAGCTCATGATCTCGCGAGTCTCGGGGAAGTGGCAGATGAAGCGGCGGTCGGGGTCGAGCTCGCCCGTGCTGTGCAGGCCGCGCACGAAGTCGGTGCTGTCGCCGAGCTTGTCGAGGGCCTGCTGACCCATGCGCGTCATGATGCGCATGTTGACGGTGACGTAGGGGCTGTCGGTGATCTCGATGCCCACCTTGCTGTAGGGCGAACCCACCGGTCCCATGCAGTAGGGCACCACGTACATGGTGCGCCCCTGCATGCAGCCCTCGAAGAGCCCGTTCATCTTGGCCTTCATCTTGGCCGGGTCTTCCCAGTTGTTGTTGGGGCCGGCGTCGTCCTTGTTCTCGGAGCAGATGAAGGTGAGGTGCTCGACGCGCGCGACGTCGTTGGGGGACGAGCGGTGGTAGTAGCAGCCCGACCACTTGTCCTGATCCAGCTCCGTCATGGTGCCGTCGGCGACCATCTGCTTGATCAGCGTGTCGTACTCGCCTTGCGAGCCGTCGCACCAGTGCACGTTGTCGGGAGTGGTCAGCTGGGTCATGGTGTCGACCCAGGCCTTGAGGGCTGCGTTCGTCGTCGTCATCAGAGGGGCGAGTCCTGGTCTCATTGAGGGGCGCGGACGCTGCGCGGGCGGCGGCAGCTGCCACAGCCCAATGCCCACGCCGAAGGGGGCGTTGCCGGCAGACCCTCTTTCCGAGGAGGCGGCAAAGGCGGGCCAGGATAGCCCTTGGCCCCCTTCGTGAGAACCCGCAAAAGGGGGTAGAAGCCCCCCTGTCGGTGGTCAGGGCGTCTTGAGGTGCAGGGCGTTGGTCATGGCGACATTGAACGCCGCGCCCGGATCCTGCACCGCCGTGTGGACGTAGATGTCGAACCCCGTGGGCAGGTTGGGATTCCACGAGGCCCAGGGCAGCGGGAGCGTCCCGCCCCCCGTGGGCAGCACCAGCAGCAGCGCGAAGGGGAAGGGCACCAGGAACCCGCCCTCGAACAGCACCGGGTTGTTCTGGAAGCCCACGAACATCACCGCCGCGGAACCGGGCAGCATGTTGTCCAGCGTGAGGCTGCCGGGGGTCAGCGGATCGAGGCTGCCGGCGGGAATCTGCCGGGGCCGGAGGCCGCCCGTGCCCGGCTTGTCGAAGCCGAGGTTGATGAAGGGCGGCAGGTCGAGGCGGGCGACGAAGCCGTCGCCGTCGCCCTGGTAGATCGGCTCCTGGGCGTTGCCCGCGAGGGTCGCGTCGGACGAGTCGGTCTTGCCGACCACCACCGCGGCGCCGAATTCGTCGAGCGCCACGCCCATGGCCTCGTCGTCGCCGGTCCCGCCCCAGAAGCTCGCGAAGAGCAACTTGTCGCCGGCGCTCGAGAGCTTGGCCACCAGCGCGTCGTGGACGCCACCCAGGGTGTCGTCGACGGTGGTCTGGCCGGCCGGGAAGTCGGAGCTGCGCGACGTGCCCACGACCACCACCGCGCCCACGTCGTTGACCGCGAGGTCGGCGACGCTGTCGTCGTCGGAGCCGCCGAGGTACGTGAGCCAGTCGAGGGCGCTGCCGTCGGAGGTCAGGCGCCCGACGAAGATGTCGGAGCCCAGGGGCCCGCCGCGGTTGTAGGTCTCGTCAAACGCGCCGACGCTGGCGGGCAGGTCGCTGGAGGTGGTGACCCCGGCGACGAACACGGCGCCATCGGCGCCCACGCCCACCGCGCGGCCCTCCACGTCGTCGACGCCGCCGAGGAAGGTCGCCCAGCTGAGCGCATCGCCCGCCGCCGAGAAGCGCGCCACGAAGGCATCCTGGTCGCTCTGGGTCGCGCCGTTGAAGCTCTCGTCGAAGGCGCCCGAGGTGGCGGGAAAGTCGGCGCTGCCGGTGAGGCCGGTCACCGCGACGCTGTCGTCGGCGGCCACGGCCACGCCCAGGGCCTCGTCCCGGGAGAGGCCGCCCAGGAAGGTCGACCAGGTCAGGCTCGCGCCGTCCGCGGCCACCTTCGTCACGAAGGCGTCGTTGAAGATCACGATGGTCGAGTTGAACGACTCGTCGTAGGCGCCCGCCGTCGTGGGGAAGGCCACGTCGCCGGCGTTCACGCCCGACGTGGTCCAGCCGGTCACCACGGGCTGCCCCCCCGCCGCCAGGGCGAGGTCGTTGATCTGGTCGTCACGCGAGCCGCCCAGCCGCGTCGACCACACCAGCGCGCCGAGGGGGTCGAGCTTGGCGACGAAGCCGTCGAGGGCGCCGACCGGTGACTCCTGGAAGGCGCCGGTGGTCGTGGGGAAGCCGGCCGAGTTGGCCCAGCCCGCCACGTAGGCGGCGCCGCTCGCATCGACGGCGACGCCCACCCCGCGCTCACCCTGCAGCGCGCTCATGTCGTCGTCGCCGAGGAAGGTCGCGTAGTGGATCGTGCCCGTGTCGAGGTCCATGGCCGCCACGAAGGCGTCGCTCACGCCCGAGACGGTCTCGTCGAAGGCGCCCGCGGAGACCGGGAAGTCGGCGGAGGCGCTGCGGCCGGTGACGTACACGGTGCCGTCGTCGCCGCGGGCCACGTCGAGCGCCAGGTCGAACGCTCCGCCGCCGAGGTAGCTCGAGTAGGTCAGCGACGGATCGACCACGAGGGGCAGCGCCGGGTCGAGGTCGGCGGCCGAGAAGCCGAACGACCCGCCGTCGATGAGCCGGAATTCGGCGTCCACGGGGTAGCGCTCGCCTTCCGAACCGACCTGCCAGGCCGCCGGGATGTCCTGCAGCAGCACGCCGCGGCCGGTGTCGAGGCGCAGGCGGCCCTGGTCGTCGAGGGCCATGTCGCGCACGCCGGCGCAACGCACCACCAGCCCGGACAGGTCGGCGCCGGGCGCCAGCAGCAGATCGTATTCGAGGCCTCCGTGACCGGGACGCACGACGACGTCGAGGCCCGGGCCCACATCCGCATAGAGCAGCCGGCCGAAACGTTCGATGGCGGGGTAGGCCCCGTCACCGCGATAGACATTGTAGGCGCCGGGCAGCGCGTCGAGACCCGAGACCGTCGTCGCGCGCGCAGCCCCGTCGTCGCACGCGCCGTGTACATGCGTGTCGTGTTCGCGAGCGGCGTGTGCGGGCGTGCCGTCGAATTCGAGGAACACCGCGGCGGTGCCGTGGGCGTCGGCCAACCGCAGGCGCAGGCCCTCGATGGTGGCGTGGGCCTCGAGCCCGTCGCCGCGCCACAGGAACAACGACTCGGCCGGACGTTGCCCGGCGTTGGCGACGAAGCCCCGGGACAGTCCGCGCGCGAGTGCACCGGTGACCGTGTCGGCCACGTCGACCGGGGCCGCGGCATCGTGCCCGGCAACAAAATGCGGGGCGACAGCGTTTTGGGCGGCGGCGATCGGGGCGCCGGCAGCGCAGGCAAGCAGCGCCAGGCCGAGGCACGACAGGAGGCGGAGTCGGACCATCAGGTTCACGCGACCTCGAGAGAGCGCGATCCGGCCGGCGAGAATCGGGGTGCCGACCGAGCCGCTGATGTGAGGGCGAACCGGGAGGCGGTCCGTCCGGGGTGCCTTAGCCTACCGTGCCCGCCGGAGACTGTCTGCGGTCGGGAGCGCGCCCCTAGTAGCGCCCGCCCTGCACGGCCAGCCCCATTTCGTCGAAACGCACCCAATACCTGGAGGGCTCCCAGTACCAGGTGTGGCCGGCGGGCGGGCCTTGATCCCGCACCCGGGTCGGATGCGACTCGAAGATCCACAGCAGCTCGAGGGTGGTCATGCCGGTGACCACGTGGCGCCGCAGGATCACCTCGGCCTTGCGGACCTTCTGGTCGCGCTTGAGGGCGGCGTTGCGGTGCTCGACCACCGAGCGCTGCGAGCCGGCCTCGGCCACCTCGGCCGGGAGGATGAACAGCAGCTGGCCCTCATCCACACGCGGCATGGCGTCGATGGGCACGCGCGGCTCGAGGGCCCACTGGCAACCGGTCGATGCGAGCGCGACCACGATCAGGAGACAAGGGATCTTCACGCCGCCCAGCATAGAATCGTCGGGGCCATCCGCCCACCTCGGCTCCGCCCGCTCCGCTTCGACGACGCCACCGGAATCGCCATGAGCCCCCCCTCCGCCGCCCTCGATCTCGCCGCCATCGAGCGCAAGGCCTCCGAATTGCTGGTGGAGGTCGCCCGCACACTGGTGGCCCCCAGCCTGGGCGGAGCCATGAGCGACCACCACTGGGCCAGCCACACCCAGGTCCACACCGTCGACGACCTGATCGCCGGCGCCGCCCTGATCGAGGCCTTCACCGGGGCCTTCCCCGGCCACGGGCTCATCGTCGAGGACTGCGACCCGGTGCCGGGGGACGGCCACCACCAATGGTTCATCGACCCCATCGACGGCAGCGCCAACCACCTGCGCGGCATCCCCTATGTCTCGGTCACGGCGGGGCTGGTCGTCGACGGCGAACCGGTGGTGGGTGTGGTGCACGACATCGTGCGCGACAAGACCTGGAGCGCGCACCGCGGCGGCGGCGCGCGGGTGCGCGACGCCCAGGGCACCCGCGACGCCACCGTGGCGCCCACACCGGGTTTGGGCGACGCCATGGTCATCGCACACCTCTCGCGCCGCGGGCCCCTCGTCTCCATCCCCGACGTGTTGCAGACGCTGCTCTGGAACATCCGCAAGATCCGCTGCATGGGCTCCATCGCGCTCGACCTCGGCCTGCTCGCCGACGGCGAGGCCGACCTGCTGGTGGTGGGCCGCGGCACGCCGCAGCGCATGCTCGACATCGTCGGCGGCCTAGTCGTCGTGCGCGAGGCCGGGGGCGCCGTCATGACCGCCGCCGGGGGCGAGGTCGACGCGACGACGCGCACGCTCATCGCCGGTCCTCCGGCGCTCTGCGCCGAGTTCGTCGCCCTGATGGCCGATCGCGATCTCGAGGGGTGGACGTCGGATCAGGCCACGCCCCCCGGCTGACACATGCCCGTCACATGGGAACGCTAACCTCGTGAGCGCCTCCGCCCTCCGCGCTTTCGCGCCGCGAGCCCCGTGATGAAGGACCGCCGGATCACCATCGCCGTCGCCGTCGTCGCCCTCGTGGTGCTCGGCGTGCTCGGCTGGTTGCTGGCCGACCTGTTCGTCTCGGTGGACGACGACACCGATGTCGCCGTGCCCGCCATCGAGCAGCCCGCCACACCCACCCGCGACACGCCCGCCGCCGAGCGCCGCACCGACATCAAGCCCCTGGCCGCGTCGATCCCCGTCGCCGTTCCCGGCCCGACCGCAGCCGGGCCCACGGAGATGCCCGCCTCGTACCGGCGCGCCCTCGGCGCCGTCATCGGCCGGGTCATCGAGGAGAACGGCACGCCCGTCGCCGACCTGCGCGTCGAGATCGTCGGCGGCCGCCTCTCGACCTTCCAGGTGCCGCGGGACGCGCGCTACCTCGACGACGACCGTGTGCGCGACCTCGACCTGATCCAGGGACACGCCCTCACCCAGGACGACGGCACCTTCCGCATCGAAGACCTCGAGCCGCGCACGGGCGGCCTCGTCGTGGTCGACCCGGGTGGCCCCCGGAACCTGCTCAAGCTGCTCGACACCACGCCCGCCTCCGGCGCGGACCGGGACATCGGCGACATCGTCCTGCCGCTCAGCGTCACGCTCACCGGCGTCGTCGTCGACGCGCGCGGCGCGCCCATCCCCGGCGTGCGCGTGCGCTCCACCGACGTCGACCATCCCTTCGTGGTCACGGGGCTGCCGGTGTTCGACTACCGCCCGGGCGGCGGCATCCTGGTCAACGCCGAGGACGAGATGGGCGCGGGGCGGGCGCTGCAGTTCATGCCCACGGCCTCCATGTCGCGGCTGCTCGACCGCCTGCCCATCCCCCAGACCACCACCGACGAGGACGGGCGCTTTGCGGTCAGCGGCGTGCAGCCTGGCCTGGCCACCCTGGTGCTCGACGACAGCCGGCACCTGACCATGGCCGACGGGCCGTTCCCCACCGGCGCCCCCGGCGGCACCCGTGACATCGGCACCCTGTCCATGGCCGACGCGCTCAGCGTCGCGGGCCGTGTCGTGGACGACGACGACGAGCCCATCGTCGACGCCACGGTCATGCTCGGCACCAACGTGCCCGGACTGCCCATCACGGCGACGATCCTGCAGCCGTCGGTCAACTCCGACGGCGAGGGCCGCTTCGTCGTCGAGGGCCTGCGCCCCGGCGTGTTCAGCGCGGCGGTGAAGACCGTCGACGCCATCGAATTCACGCACCTGTTCGACCTCGCCCCGGACGGCGCCGAGCTGGTGCTCAAGATCCCGGGCGGGCGCGACCTGACCGTGGTGTTGCAGGACGAGGACGAGCGGCCCATCGTCGACGCGTCGCTCTTCGGCCTGGCGCTGGTGGGCGAAGAGGACAACTGGGACCAGTTCGTCCCGGCCTACGTGCTGCCGAGCCATCGCCTCGACGACCGCACCACACAGGAGGTGCCGGGGACGTACGTGATCAAGGACCTCGATCCCTTCCGCTGGCGCGTGAGCGCCATGACCGAACGCCACGCCCTGGTCCACGACATCGTCGACCTGACCGAGGCCGACGCAAGCCTCGAGCTGACCATGCGCACGGCCAACCGCCTCACCGTCCAGACCCTGCGCGTGGCCGACGAGTCCCCCGTCGAGTACGCCATGGTGGAGGTCTGGCCGGCCGAGGGCGGCCGCGAGGCGCCCTTCACCTCGGGCCGCACCGACTTCGCCGGCCTGGTCGAGCTGCCGCGCATCGAAGCCGGTGACTACATCGTGCGCGTGCTGCACCCCGGCCTCGCCATGACGTCCGCCGAAGTCGAGGTGCCCGCCGAGGAGCCGCTGGTGGTGCTCCTGCACGGCGGCGGCACGATCCTCGGCGAGACCTTCGAGAACGGCGCGCCCCCCGCCGAGCCGCTCATGGTGGCCCTCGGCCGCGAGGACAAGCAGGAAACCCAGGGCGACGCGCTCGTGCCCCGCGTGACGGTGACGGCGCCCGACGGCACCTTCACCTTCACCCACGTCGAACCGGGGTTGGTGAACCTCGTGGTGCTCGACCGCATGCAGGCCGTGAGCGGCTTCCCCTCCATCGTCGAGGCCTTCGTGAACACGCCGCTGGCCTCGGCCGACGTCGAGGTGCCGCCCGAGGGCGAGGTGCCCGCGGTGCTCATCATCGGCAGCGAATTGGAGGACATGGAGACGGCCTCGATCAGCGGCCGGCTCAGCGTCAACGGTCGCCCTGCCGAGGGCTGGAAGGTGCGCTGCTGGGGCGAGGTGCGACGCTCAGCCGTGGTCGCCGGCGACGGCACCTTCGATCTCGGCATCGTCGCGGCCGGCGAGAACACCGTCACCTTCGCCGAGGGCGGCACGACGCTGCGCATGTTCCAGGGCGTCTCGAGCGAGAAGCTGCAGCTCGAGCCCGACGAACACCGCCGCCTGTCGGTGTCGTTGTCGACGGGCACCATCGAGGGCCGCGTGCGCGCCGACGCGGACGGGCGGCGCCTCAAGTCGGCGCAGGTCACCGCCACGCCCCAGGATCCCGACGGCGAGACCGTGTGGTTCAACCGGTCCGAGACGCTCACCCTCGAGGACGGCAGCTTCCGCTTCGACACGGTGTCCGCCGGCACCTACGTGCTGCGGGCCGAGCTCGACGGCTTCACCACCGCCACCTCCGAGCCCTTCGAGGTGCGCGAATTGCAGACGGTGCGCTCGCTCGAGCTGCGCCTGTCCCTGGCCTTCGAGGTGACCGGCGTGGTCAACATCGTCGGCATCGAGGACGAGCCCGATTGGATGTGGCTCATCGCCCGCGACGCCAACGGCGGACACGCCGAGTCGACCCGCGTCGAGAACGGCGAGGTGTTCACCCTCGATCAGGTCGGACCCGGCGACTACGACTTCTACCTGAGCACCGGGCTCGACGTGGAGTTCGACGCGGTGCGACAGACCATCTCGCAGCCCGGCGAACACTTCGAGCTCACCTTCGCGCCCCTGCCCGAGGAGCCTCTCGGGGAGGTCGGCGCGATCGAGGAGGCCGGCCGCTAGACCGGTTGCAGGCGCGGGAACAGGCGCCGCAGCGACTCGCGCAGCCACAGGTCGCCCGACTCGCCTTCGGACGGCGGGTCGTCGTCGTCACCGTCATCGCCCTTGTCGCGCCCGATGATCAGGATGCGCGCGCGGGAGATGGCGTGACGGGTCACGTGGGCGTCCACCTCGGTCAACGACTCGACCTCGGGATCGACGTCGTGCAGCACCACCCGCAGACCCTGCAGCCCGATGAAGTCCGCCTCGCCGACCTCCGGCGGCACCACCCGGCGCACGTGGCGGTCGAAGATGCGGGCGAGCACGTCGCCGACCTCCTTGGGCTTCACCGCGTCCTCGATGTAGATCACGTCGAGGCCCGAGCGGCTCATGACCTCGTGCAGGTAGCGGCGCAGGCGCGTCCCGAGCATGGCCTGGTACGACTGGCCGAAGGTCATGGTCGGCGGGCGGTCGAGGCTGCCGCGCTCGTCGTCGCGGGTCAGGCCCACCACCAGCCAGCAGTGCGGCACCAGGAAGGTGCCCTCGCCGCGCTCACCCAGGTGCGGCCGGGTGCTCAGCAGCAGGTGCTCGATGCGCTCGCGGGCGCGGCGTGACTTGTCTTGCTCGTCAGCCTGCTCGAGGACCTGGCCGCCCTGATCGGTCATGACGAAGAGGGCCGGCGGCACCTTCACGAGGGGCACCGCACCCACCGGCGCGAGGGCCTCGGGCGCACCGACCAGCAGGTCCGCCTCCTCGGGGCCGGGGATCTCGTTGTCGATGACGAGCTGCCAACCGGAGGCCGCGACCGCAGCCTGCTCGCCGCGCAGCACGTCCGCCTCGGGTCCCGGCAGGGCCCACAGCACGCGCTGTCGCGGGAACGCCGGATCGGAGCGGCGACGGCGGCGGTTGAACTCGATCACCGCCAGGGCCGCGCCGCCGGTGAGCAACCACGCCGCCGACCAGCCGTAGACCCGCAGCAGCAGGTCCGTCACCGGGAAGGGACCCACATCGACCACGGTCCCCACCGCCGCACCGGCGGGCATGAGCAGCGCCACGATGATGAACGACTCGAGCGCCACCAGCCGGTGCACGCAGCCGATCACGTCGGAGAGGCTGGAGGTGCGCGGCGATGCGTCGCGGCCCAGGGCGATGTTGAGCCACGGCCCCGAGCGCGGCTCGACGGGCCGCAACAGGTTCGGCAGCAGGCAGGCCACGGCCAGGGCCCACAGGCAGCCTTGCAGCCCGACGAAGTGGTCGGCCAGCACCAGCCCGATGGTCACGACCACCATGAAGCCCACGACCACGGCGATGCGGGTGAAGCCGATGTAGGGCATGCGGCCCTTCACCACCTCGAGGGCGTCGAGGACGATGGCCGGCACCTGCACCGCGATGCCGATCAGCAGCGCCGCCCACACCACGCACAACGCGACGGCGTAGCCGGTGTAGAGGAAGTGCTCGCGCAGCCCGGCCAGCAGCTCGCGCGCGAGCCCCGGCGCGGGGAACACCGCCAGCGCCGCGAGGGTCAGCACCGCGACGAGCCGGTGCATCTCGTGGAAGGCCGGCAGGCGCGGGTGGCGGTCGGGATGGAAGTCGAGGCCCAGGCTGAGCACGAGCCGCGACCGCAGGCGATCGCCCCAGGCCGAGGCGAGGCGCAGGATCGCCCGGGTGAGGGGCAGCTCGCGATAGCGCACCACCGAGCAGCCCAGCATGAGCAGCAGCGGCAGCACCAGCACGAACGGGATGTCCGCGATGTCGTCGGCCGAGTTGGGGCCGAGCAATTCGATCATCGCGACCGACACGAGCGCCAACGGCGCCTCGGGCCAGGTCCACAGGCGCAGCGCGCCCTGCAGCCGCGGCGATCTCAGCAAGCTCCTCACCGCCCCTATCCTATCCCACCGATCTCGCCGGACCGGGGCGGATGCCCACCCGCGAACAGCGCGATGCAGTCGCTACGATGCGGCCATGGACACGCTGCGCCTCGTGATCTTCGACCTCGACGGCACGCTGGTGGACAGCAGCGAGCCGATCGTGGAAGCGATCCTCGCGCAGGCCGCGGCCGAGGGCCTGCCGCTGCCCGACCGCGCATGGGCCTGCAGCCGCATCGGCCACCCGCCCCTCGAGACCTGGGCGGAGCTGGGCTCGCCCGACCCGCAGGCCACCCAGGCCGGCTTCCGGTCGCGGGTGCTGCCCACCCTGGCCGAGCGCACCGAGGTCCTGCCGGGGACGGCGAGCACCCTGGCGACCCTGGCCCGCACCGACCTCGTGTTGGCCGTCGCCACCTCACGGAATTCCCAGAGCGCCGTCGAGACCCTGGCCCACCTCGGACTCGACGGGCCCTTCGCCTGCATCGCCGGCCGGGACCGTGTCGAGCACCCCAAGCCCGCCCCCGACCTGCTGCTCTGGGTGCTCGAACGCACGGGGTTCGCCCCGCACGAGGCCCTCATGATCGGGGATACCACCGCCGACGTGGAGGCCGCCCGCGCTGCCGGCATGCCCTGCTGGGGCGTCCTCGGCGGCCATGGCAGCGAGTCGTCGTTGCGCGCCGCGGGGTCCGACCGCATCCTGGCCAACGGCGTGGCCGAATTACCCGACGCCCTCGCCCCGCACCTCCAGAGGAGAGCCGACCCATGTTGAGCCCCGGCGACACCGCGCCCGACTTCGAACTGCAGGACCACACCGGCCAGACTGTGCGCCTGAAGGACTTCGCCGGCCGCAAGGTGCTGCTGTGGTTCTATCCCAAGGCCGACACCCCTGGCTGAACAGTCCAGGGCAAGGGGCTCCGTGACCGAGTCCAAGAGATCAGCGACAACGCCACCATCCTCGGCGCCTCCTTCGACACGGTGGCCGAGAACCGCGCCTTCGCGGAGAAGTTCGACTTCCCGTTCCCGCTGCTGTGCGACACGACCCGCGCCCTGGGCTTGGCCTACGGCGCCGCCTCCAAGCCGGACGCGAAGTACGCCGCGCGCATCAGCTACCTCATCGGCACCGACGGCAAGATCGAGTGGGCCACCGAGGTGAAGGACATCGACGGCCACGTGGCCGAGGCCATCAAGCGCCTGGCCTGACCGCCGGGCCGATTCCTGCAGCAAGAGTGCCTGCAGCAAGAGTGAAGGAGCACGGGTGATGACGACCATCGAGGACATCCATGGGCTGCTCGAGGGCCCCCTCGCGGCCGTGGTCGCCTGCGATCCCACCGATCCGGAAGCCGCGGTGGCCGCCCTCACCGCCGCCTATCCACCGGACGGCGAGCAGGCCCAGGCGTTACGCGAGGCCCTCACCTCCGCCGTGGCGCAAGGCGTCATCTGCGACCGCGGCACCAACGAGCTGAAGTACTCCCGGGTGATCAAGCCCTCGGGCTCGGCCCACGGCCACTCGGTGGATGTGGTCTGGATGGCCGGCGCGGGGCCGGGACACCGACACGTGCGCGGCGAGATGAACCTCTGCTTCGCCGTGGAGGGCGAGCCGACGTTCGACGGACACGGCGAAGGCTGGGTGGTGTTCCCGCCCGGCTCGGCCCACGTGCCCACCGTCAAGGACGGCCGCATGGTCATCGCCTACTTCCTGCCGGGTGGCGAGATGGAGTGGTTGTAGCGGGATCCGCCGCCGAGCCCTCATCGTCCGCGAGGCTTCCGGGGTGACCACACCGCCGTGCGCCCTGCACGTGTTCATCAGCGGGCGTGTGCACGGCGTCGCCTTCCGCTGGTCAACGCAACGCCAGGCCCGCGCCCTGGGCGTCCACGGTTGGGTGCGCAATCTCGACGACGGTCGGGTCGAGGCCTGGATCGAGGGCGCGCCCGACGCCGTCTCGTCGTTGCGCGAATGGATGCAGAGCGGACCGAGCGCGGCGCGCGTCGATGCTCTCGACGTGCGCGCCGAGTCGTGCGCTGATCACGTGACCTTCGAGATCCGCCCCGACGCGCACGGGTGAGCCGTCGACGCTCCCTCGGCACCCCTTCGATCACCCCGTCGATCGAAGCGAAAACGCTTTCCGCACCGGTGATTCCGTAAGTCACGCAGGCGCAGACACAATGCACCTAGATGGGCGACGCGCGGCTTCCTTCCGAGTAACCGAGAAGTTCGGACAAAGCCCTTTTTCTTCGCAGCGAAGTGCACCACGGGCGCGGAATCTGCGCCTAGGATGGCGCCGCCCCCGAACATTCTCGGCTCTCTCTCTTTCTTCCTCCCTTCCTTGGTGTTCACGCCCTGCGCGGCGTGAGTCTGGAGTTCTCATGAACAAGAGCATCCGTGTGCTGGCGTTCGCGACCCTGCTCGTGATCGCAATCTCTCCGACGGTCGAAGCCCAAACGCTGTTCGGCTTCGACGGCGGGACGGCGACCGCCGTCCAGTTCGACATGATCCCGGGCTTCGCGTGCCCGCCCACCGTGCCGACGTTGGTGCCCTATCCCACGGCGGGCATCGCCGTGTGTGCTGCCGCCCCGGTGATCCTGCCGCCCGGCGGACCGGCCATCACGCCCCTCGGTGACATCGCCGTCAACCGCATCACCGACACGACCTTCGTCACCGACGGCGTCACCATCTACGAGTTCGTCAACGGCAGCGCCGTCTTCGGTCCGCCGCCCGGCGGCCCCGTGCACAACTACGCCGTGCCGCCGATCCTCACAGCCGCCGGCATCATGGGTCCGCTCACGGGCATGGGCATGGACTCCGTCGGCCTGTTCACCGGCGGCATCCCGACGCTGTTCGTCACCGACGGGGCGTTCATCGCCGGCATCGCCACGCCCCCGCCGGGCAGCTGTGCGGCGCCCTTCGTTTCGGTGCCCGCCTTCGCCCACGGCATCGTCGGCGGCCCGTTCCTGACCGACATCACCATCGACCCGTTCACCGGCACCTTCTGGGCCTGCGGCGCAGGCGGCGGCGTGTTCAACGTCGCCTTCGGCGGCGGCCTCGCGGCGGGCGGCGCCTTCGCGGCCGGCATCTGCGGCGCGGCCGGACTCACCGGCATCGCCTACGACCTGGCGAGCCCGGGCATCCCCGGATTCGGCACCAACGCCCCCGCTCCGGCGGTCTTCGTGACGGACGGCTTCATCGTCGAGTACATCGATCTCGGCACCGCCGGACCGGCCGCGGCGACGTTCTACGCCTCGGGCGGCCCCTGCATCCCGACGCCGGCTCCGCTCAACGGCCTCGCCTACTCCACCCACGCGGTGAACTGGGCCGGCCCCCCTGGTGGCACGGCCATCGCGTCGGTGGGCCAGAGTTCGGCACCGGGCCCGTCGTTCGGCCTCGGCATGACCGGCGGCACGGGCGGCAGCAACACCTGGGTGTTCTTCGGCATCAACGCCCCGCCGGTCGCCAGCGGCGGCTTCTTCTGCCCCGGCATTCCTTCGCTGGGCAGCACTCTGTACGTCGACATCTTCGCCCCGCCGGGCGGCCTGATCTTCCTGGGCGCCATGCCCGGGAGCGGCGTGTTCTTCGTGCCGTCGCCCATCGGAGCCGGTCCGCCTCCGGGTGTGCAGGTCTACGCCCAGTTCCTCGAGGATTTCTCCACGGTCGGCCTCGGTCCCTTCACCCTGACCGATCCCATGGAACTCACGATTTCCGCGCCCTAGGCGCACGGATCGCGGTGCCGCACCCCGAACGGCCCGCACATCCAAGCCTGTCCCTCCCCGGCGCGGACCCGCCGTCCGCGCCGGGGAGTCTGCATTCCGGGGGCGGGGCGGGCCTGCCGCCCCATGGCCCGCGGCCCCTCACAGCCTCCTCGCACCGGAACGTCCCACTGGAAGGTCGCGCCTGAAGATCGCCGTGTCGCCGGTGGCCCGTCGCGGAGCCGGCGACAATCTGTCTCCACCTGTCTCCACAAATATTCGTGGTTCATTCATGCGGGCGGACGGCCTGAAACCCTGAATTGTGGCGTAGAGCCTCGGCCACGCCCCTCCAGGGGAGGACTGCCCGGCGCCGGCCCCCACCGGTTCGACTTGCCGAAATACTGACCGTGGTTGATACTCCTCGCCGGAGGAGTGTTCACCGGGCCCCCATTTCATCCCTTTCGAAACGTGTGGAGCGTTTCGTCCCGGGGCACCCTCGTAATCCGCAGGAAGTGCTCCGCCATGATTCGCCACGCTGCCCTGATTCTGGCCCTTTGCGCCCTCGCCCCGCTGGCCGCCTCCCAGACCAACTGGACCGCCGGCAACCTGACCAACTCCTGGAACGACGGGGGCAACTGGGATGCAGGTGTCCCCGACAGCGTGACCGATGCGGTCATCCCGTCGAGCGCGAGCATCTTCCCCGGCAGTTACTCCGGAGCGCCCGTCACCGCCAACCTGACCATCCAGTCGGGCGCATCCATGACGCTCGGCGGCGGCTTCGACCTCACGGTGAGCGGCAACCTGGTCATCGGCGGAACGCTGACGGTGACGTCGGGCAGCAGCGACATCGACGTCTCCGGCGACTGGACCAACAACGGCACGTTCACGAGCAGCACGGCCACGGTCGAGCTGACGTCCACCGGCGCGCTCGACGGCTCGTCGGCGACGTCGTTCGAGGACCTGGTCGTGACCGGAGGAACCCGCACCGTCTCCACAGGCTTCACGGTGACCGGCAACTTCGAGCTCGAGGCCAGCACGACCCTCGCCATCGGCACCACCACCTGCAGCATCGCGGGTGACTGGATCAGCAGCGGCGGCTCCGCCGCCGTGACCGGCACCGGCGTGATCGAATTCACCTCCACGGGCACCACGACGACGGGCTCCAACTCGCTGCCCAACGCCGAGGTCTCCGGCGGGACCCGCACCTTCAGCACCTCCGACGTCGCCGGCGATCTGGACATGACCGGCGGCGACGTGGTCATCGGTGACAGCGCCACCCTGACGGTCGGCGGCACCGTGAACGCCTCGGGTGGTTCGCTGGGCTGGGCCACCAACTTCGCCGGGCTCGACACCCTCGACGTGGCCGGCTCGGTGATCCTCTCCGGCACCTCTGCGGGCACCACCAGCGCGGATTCGCGCCTGCTCGTGGCCGGCGGCTGGTCGAGCGACAGTTCCTGGGACCCGACCAACGGCACCACCGAATTCGACGGCGGCACCACGGCCACCATCGGCGGCACGGCCCCCAACTTCTTCAACCTCGTCGTCGTCGACGGCGACAAGAACTTCGTCTCGGCCACGGACATCGACGGCACCCTGGACATCGGCGACGGCGCCACCCTCGACTCCGACGCCGCCTTCGACGTGGCCGGCGTCGTCTCCCTCGGCGACAACTCCGCCGTGTGGGATGCCGGCACGTCGACGCACACGCTGCGTGCCGGGCTGACGTCCGAAGGCGCCGACGTCACGGGCATCGGCATCCTCGACTTCGTCGGCGCCGGCGCGGCCCCTCTCGGCGACGGCACGGTGCCGCTCACGGCCTTCGACGTGCCGAACGTCACGCTGACCTCCGGCACGTTGACCCTCACCAGCCTCACGGTGAACGGCGACCTGACCATGGACGGCGGCGAGCTGAACATCTTCAACAACCAGACCATCACCGTGACCGGTGACGCCGACCTGAACGCGGGCAACCTCGACTGGCAGGACATCAACGCCGGTACCGAGGTGCTCGACGTGGCCGGCGCCATGACGCTCACCGCCACCGACGGCGGTGCCAACGGTGGCATGGACATCAGCTCGCGCATCAACGTCGCCGGCACGTGGACATCCGACGCAACGTGGCAGCCCGCGCTGGGCACCGTCGCCCTCGACGGCGGAACCAACGTCAACATCGACGCCACCGACCTGCCCAACGTGCAGATCGTCAGCGGCATCAAGACCTTCATCACCGCCACCAACACGGCGGGCAACGTGACCGTCAGCGACGGCGCGACCCTCGACGCCGACGCGGCCCTCGACATCGACGGCGGCGTGACCCTGGGCGACGGCACCTCCGCCTGGGACCTCGGCCTGCTGACCCACACCGTGGCCGGCAGCTTCGCGAGCACTGGCGGCAGCGCCACCTCGGCCGGCGCCGGCACCGTGGAATTCGACGGCGCGGGCAACACCAACAGCGGCGGCGGCACCATCGCCAACATGACCGTCAGCGCCGGCGCCCGCACGGCCGGCGCCACCACGATCCTCGGCGACCTGAACATCTCGGGCGGCAGCTTCGAGGTGAACAACGACGCCACCGTGAGCGTGGCCGGCGACCTCGGTGTGACCGGCGGCAGCCTGGGCTGGACCAGCACCGTCGACGCCACCGTCGACGTGCTCGACGTAGAAGGCAGCGTGACCCTGGCCACCACGGCCGCGGGCAACTCGACCACCGCGAGCCGCCTGCGCGCCGCCGGCGACTTCACCTCCGACGGATCCTTCGCGCCGCTCGCCGGCGTGGTCGAGCTCGACGGCCCCGGCGGCTCGACCGTCGCGGGCGCGGCCCCGGCCTTCGCCGACCTGCGCCTGGTCAGCGACCGCACCATCTCGTCGGCGACCGCCGTGACCGGTGACCTGACCATCGACGACACCATCACGCTCACGTCCACCGCGGCGCTCGACGTCGACGGCGACGTGTCCCTCGACGCCACCTCGACCTGGGACCTGGGCAACCCGACGCACACCGTCGCCGGCATCTGGACCTCGCTGGGCGGCAGCGCCACCAGCGGCGGAACGGGTCGCGTCAACTTCGACGGCGGCGGCGGCCTCGACACCGGCGGTGGTTCCATCGCCGCGATGCTGGTGAGCGACGGCATCCGCGCCTGCGCCACGTCGTCCATCTTGGGAGACGTCGAGCTGAACGGCGCGACGGCCACCCTGCGCATCAACAACAACGCGACGCTCAGCGTGGGCGGCAACGCCGACCTGCTGTTGGGTTCGCTGTCCTTCTTCGTGGTCGCCGACGCCACCCCCGACGTCCTCGACGTCGAAGGCGACATGGACGTGCAGGTGGGCGTGTCCACCAGCAGCACCGATGCCGCCATCCGCGTGGCCGGTAACTGGCTGAGCGATGCGACCTACGCCCCGACCGACGGCGTCGTCGAGCTCGACGGCGGCACCACCACCACGGTGGCCGGTCCGACCCTGGCCAACCTGACGGTGGTCAGCGGCACCAAGACCCAGTCCGGCACCACCGTCGTCGGCAGCGACCTGACCGTCGCCGCGGGCGCCAACCTGACCCTGGCCACCACGGCGTCCGACCTCGACGTCAGCGGCAACACCGTGATCGAAGGCACCCTGGCCATCGACGACAACGACATCCAGGTCGCGGGCGACTGGACCAGCAACGCGGTGGGCGCGGCCGTCACCGGCACCGCATCCGTCGACCTGACCGCCGGCGGCAACATCGTCACGGGCGCCAACAGCGTGCCCAACATCCTCGTCAGCGGCGGCACCCGCACGGCCGACGACACCCTCACCACCAACCTGGACGTCGCCGCCGGAGCGACCCTCGACATCAACGACAACGCCACGGTCTCGGTGACCGGCAACGCCACACTGGCTGCCGCCTCGACCCTGATCTTCTCCGACAGCACGGCGGGCAACGAGACGCTCGACGTCACTGGTGACGTCTCGATGGAAGCCACGGCCGGCGGCGAGTCCGCCAACGCGCGCTTCGAGGTCGAAGGCAACTGGACCTCCACCTCGGCCTGGGCACCGGCCGACGGCACGGTCGTCCTCGACGGCGGCGCCGCCACGTTCGGCGGCACGGCTCCGCAGGTGCACCACCTGCTCGTCGATGCGGGCGTCAAGACCGTCACGGTCGCCACGCTCACCACGGGCAACGTCGACGTCAGCAACGGCGCGACCCTCGATACCGACGCGGTCATGACCATCACAGGCGACGTCGGTCTGGGCGACAACTCCGCCCTGTGGGACATCGCCGGCCTGACCCACACCATCGCCGGCGACTACACCTCCGCCGGCGCCGACGCCAGCGGCCTGGCCGCGGGCACCCTCCAGTTCACCGCCAGCGGCCTGATCACGGGCGGCGGCGGCTCGATCCAGAACGTGCTCGCGAGCGGCGGCGTGCGCAACTTCAACACCGTCGACATCCTCGGCAACCTCGACAACACGGCCGGGACCCTGCGCATCAACAACGACGCCAACGTCACCGTGGGCGGCGACCTCGGCGTCACCGCGGGCGGCAAGCTCGAGTTCTTCGGCACGCCCAACGCGAGCCCCGACATCCTCGACATCGCCGGCGCGGCCACCATCGACGGCGTGTCGGGTTTCTCGAGCACTGACACCATGATCAAGTGCGCGGGCAACTGGTCGAGCACCCCGCTCTTCGATCCGGCCAACGGCACGGTCGAGCTCGACGGCGGCACGACGACCACCATGGGCGGCACGACGCCGACCCTGCCCAACCTGCGCATCGTCAGCGGCACCAAGACGGTCAACGCGGCCACCTCGCTGAGCGGCGACCTCACCGTCGACGACGGCGCGACGCTCGACACCGATGCGGCCCTCGACGTCTCGGGCGACGTCGTCCTCGGCGACGGCACGGCTTCGTGGGACACCGGCGCCCTGACCCACATCCTCCGCGGCAGCGTGACGTCCTCGGGCGCCGACGCCACCGACGGCGCGGTGGGCAGCACCCTGCAGCTCGACGGCTTCGGCGCCTTCGGCGGCTCGGACATGACGGTCGACAACGTCGTCATCGTCACGGGCATCCACACGTTCTTCAACACCGAGGTCACGGGCGACGTGTCCATGACCACCGGCGCGATGAACATCCAGGACAACCAGGAAGTCACCGTGGCCGGCGACGTCACCCTGTCGGCCGGCAACATCTCCTTCATCGACTCCTCGGCCGGCAACGAGATCCTCGACATCGAGGGCAACATGACGATGCAGGCCAACTCGGTGACGACCAGCGCCAACATGCTGATCGAGTGCGCCGGTGACTGGACGGCCGACGGCACCTTCACGCCGGCAGCCGGCACCACCCGTCTCGACGGCGCGGGCACCACCACCATGGCCGGCGTGGTTCCGGGCGACACGGTGGGCTTCTTCGACCTGATCGTGACCAACGGCATCCGCTCGGCGGGCAACGACTTCGACCTCGACATCGACACGATCACCATCGATTCCGGCGCCGAGCTCGACCTCAACGACAAGCGCGTCGAGATCCCGGGCAGCACCGTGCTGGTCAACGGTGACCTGTCCATCGGGTCGGCCGGCGAGCTGGCCCTCGGGTCGGCTGCGGTCATGTCCGTCAGCTCCGTCGGCACGCTGAACATGATCGGCACCGCCGGTCTGCCGGCCGCGATCCGCGGCGCCACGGCGGGCGGCGGCTACTTCCTCACCATCGACGGCTTCCTCGAGGCGACCCAGTTCGAGTTCGCCGACATGGGCGCCGCCGGCGTGATCATCGGCCAGTCCGCCACACTGGGCTCCATCCCCAACGACCTGCGGGCGGGCACCTTCGCGAACCCGTCGGCAACGCCCGGCTCGACGATGCTCGACATCCGCCGCCTCGCATCGACGGACATCCGCTTCGTCAACTTCGAGGACCCGCTGGGTGACGGCACGAACAACGTGCGCACGCTGGGCGGCTCGGACATCTCGTTCACGAACTCGAGCGGCAACTTCGCCGGCGAGGCCTTCGACGACGATCCCTTCAACCTCGTGAGCTGGTCCACCGACGTCACCATCATCGTGGACTTCTTCGCGAAGGCCGGCCTCGACAAGGTCACCCTCGATTGGGAGACCTTCACCGAGGTCGACGTGGACGACTTCGTGATCAAGCGGGCGACCAACTTCGGCGGCCCGTTCACGGAGATCCACACCACGCCGGCTCTGGGTGCGCCGAACAACTACCAGCACATCGACAACACCGTCGTGGCCGGTCAGTTCTACGTCTACCAGCTGATCGAGCGGCTGAGCGTGGGCGTCGATCGCTTCATCGCTCAGCGCACGGCGACGCCGTGGGGCGCGACCATCCCGGCCAACATCCTCGACGTCGGACCCGGCGGCTCCTACGCCGACATCGATGCGGCCATCGCGGATGCCGGTTCGGTCTTCAACCCGGTCATCCGGATCGAGCCCGGCACCTACCCGCCCTTCACGGTGGGCGCGCTGTTCGGGACGCTGCGCATCTTCGGTGACGGCACGGGGACGGTCACCATCGACACGACCGCCGCGCCGGTGCAGATCATCAACCTGACCGCCTCGGGCGCCGTGCACATCGGCGACATCACGATCGGTTCGGCCCTCACCACCAACCCGGGCATCCTGATCCAGAACAGCGCGGGCCTGGTGACCCTCGACGACCTCGACGTCACCGGTGGCATCGGCAGCGCCGGCATCCGGGTCGACAACAGTGACCGTGTGGCCATCGACCGCACCGACCTGCTCGGCGGCACGCCCAGCCTGTTGGTGGAGGGCGGGTCGACGGCCTACCTCCAGGGCGGATCGGCCACCTCGATCACGGCCAACGGCTCGTCCACCGTGCGCACCCGCGGCATCACCGGCCACGTCAGCACGCCCGACGGTTCCTCGACCATCGAGAACCTGGGCGGCGTGCCGATCGAGCTGGACATGCCGCACTTCGCCGGTCTCGGTCAGCCGATCAACGTGACCATCAACGGCGATCCCAACGGCACGTGGTTCCTGTTCTTCTCCTTCGACGTCGATTGGCTCGACCTGCGCGGCGCCGGTCAGAACCTGTGGGAGCACGTGTTCCTGGTGGACCTTCCGTCGGGCGGCCTGCTCACCTTCGCGCCGATCCCCGGCTCGGGCACCATCACGTTCCCGGGCGCCCTGCCCAGCAACGCGGTGCTGCTCGGCTTCCCCGTGGTGACGCAGATCATCTCGCTGCACCCGGGCACGGCCCAGCAGAACCTGTCCAACGTGGCCACGATGATCGGTATGCCGCAGTAGTCCTGCGGAGAACATGGGGACCGGCTACCAAACCGGTCGTCGAGCGGCGCGGGGGTCTCCCTCGCGCCGCTCGTCAATTCAGGGTGCTCCCTACACCAACAGACGCTTGGTGCGGTACTTCGTGCCGCCGTCGATGAACGCGATGCTGGCCACCACCTTGTCGTCGACCCACGCGAAACAGGGGTCGACCGCGGGGAAGCCCGGCGGCGTGTGCAGGGCCTGCCCCCGCATGAGCATGTGACGCTGCTGGAGCGGCACGTTGAGCCGCGCGAACTCCGACAGGGCCGCCTCGATGCCGCGGATCGAGTCGAGCTCGACCTGCTCGGGCTCGCAGGCGTCCTCCAACGTGAGGTTGCCGACGCGGGTGCGCACCAGCGCGGACATGTAGCCGCCCACCCCGAGCGCGGCGCCCAGGTCCCGCGCGATGGCCCGGGCATAGGTGCCCGAGCTGCAGCGCAGCATCATGCGCAGGCGGGGCCATTCGTATTCGGTCACGTCGAGGGAGTGCACCACCACCGGTCGCGGCTTGGCCTCGATGGGCTTGCCCTTCCGCGCCTCGCGGTGCATGCGCCGCCCATCCACCTTGACGGCGCTGTAGGTCGGGGGCACCTGCATGATCTCGCCGCGGAACTGACCCAGGGCGGCCTCGATCTGTTCGAGGGCCACCGGTTCGGCCGGCGGGTCGGTGGGGATGATCTCGCCCTCGGCGTCGTCGGTGTCCGAGCGGGCGCCGAAGGTGACGACCACGTCGTACTCCTTCTCGCTGCGCACGATCAGATCCTGGATCTTGCGGGCCTTGCCCACCACCAGCACGAGCACGCCGGTGGCCAGGGGGTCGAGGGTGCCGCAGTGGCCCAGCGGCCCGACCTCAAGACGTCGCTCGACCTGGTCGAGGGCTCGGCGCGAGGTCAGCCCCATGGGCTTGTTCACCACGATCAGGCCCCTCTGGGCCTCAGCCGCTTCGGTCGCCTCGGTGCCTTCGGTGCTCTCGCTCATGATCTGTGGTCCGCCCGTCTGGGTTGCGGTCGCCGGGAATCGCCACGGTCGACGGCCAGCCACCGAGCGTAGCCGGGGAGGCACGACGGGCGGAAGCCCCCGCAGGCCCACTTGGGTCGAAGGGCCCGGGCGTCCGATGAGGAGGCGCCCCCCCAACGAGCCGCCGGTCACGCTGGCGGAGGCGCCCGTCGCTCGGCATCCTGTGCTTGCTGGCCCCCTCGCCACGGCTTCCTGACCTCCTCCGTGATCTCCACCTCGCTGGCCCTCCGATGATCGACGACATCCCCACCGCCCGCCCGGCCCACCTCGACGTCCCCGAGAGCCTGAACAAGCTCGTCGAGGTGGCCTACAACCTGCGCTGGAGTTGGAGCCGCGACGCCCGCCGGCTGTTCAAGACCGTCCACGTCGGGCATTGGACCCGCTACCGCAGCCCGATCCGCATCCTGCAGATGACGCGGCGGGCGCGCCTCGAGGAGCTGGCCGCCGACCCCGCCTTCATGGCCGAGCTCGACCGGGTCCACGCCGACTTCGCCAACGGCACGGTGCGCCCGGGCGGAAGCAAGGTCGCCTACGTCTCGGCCGAGTACGCGCTGCACGACTCGCTGCCGATCTACTCGGGCGGCCTGGGCGTGCTCTCCGGCGACCACCTCAAGGAGGCCTCCGACCTGGGCCTCGACATGGTGGCCATCGGCCTGTTCTACCGCCGCGGCTACTTCCACCAGCTCGTCGACTACGACGGCTACCAGCAGCACTTCTACCCCGACCTCGACGCCCTGCGCCTGCCGCTGCTGAAGGTCAACGGCCGCGACGGACACACGCTGCGGGTGCCGGTCGAGCTCGACGGGCGCACGGTGGTGCTGCGCTGCTGGCTGGCCCGTGTGGGTCACGTGCCGCTGCTGCTGCTCGACTCGTTCTCGAGCCACAACCCGCCCGAGGACCGCTTCATCACCTCGCAGCTCTACGTGCACGGCCGCGAGATGCGGCTCGAGCAGGAGCTCGTGCTCGGGCGCGGCGCGGTGGCCATCCTCGACGCCCTCGGCATCGAGCCCGACGTGTTCCACATGAACGAGGGGCACTCGGCCTTCCTGGCCCTCGAGAACGTGCGCCGCACGGGCAACCCCGACCTGTCGGCGGCCATCGAGTCGGTGCGCCCGCGCCACGTCTTCACCACCCACACGCCGGTGCCCGCGGGCAACGAGTCCTTCGACCGCGAGCTGGTGCGTCCGTATCTCGCCAGCACGGCCCGCGACCTGGGCGTCGACGTCGACGCCCTGTTGCACCTCGGGGGCGAGGGCGGCGCGGCGGAGGCCGACGAATTCACGCTGACCTCCCTGGCCCTCAACCTCAGCAGCGAATGCAACGGCGTCTCCAAGCTGCACGCCGAGGTCTCGCGCAAGATGTGGCCCGGGCACGAGATCGCGGCCATCACCAACGGGGTGCACATGCCCACCTGGCTCGGCCAGGAGATGGCCATGGTGCTCGGACTCGGGACCGCCGCCCAACCCGCGGACGCCGACCCGGAGGCCCTCGCCCAACGCGCCTCCGAGCTCGACGACGCTCGCCTGTGGGCCGCCCATGTCGCCCAGAAACACCGGCTGATGCGCTTCGTGCGCATCCGCGCCCTGCGCCAGGCGGCGCGGCACGGCCGCAGTCCGCGGGCCATGCGCGAGCTCGAGAACCTGCTCAACCCGGGCGCCCTGACGCTCGGGTTCGCCCGCCGCTTCGCCGCCTACAAGCGCGCCGACCTGCTCTTCCGCGACAGCGACCGCCTGGAGCGACTGCTCAGCGACGCACAGCGCCCGGTGCAGATCCTCATGGCCGGCAAGGCCCATCCGGCCGACCGGGCCGGGCAGGAGATCATCCGCCGCATCTGGGAGCTGGCCAACACGCCCGGCCTGCGCGGTCGCGTGGTCTTCGTCGAGGACTACGACATGGCCGTCGGCCGGCTCATGGTCAACGGCGTCGACGTCTGGATGAACACGCCCCAGTGGCCCCGGGAGGCCAGCGGCACGAGCGGCATGAAGGCCGGCGCCAACGGCGTGCTGCACGCCTCGGTGCCCGATGGCTGGTGGGCCGAGGCCCACCGCCCGGGGCTCGGCTTCACCCTCGGCGAACAGCAGCCCCCCGACGACGCCCGCGACGGCGACGCCCTGCTCGACATGATCGAGCACGAGATCGTGCCGCTCTACTACGAGCGCTCGGAGAACGGCCTGCCCCAGCCGTGGATCGCCGCCATGCGCGCCATGATGGAGGCCACCTTCCGCGGCTTCTCGTCCCGGCGCATGCTCACGGAATACGAGCAGCACATGTATGCGCCCAAGGCGCTGCTCTCGCGCTGACGGTCCTCGACCGGCGCCCGATGCCGGCGAATTCGACCCGAGGTGGCGCCGAGGACGACGCGCCGGCCCGCCGCGGCGAAGTTTTCGTAGCAGACCGACCAGTCTGTTTATGCGCGCCCCCGGGGACGTCTCCGGCCCGATCGACGGTGGATCTGCGTGGGTCGCGGGCTCCCTCGCTGGAGCCACGACGCTTGAGCGTCACGCGGTCCATGACGCGCACGACCCGATCGCCACAATCGACGGTATCCTGAGGATTGGCGGCTGTTCGTCCCCGTTATTTCGGAACGCTCGTATCGTCTTGCAGGCGGCGATGGGGAGGGGGCTCAGTGAAATCTCGCTAACGGGCGGAGGGCAGGCCGTGATCCATGGGAACTTTCGCGAACGACTGCGAAGGATCCCTGGTCTCGTGGACCAACCCGGCTTCCCCCCCATCGACGAGTTCGATGCGGAGAACGACCTCCACATCGATGAGGCCTCGCGGCTCCTGATCGAACGCTTCCGCGAAGCGAGTGACGTCGAAGCGTTCACCCTGCTGTTCGAGCTGACCCACGGCCGACTGCTCATCGCCGCCTCGCGCATCGCGCGTCAGCTCGGCGGCGGCGTCGAACCCGACGACCTGGTGGCCGGCTTCATGTCGCGCCTCTTCTGCGACGTCGGCCGCCGACCGGGCAGCGACGTGCGCCGCTTCCTCGGCTTCGCGCACACCTCGATGCGCAACGACCTGTTCGACCAGCTGCGGCGACAGAAGCGGGCCGTGGCCAAGCGGCGCTCCTACGCCGACACCTTGGCGGAGCCGCCCGACCCGTCCGCCCTGCTGGGCGAGGCCGAGGAGCGCAAGACGCTCATGCGCTGCGGCCTGACCCTGCTCGAGATCACCGGCTCGTGCTTCGACGACCTCGAGGAACGCGACCGCCAGGTGCTCATGGCCCGCGAAGTGCTCGGCCTGCCCTACGACCGGGTGGCCTCCATGCTCGGCCTCGAGCCCGACCAGGTGGGCATGATCATCCGCCGGGCGCGCAAGCACCTGGTCGACCTGATCCTGGTGAACCTGTCGTCGTCGACCGAGGGCGATGCCCAGCGTGCCGACGACATCAACCGGCTGCAGCACAGCCTGACCGCCAACCTCGACGCCAAGCAGCGCACCCGCAGCGTCAAGGTGTTGCTCGAGCGCATGCTCACGCTCAGCAAGGCGTCGGCCCGCTGCAAGCTGTCCGACCTGCTGTACGAGATGGCCAAGGCCTGCCTGGTGGCCCGCCCCGACTTCGCCGAGCGCATGCTCGCCAAGACCGAGCCGCGGCCCGCCAACGTCGTCGCCGGCGACATCCGCGAGATCGAAGGGCGCCTCGAACGCGTCGACAAGAGGAAGGGCAGCCAGCACCTCGCCGCAGTGCTCACCGACCAACCGCGACGCGAGACCGCCATGGACGACGCCCGTCGCTGCCTCACCATGCTCGAGACCCTCGAGGGGCCCTCGGGGCGGCAGCGGGTGGCCCTCTCGCTGTGCGAGATCCACGACGGCAACCCGGAACTCGGCGAGTCGATCCTGCGCGACCTCGAGGCCCACGCCGACGAGTACGGCCTGGCCCTGATCACGCGCCAGAACGTGTCGCGAAACATCACCCTCGCGCTGCTGCGCCAGGCCCGCTGGTCGGAGGCGCGGTCATTCGCCGAGGCCGCGGCCGAGGTGTGGCCCGACGACCCGGTGCGGGTCACCAACCTGTGTTTCGCCACGGCGCGTCTCAACGACGTGGCGTTGTTCGAGAGCTCGGTGCGCACGCTGGCCCGCATCCACGCGGCCGAGCCGTCGCCCCAGGTTCGCAGCTGGATCGACGGACCGCTGCGCGCCCTCGCCCACGACCTCGCGCTGTCCGAACAGAGAATCGAAGAACTCATCGCGGCACCACCCCGAGGCGGGGTGGTCGACACCGGGAACGACGCGGGTCAACACGAGGAGGAGGCATGAGAGCTTCCATCCCCAGGCACTTGCAGGCCGTCATGGTCTGCGCGTGCATCTTCCTGTCCTCCGAATCGGCCGCGGCCCAGACGACGGCCGCCGGCACGGGGGGCCCGAACGACCTGGACGTCAACACCGACGCCGACACCTCGGCGCTCTTCTCGGGTGACGACGGCGTCGGCGGCGTGGAGTTCAACCCGCGCAAGCTGCAGCGGATCACCCAGAAGGTCCAGCGCCTCGTCTTGGACATGGGGCCCGGCATCGACATCCCCGCCGATCTCCCCGCCGATGATCTGGATCCCGGCCAGCAGACCGCCGCCCCGGACCCCACGGCAATCAACGGTGCCACGGCCGGCAATGCCGCTCCGGCCGGCAGCACAGGCCGTGCGACGCTGCCCGGCCTGCGCGTCGGCGGCTTCACCTTCGAAGGTTTGTTCGTTGCCACCATCGAGGGAGCCCAGCCCGACGCCGTCGTTGTCCTGGCGTTCGCGATCATCGATGACGAGGCGGCGAAGGCGGCAGAAGCGACCGACGCCGAGGTCTCCTTCGACGGCGACGTCTCCTTCGACAGCGCGGCCACCTTCCTCGCGCTCCCGACGGATGCCCAGGGCGTGGCCCAGGTCATGCTGCCCCTGTCCTTCGACGGGAACGACGTTCTCGGCAACAACCGACTCCAGGTCACCGTGATCGGGCCGGACGCGGCGGGACTGCCGTCCGCCCACGTCCTCGTGGCCAAGCACGACCTGAACGTGTCCTCCTGCTTCGACGGCTGAGCCGAGAGGGACCGCGTGCAACGCGACGAACTCCGGCGTCGCGTCGCGTTGCTCGCCCACGCTGACGAGGTGGCCGTGGCGGACGACCACGACCCGGCGGACGACCGCGCCGTCGAAGCCGTCGCCGGCGACCTGCTGCAGGTGTTCCGAACGCACGACGACCCGGCCGCCTTCACCCTGCTGTTCGAGCTGTGCCAGACGCGCTTGATGGCCTCGGCCCGCCACATCACCCGGCGCCTGGGCATGGCCATCGACCCCGAGGACATCGTCTCCACCTTCATGGCGCGGCTGTTCACCGACCTGCGCCAGGACCAGCCGCGGGTGCGCCGCTTCCTCGGCCTGGCCTACACGGCCATGCGCAACGAGGCCCTCAACCAACTGCGCAAGCTCACCCGGGCGGAGTCGCGCCACCAGATCTACGACCGCTGGCTCCAGCGCCAACGCCTCTCGGGTGACCCGGCCATCGACGTCTCCGAGGCCGAGCAGCACATGATCCTGCGGCGGCTCGGGGCCATGTTCCTGTCGGTGGTGTCGGTGTGCTTCCACCAGCTCGGCGAGCGCGACCGGCGGGTGCTGCTGGCCCGCGAGGTCGACGGCCTCAGCTACGACGCCCTCGCGGAGCAACTCGCCCTGCCGCGCCCGCAGGTGGGCATGATCCTCAAGCGCGCCCGGGAACGCCTGGCCCGCGGCATCGCCGCCACCTTCGATCAGGTCGGACGGGGAGACGACGGCGTCGTGCGCCAATACCTCGTGGGCGAAGCGGACGGCAGCGCGAAGGGCAAGGCGAGCGGCAAAGCCGACGGCAACGCGGAGGGTCGCCCGCGCAGCGACGCCGACGGGGAGGCGAGCCCATGAGCCCCGCCCGCAACGAACACGATCGGCGCATCGCCCGGGCTCTGCGCGCCCTCGCCGGCGCCGCCGAACCCGACACCGAGCCGGTCGAGACGGACGCCGCCGGCGCCCTGGCTGCTGCGGACGCCCAGCCGCCCGCCGACCTCGCCGCCGTCATCGCCGATGTGCACACGCACGTGGCCGCGAGGCTGCAGGCGTTGCGGGACGAGTTGTCCGCAGCGCGCGACGCCGGTGACGCACGCGACGTGGCCGACGTAACCGACGCAGCCGAAGCGTCCGACGACCCTGCGCCCCCCGGGCGCTCCGCGGAAGCCATCGAGGCGGACATCGCGCGCCTGCAACGCCGCCTCGACGGCGGCCACGCGACCTAGAGACCCACCGCCCGACCGTCCTTGCGCGGCTCACTCGCGCCGAGGTAGCGGCGCTGTGCTTTGTCGGCCGCGTACTCAACGGCGATGGCCTGGTAGCCGCCGTAGAGATGGCTGTCGTCGTCGCGCTCCACGCGGTGCCCCCGCGCGCGCAGGCCCTCGACCACCTCGTCGGGCATGGCCGCCTCCACCGCCACGGTGCCGCCGCCCTCGGCCACGTCCGGGCCGTCGGTCTCGTACGGGTCGCCGTGTCGCCAGCGCGGCGCCACCCCGGCCGCGGCCACGTCGTAACCATGGTCCACGAGCAGCGACAGGATCTGCGCGTGGCCCTGGGGCTGGAAGCCCCCACCCATCACCCCGAAGCTCACCACCGGGCGGCCATCCCGGGCGATCATGGCTGGGATGATCGTGTGGAACGGCCGCTTGCCCGGCGCGAAAGCGTTGGCGTGCCCCGCATCCAGGCGGAAGCCGCAGCCCCGGTCCTGCAGCCCGAAGCCGCAGCCCTCCGGCACGACACCCGAGCCGAAGCCGCGGTAGTTGCTCTGGATCCAACTGACCATGTTGCCCGCGTCGTCGACCGCCGCGAGGTAGACCGTGTCGCCCCGCTCGATCTCGACCAGCCCCGGTGCCACGCTCGTGGCGGCTCGTCCCGGGTCGATAAGTCCGCGGCGCTGGGCCATGTAGTCGTCGGCGAGCAGCCGCTCGGCCGGCACCCGCTGGAAGTCGGGATCGGCGTAGTGCTGCGCGCGGTCGGCGAAGGCCAGCTTCTTGGCCTCGATGGCGAGGTGGATCGCCGCCGCGCTGAGCGGCCTCAGCGAGGCGTGGTCGAAGCCGTCGAGCAGCCGCGCCATCTGCAGCGCCGCGAGGCCCTGACCGTTGGGCGGCAACTCCCACAGCTCGTGATCGCGATAGCGGGCGGCCAGCGGCGTGACCCACTCACCGCGATGGCCCGAGAGGTCGGCGCGATCCAGCACGCCGCCCGCCGCCGTGACGGCCGCGACGAGGGCGTCGGCCCGCGCCCCCTCGTACAGCGCCGCGCGGCCCTCCCGGCCCACCGCCTCGAGGGTCTCGGCCAGGGCCGGGTTGGCGAAGCGCTCGCCGGCCGCCGGCGCGCGCCCTCCCGGCAGGAACAGGTCCTCGAACGCCGTCATCCCCGCGAAGGACGCCGGCGCCCGCGCCCACAGCCCCGCGATGACCGGCGAGACTTCGAAGCCGTGTCGCGCGAGCTCCACGGCCGGCGCCAGCACCTCGGCCAGGGGCAGGCGCCCGAAGCGTTCGTGCAGCGCGCACCACGCGTCGACGCAACCGGGGACGGTCACGCCCAGACCGCCGCGGGCCGGGATGGCGCTGATGTCGTTCGCGGCGAGCCGCGCGCGCAGGCCGTCGAGGTCGAGGGCGCGGGAGCTGCGACCGCTGCCGTTGAAGCCCAGCACCTCGCCGCGCCCGGCGTCCCACACCATGGCGAAGAGGTCGCCGCCGGGACCGCAGCCGGTGGGCTCCGTCACCGCCAGGGCGGCGTTGGCGGCGAGGGCCGCGTCCACCGCCGAGCCGCCCGCCCGCAGCACCTGCGCCCCGATCTCCGCCGCACGGGGCTCGCTGGTGGCCACCATGCCCCGCGAGGAGACGACCGGTCGGACGCCCCCGTCTTCAGCCCCCCCGTTTTCTGCAATGGATTCGTGGTCGGTCGACACGGGTCCCAGCATGCCGCCGGGGCCGGGCGCGATGAAGGGCCGATGGCTATGATGCGCGGCCCGCCTGCCGCCCCGGCGCCTCCGTCCGGGCAGGCCGCGACGCCTCATCCGATCCGGGAGGATCCCTTGCCCGCTCTGCCGCTCCTGCTGCTCTCCCTGGCGACGGCCCTGCCGCTGGTCGCCACCGCGGACGACCACGAACCGCCGCGCCCGCCGCTCACCCGGCATCAACTCGACGCCCATTTCGCCCGGTCCGCAGCCGCCCATCCGGACCTGGTCACACGCTTCACCCTGGGCACCACCCTCGCCGGCCACCCCATCGAGGGCCTCGTGCTCGCGGCGGGCGAGGCCCCGCTCGTCGACCGGGCCGGCTTGCTGGTGATCGGCGGCCTCGACGGTCGCCGTCCCGGCGACGCGGCCGTGGTGGTCGCCCTGGCCGAGCGCCTGCTGGCCCTGCCCGCCGACGAACTCGCCACCGCCCTCGACGGCAAGGCCCTGGTGCTCGTGCCGCGGGTCAACCACGACGGCACCGGCGCCCTGCTGGGCGAGCAGGGTCCCGTCCACGAACGCCGGGGTAACAGCCGCAGCGACGACGCCGACCGCGACGGGCGCCGCGACGAGGACGCCGGCAACGACCTCGACGGCAACGGCGTGATCACGTCGATGCGCATCCCCGACCCCGAAGGCGAGTGGGTGCTCGACGAGCACGACCCCCGCGCCCTGCGCAAGGCCAAGCGCAGCGAAGGCGAGCGCGGCACCCACCGCGTGGCCATCGAGGGGCTCGACGACGACGGCGACGGCGAGGCCAACGAGGACGGCGGCAGCGGCGTTGCCCTCGACCGCAACTTCGCCCACGGCTGGCCCGAGCACACCGCCGAGGGCGGCGCCTATCCCCTGAGCGAGCCCGAAGCCAAGGCCCTGGCCGTGTTCCTCCACGCTCACCCCGGACTGCAGGGCGTGCTCGTGGTCGGCGACCAGGACACCCTCGTGTCCCTGCCCGGCGAGGCCAAGAAGGTCGACCGCGGCGGCTGGCGCAACGCGATCCGCTCGCCCCTCGACGGCCTGCTGAAGGAAGACGTGGCGACGCTCAAGGAGTTTCAGCGCCGCTTCAATGACGCGCTGAAGTCCGAAGAAGAGGACGCGGAGGCCGACGAGAACGAGGACGATGCTGACGACGCGGACAGCGACATCAACGCCGAAGCCGAAGATCACGCTGAGGGTGACGCCGACGACGAAGACGGCGCCGAGGATGATGACGGCGAGGACGAAGCCGAGAGTCACGCTGAAGGTGAAGGCGGCTCGGACGACGAAGACGAGTCCGATGCGGACTCTGAAGATGACGACGCGAAGGACTCGAAGGACGCCGGCCCCAAGAAGCACAAGGTGAAGGCCGGCAGTCTGGTCGACGGCAGTTTCCTCGCCTGGGCCTATCACCAGGAAGGCCGCTGGCCCCTGGCCGTGAAGGCCTGGGAGCCGCCCACCAAGTTCCCGAAGGACAAGGACGCCAAGTCGGACGACGCCAAGTCGGACAAGGGCAAGAAGGGCGGCGGCAAGCCGGGCAAGCAGAAGAAGGACGAGCCCACCAACGACGCCGACAGCCCGGTGCCGGCCGCGGTGCTCGCGTGGCTCGACGACGAGCGCGAGGGCAACGGCTTCGTGCCGTGGACGGCCTTCGACCACCCCGAGCACGGCGCCGTGGAGATCGGCGGGCTGCGTCCCGGCCTGCTGCTGGACCCGCCGTCCGACGCGGCCGATGCCCTGGCCGATCGCCTCGCCCCCTGGCTCATGGACCTGCTGGCGGCCCTGCCGAGCGTCGCCTTCGAGTCGCTGAAGGTCGAGCGCAAGGCCGACGGCCTCTACACCCTGTCGGTGGCCCTGGTGAACAGCGGCGTGCTGCCCACCACCAGCAAGCTGGCCTCCGAGACGAACACCCTGCGCCCCGTGCGCGTGCGCCTGCACCTCCCCGACGGCGCGCAACGCCTGCAGGGCCCCGAGCAGGTGCTGGTCGACTACCTGGAAGGCGCGGGCGGTCGCCAGGAAATGCGCTGGGTCATCGCCGCCCCTGCCCGCACCACCCTGCGCCTCTCGGCCGACGCCGACACCACCCCCGACGTTGAGCTGGAGATCGAACTCCCATGACGCGCCCGCTGATTTCCCTGCTCCTCGGCGCCCTCGCGCTGGCCGGCCTGGCCGCGCCCGCGTCGGCCCAGTCCGACCGCACACCAGCGATCGACATCGCCTGGAACCGCTTCTACAACTACGACGGCATCGTCGCCCTGTGCGAGCGGCTGGCGTCCGAGCGGCCCGAGCTGTGCCGCCTCGAGTACATCGGCCCCAGCGAGGAGGGACGGCCCATGCCCCTGCTCACCCTCAACAACGAATCGACGGGGGCGGAGCACACCAAGTCGGCCATGTGGATCGACGGCAACATCCACGGCAACGAGGTGCAGGGCGGGGAGGCCGCCGTCTACGCCGCGTGGTACCTGCTCGAGCGCTACGGCGAGCTGCCCGCCGTCACCGAGCTGGTGGACGAGCGGGTGTTCTACATCCTGCCCATGGTGAACCCCGACGGCCGGCAGTTCTGGTTCACCGACCCGAACACGCCCCACTCCAGCCGCTCGGGCAAGCGCCCCACCGACAACGACAACGACGGGCTGTTCGACGAGGACGGCCCCGACGACCTCGACGGCGACGGCGAGCTGGTGACCATGCGCAAGCAGGTCGAGCCGGGTACGGGCAGCTACCGCCTGCACCCCGACGACCCGCGCATCATGCAGCGCGTTCCCAACGACAAGCGCAAGGCGTGGGGCGCCGACTGGGTGCTGCTCGGCCAGGAGGGCTTCGACAACGACGGCGACGGCCGCGTCAACGAGGACGGCCCCGGCGGCTACGACATGAACCGCAACTGGCCCGCGGGCTGGATGCCCAACTACATCCAGTACGGCGCCGGCGACTGGCCCTTCTCCTACAACGAGACGGCGGCCATCGGCGAGTTCATCGCCGCGCGGCCGAACATCGCGGCGGTGCAGTCGTTCCACAACGCCGGCGGCATGATCCTGCGCGGCCCCGGCTCACCCACCCGCAGCGACTTCTACCCGGGCACCGACCGCCAGGTCTACGACGCCATCGCCAACGACGGCGAGGGCATCCTGCCCTTCTATCGCAATATGGTCATCCACGCCGACCTCTACACCGTGCACGGCGGCTTCGTGAACTGGACCGGCGAGGGGCTGGGCATCATCTCGTTCACCAACGAGCTGTGGAACAGCGAGCAGATCTACTCCTTCGGCGCCGAGGGCAACCCCTTCGAGCAGGGCGAGCGGAGTTACGAGGAGCTGCAGCACCTGTTCGACGACCTGGTCATGCTCGGCGAGACCTACGTCGACTGGCACGAGGTCGAACACCCCGACTACGGCACCGTCGAGGTGGGCGGCTTCCGCAAGATGCAGGGACGCACGCCGCCGGCCTTCATGATCGAGGAGATGATCCACCGCAACGCGGTCTTCTGCCTGTTCCACGCGGCGCAGATGCCGAAGGTGTCGGTGGAGTCGGTGCAGGTGGACGACGGACCGGGCGGTAGCAAGATCGTCACGGTGTCGTTCCACAACGAGCGCTGGATCCCCACGCGCACGGCCGCCGCCAACAACAAGAACATCGGGCGCCCCGACATCGTCACCTTCGCAGGCAGCGGCATCACCGTGGTGGCGGGCGGCCCCGACGCCGACCGCTTCGACCTGGCCGACTTCGACGCCGTGGAGCACGAGCCGCAGCGACTGTTGCTCGACGGCGGCGTGCCCGGTCACGGTCGCACGCGACTGCGCTGGATCGTACGCGGCAGCGGCGACTTCACCGTGACGTTGGACACGCAAAAGGCCGGGACCGTCGTGGCGAGCGGCAGCCTCTAGGAGAACAAGGTCCGCACCAGCCCCTTCAGCGAGAAGACGGCGGTGGGCTCGATCTCCTCGCCGAGGATCGCGGTGAAGCGCGCGCGTAGGCCCTCGCTGCGGCGGGCACGAGCCGCCACGAGATTCATCACCGCGGGGAAGCGCAGCCACTTCTGGGCGGTGAGGTAGGGCGAGAATCGCTCGGCGAGTCGGGTCCGCACTTCCGTCGCGTAGGGCCTGAGGTCGGCGGCGCCGAAGCGACCCTGCTCGAGGGCGGCGGAACAATGGTCGGCGGCCAACACCCCCGTCTCCATGGCCTTGCCGATGCCCTCGCCCGTGAAGGAGTAGGTCGTGCCCAGGGCTTCGCCGGCCACGAGCAGGCGTTCGGCGGCGAAGGCGCAGCCGTGCAGCCGCGTGCGCAAGGGGGCGCCGACCATAGGCGCGAGGGCCTCGCCGCCCTGCAGCATCTCCCGCGCGGTGGGTACGTCGGTGGAGAGCCGCTCGAACACCGCGCGCAGATTGGGACGCGCCGCGCCGGTGTCGTGGAAGGCCCCCACCCCCACGTTGAAGACGTGCCCGCCCATGGGGAAGGCCCAGGCGTAGCCCGGGAGCACCGAGCGCTCGTACCAGATGTGCAGCGTGTCCTCGGCCACCGACGGGGCGAGGCGGTAGTAGGCGCGCGCCGCGATGGCCGAGGGCGTCGCGCGGTGCTCCAACCCGAAGCGCCGTAGGACGTCCGATGCCGCACCGCAGGCCAGCACCACGAGTTGGGCGCGCAGGGTTTCGGTGGCGCCCTCGCCGCTGGCATCGCCTGCGACGCCACCTCCGCTGCCGGTCCCGCCGGCACGGGAGCTCTCGCCGCGAACGAGCGTCAATGCGGCGCCCCGGGCGTCCGCCGTGAAGCCCGTGACCTCGGTGCCGTCGCGCAAGCGGGCCCCCGCCGCGACGGCCGCCTCGGCGAGGATCGCGTCGAGGCGCTCGCGCCGCACACACAGCAGGCGCTGCGGCACGTCGAACCACTTCCCGTTGGGCGCATGGAAGCGCAGGGCTTGCGCGGGATGTCCCGCAGCCTTCACGACGTCGAGCAGGCCCAGGGACTCGATCACGTTGAGGCTGTCGGGGATCAGCCCGTCGCCGCAGATCTTGTCGCGCGGGACGCGGGCCTTCTCGATGAGCGTGACGCGGTGCCCGGCGCGGGCGAGACGGATGGCGGCCACGGCCCCTGCCGGACCGGCTCCCACTACGGCGACATCGTCAAAAGGCGCCAAGCGATCAGCTCCCGATCACACCCCGATCCACGAGATCCTCAGCCAACAACACCGCACCTCCCGCGGCCCCGAGCACGGCGTTGTGCGACAGCACGACGTACTTGATGCCGCCGCTCACGGCGTCGGGACGCACGCGCCCCACCACCGTGGTCATGCCGCCGCCGGCGTCGCGGTCGAGGCGCGGCTGCGGCCGGTCGGGTTCGTCACGCACTTCGATCCAGTGCTGGGGCGCCGAGGGCAACGGGCGTCCGGAGAACGGATCGGCCGCGCGCCACGCGGCGATCACGGCGTCGGGTGTGGCCGGATTCCCGAGCCCGACGCTCACGCAGAGGGTGTGGCCGTGCGACACCGCCACCCGTGTGCACGTCGCCGACACGGGGAAGTCGGCCGGCACGATGGCGCCCTTGCGGGGCGCGCCGAGGATCTTGCCCGCCTCCTGCTCGACCTTCTGCTCCTCGCCGGGGATGTGCACGAGGATGTTGTCGGTGATGGCGTCGACGAGTTCGGTGGCGGCCCGCCCGGCGCCCGACAGCGCCTGCATCGACGTGAGCGTCGCGGACGTCACGCCGAAGGCCGCCTGCAGCGGGGCCAACGTGACCGCCAGCCCGATGGTGGTGCAGTTGGGGCCCGGCGCGACGAAGCCCTTCCAGCCGCGAGCCTTGCTCTGAGTGGCCAGGAGTTCGGCGTGGTCGACGTTGACGCCGGGGATCATCAGCGGCGTGTCCGGCTCCATGCGATAGGCCGCGGCCGTGGAGAGCACGGGCAGCACTTGCGCGCAGCGCGCCTCGAGGTCGCGCGCCGCCCCGGTGGGCAGCATGGAGAACACGAGATCGAGCTCGTCGAGGGGCAGGGCGTCGGCCGCGATCAGCCGCAGGTCGGCGAGGGCCACGGGCAGCCGCTGCAGCAACGCGCCGCCGGCCGCGCCTTGATCCGCGAGGCGTTCGCGCAGCAGGCGTCCCACCGATTCGCGTCCCCCGGCCACGGCCGTCAGCTCGAACCACGGGTGATTCACGAGGGCCAGCAGCGCCTGGTGCCCGGCCACGCCCGTGGCGCCCATGACGCCGACGCGCAGGGCTCGTTCGGGGGCCGTCACGACCGGGCCCGCGAGGCGTCCTCGGCCTCGCCGCTCGCGTCCGTCGCCGCGTCCTCGGACGCATCGCTCGCAGCGTCATCCGCCGCCGTATCCGCCGCCGTATCCGCCGCCGTATCCGCCGCCGAATCGGCCGGAAAGAAGCCTTCATGCAGCGCGCCGAGGGCCCGCTCCACATCCGTGGCGGGCACGGCGCAGCTCAACCCCACGTCCCCCGGACCGTGGGAGACGAGGCCCACGGGCACGCCCAGCCCGTCGAGGCAGGCGAGCACCCGGGCGGCGATGGACGCGTTCTCGGCCACGCCGTCGCCCACCACCCCCACCAGGGCGAAGCCGGTGCGCACCGCGACCGACTCGACGCCCGCAGCGCCGGATTCAGAAAGCTCGCGCAGGATGCGTCGCGCCGTGCCGGCGTCCTCTTCGTCGACGGCGCCGGACACCGACGTCATCGAGCTGGCCAGGGCCTTCACGTTGATGCCCGCGTCGCCGAGCGCCTTGAGGATCGAGCCGGCCACGCCGGGTTGGTTCACCATGGACGCCCCGCGCACGCGCACCACGGCCACACCGCGGCGCACGGCCAGGGCGGCGACCGTGGCCGCCCGTCCGCCGCGGGCTTCCACCAGCGCGGTGCCCACCGTGTCGGTCTGTTCGATGGAGCGCAGGCTCACCTCGGTGGCCGTGCCCCGCAGCGGATCGAGGCAGCGCGGGTGCAGGATGCGCGCGCCGTAGTAGCCCAGCTCGCAGGCCTCGTCGAAGGACAGCTCCGACACACGCCGGGCGCCGGGAACCGCGCGCGGGTCGGCGGTCATGAAGCCGGGCACGTCCTTCCACAGTTCGAGGCGATCGGCGGACAATCCGGCGGCCACCACGCCGGCGGTGTAGTCGGTGCCGCCGCGGCCGAAGAGCACCACGTCGCCCGCGGTGGTCACGCCGTAGAAGCCGGTGAGCACGAGCACGCGGTCGTGCAGCTCGTGTTGCAGCCCCTCGAGGCCCGTCCGGCTCGCGGCCGAGTCGGCCGAGCCCATGCGGTAGGGGCCGGTGGCCACCAGCCCCGCCTCCTCGGCAGTGACGGGGCGCGCGTCGGCGCCGTGTGAGGTGATGGCTGCCGCGAGCAGCGGCGCCGAGAGCCGCTCGCCATGGGCCAGCAACAGGTCCCGGGAGCGGTCGGTGAGCTCGCCCGTGAGCCGGATGCCCGTGAGCAGGCGTTCGATGCCGTCGAGGATGGGCTGCAGCACGAGCCAAACGGCTTCGCCGTCGGCCAGGTCGGTGAGCATGTCCCGGTGCAACCTGCGCAGCCGCTCCATCACGTCGCGCACGAGCTCGCCGCCCGAGCGCGGGTCGAGGGCGTCGGTGGCGGCCGTGTCGAGCTTGTCGGTGACGCCGCGCAGGGCCGAGACCACCACCAGCACCCGCTCGCCGGCCTGGCGGCGCTCGGCCACCCGGGCCGCGACCCGGGCCAGATCGTGTCGGTCGCCCAACAGGGCTCCGCCCACCTTGACGACGGCGAGCGGTCCCGCGATCACGCCGAGGTCTGTTCCACGCGCCGACCTTCCCGGTCCGGCGCCTCGTCGAAGTCGACCTCGAAGGGTGCGCCCGGCAGATCGAGGGCCGCGGCGAGGTCGATGCCGAAGTGGTGCGCCAGATCCTCGAGCACCTCGGGGTGCCGGCGCTGGGTCAGGTACAGCGCCGAGCGCACACGTGAGACGCCGCCGGTCTCCATGGGCGCCAGGGGCGCGCGAAACTCCTCGGCGATCAGGCCGAGCAGGGACAGGGCGGTCTTCACCGGCACCGGGTTGCGCGCGCGCTGGGGTACGTCCACCTGCTCACCTCGCGCCTCGCCAGTCACTGCGCCGGTCACTGCGCCGGGCACTGCGCCGGGCACGCCGACGGGCAAATCCACACTCTCATCGGTGGTGACGGACACCAGCCCGGCGAGCAGGTGCAGCTGCTCGTGCAGGGTGCGCGCGGCCACTGCATCGCCCGACGCGCCGGCATCGGCCAGGCGACCGACGAGCGCCGGTGCCAGGTTCGCCGAGAAGGAGCAAGCACCGTCGGCACGGATGTTGGGGTCGAGGGTCGCGTCGCGCAGCAGGTGGTCGTCGCCGCACAGCAGCACGAAGTCGTCGCCGCAGAGCCGGCGCACGCGCGCCATGCGGGCCAGGCGGCCGGTGGCATCCTTCACGCCCACCACGTTGGGGTGATCGGCCGCGAGACGGGCCAGGTCGTCGGGCAGCATCTCGGTGCCCGTGCGTCCCGGCACCGCGTAGGGGAACAGACGCGACTCGGGCAGTGCCGCCGCCGCGGGTCCGTGCCACTGCGTGCGCAGCGCGTGACTCGACGCGCCGCTGTACGGGCAGTCGGCCAGCAACAGGTCGCGCACACCGCGCACCAGCGCCGCGCGGCCCCGGCCGACGACCTGCTCGAGTCGACCGCCGCCGATGGACAGCATCACCTGTCCCGGCCTGGCCACCTCCAAGGCCGCGTCGAGCAACGCCATGCGCTCGTCGTAGGTGAGCGCCGCGCCCTCACCGGTGGTGCCCGCCACCAGCACCTGATCGACACCGTGCTCGAGCTGGAACGAAACCAGTTCCCGATAGGTGCCGAGATCGACTGCGCCGCTTCCGTTTCCACCCTCGCGGAACGGCGTGACCAAGGCCGTGACCAACATCGCGCTTCCCTCCCGAGGCGCCGCCAAGCGCCGGAAAGGCCTACTCTAGCAGGCGGGAGGGGCGATCGGCGGCGTCCGGCGGGCCCGTCTTGTGGGCGTCCCGCCGAACGCTACATTGGGCGCTCGCTAGGGGTGTCCGCCCCACCCGCCGACCGGTTGCAGGAGCTCGTCTCCCGGCCACCGGACGATCGGGCCCGGATCGCGGACTGAGAACACACCCTTCGAACCTGATCAGAACCAGCCGTGAACGCGGCGAGCTGCGAAGGGAAGCCGATCATGAGCACTGTCGACGACACGCGGACCGGGTCCGCCCTCCCGCCCTTGGGCGGAAACCCCTCGAGCACGGGGCAAGGCACCACACCGGGCAGCTTCGCCCGGCCCTCGGGCGTCGGGACCCCCTGGGCCTTCGCCTCCCCCGACACGCCGCACATGCCGGCGCCCTCGGACAAGACGGCCTGGGACTTCATGCCCGCCGACTGGGAGTGCCTGGTACCCGGCGACGGCTCGGCTGACCGCGCCGCCCGGGCCCGCCCCGAGGCCTGGCGCCCGCCGGCCGGCTTCGAGCCCGTCACCCAGCTCGAGCACGCGCGGATGGGCACGATCACCCCGCAAATGCAGCGGGTCGCCGAGCGCGAGCCCCACCTGACCCCCGCCCAGGTGCGGGACGAGGTGGCCGCCGGCCGCATGGTCATCCCGGCCAACGTGAACCACCTGGCCCAGGGCCTCGACCCCATGTGCATCGGCCGGGCCAGCAAGACCAAGATCAACGCCAACCTGGGCGCGTCGCCGGTCAGCTCCGGCACCGACGAAGAGGTCGAGAAGCTCAACTGGTCGGTGCGCTGGGGCGCCGACACGGTCATGGACCTGTCGACGGGCGGCGACCTCGACGCGTGCCGCGAGGCCATCCTCGGCGCGAGCACGGTGCCCATCGGCACCGTGCCGATCTACTCGATGATCATCAGCCGCAAGATCGAGGACCTCGACCGGGAGATCGTGCTCACCACCCTCGAGCACCAGGCGCAGCAAGGCGTCGACTACTTCACGATCCATGCCGGGCTGCTGCACGAGCACCTGCCCCACGTGGCCAAGCGGCTCATCGGCATCGTCAGCCGCGGCGGTTCCCTGCTGGCCAAGTGGATGATCCACCACGGCCAAGAGAACCTGATGAACACGCTGTGGGAGGACATCTGCGACGTCATGCGCGCGCACGACGTGACGTTCTCCATCGGCGACGGGCTGCGGCCCGGCGGGCTGGCCGACGCCACCGACGCCGCCCAGCTCGGCGAGCTGGCCGAGCTCGGACGCCTCACCGAACGCGCGTGGCGCAAGGGCGTGCAGGTCATGATCGAGGGGCCGGGCCACGTGCCCCTCGACCAGATCGAGTGGAACATGAAGCTGCAGCGGCAGCTGTGTCACGGCGCGCCGTTCTACGTGCTCGGGCCGCTGGTCACCGACATCTTCCCCGGCTACGACCACATCACGTCGTGCATCGGCGCCACCAACGCGGCGTACCACGGGGCGTCCATGCTCTGCTACGTGACGCCCAAGGAGCACCTCGGGCTGCCCAAGCAGGACGACGTCAAGCAGGGCTGCATCGCCTACAAGATCGCGGCCCACGCGGCGGACATCGCCCTCGGCATCCCCGGCACCCGCGACCGCGACGACGAGCTGACCAAGGCCCGCGCCGCGCTCAACTGGGAGAAGCACTTCGAGCTGTCGTTCGACCCCGACACGGCCCGCGCGTTCCACGACGAGGACCTCGACGTGGACACCGACTTCTGCGCCATGTGCGGCCACGACTGGTGCTCGGTGCGCATCAGCAAGGAGATCACCAGCTTCGTGTCCGGCAAGGACGAGGACTACGCCTGGGACAAGGCGAAGGTGACCGCGGCCCTCTCCCCCGATCAGGCCGAGATCCTCGAGAAGCGCGGCGTGCTCAGCCCCGACGAGATCCACCGCCTGGCCAGCAAGACGGCCGCGAAGGTGGGCGCCACCGTGGGCGTCGACGACGACGGCAAGGCCGGCTGCCACAGCGACTACGTCGACGACGAGACCGCGCAGAAGTTGCAGGCGGGGACGCCGGCGGGCGCAGCGGCCGCCGCGGGCATCGACGCCGCCGACGGCGCGACCCCGTGAGCCTGGCCGACAACGACTGCATTCCGTGCAAGGGCGGCATTCCGCCGCTCACGCCGGAGCAGATCGCACCCCTCGCCAGCGAAGTGCCCGGGTGGAGCGTGGTGGACCACCGCCACATCGAGCGCACCTACGCCCTGCCGAGCTACCGCGCGGCCCTCGACTTCACCAATGCCGTCGCCGAGCTCGCCGAGTCGCAGAACCACCACCCCGATCTGCTGCTCACCTGGGGCAAGGTCGGCGTGACCCTCTGGACCCACAAGATCGACGGCCTGGCCGAAGCCGACTTCGTCATGGCCGCCAAGATCGATCGCCTCGCCGCGTCGGCAAGCTAGTCATCCCGCACCACCCTTCACGGACCTCACGAGGATCTCCATGGCCCACCCGCACTTCGACGACCGCGGCACGCTCACCTGGCACACCAAGTGGCACGACGCCCTCGCCGCCGCCCAGGCCGAGAACAAGCTGGTCCTGATCGAGATGGGACGCCGGCTCTGAGGCAACTGCCGCGCCCTCGTCGAGGGCGTCATCCCCCAGGGCGAGATCGCTGAGATCCTGAGCAAGCATTTCGTGGGCTTGGCCGCCGACGCCGACGCTCCCGAAGAGGAAGTCGTGGCGCTCGGCATGGTCCACCTGGCCGACGCCATGACGCTGCCCTTCCTCATGCTCGTGGGCCCGCAGGGCGCCTGGTTGGGCGGAGGCAGCGGATCCGTGGCTCCCGAGCCGTTCCTGAACGAATTGCTCGATGCCGTGACCGAAGCCGGCCTCGACTGAGGCCTTCGACGGGCGCCGCGCAGACGGCTCTGCGGACGGCCTTGCAGGCGGCTCTACGGGCTGCTGAGGACGGGTTGTGCGCCGGGCTGAGCGTCCAGCTCCGAACACCCCGGAAATGCTCGAAAATCCGCCCCGAACGGTCGATCCAGGAGTAGACTTCCCCATACAGAAGGCCCCGAACAAGGGGTCGACCTTAAGGGGCGGAGGCTCCTTCACAACGGCTCGGGCAGCGCGCGCCCGAGCCGCTTTCTTGCCGGACGGAAGCCTCGCCCACGGTCGATCTCTGACCCTTCCGACTCCTCTCCGCTCTGAACGGGACTCCCGATGACCCGTGGACACGACTCCCTCTTCGCCGCTGCCTGCCTGCTCGCGCTGACCGCCGCGGCCGGCCCCGCATTCGCCAGCCCCGCGCTCGCAGACCCCACGCAGGACGCCGCCGCCCAGGCTGCCGCCGAGCAGCGCCCGGTGCTGTCGGCCGAGGTCCGCGCCGCCATCGACGCCGCCGGCCCCGACGACACCATCGAGGCCTATCTGGTCATGAGCGATCAGCTCCGGCCCCGGGACTTCGCCGACCTCTCCCGTCGGGGCGGAGGCCGCGAGCGCCGCGCCGCCGTGGCCACGCGCCTCAAGGCCCACGCCGCGACGTCCCAGGCGGGCGTGCGCAGCTACTTCGACCAGGTGCAGGCCGCCGGCCGCGCCACGGTGACCCACCACCTGTGGATGGGCAACGCGCTCTACTTCGAGGCCCGGCCGTCGGTCTTCGACGAGCTGGCCGCCCTGCCCGGAATCGACCGCATCCGCCTCGTCATCGACGAGGGCCAGGCCGCCTACGAGGACGTGCTGCCCTCACCAGCCGCCCCCTCCCCGGCGGCCCCGCTGCTGGGCGCCGCCACGGCCGCCTACCCCTTCTCCGACGACTTCGAGTCGGGCGTCCTGGGCCCCCACTGGCTCACCGAGACCACGGGCACCGGCTACGTCGTCGCCTCGAATGTCTTCGATCCCATCGGTGGCTGGCACGTGATCATGGGCAGCAGCGTCGACGCCAGCGTGGGCACGGCGTCGATGACCGTGGTGCTCGACCTCACCGGCGAGACCGACGTGGGCCTGCGCTTCAGCCACAAGGAGTTCAGCGACGAGCCCGACGCCGAGGACGGCGTCTTCATCAGCAACGACGGCGTGACCTGGCTCACGCTGGTCTCGCTGCAGAACGGCTCGTCGTCGTACCAGACCCACACCCTCGAGCTCGACCCGCTGGCGACCAACCTCGGCATCACCTACGACGCCGACGTGCACTTCCGCTTCCAGTGGCGCGACAACTACAACCTCACTACCGACGGCTTCGCATTCGACGAGATCACCATCGCCGAGGGCGCGGGCGAGCCCCTGCCGGCCGTGCCCGAGCCCAACATCGTGGCGCTGCAGGCCCCCGAGCTGTGGGACCGCGGTTACGAGGGCGGCGGCATCCTGGTGGGCAACATCGACAGCGGCGTGTGGTGGACCCACCCCGATCTGATCACCCGCATCTGGAACAACCCCGGCGAGCTGGGCGGCACGGTCGGCGTCGACGACGACAACAACGGCTTCATCGACGACCTCCACGGTTGGGACTTCCTGACCAACTCGGCCGACATCACCTCGGGCGACAGCCACGGCACCAAGACGGCGGGCATCGCCGTGGGCGACGGCACCAGCGGCCGGCTCACGGGCATGGCCCCCGCTGCCACCATGATCGGCTGCGAGATCAGCGGCGAGACCGACTACTGGGCCGCGCAGCAGTACCTGCTCGACATCGGCGTCGACGTGATCACCAGCAGCTTCAGCTACAAGTGGCCCGCGCCGCGCCCCGACTACCACATGCACCGGCAGCTGTGCGAGATCGAGCTGGCGGCCGGGATCATCCACGCCAACTCCATCGGCAACCAGGGCGGGCTGCTCGGCAGCTACCCGATCCCGTTCAACGTGTCGACGCCGGGCAACTGCCCCGCGCCCTTCCGGCACCCCGACCACCCGCCGGGCGGCGAGACGTCGATCATGGCCTGCGGCGGCATCACCCTGCCCAGCGACGTGCCCTACAGCTCGTCCGGCCTGGGCCCCTCCGCCTGGGACGACATCACGCTCTACGACGGCTCCTACCCGCACGGCCAGGACACCGACTACTGGGACTACCCCTACGGCGGCTTCGCCGGCGGGCAGCCCGGCCTGATCAAGCCGGACGTCGTGACCTACACCGTCGGCATCATGACGACGACCATCGGCACCGGTTACACCACCTTCTCCGGCACCTCAGCAGCGACACCGCACCTCGGCGGCGCCATGGCCCTGATGCGGGACGTGCAGCCCGAGGCCGAGCCGCGCCACATCGCGGCCGCCCTCATGCTCACCGCCGTCGACCTCGGCGTGCCCGGCAAGGACAACCAGTTCGGCGCCGGCAAGATCCAGGTGCTCGAGGCCGCGCGACGTCTCTCGATCCTCGGGCGGCTCAGCGATCCCCAGGCCTCCATCGGCACCACCGTCGACCTCGACCTGTTCACGCCGGCCAACACCGCGGTGTTCGGGTTCCTGTCGACCTCCATCGTCGACGATGGCAGCGACTTCAACCTCGACCTGCCCTTCGTCTACCTCTTCGCCCAGCCCATCGGGCCCAGCGGCACGGACACGATCACCTTCAACGTGCCCAACAGCCACGGCATCATCGGCCTCGACATCTGGCTGCAGTTCGCCCACGAGGCGCCGGCTGGGGAGTTCGGGAACGGGGTGATCTGGTCGGTGCCGGAGCGGTTCTCGGCCTCGCCGTAGGGCGGCGTGCGGTGAGCCGGCCGCGGTGAGCGGCGGCGCGACTGCCTGAGGTCGGCCGCGGAAGGGCCGCCCGCCGGAGGAAAACCCGGGGGCCCTTCGCTCCTCGGGCAGTCCTCGCTTGCGCGCGCATCCGCGGCGCGGCCTACGGGCCGCACCGCGGATCCGTGCTCGCTGCGGAATCTCGGCTCGAAGGGCCCCCGGGTTTTCCTCCGGCGGGCTCCGGGGCGGCGAGCTCCGGGAGGGACGGGGACCGTTGCGTCGAACCATCACCGAAACGTGATGACTGGCCCTCGACCGCGGGTCTTGCCTAGGATCTCTGGCCATGGCTACCAAGAGACCAGGCACGACGGCGCGCAAGGGCGCGGGGGCGAAGGCGAAGAGGCGGCGGGTCGGGGCGGAGGACCTGCTGCGGTTCGTCTCGGTGGGTGAGCCGCGCATCGCGCCGGACGGGGAGCGGATCGTCTTCGTGCGCGAGCACGTCGGCGACAAGAACGACAAGCTCGCCGACCTGTGGATGGTGGATTGCGACGGCGGCAAGGCGCGGCGCTTCACGGCCTCCGGCAAGGACGGCCAGCCGCGGTGGTCCCCGGACGGGTCGACCATCGCTTTCGTCAGCCGACGAGACGACGACAAGCCGCAGGTCTTCCTCATCGGTGCCGACGGCGGCGAGGCCCGACGCCTGACCGACCTGCCCGAGGGCACCATCGCGTCGTTCAAGTGGTCGCCGGACGGCAAGCGGCTGGCCATGAGCTTCCGCGAGACCCACCCCGACTGGACCGCCGCGGCCATGAAGGAGCGCGAGGCCAAGGGGCTCTCGACGCCGCCGCGCGAGATCGACGAGTGGTACTACCGCCTCGACGGCGACGGCTACTTCATGGGCCAGCGCTTCCAGCTGCACCTGGTCGACGTCGCCGATGGTTCGACGAAGAGCCTGTGGACCAAGGATCGCCTGGGATTCTTCAGCTACGACTTCGCGCCGGACGGCCGCGCCCTCGTGGTGGGCACGAACCGCAGCGCCCGGGCCGAGATCCAACCGTGGAAGACGGAGCTGGTGCGCATCAGCGTGCCCGGCGGCAAGCTGCGCCCGTTCGCGAAGCTGCCCGAGGGCACCAAGGACGCGGTGGTCTGGTCACCCGACGGGAAGCAGGTCACCTACGCCGGCACCGAGGGCGTCGATCGCGGCTGGGGCGAGCTCAACTGCGACCTGTGGTCGTGTGACGTCTCGACAGGAAAACACAAGCTGCTCACCGGCAAGGACGACCACTGCCTGGTGGCCGCGCCCATCAGCGACACGGCCGAGGCCCACTGGGACGCCAACACCCTCTTCAGCCCCGACTCCAAGCGCATCTACATGCAGATCGGCTGGCATGGCGAGAGTCACATCGCGTCGATCCCCCGCCGCGGCGGCAAGGCCACCATGCTGACCAGCGGCCGCAAGGTCGTGCAGATGGGCAACTTGTCAGCCGACGGCAAGAAGATGGCCGTCACCGTGTCGACCTGGGATCGGCCGCCGGAGGTCTACGTCGGCGAGGTCGGCCGCGACGAGATCGCACTCACGAAGCTCACCGACTGCAACGGCTGGATGAAGGAGCTGCAGCTCTCGCGCCCGAGCACGCACTGGGTCAAGTCCGCCGACGGCACCAAGGTGCAGACCTGGGTGCTCACGCCGCCGGGACACAGCGGCAAGCGCAAGCTGCCCGCGGTGCTCGAGGTCCACGGCGGCCCCCACGGTCAGTACGGGGTCGGCTACTTCCACGAGTTCCAGGTGCTGGCGGCCGCGGGCTACGCGGTGTTCTACAGCAACCCCCGCGGCAGCAAGGGCTACGGCGAGGCGCACTGCGCCGCGATCCGCGGAGCCTGGGGCGGCGTCGACTGGGAGGACGTGGAGGCCGTCACAGCCTTCATGCACGCCCAGCCGTTCGTGGCTCCGAAGCGCACCGGCATCATGGGCGGCAGCTACGGCGGCTACATGACCAACTGGGCCATCGGCCACACGGATGTCTTCGCGGGCGCCATCACCGACCGCTGCGTCTCGAACATGGTCTCGATGTTCGGCAACAGCGACATCACCGAGGCCACCGACAGCTACTGGCAGGGCAACTTCTGGGACCGGCCGGAGACCCTCTGGGACCAGAGCCCGATCCGCTTCATGGGCACGTGCAAGACGCCCACGCTGATCATCCACAGCGAAGGCGACCTGCGCTGCAACATCGAGCAGAGCGAGCAGGTCTTCCAGGTGCTCAAGCACCGCAAGGTGCCCACCCGCTTCGTGCGCTACCCGCCGGAGACCTCGCACGGCATGAGCCGCGCGGGGCCGCCGGACCTGCGCCTGCACCGGCTGGGTGAGATCCTCGCGTGGTGGAAGCGGTGGCTGTAGGCCCCGCCTACAGGATGTCGAGCACTTCGTCCATCGCGGGAACTCGTGCGCGATAGTTGTTGTCCTCGCGCACCAACGCGTTCCACGGCAGGTCGGACCTTTCGCCGACGATGCCGAGAGCGACGGCGGCGAAAGCCCGCGTCAGGTCATTCTTCTTGCTGTCCTGCGCGAGTCGGTTGAGCGGCGGGATGGCATCGCGGTCGCCGATCAGGCCCAGGGCCTTGGCCACAGCTGAACTCTCGCCCAGCGTCTCGGCCGCTTGCAGGGCATCAATGAGCACATCGATCGCCTGTTCATCACCCATCAGGCCCAGGCCGGTCGCACACTGCAGACGGAAAGTCGGCGAGGTCGACTTGTCCTTGATGCGACTGCGTAGACTCCCGGCCGCCTCGAAGTGCTTGAGGAATCCGAGCGCCACGGCGGTGTAACCCTGGAGTTCGGGGTCACGCGAATCCTCGAAGTCCTGGAACAACCTGGGTGCCAAGGAACGTGCATTGAGAATGCCGAGCGCCACCGCGAAAGACGCTCTGTAGGACGGGTCGCGTTCCTGCTCGTGAGCCGCCGCGATGCGCTCGATCAGGATGGGCCGCGCCGAGGCGTGCTCACGTCCGTAGATCGCACCGGCGAGTCCCGCCCACGAGCGGATCGTCTTGCGGCCGGGCTTGGTGATCTCCCGCGACATCAGCGTGAGCAATTCGGCGTGCGCTTCCGCTCGGATCCCCGGCTCTTCATCACGCGCACCGATCTTGGCGAGACTGATGAATGCGAAGTGCCGGGTCTGCATGTCCTTTCCCTCTCGGACATAGTCCGTCAGGGCTTCGATGACGGCGTCATCCTGCATGCCGGCAAGGCGACCGAGGGCGATGGCCACCGACTGACGCACGAGGCCGTTGGTGTCGCGGCTGCGAAATGACGCCAGCAGCGGCTCGAGAGCCTCCCGCCGGCCGAGCTTGCCCAACGTTGTGGGGATGTAGCTCTTGATGGTGGCATCCAGCCTGCGATCGTCGAGCTTTCCGGTCAGGTAGGCCACGGCGTCGTCGACACCCGCTTCATCGAGCAGGCTGAGTCCGACGATGGCGCACACTTTGATGTCCCTGTCGGCATCGCTCAGGTTCTCGATGACGTCGATCAGCGACGGCACCGACTCCGGAGAGCCGATCAGTCCGATCGACAGGGCCGCGAACGCCCGCACCAGCCACGGCACGGCTCCGCCTCCGACGAGGTTGCGACCCTCAGTGCCGTCGGCCAGGATCTCGCGCAGGAACCCCGCCGAGTCCGGCGAACCGTAGACACCGAGCGCTAGCGTCGTCGACGTCTGCACCGAGATCTCACCGTGTTGCAGAAAGGGAATCAGGTCCTGAAGGATCATCGCGGAGTCATCGGTGTCGGCCGTTCGAGCGATGGCCAGCGCGGCCGAGTCGATGATGTCGCGATCCGTTTCGGTGAGCAGGCCCCGCAGCACCGGGATGACGTCTCTACGGATCATGTCGGCTGTCGGGCGTCGCGAGGAGAATGCGGCCGTGTGGACGCCCCTTCCGGTCAGAACCCCAAATGAACCCGAGGCGTTCGTCGTCGTATTCAGCCGTTCCTTCAGGTCGAGGAAGCGGTCCTTGTTGGCCTCCCACCAGAACTCCCACGTCTCGTAGCTGGCGCTGTATTCGAATTCGCCACCTGTGTTCGACCCAGGACGGTCGGATCCGCCGCGCTTGTCGCCGCGGCGACCAGACTTCGAACTGGGTGACGAGCCCGTCCCCGGCCTGGCCGACGCGCCCGGTCCCGGGCCGGCGGATCCGCCAGGATTGGTCGGCGCCGCGTTGCCGCCCCCGTCTCCGCTCACTGGCGCACCGGCGTCCGGCGGTCCTGTGTAGATCCCGCCGTGGGCGTGGAGCGAGCTGACGCTGAGCGCAACGAAGGCGGTGACGAGCAACGCGAAAAGGGACGCGCGTACGGAAACGCTGTGCAGATTCATGGCCGGTTCACCTCTCGAGAACGATCGCGACCCGCGGACGGGAGTCCACGAGTCGTCGAGGGAGCCGGCCGGCGAAGGAAGACACACTGCCTTCGCCGAGCCACGAGACCGGCTTGCTGTTGTGAGACCGGTGTGCCGCGCCAAGACAGGCTTGCCGCACACCAAGACGGCGATTGGTAACGGCGGGCGCGCCCGCGAGCGGACGCGCCCCGCTCAGGCGTCAGACGGAACTGTCGAACTGCTGGTGGAACTGACCGACGCAATCGGGGCACATGCCATGGGTGATCTTGGGCAGAGGGGTTGCGCCGAACAGGTCGAGACGCGTCACGGCCTCTTCGACCTCGACCCACTCGTCACCTACCTCGACGCGCTTGCACCAACTGCACACCAGGACGTATCCATCATCCCGATCGCCCGGCGACTCGAACAGCGCCACGACCTCGCGCTCTTCCTCCCGGCGGATGCGCCCCTCGAATTCGACTTGCCCGTTCTGCCCGGGCGAGACGGTGAGCTCCATGAAGCGCCGGATGCGGGGGCCGTCGCAGCGAAAGGGCACGACGACGGTGCAGGCCTCGCGCCGCACCTTCTCGAGGATCATCTCGTAGAGGTGCTGGGTCTCCCTGTTGGCGATGAAGCCGGCCAGGGGTCGACCGCACACGGACTCGGACGTCAGTTGCGACGCATCGTTCTCCAGGGCGAACGACTCCCACTCCGGCGTCACCGAGACGATGCGGTCGTCGGCATCGACGCAATAGACGAAGGCGCGATCGGGCACTGCCGTCGACATGATTCGTTTTCGCCGGACATGGGGATCGAAGACGCGGGCCCATCCTAGCCTCAGGGCGCGCCGCTGCGGGCAGCGGCAAGCCCCTTTTTGCCGCAGCGCGTCCCTTTTTGCCGCAGCGCGTCCCTTCTTGCCGCAGCGCGTCCCGTTTGATCACGCTGCCACCATGCAGGTCGCGACTCACGCGATCAGGAACGTCAACGCTGCGCTCAACACGGCCACCACGGAGGCCAGCGACAACAGCACACCCAGCTGCCCGAGTTTCGTCGCACGGTCGAGAGACCACGGCGCCACTCTCATCGTGGCCGCCGACAGGAGCACCATCGCCGGCTGGCTGACGAACCAGGTCACGATGGCGCCGAGCCCGCGCTCGCTGTGCTCGACATTGTTGAAGTAAAACATCGCCAGCAGCAGCGACCACCCCGACGCGAACACGAACACCCAGCCGGCGAAGGCGAGACGGTCGCGGGTCGTGGGCTCGGGCACGCTCAGTTCGCCCGGTTTCCGCGCAGGTAGGCGACCCAATACACGCCGGCCACCAGCAGAGTTCCGCCGACGATGTTGCCGGCGCTCACGACCTCGATGTTCCGGACAGCGCCGGCGATCGGCACGACACCCTGGCTGTCCAGCGCGATGCCGTAGGGCAGGAAGAACCAGTTCGCGATTGAGTGCTCGCACCCGAGGGCCACGAAGGCCGTGATGGGGAAGACGATGGCCAGGGTCTTGTCGGTCACGCTGCGCGCGCCGATGGTCAGCCACACGGCCAGGCACACGAGGGCGTTACACAGGATGCCGCGGACGAAAGCCTCGCCGAGGGTCAGCTCGGCCTTGGTGCGCGCGATGGCGATCGCCGTCTCGCCCACGGCGCCGTCCCCCAAACCGGCGATGCCGCTCCACACCACGAGCACCACCGTCCCCAGGCAGCCCACCACGTTGCCGACGTAGACGATGACCCAGCTCCGCAGGAGCACACGGGTGCGGATCCGGCCGCTGGCCCAGGCCATGGCGATCAGGTTGTTGCCCGTGAACAGCTCGGCCCCGGCAATCACGACCAGGACCAGACCGAGGCAGAAGCTCAACCCGCCGAGCAAGCGCGTCACGCCGAAGCCGAGGCCCGTGTTCGTGACGACCACCGTGTAGAAGATCGCGCCGAGCGAGATGAACGCGCCGGCCAGGACCGCGAGCACGAACAGCGTGACGGTGTCGCCGTGCGCTTTCGTGACACCCAGGCTCTCAACCCGGCGGGCGATCTCCGGCGGCGCGTAGGCGTCGCTGAAGCGCGGTTCCGCGGTGCCACCGGGGTCATCCGATTCGATCATGCCTGCATCCTGCGGATGTCGGGCCCGTCAGTGCCTACTCACTTCCGCCCCTCTTGCCGGCGAAGGAGGCGAAGAAGCTCGACTGGCCTTCGCCCCCGTTCCCGTGGTCACGGGACAGTCCCCATCCTAGCGGACGACGCCAGCCGAGGCGGGCTCCGTGGCGCTACCGGCCGCACGGCCCTCGCGCACGAGCAGCAGGAACATCAGCGCGTGCGTCACCAGCAGCGCGGGGACGATCACCGAGGGGATCCAGAAGGTGGCGCCCATGCCGGAGGCCGCGTCGTTCATGACGCCCATGCTGACGGCGTTGACGAGGTCGAGCGTGCCCACGAGGTTGAAGAGTTGGATGGGGCCGCTCACGGGTGTGTCCTCTCGAGGTGCGAGGCGGCTTGGGTGCCGGGCCAGGTCTCCGGTCACACGGCGGGGTCTCGATTGGGCTCCGGTGGACCCGGCGCATCGGCCGTGGTGAACGCGCCACGACGGCTAGAGCGTGATCGCCTCGACGGCCTCGGCGGACGTGCGCACCGGGACGACCTCGAACTCCATCAGGTCGGACCACTTGGCCATCCACTCGTGCAGCAGGGCGACGTCGTCGGTCTCCATCACCTGGAAGCAGCGCCGGAAGTCGAGGTCGACCCACGACGAGACGTAGTGCAGGCCCGCCGGCGCCATACGCCCGTGATCGCGGAAGCGCCGGTAGACGTCCGGAGCGCCGCCCTCGGGGAACGTCTCGATCACCATGTAGAGCATGGGCTCCTCCCCTCAGGGTGCCGGCAGCCGACGCAGCGGGTCCGGGCGCATGTAGAACAGCTCGTCGCCGTGTTCGGCGAGGAAGGCGCGCATGGCCTCGGGGCTGGCGGTGACGTGGGTGCCGACGCCCAGCTTGCCCGAAGGCTGCAGCTCGCTCTCCAACTCTCCCCGCTCGATGGCCGCGGTGACGAGCTTGTCCTTGAGGAAGTCGAGGGACAGGGCGTCGCCGTCGAGGCGCACGCGCACGATCAGCCAGCTGCTCACCGGCGGCCCGTCGGCGTCGACCTTCGACTGGTAGGTCATGCGCAGGTTGAGGTAGGTCGTGCCGGCGACCTCGGTCGGGTGGCCCTCGACGACCGTCACTTCCTGGCGGCCGCGCTTGTCGAGCTTCACCGTGACGATGCGCACCGTCTCGCCGTCGACGCCGATGTGCGCGTAGCACGGGCCCTCCCGCTCCTGCCAGCTCCACGCGCCGAGCAGGCCCGGGTCGACGGACGCGCCCGGCTCGCTGAGCGGGTGCTCGTGGGTCGGGATGCAGCCGGTGAGCGCGACGGCTGCGATCAGCGTGAGTGACAGCGTCGTGAGGCGCGCGGTGGTGCGCTTGATCTCGCGGGCGATGCCGCTTGTCGACATGGACTTGCTCATGGACCTCCTCCTCGGCGGTGTGCCGGCCATCCTACGTCTGGGCGCTTGCACCGATGTGTGACGGTACGCGGGCGTCGAGGCCCGGCCGCCGGGCGCGGTAGACTCTGCAGGCCCCCCGCACGCCGAACCGGAGGAGTGACCATGTCAGGAATCATCCGCATCTACTCGGCCATCTCGATGGACGGATTCCTCGCGGGCGAGAACGACGACCTCACCTGGCTCGACGATGCTGATCCACCCCCGGAAGGGGCCCCCGACACGCTGAGCTTCGCCGAGTTGATGGACATGACCGGCGCGCTGTTGATGGGCCGGCGCACCTTCGACGTGGTGCAGGGCTTCGGCGTCGACTGGCCCTACGGCGAACTTCCCGTCCTCGTCGCGACGCACCGGCCGCTGACCGACGCGCCCCCCACCGTCCGGCCGGCGTCCGGCGACATCCGCGCGCTGTGCCGACAGGCCCAAGACGCCGCGAACGGCGCCGACGTCTACCTCGACGGCGGCGACCTGATCACCCAGGCCCTCGACGCCGACCTCGTGGACGAGATGATCCTCACCCTCGTCCCGACATTGCTCGGCAAGGGCATCGCGCTCTACCAGGGCGACGCCCGCCCGCGCATGGCCATCGCCCGCGCGGCGCCGCTGGGCGACACGCTGCAAATCAAGTACGTGCGGCGGGGTTAGAGGCCGGGGCAGCGGGTGTGGGGCCAGGCTCGGCGGGTGGAGGCCCCCCCGCGTCACCGCCGACCGCAACCGGCATCAGCGCTGCCGGACGTACAAATCGCCCAGGAAGCGGAAACCGGTGACGCGGGGGAGCCAGTCGCCCTCGGCGTCGCGCGCGAGCACGAGCGTGAAGTCGGTCGACCCGGCGCGCGGGTCATCGGCGTAGGGGCTGTCCGGGCCGCAGCGCAGGAGCCCGGCCGCGAGATCCGGCTCGAGCGACCACGCGACGCCGGCCGTGTTCGTCCACCTCATGCGCGCGCGCTTGCCGCGCCCCTCGACGACGATCTCCCCCACGTGCCACTCGTTCTCGGTGGGATCGTGCACGTAGCGACCGGCGATTTCGCCCACGTCGATGCGCGCCCAGACCTCCGGTCCGGCGCGCCGGTAGCGCAGGGCGATGTGCAGCGGCGGCTCGGCCTGCGTGCGCAGTCGCCGATGCAGCGCCTCGCGATAGTAGTCGGGCTCGTAGGTCCCCTCGAAGTCGCGCGGCCACTTCGAGCGGTCGAACCACTGGTGGCCCTCGGCCTCGAGCGCGAACCCGGGCCAGGTGCGGAAGAGGTGGTGGAAGAACTCGTGTTGCAGCCACTGCGGCAGGTAGGCGCGGCGCTCGATCGAGGTGTACGCCCCCTGGCCGAGATGCGGCGGTTTGCGCAGCAGCCAGCGGTCGTCGACGAGGAAGCAGGGCGAGAGGCCGTCGGGCCCCACACCCATGCCACCGGTGATGAACTCGGTGGTCTCGAAGTCCTCGTGCTGCTCGGGCACGGCTGAGGGGTAGAGCACCCACCACCAGTCCGTCGCCGCCTGCGTCCCTGCATCGAGCGCGGACCAGATCAGCGGTGTCGCGGACTCGCCCAGGCCCGCATGCCGCCGCTCCTCCGCCCGGACGGCGAGCGGGACTTCGAGCTTCGCGAGATGCTCGATCGTCGTCACGACGCGCAGCCGGCCGGCCGTCATCGCTGCCACGTACTCGGTGAACAGCGCGAGGGACTCGCGGATGACCGCGTGATCGTCCGCGAGCAGCTCCGGGGCGAGGCGGGCGGTGCGCCGCTTGCCCTTGCCGCGCTCGAGGTCCTTCCAGCTGCGCGGCTCGAGGCCCTTGCCGCGCCCGACGAGGACGACGGTGAGCCGCACCTCCCGGGTTGTGGACTCAGCCCCGTCTTCGGGCTCGTGCTCGGCCTCAGCCCGAGCCTCAGCCAGGCGCCAGTCGATGCACTCGTCGAGCATGCGCAGCGCGTAGTAGCACGGCGGCGACCCGACGAAGACCGGGCTGTCGGGCGCGCTGCTCGGACGCCACGCCGCGCTCGCCGGCGGGTGCGCTTCCCAGAAGGCGTCGAGTCGGCGACGACACTCGGCGTACTCACCGCGGCCGTACGCGCCCTCGAGCTCGAGGAAGATCTGCAACGCCTCGACGGTGAGGGACGGGAAAGTCTCCAGGCCGTGAGGCTCGAGAAGCTCGAGCGCGGTGGCGGGTTCGTCGTCGTCGCCGAGCGCGGGACTCGCGAGGGCGGCGCTCGCGAGGGCGGCGCTCGCGGAGGCGGCGCTCGCGGAGGCGGGACTCGCGAGGAGCGTACCGGCACAGAGCACGGCGGCCAGGAGCAGTCGGAGCGAAGCCGTCATAAACATGCGTATCTCTCGCTCCTTCAGGCCGGTCACCGTCGGCTCAGCTCCCGTTCCCTGCGGGCGATCCGCCACCACATGAGCGGCGCACCGATCACCACCGGGCCGACCACCGAGCCGAGCACGGGGACGAATCGCAGCGCCCACCCGCACGCACTCCGGGAATCCGCCGAGAGTACCCCGGGGGGCCGCTACCATGCTGTCCGGTTCGAGGACCCTGGCACGAATCCGGAGGACGAGAGCGCCCCTTCTCATGATCCTCGACGACCAGAAGCTCATCTACATCCACATCCCCAAGACGGGCGGCAACAGCGTCGAGCGCGCGTTCTCGGTGCCCCGCTGGCAAAGACGCGGCCTCATCGACGCGCCCTTCGAGGTCGACACGGTGGAGGCGGAGACCGAACCGCATCTGCCGGCGAGCCTGCTGCAGCGGAGCTTCCCCGAACGCTTTGACAGCTACTTCAAGGCGTGCTTCGTCCGCAATCCCTGGGACCGCATCGTCTCCGCGTACTCCTGGCTGCGCGAGATCCGCGGACTCCCGGTCACCTTTGCGGACTGGATTGCGGGCGACTTCGAGGCGACACCACCCCGCGAGCTGAACCTCTTCATCCGGCCCGACCTGCTGGACTGGATCACGGTGGACGGCCGGGTTGCCATGGACTTCATCGGCCGGTTCGAGTCCATCGAGAGTGACTTCGCGGCGTTGTGCCGGGCGGCCGGGATCGAGCGGCCGCGCCTGCGGCACTGGAACGCCCGCCGCCACCACCACTACTCGCTCTACTACGACGACCGCTCACGGGCGATGATCGGCGAGAGGTATCAGCGCGAGATCGACCACTTCGACTTCAAGTTCGAGTCCATCGGCATCTCGACCGCCTGAACGCCGTCGTCTCGCGACCGGTGTTCAGCAGGCGCCGGTGAGGGTCGACAGCAGCCCCTGTTCGGCGCTGTGCAGCTCCACCCTCCAGCTCGCTGCTCGCGCCCGTGCGCGGTACCGGATCGTGAGCTGAGGGTCGTCCCGGGCCAGGATCCTGCGCACGGTCTTGGCCGTCACGTGCTCACCGTGGACCTCGTGTCCGTCGTGGTCGAGCACGACGACGGTCCACCGCTCGAAGTCGTCCGCGAAAGCCGCGAGCCGCGAGTCGGCGCGGAGCCTGAGGGCGAAGGACCGCTTGCCGGGCCCGAACCAGCTCTGCGGCGAGGTGAGCAGGGGCCCGGTCATGGCGGGTCTCTCGAGGTGCAGCCGACGCGCCTGCGCCGGCCCGGAGCGGCATCTTACCCAGCACGGCTGCAAAGCAGAGCCGGTCGGCGGGGACTCGCCCGTTGAGGACGGCCCCTCGTGAGGCAGGAGCCGCGGCCGCAACTTCTGGCAGGATCGAGACCGGCGAGTCATGCTCGACCGCCCACGACCATGGCAAGGAGCATCAAATGGGTGACTGGAAGCAGGAGATGAAGGACGAACTGAGCGAGTGGCGCAGCGACCTCGAACAGATGCGCGTCAAGGCGAGCCTCGCCAAACTCGAGTTGCGCGAGAAGCGCGAGCAGGCCTTGCGCGACTTCGACCATGCCTACGGTCGCGCGAGTCGGCGGCTCGGCGAGCTCAAGCAATCGGCCGCCACCGAATGGGATGCGAGCACCGAGGCGCTCGAGGCCGGATGGGAGACCCTGCGCAAGGTCTACAAGGAGGTCAAGCAGCGCCATTCGTCCGAAGCCTGAGCCGTCACCCGGTTCGCACGCGCTGGGGCTGGTCCCGGTCATCGCCGACTGGCCGCGGTGCATGTACCGATGGTCGGCGACCAACGGCAGGCAGCGTGGATGGGTGCCGAAGGTGTCCTCGTGACCCGGCGGCGCATGGACGCCCGCGCGCCTCGGCCGCGCCTTCCGCGCCCATCAGGGATCCGAGCGCTTGCGCGTCTGCTTGCGTCGCGACCTGGTCCGCGCCTTGGTCCGTGCGTTGGCCTCGATCCGCAGCTGCCACGCCGTCCGCAGTGCGCCGCGCAGCACGTCCTCGTCGGCCTGGGCCAGCACGATGTGCGTCATGCCCTTGCGCCCCCAGCCGCCGGCGATGGGCCGGAACACGTCCGGCAGCTCGTCGCAGAAGGCGGCCTGCTCCTCGGGGGTCAGCACCAGGTTGCCGAATCCCTCGGCTTGCGACGCGAGCGTCGCGAAGATCCGGCCCCCGACCCGGAAGTCGACGGCGCCCTGATGCTGGCCTTCCTCGGCCCCCTCGAGGCTCAGCGCGAGGCGCTGGAAGTCACTCGCGGTGCAGCCGGCCGGCTTGCGCGGCGCCATCGATGTCTCCCTGTCGGCCCAACGGCGAACTCGATCTGACGCGGGTGCATCAGCGGCGGTCGGCTGGAGCCCGTCGTCACGCGCCCACTAGGACTCCCGCAAGATCTTCTCCATCTTGCGTCCCCGGGCGAGCTCCTCCACCAGCTTGTCGAGGTAGCGGCACTGCTTCGTCAGCCGCGTCTTGATCTCCTCGATCCGGTAGCCGCAGATCGTGCCCTTGATCAGCTTCGCCTTCGGGTTGAGATCGGCGCCCGCGAAGAACTCCTTGAACGTCGCCTTCTGCCGGATCAGGCGCTGCATGTCCTTCCAGTTGTAGCCGGTCAGCCAGGTGATGACCTGGCGCAGCTCCTTCTCGGTGCGGCCCTTCCTCTCGACCTTGTGGACGTAGAGCGGGTAGATCGCGGCGAAGGTCAACTCGGCGACGCGCTTGTCGTGTTCGGGAGTGGTCGTCATGTCTGGCTCCTCAGCGTTTGTGTGATGTCAGCCCGCCCGTCCCGCGGCCACGTCGGCCCGGTACTGCTCCAACACCTGGCCGAACAGCGCGACGTCGGACTCAAAGGTCTCGGGCAGCAGCGGCCCGAAGGAGAAGCGGAACCACGCGTCGTAGGGCGACACGTAGTCCGGGTCCTTGGCGTGCGGTCGGGCCATGTCGCAGTCGATGCCCTCGAGGATGGCGGCGCCGTGCTTGAACAGGCGCCGATTCAGCTCGCCGGCGTTGAGGCCCTCGGGCAGCTTCATCCAGTGGTAGAAGCCGCCGTCGCCGGTGGCGACGTGCAGCCCCATGTTGGCGAAGGCCTCGCCGTAGCGCGCGCGCTGCATGCCGTAGTGGCTCGCCACCGCCTCGCGGGCCCGGGCGACGCGCCCCGGCTCGAGCAGCTCGACGGCATACAGCTGCGAGGGGTGGCTCACGCCGCCCATGCCGAAGCTCGAGTAGTTGGAGAGGGTCTCGACGTTCTTGCGGCTGGCGATGATCCACCCGATGCGGATGCCCGGACACTGCAGACCCTTGGTGCACGCCCCCGCCAGGAACACGTTGCTCTCATCGAGGTCGCGGACGTAGCGGATGCCGCTGACACCCTTGGACGCGTGGAACATCTCGTAGGCCTCGTCGAGCAGGATGCCATGGCCGGGCTGCTCCGCCAGCGCGACCAGCTCCTCCAGCTCGGCGCCCGCCCGGGTGTGGCCCGTCGGGTTGCCCGGGTTGGAGATGATCGGCAGCAGGTGCGTCTTCGCGTTGAGGCCGGTGCGGTCGAAGTAGGCCGCGTTGGGCGGGTGGAAGCCGTTCTCCTCGGTGAAGGGGACGACGCGCCAGCTCGTGTCCGTCTGCGTCATGATGTCGAGGTAGGCCGGCCACTCGGCGTTGCCGATGCGCACCTCGACGTGACGCTTGAGGAACGCGAGCACGGTGTAGAGCCCCGGTCGCCCGCCCGCGAAGACCATCACGTTCTCGGGCGCGATGCTCGAGCCGTAGAAGGAGTTGTAGTGCTCGGCGATGGCGTCGCGCAGGCGCGGGTGGCCCCACGCCTTGGGGTAGAAGCGGTCCTCCCAGGTGACGTCGACGCTGGCCGGCAGCGGCGGTCCGCCTTTCAGTTGCGTCGTCAACGGGAAGCCCTGCGACCAGGGGTGCGTGCCCTGCGTCCCCATGAACTGCCCGAAGCTGTCGCGGAAGGCGTACAGGGTCTCGTAGATGCCCATGGGCGGGACATCGTCGGACAGGAAGGAGTCGCGCTGCATGCGGAGGGCAGACCGGGAGGAAAGAGGCGGGCCGGGCGGAAGCGGCGAGCGGGTGCGGGCGGATCGAGGCCAAGACTAACTGTTCACCTCCGGAGCCATCCACCCGGCCGGGAGCCCTCCACCCCGAAGCGCGCCGCCCACTCGGTCCGGCCGCCCCGCCGGGGGCCGCAAGCCTCAGCGAGGCGGATAACCGCACTCCTCGAACCACCACCCGAACTCGGCATGGACCTGGTCCTGCAGGTCTCTCGGGAGCACGCGGCGCCACTCGTCGTCGCCCGTGTTCGTGACGTGGCCTTCGTGCAGCAGGGTCTCCATGGAGTACGGCCCCGCGGCATCGGTCGGGGGCCGCAGGCCGAGGACCTTCGCGACCACCGCCTCGCAGTCCGTGGTGATGTCCAGCCGGCGGGCGATGGCTTGCGTGTGAGAGAGAGGGTCCGCGATCAGGTCCTCGTACTTGATGATCAGGTCGCACGAGGCCTTGGCAATCTGATACTGCTCGATGACCCAGCGGAAGCGCTTCAGGGTGGGCTCGAGGTTGAACATGCGCATCCGGCTGACGGCGGCGACCCGGACGTCCCGGTACGTGTAGAACGAGTGCGCCGCGCGCAGGCGGTAGAAGGGTTCGAAGGTGTGCACCTTGATCAGGAAAGCGCGCCCGCGCGGCAACTCCCCGAGGTCATGAATCCATCCGGCCGAGAGCCCGTCCCCCCACCGGGTCGCCAGGGTCTCACGCAGGATGTTGAACAGGAGCGTCGACCCCGACCGTGGCATCCCCGCCGAGACGACGAGTGGTCGGAACGACAGCTTGAGCAACCCCTTCAGCCGTCTCCTGTCCTGTCTCCTGAGCCTGAGCGTGATGGCCATGGGATCCCGTCAGAGCGAAGGGGGCCGCGGTGCGCGCGTCAGCGAGGGCGTGACCGTCCGTTGCATCGGCTTGTTGAGCCGACGCAGCACACACTGGCGCGTTCCTAGAGTTGCCACAGGCCGTGATCCACTCCCCCCTGGAGGTAGATGGCGAACGTGCCGCGGCCGGGGATCTCCAGCGGCGGATGGGCGATCTCGCAGCCCGCCGCGGCCGCCGCGGCGACCGCCGCTTCGATGTCGTCCACGAGCCAGTAGGGCCGAACCACCGGATCCTCTGTCGCGCGCATGGGTGCACGCACCCCGATCATGCCGCCACCCGGCCGGGGCGCCGTCCGCGCAAAGCCGAACTCGGGGACGGGCTCGCCGAACTTCAGCCCGATCGCGGCGGTGTACGTGGCACACACGGCGTCGACGTCCTTGGTCACGATCTCGAGATAGTAGATCTGCGGGACGTGCTCTTCGACATCTGCCTGTGAACTCGCCGATGGGCTGCTGACCGCTTCTGCCTCCGGAGCAGCCGGGGAGCACGAAACGAACAAGAACACGAGAACCACCAAAGCAATCGCGTGCATTTCTACCTCTCGTAGTCGGTCTAACGGACTTTTGGGCAACTGCTCACTGACGTTGACCGTCTGCGAAGTAAGCACTGCGCGCGTCCCGGCAGTCGGAGCAGTATCGCACCTGGGCGCGCCAGGGCGAGTCGTCGCTGATGACGCAGCCGTTTGCGTATTTGACCTCTGCGTACGGAAAGAGATCCATTTGCCGGCCGTAGGAGTCTCCGGCAAACACCGGCGCAAAGTCGGGCAGTCCATAGCTCACCGGCACCGTGTCATCCGCCAGGGGCGTCGCATGCACCGGACACTGCGCCGGATATCGATTGCGAACGTCGAGAGGGGCCCCCTCATCGAAGGTCGCTTCGGGTTGACCACTCTTGCCCAGTCGCGGAACGAGCAGAAGCGCCACGGCGAGCAGCACAACGCCGAGCAGGGCGACAACACTCAGCCTCACGAAGCGCTCGGACATGCCTTTCACCGTGTGGGCCTCACGAACTCCTCGATCAGACGCGGGCCGCGGGCCGGACCGGCGGCTGTTGCGAGTTGTGAAATCGTAACCGCAACCTACGTTCCCGCATGGTTGTCGCGCAGTGCGTTCGCGAGGAGCCTGCGGTCGGATGAGAACAGGCTCGCCTTGTGCTGGAGCGTGGCCAGCCGAGCGCGTGCCGCATCGGTCAGGCGTGGATTCCTCGCGAGTGCCACGAGCACTGCCGTGACGTCAGAACTGAATCCGCCGCCGGCAATGGTGGCCTCCACCAGGAACAGCTGTTCGTGCTCCGACAGATCGGTCAACGCGGCGATTCCCCCCAGCGCCGCCTGCCGGTCACTCGAGAACTGAATCGTCGCTGCGACTTCGATGGCCGCGCAGCGTGGTCCGTGCCCGACCTGACTCCTGAAATGGTCCAACGCGCGCACGGGTGAAGCACACGCAGCGAGACAACACACCAGCACCAGCGCCAGCAGATTCACCAAGCGGCATGGACGCATTCGAATCACTTCCCGACTCCTTCTTCTGTCTGACTCAAGGTCTTGCCGTTCAGCTGCCGCGCGAAGCGCGAGCTGCTGCACCGGCTTGTTCTCCGGCACTGCGCCTGCCCTTCAAATACCAAACAAGGCCAAGCATGAAACCCACTCCGGCGACAATGATGAGGCCGAGGCCAGGATTCTGATTGGCTCCACCGAGCTGCACGACGGGCGCGACCAGCTGCAGCCGTTTGGGTCGGGGGACGTGGCGACCTGATCACCCAGGCCCGCGCGGCGCCGCTGGGTGACTCACTGCAGTTCATGTTCGTCCGGCGGGGTGAGGGCGGGCGGGCGCGTCGGGCTCCTACTGCGCTTCGATCCAGGCCTCCAGCATCTCGAAGAACGGCTTCGCCGCGTGACGCTCCCGCCACGGCGAGTGACCGCACTGCGCGAGTTCGCGGTACTCCAGCTGGGGCATGTGGGCCTTCAGGTCGTCGCGCGTCCGCGGGCCCGGATGAGGATCGACATCGCCATGCAGCATCAGCACGGGCATCTTCACCGCCGCGAAGGCTGCCGGATACACACCCTCCTCCTGCAGGCGGAGCATGTCCGCCCAGGTCTCCCGGTGAGCCTGACTGTCGAAGCGTTCCGCAGGGAGCCCCGCCGCCACGACGTCGTGCCCATAAGCACGCGTCATCACCTGGCCCAGGGCCGCGAGGCGGCGGTCGTCCGAGTCGATGCGCTCCGTATCCGCGATCTCGGCACGGTCCGACGGCGAGAGCCTCGCGGCAAGGCGCTCCTCGAACATCGCACGCGCGTCGAGGGAGAACGTCCCGCAGCCAATCAAGACCAGGCTCGCTGCTGCCTCCGGGTGCCTCGCCGCGTAGGCCAAGGCCAACATCGCGCCCCAGGAGTGACCCACGATGACCGGTCGATGCTCGACGCACCGCTCGCGGATCACGTCGTCGAGATCGCGGATGTGCGTTGCGACGGTGAGCGGCTTGCCTCCGCTGCCCCGCTGATAGGGCTCCAGCACGCACCAACGTTCGCCCAGTGTTCGGGCAACCGGAGCAATGTCGCCAGCCGCCGCGGGTCCGCCGTGGAGGGCGATGATGCGCGCGGGGGCCGATCCGTGTTCGCGGACGATCGGGTTCACGGGCGCCCCGTTCGCAACGGCTTCGTCAACGGCTCACTGACGTTGGCCGTCTGCGAAGTCAGCACGGCGCGCGTCTCGGCACTCGGAGCAGTCTCGCACCAGGGCGCGCCCTGGCGCTGCCGGGCACCATCACACTCCAGCAGCTGAGTCACGGTGCCGTGGCTGAGCAGCCGTGGGAACCGGCCTCGCAGAAGGCCGACGTTTCGGTGAGCGACCCGCACAGGCGCGACTCGATTCTCACCCCGCCTTGTGAGCGGGTTTCTGCTTTGAAATCCACGCGAAGAGCCCCGGGTACCACCTCTCGACGTAGGCTCGGAGGTCGGGCCGCTTTTCGGGATTAATGAATTCACGCAAGTAGAAGGAATAGGCGTTCTCGAGTGTGGCCAAATCGACACCCAAGCGCGAGTTGAGCACGCTGCAAAAGTAGAAGAAGCGCAACGCTCGATCGACCTCGGCCTGCCGACTGTGCTCTGCATCAGTGAGATCCTCCGTCGACTCCATCTTGCGGAGTGGCACGAGGTACTTGGCTTCGTACGTGTCCGTGGATGTCAGCCAGTCGCAAGTTTGCTGCACATCCCTGAAACCGCGCTCGACCTCGAGCAAGACCTCCGCCGCCTTGTGCCGCTGCGCCGTCGAGAACGTTCGCACCGCCCAGAGCCCGCCGGCGGCAACTGCAACGCCTTGAAGTGCAGCGGTCCAACCCGCCAGGTCATCCGGCCAGAATCCCATTCCTCTCCTCCCATGAGCTGGGGCCCGCGCTTCGATAGCAAAGCAAATCATCACACCGAAGCCCGATCAGTATCTTCACACCTCTCCTTCATGCGCCCGGCCGACCGGACTCGACCGGCCCCGACATCCCCTACGCCGGCGACCTGGTTGAGCATGGGTCACGCGCTTCTTCGAAGTCCGCCACCTGCCCGACGGACACGTCAAAGCCCAGTGCGACGCCAAGCATCTCAGAGTGCGGACTCCACCACGCGGGCGTTGCCTAGACGGCGCATGGGGTCTCGCCACAGTAAAGCGGTTCTCGCGCATGCCATTCATGCTGGATGTCCTTCATGAGCAACGCGCAGTCGAGTTCCGCGGCGCCGGGCGGGAAGACGGTGGCGTCCTCGAAGTAGCTGGAGGAGGCCTGCTCGACCGCGAGCGCTTCGACGTGCCACGACCGGGTGCGCAGCTCGAGTCCGTCGAGCACGGACGCGTCGTCCGTCGACGAGTATCCGAGCGATCCGGCCTCGAAGAAGGCCGACGCTTCGGCGAGCGACCCGAACACGCTCGACTCGGGGATGTCCGCCGCGACGGAGGCCTTCACCGACAGGATCTTGGCACCGGTGCCATCGGTGAGGGTCAGCGCGTACGACCCGTCGTGCTCGGAGACCTCGAACCGACTGTGGTGATGCCGGCCCGGGAAGAGCCTGCCGCCGGCCATCGCGTTCAGCACCGAGGTCGTGTCGCGCCGGGGGATGAACACCCCCTCCCCGCCATCCGGGAGCACGACCGCAATGCGGTGCGCGGCGTTCTCGGAGCGGATGCCGAGGGCCTTTGGGACCATGCGCGGACGGAGCTGCTTGAGTCGGATCAGGCAGATGCCGCCGATGCCGAAGCCGCCCACCACCTTCGGCCGCAAGGGCGCCGGCAGCACGGCGCTCAGCGCCGCGGGGTCCACGCGGTAGTTCACCAGGATGCGACGGTCGATGACGCCGCGGATGACCGGGAGTTTCATGGTGGGTTGGGCCTCGGTCGACTGACGGTGTTCTCGATAGGAAGCAAGTGCGTCTGCGCCGGTCGTCCTCAAAGAGTTGTTGGGCAGTGCCAGAATACTCGGCCAAGACGATCGCGGGGCTGAGGCGACGGGACTTCGGGCAGCCCACCTCCTACTCGGAGAGGTCCCTGAAGGAGTCCTTCACCTCTCCGCCGCACCCCGCGAACCACCCGCCCCCATGAAATTCCTCGGGCGCCCAACCGACCCCGCATTTGAAACCGAGTTCCGTATTGGCCGAGCTTGCGCTGACGACAAGCTCGTCCTCGATGACGAAGGTCACGTGCTCGAGACCGACCGGGACCACGAGAGGAACCGGCACGACCACCACGATGAACATCACTCCCGCCCATCGCGGCCAACCGGTGTAGCGCCACTCTTCGGCTCCCTCCGGGAGCTGCCGCCGCGAGTCCGGGTCGCCCCACGCCTCGAGGAGTTGGTCGGCCGACATCGGCTCCGGGCGGACTTTCGACCTGACGACTCTCTCTCCGCTCCGGCTGACGTAGGGAGAGGGATTGAGCACTTCGCCACGGCTGGTGCCGACGGTGGTCATGCCGAGCATCATGCACCCTGCACAGGTCATGCCGATCAAGGCGGCGACAGCGAGTGCAGTCACGAAACGCATGAGCAGCTTCCTGGTCTTGGCCTAACGGTTCAGCGGCTTTAGGGCGCCGCGCAGCAAAGACCACTGCAAGCGCTTGCCGTGCCGCCACTCATGGTGTGGAAAGGAAGCGAGCCAGCGAATCGCGGATCCCCTCCACGACGAGAGCCATCCGATCGTAGTCGAGCGTGGACGGCTTGTCCGACATCTCATGGTAGTGCGGATTCCTGAAGACGGCGGTGTCGGTGATCATCAGCGCGGGGTAGCCGACCTCGATGAAGCTCCAGTGATCGGACCATCCCGCTCCTGGCAACGCACTCGGGAGTGCGGCCGCCTCCACCGGCAGTGCGCTCACCGCGCGCATCGCCTCTGCGTACTCGTTGACGAGCAGGGCGTGGCGTAGCGTGGACACCACGGCCAGGAAATCGCCCGTACTGGGGTACATGAGGCCGAGGGGAGCCGGGTACCGCTGAGAGTCCGGCTCATCGGACCAGTAGCCCACGCTCTCGATGCTGATCATCAGGCTGACGGCCTCGCCGGCCTCCTTGAGCATTCGCGCGTAGACCAGACTGCCCATGCAGTCCTCCTGGAAGCACGGGGGCTCTTCGTTGACGAACGCGACGAGACGCACACGAACGGGGAGATCGACGCTCGCGAGTTCGGAAGCCAGTTCCAGCAGCACGGCAACCCCACTTGCATTGTCGTCGGCGCCCGGACCAATCGAATCGTAGTGCGCCCCCACGATGAGCAGCGGGGCATCAGCGTCTCCGGAAGCGAGGTCGGCCACGACGTTGGCGACGTGGTGCTCACCGTAGGAGTAGGCGGCCAAGCGTGGGCTCAGTCCGACCTCGGTCAGGGTGGCGACGACGTAGTCGCGGGCCGCTCGCAGGCTCGCCGGGTGATCGACGCTCCGCTCACCCTGGGACGCGAGCTTGACGACATGCGCCCTGAGCCGTTCAGGCAACGGCGGTGGCACGACGGTTGCCACTTCCGGCGGCCCATCGAGAGTCGCGGCCGGCCGGCAAGCGACACCGCCCAGCACCGCCACGAGGCTGAACAGCACGGCGGCCATGGGCCCAGGCATCCTGAACCGGCGACCACAGGCGGGGTGATCGGCGTCGCGTGACCTCACCATGTTCTCCCGAAGGGCGGTGGGCGCAGTCGGAGATCCGCAGGGAGCCGTGCTTGATCGGCACAACGGTTCGGCAGCAGCTCTGCAACGCCTCTGTGCATCGATCCACTGCAAGCGCTTGTCCTGTGCCGTTGCACGACCATCACGGGAGCTCCACGAGGAACTGCTTGAGGCGCTCGTAGTATGCACCGGGCAGCCGGTCGTTGTGGTCGGCGCCCGCGATCTCCATGAACTGCTTGGGATCGTTGGCCGCGTCGAAGAGCCGGCGTCCCAGCGAGAGGGGGATCGTGCCGTCGCGGTCGCCGTGGCTCTGGAACAGCGGCCCCTTGAACTTCGCGATCCGCGCGGCCGTGTTGAGCTTCGCTTCCGGGACGATCCAGGCGAGGTAGGGGTAGTGGTGCTGGGCCGCATCCACCAGTGATGAGAACGTGCTCTCGATGATCAGGGCGCGCACCGGGGCCGCCGCCGCCACCTCCACGGCGAGGGCTCCGCCGAGGGAGCGCCCCATCAGCACGATGCTCGACTTGGCCACCCCGGCCTTGCGCGCCAGGAATGCGTGCGCCGCCCGCGCGTCCTCGATGGCCGCGGCCACCGAGGCAGACCCCTCGCTGCGCCCATAGCCGCGGTAGTCGATGATCAGGGTGGTGACGCCGAGCTCGCGCTGAAGGCGGCGCAGGATCGGTGCGCGGTGCGAGAGGTTGCCCGCATTGCCGTGCAGATACAGCACCGTGGCGATGGGGTCGGGGCTCGGGCAGTACCACCCGTGCAGCGTCGCGCCGTCCGGCGCCGCGAACTCCACGTCCTCGTACACGAGGCCCGACGGCTGCCAGTTCCCCTCCGGGTACTGCGAGGGAAAGAACAGCAGCAGCTCCTCGATCGACCCCGACGGGGTCGGCGCGGTGTCGTTGGCGACGGAGAGACCGTCGGCGGTCTCGGCGACTTCGGCGGCCGTGACATCGTCGTGCGGCGCCTCGCCAGGCTCTCCATCGCATGCCGAGCAACCCACGAGGGCTGCGGCGGCGAGGATGGCGAGGCGAGCTGCGATCATGGGTCGATCCGGCTGGCGGCAGTGCAGTTCAGCGGGCTGTTACCCCTCACCCCCAACCAGCACGAGGGCCTCCGCATACGAGTCCCCGAAGTCGACACGCGTGACCTCGGACAGGGCGTAGCTCTCTTCGCCATCCTCCCACACGCCGCCCGGGTCGATGCAGCGGATCTGAACGCGCTCGTCGTCGACGGAGAGCACCTTGCCGATGAAGCAGACGTCCGGGTCTTGCGATTCCAGGAACAGGGTGACGACGGCGAACGCTTCACCGGCGGTGCGGATCAGGGTCGCAACCGAGGACAGATCCACGGGGGACGCTCCGACGACCTCTTGACCACGAAGCTCGAGAACACGGTCTATGAGAGCTGCGAAGGGCGCGGGCGCATCGATGGAGGACACATCCGCGTACCGCAAGCACTTGAAGCCGTCGAGGCGAATGCCCTGATCCACCATGTGGATCGCGAAGAACTCGGGTCCCGTGCCGACCAGGTATCCGTCAGCCCAACCGCCTTCCAGCCCCTCCCGTTCCACACGAATGAGTGCGCCGTGCGAAAGGTTCCGGATGGTCTTCTCGATCTTGCTCATGCCTTGCCTTGTTGGGCTGACGAGGGTTCGCCGGCACTGTGAATCACTCCGCACACGCCGGGTCTCACTCTACCCCCGGCTGGCTCGATCCGCGTGCCCCGCCTAGCATGGCCGTACCGGGAAGGCCGCCGTCACCGGGGGAGCGCGCCATGTCGCAATCGGGAACCATCAAGCTCCACGAGCTGAGCGCGGGCTACTGGCCCGACATCACCTTCTGGAACACCGAGATCTACGTCTACGGCAGCGACTTCACGCGCGGCGGGTCGGGCTGGTGCACCATCGACCGCGACCTGCAGGCCGCGACGAAGCCGGTCATGTTCGAGAACAAGAACTGGATCTGCGTCGACGTCGCCGCCGAACCGATCGGCGAGAGCGGCGAGGATCGCTCGCGTATCTTCACAGGCAGCAAGCAGGGTCTCTTCTTCGCGATCCCTGGCGTGACGAAACGCAACAGTATCGTCGTGCCCTTCCCTGGGGACCCCAACCAGAGTTGGTGCGCGGCCGGCGGGCGCAAAGGCCTCTACCTCGTCGCCAGCGGTGCCGGATTCGGCCTCGACTTCACCGTCTTCCAGTGGAGCTGGGATGAGCTGACGAAGCGCAAGCCCCCTCGCCGCATCACCTACACGGTTCCCAAGAAGTATCGGGATCCACGCGGCAACTACGGACAGCGGGCGGCCGTCGCCGTCGACGGCAATGACGACGTCCTGGTGGTCGGGTTCAACGGCGAGCACCCCGCCCTCGCGGAGATCTCGCCCCACTTCACCGAGGCGCCCACCTGGACGAAGCTGCCCGGGGTCATGCGCTTCTTCGACGTCCACCACCTGCCCGACGGCCACGTCAACGCCCTCTGCGACGCCAAGGGCCTCGGCGTCTGGTCGCGCGACAAGGCGGGGCACTGGACCGACAAAGGCGATCCGTCGAAGGGCCACCTGCCTAGGCCGTTCGGGTGCAGCGCCGTGTGCTTCCCGCGCAAGTCTCCCGTGGGCTCGTTCGAGCGCGTCATCCTGGTGACGTCCAAGAAGAAGTCCACCGAACTGCACTACTGGCGCGACCAGATGCAGCCGTTCGGGTCGGGGGATGTGGTTTTGGGGGCGGGGTAGGGCCGAACCGGCGCCGGCTGGTCAGCCGGCGTGCGCTGCGGTGTCGGCGTGACCCTCGCGCCACAAGAGCACGGCGATCGCACCCGGGAGCAGGCAGCCCACGACGCGGAGCAGGTGGGCGATGGAGACGACGGTCAGGAGGGCCGTTGCGAGTTTGGCGCCTGGTTTCATGTTCTCCTCCTGTCTCAGTTATGGCTTCACTCGCCTAACGGCTCAGTGGTTCAGCCGCGCCGCGAAACGACATCCGCTGCAAGCGCTTGTTAGCCAGCCGTCGGTTATTCACTCTCAAGTGCTCGCACAAGTCGCTGAGCCGCCGCCTTCTTCATGGCCGGCTCTAACCAGCGAAGAAGCACAGTGCGAATATCGTTCGGAATCTCGGACCCAGGCAAGTTGGCTCCGATGTGGGCTCGCATCCATGCGTCCTTCCTTCCAGCAGTCGGTTGCGTGGCACCCTTTGAGCCTAAGAACTTCAAGAGTTCGTTCTTTGACCTACCTGGCGCGCCGAATCTATCCGCAAAGGCCTCCAGAGTATCTCTAGACGCCTCGCAGAGAGCAGCATACTCGATATCCACAGGCGCAAGCGCCATTGGCACTTCACTCGATCGCGCCACATTGTTCAGCTTCGCCACAGCGCTGGCCCATGCATCAATCCCGTTGTGCATCTCCGCGCCGACCCGACCTATTTCCGAGAGCACCGGCGCGGCCACCGGCACCTCTGCATGTAAGAAAGCCTGCCGAACTTGGCTGGGTGCGTCACCATCTGCAACGACAAGCCAATAGATCGGCTGCTCACCTCTCTGCACGTAAGACTGAAGGAGCCTGATCCAAGGAGCAAAGCTGTGTTTTCCACCAACCCACACGCAGAATAGCTCGTCGGTTCTACCCGTCTCGTCGTGTGCAGCAAGGCGGCGCCGGAGTTGCTCGAAGAACTGACGATCACCGTCGCCCTCGACCAACAGAACCGATCTAGCGAACATCATCTCTGCGCCTGAGCCCGTCATGAGTGCTGCATTGATCTCAGACCTTGCTTCATCCTTCGCGTCCCGAGGCTCGAAGAACATCTGATCTCGGCACACAACCACATCACCGTATGGCGCCTCATCTAGCACTATGGGGCTGTGCGTTGTGATGATCGAGTGCTCCACGCTCTCATCGGTTAACAGCGCTCGAGCGAGGGTTCTCTGCGCTGACGGATGGAGAAATGACTCCGGCTCTTCGACCACAAGAGTGCACTCGCGATCGCTATCAGTAGATGCTCGATGAATTGCGAGATCCAAGAGCGACTGCAGGCCAGACCCGACGTTATCAACGGAAACGCCATCCTTGTCATGGCTACCAGTCGAAAGGCGGAGTTCCAGTTGAGCTGAAAGCCACTCGACAAGGTCTGCCGGATCAGAACGGAGCCTAATTGTCGCTTTCTCCGCAAGCCCAGCCGGGAGGTGCCCCTTCATCTCATCCCACAGAGGAGAGGCAAGGTCTTCGGCCACCTTTCCGACGGCTCTCAGTGCCTTTCGAATCTCGCGATACTCGGAGGGCGCACCGCCTTGAGCCGAGTGAAGCGCTCTCTGCTGCAGCTGTCCTCTAAGTGCGCCGTGAAGAGTGGACTGAAATCTTGGCGACTTGGCATCGCGAAAAGAAGGGATGTAAATAAACGAGTGTTCTTTCCGGAGCCGGTCAAGAAGCTCAATAGCCCGATCGTGTGATTGCGCCAGCTCGCCCCGACTCGGCGCTCCGAGTGCCACATAGACGGACCGGGACGGTGTCTGCCGAACATTTAGTCGAAGCTCCGCAACACCTTTATTGCAACGGAACCGGCGATGGCTTCTTCCGTCGGGCACCTGAATGAGCAGCGTCAATCGCCGCGCTCGGTTTCGCGTTCTTCGCGCTGGAAGAAGGAACTCGAACAAGTCAGGGGAAGGCGAGTCTTGTCCGTTCAGAAGATCAAGTGGTGCTTCATTCAGAAGCCAGTTAACAAGCTTCAGGATCGACGTCTTGCCCGAGTTATTTTGCCCAACTAGAATTGTCTTGGCGCGTGCCAAGGAGAAGCCACAAGAAGTGTAGCCACGTAAATTTTCAACTCGCGCTTCTTCAATCCACATTGGCGCCAGCACCCTTTAAGCGAATGCGACTCGGTCCCGCTACCAGGGAGCTAGGTCAGACGCGGAGAAACAGTTGCGTGAAGGAGTTGCAAGGCTGCCCCGCAACGCTCTTTGGGGGTGCCTGCGCTTGCAATCGGTCTTGTACCTACGAGTCGCTGTAGTGGCCTCCCGTCGGCGTCTCCTGACAGTCACCAATTGCCATGCCAGTGTCGAGGCGCCAACTAGTCTCGATGAGGCGCTTGCTCGACTCCTCCGCTCTACGGCGTGGCCGAGAGACTAGCGTCCGCGTTTCAGCATCCCATGCCTCTGTCAGAATCTCGTCCTCTGCAAGCGCAAAGTGCTCGTGAAGCAGGCAGATACCGAATCTCTGCAAGCGGCCATGCTTCGCGAGCACATCTCGTACCTCGGCAAAACACACCCTGTCTTCTTCAGACAGTGACGGCACTTCGTCAATTCTGGGGAGCCGGTGAGTGAGCGATTCCATAGGAAATCCTCCTGAGTTGCGAGAGAACATCACTCACAGTATCGAGCCGCCCTTTGATTCTCGCAACCCGTGTCTCCTCTAGAATCCTCGGCACACTCTCTCCACGCGACTTCGTGGAGTCTCCCGCTAGGTGCGTCGCAGCATCCCTGGAGAGCACTTACCGGCCCAAGGCTGGCTAACGGTTCACCGATGAGCTCCGGGAAGTCGGTGCGGCTTCTTTGACGACGGATTCCAAGTTGACCGTCAACTGCTCCTGATGGCGACACAGCCATTGCTTTGCCCGTTCCGAATCAGGACACAGGCTTTGAACGGTGAGCCAGAATCTCGCTGAGTGATCCGGAATGACCAGGTGGACGGTCTCGTGAATGACGATGTACCGAAGCACCGAATCAGGCGCGAGGACAAGACGCCAGTTGAAGGAAAGGTTGCCCTTCGCTGAGCAGTTGCCCCACTTGGTGCGCTGCCCCATGACGTACAGGCGGCCCGGTTGATGGCCGATGTTCGCTGTGATCTCGGCCAGATGCCGGTGAATCTGCACCCGCATCTGTTTCCGAAACCAATACTCGAGGCTGCGAGAGACCGGTGTTTGGGACGAGCCTCCCAGGCGAATCATGATCTCACCATCGATCAGCGCGATGGAATTCGCCCGGGTACGTCCATGTCCATCAGCGATCCGCACGCGCGTTGGTTCACCCCGGAACAGGATCTCGCCGCTGCGGCGCGAACCGGGCCGAACGACGCCTGGCAAACGCCGTGCGCGCTCGATCTGCTCGAGGACCCAGGCTTCGTTTCTGCGCAGGAATGTGGGGACCTCTTCTCCATCGCGCACCGCCGGCTTCACGACTTCAACTCCGTTCGGCCCAACGCGAACGCGCAACCGCGTCGCGCCCTTTGAAGGGACGATCCGGTAGTCGACGCGGCGGCCTCCGAGCTGGATTCGGTGCTGGGTCGCAGTTCTCATCGCCTCAGAAGGCTCCGTCCGACTTGGCAAGCTCCTCCACCGCCGGAGCCAGGAAGGCCGGATTCTCATCATCGCGGTCGAATCCGAGCTGCTGGTAGGTGGGATTCCACGACTCCGCCAGCAGCGACTGCTCGACCCGCATCCGCCCACTCCTCGAGATGCTCCAGCCAGGCGCCAGGAGTTTGTTCACCCGCAGGTGCTCGACCATGCGCCGCGAGCAATCCGCGAGGTATGTCTCGTCAGAAAACGAGACTTGGGCACGGAAGATCGTGAAGAGACCGTACTCGCCCGGCTGGTTGAGGCTCAGGCGCTCTGGTTCCCGGCGACTCGCAGCGGCCGCGGCGGAGATCTCCTCCAGCTCAAGCAGGCGGCGAGCGGTCGCCTCGGCACCCGCATCCTTACGCGCTTTGACCCGCCGCAGGCGCTCGCCGAGCTGGCGGTAGAGGAAGTTCGGGTCGTCCTCCACCAACTCGGCCGTCAACATGGCCTCCAGCGCAGCGGCCTTGTCCGCGGGCGTGGGCAAGTCGTCGAGCCCGCCGGTGTAGTCCTCGTCAATCTTGAACACCGGCAGCGACTGGGATATGTCGAGGAACGTCGTGTTCTCCTCGATGAGCTGGCGCGTCTTGGCCGAGAGCTCGCCGTAGGTGTCCTTGCTGCCCCGCTGCCGTCGCCGGTGAGCGACGTAGATGCCGCACAGCCAGTTGTAGGCGTAGCGATGCGGATACAGGCAGGAATCGGGAGCGATCGCTTCCCAAAGTCGTTCGAGGCTCCGAAAGGCGTGCTCGAAACTCCTGGCGGTCTCCGGGTCCCTCAGCCGACGCAGAGCGGCGAGCAAGCACTCGCGGGTGTCGGCAATCGTGATTCCGTCGAAGAACTCCATGCAGGACGCGACCTCGCCGGGCAAGGCCTGGCGTAGCGCATCCCAATCGATTAGCGCTTCCTCGCGCACGCTCTCGTCGAAGTTGAGAGCCCGCTCCAGATCGGTAAAGACGCCGAAGTAATCCACCACCAACCCGGTGCGCTTCTTCATCGAAGGCAGCGGCCGGTTGGTCCGGGCGATGGCTTGGAGCAGGTTGTGATCGCGAAGCGGCTTGTCGAGGTACATCACCTGCTCGACAGGGGCGTCGAACCCTGTGAGCAGGCGGTCGCAGACGATGAGGATCTTGAGCGGAGGGTGCCACCTGCTGCGCTCTTCGCCGTAGCGCTCGCGGTTCCGAGCCTCCCACTCCGCCGGCGTCAGCTTGAAGTAGTCGATCAGCTCGTCCTGCTTCGCCTTCGGGTACTCGAAGCGCGCGACATCGGGTTCGCTGTTCTGTGCCGCCGATATGATTACCTCCGACCAAGCGGGCGGCAGTCCTCGCGCCGCGAGTTTGGCGTCGAGCGCTCCCTTGTAGAGCGCACAGGCCTTGCGGTCGACGGCGACGAGCTGGGCCTTGAAGCCGCTGGGATCCGGGTGCTCGAGAAAGTGGGTCAGCAAGCGCTCGATCACGATCTCCACCCGTTCGGGGTGCCGTGCCAGCTCCTTCCACTTTGCGCGCTGGCGCTGGATGAAGTCCTTGGCTTCCTCGTCCTCCAGCTCCATCTCGGCGCACATCTCCTCAAACCCGAAGCTTAGCGCCTCCTCGTCCACCCGGAACGGCACCGGGTCGCTGAGGTAGTGGACCTCGAGCGTGGCTCCGTCCCGGATCGCGCGGCGGATGCCGTAGTAGCTGAGGTAGCGCTCCTGCTCGCCGTCCTTCGCTGGACCGAAGTCGCGGTGCGTGTTCTGCATCGTCCGATCGATGGGCGTGCCGGTGAAGCCGTAGCGGAAGCCGCCCGCGAGCTTCACGCGCATCGTCATCGCGAAGCCCTCCTTGCCCTTCCCCTTCTGCGAACGGTGGCACTCGTCCACCAGGCTGATGACGTTGTCCCGCGTCACCGGGGCCAATTCGCCCATGTTCTGGAAGGACTGGATCGTGGTCACCAGCGTGCCGCGCCAGTCGGCACGGAGCTTGCGCTTCAGATCCTCGACGCCCAGGGCCTTCTCCACGTTCGGGTAGTCGCAGGCGTCGAAGTCGTCGGAGAGCTGGGTCTTGAGGTCGCGCCGGTCGACGACGATGAGCACCGTGGGGCTTCCGAGCGCCGGATGCCGCCGCAGCTTCTGGCCGGCGAAGATCATCGTCAGCGACTTGCCCGATCCCTGCGTGTGCCAGACGAGTCCGGTGCGGTCCTGCGGCTCCACCGGCTGGCCGACCAGCGACACCGTGCGGTCCACCAACTCGTTCACCGCCTCGAACTGCTGGTAGCGGGCGATCTTCTTGGTCGTCTTGCCCTTCTTGGTCTCGAACACGACGAAGTGCTGGAGGAAGTCGAGCAGGTGCGCAGGCTTCAGGCGCAAGAGCCCCCGCACCGGCGCCTCCAGCGGATCGTCGGGATCGGTGGCCTCGGGATCGTTCCAGAATCCGTGCCGGTCGGGGTAGAGGCTCAGCCAGCGCCCCCAAAGATCGAGGTGCCGGTCGATCTCCTCCTTGCCGGCGTCGTGGAAGAGCACGGTGCCGTAGCGGAATTCGTCCTCGTCAACGGCCACGCAGAAGATGTTAGGCACCAAGACTGCCGGCGCCTGGCGCTGGTAGCGGTGGATTTGGTGCACGGCCTCGCACCAGTCCTTGCCGCTGGCGAGGTAGCTCTTGTACTCGGCGACCACCAACGGGATGCCGTTGACGAGCAGCACCGTGTCCTCGCGGCACTGCTTGACGCCCTGCACGCGGTACTGGTTGGTGGCGGTGAAGTCATTCCGGTCCTGCCGGTCCGAGTCGAATTCGATGAAGCTGACGGTCGTCGCATCCTGGCCGGGCTCCAGTACGATTCGAGCGCCGTCGCGCAGCAGGTTCAGTGTCTCGCGGTTGGCGGTCAGCTTGTCGGGGTGGGCCATCGCCTGGCGCAGCGCCGCCACGGCGAGCCCGGCCTGTGCCTCGGTCTGCACCTGAGGGTTGATGCGCTCGATGGCTGCGAACAGCAGCATCTCGACCAGCGGGTCCTCGAGCGGCCGGTCGAACTGGGCCATGGCCTCTTCTCCCCGGTAGGTCCAGCCGAGGCCGACCTCGCCGTACTTCTCCTTCGGCTCGCCGCAGAGCCAGCCGAGGATGGGCTGTTCGACGTAGGAGTACTCGCTCATGAGGCGGTCACCTTGGCCGTGTCGCGCACGCGGACGCGGCCGGTGAGGAGGTCGTACATGAGAGCCTTCTTTAGTTCGCGCAGAGCGCCCTTCTTGATCATGAACGCGGCACTCGATGCCTTCGATGCCTTCATCACTGCAACGATCTCTCTCTGTTCGTCAAGTGTAGGGGGAAGCGGAAAGCGGAAGGCACGTACTTGCGTCTTGTTGGTGGAAGCGAGGTTCGTAGTTCGTTTCGCAACGCGATTGAAGTACGCCTTGGCGATATCGGATTCCACGATCAGTGCATAGAACTCTGGCTCCAGCACCTCGCGGTTTGCGCGGATACGAAAGACATGGTTCTGGTGCAAGCAGTCGGGAATCTGCCCTTCCCAGATCGTGCCGCGACCCAGCTTGTCAAGGTCGCCCCCTTCCGTCATCAGCACGTCCCCAGCTTCGAGTCGGTACTTGTCGGCATCATCTACACGAACACGGACCGTCTTGATCATCGAGAGATCGAGATGTGCATCCTGGACGTTGGCAACCCTCAGGTAGGGCCGCTCGACCGACGCCGAGCCAGAGACGTCCTTACCGAGCGTGACTCCAGAACCAACCTCGGCTACTTCGTCGAGCCGTCGCGTGGACCAGTGAGACGGGTGCCTCCCGCGCTGGACTCGTACCGGTCGTAGCCCCGCCTCGAGAAGCTCGTGCAAGAGAGAGTGGTTTAGGTCCCGCGCCCGCTCGACCGCCGCGCGGGTGCACTCCAGCGCCGTGTCCACGGCGTCGAGGATGCAGGCGATGGCGGCTTGATCCTCGGGCGGAGGGACGGGCACGACAAGGCGCTTGGTGAAGACCTCATCGGGAACACGTTGCCGCCCCGTCGACCCCTCCATACGTGCGGCGGCACGGCCACGAACAGCATGCGAGCAGACCAAGTGGTAGAGAAATCGAGGATCGGTGTCGTTCCGAGGCGAGAGGACGATGAACTCGGTGGAACCGAGCCCCAACTCGCCTGGAAGGTGGGAAACGAAGGCGACCTTCCCGTTCTGCGGACAGGGCGTGATCTTGGCGAAGAGAGTGTCGCCTACCTTGAAGCGTGCAAGACCGGAGCTTTCGCAAGTGCGCGCGTCGAACTTGAGGATGCCTGCGAAGTTCTCCCCGACCGACGCCATCTCGACAAAGGGATACTCGCGTTCCTTCTCCGTCCGATAGCGCCGGCTTACGTCAGCAAGCACACCAATCGGCTCCTTGGTCCATTCGGCGACAGCGTCCGGGAAGCAGTCAGTCTGCATATCCAGCCTCAACGAGTAGACGCCTAAGGTCTCGCTCTGCCTCCTTCGCAGCCACCTCCACCTTCCTCAACGTCTTGAGAGCGTCCATCACCTCCACCCGCGGCTCCGGCTCAAAAGTGTCCACGTAGCGCGGGATGTTGAGATTGAACTCGTTCTCCTCGATTTCGTCCTGGGCAACGACGCAGGCGTGCTTGAGCAGCTCGTCCGGGTCTCCGTAGAGGGCGATCAGCTCCTCGCCAACGACGCTCACGTCCCGGCGGTCGTCGTCGGCGCGGCGCCGGGCCTCGGCGATGCGCTCATCGCGCTCGACCAGCTTGGCGGCCGGCTTCGCGCGTTGCTTCTCCAGCTTTGAGATGGCGCGGGCGAGCTTGGCCTTGTCCTGCTTGGTCTTCGCCGCGGCCTGGCGCCGGTGCGCCTCGGTCAGCTCGGCATCGAGCGCCCCGAGCCTGTCGGCCTGCGGCTGGTACTCGGTCTCGAGACGCCCGGCCTCGTCCACCTCGCGCCGGTCGATCTCGCGGTGCAGGCGTGCCGCGTGCGCCTCGACGAGGCCCGGCACCCGGGCGGCATCGCCGTAGGCGTGGGCGTGAACCAGGATCCGCATCACGTCCTGGGGGCGCAGCTCGTTCTGATTGGAGAGTTCGCGGTAGTGCCGCGCGGCGTAGACGAGGAGCACCTTTCCCTTGCGCTCGGCCGGCCGCTCCTTGCGCAGGATCAGGAGGCAGGCGGGAACGCCGGCTCCGTAGAAGACGTTGAGCGGCAGCGAGATCACGGCGTCGATCAGCCCCGACTCGAGCAGCGCCCGGCGGATCAGGTGCTCGTCGTCGGCCTTGCGGCGGCGGATCTTGGGCTGGCCGGCCTTGTCGAGTTCGCCAGTCTCCTCCTCGACCTCGGGCTGGCCGCGGAACAAGACGCCCTGCGGGCAGACGATGCCGGCGCGACCGTCCTCGGTCAGCGAGGCCAGGATGTGCAGGATGAAGGCGTAGTCGCCGTAGCCAGCCGGCGGCGCGTGGAAGGGCGTACCTCGGCCGAAGCGGCCGAAGGGGTCCTTGAAGCCTTCCTTGCCGAAGACCTCCTTCTTGAGCTTGGTCTTCTTCTTCTTGTCGTCCGTCTGCTGCTCCGGTTTCAGCCACCAGAACTCGTCGGAGAATGGGAAGTTGGAGAGCACCAGCGAGAACTTGCGCACCTGGCCGCCATCTTGGAACTGTGGGTCGGTGATCGTGCTGGCTCCAGCGCGGATGTCCGCTTCGAGACCGTGCAGCACCGAGTTGATCTTGCCGATGGCAGCGTTGCCCCAGTTCATCTCCTGGGCAAAGTATTGAGCGCTGTTGGCGTGGTGGCCCTCTTCACGCAGGAAGTCGGCCGCGTGCACGAGCATGCCGCCCGAACCGGCGGTCGGATCGTAGACGGTATCGCCTGGGTGGGCTTCGAGGATACGGACCAGGGTATCGACGACCTCGGGCGGGGTGAAGAACTCGCCCGCCTTGGCGCCGGCGTCGTCGGCGAAGTGCTTGATCAGATACTCGTAGGCGCGGCCAAGCACGTCGGGCGGGACACTCTGGTTTGAGAGGTCGTGCTCGTCGAAGTGCTGGATCAGCGCGTGGACGACCTCGACCGGAATGAGCGGCTTGCCCGAGCCGTCAGGGGCAGGCTGATTCCAGTCCACCGTAAAGACGCCGCGCAACTCGTCGTTGGCATCGGCCACCGCGCGCATCGCCTTGGTCATTACCTCCCCGAGGTTGACCGACGTGGCCTTCACGTCGCCCCAACGCGCACCGTCAGGAATCTGGAAGCGGTGCTCCCCGCGCTTGCGGAAGATCGCCTTCTCCTTCTCGCTGAAGGCGCGGTTCTGCTGACGCTCCTGCTCGGAGATCGCCTCGTCGGCCTCGCATTCCCATTGGTCGCACAGGCGCTTGTAGAACATCAGCGAGAGGATGTAGTTCTTGTAGTCCTGGCCCGCGGTCTTGCCGCGCAGGATGTTGGCCGAGCCCAATAAGTGGGCCTCGAGCTGTTGGAGCGTGAGTTTCATGCCGGTCCGGCCTCCGCACTGAAGTATCGCCGCTGGGGATCCTGGGGTCCGGTGCCGATCTCGCGCACCAGACCGCGGCCGACCAAGCGGGCGAGCCGCGTCCGCGTCGCCCGCGTCGACAGCTCGATCTCGGCGACAACCTCGCTCGCAAGACTTCCTTCCCCGTTCGCGATGCACTCGCACTTGCTCGGAGCGCTTGGCAGCCTCTTCATACGATTGGCCTCACTTTGTCCGCCTGACTGCAGTTCGTCAGAGCTGCGAATCAATGCGCTCGACTCAGGAAGTACAGCCTATCGCAGGAACCAACGGCGAGTTATTCCCAGGGATTCACCCCGGAACCGTCAGGCACCTCCTTCTCATATTCCCGCAACACCGGCCCCGGCCCGGCCTCATCCACCAACATCGCCAACGCCGCCCGCAACACCCCCCGCTGCACCCCCGCATCCCCCGCCGCGCCCAACGGTCGGCCGTGATCGAACGGCAACAGCAACCCCCGCGGCGGCCGGACCGCTTCCGCCACCTCGCGTAGCAACTGCAACGACACCGTCGCCACCCCCTGCCGTTCGCACTCCGCCGCAATCAGGCCCACGGCCTGGTTGCACATGGGTCACACGGGCACGAGCAGCGCCACGTCGACGGCGTCGGCCACCAGCAGGCGCGCGGCCTCGGGAGCGGTGCGCTTCATCAGGCGTCCCGGGGCAGTGATCGAGCCCTGGAAGGAGAGGTGTCGCGGCGCCACCGAGCCCACCACCCCGTCGGCGGCCAATTCGCGCAGCCGATCGAGGGGCAGGCCGAGGTTGGCGTCCTGTCGCAGCGGCCCGTGGTCGAAGGAATTGCTCGGGTGGCTCTCCTGCAGGGTGGCCACGTCGGCGTCGCCGGCGATCACCCGGTAGGAGACGTCGCCGCCCAGCACCGAGCCGTCGAAGGGCTCGCCGCCGGGGGGCACGAGGGCCGCAGTGGTGATGAGGGCCACACGGCACCGCGTCACGGGTCGCGGAAGGTCAGCCCAGGGCACCGGGTCGATGCGCCGCCAGCGGTAGCCCTTCAGGAACAGCCGCACCGGCAGGGAGAACTCCGACAGCGATCCCACCGCGGGCCTCCCGTGTGCGTCCGGCCTCAGCGACCGGTCCAGGGGCCGGTCCTGCGACCCCCTACTTCTTGGTTTCCCAGGTCTGGACGTCGAGCACCTTGATGGCGAAGTGCAGCGTCTCGCCCGCGAGCGGGTGGTTGCCGTCGAGGATGATGGCGGCCTCCTTCAACTCGTGCACGCGCAGGTGGTGCTCCTGGCCCTCCTCGTCCTCGGCCACCAGGGTCGTGCCGACCTCCCGGGCCTCCTCGGGGATCGAGTCGGTCTCCACCTCGAAGAACTTGTCGGGGTCGACCGTGCCGTAGCCTTCCTCGGGCTCGATCACGACGTCCTTCGACTCGCCCTTGTTGAGGGCGCGCAGCGCCTCTTCGAGGGCTGGAAGGATCTGCTCGTTGCCTTCCTGGTAGGTGAGGGGGTCCTCTCCGATGTTGCCGTCGACCTCCTCTCCGTCGCCGAGCTTGAGGGTGTATTCGATGGACATCAGGCGGCCACTGTCGGTCATTCATTCGCTCCGGGAACGGGCGGCCTCTGCGGGGTCGCCCTCGGCGGCGGAGCATACCAATCCGCCCGGTAACCGGGGACCGCGACCCGGCATCGCAGGTGCCCCTTCACCCGAGAACCGGAGCACCCCCATGACCGACTTCACCATCCACACCCTCGAGACCGCCCCCGCGGCGAGCCGGCCGTTGCTCGCAGCGGCCCACAAGAACCTGGGCTTCGTGCCCAACCTCTTCGGCGCCTTCGCCGCCTCGCCCACGGCCCTCGGCGCCTACCTCGACGTCGGCAAGCACTTCGACGCCTCCGACTTCACGCCCACCGAGCGGCAGGTCGTGTTGATGACCGCCAACTTCGAGAACGACTGCGAGTACTGCATGGCGGCCCACAGCACCATCGCCGACATGCAACAAGTCGACAGCAACGTCGTCGAGGCCCTGCGCTCCGGCGCCACCCTCGCCGACGCCAAGCTGCAGGCCCTGCGCGACTTCACCCGCGTCATGCTGGTCAGCCGCGGCCGCCCCACCCCCGACCAGCTCGCCGCCTTCACCGCCGCGGGCTACACCGAGCGCCACGTACTCGAGGTCATCGTGGGCCTGGCCATGAAGACCCTCAGCAACTACACGAACCACGTGGTCGACACCCCCGTCGACGACGCCTTCGCAACCCGGGCCTGGAGCAAGCCCGAGGCGGCCGGAGTCTGAGCCTACTGAGCGACGGCGGCCCCCGGCCCCCGCGGATCGGAGGCCGCCTCGATGGTCCCGTCGGGCCGCACCATGATGGCGTGGACGTCGCAGAACACGTCGCGCGCGCGCAGCTCGTGACCGCGGGCCTCCAGCGCCTGCAGCACCACCGGTGAGAGCCCGCCCTCCTCCCACCACAGCAGGTCGGGCAGGTGCTGGTGGTGCACCCGCGGCGCCGACACGAGCTGGGCCACGTCCATGCCGAAGTCGACGGCGTTGCTGATCGACTGGAAGGTCACGTTGATGATGCGGCTGCCCCCGGGCGTGCCCGTCACCAGGAACAGGTCGCCGTCCGGGTCGAGCACGATGGACGGCGACATGGACGAGAGCATGCGCTTGCCCGGCGCGATGGCGTTCACCGCGCCCTGCACCAGGCCGTAGGTGTTGGGGTGGCCGGGGCGGGCGGCGAAGTCGTCCATCTCGTTGTTGAGCAGGAAGCCGGCGCCCTCCACCTCGGTCTTGCAGCCGAATCCGGTGTTGAGCGTGGTGGTGAGGGACACGGCGGCGCCGTCGGCGTCGACCACCGACAGGTGCGTGGTGTTGCCCTCACCGTCGACGGGCGGGCCGCCGGGTCCGACGGCGCTCGACGCCGTGGCCCGCTCGACGTCGATGTCGGCCCGGCGCACGTCGGCGTAGGGCCGCGAGACCAGGCGCGCCAGCGGCACGTCGACGAAGTCGGGGTCGCCGAGCACCGCGTTGCGGTCGGCGTAGGCCCGGCGCGCCGCCTCGGCGAAGAGGTGGATGCGCAAGGCGCTGCCGAAGCCCAGCTCGGAGAAGTCGTAGGCCGAGAGGATGTTGGCCATCTGCGCCATGGTCGCGCCGCCCGACGACACCGGCGGCATGGAGATCACCTCGTGGTCGCGGTAGGCGAAGCGCAGGGGCTCGCGCCACACCGCGCGGTAGCCGTCGAGGTCGTCGGCGTCGATGAGCCCGCCGTGGGCCTCCATGGTGGCCACGATGTGCGCGGCCGTCTCGCCGCGGTAGAAGTCGTCGGGTCCGTGCTCGGCGAGGCGCCGCAACGTCGCCGCCAGCTCGGGCTGCTGCACGAGCGTGCCGCGCGTCACACCGCCGAAGCGGCGGCGCATGGCGACGAAGGCGGCCGCGTCGTCGGGCCCATCCTCGGCGAGCCCCGCCTCGGCGTCCCCACCCTCGGCGGCCAGCCCCGCGGCGGCCCCACTCGCGTCACGCCGCTCCTGCGCGCGGGCGTCGAGCTGCTTCCAGGTGTTGGCCAGGTCGCGCTCGAGGAAACCGTTGGCGACGAAGCCGCTCTCGGCGAGCCGGATCGCCGGCGCCACCACGTCGGCCCAGGGCAGGCGGCCGTAGCGCTCGTGGGCGGCATACAGTCCGGCGACGCTGCCGGGCACGCCCGCCGCCCGGGGCCCGAAGAGCGAGGCGTCGGTGAGCTCGCCGCTCGCGTCGAGGTACATGTCGCGGGTGGCGGCGGCCGGCGCGGTCTCGCGGAAGTCGAGGGCGGCCACCTCGCCGTCCGCGGTGCGCAGCACCAGGAAGCCGCCGCCGCCCAGGTTGCCGGCCACGGGATAGGTCACCGCGAGACACAGTGCCGTGGCCACCGCCGCGTCGACGGCGTTGCCGCCCGCGTTCAACACGTCCACGCCGGCGGCGCTGGCCCCCGGGTCGGCGCTGGCCACCGCACCGCCGAGCCCGTACGACGGCCGGGCCCGATAGACCCAGGTGTCGGGGAAGGCCGGGTGCCGCCCCGCGTCCGGGCCCGGGTCCTGCGGGACGGTGCGCGCGTCGTGAGTCCCGGGCTCCGGCACCCGCTCGCCGCACGCCGCGACGAACACGAGCAGGCAGACCCACGCCGAGAAACGCACGGCGCTCACCCCCCCGATCAAGACCACCGTCCGGGGGGACGGCGCGTGAACACGAGCATGTCGCCCTCGGGCGTGCAGCGGCGGAAGCCGAACAGGTGGAACACGTCGACCACCTTCCAGCGGGCGATGCGGCGATCGACCAGCAGCGCGTTGGGACGCGACGGGTGATGGCTCACCCCCGGCAGCCAGTGCAGGAAGCGCCCGAGGCGCCAGTGCCGCAGCCAGCCCGACAGCATGAACCAGACGCTCGCGATCTCCTTGCCCTCGAAATAGCCGTCGTCGCCCAGGCCCTGGTAGCTGGGCATGATCACGCGCCCGTCGGCGGTGGCGCGCAGCTCGACGCCGTCCTGCCGCGCGAGGAGTTGGCCGGCCTTGATGGCGTCGAAGTTGGTGAAGCCCGGCTCCATCTTGAAGTCGGCGCCCTCGGGGATGCCGTGACGGTGCACGATCTCCACCAGGTCGGGCCGACTCTTGGCCGCCTTCTGCAGACGCTGGTGCAGCGCGTCGTGGTCGGGCACCTGCCAGCGCTGCAGCAGACCCGTCGACACGAGGGTCAGCCACAGCACCGCCTCGTGGTTGTCGGCGGTGGTGGGGTCGTCGTGGCCGCCGCCCTCGACGCCCAGCGACACGCAGCCCCGCTCGCCGAAGTACTCGAGCGTGGTGTTCGACACCGTCTCCTCCAGCCCGAGGATGACCGGGATGGGCAGCGGGTCGGAGACCCGGCGGTTCTCGAGGGTGTCGCTCATGAGGGCGAAGGGCGGACCCCACGCCGAGGTCGAGTGCAGGTCGAGCAGCACCACCCGGCGCGCCGGGCTCACCAGCTCGAGGGCGATGCAGCGGAACAGCTCGCGCTGCTCGCGTTGCTCGGGCGAGTCGGCCTCGGGAGCCTGGCCGAGCAGCACGCCGATGGACTCGGGGCTCCAGATGCGGTTGAGGTCGCTCTCGAGGTAGCGCACGCCGTGGCGCAGGGCGGCCAGGTTGCCGGCGAAGGCCACCACGCGTCCGGCGATGGCGGGCTGCTCGGCCTGCAGGCGCGCGAGCACCCGCTGCACCGCGACGACGCCCCCCGGCTCGTTGCCGTGCACGCCGGCGAGGACGATGAGCAGCGGCCCCGTGCCCCGCTCGCCGTGGGCGCCCAGCTCGCGCTCGAGCTTGTCCATGGCGGGCGCCGCCGGGTGGGCGCCCACCGCCTCCGGTCGAGCGCCGGGCGCTCCGTCGGGATTCTCGCCGGCCGGCGTCGGCGCCGGCCGCTGGTCCTGGGAAGCGGGGCGACTCATTGCTGGCGCAGACGCTCCTCGAGCAGCTGCGCGGTGAGATCGATGAAGTCACGCTCGGTGACGATGCCCACCAGCTTGCCGCCCTCGTCGACCACCGGCACGCACGCCACCTTGGCCCGGCGCATGGTGTCGATGCAATCGGCCGTCGACATGTCGGGCGTCACGGTGACCGGGTCCTTCATCATGATGTCGCTGATGATCACCGGCTTGCCCGTCGACTTCAGGCCCTTGCCCACCAGCCGCAGGAGCTGGCGGTGCGAGACGATGCCCACGAGCAGGCCGTTCTTGTCCTCCACCGGGACGTGGCGCACGTGCTCCCAGTCCATGACGCTGGCGGCCAGGTCGACGATGTCCTCGGGCCCGATGGTGAACAGGTCGGTGGTCATGATCTGGTCGACCGTGCGGCAGCTCTCGCGCCAGTTGTAGCCCTCGTCGGCCGACGCCAGCGCCCACTCGTGCACCGGACGACCCTCGGCGCAGCGCGTCACCATGCACGCCGTCAGCGAACGATGCCGCTCGTCGAGCTTGGTCTTGTCGCCCATGGCCTCGAGCGAGTCGTAGACCCACTGGGCGCCGGTGCGCCCGGCCTTGACCCGCCCCTCGATGACGCCGAGGTAGCGCTCGATGTCGGCCTCGAGGATGCCCTTGGCCCGCAGACCCTCCCGCGCCACCGGCAGCAGCCGCTCGAGGATCAGCACGTTGGCGGGGATGTCCTCGCCGCCCACCCACTCGAACTGGCCCTGCAGGCCGTACTGCGCCGCCTGCAGGAAGTTGCTCTTGGCATGGTCGAAGTTCATCACCTTGGTGATGTCGGGGTATTCCTCGCCGAGGCCCGACATGAGCCCGTGGAAGAAGGCGGCGTTGGCCACCTCGTCGACAATGGTGGGGCCGGCGGGCAGCGCGCGGTGCTCGATACGCAGGTGCGCCACGTTGTCGACCACGCCGTAGCACGGACGGTTCCAGCGGTACACCGTGCCGTTGTGCAGGCACAGCGCGCGCAACGGCGGCAGCAGGCCCTTGTCGAGCATGGCCATGGGCGACTCGCCCGTGTCGGCGGAGAGCAGGATGCGGAAGCGCGCGATGTCCTCGCGATGGATCTCGAGCACCGACTCGCTCACCCACTCGTCGCCGAAGATCACCCGCGGCCGGGCCCGCCGCGCCTTGAGGGCCGCCGAGCGGGAGTCGAACGACTGGGAGAAGAGCGCGACGCGCGTCTCCTTCCACAGGCGCTGCTGCATGAACACCGGCGAGTTGACGGCCGCCGCGAGCACCGGACCGGTGATGGCCTGGGCCAGGTTGTAGAAGCGCGGGAACTCGTGGGGCGCCACCTGGAAGTGCACCTGAAAGCTCGTGTTGCACGCCTCGATCATCACGTTGTCGTGGACCATGTGCAGCTCGTCGAGGCCCTTCACGTCGACCTGGAAGGCGCCGCCGCGGTGCTCGAGGGCCGCCCGGTTGAGCAGCTCGTAACGCGGGAAGGGCGTCATCGACTTCAGGTTCAGGTCGCGCGACTTGAGCGTGGGCAGGATGCCGGTGAGCAGCACCTGCGTGTCGATGGTCGCGGCCTTCTCCCGCACGAGCGCCAAGAGCCCTTCGAGCTCGGCCTCCATCTGCGAGAGACAGTCGCCGGTCAGCACCCGGGGCACCAGGTTGGCCTCGAGATTGAACAGGCCCAGCTCAGGCGTGAACTTCGGGTGGTCGAGGGCCGCGAGCAGGCGCTGCCCCACCAGGGCCGGCCCCATCGACTCGTTCAGCAGGAACATCTCCTGCTCGGCGCCGATGCGGCGCACACCCGTCTCGATCAGACCCTCGTCGAGGATGCGTTCGAGGGCGCGCACGTCCTCCAGCAGGGCCTGGGTGAAGGCCTGCAGCCGGCTCTTGTCGAGCTCCCGCGTGTTGTGAGTGCCCATAGGGGTCCCGCTCGAGAGCCTGTGCCCTGCCCGACTTCACGGAAGCGGGCCGGTTCACAGAATAGGGCCTGCGCCCCGCCCCGGACAGGCCCCGACCGCTTCAGCCGGTGGGTTCCTGCGGCCCCGCCTCGCCGGCCTGGAAGTCGAGGGCCGCGGAATTCATGCAGTAGCGCTTGCCCGTCGGCTGCGGCCCGTCGGGGAAGACGTGGCCGAGATGGCCCTCGCAGCGACTGCAGACCACCTCGGTGCGCTTCATGAACAGCTTGCGGTCCGAGCGCTCCTCCACCGACTCGCTCACCGCGGGCCGGGTGAAGCTGGGCCAGCCGGTGCCCGAATCGAACTTGTCGTCCGAGCGGAAGAGCACCTGACCGCAGCCGGCGCAGCGGTATTCGCCGGTCTCGTGGTTGTCCCACCAGGTGCCGCTGAAGGCGCGCTCGGTGCCCTGCTTGCGCAACACCTTGAACTGCTCGGGCGAGAGCTGGGCGCGCCACTCCGCGTCACTCTTCTCGATCTTGTCGGGCACCGCGGACCTCCTCTGCGACGGCCGGCGCGCCGGTGCGCACCGTGGGGCGAGCGAGGATAGCAGCCCGCCCGACACCCGCCACGACGGCGCCCCGCGACCGACGGTGGGGAGTGCCCCGACGGGGTGCTAGGCTGGATCCATGGGACGCCACATCCTGGCCGCCGTCGCCGTGCTGGGCCTTGCTCTGGGCGGTTGCACCGTCGGCGACCTCGACCCGACGCCGGACGAAGCCGCCCTCGGCGACCTGCGCCTGCAGAGCGACCCCCGGGGACCGCCCGCCGGCGTGACCCCCGGCGTCGTCGACACCTCGGTCGTGCACGGCAACAGCGAACGCCTCGGACGTCGGAGCAGCGGCGGACGCAACGACGGCCCGGTCGTCGCGTCCCGCCGGGATGCCGGCGGCCTCGCCGGCGACGGTGTCGGCGCCCGCGCCCTGCCCCGCATCACCTCCGGGGCTCCCGCCGCGAGCGGCGCCGAGTCCACCGGCACAGGCGACGGCCCCGGCAGCGGCACCGGCGACGGCTCCGGCGGAAGCACGGCCGGCAGCGATTTCGGCGACGCCACCCGCGCCTTCGCGGCCTCCCTGCCGTCCGAACCCACCGGCCCGCTCGAGCCCCTGGTGGTCGCGTCCGACCTGGCCAACCCGCCCTTCGCGGCGGTCGATCCCGAGGGCGTCCCCTTCGGCCGCGACGTCGAGATGATGCAGATGCTGGGCGGCCTGCTGAAGCGGCCCATCGAGTGGCGCCGCATGGACTTCGACCAGCTGCTGCGCGCCGCCGAGACCTCCAGCGTCGACGTCGTCTGCGCCACCGTCGGCATCACGCCCGAGCGCGCCGAGCGGGTCGCGTTCACCTACCCCTACTTCGAGACGCGCATCACCGCGCTGGTGCGGGTCGGGGACGGCGAGCCCACGAGCCTCGACGACCTGAGCGGGCGGCGGGTCTCGGCGGGCTCGGGCACCACGTCCGAGCGCGCGCTGCAGCACCGCCTGCCCGACTCGGTGGCGGTGCTCGAGAACGGCAAGGGCCTCTCCACCTTCGAACGGCTCACCAGCGGCGACGTCGACGCCGCCATCATGGACGCCCCCGCCGCCGACCGACTCGTGGCCGAGAGCGGCGGCCGGCTCATGCGCATCGCCCAGGACATCACCATCGAGCGCTACGCCCTCGTGGTGCCCCTCGACCGGCCCGAGTTGCTGGCCGAGCTCAACCAGGCGCTGCAACGCCTCGAGCGCTTCGGCTCCCTCGAGAGCCTCGACCGGGCCCACGGCCTGCGCGCGCTCTAGCGCGCGCCAGGGCGCGAATTCCGCGGGCCGGGCCCTGTCCGCAACTGAACGGGAGCCGGGCTTCCGTCCCAGCGCTTATGCTGGACCCTGCGCCCCGACCGGGGCGTGTGCGTGTCGCGACTCTTCGGGCGGAGACCGCGGCGGCGCTTCGAGAGAATGAGGAGGAGAAAGATGCAGCACACCACCATCAGGACCGCCGCCGCCGGCTTGTGCCTCGCGTTGTGCCTCGGCCTGGTCGTTGCCCCGCCGCATGCCGGCACGAACTTCGACGACCTCGTGCAGAAGGCCAACACCTTCACCGGCGCCTCGCAGGGCAGCTGGAACAGCCCCGCCTTCGGCAGCGACGGCTTCGCCTTCGGCACCTGGTCGCCGGTGGTCGGCGGCCCGCCGTTGTTCATGATGAGCGTGCAGCTCGAGGCCACGTCCCCCGACGAGCAGTCGGGCTTCCTCACCGGCACGCTGGAGAGCTTCCCGCTCTCGCCCCTCGGCAATCCCTGGGCCGCGGTGAACGGCACCTGGGAAATCGCCGACCCGGTCACCGGTCGCGGCAGTTTCGCCGGCTACGTGACCACGTACTTGCCCAACCCGCTCATGGGCGCGCCGATCCAATTGCTCGGGCAGTTCCAGGGCCGCTTCGTCGACCAGACGCCGGTGACGCCCCATGCGCCCGACTCGCTGGGTCAGTACCGCCTGCGCTGGGAGCTGTTCTGACCGCAACCCGGCCTCGGCCGGCCGCCCGCGCACGACACCGGGGCTGATCCCCACCGTCGCGCCGACAGCGCCCTCGACCCGACTCGGGTCGGGGGCGCTTTGCTAGCTTGGCGCGGCGATGGAATCCGCCGTCACCGCCGCCGTCCTCGTCGTCCACGCCATCGCCATCCTCGGCGTGCTGCTCATCGAGCGCCGCCAGCCCACGGCCACGCTGGCGTGGATGCTGACCCTGATCTTCCTGCCCATCGCGGGCGTGCTGATCTACCTCGCCATCGGCACCACGCGCTTCCGCCGCATCTCGAAGGCATCCCAGTCGTCGGTCTCACGCATCTCCGAGATCACGCAGCAGAACCCCGTCCTCGCCGCCGTGCCGGACCCGCTCGGCAGCGGCACCGACAGGGACCCGCGCACCGAGAGCATGCTCCGGCTCGGGCGGGGGCTCTCGAAGCTGCGCGCCAGCCGCGGCAACGCCGTCGACATCCTCGTCGACGGCAAGGCCACCTACGCCGCCATGACCGAGGCCATCGACGCCGCCCGCGATCACGTGCACATCGAGTTCTACATCATCCAGCCGGACGCCACGGGACGTCGGCTGCGCGATCAGCTCGTGCGGCGCGCGCGCGACGGCATCACCGTGCGCGTGCTCTACGACGCAGTGGGCAGCCGCTCGTTGCCGGGTGACTTCTGGGATCCGTTGCGGGCGGCGGGCGGACGGGCCGAAGAATTCCTGCCGGCGCACAACGTTCTCACCCGCCTGCGCAACCGCGATCGCATCGACTTCCGCAACCACCGCAAGATCATCGTGGTCGACGGGCGCATCGGGTTCACCGGCGGCATCAACATCGGCGGCGAGTACCTGGGCCTCGACCCGGACATCGGCGAGTGGCGCGACACCCACCTCTCGCTGCGGGGTCCGGCGGCGCTCAACCTGCAGCAGGTGTTCCTCATCGACTGGCTCATCGCCACCGGCGAGGCCGTGGACGAGCCGAGCGCCTTTCCGGACCTCAGCGGCAGCGCACCGGAAGGCTGTCCCGAGTGCATCGTGCAGATCGTCGACTCGGGCCCCGATCGCTCGTGGTCGGCCATCGAACACATCGTCGACCAGGCCCTGGCCCTCGCCGAGGAGCGGGCGTGGATCGCCAACCCCTATTTCATCCCGAGCCAGACCATCCAGGACGCGCTCATCTCGGCGGCCCTGCGCGGCGTCGACGTGCGGCTCATGCTGCCGGCCCGCTCGGACAGCCTGCTCGTCTCGCTGGCCAGCGCCTCCTACTTCCCCGAGCTGCTCGAGGCGGGCGTGCGCATCTTCCACTACGAGCAGGGCTTCCTCCACGCCAAGACCCTCGTGATCGACTCGTGGGTCGGCTCGGTGGGGTCGGCCAACATGGACCTGCGTTCGTTCAACCTGAACTTCGAGCTCAACGCATTCGTCTACGGGGCGACGTTCGTCGACGAGCTGGCCGACGTGTTCCTCGACGACCTCGCCCGCACCACCGAGTACGGCCTCGAGCAGCACAGCGGCGTCGGCGTGCCCCTGCGCCTGGCCCGAGCCGGCGCGCGACTGCTCTCACCGCTCCTGTAGGCACACGGGCGCGCGGTGCCGCGGATCAATCGCCTGCGGCGGCCCGGCGCAGGCGCGCGATGTTCTCGTGCATCTTCCGGATCCAGTCGCGGTTCTCACGCAGCCCGCGTTGCTCGCCGATCGCAAACGACTCGCCCGGTGTGAACACGACGCTGGCAATGGAAAGCTCGTCCTGCAGCCGGCGCGCCGTCTCCACCAGAGGCTGCGACTCCCACAGCATGACGCGCCGCCCGGGCCCGCCCTCGGCCGCCCCCCGCACCTGCTCCCACTGCTCGTCGTCGAGGGGCGCGTCGGGGTCGAGGTCGAGGTTCGAGAGCTTCCACCCGAAGCGCCGCGCCAGGTAGTCGTAGGCCGGGTGCGCGCAGAGCAGGCGCACATCCCTCAGGGCCGGACCGAGCCCCGCGAGGCTTTCGCCCCACGCGCCGATGTCGTCGACCAGCTCGGCGTAGCCAGTCTCCACGGCGACGGTGTGCTCGGGGAAGCGGGCGACCAGGGCGTCGCGGATGGCCGTGGCCTGCCGCCGCAGCAACATGGGGTCGAGCCAGACGTGGGGGTCGATGCCCTCGTGACTGTGGGCGGCCTGACCACCGTGGCTGTGCATGGTGGCGCCGGCCACGATGAGCTCGTCGCCGAAGTCCGCAGACGTGTCGACCACGCGGCTGCGCGGCAGGCTCGCATTCGCGACCCAGCTCTCCAGGCCCGCGCCGTTGAGCACGATCAGGTGGGCCGCCTGCAGCGCCAGCAGCTCGTCGCGCGACGGTTGCCAGGTGACCGGGTCGCCCTCGTCGGGCAGGACGCAGACCGTGGCGGCGAACGCGTGGGCCAGTCGTTCGGTCATCCAGGTCGTCGGCCGGAAGGTCGTGTAGATCGCGATCTCATGCGGGCCGGACGCAGCACCGAGATCTCGCTCGTGGACGCGATGCTGAGCCTGATACCAGACGAACCAGGCGACCCAGCCGACGAGAATGACCCACCCGATGGACTTCCTCACAGCACGGCCCCCTTCAAAGCACCGCCCCCACTTCGCCGAGCGCCGCCACCGTCGCGACCACGCCGAGACCGGCGAGCACGAGCGCCAGCGCCAGCACGATGACCATCTCGGTGCCCAGCAGCCGGCCCGCCGTGCGGCGACTCGCGCCGATGTGGTTCAGCGTCGCCATCTCGCCGGCGCGCAGCCGGGTCGACAGGACCAGGATCAGCGCGGTGAGCAAGAGCGTGGAGACCCCCAGGGCGGTGGCGTAACCGTCGAGCACGGCGCGCAGGCGGAACACCTCCGCCAGCAGCTCGCCGATGACCGCGCGGGGCACGATCATCTGGTGCACCGGCGAGGTGTTGAGGCGCGACTTGACCATGGTGCCGGCCTTGTCGCTGCGCGGCACGACGATGATGGCGGTGAGCGGCAGGTCCTCCGGCGCGCCGTGCCCGTGGAACGAGGCGATGTTCTCGAGCGAGACCGACTGGTGCGTGACGAGGGCGCCGCTGAAGAAGACCGCCGCTTCGGTGCGGCCGAGCAGCTTGTCGGCGTCCGCCGCGTCGGCATCGACGTGGCCGTGCAACAGGCCCGCCACCACCCAGGCCGTGCGTACGTCGGTGAACACCGCGTCGTCGTCGGCGGTGCCGGTGGGCGCCAGCACCCCCACCACGGCCAGTCCGATGGCCGGCGGCACGGTGATGTCGTACAGCTCCTTCTGGTCGGAGAAGAGCGTGTCGCCCGGGCCCAGGTCGAGGTCCCGGGCAGCGCGCGCGCCCAGGGCCACGTCGCCCAGGCGCAGGGGCCGCGTGCCCGCCGACGGTGTCAGGCCGCGCAGCTCGAAGTACTCGGGCGCCGTGCCCACCAACGCACGACCCCGCGCGGTGAAGCCCACGTGCAGCGGGATGGCCAGCACGTCCGGCGCCGACAGCTCGTCGACCAGCCGCGCCGGCACGGGGTCGGCCTGCTGCGGGCGGAAGTAGAGCGTCGACAGGGTCAGGTCCACCCGGCTGCCCCGGGCCCCCGCCACCATGGGCGTCGCGCCACTGCGGGCCACGAGCTCGGCCTCGTAACGGTCGATGAGCACCGCCGTCGATACCGGCAGGAACAGCGACACCGCGAAGCACAGCACCAGGATCAGCGTGGGCCCCCGGTGGTGACGCAGGTGCTGCCACGAGAGCCACCACACGCCGCTCATGACCCCGACCTCGCGGTGGCCCCATCAACAATGCGCTCGCCGACACGGCACTCACCCGGAGACCGCGTGATGTCGATGACGCGATCGAAGCGGTCGAGCAACCCGCGGTCGTGGGTCACCATGAACAGCGACGCACCGCGCACCCGGACCTGCTCGAACAACAGGTCGAGCACGCTCGTGGCCGTATCCGCATCGAGGCTGCTGGTGGGCTCGTCGCACAGCACCAGGCCCGGCTCGGTCACGAGGGCGCGGCACAACGCCACGCGCTGCCGCTCGCCCTGGCTGAGGTGTCCGGGCCGGCGGCTCATGAGGTCGCCGAGTCCCACGGCCTCGCACAGCGCCCGGGCCCGTTCGCGGGCGACGTCGTCGAGATCCAGAGCGGGCCCCACGTGATACGGCAGCAGCACGTTGTCGAGGGTGGTCAGGTAGTCGAGCAGCTCGAGCTGCTGGAACATCATGCCGATGGTGGCGATGCGCCGGGCCCGCCGCACATCGTCCGGCATGGTCTTCAGGTCGAGGCCGTCGAGTCGCACCGCGCCCTGATCGGGGACCAGGATGCCCGCCACCAGGTTCACCAGCGTGGTCTTGCCCGAGCCGCTCGGCCCGATGCATGCGACGCACTCGCCGGGAAGCAGCGCCAGGTCGTCGACGACCAGCCGCCAGGCCGAGCCGGGGTAGGCGAAGCGCACAGCGCTCAGGTGCACCCGGGGCTCGGCGCTCACAGGTCCTTCCACTCCGGCGGGATGCTCGTCTCGATGCGGCGGCTCTCGATGACCTCGCTCCCGGCGATGCGCCAGCCCTCGTCCCGCTGCACGACGGCGTAGCGGGCGCGGTACTCGTTGGTGCGTTCGTGGGTGTGACCCCAGTGCAGCACCACGCCGTCCACCTGCCAGCGGGCCGTCACCGAGAAGACCACCCGGCCTTCGTCGCCGAAGCGACCCGTGGCGTCGACGCTGGTCTCGGCGAGGCGCACGGCCTGCACCGACGCCACCGCGCCGCCGTGCTCCTGCATGATCAGCCCGCGGTAGACCTGGTCGTAGAGGCTGTCGAGCAGCTCGCCGTCGACGCTGCGCTGCAGGGCGTCGTAGACGTCGCCCGGGTCGGTGTAGTCGAAGGCGCGATAGATGTTGGCGTGCAGCGGGCGGAAGATGGCGAGGGCCTCGGTGGCGTCGGGCAGCGGGGCCGCCCAGCCGAACGGATCGGGCACCGCGACGACCGCCGTGCCGCGCCCCATCCAGGCGCCCAGCAACACCACCGGGCCGAGCCACAGCAGCAGTCGCCGCGCCGCGACCCGACGCCGCAGCGCGAACGCCGCGAGCAACCACGTCGCCACGAGCCCCGCCGACACCGCCGGCAGCGGCAGCACCCCCGGGCGGGCCACGTCGGGGACCTCCTGGAAGCGCTGACCGGGGAGATCGGTGGCCCCGTGCCAGACATGCTCGGGCTCGTCGGCGCTGAACGTGATCAGCTCCGTCGCCCCGCCCGCCGCGAGCCGCGCGCGGATCAACTGGGGCGGCGCCTCTCCCTCCCCCATCCAACTGGCGTCCGGCGGGAAGGCGCCCCACACCAGGCGCACCCGCTGGGGTGGCGACTTGGCCGGGTAGTCGAGCAGCAACGACACCCGCGCCACCGCCCGGGGTCCGTAACGCGGGAAGAGCGGGATCAACATGGGGTCGGCGGGTGCGAAACGGAAGCCCGTCACCACCGGGTCGACGACGATGCCGTCGATGGCCACCACGTTCTCGCGACGCGCCCACGCGGCCAGCGCGGCCTGCAGGGACTGCTGCTCGACCGCGTGCACCTCGTCAGGACTCTCCCGCGCGACGTCGACGAGGTGGTCGGCGAAGGCAAGATTCATGTGCATCTGGACGGAGACCACACCGTCCTCGATGGCCACCGAGAGGTCGACGTGGGGACCGTCCTGGGGGTCGAGCGCGGCGCCGGTTCCGGTTTCGAGCGCGCCCGCCTCCGAGACGACCACCGCCGCCACCAGCAGGGCGATCAACGGCAGGACGCCCGCCCGCCGCGTGGGCACCCGTGGACGCCGATACGGATCGCGACGCTCCGAAGCGTGGCGCATGGGTGAGGTCCTTGCCGGACTACGGAGCATCCCTACGATGCTACTTCGAAGGCCTGCGCTCCCGCGAGAAAACCCATGACCTCTCTGACCCTCCGCACCCTCGCCACCGCTCTGCTGGTCGCGCTGACGGCGCTCGCCGCGCCCGCGCAGATGGCGGAAGACGACGCGCTCCCGGCCGGTCAGTTCGACGGCGCCGTCGCCGGCGCGCTCGAGCAGCTCGCCGAGGACGTGCGGGTCTACAACGACCACGTGGTCACCCTGGCCAACCCCTACATGGGCGGGCGCCTGCCGGGCACCCGCGGCATGGAGGTCGCCAAGGACTACGTGCAGTACTGGTTGGAGCAGTACGGCCTGCAGCCCGCCTTCGCAGGCGTCGAGCACAGCGAGGGCAACCCCTGGCGCCAGCCGTTCAAGCTGTCGTCACTGCCCGAGCTCGACCACCACGCGCTGTCCGCCACGGAAAGCGATCTGGTCCTCGAGCCCGACGTCGACTTCCGCGGCCTCGCCGTCGGCAGCGGCGGCGCGGTCACCGCGCCGGTCGTGTTCGTCGGCTACTCCATCAGCGAGGGCCCCGACGGCTTCGACAGCTTCGGCCCGCACGACGACCTCAGCGGCAAGATCGCCGTGATGCTGCGCTTCGAGCCCATGGACGCCGACGGCAAGAGCCTGTGGAGCGAGTCCCTCTGGAGTCGTCACGCGTCGTTCCTGGCCAAGCTCACCGCGGCCCGCGAGCACGGCGCCACCGCCGTCGTGATCATCAACACCCCCGGCGCCGACGATCCCCGCGTGAAGGAGTTGGTGGGTGTGCGCGTCGCCGGCAGCCGGGCCGTCATCGACGGCCCCGTGGCCATGCTCTCCGCCACGGCCGCGGCGCCCTTCATCGACGCCCTCGGCTCCGGCCACAGCCTGGACGACCTGATGCAGCTGGCCAACGTCGGCGGCGGCGTCACCGAGCTGCACCGCGAGGCCATCCTCGACGTCGGCATCAAGCGCCAGCGCTTCGTCGCCGAGAACGTCGGCGGCCTGCTGCCCGGCAAGGGCGACCTGGCCCACGAGCTCGTCGTCGTGGGCGCGCACCTCGATCACCTCGGCACGGGCCTGTTCGGCTCGCGCGGCGGGGCGGGCGAGCTGCACCCCGGCGCCGACGACAACGCGTCCGGGTCCGCGGCGGTGATGATGATCGGCGAGAAGCTGGTGCAGGCCTACGCCGCCCTGCCCGAGGGCGCGTCGGCCCGCTCCATCGCCTTCGTGCTCTTCAGCGCCGAGGAGTCCGGACTCAACGGCGCCCGGCACTACGTCGAGAGCCCCATCGTCCCCATCGAAGACCACGCGCTCATGATCAACTTCGACATGATCGGGCGCATCAAGGACAAGAAGCTGAGCGTCTCCGGCGGACACACGGCCGCGGGCATGCGCGAGTGGCTCGACCCGATTTTCAACGCGTCGCCGCTGGTGATCCATCAGCCCGGCACCGTGGGCGGCGCCAGTGATCACGCCGCCTTCATGCGCGCCGAGGTGCCCGTGCTGTTCAGCATCCTCACCGACCTGCACGCCGACTATCACACCCCGGCCGACGTGAGCTGGAAGATCAACCGCGAGGACGCCGTGCACACGCTGCACATGTTCCGTGAGATCGCCCTCACCGCGGCGACCTTGCCGAACAGCTTCGAGTACGTGCCGCCCGCACCGCGCGGCAATCGTGCCACCGCATCGGCCGCGGCCGTCGTGCCGTCCGACAGCGCGACGAGCGCATCGAGCGCGCCGACGAGCGACACACCGAACATGGCCAACGCCACGGTGCGCTTCGGCATCGCCCCGGGCAGCTACGACGAGAGCGAACCCGGCGTGCTCGTGGGGTCCGTCTCCGACGACACCTCGGCCTCGGCGGCCGGCATCAAGGCCGGTGATCGGCTCATGACCTGGAACGGCAAGCGCATCGCCGGCGTGATGCAGTGGATGAGCATGCTCATCGGCCACGACCCGGGCGACGTGGTGGACGTGGGTGTGATTCGCGACGGCGAGGACATCCACATCGACGTCACCCTGCGCGCGAAGGGCAGCCAGTAGGAAGCTGCCGGCGCCGCGGCGCCCCTCCCGACTCGCGCCGCGTTGATCGCCGCGCCCTGGTCGCCCCGTGCGACGCGCCGTGAAATAAGGGGAGGCCGACCGGCGGGGCGGCCGGTCGGCCTCCAATCAGACGCGGCGTCAGGGACTTTGAGGAAAGGGGGGTGTCCCTGCGCGGAGGCGATGGGGATCGCCCGGGCTCGAAAGCCCCGTCCAACACTGAGCTGATCTTCCGCTTCCCGAACGTTCCAGACCACTCATTTCGGATGATCAGACTGATAGCCCCCGCTGATGAACCCCGGGGCTCTGATGCAACTGCATGGATCGCCCGGTGATCAGACCCGGACGCCGGCCTCGAGCTTGCGCAGATGCTCGGCCAGCAGCAGGAATTCGTCCCGGCGCGGCGAACTGGAGCGCCAGGCGAGGCCGATGGTCCGGTAGGGGGCCGGCGCCGTGAACGGGCAGACCCCCAGCCGGCCGGCCCGCACCTCCACCTCGATGGCCAGCGCCGGGAGCAGCGTCACCCCCACCCCGTTGGCCACCATCTGCACCAGGGTCGTGAGGCTCGAGGCCCGGAAGTCGTCGAGTTCCTCCACCCCGGCCCCCTCGCAGAACGAGAGCGCCTGGTCCCGCAGGCAATGGCCGTCCTCGAGCAGCAGCACCGGCTCGTCCTTGAGGGCCTCGAGGGGGATGGTCTCCTCGTCGAGCAGCGGGTGGTCGTCGCGGGCGGCGAAGACGAAGGGGTCGCGGAAGAGCTCCTCCACCTCGGCGCCGTGCAGGTCGACCTCCACCGCGAGCAGCAACACGTCGAGGTCGCCGGCCTCCAGCTTCTCGACCAGGCGGGCGGTCTGGTCCTCGCGCAGCAGCAGGCGCAGGTCCGGGTGGGCCGCGGCGATGATCGGCACGGCGAAGGGCAACAGGTAGGGCGCCACCGTCGGGATCACGCCCATGCGCACCGTGCCCGCGAGCGGGCGCTTCGACGCCTGCGCCGCATCGACGAGGTCGGACACGTCACCGAGGATGGAGCGCGCCCGCTCCGCGAGATCGGCGCCCACGGCGGTGAGCCGCACGCGGCGCTTGTCCCGTTCGAACAGCGTCACCCCCAGCGTGGCCTCGAGCTGCTGGATCTGGGCGCTGAGCGCCGGCTGCGAGACGTGACACGACTCGGCCGCCTGGCGGAAGTTGAGCGTGCGCGCCACGGCGATGAGGTACTCGAGCTGACGCAACGACGGGGTCATGGCCGCATTGTAGAATCTCCCGCCTCTCCGCGACGAATCGAACGATGAAGCCCTCCCACAAGCGCCTCCTGTTCAGACTGGCGATCCCGCTCGCAGCGCTCCTGCTGGCGGTGATGATTTCGGAGGCCTCCTATCGCGTGTACGTTTACGGCTGGGGCGGACTGAGCCCGAGCCTCATGAACAGCGTGCTGACCCTCACTCGTTCGGAGATCCTCCAAGAGACGGACGATCCCGAGCTTCGTTTCGAGCTGAAGCCTTCGCACCGGCGGCTCTACAAGATGGTGATGCACGAAACGAATGCCCACGGCATGCGGGATCGTGAGTTCGAAACGTCCAAGCCCGAAGGCGTCCGACGCATCGCGTTCGTCGGCGACTCATTCACCATGGGGCACGGCGTCGAACGAGACGAGATGTTCCTGAAGGTGCTGGAGCGACGCCTCAATCAAGCGGACGGGCCCTGGCGATACGAGTGTCTCAACTTTGGTGTCGCCGCTTACGGGCTGTCCGAGTACGTCGGCGTCGTGCGCAACAAAGTCCCGGCGTTCGAGCCCGACCTCGTGATCATCGCGCTCACCGCCAACGACAAGTTCCCGCCGAGTCCTTCTTTCACCATCTCGAACCCGCCCAACGAGCCGTTCCTGCAGATGCACTCCTGGTTCGCCTTGCACCTGGCGCTTCACGAGGCATTCCCCGACTGGCTCGCGAAACCCACGGGTGATCGCCCGCGGGCGATCGTCGGCAATCAGAGTGCAAGCGGTACACCCGTGGGGCCGGATGACAGGGCGCCCCTGCTCGTCTTCGACAAGCCGCCGCAGGAGTGGCCCGACACGCTCGACGCGGAGACCATGGAGTACGTACGCGCCTCGTTCCGCGAGCTCGCCGCGCTGGCCGAGACCCAGGGGGTCCCGCAGTTGGCGGTCCACCTCACCCAGAACCACGTCGGCAGTCCCCGCGGGACGATCAACAGCCAGGCCTTTCGCAAGGCAGCCGCCGAGGCCGGCGTGCCCTACTTCGACACCAACGCGTACCTGCGGGGGCGCGCCCTGCACGACAACATCATCTTTCGCAATGACACCCACCCGAACCCCGAGGTCCACGGGATCTACGCCGACGCCCTCTACGACTTCCTCGAGGTGAGCCATTGGCCGGAGCGCTGAGTCGCCTCGCTTGGTGGGCCACGGCAGCCGGGCTGTTCCTCGTCGGATGGCACTACCGCTTCCGGGACCTGGCCGAACAGGTGCTGGGCGGCGACGAGTATCACGCGGTGCGCGTCGCGCGAAAGGTCGACCTGCTCTCGGCCTTCACGTACTACGAACAGGCCGAGAACTCCATCCCCTTCACCCTGTGGGCCCGCGCCCTGATGGACACGGTGGGCTTCACCGAGTGGCGATTCCGCCTACCGGTGTTCGTCGCCGGCAGCATCCTGGCCCTGTTCCCGCTGTTGCTGTATCGACGTCTGGGACGCGGCGCGACGTTGGTGGCGCTGGGTTTCATGGCGACGACGCCCCACGCCATCTACTACTCCTTCACCGGTCGCCCCTACGGGCCGGCCGCGTTGCTCTTGGCCGTGGCCGTGCTCTCATGGTTGCGCTGGATGGAACGGCGGTCGCGCCTCGCCCTGGCGACCTATGTCGTCACGGGCACGTCGGCGGTGTTCTTCCACTTGCTCTGCCTCCTGCCCATCGGCTGGCTCACCGTCTTGTCCTTCGTCATGGTTCGGCGAGGACGCATCCCCCTGCGTGACGTGCTGATCGGGAAGGCCCTGTTGCTGGTGGCCGGGATGGCCGTATTCCTCCCGGGCATTTCGGGTCTGCTCAAGTACCGGCTCTTGGAAAGCACGCGACCGGACGTGGGATCGCTCTCCATGGCCTGGGAGGCCGTCGCCTCCTTGGTGGGCATTCAACCGAGCTTCACCCTTGCGGTCCTGGCGCTGGCCGTCGTCGGAGCCGTGCGCCTGGTGCGCAAGGACCTCATGGCCGGACTCGCGCTTGCCGGCATCATGCCCGCTGTGCTGCTGGGCATGTTCGTGACCCAGGCCTATCCCTCCGTCACCGCCTGGACTCGCTACCTCTTCCTTGCCCATTGGTCCCTCGTGCTGCTTGCGTCGTTCGGCCTCGTGGGCCTAGCCGGATGGATGGTCGAACGCCTCCGCACGCGCCCCGTGACGGCCGGGCTCGTGGCCGTCTTCGGTCTCTACGCGCTCTCGGTGTGGTGGAGATCCTCACGCGGCATCGAGGGCACGACCCAGGCCGTGTTCCCATGGCTGGTCGGGGCGGCGGCCCTCGGATCAGGCGCCAGCGCCCTGCTCGGCCGCGCCGTCCGTCAACCCGCGAGCATTGACCTGCCCCTGCTCCCCGTGATCCTCGCGATGCTCGTCTGCCTCGGGCAGGTGCTGTGGGTGCCGATGCCCCTCTACTTGAACGGCCCCGACTCCTTCCGCACCCGGCGCGCCTCGGTCAAGCGAATCGAGGGTGCATCCATGAAGACCTGGCGCGACGACATGCACCCCGTCTTCCATGCCCTGGCCGACGACCCCGACAGCGGCGACCTGCTTCTGCTCTGGCCCTACCGAGTGATGACCGCCCTGTGGCGCCCCGCCACGCTGCAACAGCTCGTCCACCGCAAGCGCGTCGTCATGGTGCACGAGCGCACGCTCAAGACCGACCGAGGCATGAACATTCACTTCGAGAACATCATCGACCTGGGTGACGTCGAGGACGCTGCAGACGAACACACGCGCTACTTCGTGCTCGACCTCGACTTCATCGCGCGCGCCGAGGGCGAGCCGTCTGCCCCGTCCTTCACCAAGTACGTCGACCCGCAAGCCATGCGCAACGCCGGCGTGAAGCGGGCCTACTACGAACACCTGCAGCCGATCCTCGCGAGGCGACACGGCGAGCCCGTCTTCGCGGACGAACGATTGGTGGTCTACGACCTCTGGGCCGATCGGGACGACAAGCCCGTCTCGGTCCTGGCTGGGCTGCGGGACAACTCGCGAGCGGACCCAGAGCGGACGGGAGCGAAGGACTCACGCTAGTGGGCCCCGTTGATCGATCGTTCAATTCAGCCACAGATGAGTCGTTGGGGTTGAAACGCCCAAGAGTCGGTGGAAACCCCCTTGTCCACATCGAATCAACACGGCTTCATGTCTTGTGCAATCCGGGATTCTGGCCGAGCATGGGCTCGTTCGACCAGCACCGGCCGAGGGGACGGGAATCCCGGCGGCCGTATCCACGGGCCATCAACAATCGCGATGCAAGTTGCTCTCCGGGGGGAGGCCAGGCAGCGGATGACCGCGGCGCCCGCGCGCCGTGACCCCGCGCGCCGAGACGAAGTCCGCTCACACCGATCTGTTCAGGTCGGTGTGGCAATCCCCTCCCTTGGTTCTGCGGGGACGACGTCCGCTCGACGGGCGTCCTCCGCGGGGGACCACGCCGGGAGCCGGGCATCGCGGTCGCGACACGGCGTCGTGATTTCCTGACCACATCGCCTTCGACAACCTCTGGGAACACTCCACGATGATGAAGCAGACCGTCCTCGGCGCAGCACTGCTCGCCGGCACCCTGACCCTCGTCCTTCCGGCCACCGCCCTGGGTTCCGCGGATCCCTCCGGCACTCGCGGGAACCCGCCGAGCCCGTTGCACGCCCTCGACGTCTCGACCGGACCGGGCATCAACCTGCCCTCTGTCGACATCGACCTCACCGGCAAGCACGGTCAGCGTTACGTGCTGCGCGCCGGTCTCCCGGGCGACGCCCTGTCCATCGTCGCCGCGGGTCAGCTCGATGACGCGGGTCGCGCGTCCCTCCAGCTCGACTACCCCGTCGATCCCGGCGCCATCCCGCTCGCGTTCCAGGCGACCTTCATCTCGCGCCGCGGCACCGTCACCACCGCGCCGTTCGTGCACACGCCGCCCGAGGCGGTTGCTTCCTCCAACTGCAACCTCTTCGACTTCGAACACACCGTCGTGCCCACGCCGGCCGACGGCATCCTCGTCCCCACCGTCGCCGGCCAGGTCGTCAGCCCGGGCAACACCTGGACCGAATCCCACGGCCTGACCATCCGCGTGATGAACTTCGGCGGCGGGCCCGACCTCGGCGTCATTTTCGACAGCTTCGCCCCGACGGGCGGCGACACCGACCTGTCGTCGCCGGCGCAGGGCGGCCAGGGCGGCCCCGACGGCGAGCCCATCCCCGTCGACTTCATCGATCCCATCCCCTACGGGAAGATCCTCATCGTCCAGGAGAACGAGGCCGGCTGCGACACCGGCATCTGCGACATACCCGACGACGAGGCCGGCGGCGGCAAGGTCTTCATGATCTGGGAGAACCTGACCCAGATGTGCTGGCTCGACCTGCTCGACATCGACGAGGGCCAGGGCGCGCTGGTCGAGACCTTCGGGCCCGACTTCGGCGACGGCGGCATCGTCCTGCTCGACAGCATCGTGGTCCCGCCGGGACCGGACAACTGCTTCAAGCGCGTGTTCTTCAGCGGCCAGTGCGTCACGTCGGTGGAGATCACCTTCCCGGGCTCGGGCGCCGTGGCCGAGTTCGGTTACGAGACCTGCCTCTTCGACGACTGAGGCGCGCGACACGATTCACAATTCACGATTCTTACCCGTGCCGCGGCGGATTCTCCGTCGCGGCGCGGCGATCACCATCGGGGGTACTCACCATGATCAGCAGTCTTCTCATCACTTTCACCGTGGCCGCCCAGGTGGCGTTCGGTGGCTTCGACGATGCACCGCTCTCGGGTCATGCGACCGCGCGCGGTGGACAGATCGGCGCGCTGCCGTCGGGCGAAACCAAGGCGTCCGAGTTGCACGACCTGACCCTGCTGTCGGGTCCCGGCGTCAATGTGCCCTCGCTGCTCGCCCAGTTGAGCGGCGACCCGGGCCAGGCCTACATGCTCACCCTGCTGAGCGACGAGATCGGGCCGACCCACCTCGACACCGGCCGCCTCGACTCCACCGGCCAACTCGAGATCGCCATCGCCCTGCCCGATGCCGCGCTCGGCCAGCCGCTCACGCTGCGGGCCGACTTCATCTCCGGCCGCACGCCCGTCGCGAGCGACAGCGAGACCCACGAGCCCAACGCCATCGACATCTGCTTCACGCAGGACTTCGAGAGCTACTTCTCGCTGCTCGACAACGGTGACGGCTTCTCCACCGACACCGTCGCCGGTGAGATCGTCCTGGCGCAGTGGCTGATCCCCTCCGGCTTCCTCTACGGCGCCGTGAACTTCAGCCCGTTCCCGAGCCACCCCTGGGTGCCGGTGATCTTCGACACCTTCAACCCCACCGGCGGTGACGACGACCTCTCGTCGCCGGCCGAGGGCGGTCAGGGCGGAGCCGACGGCGACCCCGTCGAGTTCATCGACCCGGTGCCCTACGGCAAGGTCCTCATCGTCCAGGAGAACGACGAAGGCTGCTTCGACGACTTCATCTGCGACACGCCGGATGACGAGAACGCCGGCGGGGCCATCGGCTTCCTGTCCATCGGCCTCGACATCTTCGACGGCGAAGAGCTGGTGGAGCCGCGTCCCATCGTGCTGTGTTCGATGGACCTGCTCGACATCGACGAGTCGGTGCCCTTCGACGAGGACGGCGACGACGAGTTCGGCGCCATCGTGATCACCCTCGGCCTGTCCGACCAGTCGTCGTTCGAGGACCCGGAGGCCCTGCTCGCGTTCGTCGCGCCGAGCGGCCAGATCGACCTCGAGGGCATGCTGGCCGCCGACGGTATCGACATCGTCGACTTCATCCCGGTGCCCACGGGCCCGGACAACTGCTTCAAGCGGGTGTACTTCTCCGGCAAGCCGATCATCGCGGGCGCGGTGATCTTCGCCGGCTCGGGCGCGCTCGCCGAGTTCAAATGGTCCCCGCTCACGCAGTAGGAGCGAGCCGACCACCGCTGCCTCCGCCGCCCGTGCGGCGATCGCAGCCATCACACTTGCAGCATCCGCAGCACTCTCTGGACAACTGACAAGCGGCCGACCCGGCGCGCGCCACGCCGCGCGCGTCGGGCCGGTCATCAATGCCAACAAAGGGGGAAGTATCCGATGATCACCACCACTCTCATCAGCCTGGCCCTGGCGACGGGCGGCGTCGTCGCCGCACCCGCCGGAGCCGACCTGAACGTCTCCAAGGCGCCCGCCGCCATGGCTCCCGCCGTGCACACGCTCGACGTGATGCAGGGCCCCGGACTGGGCATGCCCACGATCCTGGCCGAGCTCAACGGCAACCCGGGCGATCGCTTCGTGCTCAGCTCGGCCGTCGAAGGCCTGGCCCCCGTGCCCCTGGCCACCGGCCGGCTCGACGCCCACGGTCACAAGTCCCTGAACATCGAGATCCCGTTCCAGGCCCTCGCCGTCGACCTCGCCTTCGAGGCGCGCTTCCTCGAGCGCCGCAGCCTGGTCGCCACGGCCGACGCCGTGTTCGCCACCGACGGTGAGTGCTTCGTCTTCGACTTCGAGGACTACAGTTGCTTCTTGGATGGCAACCCGTGCTTCGCCGATGGCGGGGTCGACACGGTCCCGGGTGAGGTGATCACCGACCAGTGGGCCGACGAGAACCAGTTTGTCTTCGTCGCGGGCAACAACAGCCCGTTCCCGTCCCACCCGGACGCAGCCGTGATCTTCGACAGCGCCGACCCCTCGGGTGACGACTTCGACCTCGCCTCGCCGGCCACCGGCGGCTTCGGCGGCGGCGTCGATGGCGAGGATCCCGATGGAGGCGGAGCGCTGCCCGAGTTGCCGCCGCTGCAGTCGCCCGAGTACGGGCGGGTGCTCATCGTCCAGGAGAACGACGCCGGCTGCGACACCGGAGTCTGCGACGAGGCCGACGACGAGAACGCCGGTGGCGCCATCACCTTCTTCCGTCCCGTCGAGGACGGCGGGGCCTTCGGCCAGAACCTGCTTCAGTTCAACATGTGCTCCATGGACCTGCTCGACGTCGACGAGGGCTTTACTGTCGTTGTGGACAGCGACGGCCTCGAATTCGTCGAGGACATTGCGGCGGTGATCTTCACCATCGGCGCCATCGACACCAAGGGGCAGAAGACCCTCACGGCCACCGAGCAGGCCGTGCTCGCGGCGAGCGGCATCGACCTCGACGCGCGCATCGCCGAGATCCAAGGCGAAGCCGATGGAATCACCTTCGGCGTGATCGACTTCATCCTCGTGCCCCAAGGCAACGACAACGGTTGGGAGCGCGTGTACTTCTCCGAGCAGCCGGTGTTCCAGACCTTGGTGGCCTTCTTCGGGTCCGGCGCCATCGCCGAGTTCGAGTGGACCCCCACGCCTCAGTGAGGCGGCACGCGTAAGGCAGCATCCGTAGTGAGCGGTCGCCCTGCCGGGTGACCGCGACGATCGGGCCGGGCAGCACCTGCTGTCCGGCCCGGTCTGCGTTCGGGGCCCGCCCACGGAGAACGCCGACGGCTCCGGTTGGCCAGGATGCGCCCGAGCCGCGTGGGTTGACGGATCGCCGCCTCAAACATATGTTTCAAACACTTGTTTGAGTCGAGCGCGACCCGGACCGAAAAGGGCCCCATGGCCACCTCCACCGACAGCGGCACCCGCCAGCGCCTGCTCACCGTGGCCGAGCGGCTCTTCGCCGCCCAGGGCATCCGGGGCACCTCGCTGCGGGCCATCACCACCGAGGCCGACGCCAACCTCGCCGCCGTGAACTACCACTTCGGCAGCAAGGACGGCCTGGTGGCCGCGGTCTTCGAGCAGCGGCTGGGCCCCATGAACGCCGAGCGCCTGGCCCTGCTCGACGCCGTCGAGGCGGGCCACGCGCGAGGCCCGCTGCCCCTGCGCGAAGTGGTCGAGGCCTTCCTCGGCCCGGCCTTCCGCTTCGGCCGCGGCGAGGGCGGCGCCATCCTCAAGCTCGTGGCCCGGGCCCACGTGGCCGACGACCCCGAGCTGCGCAGCGTCTTCGCCCGCAACTTCAAGGACGTGGCCGCGCGCTTCCTGCGCGCCTTCTCCCGGGCCGTCCCCGGCGCCTCGCCGGACGCCTTGTTCCTGCGGGTGTTCTTCGTCGTCGGGTCCATGTGCCACACCGCCCTCAACGCCTCCATGCTCGAGGAGTTCGGCAAGGCCGCCGGGCGCGGTGTCGCGGGTGAACACGGTGTCGCGAGTGAACGCGTGGCTGCCGATGATCACGGAGCCGCCGAAGAACGCGGGTCCGTCGGGATGGAGGCCTTGCGCGACGACGAGGTCATGCTCGCCCGCCTGGTGGACTTCGCCGTCGCCGGCCTCGGCGCCGCCGCCACGGACGGGAGCGCATGATGCCCACCCGGCGACCGACGCGCGCGCGGCCCGCCCACGCCACCGCGATGCTCCTGACCGCGGTCTTCGCGACCGCCGCGTTGACCTTGACCCTGCCCGGTTGCTCCAGCCCCGCGCCGCGCACCGTCGCCGATGCCCCCGTGACCATCCCGGCCGACTGGGCCGGCCGTCCCGGTCGGGCCGCCCCCGTGCCTGACGATTGGTGGCGCGCCTTCGGCGGCGCCCCCCTGGCCGGGTTCCTCGACGCGGCCCTGGCCGCCAACCCCGATCTGCACGCCACCGCCGCGCGCCTCACGGCCGCCTCGGCCCGGGCCGCCATCACCGGCGCCGATCGCCTGCCCCAGGCCTCGGCCCGCTTTTCCCGCAACCGCGCCAAGAACATCTTCATCGGCCTGCCCATCCCCGGGTCGGGCACCGTCGCCACCCGCAGCAGCGACTACGACCTGGCCCTCGACTTCTCCTGGGAGGTCGACCTGTGGGGCCGCCTCGCCGCCTCCGAGGACGCGGCCCTCGCCGAAGTGGGCGCCGCAGCCGCCGACCTGGCCGGCGCGCGCCTCTCGCTCACCGGCCGGGTGGTGAAGGGCTGGGTCGGACTCGCCGAGGCGCAACACCAGCGCGACCTGGCCCGGCAGAACCTGCGCAGCTGGAGCGAGAGCCACGCGCTCATCGAGCGCCGCTACCGTTCGGGTCTGCGACCGCCCCTCGACTTGCACCTCATCGCCGCCAGTGAGGCGGCCGCCGCGGCGCGGCTGGCCGATCGCGAGCGGGCCCTCGCCGAAGCGCGGCGCACCCTGCAGGTGCTCATGGGGCGCTACCCCGACGCCGCCCTCCCCGGCGGCGACGGGCCCCTGCCGGTGCTCACCGATCTCGCGCCACCCGGACTCCCCGCCGACCTGCTCGCGCGGCGCCCCGACCTCGCCGCCGCCGAGCTGCGCCTGGCGGGGGCCGAGTCGCGCATCGAAGGGGCCCGCGCCGCGTTCTATCCCGCGCTCGCCCTCACCGGCTCGGCCGGCACCACCAGCACCGCGATGCACGACCTGCTCGACGGGAACTTCAGCGTGTGGAGCCTTTTCGGCCAGGTGGTCCAGCCGTTGTTCCAGGGTGGTCGCCTGCGCGCCGGTGTCGAGCTGGCGGACGCCGAGGCCACCGAGTCGCTGGCCCAATTCACCGGCGCGTTGCTGGACGCCTTCGCCGAAGTCGAGGTGGCCCTGGAAGCCGAGCGGCGCCTCGCCGAACGGGAAGCGGCCCTCGCCGCCGCCGCCCGCGAGTCGGGCGCCGCCCGTGACCTCGCCGCGCGTCTCTATTCGGGCGGTTCCGGGGATGTGCTCGTCATGTTCGAGACCGAGCGCGGCGCCCAGGACGCCGAGATCGCTCTGCTGGCCGTGCGACGCGCACGCCTCGACGCCCGCGTCGACCTCTACCTCGCCCTCGGCGGCGGCTTCGACCGCGCGTCGTCCGGCCCGACCATCCTCGCCGCCCTCGACGCCGACGCCCCCCGCGCCGTGACCGGAGAATCCCGACCGTGAAGCGCCCCCTGCTGAAGGCCGTGGTGGCCGTGATCCTGCTGGGCGGCGGCCTCACCGTCGCCGCCCTGATCATGAAGACCGCGGACGACACCTCCCCCGCCTCCGAGCCGGCGCCGCCGCCCCTCGTGCGCGTGATCACCCTCACGCCCCGGGACGTGACCCTCGACGTCGCCAGCCAGGGCACTGTCATGCCCGTGACCGAGAGCGTGCTCTCCCCCCAGGTCGCCGGCCGCGTGGAGTGGGTCTCGCCCATGCTGCGGGCCGGGTCGTTCTTCGACGCCGGTGAACCCCTGCTGCGCATCGACCCGCGGGACTACGAGCTGGCCATCGTCCGCGCCGAGGCAGCCGTGGCCCAGGCCGACATGCGCGTGGCCGGCGAAGAGAGCGAGGCCCGCGTCGCCCGCCAGGAGTGGGACCTCATCGGCGACGGCGAGGCCGACCCGCTCGTGCTGCGCGTGCCGCAGCTCGCCGAGGCCCGCGCAGCGGCCCGGGCCGCGCGCGCCGAACGGCAGCGCGCCCAGATCGACCTCGCCCGCTCCGAGGTCCAGGCCCCCTACGACGGCCGCGTGCTCTCTCGCGACGTCGACGTGGGCCAGTACGTCATGCCCTCCACCGTGCTCGGGCGCCTCATGGCCATCGACCGCGCGGAGGTCCGGCTGCCCGTGCCCGACGCCGAGCTCGCCTTCCTCAAGCTGCCCATGGGCCGGCCCGACCGGGATGGCCTCGCCACCATGCCCACGGTGACGCTCACCACCGAGTTCGCCGGGCAGCGCTGGTCGTGGCCGGCGCGCATCGTGCGCACCGAGGCCCAGATCGAGACCCGCACGCGCATGCTCAACCTCGTCGCGGAGGTCGAGCACCCCTACGGCGACGACGGCAGCGGGCGCCCCCCGCTCGAGTCGGGACTGTTCGTCCAGGCGACCATCGGCGGACGCACCGTGCGCGGCGCCTTCGTGATCCCGCGCAGCTCGCTGCTGGCCGGCGACCGGGTCATCGTCGTCGACGCGGACGATCGTCTCCGCTTGCGGGCCGTGGAAGTGCTGCGGGCGGGGCGTGAGCACGCCATCCTCACGGGCGGCCTCACCCGTGACGACCGGGTGTGTGTGTCGATGCTCGAGATCGCCACCGACGGCATGCAGGTGCGCGTCCAGGTCGAGGCCGACGTCCGATGAAGGCTCTGATCACGTGGTTCGCGGGGCACACCGTCGCCGCCAACATGCTCATGTGGATGATCCTCATCGGCGGCTTCGTCACCGCCCTCTCCATCGAGCAGGAGGTCTTCCCGGAGGTCGACTCCGAGCTGGTGGTGGTGAGCGTCGAGTTCCTCGGCGGCTCGCCCGACGAGGTCGAGGAAGGCATCTGCATCAAGATCGAGGAGGCGGTGGCCGGCCTCGACGACGTCAAGCGCGTCACCAGCCGCGCGGTGGGCAACCTCGGCACGGTCAACATCGAGATCGAGACCGGCGCCGACATCCGCGACGTGCTCGACGACGTGAAGTCGGCCGTCGACGCCATCGACTCCTTCCCGGACAACGCCGAGAGCCCGGTCATTCGCGAGCTCGAGATCGCGCGCCAGGTCCTCGACGTCGCCATCGCGGGCGACACCGACGAGGCCACCCTGCGCCGACTGGCCGAGCGGGTGCGCGACGAGCTGCTGGCCCTGCCCGGCATCTCGCGGGTGACCCTCGCCAACGCGCGCCCCTACGAGATCTCCATCGAGGTACCCGAGCAGCAGCTGCGGCGCTACGGCCTGACCCTGGACGAGGTCACGGCCGCCGTGCGCGCCTCCTCCCTCGACCTCTCGGGCGGGTCGGTGAAGACCGAGGGCGGCGAGATCCTGCTGCGCACCAAGGCCCAGGCCTACCGGCAGACCGACTTCGAGCAGATCGTGCTGCGCACCCGCGACGACGGGTCGCGCCTGTACCTGGGCGACGTCGCCGAGGTGGTGGACGCCTTCGCCGACACGGGCCAGGCGGCCCAGTTCGACGGCCACGGCGCCGTGATGGTGAAGGTCTGGGCGGTGGGCGACCAGCGCGCCCTCGACGTGGCCGACACGGTCTACGCCTACGTCGCCGCGTCCGCCGAGCGCATGCCCGCGGGCACCTCCGTCACGGTCTGGCAGGACAGCGCGCGCATGCTGCGCAGCCGCCTCGACCTGCTCGTGCGCAACGGCCGCATGGGCTTGATCCTCGTATTCCTCATGCTGGCGCTGTTCCTCAAGCTGTCGCTGGCCTTCTGGGTGACGCTCGGCATCCCCATCTCGTTCCTCGGGACGCTGTGGCTCATGCCGTCGCTCGGCGTGTCGCTCAACATGATCTCGCTGTTCGGATTCCTGGTGGCGCTCGGCATCGTGGTCGACGACGCCATCGTCGTGGGCGAGAACATCTACAGACATCACGAGCGCGGGAAGAACGGCCTCGACGCCGTGCTCGCAGGCACCCTGGCCGTGCGCGCGCCGGTCATCGTCGCCGTGCTCACCACGGTGGCCGCCTTCTCGCCGCTCATCGGCATCCCCGGCGTGATGGGCAAGTTCATGGAGCAGCTGCCCCTCGTCGTCGTGCCCACCCTGGCCTTCTCGCTGATCGAGTCGCTGCTGATCCTGCCGGCCCACCTGTCGCACCTGCGCCCGCCGGGGGCCCGCGTGCGCAAGGGGCTCGTCGCCGCGTGGGAGCGCTTGCAGGGGCGCTTCGGCCGCGGCCTCGACTTCGTCGTGGAGCGGCTCTACAAGCCGTCCCTCGCCGTCGCCCTCGAGTGGCGCTACGCCACCCTGGCCACGGCCATGGCCGTGCTGCTCGTGACCGGCTCGTTGTTCGCCTCGGGGCGCATCAGCTTCGTGTTCTTCCCGCAGGTCGAGGCCGACAACGTCGTGGCCTGGCTGACCATGCCCGAGGGCACGCCCGACACGGTCACCGCCCGCGAGGCGCGGCGCATCGAGGCCGGCCTGAAGCAGCTCGAGGCCGAGTACGACCCGGACGGCGGCGACCGGCTGCTGCGCCACGTGCTGGCGTCGGTGGGCGAGCAGCCCTTCCGCACCCAGCAGGCCTCGGGCTTCGGCAACTCGGCTTACTTCGACGGCTCGCACCTGGCCGAGATCAACGTCGAGCTGGCGCCGTCCGAGGACCGCGGGGTGAGCTCCATCGTGCTGCAGAAACGCTGGCGCGCGATCGTCGGCGACGTGCCCGGCGCGGTCGAGCTGATCTTCTCCAGCAACCTCATGGCGGCCGGCGAGGCCATCAACATCGAGGTGCGCGGGCCGCGTGTCGACGACTTGCGAGCGATCGCCGCGCAGCTGAAGGACCACCTGCGCGGCTACCCGGGGGTGTTCGACATCTCCGATTCATTCCGCGGCGGCCGGCAGGAGCTGCGCCTCGACATCACGCCCGAGGCCGAGTCGCTGGGCATCGATCGGGCCGCCCTCGCGCGCCAGGTGCGGCAGGGTTTCTATGGCGACGAAGCCCAACGCATCCAGCGCGGCCGCGACGAGGTCAAGGTGATGGTGCGCTACCCGGAGGGCGAGCGCCGCAGCCTGGGCGACGTCGAGGACATGCGCATCCGCCTGGCCGGCGGCGTCGAGGTGCCCTTCGGTCAGGTGGCCGTCGCCACCATGGGACGCGGCGACGCCGTGATCCAGCGCAGCGACCGTCAACGCAGCATCAATGTCACCGCCGACGTCGACATCTCCCTCAACGACCCCAACTCCATCCTGGCCGACGTCCAGGCCACCATCCTCCCGGCCCTGCTGGCCGACCACCCCGGCACGTCGTACTCGCTCGAGGGCGAGCAGCGCGAACAGGCCGAGACCATGGGCGGCCTCGCGCGCGGCTTCGCCATCGCCATGTTCCTGATCTACGCGCTGGTGGCGATCCCCTTCCGCAGCTACGTCCAGCCGCTGATCGTCATGTCGGCCATCCCCTACGGCATCGTCGGCGCCATCTGGGGCCACGTGCTGCTGGGCATGAACGTCACCATCATGTCCATGTTCGGCGTGGTGGCGCTCACCGGCGTGCTGGTCAACGACAGCCTGGTGATGGTGCACTTCGTCAACCGCGTGCGTCGCGACGGCGCCACCATGCTGGAGGCGGTCAAGACGGCCGGCCCCGCGCGCTTCCGCGCCATCCTGCTCACGTCGCTGACCACCTTCGCCGGGCTCACCCCGCTGCTGCTCGAGCAATCGATGCAGGCCAAGTTCCTGATCCCCATGGCGGTGTCGCTGGGCTTCGGCGTGCTCTTCGCCACCTTCATCACCCTCGTGCTCGTGCCCGCCGGGACCCTGGTCGTCGACGACCTCTACAAGTTCGTCGCCCGGCGCAGCCAGCCCCGCGCCGATCCGGCTGGGTCGACCACGCCCACCGTGGTGTAGAGCGGCATGTGATGGAGGGCCGGCGGTGGTGTCGGGCCGCGGCCTGCTGAGGGCTCACCGGCTCCCGTGTTGCGGCGCCCCCGGGGCGCCTGTCACCATGCCCGGCCACCCCGACTCCGGGGCGGACGGGAGAACACTGCATGGCCTCCGACGCACCGCGCCCGCTTCCCACCAGCGACATCGAGGTCGCGCAGGCCGCCTCGATGCTGCCGATCCAGGAGATCGGCGCGCGCCTCGGGCTCGCATCCGACGACCTGGTGCCCTACGGCCACGACAAGGCCAAGGTGCGCCACGCCGTGCGCGAGCGGAACAGCGACGGGCCGCAGGGCAAGCTCGTGCTCGTCACCTCGATCAACCCCACCAAGGCGGGCGAGGGCAAGACCACCACCACGGTGGGCCTCGGCGACGGCCTCAACCGTATCGGCCGGCAGACCACCATCTGCCTGCGTGAGCCGTCCCTCGGACCGTGCTTCGGCATGAAGGGCGGCGCGGCGGGCGGTGGCTACGCCCAGGTCGTCCCCATGGAGGACATCAACCTCCACTTCACCGGCGACTTCCACGCCATCGGACTGGCCAACAACCTTCTCGCCGCCGCCATAGACAACCACATGCACCAGGGCAACGCCCTCGATCTCGACCCGCGCCGCATCGAGTGGAAGCGCGCCATCGACCTCAACGACCGGTCCCTGCGCGACGTCATCATCGGCCTCGGCGGCCCCACCGAGTCGATGCCCCGCGAGACCGGGTTCGAGATCACGGCGGCCTCGGAGGTCATGGCCATCTTCTGCCTGGCCGATTCGCTGGCCGATCTGCGCGCGCGTCTCGAGGCGATCCAGATCGGGCGCACCTTCTCGCGCGAGCCCGTGCTCGCGAGCGCCATCGGTGTCGCCGGCGCCATGACCGCCCTGCTGCGCGACGCTCTGCAGCCCAACCTGGTGCAGACCCTCGAGAACAACCCGGCCTTCGTCCACGGCGGGCCCTTCGCCAACATCGCCCACGGCTGCAACAGCGTCATGGCCACCAAGACGGCCCTGGGCCTCTCGGACATCGTGGTCACCGAGGCCGGCTTCGGCGCCGACCTGGGGGCCGAGAAGTTCTTCGACATCAAGTGCCGCAAGGCGGGCTTGCGCCCCGACGCCGCCGTCATCGTCGTGACCACCCGCGCGCTCAAGCTGCACGGCGGCCTCGACGCATCGGAGTTCAAGAGCCGCGCCGACAAGACCCTGGCCCGAGGCATCCGCAACCTGTCCAAGCACGTGGAGACCATCGCCCACTTCGGCGTGCCGGCCCTCGTCGGCATCAACGTCTTCGCCGACGACGACCCCGAGGAGATCGCCATCATCCGGCGGGAGATCGAGCCCATGGGCGTGCCCGTGGTGGCCTCCGATCACTGGGCCCGGGGCGGCGCCGGCGCCGAGGACCTGGCCCGGGCGGTGGCCGGCATGCTCGACGAGGGGCGCGCCGACTTCCAACCGCTCTACCCCGATGAGATGCCCCTGCTCGACAAGGTGCGCACCATCGTCCAGAAGGTCTACGGCGCCGAGGATGTGGTGGCGGACAGCAAGCTGCGCGCGCGCTTCCGCAAGCTCGACGAGGAGGGCCACGGCCGGCTGCCCATCTGCATGGCCAAGACCCAGTACTCCCTCTCCACCGACCCCGACCTCATCGGCCGACCGAAGGGCTTCCACGTGCCCCTGCGGGACGTCCTCGTGCGCTCGGGCGCCGGGTTCCTGCTGGTCATGACCGGCGACATCATGACCATGCCGGGTCTGCCGCGGCGGCCGGCGGCCGAGTCCATCGACGTCGGGCCCGACGGGCGCATTTCCGGGCTCTTCTAGGGGCGTCGCGGGGCCGCATCCGGGCCCATCCCGGGCACGCTGAAGCCGCATCCAACCTTCACGGAAAATTCACCTGCGGGCCGGACGCGAAGCCTATCGTGTCGCCTCACTGAGTGGTCGTCGGGGCGCTTTTCCAGCGCCCACCGGCCGGACACCTGCCACGGAGTCGTACCGATGAAGACCGGGATCCTGTCCCTCGCCGTCGTCACCGCGATCGCCCTCACCGCCTGCGGGCGCCCCGCCGAGGGCAGCGGCCGCGTCGTGCTGCAGAACAAGGGCAGCGACACGCTCGTGAACGTCGCCCAGGCCTGGGCCGAGAACTACAAGGACGTCAACCCCGGCGTCGCCATCGCCGTCACCGGCGGCGGCTCGGGCACCGGCATCTCCGCCCTCATCAACGGCACCGTCGACCTGGCCAACGCCAGCCGCAAGATGAAGCCGAAGGAGCTCGAGATGGCCCGCGCCAACGGCGTGGAGCCGGTCGAGCACATCGTGGGCTTCGACGCCGTGGCCGTGTACCTGCACGAGAACAACCCCATCGACAGCTTCACCATCGCCCAGCTCGCCGACATCTACGGCGAGGGCGGCAAGACCGACGAGTGGGGCCACCTGAACGTCGACGTCCCGGGCTGCAACAGCTCCGAGATCGTGCGGGTCAGCCGCCAGAACAACTCGGGCACCTATGTCTACTTCAAGAATGCGGTGCTCGGGAAGACGGGCGAGTACAAGCTCGGCTCGCGCGACATGCACGGCAGCAAGGATGTGGTCGACCTGGTCGAGAAGACCCCCTGCGCCATCGGGTTCAGCGGCCTGGCCTACGCCACCGACCACCTCAAGCTGGCCTCCATCGCCGCGGACGACAAGTCCGCGCCGGTCGCGCCCACGGTGGCCTCGGCCATGGACGGCAGCTATCCCATCGCCCGCCCGCTGTTGATGTACACCGCCGGCGAGCCCACCGGGGCCGTGAAGGAATACCTCGACTGGATCCTGAGCGACGCGGGACAGAGAATCATCCTCGACAAGGGCTACGCGCCTGTCCGCAAACTCGCGGAGTAACGGGCGGTCCGCAGGAGGGAGATCGGGCATGTCCCACTACGAAGAACGTCTCGAGCACGACCTGAACGCCATCCGCCAGGCGGTGCTGGCCGTCGGCAAGATCATCGGCGCGGCCACCAAGGAGTCGGTGCGGGCGCTGTTGCAACGCAACCGGGCCATGGCCTCGAAGGTCATCCTCGGCGACCTCCACGTGAACCGGACCATCCGGGACATCGACCGCCGCTGCCACGCCTTCGTCGCGCGGCACCTGCCCAGCGCCGGCCCCCTGCGCTTCGTCTCGTCCGTGTTGCGCCTCGACGTGGGCCTCGAACGCATCGGCGACTACGCCGTGACCATCGGCCGCGAGGCCGTGCAGCTCAGCCAGGACGCGCCCCCCGCCATCGCCGCCGACATCGAGATGATGTGCGACCAGGCCCTGGCCATGTACGACCAGGCCATGCTCGCCTTCGAGAAGGGCGACCCGGGCATCGCCCGCGGCGCCATCGGCACCACCGGCCAGCTCAAGACCACCTTCGACAAGGTCTTCGACGACCTGATCCGCGAGGGCGACAAGGGCAGCCGGCCGGTGCGCGACCTGGTGGCGCTGATGGTGGTGCTCAACCGCCTCGAGCGCGTGCGCGACCAGGCCAAGAACATCTGCGAGGAGATCGTCTTCGCCGCGACCGGCGAGACCAAGCGGCCGCGCAAATACGAGGTCGTGTTCGTCGACGAGCACAACCAGCGGCTGGGCCCCATGGCGGCGGCGCTGGCCCGCAAGGGCTGGAGCGATCACGCCCACTTCACCACTGCCGGATGGAACCCGGCCGACGCCTTCGACCCGGCCATCTCCGAGTTCATCGACTCACGCGGCCTCGAGGTCCCCGGCGGCAAGCCCGCGCGACTCGACACCTCCCACGACCGGCTCAACGAGTACGACGTCATCGTAGTCCTGCGCGCGAGCGCCGGCGAGCAGATCCCCGAGATCCCGTTCCACACGGTGTTGCTCGAGTGGGAGATCCAGGGCACCGACCCCGAGGAGCTGTTCAAGCAGCTCTCGGTGGAGGTCCACGACCTGGCCGACTGCCTCTTCGGTGCGGGGGTCGCCTGAATTGGATTCTTCCGGCGCCCAAGCGTCGGGGACGTTCGATGCGGACCGCCGCAACGCGTCCTGGTGGGTCGATCGCGTCGTCCAGGCGCTGGTCTTCACCGGCGGTGTGTCCGCCATCGTGCTCATCATCGGCATCTTCGTGTTCATCACGGGCCACGGGTTCGGCTTCATCACCGACCACATGGACGTGGGCGAGTTCTTCACCTCGCCCAAGTGGCGCCCCACCTCCGACAACAACCCGACCTACGGCGCCCTGGCGCTCATCGCGGGCACCGCGTCGGTCACCGGGCTGGCCATGCTCGTGGCCGTGCCCTTCTCGCTGGGCGCCGCGATCTTCATCGCCGAGTTCGCCAAGGGGAAGACGCGCGAGGTGCTCAAGGTGCTGGTCGAGCTGCTCGCCGCCATCCCGTCCGTCGTGTGGGGCTTCATCGGGCTCAGCATCATGAACCCGTTGATCATCGAGACCTTCGACGTGCCGGTGGGGCTCAACGTGCTCAACGCCGGCGTGATCCTCGGGCTCATGGCCGCGCCGATCATGACCACCATCGCCGAGGACGCGTTGAAGGCCGTGCCCGAGGGCTTCCGTGAGGCCGCCGAGGCCCTGGGCGCCACGCGTTGGCAGGTGATCTTCAAGGTCGTCCTGCCGGCGGCGCGCAACGGCCTCGTGGCGGCGGTGCTGTTGGGCGTCGGCCGCGGCTTCGGCGAGACCATGGCCGTGCTCATGGCCAGCGGTCACTCCATCAACCTGCCCACCAGCCCCTTCGACTCGGTGCGCGCGCTCACCGCCACCATCGCCGCCGAGCTGGGCGAGACGGCCGCCGGCAGCGAGCATTACCAGGCCCTGTTCACCCTGGGCATCCTGCTCTTCGGCGTGACCTTCGTGATCAACCTCACCGCCGACCTGTTCATCCGCGGCCGCCGGAAGCCCTGATCCCGTGTTCGAATCGACCGCCCTCAACGACAAGAACCGCCGCGTCGAGAAGCTCTGGCGCCTGCTCTTCTGCGCCATGACGGTGATGCTGGTCGTGCCGGTGCTGCTGATCCTGGGCGTGCTGGTGGTCAAGGGCGGTCCCGCCATCTCGATGGACTTCCTGTTCACCGATCCGACCGACGGCATGACCGCGGGCGGCGTCTTCCCCGCGCTCATCGGCACGGTCTGGCTGGTGGCCGTGGCGCTGCTGCTCTCGGTGCCCCTCGGCGTGGCGGCCGCCCTCTACCTGTCCGAGTACGCCCCCGACAACCTGCTCACCCGCATCATCAACCTGGCCATCATCAACCTGGCCGGCGTGCCCTCCATCGTGCACGCGTTGTTCGGCGTGGGCGCCTTCGTGATCTTCTTCCAGTTCGGCACGAGCATCCTGGCCGCGTCGCTGACCCTGGCCGTGATGACCTTGCCCGTCGTCATCGTGGCCACCCGCGAGTCGATGCAGTCGGTGCCCCACGCCTTCCGCGAGGCCTGCTGGAACATGGGCGCCACCCGCTGGCAGACCATCCGTCACGTGGTGCTGCCCAACTCCATCAGCGGCATCCTCACCGGCGTGATCCTCGAGGTCTCGCGCACCGCGGGCGAGACGGCGCCGATCATGTTCACCGGCGCGGCCCTGTTCCTGCCCTACCTGCCCCAGAGCGTGTGGGACCAGACCATGGCCATGTCGCTGCACCTGTTCGTGGTGGCGACCCAGGTGCCCGGCGTCCCCGAGCACCTGCCCTTCGGCGTGGCCCTCGTGCTGATCTCCATGGTGCTCGCCATGAACGCCGTCTCCATCGGCTTCCGCATGTACCTGCGCGGGAAGAAGAAGTGGTGATGCCCCCGACCTCCGACACGCCTCTCGCCGCGGGAGCCGACGCCGACGCCGCGCGCGCCCAGGCCCCGTCCTCGTCCCAGGCCCCCGACAAGGTCGTGGTGCAGGACCTGACCGTCCGCTACGGCGACAAGGTCGTGCTCGACAAGGCGTCGTTCGAGATCCGTGAGCACGAGATCTTCGGCATCATCGGCCCGGCCAACAGCGGCAAGACTTCGTTCCTGCGCGCGCTCAACCGCATGGACGACTTCACCGAGGGCATGACCGTGGAGGGCCGCGTGAGCCTCGACGGCCGCGACGTGCGCGCGTGGCGCAACGTCTACGCCCTGCGGCGCCGCATCGGTGTGGTCTTCCCGCTGCCCGTCGGCCTGCCCATGACCATCTACGACAACGTGGCCCTCGCGCCGCGCCTCGGCGGGGAGCGCAACAAGCGCGAGCTCGACCGCATCGTCGAACACTGCCTGCAGCGCGCCGCCCTGTGGGACGAGGTCAAGGACCGCCTCGACTCGCTGGGCAGCCTGCTCTCGGGCGGCCAGCAGCAACGCCTGACCATCGCCCGGGCCCTGTCGCAGAAGCCCGACCTGCTGCTGCTCGACGAGTTCTCCATCGCCGTCGACCCGGTCACCACCATGCGCATCGAGGACGTGCTCAAGGAGCTGAAGCACGAGATCACCATCGTGCTCGTGACCAACCTGGTGCAGCAAGCCCGGCGCCTGGCCGACCGCACTGCCTTCTTCCTCAACGGTGAGTGCGTCGAGGTGGCGCCCACCGAGGACCTGTTCACCGGCCCGATCAAGGACCAGCGCACCCGCGACTACGTGGAGGGACGTTTTGGCTGACCCGTCTGCCCTCGCCGACTCCCCGGGCGCCGACTCTCCCGCGGCCGAGTACGCCATCCGCACCCGCGACCTCAACCTGTGGTACGGCACCTTCCAGGCCCTCTTCGACGTCGACCTCGACATCAAGGACGGCATCATCACGTCGCTCATCGGCCCGTCGGGCTGCGGCAAGTCGACGCTGCTGCGATCGATCAACCGCATCATCGACCGGCTCGGCTACGTGCGCACCACCGGCTCCATTGAGGTGCTGGGCCACGACGTGCAGCGGGACGACGTCGAGCTCGTGCAGGTGCGCAAGCAGGTCGGCATGGTCTTCCAACGGCCCAACCCCCTGCCCCTGTCGATCCGCGACAACGTCATCTTCGGCTACCGCCTGCACAGCGGCGAGAAGATCAGCAAGGACCGCCGCGACGAGATCGTCGAGGACGCCCTGCAACAGGTGCTGCTGTGGGACCAGGTCAAGGACCGCCTCGGCTCGCCGGCTACGGCCCTCTCCCTCGAGGAGCAGCAGAAGCTGTGCATCGCGCGCCTGCTGCCCGTGAAGCCCGCGCTGTTGCTCATGGACGAGCCCTGCTCGGCCCTCGACCCGGAGGCGACCTCGGCCGTCGAGGAGCTGATCTGGGAACTGCGCGGTCGTTTCACCATCGTCATCGTCACCCACAACATGGCCCAGGCCCGGCGGGCCAGCGACGAGTGCGTGTTCATGCTCATGGGTAAGGTGATTGAGCACTCGCCCACCGAGCGCATGTTCGTCACGCCCACCGCCCAGGAAACGTCGGACTACATCGAGGGCCGTTACGGCTGATCGGCCCGTCGGGCGCTATGATGCCCTCTCCTTCCCCGGGAACCGATTCGCCGACGTGCCCAAGCTCTATGTCATCGACCGCAGTGAAGACGGGCGCAGCCCCTTCCTGCGAGGCATCCTGACGCGCTCGCTGCAGGACGCCGGGCTGCCCTTCGAGGAGAGTTTCGCGGTGGCCACCGCGGTGCGCGATGCGCTGGCCGACGTCAAGGAGATCCCCACGTCGGAGCTGCGGGCCAAGGTGGCTGAGCACCTGGCGCCGTTCGACGACGTCATCGCGCGCCGCTACGCCCACCCGGTCGTGCGCGCTCCCACCATCTACGTGCGCTACACGAGCGGGCAGACCTCGCCCTTCTCCCGCGGACGCCACCGCCTGGCCCTCGAGACCATCGGACTCTCGCCGGAGGAGGCCACCGCCTTCGCGGCCCACACCTTCACGGCCCTGCAGGAAGGCGGCCGCAAGGAGATCGCCGCCACTGACCTGACGCGCCTGACCTACGACCGCCTGCGCCGCGACCGGGGCCCGGACGCCGCCCAGCGCTACCTCGTGTGGGAACAGTTCCGCCACAGCGGTCGCCCCATGATCGTGCTCATCGGCGGCACCTCCGGGTCGGGCAAGAGCACCATCTCGGCCCAGATCGCCCACCGCCTCGACATCGTGCGCACGGAGTCCACCGACATGCTGCGCGAGGTCATGCGCATGATGGTGCCCGAGTCCATGCTGCCGGTGCTGCACACCTCGTCCTACAAGGCGTGGCAGGCGCTGCCGGGCGGACAGTCCGGCGACGCGGCGCCCCACTCCCCGGTGACCCAGGGCTACCTGACCCAGGCCGAGATGGTCTCGGTGGCGTGCACCGCCGTGATCCAGCGCGCCATCAAGGAGCGCGTGTCGTTGGTGCTCGAGGGCATCCACGTGCACCCGCTGCTGCTCAACCGCATCCCGCACGACACCGACGCGATCATCGTGCCGATCATGCTCGGCATGCTGCGCAGCAAGGAGCTGAAGCACCGCCTCCACGGGCGCGGCAAGCGCACCCCGGGCCGTCGCGCCCGCCGCTACCTCGAGAACTTCGACGCCATCTGGGCGCTGCAGGAATTCCTGCTGTCGGAGGCCGACGACTCGTCCTTCGCCATCATCCAGAACGACGACGCGGACGAGACCATGCGCGAGGTCCTCTCCATCATCATGGCCCGCCTCGCCGAGGCCTTCGCCGGCACGCCCGAGGAAGTGCTCGGCTAGCGGCGCTTGCGCGCGCGCAGCGCGAAGGCGAAGACCTCGTCGACGTGCGAGACGAAGTGCAGCTTGACCTTGCTGCGCACCTCCTTGGGGATGTCGACGACGTCGGCGGCGTTGCCCGCGGCGAGCACGACATGCCGCATGCCCGCGCGGTGGGCGGCCAGCACCTTCTCCTTGACGCGCCCCACGGGCAGCACCGAGCCGCGCAGCGAGAGTTCCCCCGTCAGGGCGATGTCGGCCCGCACGGGACGCTCCGTCAGCAGCGAGGCCACCACCACCGCGAGGGCGATGCCCGCCGAGGGCCCGTCCTTCGGCACGGCCCCCTCGGGGAAGTGGATGTGCAGGTCGCACTTCTTGAAGGTCTCCTCGGCGATGCCCAGCTCGGCGGCCTGCGAGCGCACGTAACTCATGGCCGCCCGCGCCGACTCCCGCATCACATCACCCAGCAAGCCCGTCAGGGTCGTCTCGCCCTCGCCGGGCATCTTGATCGCCTCGATGGGCAGCAGGTCGCCGCCGTTCTCGGTCCAGGCCAGGCCCGTGGCCACGCCCACCCGTGACGCGCGCAGCGACTTGTCGTCGACGTAGATCGGCTCGCCCAGGTAGTCGACGAGGTTGCGCGTGTCGACGCCCAGCCGGTTGCGGGTGATGCGCGGGTTGCTCGCCACCCGGGTCGCGAGACGCCGGCAGATGCGCCCGAGCTGTTGGGTCAGCTCGTACACGCCGGCCTCCCGGGTGTAGTCGCGGATGACCCGACCGAAGGCCGCCTTGGTCATGCGCGGGTCGCGACCCTTGAGCCCGTGCTGCTCGACCACGCGGGGCCACACGTGCCGGCGGGCGATCTGCACCTTCTCGGTCTCGGTGTAGCCGGACAGCTCGATCACGTCCATGAGGTCGAAGAGCGGGTCGGGGATCTCCTCGTCCAGCGTCGCGGTGGCGACGAACAGCGCCTGGGAGAGGTCGAAGGGCACCGCGATGTAGCGATCGATGAACGACCCGTTGCGCCGCGGGTCGAGCACCTCCAGCAGGGCCGAGGTCACGTCGCCGTCGTCGAGGGAGTAGGTGTCGATGTCCTCGAACACGAACACGGGGTGGGCGGCGCCCCCGGCACGCAGGCCGCGGGCGATCAGGCCCGGCCGCGCGCCCACGTCGTCGGGGCGGTGACCCCGGAGCTCGTCCACATCCCGCAGGCCCGCCATGGGACACAGCGAGAAGGGCCGCCCGAGCGCCAGGGCGACGGACTCACCCAGCGTCGTCTTGCCCGTGCCCGGGGGCCCGACGAAGCACAGCATCGATCCGCGCGTGCGGCCGCCCAGCTTGCGCACCGAGAGCCACTCGAGGATGCGCTCCTTGGCGGCAGTCAGCCCGACATGCCGCTCGTCGAGGGTCTGCCGCACCGTGCGCAGGTTCAGCCGCTCCTCGGGGGGCGCCGCCCACGGCATGCCCATGAGCCACTCGAGGTGGGTGCGCACCTCCACCGCGGCCAGGGTGCGGTTCTCGGCACTGCGCAGACGCCCGACCTCGCGCAGGGCCGTCTCCGCCACGTGTGGGGGCAGGGTGGCGGCGCCCACCGTGCGCTCCAGCTCCTCGATCTCGGTCTCGAGCGGGTCGAGCTGCCCCAGCTCCGAGCGGATCACCCGCAGTTGCTCGCGCAGATACGACTCCCGCTCGGCCCGCTGGATGGTCACGTCGGTCTTGGTCTTCACCTCCACCGCGAGGCGCGCCCGGCCCAGCTCCTTCTCCAGCAGCTGCAGGACGATGGTCAGGCGCTCCTCGGTGTCCACCGCCTCGAGCACCCGGCGCTTGTCGTCGTACTCGAACCGCACCATGTCCGTGATCAGGTCGGCGAAGTGACTGGTGTTGGTGCGGTTGAGCCGCAGCACCTTCAACAGCTCGTCGGGGTAGCGCGGGTCGATCTCGACCAGCTCGCGGATCTTGCGCGTGACCTCGCGCAGGAGCGCGCGCACTTCCGGGCTGGTGCGAGCCGCGGGCACCGTCTTGCCAACGGACTTGCCAACGGCCGTCTCGTCCCCGGCGCCGTTCACCCCCTCGTGGGGGTTCAGGTCGTCCAGGCACGCCACCCGCGCCCGCATGAACGGGCGCGTGGACACGACCTCCGCGATCTGGATGCGCCTCAGCCCCTGAATCACGATCTGCACCGTTCCATCCGGCATCTTCAGACGGCTGAGGATCCGCGACGCTACGGCGATGTGGCTGAGATTGTGTTTGCTGGGCGGCCCATCGGGATCGAGCTGCACCCCCGCGGCCACGATCTCATCGGGCCCGCCGTGGGCGGCGATGAGGGCCAGGTTGGGCTTGCGCGCCACCTGCACCGAGGCCACCTGCAGCGGGAAGAGCACCGCGCTGCCCAGCGGCAGCACCGCCACCTCGGCGGGGACCTCGCAGTTCAGCCATGCATTCGCGGACGACAAGAGGGTCCCTCGAGTCCATCGGAGCGAGCGCCCCGGATGGTCGCCGGCGCGGGCGACGACCCAGGATATGCCACCGGCGGCCCCGCGCTGCTCCTGTCCGTCGGCGGCCCCGACCCGAGGCGGGCGCCACGGAGGCACCTCCCACCTCGACTCCGGCCGATCGGGGCTGCTAGCCTCCGGCGATGGCCGCGACGACCATCGCCCACGTGGACGGCGAGACTGGCTTCTCCGGCGGTCAGGTCCAGGTGTTCCTGCTGCTCGAGGGCCTGCGCGAGCGGGGCTTCCGCAACCTGCTGTGCTGCCCCCCCGGCAGCCGCAGCGAGGAGGAGGCCACGAAGCGGGGCTTCGAGGTGCGGCCGGTGGTCATGAAGAACGACCTGCACCTCGCCGCGGCCTGGCGCCTGGCCCGCATCTTCCGCGAGGACGAGGTGGGCCTCGTGCACCTGCACACCGGCCGGGCCAACGCCCTGGGCGGCCTCGGCGCCCGCCTGGCCCGGCGCCCCGCCGTCACCACCCGGCGCATGGACGGCGCCGTCCGCCGCCACCCGTTCAACCGCATGCTCTACGGCACGGTGGCCCGGCGCTCGGTGGCCATCTCCCCGGCCATCGCCACGCAGCTCGCCGACGGCGGCGTCGCGCCCGAGCGCATCCGCATCATCTCGAGCAGCGTCGACAGCGCGGGCCTCACCGCCGCCAGGCCCCGCGGCGTGGTGCGTGCCGAGCTCGGCCTCTCCGACGACGACTTCGTGCTGCTGATCATGGCGCAGCTCACCAAGCGCAAGGGCGTCGACGTCGCGCTCAAGGCGGTCGCCTCGCTGCTGGCCGAGGGCAGCGGTCCCAGCACCCGCGAGACCTCGGGCACCGAGCGGCTTCACCTGCTCGTCGCGGGGGATGGCCCCGAGCGCGCCGCCCTGGAGCAGCAGGCCCGTGGCCTGGGACTGGCCGAGGAGGTCACCTTCCTCGGGCACCGCCCCGACAAGGCCGACCTGCTCGGCGCCTGCGACGTGTTCGTCATGCCGTCGCGGCGCGAAGGGCTCGGCGTTGCCGCTCTCGAAGCGCTGGCATCCGCCCGCCCCGTCGTCGCCAGCGACATCGGCGGCCTGGCCGACACCGTGCTCGACGAGAAGTGCGGCCTGCTCGTCCCGCCCGGCGATCCCGAGGCCCTGGCCTCCGCCCTCGCGCGCCTGCTCAACGATCCGGCCCTGCTGACCCGGCTGGGCGAGGCCGGTCCCGCCCGCGTCGACGACGGCTTCCGCAGCGACCAGATGATCGACGCCTACGTGGCCCTCTACCAAGAGGTGCTGGCCGAGGCGGCCGCGGCATGACCGCCGCCGAGCGGTTGCGCGCGGCCGCCGACGTCGCGTGGCGCTGGGCTTACCCGCCCGACGCCGAGCTGGAGACCGTGGTCGCCGACTTCACCGCGGGCCGCCTCCCCGACGACGCCGAGCTGATCAAGGAGTCGCTCTCGCGGAAGGTGTGGCGCGCCCCGCGCAGCGCCGGCGGCCTGATCCTCAAGCACTTCAAGGTGAGCGGCTGGGAAGGACGGCGGTCCGCGCTCTGGCCCAGCCGCGCGGGCCGCGAGTACGCCATCATGACCGAGTTCTGTCGGAGCGGACTGCCGACGGTGCGGCCGGTGGCCTGCGGCGAGCGCCGTGTCGGGCGCCGTGTCACCGAGGCCTGGTTCCTCTCCACCCTCGTGCCCGACGCGACCACCGTGGCCGCGGCCCTCGCTGAAGCCGAGGACGCCGGCGATCGCCTGCGTCGCAACCAGCTCATGACCTCCGCCATGGCCGTGGTGGCCGAGCTGCACCGGCACCCGTACAACCACCGCGACCTGCACGCCGGCAACCTGCTGCTCGACGGCGACGGCCGGGTGCTGATCATCGACCTGCACTCGGTCTGGCGTTCGCGGACTCTCGACCTCAAGCGGCGCATGCAGAACCTCGCGGCGCTGGTCTTCTCGCTGCGCCCCTACTTCGACATCGACGACCCCACCGGCTTGCTGCAGGCCTACGCCCAGGCCTCCGACGACGATGCCATCGACCTGGCCGGTCCGCTGCGGGCTGCCGTGCTGGCCTTCGAGCGCGACTTCGTGCGCGGGCGCACAGCGCGCTGCCTGCGCAAGAGCAGCGAATTCGCCCACGGCCCGGTGACGACGCCCGGCGGCCGCGGCCACTTCCACCACCGCCGGGAGTACGGCGACGAAGCGCTGCTGTCCGACCTCGCCGAGCACGCGGCCGTGGTCGCCCGGGGCGGGCCCAGCCTCGCCAGCGGCGCGCCGCCCGCCGAGCGCAACCCGCAGCTCCTCGGCGACTCGGCCCGCAGCCAGGTCACCCTCGTGGGCGCGGGCGCCGTCGCCCGCGTGGTGAAGACCTATCGCGACTCCGGTCCGGCGGCCATGCTGCGCAACGCGCTCGGCCGCGGTCGGGCACGGGCCGCTTGGGTCTTCGGGCGGCGGCTCGAGGTCCTGTCGATCCCGACGCCGCGCACCCTGGGCCTGCTCGAGCGGCGCGACGGCACGGCCGCGCTCGTCACCGAACACGTCGACGGCGTGACCCTGCGCGAGCACCTGACCGTCACGCTGTCTCCCGAGGTCCGCCGTGGCCTGGCCCGCGTGCTCGGGTGGCTGGTGGGCTGCCTCTCCCGGGCGGGCCTGCGCCACCACGACCTCTCCACCAAGAACCTGCTCGTGTCGCCCCACGGCGATCTGCCCGTCGGCAAGGACCGCCGCACGCGCCCCCCCGGCGGAGCGCCCCACCTGCTGCTCATCGACCTCGACGGCATGACGACCATGGCGCCCCACGATGAGGGCGGCCTGGTGCGCATGCTCGGCCAGCTGGGCGACCTGCCCGACGGTGTGACGGCCACCGACCGCCTGCGTTTTCGCCGGGCCTATCGCGCCGCCGCCGGCAAGGACCTGCCCCCCGGGGTGCTGCGGGACGCGAACGAACGGGTGCTGCGCCGCCAGGCGCGGCGCCGGGCGCTGGTGGCGCAACGACTCGGCCCCGACTGATCGCGAGCCATGCGTTACGCTGGGCGGTGATGAAGGTCCCGTTCCCACCCCTGCCCCTCATCGCCGCGCTCATCCTCCTGCTCGCCCTCGCGCCGCTCTCCGCCGCCCACGAGGACGTCGAAAAGCGCATCGCCGACCTCACCGAGGCGCTGCGCGAGGACGCCGGCGACGCGTCGCTGTATCTGCAGCGGGCCGAGATGCTGCGTCATCACGGACGATGGGACGAGGCCTTCGCCGACCTCGAGCGGGCCGCCGCGCTGGAGCCCGACCTGCCAGGCCTGACCCTGGCCTCCGCGCGGGTGGCCGATGATGCGGGCCACCGCGGCCTGGCGCTGGAGCTCGTCGACCGGCAGCTCGCCGAGGCGCCCGGCGATCCGACCGCGTTGCGGCAGCGTGCCCGCTTGCTGCAGCAGCTCGCACGAAGCGACGAGGCCCTGGCCGCATGGAACGTCGCGTTGCAGGCCTCGCCCGCGCCCCAACCGGACGACTACCTCGCACGCATGGAGGTGGCACTCATGCCTCCCACCGGCGGAGACGCGGCTCCCGACGCCCGACGACGCCGCGTGGCCCTGGCCCTCTACGGCCTCGACGAAGGCATCGCGCAGCTCGGCGACGTGCCCGGCCTGCACTTCAAGGCCATCGAGCTCGAGCAGGAGCTGGGCCGCCACGGCGCGGCCCTGGCCCGGCTCGACCGCCTGGCCGCGGCCTCGGCCCGCCAGGACCTGTGGCTCGTCCGGCGCGGCGACCTGCTGGAGACCGCCGGCCGGCCCGCCGAGGCCCGCACGGTGCGCGAACAGGCCCTCTCCGCCCACGACCGCCTCCCCGCCAGCCACCGCGGCACGCGCGCCTCCCTCGCCTTGCGCGCCGCGTTGATCGAACACTTGAAGGTCTCCCGCGACTCCCCTCGCGCGACCTCTCGCAACACGCCTCGCGACATCCCCCCCGAGACGCCCCGATGACCACGGCCCGCACGCTCACCCGCTTCGCGACTGTCGGCGCCCAGCCTCGGCCCCATCGCGGCGCGCGACTCCTCACGTTGTTCGGAGCCTTGCTGGGCATCGCTCTCGCGACGCCGGCGGCCACGGCCCAGGTCGACCAGGAGAACGTCGACGTGCTCGTGCCCTACGGCGCGACCTGGCTCTACCTCGACGACGGCAGCGACCAGGGCACGGCCTGGCGCGCGCCGCTCTTCCCCGACGGCGGCTGGGCCTCGGGCGCGGCGCACATCGGCTACGGCGACGGCGACGAGATCACCGAGGTCGGCTACGGCCCCGACCCGGACAACCGCTACCCCACCACCTACTTCCGGCACCACTTCAACGTGGTCGACCCGGCAGCCTACGACGGGCTGCGCCTCAAGCTCATCCGCGACGACGGCGCCATCGTCTACCTCAACGGCATCGAGGTGGCCCGGGACGAGATGCCCGTCGACCCCATCGACTACCTGACCCTGGCCGACTCCACCGCCAGCGGCTCCGAAGAGGACACGGCCACCGAGTTCGCGCTCGACCCGGCCGACCTCGTGCCGGGCGACAACGTCCTCGCCGTCGAGGTGCACCAGCGGGTCGTCGACAGCTCCGACATCAGCCTCGATGTGCAGCTGCTGGGCACCGACGGCACCTGGATCGAGCGGGGGCCCTACCTGCAGATCGCCCGGCCCACGGCCATCCAGATCCGCTGGCGCTGCAGCGCCGGCGCCGACGGCCGCGTGTCGTACGGCACGAGCCCGGGCGCGCTGACCAACACCGTCGACGACCCCTCGACCAACACCGGCAAGCTGGTGGTGCTGACCGGGCTGCTGCCCGACACCGAGTACTTCTACATAGTCGGCACGACCACCGAGACGCTGGCGGGCGAGGGTACGCCCTTCTCCTTCCGGACGCCGCCGCTCGTGGGCACGCGGGATCCGCTGCGCATCTGGGCCCTGGGCGACTCGGGCACCAACAACACCGACGCCCGGCGCGTGCGCGACGCCTTTGACAGCTACAGCGGCGGGGTGTCGGCCGACGTCATGCTCATGCTCGGCGACATCGCCTACGACCAGGGCCACGACTTCCAGTACCAGGGCGCCGTGTTCGAGACCTACGCCGACGAGCTGACGCGCATGGCCGTGTGGCCCACCCGCGGCAACCACGAGACCAACGACACCCTCTACTACAACATCTTCTCCATGCCCTCCGTCGGTCAGGCGGGCGGCGTCATGTCGGGCACCGAGGCCTACTACTCCTTCGACGTGGGCAACGTGCACTTCATCTGCCTCGACTCCACGGGCAGCGACCGCAGCATGGGCGGCCTGCAGTGGCTGTGGCTCCAGTCGGATCTCAGCTCGACCCTGCAGGACTGGATCGTGGCCTTCTGGCACCACCCGCCCTACTCGATGGGCAGCCACAACAGCGACACCGAAACGATCCTGATGGAGATGCGGGCCAACTTCCTGCCGCTGCTCGAGGCGTGGGGCGTCGACCTGGTGCTCAACGGCCACAGCCACAGCTACGAGCGCAGCTACCTGGTCGACAAGCACTACGGGCTGACCACCGAACTGCTGCCCTCCATGCAGATCGACACGGGCGACGGCAACCCCGCCGGTGACGGCCCCTACGAGACGACCCACCTCGGGAACAGCGGCGCGGTCTACGCCGTCGCGGGCAGCTCGGGCAAGCTCAGCAACATGGAGCCGGTTCCCCACCCGATCATGGTGCTGTCGACGGAGACCCTCGGCTCCATGGTCATCGACGTCGACCGCTCGCGCCTCACCGGGCGGTTCCTCGACGACACCGGGACGGTGCAGGACCTGTTCGTCATCGAGCAGGAGGTGCAGGGCACGTGGACCGACCTCGGCCTGGCCCTGGCCGGCACCGCGGGCGACCCCGAGTTTGTGCCGTCGGGCGTGCTCATGGAAGGCACGCCGGTGTCCGTGGGCCTGACGTCCGCGCGGCCGTCGTCACCGGCCTTGTTGTTCTTCGGACTCGCGCGCCTCGACGCCCCGGTGGAGGGCGGCACCTTGGTGCCCGCCTTCTCCTCACCCGGCGGCGGCTTCCTCGTGCTCGTCACCGACGGGTCGGGCGAGGTCTCGCTCGGGGGCCCCTGGCCGGCCGGCATCCCCTCGGACTTCAGCATGTACTTCCAATGGTGGATCGAGGACCCGGCCGGGCCCTTCGGCTACGCCTCCTCCAACGCCGTGGAGGCCGTCACGCCTTGACCGTTCACCGGGGCCCGCAGCGCCCGGCCACGGCGCCGCGCCACGCCGCCGCGTGGGGCGTGCCGCTCATCGGCGTGGCCCTCGCCGCCGCGCTGCATGACACGCCGGCCAACGAGCGCGCCTTCCGGGCCATCCACGCGACCCAGTCGACGCTCGGTGTCGGCTTCTGGTCCCACGTCACGGTGGTCGCGAGCGGCTACGTCGGCGTGTGCCTGGCGCTGCTGTTCAGCCGGGCGGCACCGAAGCTCACGGCGGGGCTGGTGCTCCTCGGCGTCGCGCTCACGCCCATGGTCGGCGCGACCAAGGACGCCTTCGTCGTCGATCGTCCCGCGGAGGTCCTGCCGGCCGGATCGATCGACCTCGACGGCCCGCAGCACGACGGCAACGCCTTTCCCTCCGGTCACACCGCGACGGCCTTCGCCCTCGCGGCCCTCTGCGTCGTGCTCTGGCCGCGCCGGGGCGTGCTCGTCATCGCCCTGGCGGGGGCGATGCTGATGGGCCTCTCCCGGGTGGTCCTCGGCCAGCACTGGCCCGCCGACATCGCCGCCGGCGCCGCCCTGGGCTGGGTCCTCGGCTGGATCTGCGGCCACCTGGCCTTGGGCCCCCTCGGCCACTGGGGCCGGATGACCCGCCTGGCCGTCGGCGCCCTGCTCATGGCCGTCGCGGTCCAATCGGCCCTGCGGCCCTTCGAATACCCCGCGGCGACCGTGTTCTGGTACGGGCTGCACGGGCTGGCCCTGCTGGCCGGGATCACCGCGTGGGTGCGGGAATGGCGCCGCCCCCCGCAAAAGGGCGCGGAAACCGCCGGAGCCTGAATTCGGATGCCATCGGTGTGTTTAGGGCCTGATCTCAGCCCTTCTCACCCGTCTCATTTTGGCACATGCCGGATCCGGGGATAGGTTTCCGCAGCGCCCGACGACCCCCGCATCCCGGTGGTCCCGACTCACGCCGGGCGCGCGACTCCTCCCCTCCTCCGCGCGGCACTCCATGGCCCGGTCCCTTTCTTTCTTCTCCCGTCGCATCTCGGTGCGCGTGATCGGCATCGCCGCCCTCACGCTGCTCGCCACCGGGATGGCCGCCAACCTGGCGGCCCTGACCCTCGAGAACCTGGTGACCTCGGAGTCGAGCCTGGCCGGCGGGCAGCTGGTGAGCCCGGCCGCCCTGCCCCAGAGCGACCTCGCGGTGCAGGTGCGCCGGCAGATGGTCCTGGCCCTGTTCGTGATGCTGTTGCTGGTGCCGATCCTGGCCCTGACCCTGCGCGCCACCGTGCTCGCCCCCCTGCAGCGCCTGCGCCGTCAGGTGCGGGCCCTCGCCCACGGCGACCTCGAGAGCGCCGTGACCGTGGAGAGCGACGACGAGATCGGTCGCCTGGCCGCGGCCGTCGAGCAGGTGCGCGTCAACCTGCACGAGTCGTTCGAGGATCTCTTCCGCCAGAACGAACGCCTGTCGCAGCTCGACCAGATGAAGGACGAGATGCTGGGCCAGGCCAGCCACGAGCTGCGCACGCCGCTCACCTCCATCCACGGGTTCGTGCAGGTGCTGGCCGGCGGCAAGGCCGGACCGCTCACCGAGCTGCAGGAAGAGGTGCTCACCATGGTCGGCCGCAACGTCGACCGGCTGCGCACGCTGGTGTGCGACCTGCTCGACGCCGAGCGGGTCGACAAGACGCCGCTGAACTCGACGCCGGTGGCCGTCGAGGACCTGCTTCAGGAGGTCATCGACGACCAGCAGGTCAGCGCCCGTGAGAAGGGCCTCGCCCTGAACCTCGCCGTGCCCGACCACACCCGCGTCATGGGTGACAAGGAGCGCCTGCGCGAGGTCTTCACCAACCTGATCAGCAACGCCATCAAGTACACCGACTACGGGCGGGTCTCGGTGCGTTCCCTGCACACCCACGACCGCATCGTGCTCGAGTTCCAGGACACGGGCATCGGCATCGCCTCGCACCTGCAGCCCCACGTGTTCGACCGCTTCTTCCGCGTCGACGACCAACGCGTCCAGGGCGAGGAGGGCACCGGCCTCGGGCTCACCATCGTCAAGCGTCTGGTCACCCGCCTCAACGGCATGATCTCGCTGAGCAGCGAGCCGGGCCGCGGCACCACCTTCCGCGTCACCCTGCCCCGGGCGGCCGACGAGCAGACGGCCGGCGCCACCGCGGCGCGCACCTCGATCCTCGTGGCCACGCCCGATCCCCTCGTGCAGACGGTCTACGGCGCCACGCTGACCCACGACCGCTTCGACCTGAGCTACGCCAGCTCGCCTTCCGGCGTCCTGCTGCGCACCCGCCGCGAACGTCCCGACGTGGTCGTGCTCGCCCTGGGCAACGCCCGCCCCGACGAGCTGGTGCGCCGGGTGGCCCGCGGCGCCGACATGGCCCGGGTCCACTTCGTGATCATCGGCGGCCGGCCCCTGCGCGACGACGACGACGACACCACCGATCCCGTGGAGCTGGCCGTGCGCTCCGCGTCGCGCCTCCCCGTCGAGGCCGGCCCGCGCGACGTGCTGGCCGTGATCGAAGCCCGCCTTGGCCTGAGCGCTGCCCCCGCAACGCCCGCTTCCACGAAAGGTGCAGCATGACCGCCCATGCCCCCGACGCGCGCGAGGCCCGCCTCGCCGCCCTGCGCCGACGCTACCTCGACACCGTGCTCGAGAACGTCCAGCGCCTCCACTCCGACCTGCGCGGCCGCTCCGGCGGCGACGGGCACGACAACGCCTTCCGCCTGGCGGTCCACTCCCTCAAGGGATCGGGCGGCGCCTACGGATTCCCCGAGATCACCCAGCGCGCGGCCGTCGTCGAGCAGGACCTGCTGGACGGCCGCGACGTCACCACCCTCGTGCACGGCCTCGACGAGCTGCTCGCCAGCATCCAGGGCGCGCAGCGCGGGCTGCCCGTGGAGGTGACGTCATGACGCGCATCTTCTACGCCGAGGACGACGGCGACATCGCCGCCCTGGTCATGCTGACCCTGGGCTTCGCGGGCTTCGACGTCCAGGTCTTCGGGGACGGCGAGGCCGTGCTCCAGGGACTGCGCGACGGCCCGCGCCCGGCGGCCCTGATCTGCGACGTGATGATGCCCGGCAAGGACGGCCTCACCGTGCTCAAGGAGCTGCGCGCCGACCCCGAGCTGGCCGACCTGCCGGTGCTCATGCTGTCCGCACTCGCTCAGGAGTCCGAGCGCCTGCAGATCCGTGAAGCCGGCGCGTCGGGGCTGCTGACCAAGCCCTTCGACTGCGACGAGCTCACCGCCCTGGTCACCGACCTGGTCGAGGGTCGCGCTGCGGAGGTCAACTCATGACGCGCCCCGTCCTGCTCGTCGACGATGACCCGCTCATGCTCGAGCTGATGAGCTTCGAGCTCGAGACCGAGGGCATGGACCACCGCACGGCCGGCTCCGGCGCCGAGGCCCTCGCGGCCCTCCAGGACGAGGGCTTCAGCGCGGTGGTCCTCGACCTGCACCTGCCCGACGTCACCGGCACGGAGCTGCTCTCCGCCGTCCGCGACGAGCACCCCGAGCTGCCGGTGATCATGGTCACCGCCGAGGGCGACGTGCGGCGGGTCGTCGAGTGCATGCAGCTGGGCGCCGTCGACTTCGTCCAGAAGCCCTTCGAGCGTCAGCGCTTCGTGACCTCGTTGCGCAACGCCCAGATGCAGGGCGAGCTGAACCGCCGCGTGGGCTTGCTCACCCGCCAGCTCCGCGACGGCGACGGCTTCACGACGATCCTCGGCCGTTCCCGCTCGCTGCGCAAGTGCACGTCCATGCTGCGCCGCGCGGCGGATCGCGACGTGTCGGTGCTGCTCACCGGCGAGAGCGGCACGGGCAAGGAGGTCGCCGCCCGCGCGGTGCACACCGAGAGCGACCGGGCCAGCGGTCCGTTCGTCGCCATCAACTGCGGCGCCATCCCCGAGGGGCTCATCGAGAGCGAGCTGTTCGGCCACGAGCGCGGCGCCTTCACCGGCGCCGAGTCCAGCCGGCCGGGCTGCTTCGAGCGGGCCGAGGGCGGCACCATCTTCCTCGACGAGATCGCCGAGCTGCGCCTCGACCTGCAGGTGCGCCTGCTGCGTGTGCTGCAGGAGCGCAACGTCCAGCGCGTCGGCGGCGACCGCGAGCGCGCCGTGAATGTGCGCGTCATCGCCGCCACGAACCGCGACCTGATCACCGAGATCGACGCCGGCACCTTCCGCGAGGACCTCTACTACCGCCTGGCCGTGTTCCCCGTGCACATGCCCGCGTTGCGCGAGCGGGACGACGACGTGATCCTGCTGGCCGAGCACTTCCTGCAGCGCTTCACCGAGCGCCACGCCCGCGCCGTGAACGGCTTCTCCTCCGAGGCCCTCGATGTGCTGCGGCGCTACGACTGGCCCGGCAACGTGCGCGAGCTCGAAAACGCCCTCGAACGCGCGGTGATCCTCGAGGACGGCGAGCTGCTGGCCGCCGCCCATCTCCCCGAAGAGGTCCGCGCCAACGCCCGCCGCACCGAGTCGAACGGCCATGCCAACGGGCATTCCAACGGCTTCGCCAATGGCCACGCCAACGGGCACTCAAACGGGCATGCCAACGGGCATGCCAATGGCCACTCCAACGGCCACTCCAACGGCCACGCCCATGGGCACGACAACGGCCACTCCGACGGGGACGCGAACGGGCACGCCCTGCCGTCCTCCGCGCCCCTGGCCCCCGAGATCCTGCCCTTCGTCGAGGAGGAGCGCCGCATCCTCCAGCGCGCGCTCATGGCCACCAACTGGTGCATCAAGGAGGCCGCCGAGCGCCTGGGCATCGGCCGCGCCACCATGTACCGCAAGATCGGCCGCTACGGCCTGCGCGGGGAGTGACCCGGAAAGAGACGGGCGTCCCGATTCGAGACCGCCTGTCTCGCGACGAGTCACGCCCGGCGACCGCGTGTCCCTGAAGCCCCTATCGGCGGCCTTTCCGGTTTGGCACGGCGGTTGCAAGTAGGGACCCGCGTGAAGATGACCACGGCCACGGCTCGGGGGTCGACTCACCGCGGAAGGCTCCACGCTCCGTCGGGTCGATCAACGTCGTGATGGCGGGATGGGCCGCTTGCCGGGCCGTGGTCGGACTCACGTTCGCGGGTCACTCTCCTCCCTGCTGCCTCTCACAGCGCTCCGCGAAGACTCATCACCTCACTCCTCACCACACTCCACTCCTCGCCGCACCGCTCACTCCGCTCGACCCTCTCCGCTCGACCGAAACCCGCCGGTGATCCTCGCCCTGAGGACCACCGGCGGTTTCGTTTGGTGGCAGCCCGCGCTTGACCTGCGCACCCCGTGTCGATATCCCAGGGTTCGTCTCGCCTCGCGGCGGGACCCGAGATCATGAGAACCGACACGACGAAACTCAGCGCCGGCACCAAACGGGCCCTCGGGTCCGGCTAGCCTCGTCGCGTTCACTCTTGATCTGACGGACAGGCGGCCGGGACCCGAGGGTTCCGGCCGCCTGTCCTTTCGCGTCGACCGCGACCGGCAACAGGCGCCGAAACCGCAGGTCCCGGCGCCCTCCGTCGGATCAGGCGCCACCGCAGCTCGACCACTGTTCCGATCCACTGTTCCGATCGTCTGTTCCGATCCTCGATTCCTGATTCGCAGCGTTCCCTGGAGAGAACCATGACGTCCACTTCACCCGCCCGCACCGTCGCCTGCCCCGAATGCGGGGCCGACGTGGAGATCGCCGCCGACGTGATCGCCAACGAGATCCTGCCTTGCGCCGACTGCGGCGTGGAGCTCGAGGTCACCGGACTCGACCCGGTGGCGCTCGCCCTCGCGCCCGAAGTCGAAGAAGACTGGGGCGAGTAAGCATGCGCATCGGCATGCTCCACTCCCGCATCCGTGTCGAGGAGAAGATGATCCTCGACGCGGCCGTCCGCCGCGGCGTCGAGCTCACACGCATCGACGTCGACCGCGAGATCCTGTGCCTCGATCCGGCGGGCGAGCCCGCGGCGCTCGCCGGCTACGACGCCATCCTCGAGCGGTGCGTCAGCCATTCGCGGGCCATGGCGGCCCTGCGCGTGCTCGACGCCTGGAACGTGCCCTGCGTGAACCCCGTCGGCGTGGCCGAGATCTGCGGTGACAAGCTGGCCACCAACGCGGCGCTGCACGCGGCGGGGGTCCCGGTGCCCCGGGCGCGGGTGGCCTTCACCCCCGAGTCGGCCCTGGCCGCCATCGAGGAGCTGGGCTACCCGGCCGTGCTCAAGCCTGCGGTGGGTTCGTGGGGGCGGCTCATCGCCCGGGTCAACGACCGCGACGCCGCCGAGGCCGTGCTCGAGCACAAGGCCACCCTCGGCACCTATCACCACTCGATCTTCTATGTGCAGGAGCACATCGAGAAGCCCGGCCGCGACCTGCGCGGCTTCGTCGTCGGCGACAACGTCATCGCCGCCATCGCCCGCAGCAGCGACCACTGGATCACCAACACGGCCCGGGGCGCCACCACCGCAGGCGTGCCGGTGACCGACGAGATGCGGGCGGTGTCGCTGGCGGCCGCCCGGGCCGTGGGCGGCGGCGTGGTCTCCGTCGACCTGTTCGAGACGCCGGGGGGCCTGCTGGTCAACGAGGTCAACTACACCACCGAGTTCAAGAACTCCGTCGAACCCACGGGCGTCGACATCCCCGGCGCGGTGATCGACTACCTCGTGGAGGTGGCCGAGGGGCGGCCCTTCCCGTCCGCGCCCGCCACACCTGCGGTGGCTGCGACAGCTGCAACAACCGCGACGGCTGCGGCTCCCGCGAAGTCCGCCACCACAACCCCGCCGCCCACGGAAGGAGCCACCCATGGTTGAGGTCTCCATCTTCGGGGCCGCGGGTTACGCCGGCGGCGAAGCCCTGCGGCTGCTGCTCGACCACCCCGACGTCGAGGTCGGTCAGGCCGTGTCGCGCAGCCAGGCCGGCCGCTACGTGCACGTGGTGCACCCCAACCTGCGCGGCCGCACGCGGCTGCGCTTCGTCTCCCCGGATGAACTGGAACATTCGGACGTGCTCATGCTGGCCCTGCCCCACGGCGAGACGGCCCGGCGCATCGACGAACTGTCCGGCCTCGCCGAGCGGCTCATCGACCTCTCGGCGGACTTCCGCCTGAGCGACCCCGCCGCCTACGAGCGCTGGTACGGCGAGCCCCACCCGGCCCCCGAGTGGCTCGACCGCTTCGTCTACGGGCTGCCCGAGTTCCATCGCGAGGCCCTGGTGGGCGCCCGCTACGCGAGCGGCGTGGGCTGCAACGCCACCGCCACCAACCTGGCCCTGGCCCCGCTCGTGCGCTCGGGCGCGGTGACCCGCGCGGTGGTCGAGGTCAAGGTCGGCTCGTCCGAGGGCGGCAGCCGCTCCAGTGGCGCCACCCACCACCCCGAGCGCTCGGGGTCCATGCGCTCCTTCGCGCCCACGGGCCACCGGCACCAGGCCGAGATGCTGCAGGAGCTCGGCGACTTCGAGCTGCACTTCTCGGCCACCGCGGTGGAGATGGTGCGCGGCGTGCTGTGCACGGCCCACGTCTTCCTCGACGAGCCCATGGAACAGAAGGACGTGTGGAGCCTCTACCGCGAGTGCTACGGCGACGAGCCCTTCGTGCGCATCGTCAAGGAGCGCCAGGGGCTCTACCGCTACCCCGAACCGAAGGTCCTCGCCGGCACCAACTACTGCGACGTGGGCTTCGCCGTGGACGGGACCACTGGCCGTGTGGTGGTCATGTCGGCCCTCGACAACCTGGTCAAGGGCGCCGCGGGCAGCGCCGTCCAGACCATGAACCTGATGCTCGGCTTCGACGAGGCCGCGGGCCTCGGCTTCCCCGGACTGCACCCGGCATGAACACGCCCCGCAGCAACGACGCGAGCGACATGCTCGTCGTGAAGGTCGGCGGCAGCGCCGGTGTCGACCTCGACGCCGTCTGCGCCGACGTGGCCGCCATGGTGCACGACGGCGTCCCGCTGGTGCTCGTGCACGGCGGGTCGGCCCGCACCAACGAGGTCGCCACGGCCCTGGGCCACCCGCCCCGCTTCGTCACCTCGCCCTCGGGCTTCACCAGCCGCCACACCGACCGGGCCGCCCTCGAGGTGTTCGAGATGGTCTATTGCGGCGTCACCAACAAGGGCATCGTCGAGCGGCTGCAACGCGCCGGCGTCGACGCCGTCGGGCTCTCGGGCCTCGACGGCCGCCTGTGGGAAGGGCCTCGCAAGAAGGCCATCAAGTGCGTCGAGGACGGCAAGGTGAGGGTGCTGCGCGACTCGTACACCGGGCGCGTCGAGAAGGTCGACACGGGCCTGCTGCGCCTGCTGCTCGACGCCGGGCGCGTGCCCGTGCTCACACCCCCGGCCTGCAGCTTCGACGGCGAGGCCATCAACGTCGACGGCGATCGCGCCGCCGCCGCCACCGCCGCGGCCCTGGGCGCCCGCGCGCTGCTGATCCTCAGCAACATCCCCGGCCTGCTCGTCGACCTGAACGACCATTCGACGCTGCGGCCCACCCTCACCCGCCGCGACCTGGACGACCCCGCCGCCCTGGCCGAGGGCCGTATGCGCATCAAGCTGCTGGCCGCCGCCGAAGCCTTGGACGGTGGCGTCGCGCGGGTCGTCATCGGCGACTCGCGGGGCGACGGTCCCGTGCGGGCCGCCCTCGACGGCGCGGGCACCCACATCGTCAGCGAGGCGGCCGCATGACCGACGCGACGGACAACGCGGCGCGCGCCGCCACGACTGAGGCGAGCGCCGCGCTCACCACGAGCGCCATCCTCGACCTCGAGGCGCGCCACGGCAGCGGCGTGTACCCCAAGCGTCCCATCGCTCTGGTGGAGGGGCAGGGCGTGCGGGTGCGCGACGCCGACGGCCGCTGGTTCCTCGACGCCGCCGCCGGCCATGGCGTCGCCAACCTCGGCCACGGGCACCCGCGCGTGCTCTCCGCCCTCTCGGCACAGGCCGCGCGCCTGGTGACCTGCGCCGAGACCTACCCGAACGATCGTCGCGCCGCGCTCCTCGCGCGCCTGGCGGGCGTCACGCCCCCGGGCCTCGACCGCTTCTTCCTGTGCAACTCCGGCACCGAGGCGGTGGAGGCGGCGCTCAAGTTCGCGCGGGTCGCCACCGGGCGCACCGGATTCGTGGCGCTGCAACGCGGCTTCCACGGCCGCACCTTCGGCGCCCTCTCGGCCACGGCGGAGAAGCGCCACCGTGACGCCTTCGCTCCCCTCGTCCCCGGATTCACCCACGTGGCCTTCGACGACCTCCCGGCCGCCGAGGCCGCCGTCGGTGACGACACGGCCGCGGTCATCGTCGAGATCGTGCAGGGCGAAGGCGGCGTGCGGCCGGCGAGCGGCGCTTATCTCGCGGGGCTGCGCGCGCTGTGCGACCGCACCGGCGCCCTGCTCATCGTCGACGAGGTGCAGACCGGCTTCGGCCGCACCGGCCGGCTCTTTGCTTGCGAGCACCACGACCTGCGCCCCGACCTGCTGTGTCTGGGCAAGGCCATGGCCGGGGGACTGCCCATGGGCGCCGTGGCCCTCGGCGCAGCGCTGGGGACCCTGCCGCCGGGCAGCCACGGCTCGACCTTCGGCGGCAACCCGCTGGCCTGCGCCGCCGCCCTCGCCACCCTCGACGTGTTGCACGACGAGCGCCTGCCCGAACACGCCGCGGACCTGGGCGATCACGCCTTGCAGCGCCTGGCGGCCGTCGACGCGCCCATGGTCCGCGCCGTGCGCGGCCTCGGCCTGATGCTCGGCATCGAGCTGCGCACCCGGGTCACGCCCCTGCTCAAGGCCCTGCTCGAGGCGGGCGTGCTGGCCCTCCCCGCCGGGCCCACGGTGCTGCGCCTGCTGCCGCCACTCACCATCACCGAGGCCGAACTCGACACCGTGCTCGATGCCGTCGAGCTGGTCCTGCGATCGGCCGCGCGATGAGCACCGCGCTGCCGACCGAGGACCCGCCCCTCGATGCCGTCGAGCTGCTCGCGTCCATGGTCTCCATCGAGAGCCTCTCGGGCGAAGAATCCGAACTGGCCGAGCACCTCGTCGCGTCGATGACCAGCTTGGGCTTCGACGCCCACGTCGATGCGGCCGGCAACGCCGTGGGCATGCGCTGCGGACCGCCCCTTGCGGACGGCAACGCGAACCGCGACGTCGTGCTGCTCGGCCACATGGACACGGTGCCGGGCCACATCCCCGTGCGCCGCGAGGGCGACTGGCTCCACGGGCGCGGCACGGTGGACGCCAAGGGCCCGCTGGCCACCTTCGTCATGGCGGTGGCCGGCGTGGACCCCGCGCCGGGCACGCGCCTGGTCGTCATCGGTGCCGTGGAGGAGGAGGCCGCCAGCAGCAAGGGCGCGCGCCACATCGCCGAGACCATGCCCGCACCGGAGGTGTGCTTCATCGGTGAGCCCAGCGGTTGGGACGCGCTGACCCTCGGCTACAAGGGCCGCCTGCTCGTCAGCTACACCCTGGCCCGGCCGTGTGGGCACAGCGCCGGCCCTCTCGCAGGCGCCCCGGAGGAAGGCGTGGCCTTCTGGAATGGCGTCCAGGCCTTGTGCGTCGAGCACGACGAGCAGGACGCGTCGCTGTTCGACCGCGTGTTGCCCTCGCTGCGTTCGCTGCGCACCGACAGCGACGGCCTGCACGACACGGTCTCGATGCAGGTGAGTCTGCGCCTGCCGCCCGGCTTCGACGCGGCCGTCTGGGAACAACGCCTGCGCGACCTCGCCGGCGATGCCGACCTGCGCGTCACCGGCCTCGAGCCCGCCTGGCGCAGCGAGCGCACCAGCCCGCTGGCCCGGGCCTTCGTGGCGTCCTTCCGGCAGCACGGCACCCGCCCGCGCTTCAAGGTCAAGACGGGTACCTCGGACATGAACGTCCTCGGCCCCGTGTGGAAGTGCCCCATCGCTGCGTACGGCCCGGGAGACGCCTCCCTCGACCACACCCCCGAAGAGCGCATCTCCCTCGCGGAATACGGGCGCGCCATCGACGTGCTGCGCTCGGCCCTCATCGCGGGCGGCTGGGCTCACTGACGGCTGGGCACGCTGCCCCTCCGTGCGTAACCTCGGGCGGTGCTCGAGAACCTGACCCTGCAGAGCGTGCTCGCCGCGGCCGAGCGCATTGCGCCCCACGTGGTGCGGACGCCGGTGTTGCGGCACGCGCTCGCCGATGCCGGCGGCGAGCCGGGGCATGACCGGGCCGGCGGCCTCCGCACCGAATTGCTGCTGAAGGCCGAGTCGCTCCAGCCCATCGGGGCGTTCAAGCTGCGCGGCGCCTTCAGCCTGATGACGACGCTCATCGCGGGCATCCCCGGCGTCGTCGCGCACAGCTCGGGCAACCACGCCCAGGCCGTGGCCTGCGCGGCCGCGCGCCTGGGGCTGCGGGCGGTCATCGTCATGCCGTCCGACGCACCTGAACTCAAGCGCAAACGAACAGCGGCGTGGGGCGCCGAGATCGTCACCGTCGGCCCCGACAGCGACGAGCGGGCGGAGCGCTGTGAGTCCATCGCCGCAACGGAGGGCCTCGCCATCGTGCCGCCCTACGACCACCCACTGGTAGCGGCCGGCCAGGGGACCGCGGCCCTCGAGCTGTTCGAGGACGTCGGCGCCATGAGCCGCTTCTATGCCCCGGTGAGCGGCGGCGGCCTCATGGCCGGGTGCGCCACCGTGCTCGCGGCGCTCAGTCCCGACACCGAGATCATCGGCGTCGAGCCCCGCGACGGCGATGACACGGCCCGCAGCCTCGCCGCGGGCGAACGCGTCGAGGTGCCGCCGCCGCAGACCATCGCCGACGGGCTGCGCGTCCGCCGCCCGGGCGCCCTCACCTTCCCGGTCGTCCAGGCCCACGTCGCGCGCATCGAGCTCGTCGACGACGACGAGCTGCTCGACACCATGGCCTGGGCCCTGACCCACCTGCACCTGGTGCTCGAGCCCTCCGGCGCCGCCGCCCTCGCGGTGGCCCGGCGCGAGGGCGCCGCGAGCCCCGGCGCCACCACCCGAGCCGGTACGAATCAGGCGGAGGTCATGCGCGCCGGCGTGATCCTCTCCGGCGGAAACGTCGACTCCGGGCTGCTGGCCGAGGTGGTGGCCCGCGCGGGCGGTATGATGGCGCGCCCCCCGAGGAGCCCGGCCCCATGAGCGGACACGTCTTCCATCCCGGTCACGACGAATGGCACGGCCAGACGGTCGTCGTCTTCACGTCGGGGGCCCGGACCGTCGTCGGACGCTGGGACTCGGTCGCCGCCGGCGAAGTGCGCATGATGGACGTGGCCGTCCACGACAGCGGCCATCCACCGACCCTGCCCGCGGACCACCCGGCGGCGCCCGCGGACGGCGCACCCGAGGCCCGGGAACAGTGGGTCGCCCGACTCAAGAAGTACGGCATCCCGGTGGAGCACCGCACCTTCGCCCTGCCCGAGGCCGAGGTCGACCGGATCGAGCGCCTGCGCGACGCCTGACCCCCCGCCCCGCGATCCCGGCCGCGCCGCCAGCGCCCGGCCCCCACCGGCTGCGCCCATGACCGCCCGCAAGCTCCTCCTCGACGTCGCCTTCGTGGGCATGCTCGGGCTGGCCTACGTCCTTGGGCACCTCGACGTCGGCGCGGGCGACCGCGGCGACGCCGTGCTGTCCTTCCGGTTGCAACGCCTGCCGGAGAGCAGCGGCATCGACTTCCGCCACCACAACTTCGTGCCGGCCCCCGGGCTGGCCCACATCGCGCCCCAGATCGCGGGCACCGGCGCCGGCGTCAGCGCCGTGGACATCGACGACGACGGCTGGGTCGACCTCTATGCCACGTCGAGCCGGGACGGCACGCCCAACGCGCTGCTGCGCAACAACGGCGACGGCACCTTCACGGACCACGCCGCCGCGGCCGGGCTGGCCTCCATGAACAGCGCCGGCGAGCTGGCCAGCCAGGGCTCGGTGTGGGCCGACTTCGACGGCGACGGCGACCGCGACGTCTTCCTCTATGGCTACGGCCGCGACCGCCTCATGCGCCAGGACGACGGGCTGCGCTTCACCGACGTGACCGAGCGCGCCGGGCTGCTGCGCTGGGCCAACACGAACGCCGCCACCTTCTTCGACTACGACCGCGACGGCTTCCTCGATCTCTACGTGGGCGGCTACTGGCGCGACGAAACCGACCTGTGGAACACCACCGACACACGGGTGATGCACTCGTCGTTCGAGTTCGCGGAGGACGGCGGCAGCAACCACCTCTACCGCAACCGCGGTGACGGCACCTTCGTCGACGTGACCGCGGACGTCGGGTTGACCGGCACCCGCTGGACCTACGCCGCCGTGGCCGCGGACTTCGACCACGACGGCTGGCCCGACCTCTACGTCGCCAACGACTACGGCAGCGAGCAGCTGTTCCTCAACCGCGACGCCGGCGACGGCGAGGGAACCGGCGACCCCGAGACGGCCGGCGCCGCTCGGCGCTTCGAAGCGTTGCTGGGCGCCGGCCTCGAGGAGGCCAGCAAGAGCGGCATGGGCATCGCCCTCGGCGATGTCGAGAACGTCGGCCGACTCGCCGTGTTCGTGACGAACATCTCCGAGCGCGGTTACCTGTTCCAGGGCAACAACCTGCGGCTCAACTTCATCCCCTCCACGGGGCGCATGCTCGAGATGGCCAAGGATCAGGCGGCCGACTGCGGCTGGGCCTGGGGCGCGCAGTTCGTCGACCTCGACCTCGACGGGCGCCAGGACCTGTTCGTGGCGAACGGCTTCGTCTCCGCCGACCGCGAACGCGACTACTGGTACGACATGGGCAAGATCTCCGGCGCCCTCGGCGAGGTCTTCGTCGACGCCGCCAACTGGCCGCCCATGGAGGGGCGCAGCCTCTCGGGCCACGAGCGCTCGCGGGTCCTGCTCAATCAGGGCGAGCTGGCCTTCCACGACGTGGCCCTCTCCGTCGGTGTCGACGACCGCTTCGACGGACGCGCCGTCGCCATCGCCGACCTGTGGAACGACGGCACCCCGGACGTGATCGTCGCCAACCAGGACGGCCCGCTGCTCGTGTACCGCAACGAGGCATCCGGCCCGGGAGCGGCCCCCGACCGCCATTGGCTCGGCCTCGACCTGGCCGGCCGAAATCCGAATCGCGACGGCATCGGCGCCACCGTGGTCGTCCGCGCCGGGGACATGGTCCAGCGCCACGTGGTCACCACGGCGGTGGGCTTCTGCGCGCAGAACGACCGCCGCATCCTGCTCGGCCTGGGTCACCGCACGACGGTCGACCGCATCGACGTTACCTGGCCCAACGGCACCGAGACCCGCTACGAAGAGCTCGCCATCGACCAATACTCCGTGCTGCACGAGCCGGAGCGTTGACGCTGTCCCCCAAGCACCTCATCTCGGCGCTGATCACGATCATCATCGTGGTGGGCGAGGTGCGCTTCGGCGTGCTCGGGGGCTACGACCGGTTGGCGGCGGCGCTGGGCGGGGCCATGCTCTTCGAGGCGCTGTTCTCGCGTTGGGCGAAGGGGACGTGGCCGACCTCGCTGCTGTCGGCCTACATCACCGGCAACAGTCTGGCCCTGCTGCTCAAGCCGCAGGAGGGGCTGCTGTGGCCGTTCATCCTGGGCGCGGCGATCTCCATCGGCAGCAAGTCGGTGCTGCGCTACCGCGGCGGCCACCTGTGGAACCCGTCCAACTTCGGGGTCTGCGCGCTGCTGCTACTGGCCGCGCCCAAGGTGGCGGTGCTCTCCCACGAATGGGGCAACGCGCTCGGCGTCAACCTCGTCATCTGGGCCATCGGTCTGCTGGTGGTGGCGCGAGCGAAGCTGCTGCACGTGACCGTCACCTACGCGCTGGCCTTCCTGGCCTTCGCGGGTGTGCGCTCGATGGTCCTCGGCCTGCCCTACCTGACCGAGGCCGCGCCGCTCACCGGCCCCATGTACCAGCTGTTCGTGTTCTTCATGATCACCGACCCGCCGACCACCGTGCGCAGCAGGCGCGGGCGCATCCTGGTGGCCGTGATCATCGCCGCGACGGAGGCGTCGCTGCGCCTGGGCAACGACTTCGGTCAGGCCTGGGCGGCACCCTTCGCCATGGCCCCCGCCTTCTTCGCGCTGGGCATCGTGGGACCGCTGGCATTGCTCGTCACCCGCCGTCGCGCCCGACCGGACCCGGCCCGAGCCTGACGTGGTAACCGGCCCGCTCGTGACGCGCGTCGTGGTCATGCTGGTGGTGGCCGCGGCCCTCGTGCGCTGGATGCCGGGCGAAGGCCGCCGCGACGTGCTGGGCCGCGGCGATCCCCTGGCGACCCTCGCCTTCGACCGGCAGCTCGTCGCCATGGGACCCGACACCCTGGAGGCTCGCGCCCACGCGAAGGCCATCGCCGACAACGCGCCGCGCCCCAAGCCCGTGCGCCACCTCTGGACCCGGATGTTCGAGGACGTCGAGCTGGTGCGCGACACCGCCGACGCCGACACGCTGATCCAGATCCGGACCTGGCCGCGCAACGGCGTGTGGCGGCTGAAGTACTGGCTCTATCCGGTGCCTGTCATCGGGCGGCCGACGGAGTTGATCGCCGGCGGCTTCGAACCGCTCGAGCCGGGGGCCACGGCCATGGGCCGCGACGGCCTCTCGCCCTCCGTGCGGGACACGCTGAAGGCACGCCGCGACCGGGCGGTCGCCGAGGCCGGGCCCGAGGCGTCGACCGCAGCCTTCACGCCGCGGTGGGACCAGACGGGCGGCGCGACCAGCGGGCTCGGCGCGCTGCTCTCCGCACTGCTGGTGTGCCTCGTGACCGGCGCACTGGTCGACCGGGTGCTCGACCGGCGGGGCGGGCTCATCGAGCGCGCGAGCCGTGCGCTCATGCTCGGGCTGGGGACGGTGGGCACCGTCTCCCTGCTCGTCGACGGGCTCGGGTTCGGTGTATCCCTCGGATCGCTCGGCGCGGGCCTGGCCTGCGTGGCGCTGCTGTGCCTCGCCCTCGCGCGCCGCGGCCCCCGCCTCGACGACATCGGCGTTGCTCCCCGCGGCGTTCCCGCCTCCGTGGGTGACCCCGCATCCGACCGGACGCCCATGACCCCCGGCCTGCGCTTCGCGCTGATCGCACTCGGGGTGCTGGCTGTCGTCGGCATCGCCTTGCCGGTGGTGTCCGGGTGGATCCGGCCCACGCTGCAGTTCGACGCCCTCGTGCGCTGGATGTTCAAGACCAAGGTCCTCGCCACCGAGGGCACGCTGCTCGGCGCCGTGTCGCACGCCGAGGAATTCGGCATGACCCACCAGCGCTACCCGCCCCTCGTGTCGCACGTCGCCCACCTGACGACGCTGTTGGGCGGGCGCTTCGACGACCGCGTGGCCTCCGCCATCTACCCTTGGTTCGCCGTGGCCATGGTCGGCGTGTGCTGGGGCGCCGTGCGCCGTCGCGCCGGAGCCCTGGCCGGCGCCGTCGCCGCCGTGTGGATCGCCCACCTGCCCCTGATCGCCTTCACCATCTTGCCGCCGCCGGGTGCCGGCGCCGCCTCGGCCATGGCCGACATCCCCCTGGCCCTGTTCGTCGCCGGGAGCCTCCTGGCGCTCATGGACGCCGTCGACGGTCGGCCCCGGGCCGCCTGGACCGCCGGGCTGCTGCTGGCCTTCGCCGCGCTGACCAAGAACGAAGGCCTGCCGCTGCTGGCCGGCGCGGGCCTGGGCCTCGTCGTCGCCTGCGGCGTGCGGCGCGGCGGACGCACGGCGTTGGTGGCGGTGGGCCTGCCCGTCGTGCTGTTCTTCGTGGCGTGGGGTCGCATCGCCGCCGACCTGCCCGCCTACGACGAGGACTACGCCGGTCAGCTCGGGTGGCAGACGGCCCTCGACGGCCTCGCCCGCCTGCCCATGATCGTGGAGCGCTGGGGCGCCGAGCTGGTGCTGTTCCGCTCGTGGAACCTGACCTGGATCGCCCTCGCGTTGCTGGCCGTGCTCGGCGTGAGGGGCGGCAAGCGGCCGGCCCTGCGCGCCGCGTTGGTGCTCATCGTGATCCAGGGCGCGAGCTACGTCTTCGCCTACATGATCACGGCCTGGGAGCGGCCGCTGGTGAGCGGCACGGTGCGCGGCGCCGAGGCCCTGCCCTGGCTGATGGAGCTCACCCTCGGGCGCCTGCTGCTGCAGCTGGCGCCGGCGGTCATCGTGCTCGCGCTCATCGCCGCGCCCTGGAGCGCGGCGCGGCGCGACGCCTAGCGGATCATCGACGACATCGTCGACATCGACTGGAAGTACGCCGCGTACAACAGGCCGAGCACGACGAAGATGATCAGGCGGATGCGGCGACCGCGGACGCGCCGCTGCTCCACCAGCGCCAGCTGATCCTCGAGGAGCGCGACGGTCGACTCGAGTTCGGTGATGCGTTGGTCGCTGGAATCGGTCATCGGGGTCTCCCGCCGGACGGTGGCGCTGTGAGACTCATCGACGGACGTGCACCTCGAGCTGAAACCCCGCTACCATGGCGCCCATGATCGGCCGCTCGCCCATGCCCCGCCCCTCCACCGCTGGACGGGCACGGCAGGCCGGATCGCACCCCTCCGCCCTGTTGCTGGCCCTCGCGGTGGCGCTGACCCTGCCGGCGGCCTGCGGCGAGGCAGCGTCGCCAGCCGCGCCGGTGGTGGACGCCGCCGCCGATCAGCTCCCGCCCGTGCTGCAGCGGGTCTACGAGCAGGCCCTCTTCGGCGAGGCCGTCCCGGCGCGCAAGACCGCCCGCAACCTGCTCAAGCGCCGCGGCGGCGAGGACGGGCGCGCCGAGTTCGTGCTCGGCTTCACCTACGAGGTGGAGGAGCACTACGAGGCCGCCTGCCAGAACTACCGCCGCGCCGCGCGCTTCGCGCCGGACTTCCTGCGCACCTTCCGGCACCTCGGTTCGTGCCACTACTACCTGGGCGACCTGACCGCCGCGCACGAAGCGCTGTCCACCTACCTCGCCGCGCGGCCCGACGACGGCGAGGCCCTGCTGCTGATGGGACTCGTGGGCCTCGACCAGGGCCGACTCGACGACGCCCGGCGCCGCCTCGAGGCCGCCTTGACCGCCCTGCGCGCCGACCGCGCGGCGGGTCGCGGGTCGCCGCACCAGATCTCGCGCGGGCTGCTCGCGCTGGGCGACCTGCACCTGAGGCTCGACGCCGTGGACGCCGCGGTGAGCCACTACGAGGAAGCCTTGTCGATGGCCGCCGACGGCTGGCGGCGCCTGTCGGAGGTGCAGTACAAGCTCGGCCACGCCTACATCCGCCTCGACCGGCACGAACAAGGGCGGACCCTGCTGCGCGCCGCCGAGGAGTCCACCATCGACGAGACGGCGCCGAAGTCCTCCGACCCATGAGCACGTCCGCCGCATGAACCGCGCCTCGCGACGCCACCGTCTCATGCTCCGCGTCCTGCTGCCCGGGCTCCTCGGTTGCGCCGTCCTGGCGGCCTGCGGCGACTCACCCGGGACGGCGGCCGCGCCGCAGCCCGACGCTGCCGGCGGCCGATCGGCGTCGTCAGGCATGCCGCGCTTCACCGACGTGACGGCGGAGACGGGCCTCGATCTCACCATCGTCTCGGGCCGTCAGCCGGCGCAGCAACTGATCGAGTCCATGGGCGCCGGCATCGGCTTGATCGACTACGACCGCGACGGAGACCTCGACGTCTTCGTGCCCAACGGCGCCACCCTCGACGCTCCCACCGCCGGCGCCGGCTGCCGCCTGTTCGAGAACCTCGGCGGCCTGCGCTTCGCCGACGTGACCGAGGCCGCCGGACTGACCTGGAGCGGCTGGGGCATGGCGGTGGCCGTGGGCGACATCGACGGCGACGGCTGGGACGACCTCTACATCCCCGCCTTCGGGGCCAACGCCCTGCTGCGCAACACAGGGAACGGCGGCTTCGTCGACGTGACCGCGGCCGCCGGTGTCGGTGACGATCGCTGGGGTGCCGCCGCGGCCTTCGGCGATCTCGACGGCGACGGCGACCTCGACCTGTACCTCGCCAACTACTTCCACCACCCGCTCGACGAGGACCCGCCCTACACCTTGTTCAAGGGCGTGCCCGTGCCCCGCGGACCCGAGGGCATGCTGGCTCAGCCGGACATTGTCTATCGCAATCGCGGGGATGGCACCTTCGTGAACGCCTCGGTGACCTGGGGATTCTCGGGGCCCCGGCCGAGCTACGGGCTGGGCGTGGTGATCCTCGACCTCGACGACGACGGTCGCAACGAGGTCTTCGTGGGCAACGACTCGGAGGAGAACTTCCTCTTCGATGCCGACCCGTCGGACGACGCGGCCGCTGCAACGGGCACCGACACCGCAGGCACCGACGAGACGGACGTCGACGCCGCGAACGCCGGGGCCGCAGCGGAGCGGCACTACGTCGACCGGGCCATGGTCTCGGCGGTGGCCCTGAGCGGCATGGGCCGCGACCAGGCGACCATGGGCATCACCGTCGCGGACGTCGACGGCAACGGCCACCCCGACCTCTTCAGCACCAACTTCTCCAGCGACACCAACACCCTGCACGTGAACCTCGACGGCGCGTTGTTCGCCGACCGCACCGAGTGGTTCGGCCTGGGGAGCGTGAGCCGCACGTCACTGGGCTGGTCGGCGATGTTCTACGACTTCGACCACGACGCCGACGAGGACCTGCTCGTGGTGAACGGGCACGTCTTCCCGCAAGCCACCACCCGGGCGCTCGACTCGGAGTACCGGCAGCGGCCGCTGCTGTTCGTGCGCGACGGCGACCGCTTCCACCGGGCCCGGCCGGCGCAGTCCGGCGACTGGCTGGACGAGCCCCACGCCGATCGCGGCACGGCCTTCGGCGACCTCGACGGCGACGGCGACATCGACGTGGTGATTTCCGAGCTCAACGGCCCGGTGCGGGTGCTGCGCAACGACTCGGAGAAGGTCGGCGGCTGGCTCATCGTCGAACTGCAGGACACGCGCCCGGGGAGCGGCAATCCTCGCGGCCTCGGCGCACGCGTCCGTCTTCACGCCGGCCATCACCGGGCGTTGCGCTGGATCTACAGCGGCGGCGGCTATGCCTCCGCATCCGGGACCTTTGCCCACTTCGGCGTACCGCCCGGACACGACACGGTGGGCCTGCAGGTCCGCTGGCCCGACGGCTTCGAGCAAGAGCTCGAGGCCGTGGCCACGGGTCAGCGCCTGGTCATCACCCGGAAGTGAGCGCGGCCAACCCCGGGTGATCCGCGGGGATGAAGGTGGCGCGAAACACGGCCTTGGGGAACTGTTCGAGGCCCGGCTGGGGCATCTTCCCGTCGGTGGTGCGGATGTCGCCCACGTAGGGGTTGCGGTATTCCCAGACGATCTCGCCTCCCCGCGTCACCTCGAAGAAGCGGCCCGTGGCGCCGGCGCAGACGAACACGTGTCCGTTCGCCATGGGGTGCGCGCCGGAGATGAACGCCGAGTAGAAGTCGCCGGGTTCGGGCGCGACGTACGACCAGACAGGCTCGTCGGTGCCGGGGGCCACCTCGAGCACGCGCGAGAACTTGCCCTCGGGGCGCTTGCTGCCGTTGTCGAAGATGAGCACGCGTGCGGCGTCCCCGCCATCGGCCGGCCCCCGCGTCCAGCGGGCATCGTGCTGCCCGAACAGCTGCTGGTCGGCGACGGTCCCGCGGCCGTGGGTGCGCGGGTTGCCCCAGCGCCAGAGCAGATCGCCGCCCTTCCCGCTGCGCCCACCGCGTGATCCGGCCGCTTCGGCGCTGGTGGTCGAGTGGTCGATCATCCAGACCTCGTTGAAGCGCGGCGTGCTCAGCAGGATCCGGTCGGACGCGGCGTCGTAGGCGATGGAGTTGGTGTGCAGCCAGTCGGGCCGGGGGTCCGGCGGGTCGTCGCTGCTGTTGCCGCCGACGTAACCCATGGCGCGCAGCTGCTGCAGCTCCTCGGCGCTGTAGGGCTCGGGCTCGGCGTCGCCGTTGATGTCGATGCGGCCGATGTTCTCGGACGGCTGGCCGTAGTGGTCGAAGCGCCGGTTGGTGTCCTGCACCCGGTGGTCCCACGTGTGCCACTCCCACACGATCTTGCCGCCGGCCGGCAGCGTCGGCTCGATCTCGAGCACGACGTCGGGCCAGATCCCGCCGTCCGCGATGCGGTCGGGGCGACGCCCAGCGTACAGCGCCTGCTCGCGCGACTTGCCCTCCCACGCGATGACGAGCACGTTGCCGTTGGGCATCCACTCCACGTCGTGGTGCTGCAGCATGCGCTCGTCCGCCAGCTCGTACTCCCAGACCAGCTCGCCGTCCCAGCCGAAGCGTTGGATGCGCCCGCCCTGGCCCCCGCCGGTGAAGCGGGGCAGCTCGTGCTCGCGGGCCGGCCGCAGCAACGAGCCGTCGTCGAGCAGATAGACGGACGCGCCGGGCGAGCGATCGGTCTCCCAGGTGTGCACCACGGCGCCGGCCCGATCGATGAGATACGTCGTCCCCGAGGTGAGCGGTGAGAAGAGCACGTAACCGTCGGCGAGCCCTTCCGTCGTCACGATCACGCCGGTCGGCGCCACCTCGGCCGCCACCTCGGCCAGCACCTCGGCCTGCGTCGCGGCCGGCGTCGCGTCGTCCGGTTTCGGCGCGCCTCGATCCTGCGGTGCGGGCGAGAAACCCAGGAGGATGAGAGCCAGGACGGCGGTGACGAGCGGGATGCGCATGCTGGGAACCTTGGGGGCGCGGGAGTCGTCGCTCAGGGTAGGAACTGCCTTTCGCCGTGGGAAACGGACCGTCCACGGGAGAGCCTGCCTCGGCGCTCCCCTCGGTCACGCTTTCGTCGATGGACCCGCGAGGGGCGACACATCTAGGCTGGACGTCATTCCTGCGAGCCCCGCCTGCCGGCGCACGCCGCCATCCCGCACGAGAGAGAGTCCATGAATCGCCTCGCCACCGTCACCGGCCTGCTGGCCGCCCTGGCCCTGCTGCCCGTCGCCGCCGACATCAAGTCCCCCTGGTCGCGGGAGAAGCAGGCCCCCGACGCCAGTCAGGGCGCCATGGTCTCGCAGATGCTCGGCGTCGACGGCTGGGTGCGCATCGCCTACCACCGCCCCGCCGTGAAGGGGCGCGACATCTGGCATGCCGAACACGACAACCCCATGATCGACCTGATCGTGCCGCGCAACGGTGAGCCGCGCCCGTGGCGCGCCGGTGCGAACGAGGTCACCACCATCGAGTTCACCGACGACGTGCGCGTCGAGGGCAAGCGGCTCGGTGCCGGCATGTACGCGCTGTTCATGATCCCGCGCGACGACAAGTGGACGGTCATCTTCCAGCGCGACACCAACCAGTGGGGCAGCTTCCGCTACGACGAGTCCAAGGACGCCCTGCGGGTGGACGTCGAACCGCAGGCGGCCCCCCACGCCGAGTGGCTGACCTACGGCTTCGACGAACCCGGCGAGTACACCGCCACGGCCTACCTGCACTGGGAGAAGATCAAGGTGTCCTTCGTGGTGGAGGCCCAGCGCGAGTAGGCGGGCCGCGCGGACGCACGCCGGGCCCCTGGCCCCGGGTGTCGCATTCGTTCAAGACGCCTCTCGGGCAGCGGGTCATCCTCGGCCCACGAACGCGGTGACGCTCCGTCCCGCGCGCACGTTCCGAGGAGTCGCCATGGCCACCGCCTGCCTGTTCCGCCGTCCGTCCGTCCGCTCCGTCGCCCGCACCGTCGCCTGCCTCGCCGTCGTGTCGGCCACCCTCGCGCTGCCCACGCGCCCGGGCGCGCCCGCCCCGGCTCAGGAAACTCCTCAGGACGACCTGCCCGTCGTCCAGGTCGACCGCTTGCCGCTCGACGTGCAGGTGCGCGACATCGACTGGCTCTCCGGTGATTGGATCACCGCGGACACAGCCGCCGGAGCGAGCCGCTGGGAGGCCGTCTACGGCTCGCCCTCCGGTGACCACCTGCTCAGCGCCTCCAAGGAGCTGCGCAAGGGCCAGGTCGTGACTTTCGATTACGAGCACTTCTACGAACGCGACGGCGCCGTGCGCATGCGCCCCTATCCCAGCGGCCGCGCCAGCGTCGAGTTCACCCTGACCGCCTACAGCGAGGAGCGCCGACGCGCCGTGTTCGAGAACCCCGACCACGACTTCCCGCGCCGCTTCGTGTACCACCGCACGGCCGACGATGCCCTGGTCATCGAGCTGTCCGGCGAGATGGGCGGCCAGACCGTGGAGATGCGGCTGGACATGCAGCCCCGCATCCGCTGACCCCATCGCGCGGCCTGCCCCCTCGCGGGAATCGCGTTATCATGGCGCGATGCGTTACCGCGAGTTCGATGCGCCGGAACGGCTGCGCCCGTACGTCCGCTGCCTGTGGATCCTCGAGGACGCCGACGCCCGCGGTCCCGGACGCGTCGAACGGGTGCTCCCCGATGGATGCGTCGAGCTCATCGTGCACTACGGCGACGCCTTCACGCAGCGCATCGACGACGTCGATCGGACCCAACCCGGTGCCGTCGTCGCGGGACAGATCGAAGCGGCCATGCTGATCCGCTCCACGGGCGCTGTCGGCATGATCGGCGCGCGCCTGCACCCGTGGGCCGCGCGTCCCTTCGTGCTGCACTCCCTCGACGAGCTCACCGGCCGCGTGGCGCCCCTCGACGAACTCTGGGGCTCGGCCGCCGCCCGCCTCCAGGAGCGCATCCACGCGGCCCGCGACGACCGCGGCCGCGCGGACGTGTTGTGCGACGCCCTGCAGTCGATGCTGCCCGATCGGGCGGGCGTGCATCCGGCGCTGGCGGCCTCGCTGGGTTGGATCGAGGCCGGTGACGGCGGCCTCCCTGTCGAGGAGATCGCCCGGCGGCTGCAGTGGAGCCGCCGTCGCCTGCAGCGACACTTCCGCTCAGGGGTCGGCCTCACGCCCAAGTCGTTCAGCCGCATCAAGCGCTTCCAGCGCGTCGTGCAGACCCTGCAGGACGGCACCCCGCCGCCTCTGGCCCTCCTCGCCATGCACGCCGGCTACGCCGACCAGGCCCACATGGCGCGGGAGTTCCGCCGCCTCGCCGGCGTGACCATCACCGGGTTTCTGTCCGAGCAGCACGAGCTGTCCGACCTGCTCACCCAAGCGCCGGACGAGCCGCGCGCCTGAGGCGCCCGCCGAACCCGCGCACGGGCGGTCAGCGAGGCGGCGCCTGGGCCCCCTCGAACTCGACGGCCGGAGCCGACAGCGCGATGAGCACGCTGCGGTGGTTGCCCGACAGCTCCTTGACCATGCCGACGCCGGGAACGAGCCAGCGGTACTCGGGGCGCTCGGGCTCTTCCGCCGCGCCGCCTTCACCGCCGCCACCGGGCTGCTGCCCGGGGTGCGACTCCTCGATGAGGATCGCCTGGGAGAAGTTCCCGGCGGGCGTGGTGACCTTCAGCCCCACCGCCACGACCTTGATCTGCTCGGATCCGCCCTCGTGGTTCTCGAGGAAGAACACGTCGCCGAGCTTCGGTTCCGCCGGCATGTACATGACCGGGGTCTCGCTGACGTTGATGGGGCCAAGCTCGTCGGCGGGCCCCGCGCCGCCCACCAACCAACTGTCCTGCTCGACGCCGATCGGCGAGCCGTCCGCGTAGTTGACCGACACCTCTCCGAAAGCGCGGACGTTGCCCGCGTCGTCCTGGGCGAGGTAGGTCTTGGTGACCTCGACGAGCACGCCGCCGACGAATTCCCGGTGCTCGAGTACGCGCGTCTCGACCCGCTGCTGGCCCACATCGAAGATGCGGATCTCCTCGAGTTGCAGCATGACGTCGATGGTGGAGCGGCCCTCATCGCGCCCGTGATGGACGGACATGGTGTCCGGGTCGAACACCGCGAAGGCGTTCGTGATCTGCAGGGGGTTGCTGAACTGCAGGACTTCCGCAGGACCGACCGGGCGGGTTTCGCGAGGCCCCGCCCCGCAGAGCACCAACACGGCGAGGGACGATCCGATGAACTTCAGCATCCGTTGTTCTCCAGCAGCGATTCCGATTCCCACTCGTCCGCCTCCCATCGCAAACAGGTCGATGGGCACCGGATTCGGCGGCCGATCGAGGGCCGAGCCCAAGTTAGCCGCGTTGCTCCGGGCGGACGTTACGAGAGCATGATGCTACCCGGTGCCCGCGCGTCGGCTCGGGACGGCCACCCGAGACGGTCGTGGAGCGGCGGTCGGCGTCAGGCTGTGGGGAATCTCGATCTCGACCACCAGCTCCCCACCGACCAGGTTGAAGGTCGTGAAACCGCCGAGGATCTCGGTCACCGAGGCCACCAGGGCCAGCCCCAGCCCGCTGTGCTCGGCGTCGGTGCGGGCCGCTTCCTTGCGCCAGAACGGTTCGGCGAGGCAATCGACGTCCTCGGGCTGCAGCTCATCGGTGGCATTGCTCACGTACACCCGCAGGGCGAGTCCGCGGTCGGCCGACCAGATGCGCACCTTGCCCGCATCCGCGAAGCTCACGGCGTTGCCGAGCAGGTTGCGGAACACGATGGCGAGCAGTCCTCGGTCGGTGTCGAGGAAGACCCCCGTGTCGATCTCGTTCTTGAGCGTCAGGCCGCGATCCGAGGCGCGCGTCGCCAGCGGCCGCCAGATGTCGTCGATGAGCGCGCGCAGTCCGAAGTGCTCGATCTCGGGGCGGTCCTGGCCGGCCTCGATGCGGCAGTAGCGCATGACGGCATCCACCGTCGCGGACATGCGCAGGGCCACCTCGCTCGCGGCCGAGACGACGTCGTCGGTGAGCGCCTGGTCGTCGGGCCAGCGCTGGGCCACGTCGGACGCCGACCGCAACTCGGCGATGGGCGTGCGCAGCTCATGGGCCATGGCCGCCGTCATCCGGCGCTCCTTGTCGAAGGACAGCTCCAGCCGCCCCAGCAGCTCGTTGAGCTTCTCGGCGAACGGTGAGAGTTCGCGCGGCACGCCCATGCTCTCCACCCGACGGGACAGGGTCGACGCCTTGATCTCACTGACCTGCGCCGAGAGCTGGTCGATGGGCTTCAAGCCCCGCCCCACGGCCATGCTCCCGCCCCACAACACGAGGCCCAGCGCCGCCAGGGCGGCGAACCCGAGCCCGCCCATGAGCGCGGCCAGGCTCTCGTCGAGCGGTTGGCGCGACACCGCGACGACGATGGTCATGAAGGGCTCGGGCGCCGCGCTCCCGTCAGCGCCCGCGGTCCCGGCGGACGGCGCCTCGCCGTCGTCGACGAGGATCTCGTCGTCATCGGGCCCCTCGTCGTCATCGTCGTCGTCATCGAAGGCCGTCGCGGCGATGGAGAAGTCGATGCCCACCGCCCGCCCGGCGCGACCGTCCGCCAGGGCGAGGTCCCAGAAGACGGGCGCGTCCACCGTCCCTGAGCGCCGCGGCAACGCGGCCTCACCGAGGCTGGCCGAGCGCAGCGCCTCGACGCCGTTCGACAACCACAGGGTGAAGAACTCGGCCTCCGGCCCCGGCTCGTACTGGGGCATGACACCGTCGTTGTAGTTGAACTCGACGTACTTGCCCTCGCGCTCCAACAACGAGCCGAGCGCCCGCACCCGGGCCGACAGGGCCGCGTCGAACTGGTCCTCGAGCGCCGTCGAGACCCTTGCATGCAGGATGCCCCCGGACGTGGCCATCGCCACCAACACGGCGACCAGCAGCGACAGCGTCAGGTGGCGGCGGATCGATCTCAATGGACGGGCTCCGCCAGGACGTAGCCCAGTCCGCGCCGCGTGTGGATCAACCGTCCGGCCCCGTCGAGCTCGAGCTTGTCGCGCAGCGAGCAGATGGTGGAGGCCACCACGTTGCTGTTGGGGAAGTGGTCCTCGTCGTAGAGCTGGTCCTCGATCTCGATGCGCGACACCGTCTCGCCGAGGCGCGACGCGAGGTAGCGCAGCAGGGCGTACTCCCGCCGCGAGAGGTCGAGCGGACGGTCGCCGCGGCGCACGCTCCGCGCGCCGGTGTCGATGACCAGGTCGTCGATGCGCAGCACCGGCGTGGACGGCCCGCGCACCCGACGCCCGAGCGCGTCGACCCGGGCCGCCAATTCCTCGAAGGCGAAGGGCTTCACCAGGTAGTCGTCGGCGCCCGATTGCAGCCCGTCCACCCGGTCGCTGACCCCGTCCTTCGCGGTCAGCAGCAGCACGTGGGTGTCGACGTCTTCCGCGCGCAGCTCGCGCAGGACCGACATGCCGTCGCGTCCGGGCAACATGATGTCGAGCAGGATCACGTCGTAGGGATTGACCCGGGCGTAGCTCAGGCCCTGGTCGCCGTCGTGGACGACGTCCACGGCATGACCGAGCTTGCGCAATCCGGCCTGGACCGATTGCGCGAGTCGTTGGCTGTCTTCGACGACGAGAATTCGCATCACTGCTCCCGTCCCGAAAACTAAGCCCGCATCGGCGGACTGTCCAATGCAACCGGCGCAAACGGCGGCCTGGTCACCTTCCCGTAACGTCCGCACCGACAAACGGCGCGCAGCGGCGAACTTCAGATCTGGTCGAGGCTCTCTTCGGCCAACTCGCGCACGCGACTCTCGGGGTCGGCGAGCATGTGCTCGAACACGTCGCGGTAGGCCGCCGACCGTCCCGAGGCGCTCAGGATCTTCAGCACCTGCAGGCGACTGCGGAAGGGCAGCGTCTCGTTGCGCACCAGCTCGCCGAGCTGGGCCAGCATGCCGGGGGAGTCGCCCACGCCGGCGAGATCGGGCAGCGCCATGAGGACCTCCTGGCGCAGCAGCGGGTCGAGGCCGGGTTCGGAGACGACGCGCATCAGCTCGCTGCCGAGCTGGTACTGGTACTCGGGCAGCGAGAGCATGGCGTGCAAGGCGTTGATGCGCACCAGCGGGATCGATTCGCGCACGCCCGGGATCAGGTCGCGCGTTCCCAGGAAGGTGCAGAGCCAATTCCACAGCACGGTGCGGCTGTCACGCCACTCCGCGGGCACCGAGGCGTCCCGCGTCTTCGAGCCGGCCAGGCGCGCCCTGATCTCGTCCACCAGGTCGTTGCGGTGCTCGGCCGTGGCCCGGGCGAAGGTCTCGATGTGCTCGTCCGAACGCCCGTCGGGGTGATGCCGATAGATGGCGTGCACCATGGCCAGCGACCGCATGGCGGGCCGCAGCGACGGCGCCCGGGTCTGTTCGAGCTCGCCGGCCACCTTCTCGCTCGTGCGCATGCCGTAGCGGTCGATGGCGGTGATCAGGTCGATGTCGGCGTCCATGCTCGACAGCAGGTGCCGCTGGATGGCCTCGACGTCGCGGGTCTCGAGCAGCGAGCCGCGCTGCTGCCCCAGCTCCCTCGACACGCTGCTGAAGTGGTGCGCGATGTCCGTGCGGTCGCGAGCCTGGAATTCCTGGTGGGCCCAGAGTCCGCCGGTCAGCAGGGCCGTCGCGAGCAGACCGATGGCCAGCGGCGAACGGTGCCGCTGGGCGAACCGGAAGCCGCGGGTGAACGCGCCCCGCGAGCGCGCCTGGATCGACTCGTAGTTCAGGACACAGCGCAGCTCCTCGGCCACATCCCCGATGGACTGGTAGCGGTCGTCGGGGTTCTTCTCGATCATCTTCATCACGATGGTCTCGACGTCCTTGGGCAGACGCGGGTTCACCGAACGCATGGGCGTCGGTTCCTTCGTGAGGATCTGATGGAGCGTGACCTCGAGGGTGTCGGCCTCGAAGGGGTGGGCCAGCGTGAGCAACTCGTAGAGCGTCACGCCGAGCGACCAGATGTCGGAGCGATGGTCCTGCACGAGCTTGCGCGAGGAGGCCTGCTCGGGGCTCATGTAGGCGGGCGACCCCATCAGGTCGCCGGCCCGGGTGATGGAGGCGCCGTCGGCGATCTTGGCCAGGCCGAAGTCGGCCAGCATGAGCCGCCCGCTGGGCGCGAGGATCAGGTTGGAGGGCTTGATGTCCCGGTGCACGACGCCCCGTTCGTGGGCGTACTGCAGCGCCTCGGCGATGCCGGCGAAGAGGCCGAGGGCCTCGCGCACGTAGTTGCGCTGGCTGAGCGAGAGGATGCGCTCGCCCTGCTCCTCCTGCGCGGAGATGTTGTTGTTCGTGGTGGCCGTGCTCGAACCGTGGATGAGCCGCGCGACGGGCTCGCCGTGCTCCATGATGCGCCGCACCGACAGCGGCCCCCGGTCCCGGAGCATCTGCGAGCGCAGGCCCCGGATCAGCTCGGCCAGGGTGATGCCCGGGACGTACTCCATGGAGAAGTACCAGGTGCCGTCGCACTCGCCCGCCAGGTAGATCGAGATGATGTGCGGATGGCGCAGCTTGGCCGCAGTCTCGGCCTCGCGCAGGAAGCGCTTCACGGCCCGTTCGTCCTCGGCCTGCTCCTGCCGCAACACCTTCAGCGCCACCTTGCGCTTGAGCGACTCGTCCAGAGCGAGGTAGACGATGCCCATACCGCCGCGACCGAGCTCGCCGAGCAGCTCGAACTGTCCGACGCGACGGCCGACGGCAGGCGTCCTGCTCTCGTCTGACGGAGGCGTCAACTTCAGGTCCATCGTCTTGTCCATCGAAGGGTCGCGTTCCATGCGAGGCTGTGCTCGTCGTCAGTTGGCTCGGAACCAGGTCGCGGACGACGGCTCCCAGCCCAGGACGATGGGTTGCTTGCGGGGCTCATCCGACCCGATCGGCCGGCTGAAGCTCCCGGTCACCCCGGCGAAGGTCGGTAGGAGCGTCTCGAGACCGATGCGGATGCCCTCGCGGTTGCGCCCCCCGGCTCGGATCACTTCGCGCAGCAGCACGCCGGTGTCGTAGCCGAGCGCCACGAAGGCGTTGGCCGGCGCGGTGGTCTCGGGGACGGCGCCCGGCTGGCGGTTGCGCGTGTGAGACTCCCGCAGCAAGAGTTGCGCGTACTCCTCGACGAAGGCTTGCACCGCCGCGTCACCGGGGTCGTCCACGTAGTGACTCGTGTAGAAGAGGCGCGAGGGCCACTGATCGGCGGCCTCACGCAGGTCGTCGCCGTTCCAGCCGTCGCCGCCCAGGAAGGTCACGGTGTCGTCGGGCACCAGGGTCAGCACGGTCGCGATGACCTGCGCGGCGTCCTCGACGTAACCGGGGATGTAGACCGCGTCGAACTCGACATCCTTCAGCGAGGCGGCCAGCCGCTCGGGCGAGACCGCTCCCGACCGATAGGTGAGCTCGACGGCCACGTCGCCCCAGCGCCGCAGGAACTCGGACGCGAAGGCCTCCGACAATCCCAGCGAGTACTCGTTGGAGATGTCTTTGATGATGGCGACCCGCTCGAGGCCGAGCCGGGACCGCGCGTAGCGGGCGAGCATGACGCCCTGCTGCCGATCGGTGAAGCACGTACGGAACACCCACGGGCGGTCGGCGGTGATGGCATCGTGGGTGGCCGTGGGCGTGATCAGGGGCACGCCGAGGGCCTGCGCTCGTTCGGCGGCCGCCAGTCCGCATGCGGTCATGAGGGGCCCGACGATGGCGGACACGCCCTGGTCGGTCGTCAGCTCGTAGACGAATTCGGCGGCGCGGGTCGGGTCACCGCGGTCGTCGCGACGCAGGATCTCGACGCCGTAGGCCTCCTCGCCCAGCCCCAGCTTCAGACCGGTGACCACGTCTTCCGCCCAGGCCGCCGCATCCCCCTCGAAGGGCAGCACCAGGCCGATGCGCATGATGTCCGACTTGGCCTGCACGGTGTCGGAGCACCCCGGCACCGCCAGCGCCACCGCCATCACCAGAGCGATGACCAGGGCCAGACGCCGCAGCGCGGCGACGGGAGATGAGCGGGAGTGAGACGCGGTCGGCGACACGGATTCGGCTCGGGTGGGCAGGACGCACCCTTCTTCTCGGCCCCGGAGCCGCCCCAGATGGAGCCGAATCCGAGCCTCCCCCCGCCTCGTAGCGGCCGCACCGACAGATCCCCGCCCTGACCCGCGTTGACCCCGCCCTCCCCGCACCGATGATGGCCGCATGACCTGGTTGCTCGGCGCCTGCCTGATCGTCTTCCTGCTCACGCTGGCCGGCGGCGTCGTGCCCTTCCTGCTGCGCGACTCTGACCGGGTCAAGCACCTCACCATCGCCTTCGCGGCGGGGATCTTCCTGGGGGCTGTGTTCCTGCACCTGCTGCCCGAGATCTCGACCCTCGCCAGCGGCGAGGACGGCATGTTCGTCTGGCTCTTCGTCTTGCTCGGCGTCCTGCTGCTGTTCCTGCTGGAGAACCTGGTCTTCGCCGCACGCCCCGCCCCCAACGGCGAGGGCGCCCCGAGCGGCAATGGTGAGCGCCCCGACGGCTTCCGGCGCCACCGCGCCATCGGTTACGCCACCGTGTTCGGGCTCTCGGTCCACGCCTTCACGTCCGGACTCGGCCTGAGCGTCGGCGTGGAGTTGGAGACGCTGAAGGGGCCGCTGCTCCTCTCCATCGTGAGCCACAAGGCGGCCGAGGGCTTCTCCCTCTGCGCGGCGTTGTTGCTCTCGCAGATGCCGCGGCGGCGCACCGTGCTGTGGCTGCTCGCCTTCTCGCTGCTGACACCGGCCGGGGCGCTGATCCGCACCTCCTTCGCCACCGACGTGAGCGGCCTCGGGTTGCAGGTGCTGTCGGCCTTCGCCGCGGGCACCTTCCTCTTCGTCGCCCTGTGCGACCTGCTCCCCGAGGTGTTCCACCACCGCCACGACACCCTGGCCAAGATCGGGCTGCTCGCCGCGGGCATCGGCACCAGCATCCTCGTGCACATGATCGAGGTGTAGATCTTGGGCGCCTTCTTCGCCGAACTCGTGCACCTCACCCTCGAGACGGCGCCGTGGCTCCTGATCGGATTCCTCGCGGCGGGCGTGATCAAGGTGGCCCTGCCAGTGGGGCGCATCTACGCCCACCTCGGCGGCGACGACCTGCCCTCGGTGTTTCGGGCTTCGCTCTACGGCATCCCCTTGCCGTTGTGTTCGTGCTCGGTGTTGCCCACGGCGCAGGCCCTCAAGGACGGTGGCGCCGGCAAGGGCGCCACGGCCGCCTTCCTCGTGTCGACGCCCGAGACCGGCGTCGACTCCATCAGCGTGACCTGGGCGCTCATCGATCCGATCATGACCGTGGTGCGCCCGGTGGTCGCCTTCGTCACCGCGCTGGTGACCGGCTCGGCCGTCAACCTGCTCGTGCGCCGCGGCTGGGACAGCGCGGCGACCGCCGACGCCGATCCGGGCGACACTGCGGAGGACTGCGGTGACGCGCTCTGCGCCGACGAGTGCGCCGAGCCGGACGCGGCCCCCGTCTCGCGCACCCGGGCCGCGCTGCACTACGCCTTCGTGACCCTGCTCGACGACCTGACCCCCTGGCTCGCGGCCGGCCTGGCGGTCTCGGCGCTGATCTCCGTGCTCACGCCCGACAGCTTCTTCGTCGACGCGGTGCCGGGCGGGCTGCTGTCGATGCTGCTCATGGCCGTGGTCGCCGCGCCGCTCTACATCTGCGCCACGGCGAGCACGCCCATCGCCGCGACGCTCATCGCCAAGGGCCTCGAGCCCGGCGCGGCCCTCGTGTTCCTGCTCGTCGGGCCGGCCACCAACGTCGCCACGCTGCTCATCGTCGGGCGCATGCTCGGCCGGCGCACCCTGGCCGTCTATCTGGCCGGGATCGCCGGCACGGCCCTGGTGGCCGGCGCCCTCGTGAATTGGTGGTACGCCGCCTCGGGCATCGACATCGCCACCCGGGTCGACGAGGCGCTCCACGACGGCGAAGGGCCCCTGGTCACGGCCGCGGGGCTGGTCCTGGTGGGCCTGATGGCCGCCAGCGGCCTGCGCCTCGCCCGCCGGCGTCCGCCCCCCACACCCTCGGAGCAGCCATGAAGCGCCCCGCCATGAGTTCCCCTGCAAGCCGCGGCCCGGCAATCCCAACAAGTCGTCAGCTTGGGAGGAGTGCCTGTATGAACGATCCACGACAGGGCTGGATCCTGCCCTTCATCCTGATCACGCTGCTGATCCTGCTCGTCTCGTGCGCCGACACCGACCCGGGCGTCGACGACGTGGTGCGGGAGACCAAGGAGGCGGCGCTGACGGCCTCGGCCTTCGTCGTCGAGCAGGTGGCGGCCTACCGCGAGGTCATGCACGCCAAGGTCGAGGCCATGGGGCCGCAGATCGAGACCCTCAAGGCCCGCGCCGGCGAGCTGTCGGCCCAGGCGCGCACCGAATGGGAAGCCCGCATGGTGAAGCTCGAAGCACGCCGCGTGGCTCTGCAGACGCGGGTCGACGCAGCGCAGGCCCAAGGCGGCGAGGCCTGGGAGGACATGCAGGTGGGTCTCGATGCCGCCTGGAACGACCTGCAGACCGCCTTCGCCCAGGCCTCGTCCCGCTTCGACGCTCCGGCGGACGACGGCTAGTCGCGGCGCACCCGCGCGGACCTAGCGCCCCGCCCCGGCACGCCGACGCGGCAAGGCCCGTCCGGCGCGGGCGTCCGGCGGTGCGGTGTCGATGGGCGTCTCGCGTTCGAAGGCGGGCAGCGCCAGGTGACGCGGGTCGAGATCGCCGAGAGCCGTCTCGAGTCGGATGACCAGGTCGGCGCGATCGCTCTCCACCAGGTTCGCCAGCAGCATCTTCGCCGTGTCGACGGGTGAGAGGTTGAGGCCGTCGCGAGCCGACGCGGCCCCCGGCGCGCGGGCGAAGCAGAGCAGCATCGCGTCGAGCGCCGCCTCGATCTGGCCGCGCCCGAACATGAGCCGCGCCCGCCCCGCATGGGACAACGCGATGTGGTGGTCGGCCTCCGCGCGGGCCTCGGGGTTGGCGACGATGTCGGCCTCGAAGTGGGCGATGGCCCGCCCGTAGGCCTCGGCCGCATCGCGATCGCGCCCCGACTGACGCAAGGCCTCCGCCACCGACACCGCCGCGTGTCCGGCGAACCAATGCATGTCGGGGGCCGGGGCTTCCCCGGCGAGCAAGCCCGCATAGACCTGCTCGAGGTGCTCGGGTCCCCGCTCCCACAGCACGTGCCGGCGCAGGCGATCGTGCAACTCCCACGAGCCCGGGAAGCGCTCGAGGCCCTCGAACAACACGCGCCGGCTGCGGCCGACGGCGCCGAGCCAATTCATGAAGTCGTAGTGGGCCGCGAAGTGCAGGTCGGTGCCGTGGGGGTGGCGCGCCAGCACCGCATAGGCGGCGCGCACGTCGGCGAGCCACTCCGGAGGCCACTCGGTCTTCGCGCCCACCGCGCGCTGGATCGCCTCCTGCCGCGACTGGACGAAGATGGCCACGACGGCCATGGCGTTCCAGCCCGGCGCCGCTTCGGTCTCGCCGCCGGCCATGGCCGCCTCGGCCCGGGCGTGGGCCTGCTCGAAGTCGCCGAGGTAGTAGGCCGCGATGGAGAGGGCGGCGTCCGTCCGCCAACCGGTCTCGCCCAGGGACTCGGCCTTGCGGGCCGCCTCGCGCGCGTCCATGAACAGGTAGCGGGCGAAGTCCGGCTCGCGCTCGAAGTTGTCGTAGGCGTACTCGAGGAACGACTCGGCCAGGTCGAGGTGCGCGAGCGCGTCCTCCGAGCGCAGCACCGTGTCCTGCTCGTCCAGGCGCGCGAGGGCCGTGTGGCGCCGCCCCTCGACGGCCGCGGCCTGCTCGGCGTAGGTGTCGCCCCCGGGGGCCGCCTCGTCGAGGGCGGACGACCAGCCCACCAGGTCGACGGAGCCCGAGCGCTCGGCGGCCAGCCCGCGATGCACCACGGCCAGGGTCTGGGCCCGGGCCGAACCGGCGCCCAGGCGTTCGAGGGCCGCCACCAGCGCCAGACGCTCGTCACCCTCCATGGGGACGCGCAGGGCTTCCGTGATCAGGTCGATGGCTTCGGTGGAGGTCGACTGGGCCAGGGCCGCGCGGGCGCGACGGGCCAGGTCGAGGTCGAGGCCGAAGATGGCGAGGCGCAGCACGTCCACCGGGGTGTCGGCGCCCAACGCCATGGCCGCCTCGAGGATGCGCACGCGGGTGGTGCGGTCCGCCTGGCGGTAACGCCGCTCCACGGCGATGCGATCGACGACGTCGCGGCTGCCCACCAGCTCCTCGAGGCCGCGATCACCGCGCTCGATGTCCGGCACGCCGCCCCGGTCGACGATGCCCTGCTCGATGCGCTGGAACACCGACTGGGTGTCGAAGGCGTAGAAGACGTCGTAGGTCTCGGCGCCATCGAGCTCGATCATGACGTGGCGCGGCGCGATGCGACGGGTGTCGAAGTACTGCTCGTAGAGGATCGGCTCGATGCGGATGTGCTCGCCGCACGTCACCGTGCCGAAGCGCGGGCAGGGGATGCGTCGGCCCTCCTCGTCGTGGTCGCGCGGGGTGTGCCGATACACCGAAGCAATGACGCTGACGTAGGGCTCGTACAGCTTGGTGATCTCGGGTTGCCGATAGCGGATGCCCGCGTAGTGCTCGGACGCAATCTCGCCGTCCATGTTCACGCACACGAGGATCGGGCGGTCGGTCTCCTCGCTCACCGCCAGGGCGTCCTCCCAAGTGCGCTGCCAGGTGACGAGGCACGGCTTGGCCCAATCCTCAGCGGTGGGCGCCGGCCACATGGCCTCGCGACTGCCCGCCGCCGCGCCCGGCCCCGTGGCGCCCGGCCCCGCGGGGCCCTGACCCGTGCCCGTGGGATTCGGGTCCGGGGTGTCCTGCGCGCGCAGATCGCCGGACGCAGCGAGCAGCAACAGCGAGACGAGCAGAGTCTTGAGGACGACGGCGCGCATGGATCGGGACCCGGGGGAGGCCTCCAACTTAGGCCCCGGGAAGGAGGCGTCAATGCGCCGTGGCGGGGTCCCGCCCCACCCGCCACAGGACGGGTCGGCATCCGCACCGGTTACGCTCGGCGTTCCCCTCGAGGCCATCGGCCGCCCACCGCCCGATTCCCGCCCTTCGGTGACGACCACCACGTGATCGCGCTGCTCGCCCTGCTCTTGTGCCTCGCCCCCCTACCGGGCGATCTCGACGTGCCGGACGATCTCGACGGCCGCGTCCTGCTCGCCTGGGAGTCGGAGCCCGCCGCGCCCCTGGTGGGCGAGCCCTTCGAGCTGCGCCTGCGCTTCAGCATCGAGGCCGACTTCCTCGAGCAGCAGGTCGTGCCGTTGTTCCGCCGCGAGCTCGACCTCGATGTGCAGCTCGAGTCGCCCTGGGCCACGGTGACCTCCGGCCTCGTCGTCCTCGACGAACCTCGATCGGCGCCCTTGCCGTCGGTGTCGCCGGGCGACCCGCTGCCGGTGGCGGAGACCGGCGGCGGGCGCCCCACCTTCGCCCTCGATGGCGAGGTCGTCACCGGCGAGCGCCTGCCCGACCGCCTCATCGATGGACGTCGCTTCGTCGTCGTGCAGCGGCGGCGGCGCCTCGCGGCCGAGTATCCCGGCACGCTCTCCTTCCCGGCGCCGGTGTTGCGGCTCGCTTACGCGACGGAGTTCGAGGACCTCTTCGTCGACGGCCGTGTCCCCGTCGATCGGCGCGAGGCGGCCGTGGAGGGGGCGCCGCTGGACGTTGTCGTGGGAGCGCTTCCGGAGACTGGCCGGCCGCTCGGCTTCGGCGGCGCCGTCGGGGACTTCACCGTGTCCGCGCGCACCGACCACGCCCGCCTCGAGGCGGGCGGCCTGCTGACGCTCACCCTCACGGTGCGCGGTCGCGGCGCCGACGGTCTCTTCACGCCCCCGGACCTCGCCGATCTCGACGGCTTCCATCTCATCGACATCGACGAGAGGCGCACGCCTTCGAGCCGCGACATCAGGTACCAACTCTCACCCACCTCATCGGCCGTGGAGTTCGTGCCCAAGATCATGTTCAGCGCCTATCGCCCGGGGCGCGGAGGCGGCGCTGCCGGGTACGTGACCCTGATCGCCCCGGCGCTGCCCTTGATCGTCACCGGCTCGTCCGTCGCGGAGCCCTGGTCGCCCGCGCCACCGCCGGTGCTCGAGGTCCCGCCGCCGGCCTTCCCGGTGGAGCGGGGCGAGGACGGAGGACTGCGGATCTCGCTGCTGGGCCTCGTGTTGATGGCCGTCGTGGCCCTCATCGTGATCGTGTACGTGGTGGGCGGTCGCTGACGCGGACGGAACCGTGCGCGCCGAGGGGTGCGCCGAGCACGGCACCGGCGTCCCAGGTCCGGTCACACCGCGGCTCCCGCGCTCCGACACCGCTGATAGGATGTCGGCTCGGGCTGCATGGCCGCGCGCCACCCACGGGTGACCGCCGCCCCTTGGAGGAGAGGTGTCACTCATGATCCCGAACGTCCGCGCTCTCAGTCTGCTCGTCGCGCTCATCGCGCTGGTCTTCTTGCTCGCGCCCGCCGCCGCCGCCGACACGCTCATCGTCGACCAGAGCGGTCCCGCCGGCGCCTTCCTCACCGTGCAGGACGCCCTCGACGCGGCGAGCGACGGCGACATCATCCGCATCCGCAACGGCGCCTACGCCGGCTTCGTCATCGACCGGCCGGTCACCGTGGTGGCCGAGCAGATCAGCCCGACCAACAACGTGCAGATCACCGGGCCCGTGTTCATCCACGGCATCGACGCGGGCGAGACCGCCTCGATCACCGCGCTCACCCCCACCTTCCTTTACATCAACGACTGCGCGGGCACGGTCATGGGCTCCGACGTCCACGTCCACGCCAACAACGAACCGCCCATCGGGCCCGGCGATCAATGGACCATGGAGGTGGTCAACTGCGCCGACGTGCGGCTGCATGCCCTGGCCATCAACGGCGGCATCGACACCGGACGTGACGGCCTGCGCGTGCTCAACTCCCGCATGGAGATCGAGACCTCGTCCATTGACGGGGCCAACGGCGTGAAGGGCGTGGCCGGCGCCGAGAACGGCGGGTCCGGCGGGGTGGGCATCCTCGTGGGCAGCGGCAGCCTGGTGCACCACGCCAACGGCCGCGTACGGGGCGGGTGGGGCGGCCGCGCCCTGTTCAGCCCCGAGGGCGTGCACTGGACCGGCGGCGACGGCGCGGAGGGCTTCGTGGTGCGTCCCGGCGGCGAGCTCGTCTTCAACGGCATCATCCTCTCCGAGATCTTCGGCGGCGGGGCGGGCATCGGCTCGCTGAGCCAGTCCGGTTCGCCGAACTGTCCGCTGCAGGGCGACCCGGCCACGGCCGTGCGCGTGCTCGCCGGAGGCAACGCGCGCATCGATCCCGAGGTGCAGATCATCGGCGGATTCGGCGGATGCATCGACGATGCGCCGCCCACCACCGTGACCGGCACGCTCACCGACATCATCCCGCGCGAGACCAACCTGCACTTCGACGGCGGCATCGAGCTGATCGGATTCACGCCCTCCATCGACATCTTCGACGTGGCCGGCGCGAAGATCATCCTGCTCGCGGGCCTCGAGCCCTTGCTCGCGCCCTTCCCCGAGTGGGGCGCCAACCCGCTGCTGGTCGAGCCCCTCACGTTGATCGTGCTCGGCTCCCTGCCCGCCAGCGGCGAGGGTTCGGTGCCGGTGACGATCCCGGCCACCCTGCCGGTGGGGCTGACGATGATCATGCAGGCGGCGTCCATCCGCCCCGACGACAGCCAGTTCCTGTCGAACTCGGTGACCCTCGTCACCGTGCCGCCAAGCGACCCGCCGTGTGAACCGATCCCCTGCGGCCCGACGAAGTAGCGGGGTTCCGCTGGTCTAACGCGCACCGCCGGGCGCGAGCCGCCGCTCGACCCGCCCGAGCACAAAGTCCGCCGCCAGGGCGAGCAGGGCCGCCGGCACGGCTCCGGCCAGAATCAGCCGAGTGTCGTTGAGCGCGAGCCCCGTGACGATGGGTTCGCCCAGACCGCCCGCGCCGATGAAGGCCGCCAGGGTCGCGACGCCGATGGTGATGACCGTCGCCGTGCGCACGCCGGCCATGATCGTGCGCGCCGCCAGGGGCAGCTCGACCCGCCGCAGCACCTGTCCCGGTGTGAGCCCCATGCCCACGGCCGCCTCGACCACGTCGCCGTCGACCTCGAGGATGCCCGTGTAGGTGTTGCGCAGGATCGGCAGCAGCGCGTAGAGGATCAGCGCGGCGTAGGCGGCGTCGAGGCCCAGGCCGAGCACCGGGATCATGAAGGCCAGCAGCGCGAGGCTCGGCACCGTCTGGATCACGCCGGCGACGCCGAGCACGAGCCCGGCCCAGCGACGACGACGGGTCAGCCACACGCCCAGCGGCACCGCGAGCAGGGCCGCCACCACGACGGACCCCACGGTGAGCGCGAGGTGTCGGCCCACCAGGTCGGCCGTGATGCCGATTCGTCCGCTCACGAAGCGGGCGAGGTCGCCGCGACGCTCACCCGGCGCGGCGCCGGGGTCGTCGCCGTCCGCGCCCGGGCCGAGCAGCCCTTCGTCCCGCAGGAATCCCCGCGCGACGTCCCGGAACGAGCGACCGTCCTGCTCGACGGCGAGATTGAGCTGCTGCATGCGCGTCTCGTCGAGGCGTCCGGCGAGGCGATCGAGCAGCGCCCGCAGCTCGGGGTGCCGGCGCAGCGTCTCGGCCCGCACCACCGGCGCACAGTCGTAGGGCGGCCAGAAGCGCAGGTCGTCCTCGAGCACGGTCACGTCGAAGCGCAGCAGCTTGCCGTCGGTGGTCCAGGCGTCGATGACGTCGATCTCACCGGCGGCGATGGACTCGAAGGCCAGCCCGTGATCCATGCCGCGCACGTCGCCCACGTTCAGTCCGTAGGCGGCGACCAGCCCGCGCCAACCGTCGCCGCGGTCGAGGAATTCATGGCTGACGCCCACCGTCAGCTCTCCCGCCAGCGGCGCCAGGTCGGAGATGCGGCGCAAGCCATGGCGCTCGGCCAGCTCGCTGCGCACCGCCAGGGCATAGCTGTTGGCGAAGCCGAAGGGCTGCAGCCACGTCAGCGCGAAGCGCCGCTCATACTCCGCCGCCACGTGCACGTAGGTGCGCAGCGGATCCCGCGCGACCCCCGTCTCACCCAGGATCACGGCCCAGCCGGTGCCGGTGTACTCGGGGTAGATGTCGATCTCGCCGGTGCGCAGCGCCTCGAACACGACCATGGTGCCCACCAGCCCGTCCGCGAGCTGCACGTCGAGCTCGGTGTGCGCCTCGATGAGCGCCGCCATGACCTCCGCGAGGATGCGGTTCTCGGTGAAGTTCTTGCTGCCCACGACGATGGTGTCTTCGGCGGGCGTGACCATCGCTGCGGGGGCTGCGGGGGCAGTGACCGCAAGGGGCGTGGCGGCCGCCGGCACGACCAGGAGCGCCAGGACCAGGCCCCCTGCCGACAGGACGGTCGAAAGGAATCCGCGACCCCGGGCCCGCTCACCCATGGGACGGCTCCCCGAAGTGCGCCTCGAGGAAGCGCCGCACGAAGTCGTCGGCCGGGCGTTCGCGCAGGTCCGACGCCGTGCCGACCTGTGCCAGCCGGCCCCCGTCGAGCAACGCCATGCGGTCTCCCAGCGCGAAGGCCTCGGCCAGATCGTGGGTGACCAGCACGATGGTCTTGTCCACGGCCCGCTTCAGCCCGGCGAACTCGCGGCGCAGGTCGGCGCGGGTGAGCGGATCGAGGGCGCCGAAGGGCTCGTCCATGAGCAGCACCGGCGGGTCGAGGACGAGGGCCCGGGCCACGCCCACCCGTTGGCGCTCGCCCCCCGACAACTCCGCCGGCCGACGGTGCGCGAAGGTCTCGGGCGACAGGTTCACCAGCTCGAGCAGCGCGCGCACCCGCGCCTCGATGCGCGGCGCCTCCCAGCCCTCCAGCACGCCGAGCAGCCCGACGTTGGCGGCCACGTCGAGGTGCGGGAGCAACCCGCCCGACTGGATCACGTAACCCAGGCCCCGACGCAGCGCGATGACATCGGCCAGGCTGACGTCCTGCCCGCCCACCGTCACCCGCCCGAGGGTCGGCACGACGAGCCGGTTGACCATCTTCAGCAGGGTGGTCTTGCCCGAACCGCTGGTGCCGATCAGGCACAGGGTCTCGCCCTCCTCCACCGCGAGGCTCACGCCATCGACGGCGCGCACGACCTCGCCCCGGTCGTCGACGAAGTCCCTCCCGACCTGGCACCACTCGATCGCCGGCATGTCCCCTCGCCTTCCCGCGTCCACCGCGCGCTCACACGGATCGTGGTCACACCGCGGGCGCGCGAGCGGGTCAGCCTAACAAGGCCCGTGCGGCGGGCCGACGCGAACCGGCGCGAGACCCTCGGGGGGCGGCGCCGGAGAACGGCGAAGAATCGAGTGACGAGTTGGCCCGGCCCGCCTGAGGCTCCCATAGACTCGATGCGTCACCCACCGGACGCCCGGCCCGGAGACGGGCCCGGCCCCTGCAGAGAGTCGCCATCCATGAAGCGCACGCCCCTCGACGTCCATCTCAACCTCAACGTGAGGGGCATGCCCAACTCGGCCACGGTGGCGATCCACCAGCGCTGCCAGCAGTTGCGCCGCGAGGGACACGACGTCATCGGTCTGGGCCTGGGGCAGTCGCCCTTCCCCGTGCCCGAACCGGTCGTCGAGGCGCTGCGTCGACACGCGGCCGAGAAGGACTACCTGCCGGTGCGGGGCCTGCCGGCGCTGCGCGAAGCCGTCGCCGCCTATCACGCCCGGGTCGACGGCGTGGAGCGGGATGCCGAGGACGTGCTCATCGGGCCCGGCAGCAAGGAGCTCATGTTCCTGCTGCAGCTCGTGTACTACGGCGACCTGGTGATCCCCACGCCCGCTTGGGTCAGCTACGCACCGCAGGCCCGCATCATCGGTCGACGCGTGCAACTCATCCACACCCGCGAGGATGACGGCTGGCAGCTCTCGGCCGACGGCCTGGCCCGCCTCTGCCGCGAGGACACCGGCCGACCCCGCATCGTCGTGCTCAACTATCCGAGCAACCCCACCGGGGGCACCTACCGCCTGGAGGAACTGCGCGCCCTGGCGCGGGCCGCCCGTGAGCACCGGGTGGTGCTGCTCTCGGACGAGATCTACGGCCCGCTGCACCACCGCGGCCAGCACGTCTCCATCGCGCGCTTCTACCCGGAGGGCACCATCGTCTCGAGCGGCCTGAGCAAGTGGTGCGGCGCCGGCGGTTGGCGCTTGGGCACGTTCTCGTTCCCCTCCGCGCTGCGCTGGCTGCTCGACGCCATGGCCTCCGCCGCCAGCGAGACGTTCACCTCCACGAGCGCGCCGATCCAATACGCCGCGGTCACCGCCTTCAACGGCAGCGACGTCATCGACGACTATCTGCGCCGGGCCCGGCGCGCGCTGCGAGCCATCGGACACGGACTCGTGGGCGACCTGCGCGCCGCAGGCTTGGCATGCGCCGATCCGCTGGGCGGCTTCTACCTGTTCCCGGACTTCTCGGCCCACGCCGAGCGACTCGCCGCCCGCGGCATCCACGGGAGCCGGCAACTCGCCGAACGGATCCTCGAAGACATCGAGGTGGGCCTGCTGCCCGGACAAGAGTTCGGACGACCGGACGAGGAGTTGTTGCTGCGGATCGCCTACGTCGACTTCGACGGGGCCGGGGCGCAGGCGGCCTTCGGTGATTCCCCCCGCAGCGCCGCCGAAGCGATCGCGCGGGCACGCAGGGTCGCTCCGCGGCTGTTCGAGGCGGTCGAGCGCCTCTCCACCTGGCTCGCCGCCGGGCCGTCGCCGGACTGATGGTGCTCCGGGGCCGCCCCGGCATTCCTCCGATGTCCGATGCCTGGGCTCGTCGCCTCTCCTATAGTGGCGGGCGACGCACGGGATCGGGGGGATCCAACCGTGGACGTACTGATCGGACTGCTGGTCTTCGCGCTCGCGATGTGTCCGATCCTGATTGTCGTCCTGCTGGTGCAGCAATCGCGCACCGCCCGGCGCCTGCAGGCCCTCGAGGACGAGCTGGTTCGCCGGCAGGGCTCACGGGAAGCGGCCGACACCGCAGGAGTGCGCACGCGCACGGACGCGCCGCTGACGCCGCCCGCGCCGAAGGCGGCAGCAGCCGAACGAGCCACGCCGCCCGCCGCGGCCCGCGCACCGGCTGAGCCCGCCGAGTCGGTCGCGACGAAGTCCCGTTCGAACGACGCCCTCGAGGCCTTCGTCGGCGGACGCGTCATGCTCGTCGTGGGCGTGGTGGCCGTGCTCTTCGCGGTGGGCTTCTTCCTCAAGCTCGCCATCGATCGCGGTTGGTTCGGGGGCCTGGAGCCGGCGGCCCGCGTGTCCATCGGCGTGGCCCTCGGCCTCGGCCTGCTGGTGTGGGGACAGCGCTTCGTGCGCAAGCAGCTCACGGTGTTCGGGCACGCCCTCATGGGCGCGGGCCTGGGCACGCTGTACCTGTCCAACTTCTTCGCGGCCGTGCGCTACGAGCTCATCGAGCTCCCGGTGGCGTACGTCCTCGTCGGCAGCATCACCGCGCTGAGCATCGTCCTGGCCCTGCGTCGCGGGACGCGCATCCTGGCCTGGCTCGGCTTCCTGGGCGGCTACCTGGCCCCGGCCCTGCTCGGCACCAACGTCGACGCCCTCGGCCCGCTCACCGCGTGGCTCGCGGTGCTCCACGGGGGCGTGCTCGCCGTCCTCGTCGCCCGCCGCTGGGCCGGCCTCGAAGTCATGGCCACCGTCGCCTCGGCGGTCTACTTCCTGCATTGGTACGCCCACTGGTTCGGGCCGGACCGGATCGTCGTCGGTGCGTGGTGCCTGACGGCGCTGCTCACCGCCGTGATGCTGGTCTGCCTCGCCCCCGCGTTGATCGCGCGTCGCGCCGTGGCGCCCCCCTCGCTCTGGTCGATGTTGATCGCCGCGCTGCTCGCCTTCGGCGCCGGACACGCGCTGCTCATGCCCGAGCACCGCATCGCCCTGGGCCTCGGCATCGTGGGAGTCGGCCTGGCGCAGATGGCCGCGGGCTGGGTCGTCACCCGCCGCGTCGGCGCGCGCACCCCCGACAGCGCCATCCTGTTCGTCTTCGGACTCGCCGCCTTCGCCATCGCCGTGCCGGTCTTCTTCGACGGCCGCGGCATGGCCCCCGCCTGGTCGGGCCTCGGCCTGGCCGCCGTGTTCGCGGGCGCGCGTCGCGACCTGCCCGGCCTCGTCGTCGGGGGGATGGTCATGCTGCTCCTCGGGGCGCTGCGCGGCGTGGTCTTCCACTCCACCCACGCGGCGGCCGACGTCACGGCCTTCCTCAACGCCGACTTCCTGATGGCCCTGCTGTCCTGTGCGGCCCTGCTCGCGGCCGGCCGCATCCTCGCCCGGTCGCCCGTGCGCGGCGCCGACGAGGCCCCGAAGCTGCAGCTGGCGGGACTGTGGGCTTTCGCCCTGCCGCTCGGTTGGGAGTGCTTCGCCACCGTGGCCCGCCAGGCCCCGCGCTTCGCCCCCAACACCACGCTGTTCGCCCTGTCGGCGGCCGCGGCCGGCCTCGCCGTCTACGCTTGTGTGCTCGCGGGGGTCTCGCGGGGCGGCGCCTCCCGCGCACCGGATGCCCGCAACCCGTGGGTCGACGCGCTGCCTGCCGCACCGTGGGCCGCCGCCCTGGTGTTCGCACTGCTGGTCATGGGCATGGACCGGCGCCTCGGTTTCGTCCCCGGCCTCAACTTCATGTTCGGCGCCGAGCTCATGGTCACCGGCGCGTGCTTCGTCTGCGGGTTCATCATCGGCGGCAGCACCGCACGGGGGGCCCCGCTCCTCGGCCTGATCCTGCTGCTGCTCCAGATCACCTGGGAGATCCATCGCTGGGGTCGCTACGGCGGCGGCGCCGACGTCCCCCGCGTCGACATGGCCTTCCGCGCGCAGCTCGCCATCTCCGTGACCTGGGCGCTGTACGCCTCGGCGCTGCTCGTCCTCGGGTTCCGCCGACACCGGCCCGGGTTGCGCTGGATCGGCCTGATCCTCTTCGCCATCACCGTCGGCAAGGTCTTCCTGGTCGACATGGCCCGGCTCGAGACCGGCTACCGCGTGGGTTCGTTCCTCGCGCTGGGCCTGCTGCTGGTGGCCGCGTCCTACCTCTACCAGCGCATGCGCCAGGGCGATGCCGGAACGCCCCCATCCCTGCCACCCCAAGAAGGAGAGAGCCCATGACCGTCAAGCGTGTCTGGATCGAGGCCGGCTGCATCTGCTGCCAGCTCAGCGTCGACAACTGCCCCGCCGTGTTCGAGATCCCCGACGGCTCCGACACCGCCGTGGTGAAGGCCGGCGTCGACCCCGCCGCCCACAGCGACGCCATCAAGGCGGCGGCCGAGGCCTGCCCCGTCGAAGTCATCAAGTACGAAGAGGGATGACCCGGGGCGGGCGCTAGACTCGACCCCCCTCTCCCCGTCCACCGGACGGGCGTCCCCGAGCGAGGTCGCGACGCTGTATCCGATCACCGCACTGCTCCTGTTCCTGTCGGGGATCGCGGCCCTCGTCTACCAGGTGGTGTGGGTGCGCCTCCTGGGTCTGAGCATGGGGTCGACGAGCGCGTCCGTCGCGACGGTGCTCGCCGCCTTCTTCCTCGGCCTGGCGGGCGGCGGCTTGTGGGGCGCGCGCCTGACGCGCGACCGCACCCGAACGCTCGGTACCCTCGCGGTGCTCGAGGCCCTGATCGGGCTCGCCGGCCTGGCCTCCGTGCCGCTCCTGCTGCAGCTCGACGCCGTCGTCGGGGCCCTGCCGTTCGGCGGCGGCGCGCTGCCCACCAAGTTCGTGGTCACCATGGTCTTGCTGGCCCTGCCGACCATCTGCATGGGCGCGACGCTGCCCGTGGCTGCCGCCATCACCATCCGCGGGCCCCACGATCTCGGGCGCCGCATCGGCGGCCTCTACTCGCTGAACACGGCGGGCGCTGTCGGCGGCGCCATCCTCGCGGGCTTCGTGCTCATCCCGAGCGTCGGGCTCGACGGGGCGGCCTATGCGGCGGCGGCCATCAACGCGCTCATCGTGGTCATCGCGTGGCGGGCCCGGGGCCGGAGCGACGCCGACGTCGCGTCGCCGGTCACGGCCCACGAAGACGCCACGCCACCGCGGTCCGTCAACGGCGCGTCGCCGGAAGCCGCCGACGGGAACCCGCACCGGGCCCTCGCCCTGGCCGCCCTGGCCGTGACGGGGTTCTGCGCCATCGCCGCCGAGGTCGGATGGACCAAGGTCCTCTCGATCCACACCGGCTCGACGCTGTACGGCTTCGCCGCCATCCTGGCGCTGTTCCTCACCGGCATGGCCGCGGGCTCGTGGATGATCCGCTCGCGGCTGGATCGGCTGAGCTCACCGGCGATCCTGCTCATGTTCGGCCTGCTGGTCCTCGGTGCCACGCTGCTCGCGAGCCGCACCACGCTGTCGTCCTATCCCGCGTGGGCGGCCGCGCTGAGCGGCGTGTTGCCCGCCGGGTGGTCACACAAGGTGGGCGACTACGCGATGATGCTCGCCCTGCTGGGACCGTCGACGCTGCTGTTCGGTGCGCTGTTCCCCCTGTCGCTCACGCTCGCCTGCGGGGCGGCGCGGGGCGTGGGCCCTGAGACGGGCCGGGCCCTGGCCCTCAACACCATGGCCGGCATCGCGGGCTCACTCGTCGCCGGATTCGTGCTCATCCCCCACGTCGGCACGGATGGGCTGCTGGTCACGCTCGGCCTGGCCACCGTCCTGCCGGCCGTGTGGCTCTTCCGCAGGCCCCGCCGCCCGCGCACCACCGCGGCCCTCGCGCTGTTCATCGCGGCGCTCGTCGCCACGGCGGCGCTACAGCCGCCGCTGAATCTCGCCGGCCTGGTGCGCTCCGCCGCGAGCCACAACATCGGGACGCGCAACGCGGGGCCGCTCGAGACGGTCTACTTCGAGGAGGGCCTGGCGGGCGTGATCTCGGTCATCCGCGACAAGCACGACATGTACTGGCTGCTCACGAACGGCATGGCGGAGGCGAGCATCAACCCCAGCGACCTCGCCAGCCGGGCGCCCACCGAGACGCTGCTGGGGGTGCTGCCCGCACTGCTCCACCCCGACCCGCGCACGGCCCTGCTCATCGGATTGGGCGGCGGCACCACGGCCGGCGCACTCACGGCCGGCGCCTTCGAGTCGATCCGCGTGGTCGAGTTGGAGCCCGCCGTCCTGCGCGCCGTCTCCTCGATCATGCCGCCGGGCGACTCCTGGCTCACCGACGAGCGCGTCGAGATCGTCTTCAACGACGCGCGCAACACCCTCGTCATCGAGGACCGGCGCTACGACACCATCGTCTCGCAACCTTCGCACCCCTGGCTGGCCGGTGCCGGCAACCTGTTCACGCAGGAATTCTTTGCGCTGGCCAATCGACGCCTGCAGCCCGACGGGCTCTTCGTCAGCTGGGTCAACCTGTTCAGCATGGACGTGACGACGCTCAAGTCGATCCTGCGCGCCTTCTCGCTCGAGTTCCCGCATGGGTTCAGCCTGGCGGTGAACTGGAACATGATCCTGATCGGTTCCAACGGGCCCCTCCGCATCGGCACGCAACCGGCGACGGAGCGGCTCGCGACAGAGGCCATGACCCGCCGCCTGCAGCACATGGACATCCGTCACACCGCCGACCTGCTGTTGCCCTTCGCCTTCTCCCGTCGCGAGGCGCTCCGACTGACCCGGGACGTCCCGCCGAACAGCGACACGCGCATCCTCTCCGAGGTGCGCCTCGCCGCCCTCTCGGGCCAACCGTCCGGCGAGCAGGACGTGCGCGCCTACATCAAGGAGGTGCGCACCAACGACCTGCTGCCGATCCTCGACCCGGCCACGGCCGCGGAGCTGCTGCTGGCCGTGGGCGAGCGTTACGCGCAGGTCGAGCCCCATCGAGCGGTCTCGGTGCTGCGGCAGTTGGAGGCCCTCGATCCCGAACGGGCGCGGGTGCTGGCCGAACGCATCCGGCGCTGACATCCTGGGGCGCCGCCCGACAACTGGAGGTCGACCATGTCGCCGTCACGTTCGCATCGCTTCTTGCTCGTCTTCGGCGGGCCCGCCCGCCTCGCCTCGGCGGTCGCGGTACTGCTCGCCCTCGGCACGACCATGGCCTGCACGACCGTGCTCAGGCACGCCATGATCGAGCCGCCGCGCGAGCGCTACGCCTCGTGGGAAGGCCACCGCATCCACTACCTCGACGCGGGGCCGCTGGACGCCGAGGCCCTCGTGCTCGTGCACGGTTGGGCGAGCAGCACGGAGGCCTGGCGACACCAGCTGCCGGCGTGGTCGCGCAACGCCGCCGGCGGCGAAGTTCGTCGCGTGCTCGCCGTCGACGTCTTCGGTCATGGCAAGAGCGATGCGCCCCGGCTCGAGTACTCGATGGATCGCATGGCCGCCTCGGTGCTCGCCGCCATGGACGACGCCGCCGTCGAGCGCGCCGTGCTGGTGGGCCACTCCAACGGCCTGCCCGTCTCGCTCGCCCTGGCCCGCGCCCACCCCGACCGCGTGGCGGCCCTGGTGGGCGTCGACGGCGCGATGCAGCCCCAGTTCCTGCCCGAGGACTTCGAGGGCTTCTTCGCGCCCTTCCTTGGTGCGGGTTGGCGCGACGCCATGGCCGCCATGATGGACGGCATGGGCGCCTCCTCGGCGCTGTCCCCCGAGGATCAGGCGGTGCTCAAGCAGATGGCGCTCGACACGCCGCACCACGTGGTCGTCGGGGCGGCGCGCGCGCAGCTCGCCGCCGACGCGTGGAGCGACGCCCCCCTGGGCCACCCGCTGCTGCTCGTGCTCGCGCGCCAACCCGCGTGGACCGATGAGTACGAGACCTGGGTCCGGGCCCGCGTCGCCGACCTCGATTGGAAGCTCTGGGACGACACCGGCCACTTCATCCAGATGGAACGCCCCGACGAGCTGCGCGCCGCCGTCGATGCGTTCCTCGCGGAGCGCGGCCTGCTGCAAGACTGAGCACGGCCCGCCGTCAGGATGCAGCGGTCGCGTCTCCCGCGTCATCCGCGTTTCCGTCATCTCCGGTGCCACCGACCACGTCCTCGCGCTCGCCCTTCAGCGACCAGCCCGTCGACAGGCCCACCACGAACCAGCCCACCGCCAGGATGCCCACGGCGAAGATCGTGTCGCCGGGCGCACGCAGCCAGCGCAACCACTCGAGCAGGGGCGTCTGCAGGAACTCGGCGCTGCGCGCGTACCACATGCCGTGCTCGACGGAGGCCCAGGTCTGGGCCAGGCCCACCGGCAGCAGGCTGAGCAGCACCATCAACGCCAGGCCGATGTTCATGGACCAGAACGCGAAGGCCAGCACGCCCGTGCGCCAGCGCTGCTTCATGAACAGCCCGCGCAGGCAGAACAACGTCAGGCCGATACCGAGCATGCCGTAGACACCGAACAGCGCCGTGTGGCCGTGGACCGACGTCGTGTTGAGGCCCTGCATGTAGTAGAGCGCGATGGGCGGGTTGATCAGGAAGCCGAACAGCCCCGCGCCCACGAGATTCCAGAAGGCCACCGCGATGAACCAGTAGATGGGCCACTTGTAGTGACGCATCCAGCCGGCCGCGCGGACCATGGTCAGGTGCTCGTAGGCCTCGTAGCCGATCAGCACCAGGGGCATCAGCTCAAGCGCGCTGAACGTCCCGCCGAGCGCCAGGATCACCGGCGTGGTGCCCGTGAAGTAGAGGTGGTGGAACATGCCCAGCACGCCGCCGGCCAGGTAGAGGATGGAGGTGAACAACACCGCTGCGGTCGCCGAACCGACGCGCAGCAGCCCGAGCCGCGTGAACAGGAAGGCGATCACGACCACGGCGAAGACCTCGAAGAAGCCCTCCACCCACAGGTGCACGACCCACCAGCGCCAGTACTCCGCGATGGCGAGGTTGGTGTGGCGACCCCACATGAGGCCGGCCGAGTAGAACAGCGCGATGGCGCCCGACGAGAGCACGAACAGGACCAGCATCTGGCGGTTGGCGCCCTTCGACTTGCGCAGCGCCGGCCAGAGCGCGCGCACCATCAGGCCGAGCCAGAGGAACAGCCCCACCACCAGGAAGATCTGCCAGAAGCGGCCGAGGTCGACGTACTCGAAGCCCTGGTGGCCGAACCAGAAGTTCGTCCCGCCGCCGATCTTCTGGTGGATGGCCAGGGCCTGTCCGGCCATGGACCCGCCGACGATGATGATCAGGCAGACGAACAGGAAGTTGACGCCGGCCCGCTGGAACTTCGGTTCGTGTCCCGAGACGGCGGGCACCAGGAAGAGGCCCGTGGCCAGCCACGACGTGGCGATCCAGAAGATGCCGAGCTGCGTGTGCCAGGTGCGCGCGAGCGAGTAGGGCACCCAGTCGGACAGCGCGAAGCCGTAGAAGCCGTTGCCCTCCACGCCATAATGCGCCGCGATGACGCCGGTGAGCATCTGCACGACGAGCAGCGCGCCCACGACCCAGAAGTACTTGAGCGTCGCGCGCATGGACGGCGTGACTTTGATGCCCAGCAGCGGGTCGGCCGGGGGCGCGACATGCGTGTCCTCCCAGCGGCGGCGGGTGGCAGCGTAGTACCAGGCCAGCAGGCCGATGCCGCCGAGCAGCAGCACGAAGCTCGCCACGGAGACCACGATGATCTGGCCCGTGGGCCGGTTGCCGACCAGGTCGTCGGGCGGCCAGTTGTGGGTGTAGGTGATCTCGGCGCCGGGGCGCTCGGTCACGCAGGCCCAGCTGGCCCAGAAGAAGAAGGCGGCGAGCTTGTCGGTGGCGGCGTCGTCGATCACCGTGCGCGCGGGCATGGCGTAGCTCTCGCGCAGATCGTCGTAGGCGGATTCGTCGCCGAAGAGACCCCGATGGTGCTCGCGCAACGAGGCGATGGCCGCGGCCCGCACGTCGGAGATGGTGAGCGTGCCCGTGGCCTCGTCGTAGCGGTTCTCGCGCACCTCGGCCTGCAGTCGGGCCTGCAGCGCGGCCTGCGTCTCGACGTCGAGGGCGTCGTAGGAGCCGGCCCCCTCCCCGAGGGCCCATTGCTCGAGCAGCCAGACCGCTTCGCGGTGCACCCAATCCGCCGTCCAGTCGGGCGCCGTGTACGCGCCGTGCCCCCACACCGACCCCAGCTCCTGCCCGCCGATGGTGCGCCAGACGTCCTGCCCCGCGAGGATGTCGTCCGCCGTGAACACCTCGACCCCCGACGACGTCACGACGAGGTCGGGGATGGGCGGCGCCTGCTGGTAGATCTCGTTGCCGAAGTAGAGCAGCGTCCCGAAGGAGGCCAGGAGCAGCAGGATCAGACCGATCCAGAGCCGGCGTTGGCGGGGACCAGCCTCGTCGGCCACGGAATCGGAAGGCGCGGGGACGCTCATGGCGGGTTCCTCGTGGGACCAATGGCGCAGGGCGAAGGGTCAAGCTACGCACCCTGGGGGCAGCCGCCATACGCACAAGGGCCGACGGTAAGGGCGTCCGCCCCGGGGGCCCGTTGCCGTCTTAGGAGGGTCACCCTGCAGCGCTCCTCGGGAAGCTCCATGCACCCTTCCGGCCGTCGCCCCTCTCCGACCGCGAATTCGCGCTGCGCTCACCGATCGGGCTCCTTGCCGCGGATGGCCTTCCTGCTCCTGGCCGCCGCGGCTTTCTCGTTGGCGGCCTGCGCCGGCAACGACAGCGACGGCCCGGCACCCCCCGTGGAGTTCGTCGGCCCGGCCTCCGACCTGGCCCTCTCCGTCGACCTGCCCGCGAGCGCTCCCCGCGAGCTGCCCGGCCTCCACAACGTCTACCGGTTGAGCGACGCCATCGTCTCGGGCAGCGAGCCCGAGAACGAGGCCGCCTTCGCCGAGCTGGCCGCCCTGGGCATCCGCACGATCCTGTGCGTCGACGGCAAGGTCCCCGACGCCGAGGCCGCCGCCCGTCACGGCATGACCTACGTGCACCTGCCGCTGCAATACCGGGGCATCACCGACGAGCAGCAGCTTGACCTGGCCAAGACCTTCCGCGAACAGGAGGCACCGTTCTACGTGCACTGCTTCCACGGCCAGCATCGCGGACCGGCGGCGGCGGCCATCGGCCGCGTGGTCCTCGACGGCGCCTCCCGTGCGACCGCCGTGGCCGAGATGGCCCAGTGGTCGGGGACCTCGCCCCAGTACGAGGGCCTCTACGACGCCGTGGCCCGGGCCGACCTGCCCGACGCCGACGACTCGGCCGGGCACGACTTCGACTTCCCCGCCGCCCACCCGATGCAGGGGGTGCGCGCGTCCATGGTCCCCATCCCGCGGACCCACGACGCCCTCGAGCTCGTGGGCAAGGCCGGATGGGCCGTCGACCCCGGCCACCCCGACATCGATCCGCTGCGCGAAGCCGAGGTCCTCGCCGGGTTGTTCGCCCAGCTGGCGGCCCTCGACGAGGTGCGGCAGCGGCCCGACGACTTCCGCGGTTGGGCCGACGATTCCCGGGCCACGAGCGCCGAGCTGGTGCAGGTCTTGCGCGCGGCCCGCCAGGGTCGCTCCGCCGGTGAACCCGTCGACGGCGCGGCGCGCGCCCGGGCCGACGCCCTGTTCGCCGACATCAAGGCCGACTGCAAGAGCTGCCACGCGGTCTACCGCAACTAGGGCCAGCCGGCGGTCCGCTCTCGGGCCCGGTTCGCGACGGGCCGCCTCGCGGCGCAAGTCGATGCGGCCTCAGCGAATGATGCGCCGCTTGCGCAGCCAGTCCTTCACGACTTGGTCGGCCGGCACGGGCTCGCCGGTCCTGCGGTCGAGCATGTCGTGATCGCCATAGGGAAAGATGTGCACCTCGTGGTTGACGCGTCCGGCGATGCGCGCCTCCTTGATGGCGTCGATGGACGGCTGCACCGGGATCACGTCGTCGCGCCGACCGAACAACCACAACGAGGGCGCGGTGACGCGGGCCAGCACCGGGCGCGGATCGAAGCCCCGCGGGCCGTCGTACCGACGCAGGCGCTTGTCGGCCTTCGCGATGGAGATCCCCAGGCGCGATCCTTCCCCGGTGAGTGACCCGTGGAAGGCCTCTTCGCCGACCGACACGGCGCACCCCCCCGCGACGACCATGAACGCCACGCGCGGGTCGGTGTCGGCCGCGAGCGGCATGATCCAGCCGGCCTGGCTGCCTCCCACAAGGCCCAGTCGCTCGACGTCGACCTCGGGCCGGGCGGCCAGCAGGTCCATGGCGTGGCGCACGTCGACGGCCAACTCCGCGAACAGTTCGGCGCTGTTCTCCACGGTGAAGCCGCGGAACGTGCCGGTCGAATCGCCGCAGCCCTGCTGGTCGAAGGCGAGCGCAGCCACGCCGGCTTCGAGACACAGGCTCTCGAAGGAACCCAGCCCCTCGCGGGTGCTGCAGCCCGAGCCGTGCACCAGCACCGCCGCGGGAAAGGGCCCGCCCTCGGCGGCGGGCAGGCGCAACGTGCCCGCCAGCTCGTGGTCGCCTGCCGGGATGGTCAGGCTGATGACGGGCGGTTCGCCCCGCGGCGCGACGTGCGCGTCGTCATCGGTGGCGCCGGCCAAGACGCCGGCTGCGATGCGGGAGGCCGGTTCATCCGCGGCGCCCGCAGGGCCCGGCAACGTCGTCGCCGCGAGGGCAACGCACGCTGCGGCCAGCATCGAGAAACGGTTCCTCTGCATGGGCATCCAGGGCCGCCATCGGCCGCTCCGTGACCGCACACAGCGAGCGCGCGGCCCCGGGATTCTACCGCCCTTCCGGCTGGTCACCGGACCTACGCGATGGAATCGATCGCCCTGCGCTCTTGGGCCCATGTCCCGGATCCGCCGACGCTCCTAGCGTAGGAGGCATGGTTGACCTCCACGACATCCTCATGCGTCCCCTGGTCGTCGGCATCGTCGACGGCACCCACTCCGCCGAGGCCGTGCGCCTGGCATGGGCCCTCTCGCGTCGCTTCGGGACGCCCGCCGAGCTGGTCCACGCGATCCCGTCCGCCGGCCTCGCCGGCGTCGGCATCCCCGGGCCCGACATGCTCGCCCTCGATGACGAGCGTCGCCGTCACGTGTGGGGCCTGATCGCCTCGGAGCTCGAGGAGTTCGACGGCCCGCCCGCACCACTCAAGGACCTGTTGCGCGTCGAGACGGGATCGCCCGCCCGCGCGCTGCTGCGACGGGCCCAGGCCATCGACGCGGGGCTGATCGTGATCGGCCCTCACCATCGGCACGGCATCCTCGACTTCGGCAGCACGGCCCGCGCGCTCATGTCCCATTCGCCGTGCCCGGTCTGGTGCCAGACCGGTGACGGCGTCGCGCCGAAGCGCCTGCTCGTCCCCGTCGATCTCTCCGAGGACAGCCGTCACGCCGTGCTCGTGGCCGAACGCCTCGCGCATCACCTCGGGGCGTCCATCAAGGTGCTGCACGCCCTGGAGCTCCCGGCCGCCGTGGGCCCGCCCTCGGTGAACTGGGGCGGCGCGCCCGGTTACGTCGCCTCGCTCGACGAGATCGAGCACTGTCGCGTCGGGGCCGAAGCCGCCCTCGAGGCCTTCCTGGCCGAGTGCCCGACCGAGGCGGTGGAGATCTCCTGCGAGCTGGTGGACGAGCCGCCGGTGCAAGCCATCCTCGACCGGCAGGCCGACACCGATCTGATCGTCATGGGCACCCAGGGCCGCGGCAAACTCTCGAGCGCCGTGCTCGGCAGCGTCGCCTACGCGGTCATGCGTGAGGCCGCGCGACCGGTGCTGGCCGTGCCCCACCCCGCCGACCTCGAGCAACGCAGCCGGTTGCTGGTGGACCGCTTCCACGTGACCGCCTGACTCAGGATTCTCGCAACGCCGCGAGCATCTCGTTCAGGCTCTCGCCCTCGCGCACCAGCGCCTCCTTGCGCATGCGCGAGAGCTTCTTGATGCGCGCCTCGAGGCTGAGCGCCGCACCGCGCTCGCCGACGGCGTGCTCGAGCACCACCTCGAGGTTGTCCCGCCCGCGCAGGTACTTGGCGCCGCGCTCGCCGCGTTCGTGTTCCTCGAGGCGCCGCTCGACGTCGGTGGCCACGCCCGTGTAGAGCGACCCGTCGCCGCAACGCACCAGGTACACCGACCAGATGGGCGGCCGGGGCGTCATCGCGAGACAGCCCCCTGCTCGTCGCGCTCGTGGATCAGGTAGCGCAGCAGGCGGCTGTCGATCTGTCCGCTGCGTACGGGCCAGCGGCGGTCGGCCTTCAGGCGCAGTCGCCCCGACAGCTCCGGCGAACCGCTGAGCACGTGGGCACGCACGCCCGGGCACTCTCGCAACAGCTCCGCCAGCGCGCCCCAACTGCGCTCGACGTCACCCGTCAGGCGCTCGCCCCACGGCGGATTGGTGAACAGCCAGTCGGGCGGCGCGTCCGGACGCCAGGTGTCGATGTCGCCGCGCCCCACCTCCAAGAGGTGGTCGACCCCCGCCGCCTCGATGCTCTTGTTGGCGATGGTCAGCGCGCCGCCGTGGATGTCGACGCCGACAAAGCGCGCCTCCGTCGTCGGGCGCAACCGCTCCAGGGCCTCACCGACGATCTCCCGCCAGGCCGGCTCGTCGAAGTCGGGCCACGCCGTGAAGGCGAAGCGGCGATCGAGGCCGGGCGCCCGGTCGGTGGCGATCCACGCGGCCTCGATGAGCAGCGTGGCCGAGCCGCACATGGGGTCGAGCATGAAGCCCGTGCCGTCGTAGCCGCCGAGCAGCAGGATGCCCGCCGCGGTGGCTTCGTTGAGCGGGCTCTTCACCTGAATCGGGCGGTAGCCGCGCCGGTGCAGGCTTTCGCCGGCCAGGTCGCGGCCCAGGGTGGCGCGCCCCTTCACCAGCCGCAGGTGCAGCGGCAGCAGCGGCGCCTCGCGGTCGACACTGGGGCGCCGGCCGGTGCGCTCGCGGAAACGGTCGCAGATGGCGTCCTTCACGCGCAGCGCCGCGAACTGGGGGCTCGCATGCACCGACCCGCGCACCGTGGCCTCCACCGCCAGCGTGTCGTCGGGGCCGAGCAGCGCCTCCCACTCCATGGCGGCGACGCGGTCGTAGAGATCCTGCTCGACGTCGACGTCGAAGACGGCGAGCCGCTCGAGCACGCGCACCGCCGAGCGCAGCCACAGGCAGGCGCGGTAGCCGAGGGCCAGGTCGCCCTCGCACACGACGCCGCCGCGACGCGGACGCAGGTTGCCGGCACCGAGGGCCTTCAGCTCGTCCTCGAGGACGGTCTCCAGGCCCAGCGTGCAGGCGACGTCGAAGGTGCGCAGGGCGGTCATCGCCATTCGAAGGTCAGTTCTTCCTCGGTGTCCGGTTGCGGCGTGACCGTGTAGTGCGCCTTCCCGATGCGGAGGATGACGGGTACGTGCGGCGTCTCGCACGCCCAGGAGAAAGAGCCGTCGTCCTCGAGGCGAGCGAACTTCTGACCGTACCTCTCGAACCCGGGCATGTGGAGCCCGGACGGCAGGCCAGCTCCTTCGTCTGATCCGAGTGACACCCAGACTGCCCCCGACGTTCGCGGCCGACCGTCCACATCGAAGACACGCCCACGCAGTGTATAGGGCCTCGAGAACCAGACCGTCGTGATGCCCGCATCGACGGTCGCACTGGTCCGCTTCAGGTCAAACTCGAGATTGTCGACCCCTCCGGCGAAGCGCTTCGAGCCGACCCGCGCCGCCGGGCTGAATGAGCGGGTGAAGGCCACGTGAATGCGCTCCCGTGGGAGGTCATCGAAGACGTAGCGACCGTTCGCATCCGTCAGCGCCAAGGAGGCCACGCCTGCATAACGAGAGTAGGCACGCCACGGATGCCGCTCCGACTCCGGCTTGTAGTAGAGGGCCTCCACGGTCAGGCCGGCGACGGGTTCGCCGAATCGATCGACAACCGTGCCTTCGATCGTGACGTCCCCGATTCCGAGTCTGAGCGTGAAGGGGCCATGGTCAAAGCCCGGATGCACCTCGACAATGAAGCCCTCGGGTCGCGACAAGTAGAGATGCGCCGGCTGTGCAGGCCAGACCTCGAGGTAGTGAGCGCCAGGGTGCAGGTCGTCGAGCAGCGCTCGGCCATTGTCGTCGGTCACGGCATCGACGAGGTAGCCCTCGATGCAGGGCATGAAAGTGCGCAGCCTCACCGTCGCGTTGGGGATCACACCCCCATCCGGACCCTCGACAAACACCGTCACCCGAGCGGGGGAGTTGACCACAAAGGAGGTCGCCGTCGTCTTCCCCTCGGTGATTTCGACTTCGGTGGCGATGAGACCCGGCGGGAGATCCGCCGCACAGCCCGAGCCGAGCTGATTCCAAGGCGCCAGGTAGCCCTCGGGAAGGGAGTCGGGGTCAATCGTGAGGCGCCAGCGGCCGACGTCCAGACCTTCGAAGACGACCTCCCCTCTCGCATCCACCAGCGCCGACTGCGCGCCCCCCCACGGCGAGGTGACCTTGATGCGTCCCGGCGAGATCGCAATTCCATCCTGGTTCCTCAACGTGACTTGAAGGGAACCGACTCCCACGAATCCCAACTCTCCCCAGGGCTTGCTGGTCCACTCGTCAAGCTCCTCGGGGCTCGCGGGTCTCAAGCCCTCGGCCGCTTGCCGGTCGTGTGGATCGAGAGCCGCAGGAGCGACAAATGCATCGCTGTCTCCCCGACCCTCGGTCACGACGTCGATGTCGGCCGTCGATTCTGAACCGGTGTCGGCGAGTAGCCACAGAATCGATCCTGCCACCGCACCGACCAACAGGACGATGGGCCATCGCATGCTGCTCATTCCCGCCCTTTTATCACCTCTCGCGGCCTGACTCGCGCTCTCCCTCGACGGGTCGAAACACGGGCATCGCCTCGCCTTACGGACCGAGGGCGGGAGCGCCGCATCGGCACTCCCGCCCCGGTGTACGTTGCGAATCAGAGCGTGGGGTCAGAGCGAGGCGGTCGCCTTGCCCTTGATGTCGCTCCACTCCTCGACGGCTTTGCGGATGTTGCCCGGCACGTCCTCCTTCCACACCGCGCGGATGTCGGCGTTGAGGTTCAGGTAGAGCATGCCGTCGACCACGGCCCACTGGTTCGGGTCGCCGTCGAACTTCTTGCCCACCGAGACGCCGTAGGCGCAGAAGCCGCCGAAGCTCGGCACGTAGCGCTCGGGCGCGTCATCGAACGCGTCGAGGTGGGCCTCACTCGCGAAGCGATAGGTCGCGCCCGCGTGCTTGGCCGAGAACTTCGCGGTGCCGAGACGCGGCGCGCCGTCGGTGAAGTAGGCCACCGGGTCGTAGCCGTGCAGCGCCAGCGGGGCGCCCGTCGACGTGAGGCCGGTGGAGACGTTGACGAGGTCATGCGGCCCCGCGGCCGTGACCGGAGCGGGCGCCAGGGCCCAAGCGACGGTGCCGGCCAGGATCAGGGCGATGAGGGCGAAAGCAGTGATACGCGTGTTCATGGATACTCCTCCTTGGGTTGGAACAGACTCGAAACAGCTGGGAAGCGGCTGGGCGGGTGCTCAGGCCGCGGACAGGAAGTCGGGGTTGAACGGCGAGGCGTCCAGGAACTCCCAACGCAGGCCGGCCGGGATCTCCGCCTCGCGCCAGGCGTCGACGCTCAGCTCCCAGAAGCGCGCGGTGCCGCCGGTGCGCTCGTCGGGATCGGCCTGGTCGAACTGCAGGGTCGGGGTGCCCACGACCTGCAACGAGCGGCCCCGCTCGAAGTCGAGGAACAACAAACCGGCGCGCGGGTGGGCAGCGAAGTTGCCCAGGGTGTTGAACAGGGAGTTGCCCGCGTAGTCGGGGATGCGCAGGCGGCCATCGGCGAGGACCTGCACGAAGCCGGCCTTGCCGCCGCGGTGTGAGACGTCCGCGCCGCCTTCGGGATGGACGGAGGCCACGAAGAAGGTGTCGGCCCCGGTGATCCACTGCTGCTGCTCGGGGCCGAGCTGGTCACCGCGTTGCGGCGTCGCCGGGACGTCCAGGCTCGGCCACACGTCGGTGAGGGTCAGGTGCCGGCGCTGGATGTACTGGGGGCAGTTGGGATAGGCCTCGTCCACATCGAGGGTGAGGCCGTCCTCCCCGTTCCAGCGTGCGCGACCGTTCACGCGCAGACGACGTCGCGTGCCGAGCTCGATGGCGAGCAGCCCCAGGCGTTCGTCGCGCTCGAGGTGGGCCCACAGCGGGTCGGTCCGGTCGAGTCCCGCGAGCGCCAGGTCGATCTCGACCCGGTGCGGACCGGACGCCGACAGGAAGCCCTGCAGACCGAACAGTGCCGAGGCCCACGGTGTGCCGTCGGCATCGACGCTTCCGACGATGGCCATGGACTGCTGGCCCAGGAACGGCAGGGCCCCGCCGGGGATGGCGTCGCTGATGACGCGGCCGTTGCCGGCGGCCATGGCTTGCTCGCCGACCCGGCGTTGGACTTCGAGCTCGCCGGCGTGGAACGGGCTCGTGCGATCGGGACTCGTGACGGTCATGGCCTCTCTCCGCAGTGGGCGCGTCGGCGCCGGATTCGCGTGCTCGATTCAGAAGGTCAGGACGGTGAAGCCGTCGGCGCTGAGCTTCGCGAGGCTCGGCAGGCCGGAAGTGCCCGGCACGGGGTTGTCCTTGATCAATGCGAGGCCCGCGGCCTGGGCCTCCTCGGCGCCGCCGAAGACGTCGGTGCAGGCGCAGGACACGCCGGCGACCTTGTCCTTCACGGCGTCGTACAGCTCGTTGGCCGGGTGGCCGGGTTCGGTCAGGACGCCAGGCCACCGGGTGGCGGCACCGTGGAACAGGACGGTCACCTCGTCGCCGCGCTGCTTGAAGTCATGGGCGGTGGCGAGGGCGTTGAAGACCCGGCCGAGGGCCTCCTCGGTGCCGGACTTGGGGTCGGACAGGACGACGACGGCGGCTTTCATGGCGGTGTTCCCTTTCACGGGGTGGGCTGGTGGATTCAGTGCTTCTGATGCGCGTACCGAACGTTCGGTACAATCGATTCCCAAAAAAGGGGATCGCCCCGACCCGGCCGCGGTCCGGCCCCACCGCCCTCAGCCCAAGCGGCCCTTGAGGAGCAACCCCGGAAGCCCCGCCAGCACCCGCTGGAAAGCCTTGCGATCGCCCAGACCCCGAGCCAGCACCAACGATCCCTGGATCACGACCAGGGCCTCTTCGGCCCGGCGCTTGGCCACGGCGGGCGTCGCACCGCCCTCCCGCGCCACCGCCACGAGGGCGTCCCGCCAGGCCGCGAAAGAACGCTTCACGTGGCGCCTCAGCTCGGAAGAGCCCTCGCCGAGGGACAGCGTGTCCAGCAAGCACGACTGTCGCCCCTCGTCGTAGTGCCTGCCGACCTCCTCGGCCATGCGCCGGATGCGCGCCGCCGGCGCTCCCTTCCCCGCCAGGGGCGCCAACACCACCTCCTCGAATTGCCGGTCGGTCTCGTCGAGCACCGCTTCGGCCATCTCTTCCTTCCCGCCGGGGAAGCGGTGATAGAGGCTCGCGCGCTGCAGACCGGTCGCCTCGGAGATGCGGCTCAGGCTCGCGCCCTCGAAGCCGTGCAGGCAGAACACCCGCGTGAGGCCCGCCAAGAGCTTCGCGTCGTCGACCCGGGCTGCGGGCATGGTCCGTCTCCTGAGGCGCTCGGGGATGCGGTCCGGTGCGACCGCCTGCAGCGCGCCCCTTTATTGGACCGAACGTTCGGCGTGTCAAGCCACAGGGCCGGGAGTCGGCCGGGGCCGGCCCCTGGGCAGCGCCTCGAACTCCATTGCTAGACTCGCGCGTCCCGTGCTGACGCCGCCGAGATCGCCGACCCGGAGTGCCTCCATGTTCACATCGACTGCCTCGCTGCTGATCTTCGCGGGCTGTGCTGCCGGCCCCGTCGCCGGCCCCAACGCTGGTCCTGCCACCCACCCCACCGTCGTGGACGGTGCAGAGGCCCCGCACCCCGACCTCGCCGAATCCGCCGATGCCTGGATCGACGACCACGCCGCCCAACTCGCCGCCCTCAACCACACCATCTGGAGCAACCCCGAGGTCGGCCTGCAGGAGCACGTCGCCGCCGACGCGTTGATCGACTTCCTGAGCGCGGAGGGCTTCCGCGTCGAGCGGGGCGTCGCCGGCATGCCCACGGCCTTCGTGGCGGAGGCGGGGAGCGGCTCGCCCGTCATCGGCATCCTCGCCGAGTACGACGCGCTGCCGGGCATGAGCCAGGCCGCCACGCCGCGGCGTGAGGCGCGCCCGGGTGCACCGAGCGGCAGCGCCGAAGACATCGGCCACGGGTGCGGACACTCGGTGTTCGGCACGGGCAGCGCGGCGGCCGCGGCGGCCGCCTGGTCGGCGCTGGAGGCCAGCGGCGGGAGCGGCACCATCCGCCTCTACGGCACCCCCGCCGAGGAAACCGGCCTCGGCAAGACCTACATGGCCCGCGCCGGCCTCTTCGACGACCTCGACGTCGCGCTGCACTGGCACGCCGGCGACGTCACCCGCGTGTACTACGCGTGGAGCAAGGCCATCGTCTCGGCCAAGTTCCGCTTCGCCGGCCAGGCCGCCCACGCCAGCCGCAGCCCCGAGCAGGGCCGCTCGGCCCTCGACGCCGTCGAGCTCATGAACGTCGGCGTCAACTTCCTACGCGAGCACCTGCGCGACGATGTGCGCATGCACTACGTCATCACCGACGGCGGCGGCCAGCCCAACGTCGTGCCGCCCCGCGCCGAGGTCTGGTACTACCTGCGCGCCGACGACCACGCCTCCGTCGAGCACGTGCTCGAGCGCGTGGGTGAGATCGCCGCCGGCGCCGCCACCATGACGCGCACCGAGCTCACCACCCAGCTCGACAGCGACCTGTTCGAGGTGCTGCCCAACCGTCCGCTGAGCGTGCTGCTGCAGGAGCAACTCGAGCGCGTCGGGCCGCCGACGTTCACCGACGCCGAGCGGGCCTTCGCGGCGGCCACCCAGACCGACTTCGAGCCCGTGCCGAGCAAGCCCCTCGCCGACGACGTCATGCCCCTGCCCGACGGCCCCTACCGCGTGCCCGCGAGCACCGACGTGGGCAACGTGAGCTGGGTCGTGCCGACGGGCGGCGTCCGCGTGGCCAGCTACACCCTGGGCGCGCCGGGCCACAGCTGGCAGATCGTCGCGTGCACCGGCATGTCCATCGGCGAGAAGGGCCTGGCCGTGGCCGCCAAGGCGCTGGCCGGCGCGACGTTGCGGCTCATCGAAGACCCCGCGCTCATCGCCGCGGCCAAGGCCGAGTTCGACGCGCGGCTCGAGGCCGGCCCGGTACCCACCACCGTGTTGCCCGAGGGACAGCAGGCGCCGACGTCCATCCGCTGAGTGGGCTCGCCGACGCAACCGTCTTCCGCCCCCGATCCAGGGAGTGTGCCCGCATGAAGCCCCGCCTCTTCGCCTCGTCGGTGCTGCTCGCCCTTGGCACCTCCCTCGGTTGCGGGACCGCGCCCCACGGATCCACGCACCACACGCCCGACATCGATGCCCTCAACGAAGTCGTCGTGGTCGGCACGATCCACTCGGGCCACCGCACCAGCGAGACCTACGACCTCGACCTGCTGCGCGAACTCGTGCGCGCCGTCGATCCCGATTTCATCCTGGCGGAGATCCCACCCGACCGCGGCGACGAGGCCATGCGCGGTTGGCTCCGGGACGGCGTGATCAGCGAGCCGCGGGTGCTGCGCTTCCCCGAGTACACCGACGTGATCTACCCGCTCATCGACGAGCTGGGCTTCGAGATCGTGCCCACCGCCGGGTGGACCGAGCCCATGGCGCAAGCGCGCAGCGCGAAGCTGAAGGCCATCTCCGAGGACCCGACTCGGGCAGCGGACTGGGCCGCCTACACAGCCGCTGACGAAGCCGCCGATGCTTGCATCGCCGAACACGGCGGCTCCGACGACCCGTGGTTCATCCACACCGACCGCTACGACGACTGCTCCGACCTCGGCCTGTCGGTGTACGACGAACTCTTCAACGACGAGCTGGGCCTCGGGGGCTGGAGCAACATCAACGTCGCCCACTACAGCCACATCGCCGCGGCCCTCGCGCGCCACCGCGGGGAAGGCAAGCGCTTCCTCATCACCTACGGCGCCGGGCACAAGGGCTGGTTCCTGCGCCAGCTGCGCACGCGCGACGACATCCGGCTGCTGGAGGTCGCGCCGTTCCTCGACCAGGCCGCCGCGGCGCTGGGGCGGACACCACCGCCACGGTGAGTCGGCGGCGGCAGTGCCTCGGCCGGCGCGCCCGGCCCCCTACAGCGTGGCCAGCTCGATGTTGTCGAAGTTGCGACGGTAGTACTGCATGTAGCGCACCTTGCGCTCGAGGTCCTGGATCACGCCGCGCGAGAAGTTGACGCCCTCGAACTTCTGCGCGCTGCCCAGCCCGCCCGGACTGAACACGTTGATCTCCATCATCTTGTCGCCGACGATGTCGAGGCCCACCAGCCACATGCCGTCCTGGACGAGCTTGGGCCGCACCATCTCGGCGATCTCGAAGGCCTTGTCGTCGAGCTCGGCCTTGGCCAGCTTGCCGCCCGCGTGGATGTTGCTGCGCATGTCGCCGCCCGTGCGCACCCGCCGGAAGGCCGCGATCTTGCCCTTCACCTTGAGCGGCGCGCCGTTCATGACGAACAGGCGCGTGTCGCCGGCCTCGGCCTGGGGCAGGTATTCCTGGGCGATGACGTAACCATCGCGGGACACCGCGTCGATCATCTGGTTGAGGTTGGCCAGGTCGTCCTTGCGCACGAGGAACACGCTCTGCCCGCCCGAACCCTGCAGCGGCTTGAGCACGACCATGCCGCCCAGGTCGCGAGCGAAGGCCTTGATGTCGTCGCGATCGCGGGTGATCAGCGTGCGCGGACGCACCTCCTCGGGGAAGGTCTGGAAGTACATCTTGTTCTGCGCCTTGCTCAGGCCGTTGGGGTCGTTGAGCACGATCACGCCGTGGCGCAGGGCCAGGCGGCCGAAGGTGGGGCCGGCGCCCACGGCCCAACCCCGCCCGGTGGTGTCCTCGGACGGATCGTTGCGCAGCAGCAGCACATCGAGGTCGTCGACGGAGATGCGCTCGCGCCGGGCCTTGGGACCCTGCAGCTCCGCCAGGAACGTGTCGGTGGTCTTGTACTTGGTGCGTGAGACCGTGCTCGCCCAGGCGCGGGTGTGGTCGTCGGGATCGAGGGCGAAGTCGCCCACCGTGAGGAACCAGGCCTCGTGCCCGAGGTTCACGGCCGACATGCCCATGCGCACTGTCGAATACCCCGCCTGCTCGGTCTTGAGGTTGTTGACGACGAAGCCGATCTTCATTTCACCAGATCCTCGATGGACGCACCGGAGCGCAGGCGGGCCAGTCTATCGATCGCCTCCGGACGGTCGAGAAATCTCGGTCTCAGCGGCGGCGGGCGCAACACTTTTCGGTGCAGCAATTCCTCCACCAGGCCCACGTGTTCGAGGGCCACCTTGCCCGTGAGCAGGATCTCGAAGTCGCCGCCGCCGGCGATGTACTCGAGCACCGCCTGCAGGCCCCGCAGGTAGATGATGTCCTTCGTGAGCCCGCCCGCCCGGTGGACCCGCATGGTGGCGTTGAACGCCGGGCGGGGTTCGAAGCCGTGCGTCTCATGGAGCAGGCGGAAGGTCTCGATGAAGTCCTGACCTTCGAGCACGCTGCGGGCGGCCAGGACCCGCGCGGCCAGCAGGCGCAACCGCGCCGCGTTGAGTCCGCCCACCAGGTACTCGGCGAGGACGGCCGCGCCCTCCTGCAGCTCCTCGTAGCCGGCCAGGCCCGAGGCCAGCAACTGCAGCGGCTGCGCACGGCCGTTGTACCAGGTGACCACATGGGTCCCGACCTCGTGCTGGAGCAGGGCGTCCGCGCGACCCTTGGGAATGCGTGACCCGGCCCCCATGAGCAGACGCCCGCTGCTGACCATCAGGCCCGAAGGCAGGTCGTCCCGCACCTCCACCTTCGTGGACACCGCGGAGTGGACGCGCTTGTAGGCCCGCAGCTCCTTGCGCGCCATGCGCGCAAACTCCTGTGGTTTGAGCACGCCTCCCGTGCGCGCCGACTTGCCCTGCGGTGCCTTGTGCCGCTTGAGGATGCGCCGCGCGAGCCCCAGCAGCTTGGAGTCCACCGGGCCGTAGAGTCCGGCGCTGTGGGCGCGAAAAGTCGGCGTCTCCCGGTTCTGCAGCAGCGTGATCTGCTCGTCGAGCTCGAATTGCTTCTGGCGGAACATGCGCTCGAGCTGCGGGTCCTCGATGCGCTCGACCGGGATCGAGTACAGGCGGCGCTTGAGCAGCACCGGGTCGAGGGGCAACGGGCGGTAGCGGAACTTGGGAATCTCCGCGAAGTCCTTGCGACGGAAGCGGTCCCAGGCCTTCTCGGCGTTCACGGGTGTGCACAGCAGCAGCAGCTCGAAGCGGTTGCCGACGGCCGCCAATTCGCCGTCCACCGTCCAGGCCGCCTTGACCAGGGCCCGGCGTCCCAGCGAGTGGTAGTGCACCGGACACTGCTCGGTGTTGGCGCACGAGAAATCGTAGAAGCAGCGCTTGAGGGCCGACGAGACCTGGCGCGCCAGAGCGGCCAGCACGAGCGGGTACTGCTTCTCCACCGCTGCGTTGTCGTCTTCGCCGTCGCGCCAGACCGGCGAGACTTCCAGGCCGATCACCTGGATGTTGCGGTCGCGGACCTGGGCGCCCCGAAGCAGGCTCGGGAGCCCCGGGGGGGACGTGCGGGCGGTGCGCACGATCTTCACCTCAGCCCGGTGCCGGCGAACCCGCACCGCGCCCAGGCGCGCGGCCAGGGTGTTCACCGTCGCGTCGTCGGCGAAGGAACGCGGCACGTGTAGGCGGAAGGCCGGCTTCGGGCCGGGCAGGTCCGGCCCGGCCCACAGCTCGAGCAACAGGAAGCCGCCGAAGGCCTCGAGCTGCACATCCACCACCGTGCGCGCCAGCCGCGAGAACGCAGCGTGGGCCGACCGCGCACCCGATCCGCAGAGGTAGGACGCCGAGGTCGTGGCGAGCCGCTCGGTGCCGGCGTCCTCGCGCTGGGGGGGCTGGCGATAGACCACCAGGAACGGCAGCTGCCGGTCGACGTGCAGGCGCCCCCAGGGCTCCAGTGTGCGCCGCACCCGCTGATTGCCCGCCAGCCGCTGCCGCACCAGATCGAGCCACTCTTCCGACGCCGGCATCAGCCCAGGCTCGCGATCAATCCCGGAACGGTGGCGTCCAGCGCCGCGCCGATCTGCTCGAGATGCGCCGGGTCGGGCTCGCCGGTCCATTCGTCCATGAAGGTCTTCTTGAACTCCACGGCCAGCACGCAACCGCTGTCGGGGAAGCGTTCGTGCACCCAGCGCGACTGGTAGCCCCCGCGAAACTTCACGTTCTCGCGCACGTCGAGGGCCTTGCCGCCCACTTCGAAGGCCGAGAGTTCCAACCGGAACCGGTCGACCAGGCCGCCCCACCGCGCGCGATCGACGGTGCCGGTGCCGAGGTTCACCTCGGGGTTGGTGCGGGGGTCGGCGGGCTCGCCGTCCGGCCCGTCGCGGCGATGGTTGAAGCTGTGCAGATCGAGCAGGACGAAGCGGCCGTGCTCCGCCGTGAGGCGCGTGCAGAGTTCGCCGAGCTCGGCGTAGTAGCGGTCGTGGATCGCCCGCGAGGTGGCCACGACGTCCTCGGGCAAGGGCTCGTTCCACACGACCAGGTCCCACGCATCCTCGGGGCGTTGGTACACGCAGGTCTCGGGAGGCCGGTTGATGTCGACCTCGAAGCGCGACGTGCCGACGACGATGCGGTTCGTGGCGCAGGCCGTCCACGCACCGGTGAACGGGTCCTCCTCGCGCAGCCGACCGGCGTCGTCGAGGGCCAGGCGAGGCGCCAGATCGGCACGGATGGCGTGGCCGTCGTGGATCGCCGTCGCCACGATGGGCCCCTCACCCTCGACCCGCTCCCAGTTCTTCGGCATGGCGGGGGATTATGGCATTCCCTCCCGGAAACAACCGCTGACTTCGCCCGCGATCCGGGCGACACCTGCGCCACCCCGAAGACCCGGGAAGCCCCGATGGACCTTGGACGCCGGCCCGCCGCAGGCACTATCCTCGGGGCCCCGCTGGGCGCTCGCCCCCCGGAAATGCCCCGCACCCTCACCGCCACCCCGACTCCCAAGACCCCGCCATGACCAACCAAGAGCAACTCGACAAGGTCCGCAACGCCGACGGATTCATCGCCGCCCTCGATCAGAGCGGCGGGTCGACGCCCAAGGCCCTCATGCTGTACGGCGTCGGTGCCGACGGCTACTCGAACGACGCCGAGATGTTCGACCAGGTCCACGCCATGCGCACGCGCATCGTCTGCTCACCCAGCTTCGGCGGCGACCGCATCCTGGGCGCGATCCTGTTCGAGATGACCATGGACCGCGAGGTCGGTGGCATGGGAACCGCCGAGTACCTGTGGAAGGAGAAGCACGTCGTGCCCTTCCTCAAGGTCGACAAGGGCATGGAGGACGAGCAGAACGGCGCGCAGGTCATGAAGCCCATGCCCGACCTCGACGCCCTGCTCACCCGGGCCAAGTCCCACGGCGTGTTCGGCACCAAGATGCGCTCGGTGATCAAGCTGGCGAATGCGGCGGGCGTCAACGCCGTCGTCGACCAGCAGTTCGAGGTCGGCCGCAAGATCATCGCCGCGGGCCTGGTGCCCATCATCGAGCCCGAGGTCGACATCAACAGCCCCGAGAAGGCCGCGGCCGAGGACCTGCTCAAGGCCCGCCTGCTGCACAACCTCGACCAGCTCGGCGACGGCGAGAACGTGATGCTCAAGCTCACCCTGCCCGAGACCGACGACCACTACACCGAGTGCATCGCGCACAAGCACGTGCTGCGCGTCGTGGCCCTCTCCGGCGGCTACTCCCGCGAGGAGGCCAACGCCCGCCTGACCCGCAACCACGGCATGATCGCGAGCTTCTCCCGCGCACTGAGCGAGGGCCTCAACGCCCAGCAGTCCGACGCGGAGTTCGACACGATGCTCGGCAACTCGATCCAGAGCATCTTCGACGCCTCGAAGACCTGAGCCGGCCGCGAGTTTCCGGTTCACGGAATCGCTGATATCCTGGCGCCCTCGGGAATGGAGCGCGTCATGCCGGCGAGAAGGTCGATCTGCTGTCCGACCCGCTGCTGATGAACGCCCCGCTGAAGGCCAGGTACCTCGAGCTCTCGTTGCAACTCGACGCGATCCTCAACTCCTGAGACGCCCCGCCGCTCTGGGCGTCGTGCTGGTCGCCCTCGTCACGGCGGGCCCGCCCTCCGACCTGCCGGACGAGCTGGCCACCTGCCTGCACGCCGCGACGGCGGCCAACACGTCGCACGACATCAAGCGGCAACGCGCCCTGCTCGAGCACGCCGAGTCGCTCACCGGGCGACCCGAGGACGCGGCCGAGGTCCAACGACAGCTCGCCGTCCTCGACTGGAAGTACAAGCGCCGGGACGGCGACGCGCGGGCGCGCCTGGCACGGGCCACCGAGGGCCACGAACCGGGCAAGGCCTGGCTGGCCCTGCACCGACTGGAAACGGAGCGCGGACGCTTCGAGCCGGCGAGGGACGCCGCACAGCAGGCGCTCCGCGTCGGCATGACGGTGGAGGTGCGACGCGAGGCCCGCATCGCTGCCGCCCAGGCCGTCAGCTCCGCCGCCGCCCGGGCTCGTCGCGGTGGCGCGGACGAAGCGAGGCTCCGCCCGGCTTTGCGCGCGGCCCGTGACACCCTGCGGGAGATCGTGAGCGACGAGTTCGGGTTGTTGCCGCCCTCGCAGTCGCTGCTCGAAGCGGCCGTGCTGCTGGGCGACGGGCCGACCGCCTGGTGGGCCTGGCGTTCCTACTATCACGTGGGCGAGGACGCCGCCGCCCCCAACGCCGTGGCTGACGCCGGCGCCGTGCTGCGCAGCCTGCTGCCCCGACTCGGCCACGACGGACTCTCGGCTGACGCGCACCACGAGCTCGTCGACGCCCTGCGGCGCACCCACTTCCACGCGGCGGCCGAATCGCTGGCGCTCGACCCCGACCGCCCCGCAGCATGGCGTGACGACCCGCGCGTCCGCGACGCCCTGGCCTACGCCGCGTTCGCCCGCACGCTGCGCGCGGGCGTCGACGAGTACTACCGCATGCGGGTCATGCGTCGCAGCAAGCGACACGAGCTCGATGCCCTCGTGCGTGAGGCCGTCGAGGCCCTGCACCACGCGGTGGACGCGCCCGGCTCGCCGCCGTCCACCGAACAGGGACGCTTCGACTGGCTGCGCGCACGCTTCGGCGTCGACGGGCGCCTGGGCATCACCGCCACCTTCTACGACCTGCACCTGGGTCACATCGTCATCGACGAGCAGCGCACCATCACCCAGTACGGCGAGTCGGGGCCGCTGCGCTTCGTCGCGCTCGACCACCTGGTCAGCAACGGCTTCCAGAGCTGGGCCTGGGAGACCGGCGCCCAGCACGGCGGCTGGGCCGGCGTCGACACCATGTGGCAGGTGCGCCCGGCCTACGCCGACGGCGCCATCAACGCCTGGCGGGAGCTGAACGACCCGGAGGCCCGCGCGGCCTTCTTCGCGATGATCGAGCGCGAATCGGCGCGGGACGAGGAGCGCGCCCGGCGCGACCCCGTCACCTACCTGCCCGCGCTGGGCGCGCGACTGCGGGTGCAGGCCATCGAGGCGCAGCTGGCCGAGCTGGACACGCGCGGGCTCACCGGCGACGCCCGGCGCGCCGCGTTCATCGACGACATGACCCAGGCCTTCCTGGAGCACTCCATCTATGCCCACGAAGGACGCCACGCCATCGACCGCCGGCTGGGGTCGTTCAGCGCCCCCACCCTCGAGTACCGCGCCAAGCTCAGCCAGGTGGTGTTCGCGCCCCAACCGCGCCTGGCGCTCACGAGCATCCTCTCGCCCAACATCGGCGACGACTCGCCCCACGGTCAGGCCAACGAACGCGCGTTGAAGAACCTGGTCAAGTGGATCAAGCGGCACGGCGACGAGATCGAGGGCCTCGACCGCCGCCGACCGCTGCTGCCGCAACTCGACAAGCTCAGCGATGCTCAGATGCGCGCGGCCTTCCGCTCCATGGACCCGCTGGCCCGCAAGGGCGACTGATCAGGTCTCCGCGATCAGCTCTCGGCGGTTCGGCAGAAGCACGACCCGCGGATCTTCACGTCGGCCTGCGCCGACATCTCCGCGTAGCGGGCCTCGATGGCCTCGGCCTCCTCGTCGCGGCCCGACTTGCGCAGGCACTCGGCCAGGCCGTGCAGCGACCACACGTTGTGGGCGTGGCGGTCGAGGTCGGCGCGGTAGACGGCCTGGGCCTCTTCGACGCGCCCATCCTCGAGCAGCAGAGCACCGAGCGAGTGACGCACCGGCTGCATCCAGCTGGGCGGCTCGGCGTAAGGCATGGAGTCTTCCGCCTCGACGCCCTTGCGCAGCGCCGCGATGCCCCCCGCGCGATCCCCCTCCTTGAACAGGATCTCGCCCGTCATCATGTGTCGCGCGACCTCCATCAGCGTGTCGATGTGGGCCTTGCGGACGACGACAGTGTCGGGGATTGTCGCCGCCACGGTCTCGAACTTCGCGGCTTCCTCGCGGGCCTCCGCGAGTCGGCCGGTGTTGGCGAGGGCCACGGCCCGGGCGTGGTGCCAGAGGGACGTGGCGATGGCCATGTCCTCGTCGGGCTGCGGCTCTGCGAGCATCTGTTCCCAGCGCCCGAAGCGCATCAGCACGTGCATGGGCACGAAGCGGAAGGCCTCCATGCCCGGGTACTCGTCGACGGAGCCCTCGGGCAGCTTGCCCACCATGTCGCGGGCCGCGGCCATGGCGTCGGCGTAGCTGCCGCGGAACATGGCCGTCCACGCGAGGAAGTGGTGATTGTGGGCGCGGTAGAAGTGGTAGACGTTCTGGCGCGGCGCCTGGGCGAAGAAGCGATCGTCCTCGATGACCGCGCGGGCGTTGGCCTCCACCGCTTCGTCGTACATGCCCAGCCGCACGTAGATGTGCGAGGGCATGTGCACCATGTGTCCCGCGGCGGGCATGAGGCCTTCGAGCTTGCCGGCGGACGGCAAGCCTCGCTCGGGGCGATCCGAGGCCTCGACCGCGTGGATGTAGAAGTGGTTGGCGCCCGCGTGATCGGGCGCCGCCGCCAGGACCCGTTCGAGGGTGGCGACGATCTCGGGCGTGTACGCCCCGCGCTCCTCGTCGGCGCCGAGCGCGCGCCAGTCCTGGTTGATGTTCATGAGCGCGTCGGCGAACAGCGTGCCCACCAGCGCGTCGTCGGGGAAGCGCTTCCACACTTCGCGCATGGCCTCGGCGTAGGCCACCTCGAGCTCGGCCCGATCCTCGGGCGGCGGGTCGGCGAAGCGGGTGGTCAACGCCTCGATGAGCGCCCGCTCGATGTCCGAGACTGTCGCGCCCTCCGCCTCGGCCAGCGTGAGCGCTCGCTGCGCGGCCGCATGGCCTTCGCGGGCGATCTCGGCGTCCTCCAAGGGGCCGTTGATGTCCGGGCCGAGGACGTAGGCGATGCCCCACCAGGCCATGGCGCAGTCGGGGTCGAGGTCGGCCACGTGCTCGAACGCGCGCAGCGCCTCGTCGTGGTTGAAGCCCCAGCACAGGGCCAGGCCCTGGTCGAAGTAGTCCTGGGCCTCGGAGGCCTGCGCCTCCGAGAGCGAAGCGTCGAGCGTGATGACTTGGCCCGTGAGGCCCAGCCCTTCGTACAGCGGCGGCGGTCCATCACCGCAGGCACACAGAAACGTGACGACACACAACGCCGCAATACGCGATCCGAATGACATGGCAGTCCTCCCGGCCCCCGGTGGCCGACCCTCGCGGCCCCACCCCGCCGCCATGTTACTCCTGCGGGGCGGACAAGTCCGCCCGGCCGCTAATGCCCCGGCCCCTCGGCGTTCTCGTCGCCCTCGGTCTCCTTCACGGGCGTGAGTCGCAGCCGCTGAACGCGCCGGTTGGAGGCATCGAGCACGGTGGCCAGGAACGAGCCGACCCGCACCTCGTCGCCCGGCTTCGGCATGCGGCCCAATCGGGCGGTGACATGTCCGCCGATCGTGTCCTCCTCCTCCGCCTCGTCGTCCGACAACACGAAGTCGAGGCGGTCCTTCAGCTCGGGCAGCGAGATCCGTCCCCGCACCTCGAACACGCCTCCGGGCAACGCGCGGAACTCCGCTTCCTCTTCGTCGAACTCGTCGCCCAGGGGACCCACGATCTCCTCGAGCGCGTCCTCGCGGAAGGCCAGTCCGATGGCGGTGCCGTGCTCGTCGACCACCACCGCGCAATGCTGCTGGTGCTGCTGCATGTCCCGCAGGAAACCCGAGAGCGGCATGGTGTCGGGAACGAAGTGCGGTTCACGGGACAGGGCGCGCAGATCGGGCGTCTCGCCGCGCAGCTTCGCATCGAGGATGTCCTTGACGTGCACCATGCCCACGATGGTGTCGAGGCCGAGCTCGCACACGGCGAAGCGAGAGTGCCCGCTCGAACGGATGCGCTCGAGGTTGACCTCGAGCGACTGGTCGAGGATCAGGAAGTCGATCTCGACCCGCGGCACCACGATGTGGCGCACCTCGAGGTCGATCATGTGGAACACGTTCTCCGCCAGCTCGAACTCGTGCTCGGAGATGTGCCCCGAGCGCGCCGAGAGCACGAGGATGCTGCGGATCTCCTCGGCGCTGTGCTCGGCGTCGTGCCCGCCCTCGGCCGTCAGCCCGATCATCCGCAGCAGGGCGTTGGAGATGCGATTGATCACGGAGATGAGCGGGCCGAAGATGAACGCGAACACGCGCAGAGTGGGCCCGGTGGCCATGGACATGTCCTCGGCCCGGCGCAGCGCCCACATCTTCGGCGCCTGCTCGCCCACGGTCATGTGCAGCACCGTGATCACGCTGAAGGCGAGGCCGATGGAGACGAAGGAGACCCAGCCCGACTCTTCCGAGAGGGGAATGCCCAGGCCCGAGGCCGCCGCGAGCAGCAACACCGAGACGGCCGGTTCGCCCAGCGCGCCGAGGATCAGGCTGGCGAGGGTGATGCCGAGCTGACAGGCCGACAGATACTTGTCGAGGTGCTGCAGGATGTGCAGCACCGTGGGCGCCGCGCGCTTGCCGTCCTTGGCGAGCTGGATGATGCGCGATTCGCGCACCTTGACCAGCGCGAACTCGGCCGCCACGAAGAAGCCGTTGAGCCCGACGAAGAAGACCGTCGCGCCGAGGCGCCAGGCGATGCCCGCCGCATCGAGAGGAGCGTGAGGATCACTCATGCCGCGGGCACTCGACGAAGCGGCGCCCGAGGGCACCGATTGGGCACGGGCATGACGGTCTCCTGATCCTGATGGGGGTCGGCCGGCGGTTCACGCTGAACGTCGCTGATGGCAGGGTGCTGAGGGCAGGGGGCCGACGGGCGACCAAACTACACTTTGTGCCCTTCCGTGAAGTCAGAGTCGGATCGGCCGCGGGCGCCCGCCCTCTCGCGGAAGGCGCTCACAGGCGCTCAGCCGGGGCAAACGCGTCGGCAATGGCTTCCGCCGTGAGCAATCCGTCCACCGCGGCGGACATGATGCCGCCGGCCCAGCCCGCGCCCTCTCCCGCGGGATACAGGCCCGGGTGGCTCGCGGAGGCGTAGGTCGTCCGGTCGCGCAGCATGCGCAGCGGCGCGCTGCTGCGACTCTCGGGACCCACCAGCATGGCCTGCGGTCCGGCGTAGCCCGGCATGCGTCCGTCGAAGTCGCGCAGCGCCATCCGCAGCGCCGCGGCGGCGCCCTCGGGCAGGATCTCGGCCAACGGCGCCGAGCGAACCGCGAAGGGATAGGACGTGGGACCGAGCGTCTCGCTCAACCGGTCCTCGAGGAAGTCGGCGGCGCGCTGACCCGGCACACCGAAGTCGCCGCCCCCCAACGCGAAGGCGCGGGCCTCGACGCGTTCTTGCAAGGCGAGGCCGCCGCGCGGGTCGTGACCGAACGCGGCGGGCTCCACGGTCACAACCAGGCCGCTGTTGGCGAAGCGACCATCGCGAGCCCGGGGGCTGGCGCCGTTCACGCACAACACGCCGGGGCGCTCCGTCGCGGGCAGGATCTCCCCGCCCGGACACATGCAGAAGGAGTACACGTCGCTGGCCCCCTCGGCCCGCCGGCGTGACACGATCGAATACTCGGCCACGGGCAGGGCCGGGTGGCCGGCCGCCGGGCCGTACTGCAGGCGTTCGATGAACTCCTGGTCGTGCTCGATGCGCAGGCCCATCTGGAACGGCTTGGCTTCCATGGCGACCTCGTGGGCGAAGAGCCGCTCCAGCGTGTCGCGCGCCGAGTGCCCCACCGCCAGCACCACGGCGCCGGCGTCGATGCGTTCGTCGCCGCAGCGCACGCCCACCACCTGCCCGGCCTCGACGATGAGGTCGTCGACCCGGGTGTCGAAGCGCACCTCGGCGCCGGCCGCCACCAACCCGCGTCGCATCGAGCGCACGATGGCGGGCAGGGCGTTGCTGCCCACGTGGGGCTTGGCGAGCCAGCGGCAGCTCTCCGGGGCGCCGTGTTGCACGAGCACGTCGAGCACCCGGGCCACGCGCGGATCCTTGATGCGCGTGGTCAGCTTGCCGTCGCTGAACGCCCCGGCACCGCCTTCGCCGAAGAGCAGGTTGCTCTCGGTCTTGAAGGGCGCGCCGTGCAGGAAGGCCGACCAGTCCTTGCTGCGCTGGTTCACGGCCGGGCCGCGCTCGAGCAGCAGCGGTCGGTAGCCATCGGCCACCAGTTGCCAGGTGGCGAACAGTCCCGCCGGGCCGCTGCCCACCACGACGGGACGCGACGTGAGGGCCGGGCGATCGGCCGGTGGCGCCGGCCTCGGTGCGTCGGGCGCGCCGGGACGGGCCAGTTGGCCCGAGCGCCGGCCCCGCAGCACACGCCGCTCGGCGGCCGGCGGCAGATCGAGAGCCAGCGTGTACATGAAGACGGGCTCGCGTCCGGCCCGCGCGTCCAGCGATTTGCGCAGGATGCGCGCGCGCGGCACCTCGACCCCCAACCGAAGGGCCGCCAGCTCAGCCGGCGTGCTGCCCTCCAAGGCCAGGGGCACCGAGAGATTGCGGAGGATGACGGTCACGCGTGCACGCGAGTCCGGGGGAAGCGGTCGAACACCGCCGAAGCGGAATCAGCGATCCCGGCTGTCGATCACCGTGCCGGCGAGAGTCAGCAGCTTCGAACTGATCTTCAGCGAGCGGGCGTCGGCGGCGCCGGCGTTGATGTCGAAGCGCACCTTCCGGTTCTTCGTGCGGAAGCCGATCATCACGCCCTGCTCGACGCTCTCATCGAAGTCGGCCACCGTGAGGGTGCTCGAGGCGCCCATGCGCTGCAGGGCCTGCGGGACGCCGTCCTTCATGTTGTCGCAGACGAAGAGCAGGTGGCAGCGCTCCAGCGCCTCGACCTGGCCGTAGCGCCGGATGACCAGCGGGCGGTTCCCCACGGACTTACCGGCGAGCATCTCGTCGAGGGTGTCGCCGAAGGGGTCGTCGCCGAGCACGGCCAACACGAAGGGCTCGCCGGTCTCCACGAAGGCCGTCTCCGGCCACTCCACGAACTTGGTGAAGTTGTAGAGGAAGGCCGCCTTCACGTCGTACTCGTCGGCGCCCGCCGGGCCCGCCCCGGTCAGGACGAAGACCGCGAGGCACAGCAGCAGCGCGAGGCGTGGGGACGAGTGGCGCTTCATGGTGCGATTAGAAGGTGATCTTCCACGAGAGGGTGGCGACGTAATCCATTTCCATTTGCGGGCCGTTGAGCTTCTGGTAGATCGGCACGCCCGCCTCAGCTTCGATGCGGTGGCCCTCGAGCGCGCCCTCGGTGCCGTAGTAGCTCAACCCCACCAGCGCGTCGACGCGCCGCCCGCCCTGGTTGTCGGGGTCGTTCTCGGCGATGGCCGTAACGTCGAGGGACCCGTCGGCGCCGCGCACGTCACCCCACGTCTGACCGTTCAGCCGCAGCGAGACGGCCAGGTTCTCCGCGATGCGCCGGTTGATCCAGGTGGTCAGGCCGTAGCGGTTGCCCAGGGCATAGTCGTGCTTGTTCTTGCCCAGGCGCACCACGGAATTCGCCTGGGTGCCCCAGCTCCACTGCTCCGACTCGCCCAGGTAGGTGATGCCGGGCATGAGGTCGACGGTGCCCGAACCGAGCTGCTGCATGTAGTGCTCGCGCTGGCCCATCGTCGCGATGTCGATGGAACCCGTCGGCAGGCTGACGCCGGCGTCGACGTGCATGCGGTGCTCGTCCTCGCGATAGATGGTGTGCAGGGCGTGGACCTGCACGTCGCCGATGCCGTGGGACGTGCGCGTGAATTTCGTCCCGTCGATCTCGACGTGCCGCGCTTCCTTGTGGATGCGCGGGACCATCACCATCAAGGTCGTGTCATCGCTCGGCGCGTACATGGCCGAGAGCATGGTCATGCGGGTGAGCATGCCCGTGTGCACGGTGTCGTAGGTCTCGAGGATCTCCGCGTTCGAGATGCGGCTCGAGCCGTCCCGCGAACCGTGCATGCCCATGACCCCGGTGGTCAGCCCGATCATGAAGGTGCCTGCGTTGTGCGTGTGGGCCCCGAGCACGGTGACCGGGAGGGAGAAGTCGACCTCCATCAGGTCCTCGAGGCTGAGCTCGGTGAGGTCGCCGCTCGTGTTGAGGGCGAAACCGTTGGCGGTGCCATTGTCGTCGAAGTTGTCGCTGCGCCAGGGCATCCGACACGCCGGGGTCAGCGCCAGCGCCAAGCCCGCGACGACGAGGAAGCCCGCCGAGACCCGACGGTTCGAACCACGCTGCATCCGCTGCCCACTCCTACAGAGTTCCTGACCTGCCCCCGTGCCCTTGTATCAGTTTCCGGTCCCGTCAGGGTGCGCGCAACTGGCCACGAGCGCGCGGATCTCGGCCTCCAGTTCCTCGCGCGTGCGGGCGCCCTTCTCGATCAGCAATTCCACCTGGCCGCCGAGTTGGTTGCGCTCCTCCACCGAGAGGTCCGCCCCGGTGAGCACCACCACCGGGATCTGCTTCCACTCGGGGCGCTTGCGCAGCTCGATCAGGAAACCGAAGCCGTCGAGCACGGGCATCATCAGGTCGAGCAGGATCACGTTGGGCACCTCGCCCTCGAGCACCTCCAACGCCGTCCGCCCGTTGTCGGCCTCCAGCACCTTCCAACCCGCCTTGCGCACCGAGCGCCCCAGGTGCTCGCGGACGCCCGGGTCGTCGTCCACCATGAGCACCGTGTTCACCGGCTGCTCGCAGCGGAAGCTCTCGAGCACTCCGAACAGCCGCTCGCGGTCGATGGGCTTGGTGAGGTACTCCGAGGCGCCCAGGGCGATGCCCTTGCTGCGGTCGTCCACCATGGTCAGCAACACCACCGGGATGTCGCGCAGATCGTCGTCGGCCTTGAGCGCCGTGAGCACGTCCCAGCCGCTGAGGTCGGGCATCTTCACGTCGAGGGTGATCACGGCGGGTCGCAATTCGGCGGCGAGGCGCAGGCCGTCCTTGCCCCCGTCGGCCGTGCGCACCTCGAAGCCCTCCCGGGACAGCAGTCGCGCCATCACGTCGCGGGTGGCCTGGTCGTCGTCGATGACGAGCACCAGGCCCTTGCTGCCGCCGGCCGGCGTCCCTCCGGCCACCTTCGCGCCCTTGCCCTTGCCCTTGCCCTTGCCCGCTGCCGGCGTCGTGGCGGCCGCCGCGGCCGCCGAGGCAGCCTCGGCGTGGGCCGCCGTCGCCGCGGCCGGTGCCGCGGTCGATGCACTCGTGCGGGGGCCGGGCGCGCCGGTCGCCAGCAATGCCGCGCGGAGCGTGAACGTCGACCCCACGCCCTCCTCGCTCTCCACCGTCAGGTCGCCGCCCATGAGCTCGGCGAAGCGCTTGCTGATGACGAGCCCCAGGCCCGTGCCGCCGAAGGTCCGCGTCGTCGAGGCGTCCGCCTGGGTGAACGGCCGGAACTCCCGGATGCGCTCGAGCTGCTCGGGCGACATGCCGATGCCCGTGTCGTTGATGGAGATCTCGACCAGCTTGCCCGCGGGGCCGTCGGTCGTGCCCGCGGTGATCACGACCTTGCCCTGCTCCGTGAACTTGCAGGCGTTGCTGATCAGGTTGAAGAGCACCTGCCGCAGTCGCATCACGTCGCCGCGCAGGGTGCCCAGGTCGGGCGCGATCTCGGAGCGGAGCTCGTTGCCGTTCTGCTCCACCAGCGGCTGGGCCATGCTGGTCACGTCAGCCAGCAGCGTCTCCAGCTCGAAGTCCTCGGGCACCAGTTCCACGCGACCGGCCTCGATCTTGGACAGGTCGAGCACGTCGTTGATGAGCATGAGCAGGTGCTTGCCCGCCCCGAGGATCTTGGTCAGGTCGTCCACGTAGGGCTCGTGCCCGGCGTCCGTCGCGTCCTCGATGAGCATCTCGCTGTAGCCGAGGATCGCGTTCATGGGCGTACGCAGCTCGTGGCTCATGTTGGCGAGGAACGCGCTCTTGGTCTGGTTGGCGTTCTCGGCGGTGTCCTTGGCGTCGCGCAACTCGGCGTCCCGCAACTCGACCTGCTCGAGCATGTGGTTGAAGCCGTCGGTGAGCTGGCCGATCTCGTCGTCGGACCGCTTCTCGACCCGCACGGAGTAGTCGTTTCCGCCGGAGACGGCCTTGGTCATCCGCGCCAGCTCACGGATGGGCACCGAGATCATCTGCTGCAGCCGCGACGAGAGGAACAGAGCCACCAGCAACGCGCCGAGCAGGACCACCGCCAGCACACCGAGGCTCCGGCTCAGGCGGGCGTCGATGACGCGCAGGTCCGACTCCAGGAAGACGGTGCAGATGGCCTCGCCGTCGATCTCGACGGGCATGTAGACGAAGACGCTGTCATCCTCGAAGCCGGAGCCGGTGAACTGGAACTCGGCCGGCGGCAGCTGCCCCGCGACGTCGGGCCGCTGATACGACGCGAAGACCTCCTGATCGGCGTCGAACAGCAACGCGCGCATGACGCTGTCCGTCTCCCGCAGCGCGCCCAGCACCTCGTTGGCCGAGTCCTGGTCGTCGAACATGAGCGCCGCGGAGCTGTTCAGGCCGGCGATGCGGGCCACGACGCCCAGGTCCTCCACCAGCTTGCGACGCAGCGAGAGGATGTCCTCGGTGACGAAGGCCGCGCAGGCCAGCACGAGCGCGATGCTGGTGATGGCCATGATGATGGCCGTCAGCTTGGTTCGGATGGGCGCATCGCGCAGGAACGCCATGCCGGATCGTCTCCGCTCGGGGCCGCTGCTCAGCCGCGGCCGGTGTCTCGGTCGAAATTGAGCCTCACGAGCATAGGACATGCGGGGGCCCGCGTCGCAAGTGGCCCGGCGTTCCCGCTACAGGCCGGCGGCGCTTCGCGGCCGGCGAAGCGTGCCCGGCACAGCGTGTCCTGCGGGCGACCGGGTCGGCGGGGCGTTCCCGGCGACCCGGCGGTTCCGCTCAGTCGTCCTCGGCGTCCTCGGCCTGCTCGAACAGGGTCACGAACTCGGTGTAACCCTCGGCGGCGAGCCGGTCGGCGGGCACGAACCGCAGCGCGGCCGAGTTCATGCAGTAGCGCTTGCCCGTGGGCGCCGGGCCGTCGTCGAAGACATGCCCCAGGTGCGAGTTGGCGTGGCGGCTGCGCACCTCGTCGCGCGAGTAGCCCAGCTTGAAGTCCTGCCCGAGGCGGATGTTCTCGGGCACGAGAGGCCGGGTGAAGCTGGGCCACCCGGTGCCCGACTCGAACTTGTCCTCCGAGCTGAACAGCGGCTCGCCGCTCACCACGTCGACGTAGAGGCCGCGTTCGTGGTTGTCCCAGTAGGTGTTGCGGAAGGGCGGCTCGGTGCCGTCCTGCTGGGTGACGCGGTACTGCAGGTCGTCGAGGGTCTCGCGCAGCACCTCGTCGCTGGGGCGGGTCCACCGGGCCGCGCTCGATGACGCCGCGGATGATTCTGCCGCCGATGTCGGCGCCGCGGGCGGCTTCACCTCGTAGTGACGGTCGTCGCCCCAGACCTCGTCGAGGAACTTGTCGCGGCCCGAACCCTTGCGGTAGCGGTAGTAGTTGTCGGGACTCTTCTTGTAGTAGTCCTGGTGGTATTCCTCGGCCGGGTAGTAGATCGAGGCGTCGGTGATGGGCGTGACGATGGGCCGGTCGAAGCGGCCCGACTTCGCGAGGGCGTCGCGCGAGGCTTCGGCCAGGGCGCGCTGCTCGTCATCGTGCACGAAGATCCCGCTGCGGTATTGGTCGCCGCGGTCCACGAAACTGCCGCCGGCGTCGGTGGGGTCGAACTGCCGCCAGAAGATCTCGAGCAGATCGGCGTAGCTCACCCGGCTCGGATCGAAGTGGATCTGGATCGCCTCGGTGTGTCCCGTGCCGCCGCGGCCGACCTGCTCATAGGTCGGGTTGTCGACGTGGCCGTCGGTGTAGCCCGAGATCACCGCGGAGACGCCCGGCACCGACTCGAAGGGCGCCTCCACGCACCAGAAGCAACCGCCGGCGAAGGTGGCGAGGGCCTCGCCGGACACGGGGCGGGCGGCCTCGCCGCCCTGCGCGACCACGGTGTCTGCCCCAACGGCGACCGGGTCGTCACCGCGTTGTTCCGCGAAGCAGGCCGTCACGCCCACGAGCAGCACGGCCAGAGCGAGAAAGGTCTTCTGCATGGTGGAGGAGTCCTGGCGGGGAAGCGGGCGCTCGACCGCGAGGGGGCCGGCCCCCCGGGCTGCGCGAATCGGGTTGGATGCAGCGGGTCGCTCGAGGATTCGGGCAATCACGAGGCGCGGGCGCCGACCATGCCCGAGATGCGTCACACCACGACCCGCGGCGGCCCCCTACCCTGGGCTGAGCGGCCGCTGAAAGCATAGCCCCCGGCTCGAGCCCGTCAGGAGGTCCATGAGAACTCGATCCGTCGACTCCCTGATCGACCGGCTGCCCTCCGGTCGCGCCGCGCTCGCGGCCTCCATCGCCATGCTCACCCTGGTGGTCTGTGCCGCGGCCCTGCCGTCGGACGATCCCTCGGCCCTCTACGCCGAGACCTTCGACACCCACTGGGAACGGCTGCGCGACGACTACCCCTACTTCGAGTTCTACGGGGTCGACTGGGAGCAGGAGCGCGCCGAGCATCGGCCCCGGGCCCTCGCTGCCGCCAACCCCACGGAGTTCGCGTGGGAGCTGGCGCGCCTGCTCTCGGCCCTGCCCGATCCCCACGTCAGCTTCATGCCGCCCATCGAGACGATGCGGGGGCACTGGGCGATCCCCGACCTGAAGACCGCCATGATCGAGCGGCGCGCCTTCGTCCTGTCGTGGGCCGATGGCCAGCGACCGCCTGTCCCGCCGACCTTCGCCGACGACCCGTACGCTTACCCCGAGATCGTCGAGGTGCGGGGCGAAGCCTTCAACGCGATGGCACAGTTCCTGGCAGCCGGTCCCCTCGGCACGACCTTCGACGTGCGACTGCGCTGGCCCGACGGGACCGAGGTCGTGCACACGCTGCGGCGGCCCGACGAGTCCAACATCCCGCCGCCCAGCAAGCACTTCGGCGAACACTGGCTCGTCACCGGCCGGGTCGGCGACATCGGCTACATGCGCGTGAAGACCTTCTCCCCGGACATGGGGACGCTGGGGCCCGACGGCAAGATGACCACCATGTTGCGCGCCGCCCTGGCGGAACTCGCCGACACCGCAGGACTCGTGCTCGACCTCCAGCACAACGGCGGCGGGGTGGTTGCGGCGTCCGACCCGTTCCTCGGGAACTTCATCGAGCGCAGGCTGAGCTACCGCTGGGGCAACGACGGCGGGACCCGGGTGATCCGGCCGCGCCGGCCGCGCTACCGCGGTGACGTCGTGGCGGTCGTCGACGAACACAGCGCCAGCGGCGGCGAGTGGGCGGCGCGCATCCTCCGGGACGCCGGGCGGGCCGTCGTCGTCGGCGGCCCCACCACCGGCGCCGAGGCGGCCGTCGAACGGTCGGAAGGCCCGGACGGCTCGGTGGTCACCTTCAGCGCGTGGCCCATGGTCGAGCCGGGCCGCACGCCGTTCCAGGGCACCGGCATCGAGCTCGACCACGCCTTGCCCCTCACCATCGCGGACGTCCAGGCCCACGGATTCGAGCAGGCCGAGGCGCGGGTGCGCCGGGCCCGCTTCGCCCAGGCGCTGGAGGTGCTCGGCGCTCCCGCCGACGCCCTCGACGCCCTCGTAGCCCTGGCGGACGAGGCCGACAGCCACGATGAGCAGGCTGAGGACGGGGAGCGCTGACTCCGGCCGGCTCGAGCGGGTCGCCGGCACCGGCTGACATCCGCCCCTGGACCCCGTCTGCGCCCGTCACGGGGCTGCTTTGAGGAGTTGACGGATCGTCATGGCGCCATGAGTCGCTCTCGGGCGATCATGTCATGGCATTCTGCGACCCTCGCGGTTTGCCGAACCTCACCCTGCCTGCCCACTGAATGCCAGCCGACTGAATGACTGCCGCCGCCGCTGACACACCCCTGACCCTCGCCCAGTGGAAGGCGCTCGTGTCCCGCCACGAGCGGCCCTCGCGGTGGCGGGCGACGGTCCAGATCATCAACACGCTCGGGCCCTACGTGCTGATCTGGTACGCGATGTACCTGAGCCTGGCCGTGTCGTGGTGGCTCACCATTCCGCTTGCGGTGGTCGCGGGCCTGCTGATCATCCGCATCTTCATCATCTTCCACGACTGCGGTCACGGCTCGTACTTCCGGTCATCGCTCGCCAACAGCATCACCGGATTCATCACCGGCATGCTGACCTTCACCCCCTACTACCACTGGCGCTGGCAACACGGGCTGCACCACGCGACCAACGGCGATCTCGATCGGCGCGGCGCCGGCGACATCTGGACCATGACCGTGCAGGAGTACATCGAGTCGAGCCGCTGGAAGCGCTTCGCCTACAAGCTGGCCCGCAACCCCATCGTCTTGTTCGTGCTCGCGCCGCTGTACCTGTTCCTGTTCCGACAGCGGTTCGCCTCACGCCGCGCCTCTCCCCGCGAGCGGCATTCCGTGTGGTGGATGAACATCGCGCTCGCCGGGATGGTCACGGTGCTGAGCCTCATCTTCGGCTTCCTGCCCTACCTGTTCATCCAGCTCACCGTGACCATGGTGACGGGCGCCATCGGCATCTGGCTGTTCTACGTGCAGCACCAGTTCGAGGACGCCTACTGGGAGCGCGGCGAGAACTGGGACTACACCCTGGCCGCGCTCCAAGGCAGCTCCTACTACAAGCTGCCGCCCCCGTTGCGCTGGCTCTCGGGCAACATCGGCTTCCATCACGTGCACCACCTGAACAGCCGCATCCCCAACTACCACCTGGAAGCCTGCCACGAGTCCCATCCGGCGTTCCAACAGATCAAGCCGGTGAAGCTGCTCTCGAGTTGGCGCGCGATGTTCCTGAAGTTGTGGGACGAACAGCAAAGCCGGCTGGTGGGCTTCCGGGAGGCCCGCGCCGAGCGCCGCCGGCAAGCGGCCGCCAAGAACAGCGGCGCGGACACCGAGCACCGCCGTGTGGACGCCGAGAGCCGCCATGCCCCCTAGCGGGTCGAGGGTCGTGGACGCTTGCCGTTCGCTCGCCACCCTCGACGAGCCGGTCAAGCGCCTGCTGGCCCGCGGTCTGCGCGAGCGCCGTTTCGCCGACGGCGACGTGATCCTCACCCAGGGACACCCGGGAATGGGCCTGTTCCTCGTGGCGGAGGGGCAGACCGCGGTGGTGTTGCGCGACGACCAGGGCCAGCGCCGCGAGCTGGCGCGCCTGGGTCTCGGCGAGGTGTTCGGGGAGATGTCGCTGCTCACGAAGGAGCCGTGCACCGCCGACGTCGTGGCCGCGGGACCGGTGGTCGCGTTCCATCTCGGCATCGAGGAGTTCGAGCGCCTCGCCCGCAAGCACCCGGAGCTCGGCATCGTGCTCACGTACCTCATCGGCGAACGGCTCGGTGAGGAGTCCGTGGACGGTCTCGGCGGCAAGACCCTCGACCGCTACCACATCGAGCGCTGCGTCGGCCGCGGCGCCATGGCGGTGGTCTACGAGGCCCGCGAGGCCGACGGCGAGCGTCCGGTGGCCCTGAAGATGATGAGCCACCGCCTGGTCTACGAGTCCGGCGCCATGCAGCGCTTCCAAGCCGAGGCGGACACCCTGCTGTCCCTCGGCCACGAGAACATCTCGCGCCTGCACCGCCGCTTCGACGCCTTCAGCACCTGCTTCCTGGCCATGGAGTACTGCGACGGGAGCGACCTCGCTCAGGTCATCGAACAACGCGGCGCGCTGCCCGAGGCCGAGGTGCGCAAGATCGCCGGGCACCTCGCCGCGGCGCTGCTGCACCTGCACGGGCGCGGCATCGTGCACCGGGACCTCAAGCCGAGCAACGTCATGACCACGCAGCGCGGCGAGATCAAGCTCACCGACTTCGGTTTGGCCACGGCGGCGTGCCGGCCCGACGACATCGAGGACACCGAGGCCCGCAGCGCCCTGCTCGGCACGCCGCTCTACATGTCGCCGGAACAACTGGAAGGCGCGCCCCCCGCCCCCGCGTCGGATCTCTACGCGCTGGGGTGCGTGCTCTACGAGCTCGCCAGCGGGAAGCGGGCCTTCTCCGCCTCGTCGCTGATGCAGTTGATCGCCCTCAAGCACGACTTCCGGTTGCCCGCGGCTCGGAATCTCGGGGCGGGCGTGAGTTGGCGGTTGCACCGATTGCTGAAGCGGTTGCTCTCCACCGACCCCGAAGACCGGCTGGTCCCGCTGGACAAGTACGCCGCGTGGGCCGAGCCGCTCGCGCCGGACCTGGCGTCCTCGTAGTCGGGCCCGGCTGGCCACCCCCTTCGGGGCGATCCGCTATCGCTGCTGACGCCGTGCTGTCATGATCGCGCGTGCATGCCCCGCGGGGCCTTCACGCGACGACGCTCGAGATGAACAGCACAGGCAAGCAGGGCGGGAGCAAGACCGAGCAGGGGACACGTCGTCCCAACCGTCGGATCTCCGGCGCCCTGATCGATGCGGTGTGCGAACGCCTGACGAAGAATCAGCACGTCCGCCGCAGCCTGCCCGGGGGGGGCCGACTGCACGTGGACCGCCAGCTGCCCTTCCTGTGCGTCTATCGCCGACCGATCGACCGCGACGACGTGGGCACCGACCAGCTGGTCAAGACCAGCGCCTCCTACCTGATCGCGCCCGGCGACGCCCGCCACGACGAACAGATCTCTGAGCTGGTCCAGCGGACCGTCGCCACCCTGGCCGGGGAGTTCGGTGCATTCCTGATCCTGGAACTCTGGTCGGCGCCGGACGGTGGCCAGGCGAACGACCCGGCCGTGCCCACCGTCCGGCCGACGTTCACCGTCCACGTGTCCGACGAGGAGGACGTCGACCGCACGGTCGAGGTCCTGGAAGCCCGGCTCGCCAAGATCAAGATCCTCAAGCAGGGCGTCACCGTCGAGGTCGTGCGGGAGGGCGCCTGCCATCCGCCCGGCCTCGATCCGCTGCTGTCCGAGGCGGATGCGCGCGCGCTGGACTGCACGATCATCGGACTGGCCGTGCCGCCCGTCTACCGGAAGCTGGCCTCCGATCAGGTGTTCCCGCCGGTGATGCGCGCGCTGCGTCGCAGCCTGGGCCTCGCCCTGCGGAAGGCGATCTTCGAGTTCTCCTGCTCGAAGTCGACGCGCCACCCCGCGCACTACCACGCCCTGGGGCGCCGGGCCGTGGTCAAGGCCGTGTGGGAGGTCGACCGGCAGTTGGCCGAGGTGAGCGACGCGTTCGACTACCTGCTGCTGCTCAACCCGGTGAACTCCAACGATGCCTACCAGTCCTTCAAGCGCCGCAAGTTCGAGCGGGTGCCCACCTTCCACTACCGACCGCTCCCCATCGACACCGGGCTACTGAAACGACAGCTCTACAAGGTCCCCATCGAGCGCATCGAGGACCCGGCCCTGCAGCACATCTTCCAGGAGAAACAGGAGGAGCTCGAGCTCAAGATCACCATGCTCCGCGACCGGGACACGCCGGCCTTCATCCATGAGAGCCAGCAGCTGTTCGGCGCCGTGGACGACGAGCTGTTCGACCTCGCCAAGGACCTGCTCGAACGGCTGCCACGGACGGCCACCAAGGCGAAGGAAAAGGCCAAGGACGGCGATCGCGTGGACGCGGAAGAATTCGCCCAGCGCGCCCGCGCGCAGATCGAACGTTACCGGCAGACCTTTCCCGGATTCGAGGCCGCCGTGCGCGTCACCGAGAACGTGTCGGGGCTGATCGTGTCCCGTGGGAAGCTGATGATCAATCGCAGGTTGAGCGTGCCCCGCGGACGGGTGGACGCGTTGCTCGCGCACGAGGTCGGCACCCACCTGCTCACCTACTACAACGGCCGGGCCCAGCCGTTCCGACAGCTCTACTCGGGCCTCGCCGCCTACGAAGGCCTGCAGGAAGGCCTGGCCGTCATGGCCGAGTATCTGGTCGGCGGGCTGAGCCGCGATCGCATGCGGCAACTGGCGGCGCGCGTCGTCGCCGCACGACATCTCGTGGACGGGGCGTCCTTCGTCGAGACGTTCGGCGTGCTGCGCGACACCTACGGCTTCGGCAAGCGGTCCGCCTACACCACGACCATGCGGATCTACCGTGGGGGCGGGCTCACCAAGGACGTCGTCTACCTGCGCGGATTGCGCTCCGTCGTCCGGCATGTGCGCGAGGGGCACAAGCTCCGGCCGCTGTACGTCGGCAAATTCGCCTTGCACCACCTGCCCATGATCCAGGAACTGCGCCACCGGGAGGTGCTCAAGGCGGCGCCGCTCGAACCCAGCTACCTGTCACACAAGGGCGCGGCCGCGCGACTGGCCGGCGTGCGCGAGGGAGACGGCTCCGTGCTGCAGCTCGTCGCCGAGGAGGAGTCGGCGTGAGGATCGGTTTCGTCGTGAACGTAATGGACAGCGGGGAGGCGGGCGCGACCACCTACCGCATGGCCGCCGAGTGCCTCAATCGCGGACACGAAGCCTGGATCCTGAGCACCGGCAACCTCTCCTACAACCCGGACGAGACCATCGGCGGCCGGGCGCGCACCGTCCCCGCCGGTGAGTACACGTCCGAAAGCTTCCTGAAGACCCTCAAGAGCCGGCGCGCGAAGCAGGACTGGCTGGTGTTCGACGACCTCGACGTGCTCTTCCTGCGCAGCAACCCGGCCGCGCAGAATCCCTGGGCGCAGTTCGCGGGCGTCCAGTTCGGTCGCCTGGCCATGCGACGCGGCGTCGTCGTCCTGAACGACCCCAACGGGCTGTCCAAGGCGGCCAACAAGCTGTACCTGCAGACCTTCCCCGAGTCCGTGCGGCCGCGGACCCTGGTGACCCGGAGTCGTGCCCGCATCGAGGCGTTCCTCGAGGAACAAGGGGTCCTGGTCGTCAAGCCGCTGCTCGGCTCGGGCGGCGACGGCGTGTTCATCATCCGTCACGACGACCGACACAACCTCGACGAGATCGTGAGCGCCGTGACCCGCGACGGCTACGTCATCGCCCAGGAGTACCTGCCCGCCGCGGTCGCCGGGGACACCCGGCTGTTCCTGATGAACGGCCGCCCGCTGGTCCACCAGGGCAAGCACGCGGCCTTCCGCCGTATCCGCACCGGTGACGACCTGCGCAGCAACATCCACGCGGGCGGCAAGCTGCGACGCGCCGAGGTGGACGACGAGATGCTGCGGATCGCCGAAATGGTCCGCCCGCGACTGGTCGAGGACGGGATGTTCCTCGTGGGACTCGACATCGCCGGCGACAAGCTGATGGAGATCAACGTCTTCAGCCCGGGCGGTCTCGGCAGCGCACAGGTATTCGAGAAGGTGGACTTCGCCCAGGCCGTGGTCGAGGCCTTGGAGCGCAAGGCGGATGCCCGGCGTTCCGATCCCGGCCGCTTCAGCAACATCGAGCTGGCTACGCTCTGAGCACCCGGAGGACGAGACCATGAGCGTGAGCAACGACCCGACGACGGCGGCCGCTGCCCCCGAGGCGGCGCGAACCGCCCTCGACACGGGCGCGGGCTGCCTGCTCGACGTGCGCTCCGGGGTGGAGTTCGACGCCGAGCACGTGGAGGGCGCGCTGCACGTGCCCCTCGATGCCCTCGACCATCACCTCGACGAGTTGCGCGACCGCGGCGCGCCGCTGTTCGTGCTCTGCCGCACGGGCGCCCGGGCCGGTCGCGCCTGCGAGCGCCTCGCGGCGGCCGGCGTCACGGATGCGCGCATCGTCGCGGGCGGCCTCGAGGCCTGGCGCGCCGCCGGCCTGGGCACCGTCACGGGCACACCCCGCCTGTCCCTCGAGCGGCAGGTCCGCATCGGCGCGGGCGGCCTGGGGTTGCTGGGCGTGGTGCTGGGCTTCGGGGTGCACCCGGGGTTCTTCCTGCTGTCGGGCTTCGTCTCCGCGGGACTGGTCTTCGCGGGGATCACCGACTGGTGCGGGATGGGACTGCTGCTGGCGCGGATGCCGTGGAACCGGAGGCGCGGCTAGGTCGGCGCGGCGCCTACGGAGGCGGCGCGGTCGCAGCGGCGGGCACCGTGCGCTGACCCGAGGCGTCCTTCAGGAAACGGAACAGGTCGCTGTCGGTCGAGAAGAGCAACGTCGTGTCCGAGCCGAGCACGGTCTTGTAGGTCTCCATGGTCTGGAGGAAGACGTAGAGTTCGCGCGCCTCGGGGCTCTGGTCGTAGGCCGCGGCGTAGATCTCCGTCGCCCGCGCGTCGGCCTCACCGCGCACCTGCTGCTCGCTCTTGTAGGCCTCCGACGCGATGCCCGCCAGGTCGCGCTCCTTGGTGCCGAGGATCTTGGCGGCCTCGCCCTCGCCCTCGGAACGGAAGCGTGACGCGATCTGCTGGCGCTCGGAGATCATGCGCTCGTAGATCTTCTCGACGACGCTCGGGTTGTAGTTGATGCGCTTGAAGCGGACATCGAGCAACTCGATCCCGAACTCGGCGAGCTTGACCTTCGCGGCCGAGCGGATCTCCTCCTCGATCTTCTTGCGGCCCTTGAAGATCGTGCGCAGCACGCCGATCTGGCTCGACACCTCGCGGATCTGGTCGAGGCTGTCGTCGCGCGTCGGCTCGCGGTCCTTGGTGGTGCGGATCACCTCGATCAGGTCGTGCTTCGCGATGGCGTTGCGCGTCTCGCTGCCGAGGATGTCCTCGAGGCGCGACTGGGCGCTGCGCTCGTCGCGCAGCCGGCGGAAGTACTCGAGCGGCTGGGTGATGCGCCAGCGCCCGAAAGTGTCCACCGAGATGTAGAGCTTGTCCTTCGTCGGCATCTCGGTGCGTTGGCCGTCCCACTCGAGGATGCGCTTGTCGATGCTGTTCACCTCCTGGATGAACGGCATCTTGAAGTGAAGCCCCGCCTCGGTGATCGGCTGGCCGATGGGCTTGCCGAACTGCGTGATGATGACCTGCTCCGTCTCGGCGACGGTGTAGAACGCTCCCGACGCCACGCCAAGCAGCACGAGGGCGACGACGAAGATGACGACCATCAGTAGTTTGTTTTTCATCCGTCCGCCCTCCCCGCGCCGGGTACACCCATTCGGTCGAGATCGAGCAGCGGCAGCACGCCCCCGAGGGCGTCCTCGTCGAGGATCACCTTGCCCCGCACGGCGGGCAGCACCTCGGCCATGGTCTCGAGGTAGATGCGCTGCCGGGTGACCTCCGGCGCCTTGAGGTACTCGGCGAGCTGCGCGTTGAACGCGAAGACGTCACCCTGGGCCTCGTTGATGCGCTGCTTGGCGTAGCCCTCGGCCGCGCTGATGCGCTGCTCGGCTTCACCGCGCATGCGCGGGATCGACTTGTTGTACTCGCCGTTGGCGATGTTGATCGCGCGCTCCCGCTCCTGCTGCGCCTGGTTGACCTCGTTGAATGAGGCCTGCACCCGCTCGGGGGGATTCACGTTCTTGAGCTGGACCTGGTCGATCTTGATGCCCATCTCGTAGCTCGCGGCGAGGGCCTGCAGCTTCTGCAGCGCCTCGTCCTCGATCTCCTGCCGGCCGACGGTGATGACCTCGTCCACCGTGCGGTCGCCGACCACCTCGCGCATCACGCTCTCGGACGCGTCACGCAACGTCGCGTCCGCGTTGCGCACCCGGAACAGGTAGTGCTCGGGAACCTCGATGCGGTACTGGATGACCCACTCGACGAGCGCGGCGTTCAGGTCGCCGGTGACCATCGACTTCTCGTCGTTCCACTCCCCCCTTCCGGTCGATTGCCACGGATTGGACGCCCCGGCGCTGCCGAAGCCGAACTCCTGCTTGAGCTGGCGCTTCACCGGCACGATGTCGACCGTGTCGACGCCGAGCGGGATCTTGAAGTGCAGGCCCGAGGGGACCTTGCCGATGAATCGGCCGAACCGCAGGACGACGCCCTCGGACTCAGCGGGCACCGTGTAGTAGGCCGTCATCGCCACGACGAGCAGCAACACCAGGACGACGACGCCGCCGATGGTCTTGGCCGGGGGAAGATTGACGGCAGGAAAGTCGGGGGCCGAGCCGGGACTCTGGGCCATGCGGGGTGCTCCTTGAGGTCGTCGGGCCCGACCGAATCGCACCCGCCGGTGAGGCGGGAGCGCGCCGGGGCCGCACGCCACGAAGGCGTGGGGCGCCTGGGTAACGACGCCGAAGGGCGTCTGGCAGCGCAGGCTGGACTACGAGCCCGCATCCTACAGAAATGGTCGCGGGGGTTGCCCGACGGTCGCCATGAAGCACGCGCTGAGGCCCGGTTCCCTCGCCCTACGGCAGGAACTCCACCTCCACTGCGTTCGACGTGGTCCATTGGCCCGGACCGGGGTTGTCCGCCTGCGTCCCCTGCAGGAACACCGTCACCGGTCCCAGCCAGCCGGGCACGTACAGCTCGACCTCGCCGTCGCTGTCGGTGCTGAGGATCACGATCAGGTCCACCGGCACCGGCACCAGCGTGGCGCTGATGTCGCCGACGTAGGTGGGGTTGGCCGCCAGTCCCGCGAGCAGGATCACCGGCTTGTTGGGCGCGAAGTCCGACAGGCGCAGCACGCCGAAGGTGCCGGTGGAGAGGTCGCCGCCGCACACGCTCAGCGTTCCCGTGCCCGGTCCGTCGTACCCGTAGTCGAACTGGCAAACAGGCGCATCCGGCTTGAAGCGCGCCACCCACGACTCGTGGACCCCCGCGGTCGGACTGGTGTAGGCCCCCGGCGTCGACAGGCCCTGGTTGCCCGAGCTCATGTCGTGGGACACGTACAGGTCGCCGCCCGGCCCCCGCTCGAGCCCGCCGCGACCCTGGGGCGCGAAGGTGTTCGGTTCGGCGCCGCTCCCCCCGACGTAGGACGCGTTGAGCAGCGTCCCTGCCGCGTCGAAGCAGGCCAGCAACGCGTCGGAGTAGGGCGTGGTGCCGGTGTTGAACTCGTCGTCCCAGGCCAGCAGCGTGGGGAAGTCGGCGTCGATGGTGTACCCGAACACCCAGGCGTTGCCGGAGGCGTCGACCTCGACGTCGGACAGGCCGGACGATCCGCCGCTGCCGAAGTACGTCGAGAACACCATCCCCGCCGCGCCCGACACGTCCGTGTCGAGACAGGTGAGCACGCCGCTGCTGCTCACGCCGTTGTCGGTGGGGTTGGTGGCCTGATGGGCGCCGGCGCTGGTGGGATAGCTGGAGCTCTTCGACGCGCCCGCGATCCAGACCCGGCCGTCGTCGGCGATGGCGATGTCCACGTCCGTGTCGTCCATGTCGGAGCCGCTGCCGCCGAGCATGGTCCCGTATTGCAGCACCTGACCAGTAGGGTCGAAGCGGCACAGGAATCCGTCGGCGTTGCCCTGGAAGGCCTGCTGGTAGCCGCCCATCGACGTGGGGAAGTCGTGCGAGAGCGTCGTGCCCGCCACATAGACGCGCCCCTGGTCGTCGACCTCGATGGCGTGACCGCGGTCGTAGGCGGCCGGGCCGCCGAGATGCGACCCGTACTCCAACGGTCCGCCCGGCGTGAACCACGCGACGAAGGCGTCCCGGGGCGTGCCGACCGAATCGTAGGTGACGGGCGTGACCGGAAAGCCGCTGTCGGTCTCGCCGGTGAGGTACACGCGACCGGCGTCGGTCACGCACAGGTCGTAGGCGGTGTCGCCCAACGTCCCACCGAGCAACGTCGAGTACTGCAGCGCCGAGCCGTCGCTGGAGAGCACGCTCACGAAGGCGTCGAAGTACCAGGCCTGGGTCTGCTTGAGGGCGTCGCTCAACGTGGGGAAGTCGGTCGATTCGCTGGAACCGGCGACGTAGACCAGCCCGGCGTCGTCCACCTCGACGGTGAAGGCGCGATCGCCGCCCGCGTTGTAGGGCCAGGTGGGATTCGAGCCGCCCAGGTACGTGCACCAGTCGAGGGCGGTGCCGTCGGCGGAGAGGCGGGCCACGTACGCGTCGGTGTCGTTGAGGGTGGCGTCGTAGGCGCCGAAGGTCCAGGGCAGGTCGGCCGACAGGGTCTCGCCGACCAGGTGAGCGCGTCCCTGGGCGTCGACGGCCAGGTCGTAGTTGTAGTCCGCCATGGTGCCGCCGAAGGTGCTCGCATAGACCATCACCGGGTCGATGACGAGGGGCCGCGCGGTGTCCCAGTCGTCGACGGCGAAGCCCACCTCGTCACCGCCGTGCAGCACGAAGCGACCGGTCACCGGCTCGCGGGACTCGCCGGTGTGCTGGTAGAGCACCGGCGCACTGTTCACGAGCTCGCCCGCCGGCGTGTGCAGCACCAGGGCACCGTCGTCACGCAGCGACAGCCGGTCGGCGCCTTCGTAGGCGAGGCGCACCACCGACGGGTCGGCACCCGGGGCCACGACGAAGTCGTACTCGAGCTGTCCGTCGGCGTCGTAGAAGACCGCGTCCACCCCGGGCCAGACCTGGTCGTAGCGCACGCGGGTGAAGGTCGGGTTGTCGACGCTCCACGCCTCCGGGTCGTTGCCGCGGATGTGGTGGATCAGGGTGGGCGCGGGCTCGACACCGGTCATGGCGGCATCGGAGCGCCCGCCCACGAAGGTGGTGCGCAAGGCCGCGACGTGGACGGGCCGGGTCAACGGGAGCGAGCCCCGCTCTTCGGTGACGCTCGACTCGAGCAGCAGCGACGTCCCGCCCGGCGTGAGCATCAGCGTGTAGCCCGGGCCGTGAGCCACGAAGCCCACCGACTCGTGGTAGGCGCCGCCGTTGGCCTCGAACAGCAGCGGCAGGCGCGGGAGGACGCCCGGGCCGGGCTCCTCAGCGCTCGGTTCGGCACTTGCGAAACCGCTCGTGCCCGCCAGGGCCAGCAACAGGGTCAACAACAGGCTCTGCATCGTCTCTCTCCTCGTGGGGACCGGATGCCCGGCATCGGCCCCGGGGATGTCGGGGCGTCCGCCGCCGGCGGATCACGCCCCTCGAGGAGAGACACGCAAGGCGTCGCCGGGGACCTTCAGCCCCGGCGACTTTTATTTCCCACCCTCACTCGGAGCCGAGGACGGCCTCGCAAGCGGCGATCTTCTGCGCCATCACCTCCGGGAGGTGGGCGTAGCGGGGTTCTGTCCGCTGCTGCCAGAGTTCGAGGGCCTGTCGGTACCAGTCCCGGGCGGCGATCCAGCCCGCTCTTCGCTCGTCCGGCTCGACGGCTTGCTCGGCACGAGACTTCTCGACGTTGCCGAGCATCTCGTACACGCCCCCCAGCGGCTGGAAGTGCTGGGCGTTGTCCGGGTCCTCCTCAGCGAGGCCGGTGTAGATCGCCCGGGCCCGCCGCAATGACGACTCGGCGTCCGCCCACTCTTCGAGCTGGACCTGCGCATTCCCGGCCCAGTACCAGCTCCAGCCCGCCTGGCCCCGCTTGGTCGTGTGGTTCGGGTCGCCTTCGAGCAACGTCTCGAAGTGCTGCGCCGCGGCGCGCGAGGCGTCGCGACTGATCTCATAGTCGGCGGCCGCCCACGCGGCGGCGCCCAGACGTTGGTGCGCGAAGCCCACGTGCAGCGCCACCAGGGCGTCTCCCGGATCGTCGCCGTGCAGGGTGACGACCCCTTCGAGATATCGGACCAGGTGCGGCTGCGCCTCGTCGGGGCGCTTCAGACGCAGCAGGTGGACACCGATCTTGTCGTGGGCCAGGGCCAGCGCCGTCATCGCGGCGCGATCGCTCGCTCGCGCAGCCGCGTCCTCCTCCCGCAACGCGAGCATGCGCTCGAAGTGAGGCGTGGCAGCCTCGACGCGACCCTGGCTCTCGAGGATCTCACCGAGTCGCGCCTCGCACAGCGCCCGCACATCGCGCTGCCCGGGCGCGTCGCTCGGCAGTGTCGACGCCACCGCGAGGGCGCGACGGTAGCTGGCCTCTGCCGCTTCTGCATCGCCGACGTTGGGATAGGCCGGATGACCCTGGGCATCACCCAGGCGGGTGAACGCGCGGGCGAGCTGATCGCGCAAGTGGGGATCGTCGTCCTCCGCAAGCGCGACCAGGTGCTCGAGGTCGGCCACCGCGGCACCCAGCAGTTCGAGTCCCACCGTCGCCGACCCCGGCAAGGGCTGGAGCCGTAGGGCGAAGTCGAAGGTGGTGTCGAGGCTGCGGGCGAGCAGCGCGTCGAACAGGTCGGTGGCCCGCCGCCGCGCCGCCGCCTCATCCTCGCGGGCGTCCTCGGCGGCCACGGCCTGCTCGCGGGCGTCCAACGCGAAGTTCCAACTCACGACGGTAGCGGACAGCAGGGCCACGACGGCGAGACCGCTCGCGGCCACCGGCAGGGCGTTGCGGCGCAGGAACTTGGCGAGACGGTCCCGACGCTGGTCGGGCCGGGCCCGCACCGGCCGGTGCTCCCGGTGGCGTCGCACGTCTTCGGCAAAATCCTGCACGGAACCGTACCGCTCGCCGGGCTCGCGGCGCAGGGCCCGGACGACGATGGCGTCGAGGTCACCGGCGAGCTCGGCGCGCAGGCGGCGCGCGTCGCCTCCGCGCAACCCGGCCCGCGCTTCGGCGTCGTCGCCCGCACCCGCGATCACGCTGGGGAGAACGGTCTCGCCGTCACCGTCGGATTCCGGCAGCGTGCCGGTGAGCAGTTCGTGCAGCACGACGCCGAGCGAATAGACGTCCGTCGCCGTTCCGACCACGTCACCGCGACGTTGTTCGGGACTGGCATAGAGCGGCGTGAAGGGCCGCAGGTTGCCGTCGGTCAGGGCGTCGTCCGCCGGCTCCCCCAGGCTCGCGATACCGAAATCGAGCAGCCGCACGCGACCGTCGTCGTCGACGAGCATGTTGGAGGGTTTGAGGTCCCGGTGGATCACCAGCGCCCGGTGCGCGGCGGCCACGGCTGCGCACCCATCGAGGAACAGCCGCAGTCGTGCGTCCACGCTGAGCTTGTGCGCATCAGCGTGGCGATCGAGGGGTTGCCCCGGCACGAGCTCCATGGCCAGCCAGGGCACGCCCTCATCCGTGCGACCGCCGTCGAGGAGCCGCGCGATGCCGGGATGCTCGAGATGCGCCAGCACCTGTCGCTCGAGATCGAAACGGGCCTGGAGGGCCGGCGTGGAGAGCTCGGTGCGCAGCAGCTTGAGCGCGACGCGTTGCTGGTAGGCGCCGTCGGCGCGCTCGGCCAGCCAGACCCGTCCCATGCCGCCGGCACCCAGGGGCTCGGCGAGTCGCCACGGCCCCACGCGGGTCCCTGCCACGAAGATGTCCTCCGGAGCCGCCGGCGCCTGCACCGGCCCCTTCAGGAAGTCGGGGTCGCTGCGCTCGCGCACGAACATGCGGCGAGCGCGGGCGGCGAGGTCGACATCGCCGCCGCAGGCCTCCGCCAGGTAGGCCTCGTGCTCTTCCTCGGGGCGCACGAGGAGCGCTTCGAGGAGGGGACGCAGGCGCGACCAGTCGCCCGACGTCATCGGGGCCCATCCCCGCTCCCGCCACCTGCCCCGCGCCCGCCGTCCCCACCCCCTTCGACGTCGTCGCCGTCATTGCCGAGCCGCTCGCGCAACCACATGCGGGCCACGCGCCAGCGCCGCTCGGCCGTGGAGAGCGACACGCCCAGCACCAGGGCCGACTCCTTCATCGAGAGCCCCCCGAAGAACTGCAGCTCCACGACGCGCACCAGTTCGGCGTCCTCCGTCTGCAGCGCCTGCAGGGCTTCGTCGAGGGCGAGGATGTCGAGGGCGCGGTCGTCATCGAGACCCACCCAGGTGACGCGCAGGCCGTCGAGGTCTTCGCGTCGACGGTCGGGGCGATCGCCGCCACGCTTGGCGGCCTGCCGGCGTCGGGCGTGGTCGATGAGCACCGAACGCATCACCCTCGAGGCGAAGGCGAGGAAGTGCTCGCGATCCACGAAGCCCTGGTCTCCCGCAGGCGCCAGGCGGAGCCAGGCCTCGCTCACCAACGCCGTCGGTTGCAGCGTGTGGGTTGACGGCTGATGGCCCATGTGAGCGCGAGCGATGCGATGCAACTCATCCCACAGCGCTCGCCAGAGCGGCTCCTCGGCGTCCGGCTGCCCGGCCTGCCAACGCTGCAGCAGCACGGTCACGTCGGGCGAGGTCGGCATCGCGGCCATGATATGCCGAAGACCGGCTGGTCCCGATGGACAAGTGCGCCGCGTGGGCCGAGCCGCTCGCGCCGTGAGCGGCTGATCAGAAGCCCAGGTTCTTCAGCAAGGAACGCGCGGTCTTCCGGGCTGCCGGTGCGGCCGGCGAAGGGGCCTCGCCCTGACCGAGGGAGTCGACCTGCTCCACGGTCTCGGACGGCGGCAGGGACCACGCCTCGTTCCCGGCCGCGACAACATCCAAGGCTCCCGGCGCGAAGCCTCCGTCCGGGTTGCTGATGGCCGCATCGAACATCTGGTCGGCCAGCGCGATGCCGTCACGGCTCCACTCGATGTTCCGATCCAGGAAGGCCTCAGCCGACCCGCGGTTCTCTGCATTCAATGGCGGGCCGAGCAACTCTTCGAATCCTGACTCCGGGCTGCGGGCCATCTCACCGAAGATCTCACGGGTTCCTGCGCGGATCCGGCCCTGCTCCGCAGCGGTCTCGAGGACATCGGACTGTGCCTTGTCCAGGAGCGCTTCGGACGCGCCGAACGTCTCGTGGAACCTCACGACATTCTCGTTGATCGCGGCGACCTGCTCGGCGGAAACGGGCACGCCCGACCGGATCAGGTCCGCCTGGGCGCGCACCAGATCGCGGAGCGCGTCTCGCGCCTCTTCGTCGGAGCCCGGCACCCGGTTGAAGTCACGCATGCGGTCCGTCGCGTTCTTGATGCGACCGCGCGCCTCGGCCTGGGCCCCGAGCATGCGGATCAACTGGCGCGCCTTGTCGAGCGCCGGCGTCCGCGGCCGGACCGCATCGAGTCCTTCCAGCACCTCGCGCAGAGCATCGCGCAGGACGTCGGGCGGGGCGCCGGGCCCGAGCTCCTCGACCCGGTCCGCCAACGTGTTGAGCGACACCAGGAGTTGTTCCTGGTTGCGTGCGCCGCGCTCCTCCTCATTCAGGATGAGTGCCACGGGGCGCAAGGAGCGGTTGTTGCCTTCCTCGCTCTCGTCGACCTTGCCCTCGGGATCGACGACGACCTCGATGGCCGTGTCCTGATCGTCGGGGGTCCAGCCGGGCCTGTAGCCGGACAGGTAGTTCTCCGCGGACACGGTCACGCCCACCGTCGTCGTGACCCGCTCGCCCTGCTTCAACGCGGGGACCCCCACCGAGCGCAACCGCTGGGGGCTCTCCGGCCGCAAGGCGTTGTGCACCTGGACGACGACCGTGGTCTTCGCCGAAACCGCGTGCCCCGCGTTGACCACGTCGAAGCTGACGTAGGCCGCCTGTCCCGGCCGCGGCGCCGCGGGTTCGATGCTGATGCCTTCGACGATGAGGTCCGGTGCGATGGCGTCCGACTCGATCAGGATTCCAGCGAGGGGGATGCGCAGGGTCTTCTCTTCATCGAAGAACTTGAAATCGAGCACGAGCTCGCCCTGGCGGAGTGAGGCCGCGGTCACCCCTTCGGGGATGTCGAAAGTCGGCACGTCCGCGCTGTCGGCGACCAGGGGACCAGTGAGGCCCGGCACACCCTCCAGTCGCGTCTGCTTGTGGGCGTCCTCGGCTTCGAGCTCGAGTTCGAACTCGACCCAGAGCGCGCCGAGGATGTCTTTGTCGATCCCGCTGTGTCGCTCCGACGCGTTGAGGGCGACCGACAGGTAGGTCGGGTCGACGAGCGTGGCGCGCGGGCGAACGCTGTAGTTGACGGACCCCGAGCGCATCCTTGTCCGGTAGAGGAGATGGACGCTCCAACCGGCTTCCGGGTCGTTGCTCTGGGGAGCGCGGGGATAGCGCTTGCGACCCTTCAAGGCCTTGAGAGCCCGCCGGGTGTCGTTCGACCAGATCTCCTGCGACGCCACGATCTCCTCGTCACGGACCTTCCAGGGCAGGTCGACCTCGCCCTCGGACTCGTCGACGGACCACTCGAGCATCTCCGACGTGAACACGTGACCCTTCAACGGCAGGTCCTGGCTGCGCTCCACCCACCAGTTCTTGGTCTCGGGCGTCATGCGACCCCGACGCGCGTCCCGCAAGCCGAACCAGAGCGGCGCGACGCCGGTGTGAGCCTCGCCCCGCTCCCGCTTGCGAATGTCGCGCGCTCTCGGTGTGTCGAATCGGGTCAGGGCTCGCGCGGCGGGGACGGTGTACGCGTTCCGGTCCACAAAGCGGTCGAGCAAACCGACGGCGTCGGGGCGCGTCGAGAAGGCCAGCAGCTCGACGATGTCCGCATCGGCGTCCCGGGCGCGCTTCACCCGCGCGTTCGATTCGAGCAGCGTGGCGGCCGTCCCGAAACCGTAGTCGAACAAGGCGACCCCGGCCGTCGCTGCCGCGCGCTCGTCGGAGCCCTTCATCAGCTCCTCGAGTTCGGCCCGGTGTGGCTCGATGTGCCCGGCCTCGATGAGGCCCCACCTCAACGCAGCGGCGACGGCGAGCACTTCCTCGGCGGCGAGGCGGCGTTCGAGCCCGGCACCGACCCGCTCGTCGTGGGGCGCCATGCGGACCAGGGTCATCGCCATCAGCCGGCGCACTTCCCAGTCCTCGTGATCGAGCGCCGCGACGAGCGCTTCCACGTCTTCGAGACCGGCCAGCTCGCCGAGGGCCCGGGCCGCCGCGAGCAGGTGCTCGGGAGCGTTGCCGCCCCGTTCGAGGACGTCGAAGAAGATGGGCACGAAGGCCCGCGACCCATCGGCGTGGGCCATCTCGATGACGTCCCCGTTGCCCGACGTCAGCGTGCCGGGGGTCGTCTTCGTGAGGAAGTAATCGGGATCCGCATGCTCGGCGATCTTGTCGACGAACACGTCACGCTCATTCGGCCGGCGTCCCTCCTGCCTCCACAGCGGGAAGTCGGCGATCGCCCGTTCCTGCTCCGTGAGCGGGGGTCCGGCGAGTTCACGCAGCGAATCCGCGACGCCGTCGTCCGGTGCCCACTCGGCCGCCGCGGCGAACTCGCCCGCGCTCAGCGCCGCGGCGTAGGCGCGCCGTCGGAGTGCGTCGCGCTCTTCTCCTGCGGGCAGCAAGCGCAGCAGGATCCTGCTCACCCGTGCCTCGGCGGCGCCGTCGCCCCGGGCCTGGTGCGTCTCGAGGGCGATCTCCAACCCTCCCGGTTGCTCGAACTCCTCGGCGACGCTCCCCGCCAACAACGCGAGCCCCTCGACCCACAGTCGGCCGATGCTGGCCGGGATCGACTTGGTCTCGCCGGTGACCCGCGCCCGGGCCACGGCATCCAGCTCCTCGACGAGCACACCGCGCAGTTCCTTGGCGCGGCGACTGACCGGCCTCGCGCCCTCGTAACCAGCTTCGTCCAGCCAGGCGACGGCCTCCACGATGCGCTCATGGGTCACGGCGACATCGACGAAGGCCACCAGCGCGGCGTGGAACCTGTCGCGCTCGGCGGGCGACTTGCTCTCGCCGCCCGAGCGCTTGTCGAGGAGCAGGTTCAGGACACCGTCGAGGGCTCGCAGCTCACGCGCGGCATCCCCCGACTGTTGCGCACTCAAGCGGGCCCGCCCGAAAGCGGCCTCGGCCTGCGCCGGCTCGTCACGATCGGCGTAGTGCGTGCCGAGGACGATGAGCGCCTCGGACTCAGAAGCTCTGCGCCCCAGAGAACGAGCGACGGCCGCGGCGCGCTCGATGCGCTCGGCGAAGGCCCGGGCCTGCTCGGGGTCTGGGGCCTCCAACGCGTCGAAGGCCTGCTGATGGGCGGCGAGGTAGGCGAGGATCTCGCCCGGGTTGGAATCGACCGCGGCGAACGACGGGGACGAGAGCGCAATGCACAGCACCCCGAAGAGCGCCGACCTCGCTGTCGTGCCCGTCCTCCGCAGCCCGGGCGTCGCGCCCCCCGGTCGGCTCGCGTTCATGGCTTGCATCAACGTCGCTCCCGGAACAGTTCACGGCGCCGGTGACCTTGACGGGCGCCTGGGACATCCGGGGAAGAGTCTAACGGAGCGTGTCCCGCCTGTGATCCCTACCGAAAGCCCCCCGCGGGTCCATTCGAGGGATTGGTCGCGGGGGCGCCCTTCGGTCACCATGTGACCTGATCGCCCCGAGTTTGGTTGGCGCTCCGTAGCAGGGCACCGCAGATGAGGCGGACAACAGGCGGAGCACGGGAGGACCCCAGAGTGGCGCGCATCGTCCTGACCACGTTCGGCTCCTACGGCGACCTTTACCCGTACCTCGCCATCGGCCGAGAGCTGCACCGCCGCGGACACATCGCCGTGATCGCGGCGCCACGCGTGTATCGCTCCGCGGTGGAGGAGGCGGGCCTCGCCTTCGCCGCCATCCGGCCGGACGTCGACTTCGAGGATGCGGAGACCATGCGTCGTGCCATGGAACCGCGCCGGGGCACCGAGTACGTCGTGCGCGAACTCGTGATCCCCCACCTGCGCGAGAGCTACAGCGACCTCGAGGCCGCATGCGAAGGCGCGAACTTGCTCGCATCGCACTCGCTCACCTACGCCGCGCCCCTCTTCGGCGAGCAGTCCGGGCTCCCGTGGGTGTCGACCGTGCTCTCCCCCATGGTGTTCTGCTCGGCGCACGACCCGCCGGCCCTGCCGGGCGCAACATGGTTGGCGCGACTGCGACCCCTCGGCCCGACCGCCGTCGGCACGCTCTGGCGCCTGATGAAGAAGATCTCCTGGAGTTGGAGCGAGCCCATCCGCGACTTCCGTCGGGAACTCGGCCTGCCCGCCGACGCCGATCCCTTCTGGGAAGGGCAGTTCTCACCGCACGCCGTGCTCGCGCTGTTCTCCGGACACTTCGCGCTCCCCCAACCGGATTGGCCGCCGCGGACCACGGCCTGCGGCTTCCCCTTTCATGACGCCGACTTCGGCGGGGACGCCGACGCCGAACGGCTGGGCCGCTTCCTCGCCGAGGGCCCGGCGCCGCTCGTGTTCTCGCTGGGGTCGTCTGCGGTCACGGTGGCGGGCGACTTCTACGCAGCGGCCACCGAGGCGGCGCGGCGGCTGGGCCAGCGCGCGGTGCTGGTGGTGGGCGATGCCGTGGGCGCAGGCCCATTGGCGGACACAGGCACGAACGCAGGCACGGACCCAACGACAAACCAGATCCTCGCGATCCGTTCGACGGCCGTGTCACCCCTGTTCGACGCGGCTTCCATCGTGGTGCACGCGGGCGGCATCGGCACCACGGGTCAGGCGCTCCGGGCCGGGCACCCCCAGCTCGTCGTCCCCTTCGCACACGACCAGTTCGACAGCGCGCTGCGGGTGAAGCGCCTGCGGCTCGGGCTCACGCTGAACCCGCATCGACTCAAACCGTCCCGCTTGGCGGACACGCTCACCGAGTTGCTCGCCAGCGAGGACATGCGCGCCCGGGCTGCGGCGATGGCCGCGACGGTGCGCGCCGAGGATGGCTCGGCAGCCGCTTGCAACGTCCTCGAAGCGATCCTCGGGTAGCGCGCTTCCTTCGCGCGACGGAGACTCCCGCCGAAAGCGGCGGGTGGTCGGCTAGCGATACCGAGACGTCATCAGGCCGACCTCCCGGTCGGCCTGCAGCTCAGCCGGGGCTGGCTGTGCGCACGAGGAACCACCACGCCGCCGCCACGACGGCCAGGTTCAGCAACGACACCAGGACGAGCCGGATGCGAAAGCTCGTCTTGACCGTCTTGTGCCGGAACACGCTCGCCGCGATCCAGGCCCCGGGCCACCCCCCGAGCGCCGCCAGCAACAGCAGGCGCGCCTCGGAGACCCGGCGGCCTCCCCGCCGCGCGGCCCGCTTGTCCCAACCGAAGGTCAGGAAGGTGAGGACGCTGAGACCGGCGAGGGAGGCGACCGCAATCTGCATCTGTGGCCGACCTTACGCGACCGCGCGTCACGACATTCCGTCGAAGACCTCGACCACCGTCAGAGCCGGACGACTCCACCACGCCCCGTACCCCTCACTCGCAAGAGCCCGAGGGCGCGGTGGCGGAGAGGGGGTTGGTGGCCTGAATTGCCGATGGCCCGCCGGCTCTCGCCCACCGGCCATCTCGCGTCTCGCTCATCGCGAGTAAATGGTAGCGGGGGCGTCCTTTGGTGAGGAGGAGATGCACTGCGTGGCTCACGAGAGCCGCGCCTCACGCGCCCAAGTCGCCCCACACTGATCTCTTGCGCATTCCCCGCGAGTTCCCCACCGGTTCCCCGATCCGGGCGCCCTGCGCCCGACAGTGCGGCCCGAAGTCCAGATTCGCGCAGGGGTTATGCGTCGACGCGCCTCAGGCCCTCCTGTGCCGGGGAACTCCCCCGCTACACCTGTAGCTGAGTGGTCAGTGAAGACTCGACGAGGGTGGCCTACCGCTGTCGCCTACTCGTCGAAACCCGGCAGGATGCCGAGATTCACGAGCCTGTACTTCAGGGCCTGTTCGCTGACCTTGTATCGGCGTGCAAGGGAGGCCAGCGCTTCAGGCTCCAGACTGCAGTACTTCTTCTTGCCAAGGTCACTCTGGATGAACGCAGCTGGCATCAACAGCGCTGCTGCGAATGCGTTGGCCTCGATCTCCTTGGGATCGATGGCCATGGTGCTGATGCCGTCACGGAAATGCACAAAGGAACCGTCGACGAAGAGCTCCGACTGGTGCTTGTGCAATGCGTAGTGACCGATCTCGTGCGCCACCGAGAATCTCCGCCGGTTGAGATGATGCGTGGCGTTCACAGCGATCACCGGCGGCGTGTCCGGGGCCAAGACGAGAAACGCCGAGACGTCGTCTTCCAGCGGTGCCGTCCGGACGATCAGGTGCTCGGCTCTTGCAAGGTCCTCAACGAGGACGGCAGGCCCATCGATGCCGTGCCTCTCCAGCAACTCTGCTGCTCGGCTTTCAGCGGCGCGAACGCGGGCGTTGGCCATTCTTCGACTCCAAGAGGATTCCTTCGATGAGCTTGGCCGCTTCAGGAGGTACGTCAGCTGACGTCTTGCCAACCAGGACCGAGACCGTCCCGGGCTGCTCGAGTTCGGCGTGGGTCGGGAGAAGGTCGTGAAGCTCGACCTCGAGGGCCGTCGCGATCAGCAGAAGCTGGTGAAGGGGGAGCTTCTGTCGGCCTGCCTCAAAGTTTGAAACCGTCGTGCGCGCTCGGCCAATGCGGCGTCCGAGCTCCTCTTGGGAGAGGTCCAAGCCCTCGCGGCGTTTGCGGACTCGCTCTCCGACGATCTGGTAAAGGCGACCCGAGGCGTCCACGAACCCAGCATGGACCACTCGGGCGGCATGGTCAACGGAGCCAACGTGTTGGCATAACACACGATACCGTTGCCATCCTTGACGTTGCCGTCTCTGGGACCGAGAATGGGGCCTGGCGGCCAGGAGGTCGTCGGGATCGTCCCTGCGTCCCTGCCGCCGTTCTTCCATCAATTGGAGATGAAGGCGATGTCGAGCAGTTCACCGAATTACTGGGTGAGTCAGGGCGAGGACAAGCAATGGCACCTCAGACGCGAGGGCGCCGAGCGCGCCTCGGGAGTCTTTGGCACCCAGGGTGAGGCCGCCGCGCGAGGCCGTGACTTGGCCAAGCAGTCGCACGGCGAACTCATCATCAAGGGCCGGAACAATCGGATCCGCAGCAAGGACAGCTACGGCAACGATCCGCTCCCGCCCCGCGACACCGAGCACTAGACGGTCCGGTCGGCGGCTTCTGGGAAGTCGCCGGCCGTCCTCACCCACGTCAGGCACTGCCTTGTCTGATCAAGGAGGGCTGATGACACGTTCACATCCACGTCGAGGGCAAGGACGCCCTCGTAGCTCTGAGACAGAAGAGCTCATCCAGCGCATCCACGGCATGCTCCCGTCAGACGACGAGGAGGAGGCAATGATTCGCCGCTGCGTCGCGGCAGGCGGGAAGGCTGGGATGCGCATGATGCAGGAGTTCGCGGCCTCGCGTCGGGCAGGTGCGAGACTTCGCATTGCACATGGTCATGAAAAACAGAACGCCGACCGCGCCCGCCACGGCGAGCTGGCGACACGCGAGTGCCGCCGGGTCGTCGAGGCATACAACCGAAACTTCCAACGGGCTGATTGGGGCGTGCTCACGACGTTGGTCAGCATGTACCTCGCCCTTGCAGACGGGGCGAGTCGCTACTTGCAAAGGTCAGGAAGCATCGACACTCAGGAAGCGATGACCGCCTATTGGCCAGGCCGAGCCCCGCGATCCGACGTCGCGACCCTCTGCTACTCGCAAGCTTACAAGGCGGCCGTCGCAATCGGCTTGGGTGTCTACCAGGACATGCTCGACCGCTATCCCAGTCGCAACGGCTACCCCGAAGTCGAGCAAACGGACAGTGGGGGCATCCGTGCCGCAAAGCGCCGGGTCGCGATCGGGATTGACGATCACGAGAGGCCTGTCGAGCTCAGTCTCCGAGAGAAACAGGAGATCCAAGCGGCCAGCTTCATCAAGTTCAGAAGCGTGGGAGCATGGCTGGGATTCATGGCCATGGACCCGCCGGAGGACTGGGATGCCCCTCGGGGGTTGCCCATTCCTGGCTGGAGCACGGAATGGGGTCACCCTGACTGCGTCCTCCCTGAGAAGAGCGATGGAGTCGAAGGGTTCTTCCGGAACTCGGCCTATTTGCGCATGACGCTATTCCTGCCGAATGAGACTGCCCGTGGCTTGGAGGCCACTAAGGCCATCTGGAAGCGTCGCCGCCGACATGGCCTGAACTTGAGCGAGCCCAGCTTCACCTTCGACGAAGCGATCGAGGTCTTCGGCGCCGTCGTCGGCACCTGCCCGCAGTCCGAGGCGACAGCCCACCAGTTTTTCCGGTTCTGCCACTCCCGGGAGCTAGCGGGCCGCCTCAGTCCGCGATGGACACTCCGCCTCTGCAGAGACTCATCTTGCCCCGCCCCCCTCTTCATTCACGAAGTGACTCCTGCCAAAGGGAATGCCGCCCTGCCCAACTACTGCGCTCGCCACAATCTGTCCAGCGAGGTTGAGCGTCAACGCCGCAAGCGCCAGAGGGACAAGCTCGCGTAGCAACTCTCGTTCTTTGTCACGCCTCTAGAAAAAAGACCGGCCTAGTCTCGGCTCACCGACCTACGGGAGGCGAGCCATGGCCGATCAAGAACGACATGCAAGTGCAGCAGCGAACACGAATGCAGACGAGCCAGGGAGCCGATCGCCGGGCCTAGAGATCCGGAAGGTCGCGCTCGACGCGCTTCATCTCGACCCTGCGAATGCCCGCCTTCACGGCGTCGGCAATCTCGAGGCGATCAAGGCCAGCCTCCTTCGCTTTGGCCAGGCCGAACCGCTGGTCGTCCACAAAGCCACTGGGCGCGTCATCGGCGGCAACGGCCGCCTCGTGGCCATGCGAGAACTCGGCTGGACGACCTGCGATGTCGTCGAGCTGACCATGACCGAGCTGCAGGCAACAGCCCTCGCCATTGCCTTGAACCGCACGGCTGAGTTGGCCGAATGGGATCACGAGACCTTGGCGCGTTTGCTCACCCAACTGCGCGCCGCCGACGACCTGCAGGGCATCGGCTTCTCGAATGATGACATTGACGAGTTGCTGTCCGACCTCGGCGGAGAGGGCTCGCCACAAGACATCGACGATCCAGGACCTGGTGAGCCCCCCACTCAACCCGTGAGTCGTCCTGGGGACTTGTGGCTGCTGGGAGATCACCGCCTCCTGTGCGGAGATGCCACGAGCGCATCGGATATCGCGCGCCTCATGAACGGCGCTCAGGCGAGTCTCTTGAGCACCGATCCGCCCTACTGCGTCGACTACACCGGCGCCAACCGCCCCGTCCACAACGGCAAGCCATCAGGGAAGGACTGGTCGGCGGTCTACCGGGAGATCGACATTGAAGATCTGGGGGACTTCCTGAGGGCCTCCCTGGAAGCCCAGCTTCCCCATGTCGAGGCCCACGCCCCCTTCTACGTCTGGCATGCCCACGTCCAGCAGCACGTGCTGGCCGAGGTGCTGGCCGAGCGCGACATCCTGTTCCACCAGGTGATCGTCTGGGTCAAGCCGACAGCGGTCTTTGGGCACAGCTACTACCAGTGGCGTCACGAGCCCTGCGCCTTTGGTTGGCGCAAAGGCAACCGCCCCAAGCACGGGATGGCCCAGATGAACACCGTTTGGGAGGTCGACTGGGAGGGCAAGCAGAGGATCGTGGGCAATGAGCACCCGACGCAGAAGCCACTGCGGCTCTTCGAGATCCCGATGGAGCTGCACACGCGCCCGGGCGACATCTGCCTCGAGCCATTCTCCGGGAGCGGCACCCAGATCTTGGCAGCCGAGCGACTCGGCCGACGGTGCTTTGCTCTCGACCTGAGTCCGGCCTTTGTCGACGTCGCCGTCCGGCGCTGGGAGCGGGCGACAGGGGGCGAAGCCACGCTCGAGGGCACAGGGGAGCACTTCAGCGTCCTTGCATCGAAGCGGCTGACGGAGGCGACTGATGAGCGGGAGGAATCGGCATGAACAGACTCCCACCAGAGGCCTTCGATCACTACGTCGGACTTGGACCTGAACGCAGCTACGAAACCGTGGCGCAGCACTACGGCGTCACCAAGCGGGCCGTCACCAAGCGCGCCAGCAATGAGGGCTGGCAGAAGCGCCTGTCAGGGCTTGAGGCACAAGCACGCCAGCGCTCAGACGAGGCGATCATCGAGTCCATCGAGCAGATGAAGGTCCGTCACCTCAAGACGCTGCAGGTGGTGCAGCGCAAGGCGCTCGAAGCCCTGAAGAGCTTCTCGCTGAACACCGCCATGGAAGCCGTGCGGGCCCTTGATGTCGCCATCAAGCAAGAGCGCCTGATCCGCGGCGAGCCGTCCGAACGGATGGCAACCACCGTCGAGGACACCATTCGCCGTGAGTACGACCGCTGGCTCAGTCACGGAGAAGACGTGGCGGCAGACGGCGAGCTCGACTCAGCGGAACCAGAGGACGGCTTGAGTGATGAGCCATAGGGCAACACCACTCAACAAAAAGGCCTTCTTCGAGGATCTCGGTTATGCGCCTCACCCCGGCCAATGGGAGGTTCATCGAAGCGAGGCCCCTCGGCGGGTCCTGGCCTGCGGCGTCCGGTGGGGCAAGACACTGTGTGCAGCCATGGAAGGCCTCGCGATGGCCATGTCGCCGGCCGAGCGCTCGATCGGATGGGTCGTCGCCCCCACTTACGATCTGGCTGACCGGGTCTTTCGAGAGGTCCTGCTACACATCACGCGACACCTGAACCACCGTGTCGTCAAACTCAAGGAGAGCGAGCGCCGGATCGTGCTCCGCAACATGGGTGGCGGGCTCTCAGAGATCCGCGCCAAGTCGGCAGACAATCCCGTGTCGCTTCTTGGGGAGGGTCTCGACTGGCTCATCGTCGACGAAGCAGCTCGCTTGAAGCCGACCATCTGGCAGAGCCACCTGAGCCAGCGCCTGGTCGACAAGCGGGGCCAAGCCCTGCTCATCTCGACGCCCTACGGAAAGGGTTACTTCTTCGACCTGTTCCGGGCGGGGCAGAAGCCGGGCGCCACCTACCAGAGCTGGAACTACCCCTCCTGGACCAACCCTCACCTCGACAAGAGCATCATCGAGGAAGAGCGGAGCCGATTGCCCGACCGGATTTTCGGTGAGCAGTACGAGGCGAGCTTCGTCGAGGGCTCGGGAGCCGTCTTCCGGTACGTGCGCGAGGCCGCAAAGGGAAAGTGGAAGTCGCCGGTTCCCGGTGCCCAGTACTTCGCGGGTCTCGATCTCGCAAAGGTCGAGGACTACACCGTCCTCGTCATCCTCAACGACAAGGCGCAGGTGGTCTTCGTCGACCGCTTCCACCGGCTCGACTGGTCAGTCCAGGTCCGGCGCATCCGGGCCGCGTGTGAGCGCTACAACGACGCCCTCGTCTACATCGACTCAACCGGCCAGGGCGAGCCCATCCACGAGACGCTGTTCAACAAGGGCCTCAACGTCCGGCCCTACTGCCTAACGGCACGCTCTAAGACTGCGCTGATCAACAACCTCGTCATGATGTTCGAGCGGCGTGAGATCACACTGCCACGCTCCAAGCTCTGGCCCGAGGGCATCGAGGAACTGGAGGCTTTCGAGTACTCCGTCACCAACAGCGGGCATCGACGCAGCAGCGCGCCCTCGGGCTACCACGACGACTGTGTCATCGCCCTGGGGCTAGCCGCCTGGCCCCTTCGGGATCAGCCGTGGGAGTTCGAGTTCCACGGCCCCATGGACGTGGCCATGCGGCTCTTCCCTGGCTACTTCGCAACCGAGGAGCATTCCTCGTGACGGCCAAGCCCAATGACCTGAACAAGAGGGCTTTCTTCGCGGACCTCGGTTACGTGCCCCATACCGGGCAACGAGAGATCCACGAGTCCACGGCCCGGTGCCGTGTCGTTGCGTGTGGCGTCCGTTGGGGTAAGACCCGCTGCGCAGCGATGGAAGGCCTTGCCGCCGCCATGGCTCCGGCCGAGCGCTCGATCGGCTGGGTCGTCGGGCCGACCTACGATCTAGCAGACCGAGTCTTCCGAGAGATGCAGCTTGCCGTCGCAAACCACCTGAGGCACCGCATCGTCTCGATCAAGGAGTCCGAGCGGCGGATCCAGCTCCGCAACATGGCGGGCGGCCTCTCAGAGATCCGCGCCAAGTCGGCCGACAACCCCAACTCCCTCCTCGGTGAAGGACTCGACTGGGTCATCGTCGATGAGGCCGCCCGGCTCAAGCCCTCGATTTGGCAGTCCCATCTCTCTCAGCGCCTGCTCGACAAGCAAGGCTGGGCGTTGCTCATCTCGACACCGAACGGGAAGGGCTACTTCCATGAGCTCTTCCGGCTTGGCCAGGGTCGTGACCCCGACTACCAGAGTTGGAATCGCCCTTCGTGGGGCAACCCCCTCCTCAATACTCAGGACATCGAACGTGAGCGCGGGCGCCTGCCCGAGCAGGTCTTCCGAGAGCAGTACGGAGCCGAGTTCCTGGAGGGCTCAGGAGCCGTCTTCCGGAATGTCCGAGAGTGCGCGACTGGTGAATGGCGGCCGCCTATCCCGGGAGAGACCTACTTCGGTGGACTCGATCTCGCCAAGGTCGAGGACTACACGGTGCTCGTCATCGTCAATCGAAGGCTCGAGGTCGTCTTCGTCGACAGGTTCCACCGGATCGACTGGAGCCAGCAGGTCAACCGAATCCGAGTCGCGGCCAGGCGCTACAACAACGCCCTCGTCAATTGCGACACGACCGGCTTGGGCGACCCCATCTACGAGAGCCTTGCCCAGGCTGGTTGCTGCGTGCAGGAATACCCCTTCACGCAGAGGAGCAAGTCCGCGCTCATCAACAACCTCGCGATGCGGCTTGAGGAGAAGGTCATCGTTCTCCCGCGGCCAGAGATCTGGCCTGAGGGCATCGATGAGCTGGAGTCGTTTCAGTACTCAGTAACTGACTCTGGGCATGTTCGGTCGGGAGCGGCTTCAGGTCGGCATGACGACTGCGTGATCGCTCTTGCGCTGGCCGTGTGGCAGCCAAGCCCTCGCTACAGGCGCGTCACATTCATGAGACGACTAGCTCCGATCTCGATGCATAGGCGGCTTGCGGCCGCTCGCCTTCGCAATCGCTGGTGAGCATGACTGTGTACATGATTGCAAGCAGTAGCGGCCTTGACCAGCGATGGGGAGCGACTCACGCCGCCAAGCGTCACTCTCGCCCTGGGTCAGCTTTCGGGGGGGAGGTCACCCGGGCGGGAAGAACTCGATCATGCCATCAGGGCCTCAGTCAGCGAGCCATACGTCATCGCCGCCAAGAGACTCGATCCGCACCAACGAAATGGCGATGCAAACAGGTGATTGCCTCCTCAGGTGCTGATCACCGCCTGGGGGGCTTCTAAATCGCTCTACTTTAGAAAGACGCCTACCGGGACCGGACCAATCGAACCGTTCTCCTTCCTTCCTCGAAGCGGAGATCCTGCGATGACCTCAGCTCTGCACCGCTTCGCCGAGCCCGGTGAGCTTCACGACCTCGGGAAGCCAGTGGAGGCGCTTCACCTCGGACGCAAGGCGCGACGCGTGAGCACGCAATACGTCGTCTTCGCGCTGCTCGTCCTGACCCTGCTGATCCCGCTCGCGGTCACCGGTCTCGTCAGCGTCGCATTCGCCGTCGTCGCCCACGAGGGCAGCGAGCTCCTCGCCGTGGCCAACGGGTTGCGCGTCGGACGCGTCACGCCTGCGTCGGGCCGAGCTCCAACACCGCCCGTCCAGAGCTGACGGACACCACGAGAAACCCATACAGAGAGCCGAAGGACTAGACAGCCTGTGGCGACCTTCCCTTCAGCGCACGAAGTAGTCCCAGCCGAAGATCAAAGAAGCCCCAAGGTGGCCCGTCACCGTGACGAGAAGCGCTGCAAGGAACAAGGCCCCCCGGTGCATTCGCCGCCAACTCGGGTCGTCATGCTTGCACGCATGTTCGCAAACGATGAGAGCCAAGAGGGCGACACCGGCGGTCAACGTACCCGCCCAACGGTGGTAGCCGAGCAGCGTGGCCGGAAAGCCCGAGTAGCTGTCTTCGACGCCGAGCGCATCGGCCCAGCCCAACGCAGCCGCGATGATCGCACCGAGCGTTCCCGTCCAGAGGCAGAAGCGGGCGGCGAAGGCGAAGCTCGCGGACCTCTTGCGGACGGATAGCAACTCCGCCAGGGCCGAGGCGAGGAGCAACGCGATGGGAAAGTGCACCACCATGGGGTGGAGACGCCCGATGCGTTGAATCAGTCCTGCAACGCCGCTCGAGCCGCCGGAGGCGTGGCCCGCATGGTCGTGCTCGGAGAGTTCCGGTGATGTGACCGGAGTCGTTTCCGCCTCGTCACCGTGTCCATGTTCCTCGTCGTGACCATCGCCCGGCCCTCCCCCGTGAGCATCCTGGGGTTCACCGTCGAAGAAACCGGCCGGGAAGTTCGCGACGTAGGCCTGGGGATCGGCCTCGAATTGCTGCAGGCACTTGCGGCAGCAGAGGAAGACCGTTCGGCCTCCGTACGCGGTGGAGACATCAGGGTCCACGGGTTCGTCGGTCAGCACCGGACACCACTCGTTCGTGATCGCCGGTGACGCCTCCTGCACTTGGACTGCTGCAGGAGACGGAAACGGACCAGGTTCGGCGGCACGGGCCTGCCCGTGGCCGAGGAGCACGAAGGCTCCCACGGCCACGAGCAGCACGGCGCGTGTGCGACTGCACACACGTGACGAGATCATCAGTGGTCGCCGTGATCGTCGTGGCGACCGCCACCACCCTTGCGCCCACCTTCATCATGCCCGCCCTCGCTATGCCTCTCGCCCCGCTTGCTGGCCGGTGACGCCGTAGCCTCGTCGAGCTGACGTAGGTACTTCAGCGGGTTCTGAGCGATCTTCTTCTTGCACCCGTTGCAGCAGAGTCGCACCAACCGGTTCCCGACGACGTAGTCGATGGGTTCACCCATGGAACCCCCGAGCGCCTCTCCCGAGACAATGCACTTCTTCAGCGGATACGCGGGGATTTGAGCGGCGATCACGGCTGCATCAAGCTTCGCCAGATACGACGCGGGATCCCCCTTGAACTTCGGAATGCAGCCCTTGCAGCAGAACCGGACGAGCCGATTGCCGTGCACGACGTCGATCGCATCACCCATCGAGCCGCCGAGCTTCTCGCCGGAAACAAGGCAGGTCGCGAGAGGGTACTGAGGTCGCTGCGCACGGATGAGCGCCTCGTCGATGGTCGCCAGGAATCGGGCGGGGTTTGCACGAAAGGTCTGCGCCGACTCCTCACTGTTGAAGAGCAACTCCCGGCCTTCGTGTTGCGCCGTGACGAGAGTCTCCCGAGCGCCGAGACGCTCTCCGGTCACCGAGTCCGTTTCGAGGAGATATGGGGCCGCCGGCTGCTCCGGTGGGGCCGCCTGGGGCCGGGCGTGATTCTCATGTTGCGCGACGAGCGGCGCGGTTGATGCAACCGCTACGGTCAGCGCGAGAGTGATGATCGAAAGTGTCGTGTGCTTGAACATGGTCTTGGAATCCAACTGATGATTCTGGTTGAACTGCTCCCATCGACACCCCGGGACGACGTGTCCTGAGGCGTTGTTGGGTGCGTCGCGGGGACGCTTGGGGAATGGCCACGAGGCCGGAGCGGGCACACAGGCCCGCTCTGCCCCGAGTCGCGGCAACCGGTCCATACCGGCTGCCGACTCAGGGCGGCGATCCGCCGATCAGCGCAAGTATGAGCAGTTCAGTACGAAGAGCGGCGGCGAACGCGCACTCTCACTTCTCCTGCGATGGACCAAGGATCCGGCATGTCCGAGCCTGACGAACTTGCCCGCGAAGACGGGAGGCTGAAGGCCGAACCCTGGGCCATCCATGCATTCAATGACCTTGGGAGGCTGAGTGGCCGGCTCGGCACCGGAGAGGCAATCGCACCTCCCGTCGGGCGCTTCGCCGGCGGGAGCCTGGTGGTCGTGCCGCTGTCCATGATCGTGTGGGTGGCCGAGGTCGTCATCGCCCCCACCGTCGTGGCCCTCGTGTTCATGGACTGGGCTTTCATGCCCCGCATGGGCGCTCCCATGCGGGGCCGGCGTCATGCCGACATGATCGTGGTCCCCGACGCAACGACACACCTGCCCGGCTCCGGGCGCCCCGAGCACGAGCGAAACCAGCAGCCACGCTACGCACCGTCGAGTTCGGAAAGGGGAACGATTCAAGGGTCGCATCTCCGCATCGGGCCATGCCCTGCACCCATCGGACAGTGGCAAGTACAAACAAAGCTCATGGTCGGAATGCCCTCGAAACAACGCAGCGCCGCCAATACGGCAACCCTGGACAGGTGTGGGAAGAACCTCCTACCGGAGTGTCGGCGATCAGCCGAGGGTCGCGGCGACACGCCCTTCCTGTCGGTAATCAGCGATGCAGCGTGCAATGCACCAATTCTCCACCGCATGTGGCGCAAGAGTGGGCCAGCTGCCCGGTCCGGAAGAATGTGGCCACAGCCGAATGGCAATCTGGGCACCGCGTCGATTGCTCGGCCCGGTAGGTCAAGCCGTACAGGTCGTCGGGGTCCGTCGACTGAATCCAGACGGATTCGCACTTCGGGCACATCACGGCCTGTTCGACCGGTGCCGCCGTCGTCGCACAGCCAGTGGCCGCCAAAGCCACCAACAGCCCAAACCCGGCCAGCAAGAACATGGGGAAACGCACTTTCATGGACAGACTCCTATTGAAGTGGTCGCCGAGCAATCACGCACAAGGTCGCACCTCCGCAGACCCTTCGGCGCGAATCACGACGAGGTGGTTGGCAGGGATCTCCTTCCAATCCGGATCCCGGGTCAACGGTTCGGAACTCACGATCACCGATCCTGCCCCCGCCATTGCAGGGTCCATCTGGCATCGACCATCGCGGCACGTGTAGCGCCGACCGACATTCATGTAGAGCGACTCGGCCTTGTCGGGGTTCGAGGCAAAGCGTGAAGCCACCGCGCAGCTCCCATCGGTGACGACCACGTTCAAGTGGATCGCGGCACCACCTCCGTGTGCTTCGACGAGGGCGGTCACTTGCTGAAATGTACGGACGAGTCCCTCGGCCAGCGCTTCGGCGGGGTCAGTCGCCCCGCCCTCGGTGACGTTGTCCAAGAGCAATGCGAAGACATGCTCCGAATCCGTGTTCCCGCGGATCATCCCGAAGGACTCCTCAGACAGCTCCGCCAACAGTGCTCTGCGAACGGCCGAGAATGCCCCCACGAAACCGTTGTGCATGAAGGCGAAACGGCCCCGCTGAAAGGGATGGCAGTTGGCTTCGCTCACGTCGGACCCTTCTGTCGCGGCCCTCACGTGGGCCAGGACGCAGGGACTTCGGACGACACGCGAGAGGCTCCGCAGGTTGGCGTTGTTCCAAGCCGGCGCGATCGAACGGAACAGGCCCGGTTCGGGACCCATGTCGGGTGCATACCAGGCCACCCCGAATCCGTCTCCGTTGAGCGGCTCGGAGCGCTCCCGGCTGTGGGTGCTCTGATGGATCAGGGAGTGCTTCGGCTCGGTGATCAGCGCGCTGAGGGCGAGCGGAACTCCGAGGTAGAACACGAATCGACACATGATCACTTCCGGGCCTTGCCCGGGCCTCCTTACTCGTGGACGGTGGCGCCCACGGCCTCCAACGCATCGGCCTTCTCGTCGTCAGACAGCGCCGCGAACATCGGCTCGCATCGCTTGCAGCAGAAACCGACCGAGACGTCGTGCCAGATCACCGTTCCACCGCTCTCGACCACGGGCTCCTTGCCCATGGGGCAGAGGGCGTTGACGGATTCCCGCGTGGTGGACCGAGGGCCCGCACACGAGATCGCCACCAATAAACTGGTCACCGCAATCACACCGAGTCTTGTCATCTCAATCTCCTCCTTAAGATCATGGTGGCAGGAGCAATCAGGCCTGCTCGTTGCCGAAATAATTATGGGTTCCTTGCGAACTGATGGCCGCGCCGAGGCGATCCAGCGCGTGCACATAGGCCGCCGTCCGCATGCTGACGCCCAGCGCCTCCATGCGCTCGTGAACCGCTGCGAACTCGGTGCACATGATCTCTCGCAGCCGAGCGTGCACCTTCTCGAGCGTCCAGTAGTCGCCACTCTTGCTCTGTAGCCACTCGAAGTAGCTGACCGTGACGCCGCCCGCGTTGGCCAGGATGTCGGGCACGACCAGGACGCCGCGCGCGTCGAGAACGGCATCGGCCTCGCTCGTGGTCGGCCCGTTGGCCACCTCGACGATGACCGGAGCCCGAACACTCTCGACGTTGTCGCCCGTGATCTGGTTCTCCAACGCCGCAGGAATCAGGATGTCCACGTCCAGGGCCAGGAGTTCGGCATTCGAAATTGCCTGACCGCGGGGCAGGTCGCACTGGTGAACCGAGCAGAGGCAATACACGGACTTCGCGCTCAGCCCCGCATTCTTCGCCGACGCAAGAGCCGGGATGTCGAGTCCCGCGGGATCCATGACCCCGCCCTGCGAGTCGCTGATGGCGACGATGCGATACCCATCGCGGTGCAGCAGCCGCGCCACGTGCTGGCCGGCATTGCCGAATCCCTGGATGGCGACGCGCGTGTCCTCCGGTCGCAGCTCGCGCCGCTGCTCGAGTTCCTTGATGCACAGATAGGCACCGCGGCCCGTAGCGTCGTCCCGGCCCAGGCTCCCGCCGTTCGACACTGGCTTCCCGGTGATGACCGCGGGTGAGCGCTCACCGTTCAGGTGGGAGTACTCATCCATCATCCAGCCCATGATCATGCTGTTCGTGTAGACGTCCGGGGCCGGCACGTCCCTCTCGGGCCCGATGAACGGGGCGATCTCGCGGATATACCCTCGGCTGAGGCGTTCGAGTTCGAGCCGCGACAGGCTTTTCGGGTCGACGATCACGCCGCCCTTCCCTCCGCCGAACGGCAAACCGACGACGGAACACTTGAAGGTCATCCACAAGGCCAGAGCCTTGACCTCATCGACTGAGACGTCGGGATGAAAGCGGATCCCGCCCTTGGCCGGCCCGCGCGTGTCGTCATGGAGCACGCGGTACCCCGTGAAGATCCGCAGGTACCCGTCGTCCATCCGGACCGGAATGGACACCTGCACGATGCGGCGCGGGTGCTTGAGGCGCTCGAGGGCCTCGGGATCGATGTCGGCGTGTACGCCCGCCGTCTCGAGACGCAACAGCGCATCGGCGAAGAGACTCGCCCGGTCCCGCTCGCTTCCCGCCTTGGCCGGCCTCACTCGGTCCATCTCGTCACCCCATTACGTCGTCACGTCCTCTGATCCCCGAGCCTGGAAGGGCCCCACCTTTGCGTAGCGCGCGAACACATCCATCAGCTCCTCGATCATGCGGTCGTGTTTCGTCTGGTCCCCGTGCTCGAAGGCCTCCCGGATGCATGTATCGATGTGGTTGCTGAGGATGATTCGACTGACCTGGCCCATGGCGCCCTGAACCGCCGCAAACTGGATCAGGACGTCAATGCAGTACTTGTCCTCGTCGATCATCCGGTGGATACCGCCGACTTGGCCCTCGATGCGCCGTAGGCGCTTCAGGACTTCGTCCTTTTGCTGATCGCGAAGCATGGGGTCTCCGAGTCATGATACCCCCCATGGGTATACAAACCTCTGTGATCCGCAGCCATGGGGTCGAGTGCGTACAAGCCGATGACCACCCAGTTTCGCTCTGACGGCCCGGCGCTTCCACGAGCAACCACGATCGCGGGCGACGAGTCCGGGGCGCGAGAGGGCGACACCGAGCGGGCCTACACCTGCCCCATGCACCCTGAGGTGAGGCAGGACGGCCCGGGAAGCTGCCCGAAGTGCGGCATGGCGCTCGAGCCGGTGGCCCCGTCCGCAGCCGATCCCGAGGATGCCGAGCTGCGGGACATGCAGCGGCGCCTGTGGGTGAGCGCGGCGCTGACCGTTCCGGTCTTCGTCCTCGCCATGGGCGACATGCTGCCGGGACAGCCCCTCGATGCCCTTGCCCCGAGACGAACTTTGTCGTGGTTCGAACTGGCGCTCGCGACGCCGGTGGTGCTCTGGGGAGCCTGGCCCTTCTTCACACGAGCCTGGCAATCGGTGGTCACGCGCAACTTCAACATGTTCACGCTGATCGGACTGGGCGTGGGAGTGGCCTACCTGTTCAGCGTGGCCGCGATGCTCGTGCCGGACGTGTTTCCAGCATCGGCCCGCGGGGCGGACGGCGTCGTCGACGTGTACTTCGAGGCGGCGGCGGTGATCGTCACGCTCGTGCTCCTCGGCCAGGTCCTCGAGCTGCGGGCGCGCAGGCGCACCAGCTCCGCCATCCAGGAGCTCCTCGGCCTCGCTCCCAAGACGGCGCGCCTCGTCCGCGAGGACGGCCGTGAGGAGGACGTGCCGCTCGAATCCGTCGAGCCGGGACAGCACCTGCGGGTGCGTCCGGGCGAGAGGGTCCCCGTCGACGGCAACGTCCTCGACGGCCGCAGCACCGTGGATGAATCGATGGTGAGCGGAGAGCCCATCCCCGTGGAGAAGAGCCCCGGCGATGACCTGATCGGCGCCACGGTGAACGGCACCGGAGCGCTGCTCATGGAGGCCCGCAAGGTCGGCAGCGAAACGGTCCTGGCGCGCATCGTCGAGATGGTCGCCAACGCGCAACGCAGCCGCGCCCCCATCCAGAAGCTCGTGGACGTCGTGGCCGGCTACTTCGTCCCTGCGGTCATCGCCGTCGCCGTCTTGGCTTTTGCGACCTGGGCTCTCGTGGGACCCGAGCCGCGCCTGGCCCACGCGCTCATCACCGCCGTGGCCGTGCTGATCATCGCCTGTCCCTGCGCGCTCGGCCTCGCCACACCCATGTCCATCATGGTCGCCACCGGCCGGGGCGCGCGTGAGGGCGTGCTGTTCCGCGACGCCGAGGCCGTCGAGGTCATGCGCACGGTGGACACCCTCGTCGTCGACAAGACGGGCACGCTCACCGAGGGTCGCCCGAAACTGTCGGGCGTCCTCCCGGCCGATGGCTTCAGCGAGCAGGACATCCTGCATCTGGCCGGCAGTCTGGAACGAGGCAGCGAGCATCCCCTCGCGGCCGCCATCGTGGCCGGCGCCCAAGACCGGGGCATCACGCTCTCTGACGCCGAACACTTCGACTCCGTGACCGGCAAGGGCGTACACGGCCGAGTGGCAGGGCGAGACGTGCTCCTCGGAAACCGCCGGCTGATGGAGGACGAGGGCGTCGATCCGTCTGGTCACCACGAGGCCGCCGACGCCCTGCGGGCCGAGGGGCAGACCGCCATGTTCGTGGCCGTTGACGGCGAACTCGCGGGCCTCGTAAGCGTGGCCGACCCCATCCGGGAAACAAGCCGCGAAGCCGTCGAGCAACTCCATGCTGAAGGCCTGCGCATCGTCGTCCTCACGGGAGACAACGCGATCACGGCGCACGCAGTCGCTCGCAAGCTCGGACTCGACGAGGTCATTGCCGACGTCCTGCCGGAACAGAAGGTCGAGGAGGTCGAGCGACTCCAGCAAGCGGGCGCGATCGTGGCCATGGCAGGAGACGGCATCAACGATGCGCCCGCGCTGGCCCGGGCCCAGGTGGGCATCGCCATGGGCACGGGCACCGACATCGCCATGGAGAGCGCCGGCGTGACGTTGGTGCGCGCCGACCTGCGTGGCATCGCCAGGGCGCGCAGGCTCAGCCACGCAACGATGGCCAACATCCGCCAGAACCTCGTCTTCGCCTTCGGCTACAACGCGCTCGGCGTGCCCCTCGCCGCCGGTGTCCTCTATCCGGCCTTCGGCCTGCTGCTCAGCCCCATGATCGCGGCCGGTGCCATGGCCCTCAGCTCCCTCTCGGTGATCGGCAACGCACTGCGCCTGAAGCGGGTTGAGCTGTGACGGGCGCGGCTGCCGAACGCAATGACGCACAGGCACGCGAACGCTTGACCGCGCTCCTCATCCGCGAGCGCCCACGCATCCTGGCCAGCCTGAGCCGGTGGGTGGGTGAGGACGCCGAAGACCTGTTGCAGGAAGCAACCTTGTTGGCCTTCGAACGCCTATCCCGACTCGAGGACCTCGACAAACTTCGCGCGTGGTTTCAGACGATCGTCATGAGACAAGCGAGTTCTCACCTACGACGATCGCCGGAACATCTGTTGCCACTCTCAGATGCGATGGGCCAGGCCGAACCGCGGGAGTTGCCCGAACATCTCCGGCCGCATCCCTGCGCGTGCGTCTTCGTGGCGCTGCACCAGCTGCGCTCGTCCTATCGCGAAGCGATCGATCGTGTCGACCTGCGGGGAGAAACCCCGGCGTCGCTCGCCAGCCATCAAAACGTGACCCCGAACTACGCACGGGTCCGGCTGCACCGTGCACATTTGGCCCTCGGCCGAGCGTTGACAAAACTCTGCGGGACTTGCGCCCGAGAACAAGGAGTCGACTGTGATTGCAGTGAGAACTGAGTCGCCAACGAACGCTGCGACGCGAGGCACCGCCGATCATTACACGTTGATTCAGCCTTTCTCGGCGGCGCGCGCTAGATACGGCTTTGACCTTGACGGTGGCGTGATGTGGATGCGAGTGATGGGTGGGAACGCCGAAACCCCCGAGGGAGCCGAGACGCCATGGCACGCATGAGCAGGAGAGCGTTCTTCGGAGCCGCGGGACTCGCGAGCCTCGGCCTCGCAGGATCCGTCCGCGCCGGCCCGCCACTCCTCGGCGGCCGTCGGGGAGACGACGAACACATGCCCGGCATGACCATGGACCCGCTGGAAGATCGCTTTCCGCGCAGCGACCCCTCGATCACGACTTCGCCGCCACCGTCTCGGACCGGCCAGCAGATGGGACGCATCCTCACCCCCGGCATCGCCCCCCTCGGTCACGAGACGGACGGCAACGTGAAGGTGTTCCGACTCTTCGCGCAGCCCGTGGAGGTCGCGCTCACCCATGGCTCCGGCGAGGCCGCCATGCACGCACGCATGGGCCTCCCCCCCGAGCACCGACGCTTCTTCCCGCGCCCGACCCAACCCAAGGAGATGTTGGCCTGGGGCTACAACGGGCGCACCCCCGGTCCGACGCTCGAGGCCCGCGAAGGTGATCGCGTCCGCATCGTCCTCAAGAACGAGCTGCCCGAGCCGACGTCCATCCATTGGCACGGCTTCGAACTGCCGTTCACGGAAGACGGCGCCGCGGGTTACCACCCCTTCGAGGCCCGGCGACCCGTGCTGCCCGGCGAGACCCAGGTCTACGAGTTCGACCTGATCCAGTCGGGCACGCTCATGTACCACACCGGCTTCAACGTGATGAAGCAGGAGGCCCTGGGCCTGAGCGGACTGTTCGTGGTGCATCCCAAGCGGGAAGACGTGGTTCCCGACAAGGACTTCGCCATCGTCCTGCAGCAGTGGGCCTTCAAGCCGGGCAACCCCAACCCCGATGTCGCCCCGATGGAGTCGGCCTACGCGACCTTCAACGGTCTCTCAGCACCCGACATGCCGATGCTCGAAGTCCAGCAAGGCGACCGCGTGCGCATCCGCTTCGCCAACTTCAGCCTGCTCTACCACCCGATCCATATGCATGGGCACGTGTTCGAGGTCGTGGGCACCACGGGCGGGCCGATCCCCAAGTCCGCGCGGTGGAAGGACGTCACGGTCACCGTCGGACCCGGCGAGAGTCGCGACATCGAGTTCGTGGCGTGGAATCCGGGCACGTGGCGCATGCACTGCCACGTGCTGCATCACCTCATGAATCAGATGCCCGACCAACCGATGGGCATCGCGCCGGCGGAGGGCATGTTCACCCACATCCATGTCGCCCCCCGGAATCCGGGTTACGACCCGAAAGATCCGAACGCGCCGTGGACCTACCCGCCCAAGGAGGAACGGGTATGACGCTCCTGCGCGGCGTGTCGCTGCTGATTGCGGCCTTGGCATTGGATGCGTGTGCGACGGTCGATCCGGCGCCGGGGCTGGAGCACGTGCGCTCGCTCAGCGCGACGCGCACGGAAGCGGACGTTGTGTGGGTGCGCAACGAGGCCGAAGCTGCGCAGATCCGGGAACTCGTCGAGGCGCTGCTCGCCGACGGGCTGTCGAGGGACGAGGCCGTCCGCATCGCCGTCCTCAACAATCCCGCGCTCCAGGCGAGGCTCGCCGACATCGGCATCGCCGCAGCGGATGTCGTGGAGGCTTCGTTGCCGACGAATCCCGTCCTCGACATCTACTGGGCTTCGCCACGCCGGACGGGTGACAGCAGCATCGGCCTCGTCGGGTGGCTGTCGGACCTGTGGACGCTCCCGCGGCGCAAGGAAGTCGCGGCCCTCGACGCGCGCCTCACCGAGTACGGCGTCGCCCTCGACGTGATGATGGCCGCCATCGATGCCGCCCACGCCTGGGACCGGGTCGTGCAGAGCCGTGAGGAATTGTCACTTGCCCGCGAACTCGTCGACGTCCGCCGCAAGGAGGACCGGCGCCGCGAGATCCGCTTCGATCACGGCCTCGACGACGCCCGACTCGTCGACGAGGCGGAGCTGCGCCTGGCCGAGACCGAGGTCGGCGTGCATGAGTTCGAGCAGGTCGTGACGGAGGCCGAGACCGACTTCGACCGCGTGCTCGGCCTGCGGTCCGCCGCGGAGCATGTGGGCGCCGACGCCTCGCTCGCCGAGTATCCCCCGCTCGACCTCACCGAGGCGGAAGCCCTGGCGACGGGACTGACCGAGCGGCTCGATCTCGCCATGGCCGAAGCGGAGGTCGAGCGCTTGAGCCGCAACCTCGGATTGCAGGAGTCCCTCGTCTGGAACCAGGTGGCCCTGGGCGTCGGCCGGGATGGCGTGTTCAAGGAGACCCGCGGAGACGAGGACTCGATCGGCCCGGTCGTGTCGGTGGACCTGCCCATCTTCGACCGGAATCAGGCCGGCATCGCACGCGCCGAGTTCGAGATCGAGCAGGCCGTCCAGCAACTGACCGCTCGGCGGCAGATAGCGGTGAAGGAACTGCTCGATCGGTTCCGCGGGTACGACCGCGCCCGTCAGAGCCTCGGGACGCTCACCGAGTCCGGGCTCCCGTCGGCTCACCGGGCCCTGGCGTACATGCGTGACCGCAACCAGGCCATGCAGGTGGCCCCCATCGACATGTTCGAGTCCGAAGCCTTGCTGCTGGAGACACGCATGGCCGTGGTGCGCGCACGAGGCGGCGTCAACGCCGCTCGTCGCGGCCTCGAGCTGGCGCTACGCGGCGGCTCCTCGGAGTAGGCACGAAGGATGATCAATCATGAAGAACACATTGAAAATACTGCTGGTCGTGGCGCTGATGGCATTCCTCACGGCACCGCTCTCGGCGTCCGAGAGCGTGACGCTCCGCAGCGGCGCGGTCGTCGTCGGAGAGGTGGAGCTCCGTGATGGCGGCGCCACCATCGCCGTCCTGATCCGATTCCCCCGAGAGAGCGAAAAGCTCTTTCGGCAGGAGGAGATCGAGCCGGCCTCGCTCTACTGGATCCATGAGCGTCGGACCGATCATGCGAACCCGGAGGGTCGCATGCGCCTGGCGGAACTGGCTGCGGACGCCGGGCTGGACGGCATCGCCATCGCCGAGTACCTGGCCGCCAAGGATCTCGCCCCCGGTCGCGCACGCATGATCGACCAGCGCGTGCGGGACCTGAGGGAACGGATCGCCGGGGAGATCCTCCAATCGGCGCGGGATCTACTCGAGGACGGCAACGCAAACTCCGCCCTCACGTACCTCCATACGATCGAGGAACTCTATCCCCGGACGAATGCGGCCGAAGAGGCGGCGCAAATGATGGACGAAGCCCACCGTCTAGCCGGGGCCTCCGCCGACATCGCCGTCAAGACCATTCCCATTGAGAAAGTCTCGCGCACGCTCGACGCCATCGAGAAGAATATGACCAAGGGCGATGCCGTGCTCCGTAAGGCCGGCGGCCACATCGGCAGCACCAATTCTGCCAGCTCCGACCGTCGTGCCCTCGACCGAGCCATCCGCTACTACCGCAAGGGCTGGGAGGGCGCCCAGTCCATTCCCGTCGTCATCGGCGAAGAGCAGCTCAGTTACCGCTCGGAAGCCTTGCGAAAGCGCGTGAAGGCCAAGCTGGTCACAGCCTACCTGGATGCGGCCTCGATCCAACTGCAGCGCACCTCCATCTCCAAGGCCGAGGAGTACTGCAACGCCGCCTGCGAACTCGATCCCGAGAACAAGCGTACACACGAAACACATCGGCTGATTCTCGAAGCCAAGGCCTACGGCTACTGATTCAGGACCGACCCACTCGAGAACAAATTCAATAATGAAAGGAGGGGACATGAAATCCTCTCAGGCACTCATCACGCTCGGCGTGTTCACCATTCTGATCACAGCCCCGGCGACTCTCGCCCAGGACACGGCACATCAGGGCCACTCGGCACAACCGGAAGCACAGGACCTGCAAGGTCAGATCGCTGAACTGCGCGCCCAGGTTGCCCGACTGGAAGCGGCGCTTGCAGGCGGTCACACCACAGACAAGGCTCCAGCGTCCGGAAGCATGGATGGTGGCATGCAGGGCATGTCCGGCATGGGCATGGGCGGCAAGGGCATGGGCGGCGGCATGCAAGGCATGTCCGGCATGGGCATGGGCGGCGGCATGCAGGGCATGTCCGGCAAGGGCATGGGCGACGGCATGCAAGGCATGTCCGGCAAGGGCATGGGCGACGGCATGCAAGGCATGTCCGGCATGGGCATGGGCGACGGCATGCAAGGCATGTCCGGCATGGGCATGGGCGACGGCATGCAGATGATGGGTCGCATGCGCGGCATGCGCCCGGGTGAATTCCTGACCAGCCTCCCCGGCTTCCCCGGCATTTCGCACATCTATCATGTGGGCGCGACGGCGCACTTCCTCGACCATGCCGAGCACCTGGAATCGACGCCCGAGCAGCTCAAGCGCCTGGCCGAGATCCGGGAGGCCGGCATGCTTGAGCAGGCGACCCTCGAGCGACGCATCGAAGACGCGGAGCAGGAGTTGTGGACGCAGACCAGCTCCGACGCGCCCGATGCCCAGGCCATCGAGGACACGGTGCGCGAGATCGCCAACCTGCAGGCGGAACGACGGCTGGCCTTCATCCGCAGCGTAGGCGCCGCGGCACAGGTGTTGACGGAAGAGCAGCGGTCGCGACTCGCCGGAGACGCCGAGCAAGCGCCCGCAGAGATGTCTGCACATGAGCACTAGGTCACCGCGTCGATGTCGCGGAAACGGTGAGACCCGGCGCCGCCTGGTCCTGCTCACCGTACTGGCCGTCGCAGGATTGGCCGGCACGGTGTTCGCCCAGGTGTCTCCCGAGGAACACGCCAAGCACCACCCGCAAAGCGACCAGTCGGATCAGCCGGGCGTGGGCCCGGGCGGGCCGGGCGCGGGGCCGGGCGGGCCGGGCGGCCCGGGCATGGGCGGCATGATGGAAGGCATGGGCGGGATGATGGAGTCGATGCACTCTTCGCCCCAGAACGAGCTCTATCCGGCGCTCATGCAACTAGGGGACCTGCCGCTCGAACAGCGGGCCGCAGTGAATGCGCGGGCTCATGAGCGCATGCAGAGCGGTGCGGCCCGCCTCTCAGGAGGTCTCGAACGACTCTCGCAGGCGGCGCCCGGAGACAACTTCGCGGAGATGCAGTCTGCGCTCGGCGAGATGCGCGCGGGGCTGGCGGAATTCGATAGCGGCCTGGCCGGTCATCGCGCGCTCGCCGAGGGTCAGTCGCCGAAGAGCGTCGCCCTGCAGTGGTTCAAGCGCGAGATGAACCTGCTCGACCAGGCTCCCCCACAGGGCGCGGTCGGCCCTTTCGGGCTGTCCTGGTTCCACTTCTTCACCATGACGCTCCTGACAGTTTTCGCGGCCGTCATGATCGGGATGTACTTCCTGAAGATGCGCCGCGCGACGGCGCTCCTGCGAAGCCTCACCGCCGGCGCAGACGCCGGCGCATCACCGGGGGCGGCAACATCGGCGAAACCGACGGCCGAACCCGGCTCACGGCCCGCGGCCATTGCAACGCCCGCGGCCGCACCGGCCGCACCGGCCGCGGCTCCCGCTCCCGCTCCCGCCGCTGCCGCTGCCGCTGTCACTCCCACTCCGCTGCCCCGCACCACGGCGGCCGTGCCGGACGGACCATGGCGCGGCGAGCTTCAAGTCGTTTCCATCCTGGACGAGACGCCCGAGATCAAGAGCTTCCGGCTGATGCACCCGTCCGGCGCGCCGATTCCCTTCACGTTCCTACCTGGTCAGTTCCTGACCCTCACGGCCACGCTCGACGGGAAACCGGTCAAGCGCAGCTACACCATCGCCTCGTCGCCGACGCTTGCCGACTACGTCGAGATCTCTGTCAAGCGGGAAGCGCAGGGCAAGGTGTCCCGCTTCCTGCACGACGTCGTGCAAGAGGGCGACTCGCTCGACGTAAGGGCGCCGCTGGGGACGTTCACCTTCGTGGGCACCGAGTCCGAGAGCATTGTGCTCATCGGTGGCGGCGTCGGGATCACCCCCCTGATGAGCGTGATCCGCTACCTCACCGACCGCGCCTGGCCGGGCGAGATCACGCTGCTCTATTGCTGCCGCACGTCCGCGGACTTCACCTTCCGTGAGGAGCTCGAGTACCGGCAGAAACGTCACCCGAACCTGAACGTGATCGCCACCATGACGCGCGAGGCAGGCACCGTCTGGATGGGTTCGAAGGGACGACTGACCCGCGAGCTCATCGCCGGCTCGGTGGACGACGTCGCGCGACAGCGCGTGCACGTGTGCGGGCCGCAGCCGATGATGGATGCCGTCGCCGGCATGTTGAGCGAGCTCGGAACTCCCGACGCGAACATCAAGACCGAAGCGTTCGGCCCCGCCAAGAAGCCGGCGGCACCAGCTGCGGGGGCACCCGTTCAGGCGGCGCCCGCTGCGGCGGCACCTGCTCCGGCGGCGCCCTCGGCGGCGGAGATACCGGCCGCCACCGGCGTGCAAGCGACGGTGACCTTTACCCGTTCCGACAAATCGGCCCCGCTCCCCGCGGAGACATTCATCCTCGACGTCGCGGACCAGGTCGGAGTGGACATCGACAACTCCTGTCGCGAGGGCACCTGCGGCAGCTGCATGGTCAAACTGCTCTCTGGGCAGGTCACCATGGAGACCGAGGACGGCCTCGATCCTGCGGACAAGCAGGCGGGATTCGTTCTCGCCTGCCAGGCCGTCTCGAGCGGCGACGTGTCCGTCGATGCCTAGCTTCAAGGAGCGGGAACCCGCCGTGTTCGGGGGCCTGGCCCTCGTGCTGATCGTGCTCTGGCTCGGATTCCTGGTGCACCGCGCGCCCGGATTCCCCGGCAGCCTAGCCGGACACACGCTCGGCATGATCGGAGCCGCGCTGATGCTCGTGCCGCTGCTGTACATGATCGTCAAGCGTAACGCCCGGTTGCGGAAGGCCATCATCCGCCGCTGGCCCATGCGGACGTTGCTCGCGTGGCACATCTACGCCGGCATCCTCGGACCCATCCTCGTCCTGCTTCACACGGGACACCGCTTCGAGAGTCCGCTCGGCATCGCGCTCACCACGACGACGATCGTGGTGGCCCTGAGCGGATTCATCGGGCGCTTCCTGCTGAAGCGTGTGAACACCGAGATCCGGGAGTTCCGTGATCGCCTCGAGCAGATCCGAGAACAGGGAGACGAGGTCTCTGTGGCGCTGGCCCGCGAGCGAGCCGCCGGCCATGTGATCGGGGGCAAGGGGATCCTCTCGGCCCTGTGGTCGGCCTTCTTCGTCGACGACGTCACCGTCTCGACGACGGGCCCGCTCGTCCGCCGGGCAGTCCGCATCGCCGAGGCCCAGGCCGACGTCGAGTACGCGCTCGGGACCCACCAGCTGTTCAAGCAGCTGTTCTCGCGCTGGCTCAAGCTGCACATCGTGATCAGCATGGTGCTCTACGCGCTGCTGGGGCTGCACGCCTGGGCAACGATCTACTTCGGCTTGAGGTGGCTGACGTGAGGCTGCGGACGGGCATTTCCCTCGTTCTCGTGATCGGGGCGCTCGGCGCCACCTGGACGGCGTTGCCGGCCGAGGCCTCCCTCAAGCAGATCTCGTCGTGGCAGCGCATGGCCAGCCCCGGGGCGCTCTCCGAGGGGCACGCCGCGCTGGAGAACGACTGTGCCGCGTGCCACACGCCCATCGTGGGCCCCACCCGGGAGCAGTGCGTGGTCTGCCACGCCAACGAGACACTCCTGTTGCAGCGGCAACCCACGGCCTTCCATGCGAGCGTGTCGGATTGCACCGAGTGTCATGCCGAGCACCGGGGCCGACACCCCGCCCCCGATCGGATGGACCACGGCGCCCTCGCCGCGTTGGGACTCTCCGAGTTGGGCGGCTCCCTCGATTCGGAAGCCCGCAACCTGCGCGCTTGGCTGCTCAAGGACGCTGACATGCCGGGCGACAGGTCCCATCCGGGCGGTGTTCTCGCGCCCTCGGCGCACGAGCGGATGCTCGACTGCCAGTCCTGCCACTCGCGCCAGGATCGCCACTTCGGGCTCATGGGAACAGACTGCGTCGCCTGTCACACCACCTCGGCCTGGAGCCTCGAGGCCTTCCGGCACCCTTCTCCCCAGTCGCGCGACTGCGCCCAATGCCACCAAGCGCCGCCGAGCCACTTCATGGGGCACTTCAAGATGGTCTCCGCCAAGGTCGCGCGTAAACCCCACGCGAACGTCCACGAGTGCTTCGAGTGCCACCGCACGACGGCGTGGACGGACATCCCCGGCGTGGGTTTCTACAAGCACCATTGATCAGGAACCGAAGGCGAACTTCATGACGGATCCACCGAGGCACGCAGCGCCCCCACCGGCGACCGACGGGCAGGAGGGTTGTGAATTCGGGCACCTCGACTGGGGAGAACCCGCGCTCGGGGAAGGAGAGGCAGCGTTCCTGGCCGGTCCACGCCGGTACCTGGAGGACATGGGCCGCGTGGCGCGCATCGCGCTCGAGTTTTCCCGCGGGTTCCGGCAGCTCAGGGGCATTCAGCCGTGCGTCACCTTCTTCGGGTCGGCCCGCTTCGGCCCGGACGATCCCTTCTACGACCTCGCGCGGCGCACGGCACGGTCGGCGGCCCGGGCCGGCTTCACGGTCATGACAGGCGGCGGTCCCGGTCTGATGGAGGCGGCCAATCGGGGCGCCCACGAAGCAGGCGGCCCGTCCATCGGCTGCAATATCGAGTTGCCTCATGAACAGAAACCCAACCCCTACATCGACCGCTGGATCGAGTTCCGGCACTTCTTCGTGCGCAAGGTCATGCTCGTCAAGTACAGCTGCGGCTTCGTCATCATGCCGGGCGGCTTCGGCACCCTCGACGAGGTCTTCGAGACCGCCACGCTGATCCAGACACGCAAGATCGCCGACTTCCCGATCCTGCTCATGGGCGAGGACTACTGGCGACCGCTGCGGACGTTCATCGAGGACAGCCTCTCGAGTCGTGGTGCCATCCGCCCCGCCGACCTCCAGCGTCTCGTGATCACCGATGACGTCGATGCCGTCGTGGCGTGCCTCGAGAGCTGCGCAAGGAAACGCTTCGGCATCCACCTGCGACATCCTGAGCATGCCCAGGATGAATGACGGCGCCTCAAGGACGATCACGTTGATCGTGAGCACGCCGGAAGGCCAGGCCATCGAGGAGCAGGTCCGGGGGCTGCGCTTTCCCGGATCCGACGGCTTCATCGGCGTGCGTCCACGCCACGCACCCATGCTGGCGACCGTGAGCTGCGGGATTCTGCATGTCGACCGGAGCGACGGCGTGCGCGAGCAGTTCGCCATCGGGGAGGGCTTCGCCGAAGTCGACCCGGCCACCGCGACGTTGCTCGTCGACTTCCTCAACCGGCGTGACGACGTGGACATGGATCGTGCTCACAGCGCGCTCACGAGAGCGGACGAACGCCAGGGCAGCCGGGACCGTAACGTGGACACCGCGCGCGCGGAGGCGGCGCTGTGCCGCGCCATCACCCGTCTGAAGGTCTGCGGGTGCGGCTGCTCTCTGTGCGACAAGAGCGACTGACCGAGGGATGGAACAAGACTGTGGGCATGACGCAGACCTGAGCCGACGAGCCTCCTATGGTCGCCTGGGCCTGGCGCTGATCCTGCTCGCGGTGCTGTATCCGGTCCTGGAGTTCGGCGTCGTCGGCCTGGCCCTCTGGACCGCGATGTTCCTGGCCCTGCTGCTGACCGTCGTCCGCGCGCTGCATCCGCCCCAGCCCTGGCTTGCGCGCCTCTGTCGGGCGTTGTGCTGGGCAACCCTCGCGGCCGCCGTCGCGGCCGTCGTCTGCTACGGCATGCAGGCCGACGGACACGGCTGGATCTTCGTCCCCTTGAACGGCCTGATCCTCGCGTACCTCGCCCTCGCCACGTGGCTCATCTTCGTCGACGTCTTCGCGAGCCCGAGAGTGGATCGCAATCGACTCGTCGGCGCCGCTTGTGCCTACGTCCTCCTCGGGTTGGTCTGGACCTACGCCTACCTACTCCTGCACGGCCTCTCCAGCGGACTCGTCCTCGGTCAAGCTGCAGTGGCCGGTGATGCCGCGAGCCTTCACGCGGAGTACTTGTACTTCAGCTTCGTCACCCTGAGCACGCTCGGTTACGGCGACCTCGTGCCGCAGACCCTGTCCTTCCGCATCGTCGCGGCCAGCGAGGCTCTCGTCGGGCAGATCTACCTGGCGATCCTGGTGGCGCGCATCGTCGGCATGCACCTCTTCCGCATGCGCGAGTAAGGAGACACTCAAGTGGATGCCGGCCTCCTCGTCGCCATCGCTCTCGGCACCATCGTCTTCGGCCTCGGCTCGGCGCGACTGCGCTCAACCCCGCTGACGGCGCCGTTCGTCTTCGCGCTCCTCGGCTTCCTGGTCAGCGACTCCGTCCTCGGTCTGCTGTCCGTCGAGTCCGAAGCGAAGTCGCTGCACACCGTGGCGGAATTCGCGCTGGGCCTGATCCTGTTCACAGACGCCATGCACATCAACCTGGCCACCTTGCGCCGGAGCCATTCGCTCGAGGCCCGGTTGCTGATGATCGGCTTCCCGCTGTCCATCCTCGTCGGAACGGCGGCGGCCTCGCTCGTTTTCCCGGACCTCGGCCTCTGGAATGCCGCCGTGCTGGCCACGATCGTCGCACCCACGGACGCCGCGCTGAGTCAGAGCTTTGTGCTGAACAAGCGGGTTCCGTCGCACCTGCGTCAGGCCCTCAACGTCGAAAGCGGACTCAATGACGGGCTCTGCCTGCCGCTGCTCTTCGTCCTGCTGTGCATGGCCCGGGTCGATGCCCACCCCTCCATGGCAACCGAATGGACGGTGTTCACGGTCAAGCAGGTGCTCCTGGGACCTGCGGTCGGGATCTCGGTTGGGCTCGGAGGGGGCTGGCTGTTCGCGAGAGCGCGGTCGCGAGGCTGGATGGCGGAGGCCCATCAGCGGCTCAGCCTCGTCGCGCTTGCGCTGCTGGCCTTCGGTCTCGCAATGGTGATCGGCGGCAACGCATTTCTGGCCACCTTCTGCGCCGGACTCACCATCAAGCGATTCGTGCGGGCACCGTCTCCCGCCGGATTCCTCGAGACGGAGAGCCTGCTCCTCTCTCTCGTGACCTTCTTCGTGTTCGGACTCAGTCTGATGCCCCGTGCCCTGCCCCACATCGGCTGGGCCTCACTCCTCTTCGCCGTGCTGGCCCTCACCGTGATGCGCGCCCTGCCCGTCGCCCTCGCTCTCGCCACCCGCTCCCTCGGCTGGGATGGCGTCGCCGTGCTCGCCTGGTTCGGCCCGCGGGGGGTCGCCTCGATCGTCTTCGCGCTGATTCTCCTGATTGGTCAATCGCTGGATGGCGTCGAGGTCATGTTCGCGGCAGCAACCGTCACGATTGCGCTGAGCATCGTCGCCCACGGCGCCACGGCAAATCCCATCGCAGGCTGGTTCGCAAAACGACACTCCCACTCCGTGGAGACCGGCGCGCGTTCGCGGGCCGGCCCGGCGGATTCCTGATGATCGTGTTCCTCCTCTCGGAGTCGAGACCATGAACAAGCGCATGCGACCGTACCTGGTCGGAATGCTCTCCGCTCTCGTCGCATTGACGGCCGCTTGCGCCTCACAAGCGCCTCCCCAGCATGGGCGTGTAGCGCCGGCGGAATCCGGGCGACCGTACACTGACTTTCAATTCGTCGGCGACCGAGGCGAACGACACTACCTTCACCGACAAATGGGTGACTACACGGTGCTGATGTTCTCCCGTTGCGTGGGTAACACGCACCTTCCGGTAGCGGATGCCCTGCAGGATATGGTCCGAGATCATGAGGGAGACGAGTACGTTCAGGTCGTCGGTGTCGACGTCCATTGGTCAGGCGATACGGCCATGACGGAACACGGCGGTTGCCACCTCGTCGAAGCAGAGGCCGGCCTGCTGAGCATCTGTGACCCGACCGGTGGTCTCCGGCGCCTCTACGGCGTGGACGACTCGGACTGGTTCTTCGTCATCGGCCCCGAGCGCACCATCGTGCGCGCCGAACCCCTGTCGAGCAGCCAGGGCGTGCGTGAGGAATTGCGTCGTCTCGTCTCACGCCTCTCCGCGGATCGACATTGGGAATCGAACGACAACTGAGATGCTGAGGCGCATGTCCCCCGGAGCCATCTCACTGCTCGCCCTAGGGTGAGGTGCCACTGCCCGAGTACCACCTCATGGGGTGCGGTGAAGCCATGATTGGCTGGGCCTCAAGCCAGGATTGACCTTCCCCCGGTTCAGTGGACACCGGATCATGCCGTATCTGCAGCCTTGTCGTAGTCTGCCTCAAACTCAGCCGGAGAAGGCCAGGCTCACTGACCTGCCTTCCCGAAACCTGCCCAGGTCGAGAGAGGTACACCTCGGCCGATTCAGAGAGAGGTCGTTCGTACCGAGTAAGCGACTAGGCACCGAGGAGATCATCGGCAAGCCGCACGTGGCGGAGGTGCTGCCGGTCCAGGGACTTGGCGCTATCGCGGTGCAGCGCCTGCACGCAAGCCATTGGCTACGGCGAGCAGCTCGCTGGCCTCGTGGGCAAGGACGGCGAACGAGACGCTGATGAGGCCGCCGACAGCGAGCGGGACCAGCGCGGCCAAGACGACGAGCGAGAAGACCACGTTCTGCTTGCTCACGCGCCGCGCCTTCCTGCCCAGTTGAAGCGCCTCTACCAGTTTGCCGAGGTCGTCTCCCATGAGGGCGATGTCGGCGGCCTCGATGGCGGCATCGGTGCCCGCGGC
>JAJDEP010000015.1 GCA_029259715.1 Planctomycetota bacterium | reverse complement strand
TTTCGAATTTCGTGCTTCGAGTTTTTTCTCTGTGTCCTCCGTATCTCCGTGGTGAATTTCCTGAACAAGAGCATTCGCTCACTCCTGGGCGGTCTCAGAAATCAGTTTTGTGGAGAACAGGAACCAATGTGGCATCATTCATATACTTGCCGGCGAGTGATCTTCGCTGTTGTCGTCTTATGCACCAGCACCGCAACCCTCTTTGCTGCTCCGCCCCAAAAGGACAAAAAGGCGTTTCCCAAGTTCAATATCTTTGAGGAAGCCGCGCAGGACTATTTCGATAAATTGCGCAATTACCGAGAGGGAGACATCATCTCGCAGCGTGATGTCCGCGCGATCCTGCGAATTCTCAAACAACATGGGTGGATCGTGCTGGAACAAGACGAGCTACTCGGTCTCGTACTGCCGGACAGCGACTACATGGTGGTGCAACTGCGCACTAAAAAAGGCCGCGTGTTTATGCACCAACTCTCCAAAACACCGGAAGCGTACGACCGGCTGGAGCGTTTTCTCAAGTTACCCAAGAGCAAACGCTACTTTCAAGGGCTGCTCGATGGGCCTGACGGCTATAAGATGTTCCAGTACATGGTGACCTCCAAGGGAGGCAAAGAGATGGGTATCCAACTCTCACGCACCAAAGATGGCCGCAACTTCAACAAACCGACTGGCCACCTCTACACCGCTGAAGAACTCATGAAAAAACTTTCAGAATACCACGCCGCTTACGTGCTGTTTCTCAATGCAGAAGCCGCAAACCCGCAACCTGCTGGAAATTGAGCTTCACCGTGTCTGGTCGGTCATGCTGTGCATGACAATGTTTACCAATGTTTCTGCCCTCGAACGCGTCATGCACAGCATGACCGACGCAAATCATCACTCGCTTGGCGTTTCGATCTGTTCGTAAAGCTTTGCCAAGTCCAACAACAAAGCCTCTAAGCGGCGGTCGTATTCCTCAGCGGCAAGTTTCTCTTTCTCGTCGCGAAGCGTGAACACTTGCAATTCGAGTTCGTCGCGAAGTTGCCGCAATTCCGGCGGGATTTGCCGTTCCTCATCGCTGCGAACAAGGTGAAACTGTTGTGCCCGCCGCCCGTCGACCGCCTTGACCGATTGTGGTTTTTCCGTGGCGCGGAGGCCGCGAAACCAGCCTGCGGGCGTCCCCAAACCATCACCGTTGTCGTCCAGCAACGCATGCTCAGTGGCGAGGCGTCCTTGTTGTTTGTAGAACGCCTCGGTTTGCCGGGCAGACGTCAAATACGCTTCCATTAACGAGATCTGTCCGTCTTTGTCCAAATCCGCTTTAGGGTCTGTGATTGCCTGTGAGATGGCGTCTCCGAAGCGGGCAAAGTTTTGTTCGCTGCCCGATTTCGTGGCGGTCACAATCACTCGGCCTTCCCCAGAGAGCGCATTGATGAACGGACTGCTGCTGGAGGCGCAATTGATGACCACGGTCGGTCGAGTCATGCCGGCCAGCCAAGTTTGACATTCTGCCGCGGTCACATCCGGGCCGCGCAAATTCATTTTCGCCGTGCGGCCGTCGAACGTGCCGTGCCCGATCAGAATCAGCCAGAAGTCCCCTTCTGTATATTGAGATTCCTTGGCGATGATCTCGCGTAATTTTTCTCGATCCTGTTGTCCCTCCTCTGTTTTCCCCCCGATGTGAGTAAACCGGGCATCACCCTGTTCGGCGGCTGCTTGCCAGCGCTGGGCCCATTGTTGGAATTGCTTTGCATACTCGTTCGTTCCGGCAGCGCCGGTCACCACGACGACTGTCGTTTGATCACCCGTCGCGGGAATGCTCCCGCACAGGGCCAGCAACAACGATGTGCATAGACTCATGGCAACCCCCGATAACGACGCAGGCCCCATTCACCGATGAAGCAGGACAGGGCGAATAAAAATACCGACGATTGGTGCCACAACGGATAGGTGTAGCGCTCTGTGACCGGTGCATGTTGGTGCGGAAGTTTTGCGACGAATTCTTCCAAATCCGACGCCTGCACAATCTGTCCGCCCGTCTGTTCAGCGAGTTGATTTAGATACTGATGATTCCAACCCAGCCGGTGAAATTCCTCCACCGCCGGTGCATAGACCCAACCGGCAGTCGCCTGTTCCGATTCCGTCCCCTCAGCGTCAGTGACAGTGGCTTTGACGAGATAAGCGCCTGCTTGGCGGGGCACGTAATCAGCCGTGTACAAGCCCGCAGCTTCCAGTGAGGGTTCGGCAGCAATCGTCACAGCAGAACCGTCCACCGGTCCTACGGAAATACGAACATTCGCGTTGTCGCGTGGTTGATAATTCTCATCGTGGACTTGAACCGCAATCCGCACCCCCGGCGAACTCTCGGACTTCACTGCAACTTCGACCCGTCCCGGCACATCGGCGATCAGCCAGCGGAGCATTTGCCGCACTGCGCGGGCATGATCGTTCTTCTCAGGATTTTGTCGCCGTAAGGCCCACCGCCAAAGATCGCCGATCGCCAGCGCAGCTGCCTTGCCACGCCCGAATTGTTGCGCAACTAACGCAGGAAATTGCGTACCGCCATCGTCAGTCACATTGGCCAGAACCGTAGCTCCCGGTTTCACGCTTGCCAGCGGATTTAGCGTCCAAAATTCCGGCATCTCCCGCAAGCGGTCCTGTTCCTCCTCTTCGTTACGGCGCAGTCGGACCCATGGTTGTAACCAACCGTCGCGTGAGAGCGACAAGCGGAAACGTCCGGCAGGCTCTGTGTCGGTTTCGCGATCGAGATAGATCGGCAGCAGATCTTGTAACGGCGTTCGCGCATAACCTCCGCGACTGAATGATTCTTGTCCGCCCAGCATCAACAGACTGCCTCCCCGCCGACTGACGAACTCTTGGATCAGGGCCATTTCGTCGCGGGTGAATGATTCCGCTTCCACATCATCCAGCAGCAGCGCGTCGAACTGGAACAATTTTTCGGCCGACTTGGGAAAGCCTTCCAACAATTCTGTCGGATCTTCGGTGTCGATACGGACGAATACCGGTTGGTCATACTGCTCGGTCTCTTCCGCCTCACCGCCGGTAAAGCCGCGGAACAGTGGATTGGCCGATTCGGTTTTACCGTCCCGCCATTTGAATTTCGCTTCCCGTTTGGCCACACGAATCAAACCGGTCAATTGCGCGGCTTCATCGTCGGCCAAGGCCCGGCGGAGAAATTTGAACTCCCAATTCGGACGCCCGGTGACATACAGCACGCGTTGTTTGCGGCTACCGCGATCGATCGTCAACAACCGCTCGTTGTTTGCCAAGGTTGCTTCACTGCTTTTTGTAGGATCGTCAAATTGCTCCCATTCCCCTTGAGCGGCCACCCGCAAACGATAAAACGAGACCCCTCGCTGCGGCGCGGCAAACTGCAACCGAAATGCCGTCGGCTCAGAGCCGCTGGCAAACGCCAGCGTCTGCTCAGCAACTCGGTTACCATGGGGGTCGAGAATTTCCGCAGTCACTTCGTCGGCAATATCGCCCGTGATCGATACGTCGGCTTTGACAGAAATCGGCGCGTCTTCAAAGGGTGATTGGCTGACTGACACATTCGTGACTGCGATATCCGGCGGAGACGTCGCTGCACCCCAAATCACCGGATAGATCGGCGGCAAATTCTGTGTGGCGGAAAGTTCTTGGAGTGTGTCGGTGGAGTTGCCGTCGCTGAATAACAACACGCCCGCCAACGGCCGGTCTTGTAACCTCTTCACAAGTGTCTGCAACAATTGATTCAGTGCTGACGCGGTTCCGTTGTTCTCGGTTGCGTGAAAATCTTGAACTGAGTGTAAGGCAGCGTCGAACAAATACCGATGCAATTCAAAATCCTGCCCCAACCGCGTTTGCCAGCCGGGGTTTTCCTCGCTCAGCAAGGGTTGTCGCAATAGGGCGAGAGTTTCTGCCCCCGGTCTGTCGCTGATGTTTAAACTTTGACTGTCGTCCACGAGAATCGCAAACAGATTTTCTCCGGGCCGCGCGCGGACTCCGCTATACAGTGGCTCAATCAAACAAACCGCCAATGCTAGCAAGCCGACCGTTTTTAATGTTGCAGCTGCCAGGCTAATCGCACGGTGGGCGGTGCTGCGACGATACGATCGATAGATAAAAAACAGCGCCGCCACGATGAGCAGCGCAGCGGGGATGACCCAACTGTGATTGCCGATTTGAAATGCGGCGAAGCTGCTCATTTTCCACTCCCCAAGCGTTCGTAATAGCGGCGGACGATTTCGCGATATTGCGGCGGGACCGGATCGCGGTCGATGGGGACGAGCGACTCGGGCGATTCGCGGCGGGCAATTTCCTCACGCAACCGGTCCTGTAATTCCACGAGCGGTTGCGCGACCAGTTTTTCGACCAGCGACCAGTTGGGCTCTTGGGAATGCCGTTTGAATTCCGCCCGCATGCCTCGTGCGCGGTCGCGAACTTGCGCGACTTGCTCTCGCAGTTTCGGATCCTCCACCATCTCTTCCACATCCCGCAACCGGTCGGACCATTCCCGGAAATCTGCACCGGTAATCGGTCCCCCTGGCCCGCCGGACGACCCTCCTTCGCTGCTACTTTGCTGCGGACTACCAGGCGCCGCGCGCTGCTCAGACCGGCCGGCGCGATCCCGTAAGCTTTGTCGGCGGTTTCCACCCCGTCCCCCCCCAGATGCTAAACCTTGTTGTCCAGGCGCAGCAGAGCTTCCCGGACTTTGTTGCGACCCTTTTTGAGAACCGGGCGACGAAGATTGTTTTGACGCCTGTTCGGAGCCTGGTTGCGAACCTTGTGGCGAACCCTTTTGAGTACCTGGATTCACACCTTCAGTCCCGGGAGACTTTGTCTCTGCTTGTTGAGAGTTCTGGCCCGGTTGTTGGCCTTTTTGTTCCGCACCGTTTTGTGCAGGTTTCGGCTGGGCTTGGGCGATTTCACGATTGAGCTGCTTCGTCAATTCCGCAAGTTCCTGATTCGCCTTACGCAGAGCTTCAATCTCGTTCCCCAGCACACTTTCGGCCGCTTTTTCGACCCCTTCTCTGAGTTGCTCAATTGACTCCCGCGCGCGCGATTCGGCTTGCTCTGCGCGGTCAGATTGCCCCCGCGCCAATTGCCGTTTCGCTTCTTTAAGCAGCTGCCCAGGTTGCTGCTGTTCGGTTTTTCGTAACGTGTCATACAATTGCTTGGAAAGCAGCGGCTCGGCTGTCTCCGCCGCTTGCGAGACGTCGCGCATCTGTTGCAGGATATCTTGCAGCCGCTGTTCTTGTTCGGCCAACTGCTCGCCGAGTTCCTCTTTTTGCCGTACGTCCCGTAATGATTTTCGCTCCGGATCGTTCAACTTCTCCATCTGCTCAGCCGTGGCTTGCTGTTTCTCGGCAAGCTCACGCGTATCCTCGCGCATCTGCTGCATCTCTTCGGAGAATGCGCCCGCGGATTTTTTGCGAAACTCATCGCGCAATTGCTGTAATTGCCGCTGCGCGCGTGTGCCTGCATTGAGTGCCTGCGAGAGCTGTCCCTTTTCTAACGCTTCGGACGCCTGCCGCATGTTTTGCCGGGTTTGTTCAACCTGTTGCTGCGTTTCTTGAGTTTCCGCCTGTTGTGGCGCTTGCTGCATACGGTCCCGCAGTTGATCCGCGTTTTGCATCAATTCCCGCTGCTCCTCCCGCAGTCGTTTCAGCCGGCGCTGTAGTTCCTCGCGCTCTTTCTCATCTTCAGCGGCCTGCAGGGCGCTTTGCAGTTCCTTGATCTGTTGATTCAAATCATCCTGCCGCTGCGCCAGTTCACGCAGCCGATTGAGCACTTGGTTGGTTTCCCGTTGAGCAGCGTCTTGTTGCGGGGATGCTGCTCGGCGATTTTGATAGCGGTCTTCCTTCTTCGCCAATTCCAATTGCTGCAATTGTTGCTGTGCCCGTCCGCTGGAACCGCCTCCCCCTCCGCCACCTTGTTGGGGTTGGCCCTTAGTGACCTCGTGCTCCCGTGCCCGCAATTTTAGCAA
>JAJDEP010000014.1 GCA_029259715.1 Planctomycetota bacterium | reverse complement strand
CCCCCGGGGGGCGGTCCGGGGGGGGCCCCCCCCCCTCCCCCCCCCCCCGCCCCCCCCCCCCTCCCCAACGGTGGCTTCGATTCAGGAGAGGCTCCCGGGCAGCGCCGACGCGTCCATTCGCAGGGCCCGCGAAGGGTCTTGTGGCGCGAGGGAACTGGAACCCAATTCGCGGTGAGGGTGGGGAGGGAGAGGCGGGTTTCCGGGAGTCGGATTCGGGATCACGAGCGGGGTGGGGTTTGCGGGGGGCTCGTCGAGCCGAGATTCCGCAGCGAGCACGGATCCCGAGGTCGGCCCGTAGGCTGATCTCGGGATGCGCGCGCAAGCGAGGACTGCCCGAGGAGCGACGAGCCCCCTGCAAACCCCGCCCCGCGCCCTAGCCCTAAGCCCCGAACACCCGTGCGTCCGTCCGCGTCCACTTGAGCCCGAGGGCGTGGTGCGCGTCGCGGGCGGAGTCGTGACAGGCCTCGTCGATCCACTCGCCGTCGACGCCGAGGGCGTGGAAGGTCTGGCGCCAGGCGCGGTAGACGCCGAAGAGCTGCCCGTCGAGGTGGCGCACGAGCTTGCGCAGTTGATCGAGGTCGCGGGGGTTCGGGTGCAGGATCTCCATCAGGCCCTTGAGCGGTCGGTGACCGTCGCACGCGGCCGCCCGCGCGAGCAGCGGGCGCGAGTAGGGGCCGGCGACGTCCTCGAGCAGGCGCACGGGGGCCATGCCGAGTTCTCCCAGCACGGCGTAGCCGGTGACGATGAGCGAGGGCACATGTCCGCTGCCCTCGACCTCGCTGAGGAATCCGGTGAACTCGCCGACCAACTCGTCACCGGCGACCTCGGCCAGGGCCGCCTCGCCGGCCTCTTCGGTGAGCGTCTCGGCGAGCGACACCGAGGCCGCGGCGCCCTCGCGCAACACGGCGGCCCAAGTGGGTTCGGCCGAACGGACTTCCAACTCGTGGAGCACGGCGCCCAGGCGCTGGTGCTGCACGGCCAGGAGCGCCCAGACCTCCCGCTGCAATTCGGGCGCGTCGGGTGCGAGGAATCCCATCTGCTTCCAGGACGGCTGATCCATGGCGCTGATTCTAGGAATTCCGGGCTCGGCTCCGATCCGTCGGCGGAACAGTAAATCCCCCCTGAAGAGGGGCACGACGTTAGAATCCCGCGCCATGCCGTCGAACCCATCAGGCAACGCGGGCCCAGACCACGGGGACCCAGACCAAGGCGGCCCAGACCAGGGCGGCCCGGGACCCGCGGGCGATGCCTCCGACGCTCCGGTGCTCATCGCCACCGATGCCGATCTGGGCCGACTGGTCGAGACCCTGGCGAGCGTCCCTGCGGTGGGCATCGACTGCGAGATGGACTCGATGTACGCCTACCGCACGAGCCTGTGCCTGCTGCAGATCGGCTGGGAGGGGGGCGAGGTGCTCATCGATGCCCTGCAACCCCTCGATTGGTCGCAGCTTCAGCCGGTGCTGGCGGACGAGGGCATCCTCAAGATCTTCCACGGTGGCGAGAACGACATCGGGCTGATGGCGTCCCACTGGAGCCTGAAATTCGCCAACATCTTCGACACCAGTGCGGCGGCGCAGGTCGTGGGGCGCGAGAAGGTCGGGCTGGCGGCGCTGCTCAAGGAGCACTTCGACGTCGACGCGTCCAAGCAGCACCAGCGGGCCGATTGGCGTGTGCGACCGCTGCGGCCCGAGCTCAGCGACTACGCCCTGGAGGACGTGCGCTACCTGATCCCGCTCTACCGCATCCTGCAGGCCGAGCTCGAGGAGCTCGACCGGGTCGAGGAGGCGCACAGCGAGTTCGCGCGCATCCGCAGCGCCTGCTTCGAGGACCGACCCTTCGACCCCGACAGCTGGGTGCGCGTGAAGGGCTCGCGGGAGGTGCCGGTGAAGCGGCGCGGCGTGCTGGCCGCGGTCGTCGCGGCCCGGGACGACATCGCCAAGCGCTTCGATCGCGCGCCCTACCGTGTGGCGCGCGACCACGCCTTGCTGGAGATGGCCCGGCGCATCCCCCGCCAGCTCGAGCAGATCAAGCGCATCAATGGCGTGGCGCGGGACCTGCCCGAGGAGGAGGCCCAGCGCTTCGCGGCGGCCGTGGAGGCCGGTGCAGAAGTCCAGGAGCTGCCGCTCCCCAACGTCCCGCGCCGCGGTGGCGCGCGCATGCTCGGCAGCCTCGCACCGGAACAGCAAGAGCTCTTCGACGCGCTGCGCAAGTGGCGCACCAAACGCGCCAAGAAGCGCGGGGTGGTCGTGGCGCGGGTCGCCACCAACGCCTTGCTCGCGGCCATCGTGAGAGCGAAGCCGCTGGACGCCGAGGCGCTGGCCGGCGTCGAGGGCATGGAGCCCTGGCGCATGCGTGAGTACGCCGATGACCTGTTGAAGGTCATCCGGGAGCAGGAATGATGCTGATGCGTCGCCTGGTGGTCGTGATGCTGCTGGCCGTGCTGGCCTGGGCGGTGTGGCACGGCGCGCATCGCGCTCCCGATCTCACCGCCCTCCAGGCAGATGCCGAGCGGGCCTCGACCCTCTACGACGCGGGTGACTGGGTCGGGTCGGCCGAGCTCTATCTCACCGCCGCGGATGGCGCCGAGGCGGCCGATGAGCCCGCGCTGGCACTGGCCTGGCGCGCCCAGGCCGGGGTCGGCTTCAAGATGGCCGGCGAACTCGACGCGGCGCGTCCCTTGCTCGAGGCGGCGCTCGACGAGTCCCGGGAGCGGGGCGACCGTCGCACCGAAGGGCTGGCGCTGGGCAACCTCGCCCGGGTGTCGGGTCTGCAGGACCGCCTCGACGAGGCGCTGGGCTTCCAGGATGCGCTGACCGAATTGGCCCGCACCCAAGGCGACGCCGAGCTGCAGGTGAAGACGCTCGAGCAGGCGGCGGACACGGCCCTCTCGCTCGCCGACCTGGTCGGCGCCCGGGAGCGGCTCGAGCAGGCCCTGGAGATCGACGCCGGGCTGGCACCCGACCGACAGCGTCACGGCCCGCTCATGCGACAGCTCGCCTGGGTGGCGGTGGAGTCCGGTGACGACGAGGGCGCGTCCGAGTTGTGGCTGCAGGTGCCGGCCTCGGCCTCGGGCACGGCCAACCAGGCCCGCCACCTCGGCCTGCTCGGCCTGCACCGCCAGGCGGCCGACCTGGCGCGGGAGGCCGCGAGCCTGTTCGAGGCCGAGGGCGAGCGACGCCTGCCCGCCCGTGATCGCGCGCTGCATCTGGCGGCGGCGTCGCTGCTGCGCGCGCGCGAGATGCGCGACAGCTTCGACATGCTGCGGGTCCTGGCCGATGCCGGCGGTGATCCCCTGGCCGTGGCGCCCTTCGACGTCCTGCGCGGTCGCCATGCCATGGCCCGGCAGGACTGGGACAAGGCGCTCGAGCATTTCGATGCCGTCGCGCCGTTGGCGGGCGAGATCGAAGACGGCGGCATGCTGCCCTGGTTGCGGGCGACGACCCTGTGCTTCGCCGGGCGCTACGACGAGGCGCAGCAGGTGCTCATCGAGCAGGCCCGCTCGCTCACGCCGCCGCCGGACCGTCCCTACGACACGGTGAGCGCGTGGCTGTTGGGTTGGGCGTTGGTGCAACAGCAGGTCGCGGACGGCAGTGACGAGGAATTGCTGCGCGATGTCGCCGTGTCCCTGGTCCCCGACGTGACGCAGCCCATCGATCCCCGCGTGGCGGCATTGCGCGAGCTGTGTCCCCATCCCCTGCCGAGCCTGGCCTGGACCACCCTCGAGGTGCACCTGCAGCAGGTCGCGCAGGTGCGCCGCTCCACCGACGACGAGGTGGCCAAGGCGGCCGTCGGCCGCGGGGTGTACGACACCTTGCTGTGGCAGGCCCGCGAGGCCTGCGATCGCGTGCGCCCGGGTCTTTTGCCGTCGACGGCGAACCTGCCGCGGGTGCAGGCGTGGACCAACGGCGACCTGGGTCCTGACGAGGCGGTGCTCTCCGTCATCATGGGCGAGAACCGCAGCTACCTGGCCTTGCTCACCTCGGACCAGGGCGCGACGACCTTCGGGATCCCGCCCCGCTTCGCCCTGCGAGACGCCATGGGCGAGGTCGTCGAGGCGCTGAAGGGATCGTCCGAGATCCACCTGGCCTCGATGAGCCACAAGCTGACCCGGCAGATCCTCGGCAAGCGGGCCCTCTACGACATGGGCGAGCGCACGCGGCTGACGCTGATCCTGCCCGACGACCTCACGCCGGTGCCGCCGTCGATCTGGGTGCTCGACGAGCCACTGGACGGCGTCCCGATGTCGTGGCTCGTGAAGACGCACGTCGTCTCGTTGTTGCCGCACGCGCTGGCGGGCTCGTCGGAGTACGCCCGCTCGGAGCGGTGGGTGCAGATGGCGCAGCCGAACATCGACCCGGCCCTGTTGCCCCTCTCGACGGCGCGCATGATCGCCCGTTACGGCGAGGGCGCCCTGGAGCCCGGCGCGAGCCGTGCGGTGCCCATGGGCACGCGCTGGACCGAGGCCGAGGCCAACACCGCGCGCCTGCGCTCGGCGCGCAATCTGGCCGACGTGCTCGAGTTGGCCGTGCCGGCCCTGGGCGGCGGACGCCTCGGTGGGCTGCTGTGCTCACCGCTGCTCGAACCCGAACAGGCCGTGACGGCCTTCGGCGACGAGCGCCTGGGGTTCATGCCCTGGCATCGCTTCGTGGACACGCCGCTGCCGCCGTCGTTGATGCTCGACCAGTCGCGCTTCGACCCCGGCGATGTCGAACACGGTGCTGCCTATGCGGCCACCGCGATCTTGCAGCAGTCCGACCGGTTGTTGCTGAGCCGCTGGCCACTGCAGCGCGTGCCCAGCGAGATGGTGCTCGAGTGGTTCCGTCGCGGTGTGCAGGGGAGCCGGCCCGAGCAACCCATCTCCTACGCGGCGGCGCTGGCCGCCTCGCAGCGCGCGTACCTGATCCAGGCCGAGGCGAGCGGCGCGACCCAGCTGCTGCACCCGCGGGCGTGGGCGGGCTGGATGGTCTTCGGCACGAACTGACCGCCGGCGACCGGGTCCGTCAGGTGCCCAGCAACTTCGCGCGCAGGGTGCGCGCCTCGGCGGGGTCGTCGGTGCCGCCGATGATGGTGCGGCCGTCCTTGAAGATCAGCACACGGCGCTCGTCGGACAGATCGAGGCGCAGCATGAACGGCCCCTCCCGCACCTCGCCTTCATTGGCGAGCGTGCGCGCCAGGGCCGGCAGGTCGACGGCGCCGGACTCCGACGGCAACTGCACGGCGTCGCGCCCGCACAGCACGGTCGCGGTGGCAGCGGGGGCTTCGTCGAGGAAGGTGAAGCGGCGCCCGACGCAGCACGGACACTCGGGCTCGCGGGGCAGGCGCAGGCGGCGCACGGTCCCCGTCCAGGCGTCGGCCACGGCCACCTCGCCGATGCCCACGTCCGCGGCGCCGAGCAGCAGCTTGAGCGCTTCCGTCGCCGAGAGTGACACGATCAACGTGACCGCGGAGCCCAGCACGCCAGCGGTGTCGCAGGTGGGCAGCGCGCCCGGCGGCGGCGGCTCGGGCACGTAGCAGCGCAGGCACGGGCCGCTCTCGGTGATCACGAGCGACTGGCCCTCGGTGCCCACCGACCCGGTGTAGATGAACGGTACGCCCTGCTGCACGCACCAGTCGTTGACCAGGAAGCGGGTAGGGAAGTTGTCGGTGCCGTCGAGGACGAGATCGACGCCGTTCAGCAACCGCGCGGCATTGTCGGCGGTGAGGTCCTCGACGCAGGGCTCGACGTTCAGGTCGGGGTCGATGCGGCCCAGGGCCTCGGCGGCGGCGGCGGCCTTGGGGCGCAGGGCGTGGGCGTCCGCGTCGACGAACAATCCCTGCCGCTGCAGGTTGGAGAGCTCGACCACGTCGCGGTCGATGAGGCGCAGGAATCCGGGAGCGGCGTCCGACTCACCGTGAGCGTCGTCTGCGCCCCCTCCGCTCGCCATGCGTCCCCGGCCCACGCCGGCGCGGCCGAGCAGCTCGGCCAGGTGGGTGCCCGTGGCGCCGATGCCGACGATGGCCACGCGAGCGGCGGCGAGGCGCCGTTGGCCCTCGGGACCGACCTGCGGGAGGCGCTCCTGCCGTGCGTGGCGGCCGATGTCCTCGCCGGCGGCGGTCATCGGTGCGGCGTGCCCGTGGGAGCGGTCATGGACGACGACTCAAGGCCGACTCAACGGCAGCGCACGAGCTGGTCGCGGTGCGTGTCGAGGTCGACGGACTTGCCGACCTCTGCCAGGAAGCGCCGCGCGTCGACGGGGTAGCCGGCCGTGGGCCTGACGTCCGCCACCTGCTCCGCGAACCAACCGTTGAGCGACTCCATGAACAGCTCGCGCACGGTCTTGGCCACCACCGACGCCAGGGCCACGGGGGTGCGGGCCTGGTCGGCCTTGATGCGGAAGTCGATGTGCACCGTGTCGCGTCCGGGCCAGTCGAGTTCGTAGGCCGATTCGATGCGCTTTTCGTGCAGCGTGGTCAGCGGCGCCAGGGGGAAGAAGGTCTGCAGCATGGGCGCGTAATGGATTCGTCCACCGTGGCGATCGGCGTGGATCACCAGCTCTTCGTCGGGGTAGGTGGCGACGAGCTTCTCGATCAGGCGGCCGTGGGCGTAGAACAGCGTCCAGGCCTTGCTGCCGGCGGCCGTGGTGAGCCGGTTGAAGCGCGGCTCGGGCACCACCTCGACGAACAGGTCGGCCACCTGCAGCCCGCGCTCGGTGAGCAGCTCACCCTGCCGGGCCGTGCGCTCGAGCAACTCGTCGAGGCCAGTCTTGCGGGGCAGCGAGAGGTCGAGCAGACGTTTTCCGTACCAGGGCAGCGCGCGGGCTTCGCCGGGGTGGAAGTCGAGCGCGTGCTCGAGCAGCGCTTCGACCCGCAGCGGGAGGCTCCCCCGGGCCAGGATCGCGTGGCCCAGCGTGGTGGCCTCGATGCGCGCGATGGTCCCGCCCGAGTTGTACAGCTGCTTGCTGTCGCGGATGGGCAGGCCGCCGTCGTCCTGCTTGAGCTGCACGAGCCTGTTGAGGGTTCGTTCGGATCGCTTGTCGTCGAGGCGCCAGGCCGAGGCCGCCACGACCAGCGGGCCCAGCGTGGGGCCGTAGCCCGCCTCGTCGATGCCGGCGATGATCGTCACAGGACCCTGGCCACTCCGTCGGTGGACTCTTCGGTGGTGGATTCCGGCGGTGCCTTGAACGGCGGGCGTGACCGCTGTCGCCCATAGAGCATCACGCCGCCGACGAACACGGCCAGCGAAATCCACTGCGCCGTCGAGAACTCCTGCGAGGCCCAGGTGTACATGCCACGGGCCTGCGCATCGCCGCGGGTGAACTCGATGGAGAAGCGGCCGACGGCGTAGAGCATCATGATCACCGCGACCACCTGCCCGTCGAAGCGCCGCCGCTTGAACAGCCACGCGCCGACGGTGAACAGGACGAGGTTCATGGCCGAGAGGTAGAGCTGGCTCGCGTGCACGGGGATGTCGAGCCACTGGGCCGGGAACAGGCTGCCCTCGAGCCCGTACTTGTTGCCCGTGGCCGGGTCGACGCCCACGGATGCGAACACGATGGAGAAGGGGCCGTCATAGGGCGTGCCGTGGTCGTCGCCCACCAACAGGCAGCCGATGCGGCCGAAGACCTGGCCCAGCACCAACGCGACCACGATGCCGTCGCCGAGGTGCAGCATGGGCATGCGCACCTTGCGCGCGAAGAGCCACGCGCCGAAGGCCCCGCCGAAGAAGCCGCCGTAGCTCACGAGTCCACCTTCCCACACGGCGATGGGCGCCAGGATGCCCTTGGCCGCGTCGGGGTGGACGATGAGGTAGAGCATGCGCGCGCCGACGAAGCCGCACAGCAGGATGCGGATGGCCGCGGCGCCGAGGGGGTCTTCGCCCGGGACGCGCAGGCGCTTGAACGCGTAGCCGAGGTAGATCAGCCCGGCGATGGCGCCGAGCAGCACCATCATCCCGAAGCTGCGGACGGGCCAGTCGCCGATCTTGAACAGGTAGGGATGCACGGCGCGTTCAGCCGGCGCGCACGACGGAGGCGGGCCGCATCAGATCAGCACGCCGATGATCAGCCCCTCGGCCACCTTGCTCTCGCCGACGAAGGCCTGCGACTGGAAGAAGCCGAAGTTGCGCTTCACCCGCATGACCTTGGACATGCACAGGACTTTGTCGCCGGGGAGCACCTGCCCGCGGAAGCGCGCCTTCTCCATGCCGCCGAAGCCGAAGAACTGACCTTCCGGCACCTTCATGGCGAGCGTGCCGAGGAAGGTGCTGATCTGCGCGCAGATCTCGACCATCATCACGGCAGGCATGAGCGGTCGTCCGGGGATATGGCCGCGCACCCAGAAGTCGTCGGGTGTCGACTGGTGGAACCCGATGGCGAGCAGCTGCTCCTCGTCGTAGTGCACCACCCCGTGCAGCAGCTCCATCTCGTGGCGCTGTGGGATGCGCGCCCGGATGTCGTCCCGTTCGAGAATCGTCGGGGCGTCCTTCCACCGGGCGGGGTCGAAGATCGGATCGGACATCGGGTCGGACATAACGCACGGGCCTCCGTGGGGGCGGATTCTAGGCGGGCCGCACCCTCGGGGCCAAGCGGGGGCGGGGGCCTCAGCCGCCGGTGGTGGGGGCCAGGGTGATCCAGCGCTCCAGCCGGCTGCTCCCGAGGCGCAATTCCAGCACCTCCCGGGCCTCGGCGAAACCGTCGCGGGTGACGAGCACGTCGTAATCGCCGGGGAGGATGTGACGCATGATCACCAGCCCGTCGACGCCCGTGCGGCCATCCGTGCGGCTGCCGGCGGCGCCCATGGGGATCAGTTCCACCTGAGCGCCGACCACGCGCCGGCCCACCGGGTCGCGGACGTGGACCATCAGGTGCGGACGGGGGGCGAGGTCGATCTCGATGGACACCGAGCCGTCGGTGACCAGCAGGCCGCCCACCGCGTCGAGGGGATTGCTCAGCTCGAGGGGCGAGACGCCGTAACGACCGGGCGGCAGGTTCCAGAAGCGGAAGCGGCCCTCGGCGTCGGTGCGCGCGGTGTTCATGGGCGGCTGGCGGTCGCCGGCGTGCAGCTCCTCGACCTTCAGGTACACGTCGGCCTGACGCACCGGGTCGCCGAACTCGTCGCGCAGCAGGCCGGTGATGCCGGGCCGCGCCACGAGGCGGAATTCGATGGGCTCGTAGTCGAGCGCCGGCAGCAGATAGCCGGTGACGACGCCGGCGGCGTAGCCGGGCGCGCGCACGACCACGTCGTAACGGCCGGGGGGGCGGATCCAACGGAAGATGCCCACGCTGCTGCGGAACGCCCGGCCCGACTTGTGGCGTTGGTCGAGGACGCGTTGGAGGGCGGCCGCCTCGGCATCCTGCCCCTCCGCGGGCGACTCAGCGGCCAGGATGTCCACGGAGAAGGTGGAGAGTGGCTGTCCGGTCTCGGCATCCGTGACCCGGCCGATGACCTCTGCGGGGCCGTTGCGCGGCAGCATGGCCAGCACTTCGGGCGTGCGCTCGCTGGCGACCCGCTCCGGGCGTGGTTTCGGCGGGGGCTCGGGGGTGGACGGCGGGGTGTCGGCGATCCCCTCGGGGCGCGTGACCCAGGAGGCGTCCACGGGTGCTTGCGGGCTCTCGTCGATGAGCAGCAAGACGACGGCGCCGAAGGCCAGGGTGGCCAGCGCGACGGTGAGCGACAGGATCGTCCGGCGGCTCACGTGGACCTCCGTCCCCGGCGCTTGCTCCCTCGTGGCGTGGCTGGCATGGCCTCCTTCATCGTCGTACTGTACCCGTCGCTTGCACCCCCTTTCAGACGTCCCGGGCCCGGTTCCATGACTGCTTCCCTGCTCGTTGTCACGCTTACGATCCTCGGCTGGATGCCGCTGTCGGAGCCCGCCGCTCCCGCGTCGCCGGCCGAGGGAGACGTCCCCAAGACCGTGATCCTCGGCTTCGACGGCATGGACTTCCGCCTCACGCGGCAGTTCATCGACGAAGGCTGGCTGCCCAACTTCAAGCGCCTGGCGGAGCAGGGCGGCTTCGGGCCGCTCGAGACGTCGAACCCGGCGCAGTCGCCCGTGTCGTGGGCGGTGGTCAACACCGGCAGCAACCCGGGCAAGACCGGCGTGGCGGGCTTCGTGAGCCGGCACTTCGTGGACTTCGGCCCGCCGGGGGCGCCGATGTTCAAGGCCATGCCGCATCCGATGCTCGGCGATCCCATCCGTGTGCCCGCCGACAAGCACGTGCGCTTTCCGATGGCCCTCGGCAACCGCCTGGGCTTCCTGCTCATCGTGGGGGGCGGCGCCTTCCTGATCGGGCTGCTGCTGTTCAAGCTGCTGTTCGGCATGGCCCTGCCGCTGGCCTTCGTGATCGCGCTGTTGGTCGGCGGCGGTGCCGGCTGGTGGGCCCACTCCTACGCCGAGGGATTGCCGCCCGATGGACAGCTCCCTTACGTGGTCAACCCCATGCAGGGCGTCAACTTCTGGGACCACCTCGACGCGCAGGGTGTGCGCATGCGCGGCATCCAGGTCGCCTCGACCTACCCGCCCGACCGCGAGGGGCCCAACACGCAGTTGCTGAGCGGGCTCGGGCTGCCCGACATCGGCGGCAGCAACGGCACCTTCTACGTCTACACGAACAACCCCTGGAAGTTCCCCAAGGGGACCGACAACGGCGGCGAGATCATCAAGCTGTGGGATGACGAGCCGGGCGTGTTCGAGTCGGTGGTGAACGGCCCGCGCAACTGGTTCGAGAAGGCGCGCTTCGACAACGCTCGCGCCATCCTGGACGCCGAGAAGGACAATCCGCGCCTGTCCACCGACGAGCTCGCCGCGATCGACAAGCGGCTGAAGGACCTGGCGACGGAGGAGAAGCGCTGGAAGGGGCGCGGCGAGAAGGTCACCGTCCCGGTGACGATGCGTTCAGACCCGTCGGCAGGGACGGTCACCTTCGTGGTGCAGGGGCGTTCGGAGACCGTGCCGGTGGGCGGCTGGACCGACTACCTCGACGTCGACTTCGGCCTCGGCGGCAAGTTCACCGCCCACGGCCTGGTGCGCTTCCACGTCATCCGCTGCGACGACGAGGTGGTGCACATCTTCACGCCGCCCATCTGCATCGATCCGCGCGAGCCGCCCGAGTGGCTGCCCATCAGCTCGCCGCCCGACTTCGCGCCGCGCCTGGCCGCGATGATCGGTCAGCCCTTCGAGACCCTCGGCTGGGGCTGCATGGCCAACCCGCTGAAAGACATCGAGGACACCGAGTTCTCGGCCCAGTCGTTCCTCGACGACACCGAGGAGAACTGCAGCTGGCGCGGCAAGATCCTGGCCAAGAGCCTGGAGTCGCCCGACGAGTGGGACGTGTACTACCAGGTGTGGGGCGACACCGACCGCGTGGCGCACATGCTCTTCCGCGAGTTCGACCCCGAACACCCGCTGCGCAACCCGGACCACCCCGGGCACAAGCCCGGCTACCACGAGACGCAGGTCGAGATGTTCGGTGAGACCTTCCCGCTCAGCGAGGCGATCCAGCACATCTACAAGGAGGCGGACCGGCTGGTGGGCACGGTGCTCGACACGATGGAGTCGGGCGCCCTCGGGAACGATCCCCTGCTGATGATCATCTCCGACCACGGGTTCACGTCGTGGCGCCGCTCGATCAACCTGAACAACCTGCTGGCCGACCTCGGCTACCTGAAGCTCAAGGGCGCCGACACCGTCGAGGAGTACCTGGCGTCGGGTGAGCCCACCAACCTGCTCAACTACGTCGACTGGACGCAGACCCAGGCCTACTCCATGGGGCTCGGCAAGGTCTTCATCAACCTGAAGGGCCGCGAGCCCGACGGGTTCGTCGAGCCGGACGACTACGACGCCGTGATCGAGGCCATCCGCGCCGACCTGCTCGAGGTGACCGACGAGAACGGGGTCAAGCTGGTGACCTCGTGCTCACGCCGCGACGAGCTGTTCGACGGGCCGTGGTGGCGTGAAGGCACGCTCATGCGCCGCGAGAGCGGGCGCGACGTGCCCTACGAGAACGCCGGCTTCGCCGACCTGTTCATGGGCTACACGCCGTACCACCGGGTGGCGGGCAGCAACACCATGGGCGACCTGGCCAAGGCCGCCGTCACCGACAACGAAGGGCACTGGTCGGGCGACCACGTGTCGGTGGACCCGTCCCACGTGCAGGGCGTTCTGTTCACGTCCAAGCGCCAGAGCGAGACGCGTCGCGCCGGCCTCGAGGACGTGGCTCCTACGGTGCTCTTGAGGTACGGCATCGATCCGACGAAGACCGAGATGGACGGTTCCGCCATCCGGTTCAGCGACAGCTGACGGGCCGGACATGGGACGCATCCTCGTCACGGGCGGAACGGGCTACCTGGGCCGACACCTCGTCGCGGCCCTCAAGCAACGCGGCAATGCGTTGCGCATCCTGGCCCGCCCGTCCAGCGACATCGACGGACTGCAGGACGGCGGCGACGTCGAGGTGGTGCGCGGCGATGTGACGCGACGCGAGGACGTGGCCGCGGCCCTCGACGGCATCACGCGCGTGTTCCACGGCGCTGCCGAGGTGCGCGACGGGCTCTCGCGCGACGCCTACGACGCCGTCAACCACCAGGCGGTGGAGACGCTGCTGGCCCTCGCCCACGAGCGGGACGTCGAGCGAGTGGTCTGCACCTCGAGCTACTTCGCCGTGGGACGCACGGGCCTGCCCCGCAGCGCCCCCGACCAGGTGGCCGACGAGTACTGGACCCACGATCCGAGCGACATGCACGACGCTCACGAGGAGAGCAAGTACGACGGCGAGAACGCGGTCAACCAGCACGTCTCCACCTCCGAGCCGGTGCTCGCGCTGATGCCGACGATGATGTACGGACCCGAGCTCGCCGCGGTCTCCGGCGTCGACGACCTGCGCCCGGGCAATCGCATCCTGCGCATGTTGGCCGATCACGCCGCGGGGCGTTACCCGGGCATCCCCGGGGACGGTGAGCAGATCTGGAACCTCGTCCATGTGGCGGACGTGGCCGCCGGGCACGTGGCCGCCATGGAGTCGGGCGACGATTCGGGCACCTGGCCGCCGCCGGGCTTCCTGCACTGGCACTACTTCCTCGGCGGCGAGAACGTCACGGTGAACGAGCTGTTCTCGAAGTTCGGCGCGCTGGCCGGAGTGGCGGCGCCCGGTCACGTGAAGCCGCGCGGCGGCCTGCTGGGCAAGCTGCTGGGCAGCGGCGACCCGCGCAGCCCCGAGCGCTTCGCCATGGACAGCCACAGCTGGGCCTACAGCTCGGACTTCGCGGCCAAGGACTTCGCCTACAGGGCGCGGCCCCTGGCCGAGGGCCTGGCCGAGACGGTGGCGTGGATGCGTTCCCACGGGCTGCTGCCCGGCTAGTGCGGGTATCCGCCCGCTCCGGCTGGTATGACGGTGCCGCGAGGCCCGTGGCCCTGAATCCCGGGACCGGGACAGGAAGAGTGGCCGCTCTGTCCTCGTCGAAGGGCGACCCCGGGGTGGCGATTCCCGTGGTCACGTCCGTGGTCACCACTGTTCCCAGGCGAAGACACCGCACGCGATGACGAACCCTGCCGAGAAGCCCGCCCGCCCTCGCCGCCGTCTGGCGGCGGCCGGGCTCGCCCTGGTCGCCTTGAGCGCCGGCTGCACGGCGCCGGAATGGCTCTATTCCCCGCCGAGCGCTGCGCCGCCACCGCGGCCGGTGACGGCGGCGCCGATGGTGACGTCCTTCGCACCCTCGTCGAACGGAACGACCCTGGTGTCGGGGCAGCCGACCCACGGACAGGTGAGCCGCGATCGGGGTGAGCGCCTCGACGCCGTGATCGACATGCTGCTGCTGGAGACGGGGCCGGCGGTGAACGCGGTCACCGGGCAGCTCGCCCAGCGCGTGGGCGGCCTGCACGCGCCGCTCAAGCTCGCGACCGACGAGCGGGGTCTGAAGGGCTGGGGCGCGGCAGAACGCCGCAGCTTCCAGGCCGAGGTGGACGCCGCCTACGACACGGCGCGGGGCCAGCTGAGCCAGCTCCAGGGGCTCGCCATGGCGACCGCCACGCAGATCGCTCTCGACATGGCCACCTCGCAGCCGTTCCTCGAGAACGGGCTCACCGGCGACCGTCAGCTCGACCTGCGCCTCACGGCGTTGGACGAGGTGCTCGACAGCGCCGTGAACATCGACAGCCTCGAGTCCGCCCGAGAACAGGACAAGGCCCGCGGCCTCGAGCTGCTCGAGTCGTTCTCGTCGTTCGGCATCGAAGGGGCCGAGGAAGCCCTCGACGGCCGCTTGATGCTGTTCATCGGCGGCGACGAGTTCGAGGGCGCGCCCCGGTGCATGCTCGTCTACCGTCACGACGGCCCGCGCGACGCCGGGTCCTACTCGTTCGCCCAGGTCTACCGGCACCGCATCATGCGCGGCGACGCCCTGGTGCAAGAGATCCCCTGGCGTCCGGTGCGCTCTGCGGAGGCCGATGGCTTCCCCGCGCGCTTCCTGTACGACGAATACCTCGTGGCCCAGGACGTCCAGCCCGTGATCAACACCGCGGCGCCCAACTTCCACGAGCTGCACGACATGCGCATCGTCGCCGACGTGCAGTCGGCCATGATCAGCCCCGAAGGCGAGATCATCGGCGGCGTCGACTGGCGCATCCAGTTCGCCGTCTCCCGCCGCGGTGACCTGACCTGGAACGTGGCCGGTGGCGAGCCCCGCTGGGATGCCTGGTGCACCGAGGCGCGCCGGGTCCTGACCGGAGCGCCCTAGAGGCGACGGTTCACACGAGCAGGCGGTCGTACCAGGCGCGGGTCTCCTTGGCGGAGTCCTCGAGGTCGACCAGCAGCTGGTGCCCGGCATCGCCTTCCGCGGCGTCGGCGTAGCCGAGGCGCAGGGCCAGGGAACGCAGCGCGGCCGGGTCGGTGGGGACCTCCTTCGTGTCGAGGCCCATGGCGATCTGCAGCCGGGTCTCCACGCGCCGGAAGAAGAGGTAGGTGTCGCGCAGCCAGTGCGCGACGCGGACCGGCAACACCGTGAGCCCGGCGGCGATCTCGAGGGCGCGCGGGGTCTCGGGGACCAGCAGCGACGGGTGCTGGGCCGCGTGCACGAGTTGCAGGTGCTGGGTCAGGAACTCGATGTCGATCATGCCCCCGGTGCCGCGCTTCAGGTCCCGCTCGGGCGCCGCCGCCTCGATCTTGCCGCGCATGGTGCGCATGCGCTCGGCCAGGTCGTGCGGGATGTCGTAACGCCGCACGAGCGTGCGCGTCAGGGCCAGCACCTTCTGTCCGAGCGCGGCGTCGCCTGCCACCACGCGGGCCTTCAACAGCGCCTGGAACTCGAACAGCGCTGCCCGGGGTCCCCGGTAGTAGGCCTCGAAGGCCTTCAGGCTCATGACCAGCGGACCCTTGTTGCCCTCGGGTCGCAGGCGCGTGTCGATCTTGTAGAGCCGCGGCCCGCCCTTGTTCCCGCCCACGTGGGCGATGAGCTCCTCGGCCACACGGGTGAAGAAGATCCGGTTCTCCACGCCCTGGTCGGTGTTCCCGTCGCCGCTGTAGATGAAGACCAGGTCGGCGTCGCTGGCGTAGTTGGCCTCCATCCCGCCGACCTTGCCCATGGCCAGGACGACCATGCCGGCCGAGACCTTGGCCGACAGGCCGCGCACGCTCATCGGGTCGCCCCATGTGCGGCGGGCGGATGACCCGATCACGTTGAAGGCGTGCCGCAACACGTCGATGCACAGCTGGCTGAGGTCACCCAGCGTCTCGCGGGTGGGCGTCAGGTCGGTCAGGTCGAGCAGGCCGATGCGCAGCAACTCGAGCTGGCGGTGATCGTTGAGCACCAGCCAGGGATCGCCCGCCGTGGCGGCGCCCAGTTCGTCGAGCAGGCGACGGCGCACCCGCTGACCCCGTTCGCCGGTGAGCAGCGCATCCACGAAGTCGTCGAAGATGTGGGCCTGGTGGATGAGGATGTCGGCCAGATAGGGACTGCCGCCGGCGAGGTCGCACAGCATCTCGAGCAGCTGCGGCTCGGCCGCCAGCTGTTGGTAGAGCACTTCGCGGGCGCCGACGCCGCGGGTCATGCGTTCGAAGCGGTCGAGCGCGGTGTCGGCGTCGGGCTGCAGCGCGAGCCGCTCCAGCAGCTTGGGCGCGACGTCGGCGAAGGCCGACAGCAGCCGCGGCGACGCGGGCAGGAAGCGGGAGACCGGCGTGGACGCCCGCTCGAGCACGTCGAAGCTCGCCTGGGGCTGGTGGAAACCGAGCGCCTCGAGGGCGAGCAGGGCCTTCTCGCGCCCCCCGCGCGGATCGAGGAACCAGTCGGCGAGGTGTGCGGCCTCGCCTTCGATGTCGGCGAAGGGTCGGAGGAAGTGACGCTCGAAGATGTCGCGCACGCGTCGTTGGTGCTCGCCCAGCTCGCTATCGAAGGCCTCGACGTCCCGGCGACCCATGAGCCGGGCGAGGGCCTCGCGGTGTTCGGGCAGGCGGTGCGTCTGCACCCGGTGCATGACCTGCAGCAGGTTCTCGACGCGGCGATGGAAGCGGTAGGCCAGCCGCAGCCGCGACGACTCGAGGCTCGTGAGGGCGCCCGCGACGCGCAGCCGTTCGAGCCCCTGCAACGTGTTCGGGCACAGCAGCTCGGGGTTCTTGGTCGCGTGCTGCAGCGAGAGGAATTGCATCACCGTCTCGATGTCGCGGATGCCGCCGGGCGCTTGCTTGATGTCCGCGCGGCCGTCGTCCGACGACTGCTGCGAGGCCCGGGCCTCGGATGCCGCCTTCAGGCGTTTGAACTGTCGCACCGAAGCGTGGTCGAGGCCGCACTGCAGGATCCACTGACGCGTGCCCTCGACGAACTGCGCGCCGGTCGTGCCGGCGTCGCAGATCACCCGGGCCTTGGTGAGCATCTGTCGCTCCCAGGGCCGACCGGTGCTGTGGTAGTAGTCGAGGCACGACGTCAGCCCGCGGGTGAGCTGCCCGGCGCCCCCCTCGGGGCGCAGCCGCATGTCGACGCGGTAGAGGTGCCCGTCCGCCGTCTGGCGCCCGAGCAGTTGCACGAAGGCGCGCGCCGTTCGGTCGGCCGAGGCCCCGTCGGTGACGTCGTCGGGCCGCACGAAGATCAGGTCGATGTCACTGCTGTAGTTGAGCTCGTAGCCGCCGAGCTTGCCGAAACCGATGATCGCGAAGCGCTCGTCCGCCCCGAGGCCGCGGGCCGCGCCGATGACCGCCGCGTCGGCCAGGCGCGAGATCATGGAGGTGACGTGCTCGATGTCCTCGCCATCGATCATGTCCATCCACGCGATGGCGATCAGGTCGGCCTGCTGGGTGAGCCGCAACGCCCGCTCACGGTCGCCGCCCGCCCCGGCGGTGACGTAGCGCTCGACGGCCCCGTCGGCATCGAACGGCTCGCCGAGGGTGGCGAGCAGGTCGGGACGACGGTGCAGCAGGTCGGCCATGTGCTGGCTGGCCCCGAGGAACGCCGCCAGGTGCGCCAGGTCGACCGCGCGCTCGGGGCGCTCCGATCTCGGCGTGAGCCCGAGCAGTCGCACCGCGTTGAGCAGGGCTCGGTCGGGGTCCGCGCTCGATCCGCACGCCGCCAGCAGGGCGTCGGCGGGGGTGTCGGCGGCCGGCGCGTCCAGGTACTGGTCGAGGGCCTCGGTGGCGGCGCGCCCGTCGGCGAAGCCGGCACGCGACAGGTCCTCCCGGCAGGCGCTGGTGTCGAGGTGACCGGTCTGTCGCAGCTGCGCCAGGCGCCGCAGGTCCTCCGACGGATCCACCCGGGCCGGGGTCACGAGTGCGTCCGCGGAGTGGCCAGCAGCCGAGCGGCCGCGCCTTGGACGGACTCGACGTCGAGGCGCTCCATGCAGATGCGGTCGGAGCACCGCCGCAGCGTGCAGGGGCTGCAGTCGACGCCCGCCGTGACCACCTCGGAGCGATCCCAGTAGGGCCCGGTGACGTTCGGGGACTTCGGGCCGTAGAGGCCGACCACGGGGGTGCCCAGGGCATTGGCCAGGTGCAGCGGGAAGGAGTCGGCCGCGATGACCAGGTCGGCCGCGGCGAGCAGGGCCGCCAGGTCCGGCAGGGTCCCCGGCGGCGGGCGCAGCGCGCGGGTCGCCAGGTTGGCTTGGACCTGTTGCGCGAGTTCAGCTTCCGCGGGCCCGGCGGTGATCAGCAGGCGAGCGTCGTGTTCCTGCGTGAGTCGATCGCCGAGAGCGCCGAACTGTGCGGGGGCCCAGCGCTTGAGCGCCCCGAAGGCGCTGGTGCCCGGGTGCAGGACGATGAGGGGGCCGTCGCCGGCCTGGTCGTCGAGCCAGGTCCTCGCCCGTTCGGCGGCGGCCGGCGCGATGTGGAGGTCCGGGCGGGGTGCGGGGCCCGGCGGCAAGGGCGCCAGGGTCCCGATGAGCGCCCGGTGGGAGGCGACCCGGTGGCGCGACGCGTAGGTGGGCACGAAGCGTTCGGTCAGCGCCCGGTGGCTGCCCTCGCGGGCGATGGGCCGGTCGAACCCCAGCTTGCGGGGCGCCCGCAGGAGCATGAGCTGGGCGCGGCTCTTGAGGTTGCCTTGCAGGTCGATCACCAGGTCGTCCCGGCGTCGCCTCAAGGCGGCAGCGTGGGCGAGCCAGAGCGCCGGACGGCTGCGCGGGTAGACCATCACTTCGGAGAGTCCGGAGGCGAGGGCCAGCAGACCGGCGGCGCGGTCCTCCACCAGCCAGGTCACTCGCTCAGCCAAGCCGCTGCGCTGCAGCGCCTGCACCGCAGGCACGGCGAACAAGACGTCGCCCAGCGACGAGAGCCGGATGACCAGCACAGAGCCGAGGGCGGGCACGACCAGAGGCTAGCAAACGGCCGCTCGTCGACGCTCCCGGGGCTTGTTCCGGAGTTTGCCGCGGCCCGTCGGAGGGGAGTAGGGTCGTCGTCCATGGGCATGCCGACCTCGCTGGCCACGACGCATGAGTGGGTCGAGCGCGAAGGCGTGATGGTGGTGGTGCGCCGGGACTGGCGCGACGCCCTGCCGGTGGACGCGATGCTCTCCGGCCTGCCTCTCGAGCAATGGGGGCGCCCTGTTCACCACCGCCTGGCCGGTCGGGGGCCGGTCCACGTGATGGACACGGCGAACGGGGAGATCGTCGCCAAACAACTCTCGCGCGGCGGTCTCGCCGGCGGACTGGCCCGGCACACCTACTTCGATCGCTGGCGGCCCGTGCGCGAGGCGGCCGTGGCCGAGGCCTTGCGGGTGGGGGGGTGTCGGACGCCGCCCGTCGTGGCGGTGCGGTGCACGCGGGCGGGGCCGGGGGGCTGGCGGCTCGAGCTGGCCACGGCCCGGGTGCCGGGCGGGCGGGACCTGCTCGAGGTGGCCACCGAGGCGCGCGCGGCCGGTTCAGGCCTGGATCGGTTGGCCCGAGCGGCGGGCCTGACCGTGCGGCGATTGCACGATGCGGGCCTGCGACACCGGGACCTGCAGCTGAAGAATCTCCTGGTGGCGCCCGGAGGGCCGGCGGACGGGAAGGACCTGGTGGTCCTCGATCTCGACCGCTGCACGCTGGCGGGCCCGCTGGCGCAGGCTGAGCGCGTGGCCTCGCTGGCGCGGCTGGGTCGCTCCGCGCTCAAGCACGGCCTGGGGCCCGCGGGTACGGCCGACGACTCCAGCGGTGTGTGGTGGACCCGTCACTTCTTCACGGCCTACGGCACCTCCGGAGGACGATCGGCAGCGGCATGGCTGCGCGTCGTGCGCCGGCGCCTGCGACAGCGGGTGGCGGCCCACCGTCTCTTCTGGCCTTCCGAGGCGGACGGCAGGGTCGGCGAAACACCTCATCACCCCTGAGGGCGGCATCGGGGACTGCGGGCGGGCCACGCGGAGACAGCCGGAAGGGGCCGGCACAGGCCTGATCGGAGCCCGAGAGGGCCCTGGAGTGCCAGAACCGTCGATCCAGCGCGATTCCGGCCTGCAACGGGTGACCCGGTCATACGCGACCGCACGACTTAAGCTCCTGTTGAACAGCTGGTTAGGTCGATCACAACACCTCCATGCGACGCCGGCCGCATAAAACTGAGCCGCTCTTGCGAATATGAGTATTGTGGGCTCCGCGAAACCTCGGTTAGACTCCTCGCACCGATCGGGCCCGATCCGACGCAGGTCGTAGACCGGCGTACTCCCCGGATTCCCTTCGGAATCGCCGTATCCCCCCTCGGCTTTGCTTCATTTCGTCTTCGGACGGACCGAGGAGGTTGTTCTCCCTGTTCCTCTGCCCTCCTGTACCTGTCTCTCTTCCCGGAGTCCCTGGACATGCGTCTGAATCTAGTCACGACGTTCGTCGGGCTCGGCATTCTGATCTGCGGTACCAATGCGAGCGCACAGCTCGCGGACCTGCAGCCTGGTCAGAATTTCCCGAGTTTCGTTTCGACATTCGGAGGTGGTCACTCCGAGAACCTCGACGTCGGTGATGCCGACAACGACGGTGATATGGATGTCATCATCGCCAACGGTGGTGATTCCGGTGCGCAGGCAAACCGCATCTACATCAACCAGGGCGGCCTTCAGGGCGGCACCGTGGGTTCGTTCCTCGATCAGACAGGCGCTCGTTTCGCCGGTGTCCCCAACGACACCTCGCGCGACATCGAGTTCGTCGACATCGACAACGACGACGACCTCGACATCTACGTGTCCAACCGCGGCACGGCAGGAACCGGCGAAGTCAGCCGCTTCTACGTCAACCAGGGCGGCCTGCAGGGCGGCACCATCGGCTTCTTCGCCGAGGACACCGACAACCGCTGGGGCGACCTCCTGTCAGTCTCGTCTGCCTCTGAGGTGAACCCCGACGACGGGCACGGCGCGTGGCGGGACTGGAGCTGCGATTGCGACTTCGGTGACCTCGACGACGATGGTGACCTCGACCTGTTCCACAGCTCCTACGGCCCGACCATCGACGGCAGCGAGCCGTCCCGCATCTTCCTGAACAACGGAAGTGGTCAGTTCGACGAGCTGTTCCCGTGGGCCAACGCCGGCGCGGACATCAGGACTCACTGCATGGACCTGGACCTCGCCGACTTCGACGGTGACTACGACCTCGACGTCTTCATGAGCAGCCGCGACAGCCAGGCACGCGTCTACCACAACAACTGCTACGGCCCGCTCAGCGACAGCCCGTTCAACGACATCACCCAGGCCGCTCTGATCAACCAGGGCGCCACGCAGTCGGGTGCGACGAACAACTACGAGGCTGAGTACGCGGATCTCGATCAGGACGGCGACTTCGACGTCTGGATCAAGAACTACAACGGCAACCTCGATCGCATCATGCGGAACAACGGCCCCTCGGCGGGCGGCTTCACCTTCACGCAGGTGAATTCGCGCATCAAGGGTGACCCGAACGTCGACGAGAACGAGATCGACTTCCTCGACTTCGACGGTGACGGCGACCTGGATGCCTACTCGGCGAACTTCCTGGGTACGAACTGGCTCTACGCCGGCTCGCAGGCGCAGAACGGCAACCCGGACTTCCACCGCGTCGGCACCTCGTCGGGTGGCAGCCTGTACCCGCACACCGAGCTCGGTTCGCAGAACTCCGGTCAGTCCCTCGACGGAACCTGCGCCGACATCGACAACGATGGCGACGTGGACATCCTGCGCGCCGACGATGCCGGTCAGCAGAACCGTCTCGGCAAGAACACGCTGGGTATTCCCGACACGCACGCTCCGACGATCCACCAGTTCACGGATCAGTGCGACAAGCCGCTGAGCACGAACACGATCATCCACGCTCAGGTCCGGGACAATCACAACTACTACCAGATCGCCTACTACGACACGGACGTCGTGTACAAGGTCAACGGTGGTAGTGAGCAGCGCGTCGACTTGCGTTCGCAGATGGGCCAGCAGTTCCGCGGTTCCATTCCTCCGCAGAACGGCACCGTCCAGTACTGGATCGAGGTCACCGACCTCGCGGGCAACACCGGCATCTCGCCGACGCGTTCGTACCTCCAGAGCGGCACCGTCTACACCAACCTGGGCAGCGGCCTGGCGGGTGGCGGCGGTACCCCGCTGCTGGGTGGCACGGGCAGCTGGGAGCCGGATACGGGTATCACGATCGACCTGACCAATGCAGCGTCGAGCGCGATCGCCGTGATCTTCGTCGGCTTCACCAACAACCCGACGCCGGCCTTTGGTGGCAACCTGATTCCGGTGCCGTGGCAGTTGCAGGTGGTCTTGCTGACGAACGGTTCGGGTGAGGCGCACCTGCCCTACACCGTTTCGAAGCGCATCCCTTGCGGCCTCGATGTCTACCTGCAGACCGCCGTCGAAGATGGTGGTGCTCTGGGTGGCGTGGCGCTGTCCAACGCGCTGCAGATCAGGACGTCGGGCGCCGGCGTGGACTGATCACAGCAGGCCTTCGGGTCTGACTCGGCGAGCCCCCCGGACCGCGAGGTCCGGGGGGCTCGTTCCGTTCCGGGGGAGAGCCGGACCCTGTATCCACCGGCTCGACCACGACGGGGCCGCGCTCTTGAGCGCGCTCAGCGTTGGCCGGCTGCGGGGACGAGCCCGCGCCAGTCATCGGGGAAGCGGCCCCGGTCGGTGCCGAACAGCGCGACCAGGGCGCGGTGGGCGTGGGCGACTTCCATGGGCTCGCTGGAATCGAGCAGGGGGATCAGCGCCGGTGCTGCGCGGGCCGGGTCGCCCGAGCGCCCGAGGGCCGCGGCCATGGCGGCGCGCACCAGCGACATGGGCTCATGGGGCAGGGCGGACACGAGGTGGGTGGTGTAGGTCGGGTGAGCGTAGCGCTGCGCCACGGTCGCCGCGTGCAAGCGCACCTTGGGGTCGCTGTCCGCGAGGGCCGCGGTCACCGTCGGGACGGCCTGCGGCGCGGTGCCCACGGTGAGCGTCGTCGCGATGGCCAGCGCGGCGTTCGCGCGGGAGGCCGCATCGTGGTGCTGCGCCAGCACGTCGAGCAGCGGCTGCAACGGCGTGGAGGGCTCACCCAGGCGCCAGAGGGCCAGCATGATGTTGCTCATGACCACGTCGTCGGCCGTCTCCACGGCCTTCACGAGCTCCTGCACGGCCTGGCGATGGGGCGTCTGCACACCCAGCGAGTTGTCGGGGACGCGGCTGAACCCCAGGGCCCAGGCGGCGACCACCCGCCGCTCGTGGGGGCCGGCGTGCAGAGCGGCCGTCACCTGGTCGAAGTGGGCCACCACCTCTTGGGTCAACCGGACCTCGATGGGACGCGCCCGCCCGTGCCGCTGTTCCATCTGCCAACTCGGCATCAACCGCTCGAGTTCGAGAAAGAGCTCGCCCGACCCGAGCCGGTCCGAGCGCTTCAGGCGTTCGGCCACCCGGCTCGCCAGATCCCGCTCGCCGGCAGTCTCGAGCAGGCCGGTGCCTGCGGTGTCGCGGGGGAGGGGGATGGGCTGGGGACCGTCATCCGTGGACGCGCAGGCGCTCAGTCCCAGCGCGACCAGGAGCAGAGGCAGATTCAGGGGGCGAGGCCTCATGACCGCTCCGACGACCGGCGGCCGTGTCCTCTTCCCGTCGAGCCGAGGCCGGCGCTCAGAGCGGCGTGGGCGTCGGCGGGCAGGGCCGTGGGGCGGCCGTCCGCCGCGATGCACCCGAGCCGGGTGCTGCCCGAGGCGAGCACCACGCCCTCGGCGTCCCACAACTCATAGCGGAAGACGACGCTGGCCCGGCCGAGATCCTCGAGCCAGACGGCCACCTCCAGCTCCTGGTCGTAGTGGGCCGGACGCCGGTACTCGAGGGAGACGTCCACGACCGGCAGCCGGAAGCCGCGGCGCTCGAGATCGGCATAGACGACGCCGTGAGCCCGCATGAACTCGGTCCGGCCGATGTCGAAGTAGACCAGATGATGGGCGTGATACACGAAGCCCATGGAGTCCACCTCGCCGTAGCGAGGCCGGATGGAGACGAGGAACTCGGACATGGGCAGGCCCACCCGGAAGGCGCTCGTGGCGAAGCTCGCCAGAGGGAGGCCAGATTCGGCAAAATCCCCGACGTACGCAAGGCGCCACGGCCGGCGCACGCCCCGGAGCTGCTCCCCATGATCGCACGTGCCCTGGTCGCGGCGGTCTGTGCATGGCTGGTGCCGGGCCTGGGGCATGTGATCCTCGGGCGCGGGGCCAAGGCGCTCTACCTCGGTGGCCTGGTCCTGGTCGTGTTCGGCCTGGGCGTCCTGCTGGGGGAAGGCGCGAGCGTGAGCCAGGAGCGCTTTCCGCTGCATTGGTACGGACAGATCGGCGCCGGGCTGCCCGCAATCCTCGCCGACGCGTTGCTCGGGAACCGTCCCACGGGGCACACCATCGACCGCCTCGAGCTGGGGGTCGTGTTCTCGACGGTGGCCGGCATCATGAATCTGGTCGTGATGGTGGATGCCTACGAGACGGTGCGGCGTGTCGAGCCGGCGCCAAAGACCGGGAAGGTGACGAGCTGATGGGCGTCGGTCCCCTCGGACTCGTCGAGCACCTGATGTGGTTCGGGGTCCTGTCCCTGTTCTGCTTCCTCGTCTACAGCGGACTGCGCGAGGAATCGGTGGGGCGGGCGGCGCGCATGGGCGTCGTGCGCTGGTTCAAGTTCCTCGGCGGGGTGGTGTTGCTCGCCCTGGTCAGCACCGGCTGGCTCTCGAACATCCTCTGAGGCGTCGGCGATCGTCGGGAAGTCGGGTGTCGGGAGCCCGCTCGTCGGGACCCCGCGCTCAACGACGGCGTTTCTCCCAGCGACCGCCCGGCAGCGGTGTGACGCGCCCCTCCAACTCGAGGGCCACCAACTCCGCGCGCACCCGCGGGACCGCGAGGCCGCACAGGGTGGCTAACTCGTCGACACCCAGGGCCTTGCGTTCGAGAGCCGCGATGAGCGGATGCAGCGTGCCCGCCGCGCCGGCCGGCGCGGCGCCCTCGTCGGTCGGTGTCGACCCGTGTCCGAGCAATTCGAGCAGCCCGGCACCGTCGAGCACCGGGGCGGCTCCGTCGGCGATGAGCCGGTTGGTCCCCTCGGATTGCGGACCGTCGATGGGGCCGGGCACGGCCAGGACGTCGCGCCCCAGTTCGAGCGCGTGGGCCGCGGTGATCAAGGCGCCGCTACGGGCACCGGCTTCCACGACGAGCACGGCCCGCGCAAGCGCGGCGATGATGCGGTTGCGCCTCGGGAAGGCCCAGCGGGTCGGCGGCTGCCGCAGCGGGAACTCGCTCACCAACGTGCCCTCCCGAGCGATGCGCGCCTGCAGCGCGTGATGCTCGGGCGGGTAGACGATGCCGAGCCCGCACCCGAGCACGGCGACCGGCCGGCCCGCCTCGTCGAAGGCGGACTCGAGCGCGTAGCGGTCGACGCCGCGGGCCAGCCCGCTGACGATGGCCAGGCCGGCACGGGAGGCGGTCTTCGCGAGCCGCAGGGTCGCCGCGCGCCCGTAGGCGGTGGCGGCACGGGCGCCCACCACCGCGAGGGCGGGCTCGGGCGGAGGCCAGCTCCCGCGCACGGCCAGGAGCACGGGCGGCCGCGGCAGGTGCTCCAGTGCCTCGGGCCAGGAGGGGTCGCGGTGAGGCACCAGGCGCACATCGGCTCGCTGCGTCCGGTCGAGCTCGGCGGCCGCCTCCCGCCCGTCTCGAAGCTCGTCGAGGCGGCGCGCGAGGGAAGGGGCGAGACCGGCCCGACGCAGGGCCGTGAGGGGCTGACGACGCCACCCCGGGCCCTTGGGCGCATCGCAGGACCGCTCGGGTTCTCCGAAGGCCACGGCGAGGCGGCGCGCGTCCACGGCGGTGGCCCCGGCCAGATGGAGGCAGACTTCATCGATCGAAACGGTGGCCGTCGTGCGTCCCACAGCCCCCCGACGGGCCCCTGGTCGCTGGGTTACCCCGGTCCCCCGACCGCTGCTAGACGCTCTCCCGGCAGGGCAGTACGATCCGGGCCCTCAAACCGCACGCAGCCCTTTGATTTGCAGGTGTTTACGGCAACCCTCCCGACCCTTCGCGCCTTCGCGGCCCTGTGCCTGCTGGCAGCCGTTGCCTCCGGCCAGACCGTCTCGTTGCTCAATGACCTGAGCGGCCCGCGCGGACTCACCACCCGCGGTGAGGGCGGGCTGCACGGGATCCTCATCGAGGGCTTCGTCCAGCCCGTGACCAGCGCTGTCGGTCGCAGCGTCGCCATTCTCGACGCCAACCAGGACGGCTACGACGACTTGCTCATCGGCGCGCCGCTGATGCCCACCGATCCGCTCGACCCGGCCCTGGTGACGAACCCCTTCCCGGCGCCGGACGAGGCGGGCCACGCCTACCTGATCTTCGGCAGCGCCGAGAAGGGCACGCCCGGGAGCGATGCCGAGATCGACCTGCGCAACCTGGGTCCCGGCGAGGGCATCGACTTCATCGGCCCGCCCGGCTCCCACACCGGGACGGCCGTGGCCGCCGTCGGTTTCATCAACAACGACGCCTTCCCTGACTTCGTCATCGGGGCGCCGCTGCGCAGTGAGGGCGGACTCAACCTCAACGGCGGCGCCTATCTGGTGCTCGGCGGCGCGACCATCGGCAACGGCTCGCACCAGCAGTTCCTCGAGAACCTGCGCGCCACGACCGCGGGCACATTCCTGCGGGGCAATCGCTCCATGGCCATGGTGGGCAGCGCCCTGGGCGGCGGGATCGACGCCGACGGTGACGGCAGCGACGACATCATCCTCGGCGCGCCGTTCGACTCGTCCGATGGCCTGCTCCAGAACGGCAGCGCCTGGATCGCCTACGGCTTCAACAGCATGGCCAATGTCTCCACCCGGATCCTGAATGGCGCGCTGCCCGGGGGGCTTACGGAGGTGCGCGGCTCGGACAACTTCCAGCTGCTGGGCACCTCGGTCGCCGGGATCGGCCGCTTCGACCCGGTGCTGCCGGGACAGGCGGGCGCCACGTCGTTGATCGGCGACGAGTTCGCCATCGGTGCACCCTCGGCTTCGTTGAACGGCAAGCTGCTGTCGGGGGCGGTGGCGGTGCTGCGGGGTGTCGAGTTGCCCGCGACGCCGGCAGCGTTGCTCACCTTGGACGACTTCGGCGACGGCCCCGACGACGCGGGGCCCGTGTTCACGGGGGGCGCCCAGGGCGATCGCGCCGGCCATTTCGTCGGCCCGGCCGGTGACTTCTTCGAGGAGGGCGGCGGCGCCGACATCTACGACGACCTGATCATCACCGCCCCGCTCAACGGCGACCTGGGTCGTCCCCAACGGGGCGCCACGTATGTCATCTCGGGGGCCTTCGACAGCGCGGCGCCCGCGGGCTACGACCTCTCGCTGGCCGGTACGCCGGCGCGCCCCCTGTCCCTCGAGATCCTCGGGCAGGCCACGGGCGAGGGCGTCCTCGGCGTGTTCGCGGTGCCCGGGGGAGACTGGAACTCCGACGGCATCGACGAGCTGCTGCTGGGGACGCCGTCTTCGGCCCACCTCGACATCAACTTCGTGACCTTCCCGGAGGCCGGCCGCCTGCGCGTGCTCGACGGCGGTGTGCTGTCCGGGCTGCACGGCTCGACGGTCAACCTCGACTTCCCGCCGCCGGGCGTGTTCCAGCTCCAGTTCTCGGGAGAGGCCGCGGGTTTTCATGCCGGCACGACCGTCGCCGCCGGCGATCTCAACAACGACGGCGACCCCGACCTCGCGACCGGCGCGCCCGGTGCCGCTTCGCGCCCGAGTGCCGAGCCCTTCGGGTCGGTGGCCTGGCGGGAGACGGGGAGGGCCCACGCGGTCTACGGACCCATCTTCCGTCTCGGCAACGTCGCGCCCACCGACGTGTTCTTCGGCGGCCCCGATGTCGAGATGGAGGTCTTCAATCTCGTCGAGCCGTTCACCGTCGAGGTCGACGGCCTGACGGTCGAGATCGTCGATTCGATGTCCGGGAGCACGGGCTCGATCACCTTTCGGGTGCCGCCACCGCCGGGCGCGCCGCCCTTCGGTCCGCTCAGCGACCTCACACTCACCACGCCGCTCGGCACCCAGACCTTCGACAACTTCATCCAGTTCGTCGAGACGGAGATCACCGAACCGCCCGAGCCGGACCGGGGGCTGCCCGGCCAGACCATTGCGGTGCGGGGCATCGCCTTCAACGACGTCGAGGAATTCGGCGTGCGCGACACCGAGGTGTTCATCGACGGCGTGCCCATGACGGTGCAATCCGTCGTGTTCGACGATCCTGAAGAGGGCGGCGACGGCGACCCGGACGTGCTCACGGCCACCATCACGGTGTTGCTGGAGAAGGGCCCGCAGCTGAACGAGCTCGTCGACATCGAAGTGCGCAACAGCAACGGCAGTGACGTGCTCGAGAACGCCTTCACCTACAAGACGATCATGGTGACCGGCGTCGAGCCGGCGACGGGACCCGCCGAATCGGGCATCTTCGACGAGGACCAGACGGGACCGCCGCCGTTCATGGGCGAAGAGGCCATCGACGTCGAGGTGACCATCGACAGCTCGATCATCCCGCCCGTGGACCTGGTCTTCGAGTTCGGCAACGACGAGCAGGGTTTCGAGGTCGTGCCCGCCTCCCTCGACGAGAACGTGTTCACGTTCACCTTGCCGAGCAACCTGAAGGGTCCCGTCGAGACGCTGATGGACCTGCGCGTGACCGACTCCACCGGCACCGACACGCTGGTCGACGGCTTCACCTACGCAGAGAGCGACTTCGAGCAGCGCGACGACTACGACGAGAGCTTGAGCTACGCCGGCACCGGCTTCGGCCCGCTGCCGCCGCGGCTGCGCATGTCCGGCGAGCTGAGCCCGGGCTGCGACGTGCTCGTCCTGGCCGATCGCTTCGCCCCCGAGACCACGGCGGCCGGTCTGTTCATCAGCCTGGAGGAATTCGACCCGCCGCTCGAACTACGGGGCGGCAGCTTCGGGCCGGACGTGACGGGCCTCCACTTCCTGATCATCTTCCCCACGCCGGCGCCGCAATTCAGCCTGCCGTTCCGGGTGAACCCCGATCCGTCCGGGTTGACGGGTGACGAAGTCATCTTCATGCAGCTCTACACCGAGGAAGAGGACGCGGGCATCATCCGCATCGGCCTGTCGAACCTGCTCGTCGGCTTCGTCGACCTGTCGCCGGAGAAGTGCGAACCGGCCCCGCCGCCGCCCGGATACTGAGCCGGGCCTGTCGCCGCGAGCGTCCGCCTCCACGCAGGGGGCGAGCCGCGGTGGGGTGGCTAGATCACCTGGTCGAGGATGTCGCGCAGGACCTTGCGGCTCTCGCGGGCATCCGCGGCGCGCAGTCCGTAGAGGTAATGCAACGCCTCGGTGTTGGCGCGGCTGACGATGGCGTCGAAGGACAGGGGCTCGGCGCGGTCGGGCATGTCGACCTCGACGTTGACGCGCGTGCCCTTGCCGAACCAGTTGCTGGCCGTGCGCACGAGGCGCACGCCGATGCCGTTGGTCGAGGCGTCGACGAGTCGACCCTGGACCGACTCGCGGTTCCCGCGGATCGTGACCGAGAGCTGCACGGGCAGGTTGCCGGCGCCCTTGCGGCGACTGCGGCGACGCTGGCAGGGCGCGACGATGACCGGCGCGTCGAGGTGGATGCGCGCCGAGCGGGGGTTGTCGTCGAACGGCACCCAGCGATGCACGCTGGTGAGGAAGGTGTGGATCGTCCCGGCATGGTCGGCGAAGAAGCCGCGCACGGCCGAGCCGTTGCGGATCACGCCGACGAAGTCGTCGGGCAGCGCCGCCGTGAGCTGGGGGCGACCCTGCTCATCCGGTTGCAGGAACAACCCCGGGCATTGGACGATCTCGCCGTCCACGAGGACCCAGAGTTCGAGGGGATGGCCTTGGCTGCAGGCGGCAGCAAGGGCGGCGGGCATTGCAGGGGTCGAGTCCATGGAGCCTCCGAAGCTCCTCGTCGGCCCGTTTCGCTCACGAAGTTGAGGCCGATTTCCTCACCGCTTCGAGGCCCGCCCGGATCCGGTCGGCCGGCACCGCGTCCTCGATCTCCACCCGGCCGGGCCGCGGCGCCAGGACCAGGCGCAGGGCTCCCCCGGCGCGCTTCTTGTCGCGGCCCATCTCGGCCAGCAGCGGCTCGGCGGTCAGGGGCGAGGAGGTCGGCAGCCCCCAGCGTCTCAGCGTCCCGGTCAGGCGAGCGGGCAGCTCGCGATCGGCGTCGGGGAGACCGGCCGCCAGCCGGGCGGCGCACAGCAGGCCCAGGGCGACCGCCTCGCCGTGCAACAGGCTGTCCGCGGGGTCGCCGGCCAGGGCCAGGGCCTCGAAGGCGTGACCGAAGGTGTGGCCCAGGTTGAGGGCCCGGCGAGGACCGCGGTCGTGGAGATCCTGCTCGACGAGGGCGGACTTGGTCGCGACGCAGGCCTCGATGACGGCGACGGCCGCGGGGGTGGCGGCGGCGAAGTCGTCGGGCTCCAGGGCGGCCGCCGCATCGAGCGCCTCCGGCCCGGAGATCAGGGCCGTCTTGAGCACCTCGGCCATGCCGGCGCACAGGTGTCGACGCGGCAGGGTGGCGAGGACGCCCGGGTCGATGACCACGTCGGCGGGCGGGTGGAAGCTGCCCACGGTGTTCTTGCCGCCGCCGAGGTTCACGGCGGTCTTGCCGCCCAGGGCCGCGTCGACCTGACCGACGAGCGACGTCGGCACGGCCGACCAGGAGATGCCGCGGCGATGCAGCGAGGCGGCCAGTCCTCCGAGGTCGGTGACCACACCGCCGCCCACGGCGACCAGGTGTCCGTCGCGGTCGACGCCGCCGGCATCGAGGGCCCGCAGCAGCCGCCCGAGCTCGTCCCACGACTTGCTCGCTTCGCCGGGCACCAGGACGTGACGGGGGCGCTCGGCGAGCGCGGCGGGCAGGAGCGCCGCGACGTTCTCGTCCGTGAGCACCAGGGCGGCGCGGGTCGCCAGTTGGGCAGCGCGTCGGGCCAGCAGGCCGGTCTGCACCTCGACGTGCGAGCGGCTCACAGCGGAGACGACGGCGAGGGAGGCGCCGGGGGCGGTGTCGTTGGCGGCGGGGTCGTCGGCGGTGGGGTGGCCGGTGGCGCGTGTGCCGTGCCCGTGCCATCGCCTTCGCCTTCGCGGCCGGGCGGCGCGCGATGCAGGGTCCCCGGCAGGGCGATGAGCTTCTTCTTGCGGTCGGCGGAGCGGTGACGATCGCGTCCGCGCTGGCGGCCCTCGCGCCGTTGCGCCAGGACGATGAGCGCCACCAGGCCCAGTCCGCCGAAGAGCACGAAGCGTTGGATGAACGGCGTGATCTCGTCCGGGGGGATGACGAAGGGGCGTACGTCGCCGGCGATGATCACGGTCGAGACGATGGGGTCGTTGAACTTGTTCTCGTAGGCGAAGCGCCGGAAGAAGATGCCGTCGACGTCGACCGTCATGTCGGGCTCGATGCCCACCGGTTCCTCGAGGGTGATGGCCCGGGTCGGCCCGCCGACACTGTTGAGCAGGTACACCTCCCAGACCCAGGGGATGCCGAGGGGGTTCTCGCCCATGGGGCCGAGCGACGAGCGCTGGGTGTGCAGCACCTTGCCGCGCACGGTCACCGCCCGGCCGCGCCAGCGGGTCGGGTCGCTGCGCATGTCGCGGGCGTAGATCGGTTCGCGCGTCGCCACCGGTCCGAAGAGCACGTCGGCAGCGGTGTTCTGCACGTAGCTGAGCAGCTCGAAGTAGGCCAGGCTGTCGAGCGGCCGGCTGGCGTCGGACAGGTCGAGGTCGCGGGTGCCCAGGAACAGATCGTCCCGCAGCACCTTGACCGGCGCGATGCGGTAGGCCGACGGCAGCAGCTCCTCGGCGACGAGCAGCGGCCCGGTGGCGAAGGTGCGGTCCGGTCGCAGCATGTCGTGCAGCTTGAAGAAGAAGCCGCTGACCCGCACCACCTCGCCCACTTCGAGGCCCCAGGGCAGGTTGACGACGAGGAAGGTCCAGGCGCCGCCCTGCTCGTCCTCGATCTCGCCCCGGAAGGTGTGCGGCGTCGTGGCGAGCTCGGGCTCGTACCAGAGCAGGCGTCCGAGCACCGAGAGCGGGGCGCCGCGGTGGGCCCCGGGGTCGGACACGACGGTTGCGCGCGGGAGCGCGCGGACGCCGAGCTGTTCCATGTCGCCGAACACCAGGCGCCCCGCCTGTGAGACGAGGTGGTCGCGGGCATCGGGTTCGAGCACGGCCCGGGCCGTCGGCGTGTCGTCCCGCACTGCGGTCAGGCGGGCCACATCGACAACGGCGATGGGCGTCGCGTTGCGGGGCGAGACCGGATGGCGCACCGCTTCGACGGCGGCGTCCTCCTTGTCGGCCGGGCGGGCCGCGAAGTAGCCCCCGATGACGACGATGAGCAAGCCGTAGGCGATCAGCCGGATCTTCTCGCGGCCGGTGGCGCCGGTGCGGGCGGCCGCCGCACGCTTACCCATGGCGGCCTTGCGGATGCGGTTGCGATCCATGGCCGGGGGTCAGCCGCCGCAGGGGACGTCGCGGGCGGCGTCCACCAGGGCGGCGATGAGACCCGCCTGGGCCGGGTCGTCGAGCATCAGCTCGGGATGCCATTGGACGGCGACGAAGAAGCGCTTGTCCGGCGCCTCGAGCCCCTCCATGACGCCGTCGGTGCACCACGCGGTGGCGACGAGCCCCTCGCCGAGGCGGTTGCAGGCCTGGTGGTGCTCGGTGTTCGTCTCGAACGCGGTCCCGAGGAGCGTGCCGAGGCGCGAGTCGCCGACGGCTTCCACCGCGTGCCGCGCGGCGAAGGTGGGGTCGCTGTGGGGACCGACGTCGCCGAGGTCGGGGATGTGCTGGTGGATGGAGCCACCGGCCACGGCGTTGAGGTTCTGCATCCCGCCGCAGATGCCCAGGGTCGGCAGGTCGCGCTCGAGCAGCGCGCGGCACAATTCCACCTCGGTGGTCATGCGGTGGGGGTGCATGAGCACCGTCGCGGCATGCGGCTGCTCCTGCCAGAAGCTCGGGTCCATGTCCTCGCTGCCGGTGAGGAGCACGCCATGGAGGCGATCGAGGAGCGCGTGGGCGGCCGCCGTGTCGGTCAGGAAGGGCAGGGCCACGGGCAGGGCGCCCATGCGATGCAGCGCACGGACGTAGCGTGGATTGACCCGCGGCTCGCCGTCCGGGTCGGCACTGCAAGTGACGCCGATGAAGGGTCCCATTCGCCGTGATTATAGTGACCACGATGGTCGCCGTGACACCGCCGCCCGCCTGCCTCTCGATCCTGGACGACCTGCTCGACCGGGAGCGATCCCGGCGCTTCCACGCCGGTGTCGAGGCCATCGATCCCCTGGTGGCCGAGCGGCTCATGGCGGCCTTGCCGGACTTGCAGCGCCCGCCGGTCTGCGTCCACGTGGCCGGGTCCGAGGGCAAGACGAGCACCACCGAACGCATCGGCCTCGGGTTGCGGGCGTGCGGGCTGTCGGTGGGCACCTACACCTCGCCGCATCTGCGCGACGTCCGCGAACGCCTGCGCATCGACGGCGCCTTTCCCGCTGACGACGAGTTGTGCGCGGCCGTGGACGTGGTGGCCGCCGCCGCCCGGGAGCTGTCGCCCTCGTGGTTCGAATTCCTCACGGCGTTGGCCCGGGTGCTGTTCGTGCCGCCGCGGGTGCAGGCCGCCGTGTGGGAGACCGGGCTCGGCGGGCGCCTCGACGCCACCCGTCACCTGCCGGCGGATCTCGCCGTGATCACCTCCATCAGCCTCGAGCACACGGCGATCCTGGGCGACACCCTGGCGGCCATCGCGACGGAGAAGGCGGGCATCCTGCGCCCCGGGGCGCCCGTGGTGGTGTCGGCGACGCTGCCCGACGAGGCGCGGGCCGTCCTCGACGCGTGCGCCGCCGACGGGGGCTGTGCCGTGGTCGTGGCGGACGATGCCCTCGATGATCTTGATGCTCGCAGCGTGGCCCTCGCGCGCGCGGTGCTCGCGACCCTCGAGGAGCGGGCCCTCTTGCCCGCGGGCGCGGCGACATCGGAGGCCGTAGAGGCCGCGTTGACGACCTCGAGGGTGGCCGGGCGCCTGCACGAGATCGACGGCGTGCTCTTCGACGGCGCGCACACCGTGGCGGCGGCCGGCCTGCTGGCCGCCCACCTGGCCCGGCTCGGAGCCGCGGGCCGCACGGTGGGCGCCCTGGTCTTCGGCGCCACCTCGGGACGCGACGGTGGCGCCATGGTCGCGGCCCTCGCGGCCACGGGCATCCCCATGGTCCTCACCCGGGCGCCGGGCGAGCGTGGTCTCGACCCGGCCGACTTGTGGGCGGCGTGCCCCGACGCGACGCTGGAAGCCGATCCCGAGCGGGCCCTGGCGCTCGCGCGCCGTCAGGCCGGGCCCGATGCCCTCGTCGTGGTGACGGGCTCGCTGCACCTGGTGGGGCTGTTGCTGCCCGAAGCGCCCGCCCTCACCGAACCTCCCTCCGGCCCCGCTCCCGCGTGAACACCTCCTTGCTCTCGCTCGTCGCGGCCGCACTGCTGGGCGCCTCCGTGACGCTCTTCGCCGGGTGGTGGCCGCGCATCGCAGCTGGAGACGACGTCGCCGGGGGCTGGCGCCTGGGACTCGTCATCGTCGTCATGGGTGCAATTGGCCCCTTCACGGCCATCTTTGATTCGCGCGAGCGCCGCGGGCAACTCTCCATGGCTGCCGGGTATGCCGGGCTCTCCTCCCTGGTGGTCCTCGCGTCGGAGAGCTTCTCGGACTTTGACGGGTCTGCCCACCTGCCCGTGTCCTTTCTGACCATCTTCGCGGGCTTCGCGCTGGTGAGCCTCGTCATCCATCGGGGACGCAGCGGCCTCGGCCCGTGGCATGCGCTCTGGGGCGCCGTCGCGGCGTGCGCTCTCGGTGCGACAAGCGGCGCCTTTTTCCTTCCCGACGTGTGCGCCTCGCCGATGGAACCGCGGGTCGGCATCGCCGTCGTCATGGCCGCGGCCGCCGTGGTCTGCGCGGTGCTCGCGCCGTTCGCGTCCGAGCGGCCCGATCCGCCGGCCGGTCAGGGCGGCGTGGGGGGCACCGCACTCATCGGCGCGTTGCTCGCCGGTGCCCTGCTGGCCTTCGGAGCGGGCGCGGGCACACCGTCGGCGCTGGCCGAGTTCGTCGAACCGGACGGGACCGTCTTGACCGCCTCGCGCATGCTCGCGTGGCGACTCGCGCTGGTGACGGCCCTCGCCACGGCGGCGGCTCTGGTGGCGGGTTGGCGCGAAGGTCCCGTTGGCGCCGGCTCTTCCTCCTGGCGGGGCCGATCGTGGGGCGCCGCTCTGTTGCTGCTGCTCGTGGGCGCGGGTGCCGCCATCCTGGTCATGGACCAGCAGAGCGGCAGTCCATCGGAGGCGCCCGGAAAACTCTGGGAGCAGGAGTCGGGGCCGCGTGCCCAGGCCCTGGCTCATCGTATGGGGCGTCTGTCGGCGGCCCTCGCCCCCGGTGCAGAGGACATCCTGCTGCTCCGGGCGGACGAGACGCGGGCGGACATCGACGTCGCCCTCGGGGAGGGTCTGCGGAGTGTCGGCCACGACAGCATCGGAGATCGGGGTACGGCCGACGCCCGGGAGTTGAGTCTCGGGATCCTCGACTTGATCGTGTGTGCGCCGGTGACGCCCTGGAAGCAGGGCGCCGGTGCGCGCCTCTCGCTCGAACACTTCGAGCGGCTCCGCCGCGGGCTCACCGACGAGGGGCTGGCCATCGTCTGGCTGCCGCTGGACCGCATGCCGTGGACGGTCCTACAAGCAGTGATCTTGTCGTTCCTGGAGGCGTTCCCCGAGTCCCGGGCCTTCGTGGCGACGCCGCTGTCCGACCAGCCCATGCTGGCGCTGGTGGGTGGGCGCGCGCGTCTGCCTGCGGCGGAGGACATCGACGCGATGCTCGTCGGACGGCCCGATCCCTTCGGCCCGGCGGACGCGGCGTCGGTGTACGGTCTCGCCGTGGCTGACGCGTGGGTGTTGCGTCAACGCATGGACGGAGTGGATCCCGCCACCCGCACGCCTCTGCGGGTGGAGCTCGCGAGTCTGTCGGCCCGAGGCCGGGAAGGTCTCGTCGCCGCCGCAAACCTGCGCCTGCTCGCGGCGATGGTGCAAGCGCTCGATCCGTCGGCCTTGGAGCGGGGACCCATCGACGGCCGTGAGCAGCGCGAGTTGGCCCAGGAGTTCGGCGCGCGGGCCGAGTCGTTGGCGTCGTTGCTGCGGGCTCGCGCCGCACGCCTCGAGTTGCTGGTCACCGCCGACGACCCCGTGCAGGACCCCGACCTGTGGCGCAATTCCCACGAGCGCGAGGGTCTCGACGACGACCTGGACGGCGGCTTGCTGGCGGCCTGGACCGCCACGCCCGGACACGCCGACGTGCGGGCCGCGATCCTCGAGCGCGCCGCCCAGTTGCAAGGCCGCGACGAGGCCGGCCGCATGGCCAGCCTGCTGGAGGCGGCCCTGGCGCACCATGGCGACGTGGCCCTCGCGACGCCTTACGGCGGCGTGCTGCTCATGCTCGGCCACGACGACACGGCGGTGGGCATCCTCGAGTGGGCCCAGGCTGTGACGCCCGGCAACCGTGCGGTGCTCGTGCATCTCGGCAGCGCCTATGCCCGCGTGGGACGGGACGACGAGGCGCGGGAAACGCTGCACGCGGCACGGCGTGCCTTCGGCCCCGACACCTTCCCGCCCATGCCCACCCTCGTGCTCGGGCTGCTCGAAGGCGACGAGACGGCGCGGACCTACGCTCGCAGCCTGATCGCCCAGCCGGATGCCGGCGAGGCCTGGACGCCGACGCTGAAGCGACTGCTCGGAGTCGTCGACGACTCCTAGCGGGAGCGGCCGCGACTCTTGCCGGGCTTGCCGCCGGAGCGCTTGGGCGCCGGCTTGCGTGCGGCCGGCCGTTTTCCGGCGGGCTTCTTGCCTGCCGGTTTGCGGCCTGCGGGCTTCTTGCCTGCCGGTTTGCGGCCTGCGGGCTTGCGGCCGGCGGGCTTTTTGCCGACCGGCTTGCGTCCCGCGGGTTTGCGACCGGCGGGCTGCTTGCCCGCGGGCGACTTGGACGCCGGCGCCTTGGGAGCCGGCTTCTTGCGCGTCGATTTCTTGCGGGTGGCGGGCTTGCGCTGCGAGCCGGCGACGTCGGGTCGCTGGCCGCGGCGCCGCGCCCCGCCCTTGGTGCGGCTCGCGGCCGAGGCCCGTGGGCTGCCCAGGCGGATGACGACGTCGGTGGTGTCCCGCAGGGCGTCGATCTCGGCGGGCGTCAGCACGCGCACGTGTCCGCGGGGTAGCCGACCCAATTCCACCGGGCCGACGGAGATGCGCACGAGCCGCCGCACCTCGTGGCCGAAGCGCGCGCAGATGCGGCGCACCTCGCGCTGGCGGCCCTCCTTGATGCGCATCTCGAGCACGGACTTGTCGCGCGCGCTCTTGAGCAGCTCGACGCGCACGGGTCCGGTGCGACCCTCGGAGAGCCAGACGCCCTTGCGCATGCGGGCCAGGGTGCTCGTCTCGGGCACGCCTTCGACCTCGACGCGGTAGGTCTTCTCGACCTCGAAGCGCGGGTGGCTGACCTTGTGGGCCAGGTCGCCGTCGTTGGTCATGATGATCGCGCCCTCGGACGCCACGTCGAGACGGCCGATGGTGAACAGGCGCTCGCCCTCGGCCTCCGGGGGCACGTAGTCGATGGCGCGCGGCTTGTCGGGCGCGCTCTTCGCCGAGCAGATCACGCCCTTGGGCTTGTTCAGCAGGTAGTAGAGCAGCCTGCGGGTCTTGATGCGGGAGCCGTCGCAGCGGATGTCCTGGCTGTCGGGATCGACCAGGGTGCCGGGAGTGACGACGATCTCGCCGTCCACCTCGACCCGGCCCGAGGCGATGATCTCCTCGCAGGCCCGTCGCGAGGCGAGCCCACACGCGGCCATGAACTTCTGCAGTCGTTGACGTGCCATCGCCCTTCGATACCACGGATGCGGTGGCCCGGGCCAGCGATGCGGCCGGATCGGACTAGCGGCGCGGCGGCGGTTCCACCGCGAGCACGTCGAGGTCGTCGCCGGTGAGGACGGCCTCGCCCACCACGAAGACCGTGTCGCCGGCGACGAGGTCGAGGCTCTCGTGGCCCGAGGCCAGCTCACCCTTGCCCCCGATGACGGTCAGCAGGCCGAAGGGCCCCATGGGCGCGAACTCGAGCTCGTATTCGGGCCGGCCGCGCCAGAAAGTGAAGGCGTGGCCGCGCACGAGCGGCTGCCATTCATCGGGTCGGAAGGCGCTGCGCAGCGGCAGGGCGGGGGGGTGATCGACCACGGCCTCGCGGGCGCGGTCGAGGTGCAATTCCCGGCCGCGGCCCCAATCGTGGATGCGGTAGGTGGTGTCGGAATTCTGCTGCAGCTCGTAGAGGGCCAGACCGCCGTCGAGGGCGTGGATGGTGCCGGCCTCCACCAGCAGCGTGTCGCCGGCGGTGACGGGCACCCGCCGCAGCAGGCTGCGGACCTCCTCGTCGCCGGCCCCGGCCGCCACGCGCTCGACGAATTCGTGGGCCGTGATGCCATCGGCCGTACCGAGGTACACGCCGGCGCCCGCCTCGGCGGAGAGCACGTGCCAGGCCTCGGTCTTGCCGCGGGGCAAACCCTGCCGTCGGGCCACCTCGTCGCTGGGGTGCACCTGCACCGAGAGCACCTGCTCGGAGTCGAGGAACTTCACCAGGAGCGGGAACGTCGCCGCCGTGTAGCCCAGGGCGTGGCCTTCCGCGTCGATCCATTGAGCCAGGTCGACAGCGTGATCCGAGAGCATGGTCTCGGCGCCGGGGTGACAGCTGGCCAGCCACCACTCGCCACACGGCTCGCCGGCAGGAGGCGTCCAGCCGAACAGGGGCGGGATGCGCACACCACCCCAGGGACGCGCGACGGGACGCGGGTCGAGCTTGAGCGACAGGGGGCGGGTGGACACGGAGAGCGTGCGTCCGAACGGCGGGCGGGAAGCGAGCGGGCGCAGGACCCTCGGGACCGTCGAGGTCCGCGGGGCGGAGGCGCGGGGCTACAGCTTATGGTGAACGAGCTCGAGCAGCCGCACCAACTCTTCGTCCAGGAGCTCGTCCGGGAGATCGTGGACGTAGACCCTCCAGGCGTCGACCACCTCGGGGCTGGCTCCCCCTTCGAGGGGGGCATCGGCCGTGAGGCGCGCGAGCTGGTCGCGCAGGTCGGTGTAGTGCGGGAGGTCTGAGGCGTCTGTCATGAAAGGCTGCGGGGTGACCGTCCGGGTGTGCCTGATGTATCGAAGAGAACGCATGAGTATCTTGAGGCCGATCGACGACCCCTTTTCCTCCACAATTCGACGACCCAGCGGGATTCGGGGCGGTGCGCCGAGCCTCATGCCGGAGCATAGAGGCAGAGTAGGGACCGCCCATGGCGGCGCTCGCGCTGCAGACTCCAGGGACCGACCCGGGGCGGCGCCGGGCGCTCAGACGGTGCATGCAGAGCAACGAGGACGTCTTCGGAAGTGACCAGGCTCGATGCAACCGTGGCAGGCAGGGGATCCGACCGGGCGAACGGCGGGTCGAGCAGCAACAGGTCGACCACCGTCGACGGCGGCACGCTGACGTGGTCGGCGTCCATCGGGAGCAAGGTGAAGGCGTCCTTCGACACACCGCAGGCGGCGATGTTGGCGCGCAGCGCCGAGAGCGCGCGACGGTCGCGCTCCACGAAGAGGCAATGGCGTGCGCCGCGGCTGAGCGCTTCGAGGCCGAGCACGCCGGCGCCGGCGAAGAGGTCGAGCACCACCGAGTCCTGCACCCGCGGACCGATCATGTCGTACAGGGCGCCGCGGACGAGCGAGCGCGTCGGTCGCACGGGGCTGCCCGTCGGCACGTCGAGCCGGCGCCCCTTGAAGGCGCCCGCGATGATCGTCGGGGAGGAGCGGGTCGGCACGGACGGACTCGCGCGATCGGGTGGCCGGTCCGAGCGGGACGCCCCGCGGCACCGGTGTCGGACTGATGGTAGCGCGACGCGCAGACGAGATCGCGATGTCCGCTGAGAGCCCGAAGGATGGAAAGCGCCGGTGGGGTGGCCGCGGCCGCTCACTGCCCGCGGTGGCCACCACCGGTCGGGAGCAACGCCAGCAGGTCGAGCGGCGCGTACAGATAGGGCGAGCGGTGCCCAGTTTCGTGGTGGCGGCGCTGCTGCACGTCGTCGCCTTCGTCCTGCTCTCGCTGCTCCCTGGGGAGCCCGACGGTGGCCTGATCAAGCCCCTGGAGATCCGCTCGACGGTGCTCGAGACCGAGGAATGGACGCCGCCCTCGGATGACGACCTGGACGACACGCCCCAGGATCCCGAGGAAGTCCTGCCCGACCCGGTGGCGTCCGAGGAATCGGACCTGGACGAACCGCCGGGGCTCGACGTGCTCGGCGTGGGGGGCGGCTTCGGCGGAGGCGGGGGCGGGACGGGCGGCGGCCTCGTGGCGGCTCCTTCGGAGACCTCCGATCTCGGTCTCGGCGGCGGTGCCTCCCCTTTCCAGCAATTCGTGATCGATCTGCGCGGTCGGGGCCTCGACGTCGTCTTCGTGGTGGACGCGACGGCCAGCATGGGGCCCTTCATCGCCGCGGCGCGCGCCACCATCGACGACATCATCGTGGACCTGGCGACGGTGGTGCCGAGCCTGCGCCTCGGGCTCGTCGCCTACCGCGACGCCGACGACGCGTGGATCTCCCGGCACGTCGACCTGTCGGATGACCGCTACCAGATCCAGAATTTCCTGCTCGACCTCGACGCGGTCGGGGGCGGCGACTTCCCCGAGGCCGTGGACGTCGGCGTCACCGTGGCGGCGGAACAGCTCGCGTGGCGCGCTGAGGCGCGGCGCGTGATCATCCTGGTGGGCGATGCGCCGCCCCACGAAGACAGGGTCTCGCCGCTGCTGTCGACCATCCGCCGCTTCGCGCGGGACGACAATTCGCTCGTCAACGTGCTCTACACCGGCACCGCCGACGGTCTCGGCGGCTCGGATCGCATGGTCGAGACGCGCAAGTCCATGGAGCGCATCGCCAAGACCGGCCGGGGCCTGGTGGCCGACCTCGGTGAGGGCGGCACCGACCTGCGGCAACGCATCACTGACGCCTCGTTCGGGACCCAGTGGCGCGACGACATCGCTCGGCTGCTGGGCCAGACGGGTGTCGACCCCAAGGTGCGCATCATCGAGAAGAAGGTGGAGCGCCGGCAGCGCGAGTGGTTCGTGCGCAACATCACGCGCCAGCCGGTGCACCCGGCCCTGGTCGAGGGCTACCTCGAACTGCTCGACGGTCCATTGGCCTCGAAGGCACTCGCCATGCTGGAGGACGAGTCGCTGCCCATGCCGCTGCGTTCGTGCGCCCTCTACATCCTGAAGAAGGGAGTGGATGCCGCCTCGCGCGTCGACCTGACCGCGCCCCTCGCCGGGCAGGTGCCGCCCATGGCGCGCTTGCGCCGCCTGGTGAACGCCATGGACACCTCGGGGGGCGGCCCGAAGCCCGTGCCCAATGCGCCCCCGGGCCTGCCGCCGAATCCCCCGCCGACGCCGCCTCGATGAGCCTCGCTGCGTGAGCCTGTCGCCCCGAGTCCGCCACGAGGATCCCGCTCGCCGCATGCCTCGCCCTGCTTCGCGGCGTATCGTTGAGGGGGTTGTGGGTCCCCTGAGGTGGTCATGAACGCTCCCCGCGTCGCCGGATATCGCCTCGAGGAATGCCTGTCGCGCGCCGACGGCGCCGAGGTCTGGCGCGCCGGAGACGCAGGCGGGCGGCAGGTGGCGCTCAAGCTGCACGGCCCCGAGAGCGAGGATCAGGCAGCGGCGGAGATGGCGCTGCTGGGGGTGCGCCACCCCGGTCTGGTGGCCTGCCTGGATGCCAATCGCCTCCCCGGCTCGGGCAGGATCTACACCGTCACCGAGTACGTGGAAGGCGTGGCCTTCGGGCCGGGCACGGCGGGTGAGGGGGGGGGCGGCGCGGCGCGCCGCGACGGCGTCACCCTGGCGGTGCAGCTGCTCTCGGCCGTGGGCTTCCTGCACGAACTGGGGTTGCTGCATCGCGACCTGAAGCCCGACAACGTGCGCCTCGAAAGGGCCACCGGCCGTCCCGTGATCCTCGACCTGGGTCTGTCGTGTCCGCGGGAGGAGGCCGCTGCGCGTCCCCTCGCCGGCACCCCCCGGAACATGGCGCCCGAGTTGCTGCGGGGGCAGGCGCCGTCGACGTCCAGTGACCTGTGGGCGGTGGGGCTCGTCCTGGCCGAGGGGCTCACCGGGCACCTGCTCTTCTCGGCCAGCGATCCGGCGGGGATGGCGGCCGAGCGCGAGGCCTTCGCCGGACTGCCGTCCGAGGCGGCCGCGCGGGTGGGGGACGCGGACCTGATCGCGCTGCTCGAGCGCCTGCTCCATCCGGATCCGGCCGTGCGTCCGGCCGATGGCTTTGAGGCCATCGCGTCGCTGCCGGGTGCGGCGCCGGCGCTGGTCGAAGGCGAGGAGCAGGCCGCCCTGGTCGGCAAACTCTCGGCAGCGCTGGCCCGTCACGATTCTCAGCGCTCGGCCCGGCTGGACGCCGTGGCCGGCGGCGCGGTCTGGCTCGCACCGTTTGCGGCGCCGGAGACATCGCTGGGTCAGGCCATGTCGCAGCTGGTTGCCCTCGCGGCCACGGTCGACGCGGCGCCGGCGCGCCTGTCCGCGCGTCTCGCCGCGGCCGAAGTGCGCACGGGCCGGGCGAGTGCCGCCGATCTCGCCGGATTGATCGAGGCCCTGGCCGAGTGTCGGCCGTTGGTGGTTTCCATCGGGCGCGCGGCGGCGCCCGACGAGCGGGCGGCGCGGTCTCGAGACGCGGTCGCGCGGCAGCTCGCGGACGTGCGCGGGCTGAGGCTGCGCGCCGGCGCCGGCCTGGCGCCCGGGGAGGACATCGAGGTGCTGCGCGAGTGGATCGGTCGTCAGCCCGTGCTCGAAGAGCGCCTCGAAGCGACACCGCTGCGCGAGCACGGCGAGCTGGTGGGCGCCCTCGGCGCGCTGCCCATGCGCGGCGTCGTCGTGCGCGGTGCGCAGGGCGTGGGCGTGCACGAGGGCCGACTCGCCGCCGAGTGGCCCGTGGCCTCCGAGGGTGACCTCGACGAATTGCTCACGGGCCTCGACAAGGAACTACTGAGCGTGCTGGCCCTGTGTCCGCGCCCGCTCTCCGCGGGGGCGTGCGCCGAGGTCCTCGGGCGGGACGTCGGTGCGGCACTCGCCGCCCTGGTGGCCCGGGGCATCCTGCGGCGGGAGCGGTCGCAGCCCGAGGACCTCTATTCGCCGGCCGACGAGCGCCTGCGTCGTCAGCTCCGCGCGGGGGTGGACGTGTCCGCGGCCCATCGCGTGGCCCTGGCGCAACGCTTCGACATCGAACCCCTCGATGCGGCGGCGGCGGTCGCTGTCGCGGACGTCCTCGGCGATCACCCGCCCGAGGACGGCGACGGCGTCGCCACGCGCGCCTTGATCCGGCGGGCGGCCGAGCAGCTCCGGCGGGTGGGGCGCCTCGAGCGGGCCATGGGCCTGTTGCGTCGCGGCGTGAAGGGTGTGGCGCTGGAGGACGTCGGAGCGCGGGCGGTATGGCTCGACCTGATCGACGTGACCATCCGGGCGGCCGACTACGACGCCGCCTTGTCGACGGTCGAAGAGGCCCGCCGCCGACTCCCCGGTGACGTGGGCCTGACCCAGCGCGAAGCCCGCATCCAGATCCTGCGCGGGCGCGCCAACGACGCCATCGACCTGCTCATCGACGTCGACGCCGATCCCCTGGCGGACGCGGACGCCGCCCTGTTGCTCGAGACGCGCGCGGATGCCCTCGACATCCTGGGCCGCTCCGAGGAAGCCCTGCGCGACATGCGCGAAGCCATGCGCCGGCAGGGCGCGCGCCCGCATCGCCGCACCATGATGATCCGCGCGCGGGTGGGCTTGATCGAGGAGAAGCTGGGACACCACGACGAGGCCATGGTTCAGCTCGAGTCGTCCATCTCCATGGCCAAGGAGCTCGGCCAGGACGTGCTCATCGGCCCGATGATGAGCAACCTCGGACGCATCGTGCGCGTGCGCGGTGAGCGGCGGCGGGGCCTGGCCATCCAGGAAGAGGCCGCCCGACGCATGGAGATGGCGGGCAATTCCCTCGGCCTGGCGCACGCGCTCAACGGCCTGGGCATCGGCTGGCTCGAGTTGGGACGCGTCGACACGGCGCGCCGGCAGTTCCAGCGCTCGCTGGCCCTGGCCGAGCGGATCGGCGACGAGTGGTTGCAGGCCGTGGTGCACAACAACACCGGCCGGGCACTGGCGTCGGAAGGCCGTCTCGACGAGGCGGAAGAGGCCTTCGAGCGCAGCCTCACCATCCGCGCCGCGCGCGGTGACGACCGGGGCCAGGCCATCGTCCTCACGACGCGCGGCCACTGGCGCCTGCTCCGGGGGCGACCGGCCGAGGCGCGCGCGGACATCGAGCGCGCGCGCGAGCTGCTCACCCGGGTCACGGTGCCCGAGTATGAGATCAAGTCGCGCCTGCAGCTGGCGCGCATCGAGCTCTACGAGGGGGACCGCGAGGCGGCTCGAGCCTCGGCGCAGGCGGCCCTCGAGCAGGCCCGCTCCGTCGGCCATCGGGAGGAGCAGCTCGTGGCACGGGCGCTGCTGGGACGGTGTGGCGCCGACGATCTCGAGGACGTGGATGCGACCGTCGAGGAACGCGGGCCCCACCTGGCGGCGCTGCTGTTCACCCGGGCGGTCGGGCGTGAACGGCAGGCCCGGGCGGCGGAGGCGGATGCCGACTTCGAGCTGGCCCACACGATCCTGGGCGAGTCCCCGGACGGCCCCGTGGAGGCGGCGGGGCTCGTCGACCGGGGCACCGTCGACCTGGCGCGCCTGGAAGCGGCCATGCAGGAGCCCCACCTCGACTACGGCGTCGTGGGCGGGTTGCTCGTGCGCCTGCAGCGGGACGGCGACCGCGCGCGGCTGTTGGTGAAGCTGCTCGACCTGGTCCCGCTGTCGGAGAAACTCGATGCGCTGGCCGTTGGACAAGCGAAGATGGAGCACCAGGGAGAAGACATGACCGCTCTGTCCCGATTCGCCGAACGTGTCCGCAACCTCGAACGCCTGGCCGAGATCACCAAGGCGCTCAACAGCGTGCACGACACCCAGCAGCTGCTCGACCTGATCGTCGACGCGGCCATCGAGATGACGGGCGCGGCCCGGGGCTTCCTGATCCTGTTCCAGGGGTCCGCCCAGGAATTCCGCGTGGCGCGCAACATCGACGAGAGCGACATCGACAACCCCGAGTTCGAGATCAGCCACTCGGTCTCGCGTCAGGTCATGCAGAGCAAGCAGCCCATCCTGACCGACAACGCCATCGACGACCCGCGCCTGGCGTCCGCCCGCAGCATCTCCGAGCTCAAGCTGCTCTCGATCCTGTGCGTGCCGCTGATCATCAAGGAGCGCGGTATCGGGTCGATCTACCTCGACCACCCCCAGGTGGTGTCCCGCTTCGACGAGGGCCACCTCGAGTTGGCCACCGGCCTGGCCGAGCAGGCGACCATCGCGCTCGAGAACGCGCGCCTGCAGGAAGGCCTGCGCACCACCAACGACGAGCTGCGGGCGAGCCAGGACGAGGTCGCGCGTCTCAACGATGCGCTGCAATCGCGGCTCGACCAGCGCGAGGCCGAGCTGGTGGAGGTGCGTGAGTCCCTCGACGCGAGTCGCCGGGCCCTGAGCCTCAAGTACGACTACAGCCAGATCGTCACGCGCAGCCCGAAGATGCACGACGTGCTCGACCTGATGGATCGCATCATCGACACCGAGTACCCCGTGGTGATCCAGGGCGAGAGCGGCACGGGCAAGGAGCTCATCGCCCGGGCGATCCACTTCAACGGCCCCCGCAAGCTGGCCAATTTCGTCTCACTCAACTGCGCGGCCATCCCCGAGCACCTGATCGAGAGCGAGCTGTTCGGGCATGTGCGGGGGGCGTTCACGGGCGCCGACCGCGATCACCGCGGCCTGTTCGAGCAGGCCGACGGCGGCACGCTGTTCCTCGACGAGGTGGGGGACATGAGCCTCGACGTGCAGAAGCGACTCCTGCGCGTCCTGCAGGAGGGCACCTTCCTGCCCGTCGGCGGTCGCGAGGAGCGGCAGGTTGACGTGCGTGTGCTCAGCGCCACCAACCGCGACCTGCGCAAGATGATCCCCGAGGGCACCTTCCGCGAGGACCTGTTCTATCGGCTCGCCGTGGCCGAGGTGCACCTGCCGCCGTTGCGCGATCGTGTCGAGGACGTCCCGTTGCTCATCGAGCACTTCGTCGCCGATCACGACGGCGAGCCGCGCACGCTCGACCCCGAAGCCCTGCGGGCGCTCGAGCGCCACACCTGGCCGGGCAACGTGCGCGAGCTCCAGAACCTGGTGAGCAACCTGCTCATGTTCGATCGGGAGAGCTCGTCGTTCTCGCTCGAGTTGGTGACCCGTGTGCTCAGCCCGGCCGGCCCCATCGACCGGGGAGCGGCGGGAGGCGGGTCCGGGGTGGTCGGTGGCGGAACCCCCGGATCCGATCCCGGTGGCGACGAGAGCCCCCAGGGCGGGGACGGATCCATCAAGGACCGGCTTCTCGCTTTCGAGCGTGAACAGGTCCTGAGGGCCCTGGAGGGCTCGCAGGGCAACAAGGCGGCCGCTGCCCGCAGCCTGGGGGTGGGAACCCGTACCTTCTACAAGATGCTGGCCAGGCTGGGTTTATCGTGACCTGAGCAGTTCCGCTGGCCCCGGGCTCTGGACGCAGGGTGTATACTTGGGCCGCTCCATGGTGGGCAGGGTGCGTCCCGATTCGTACGGACGAACGCTCCCGACAGCTGCTCTCTCTCCGTGAAGACTTCGATGTCCCGAACCATCCGTTCACGACGCGGGTTCCCGGTGCTGTGCGCGCTGTTGCTGGCCGCCACGATTCCGGTGACGGGACTGATGTTGCGTCCGACCGTGCTGTTCCTGGCCAACTTCGACGCCGACGGCGACGGCGGAACGCTCGGGGCTACGCCCATGGCCCAGGTCGGCGAATTCGACGACCTGTCGGCCAACGACGCGTTCGTCGTCGAGGTCGATCCCCAGGGAGGCGGACGGCTCATCGCCACCAACACGGGCTCCCTCGCCGTGCTGCGGGGCCTGGTCGACACCACTGAAGCCCAGAGCACGCGCATCTCGGCTTCGATCTTCATCGAGCCGCGACGGTCCGTGGGTCACTTCTACATGCGCGTCTCCGACGAGGGCGACACGCCGCTCATCGACGTCGAGTTCACGCCCAGCGGTGACATCGTGGTGGCGGGCAACATCGTCATGCCGTACGTCCCGAAGGTCGGCTACGACATCGCCGTGGTGCTCAACGATCCCATCATCGGCCCGACGTCCGCGTCGGTCTCCATCAACGGCGACGACGGGACCTCTGCGTCGCTCTCGAGCATCGTGATCGGCTGGGTCGAACTGTCCGTCGGATCGGTCGACCTGGTCTTGCCGCCCTCTGAAGTCCTCGGTGATTTCGTGGTGGACGACCTGCTGGTGCTCTCGTCGGGTGCGGTGTATGCGCCGGTCCACGGCGGGGCGAACGCCAAGTAGCGCCCATGCGCATCGTCTTGACCGCGGGCGGCACCCGCGAACCCATCGATGACGTGCGGGTCGTGGCGAACACCAGTACCGGACGCCTCGGCGCCCGCGTGGCTGATGCCGCCGTGCAGGCTGGATTCGACGTGGTCTTGCTGATGGCGCGGGGAGCGAGGGCTCGTCCCGACGCGACCGTGGAGACGCACTGGTTCGACACGTCGGCGGAGCTGTGTGACCTGCTGCGGCAGTGGGTGCCGGAGGCCGATGTGGTCATCCATGCGGCGGCGGTGTCCGACTACATCCCCGAACGGTCGTCGGGCAAGCTGAGCTCCGATGCCGAGGAGCTGGTGATCCGACTGCGGCGGGCTCCCAAGCTCATCGACGGGCTGCGCGCGCTGGCCCCCGAGGCGTTGCTGGTGGGATTCAAGCTGCTCTCGGATGTCGATGAAGGCCGACTCGTCGAGGCCGCCGAGTCGCTGCGGCAACGGGCACACCTCGACCTGGTGGTTGCGAACGATGCCGCGGCCATCGGCGACGACGATCATGCGGCCGTGCTGGTGGGCCCCCGCGGCGTCGAGGCCCGTGTCCGCGGCAAGGCCTCGCTCGCGTCTGCGCTGATGACATGGATCGGCGAGCGCTCGCAGTCGGAGCTGACCACCTCGTGAAGGTGCTCCTCGGCATCACCGGCGGTATCGCGGCCTACAAGTCCTGCGAGGTGCTGCGTCGCTTGACGGATCACGGCCACGAGGTGCAGGTGGTCATGACCGACGCAGCGCAGCGCTTCGTGACGCCGATGACGTTCGAGGTGCTCTCGGGCCGCCCGGTGGCCACCTCCCTCTGGGAGACGGCCGACGCGAGCATCGAGCACATCCAGCTCGCCCGTTGGCCCGACGTCATCGCCGTGGCGCCGGCCACGGCCAACACGCTCGGCCGTTTCGCCCATGGCCTGGCCGACGACCTGCTCAGCACGGTGGTGCTGGCCAGCCGTGCGTCGGTGCCGGTGGTGCTCGCGCCGGCCATGAACACCGCCATGTGGGAGAACCCCGCCGTGCGCGCGAACCTCGACACCCTCGCCGGGTGGGAACGCTTCCACATCGTTGAGCCGGTGGAGAAGACCCTGGCGTGCGGCGAGACGGGTCAGGGCGCCCTCGCCCTTGAAGCGGACATCATCGCGGCCATCGAGGCGGCCCACGCTTCCGCCGACTGAGCGGGCCCGACTCATCGGGACCCCCTCGACGGGACCCCCTCGACGGGACCCCCTCGACGGGGCCCCCTCGACGGGGCCCCCTCGACGGGGCCCAGCCAACGGGCTCGCTCACGCCCAGCGTGATCCCGAGCGCTCAAGACACCGGCGGGTGTCGACGAAGGGTGGGTTGTGATCGGCTCGAGGGGCCGGCACACGTCTCTCCTGACACGCGGTCGGGTCGTCCCTCGTTGATTCGACACCAGGATGCACCAGCCTCAGTTCTCGGCCCGACCGCACTCAGAGACCATCCGGACCCCGGGGCAGGGCCCGCCCAGTGATCGGCGCCCGCCCGCTGATCGGCTCCCGGTGATTCGCTAGACTCTGCCGTTTTCGCCACCCCAGAGTCCGGAACGAATCATGGCCCTCGACGACGTAAAGGCCCGCGCCACCGACATCCGCCGTCGCCTCAACCAGATCAAGGACTCTCTTTGACTCGGATCGCCTGAGCGGACGCCGGACCGAACTCGAAGACAAGATGGCCGCCGACGGTTTCTGGAATGACCAGGAGTCGGCCCAGGTCGTCGTCGGCGAACTCAAGCGGGTGAAGGCGAGCCTCGATCCGTTGCTGGCGATGGACGCCCAGCTCGACGACCTCGAAGTGATGGTCGAGCTGGCGACCGAGGACGAAGCCGTCGTGGCCGAGACCGAGCAGATGTCGGAGGCCGTCAACGCCGACATGGAGCGGCTCGAGTTCCGCGTCATGCTCGACGGTCAGTACGACGTGCGCAACGCCTACCTCTCGGTGCAGGCCGGCGCCGGCGGCACGGAGTCGTGCGACTGGGCCGCCATGCTCATGCGCATGTACGGGCGCTGGTGCGAGGAGCAGGGCTACGAGTACGAGCTGGTGGACAAGCTCGAGGGCGACGAGGCCGGCGTGAAGTGGGCCACCATGCTCGTGAAGGGCGACTGGGCCTACGGCTACCTGCGCGCCGAGAACGGCGTGCATCGTCTGGTGCGCATCTCGCCCTTCGACGCGGCCAGCCGGCGCCAGACGAGCTTCGCCGCGGTGGAGATCATGCCCGAGCTCGACGACGCCGAGGCGCCGGAGATCAAGAGCGACGACCTGCGCGTCGACACCTTCCGCGCGGGGGGCGCGGGCGGCCAGCACGTCAACAAGACCGACTCCGCCGTGCGCCTGACGCACATCCCCACGGGCATCGTGGTGGCGTGCCAGAGCGAGCGCAGCCAGCACAAGAACCGCAACACGGCCATGAAGATGCTCGGCGCCAAGCTCGCCACCCGGGCCGAGTCCGAGCGGGCCGCCGAGCTCGCCGACATCCAGGGCGTGAAGGGCGACATCGGCTTCGGACACCAGATCCGCAGCTACGTCCTGCACCCCTACCAGATGGTGAAGGACCACCGCACCGACCACGAGATCGGCAACACCCAATCGGTGCTCGACGGCGGCATCCAGCCCTTCATCGAGACCTACCTGAGGAGCCGCAAGCGGTGAGTGCCGCCCGCGGTGGGAGCGACGACACGTGAGTGACAACACAGGAGCGACACCAGTGAGAAGGGCTTTGCTGTCCGTCACGGACAAGACCGGCATCGTGGAGTTCGGCCGCGGGCTGGCCGAACGCGACTTCCAGATCATCTCCACCGGCGGTACCGCGAAGGCGCTGCGGGAAGGGGGCGTCGAGGTGGTGGACATCGCCGACGTCACGGGCTTCCCCGAGATGATGGACGGCCGGCTCAAGACGTTGCACCCGCGGGTGCACGGCGGACTGCTCGCCCTGCGCAGCGAGCCGGGCCACGTGGCCGCCATGGAGGCGCACGACATCGGCGCCATCGACGTCGTCGCCTGCAACCTCTACGCCTTCGAGGCCACCGTCTCCAAGCCCGGGGTGACGCCCGAGCAGGCCATCGAGAACATCGACATCGGCGGGCCGAGCATGATCCGCTCGGCCTCGAAGAACCACGCTTCGGTGTGGGTGGTCGTCGACCCGGCCGACTACGGCGACGTGCTCGCGGGGCTTGACGCCGACCGCGATGCTGACGGCGGCGCCGACGGCGGCGGCGCCGACGACGCGGGCCTGACCGCGCGGCGCGCCCTGGCCACCAAGGCCTTCCTGCGCACGGCCGCGTACGACGCCGCCATCGGCCAGTGGTTCACCGCGAATGCCGCGGGCGCCGGGAATGCCGCAGGGGCTGCGAACGCTGCGGGCGCCGACGCCGACGGAGCGCCCGACTGGACCGGCCTGCTCACGGGCGCCGGCGCCTCCCAGGCCCTGCGTTACGGCGAGAACCCCAATCAGCCGGCGGCCTTCATCCGCAAGGCCGGCGCGAGCGGGCCCTCCATCGCCACGGCCGAGCAGCTCGGCGGCAAGGCGCTGTCGTACAACAACATCCTCGACTCCGACGCGGCCCTCGAGCTGGTCAAGGAGTTCGACGGTCCCGCCGCGGCGGTGATCAAGCACACCAACCCCTGTGGTTGCGGCGTGGGCGCGACCCTCGAGGAGGCCTTCGAGCGGGCGTGGAGCGGCGACCCCCAGTCGGCCTTCGGCGGCATCGTGGCGCTCAACCGGCCGCTCACCGTGGCCTTCGCCGAATCCATCGCCAAGCCCGACCGCTTCCTCGAGGTGATCATCGCGCCGTCCTTCGAGGACGGGGCCGTCGAGGTGCTCAAGACCGGCGCCAAGTGGGGCAAGAACGTGCGCCTGCTCTCGGTGGGCGAGCTGCCCCGCGACGGCGTGCCGTTGGCGGGCGACCCGAACATCCGCAGCGTCACCGACGGCTGGCTGGTCCAGGCGCGCGACGTCGGCTTCAACCACGAGGAGCGGGTGGTCGCCACGCAGCGCCAACCGAGCGTGGCCGAGTCGTCCGACCTCGAGTTCGCCTGGCGCGTGTGCAAGCACGTGAAGAGCAACGCCATCGTGCTGGTCAAGGACGGCGCGGTGGTGGGCGTGGGCGCGGGGCAGATGAGCCGCGTCGACAGCGCCTTCATGGCGGCGCACAAGGCCGGCGACCGGGCCCAGGGCGCGGTGCTCGCGTCCGATGCGTTCTTCCCCTTCCGCGACTCCATCGACGAGGCGGCGGCGGTGGGGGTGACGGCCGTGATCCAGCCCGGCGGATCCATTCGCGACAAGGAATCGGTGGCGGCCGCGGACGAGCATGGGCTGGCCATGGTGTTCACCGGGGCGCGGCACTTCCGGCACTAGGCGGGGCGGGGCATGGGCGCCCGGCGCCCGGGGGCCGGGGGCCGGGGTGACGCTGCGGCCGAGAGCTACGGCCCCTCGGGCGCGAGGGGCGCCTGCTTCAGCTCGGCCTCGGCCTGCTGCAGATCCGCGCCTATGCACGCGGTGATCTCTCCCGCGATCTCCTCGATGACGCCGGCGTCGAGGTCGCTCTGCCAGATGAGGCCGCGGGACTCCATGTTGCGGAAGTGCTTGTAACTCTGGTGGAACCAGTCCCGGGCGAGGGCCCACTCCTCCCGCGCCTTGTGGTACTCGCCCATCTTGAACAGGGCCACGCCGCGACGGCGTAGGTAGCCCGAGTGATCGGGGTCGCGCGCGACCAGCTGCGCCGAGATGTCGCAGAACTGCTCGAACCTCGAGCGGGCCTCGGGCAGGTCGCCGGCCGCGAGGGCCATCTCGCCGGCGGCGTTGACGGCCAGGGCCCAGTCCATGAGGGCCTGCGCGCTGGTGGGGTCGGCCTCGACGAGCTGGGAGTAGTAGTGCTCCGCCTGGGTGTTGTCGCGGAGGGCCTCGGCGGTGCGCCCGAGCGCCACCTGCACGTCGCGCCGGCGGTTGTAGCCGGTGGCGAGGTCGCGCAGCAGGATCGCGTTGTGGGGCTCGTCCGCCAACAACCGGTGGCCGAGTTCGAGGTACTCGGCGTAGTGCGTGAGGCTCTCCTCGAGGCGTTGACCGCGCTCCTCCTGCATGGCGACCTTCATCAGTGCCACGAGCACATGGCGCTCGATCTTCCACTCCCCCGGGTGCAGCGCGGCCCAGTGCACCGCCTCCTCGTGGGCGATGCGGAACTCGTCGTCGGCCTGGGCCTGCCGTCCGAGGGTCAGCAGCCGCTCGGCGATGCGATCGCGATAGGGATTGGGGGGACGCGGAGACGTCGCCGCCCGGTCGTGGTACTCGTTCCAATACACGAGGGCCTGCTGATAGTGCTCGAGCGCCTTTTCGTAGGCCTGCTGGTAGGAGAACACGTCGCCCATGCGCGCGAGCAGGCTGGCCTGAGACAGGTGGGGCGTGTGCCACCCCCGCTCGTCGTTCAGCAGGCCTTGATTGAGGGCGAGGGCCTTGCGGTAGCTGGCGAGGGCGCCGCCGACGTCGCCGATGTTGGGTTGCTGCGGGGCGCCCTGGATGTCACCGATGCGCGAGTAGCCCGAGATGATCGTCTGCTGCCGTTCGGGGTCGAGCTCCGATTCCTGCGCGAGCCGGTCGAGGTAGTCGAGGCCGCGCGAGACGATCAGTCGCCGAGCCTCCAGCGTGCCGGGCACGTGCATGAGCGTCGAGTCGAACTCGGCGATGAAGAAGCGTGCGAGCTCGTCCAGGTCCTCGAATCGACCCTCGGCCAGTGCGCGCTGGGCCTCGGTCTCGCGCCATTGCCAGAGGGTGCTGGCCAGGCCCACGGACAAGGCCACGATCACGGCCGACACGCCGGCCACCAGGATGCGGTTGCGTCGCGCGAATTTGCCGAGTTGGTAGAGCGTGCTGGGCGCCCGGGCCAGGATCGGCTCGTGGGCGAGGAAGCGGCGGATGTCGGCCGCCAGGGCGCCCGCCGACGGGTAGCGCCGCTGCCGGTCCTTCTCCAGGGCCTTGCCCACGATGGTGTCGAGGTCGCCCCGCAGGCTCGTGTCGATGGCGGCCAGCGCGGTGGGTTCCTCGTGTTGGATCACGCTCACCGCCTGATGGACCATGCCCTTGCCGAGGTCGTAGGGCAGCCGCCCCGTGAGCATCTCGAACAGGATCACGCCCAGCGAGTAGACGTCGCTGCGGTGGTCGAGCTGGGTCGAGTCACCGGCGGCCTGCTCGGGACTCATGTATTGCAGCGTGCCGACGAGCTGACCGAGGCTCGTGCGCATGGTGGTGAGAGCCACATCGGCGTCGGTGATGCGCGCGATGCCGAAGTCGAGCACCCGCGGGCGCGGCTTGCCGTCGACATCCTCCACGAGGATGTTCCCCGGCTTGAGGTCGCGGTGGATCACACCCTTGGCGTGGGCGTGTTCGACGGCGTCACAGACCTGGGCGAACAGGTCGAGCCGCTCGGCGAGGTCGGGGTGCTCCTTGGCGATGTACTCGTGCAAGGGTCGCCCGTCGACGTACTCCATGGCGATGTGGGGGAAGTCGCCGTGTTCCTGCTCGTCGAGCCCGGCGTCGTAGATCTGTGCGATGCCCGGATGCCGCAACCGACCGAGGACCTCGGCTTCGTGCTGGAAGCGTCGGCGCATGGCCGGCGTGGCCCAGCCCGGTCGGATGATCTTGAGCGCGACGACCCGCCGCGGCTGGTCCTGCTCGGCCAGGTACACGGCGCCCATGCCGCCCTCGCCGATCCGCTCGAGGATGCGATAGGGACCGATGCGCTCGGGCACCACCATGGTCTCGGCGGGCACCGGCGCCACCTTGAAGTCCTTGCCCAGGGCGGGGGTCTCGAGGAACGGTTGGGTGTCGCGGTCGTGCTCGCGCAGCAGCGACTCGACCTCCTCGCGGAGGTCGGCCGGGGAACCGGCCAGTAGCGCGCTGCGTTGATCCGCCGGCAGCCGCCGCGCCTCCTGGAACAGCGCCTCGATCCGCGCGAAGCGGTCGCTCATCGTTCGCCCAGCTCGCGCCGCAGCCAGCTCCGGGCGAAGACCCAGTCGTCCTCGACGGTGGTGGTGCCCACGCCGAGGGCCCGCGCGGTCTCTGCGATGGTCAGGCCGCCGAAGTAGCGCAGCTCGACGATGCGGGCCTTGCGTTGGTCGAGCCCGGCCAGCTTGCCGAGGGCCTCGTCGAGGGCGATCAGGTCGACCTCGTGGTTCGCCTCCACGCCGGGGACGGCGCCGAGGGTGATGCGCCGGGCGCCGCCGCCGCGCTTGGCCGCGCCCTTGCCGCGGGCGTGGTCCACGAGCACCCGCCGGATGGCGCCCGCGCCGGCCACGAAGAAGTGGGTCTTGTCCTTCCACTGGATGCGATCGAGCCGTGCCAGACGCAAGTAGGCCTCGTGCACGAGCGCGGTGGGTTGCAGCGTGTGGTCGACGCGCTCCCGGCGCAGATGGTCGGCCGCTACGGCCCGCAGCTCGTCGTACACGAGGGGCAGCAGTTGGCCCGCCTCGGGGTGTTCGCCGAGGGTGGGGTCGGGGCGGTCGCCCGGCGCGGCGTCCGGTGTGCCGTCGTCCGGGGGCGGGGCGTCGTGGGGCGGGTGGTCCATGGATCTCATCGGCGGTGGAGGCGGGCGTGGCGATCTCCCGAGGGAGCGGTCACCGGGCCGCCCGACGTTCATTCTCACCGGACCTGCTGTTACCGGCAAATGCAGTTGCGATCGAGGGATGGCGACGCCGACACGCCGTCGGGGCGCCCCGCCGACGGGGCGACCCGATTCGAAGTACGTCGCCTGCGTGACCGGGAGGATCGTGGTTTCCTCCGGGGAGGCGGCGGGGTTCCCACGCCTACTCCTACAGCTCCAAGTTCCCGGGGCGGAGGAGTCTCACCATGTCGTCACGTCATCCCGCTCATGCTCGTCTCGCCGCTCTCACGCTTTCGGCGGTTGCGTCCGTCGCGTGGCTCGCCCCGGCGGGGGCCGCTCAAGTGCCTGGGACCGTGCTCGACCACCAGAAGATCGGAAACTCCCAGGGTGGCTTCGGGGGAACGATCCTGAGTGGCGAGCAGTTCGGGACCTCCGCCACCAGGATCGGCGACCTCGATGGTGACGGCGTGGTCGACGTCGCGGTGGGCCAGTTCCGCAACAACGACGCCGTCGGCAACAACGGGACCGGTTCCGTGTGGATCCTGCACCTGAACGCCGACGGGACCGTAAAGGCCACGACCGAGATCGGTGATGGCCTGGGCGGATTCACGGGCGCCCTCGCCGAGGGAGACAAGTTCGGACACGGTCTCGGCGACCTCGGGGACCTCGACGGGGACGGCATCCCCGACCTGGCCGTCGGTGCCGACAACGACGACGAGGGCGGCAGCGACGCCGGCGCCGTCTGGATCCTGTTCCTCAACGCCGACGGCAGCGTGAAGGGCCACGCCCGCATCAGCGACGCCTCGGGCATGGGCGGGGCGTTGAAGAGCAACGACAACTTCGGCTCCGACATCAGCCCGCTGGGCGACCTCGATGGCGACGGCGTGATGGACATCGCCGTGGGCGCCAGCTCGGACTTCGACGGGGCGCCTTTCACCGGTGCGGTCTGGATCCTGCTGTTGAACGCCGACGGGACGGTGAAGGCCCGCTCGAAGATCGGCTCGGGCTCCGGGGGACTGGCGACGACCGACGTCGCCCAGAGCGATCGGTTCGGCTTCGCCGTCGAGAACATCGGGGATCTCGACGGCGACGGCGTGGTCGATCTGGCCGTGGGCGGCATCTCGATGGACGAGCCGTCGGGCGGTTCGGTCGGCGGTGTGTGGATCCTGTTCCTCAACGCCGACGGCACGGTGCGCACCCATACCCGCATCACGGAGAACGTGGGCGGCTTCACCTGGAATCTCGACAACTTCGACAACTTCGGCGGGTCACTGGCGGCGATGGGTGACGTGGACGGCGACGGCGTCACGGAGTTGCTGGTCAGCGCGGCCCTCGACGACGACGGCGGGACCAACCGGGGGGCCCTGTATCTGCTGCGCCTGAAGACCGACGGAACACTGAACGGGGCCTCCAAGCTGCCGGGGTTCGCGGCAGGACTGGGCACGGCCGTGACGGCCAGCGACCACTTCGGCTCCGGGCTCTCCTGCCTGGGTGACATCGACGGGGACTGCCAGGCCGACTTCATCGTGGGCGCCAACGCGGACGGCAACGGCTACGCCTATGTGGTCAGGTTCGCCGGAGCGCGCTTCAAGCGCATCCCGGCCGGCGTCGCCGGGACGGTCGGCCTTCCGGTGCTGACGGCGACGGGAGACCTGCAGGGCGGTGACCCTGTCTCGCTCGCGCTGACGGACGCGCGGCCCAGCGCCATCGCCTTCCTGATCGGTTCACGTGCGGCGGCGCTGACGCCGCTCAACGGCGGCACGCTGGTGCCCGATGCGAACCCGCCCGCGAACATCGTGTTGCTCGTCACCGATGCCGCCGGCTCGATCGTGATCCCGGCTACCTGGCCGGCGGGCCTGCCGCTCGGCGAGAAGATCTACCTGCAGTCTTGGATCCAGGACCCGGTCGCGCCCTTCGGTTGGGCGGGGACGGACGGCCTGCTGATCATCCAACCTTGAATGTCAGGTGTTCCCCCGGCGAGGTCGCGGGGGCCCGTTTTCGGACGGGCCGCGGGGCGGCCGTGGCCTCGCCGGGGGTGCGCCGCTATCCTTGCGCGCCATGCGCATCGCCACCTGGAACGTGAACTCCGTCCGCGCGCGCCTGCCGCGGGTGCTCGACTGGCTCTCCACCGCGCAGCCCGACGTGGTCTGCCTGCAGGAGCTGAAGTGCCAGGACGAGCAGTTCCCCCGCGATGACATCGAAGGCGCGGGCTACAACGTCGAGACCTTCGGGCAGAAGACCTACAACGGCGTGGCGATCCTGGCCAAGCAGCCCATCGAGTCTGTCCACCGAGGGATCGTCGGCGATGGCCTCGAGGGCGAAGGCTTCAAGGACGAGGCCCGGGTCATCGGCGCCACGGTGGGCGACGTGATGCTGCTCAACCTCTATGTCGTGAACGGCAAGGAGGTGGGCGACGAGAAGTACGACTACAAGTTGCGCTGGATGGCGGCCGTGGCCGACCTCATCGAGCGGCAGTTCCCGGTGACCGAGAAGGTGGTGGTCACGGGCGACTTCAACGTGACGTTCGACGACCGCGACGTCTACGACCCCGACCGCTGGCGCGACAAGATCCACTGCAGCGAGCCTGAGCGCGAAGCCCTCGCTGCGATGATGGCGCCGGGCCTCCACGACGCCTTCCGCAAGTTCGAGCAGGACGGCGGGCACTACACCTGGTGGGATTTCCGCACCCGCGGCTTCCCCCGCGACCACGGCCTGCGCATCGACCACTTCCTGATGAGCGAGCCCGCGCTCGCCGCCTGCACGGGGGTGGTCGTCGACAAGGAGGAGCGCGGACAGGAGAAACCGTCCGACCACGCGCCCGTCATCGCCACGCTGGACGACTGACCGCACGACCCCGTGCCGCGTGCTCGCACGACCCCGCGCCGCGTGCTCGCACGACACCGACCGGAGGAGGCCCGACATGTCACGCATCGAACGTGTCCCCGCGAACAAGGCGAGCCCGTTCGCTCGCATCGCCTACTTCATGTGCAAGCGGCGCCTGGGGCAGGTGCTCGAGCCCATCGCCGTGACCGCGAACCATCCACGCCTGCTGCGCGGCTACGCGCACATGGAGATGGCCCAGGAGGCGGCCACGACCATCGACGCCCGGCTCAAGCTGTTGTGCGACGTGAAGGCGGCCATGCTCGTGGGGTGTCCGTTCTGACTCGACATCGGGTCGGCCGTGAGCCGGCAGGAAGGTGTCACTGACGAGCAGCTGCAGGGGCTGGCTGAGTTCGAGACGTGCGACGCCTTCGATGACCGCGAGAAGACGGCGCTGCGCTACACCGTCGCCATGACGGCGACGCCCGTCGAGGTTTCGGACGCGCTGTTCGCCGAACTGCGCACGCACTTCGACGCGCGGCAGATCGTGGAACTCACCTCCTGCATCGCGTGGGAGAATTACCGCGCGCGCTTCGACCATGCCCTCGACATCGGCTCGGCCGGATTCAGCGAAGGTGCCTTCTGCGCGTTGCCCCAGGCGCCGAATTCCGGGACCTAGCCGGCGCGTCGGGGCGACAGGGTGATGACGCCTTGGCCGAATCCGGGCGACCTCGTTAGGGTAGAGGGAGCGGTTCGTGCTTGCGGATTGCATCGAAGTCGATGCGACGACCCGGGCTCAAACCGCCGGCTCGGAACCGGGGGAGCCGGGGGCAAGCGATGACGCACGGGAAGGCCGACGCCGCAGGACAGGACCGCACGCCCCGACGTGGGAATGTGTGGCTCGTGGTCCTGACCGTGGGCCTGGGCCTCCTCGCCACGGCCGTGGCGTCCGTCTATGACTGGCGCGCCCGGGACGCGCGCGAGACCGCGACCTTCGAGCGGCGCGGATTCATGATCCTCGAGGGGTTGAGCCGGGAGATCGACGTGGAGCTGGAGGTCGTGCGCTCGCTCGCGCGCTTCCTGCAGGTCGATGCGCAGGGCAACGCCGCACGGTTTCTCGAATTCGCCGGCCCGGCGCAGCTCAGGAGCCCGGCGATCCAGGCCCTCGAGTGGGTGCCTCGGGTGCGGGCCGAGGAGCGCGGCGCCCACGAGGCCGAGATGCAGCGGCTGCACGGCGGCTACAGCGTCAACGAGCGCTCGTCGGACGGAACGCTGATGCGGGCCGCGAACCGGACCGACTACTTCCCCGTGGCGCAGGCGGTCCCCAAGACGTCGAACCTCCCGGCGATCGGCTACGACATCGCCAGCGATCCGGTGCGACGTCGGATGCTCGAGCAGGCTCGGGACAGCGGCCGCGTGGCGACGTCGCCGCGCCTCCGGCTGGTGCAGGAGTCCGCCGACTCCTACGCCCTGCTCGTGGCCCATCCGGTCTACCGCCGGGACATCGACATCGAAGACCGGGAGGGCCGACGCGAGGCCTTGGCTGGTTTCGCTCTGGGGGCCGTGCGCCTCCAAACGCTGGTGGCAAAGGTGCTGCCGGATGCCGATCGGGATCATGTCGACGTCCACCTGCTGGATCTCGACGCCCCGGTGGCCGAGGCTGACCTGTACGGCCAGCCGCCCCCGCCGGGCGACCGGGGCCCCATCGTCGAGCGTACGCTGGACGTGGGCCCGCGGACCTGGCGGGCCACGATCCGCCCGCGCGAACCCCTGGCCAGCGCCTTCACTGCGTTGGGCTTCTGGTTGCTCCTCGGAGGCGGGGTGATCGCGTCGCTCTTGTTGGGGGCGTCGGTCCACTCCGTGACGCGCAACCACGCGCGCATCGAGCGCGAAGTGCAGGCGCGGACGTTGGATCTCGCGGAGGCCCGTCGTCGCCTCGAGCAGGCCAACGGCGAGCTGCGCAAGGAGGCGGCGGAGCGCAAGCGCAGCGAAGAGGAGCGTCAGCGCGTGGCCGAGCGCGTGAACGAGTCGCAAAAGCTCGAGAGCCTCGGCGTGCTCGCCGGCGGCGTGGCCCACGACTTCAACAACCTGCTCGTGGGCATCCTGGCCAATGCCGGTGTGGCCAAGGGGCAGGTGCCGCCGCGCAACATGGCCCAGGCGACGCTCGCCGACATCGAGCGGGCGGCGCTGCAGGCGGCCGACCTGACCAAGCAGATGCTCGCCTTCTCGGGGCGTGGTCGCTTCGTCGTGGAGACCCTCGACCTCTCCGCCCTGGTGCACGACATGGGACGGCTGGTGCGCGCCTCGATCAGCAAGAACGTGACGGTGCACGAGGAGCTGGGTCCCGAGGTGATCCCGGTGGAGGGTGACGGCACGCAGCTGCGGCAGATCGTGATGAACCTGATGACGAATGCCGCGGAAGCCTACGAGGGTGGCCGCGGGTCGGTGCTCGTGGAGACCGGCACCTTGCAGGCCGATCACGCCATGCTCTCCGAGCTGGCCGCCGGGGACGAACTGGCGCCGGGCGACTATGCCGTGCTGATGGTGCGGGACGAGGGCGTGGGCATGGACGACAAGACGGCCACACGCATCTTCGATCCGTTCTTCACGACCAAATTCACCGGGCGCGGTCTCGGGCTGGCCGCGGTGCGCGGCATCGTGCGCGGCCACCAGGGTGCGCTGCAGGTGATCAGCGCCCCGGGCGAAGGCACCACGGTGCGCGTGCTCTTCCCGCTCAGCCGGCGGCGCGTGTGGACGAACAGCGAACTCGGCGCCGGGAGTTCGCCGGCGAAGGACGTGGGCACGGTGCTCGTCATCGATGATGAGGAGACGGTGCGACAGGCCGTGCGCCTCACCCTCGAGGACTCGGGCTTCGAGGTGATCGAAGCACCGGACGGTCTGGCCGGCATCGAGGCCTTCACCTCTTGTGCGGACGAGGTGTCCGCGGTGGTCCTCGACCTGACCATGCCGAACCTGCGGGGCGAGGAGGCCTTCGCGCGTCTCCGGGCGACCCGTTACGATGTGCCCATCGTGCTCATGAGCGGCTATGACGAGCGCGACATCGGGTCCCGCATCGAGGGCTGGACCCGGGCGTCATTCCTGCAGAAGCCGTTCCGCACCGAGGAATTGCTGGGCGCCTTGCGCGGCGTCCTGGAGAGCTGAACCACCGACGGGCTCGAGTCCATTGGCTGATCCCTGAACGCGCAAGGCGATACGATCGACCCATGCCCGACCTCGGCTTCTCCCACATCGCGCTCCCGGTCCGTGATGTCGCGGCGAGCATCGATTTCTATGCGGCGTTCGGCGGGCTGAAGCCGGTGCTGCGCGCCGAGGGCAAGGCCTGGATCGGCGACGGCCGGCGCACGTTCGTCGCAGTGCTGATCGAGATGGACGTGGTGCCGACGGTGCTCGCGCCGCCGGCGCACCTGGGTGTGGCCTGCGCGAGTCGCGAGGAATTCGACTCCCTCGTCGAGCGCGCGCGCGCGCAGGGCCTGCTCATCGGCGAACCCGTGGCCGAGGGCGACGAGGTCGGCATCTACGCCTTCCTGCGTGATCCCGACGGTCACACCCTGGAGATCTCCTGGGGTCAGAGCGTCGAGCAGGTGGTGCGGGACGCCCTGCAAGGCGATGGATCGTCGCCGTGAGCGCGCCCTTCGACCTCGACGGCTGCGTGGCCGACTTCCAGCGGGACGGCTACGTGCACATCCCGGGCGTGCTGTCGCCCGAGGAGAGCGGGGCCTTGCGGGGTGAGGTCGAGACGCTGCGCTCGACGCATCCGTGGCCGTGGACGACGCGCTGGTTCCACTCCGGCGTGCACCTGCACCTGCGCTCGATGCTCGGGCTCATCGACCGCACGCCCCTGATCGACATGGCCGAGCGACTGCTCGTGTTCGAGCCGGGCGTGAAACCGGGCGGCCCGGAGGGGGCCGGCGACGAGGACCTGCCGCCGACGACGAGCGACTGCCACCTGATCAACGTCTCGGTGAACGTCACCGACCCCGGTGACCCGGGCCACCAATGGCACATCGACGACAACCTCTACATGCCGCGCCCCGCGCACGTGCCGTGGGACGACCGCATCCCGTTCCCGGTCTACCTCGTCACGGCCATGGTGTACCTGACCCGGGTGGGGCCGGAGGACGGGCCGACCGAGTTGGTGCCGGGCAGCCAGCGCAGCGGGAGACGGCCCGAACCCTGGGACGCGGGGCCGCGCTACGACGGGCGCGGGCCGCTGGCCCTGCAGGTGGAGGTGGGCGATTGCATCCTGTTCCACAACCAGGTCTGGCATCACGCGCTGCCGCATGAGGGCGCGGAGCCGCGCTGCGTGGCGCAGGTGCACTACGGCGCACGCTTCATCGCGCCCCGGTTGGGCCCCTTCCCCAACCAGCACGTGCCGTCGGTGATCCGGGACGGGCTGAACGCCCGGCAGCGCCGACTGCTCGGCGAGCATCCGGCGTTGGGTCAGTACACCTGACCGGCCCGCGGCGTCACTCGTGAACCGAGCGTGGCGTCCGCGTCAGCGGCCGACGCCGACGTAGGCCAGGCCGCGGGCACGGACGTGCTCGGGGTGCAACAGGTTCGCGGCGTCCACCACGGCGCGGCAGGTCGAGAGGGGCGGCTCGTCGAAGTCGGCCCCGTCATGACCGACGATGACGGCGTCGCATCCCGACGCATCCGGCGCGTCGGTCGCGACGATCTGCGCGCCGGCGCGGCGCAGGGCCCCGAGGAACGCCGACGCGATGCGCGCGCCCGCACCGGCGCCGCCCTTGCGGCCGACGACCGTCACCCGCCGACCGTCCAAGCCGTCGAGGGCGGTGGCGAGTTGCTCCGCCGTGGCGGCGTAGCTGCGGCGGCGAGCGGCGAGCGCCGCCGCCGGGAGCAGCAGGCCGGGATGCTCGCCGAGCAGGGCCAGGGCGAGGGTGGCGTCGCCGGGAGCCTCGAGCAGGCTGGGGGCGGCCACCGGGAACTCCGGTTGCGAATTGGCGAAGCGGGCTGCCGCCGCCGCATCGATGCCGTGGGCCTCGGCGAGGTGCGCGGCCTCCAGCGCGAGCGCCTGTCCGAGGAGCGACGACGCGCCCTCCCAGAGTCGGGTGAGTTCGGCGGCCTCGCAGGTCTGCAGCGGCGTCACGATGGTGTCGAGCATGGTCGCGGCGCAGATGGTGGCCGCCTCCATGGAGGCCGCATCGATGCCGGAGACGAACTTCGCGCTCGAGAGGATGTCCCCGAAGACGTGCCCGGCGGCGACGCGCGGCGGCAAGTAGCCCAGGCGGAAGTCCTTGCCCGGCCGGAGCCCCGAGGCCTGCTCGAGGCGACTGCCGAGCGTCCGCGTGTCGCCCAGGCCCAGCAGCCCGGCGAAGAGCACGAGCCGGTCCGGGGTCAGCGCCCTCCCGACGGCATGGACGTCGCGTTCGAGCGCGGCGCGACAGGGGACGTCGTCCTCGTCGAGGGTGATGGGGGTGTAGATGACCCAGGTCTTGCAGTCCCGCACGGCGTCGGGAGCGTCGACGAAGGTGAGCCGTCCCAGCCGCAGCGCGGCCTGCAGCCGCTCGGTGAGCTCGGGTTCGTCGGGCCAGGGATTGTGGCCGTCGGCGAGCCGGGCGCAGAGGGCCGTGTCGACATCCCAGGCCGCCACGTGGCCGCCCTTGAGCGCGAACAGCGTCGCCATCGAGGTCCCGAGCCGATCGAGACCGAAGACGGCCACCCGGCCGGCGTCGTTCGCCGTCATCGTCGGTCGGTCCCGGGCGGTCGGGTCATGCGGGCATTCTAGGGTCACCCCGGCTCGGCGTCCCGCCTGGGAATCGCACCGTGCCCGAGCCACAATGCGGGCGGGAGGACTGGATGGCCGGCGACCTCAACGCCCGATCGCCCTGGGAGCACATCGGCGGCACCATCGTGCTGGGCGGGATCGGCATGGTCTTCTTCGCCGATGCGTGGATCGGGCTGGGCTGCATGGCGATCGGGGCCGTCTGCATCGGGGTCGGGTGGCGCGCATACCAGCGGCGCGGCGGCGACGGCGGACGTGGGGGGCCCTCGGAGCAATAGGCGGGGCCGCCCGGCAAGTGTCGGGGCATGGTGAGCGCATGGAGACCGAAAGCCGCTGGATCCCCGCGATGATCGGGACGCTCATCCTCGGCGGCCTGCTCGTGCTGACGTCCGCCTGCGGTCCGGACGACGAACCGGCCCTGGTCAACGGCTTCGATCTCACGGGGGCGGCGGTGCCCCCGAGCACGATCCTCGTCGGTACGCGCCGCGACGGGATCAAGGCCCTCGACGCGCCGACGTTCGTGAGCGCGGAGGAGGCCGACCTGCGCGGCTCGGCGCGTGTGCTGGGCCTCGTCCATGGGGGCGTGGCCAAGGCCTATGGCATCGACGTGCTCACCTATCACGAGATTGTGAACGATCGCTTCGACGGCCGGCCGGTGGCCGTCACGTATTGTCCGCTGTGCGCCTCGGGCCTGGCCTTCGTGGCCGAGTACGACGGCCGGCGCCTGGTCTTCGGCGTCTCGGGGCTGCTGCACAACTCCGACCTGCTCATGTTCGACCGCGGCACCGAGTCGCTCTGGTCGCAACTGCAGGCCCAAGCGGTGACCGGTCCGCTCAACGGCGCCACGCTGACGCGCCTGCCGCTGGTGGAGACGAGTTGGGCCGACTGGCGCACACGCCACCCCGAGACCATTCTCCTGTCGGCGCCGACGAACACCGGTCTGGCTTATTCAAGACCGCTCTATCCGGGTTACGCAGAGAGCGAGGCGCTGTGGTATCCGGTGTCCCACGACGACGCCTCGCGGCCGCCCAAGTCGAAGGTCTTGGGGTTGGTGATCGGGTCGGTGGCCAAGGCCTGGCCCCTCGACGAGCTCGAGCGGGAGGCTGCGTCCCTGGACGTGGAGCGGCTGGCGCTGCCCGACGACCTCGGCGGCCGCTCGGTAGTGATCATCTACGACGTCGAGGCTCACAGCGCCGAGGTGACCACCGCCGACGGGGAGCGCCTCCCGGGCGTCACGGCCTACTGGTTCGCCTGGCACGCTTTTCACCCCGGGGCCGGGGTGTGGACGGCGTCGGCAGGGCGGGGTTCGGCGCTCGATTCGGGACAGGCGCGCGGGGTGGCCGTCCCCCGGTAGAATGTCTGGTTCGCACGGGCTATCGACGAAGCCCTCGTGGCCCCCCGTGCCCACCAACCCGCAGGCTTTCCATGGACCCCAGCAGCTCGAGACCCGGCAGCCCCGATTCAGGGGCCCCTGACCGGCCGCGCGGACGCCCGTGCGTCGAGCTCGACGCCATCCGCAAGCACTACCAGCTCGGTGACGAGACGGTGCGGGCGCTGGATGGCGTCGACCTGCTGATCGAGTACGGCGAGCACGTCGCCATCATCGGGCCGTCGGGCAGCGGCAAGTCGACCATGCTGCAGATCCTGGGCTGCCTCGACACGCCCACCTCGGGTGTCTACCGCCTCGACGGGCTCGACGTCGGCAAGCAGAGCGAGTCGCAGCTGGCGGAGGTGCGCAACAGCAAGATCGGCTTCGTCTTCCAGCAGTTCCACCTGCTGCCGCGCGCCTCGGCTGTGCGCAACGTCGAGCTGCCCCTGGTGTATGCGGGGCTGCCGGCGCGCGATCGCCGTGAGCGGGCCGAGGCCGCCCTCGAGCGGGTGGGACTCGCCGACCGCATGGGCCACCGCCCCGACCAACTCTCGGGCGGGCAGCGCCAGCGCGTCGCCATCGCGCGGGCCCTCGTCACCGACCCGGCCATGCTGCTGGCCGACGAGCCCACGGGCAACCTCGACACCAAGACCGGCGCCGAGATCCTCGACCTGTTCGACGAGCTGCGCGGACCCGACCGGGCTCTCGTGATGGTCACCCACGACGAGGTGCTGGCCCAGCGCACCCAGCGGGTCATCGCCCTGCGTGACGGGAAGCTCGAATTCGATGGATCGCCCGTGAGCCACTACGCCAAGGTGCCCCAGTGATGGTCAAGATTTCCCAGGCGCCGCACCGATCGGCCCGCACGGCAGCGCGCGACGCCCGCCGTCTTCTCGGGGGCACGTCGGCCTCGGTCATGGTCGGCGCCGTCGTGATCCTGGCGGGCGTGGCCGGCGTGTGGTGGGCCACCGGCGAGGAGGAGGCCGTCGCCGTCGACATCGACAAGGTCGTGCAGGTCGAGCGCACCGAGATCATCGACGCCGTCACCGCCAGCGGTCGCGTGGAACCCCTCGCGCGGGTGGCGGTGATGAGCCGCGCCAGCGGCATCCTCAAGGAGCTGCTGGTCGAGGAGGGCGACGCGGTACGGCAGGGCCAGGTGCTGGCCGAGCTCGATCGCGAGCAGCTCGAGGCGAACCTGGCCCAGGACCAGGCCGACCTCGCGTCGGCGGAGGCCCGGGTCGCGGCGGCGCAGGCCCGGCTGGTCGAAGCGGTCGCGAAGATCGAGGACCCCGAGCTGGCCTTCAAGCAGCGCGAGCTCGCGCGCCACGAAGAGCTGTTCGAGACCGGCGACGTGAGTCGCGTCGCGCGGGACGATGCCGAGCTCGCCGTGCGCATGGTCACGTTCCGCATCGACCAGGTGAGGGCGTCAGTGCCCACCCTGGAAGCCTCCGTGAAGGAGGCCCAGGCCAACCTGGCCTCGGCGCAGGCCGCCCTCGATCGCAGTCAGACGACGCTGCGCGAGGCGACCATCCGGTGTCCCATCGACGGGATCGTGCTCGTGCGCAGCAAGGAAGTGGGGGACGGCGTCTCGTCGATCCTCACCGCGGGCGGCAACGCCACCGAGATCATGACCCTGGGCGACCTGTCCGAGATGTTCATCGAGGCCCGGGTGGACGAGGTCGACCTCGGCCGCATCCGCGTCGACATGCCGGCCCTCGTGACCGTCGACGCCCACCGGGGCAAGACCCTCGAGGGGCGCGTCGACCGCATCGCCCCGGCCGGCTCGGTGGACGGCAACGGCATCGTCACCTTCGAGGTGCGCGTCACCGTCGAAGACCCCGAGGGGCTGCTCAAGCCCGACATGACGGCCGACGCCCGGCTGGTGCTCGGCCGCCGGACGGACGTGCTCGCCGTCCCGCACCGCACGCTACGCCGTGAGCCGGGCGGGCGCTGGACCGTGAGCAAGGTCGTGGGCTCGGGCGCCGAAGCCACGGTCGTGGTGGTCGAAGTGGAGATCGGTCTCAGCGACGGCTTGACCACCGAGATCGTCTCCGGTCTCGAAGAGGGTGACCGGTTGATGTTGCAGGCGACGCCCGGCGGAGGGTTCCGGCGCTAGGCCGGCGGCCGCCCTTGAACCCCCTGCGCCTCCTCGCCGAATCGTTCTCCTCCATCGTGAGGGAAGCGCGGCGGGTAGCGCCCATGGCGGCCGGCATCGTCTGGGGCGTGGCCGCCGTGTTCGTGCTGGTGGCCGTGGCGCGTGGCTTCGAGGGCACCCAACGGGCGCAGCTCGATGCCCTCGGCGACTCGTTCATGCTGCTGCGCATCAACCGCGCCACGTCTTCGAGGGGGGACGTCCGCAGCGGCGCCTTCGTCCTGCTCGAGGGCGAGGACATGGAGGCGGCGCGCAAGGGTTCGCCCTCGGTGGAGGCCCTCTCGCCCAAGGCCAACAACTGGTTCATCCAGGCCTTCCGCGGGGGTGACATCACGCGCATCTCGGCGGTGGGGGTCGAGCCGGAATACGCCGACATCGTCCACGTGCCGCTTGAAGAGGGCAGCCGCTGGATCGACAGCAACGACATCGAGCAGGAATTGCCGGTGGCCGTGCTCGGCTACCGCGCCCGCGACGAGCTGTTCCACGACGAGGACTACCTCGGGGAAGAGGTCAACCTGATCTTCTCCCGGGGCGAAGGCGAGGACTCGGTGGTGAGGCGGGTCAAGGTCATCGGCGCCATCAAGGACGAGGAGCTGGCCAGCGACGAGATCTACACCAGCCACCGCCACGTGATCTTCCTGCCCTTCACGACGTGGGAGCGCATGTCACCGCGGGGCTTCCAGTTCTTCGTGATGCGACCGAAGCACCCGGACCTGCGCGAGCAGTCGTTGGCCGAGCTGCGTCAGGTGCTCGGCCGCCGGCTCGGCTTCGACCCCGAGAACGCGAACACGCTGATCCCCTACTTCGACGCCATCGAGCGGGGACAGCAGATCGACGCGGTGTTCGGCGGCCTGCAATTCTTCCTGGCGGCGGTGGGCGTGCTGATCCTGCTGCTCGGCGCCGTGGGCGTGGCCAACGTGGTGCTCATGTCGGTGGCCGCGCGCACGTACGAGTTCGGCCTGCGGCGTGCCCTCGGTTGCAAGCGACGCTGGATCTTCGCTCAGGTGTTCCTCGAGGCGGGGCTCGTCTGCATGCTCTCGGGCGCCCTGGGGTTCGGGCTCGGGATGACGGTCATCCGGCTCATGCGCGTGGTCGAGATGCCCGAGGGCTTCGCGGCGCCGCAGGCCGAACTGGGGGCCGCCACCCTGCCGTTGGCGCTGTTGCTGGCCGTGAGCCTCGCGGCCGCCGCCTGGCCCGCGACCCGGGCGTCGCGGGTGTCCGTCGTGCGCGCCTTGCACGGAGGATCACTGTGACGCGCTCGACGCCCGACCACGACGAGTCGACCCGGGGCGCGGGTCCGTCCCGACAGCTCGACCGTTTGCTCGTGCGTCCGCCGCAGCCGCGGGGGCTGTCGGCACTGCCGGCCATCCTGGGTCAGGCCCTCGGGAGCCTCGCCTCTCACCCATTGCGTTCGGCGCTCACCGGCCTGAGCGTGACCTTCGGCGCCGCCGTGCTGCAGATCCTGCTGGCCTACTCGACCGGCATGCCCGACACCACCGCCGATGTGTTGCGGTCGATGGGCAGCAAGGAGTTCATCGTCGAGCCACGCCGCTCGTGGGGCCGGAGCGGCGGGTCGCGCAGCGGTCGCCAGGTGCGCATCCGCTACAGCGACATCGATACGATCCGCGCGGCCAGCCCGTCGGTGGGCGCCATCTCGCCGGCCTATCGACCGGGACGCGGCGGGCCGGCCTTCACCACCGACAAGAGCTGGCCCTGGGCGCGCCTCACCGGCGTCGGCTTCTCCTACAAGGACGTCACCGACCTGACCATCGTCGAGGGTCGCTGGTTCACCGCCGAGGAGGAGCAACAGGCCGAGGAGCTGGCGCTGGTCAGCAAGCCCCTGGCCGACGGCTTGTTCGAGGGGCGTTATCCCGTGGGCGAGCGCATCGACTTCAGCCAGCGCCGCTTCGAGATCATCGGGACCTTCGAGAGCAACGCCGACTTTGCCTATTCCCTGCTCGTGCCCTACCCGACGGCCATGGAGATGGGCGATACGGGCGGTCGCTACGTGAGCCACCTGGCCTTCGCGCCGCGCCGGCCCGACCTGGCCAAGGACGCCATCGCCGAGATCCGCTCGGCCCTCGGCACGATCTACTCGTTCGACGGCAATGACCCGAACGCCCTCGACGTGAAGGAGAACACCGACTTCGTCGACAAGGTGGAGGCGGTGAGCCTGGGCCTCGAAGTGCTCATCTTCACCATCGCCGCGTTGACGCTGGTGCTCGGTTGTCTCGGGGCCGCCAATGTGGTGGGCATCGCCGTGGCCGAACGCACGTCCGAGCTCGGGTTGCGCAAGGCCATGGGCGCGACGTCGGCGCGGGTGCGGGCCGAGGTGCTGGCCGAGACGCTGTTGTTGTGCGTGCTGGGTGGCCTGGTGGGGGCCGGCATCGGGTCGACGGCCATCGCGTTCCTGGGGCCGCTGGAGTTCAGCGAGGCCGCGCGCCTGGTGCCGGCGTCGAACGTGAATCAGCTGCTGCTGGCCGGCGTGGTGCTGGTGACGGCCGCGACGGTGGCGGGCATCCCGGCGGCGAACCGGGCGGCGCGCCTCGACCCGGTGACCGCCCTGCGCGAGGAGTAGCCCGCCCGGAGTGGTTTGGGGCCTGGGGGCGGTGCAGGCGTCCCGAACGGTCGTTCCAGGGCCCTCGGGGGCATTTCTCGTCGGGACGGCTTCGGATCGGGGCCGCGAGCCCCTCTAGAATGCATGCCTGTCCGTGCCCCTGACGATCGAGCGTGCTCGACCATGAAAGACCACGACCCCCTCGCCACGACACCCCTGCCCGATGCGGGCAGCCCCATTCGGGATGGGCGCACGAGCACGGGTCCCAGCCTTGAGGGTGACTCCTCGGGGACCGGCGTCGCCGCCGACGCGGGCCCGTCCATCGAGCCCGGCACGATCCTGCTCGGCCGCTACCAGGTCGACCGCTTGTTGGGCCGCGGCGGCATGGGTTCGGTCTTCGTGGGCCGCGACCTGAAGCTCGAACGCGCGGTGGCCGTGAAGGTGCTGGATCTGCCCGGTCGCAAGGCGAGCGAGAAGAAGGCCAGCCTGGAGCGCGAGGCCGTGCTGCTGGCCCGCCTGCAGCACCCCAACATCGTGGCCATCCACGAGATCGGTGAGCACGAGGACATGACCTTCTTCGTCATGGACCTGGTCAAGGGCGCGACCACGGAGGACGTGCTGTCCCACGCGCGCCGGACCGTGCGGGCTGAAGGCGGACGGGCGCCGCGCAATGCCGCGGTGCTCATCGACGCCATCGGCGAACCCGCGCCCCAGGGCCGGCGCTCGCTGGCCGGCAAGGGCAGCTGGTACGAAGCCGTGGCGCGCATCATGCGCGAGGTGAGCCGGACCATCGAAGAGGCCCACGCCGAGGGCGTGATCCACCGCGACATCAAGCCCCGCAACGTCATGTTGCGCGGCGACGGTTCACCGGTGGTGCTCGACTTCGGTCTGGCCGGTTCGGAAGACAACGACGTGGCGTCCGCCTACAAGGGACTGGTGGGCACGGTGGCCTACATGGCTCCCGAGCAGGTGGCCGCCGGTCGCACGGGCAACGACCCGCGCAGCGACATCTACCAGCTCGGCCTGCTGCTCTACGAGTTCCTCACGCTGCAACGGGCCTATCCCGGTGATGACGCCCAGGCGGTGCTGTCGTCCATCCAGCGGGGACGCTTCCGTATGCCCCGCTCCTTCGACCCGGGCATCCCGCGGGACCTCGAGGCCATCTGCCTCAAGGCCATCGAGCTCGACCCGCGTCGGCGCTACGCCAGTGCCGGCGAGCTGCGCGAGGACCTGAGCCGCTTCATCAGCCGCGAGCAGCCGCCGATCGCCAGCCAGGGCGGCGCCTTCGTGCGCCTGCTGCGCTCCGGGCGCTACGCCCTGCGCCGTCGTCGCATCGTCGCCGCCGCGGTGCTGGCCCTGGGCGCCGGCCTCACGGCGGGCAACTGGATCTTCGAGGAGGAGCCGCTCGACGTGCGTTGGTTCCGCGTGCGGGCCGGCATCGAGAGCGGCGCGCCCGAGGAGGTGTCCTACTACCCGGACGTCGCCAGCGTGCGCTTCGCCGACCGCATCGGCGCCATCATCGAGACCGACGGTCCCAAGTACGTCTACGCCATGTCGGTGTTCGGTGAGCTGAGCCCGCCCACCTGGATGCTGCCCATGCAGGTGCAGCTGCTCGACGCCGATCGACGCAGCGACAACGACGGCGTGGTGCCCGACGATCCGTGGGCCATGCGCGTCGAGGCGGGTGAGACCCGGTTGATCTGCACAGAGATCGCGAGCGTGGAGGACGCGGTGCCCTACGAGGGCCTGTGGCTCTACGTGAGCGACCAGCCGGTGCCGCGCATCAGCCAGTGGATGGACCAGCTCCACCGCCTCGCCTCGGACGGCGTGTCGAACGCGGGCCGCGTGGGGTACGCCGTGGCCCGGGCCCTGTTCGAGGCCGGACCCGGGGCCTTGACCCGAGGCAAGTCGGCGACGCTGAGCAAGGCCGAGAAGCGGCGCGTGTCCGACCTGCTCACGGCCGAGACGATCATGGGCCAGGAATGGATCCTCGAGGATCCCAAGCGCTTCCACGTCTCCATGAAGGTCGACCGCTGACACGAGCTGGGCGGGAATCCCAACAAGGCGGTGTCCGCACCGGACGGAGACCGCTCATGACCGCCCGCCTGTTCGCACCCGTCCTGATCGCGGCCTATGTGGCCGTGCTGCCGGCGGCCTGCTCGGCAACGCCCGAGCTGGCGCCGGTCTCCATCGACGATCCGCTGCCGGCGCACATCACTGCTCCCGCCGATCCGCTGCCGGCGCACGTCGCCGCGCCCGCCATTCCTTCAGGACCCGTCGCCGGGCCCGTTGCAAGCCCCCTTCCGGTCGGGTCGGAACCGCCGCTCGTCATGCTGCTGCACGGTCTGGGACGGTCGAGTCATTCCATGGCGCCGCTGGCCGAGGGACTGCACGCCGCCGGCTTCCGCGTGGAGAACGTCGACTACCCGTCCACCGACGCGACGTTCGAGGCCCTGGCCGCGCGGGTGCGCGCGCGCATCGAGGCCCACCTTGCCCGGGAAGCCGGCCCGATCCACATCGTGACCCACTCCATGGGCGGCCTGCTGGTGCGGGCGGCCTTTGATGCGGGCGCGCCGCCGGGGCTCGGCCGGGTGGTGATGCTCGCGCCGCCGAACCAGGGCAGCGAACTGGTCGACGAGTTGGGCGAGTGGGCGGTGTTCCGTTGGGCCACCGGCGAGGCTGGAGCGTCTCTGGGCACCGGACCCGACGGCGTGGCCGCACAGCTCGGCCCGGTGGACTTCGAGGTGGGCGTCATCACCGGTGACACCAGTCTCAACCCGCTCTACTCGTCACTGATCCCCGGACCCGACGACGGCAAGGTCTCGGTGGAGAGCGCCAAGGTCGACGGCATGCGCGACTTCCTCGTCATGCCCCACAGCCACACCTTCATCATGCGGCGCCATGCGGTCATCGGGCAGGTGGTGCACTTCCTGCGCGCCGGTGCCTTCGACCGCAGGGATCCCGACGACTAGGAGCCCGGCGCGGGGTCGTCGTCCCGTTCCGCCTCCTCGGCCTCCGGGGACAGGGTCACCGGCCGGATCTCGTGGGGCGCGGCGTCGTCGGGGTGGACCGGCACGCTCGGCGCGAGGGCGTTGAGGCGCGCGATGAGCAGACGCAGGCGCCCGTGGTCGCGCCGGTTGAAATTGAGCAGCACGCGCACAAGGTCAGGGTTGGACGATTCCTCGGGCAGGGCGGGCCCGCACTCGATGCGGCCGCCGGTGAGGATGTCGGCGAACTCGACGTTGAGGCGTTCGAGGGTCTCGGCGTCCGGCGGGATGTGCACGCGCAGCACCAAGCGGTCGCGCACGTACCGGCTGGAGTGATAGTTGCGGTAGAAGTCGGTCAGCTCGGCGATGGCGACTTCGATGTCGTCGGTGACCGTGTAGAGGTTGAGGTCGTTGAGGCTGATCAGGCCGCGGTCGCCGAGGTGGGTGCGGATGTAGGTGTCCCAGTCACGCCAATAGCTGCCGCCGGGTGCGTCGACGAAGACGATGGGCACGATCTCGCTCTTGCCGGTCTGCACGAGGGTGAGGGTCTCGAGGCCCTCGTCGTGGGTGCCGTAGCCGCCGGGGAACAGCACCACCGCGTGCGACTCCTTGACGAAGCTGACCTTGCGCGTGAAGAAGTAGCGAAAGTTGATCAGCTTGGCGTCGCCCTTGATGGTGGCGTTGGCGGACTGCTCGAACGGCAGCCGGATGTTCACGCCGAAGCTGCGCTCGCGTCCGGCGCCGCCCTGGGCCGCGCCCATGATGCCGTCACCGGCCCCGGTGATGACCATCCAGCCCGCTCGCACGATCTGCTCGGCGAATTCCCGCGCGGCCTCCCAGTCGGGCGTGCCGGGCTCGGTGCGGGCGCTGCCGAAGACGGCCACCTTGCGGATGTGTTCGTAGGGGGCGAACACCCGGGCCGCGTGACGCATCTCCTTGAGCGCGTTGGTCAGCAGCTTGATGTCGCCCGGGCTGGCGCCGTCGCGCACGAGCTGCAAGGCGGTGACGACGATCTGTCGCACCTGGTCGGCGGCCGGGGACGGCCCGAAGACCTCCTGGGCGTGGGCGACGAGGGCGTCGATCTGCCCATCGAGCTCGGCGTGCTTCAGGTCGTAGCGGCGGCGTGGCATTGGGGGGTGGGGGCCTCGGGTTGGATTCCCATCGGACGCGGGACGGGCCGGCCTTGATCGGGAGATCCGGGGGTGGGTCGGGCCGCCAGCGTGACATGGCCGCCCCCCGAATCGGAGCCCGGCGTGAAGACGGGCCGCCTCGCGGGCTTGAGGTGAGGTGTCGGGCGGCGGCATGATCGGCACCGACATGGCGTCTCCCCTCCTGCGCAAGACGCTGGCGGCAATGCTTCCGCTGCTGATCGTGGCCGCGGTGCTCGAGCTCACCGCACGGATGCTGCTGGCCCCGGGAGAATTGCCGGCCGCCGGCGGCCGCGGCGATCAATTCCGCGATTTCATCCGCGTGGACCTGGCGCCGGAGGCGGCCGACGCGCTGCTGCGCTTCGACGCGGACCTGTTCTGGGCCCTCGAACCGTCGTCGCCCGCCCTCGATCCCGCTCAGGAGAGCGCGTTGTGGGTCGACACAGCCACCAACGCGCTCGGCCTGCGGGACGACGAGATCGTCACGTCCAAGCGTAAGGGCATCGTGCGCGTGCTGTGCGTCGGGGATTCGTGCACCTACGGCTCCGGCGTGCGCCGCCGCGACGCCTATCCGCAGGTGTTGCAGCGGCTGCTCGGGCCGCGGGTCGAGGTCATCAACGCCGGCGTCCCCGGCTACACCGCGTACCAGGCCGCGCGCTGGCTCGAACGGGACGGCATGGCGCTCGAACCGGATGTGGTGGTCTTCGCGACGGGCTTCAACGAGGGGCGCTCGTGGGACGGGCGGACCGATGAGGAGCACCGTGGGCGACTCGAGCCCGCCGGTGGGCTCGACGAGCTGCTGCGGCACAGCCGCTTCGTCCAATGGCTGGCAAGTCGATTGCAGGACGGCCGCGACGACGGGGAGGGCCCGCCCCGCGAACGAGGCGATGTGCGTCGGCTGCCGGTGCCCCGCTACGCCCACTGGCTCGAGCAGGCCGAGGCGATCGCGGCGTCCGGTGGTGCGCGGCTGATGCACCTGATGTGGCCGCGCCGGGACAACCTCACCCAGGACGATCCGGCTCTGGGCGGCCACCAGGATGCCCTCTTGCGCCGTTGTCGGCGTCTCGGGCTGCCGTTGGTCGATCCGGCGCCGGCGCTGCGCCCCCTGGGCGTCGAGGCCACCATGCTCGACGGCATCCACATGACACCCGCCGGCAACGCCATCGTCGCGGGCGAGGTCGGGCGGCAGCTGCGCCGACTCGATTGGTTGCCCTGACGGAAGTCATCGAAGCCTGATCACGACGTCGGCGCCGCTGGTCAGCCTCCCCCTGCATTGATAAAAATGACGGCGGGAAGGGGGCCGCGCCGCAAGGCTCAGTGGTCACTTCCGTCGCGAGGTCCAGAGAAGAGGAAACGCCATGAATCGTCGCACCCTGCCCCTCGCTGCCGCGCTGATCGCGCTGTTGGCCGCCGCTCCGTCCGCGCTGCAGGACTCGAGCCCGCCCAGTTTCGGCCAGGCCAAGTCCATGTTCACGGCCGCCCAGACCACGAACGACTGGGCGCCGGTGGAGGACGCCTTCCGGTGGATCACCAACGGCAACACGAACCTGCCCCCGCGCAAGATCGCCGACGCTTGGTTCTGCCTCGGTTACGCGCTGCACCAGCAGGGCGAGACCGAGGAGGCGCTGCCGTGCTTCGAGACCTCGGCGGCCACCTCGTGGGCCAGCCGCGAGTTCGCCATGTACAACGCCGCCTGCGCCCACGCCCTGCTCGGCAACCCCGACCCGGCGTTCGCCTGGCTGGCGAAGGCCCGCTCGGCCGGCTTCTTCGCGTCGAAGAACAACGAGAGCCTGCTGCAGACCGACCCCGAGCTCGAGAACCTGCGCAGCGATCCGCGCTGGGACGTCTTCAGCGGCAATGCGCCCGCCGGGCCGTTCCTTGAGTACAGCGCCGTGCCCGTGCACGAGTGGATCGGCGAGACCGCCGGTGACCAGTTCGGCTGGGAAGGCAAGAACGTCGGCGACTGCAACGGCGACGGCATCGACGACGCCCTCATCTCCGCGCCGTACTTCGGCGAGGGCAACACCAACCGGGGCAAGGTCTACCTCTACTCGGGCAAGACCGGCGACCTGCTCTTCTCGCGCGTCGGCCAACCCGGTGAGCTGTACGGCTACGGGATCTCCGGCGGCGGCGACGTCAACGGCGACGGCCGGCCCGATCTGATCGTCGGCGCACCCCAGCCCAACGGCGGCGCGGGCCGCGTCGAGGTGCTCTCGGGCACGGACGGCCAGGTCTTGCTCGAGCTGCAGGGCGCGGGCGAAGGCGACAACTTCGGCGACACCAACTGGTGCGTGGGCGACTGGAACGACGACGGCTACGCCGACGTGCTGGTCGGCAGCACCGGCTTCGACGGTGCCGGCGACGAGTCCGGCCGTGCGCAGCTCTTCTCCGGGCGGGACGGCAGCCTGCTGCTGACCCTCGACGGCGAGTCCGGCAGCGACAACTTCGGCAGCGCGGTCTCCGGGCGGGTGCGCGGCGACGAGAAGCTGCTGGTGATCGGCGCCATGAATGCCGGGCAGAAGAAGAACGGGCGCGTCTACATCTACTCGGGCAACGACGCCAAGCTGGTGGCCACGCTCAAGCCCGACGGCTCGGCCATCAACTACGGCCAGTACTTCACGTCCATCGTCGGCGACGTCGACAACGACGGTCACCTCGACGTCTTCTCCTCCGACTTCAACGATTCGGGCTTCGGCCAGGGCGCCGGCCGCTTCTACGTCCACTCGGGCGTCGACGGCAAGCGCATCAAGATGGTGCCGGGCAAGGGCGGCGAGGGGCTGGGCATCAGCAACGCGCACTGTGGCGACGTCAACGGCGACGGGCACGACGACCTGATCGTCGGCGCCTACACCAACAGTGACGCCGGCTACCGCGCCGGCAAGGCCTACCTCTACTCAGGCAAGGACTTCACCGTGCTGCGCGAGTTCACCGGGTCGAGCAAGGGCGATTCGTTCGGTTCCGACGCCACCGCCATCGGCGACGTCAACGGTGACGGGGCCATCGACTTCCTGATCACGGCGGCCTACAGCAACGACGCGGGCGGCAAGACGGGCCGTGCCTACGTGGTCTCGGGCGCCGCCGGTCCCGCCGGACTCTAAGCGGGGGCGATCAGCTGCCGTACTTGACGCCGCAGCCGAAGGGCTCGGTCTTGCCGGTGGCGACCTTGCGGCCGGCCACGTGGGCCTTCACGGCCTCCAGCACGTAGTTCTTCTCGCCGGGGCCGGCCGAGCGACCGTCGTCGATGGCGCCGTCGTAGATGAGCACGCCGTCGGCGGTGATGACGAACATGTGCGGGGTGGTCTTGGCCTCGTAGAGGCGGCCGACGTCGCCGGCCTCGTCGATGAGGATCGGGTAGGGGACGGCATAGTCGGTGCGGGCCTTGCGGTTGCGCTCGAGGCCGGCGCCCTGCCTGCCGGGGTGGCCCGAGTTGACGGCGAGCCAGGTGATGCCCTGCTGCTTCAGCTCGTCGAGGGCGGAGAGCGATCGGAAGGTGCTCGCCATGCTGATCTCGGGGCTGAAGGTGTCACGCTTGGTGTCGTGGTAGGTGCGGGTGATGGGGCAGTCGGGGTTGAACCACTCGAGCACCACGATCTGGCCGGCGGCCGTGTACTCGCTCAGCGTGTGCACCTTGCCGTCGACGTCGGTGAGGGTGAAATCCGGAGCCTTGCTGCCGACGATGGCCGATGTCGCGGGGACGGCGTTGGCGGTGGTGCCGGTGTCGTCGGCGTCGTAGTCGATCTGACCACAACCTGCGAAGAGGGCGAGTGCCGAGAGGGTGAGTGCGTAGGCCTGCATGAGTCGGGCTCCGGGGCGTGCGGGGGCGTGAGGCGGCGATTATGCACTCTGGATCCGCTCCAAATCGCGGGCCCACGTGCCTTCGTGGCGAAAGGGTGTCGGGAACGCGAGCGAAGCCCGCCGAATCGAGAATATGTCGGGTGCTCCGCGGTATTGCAGAGGGCTGAATCGCTTGCACAGCAGGCAAAAACAAGCGGCTCGCGGGTCGGCCCCGACCGGACCGGCGAGCGTCATCGCCCGTGTCTCCGGATCGTTCTGTCCGGATCCGGGATTCAGCCTCAAACGCGTGTCCGCCGTACCCAACATGCCTACATCCCCAGCAGTAGTTCCCACCTTGGCACCTCCTCCCGGGCAGCGAACGTGACCATGACGTCCTTGGCAGGGCTCGGCCGAAAGGTCGAGGAAGTTCGGGTTCTCCGCAGCGACAGTCTCCCCATCATCGTCGCCGAGTCAGCGGCCATGAGGTCGCTGATCGTGCGCCTGGAAGGGGTCGCACAACGCGACGGTCACGTGCTCCTGCACGGCGAGCGCGGAGTGGGGAAGAAGCTCCTGGCGCGCTGGCTGCACGTGCTGGGGAAACGACGCGCCGGACCGCTCGTCATGGTGCGCGGCGGGCACTGCGCGGTTGGTTTGATCGAAAGCACGCTCCTCGGTCACGCGAACGGCACGCGCATGGCTGGCTCCCAGACAACGGGCGAGCCCGCGCCCAACTGCCTCGAACTGGCATCCGGCGGGACCCTCGTCCTCGACGGGTTGGGCGGCCTCGACGCCGACCAGCAGATCCGTCTCGCGGAGGTCCTGCAGACCGGACGCATCCCCACGGCCGACGGCCGCGCCCGCAGCATCGATGCGCGGGTCATCGCCACGACCCACATCAACCCGGCCCTGTGCATCGCCGACGGTCGACTGCAGCCCGCCCTGTTGCAGGCGCTCTCGAGTGATCGCATCGACGTCGCCCCCCTGCGCGAGCGTCCCCAGGACATCCCGCCGCTGGCGATGACGTTCCTGTCCGAGCAGTCGGGCCGCTACGCCAAGGACATCGACGCCTTCGAGAGCGACGCCATGGGCGCCATGCTCAAGCACGGTTGGCCGGGCAACGTCCGGGAGCTGCAGAACGCCGTCGAGCGCGGCGTGCTCACCGCGGTGGGCGACGGCGAGGGTCTGCGCCTGAGCGACATCGGCCTGCCCCAGAATGGCGAGGGGCAATTCGCCTTCGACGAGATGAAGCTCAACGACGTGGAGCGGGTGCTGATCCAGAAGTCGCTCGTGCACCACTCCGGCAACGTCAGCCGGGCCGCCCGCAGCCTGGGCCTGAGCCGCAGCGCCCTGTATCGCCGGCTCCATCGCCACAACCTCTGAGGCGGGCGTCTCCGCTAGACTGGCGACCGTGAGGAATCCCCCCGCGTGACGCCGCTGCGCTGGCTGACCCTGGGCGCTGTCGTCGTGGTGGTCGCGGCGTTGGCGCTGCTGCTGGGGGATGGCGGCGATGCCGCAGGGATCGGCCGGGACGTCGTCGTGCCCGACCCGTCCACCCGGTCGACCACCGAGCTGCCGAGCCCGGCGCCTGCTCGCGAGCAGGGCTCGGGGCCCGTGGCGGCCGCGCCCGGCGAGAGCGAAGCGCTGAAGGTCGGCGGCCGTTCGGTGGTGGCGCCGCCGGTGCGTCGCGTCGAAGGGCAGGTCGTGCGGGCCTCCGACGGCTCGCCCGTGGAGGGGGTCACGGTGATGCAAGCCGTGCGCATCGGCGAGGAGGGTGCGCTGCTCGAAGAGGGCTACCGCGCGGCCCCGGGCTTCGCCGTGGACGGCTTCCACGCCTTCGTCGGCCATCGTCACGGGGCCGAGCCGGGTGACGCCAACAGCTCGGCCACCGGGTTCTTCCATGTCGAGCGGGTCTCGACCCACGCCACGGCACTGCTGTTCTCCTTCAGTCGGGGCAACCGAGGCAATGGCCCTCCGCAGCAGCGGGTGCTCGAGTTGCTCCCCGGCACCGAGGACGTCGAGGCCATCCGCGTCGAGATGGAGACCGGCTGGGCACTGTTCGGTGAAGTGCTCGACGCCGATGGGCGCCCCGTCCCGGAGGCGCAGGTGGCCGTCGTTGTTTCGGCGACCGACGGCGAGTCAGGCGAAGACGGACTCACCCTCCCCGATGGCGTGGAGCTGACCGCCTCGCATGTCGTCTTCACCGGCGGCGGCGAGACTCTCGGCATTTCACCTCTGTCGGCGTGGTGGTGGGCCAAGACGGACAAGGCCGGCGGGTTCACACTCCGCGATCTGACCGTGGGTGACGGCATCGAGGAGGTCGAGGTGGGCGCATGGGCCCCCGGCTTCGTGTACGGCGAGAAGGCCATGCTCGTGCCGACGACCCACGTGCTGGTGGGACCGGCGACCTTCGAGCTGGTGCGCGCGGGCGCCATCGAGGGTCATGTCACCGATGCCCATGGGGCCCCCTTGTCGGCGTGGGTCACGGTCGAGTACCAGATGGACCGCCACATCAAGAGCGTGCCGGCGTCGGACGAAGGGCTGAAGGTGCTCTCCGATGGCGAAGGGCACTACCGCATCGATCATGTCCCGGGCGGCAGCTTCGTCGTGAGCGCCGGCATCACGGGCTACGAGTCCCGCTGGATGGGGGGCGTGGAGGTCGCGGAGGGCGAGACCACCTGGCTCGACGTGGTCCTCGACGGCGGCGCGGTGATCACCGGGCGGGTCACCGACCTCAACGGCAATGGCGTCGAGGGCATGACCGTGGAGCTGGTGCGTCGTCTCGACTGGGAGGGCCCGGGGACTCCGGGCACCACGATCTCGTCGTCGACCCGTGACGACGGTTGGGTCAAGGCCCGCACGACGACGAACGGCGAGGGCAACGGGCTCACCGAGCTGAGCGTGCGCGAAGGGGCGGCGGTGACCGACCGCCTCGGCGAGTACCGCTTCGAGCACGTGTCGCGGGGAAGCAAGCAGCTGCAGGGACCTTCGAACGTGACGCAACGGCTGTCGCCCGTCATGCACGAGCTGGTCGTGACCGAGGACGTCGACACTTACGGGCCCATGGACTTCGTGCAGGGCCTGGGGCTGTCCGTGCGCGGTGGCGTGACCGATCTCGCGGGCCTGCCCATCGAGGGGGCCTCCGTCGTGATCCGCCCCCAGGGCACCAGCTCGTGGACCTACGAGGATGCGATCCACACCGACGCCGCGGGGCGCTTCGAGGTGGCGGGGCTGCCGGACGCGCCCATGACCCTGTGGGTCACGGCCAGCGGGTACGGGCACCTGTGGGAACAGGTGAAACCGGGGGGCGCCTTCCTCAATCTCGTCATGCGGCCGGCCCTCGAGGTCCGGGGATTCGTCCTCGATTCCACAACCGGCGAGCCCGTGCCCAGTTTCATGGTCACCGTGGCCCAGGAGAACAGCCAGATCGCCATGTCGACCGAGGACGAAGAGGGCGCCTTCGTGATCCCCCTCGACGGCGACGAGCTCTGCACGGTCACCATCGCATCAACGGGATTCGCCGAGCGCATCGTCGAGCGCGTGCGCCCCTCGGACACGATGGCGGTGTCCCTCGAGATCTGGCTGGACCGCGAGCCGTGAGCGGGCCCGGTCGGATCCGCGCCGGGCTTCTGTTACCCCTGTTGGTCGTGGGGCTGGCCCTTCTCGTGATACTGATCGCGGACGAGATCGTGTCGGGACCGGTTCGGATGGCCCGGGATGCCGGCGCACCATCAGCTGAGACGCAAGCCGTGGCGCGCGACGGGGTGGCGCCCGTCACGGCGGCGACGGGAGGCTCGCATCGATCGGGATCGGGACCGGGACCGGGCGAGAGCATAGACGTGGGCGGGCCCCGCTCGGAGCCGACCCCGCTGGTCGACGAGCAGCGCTCGCCGTATGCCCGCGCCGTCGCCGGATCGCTCGTCAGTGATCGTGAAGGCGCTCCTCTTCCGGGGCCCTACGAGGTCTTCGTCCTCAACAATCAGTCGTCCTCCCAGGGCATGGAGCGAGGTGTGAGCCGGGGTCGGAGTGTGCGCTTCCTGCGCTTGCGGCAGAATCCGATCTTGACCGAGAACGACGGCTCTTTTGTGCTGCCGCGCATCACGACGGGCAGTGTCGAGCTGGTCTTCGCCGACCCCGAGGCGGTGGAGGCGGCGGCCCGCGTCACAGTGGACGAAGGCCTGGGCGATGTCGACGACCTACAGGTCATCGCGACCCAGCGCTGAGACTCAGCCTTCCGCGCGCAGGATCTCCAGCGGCGGGCGCGTGTGGATGCCGCGGCTGTGCAGCCGGCCCACGAGCCAGGTCAGGCCGCACACCGTGACCAGGGTCACCAGCAGGGGCCACGGCGACGCGACGAACTCGGTGTCGAGCACGAAGCGGGTCAGCGCCCAGGCCGCGCCGAGCGAGAGCAGGGCCCCCGTGATCGTCGCGAGGGCGCCGAGCATGACGTACTCGACGTTCATGATGGTGAGCACCTGGCTCTTCACGGCGCCGAGGGTGCGCAGCAGCACCGACTCCTCGATGCGCTGGGTGCGCGTGACCACCACCGCGGCGAAGAGCACCAGCACGCCGGCGACGATGCAGAACAGGGCCATGAAGCGGATCACGAAGGCGATGCGGTCGAGGATGGCGTCGGCGATGGAGAGGATCAGCGTCACGTCGATGAGCGACACGTTGGGGTAGGCGCCCACCACGGCTCGCTGCAGGTCGCCGATGGCCTGCGGCGTGTCGGCCCGGGTGACGAGCACGTGGAACTGCGGCGCGTCCTCGAGCACCCCCGGCGGGAAGACCACGAAGAAGTTGGTCTGCACCCGGCGCCAGTCGACCTCGCGCAGGCTGCCGACCACGCTCGGGATGACGACGCCCTGGACGTTCCAGACCAGCTCGTCGCCGAGGCGCACCCCCAGCTCCTCGGCCATGCCCACTTCGACGGAGACCGGCACCGGTCCGTTGCCGTCCCACGCGGCCTCGAGGAAGGTGCCGCCGACCACGGTCTCGGTGTCGGTGATGTGGTCGCGATAGGTGGTGCGGAACTCGCGCCGCAGGGCCCAGCGGGGGCGCCCGTTCTCGTCGGCGTTGCGCATGTCCTCGGTGGCGACGCCCCGTACCGAGGCGAGCCGCATGTTCACCATGGGCACGTCCTGGCGGATGGGCAGCCCGAGCGACTTCACGAGCTCGGTCAGGCCCTGCTTCTGGTCGGACTGGATGTCGAACATGACCACGTTGGGGCGGTCGTTGCGGTCGCTGAACTCGACCTGCTGCAGCAGCGCCTCCTCAGTCAGGTGCAGGGTCAGCACGAGGAAGGTCACCAGGCCCAGGGTGACCATCAGCAGCCGGGTCTGGTTGTGGGGGCGGTAGAGGTTGGCGAGGCCCTGGCGCCAGGTGTAGGGCAGCCCGCGGGGCACGGTGCGGCGCAGCAGGCCCGAGACGACGGTGGCCAGCAGGATGAGCACGCCGTAGGCGATGCCGACGCCCAGCACGAAGCCCAGGCCCACGATCCAGCTCTCGGTCTGCATCCATGCGAAGCCGAACACGGCCAGCACCAGACCGCCGATGAGCACGGCCACCAGGCGGTCGCGCCCCGAGGCCTGCTCGGCGCGTCGCAGCGCGCGCAGCGGCGGCACGCGGCGCACCGCCAGCAGCGGCAGCAGCGCGAAGAGCAGCGCGACCACGAAGCCCACGCCGGCGCCCATGGCCACGGCTCTGCCCTCGACGCTGACCGCGACGTCGACGGGCAGCAGGTCGGCCAACACCGCGGGCAGCAACTGTTGGACGCCGAGTCCCGCCAGCGCGCCCATCAGGGCCACCAGCAGGCCCAGCGCGGTGGCCTGCACCAGGTACACGGCGAAGGCGCGGGAGGCGGGGGCGCCCAGGCAGCGCAGGGTGGCGACGGCGTCGAGCTTGCTGCGGGCGTAGACGTGCATGGAGGAGCCCACGCCGAGGCCGCCGAGCAGCAGCGCCACGAAGCTCACCAGGCTCAGGAAGCCGCTCATGCGGTCGATGGACTCGGCCCAGCCCTCGCCGGTGCTCTGGGAGGTGGAGGCGCCCATGCGCCGCGGGCGCAGCTCGGCGTTGAGCTCGTCGCGCAGGGCGTCGAGGTCGACGGCGGCGGCGTTCGAGAGCCGGAACATGGCCTGATGGCGCACGCGGCTTCCGCGGGCGAGCAGGTCGGGGTCGAGCGACGCGCGCGGCAGGTAGATGCGCGGACCGAACAGGGCCAACCGGGCCGACTCGCCGGGCACCGAGATCAGGCTCGCCGCCACCAGGTACTCGCGCGAGCCCACGGTGAGCACGTCGCCCCGCTCGGCCCCGAGCTGGGCCAGCAGAGCGGGGTCTGCCAGGGCGTAGGGCAACGACGCACCCGCGTCGTGCAGCAGCGCGCGCCCTCCGGGGGGATCGGTGATCACCTCGCCGTAGAACGGGAAGCCGGCTTCGACGGCCCGGACCTGGGCCAGGCGCACCTCATCGCCGTGGGGGAAGGCGACCATGGACGTGAACGAGACCGAGTCGGCCCGCTCCGCCTGGTGGGGCTCGGTGACCTTCGCCGCGAGGAAGGCCTCGACCTCGGGCTCGAAGGCGTGGCGGCCGCTGATGCGCAGGTCGGCGCCCACCATGGTCTTGGCCTGGCTCGCGACGGCGCGGCGCATGTTGTTGCCATAGCTGCCGATGGCCACCAGGGCGGCGACACCCACGGTCATGGACGCCGCGTAGAGCACCAGCCGCCGGCGCCCGTGGCGCGAGTCACGCCAGGCCATGCGCCAGGCCCAGCCGTCGAAGAGGGCGGTGATCCAGCTCATCGGGGCGCGGGATGGACGGCGGCGACGGCGGGGGCGCTCGGAGCGATGCTCTCGTCCGAGACGACGGCGCCGTCCTTCAGGCGCAGGATGCGGCCCGTGCGCTCGGCCAGCTCGTCGTTGTGCGTGACGAGGACCAGCGTGGTGCCCTCGCGGGACTGCAGGTCGAAGAGCAGGTCGGCGACCCGCTCGGCCGACGCACCGTCGAGGTTGCCGGTGGGCTCGTCGGCGAAGAGCAGCGCCGGACGGTTGACGAAGGCCCGCGCCAGGGCCACCCGCTGCTGCTCGCCGCCCGAGAGCTGCCCCGGGTGGTGGTCGAGGCGATCGCCCAGTCCGGTGGCGGCCAGCAGCTCGGTGGCGGCCTTGCGGGCGTCGCGACGCCCGGCCAGCTCGGCCGGCACCATCACGTTCTCGAGGGCCGTGAGCGTCGACAGCAGCCGGAAGCTCTGGAACACGAAGCCCACGCGGTCCCGGCGCAGCACCGCCAGGGCGTCCTGGTCGAGGCCGGAGAGGGCCGTGCCGTCGAGGGTCACCTCGCCCGACGTGGGCTGGTCGAGCCCGGCGCACAGACCGAGCAGCGTGGTCTTGCCGCTGCCCGATGGTCCCACGATGGCCAGCGACTCCCCGCGCCCGAGGTCGAACGACACGTCGCGCAACACGGTGAGCGTTCCGGCGCCGCTGGCGTAGGTGCGGTGCAGCGCATCGACGGCTAGCATGGGGGCCTGGGTCATGAATGCATCCGTGAGAGAGTCATCGGCGAGGGGCGGGAGCGCGATCGCGTGGGTCGGGGCGGCGGTGCTGGCCCTGGTCGTCGCGGCCTGCGGAGAGGTCGTCGAGCGCGCGGCCGAGGGACCGGACGGACCGGCGACCGGGGCCCCAAATGTAGACGCCCCACCGAACGATGCCAGCGGAGAAGGTGTGGCGGACGGCCCCGCCATCCTCTGCTTCGGCGACAGCCTCACGGCGGGCTACGGCCTCGATCCCGAGGACGCCTGGCCGGCGGTGCTGGCGCGGCGCCTGGCGGACTCCGGCCGAGCCCACCGCATGGTCAACGCCGGGTCGAGCGGCGAGACGACCACCGGCGGCCTGCGCCGTCTCGACTGGGTGCTCAACGGCCAAGCGGACGTAGCCGCCGTGGTGCTGGCCCTCGGCGGCAACGACGGCCTGCGTGGCATCTCCGTCGACCTGATGGAGGCGAATCTCGAGGCGCTCATCGAACGCGTGCGCGCGCTGCGCCCCGAGGCCGTCATCGTGCTCACCGGTATGGAGTCGCCGCCCAACATGGGCGCCGACTACACCGCCGCCTTCCGCGCGGTCTTCCCGCGCCTCGCGGCCCGTCACGACACCGCCCTCGTGCCGTTCCTGCTCGAAGGGGTCGGCGGCGAACCCGCGCTGAACCAGTCGGACGGCATCCATCCGAACGTCGCCGGGCAACGGATCGTGGCCGACAACGTGTGGGCCGTGCTCGAGCCGCTGCTCGCGGGGCGCTAGGCCGGCTCGCCGCCGGCGTGTCCGTTGCGGGCGCGGATCAGCGCGGCGATGTGTTCGTGGCCGGCAGCCAGGGCGGCATCGAGGGCCGTCTTGCCGTCGGGGTTGGGCAGGGCCGGGTCGGCGCCCCGCTCGAGCAGCCAGCTCACCAGTCCGTCGTGCCCCCGCCAGCTCGCAAAGCGCAGCATCACGCCCGGCTGCCCCTCGCCCACGGACTGGTCGGGATCGCCCGCGCCCAGCAGCTCCGCCACCCGCTCGGTGGCCCCGAATTCCACGGCATTCATGAGGTCGAACGCACCGGACTGGGTCAGCAGATAGGCGAGGGTCTCGGGCTGGCGGCAGTACTCGGCCCAGCCGGCGGCGGTGGACTCGTGTTGCGGGTCGCGCAGGTTTACATCGGCGCCGCGCTCGACGAGCAGGCGGGCCGTGTCGCTCCAGCCGGCCCAGGCGGCGGCGTGCAGGGCGGCGGGCCGCTCGGGTCCGAAGCGCCCCAGCGCGTCGATGGCCACGCCGCGGTCGAGCAACCATGTGACGACCTCGTTGCGCCCATTGGCGGCGGCATAGATCAGCGCCTGGGTGAAGACCTCCTTGTCGTCGCCGGGCTCTCCGTCGCGATCGAAGCCGCGCGAGAGTCGGTCGGCATCCGAGCGGGTCCGGCCCGCTTTGTCGAGGAACGGCTGCATCAAGTCGAGGCGTCCCAGGCCCGCGGCGAAGACGAAGTCGACGCTCGCGCCGTGGTCGAGCAGCAGGGTGGCGACGTCGCGCTGATCCCGGCACTCGACACAGTGGTAGAGGGCCGTGTGCAGGCAGGCGCCGCCGCCGAAGTCGACGTCGGCACCGGCGCCCACGAGGACGTTGATGAGCGCGGCCGCGTGGCCCTGGCTCGCGGCGACGCTGCTCGACGCGACGAGGCCGAGGGTCGTGCCGCCCGAGCCGTCGGAAGCGCCGCACGTGGCATCCACCTCGGCGCCGTGCTCGAGCAGCAGGCGGGTCACGTCGACGATGTTGCCGGGCAGGGTGTGGAGGCCGCCGTCGGCGGGGCGCTGCGGATTGCCGGCCACGTGATGCAGCAGGGCGGCCCGGCCGAAGTAGGCGTCGTACGGAGGCTCGGTGGTCTCCACGCAATGGCGCACGAGGTCGGGTTCGGCGCGCAGCAATTCCTGAAGCGTCGCGACATCGCCGCGATCGACGGCGTCGATGGCCTGGCGCAACCTCGGATCCAAGGGATGCTTCCTCGAGGGTCCCCAGGGGCCGTGGGAGGAGCCTGGGGCGGGTGCCGACTTCGGGGCCGGATGGTACCGGTCGGACGGGTCCGCCGTGAAGGCCGGTCGCGAGGGCGGCCCGCGGGACCGTCCTCAGCGGGTCGGGCCTCAGCGGGCCCGGCGTCCGGCAGCGAGGTGCTCGTGCACGAAGGCCTCGACCTGCTCCCAGGCGGCGGCGACCGGCGTGTCGGCCGGCAGGTCGGGGATGTCGGCCGGAGCGTCGATCCAGGCCACCAACGGGCGCCCGTAGCGCCGGGCCAGACCCACTTCGCTGGAGGTCCCCGGTCCCCCAGGCAGGGCCACCAGGACGTCAGCGCTGAGCACGTTGACGTGGTTGCGGGAGTTCGGACCGCTGCCCTGCGCGCCACTGAAGGGCAGGTGGGTGCGCACGACGATCTCGACCCAGGGGTTGGGGTAACCCGCAGGGGGCGTCGTCGCGTCGTCTTCGATGCAGGGCACGACGCCGAGGATGTGGCCGGCGCGCTCCTCGACGCTCGCGAAGGCACGGCTCACGGCCGTCATGACGCCTGCGCCGCCACCGGTGAGCAGGTGCACCCCGAGGCCGGCGAGCCATGTACCCAGGACTTCGCTGCGCTCGATGTGTTCCCGCTGTCCTGAGCCCATCACGCCTACAACGGGCAAGCGTCCGACAGATGTCCGTTCCATGGTCGTGCAATCTCCGCGTGCGTCCGGCACCGCGTGTGCTCGGCGCCCCGTGCGTCAGGGGCCCCGTGCGTCAGGGGCCTCGTGCGTCCGGTTCCGTCACTGCGCTTGCCGATGCTACGCGGCCCGCCCACAATGAATCCATGTCGGGAGCATCGAAGTCGGGAATGCCATGTCGGGGGGAGCGATGTCGTCCGGAGTCGTGTCGAACGGATCTGTGTCTCATGCAGCCACTTCGTACGCAGCCATGTCAGTGTCGACGGACCACACCACGCCGCTGGCCCGATGCGCCCGCGGGGCGGCGCTGCTCGCCCTCGTGCTCGTGACGAGCGGGTGCGCCACCGGGACCTACCTGCGCGACCGCGGGCTCGACCTGCTCGATCCGCTGCGCTTCTCCCTCAGCGCGGGGCCCGAGCTCAGCATCGACGTCCAGGCCACCGACCTGCTGCACGTGATGGTGGGGGGCGGCCAACACGTCGAGGCGGGCATGCACGGACGGCGGTTCGGCGCCGGCAGCTTCCTGCACCTCGGGTTGCCCGTGGTCCCGTTCCTGGAGGGTGGCGTCCTCTACGGTCGCTCCCTGTTCACGGAGACGCGGGGCGCCTGGCGCGCCGAAGACGTGGCCGACGAGTGCTACCTGGTGCACAGCTTCGGGTTCGCGCCGACCAATCCCGATCCGAGTTGGATCCATGCCCTCGACGTTGAGGTGGGCTTCACGGTGCTGGTGGGGGCCCGGGCGGGCTTCAGCGTCGGCGAGCTGCTCGACTTTCTGCTGGGCCTGGTGACCATCGACATCGCCGACGACGATCACGGCCTGCGCGGCCACGGCGGAGACGACCGCGACGAGCCCGTGGAGAGCGACTGGATCACCTGACACGGTGCTGAGGGGGCGGCGGTAGACTGGGCCCCATGGTGTTCGAATCGGTGGTGGTCGCGGCAGTGTTGGCCATCGGGCTGCTGGTGCTGCTCGGCCGGGGCCGTCGCCCGGCCGCGGCCTCTCCCGGAGTCGCCTCGAGCGTCCGCTCGGCCGAAGACCCAACCGCTGAGACTCCGCCGGGCCGAGGCGGACGGGTGGTGGCGGCCGGCGTGTTGATCATCAGCCTGGCCGTGCCCGTGTTCCTCGTGTTCGAGCGCGACAGCGTCTATCCCGTCGACACGAGCCGGCCGTCGGACGCGGCCGATCGTCCCGTGCAGGACCCCCGCGAGGGCTTCGCCACCTCCGACACCTGTCGCTCGTGCCATCCGCGACACCACGCGTCGTGGGACCACAGCTACCACCGCAAGATGACCCAGTCGGCAACGCCGGACGCCGTGGTGGGCGCCTTCAATGGCGAGACGATCAGCTTCGGTGAGGACAGCTACCGCTTCACCCGTGAGGGCGACGAGTACTGGGTGGAGATGGACGACCCGGCCTGGAGGCGCAAGCGCGATCGAGCCCGCGCCCAGGGTTGGGAGCCCGAGGTCTCCGAAGAGCCTCACCGCGTCACGCGGCCCGTCGCCCTGGTCACGGGGTCGCACAAGAAGCAGATCTACTGGTACCCGACCGGCATGTCCCGGGTGCTGGGGCAGGTCGAGCTGTATTGGCTCACGGAAGAGCAGCAGTGGATCCCGCGATCGGCGGGCTTCCTGTCTCATCCGGATCGGCCCACGCCGCCGGAGACGGGGCGCTGGAACGCGGCCTGCATCCGCTGCCACGCCACCGACGGCCGTCCCGGCATCGAGTCACCGCGCGCGATGGACTCGCGCGCCTCGGAGCTGACCATCGGTTGCGAGTCGTGCCACGGCCCGGCCCAGGCCCATGTCGACTTCCAGCGCAATCCGGCCAACCGCTACGCGTCCCACGTGGGCGGCCGCGGGGACGACCACATCGTCAACCCCGCAGACCTCTCGACGCAGGCGTCGGCCCAGGTGTGCGGGCAGTGCCACGGCCTCAACGAGTTCAAGTCCATCGCCGACGCCCTGCGCTGGGAGCAGGAGGGCTTCGACTACCGGCCGGGCGACAACCTCGACGACACGCGCATCACCGTGCGCCACGACCCCGACCCGCCGCCGGGTCGGATCGCCGAAGCGGTGGCGATGTTCCCGTACTACATGGAGAACCGCTTCTGGTCCGACGGGATGATCCGGCTGGCCGGCCGCGAGTACAACGGACTCATCGAGACGAGCTGTCACACCGAAGGGGCCATGGACTGCCTCTCGTGCCACTCGATGCACGGCGTCGACGGCGATCCCCAGGGCCTCGACGAGTGGCGCGTCGACCAGCTCAAGCCGGGCATGCGGGGGAACGAAGCTTGCCTGCAGTGCCACACGAGCTTCGGCGACGATGTCACGGCCCACACCTTCCACGCACCGGATTCTTCGGGCAGCAACTGCCTCAACTGCCACATGAGCTACACCGGCTACGGCCTGTTGCAGGCGGTGCGCAGTCACGAGATCGACAACCCGTCGGTGGCCACGAGCCTCATGACCGGGCGGCCCAATGCCTGCAACCAGTGTCATCTCGACCAGACCCTGGGCTGGACCGCCGACCACATGCAGGAGTGGTACGGCACGCCGCGGCCCGAGCTCACCGAGCCGCAGGAGACGGTGGCTGCGTCGTTGTTGTGGCTGCTGCAGGGCGAGCCCCATGTCCGCGCGCTCATGGCGTGGAGCATGGGCTGGGACGCCGCCCTGGACGCCTCCGGGCGCACCCACGCCGGCGCGCCACCCAGCGACGAGTGGATGGTGCCGTTCCTCGGCCAGCTCCTCGAAGACCCCTACGATGCGGTGCGGCTCATTGCCCACCGCTCGCTGAAGCGCCACGAGGGCTTCGAGCACTTCGCCTTCGAGTTCCTTGGGCCCACGCCCTTCTGGGCCGTGGCCCGCGAGCGGGTCTGGCGGCAATGGAGCGAAGCGCGGGCGGCCTCCGGTGACGGCCAGGGTTCGCAGGGGAACGGTGCTCAGGGGAACGCCTCGGCGGCCGGTGCGGCCTCAGGGAATGCGCCCCCAGGGAACGAGGCGTTCATCCCGGCGTTGCTCGTGGACCTCTACGGGCTGCTCAGGGAAGATGTCATCGCAGAGCTGCTGAAGGACCGCGACAACCGGCCGACGCACCTGCAGGAGTGAGCACGGCGGGTGCGCCAATCGCCGGGACGAGCACCTTCGGGCGTGAGGGTGGGAAGGGGAGGGGCGAGTTGTGAAAGAGCCTGACGAGCGCGCGGGATCCGATGCCCCTTCGTCGGCCGCTGCGTCCACGGATTACATCCGTCTCCACCTGAAGTTCGGGTGGTGGACCCTCGCGCTCTTCCTCGCCATGGGCATCGCGCTCGAGGTGCTGCACGGTCTCAAGCTGGGCCTCTATCTCGACGTCTCGAACGAGACGCGCCGGCTCATGTGGACCCTCGCCCACGCCCACGGGACCCTGGTAGCGCTGGTGAACATCGCGTTCGCGCTGACGCTCTCGACCCTCGGGTGGGGGGCCCGCGGCGACAAGACACCGACCAAGGGGCTGCGCACCGTTTCGCGCTGCCTGCTGGCGGGGGGGCTGCTGCTACCGCTGGGATTTCTGCTCGGCGGCGTGTGGATCTACGACGGCGATCCGGGCCTCGGGATCCTGCTCGTGCCGGTGGGCGCCCTGCTGCTGCTCGTGGGCGTGGTGCTCGTGGCCCGGGCGCAGCGCTGACGTCTGCGTAGCGCTGAGGGCGGCGATCCGCACCCGTGCTGCGGGCGACTTTACATCTCGATGGTGATCGTCTCACCACCGGGTTCGCGCACGACGGCCTCGACGGAGGAGCGGGCGCCGAAATCGTCGCTCGCCACGATGATGTAGCGGCCGGGGGCGAGCCAATGGCGCGAGACCAGCTGAGGGTCGGCTCTCGAGTAGGTGCGCGAGGAAACCTGCACTCCGGACGTATCGGTAATGGTGACGTCGGAATGCGACGGCGGTCGCGCCGGGTCGTTCCATTGCAGCGCGAGCTGCAGGGAGAGGCCTCGGCGAACGAGGATCTCCACGACGGTCTCTTCGCCGGAACGGATCTCGATGTCGCGCACTTCGGAGGCGATGCCGCTCCCCGACACGACCAGGGTTGCCGGCCCGGCGCCGACGCTCTCCGAGCGGAACACATCATTCTGCTGCGTGAATAAACCGCCGCCCCAGCCGCCGGGTCGACGCAGCCACATCCGCACCTGCGAGAGGTCGACGCCCGTTTCGATCGTCGGCCAGACGGCCACGGTGCCGCCGGGCTGCAGGCGGATCTCGCCCACGTCGACGGTCTCGTTCGAGCGGACATCCGCGGACACGGTCGGTGACCCGTAGGACTTGTTGGGCACCCTCACCGTGTAGGTGCCGGGCAGCAGCGCGCCCGATCTGAAGTTTCCCTGTTCAATCATCCTGAGCTGCGGCTCGTCGTCGCCGTCGGCGTCCTGGATCGAGAGAGCGCCGCCGTCGATGGGTGTGCCGTCGGGGGCGAGCACGCGGCCGATGATGTGGCCGCGCTCGACGAGGGCGTCGTCCACCTCGAGGACGACGGGATCGCTGTCGGTGCTCACATGGTCGAGCGTGGCCAGCGGCGCGTCGGCGTACCCGGACCAGTCGTGGACCCGCAGGGAATACACGCCGGGCTCGAGAGCATGGAGGGCGAAGCCACCCTCGTCGTCGGTGCGTGCCGATCGCGCGGAGCGGCCGGCTTCGGTGCTCACGTACGCCGCGACTGTCAGGCCCGGCAGCGGGATGCGTGATTCGGTGTCGACGACGCTTCCGACGATGCTCGCGCCGGTGCGCAAGATCGGGTCCCAGCGCAAGTCGGTGCCGGGCGCTGTCTCGACGGTGGTGGAGAGAGGACGGTGGCGCCGCCCGGTCGCGGAGAGTTCGAGGTGTCCTGCCGGGAGTCCCGTGAGCACATACCGCCCCGACGGATCGGTGACCGTCGTGCTGCTGAGATACTCGTCAAAGTCGCCGTGCGAGACGTTCCCCATGAAGACGGGGGCCCCCGAGTCGTCGGTGACGACGCCTCGGACGACGGCCTCGCGAGACAGCTCGAGGGTGACTTCGGTGGAGCCGCCGTCCGTGAGCTTTGCGGAGACTCTCGCGGCGGCATACCCGTTGGCGCGGGCATCGATGTTCGTGAGGCCCGTCGGCAGGCCCGCGCTCGAAAAGTGCCCGTCGTCGCCGCTGCGGGTGTAGCTCGCCTGGGGGGTGAGACGCCGGTCGGGCCCGGAGAAGGAGAGGGCCGCCGGTTGCTCGAGACGGATCCACGCACCGGCGATGGGCTCGCCGTCGATGTCGAGGACCTGGCCCAGCACGATGGCCCCACCCGGCCGCAATTCCAGCAGCAGGTCGAGGTCGTGCTCCTTCACCATGTGCACGTCGGAGGGCTGGTACGGAGGATGCCGGGCCCCGACATAGTGGAATTGTCCGACCTCCTCGATACGGAAGCGTCCGGTGGCATCGCTCGAGGTGACGATGGCTCCGTCTCTCCCGTTGCCGGAGTCGGAGAGCCAGATGCCGGCACCGGCGATGCCCTTGCCCTCGATGTCGACGACACGGCCCGTAATGAGGTGCCCCGGCGGGAGTCTCAACTCGACCTCGGACTGCTCGCCCTCCTCGATGTCCGCGCGCGCCGAACCGCCGCGGTCGCCGTAGAGGGTGGTGATGCCGGCGCGCACGTTTTCGAGTCGGCACTCGCCCCGGTCGTCGGAGAACTCGCTGCGCGCCTTCATGGCGGCATTGGGACGGCCCCACTCGACGACCCTCACGTGGATGCCCGGTGCCGGGCGGCCGTCGTTCCACTTCACGCGGATGAGGAGCGAGCCCTCGGAATCCGTCTCATCACTCGCTTCGCTCGAGGTGTCCGCCCCGGCCGCATTCGTTTCAGTGGAGAGGTTCGTCGCGTCACTGATCGGGCCACCCAGCGGGTGCGGCTCGAGGTCGGTGCCGAGGGCGCCTTGAGATCCGCCGGGGGTGACCACCGCGACGTCGCCTCCTCGGTCGCCGTCCCCGGCGAGCATCCAGGCTAACAGCGCGACGACGACCAGGGCCGCGCCGGCGAGCAGCGTCCTGCGGTGAATCCCCTCCATGCGGCCGATGATAACCGGTCGTGCCGGTGAGGGTTCTGTAGTGCCCACACTCGAGTGCCCATGCTTGTCGGCCGTAGTACCCCTCAAGATCGGCCGTGGCGCTTCTACAGATCGATGGTCACGCCGACCGTGACGTCTTTTCCGTCGAGCTCGACGGCAACCCGCCGCCGCTCGCCCCGCTCGTCGAACACCACGACGGTGTAGTGCCCGGCCGGCACGAGCACGGTGGCGAGCCAGGCGCGGTCGATGCGGCCGCTGTGGTACCGCCCGGCGACGACGGCGCCGCGGTCGTCGCGCACCTCGATGCGCGTGCCCGTGCGGGTGCGCCAACCGTCGTGCCACTCGATGCCGATCTCGAGCTTCACCTCGCGCTCGACGTGGACGGTGAGGGCCGTCTCGACGCCGGACTGCACGACGATCTCTCCCGGGTCGCGGAGGATGGCGCTGTCGAGGGCCAGCACGTAGGGCCCGGCGAGGAGCGGCGGAGAGAGGTATTCATCGCCCTCACGCACGAGGGTATGGCGCACCGGATTGTCCGCGGTGCTGGTGTGGTCGTCGCGTCGCGTGAGCCATGCCTCGATGTCGAGGCCGGTGAGCGGCGTGTCGCTCGCGAGGCTCAGGCGCACCGTGCCGCCGACCATCAGCGGGATCGCGCCGACGTCGAGGGCCTCACCTTCGGCGAGCTCAACCGTCACGGGGACGGACACGAATTGATCGGTGCGCGCCCAGAGGACGTGGCGCCCGGGACGCCGGTCCTCGAACAGGAAGCCGCCCTCATCGTCGGTGGCCATGGTGGAGGACAAGGGGGCCGCCGCCGGCCCGATCGCCGTCACGGATGACCAGACCAGCGTCGCTCCGTCCGGTGGGACGAGGGTGCCGGTGATCGAACCGGTCCGGCGCAGGAAGCCCTCGACGGCGATCTCGACCGGCGGGTCGCCGGCCCGCACGTTGCCCAGCGTCGCGAGCGGTCCCATCTCTTGGTTCCGGTGTGTGTCGAAGTCCCGGGGATCCTGCTTGGGCATCTGGACAAACAGGGTGTGGGCGCCTTCACCGACGGACGTGAAATCGAACCACCCGGTGTGATCGGTGGCGGTCAGATCGCCGGACGGGCCGAAGGGCCCACTGTGGACCAGGGTGACCCGCATCCCCTGCAGCGGCGCGCCGGTGCCGCGGTCGCGGACCCACCCGCCGATGCGGCCGCCGAGGCTGAGCACGAAATCGAAGGTGTTGGTGGAGCCGCCCCTGAGGCGAATGAAGCGGCCTTGGGTTATGTACTGCTCGGCGGAGACGATCACGTCGACGGGCTCGGCCGCCAGGCTCTCGATGCGGTAGCGGCCTTCGGTATCGGTGACGGCCTCGCCGAAGATGGAGGCGAAGCTGCCGACCTTCACCTGGGCGCCCGGCAGGGGGTGGCCCTCGGAGTCCGTCACCGTGCCCGACACTTCGGCCGCGCGCATCAGCACCAGCGTGGCGCGCGCGGGCTGAGCGTCGCGCGGCAAGCGGCGCACCCGGTTCCCGTGATGGCCGTCCGCCTCCGCGGTGATCACCATGCCGACGTGGGGCAGGCCGGAGATCTCGAAGCGGCCTTCGGCGTCGCTGACGAGGTCGAGGGGGAAGCGGCGCATGCCGACGACGGTGTCCGGGTCGTGGGCGGGGTCGAGGGCCACGGACACGTCGGCGCCGGGCACGACCGCGCCCATCTCGTCGAAGGTGCGGCCCTCGATGACGCCGTCCCCGAGTTCCAGCGTGATCCGCGCGGGCGCTCCGAGGGCGGTGACGGTGGCGAGGGCGAGCTCGTGTTCGGCCAGCGCTTCGATGGGCGCCGGTCCGAGGACCAGTGCCGCCGACGGTGTGGCCGGTGCGGTCTCCGGCGACCGGACGACCACGGCCATGCTGTCGTCGCCGCGGGCGCGGCGCGTGGGGTCGCTACGGTCGGGCACCAGCAGCAACGCCACACCGGCCACCAGCACGATGCCCATCAAGAGGGCGAAGACGGTTGTGGGCCTCATGCCGCTGCGCTCATACCGACGTGCTCATGCGGCTGGACTCATGCCGAAGTGCACACGCATCTGGGCTGATGACACCGTGCTCATGCATCAGGGGCGTCCCACGGGGGTGTCCAGGCCGTCAGCCGGGGGATCCAGCGGGGCACGTGGCGCCGGTACTCCTCGTAGTCGTCGCCGAAGCGGGTCACCAGGTCGAGCTCTTCCTTCATCGGGACCCACACGCCGTTGAGCAGGGCGAAGAACGTGGCCCAGCCGGCGAGCAGCCACGACTCGAAGAAGAGGGCCTCGGCGCCGAGCAAGCAGATCACGCCGGTGATCATGGGGTTGCGCACGTGGCGGTAGATGCCGGCGACCACCAGGCGCGTGGTGGGATTCCACGGGGCGAGGGTGCCCTTCCCGATCCGGTGGAGCAGCGTGATGGTGCGGACCATCAGCAGCAGGCCGCCGACGGCGAGGAGGGCCGAGCCGGGGCCGAGGGCCAGTTCGGAGTCGGAGAGCCGAGCGACCAGGCCGCCACCAAAGACCTGCAGCAGCGCCGACGGGATCAGGACGATCACCGTGAGCGGCAGCAGGAGTGCGCGGTGGGCCGGTCCTCGGTTCATGTCGCGGGAGCGCTCAGAAGCCGAACCGCTCTTGCAGCGTCTTGATCGTCTTCTTCGCGGGCGGGCCCATGGGGGCCGGGTCGTCGGCCGGGTCGACGAACTCGAGCTGGCTGTCGATGTCGGCGTCCGGGCCGTCCCAGGTGGCCCACCGACCGGGCGCCGGCGCTGCGGGCTCGGCCTCGAACCAGTTGTCCGGTGCGCTCATGATCCGATCGAAGGTCGCGTTGGCGTAGTCGATGCCGTCGTGATTCCATTCGATGTTGCGACGCAGGTACTGCTCGGCGGCTGCGCGACGCTCGGGGTTGAGCTGCGGACCCAGCACGGCGCCGAGATCACCGGGCGTGCCCGTGGCGCCGGCGCCGAAGATCTCCTGCAGGCCCTGCTGCACCCGGACGGCGCGGATCGAGTCCTCGAAGGACGCGGCCTGCTCAGCGCCGAACAACGGGTAGTCCTCGCCGTAGTTCTCGCGGAAAGCCTTCACGTTCTCGTCGATGGCCGCGATCTGCTCGGGCGAGACCGGCACGCCGGAGCGCAGCAGGTCCGCCTGGGCCCGCAGCAACTCCGCCAGCAAGCGGGCCTGCTCCTGCTCCTCGGGGTCGTCCGCGGGTGCGTAACTGGACATGTCCCGGACGGCATCGCGGATGCGTTCGCGGGAGGCGTCCTGCGCGGAGAGCGCACGGATCATGCGGATCGCCGTGGCCAGGGCTGGGGTGCGCGGCTGGGCGGACTCGAACTCCTCGAGCAATTCACGCAGCGGCTCGCGCAGGACTTCGGGATCCGCGTCGAGGCCGAGCTCCTCGAGCTGGTCGACCAGCTCGCCGAGCCGGCTCAGGGCATCCTCCTTCTGCCGGGCTTCGCGCTCGTCCTCGGTGAGGATGAACGCGACGGGCCGCGCCGAGCTGTTGTTGCCCTCGTCGAGTTCTTCCACGGCGCCGTCGGGATCGACCTCCACCTCGATGGAGGTGTCTTGGTCCTCGGGCGTCCAGCCCGGCGTGTAGTCGTTGAGGTAGTAGTCGGACGAGACCGACACGCCCATGGCCGTCTCGACCCGGTCGCCCTGATCGAGGGAGGGGATGGCAATGCGGCCGATGGGACGCTTCGCAGCGGGCCACTGCACGTTGTGCGCGTAGACCACCGCATGGGTGGGGCGTGACCTCGCGTGCCCGACGTTGACCACGTCGAACAGGACCTCCACCGGGGCCCCGGGACGCGGCGCCGCGGGATCCACGGACACCCGCTCGACGATGAGGTCGGGCTTGATCTCGTCGCCCCTCACGAGCCGCGGGCCGAGGGGGAAGGATGCGGTCTCGGTCTTGTCGAAGAACTTGAAGTCGAGGACGAGCCTGCCGCCGGCGACGTCCGCCGTGGTCACGCCGTGCGGCAGATCGAAAGTCGGGACGTGCGCGCTGTCGGAGAAGTAGGGACCGCCGGGGAGCCCCTCGATGCGCGCCTGGATCAACGCGCCCTCCGCCTCGAGCTTCAGTTCGAAATTCACCCATAGGGGGCCGTACAGACCGGTGTCGAAGCCGCTGTGACGCTGGGTCTTGCGCAGGTCGACGGTGAGGTAGGACTCGTCGACCAGCGTCGCCAGGGGATCGAGGGTGATCACGACGACGGCGCCGGAGAGGGACGCCTCGTAGACCATGGAGACGGTGCGCGGACCCCCGCCGACGGCACGTCGCGCGCGAGCGCGAGCCCGGGCACGGGGGAGGGCGCTGGGGAGGTCGTCGTCGGAGTCTTCCTTGGCCTCGGCATCGTCCTCGTCCCCGAGCACCATGTCGCTGCCGTGTTGTCCGCGCCACGGATAGGGCATGCGCTCCTCGAGCCCGCGCAGGGCCAGGCGCTCGGTCTTGGTGTGTGCGTCCTTCCCGACCGGGATGTTGAACCTCACTCTGCCCATCGACTCCCCGATCAACCAGGTCGACAGGTCGGCCTGGTAGGCGAAACGAGCGAGGTTGTCTTCATTGCGCCAGCGCACGAGAGTGGCGAGGGCTTCGGGGTCGAGCAGGCCCCGGCGACCGTCCCGCAACCCGAGGAAGGCGCGGCTCATGCCACCCCGGACCCTGAGCAGCCCGCGGCCGCGAGCCTCGCGGGCTTGCGGCGAGTCGTGCTGGTTGAGAGCGCGCGAGGCATCCTCTTGCACCAGGGCGCCCTTGTGGTTGAGGAAGCGTTCGATCAGGGGGATGGCATCGGGTCGTTCGGAGAAGCCGAGCAACTGCGCGGCTTCCTCGGCCTGGTCCTCGTCCGAATCGGGTAGGGCCAGCTCCCCGAGCTTGGCCGCCGCTGTGCCATAGCCGTGATCGAACAACGCGACGGCGGCGGTGATCGACGCCGAGACGTCGTCGCCGTCGAGGAGGTCGGCGAGCGCGTCGAGGTTCTCCTCGAATCGTCCTGCCCGGATCAGGCCCCAGCGCAGGGCGGCCCGAACAGCCGGCACGGATTCGATGTCGAGGCGCGACTGCAGCAGGTCGGTCAGGTCTTCGTCCTGCCCCTGGAGCCGCCCGAGGGCCATGGCCATGCACCGGCGCGTCTCCCACTCCCAGTGCCCGAGGGCCCGGAGGATGGAGGGCAGGTCCTGCAACTCCACCAACTCGACGAGCGCCGCGGCCGCGTGCGCGACCTCCGTGGCATGACCGGGCTCGGCGCCGAGCACGAACGCGAAGAGGGGCGCGACGAAGGCGTGACTGCCATCGGCTTGGGCGAAGTCGATCAGGTGCAGCGTGGGGATGTACCCGGGGTCGCCCAGGAGGCTCTCGCTCACAATGTTGGTGAAGGCGTCGCCCTGGGGAGGGCTGCGTCCCCGGCGCAGCCACTCGGGCTGGTCGGTCTCGTCGACGGCCGCATCGGCGTCCGCGACATCCTGACTGCGGGCGATCGCCCCGCCCCTCAGGCTCGCAGCCAGGGTCGGGTTGGCGGCCGTGTCCGCAGCGGTCTGAAGATCGTCGGCCGCGAGGGCGGCCACGAAGGTCCGCCGTTGCACATCCGCGCGTTCGGCGCCGTCCGGGAGCAGGGACAGCAGTCGTCGTCCCACACGGGATTCGGCGACGGCGTCGCCGCGGGTCCGATGGTGGGCAAAGACGGCCAGGAGCCCGGGCGGGTCGCCGACCTCTTCGGCCAGCTTGCCGGCGGTGAGGACCAGGCCGCGCTCGATCAGCTTCGGGATGGCGGACTCGAGGCGCGCGCGGTCTCCCATGAGCCGGGCCGCAGCGACGTCGTCCATGCTGAAGCCCACGATGCCCCGCAAGAGGTTGGCCTCCATGCCCTCCACGAACCAGCGCGGGCGCGTGGCCGAGTATGCGAGTGCCGGCAGGGCATCGATGATCCGGTCGGTGGACGCCGCGATGTCCGCGTAGGCTCGCAGGGTCTGCATGAACGGCTCGCGGCCCTCGTCGCCCACGCTGCGCCTGAACACGGCCAGGAGTCCATTGAGGGCATGGATCTCCCGACGCGTGTCGCCGCTCCGACGCGCGGCGACGACGGCTCGCTGAAACAGACCTTGGGCCCGGCTCGCGAGCCGGTTGGCCAGGGCCGTCCGCTCGGCCAGTTCTCTCTCGTCACGCTGCTCTGCGTCGGCGCTCTCGAGGCGCAGCCGCTGGCGGTCGGGCTCGGCGAGGGCCTTCATGAAGGTGTCGGCCAAGAGGCTGCAGGCTTCCGCCTCGGCTCGATCGAGATCGAGGAAAGCAGCGACGTCCGCGGCCCGCAGCAGGCGCTCCTGGTACGCCAATTCGTCCGATTCGGTGTGCTCGGGCGTCCGCGACCGGTTGAAGTATTCACGCGCCTGGAGGGAGAGTGAGTCGAGCAGCTTCTGCTCGGTTTCCGAGAGATCTCGCGGCGTGGCGGCGACCGGCGAGGCGCCTCGGGCCGCGTAGGCGACGGCGAGCGCGACCAGCAGCAGGAAAGCGACGTTCACGATGGGCGACTTGGTCATCACCGCAGGTCCAGTGAGAGGGTGACGATGCCGACGACGTAGCGGTCGTCGCCGGGGTTGGGGCCGCTCACCGCGAAGCGGAAGGCCCGATAGGTCCGGTCGTCGCGTTCGACGCCGGCTTCGCGCAGGGCGATGCGCACGAGCTGGGACCCGTCGGTGCGGGCCACGTGACGGATCCGGTCTCCCAATTCGGCGAGCATGAGTTCGGGCAGGGTCGGACGGTAGACCCGCTCGATGCCGAGGCGGGCGCGGTCGGCCGGGGAGAGTGCGTTGCTCCAGACGCCCGGCGCCGCGGCCGCCTCGCGTTGCCGGTGCACCCACTCGGTGGCGAGGGACGTGATCCGGTCGGACCGGGGCGGCGGCAACAGCGGCAGGCGCTTCAGCACCGCCGGGTCGAAGGCGGTCAGGGTGCTCGGCCAGAAGTCCGGGTCCTGCGCCGGCATGCGCCCGGGGGAGAGCAGCTGTCGAAGGTCGTCGAGGGCCCGCGCGAAAACGGCCTGGCCGGCGGCGTGGGCCGGGCCTGAGTGGGCCGGATGGGCGAAGACGACGGTGCGCAGGGCCTCGAGGGTCTCCGGGTCGAGCGGCTCATCCGCCGCGACGTCGCGCGCCAGGCGGTCGTGCAGCACCGACCCGTACAGGCGACGCAGATCTTCGTCGAGCTGCTCGGAGGCGGCGGCGAGGTCGACGCCGGGAGCCAGCTGCTGCTCTCCGCGATCGCGCTGCTTGCCGCGGGCGGCGCGCACCGGCCGGTCGCGGACCAGCGGGAGGGGCGGGTAGATCTCGAGGCGGCGATACGAGTCATCGGTGGCCGACGGCGTGCCGGCGTCGTTTTCGTGGACGATCTCGACGACCAGCGCGCGCTGCTCGTTCACCCAGGCCCAGTTCTGTTCGTGCAGGAAGTTGACCGTGGTCGCGGCGGCCACGGCCGGCGGCACCTGCTGCACGAGGTGCAGGGAGTGCGGAGCCTCGATGAGCAGCGTCTCGTCCTCGAGCAGCGTGCGGGCGCCGCGCTCGGTCGGGGCCGTGCCGAGCAGGTCCTGCATCAGGGCGACCATGTCGCGGCCGAACTCGTCCTCCTCGACCTGCTGCTCCGACTTGCCAAGGGGGCCGATGACCATGGTGGTGTCGGAGATGGTGAACACCCGCGGCTGCGCGAGGGCCGACCCGCGCCAGGACATCCGCCGCCAGGGCGTGACCAGGAACTCGATGCGGTGCCGGGGCGCCGCCGCGAGGAAGAGGCGCAGGAGCAGCGCGGGCGCTTCTCCGCTGGAGGACCAGGCGTCCGTCTCTTCCGTGCCGAGCAGGAGCACCTCATGCACCTCGCAGCGGACGTCCTCGTGACGCTCGCGCACCCTCAGGGCGACGGCGTCGGCGGTGATCCGCGCCCAGGAGGGGGCCGGCTCTCCGGTCGGGCCGGCAGCGCGTTCGTCATCGACCGGCGCTGTCCAACTCAAGAGCGCCGCGACGAGGGTGATCCCCAGCTTCGATCCCATGCCCGAGTCTCCCGAGTGCGTCCGTACAGGATCCCATACGCAGGACGAACGCGCTCGGTGGGGCCCGCTACGGAGCGTCGCCCCGTACTGCATTGGACATGACCACGCCGCTGAAGTGGCCCGGATCGAGCTGGAAGGCCTGGAAGACCAACGTCGTGCCGGACAGGGCGGCGGGGACGTCGAGCAGGGGCATGTGCACCTCGCCCACCGGATCGGTGACGCACATGAGCAAGCCGTCCCAGGGCGTGGCGGGCTTGGTGATGCCGCCGAAGGCCGGCGTCGTGGCGACCGCCGTCGAGAAACCCAGCACGGCGGGTTGCGAGGGGCGCAGATTGGCGAGGTTGAGCCACGCGACGGTGTGGGTGTTGAGGGTGCCGGCGGTCGTGAGGCGTGGTTCGCCGTGGGTGCCCGTCGTTGCGTGACCGAGGTCGGTCCAGCCGGTGGGCGCGTCGAGGCGGAAGACGTTGCTCGTGAAGCCGCCCGCCACGTAGACGTTGCCCGCGCCGTCGACGGCGATGTCCTCGGGGTTGAGCAGCACGTTGCCGAGGCCGTCGCCGGCGGTGTCGACGACCTGCACGGCCACCAATCCGGGTGTGACGCAGAACGCGTTGCTGCTGTTCGTGCCGGTCACGAAGAGGTTGCCGAGGTGGTCGACGGCCACGCCGATGGGGGCGTCGATGGTGTGGCCCGAGCCGTTGCCGGTGGCATCGAGCACCTGGAATACGTTGCCGCCGGGCGCGATGCGGAACACGTTGTCGGTCCCGTTGCCGGCCACGTAGACGTTGCGGTCGAGGTCGACGGCGATGCCGTAAGGACTGAGCAGCGCGTTGCCCACACCGTCGCCGCCCGCGTCGATGATCTGGGTGATGGTGCCGTTCGTCTCGATCCTGAAGGCGTTGTCCGAGACGAACCCCGCGACGTAGGCCACGCCGAGGTGGTCGACGGCGATGCCCAGGGGCGCGATGAGCGCGTGGCCGAAGCCGTCGCCGGTGCCATCGATGATCTTGGTGACAACCCCGGCCGGCGAGATCCTGAAGGCACTGCTGGAGTCGGCGCCGATGACGAAGACGTTGCCGTTGCTGTCGACGGTCACGTCGCCCGCGCCCAGCAACAGGTTACCGAGGCCGTCGCCGCCGCTGTCGATGATCTGGGTGATGACGCCGGCAGGCGTGATCTTGAACACGTTGTCGCTGAACGAGCCCGAGACGTAGACGTTGCCCGTGTCGTCGACGGCGATGCCGAGGGGCGCGATGAGTTGGTTCACCCCGTCGCCGCTGATGTCGATGATGGTCTCGATGTGGCCGCCGGGGCTGATGCGGAAGGCGGTGTTCGTGGCGGCGCTGGTCACGTAGACGTTGCCGATGCGATCGACGTCCACGTCGCCAGGGACGATGAGCGGCTCGACCCCGTCACCGAACGAATCGATGATCTGGGTGACGCCAGCGGTGTCCGACGTGGTGGCCTGGGCGGCGGCGGGCGCGGCGAGCAGCGCCACGAGTGAGAAGGTGATCGAGCCTGCGAAGCAGGCCGCGCGGGCCTGCATGGACCGGTGCAGCATGGCGTCTGTCCCCCGAATTTGAGCGGCGGCCCCTGCCCGGAACCGTTCCGCTGAGTCTGCGACGCACACGCAGGTCTACGATGACTCGTAGGGGACGGCAGACCGCGGGAGGCCGCGGGCTCTGACACGGACGGCCGTCGCGCGACCGCGAGCGACGATCAAGCGGTGACGACTGACCGGAACCGGGACACTTTCGCCCTAGAACTCCTGGGCGGGCGGCACCTGGTCCGCACCCAGCCGGCCGATGGTCACGCCGGCCTGGCTGTAGTTCTCGGCCTTGATGGGTGCGTCGGCGAGCCGGCGCAGCAGCGCGATCTGCCCGACGTGGGTGAGGCAGTCGGCGAGCGGACCCTGCAGCAACTCCTCGGGTTTGCAAGCCAGCGTGCCGCTCGCGAGCACCGCGTCGAAGTCGGCCAGCGCGCCATGGAAGCGCTCGACGGTCACGTGCCAGTTCTGCACCTCGCTCTGCTCCCACTTCTGTTCGCCCCGGGCCCAGCTCGTGCCCCAGGCCAGCACGTCGCACATGTGCGTGAGGATCTCGACGGCGGTCTTGCTGCCCTTGCCCACCGACAGTTTGCCGAAGCGCTCGGGGGCATCGCGGGTGACCTTCCCGCCGCGATAGGCGAGGGTCGCGAGGACATGACGCAGCGGGACGGTGGGGGCGGTGGAGTCGCTCAAGGCACGATTCCTTTGATGGCGTTGGACAGCACCACCGAGTGGGGGCTGCCGAAGTCTTCGATGAAGTATTGGGCCACGATGGTGAAGCCCGACGGCAGCGTCGGGAAGCTCGCGATGGGCAGGCTCAGGGCGCCGCTCGGGTTCGTGACCAGGATGAACTGTGCACCCCAGGGGACGGCCGGCTTGGTGATGCCGCCGAACGCGAAGAACGAACCCTCTGCGAAGGAGATGGCCAGGATCGCCGGCGTGCCCGCCACCGTGTTGGTCAGCTCGAAGGAGAGGGGCGTGCCGCCCACCAGCGTGCCGGTGCCGATCAGGCAGGGTTCGCCGAAGGTGCCCACCGTGGCGCAGCCGAGGTTCTCCCAGTTGCCGGCGCCCTCGCGCTGGATGCGGAAGACGTTCTCGGAGAACAGGCCCGAGGCGAAGACGTTGCAGGCGCCGTCGGTGGCCACGCCCCAAGGCAGGTCAAAGGTGGCCACGCCTCCACCCGTCGCGTCGAGGATCTCGGTGATCACGCCGCCGGTGGTGACGCTGAACACGTTGTCGCTGCCGTTGCCCACCACGTAGAGGGTGTCCTCAGCGTCGATGGCCAGGCCGGTCGGGGCGCTCAGGGTGTTGCCGCCGCCGTCGCCCGTGGCGTCGAGCACCTCGGTGATCGTCCCACCGGGGCTGAGCTTGAACACGTTGTGGCTGAACTGGCAGGTCACGTAGACGTTGTCGTTGCTGTCGACGACGAGGTTCACGGGGAAGTCGCAGGGATTGGCGCCGTCGCCGGCCGCGTCGAGGACCTCGACGATGGGCCCGAAGGGCGGGATCTTGAACACGTTGTCGCTGACGCTGCCGGCCACGTAGACGTCGCCCGTGCTGTTGACGACGATGCCGTTGGCGAAGTCGAAGGTGCCGGCGCCGCCCGCCGTCGAGTCGATGATCTCGGTGATCACGCCGCCGGGGGTGACCTTGAACACGTTGTCGGTGCCCGAGGCGGCCACGTAGACGTTGCCCGAGCCGTCGAGGTCGAGGCCGAGGGGCTGGCTCATGAAGTTGGTGCCGTCACCCAGGATGTCGATGATCTCGGTGACCGTGCCGCCGGGCGTGACCTTGAAGGCGTTGTTACTGCCGTTGCCGGTGACGAACACGTTGCCGAAACCGTCGGTGGTGATGCCGAACGGGTTGTCGAGGACGTTCCCGCCGCCGTCGCCGGTGCTGTCGATGATCTCGGTGATGGTGCCGGCCGGCGTGAGCGTGAACACGTTGTCGCTCGCGCGACCCGTGACGAACAGGTTGCCGGTGCCGTCGACGGCCAGGTAGCCCGGGAAGTCGAGGTCGTTGAGGCCGTCGCCGGTGGTGTCCATGACCTCCTCGACCAGCTGGGCCGCGGCGGAGGGCGCGAAGGCGACGGCCGCGGAGAGGGCGGAAACGAGCGCGAGTGCGAACGCGGGGCGCATGGGGAGTCCTCTTGATGTGGAGGAGCGACGGGGATCGGTCGGGGGACGAGCAGACCCGGGCGCCCTTCCCCGGGACCATCATAGGGTGGAACAAGGGCTCCGTGGAGACCCGGTTCGACCCGTCGGCGAACATCGACACGACACACCCCGGGCCCTCACGGCTGTGATGCATCTCCTATGCTGTGGGCCTGCCGCCTGCCTCGTGGGCCCGCCGCCTTCCCCGTGGGCCCGCCGTCCTCTGCGTGGAATCGACCCGATGCTGACGCTGCCCGTCTTGCTGATGACGCTGGTCTCCGTGCTCGTCGTTGCGCCGGGCGCGCCGGCGATGGGCCTCGACGACGAGACCGGCGCGGCCCCGGCGGCCGACGACGCCGCGCCGATGGCCATGGGCCGCGACTGCACGCAACGCTTCTACGACAGCGATCTCGATTCACTCTGGGACGAGTGCTCGACCACGTTGCAGGGCGCGCTCGGAACCATCGAGGGGCTGCAGGGCTTCCGCGCCGCCGTGCAGGAGCAGATGGGCGCCGAGAAGGCCGTGGTGACCGAGGAGATCATGCGCCTCGGCGCGCTGCGCACCTACCTGCGCACGTCGCGCTTCGAGAAGACCGACCTGCTGATCCAGGTGAGCTGGGTCTTCGGCGACGACCTGGGCATCGAGGGCTTCTCCATCCGGCCGATCCAGGTCGAGTCGGAGAGCGAGTACCTCGGTTACGAGACCAAGGCGACCTTCCGCCTGCCCTTCGACGAGGAGTGGTTCGTGGTGTGGGGCGGCCGCACCCTCGCGCAGAACTACCACGCGTACACCGTCGACCAACGCTTCGCCTACGACATCCTGATCGTGCAGGGGGGCAAGACCCACGCGGGCGAGGGCAAGGACAACGAGGACTACTACGCCTACGGCAAGCGGGTGCTCGCGCCCGCCGACGGCCTGGTCTTCGACGCCGGCGACGACCGGCCCGACAACGCGCCCGGCGTGATGGACCCGGCCAACCCGCTGGGCAACTTCGTGATCCTCGACCATGGCAACGACGAGTACACGCTCATGGCCCACTTTCGGCAGGGCTCCGTCGCCGTGAAGAAAGGCGACCGCGTGAAGGCCGGCGATTTCCTCGGGCTGTGCGGCAACAGCGGCAACACCACCGAGCCGCACATCCACATCCACCTGCAGGACACGCCGGTCTTTTCCGCGGGCAAGGGCAAGCCGATCCAGTTCACGGACTACCGTGCGAACGGCGTGCTCTACGAGCGCGGCGAGCCGGTGAAGGGGCAGGCCGTGCGGCCCAAGGACGCGCCGCCCACGAGCAAGGAGCCTGCGGGGGTGCGGTCGAAAGATGCGCCGCCCGCGGGCGACGGTCGATGAGGAGTCTGCTGACGGGCGGAATCATCGCTTTCTTCGCTCTCGGTGCGCCCGGTTCACTGGGCGGATGCAGCGACCCCGCGCTGATGCTGTTCGAGTCCGACAGCCACCGCATCGAGACGGACCTCCTGCCGGTCATCGATGAAGACTGGACCCTGAGGACGGGCAAGTTCCGCTTGGTGGTGAAGGACCCCGTCGCGTTCACCCAGGTCTTCTCTCAGTGGGAAGTCAGGGTGTTTGCCATGCCCCAGGAGGGCGACCTCGTCTTCGACGCGGACCGCGACCGGACGCTCTACACCCTCACCCACCCCATCGACGAGAACGTGGCCGACTCCTACGACCTCGGAACGCTGTTGGCGACGACGGGTCGGGAGGAGTACGTGGTCTGGCAGCTGACTCTCACGCGCCACGAAGGCGAGCCGAGCCGATCCTCGCGGTCCATCGGGTGGGGCAAGGCTCGGTCTTAGGCGCGGATTGCCGCTCTGGTTCCCGTGCCAGTCCCTGTGCTTCTTGCGCATGGTGTCGCAGTCGTGGACTTCGAGTCCGGTAAGTGGACACGAGGATTTCCTGCCAACTCGTCCAGCCGGGGGAACTGGACACGAGACTTTGGCATGGGGCTTGCTCGACAATGCGGCAGGAGGAAACCCATGCTCACACGCCCCAGCCCGTCCCGCGCCACGTTCGACGACTTGCCCGTGCGCCTCGCCTTTTTCGCCCAGGTGCTGTTCGTCATGGCCACGCTGGCCATCGGTCTGAGAGCTCAGGCGAATTATTCTGAAGGCTTCGAGAGTGCGGGCTTCATCGTGGGCAGCAACCACGGCCCCGATGGCCTCATCGCGGCAGGCTGGCAATTCCGCAACCAGAGCGACCCGGTCAGCTCGGGCGACTGGACGCGTTGGAATTACGCCTACCAAGGCAATGCCGCGCTCAACGTGAATCAGACGGTGAGCCAGTGGTTCAACTTCAACGAACCCGAGGCCAGTTCGTGGGCGATCCTGCCCGCCATCCCGGGGCAGATCGCCGGAGATGAGCTGCGCTTCAAGATCTCGAGCGTCCTACCGGGGTTCTTCTCACCGCCGGGGACCGGCCATTTCGAGGTCCGCTATTCGTCTTCGGGACAGACGGACACCGGCAACAACTCCGACGACGTGGGAGACTTCGACACGTTGCTGGCCGATTTCCCCGACCCGTTGACGCACGTCTGGTCGGACCGGGCCGTGATCCTGCCCGGCAGTGGACGCATCGCGTTCCGCTTCCACATCCCGCCAGCACCGACCGATGACGACTTCAAGGGCGGCATCCAGATCGACAACCTGACGATCGGTGCCGTGGCGGCAGGACCGCCGATCCCCGGCCCGGGCGAGACGGCCGTGTGGACAGCCGCGATGAGCCCCATCGCCTTCACCGAGATCACCACCATCCCGTCCGGCAGCACGGTCATCGTCGAGCCGGGTGTCGTCGTCGACCTGGCCCTCACGGCCACCCTGACCTTGGACGGCAGCCTGATCGGCCACGGCCTCCCCGGTCAGCCGGTCACGCTGCAAGGCTTCGACAGCCTCGATGTCCGCGGTGGCACCCTCGATCTCGACCAGGCTGTCGTGGGGGTGCAGGTCGAGGTGAGCGGCCCGAGCAGCACCATCCTGCGCAACGTCGCCTTCATTGCGGGCAGTACGTTTTGGACGGGCGGCTCGGCGAGCCTGCCACCGTTCATCGACATCGACCAGTGCCAGTTCGACGGCTCGATCGTGCGACTCGGCTCATGCTCGCTGCGCCTGACGAATTCGACCTTCCAGAGCAGCTTTGCGGAGTTCGGTGGCAACCCGCCGGTGCTCGACAACCTGTCCTTCGACGGCTCGCCCCAGACCGGGCTGAACCTGCAGTTCTTCCAGCAGCCCCTGTTCCTCGACAATGTTTCAATCACCAACAGCGCCGAGGCGGGGCTCTGGCTGGCGGCCGCCAACGTGCTGGTCGGACCCAACGTGACGATCAACGGCAACCAGTATCCCGCGCAGATCGGCGGCAGCGGATTCCTCGACGGGAGCGTGCTGCCGGCCACCGGCAACCTGAACAACCATGTGCTCGTCGAGGCCAACTCCACTGGGCTGGTGGGTGGCAATGTGTGGGCCGATACAGGCATCCCCTACGCCATCCCCGACTTTTACAGCGCCGGGACGATCGACATCCTGCCCGGCGTCCACGTGCAGCTCGGGCCGCTGGCCGAGCTGTGGGGTGTCGACGGCACGGCCCGGGCCCGCGGCACACCCACGGACCCGGTCGTCTTCGATCGCCTCATCCCGGGGCAGAAGTGGCAGGGTCTGCAGAAGTTCCACCGCTTCGAGCACTGCATCATCGATGGCGGTGAGGTGGGCGCGCGCTTCAACTCGTCCAGCTTCGGCGGCTTTATCGACAGCTGTATCATCCGCAACAACGCCTTCGGCATGCAGAACGATGCCGTCGTGCGCAAGACGCAGTTCATCGACAACGGCGTCGGTGCGTGGGGCGACAACTTCCCGGGCGGTCTCGACGGCGCGACCGGTGCCAACAGTTTCGAGGGCAACGGCATGGGCGTGCAGCACCTGACCCACATCGCCGATGCACCGAACAACTGGTGGGGTGATCCGAGTGGGGCCGCGGCGCCTGACAATCCCGGTGGGCTCGGCGATTCGGCCAACTCACTCGTGATCACCGCACCATTCCTGACGGCGCGGCCGGACTACACCGATCACCCGCCGATCGTTCGCCTGCAGCGTCACGCTGCGCTGATGGAGCCACACTCGAAGGTGATCCTGAGATGGTCCTCCGAGGACGACCAGGGAGTGGTTGCCCATCGGGTCGAGTTTGATCACCCGCTCGATGCCGCCGGCATCGTGATCATCGCCGACGAGCTGCCGGGTACGGCGCGTTCGTGGGAGTGGGTGGTGCCCGACATCGGCTTCATGGTGAACGGCACGCTGCCGCGCATCCGCGTGGTCGCCATCGACACTGCGGGGCAGGAAGGTTGGGATTCCTCCGACCACCTGATCCCGTCCAACGAGATCACCGGCACGTTGCCGATCCTCTCGGATGTGAGCGGTCCCTTCGCGGCGGGCGGCATCGGTGAAGCCAGTCAACTCTGCTACGAATCAAGCGGATTGTCCGGCCCGCTCGGCTGGTTCGAGATCGCCATCGAGCTTGGCGCCGACGGCACGGCCGTGGGCATCGGCACGACCTTCTCGAGTTGCTTGCCCGGCGACAGCATGGGCATCCCGTTCGCGAGCACCGACGTGGCCCGCGTGCGCATCACCAACCAAGGCACTTCGAATCGATCGAAGACGTTCTTCTCCGAACCGTTCACGATTCGTCCCGACGCGCGCCTGGGTGACGCTCCGCCCAGTGTGACCATGCTCACGCCCCTCGACGGTACCTCCTTCATCGGAGGCGACACGATTCCCGTGACCTGGACGGCGGCCGACGACCAGACCGTGCGCAGCGTCAGCCTGCAGGCCAGCTACGACGCGGGCCACACCTGGCACTATCTCGTCGAGGGCCTGCCCGGAACGGCCACCAGATTCAACTGGGTGCTACCACCGAGCACGGGCATCCCCGATGTGCGCGTGCGCGTCATCGCCTACGACCGACGCTTCCAGAACAGCTCGGATGGCGCCGATCGCGTCCTCTCCATCTCTGCGTCGCCGGCCAACTGGGTCAGTCTCGGCGGCGCCAGCGAAGGCCTCCTCGGCCGGCCTGATCTCGATGGTGAAGGGCAGCTCACTCCCGGCTCGCTCACAACCATCGCACTCGTCGGCGCCCGCCCCAGCGCGCCAACGCTCCTGTGGATCTCGAGCCAGTCGACGCCGACGGCAATCCTCGGCGGTACGCTGCACACGCTCGATTTCCTGGCCCAGTTCCTGCTCGTGACCGACGGTACCGGTGCCGTGCAACTCACCGCGCCCTGGCCGACCAACATCCCCGCGGGCACGCAACTGTGGTTCCAGTTCCTCGTCGATGACTCTGCGGCCCTCGGAGGCATCAGCCTCTCGGACGGGATTCGGGCCTCGACGCCGTAGCGATGAGCATGGCCGCGGCGCCCCGTCCTAGGCGTCGCGGGGGTATGGCTGGGGGGGACTCGGCCCTAGGCGCGATCCGACCAGTCGCCGTGTTCGGCGCGCATCTCCTGATTGAAGGCCTCCGACCCGCCGACGGGCACGCTGAGCGTCTGCCAACCGTCGCCGGCGAAGTGACGCGCGAGCAGCACGACCTGCCCGGCGTGATAGGCGAGGTGGGCCAGGTTGCGCTGGATGGCCTCGAGGGCCGTCATGGGCTCGCCGCGGATGGTGATGGTGGCGCCGAGGTCGTCAGTGCCGAGGGACTCGAGCGAGCCGAGGGTGATGTCCCACGCGGCGTCCCAGGCGGTCATGATCTGCGCACGGGTCTCGCCGGCGTGCACGAATTCGTCGTCGCGGGCGCGGGACGCCTTCTCCCCATCGGCAGTGAGGAAGTCGCGCCAGCGTGAGGCGTGGTTGCCGGCCAGGTGCTTCATGAGCACGCCGACGGAGAGGGGGAAGTCACCGTGCACGGCGAAGAAGACGTCGTCGGCCACCTGCGCGGCGGCGCGTTCGCAGTACGTCTTGTACTGGCGGTACTGGGCGATGACCTGGGGGAGGAAGGTGTCGAAGGGCATGGCGCAATCCTACCGTGACCTGGGGGGCTGCCGTGCTCGCGCGGACGGTAGGATGGGGCCGCCATGGCCAAGAGAACCACCAAGAAGACTCCGCCCCTCGAAGAGCTGCGCGCCATCTACCGCGCGCTGCTCGAGACCCTCGACGCCTGGTTCGGGCGGGGCGTGGCCGAGGCCGGACCCGGGGTGGTGCCGTGTCGGGCCTCGTGCTCGGCGTGTTGTCACGGCGTGTTCGACATCTCGCCGGCGGACGCGCAGCTCGTGGGCGAAGGCCTGTCCCGGCTGCCGCCCGACCAGGCGGCGGCGCTGCGGGGGCGGGCGGCCGAGCAACTCGCGCAATACGGCCGGCTCCGGCCGGGATGGGGCGCGCCGTGGGACGTGGACGCGCTGACCGAACCGGTCTTCGACGCACTCACCGAACAGCTCGCCACCGCGCCCTGTCCCGCGCTGGATGCCGAAGGCCGCTGCTCGATCTACGCGCACCGCCCGGCCACCTGCCGCATGACGGGCCTCTCCATGGACGCCGGGCCGGCCGGAAGACTCGACAACGAGTGTCCGATCCAGTTCGACTTCCCCGAGTACGAGGCGTTGCCTCCGGTGCCCTTCGACCTGATCGGTTTCGAGCGGGAGGCCGCGCGCCACGATGCAGTCGCCGTGACACAGGGCGCGGTGACCACCACCGTGGCGGGGGCGCTCCAGGCGAGGCCCGTGCCGCCCATCGGATAGACTGGCCGCCCTGCTCCCCCTCCCGATCCGCCCCGGCAGACACGCGAAGGGCCCGGCCATGCTGAACAAGGACGACCTGCTCGATTCGATCCTGCAGGAGTGCGACATCTCCGCGCACCTGGCGACGAAGATCCCGGCAGGCGGCCTCGACTACAGGCAGTCACCCGATCAGCGCTCCAACCTCGAGCTGCTGCGCTACCTCTGGGTGGGTGTGTCCATGCCGCGGGACACGCAGCCGGCCTGACCGCGACTAGCCCGCGACCACCGGCAGCCCCGCGTGGAGCGAGTGGACGAGGATGATCAGCAGCGCCGACAGCGCGACGTAGCTGGTGAAGGCGATCCAGCGCTGGCGATCGGTGACGTCGACGTCGCGGGTGGCGGCGGCGCGCTGGTGCGCCGCGGAGAGGCGCCGCAAGGCCGAGTCGCCGGTGGCGGCGGCGTCAGCGGCATCCGCGCCGGTCGAGCGGCTCGAACGCCACGAGTCGTACAGCCGCCACGCCCCGGCCAGCACGATGAAGAGGGCGATGGGGTTCAGGTGATCGGCGGCGCCCGAGGACGTGAAGGTGACGACGGCCAGGATGCCCACGGCGAGCGCCCACATGGAGGTGCGGAAGGGGGCCGCGATGCGCGCGCCGTCCAGCTGCCAGACCGGAATCAGGTTGAACAGGTTGATCACGAGGGTGAAGTAGCCGAGCACGGAGAGCAGTGGCGACCACTCTCCCTCCACCAGGCGCGCGGCCCCGAGGCAGGCGAGCCCGCCGAGCGATCCCACGGCCGGCCCGCCGACGCCGATGACGAAGTCCTGGAAGGTGTCCCGCGGGTGCTCCTTGAGCGCGATCATGGCGCCGAAGAAGGGGATGAACACCGGCGCGCCCACCGGCAGGCCCGTGAGCTTCGCGGCCAGGCCGTGCCCCAGCTCGTGCACGAGGATCAGCAGCACGAAGCCGATGGCGAAGGGCGCCCCGAAGTAGGTCGAGTAGACCCACATGCTGAGCACCATGGTCCAGCCGGTGGTGAACAGCTTGCCGAGTTTGAGCAGCTTGAGCCCGGCGAGCAGGAACTTGAGCTTGCCCAGCACGAACACCGCGATGAACTTGAACTTCCACAGCAGCAGCAGCGCGACCACCAACAGGCCGCCGAGCCCGCGGCGTGACGGCGCCTGATGCGACGACGGCTGCCCCTCGTAGGACGCGGAGGGCCCGCCGGCACGCCCGTCCGCCGTCGGCCCGTCCGCATCGACGGCGTCGCCCCGGCCGTTCCGCTGCGCCTCCAACTCGCGCAGGCGTTGGAGCGCCGAGAGCGGGCGCTTACCGGTCACGGCGCACCTCGGTCACCGTCGGGCGCCCGTCACGCGCGCGTGACCTCCAGCTCGGGGCTGGCCGGCACGCGCCAGGCGGCCGTCACGGCGAAGAAGATCCACAGCAGGTCGAAGAGTCCGGTGGTCTCGCCGAGCGACTCGATGAACAGCGACGTCACCTGCGGATCGAAGTACCCGAGGACCTCGCCGTACTCCTCGGCCGCGTACTCCTTCAGGTCGTGGGCGAAGATGGCGTACTTGGCCAGCACCAGTCCGAACACGGCGCCGGCCACGGCCACCACCTGCAACGGCCGCCCGTGGGCACCCCCCGTGAACAGCACCGCGCCCTTGCCGGCCAGGTAGCCGACGAGCACGGCCACGTAGCCGATCTCGTAGTTGGTGGACATGACGATGCCGACCCACACCGCGGCGGCCACCACGGCGCCGACGAGGGTGCCGGCCACGGCCATGGGCATGCTCGTGGCGCCGGCCTGCTTCGCGGCGATCTCGTCCTCGAGCTGGTTCACGCACTTCTCGCAGGCCGGGTGTCCGCTCACCGAGAAGGTGCTCGACGGCGTCAACGCGACACCGCACATGGCGCACTGATGAGCGTCGGCTGCGGGCGCTTCGGTCCCCTCGATCTGTTCGTCCGTCATCGTCCCCTCCCCCCTGAGTGGCCACGGGACTCCGTGGCGGCGACGAGGATAGGGAAAAGAGGTGGGCGGGAACGAATGGGCTGCGGATGATGGGGTCGGTTCAATTCCCGGAGATCGACGAACGTGATGATGCGCCTGACCCTGCTGGTGTCGCTGACCCTGGCCCTCGCCGCGGCGGGGTGCGTCCAGCCTCAGGGGCACGGCCCCGCTGGCGTGGCGATCGCGCCGCCCGCGGGGGTCATGCCCGATCCGGCCGGGCCGCCCATCGGCAACAACGAGCGCTTCCTCTCGGCCGACCTCGACGTCGAGGGCTTCGTCGACCGATTTGAGTCGGAGACCCGCGAGGTGGCCTACGCCCGCCACGAGATCGTCGACGCCCTGGGCCTGCGGGTGGGCGAGACGGTGGCCGACGTGGGCGCCGGCACCGGGCTGTTCCTGCGCGCCTTGTGCACCGCCGTGGGCGAGCCGGGCGAGGTCATCGCCGTCGAGATCTCGCCCCGCTTTGGCGAGCACCTCACCCAGCGCATCGCCGACGAACAGCTGCGCCAGGCCCGGGTCGTGCTGTGCGACGAGCGCTCGTCGAATCTCGAGCCCGACTCGGTCGACCTGGTCTTCGTGTGCGACACCTACCACCACTTCGACTACCCGGCCGACACCCTGGCCAGCCTGCACGCGGCCCTGCGCAAGGGCGGGCGCCTCGTCATCGTCGAGTTCCACCGCAAGCCGGGGATCAGCAGCGACTGGGTGCTCGACCACATGCGCGCCGGTCAGGAGGTCTTCATCGACGAGATCACCGCGGCCGGTTTCGCGCTGGCCCACGAGGTGTTCATCCCGAAGTTCCGGATGAACTACATGTTGGTGTTCGAGCGGCGGGACTGAGCGGGAGCGACTGAGCGGCGGGTCTGAGCGGCCGGGCGCGCCGGGCGGGAGTGAGCGGGTGACGCGCAGCGGGAGCCGTTACGGGCCGGGCGGCGTGGTCACCGTCTCGGGCGTCACCGGGCCGGACGTGGTCGGGCGTGTGGGGCTGGTCGAACCCGGCACGCGGGGCGGCGTGCAGTCGCTGGGCAGGAACACGAGGCTCTCCAGACCGCCGAACGTCCCGATGGCGACGATGATGTCGGCGTCCATGTCGGCCAGCTCCCGCGCGAGCGCGGGGTCGAGGCCCGGCTCGAGGCGCGGCTCGAACACGAAGTGCTCGATGAAGTTGTGTTGGCCGGCGTCGTAGGTCTGCGAGCGCGGGCTGGTCAGCACGAGGGGTGCGCTGGTGAGGCCGGTGATGGTGGTCTCGACGAAGCGCACGAGATCGAAGATGCAGCCGGCGCAGAAGCCCGGGGTCGGCCGCAGGTAGTAGGACGTCTCGATAGTCACGCCGCCGGAGCTGAGCACCCGTTGCCACAGCTGATCGCTGGGGCGCACCTGCTGCGCCGGTCCGATGGAAACCGTCTCCGTCGTGGTCGAGCCGATGCCGGGGGGGAAGCCCATGACGATGGGCACAGGGGCGTCCCAATCCGAGCGCACCTCGAGGATGCCGGAGGAGCCTTGCCCGAGGTCGGCCAGCGTGAGGATCGGACTCTGGGCCGGTGACACGAGGTTGCCGACGTTCGTCGTGGTGAGGGTCAGCCGTCGCCCCAGCGGGCCCTCGGTCTCGTCCCAGGCGTCGGTGGTGGTCGTGCCGCCGAAGCCGTGGGCGTAGCCGGGCAGGCCCATGGGCCCGGAGGGCAGCAGGCCGAAGTGGCAGCCGAAGTTGTGCTGCAAGTCGCCGTCGGCGAAGAGGCTCGTCACCGCCAGGTCGACGGGGTCGAGCCACATGTTGCGCGCGACGAGGTCCCAATCCGCCTTGAGGCGGTGGTTGGCGAGCACGTTGCCGTAGCCGCCCTGTCGCACGGTGAACGTGGTCGGCTGGTTCACGAGGAACGGGATGATCGACGGGGTGGTGCTCGTCTGGGGCAGCTCGCGGATCTGCTTCACCACCAGACCGCCGGGCGGCATGGCCGCGCCCCCGACGTCCATGAACTTGTACTCGAAGTCGAGCACGTAGCTCGTCTTGCCCGTCTCCAGTTCGAACCGGTCAGCCGCATCGAGCAGGTGCTGCGCCAGGTCTCGATAGTCCTGCTCCCAGGCCATGACCGTGTCGCCGAGCTGCACCAGGCTCGACGAGGTCACCAGGTTGAGGAACAGCTGCGCGCCGAACACGTTGACGTCCACCTGCTCGGGGATGGCCCCGCCTTCGGGGTTGGTGACCGACACGGCCCCGGCCTGGGTCACCAGCGTGATGTTCGTGTTGAATCCGGTCTGGTCGAGGATGGCCACGCCGTTGGCCAGCTCGATCTCGTCGGGGAAGTTGTGGTGCACCAGCAGGGCCATGCCGACGTCGTCCTCCACCACGTTGTGGCGCAGGCGCTCGAGCACGGCGTTGTCGTTGTAGAAGCTGGCGAAGACCTTGCGCATCGACCGGAAGACGCCGTCCTCCTTGTCGGGATCGCCGACGGGGTCGCAGATGCTGGGGCCGAGGTCGTCGCCGTCGAGGTCGTCGGCCAGGCAGCCGCTGTTGCTGTCGTAGAGGCCCGCGCCCACGAACTGGCCGTCGTCCTCGACGTTGGTCGAGCTGCGGAAGCGCAGCTTGGCGTTCGCGTCGAAGCCGAAGGCCGGGTCCTGCAGGACCGCGACGATGGCGGCCTGCTGCGCCGGCGTGAACACCGCGTCGTCCTCGATGCGGTCGCGCAGGGCCGAGAGGGCGGCGGAGAAGGCGGCCATGTTGGCCGGCGGGTAGCTGAACGGCGCCAGGGCGGCGTCGATCTCCTGCTGCAGCGTGAGGCCGCCGGGCATGATCTGGTCGAGGAAGTCGGTCCACAGGTCGAAGCTCATGCCCAGGGACACGGGCGACACCGTGGGGATCGAGCGGCGCAGGAACCCGAAGTTGCTGGCCTTGCCGCCGAAGTTGCCGATGTCCGCCAGCACGAGGGTGTCGGTGGACTGGTGCAGGAAGCCCGTGCGCTGGATCGGTTGGATGGCGAGGGGCGGCGGCACCTTGAGCTGCAGCAGGTCGTCGATCTGGGCCGGCGACAGCTCGTCCTCCACGTCGAGCAGGCTGATGACGCAGGTGCCGAGCAGGATCGGCGACTCGAAGGCGCGCACCACCACCCGTCGACCCACCAGGGAACGGGCCCGGGCTGCGTCGGCGTCCACCGCCAGGAAGGCGAAGGGGATGTCGAAGGTGTTGGCGAGGATGGCGACGTGGGCGTTGGGTGTCGCCGGGGCGAGGCTGAGCACGCCGGCCACCAGCGGGATCTCCGCCGGGATGCCGTCGGTGAGCAGGATGTCGTCGGGCGTGAGCGCGCCGGACTGGAAGGCCGCGTCGATCTGGTCGGCCGCGAAGAACTTCAGCGTGCCCAGGGCCCAGCCCCGGGAGTAGCAGGCGTTGCCGTCGAGCCACTGGGCGGTGCTGCCCAGCTCGATGCTCGCGGCCGAGAGCACGCCCGCGTCGGCCTGGGCCGCTTCGGACTGCTCGAAGGTGGGGAAGTAGAACGACTCGACGCCGGGGTCGGCGGTGATGGCCGCGCGCACGAGGTCGATGGCGGCGATGACGTGGCCCGCCGGGAGCGGATCCTGGCTGATGAGCTGGATGCCGTACTCCTGCGCCGTCGGCTCGGGGGGGAAGCCGGTGTTGGGCGGCATGACCACCGCGCCGAGCAGCGCCTCGCGCCCCACGTTGAACTGGGTCACCGCCTCGAACTGCCCGAGGTCGAGCCCGAAGAACGGGTCGAGCTCGTTGGTCGCGAAGTCGTAGTGGAACGGGTACTGGTTACCGTTCTGGAAGTAGACGGTGTTCGGGTCGCACGCGAGGATCACGAACTTGATCCAGCCCGGCTCGCCGAAGGCGGCGCCGTCGACGCGGTAGGGGTCGTCGGGAAACGCCACCGCGTTCTTCCAATTCGTGCCCGTGATGGTGGGGCACTGGGCGGCGGCGTGGGCGGCGAGGGTGAGGCTCAGCAGGACACCGACGGCGAGACGGGTGGCGAGCTTCCGTGCGGCCGACGAATGTCGCCGGTTGGTCTGCTGCCTCTTCCCAGGCTGCATCGCGTGTCCTCCTCGGGGGGGGCGTGCCCGCTGAGGTCGATTTTACGCCAGGAGCCGTGCGCGGGGGGTGTTCGGGACCGGCCGTTCCCGCCGCCGTGGCGACGGCGTGATCGGTGACGGCGTGGGTGCCCTGGCACCCGTCAATCGCGGACGGTGACGGTCATCGGCTCGCTTCCCACCGTCCACTCGCCGCTTCCGACCTCGCTCCCCTCGTCGCTCAGAACATAGCGGTAGGTGCCGGGCGCGAGCACGAGCGGCACCGTCTGCCCGCCCGCTCGCGTCCAGGTGGTGACCGGCAGGCCGTCGGAGGCCCAGAGGTCGACGCGCAGGCTGCGGTCTTCCGCGTGTTCGTGGGTGACGTAAACCCGCGTGGAGGGCGACACGCGCACGACCAGGTCCGTGACGTCGCCGGCGCGCGAGTCGACGAGAAGAGGTGGCGCCGCCCATGCCTCAGTCCGCACCGAGAGGAGGTAACGGTCGCGCCCGAGCCACGAGCGGGAGAAGCGGCCCTCGGCGTCGGACTGGTTGTAGCGCCGGCTCCAGATCCAGGCGTCCTCCGTGAAGCGTTCGTAGGGATACAAGCGGAACGTCGTGGCGACGGGTTGGTCGTCACCGTCGAGGATGACGCCCGAGATGGTCGTGGCCGGATCGAGGGCGAGGTCGCCGAGATCGGTGACGCGGCCGGCTGCCACGTCCACGGACAGGGCGGCCGACTCGTGTTCCTTGGCGTAGAGGGAAAGTTCGAGCAGGCCCGGGCGTTGGTTGGCGAAGCGGAAGCTCCCGCTGCCCGGGGGATCGGACCGGCGGTGCGGCCCCGACGACTGGCTGTCGGACAGTTCGGCCGAGGCGTCGGGCAGGGGCTCGCCGGTCTCGGCGTCGACCACGCGGAAGACCACCTCGCCGAGCAGGGCCTGCAGCTGCTCGGGACGGACGACGAAGACGACCTCGTCGTCGCCGGGCTCGATGCGCTGGCTCGTCACGAGTACGTGGCGCAGCAGCAGGCCGGCCCACAGCGGCGGCGACGCGTCGAGCTCGAGCCGGCCGCGGTAGCCCTCGGGGAGCGGGTCGTCGTGGCCGACGAGACCGTCCCGTTCCGCGATGTAATGGCCGACACCGTGGCGGCTGTAGATGCGGTGGCTGATCGGGGGCAGGTCGGCGGTGGGGCGTTGCAGGGTGGCGATCACCGAGAGCGGGTCGTCCCAGCCGTCGATGCCGAAGTCCTCCAGTGTGATCGGCTCGCCATCCGGTTTGACCACGGCCACGAGCAACACCTGCGCCGGCTCGATGACGATGTCGTGGCGCACGAGCGCCTGGTCGCCGGTGAGCGTCAGCGTGGTCTCCAGGGGGCGGTAGCCGCGGATCGTCGCCTGCACGGTCCACTCTCCGGGCGAGAGTCCGGGCGCGGCATAGGCGCTGTCTTCGCTCAGCGGCGCGCCGACCTGTCGGCCTTCCGGCGAGCGGAACCACAGCCAGTTCGTCGCGACGTCCAGCAGAGTGCCGTCGGGCTCGGTGACCGTGCCGAAGACGACGATGCCGGTGGGGTCGTCGGGGTTGTGGGGGTTGGACGCCGCGAGCGGGGTGGGTTGCGCTTCGATGGGCACGACGTCGCCCGGCGCGTCGGCGGCGGCGGGGGGGCGTGCGTCGGCGGGGCCGAGCCGCAAGGGCGAGTCCGAGCGTGGTGTCGAGCCGCGATCGACGACGCGGGCGCCCACCTCTTCGCCTTCGGTCGACGTGAAGTGCCACACCCCCACGGCCGCCAGCGTGAGAGCGGCGCCCAGCAGGAAGGCGCCCAGTCTGCCGTTGCCTGCGGACCGGCGTGATGAAGTGGTCATGCGTCCTGGTTCCTCTACGGCGTGATCGCCACCGCCCCCGCCTCACCGCCCACCGTGAACCACCGGCGCCGGATCTCGACGTCGTCCTCGTGCAGGACGTACTCGTAGCGGCCGGGCCACAGGTTCATCTCGAAACTCTGGCCGCCCCCGCCCGTCCACTTGGTCACGGGGAGTTGGTCGGACGAGAGGATCAGCACGTCGATGAGCCGCGCCGCGTCGAAGTCGATGGTGACGGCCATGGTGGTGGGGGTGTCGACCTCGATGCGCAGGTTTTTCACGCTGCCGGCGCGGGTGTCGACGACGAGAGGCGCCGCAACCCACTCGGGCATGCGGATCGACAGGACGTAGGGGCCGCGCCCGAGGTTCTCGATGGTGAAGCGGCCGTCGGTGCCCGACTGGTTGGGGATCTGGCTCCACGCCGCGGCGTCGTCGTCGAAGGTGTCGAGGGGGTAGAGGCGGAGGTAGGTGCTGACGGGCTCGCCCTGGACGTCGACGACGATGCCGGCGATGGACGTGGCGCCATCGAGGGCGATGTCGCCCAGGTCGGTGTCCTGCCCGGGCAACACGCGCACCTGCCGCCGCACCCGCTCGTAGCCCTCGGCCACGAGGTAGAGGGTGAGCGGCCCGGGGCGCGCCTCGTCGAAGACGATGACGCCCTCGTCGTCGGGCGACGCCTGGCGCGTGCCCTGCTGGTTGCCGCCGGCGAGGTAGGCGATGAGGCCGTCGATGGGCTCCTGCGTCTCGCCGTCGACGGCGCGCAACCGCAGCGATCCCATGAGCCCGGTGAGGGCGGCCGGGTCGACGACGAAGGTGACCTCCTCGGTGCCGGGCTCCACCCATTGGGCGTCGAGCAGGATGTGCCGGAACATGAGGCTGACCCACACGGGCAGCGGCGCGTCGACCTCGAGCCGCCCGTGGTAGCCCGGCGGCAGCCCCGCGAGCACGCCGCCCTGCTGGGTGTCGCCGGTGTGATAGGCGCCCACGCCGTACCAGAAGTAGCCCTGGTAGTTGATGGGCGGGAGGTCTCCGGTCAACTGTTCGTGAGTCGCAACCGCCGCGAGGCCCCACTTCCAGCGATCGAGTCCGGCGTCCTCGGCCCGCAGCGGCTCGCCGTCCGGCTTGACCACCGCGACGAGCAGTTCCACCGCCGGCTCGACCTCGATGTCTGCGCGCACGACGGACTTCTCGCCCGTCAGCTCCACCGGCATGGACAGCTTGCGGTAACCCGTGAAGTTGGTGTTGATGACCCACGTGCCCGGCGTGAGTCCCGCGATGGAATAGGCGTCGCCCGCCGTGAGCGCCACCTGCTGCTTGACGCCGTCCGGCGACTGGAATTCCAAGCGCTGGTGCTGCGCGTCGATGGGCTGGCCGTCGACGTCGGTGACCGTGCCGAACACCACGATGCCCGCCTTGTCGTCCGCGTCGTAGGGCTTGGACGCGACGGGCGGCGCGGTGCTGCGCGGCTTGTCGGTCGAGATGGGGCGGACGCTGGCAGGAGTGGACTCGGGCAGCGCGCGACCGGCGGGAGCGTCGGGGAGATCGGCGCGGCCGACGGGAGAGGACTGCCCGCGCTGCACGACGTCGGAAGAGGAGTCGTCGGCGGTGTCGGTCAGCAGGTGCCACAGGCCGACGGCGGTGAGGGTGATAACGACGCCCAGCAGGAAGGCGGGGAGGGTGCTGCCCCTCCGGTTGTGCGGATTGCCACGCGGCACGGATGCGCCCCCTTTCGAGGGCGAGTCTAATCGATGACGCCGGCCGGTCGGATGGGGCCTCGCGCGACGGTCGGTGTGACCGTTCCGTGACCGGCCCCGCCCTGCCGGCCGGCTCTGGTAGTGTCGATCGCATGCCCGCCGCCCTGCTGCTCGCCGTGCTGATGGCCCCGCTCGCAGCGGTCCCCGTCGCCGACGACGAGCCCGGCCTCCCCGACGCCGCCTTCACGGCCTTCGGGCGCGATTGCACGACGCGCTTCTTCGCCGGCGAGATCGAGTTGCTGTGGGACGAGTTCGCCCGGCGAGGGAAGGACGCCTTCGGCTCGTCGGTCCGCCTCGCGGCCTACCGCACCTCCGTGGACGAGCAGATGGGCTCCGAGTTGGAGCTGTACTCCGAAGAGGTGCTCCGCCAGGACGGCTACCGCCACTACCGGCGGGTCGCGCGCTTCGACAAGACGGAGCAGCTCGTCGAGGTCCTGTGGAGCCTGGGCGAAGACCTGTCCGTCGTGGGCCTGAGGATCACGCCGTCGCCGTACGAGGCGACGAGCCCGTACCTCGACTACGAGACCCGTGCGCCCCTGCGCCTGCCCTTCGAGGGCGAGTGGTTCGTGTTCTGGGGCGGCCGTACCGTGAACCAGAATTATCACGCCCAGACGATGGACCAGCGCTTCGCCTACGACATCGTCGTGACGCAGGACGGCAAGAGCCACGCCGGCGAGGGCACGAGCAACGCCGACTACTACGCCTTCGGCAAGGAGCTGTTCGCGCCCGCCGACGGCAGGGTGGTGGCGGCGCTCGACGGCATCCCCGACAACGTCCCCGGCGTGATGAACGCCTGGCAGGCCCTGGGCAACCACGTGGTCCTCGACCACGGCAACGACGAGTTCACGTTCATGGCCCACATCAAGCAGGGCAGCGTCGCCGTGCAGACGGGTGACGTCGTCAAGGCCGGCGACCCGCTCGGCCAGTGCGGCAACAGCGGCAACTCGAGCGAGCCGCACCTCCACATCCACCTGCAGGACACGCCGGAGTTCCTGGTGGGCAAGGGCAAGCCCTTGCCGTTCCAGAACTACGTCGCGGACGGGGAAGCGGTGGAGCGCGGAGAGCCGCTCAAGGGGATGGTGATCGCGCCGCGCTAGGGGGCGGTTCCCGTTCCCGCGACTGATAGACTCGCGCACCATGCCGGCCTGGATCGCTCTCCGCGTCACAGCGATCGCTGTCACCGCGGCCCTGCTGGGATCGCTGGCCGCATGCGGCGGATCCGACGAGCCTTCGTCGCCGTCGCCGCTGCTGTTGCCGCCCGACACGCCGGTGGTGTTGATCGTCATCGACACCCTGCGGGCCGACCACCTGGGCTGCTACGGCTACCCGTTGGACACGAGCCCGGTGCTCGACGACTTCGCGAGTCGGGCCTACCAGTTCAACGCCCACTCGACCCAGGTCAACGTGACTTTCGCGTCGCTGACGTCCATCCTCACCGGGCTCTACTCCAAGACGCACAGCATCTACCTCTCCTCGCCGATGGAGTCGGACTCGGGGGAGGCGGCGCCGGAGGAGGGTGCGCCGGCCGACGACCCGCCTTCCATCCATGCCCACGTCAATCTCGCGGAGCGCCTGGCCCCTCGCGGCTACCACAACATCGCGGTGGTCAGCCATCCGCTGTGGCGGCGGAGCGGCGACCTCGAGCTGGCCAACCGGGGCTGGGACGCCATGTCGATCATCGGCGGCGACATCCCGGTGCGCGAGCGCAAGGCCCACGCGCGGCAGTGGTACACGAATGAGCGGCTGTTCCCGCTGCTCGACGCCGCGCCGGACCAGCCGCTGTTCCTGTGGGCCCACTACTTTGATCCGCACACCGATCTGCGTGGGCTGATCTACGACCCGCCGGAGGCCCTGCGCAACCGCTACCTCGAGCATCACCTGGCCGAGGCGGGGCAGTCGGAGTGGCTGGAGCCGCTGCGCGACCTCGACCCGACTCAGCGGCACGAGCGCATCTACGCCATCGAGGACATCGACGAGGCGGAGGCCGTGGCCCTCGCCAACGGCAAGGCGCTGTACGACGCCGAGATCCGCTCGTGCGACGAGGGGCTGGGCGCGCTGTTCGACAAGCTGCGCGCGCTGAGCCTCTACGACCGCGCGTTCATCGCGGTGCTGGCCGACCACGGCGAGAACCTCGAGCCGCGCAGCGCCGGCCACGACGTCGGAGCCTTCACGCACAAGCGTTTGTTCGAGGCGGTGGTGCACACGCCGCTGCTGGTGAAGTTGCCGCACCAGAGCGAGCCGGTGAGCATCGACGCCATGACCCAGAACATCGACCTGGTGCCGACGCTCATCGAGCTGCTCGGTCTGCCCACCGAGCCGGCGGTGGAGGGCCGCAGCCTGGTGCCGCTCATGGACGGCTCGCAGCGGGCGGTGCACGAGCGGGTCTTCGCCGAGTCGTCGGACGGCGTCGAGAAGGCGGTGAAGTCCGAGCAGGTGAAGTACATCTACACCGGGCCCGAGCGCGACCCGCTGGTGTACCTGTGGCGCAGTGACCCGGGCGAGCTCGCCGAGCGCTTCGCGAGCCTGCAACCGGACCAGGTCGAGCCCCTGGAGGACAGCCTCAACGCCTTCACGCCGTTACGCACCCTGCGCATCCGCCTGGCGCCCATGGACGAGCCGTACAAGGCCTCCGTGCGCGTCGATCTGGGGCACGGTCGCTTCGAGAGCACGGTGGGCACGCCGGCGCCGAAGCTGGGCGACGACGGGCACAAGGCGGTGTGGTCGGGCCGGGTCGTCAAGGATCCCGTGGACCTCATGCTCATGCGCCCGTCGGGCCTCACCGAGGTGCGCGTGCGCATCACCCACGACGGCGTCGAGCGGCTCGGCGGCCGCCTCGACGAGTGGGTCTACCTGGGCAACACAGCCGTGGGGGTCAGCACCGCCCTGCCCCTGTGGTCACCGACCGACGGCGCGCCGCCGGAGCATCCGCAGCTTTCGCTAACGACGGGCGACGACACCACGACGCTCGCCCTCGCCGTCGACGGCCGCGGCGTCGAGGAGGTGGTGGCCGAGTTTCTCTACGCCGACGCCAACTGGAAGGCCGACTTCGAGGTGCTGACCCGCAGCGGCTTCTCGCGACCCCAGCTCGGCTTCCGCCGCGTCTTCCGCGCGACGGCCCGCAACCGCGACGAGGCCAACCTCGCGCTGAAGAAGACCTCCGTCGAGAGCCCGGTCTACACCCTGGTGCGCCTCGACGGTCGCTGGCCGGACCCGCGCCGCATCGCGCTCGACGGACAGCCGGTGGCGCACGACGTGCTCGAGTTCGTGCTACCGACGCCCGAGGATCGGCGGCTCAACGCGCTGTTGCGGTCGGCGCCGCGAGAGCTGCCGCCGGGGGCGATCGCGTTGTGGGAGAGCTTCGGGGTGGAGCAGGGGGAGATCGATACCGAGCGGTTGAACCCTGAGGTTGTGGAGCAGTTGAGGGAGCTCGGGTACTTGCGGTGATCGCCCCGATCAGAAACCGAAGCGTCCCATCAACGACTTGATGGTCTTCTCCGCGGGCGGACCCAGCGGCGAGTCGTCGCCGGTCGGCTGGACCAGCTCGAGTTCGCCTTCGAGGTCGGCATCCGGCCCCGACCATCCGTTCCACGACGGTGGTTCGGTCGGGGGCGATGCATTGGCGAACCAATCGTCGGGCGTGGCCAGCATGCTGCGGAAGGTGTCGTTGGCCAGCGTCATGCCGTCGTTGTTCCAATCGATGTTCTTGCGCAGGAACTCCTCGGACGCCGCGCGCCGCTCGGGATCGAGCCGCGGGCCGAGCATGTCGCCGAAGTCGCCGGTGGATGAGCCGGTGGCGTCGTCACCCAGGATTTCCTTTACGCCTTCGGCGACCCGCACCGAACGGGCGGCCGACTCCACCGACTCGGCCTGGTCGGCATCGAAGACCGGGTACTCGTCGCCGAAGTGGTGGTGGAAGGCCTTCACGTTCTCGTCGAGCGCGGTGATCTGCTCGGGCGAGACCGGCACGCCCGAGCGCAGCAGGTCGGCCTGGCCGCGCAGCAACTCGGCCATGATGCGGGCGGCCTCATCGTCGTCGGGCGAGGACTCGTCGTTGCCATCGCTGTCGTCGGCGTCGTTTTCGTTGGCCGCGGGCGTGTAGTTCGCGATGTCGCCGATGGCGTCGCGGATGCGATCGCGGGCGTCATTCTGGGCGCCGAGCATGCGCATCAGCTTGATGGCCTTGTCGAGTCCGGGCGTGCGCGGGTGCACGGCCTCGAGGCTCTCGAGCAACTTGTCCAGCCGCGGCGAGAGCGACTCGTCGCCCACTTCGGGACCCACAGTCTCCAGGTGCTCCAGCAGCGACGCGAGTTGTTCCAGGGCATGTTCGAACTGGCGGGCCTGCTTCTCGTCCTCGGTGAGGATCAGGGCCACCGGCCGCACGCCCCTGTTGTTGTCCTCGTCGAGCTCTTCAATCGTGTCGTCGGGATCGACCACCACCTCGATGGACGTGTCCTGGTCGTCGGGCGTCCAACCCGGCGTGTAGTCGTTGAGGTAGTACTCCGACGTGACCGACACGCCCATGGACGTCTCGACCCGCTGACCCTGCTCGAGGGCCGGGATGCCGATGCGTCCGATGGGCCTGGGCTCGGCCGGCCACTGCTTGTTGTGGGCGTAGACGTAGGCCACGGTGGGCTTCGACTTGGCATGGCCGACGTTGACGACATCGAAGCGCACCTCCGTCGGCTGGTTGGGCCGCGGCGCCGCGGGGTCGACGGCCACCTTCTCGACGATGAGGTCGGGCTTGATGTCTTGCCCCACCAGCAATGACGGACCCAGGGCGAAGCGCTCGGTGCTCTCCTTGTCGAAGAACTTGAACGCGAGCACGAGCGTGGCGCCGCGCACCTGCGCGGTGGTGGTGCCCGCGGGCAGGTCGAAGGAGGGGGCGCTGGCGTAGTCGGCCACGAGCGCGCCGCCGGGCAGCCCCTCGAGGCGTGCCTCACGCAGCACCCCCTCGGCCTCCAGCACCAGGTCGAAGTTCACCCACAGCGCACCGAGCAGGTCGGTGTTGAAGCCGCTGTGCCGCTGCGTGAGGTTCAGGTTGATGGCGAGGTAGGTCTCGTCGACCAGCGTGCCCTGCGGGGCGAGATGGACCACGACCACGGCGCCCGCGAGGCTCTCCTCGTAGACCATCGACACCTTGCGGGACGCGGGGCGGGCGCTGCGATTCCGGTTTCGTTCGCGGGCCTTCGCGCGCACCTTGAATGTGTCGCCGGCGGTGGGGTCAGCGGCGGCCGGGTCAACGGCGGCGGGGTCGTCCGCGTCCCTCTCGCCGACGACCATGTCGCCGAAGACCATGTCGCTGCCGTGTCGCCCAAGGCGGGGGTAGGGCTTGCGCTCCTCGAGGCCGCGCAGGGCGTTGCGCTCCTCGGTGGTGTGGGCATCGCGGCCCACGGGGATCTTGAACTTGACCTTCCCCATGGACTCGCCGACGACCCAGTTCGCCAGATCCGCGGAGTAGGCGTAGCGGTCGAGGTTGTCGCTGTTGCGCCGGCGCACCAACCGCGCCAGGGACTCGGGGTCGAGCAGGTCGCGGCGGCCGTCGCGCAGCCCCAGCCAGACCGGGGCCATGGCGCCGCCGGTGCGCAGCATGCGGCGACGGCGGGCGTCGCGGGCCCGGGGCGTGTCGAGTTGGTTGAGGGCGCGGGCCGCGTGACCCGTGACCAGGGTGTTCTCGTGGTCGAGGAAGCGCTCGAGGGCGGGCACGGCATCGGTGCGCTCGGTGAAGCCGAGCATCTGGACGGCGTCGTAGACCTCGGGCCCGTCGCTGTCGGGCTGCAGGTGCTTCTCGAGCAGAGCCGTCGCCGAGCCGTACCCGTGATCGAACAGGGCGATGGCGGCGGTGGCGGCGGCGCGGGCGTCACCGTGGTCGAGGATGGCGGTGAGCGCGTCGAGGTTGTCGTCGAAGCGTCCGGCCTTGAGCAATCCCCAGAGCAGGGCGGCGCGCACGGCGTCGTGCTGCTCGAGGGAGGCGTGCACCTCGATCAGGTCGGTGAGGTCGGGGTCCTGCGCCTGCAAGCGGCCGAGGACCAACGCCATGGCGCGGCGCACGACCCAGCCTTCGTGCTTGAGGGCCTTGAGGATGCGCGGCAGATCTTCCAGGGCGGCCAACTCACCGAGGGCGAGGGCGGCATGGCCGCCGACCATGGGGTCGTTGTGGGCGTCCGGGTCGAGCAAGTCGAAGAGCGGATCGACGAAGGCGTGGCTGCCGTCCACCTGGGCGAATTCGATCAGGTTGAGTTTGGCGAGCCAGTCGATGTCTTCCGCGAGGGCCTTGGAGACCGACGCGGTGAAGTCATCGCCCTCGGGCGGACTGCGGCCTTCGCGGAGCCAATCGGGCCGGTCGTCGTCGGCGGACTCAGCTTTGACGATATGCTCGGACAGGCCGGGATCCTCGCCCGCGAGGGCGGCGACGAAGGTGCGGTGGCGCACCGACCGCCGCTCGTCCCCTGCTGGCGACGGTCCGTCGGGCAGCAGGCCCACGAGGCGCCGGCCGACCCGGGCCTGGGCCACAGCGTCACCGCGGACCTCGTGTCGCTCGAAGGCGGCGCGCAGCCCGGTCAGGTCGTCGATCTCCTCGGCGAGCAAGCCTGCCGTGAGCGGAAAACCACGCCCGATGAGCTTGCCGATGGACTCGACGAAGCCGGCCTCGTCGCCGGTGAGGCGCGCCTTGGCGATGTCGTCCATGCCGAAGGTCACGAGGCCGGTCATGATCGTGGCGTCGAAGCGCACGCCGATCCACGGCGACTGCTTCACCACCGTGGCGATCCACGGCATGGCTTCGATGGCGCGGCCGTCGGCCGTGGCCACATCGGCGTAGGCGCGCAGCATCTCCTGGAAGCGGTCGCCGGCGTCCTCCTCCTCGGACCGGAACAGGATCGCGAGCAGTCCGCGCTGGGCGGCCATCTCGCGCGGGACGTCGCGCCCGCGGCGCGCGGCGGTCATGGCCCGCGTGTACAGCTCCTCGGCGCGGGCCCGGTGGACGCGCGACTGCGCTTCCATTTCCAGCTTGCGACTCTCGGCGATGGGTTCGCGTGAGTGGTACTCGGCGTTGCGCGCCAGGTCGCTCGCGTCGAAGTGAATGCGGGCCAGGACGTTGCAGGCCTCGGCCTCGGCCCCGTTCAGGTCGAGAAAGTCGGCCACGTCGGCGGCGCGCAACAAGGCCGCGTGGTACTCGGCCCGCGCCTCGTCCGTCGCCTCACCCTTGTCTTCCAGGTCCTCGAACTGATCGACCTTGACGAAGATGAAGTCGAGGACCTTCTGCTCGGTCGTGCCGATCTCGTCGGGCGCGGTCGCCGGGGCAAGCGCGGGTGGGGGCGCGGGCGTTGTGGCGAGCGTGGCTGTCGCCGGCACGAGGATCGCGATCAGGGTCAGGACCAGCACCAAGGGTCTGCGCATCACCGGAGATCCAGCGGGGGAGCGGCCGTGTCGTCGACGTGCCCTTAATCATCCGGATCGGAGGGGGGCACCGCGAATTTGCGGGGGATTCGGTGCGGTGGTGCGGATCTGAGGCAACGGTTGATGGTCAGGTGCCTCGCCGCGGTGTCGCTGAAGAAGACACTGGTCGAGAGCCGGGTCTACACCTTGGTACGCACGTTTCATTGGTGAACTGACTCCCAGCTCATTGAGTCAGGCGTTGCAATCAGCTCCTACTCAACTTCGACCAGATGCCATCGTCCACGATCTTCCGTGGTTGGACTTCTGAAGTCGTTGCCAGCGAGCGATATGTTCTGAAACTGGCACTTGGTGAATCTTCCGTCATTCCAAACGGTAGCTGACCACTGGACTTGGAATGGAAGTACTAGGGCACGCTCCTCGATGGACTGACCATACGCCGGCTCGGGATCCGTAAATACAGATTGCAGTGGAGACGAGTTGGTTGACTGTCGCGTGAATTGTTGAACGTATGTGACTGTACTCGACCAAGTATAGACATTGCCGTTGTCGACGGATACGAATTGTGGCCTAGTGATCCAGTATGTGGCGGAACGGGCGGGTTGCCACGGATCATGGTTCTGAAACAGAATCGATGTCGTGTACTGTTCCTTTTCGGATTTAGTCGGGTTGTCAATGTGATCTTTGTACTGGTCCTGAATCCTCTCTATCACCCGCTCTGCAACGTAGACGCAAGTGTCATCACCCTTCTTGTAAAACTTGGCGGCGGCTCGTTTCAGTATCCTTGTGATGAATTCTGCTTCCTTCTTTTCGCGCGTAAGTGCCAGGTAATTACGGAAATCCTCAATGAACTCGTATGCCACGAATCGCTCGTCATGCTTCAAGCGTTCCTGCACCGAGGATCGCAGCAATTCGTCTTTGCATAGAAACACCAGCGGGTGGTCAGTTGGGTCATTCTCGCAGGAGTGACAAATTGTCTCGAGGATCACCGCGTCTCGGAAGCCCTTCTCGGCCTTGCCCTCATCTGAGAAGGGCGGCTTTCGCCACAGCGAATCTTCGACAAGGCTCGCCCATGAAATGCTCGCGATTGGGGTATCAAGAACGTTGGTGCGTCGTGCCCGAAGCCATGTATCCAATCGCTGAGCAACCTCTCGCCGGACTCTTCCCTCAGTTACTCGGTGGCTGTAGGTCTTCCCCGTAATCTTGCTGACATCCTCGATCCCCTTGTTGGCTCGATCTAGTCTTCTTAGTGCCTTCATGGTCTGCTGGTAGAGCAACTCGCCTCGCACTGCATGGGGAATGGACAGAGCCAAGCCAAAGTCGCCTGCGTAACTATCCCAGAAGCGATCAAACTGCGGGTCTACGGGTACGCTCTTGTCCTCGAAGTACAGAGTACTGGTGTCAGCGAAGACTCGGTGATCTAAGGGCAGCGCCTTGCGAATTCTCTCTACCATGACGAAGTCCTAATCCCGCATCGGGTCCGGCTTCTTCCTTCGCGGCGGCTTCAAGTACATGTACCCGCTGTTCGGGTTGTCGCGGTCGAAGGCGAAGGCGTCCCGGTTCGCGATGAAGTGCGTCACGAAGTCGATGGGGATGGAGAAGTTCATCCCTTCCGCGAACATGAAGTGCCATGAGTTGACGCCGATGACCTCGCCCTTGCTGTTGAACAGGGGGCCGCCGGAGTTTCCGCCGTTGATGGCCGCGGTGGTCTGGATGTAGACCTTGCCGTCCTGGGCGCGGTTCTTGATCGAGACGATGCCCTCGGACACCGAGCGCTCCATGCCCAGCGGCGCGCCCACGGCGAAGACGGTCTCGCCGACCTCGACGTTGTTCATGTCGCCGAAGTAGACCTTGGTGAGCGGGAAGTCGCCCAGCTCCTCCTCGCTGATCTTGATCAGGGCCAGGTCGACGAAGGGGTTCACCGAGATGATCTCGACCTCCTCGAAGACCTTCTTCTCGACGCCGTCGGCGGTCTTGCGGTGCACGGTCACCGACACCTTGGTCTCGCCCTGGATCACGTGGCTGTTGGTGATGATGTAGCCGTCCTCGCGCACGACGAAGCCGCTGCCGAGGCCGCCCGGCTGCTTCACCACCACGACGCCCTCGCCGTAGCGCTCGACGGCTTCCTCGAGGGTCAGGTCGGGCAGGCCGCCCGCCCGGGAGTAGAGGTCGTCGGCGCCGCCGCTGCCCTGCTCGACCACGGCGCCCGAGCCGGCGATGCGCTCGGTGACCATCTCCTTGGGGATCTCCATGACGGTCCACCCGACGTCGAGGTAGATGCGTGCGTCGGTTTCCTTGAGCACGCGGCCCTGGAGCGACGAGCCGCCCTGCAGCACGAGCTCGTCGAGGGTGCCGGCAGCGCCGAGGTCGGGAGTGGTACCGAGTGGGGCCGGTTCGGCGGCGGGGGGCGGGTCGTCCTGCGGCAGCGGGGCCGGGCGCGGCGCGCCGGCCGCAACGGGCGCGAGGAGACACAGCAGCAGCACGGCGGCGGCGGTGGTCCGCGCCGGAATCATCATGAGAGTCGTCATGCCCGTGATTCTAAGAGGGAAGGGGCGGGCGGAGCGAACAGGGTTTGTCGGAGCCGTGACAAGGCCCGGACACCCTCCCGGGGGCCTGTCGCCAGGCAAGCGATCTCACTAGACTCGGCCCTCCGCGCGGGGGGAGACGCCCTCGAGGAACCCGGCGCGGTGCCGTTCCGGAACGTCCCACGACCGCACTGCGACCGAGCGCCATGCCCCTGATCGCCGCCCTCTGTGCCCTCATCTCCCTGTACGCGAGCGCCGCCGCCACCGCGCCCGCCGTGACGCCCGCGGTTGCGCCCGACCGTGACGTCTCCGAGCAGGTGGCCGCCGCCGCCCGGGCCGCGCTGGCCCAGGCCGCCGACGAGGCCATCGCCGCGCAGCTGGCCGCCCTCGTGGCGCCGGCCGCTGCGCACACGAACACGGCCCCCGTGGCGCTCGATCCCGCCGCGCCCGCGCTCGCCGCGTCGCCTGCCACGCCCGCCCCCGACGACCTCTTCGAGCACTTCGGCTTCGACGGCTTCATCATCTCGAAGTTCAACAACGGCATCTCCGACCTGCGCGCCGCCGACGTCGATGGCGACGGGTTGGGCGACATGATCCTGGTCAACAACAGCAAAGCCCAGATCGAGGTGCTGCGGCAGCGTCGGCCCGACGAAGAGATCGAGACCCACGTCCCCGAGTCCATCAACGACCTCGCCGACGAGACCTACTTCATCCGCAGCAGTTACCCCACCGAGCAGAAGGTCACGTCGCTGGTCATCGCCGACCTCGATTCGGACGGCGACAACGACCTGGCCTTCCTGGGCGACAGCAACCGCGTCACCATCGCCTGGCGGAACGCCGAGGGGCACTGGGGCGACGAGGTGCGCTTCGACGTCGACGACCCGGCCACCACCAGCAAGGCCCTGCGCGCCGGCGACATCGACGGCGACGGCGACCTCGACCTGGTCGTGCTCGGCAAGACCACCACGCAGCTCTTCCTGCAGGATGGCGGCGCGCTGGAGGCCGGCCCCAAGCTGCCCAACGCCACGTCCGAGCCCGACGCCCTCGACCTGCTCGATATCGACGGCGACGGCCGGCTCGACCTCATGTACCTGAGCGGGGGCAGCGACTCGCCCTTCCGCTATCGGCTGGGCGAGGGCGGCGGCGCGTTCGGGCCCGAGCGGCGCTCGCTGTTCACGTCGATCCGCACCTATGCCAGCGCCGACCTCGACGGCGACGGCAAGGCCGAGGTGGGCGCCGTGCGCCGGCGCAGCGGCCGCTTCGCCCTGCTCCGCTACCAGGAAGAAGCAGCCGGTAACGACGAGCTGGCCCTCTCGTCCCTGATGGTGTTGCCCTTCGCGAGCTTCGAGGGCAGCGGCAAGCGCGAGGTCGTTCTTTCACAACTCGACGGCGACGGACGCACCGACCTGCTGCTGGCCGAGCCCAAGGCCTCGCGGCTGGTGAGCTGGCGCGGCAATGCGGCCGGGCGCTTCCAGGAGTCCACCGTGCACCCGTCGCTGGTGGGCGCGAGCAGCCCGCACGTGTCCGACGTCGATGGCGACGGTCTGCCCGAGGTGGTGGTGGCCGCGCCCGACGAGGGCGGCATCGGCATCGCCGACGTCGACGCGTCGGGACGCATCGGCTTCCCCCGCGCGCTGCCCGTGCCCGGCGAAGACTTGCTGGCCCTCACCGTGGCCGACTCCGACGGCGACGGTGCGTCGGAAATCTGGGTCGTCACCGGCGAGGGCAAGAGCCGCAGTCGCAAGCACACCCTGGCGCGCCTCGATGCCGCCGGCGGCGCCCCGCAGACCTGGCCCCTCGACGACCCCGACGCCGATCCGTCGAGCCTGCTCGTGGCCGACCTCGACCGCGACGGCCGCGGCGACGTGATCGCCTTCGTCTCCAGCAAGATGCCCAAGGTGCTACTGGCCCGCGGCGACGAGTGGCTCGACGTGCCCGTCGACGACGTGCCGGGTCTGGGCATCCTCAAGGGCCTCTCCCGCGCCCAGGTCTCCTATGGAGACGTCGACGGCGACGGCTCGCCCGAGTTGCTCGTGCCCGGCCCCAACTTCGCGCGGGCCTTCGTGCTGGCCGCCGGCGGTTCGGGCGACACCATGACCGTGGAGGTGGTGGGGCAGTACAACCTCGACGACCCGTCCGCCTCGGTCGCGGCCGTGGCGCTGGCGGCCTTGAGCGGCGGGGCCCGCGCCGAGGTGCTGCTGGTCGACTCCACGTCCGACGAGCTGCACGTGCTCGCGCCCGCCGACGACGGCAGCGCCCGCACGGTGGCGGTGGTCGAGCTGGGCGGCCTCTCGCCGAGCACCATCCTGGTGGCCGACCTCGACGCCGACGGCCTGCTCGATATCGCCCTGCCTGCCGGCGACGAGCTCGGCATGGTCGTCCAGGGCGGGACCCGGGCGCGCTTCGTGCCCGAGCACGAGTACGAGTTGCCGGTGAAGTCGCCCAACCTCGACCGCATCGCCTTCGGCGACGTGAACGGCGACGGCAACAGCGACCTCGTGCTCACCGAGACGAACAAGCACCTGATCGCCATCGCCACCATGCGGGACGGCGAGATCGCCCACGCCATGAAGTTCCCCGTCTTCGAGCAGCGCCTGTTCTCGCGCGGGGGCGGCAGTCGCGAACCCCGCGAGCTGATCATCGCCGAACTCACGGGTGACGGCCTGCTCGACATCGCCATCATCGTCCACGACCGCGTCATCGTTTATCCGCAGGACTGATCCATGACTCGCAGCGCCCCGCAACGCATCGCCCCGCAACGCATCGCTCTGTTGCCCCGGCTCCTCCTCGCCGCGCTCTTCGCGCTCGCCGTCCCGACCGCCGTGGCCCACGCGGGCGACGAAGGTTGGCAGCACGCGTTGCCGCCCAACGTGATCCTGTTCCTCGGCACCGACTCGGTCAGCGAGCTCAGCGCCGATTGGGACGAGTCGGGCTACGGCCGGCTGCTCGCCGACGCCGCGCTTGCGCCGCTCCGGGAATCCATGCGCCTGTCGGGCGACGACTGGGGCAAGCGGGCCCTCGAGGCGCTGGGCGTGAACCCGCTCTCGTGGCCGGGCAAGGCCGAGGGCGCCGCCGCCTTCGTGGTGCTCGAGATCGCCGAGGAATACCCCGACGCCGCCTTCCCGTTCATGTTCGCCGTGCTGGTCGACGTCGGTGAGAACCGCGAAGACCTCGAGGTCGAGATGGAGGCCACGCTCGACACCGCCGACGAGGCCGACGACGTGCTCATCGTCGTCGACGACCTCGACGGTGAGATGACCACCACGCTGCAGCTCGGCGACGGTGGCGAGTCGGGCGACGCGTGGGTCACCTACGCCTTCCAGGGCACGACGCTGGTGCTGTGCGCCGGCGAGCTGGGCACCGAGGAACAGTTCGACGTGGTCTGGCGGGCGGTGGGCGGCGAGGCCGACGAGGTGCTGGGGGCCGGCGATCGCTACGCGACCATCCCCGAGGGCTTCGAGGACGCGGGGGTGCTGCTCTACCTCGACGTGGCCCGGGTGCTGGGGCACGTCGTGGAGGGGCCCATGGGCGCCATCCTTGCCATGCAGGGCGTGGCGGTCGACGGCTTCTCCGAGGCGGGCCTGCTCGAGTTGGGCCCCATCTTCCAGGGGTTCACCTTCGACGCCGACGGCGCGTCCACCGGCATGGGCGTGACCTGGGGCGAGGGCGGCCTGCTCTCCGACTTCCTCACGGCGATCATCGGTGAGGAGTCGCCCAACCTGATGAACATGGTGCCGGCGTCGGTCTACGGCGCCAACGCCCTGAGCCTCTCGCCGGTCGACATGTTCGACGAGACCGTGCGGTCCATCGTCGAGCTGAGCGAGGTGAGCCTGGCCGACGTGGTGGCGCAGATGGCGGAGCTGGATGCCCAGCTGGGCTTCAGCCTGCGTGACGACCTGCTCGCCAACCTCTCGGGGCAGGTGGCCTTCTTCACGGCGCCGGTCGACCAGGCCGAGGCGCTGCCGCTGGGTGTGCCGCCCGAGCTCGGCCCGCTCAACTACGGTCTCGTCCTGGGACTCGAGGACGGCGAGGCCATGCGCACGCTCGTGGACGGCCTGATCGAGGGCAGCCCGCTGCGGGCGTCGGTGAAGCAGGACGACTTCCTCGGCTGGAAGCTCAAGTCCATGCCGGCCCCCGTGCCGATCCCGGGCATCAAGCTCAACTGGGTCATCGCCGACGACTTCGCCGTCATGTCGCTGGCGCCGTCGCTGGTGCACGACGTGGTGCGGCGCAAGAGTTCGCCCGACCTGCCGTCGGTGGGCAACGACGAGGAGTACCTGGCGGAGCTGGAGCGGCACCCGGCCCGACACACCATGGTCACCTATGGCGATCCGGCCTACGGCTTCAACAACCTGCTCATCTCGATCAAGTCGGGGCTGGCGGCCATGCTCGCCGGGGGCGGTTTGGGCGGCGAGGCGCCGCCGTTGCTGATCTACCTGTCGGGCATGGAGCTGCTCGAGCGCGAGCTGGTCGAGACCTACCTCGACCGTCCCGCCGTGGGCACGCTCGCCGTCGACGAAGTGGGCCTGGTGGGTCTCAACACCGGACCCTAGTCGCCCGGCGGCGCGCACGATGGGCCGCCGGCTCGGGACCTTCACGCCCGGCGTGAGGGCGGCGATTCATGTCACCTCGTCATGCGGACGAAGGGTTGTCCCGCGGATGAGGTGGCGGTCGCTCGGCGGTCCGAGTCGCGAGACCCGGACGATCGGTCGGCCGTCACCCTTCTCCGTCGCCGCGGCAGCGCCGGGCTCCCCGTCAGATGGGGGGCGACCGGGACGCGGCACCGATGAGTGCACGAGGACAGAGCAGACTCCAGGGACACCCCGCTGCACATGCAGGGGGCGGCGGGCAGTACAGGGACACGCGATGAACGGGCCCGCCGCCCCGGTCTTGATTCGTCCCGGGCGAGGGGGACACTTCAGGGGATGAGCGCCCCCGACGCCTACTACATCACGACGCCGATCTACTACGTGAACGACCAGCCCCACATCGGGCATGCGTACACGACCATCGCCTGCGACGTGCTGGCGCGGTTCATGCGGCTCGACGGGCGGCGGGTGCTGTTCCTCACCGGCACCGACGAGCACGGGCAGAAGGTGGAGAAGTCGGCGCTGGCGGCGGGCAAGGATCCGCAGACCTTCTGCGACGAGGTCTCGGCGACGTTTCGCGAGCTGACCGGCACGCTCAACTGCTCCAACGACCAGTTCATCCGCACGACCGAGCCGCGGCACATCGCGTCGGCCCAGGCGCTGTGGACCCGGTTGGCCGAGGCGGGGCACATCTACCTCGACAGCTACGCCGGTTGGTACGCCGTGCGCGACGAGGCCTTCTACGCCGAGGACGAGCTGCAGGACGGCCCGCCCGGCCCCCCCGGCCCCGACGGGAAGCCCGGCAAGCCGACCAAGCTCGCGCCCACCGGCGCGCCCGTCGAGTGGATGGAGGAGCCCAGCTACTTCTTCCGCCTGTCGGCCTTCGCCGAACCGTTGCTCGCGCTCCTTGCGGAGCGCCGGGACATGATCCTGCCACCGTCCCGCTACAACGAGGTGGTCAGCTTCGTGAAGGGCGGCCTGCGGGACCTGTCGGTGTCGCGCACCAGCTTCCAGTGGGGCGTGCCCGTGCCCGGCGACGAGGACCACATCATGTACGTGTGGCTCGACGCGCTGACCAACTACATCACCGCCATCGGCTACCCCGAGACCGAGGGCGGAAAGGACGGCGCCGGCGGGGCGGGCGCCGCAGCGGGCGCCGACGACTTCGCCACCTTCTGGCCGGCGAACGTGCACATGGTGGGCAAGGACATCCTGCGCTTCCACGCGGTGTACTGGCCGGCGTTCCTCCTGGCGGCCGGCATCGACGTGCCCCAGCGCATCTTCGCCCATGGCTGGTGGACCCACGAGGGCCAGAAGATCAGCAAGTCGCTGGGCAACGTCATCGATCCGGTGGAGCTGGTGTCGACCTTCGGCGTCGACCCGGTGCGCTACTTCCTCATGCGCGAGGTGCCCTTCGGCAAGGACGGAGACTACTCGCGCAAGGCCCTCATCGGCCGCCTCAACACCGACCTGGCCAACGATCTCGGCAACCTGTGCCAGCGCGTCCTCTCGATGATCCACAAGAACTGCGACGCACAGGTGCCGTCGCCGGGCGCGCTGACGGATGAGGACGAGGCGTTGCTCGCCCAGGCTCGCGCGCTGCACGGCGTGATGGCGGAGCTGATGGGGCGCGAGGCCATCACGGCATCGCTCGATGCGCTCTTCGACGTGGTGGCCGAGGCCAATCGTTACGTCGACGGTCAGGCGCCGTGGAAGCTGAAGAAGACGGACACCGAGCGCATGGCCACCGTGCTGTGGGTGCTCGCGGAGGTGGTGCGCCACCTCGCCATCCTGGTGCAGCCGGTCATGCCCGAGAGCGCGGGCCGCATGCTCGACCTGCTGGCCGTTCCGCCCGACCGGCGAGCCTTCGACGCGCTCGGCGCGGGCGGGGGAGCGGGCGGGGCCGACGCGCTCGTGCCGGGCACGTCGCTGCCCAAGCCCGAGGGCATCTTCCCGCGCTGGGTCGAAGAGGAAGCCACGCAGGCCTGAAGGGCTCTCGCCCATCAATTGCTTGTGCAATTCGGGAACCTGGCCGAACATGGCCGGTCCACGGGCAGTGGAGAGGCGCGAACCGCTGGGGGCGGAGCGCCGGGCCCGAGGGACCATCCCTGAGGAGGAGTTGTCCATCATGTGCATCACCAAGACCCTTTCCGCCCTGGCCGTGCTCGGCCTGGCGCTTTCACCGGCCGTGGCGGCCGACGAGTTGCTGAGCCAGGCGCCGAATCGCTTCGCCGCGGCGCTCGCGCATTCCGCGCCGGCCTACACACTCGACGTGGCCCAGGGCGCCGGCATCGATCTGCCCACCGTCCTCGCCGAGTTGAACGGACCGCCGTCCGGCTCGTTCTTCATCATGGCGTCGGTGGACGGCCTCGATCCGTTCCTGGTCGACCTCGGTCGTCTCGGTCCCGACGGCGTGCGCAGCCTGCACCTGGCGCTGCCCGCCGAGATGCTCGAGCAGCCCGTGGTGTACCGCGCCGGCTTCGTCGGCAGGCGCGGCACCCAATTCTCCGATCCCGAACCGCTCGACCTCGGCAGCAGCGACGGTTGCAACGTCGAGGACTGGGAAGACCACGACTGTGGCACCGGCGCCGGCTGCGAGAACGGCGACGGCGACAGCGCCTCGGCCCCGGGCCAGATCCTGTCGGCCCAGTGGGAGGACGAATGGGGCAACGTCTCCGCCCTCAACGACAGCCCGGACGGCCCCGACTACGCGGTGATCTTCGATTCGGCCAACCCGACCGGCGGCGACGACGACCTGTCCACGCCGACCTTCGGCGAGGACGCGGACGGCTGCATCGTCGGCGGCCCGGACGGCGGCGGGCAGGGTCCGGTCTTCCCCGGCAACCCCTGCCAGGCCTACGACCACGTGGTCGTAATCCAGGAGAACGACGACGGCTGTGACGACGGCTTCTGCGACGTGCCCGACGACGAGGGCTGGGGCGGCGTGATCCGCATCGACGCCCGCTTCGACCTCGGCTTCTGCAGCGTCGATCTGCTCGACGTCGACGAGGCGGGCGGCGCCTGGGTGCGCGTCGGACAGACCGGGATCGTCTGCGGGACGTGCGACCCGTGCGAAGAGCAGTGTGACGACGAAGGTTGCGACGGCGCCTGCGATGGCGAGGCCGTCTGCTGCGGCCCGGTCGATGTTGTCACCCAGGAGATCTTCGTCCCCGCGGCGGGCGACAACTCGATCCAGCGGGTGTTCCTCGACGAGAACTGCAGCGAGTGGATGGAGGTGGAGTTCTCGGGCTCCGGCGCCCTCGCGCAGTTCGAGTATTTCTTCTGCGACTGATCCAGCGGAAACGAGGAGCGTTCACCCGCGAGTGATCGCCAACGAGTGACTGCCAACGAATGACCGGAGGCGCGCGCCCTCAACGAGCGAGGGCGCGCGTCTTCTCGATCAACACGTCGGCCATGGTCTGCAGCGCATCGAACTGAGCGTAGAAGTCGAGGTCGAAGTCTTTCTGGATGGCGCGGCCGATCTCGGTCGAGTGCATCAGCACCTCGCCGGTCGGGTTGCCCTCGAGCACGAAGGCCTCCCCGGTGTCGACGTCGCGCACCAGGTCGATGGCCATGTAGGGCACCTCGGGGAAGACGGCGTGGGCGCGCCGGGCCAGGTCGATGAGCTCGTCGTCGTGCACCAACGAGTAGAGCGATTGGCGGCGATTCGAGGTGATGTTGATGCCGCCCGTCTCCTCGAGCCCGCGCCCGAAGGCGTCACGTGACGCGAGCGGACGGTAGCCCTCGTGGGCGCCCTCGTAGCGCATGCACAGCAAGGGCACCCCGAACAGCGTGATCACCCGGATGTGCACGGGATAGCGCCCGGTGTAGACGAAGCGCTGGACGAGCCGACCGCCACCGCCGGCCCGGGACGACTTGATCGGCTGCTGGGGCCGGTCGAGTCGGCGCCCGGTGCGCTTGATCTTCACGTCGGCGCCCATCCGGCCGGCGTCCGGCTTGACCACGACGTATTCGCCCCACTCGGCGGGGTCGAGCACGAGCTCGGGGGTCACGCGGGCCCAGCGGGGCACGGGCACGCTGGCCGCCTCGAGCCGCTCGTACTGTTGCGCCTTGCTGTCGCCGTCCCAGCCCTGGGTGATGTGCCCGCGCAGGAAATGGCGGTGCGTGATGTGGACCTGGCTCACCACCAGGGTGGGACGCAGGGCCGCGGTGAGGCTGACGCGGGGGCGCCGCTTGCGCGGCTTGTGGACCCAGGTGCGGATATCGGGTGCGCCGGCCTCGACGCGGCGCGCGACCTCCTCGAGGTCGAAGCGCGTCTCGCGGGAGACGCTCGAGATGAGGACGAGATTTGGCACCGCGGGGAGCATAACGCCGGTGGTCTGGAGGCGGCGAATGCGCTAGACCGAGGCGATGACCAAGGACGCAACCTCCGGCGGCTACCTCCACGGCTTCACCGCCGAGGAGCGCGACCGCCTCTACCGCCAGGCGCGCTTCCTCGAATACAAGGTGCACGAGAACCTGCCCTTCCGGCGGCGACGCAAGCTGCTGGAGGTCGGGTGCGGCGTCGGCGCGCAGACGGAGATCCTGCTGCGGCGCTTCCCCGAGTTGCACGTCACCGGCGTCGACTCGTCGCCCGACAACCTGGCGTCGGCGCGGGACTACCTCACCGGGCTGGGGTGGGCCAAGGACCGCTACGACCTCATGGTGGGCGACGCGCGCAGTCTCGACCTGCCGGCCGACTCGTTCGACGCGGCTTTCCTGTGCTGGATCCTCGAGCACGTGGGCGACCCGGCGCGGGTATTGTCGGAGATTCGCAGGCTACTGCGCCCGGGCGCCAACATCGTCATCACCGAGGTGCAGAACGCGACCTTCTTCCTCGACCCCTACAGCCCCAACACCCTGGCCTACTGGATGGCATTCAACGATCACCAGATCGAGATGGGGGGCGACCCCTTCGTGGGGGCCAAGCTCGGCAACCTGCTGCAGTCGGGGGGCTACCGCGACATCACCACCAAGGTGCGCACCTTCCACCTCGACAACCGGCGGGCGGAGGAGCGGCGCGAGTTCATCGCCTTCTGGGCCGAGCTGCTGCTGAGCGGGTGTGATCAGCTGCGCAAGGCGGGCAAGGTCACGGCCGAGATCGTCGACGGCATGAAGGACGAGCTCGAGGCCGTCTCCCGCGATCCCAACGCGGTGTTCTTCTATTCCTTCGTGCAGGCCCGCGCGACGGCGGGCTAGGGGATGCGCATGACGGTGGCGCACGCCCTCCTCGTCGCCCTGTCGCTGCTGGTCGGATCGGCGGGCCCGCCCGCGCCGCCCGCGCCCGCGCTGCCTCTGCATGCGCCGCACGACGTGGTCGACGTGCTGGGCATCTCGCCGGAATTCGAGACGGACGGCACGGTGTTCGGCGCGTTCGTGCTCACCTACCACCGGGTGTTCGGGCGGTCGGTGGACGGCGGCCGGTCGTGGGACGTGCTGGGCCCGACCATGGCACGGCTGGAGATCACGTCGTTCGCCTTCTCGCCGGACTTCGCGCGGGACGGGTTGGCGTTCGCCGGCACGCGCCGGGGCGGCGTCTGGCGCACGTCCGACAAGGGCCTGACCTGGACACCCACCGGCGACCCCGAGCTGATCGTGAACGCCGTGGCCGTCTCGCCGGACTTCGCCCACGACGGCCTCGTGGTCGTGGCCACCGAGAGCGGGTGTCTGCGCTCCGTCGACGGCGGGACCCGTTGGTCGTCGGCCGACTCGGGATTGTCCGACGAGCGCATCAAGGTCGTGGCGTTCGGCCGCAGCGCCGACGTGCTTTACGCCGGTGGCGAGCGCGTGCACTTCAGCGACGACGGCGGCCGCGACTGGGAGGCCCGCGGCCTGCCCGGGAAGCCCGGGACTGGCGGCGTGCCCCTGCGCGCCCTGGCCCTCGATCCCGCCGACGACGACCACCTCGCCGTGGCCTTCGGGGCCGCGGGGGGCGGGGTCAGCGCCAGCACGGATGGCGGCAAGAGCTTCCGCGCGGCGACGTTCGGCCTGTCGGATCCCGTGGTGAACGCCCTGGCCTGGGCCGACGACGGCACGCTGTTCGCCGCCACCTCCGACGCCGGCTGCTTCCGCACCGCCTCGCTGTCCATGCCGTGGACCCTCCACCGCCAGGGCCTCTCACCGCCCAACCGCCAGGACGACGACCACTACCGCAGCGTGGTCACGTCGCCGGCCTTTTCCCGGGACGGCACCGTCATCGTGGGCGCCTTCGAAGGGGTGTTCGTGTCGCACGACCGCGGGCTCACCTGGGACCAGCGCGAGACCTACCGCCTGCGGGTGCATCGGCTGCTCGAGCTGTCGCCCGACTTCGCCGCCGACGGCACCATCTTCGTGGGCAGCTACGGCGGCGGCCTGCTCGCCGGGCGTTTCGCAGACGACGCGGGCGACGCGGACGACGAGGCGCCGGGCGTGACCTGGTCGCCGCGCACCGACGGCATCTTCCATCCCTTCTCGAGCGCGCTCGCGGTGTCGCAGACCTTCGCCGAGGACGACACGGTCTACTACGGCTACATGCTGCTGCACCGCTCGCGGGATCGCGGTGTGACCTGGCAGCGCATGAATCGCCCGGTGCCCGACCTGCCGGTGCGCGCGCTGGTCACATCGCCGCGTCTGGCGGACGACGACACGCTCTATCTCGGCACCCAGGGCGGCGGTACCTGGCGCTCGACGACGGGGGGTGAGGACTGGGCGCCCATCTTCACGGACGTCCCGGACGAGGCCTGGGCCCTCGGGCTGGCGGCGCCGCGCGGTGCGCCGGACACGGTGTTCCTGGCGACGCGGGAGCACGGGCTGTACGTGTCCGACGATCGCGGGACCACGGCGCGCCGGCTCGACTTGCCCGACGTGGAGATCCGCTCGTTCGCGGTGGCGCCCGGGTATCCCGACGATGCGGCGCTGGCGGTGGGGACCCTGAGTCGCGGCCTGATGTTGTCGCTCGACGGGGGGCGCCGCTGGCGGAGCAGCACCTCCGGCGGGGACGGTGCGCCCCTGCCGAGCCGGGAGGCCTTCGCGCCGCCGAGCGTGGAGGCGGTGGCCTTCTCGCCGGCCCACGCCACCGACCGCACGGTCTACGCGGCGCTCTCGCTCGGCGCCCTGGTCGTGACGCAAGACGACGGCGCGACCTGGTCGGACGCCGGCCGCGGCCTCTCGCGTCTGCTGCCGGTGCGCCTGGCCCTCTCGCCCGACTTCCCCAACGACCGCACGCTGGTGCTCACCAACCACGAAGGACTGTGGATCTCGCGCGACGCCGGGACGAGCTGGCGGCGGCCGCGCGGGCTGGTGCGCGTCGACGACCGGCACCAGAGCCTGCGCTACGAGGGCGCGTGGACGCCGACGCGGCGGGTGAGCCCGCTCGACTTCTCCTACGGCGTGCACGAGAGCCGGCGTCGCGGTGATGCCACGTCGCTCTCGTTCTTCGGCGACTCGGTGAGTTGGTACGCGCGTCGCGGTCCCGAGTTCGCGGCCCGGGTGCGCATCGAACTCGACGGCGAGCCGGCGGGTGAAGCCGATCTCTTCGCCGAAGAGGTGCGCTACCAGGAACGCGTGTTCGAGCGCCGCTTCGCGAGCCCCGGCTGGCACACGCTGACCATCGTCAACGCCGGGGCCTCGGCGCCGGGTCGCGCGGCCGTGATCCACAGCGACGGCTTCGACTACACCCACTGACGCGCGACTCGCCCGCGCGCTACTCGCCCTCGGCGCCGATCTCGACGTGCCCGTCACTCGCGATGCGCACGCTCAGCAGATGCGGACGGCAGCACACCGGGCAGTCCTCGGAGTACTCCTGCCGACCGCCGGCCGACAGGTCGACCTCCACGACGATCTCCTCGCCGCAGGCCTGGCAGATGTAGGTGCCTTCGGCGAGCACGGCCACTCCTCCCGTCGGTGCGATCCGCGTGAGGCGGCGGCTGGCCGGCCCGCGCCGTCCTAGACCGTGGCGGCCTTGAGCTTCTTGACCGCCTCGGTGAGCGCGGGCACCACCTCGAAGGCGTCGCCGACGATGCCGTAGTCGGCCAGTTTGAAGATGGGCGCCTCGGGGTCCTTGTTGATGGCGACGATGTACTTGCTCGTGCGCATGCCCGCGAGGTGCTGGATGGCGCCGCTGATCGCGATAGCAAAGTAGAGCTGGGGCGAGACGGTCTTGCCCGTCTGGCCAACCTGGTCGGAGTGGGGGCGCCAGCCGGCGTCGACCACCGCGCGCGAGGCGCCCACGGCCGCGCCGAGTTCCTTGGCCAGGGCCTCGATCATGTCGAAGTGCTCGGGGCCCTTGAGGCCGCGGCCGCCGGACACGATCACGTCGGCCTCGGTGAGCTCGAGCTTCTTGTGGGCGGCGGCCATGATCTCCAGCAGCACGGCGCCGAGTCCCTGGGCGGGGGCGGCGGCTTGAGCGGTGACGACCTCGCCGGCGGCGGCGGCTTCCTCCGGGCGCATGGCGTTGGGGCGCACCGAGGCGACCAGGCTCTCGCCCGCGCCGGTGACCGTGACCAGGGCCTTGCCGGCGTAGATCGGGCGCTTGGCCACGACGCGGCCGCCGTCGACCGAGAGGTCGACGCAGTCGGAGGCCATGCCGGCCTGGAGCAGACCGGCGATGCGGGGGCCGAGGTCCTTGCCGCGGGCGGTATGGGCCAGCAGCACGAGCGTCGCGCCACGGGACGTGGCCACCTCGGCCACGGCGTGGGCCCAGGCGTTGGGGTCGGCGGTGTCGACGGCCACGGTCACGACCTGGGCGGCACCGTGGGCACCCAGGGGACCGGCGGCCGCCTCGGCGCCCTCCCCGGCCACCAACGCGGCGACGCCGCTGCCCAACTCGCCCGCGACGCGAGCGCCGAGGGTCATGGCCTCCAGCGAGGCGCGCTTGACGGCTCCGCCGGTCTGTTCGGCGACGACGAGGACTTCACCGGCCACGGTTGACTCCTTGCAGGTGGGGCGCCGCGCGGGCGGCCCCGGTGGGTCAGGGGATCAGAGGACTTTGGCTTCTTCGTGGAGCTGGCGGACGAGCTCGTCCACGGCGGCGACGCCTTCACCGACGATCTTGCCGGCGGCGCGCTCGGGGGGCAGCTCGAGGCTCTTCACATCGAGCAGGCCGCTGCCGAGCTGGGGCTCGACCTCGTCGATGGGCTTCTTCTTGGCCTGCATGATGCCCTTCATGGAGGCGTAGCGCGGCTCGTTGAGGCCCTTGTCGCAGGTCAGCACGGCGGGCAGGGTGACCTCGAACTTCTCGCGGTTGCCGCCGTCGCCCGAGCGTTCGACCGTGGCCATGCCGTCGGCGACGGCGAGGGCCTTGATCTCGGTCACGCACGGCAGCCCGAGGCGGGCGGCGAGCAGCACGCCCACCTGGCCCTGGTCGCGGTCGACGGCCAGCTTGCCGCACAGCACGAGGTCGACGCCGAGGCCTTCGATGGCGGCGGCCAGCGCGCCGGCGGTGACCTGGGCGTCGTGGCTCGCGGCTTCCGGGTCCTTCAGCAGGATGGCCTTGTCGGCGCCCACGGCGAGGCACTTGCGCAGCTCGGACGTGGCCTCCGCCGGGCCGAGACACACCACCGTGACCTCACCTTCGCCGGCCGCTTCCCTGAGCTGGATGGCCGCCTCGAGGGCGAACTCGTCGTAGGGGTTCACGATCCACTCGACCTGAGCGGTGTCGATGGACTGTCCGTCGCCGCCGACCTTGATGCGGGTGTCGGTGGCGGGGACGCGCTTGACGCAGACGGCGATCTTCATCGCAGGGTCCGGACGGGGTGTGGGGGACGTCGACCGACGCGCGCAGGGGCCCTCGAAGAGGCCCTGTGGGAGCCGCGCGTCGACCCCGGAGGGTCGCAAAGGCGGCGCGGCGCGGTCAAGGCGAACAGGCGGGGCCGATGGGCCCTACGCCGCGACGATGGGCAGGGCGATGGGAGCGCCCTCGATGGCCTGGAGGAAGGCGTCGACCATGTCGGCGGGCACGCGGCGACCGGCCTCGGCAGCCAGGGTCTTGGCGGCGACCTCGAGCGACATGGGCTCGCGGTAGGGGCGCCGGGAGGTGATCGCCTCCCAGATGTCCGCCACCTTCACGATCATCGCCTCGACGGGGATCAGGTCGCCCTTGAGGCCGTCGGGATAGCCGGTGCCGTCGAGGGACTCGTGATGCCAGCGGACCATGGGGCGCAGCTCCTGCATGGTGCGGATGGGCGCCAGCAGGTCGTCGCCGATGGACGGGTGCCGCTTCATGATCTCGAACTCGTCGCGGGTGAGCGGCCCGGCCTTCTCGATGATCATCTCCGACACGCCGATCTTGCCGATGTCGTGCAGGCGGCCGCCCAGGGTCACCCGGGCGATGGTGTCGTCATCGAGGCCCATGGCCTCGGCCAGCAGCCGCGACAGGTCGGCGACCCGCGCCGAGTGCCGCGCCGTGAAGTGACTCTTGGCGTCGGTGATGGAAGCCAGCGACACCATGAACTGCTCGACGTTCTCCTCGTCGGTGGCGCGGCGCTCCTCGAGCAGGTCGAGCATGGCCTCGCGCTCGACGTAGCGGCGGCGCTCGACGGCGCGGTTCACGGCGGCCTTCAGCAGCTCGAACGGGAAGGGCTTGGTGAGGTAGTCGTAGGCGCCCTGCTTGAGCGCCTCGACGGCGTAATCGAGATCGCTGTGGGCCGTCATCATCATGACGTCGAGGTTGGGGCGCGCGGCGCGCACCTCGTGCAGGAACTCGAGGCCGTTCTCGCCGCCCTTCAGCGTGATGTCGGCCAGCACCACGAGGATGTCGTGGTTGTGCAGGTGGTCGCGGGCTTCGGTGAGGTTCTCCGCCGCGAGCACTTCGTAACCCTCGCGCTGCAGGAAACGGGAGACCGTGTTGCGCACGCCGTAGTCGTCGTCGACGACGAGCACGGCCGAGCGCTGCAGCTTGGTCCACTCGCCCTGTTCGGTGGGGGCGGGCGTGGCGGACAGCGGATCGACTCCCGCTGGGGCGCCGGCGGGGCTTTCCGCATCGAGGTCTGCGGGAGCATTCACGCATGCCGGAGGCACGGCGAGTGAACTCAACGCCTCATCCGAGCGATTGGTGGTCGCGTCACTCACTGGAAGCATCCCTCCCGCTGACTCCCCCGAAGGAGAGTCGTGGCCTTCGGCCGGGACCCACCGCCGCCCGCTCCCAACCCCATGGAAGCGTGGCGCGCGTCAAAACGGTCCCGTCCGTCCGACTCGAACCAAAGGCACGGTACACAGCCGGAGGGCCCGGTTCACCGCTGGGATTGGGAATCCGCGGCCCCCGTGGCCAGCAGGCCCCCCGAGGTCTGCAGGCCCCCTCGGTCAGCGGGTCTTCTTGTCCATGGTGAAGCGCTCGCCCAGGTAGACCGCCCGCACCTCGGGGTCCTCGGCGAGCTGGGTGGCGTCGCCGTGCCGGAAGATCTGGCCCTCGTAGATGATGTAGGCGCGGTCGGTGGTGCCCAGGGTCTCGCGCACGGCGTGGTCGGTGAGCAGCACGGCCATGCCCTTGTCGCGCAGGCGGAACAGCTGCTCCTGGATGTCCTCGACGGCGATGGGGTCGACGCCGCTGAAGGGCTCGTCGAGCAGGATCAGCCGGGGGTCGAGGGCCAGGGTCCGGGCCAACTCGAGCCGACGTCGCTCACCGCCGGAGAGCACCGATGCCGTGCTGCGCGCTACATGTTCGAGGCCGAACTCCTCGATCAGTTCGTCGGCCCGTTCGCGGCGGGTGCTCTTGTCGAAGCCGCGCGCCTCGAGCACTGCGAGCAGGTTGTCGCGCACGTGCATCTGCCGGAAGATCGACGGTTCCTGGCTGAGGTAGCCCATGCCCAGGCGCGCCCGCTGGAACATGGGCATGCGCGTGACGTCCTGGTTGTCGAACAGGACCCGGCCGCCCTCGGGCTTCACCATGCCCACGGTCATGCGGAAGGTGGTCGTCTTGCCGGCGCCGTTGGGGCCGAGCAGCCCGACGATCTCGCCCTCGTCCACCTGGAAGCCCACGTGGTCGACGACCGTGCGGTCGTTGTAGCGCTTCACCAGGTCGATGGTCTCGAGCAGTGTCATGGGCGGCCAGTGTTCATGCTCAGCGCACGAACTTCCAGCGATTGGGGGAGGCGATGGGCCAGAACACGGCCAGCACCTTGCCGAGCAGGTAGCGCTCGTGGATGAACGGGGCCGGTTCGACGGCGTAGTCGCGCGGCCGGCCGTCGGGGCCGATGACGGGCTCGATCTCGTCCGGATCGATGCGGTGGACGTCGCCGTGGGCGTCGGCGAAGAGGAGCGTGCCGTCCGGGAGGGTCACCGGGTTGGCGTCCGGAGGCCGAGGGCGGTCGGGCCGGTGCGCGCCGAAGTCGAAGCCTGCGATCTGCCGGCCGTCCTTGAGCGTGTAGACCCGGCGCGCGAAGCGGCGCGAGTCGAGGCTGCTCTGGGTGTTGTCGCCCATGCCGAAGTAGTGGTCGGTGGGGATCTGCCAGCGGGCCTCGGGCAGCCCCACGGCGAGGTAGAAGATGTCGCGGCGCACGTTGACGTCGCTCACCGACCCGCCGCCGGCCACCGAGATCGAGACCCCCGCCCGCTCGGGCTGCTCGCCCTTGGGGGGCAGGTGGTCCTCGTCGATGCGGGCCCACTCCTCGCCGTCGACCAGCACGAGAATCTGCCGGTCGATGACGCGGGCCACCACCGCGATGTCCGTGTCGACGGGCAGGGTCCGTTCGGGGTCCTCGACGTAGAAGCGCGCGAGCTTCAGGTACGGCCGGTGTTCAATGCGGAAGTCGCGTTGCCCGCCCACCGCGGGCAGGAACAGGATGCGGTCGCCGTCGTCGCCGGAGAAGACGAGCCGCAGTCCGAGGGCACCCGGGTCGAGGCGCACCTTCAGCGACAGCTCGAGATCGGAGACCGCCTCGGTCCCGTCGCCGGCATCGGCGATGCCCCAGTCGGGGTCGTACCCGTGGAGGTAGCGCGCGGTGACCGGCTTGCGCAGGCGCAACTCCGCCGGCCCGATGACCGGGAACACGGCGCGCTGCCCGGAGACCTCGACATCACCCTCCACCGTGAAGGCGCGGCCGAGGTCGAGGGCGCCGTCGTACTCGGGGAAGATGTCCTTGAGCACCGAGTCGTTGACGTGGTCGGGCTTGCGTGCGATGGCGCCGTTGACCCAGATGTCGCCGCCGCGCACTTCGAGCCGCTCGCCCGGCAGGCCGACGATGCGCTTCACGTAGAGGCGCCGCTCGTCGTTCGGGAAGCGGAAGATCATCACCTCCCAGCGCTTGGGGTCGCGCAGCATGGTGCACAGCTTGTCGGCGATGACCCGGTCGTGGATGCCCGTCTCGGCGTCACCGAGGATGTTGGGCTGCATGGAGCCCGACGGGATCTGGTAGGCCTCGATCACGAAGAACTTCAGCACCAGCGCCATGGCCACGGCCACGGCGAGGGCCTCGATCTGCTCGGTGAGCCAGAGGTCACCGGGCCGGGCCTTGGGGGCTGCCGACTCGGCGTCCGTCGTCGGGGAGGCGGATGCGGGCGTCACGGGGTCTGAAGATACGCGACCGCGGCCCCCCGGTCAGCGCACCAGCTTCCAGCGGAAGGGCGCGACCACGGGCCAGTAGACCGCCAGCACCTTGCCCAGCAGGTAGCGGGAGTGGACGAAGGGGGCCATGTCGCTGCGTTGGTCGAGGATGTCGTCGGGATCGAAGACGCTGACGTTGCCGTGGGTGTCGGCGAAGGCGTAGTGGCCGTCGACGGTGAGGGTGGGGTTGGCGCCGCGGCGGCTGGGGCCCGGCTTGAGCCAGGGCAGCCAGAATCCCTCGACCTCGCCGTCGGGGAGGGTCAGCGTGCGCACCTCCCACTGACGGCTGTCATGCGAGGCCTGGGTGTTGTCGCCCATGAAGAAGTACTGCTCGTCGGGGATCTGCCAGCGCCGTGTGGGGCCCCGCGGCGGGTAGAAGATGTCGCGGCGCACGTTGACGGCGCTGACCACGCCGCCGCCGGGCATCGAGAGGGCGATGGACGCCCGGCGCGGCATGTCGCTCCGGGGCGGCAGGTCGTCCTGGTCGGCGCTGAAGCTCTCGTCGCCCACACGCAGCGTGATGCGCCGATCGATCCAGCGCAGCGAGACCGGCACGGGGACGCCCGGGTCCAGCAGCAGGATGCGGCCCGAGAGGTAGGTCGTCGGGTTCGCGCCGACGCCGGACGGGCGGTATTCCACCAGCACGTCACTCTCGCCCTCGCGGGAAGGCAGGCGACAGGTGAGCGTGCCGTCGTCGGCCTCGAGGGCGATCTCGACGAAGTCGCCGTCGGGTCCCAGCTCGACGTCCAGGTCGAGGGCCAGGTCGGCCACCGCGTAGCGCGCCATGGGCTTGGGGCGGATGCCCCAGGCGGGGTCGTAGCCGTGCAGGTACTCGTCGCGGATCACCCGGCGCGAACGCAACAGGCCGCGCTCGCCGGCCGAGAACACCGCGCGCGGGCCGTCGAGTTCGACGCCCGCTCCGCTCGGTCGGAAGGCGCGGGTCAGGTCGACGCCGTCGACCCCGACGGGGTAGACCTGTTTGAGCACCGAGTCGTTCACCGCGTCGGGCTTGCGCGCGATGGCCCCGTCGATCCACAGGTCGCCGCCGAGGATCTCCAGCCTCTCGCCCGGCAGGCCCACGACCCGCTTCACGTACAGCTCGCGCTCGTCGTAGGGCAGGCGGAAGATGTACACCTCCCAGCGCCGGGGCGGACGCAGCAGGGTCACCAACTTGTCCGCCAGGATGCGGTCGCGGATGCCGGCCTCGGCGTCGCCCAGGATGGTCGGCTGCATCGAGCCGGTGGGCACCTCGAAGGCCTCGAAGACGAACAGCTTCAGGACCAACGTGAGGCCCAGGATGAACGCGAGGAACTCGACCTGCTCGGTGAACCAGAGGTCGAGGGGCCGCTTCAATCGTCGCCCGTCCGCAGCACCGCCAGGAACGCCCGCTGGGGGATCTCGACGTTGCCCACCATCTTGAGCCGCTTCTTGCCGGCCTTCTGCTTCTCGAGCAGCTTGCGCTTGCGGGAGATGTCGCCGCCGTAGCACTTGGCCGTGACGTCCTTGCGCACGGGTGCGATGTCCTCGCGGGCGACGATCTTGCCGCCCACCGCCGCCTGCAGCGCGACCTTGAACAGGTGCCGCGGGATCTCCTTGCGCAGCACGCGCAGGATCGAGCGGCCGCGGGGCTCGCAGTGGCTGCTGTGCGTGATGGACGAGAGGGCGTCGACCTCCTCGCCGTTGACCATGATGCGCATCTTGACCAGGTCGTCGGCCTCGAAACCCTCGAGCTCGTAGTCCATGGTCGCGTAGCCGCGGCTGACCGACTTCAGCTTGTCGAAGAAGTCGAAGATGATCTCGGACAGCGGGATGCGGAAGCCGAGGATCAGCCGGCCCTGGCCGATGTACTCCTGCTTGAGGAACTTGCCGCGCCGGTCGATGGCCAGCTTCATCAGCACGCCCACGTGCTCGTCGGGGGTGACGATGTCGAGCTTCACGATGGGCTCGCGAAATTCGACGATCCGGGTCGGGTCGGGCACCTGGCTGGGGCTGTCGATGCGCAGGGTCTCGCCGGTGTTCAGCTCCAGCTCGTAGGTCACGTTGGGCGCGGTCTGCACGACGTCGATGTGCGACTCGCGCTCGAGGCGCTCCTGCACGATCTCCATGTGCAGCAGGCCCAGGAAGCCGCAGCGGAAGCCGAAGCCCAGGGCGTCGGAGCTCTCGGGCGCGAAGGTGAACGACGCGTCGTTGAGCTGCAGCCGCTCGAGGGCGGTGCGCAGGTTGTCGAAGTCCTTGTTCTGCACGGGGTAGATGCCACAGAAGACCATGGGGCGCGAAGGCCGGTAGCCGGGCAGGGCCGCGCTCTCCATGTCGCGCTCGCCCATGACCGTGTCACCGATGCGCACGGCCGAGAGGGTCTTGATGTTGGCGATGAGGTAGCCCACCTCGCCGGCGCTCAGCGACTTGACCGGCGAGAGCTGCGGCCGGAAAACGCCGATCTCGAGGGCCTCGTGGCGCGTGTTCTTGGCGAACAGGCGCACCTTGTCGCCGGCGTTGAGCGTGCCGTCGAAGATGCGGATGTGCAGGATCACGCCGCGGTAGTCATTGAACTCGGCGTCGTAGATCAGGGCCCGCAGCGGCGCGTCGGGATTGCCGCTCGGCGCCGGCACCCGGTCGACGATGGCGTCGAGCAGGTCGGCGACGCCCGTGCCGGCCTTGGCGCTGCACTGGAGCACCGACTCGGCCTCGATGGCGAGCACGTTCTCGATCTGCTCGGCCACGTCCTCGGGGCGCGCGGTGGGCAGGTCGATCTTGTTCATGACCGGGATCAGCTCGATGCCCGCCGACTCGGCCAGCATGGTGTTGTGCACCGTCTGGGCCTCGACGCCCTGGGCGGCGTCCACCAGCAGCAGTCCGCCCTCGCAGGCCTGCAGTGCCCGCTCGACCTCGTAGTTGAAGTCGACGTGGCCGGGCGTGTCGATGAGGTTCAGCCGGTAATGCTCGCCGTCCTTGACCCAGTCCATGGTGGCGGCCTTGGCCTTGATGGTGATGCCGCGCTCGCGCTCGAGGTCCATGTCGTCGAGCAGCTGCTCGCGGGACTCGCGGCTGGCCACGGTGTTGGTGATCTCGAGCATGCGGTCGGCCAGCGTGCTCTTACCGTGGTCGATGTGCGCGATGATGGAGAAGTTGCGGATGTGGCTCTGCTTCACGACGCGCCTCCCGGGGGCGGTCCCCGGTCGAGGAGCGGCACGAGGGCCCGCAGGGCCCGGCCCCGGTGGGACAAGCGGCTCTTCTCCTCGGCGCGCATCTCTCCGAAGGTCCGGCCGCCGACCGTGACGCCGGCGCCGTGTGCATCGTCGGGCTGCTCGTCCGGCACGAAGAGCGGGTCGTAGCCGAAGCCGCCGTGGCCGCGGGGCGCCGTCAGCAGCACCCCCTCGACGCGGCCCTCGGTCTCGGCGACGAGACGGCCGTCGGCCTCCACCACGCAGACCGCGCAGACGAAGCGGGCGCCGCGGTCGTCGCGGCCTTGCAGCAGTTCCAGCACGCGGGCGTTGTTCGCCGCGTCGTCACCGTGGGTCCCGGCGAAGCGGGCCGAACGCACGCCGGGCGATCCATCGAGAGCATCGACGACCAGACCCGAGTCGTCCGCCAGGGTGGTGCAGCCGGTCAGGGCCGCGTAGTGGCGCGCCTTGTCCCGGGCGTTCCCGGCGAAGGTGTCCTGCACCTCCTCGGCCTCGGGCAGATCGTCGTGATCGGCCAGGCCGTGCACGTCGAAGCCGTGCTGCCGCAGCATGGTCGCCAGCTCGGCGACTTTGCCGGCATTGGTGGAGGCCACCAGCAGACGCCTGGTCACGACAGAGTCCATCGGTTGATGCTCAGTCCGCCAGGGCGGCGGCTTGAGCCTCGGCGGCGGCGGCACAACCGCGCGCCCCGAGTTCGACCATCGCCGCCATCTGTTCGAGCGGGAAGGGCTTCTGTTCGGCGCCGCCGTTGACCTCCACGACGTTGCCCGAGCCGGTCATGATCAGGTTCATGTCGACTTCCGCGGTGCTGTCCTCGTAGTAGCAGAGGTCGATGCGGGCCTCGCCCTCGACGATCCCGATGGAGGTCGCTTGCAGCGAATCGCGCAGCGGCCAGCGCTTGAGCGACCCGGACTGCTTGGCATGGGTGAGGGCGTCGTGCAGCGCCACGTAGGCGCCGTTGATGGCGGCCGTGCGGGTGCCGCCGTCGGCCTGCAGCACGTCGCAGTCGATCCAGATGGTGCGGGCCGGCAGGGCCTGCAGGTCGACGATGCTGCGCAGGGCGCGGCCCAGCAGGCGCTGGATCTCCACCGAGCGTCCGTCGACGCGGCCGCCCTTGTCGCGCGACTTGCGCGTGTTGGTCGAGGCCGGGAGCATCGAGTACTCGGCGGTGAGCCACCCGCGGTTGCTGTTCTTCAGGAAGATGGGCACACCGTCCTCGATGACGGCGGTGCAGAGCACGCGGGTCAGACCGCTCTCCACGAGCACCGAGCCGGGCACCTGCGAGAGCCAGTGCCGGTGGAAGACGAGGGGACGGATCGCTTCGGGGGTGCGTCCGTCGAGTCGGGGACTGGCCATGGATCGCCTTGTGCGCGAGGGCGTTGGGGGGTGCCGGGACGTCGATGGTCCCGGGGTGGAGGCCAAACCCGCGAGTATAGGGAGCCCGGAGACGCGCGGCCATCGGCGCGGCGGCCGCGGACCGCTGCCGCAGTCAGGAAGGCGGCGGCCGGGTGCCCACCCTGAGGATCTCCACCAGCTCGCCCTGCAGGCGGACGTCATCGGCCAGCAGCAGGTCGCCGTCACCGGTCACGTCGAGGACGATCCCGGTGACTTCGGTGTCCCGGTGGCGGGCCACGAGGGGACGCCCGGTGAGCCACGAGCGGCGGCGGAATTCCCGGCGCCAGCCGTCCTCGGCCGCCGTCCCCACGGCGGCCAGGACCGCGTCGACCTGACCCACCCAGGCGGCCGCGAGCGCGTCCCGGGCGTCGGCGGGCAGGCCGGCATCGGTGGGCGGCACGAGGGGGGGCGCGTCCAGGCTCGCGAAGTCGTCCGGCTCGGCCATGAGGTTGACGCCCAGGCCCACCACCGCGAGGTCGTCGGCCACGGTCTCGATGAGCAGCCCGCCGACCTTGCCTTCGCCTTGCATCAGATCGTTGGGCCACTTGATGGCGATGTCCCGGGCGCCGCAGTGGTCGAGGGCGCGGGCCGCCGCGACCGCCATGAGCACGGCCAGGCCGGTGGGCCGCGGCAGGGGCGGGACGCGGACGACGACGCTGGCGGCCAGGGCCCGCCCCGGCAGCGTCACCCAGCGGCGCCCGCGGCGTCCGCGACCGGCGCTCTGCCGGTCGGCGACCACCACGTCACCCGCGGAGAGCTCGCCGGAAGCGAGCCCCTCGCGGGCGACATCATTGGTGGAGGTCGTCTCCGCCAGGTGCACCACGCGGTGGCCGGGGATGGTCAGCGGCGCCATGGCGCCAGACTAACCCGGGCCGCGTGCAGGCCCGGCGTCGGTCGGCTCAGATGACCAACGTGGCGTGGGACGTCTCGAGGTGCACCTTCAGCTTCTTGATCACGTTGCTGTGGATCTGGCACACGCGCGACTCGGTCAGTTCGAGCACGTCGCCGATCTGCTTCATGGTCAGGCCGTCGCGGTAGTACATCAGGATGATCTGCTTCTCGCGGCGGTTGAGCGAGCGGATGATCGCCCGCATCACGTCCTCCTGGTTGAGGACCTCCGCGGGATCGATGGCGCCGCGATCCTTGATGATGTCGACCTTCTCGACGGACTGGTCGCCCGAGCCGTCGTCCCAGGTGTCGCTGAGGCTGTGCATCGAGTGGGCCCGGGCCTCTTCCATGATGGCCGTGTACTCGTCGAGGTCCACGTTGAGGGCCGCGGCCATCTCGTAGTGGGTGGGCGCCCGGCCGTGGCGCGCCTCGAGGGTGGCCTGGGCGCGGGTGATCTGGTGGGCCCGCAGGCGCACCAGCCTCGGCACCCAGTCCTGGCTGCGCAGCTCGTCGAGGATGGCGCCGCGCACGCGGGTGCTGCAGTAGGTCTTGAACTTGATGCCGCGCTCGATGTCGAAGCCGTCGATGGCATCCATGAGCCCGAAGACGCCGGAGCTCTTGAGGTCGTCGACGTCGATGGAGCGGGGCAGCGTCAGCAACAGGCGCTCGGCGATGAAGTTCACCACCGGCAGGTAGATCTGCATCAGCTCGTTGCGGATGGACGGATCGCGGGTCTTGGCGTACTTGCGCCAGAGGTGCTCTTCGGGGCCGTTGAGCTCGCCGCGCTGCTTGCGCTTGGGCTTGGTGGCGGCCCGGGAGGTCTTGGCCTTCGACGAAGCCTTTGTCGGGGACTTCGACCGGGCCTTCGACGGGGCCTTGGCCTTGGTCGTGGCGCGGGCGGTGGCGGTTCGCCCGGTGGCCGACTTCGAGGCGGTGCGGCTGCGGGTGGCAGCCGACTTCGCCGTCGCCTGCTTGGCGCTGGTGCGGGTCGTGGTCTTGGCGGACGTGCTCTTCTTGGTGCTCTTCTTGCGAGCGGGCGCAGACGAAGCGCTGGGCATAACGGCTCTCTCCTCGATAGTCGTGCAACTGGCTGCCCTGCGAAGACGTCCCCGCGAGGGCCCTGTAGCTTTGCGTCACCCGATTTCTCGGGTTTTGCCGGCGCTGCCCCGCCCCCCAATCCGTGGGGAGGCAGCAATGACCAGGGAGGTCATCGGTGCAAATAGTCCAACCTGTACAAGCTGGTTAGAAAAAGCCAGCCGCTGTCGACGGTGACGGGGCGCGTCAGGCCCCCTCAGGGGCGCAGGATTGTCGACTCAGCGGCCTTCGAGGCGCCCCTCCGGACCCAAAGAGGGATCCATGGGGATGTATCGATGGCTCGTCCGCCTCTATCGGCCGCCCGGGGGGGCCGACTTGAGCAGAGCCCGTCCGTCGGCGAGGAGCCGGGCGGGCCTCGAGCCAGGGGGCATCGCCCGGGCCGAGCGGGTCTCGCGACCCGCCGCGGCGATCAGGTCTCGACGGTCGGCTGGGGTTCCGAGTTCTTCTTGTCGCCGAAGTACTTCGAAGCGAAGGCGAGGAACTGGGACTCGACGAAGCCGCTGATCTTGCGCAGGCCCTTGCGGTCCATGGGCTGCTCATCGGACATCGACTCCTGGTCGCGATTGCGGATCGTCTTGCGGCACTGCAGCGAGAAGGTGTGGCTCTCGGGGTTGGGGCCGAGCAGGAACATCAGCCGCGAGTAGGCGCGGTCGACGTTGCCGTCGGCATCCGGGACCTCCTCGGTGAGGCGCAGGGCGAGCATGTACTTGCCCTCGAAGAAGCCTCGGTTGAGGACGAACCCGGTCGCGGCTTCCTGGAAGTTCTTCACGAACTCCTCGATGACGGCTTCGACCTTCTCTCGGAACTCGAAGCCCTCAACGGTGCGTTGCGACCGGGCCAGCTCCTCGTCGGAGCGGCGTTCGAGCTCGCGGGAACTCGAACGCGTGCTCGCGTCCCTGATCTCCCGGAGCTTTTCTTGGAAGCGGCTGGGCATCCGATTGGGTCCTGGAATGGGCGTTTTCGGGGGCTGGGAGGAACGCTCAGTGAATCAACATATCGGCTGTTGGATGCCGTTCCATTGGCCGAATCGACTGACTGATGAAGAAGAATACGCCGGAGCGGTCCCGAGGCAAGCGGCAGCGGAGCCGGGGCGCGATTTCGACACGGCACCGGTCATAGCCCCGTCGGGGCGCGAGGCACGCCGGTCGGCCGAGGAAGGCCCGCAGGGGCCCCTACGCGTAGCGCAGCACCGCCCGCGCCTCGCGGTCGCCCACCTTGTCCCGCCACGGAATGAAGTCGAGAGAGATGACGAAACAGAGGGCAGCGACCTCGCCACCGACCTTCTCGATCAGGTCACAGGTGGCTGCGGCCGTGCCGCCGGTGGCGATCAGGTCGTCGACGACCAGGACGCGTTGCCCCTTGGCGACCGCATCGGCGTGCATCTCGATGGTGTCGGTGCCGTACTCGAGCGAATACTCCTGGCTGACGGTGTTGGCGGGCAACTTGCCCGGCTTGCGCACGGGAATGAAGCCGCGGTCGAGCCGGTCGGCCAGGGCCGCACCGAAGATGAAGCCACGCGATTCGATGCCGACGATGGCGTCGAACGAGAGGTCCTTGGTCGCGTCGACGAGCGCGTCGAGGCAGGCGCCCAGGGCCGCTGCGTCGCCCAGCATGGGCGTGATGTCCTTGAACACGATGCCCGGCTTGGGGAAGTCGGGGATGTCGCGGATGTGCCGGGCGAGGTCGTAGGGATCGGACATGGTGGGAGCCTTCACATGCGGGCGGGGACTTCGATGCCGAGCCAACCGAGGCCGTTCACCAGGGCGCGGCGCGTCGCGAGGGCCAGCATCATACGGGCACCGGAGGTGGCTGCATCGTCGGAGATGACCTTCCAGTCGCGCTGGGCGTAGAGCGTGCTGAAGCGCGCGGCGATGTCGAGCAGGCGGTCGGCCACCAGCGAGGGCTCGCACAGCCGCACGGCGCGCTCGAGGGACGCGGGCAGGCCGTCGAGCGCGAGGCACAGCGCCAGCTCCTCGGGGCGGTCGAGCCGGGCGAGGTCGGTGGCGTCGTCACCCTGGCCGGCCGGCTGCTCTCCGGGAACCCAGCCGAAGCGGTCACGGAACTTGTCGGACATGGAGGCGATCCGGGCCGCCGTGTACTGCAGGTAGGGGCCGGTGGAGCCCTCGAAGGAGAGCACCTCGTCCCAGTCGAAGACCACGTCGCGGGCCCGCCGGTGCTTCAGGTCGTTGAAGACCACGGCGCCCACCCCGATCTGGCGCGCCAGGTCGTCGAGGCCGTCGGGAGGCGGCCGGCCCTTGTCGGAGGCGCCGGAGAGGATGGTCTCGCGGGCCAGGGCCACGGCCTGCTCGAGCACCGCCTCCAGCAGGATGATGTCCCCCGAGCGGGTGGACATCTTGCGGTCGCTGAAGCGCATCAGCCCGAAGGGGACGTGCTCGATCTGGTCGGCCCAGTCGCGCCCGAGCAGGGACAGGATCTGCTTCATCTGCTTGAAGTGCAGCGACTGGGCGCCGCCCACCACGTACAGCGAGCGGGTGAAGTCGTAGGTCGTGCGGCGGTAGTCGGCGGCGGCCAGGTCCCGGGTGATGTAGAGCGTGCTGCCGTCCCGCTTGCGCACCAGGGCCACGCCCAGGTCCCACTCCTCGAGGTCGACCACGGTGGCCTCCTCGGACTCCGTCAGCAGGCCGCCGGCCTGCAGCTCGGCGAGCACCGGCGCCATCAGGTCCTCGTAGAAGCTCTCGCCGCGGACGTCGTCGAAGCGGATGCCCAGCAGGCCGTAGACCCGTTCGAACTCGGCCAGCGACACGTCCCGGAACAGCTTCCACAGGCGGCGGGACTCGGCCTCGCCGTCCTCCAGCGACTTGAAGCAGGCGCGGGCGCGGTCCTGCAGCTCGGGTTGCTCGGCCTTGCGTCGGTTGAACTCGACGTAGAGCGAGAGCAGGTAGTCGATGCCCTCGTCCGCGAGGCGCGCCTCGTCACCCTGGTCCTGCCAGATGGCGAGCAGCTGCCCGAACTGCGTGCCCCAGTCGCCGATGTGGTTGATGCCGATCGGACGGTAGCCGGAGGCCTCCAGCAGGCCCACCAGGGCGTGCCCGATGACCGTCGAGCGCAGGTGGTGGATGCCGAACGGCTTGGCGATGTTGGGGGAGGAGAAGTCGACCGGCACGGCGCCGCCGCGGCCGATGTCGAGTCGCCCGAAGGCCTCGCCCTCGGCGAAGACCGTGCGCACGACCTCGTCCGCGACCTGGGGGGCGTCGAGGAACGCGTTCACGTAGGGGCCCACCGCCTTGATGGCCGCGATGGGGCCGCCCGGCGAGAGCGACTCCGCAGCGGCCGCTGCGACCTCCGCGGCGATGGCGGGCGGGGCCTGCCGCCGCTCCTTGGCCAGGGCGAAGCAGGCGAAGCCCAGCTCGCCCATGCCCGGCTTGGGCGGCGGGGCGATGCCGTCCTGCGCCGTCTCGATGTCGCAGCCCAGGGCGGGGGCGAGCAGCTCGGCGAAGGGGCGGACGTAACGATTCATGGGCGCAGGCGACCAGTCGGTGGGGGCCCGTCGGTGAGGGCCCGGACGCCAAGGGCATGGCGGCGCGGCATCGTAGCGATTCCCGGCGGCGAGGCCCCGCGTCGCAGGCTGGGCGTCGCAGGCCGGGCGGCGCCGCAGGGGGTGGCGCCTACGGGCGGTCGGCGAGCAGGCGCTGCAGCACCAGCCCGGCCTGACGCGGCCGCCCGCTGGGGCGCAGCATGCCGAGGCTGTGGCCGAGGTCGCGCCAGCCCTCCACGATGACCGCATCGATGTGGCGGTGCACGACGGCGCGGGCGAGGCAGCCCTGCACGAACCGCGCCTGGGCGAACTCGCCGTAGGCGAGGGCCGAGCAGCCGGTGGCGAGGATCCACAGGTCGGGGTCGTGGCCCGGGCCTGCGCGCCAGGTGTCCCAGGTCGCGAGGATGCGATCGGCGGCGGCCGCACCGTGCTCGGAGTCGGGGTGCAGGCGCGGGCCGGCGATGTCCGCGTGGGGCGCGAGCCGCTCGTAGAGGGTGCGCGAACGCGGGCCCACCCCGGCGAAGCGCACGGCGATGCGGGTCTCGGGGCTCACTGCCGCGACCGCGGCGCGGGTGCGCTCGAACACGGCCGCCCAGGCGTCGGGGTCCATGGCGGCCGGGAAGGCCAGCGTGGCCTCACCGTCGGGCTCGGGGAAGGGCAGCAGCACCTCGGGGCGCAGGGCCTCGGCCAGACGCACGGCGGCCTGTTCGAAGCGGGCCAGGACCACATCGGGGGGCGGTTTGCGCCAGGCCCAGCGGTCGGGGAAGCGCAACAACACGACCAGCGGGCGCCCGTCGCGGGGCAGGCCGGCGCCGGAGTGATCGGCGGGGAGCGTCCAGACCGACAGGTCGCCGGGGGGCGGGGCGGCATCGTTGCCCTCCGGCGTGAAGGCCGGGACGTCGGGGCGGAAGACGATGCCGACGCGGAGGTCCGCCGGCAGCCGTGCCAGCCCCGTCTCGAAGCCGAAGCTGTTGACCACCGCCTGCGACTGCCCATGGAAGGCCACCAGCACCATCACCGCGAAGGCGCCCACCGCCGGGAACACCAGCCCGCCCAGCAGGGCGCTGAAGGTCTGGGGCTCGGTCCGCCGGACACAGAGGGGCAGCATCCAGGTGGGCGGCCCGAGCAGGGCCAGGTAGCTGCCGATGAGGCGGGTGACCACGCCGTAGTCGTAGAGCAGGGGGGCCTCGCCCGCGCCCGGCCCGCCGTTCAGCAGCGTCCAGGCCGAGTAGGTCACGCAGGCGCCGATGCCGACGTTGTAGATGACCACGGGGATGTCGGAGAGCCGCGCGCCCCGCGCCAGGATCGCCGAGACGTTCTGCGCCAGACCGAGGGCGAACGCGAGCGGGAAGGCCAGGGCCACGGCGGGGAGTCCCAGCCACGGCAGGTCGCCGGGCGCCAGGCGGTCGCGCACCAGGGCCACGGTGAGCACGACCTGCAACGGCACCAGCACGCGGGCCTCCAACGCCCGACGGACCGGTCGCTCGCCGTGATCGGTGAGGCGCGAGCACAGTCGATTCCAGAGCACCAGCAGCAGCAGGTACGTCAGGAAGACGCCGTGCAGCGAGAAGATCACGGGGCGCGGCTCAAGCGTCGTCGAGGGCCGCGAAGGCCCGTTCCGCCAGGTCCTGCAGCTGCCCGAAGCCCAGCAACGTGCGCGCCTCCCGCGGCGTGGCCCAGCGGTAGTCCTCGTGTTCGGCCGACAGCTGCGGCTCGTCCTCCGGCGCCGCCGCCAGGAAATAGGTCACGCACTTGGGGTAGTCGGGGCCGTCGTCGTCGCGCACCAGGTAGGTCAGCTCGGCGCGGAAGTCCTCCCGCAGCCCCAGGTGGGCGTAGCCCGTCTCCTCCTCCACCTCGCGCAGGGCGCACGCGACCTCGTGGCGATCGTCGGGATCACGGCGTCCCTTGGCGAAGCCCCAGTGGCCCCCGCCGCGATTACGCAACACGAGCAGGCGCGGCCCGTCAGGGGCCTGTCGGTAGAGCAGGACTCCGCTGGCCATCACCGTCATCAGGGCACGCCGTCTCGATGCCGTTGGGGGAGGATTCGGGGAGGGGTTGTGGCCGGGTGGAATCGCGGCGGGGTGGGTGCGATGGCCGTCGGCGCCGCGGGCGCGAATGATAGGATCCGTGCCGTCATGAACGCCACCGCCGCCGATTCCCGCACTTGTGTCAGCCGCATCGCCCACGTCGTGGCGAACACGCCCGTGAGCGGCGGGTGCCATTGCATCGAGGCGCGGGTGGAGGGCGAGTGGCCGGGAGCGCGGGCGGGACAGTTCGCCATGCTCAGCCTCGATCGCCCCGACTTTCCGCTGCTGCCCCGCCCCTTCAGCCTGCTGGGCAGCCGTGAAGTCGATGGCGGCCATCATGTCGAATTCCTGATCATGCCCATCGGCAAGGGCAGCGGCATGCTCTGCGCGTTGGGTGTGGGCGAGCCGCTGAACGTAGTCGGCCCGCTCGGGGGCGCCATGGAGCAGGACCTGCCGGCCGGACCGACGGTCTGCGTGGCCGGCGGTTACGGCGTGGCGCCGTTCGTGTTCCTGCTCGAGCAATGGGGACGCGAGGGGGAGAGCCGGGCCGGCTCGACGACGGCCGTCTTCGGCGCCCGCACCGCCGAGCGGCTGAGCCTGGGCGAGCGCCTCACGGCGGCGGCCGGCGCCACCGAGCTTTGTACCGACGACGGGAGCATTGGCTTCACGGGCCGCGTCGACGCCGCGCTGGCCCAGGTCCTGTCGGCCCATGCCGAGCGGGGCGAGCCCGTGGGCATGGTGCTCACCTGCGGCCCCGAGGCCATGATGGAAGCCGTGGGCAAGGTCTGCCGCGCGGCCGACGTGCCCTGCCGGGCCTCCCTCGAGACCTACATGGGCTGCGGCTACGCGGTGTGCAACGGCTGCGCCGTGGCCGTGGGCGACCCGTCCAAGCCCGAGGGCTACACCTACGAGCTGGCCTGCCGCGAAGGCACGGTCTTCGACGAGGAGCGACTTTGGTGGAAGCTGCTCTGAATCGCGACGAGGACGTCGCGCGCTACACCACCGCCGTCCACGAAGCGGTCTGCGCCGTGCCCGACGAGCGGCGCCGCCGCTTCGTCGAGATCCTGGCCCGCTCGGAGCAGATCGTCCTCGCCGGCCGCGGCCGCTCGGGGATGATGGCCTCGGCCTTCGCCCGGCGTCTGGGCCAGCTGGGCCTGCGGGCCTGGGCCCTCGACGACTCCACCGTCCCCCGCCTGGGCCGCGGCGACGCCCTGGTGGCCTGCACGGGCAGCGGCACCACGCCCACGGTGCTGTCCCTCATGGAGACCGCCCGCAGTGGCGACGCCGAGGTCCTGGCCGTGACCCGCGCACCGGCCCGCGCGGAGATCCTCGCGGTCAGCGACGTGACCATCGAGCTGGCCGTGCCCTCGGGCGGCAAGGGCTACCCGTTGGGGACCTTGTTCGAGGCCTCACTGCTCGCCTACCTCGATCTGATGGTGGTGGAGCTGCTGGCAGCGCTCGGGAAGACCGAGTCGGAGCTGGGCGCGCGCCACACCAACCTCGAGTAGAGCCGGCCGAGGGGGGATTCGGGCCCCTTCCCGTCTTCCTCGGCAGGCCCCGCCTGCGATAGGATGGACCCCCTTTTGCGGGGGGGCTGAACGGAAGTCGTCGGCCCCTCCCCCGGTGGCCGGTTCCACGTCCCGTCGCCGTCCTGCCCGCCCCCGCCCGCCCCCGCGGATGGAGTCACCATGTCCGACGTCGTCATCGCCAGCGCCTGCCGCACACCGATCGGGCGTTTCCAGGGCTCCCTCGAACCCTTCACCGCTCCTCAGCTCGGCGCCGTCGCGGCCAAGGGCGCCCTGAGCAAGGCGGGCATCGACCCCTCCGCTGTCGACGAGGTGATCATGGGCAACGTGTTGGGCGCCGGCCTCGGCCAGGCGCCGGCGCGCCAGGTGTTGCGCGCGGCCGGCATCCCCGACAGCAAGGCGGCCCTGACCATCAACAAGGTCTGCGGCTCGGGCCTCAAGGCTGTGGTCCTCGCGGCCCAGGCCATCAAGTGCGGTGACGCCGACGTGGTGCTCGCCGGCGGCATGGAGTCGATGACCAACGCGCCGTACATCGTGCCCAAGGCCCGTCGCGGCATGCGCCTCGGACACGCCCAGATCATCGACACCATGGTGGCCGACGGTCTGTGGGACCCCTACTACGACGAGCACATGGGCTCGACCGGCGAGGCGGTCTGCCAGAAGTACGAGGTGACCCGCGAGCAGCAGGACAACTGGGCCGCCAACAGCCACGCCAAGGCCGTGGCTGCCCAGGCCGCCGGCGCGTTCGCCGACGAGATCGTCCCGGTGACCATCAAGCCGCGCAAGGGCGACCCCTTCGACTTCGATACCGACGAAGGCCCCCGCGCCGACGTGGATGCGGCGAGCCTCGGCAAGCTGCGCCCGGCCTTCGCCAAGGACGGCTCGGTGACCGCGGGCAACGCCAGCTCGATCAACGACGGCGCGGCCGCCACGGTGGTCATGAGCGCGGAGAAGGCGGCCGAGCTGGGCGTGACGCCCATCGCCCGCATCACCGGTTACGCCACAGGCGGCACCGATCCCAAGTGGGTCATGATGGCGCCGCTCGAAGCGGTCAAGAACCTCACGGCCAAGACGGGCCTGTCCATCGACTCGTTCGACCTGGTCGAGCTCAACGAGGCCTTCTCGAGCCAGTGCGTCGCGGTGCACGCGGACTGGGGCATCGATGCCGAACGCATCAACGTGAACGGAGGCGCAGTGGCCCTGGGCCATCCCATCGGCGCGTCGGGCACGCGCATCCTGACCACGCTGATCCACGCCCTGCGCACCCGCAAACTGAAGACGGGTCTCGCCACCCTGTGCCTGGGCGGCGGCAACGCCGTGGCCCTGAGCGTGGAGGTCCTCTGATGACCATCCAAGCGGTCGCCGTCATCGGCGCGGGCACCATGGGCAACGGCATCGCCCAGGTCATGGCCAGTCACGGTAAGGACGTGCTCGTGGTCGACCTCAACGAGGAGGCGCTGCAGCGCGGGCACGCGGCCATCGAGAAGAGCCTCGGCCGGATGGCCAAGAAGGGCAAGCTCGACGAGTCCGAGGTCCCCGCCATTCTCGGGCGCATCCGTGGCACGACCTCGCTGCAGGACTGCGCGTCCGTCGACCTGGTGGTGGAAGCCGCCGCCGAGAACGAGGCGGTCAAGTGCAACCTGTTCACCGCGCTCGACGGCATCGTGGGCAGCGACGGCATCCTGTCCAGCAACACCTCGTCCATCTCGATCACCCGCATCGCGGCCGCCACCCAGCGTCCCGACAAGGTGATCGGCATGCACTTCATGAACCCGGTGCCGGTCATGCAGCTGGTGGAGGTGGTGCGCGGCCTCGACACCAGCGACGCGACCGCCGCAGCGGTCAACGCCCTCACGACCGAGCTGGGCAAGACGGCCGTGCCGGCCAACGACTTCCCGGGCTTCGTCAGCAACCGCATCCTCATGCCCATGCTCAACGAGGCGGTCTTCTGCCTCATGGAGGGCGTGGCGACCCGCGAGTCCATCGACGCGGTCATGAAGCTCGGCATGGCGCACCCCATGGGGCCGTTGGCCCTGGCCGATCTGGTCGGGCTCGACATCTGCCTCGCCATCCTCGAGGTGTTGCACCGCGAGCTGGGCGACAGCAAGTACAGGCCCTGCCCGCTGCTGCGCAAGATGGTGGCCGCCGGTCATCTCGGGCGTAAGTCGGGCCGTGGCTTCTACGAGTACGGTCGCTGATGGACCTCGACCTCTCCGAAGACCTCGCGTTGGTGCGGGACACGGCGCGGGAATTCGCCACCAAGGTGGTCGAGCCCACGGCGGCCGACCGCGACCGCGAACACCGCTTCCCCCGCGACGAGTTCAACCAGGCGGCCGAGCTCGGGCTGTGCGGCGTCCTGGTGCCGGAGGAGTTCGGCGGCATGGCCGTCGGCACCCTCGGCAGCGCCATCATCGTGGAGGAGCTGAGCCGGGCCTGCGCCTCGTTCGGTGTCACCATCAGCGTGCACAACAGCCTGGTGTGCAGCCCCATCGCGCGCCACGGCACCGATGGGCAGAAGGCCGCCTACCTGCCGAGACTCGCGTCCGGCGAGATGCTCGGCGCCTACGCCCTGAGCGAGGCCGATGCCGGCAGTGACGCCGCGTCGCTGCGCTGCAAGGCCGTGCGCGACGGCGACGACTGGCTGCTGCAGGGCGCCAAGCTGTGGATCACCTCGGGCAACGAGGCCGACCTGATCATCGTGTTCGCCCGGGCGGAGGAGGGCGTGACGGCCTTCCTGGTCGAGACGGCGAGCGAAGGTTTCTCGGTGGGCAAGGTCGAGGAGAAGCTCGGCATCCGTTCGAGCAGCACGGTCGAGATCATCTTCGACAACGTGCGGGTCCCGGGTGACAACGTGCTGGGTGAGGTCGGCAAGGGGCTGGCCGTGGCCTTCGACACCCTCGACGGCGGGCGCATCGGCATCGCCGGCCAGTCGCTGGGCATCACCCAGGCCTGCCTCGACGCGTCTCTCCGCTACGCCACCGAGCGCGAACAATTCGGACGGCCCCTGGCCGCATTCCAGGCCATCCAGTGGAAGGTGGCCGACATGTCGGCCGACCTGGCGGCGGCGCGCTTGCTGACCTGGCGGGCGGCGAGCCTGCGCGACCAGGGGCGCCCGCACACGCTGGAGGCGGCCCAGGCCAAGCTGGTGGCCTCGCGCTTGAGCAACCGCTCCGCCAACGAGGCGGTGCAGATCCACGGCGGCGCCGGATACACGACGGAGTTCCCGGTGGCGCGTTACTTCCGCGACGCGCGCATCACCGAGATCTACGAGGGCACCACCGAGGTCCAGCGCATCGTCATCGCCCGCAACCTGTTCGGTCGCTGAGCGAGACGCCCGTGACCGCCCTCGACAAGACGAAGGAGGCCGAGCTGGTCGCCCGGGTCAAGGCGGGGGAAGAGGTCGCCTGCGCGCGCATGATGACCTGGGCCGAGCGGGGCGACCCGCGCTTCGCCGTGGCCTACGATGCGTTCCACGCCGACCTCGGCCGGGCGCGGCGCCTGGGCATCACCGGCCCGCCGGGCGCGGGCAAGTCCACGCTGGTCGAGCGGCTCGCGCTGCACTGGCGCGGACTCGACCGCACGGTGGGCATCGTCGCCGTCGATCCCACCAGCCCCTTCACGGGCGGCGCGCTCCTCGGCGATCGCGTGAGGATGGGCGAGCTGTCGTTGGACAAGGGCGTGTTCATCCGTTCGATGGCGACGCGCGGCGTGTTCGGCGGACTGGCCCGGGCCACCGACGACATCGCCGACGTGCTCGACCTCAACGGGCGCGACATGGTCGTGGTCGAGACGGTGGGCGTCGGCCAGAGTGAGGTCGACGTCGCCAAGAGCTCCGACCTCACCCTCGTGGTGCTGCACCCCGGCGGGGGCGACACGATCCAGGCCATGAAGGCCGGCCTGATGGAAGTCGCGGACATCTACGTCGTGAACAAGGCGGACCGGCCCGGCGTCGACCGCCTGGTCCAGCAACTCACCGACATCCTCGACGTGCGTGACATCCCGTTGCAGGACCGTCCGCCGATCCTCACCACCGTGGCCACGGAGGGCACGGGGATCGTCGAGCTGGCCGGCCAGATCGACGCGTCACTGGCCGAACGGGAGGCCGATGGTCGCCTGGCGGGCCGGCGGGGCGAGAACCTGCGCCGCCGCATCCGTCGCATCGTCGACGGGCGCCTGCGCCAGGACGTGTGGGAGCTGGCGGGCCTCTCCGAGCGCCTCGATCAGGGGACAGCGGGCCTCGAGAGCGGCACGGGCGCTTCCGTGTCGGCATACGGGCTGGCAGAGGAGATACTGTCGGACTACCGCGAGCGGCGGCATGGGGAGACGCAGGCATGAGCATCATGGACGGAACAGCCACGGAGAACTCTTCGTTCGAGAGCTGGAAGAAGGCCTACGACTCGGCCGCCCAGCGTGACGTCTCCTTCGAGACGGTCTCGTCGGAGCCGGTGGAGGCCCTGCGCACCGCCGACGACATCGAGGGCACCGACCCCGATGCCGACATCGGTCTGCCCGGGCAGTTCCCTTACACCCGCGGTCCCTACGCGAGCATGTACCGCACGCGCCTGTGGACCATGCGCCAGTTCGCCGGCTTCGGCACGGCCGAGGACACCAACCAACGCTACAAGTACCTGCTCGAGCACGGGCAGACGGGCCTCTCGGTGGCCTTCGACCTGCCCACGCTCATGGGTTACGACTGCGACCACCCGCGGGCCCTGGGCGAGGTGGGCAAGTGCGGCGTGGCGATCTCGTCGCTGGCCGACATGGAGACGCTGTTCGACGGCATCCCGCTCAAGGACGTGACCACGTCCATGACGATCAACTCGCCGGCCGCCATCATCTGGGCCATGTACCTGGTCACGGCCAAGAAGCAGGGCGCGCGGCTGGACGAGCTGGGCGGCACGACCCAGAACGACATCCTCAAGGAGTACATCGCGCAGAAGGAGTTCATCTTCCCGCCTGCGCCGTCCATGAAGCTGGTGGTGGACACCATCGAGTTCGCCAGCAAGGAGGTGCCCAAGTGGCACCCCGTCAGCTTCAGCGGCTACCACATCCGCGAGGCGGGCAGCACGGCGGCGCAGGAGCTGGCCTTCACCCTGGCCGACGCCTTCGCCTACACGGAGGCGTGCATCGAACGGGGCTTGGACGTCGACACCTTCGCCAAGCGGCACTCGTTCTTCTTCAACTCCCACGTCGACTTCTTCGAGGAGATCGCCAAGTTCCGGGCCGCGCGTCGTATCTATGCGCGCCGTATGCGGGACAAGTACGGGGCCAAGAACCCGCGCTCGTTGATGCTGCGTTTCCACACGCAGACGGCGGGCTGCAGCCTCACCGCGCAGCAGCCGCTCAACAACATCGTGCGCACGGCCTGGCAGGCCCTGGCCGGCGTGCTGGGCGGGACCCAGAGCCTGCACACCAACTCGATGGACGAGACCCTGTCGCTGCCCACGGAGAACGCGGCCAAGGTGGCCCTGCGCACCCAGCAGCTCATCGCCCACGAGTCGGGGGTCGCGAACACCATCGACCCGCTGGCGGGCAGCTACTTCGTGGAAGACCTGACCAACCGCATGGAGACCGCCGCCAACGAGATCTTCGACCAGATCGACGAGCTCGGCGGGGTGGTGGAGGCCATCGAGAAGGGCTGGTTCCAGCGGGAGATCGGCAAGGCCGCCTACCACTTCCAGCGCGAGCTCGAGGCGGGGCGGCAGACCATCGTCGGCGTGAACAAGTACGTCGAAAACTCCGAGGACGACACGAAGATCGAGACCCTGTACATCGGCCCCGAGGCCGAGCGGCAGGCCCTCGCGCGGCACAAGGCCGTGAAGGCGGCGCGTGACGAGTCCGCGGTTGCCGCGGCGCTGAAGCGCATCCGCGACGACTCCCGCTCGGGGGTCAACATGATGCCGGCGTTCATGCACGCGTCCGAGACCTACGCCACGCTCGGCGAGATGGTCGACGTGCTGCGCGAAGAGCTCGGCACCTACCGGGAGCCGCCGTCCTTCTGAGCCCCGGCACCCGCCGGACACAGACAGACCAAGGAGACAGATGGAACAGCCGATCCGCGTGCTCATCGCCAAGCCGGGCCTCGACGGTCACGACCGCGGCGCCAAGGTCGTCGCCGCCGCCATGCGCGACGCCGGGATGGAGGTCATCTACGGCGGCCTGCACCAGACGCCGGAGATCATCGCCGAGATGGCGGTGCAGGAGGACGTGGACGCGGTGGGGTTGTCGATCCTCTCGGGCGCCCACATGACCCTGTTCCCCGAGGTGAAGAAGCTGCTCGACGCGGCCGGCGCCGATCACGTGCTGCTCACCGGCGGGGGCATCATTCCGCCCGACGACATCGACGCGCTGCAGGCCAAGGGCGTCGGGCGCCTGTTCGGCCCGGGATCGACGCTGGTCGAGCTGGTCGAGTACGTCCAAGCGGAGGTGGGCCGCCGGCGCGCCGCGGCCGGGAGCGCCTGACGTGGCCGCCCGGCGCAAATCCCCGCTGACGCTGCCCCCTGAGCAGGAGATCCTCAACATCGAGGAGGCGGCGACCCTGCTCGGCGTGAGCGTGAAGACCTTCGCGAAGGTCCTGCGCGAGGAGGACGTGCCCGGCCGCAAGGTCGGCCGCGAGTGGAAGTTCTCCCGCCGCGCCCTGATCAATTGGGTGGGCGCGTCGCACTCCAGCTCCTTCCTCGACTCGGGTGACGACCGCGGTGGTGCGTCACATTCCGGCTCGGGCCGTCGCACCCGCGGTCTCCGCGGCGCCCGCGTGACGCGCCCGGCCGATGGCTTCTCGGTGGACGACCTCTGATGACGACCCTGGCCGACCTCACGCTCACCGATGAGCAGGCGATGCTCGTCTCCATGGTGCGCGAGTTTGCGCAGAAGGAGTTGCTGCCCCAGGCGGTCGCCATCGACCGCGAGGCGCGCTTCCCGCGTGAGACCTTCCAGAAGCTGGCGGAGCTGGGACTGCTCGGGCTGCCGATCCCCGAGGAATTCGAGGGCGCCGGTTGCGACACCGTGACCACCATCATGGTCATCGAAGAGCTGGCGCGGTGCTGCGGCAGCACGGCCCTCGGCGTGGCCGCCCACACCAGCCTGGTGACCGCGCCGATCTTCATGTTCGGCAACGACGAGCAGCGCCGGAAGTACGTGCCCGACCTGGCCAGCGGTCGCAAGCTGGGCGCCTTCGGACTGACCGAACCCAACGCGGGCAGCGATGCCGGCGGGACCCAGACCACCGCCGTGCGCGACGGCGACGACTGGATCCTCAATGGCGCCAAGATCTTCATCACCAACGCCAACTACGCCGACACCTTCATCGCCACCGCGGTGACCGACGCCTCGCTGCCGGCCAAGGGCGGCATCACCTCCTTCATCCTCGAGCGGGGCACCGCGGGCTTCTCGATCAACAAGGGCGACGAGAAGCTGGGCATGCGCGGCAGCGACTGGGGCGAGCTGCACTTCCAGGAATGCCGGGTCCCGTCGAGCCAGGTGCTCGGCGAGGTGGGCCAGGGCTTCACCAACTTCATGGTCACCCTGGATGGCGGGCGGGTCGGCATCGCCGCCCTGGCCACGGGCCTGGCCGTGGGGGCCTACGATCTGAGCGTGGCTTACGCCCAGGAGCGGCAGGCCTTCGGCAAGCCGATCGCCGCCAAGCAGGCCATTGCCTTCAAGTTGGCCGACATGGCCGTGGGTATCGAGGCGGCTCGCCTGCTGGTGCGCAACGCCGCGGAGCGCCGTGATGCAGGCAAGCCCTATTCACGGGAGGCCGCGATCGCCAAGCTGTTTGCATCCGAGATGGCCATGGACGTCACCAGCGACGCGATCCAGATCCATGGCGGCTACGGCTTCACCACCGAATACCACGTCGAGCGCATGTACCGAGACGCCAAGCTGTGCACCATCGGCGAAGGCACCAGCGAAGTGCAGCGCATCGTCATCAGCCGTGACATCCTGAACGATTCCGACTGAAGCACCGAAGTCTCATTCCTCCCCTCCGAAATCCCCATGTCTGAATCTTCCGTGGCCATCGACCTCGACTCACTCATCACGCTCGCCGCCGGCGGACGCATCGACGAACTGGAAGCCGGCTGGAACGACGCGATCGAGTCCCAGCCCTCCGCTCGCAAGCTGATCTCCGTCGTGAACGCACTGGCCCGCGAGCATCGCGGCCGCGCGGCGCCGTTGCTCAACACCGCCCTCGAGGCCTACCAGGCCGCGAAGGCACACGGCGACGCCATCGACGTGATCCGCGCGCTGGTGCCCCTGGGCTCGCGCAACGCGGAGTTGGGCGAGGCCTACGAGCAGGCCGTGCGCGCCGCCCACAAGGGCGAGGAGTGGCTCGACCTGTTCGCCGAGCTCTCGGGCCTGGGCGGCGACGACGACGTCGAGGACATCATCGACCGCTTCGACCGGCTGGCGGGGCTGTTGCCCGGGCGGGTGGTCTATCACCGCAGCGGTTGGGGCGAGGGCCTGGTGCTGCGCATCCGCATGAGCGACCAGAGCATGGTGGTGCGCTTCCGCGAAGACGGCATGGAGCGCGACATGCCCTTCACCACGGGCCTGGACGTGCTGACCTCCCTCGATCCCGAGGACCTGCGCGCGCGCCTGCTCACCGACATCGACGGCCTCAAGGAGCAGGCCGAGTCGGCCCCCGCGCTGCTCGTGCGCGCCGTGGTCGAGGTGTCGCGCGGCAAGGCGGCCAGCAAGGACGTCAAGAACTGGCTCGAAGGCCCCGTGATCGAGAAGCGCTCGTGGGCCAGCTGGTGGAAGAAGGCCAAGACCGCCGCCGTGCACGATCCCTACCTGCGCGTCGACAACCCCTCGAGGCCCGTGTTCGAGCTGCGCAAGGTGCCGCTCTCGGCGGTGCAGGAGCTGGGCGAGGCGGTGGCGCGGACGAACGACCTGAAGGGCGTGCTCGACGTGGTCCGCGGCCCGCTGACCCTCGACCCGTCGCCGGAGATGATGGCGGCTCTGCTCGGTCACCTCGGCACCGCGCTCGACGAGGCGGGTGAGATGGGCCTGGTCGTGAGCGGCAAGGAGATCAGCGCCCGCCTCGAGGCGCTCATGCTGCTGGTGCGCCACGAGGCGCGCCCCGTCGAAGACCTGTGCAAGCTCCTGGACGGCCTGGTCACCGAGAAGCGGCGCTTCTTCGACGTGGTCGAGCACCTCTCCGGCGCGGGGGCCCGACGCGAGTCGCTCGACGCCTTCATCAAGGCCCGCCCCGAATTGTGGTCGGACGACGTGCTCGACGATCTGGGCCGTATGCCGGCGCCGCTGCTCACGGCGGTGGCCGGGCGTCTGGTCGAGTCCGGTCGCGGACCGGCCCTGGCCAACCGCTTCCACATCTTCCTGATCAGCCCGAGCAAGCAGCCCATCGCGGTGCTGCGCCTGGCGCGGGAATTCGGCGACGGCCTGTTCGAGGGCATCGAGGAAGCGCCGGCCCACATCGAAGTGGTCATGGGGCTGCTGCACCTCGCCGAGACCCAGGCGCCCAAGGCCTCCCGCGGGGACAAGCCCGCCAAGGAGGTCATGCGTGAACTGGGCGACGTGCTGCTGCGTCGCAAGGGCGGGCTGCTGGCGGCCTTCGTCGACCAGGCACCCCGACCCAGCCTCGAGGCGGCCGTCAGCCTGCTGGCGCGCTGCAGCGGCATGCCCGACGAGATCGACACCGAGGTCCACCGTCTGGTTGAGAACCGCTTCCCGGGCCTGGTCCCGCGCGACGAGATCCCGTTCTGGGAGACCGGCGGCATCTACTGCACCCATGCGGGTCTCGCCCGGCGCAACAAGGAGTACCGCGTCCTCATCGACGAGAAGATCCCCGAGAACAGCGAGACCATCGGCAAGGCCGCGTCCTACGGCGACCTCAGCGAGAACTTCGAGTGGACCAGCGCCATCGAGCAGCAGCGTCAGCTGACCGAGAAGGCGGCGGCCATGGAGGCCGAGTTGAAGGTGGCCCAGGCCATCGAGGACCAGGAGCTGCCCGAGGGCATCGTGGTGCCCGGTTCGCGGGTCACCTACAAGGAGGGTGGCAAGAGCAAGACCATCACCATCCTCGGCCCGTGGGACCTCGTCGACGGGGTGATCAGCTACCTCGCCCCGGTGGCGGCCGGCATGCTCGGTGCCCAGGTCGGCGAGACGGCCACGCTCAAGCTGCCCTCGGGCGACGTGGACGTCGAGATCCTCAAGATCGAGGCGGTGGTCGAGTCCACCGCGGATCCGTCCGCCGACGACTGAGGACGTCGCGGACGAGCGCGGACTAGAGGGTGACCTTGAAGACGCCCTTGAGCGCGATGCCCGCGCCCAGGGAGAGGGCGAAGAACATCATCAAGATGCCCAGCTCGCCGCCGGGCATCCACCCGAGGTCGCGGCTGGAGTAGGCCACGCTCGCCGACAGCAGCGGCGCGTCGGCGGGCATGGGGTCCTCGCCCGGGTAGAGCAGCGACTCCCAGGTCTTGGTGCGCATCACCGGCACGCGGGTCGGGGCGTCGGGGCCCACGGCCCAGCGCTTCTCCACGGTGATGCCACCGGCGACGAGACGCAGCACGTGCTCGCCCGCGGTGTCGGCCTGGAGCTTCCAGACGATCTGGCCGTGGGCGGTGCGCACCGGCGGTGAGAGTTGGCGCACGCCGTCGGGCAGCAGCAGCTCCACGTCGGTGGGCCGGATCTCGCCGGAGGCCACCGCCGGGTGCTCGGCGTCGAGCGCCACCTTCAGCAGCTGCTCGCTGCCGGTCTCCGAGGGCTCCCACGCATACAGCGCCACGAGCTGGATCATGATCGCCAGCATGGGGCCCAACATCACGGCGACGGGCAGCAGGTTGTGCCCGATGTAGAGCGCGTTCTTGACCAGGATCTTCCCGGTGGCCGCGAACACCGAGAGGATGTCCTCCTTGAACAGACGGATCTCGAGCAGGTGGACCTTGATCTGGTTCTTGGTCTTCTCGATGCCCTTCTGGTTGCTGACGTACTTGTAGACGATCAGCGCCACGATGCCGCCGGCGACGGACCACAGGGTCACGTCGACCCACGCCGACCAGTCCAGCTCCTCGCCGAACGGCGCGAGCAGCACACCGAACACGGCCGAGAAGAAGTCGTTCACGGCGGCGAAGAGGGTCAGCAGCGGGATCATGGTGGGGTGTCCGAGGCGTGCGTCCGGGTCAGCTGATGTAGCCGAGGCCCTTCAGCTTCTCCTTGATGTCTTCGTCGGACTCGTCGCCCTCGAAGTTCTGCAGCTCCTTCTCGAGGATGTGCGTGATGAACTCTTCGACGGTGGCGTAGCCGGCCGTGTCCGAGACGCGCTTGAGGCGCGAGAGCAGGTCCTTGTCGATCTTCACCTTGCTGCCGAACATCGTCAGTCTCCGGTGGGTGGGGTCGGGGGGCGAACGGGGATCAATCTTGGCTGCGGTCAGTTGTCGATGAACGACGCGCCCACCATGCCGTCGGCGGTGGGCAGTCCGAAGTGGTGCAGGATGGTGGCGGTCACGTCCGTGAGGTCGTGGCCGTCGCGGCCGAGCTTACGGTTGACCAGCAGCACGCCGGGCACGACTTCGGGCGCCATCAGGTGGCTGCCGGTGAAGCCGCGGGTGTTGTCCTCGACGATCTCGGCGGGGGTCGCGCCCAGGGTCGAGTCGTCCGAGCAGCCGTAGTCCTTGTCGAAGCCGACGATGATGTCGGGAGCCGCGTCCACCTGCGAGCCGCTGTAGATGTCGGCGGACCGGGCGGCCCGCTTGACCATCGAGCGACCGTTCTTCGGGTCCTGCAGCGCCTCGAGCTTGGTGACGAGCTCGTCGACGAGGGCCGCTGCGTCGGCGGCCGACACGATGCCGTTGGTCTCGCGACCGGACAGGTTGAGATACAGGCCGTTGAAGCCGACGCCGTAGGCGCGGGTCTTGCTCCAGTCGACGTCATGGTGGGCCTTCGCGCCCACGTGCAGGTCGTCCTTCAGCACGAGGTAGCCCTCATCCCGCAGCCACGCGTTGAGGTGCACCTTGCGGGTCTGGGGCTGGAAGCCGTGATCGCTCATGACCACGAACAGGGCGTCCTCGGGCAGCCGTTCGCGCACCCGGCCGAGGGTCGCGTCCACCCGCTCGTAGTAACCGTCGATGGCCTGGCCCCAGCGGGGCGGCGCCATTGGATCGTAGCCCGGGTGACGCGGGGCCTGCGGATACTTCGGATCGTGGTGGCGCCACAGCATGTGGCACTGCAGGTCGATGTCCGAGAGGTACATGAAGGTCATGTCCCCGCGGTCGAAGCGATCGACGGCCAGGTCGAGCATGGCGTCGCCGTCCGCGTGCACGACGGCCACCTGCGAGATGTAGTCGTCCTCGTCGAAGAGGCCGTCGCTGAGCGCGTTGGTCTCCTCGGGCATGCCCTGGGTGAAGAAGTTGCCCAGGTGCTCGTGGAGCCGCTCGGCGGCGTCGTCCGGCGTGGTGACCGGCTGGGCGGGCACTGCGGGGGCGACGTTGACCGGCGAGGCGTACATGACGAAGTCGGGCCGCACGGACTTCACGTAGAAGCGCGCCATGCCGGTGAGGTTCATCATGCCCATGGGCAGGGCCTCGAAGTCCATCTCGAGCCAGTCGCTCCACTCGCCCACCCGCAGGATGGCCTCGGACTGGGGCATGGCGATGTCGCCGTTCTCGAGGTCGCCGCCGGCCTTGATCCAGACCACGTCCTGTTCGGGGTCGATGTGCACCAGGATGTTGGCGCTCAGGAAGTCGTCACCGCTGGGGAAGTCGCAGGGCCGGAGGTGGAACACGTCCGGCGCGCCCTTGAGCGCGGTGTAGACGGTGTCGCCCACGCCATCGCCGTCGAGGTCGTCGACGGTGATGGGCTGGTAGTCGGCCTTCAGGCCGCTGGAGTCGAACATGATCTCGTCGGTGAACCACGTGTAGGTGCCGGCGGTGCCGCGCATGTCGACCGTGCCCATGCCGCTCAGCGTGAGCGCCTCGGACGGAGTGGGCGGGTAGTTGCCCGGCATGCGGTAGACCTCGGTGGTCACGCCGGCCTCGTGGAGTACGTCCCAGAAGGGCGTCCCGACGCGGTTGTTCTCGGCGGGGTCGCCGGTGGGCAGGACCCAGCCGAACAGCTCGATGTACGCCTCGCAGTCGACCTCCTTGGGCATGGCCGAGTCGATGGGCATGCCCGTCGCGGGGTCGCGGTGCAGGAAGTCGAAGATGCCGTGGCCGCCGGGGTTCATGCCGGTGACGAAGTTGCTCCAGGCCACCGGGCTCTGGGGCGGGTTCGAGGTGCCCAGGTTCTGGAAGGTGCCCTGGGCGGCGAGCTTCTTGAAGTGGGGCATCGAGCCCTCGTCCATCTTGCGCTGCAGGATGACCGGGTCCATGCCGTCGATACCGAGCACGAACACGCCGGGCGCGGCGGCCGCATCGGAGGCGCTCTCGTTGCCGGCGCCCAGGAGCGTGACGGCGGCGGCGAGGACGACGGCTGCGCGGAGGGTCGTGCGGACGGCCGCGCGGAGGGCCGTGCGGAGCGCGTCGCGACGGGGGGGCGTGCGACGGGTCATGAGGCCGGTTCCGCAGGGGAGGTGACGGCGCCGCCGGCCGGGGGCGTCGCGGAGGCGTCGGTCGTCGATGCGGGCGCGGCCGCAGACGCCTGGCCGTCCTTGTGCACGAGGGCGCCGGGCGCGCTGCCCGACTGGCTCAAGGTCGTCGGGTCGAGGGGCCCGGAGACGGGGCCGCCCTGTCCGGGGTCGGTGAAGATCGGCTGGCCCTGCATGTAGTCGGGGATGTCGACGCCGAACTGTTTCAGCGTGGACGGGGCCATGTCGAGGATGTGCGGCGTCTCGGTGGTGATCGGACGGTTGCAGAAGAACACGCCCGGGACGATGCGCGGGTCGACGCAGTGGTCGCCGCTCCAGCTCTTGGTGTTGTCGCTGAACACCTCTTTGGGCACGGAGCCGGTGGCGCAGTCCCAGCTGTTCCGGTAGCCGCCGTCGTAGCCGATGATCAGGTCGGGCGCGTCGAAGCGGTAGGGGCCCTCGAAGTGCTCGGTGGCAGGGAACACGTCGAGGATGCACTTCTCACCCGTGGTCGGGTCGACCAGCTCCTTCAGCTTGGCGCAGATCTCGTCGCGCACCTGTCGGTACTCAGCGCCCTCTGCGACGATGCCCTTGGCCTCGCGGCCCTTGCGGTTGATGAACATGCCGGTGAGGCCGAGGCTGAAGGCCTTGGTGCGGCTCCAGTCGACGGACTCGAACCAGTCGCCGGACGTCTCGACGTCGTCGGTGAGGAACAGGTAGCCGTTCTCCTTCAGCCAGGCGTTGAGGTTCACGCCGCGGCGGAAGTTGGTGAAGCCGTGGTCGCTCATGATCACGAAGGTGGTGTCCTCGCGATCGAGCTCCGGCAGCAGGTCGCCGACCATGGCGTCCATGCGCTGGTAGACCTGCTCGATGGCCGTCGACCAGCGCTCGGTGTCCTTGCCCGCGTTGGCCGGGTGGGTCGGGTCGAGGTAGCGGTAGAACATGTGCTGCACGCGGTCGGTGGTGTCGAACACGCAGGTGACCAGGCCCTTCTTGGTGCGCTGCAGCGCGTCCTTGAACATGGCGATGCGCTCGTCGGCGATGAGCATCGCCTGCTTGTAGAACACCTCCTCGTCGATGACGCGCTCGTTGAGCGCCCAGGTGTCCTCGGCCAGGCCCAGGGTCGCGAACCGTCCCAGCTTCTTGGCCAGGTAGATCGAGTAGACCGTGGGGTGGCTGATCGGCATCGCCGGGTTCTCCGGGTCGATGTGGATCGGCGTCATGTAGAGGTTGAAGTCGGGATCGATCTCGGTGATGCAGAAGCGCGCGATGCCGTGGACCTTCTGGCCCAGGCCCGCGGAGAACGCGAGGTCGATCCACTCGGAGTACTCGCCCACCTTCAGGGTGAAGGTGTCGTCGAGGTCGTCGAAGCTGAACGAGGCCGAACGCTTGTCCGCCGCGATCTTCACCGTGAAGGGGATCGTCATGGGCGGGGCGCCCTTGAGCATGCCGTTGGCGGGCCCGAGGATGCGCGAGCGGATCGTGTTGCCGCGCCGGCGCAGCACCGTCTGCTCGCCGCCCGTGAAGGCCGCGTGTCCCTCCTCGGACTGCTTGGTGCTGAAGAAGGAGAAGGTGCCCTGGGTGCCGAGCAGGTCGGGCACGCACATGCCCGAGAGCAGCAGCCCGTTGAACTTCACCGGCGGGAAGGTGATCGGCACGCGCTGAATCGTCGAGCCGATGTGCTTGTCGCCCAGCAGCTTCCAGAAAGCCTGGCTCTTCTGCAGCAGCTTGATGGAAGGCTTGCCCAGCGGGATCACGTACTTCCCGATGTTGAGCACCTTCTTGGCCGAGCGGATGTCGGTGGACGACAGCATCGGCGCGTAGTTGCACGGATCGCGCGTGAGGAAGTCGTAGATGTTGTGGCGCGACGGATCGACGCCCGTGGTGAAGCTCGACCAGGCCACCGGCGACATCGAGGGGGTCGACGTCTGCAGCGGACGGAAGACGCCCTTGTCGGCCAGCTTCTGGAAGTTGGGGAGCTTGCCCTCCTGCATAAAGCGCGTGGCGATGCCGGGATCCATGCCGTCGAGGCCGAGGATCACGACACGCTTCACTTTCGCGTGCTTGAAGGGGTTGCCGGTGACGATCAGTCGCCACAGCAACCGCAGCGGGAAGATCAGGATCGTGCCGAAGGCCAGCACGAAGGTGGTCAGCAACACGAACATCGAGCCGGCCACGGCGAAGCCGGCACCGGGACCGATGTAAGCGTGGGCCGGCCGTGTGGCGGCCAGCACCCACAGCAGGACGAGCGCGATGATGCGGAGGTTTCTGATCATGCTGGCAAGTGCGAGGGGCGGCCCCTTGCGGGGCCGCCCATGTTCACTCGAAACGCGGGAGGAATCGAGCCTTAGACGAAGTTGAGGTCCTTGAGCTTGGCTTCGATGGCCTTGCGCTCTTCGGCGGAGACGTCTCCACCGACGGGGGCCGGCACGAGGCCGCGCTCTTCGAGGTAGGTCAGGATGCGGTTGGTGGAGTCTTCGATGGACTCGGCCTCGGTGTCGAGCACGATCTCGGCGTTCTCGGGCTCTTCATAGGGGTCGTTGACGCCGGTGAAGCCCTTGATCTCGCCGGCGAGGGCCTTCTTGTAGAGGCCCTTGGTGTCGCGCTCGGTGAGCTTGTCGAGGCTGCACTTGGTGAAGACCTCCACGAAGTTCTTGTGCAGCGCCCGGATCTCACGTCGGACGTCGGCGTAGGGGCTGATGGCGGCGGCGATGGCGACGGCTCCGTTGCGCTCGAGCAGGTTGCAGACGAACCCGATGCGGCGGATGTTGGTGTCCCGGTCCTCCTTCGAGAAGCCGAGACCCTTGCTGAGGTTGGTGCGAATCACGTCGCCGTCGAGGAGCTCGACACCCATGCCGCGCATCAAGATCTCCTTCTCGACGCGCTTGGCCAGGGTGGTCTTGCCCGCGCCCGAGAGCCCGGTGAACCAAAGTGTGAATCCCTTGTTCGTCATCTGTGTTCCGTTCGGTTGAGGATTTGCGTCGGGCAGCCCTAGCGCAGCTTGCCCTCGAGGAATGGGACCTCGAAGACCTTCTCGTGCATGATCGGCCCGTGGCCGAAGTAGCCGCTCTCACCGAACAGCTCGCCGTGGTCGGCAGTGACGGTGATGAAGGTGTTGTCGGGGACCATGTCGTACAGCTTGGGGAAGACCTCCTGGTCGAGGTACTTCACCGTGTGGATCTGGCGGGCACGCAGCTCGTCGAGCTTCTCCTGGTCGAAGAACTTGGGCGCCTCCACATCCTTGATCAGCTTGCCGCCGGGGGCGTTCGCGTCGAGGTGCTTGAAGACGCCGTGGATGCCGCTGATGCGCGGCCAGTCCTTGGGGTCCTCGTCCGGCGTGGCGAAGGGGTAGTGCGTCTCGCCCACGTTGAGCATGTAGAAGGACGGCCGGTCGTCGCTGAACTTGAGCGTGTCGAGCATGGCGCCCATGTCATTGTGGCTGTCCATCAGCTTGAACGAGTCAAAGTGCTTGTTGATGTTCGTCTTGCTGTTGAGCACCGGCAGCGAGACCCGGGCGTTGGTGATGTAGCCCAGCTCGTTGCGCAGGTAGGTGGGCATCCACAACGACGGGACGAGCTTGGCGAACTCCATGCCGTCGGTGCCGAAGCGCGTGTTGTAGTTGAGGAAGTCCTCCTTGTAGTACTCGGAGGCGAACTCGTGCTGGGGGCTCACGTGGGGCAGCAGGCCCATCAGCAGGTTGTAGTGCGACGGCCCCGTCCACGAGGCGTAGCTGAAGCGCTTCTCGACCTTGCCGCCCGACAGCTTGGTGATGTTGTTCGGCTCGGCCGCCATGAACGAGTCGTAGCGACAGCTGTCGAGGGTGATGACGATGTAGTTGTTCTTGGCCTTCGGCTCGGGCCGTGGGCCGCCGTCGTCCCGCCGCGGGAGCGGGCGGGGCGGCGGGCGGTTGGCCGCCGGCTTGTTGCCGAAGAGGTTGCCGATGAGTCCCATCTCGCGATCTCCAGGTAGGTCAGACGGCGGCCTTGCTCGCCATGGACTCGATCAGGATGTCGGCCACCTCGGGGCGGGTGAACTCGACGGGCGGGCGCTCACCGGCCCGCAACATCTCGCGCACCTTGGTGCCCGACAGGAAGATCTTGTCTTCCTTCTCGGTGGCGGCGCCCGTCTTGCTGGAGGCCATCGCGCCGGCCTTCTTGTCCCAGAAGGCGTGCTCGAAGTAGAGCGGCTCGATGTCGATCTCGCTCGCGTACTGCTTGAGGAAGTCCTGGGCCTCGTAGGTGCTGTAGTAGTCACCCACACCGGCGTGGTCGCGGCCGACGATGAAGTGCGTGCAGCCGTAATTCTGGCGCAGCAGGGCGTGGAACATGGCCTCGCGGGGCCCGGCGTACCTCATGGCTTGCGGGTACACCGCCAGGACGGCGCGATCCTTCGGGTAGTAGTCGGCGAGCAGGGCGTGATAGCAGTCCATGCGCACCTTGGCCGGGATGTCGTCGCTCTTGGTCTCGCCCACCAGCGGGTGGATCAGCAGGCCGTCGACGATCTCGAGCGCGCACTTGGTCAGGTACTCGTGGGCGCGGTGGATCGGGTTGCGCGTCTGGAAGGCCACGATGGAGTTCCAGCCCTTCATGTCGAAGAGCACGCGGGTCTCGCGGGGCGTCAGGCGACGCTCGTTGGCGAAGTCGTGCTTGGGCAGGTCGAGCACCCAGATCGGGCCGGCGATGTACTGGTCACCGATGCTCTTGAGGTACTGGACGCCGGGGTGAGCGTCGTCGGCGGTGCCGAGCGTGCCCTGGGCCTCTTCATCCTTGTCGTAGGAGTAGACCTCCTCGACCTCGATCACGCCGAGCAGGTTGCCGCCCTCGTCCTCCAGGGCGAGGGTGTTGCCGGTCTTGCAGTCGACGCCCTTGTTGCTGAGCGTGACGGCCAGGGGCCAGACGACCCCGTTGGCCAGGCGGCACTTGTGCACGACGCTGTCGAGGTCGGCCCGGTTCATGAAGCCCTTGAGCGGGCTCATGGCGCCGACGCCGATCATCTCGAGGTCGGCCCCTTCGCGGGCGTTGAGGGTCAGGCGCGGCGCGGACTTGGCTGCGGCGAGCAGCTCGTCCCTCTGGGTGCCGTCGGCCATGCGATTGACGAGTCGTCCACCGTGGGCGGGAATCATCGTGTTGTCACTCCTTGATTGGCGAGCTGTGTCGCAGGGGATGCTTCGGATGGGGTGAATGGTCGGTTGGGACCAGTGGTCGGGTCGGATCAGAGGTAGCCGAGGTTCTCGAGCTTGCGGCGCACTTCGGCGAGTTCTTCGTTGCTGTAGGCCGGCTTGATGCCGTCTTCCGGCTTGTCCTTCTCGAGCGCCCGGTCGCCGACGAGGTCGCGCAGCACGAACACGATGAAGTCGGTGGGGCTGTTGAAGCCCGAGTCGGTGATGACCTCCTGGATGCGCTCGTACAGCGGGCGCGGGATCTTCACGGTGACCTTGGCGTTCATGTCGAGCTCCGACGGACGGGGCCGTGCGGTGGTGGGGAGGGGAACCCTCATCGACGCCCGGAGGCGGCGGCTGAAGCCTCATAAGGCTCCAATAAGGCTCCGATTGGAGTGCAGACGATACCCGATATGTAGCCTCAGGCAACCCTTGGGGACGAATTGTCGAGGAAACGTCGAGAAAACCCGACTGAGGACCCTGAATCCGGCCCCCTGCGGTCCCGATCTCCCCGGTCCCGGGCTCTCGAGCCCCGACCCGTTCCCCTCCCCGCGGGCACGGTCGTCGGCGTGGGCTAGGCTCTCCGCTCATGTTTCCTGGATGCGGTGGTTCCTTATGATCCCCGACCTCCATCCCCCGGCGGCCCCGGCCGCCTCTGCCTGAAGAGCTCGCCATGAAGCTGTTGCTCCCCGCTTGTCTCGCCCTCGCCGTCCTGCTGACCGCCTGCGGAGGGGCCGCCACGCCCCAGGAACTGCTCGATTCGGCCCAGGGCGCCCTCACGGCCGGTAACTATGAAAAGGCCGCCGGCGATGCCGTCGCGGCCGGCGCGGCGGCTGCCGCGTCCGGCGACGACAACCTGGCCTGGCGCGCGAAGAGCGTCGAGTTGCTCGCGCTCGGCAAGCAGGGTGACGGCGCAAGCCTGCTGGTTGTCTTGAAGGCGGCCGAGGCCAAGTGGGCTGACAAGGTCGACCCCAAGTTCCTCACCCGCCTGATCACCGAGCTCGACAAGGGCAACGACATCCCCGGCGCCATCGCGGTGCTCGGCCACGGCGTCGAGCGCTTCCCCGAGAGCAAGGCCCAGTTCGACAAGTTCGGCGCCATGCTGGCGGAGAAGGCCAAGAGCGCCGGCGACGACGCGGGCATGAAGCAGCTCCAGCAACTCGGATACCTGGGGGGCTAATGCCCAGCCAGCCGTCCAAGCAGCTCGAGACGTTCCCGAACCCGCGCCCGGGGCGCGACTACGAGATCCACTTCGAGTGCCCGGAGTTCACCTGCGTCTGCCCCAAGACCGGGCAGCCCGACTTCGCGTCGCTCAGCATCAGTTACATCGCCGACCAGGTCTGCGTCGAGCTGAAGTCGCTGAAGCTGTACCTGTGGTCGTTCCGCGATGAGGGGCACTTCCACGAGGACGTGACCAACCGCATCCTCGACGACCTCGTCGCCGCGGTCTCCCCGCGCTGGATGCGGGTGGAGGGCGACTTCAACGTGCGCGGCGGCATCACCACGACGGTGGTGGCCGAGCACCGCGCCGGCGAGGACGCCTCCGCGGCCGGCTGACGGGCCGGCTGTGCAAGCCGGCTGAGCGGGTGAGCAGACGGGGTGGGCTGTGAGGCCGATCGACGCCGGGACTCAGGCCCTGGAATCGACGAATCGTTCCGTCAGGGCCCGATCTGTGGCCTTTGGGGCCGGGGAATGGGTCCCGGCCGGGTCGCCGCCGACAGGGTCCTGTCGGAGGCGCGGCGGCCCCGGGTGCGAACCGGGGTCAACCCCGAGGCGGCCCCCGGCCGAAGAGGAGGGATCGCCCATCGGGCCCGAGGAGTGAGGACATGATCTCGTTCGATCGCAAGCGCAGCGGCGGCTTCACGTTGGTGGAGCTGCTCATCGTCGTCATCATCCTGGCGATCCTGGCCGGCGTCGCGCTGCCGCAATTCAGTTCGGCGGCGTCGGAGGCCAAGGAAGCGGCGGTGCTGCGCAACCTGTCCACTGTCCGGCGCGCCATCGAGCTCTACCGGATCCACCACAACGAGAGCTATCCGGACGACGAATTCCTCACGCAGCTGGTGGCCGGCACCGACGTGGACGGCGATCCCGGGACGACGTTCGGCCCGTACTTCTGGGATCCGTGGCCGGCCAATCCGGTGAGCGGCGACAAGGGCATCAATATCAAGTCGACGATGCCATCGGCGCCGGAAGGCAGCGAAGGCTGGATCTACAGCAAGAGCACCGGCGACTTCCGTCTCAACCAGACGGGCACGGCGCCCAGCGACGCGAACTGGTTCGACCTCTGATCCCGTGAGGCGTCTGCCGGCTCTCCTGATCGCCCGCTCGCCGGGGCGCCGGGACGCACGCTGCGGGGACAGCCTCAGGCCATGTCGTTGAGCAGGGCCACGAGCGCGTCGGTCTTGTCGCGCATGAGCCCCTCGTCACCGCGTGACTCGACGTTGAGGCGCACCACCGGCTCGGTGTTGCTCATGCGCACGTTGAAGCGCCATTGGGCGAGCTCGATGGAGAGCCCGTCGGTGAGGTCGACGTCCACCGCGCCGCCCTCGTAGCGCTTGCGGAGTTCGGCCAGGGCCGCTCCGGGATCGCCGATGCGCGTGTTGATCTCGCCGCTGCAGGGGTAGGCCGCCTGGCGCTCGCTCACCAGCTCGGAGAGCGACTTGCCCGTGCGTGACATGACCTGCAGCACCAGCAGCCAGGGCACCATGCCTGTGTCGCAGTAGGCGAAGTCCTTGAAGTAGTGGTGGGCGCTCATCTCGCCGCCGTAGCAGGCGTCGACGGCGCGCATGCGCTCCTTGATGAAGGCGTGGCCCGACTTGCACAGCACGGTCTCGCCGCCGGCCTCGCGCACCATGTCGATGGTGTTCCAGGTCAGGCGCGGGTCGTGGACGATCTTGCCGCCCGGATAGCTGCGCAGGATCTCGGTGGCCAGCAGCCCGACCATGTAGTAGCCCTCGATGAAGCCGCCCTTGTCGTCGAAGAAGAAGCAGCGATCGAAGTCGCCGTCCCAGGCCAGCCCGAAGTCGGCCGAGTGGGCCTTGACCGCGTCGATGGTGGGGCCGCGGTTCTCGATCAGCAGCGGGTTGGGCACGCCGTTGGGGAAGCGCCCGTCGGGCTCGTGCTGCAGCTCGACGAAGGTGCACGGCAGGTGCGGCTTGAGCGCCTCGACGAACGGGCCGGCGCAGCCGTTGCCGGGGTTCGAGACGATGGTCAGCGGCCGCAGGGCCGAGGTGTCGATGAAGCCGAGCAGACGCTCGATGTAAGGCCCGACGATGTCCTGGTGGGTGAGCGTTCCGCGCTGGGGGCCGTCGGTCAGGCCGCCCTCGGCGACCATGGCCTCGATGTCCATGAGCCCGCTGTCGGCGCTGATGGGCACGGCGCCTGCCCGCACCAGCTTCATGCCGTTGTAGTCGGCGGGGTTGTGGCTGGCCGTGACGCAGATGCCGCCGTCAACGCCCTCGGCTGCCAGGTGTTCAGCGGCGAAGTAGATCATCTCGGTGCCGCACTGCCCGATGTGCACCACGTCCACGCCGCTGCCGAGCAGGCCCTCGACCAGAGCGTCGGTCATCTCGGGGCTCGAGAGGCGCATGTCGTGGCCGACGACGACCTTGCGCGGCTTCAGCAGACGGGCGTAGGCGCGGCCGATGTCGCGGGCCATGTCGGGGTTGAGCTGGTCGGGGATCCGGCCGCGGATGTCGTAGGCCTTGAAGGCGGGGAGTCGCGGGTGGGCAGTCGGCATGCCGGGGCTCCGGGGGCGCGGGGGCGCGGTTCGTGTGGGCGTCCCGTGACCGGGGCGTCCCGGCCGTCGCGGCCGGGCGGGAGACCATAACAGGAGCCGCCCCGGGGCTTCAGATCTGCGAGTGGATCCGGGGCCGGCCGGTGCCGGTGAGCGATTGCTCGAGCGCCTTGCTGCGAGCGCGGACACGGGCCCAGATCAGGTGCGCGCAGTCGAAGGCGAACCAGGTCCAGGCCGAGATGAGGAAGGCGAGGGGGAGGAACAGGATGGCCCAACGTCGGAACCAGCCCACGTCGGGGTCGACCAGCTCGAGGCCCAGGTCCCACGCCGCCTCGAGGAAGCTCGGCGTGTTCGTGCTGGCGAGCGCCAGGAAGTACATCGCGAGCGAACCCCACAGGATCGGGTAGAGGCGCATGAACAGGCGCGCCACCGCTCGCCAGCGCGTGCGCACCTTGTCGTGGTGCTTGGAGGCCTCGTCGTAGGTCCGGCGTTCCTTCTGCATCAGGGTCTGCCGCCACATGACCATCAACCACACGAGCCGGCAACCGATGTACGCGGAGACCACCGCGGCGAGCAGGGCGGTCACGCGGGTCTCGAGGGTCGCGCCGGTGACCGGGTTCGGCCCGGGGTGGAACAGCGGCAAGGCCGTGGTGAGCGTCATCGACGCGGCCAGGAAGAGCAGCACCGGGATCACGTTGTAGGCCCAGCACAGCGCGCCGGCATAGCGCCAGGGGAGGAACCAGGCGGGCGCCTTGCGACGCTCGCTCTGCGGGAACGAGCGCGCGTCGATAGCGCGGTCGAGGATGTGGGCGAACAGCTCGCCATCCTGCCAGTAGCGCACGTGGGCGAGCCCCGGCGTCGCGTAGCGCGTGAAGACCTGATCCTCCACCGGGCCGTGGGTCACGCCTTCGATGTTGTCGGGGGGCACGCCGCCCATGACCCGGTGCACCGCGACCTGCTGGGGCTCGTAGGCCAGGTCGATGTGGTGACCCACCGGGTCCTGCTCGTCCGAGTAGTTGAAGTGCTGGATCAGGTCCTGCGGTGAACGCTTGCGGGCCATCCAGGTGGTGCGCTGCAGGTAGCCGTAGTTGGGCTTCCACAGTTCGAGGTACTTGTCGATGGGCGAGCCGAGGGTCACGAATCCGTCGACGTTGTCGATCCAGTTGACGGACGGCAGCTCGTCGATGCCCTGGCCGTCGTCCCGCTCGGCGGCGGTGCGATAGCCGGTGAAGAAGGCGGCGTCGTCGGCCTGGTCGCAGCGCTCGACGGCCAGACGACTGGCGTCGTTGGCGTGGGCGAACATGAGCGCGTCGAACGACAAGATCGTCCCGAGGGAGTGGGCCAGGATGGTGAAGCGGGCCGGCGTGGCGCCGTCGGGGTATTGGGCGTCGTGCTTGGCCTGGATGTCCGCGAGCTTCTGGTGGAAGCGGCGCACGGCCCGCCCCCGCGTCGCGGCGTAGTCGCCGTAGAGGTAGACGTCGCCGAGGAACTCGGTGAAGACCTTCTTGCTCAACTTGGGGATGCGCAGGTTGAGCACCTTCTGCGTGGCGACGAGCGTCTCGCTCAGCTCGATCAGTGTCTTGATCACCCACGGGGAGGTGGGCGGGTCGGTGCGGTTGCGCAGGCGCGCGATCAAGCTGGCGGTCCACTGCTTGACCGGCGTGTCGACCCGGAGGATGTCCTCGTGCAACAGGTCGGCCCAGTAGACCTCGTCGAAGCGGATGTTGCGGCCCGGCTGCTTGACCGCCAGCGAGTTCAGGAAGATCTCGTCGACGGGGTCGGACGGATCGGTGGGGATGCCGTCGAATTCGATCCAGCGGGCGCCGACCTCCTGGCCGCAGGCGATGCCGAGGCTGAGCGGGTCGCCGAAGATCTCGCCGACGTCGGCGTTCGAGAGATCGGGCTTGCGGCGCGCCTCGGCGAAGCGCTGGATCACCGGCAGGATGGTGGCGTTGTCGGACTGGTCGCCGATGCCGTGGACGACGATGACGTAGCGCACGAACGGTGGCGCTGTGGCCATGCTGTTCTCCTCCCGCCCTTCCCGGGGCCCCGGCCGCGTCTCGCGGCCGTCCCCATGAAAGCGGATGCGCGCCCCAGGAACGAGCAATTGCCCCGGGCCGGCCCCAGCGGGGCTGTTCCGGTGTTTGGGATACCGGCCCGTGGCCGACGGCTAGAGGATGGAGAGACGTGACGCAGAGAGCGTGGCGTGTCGCAGGGAGACTGGCGCTGCAGGAGGATGGCTCATGCGCAGGACTCCGGCGCCGACACCGATCGTCGGGGAGGCAGCGGATGAAGCAGACGGGGAATCGTCAATTCGGACACGGGCTGCTGGGGGCATGCGTGTTCGGCGTCATCGTCGCTGTGGGGGGGCTCACCCTGACGGCGGGTGGCGGCATCGGCGGGGGCAGCATCGGGATGACGGATCCAGGGAGAGTGCATGCGCACACGCCGAATCCCGTGCCGCAACCGGTGGCCAATCCCGGCCCCTGCTGCGACGGCAAGTGGCGGGTGTTTGGAATCAACCCCGCCGATGGCATGCCGGACCCGGGTCCGAAGCCTGAGCCCATCGGCGGTCTGGCGAAGAACGCCGGCGCGTCGCCCAGTCGCCCGAGTTCCGGCACTCGCTCGGGGAGCGTGCGGGTCGTGCGCGGCGGTTCGTCTCGCGGTGGCAGCGATCGCGGTCATGCAGCGCGGGGGACGGCAGCCTCGAGTCGGAGCGGGTCGGCATTCGTTATCGACCGGCTCGGCATGTGGGAGACGTGGTGGGAGCACAACGACGACCGGCTGCTCAACATCAAGGCGAATTGGGCCCGTGGAAATCGACCGGCCTCGGTGACGTCCACACTCGGAGTGCTGACTGCTCGAGGGCGCCGGACGATGACCACGGATGCACCCCCCGAGTGGTTGGTGCGTGAGAAGCTCATGCCGCTGCTCTCCGATCTGCTCGAGCAGGAGGACGAGCCCCTGTTGCTCAGCGCTGCGCTGATGACGTTGGGACGGGCGACACCCGCTGGTGAATCGAGGCGGGTCCGTCCGGCGATGACCGAGGCGCTCGCGCATGATGTCCGCAGCGTCCGCGCGACCGCGGCTCTGGCCCTGGGCATCCTCGGTGACGCCGAGTCGGCGCCGCTCCTGCGCAGTCTCGCCCTCGACGAACCCCAGGGGCGGCTTGCGGTGGGCGGAGGTTCCGTCGATTGGTTGGTGCGGTCGGTCTCGGCGCTCTCGCTGGGCCTGATCGGCGCCGACGACGACATCGATGTGCTGATCGAAGTGTTCGAGGCCGCCGGGCCCACCGACCGGGACCTGCGTATCGCGGCTTTGGTGGCTCTCGGCCTGATGGACGGTGCTCGCAAGCAGACCGCCTCGGAATACCTGTCGGGGCTGCTGACTGACCGGCACCTCGATGCCACCGTCGCCAGCTACGTCCCGCTCTCGCTGGCGCGGCTCGGCGACCCGGCCACCGTTCCGGTGCTGGTCTCCTTGCTGCAGGACGACGACACCCACAGCCTGTTGTTGCAGTCCGCCGCCATCGCCCTCGGCCGCCTGGTCCGCGCCGACGACAGCAAGAGTCTCCGCACGCTGATCGAGCTCTCCCGCGAAGGCCGCGATGAACATGCGCGCAACTTCGCAACGATCGCGCTGGGGCGGATCGGCGCACGCGCGACGGCGGGCACACAGCAAGGCACGCCACCAACGTCGCTGATTGCCTTCTTCAAGGACGAGCTGAAGGACCCGAGCCACTTCACGGGTCGGTCGTGGACGGCCATCGGGGCGGGCTTGTTCAGTCGTGAGTCGGCGTTGGCCTCGACCGAGCTGATGGAGCCGCTGCGCCGGGCCTACCGGCATGAGTCCGATCCGAATCACAAGAGCGCGTTTGCCATGGCGCTGGGGTTGTCGCGGGCGGTGGGCGCGGGCCCGGAGATCCTCGACGATCTGCGCGACCGCAAGGATGAGACCTTCCGGGGCTACGCCGCCATGTCCCTGGGACTCCTGCAGCACCTGGAGGCCATGGGTGACCTGAGCGAGATCGCCCTGTCGCGTTCGGCGTCACCCGACTTTCGCCGCCAGGCGGCAACCGGGCAGGCGCTGATGGGCGGACGCGAAGGGCTCTCCGAGCTCATTGAGCAACTCGCGCGGGATGAGACGACCCAGGGTCGCGCGGCGGCAACCCGTGCGCTCGCGGTTGCGGGGGACTGGACCTCGGTGCCGGCATTGCTGGCCATCGCCGAGTCGGAGTCGGAATCCGTCGCCTCACGAGCCTTCGCCTGTGTGGCCCTCGGCCTGGTCTGCGAGCGTTCGTTGATGCCGTGGAATCTGCGCCTTTCGGAGGACCACAATTACATCGCGAGCACGTCGATCATGGAGCTGGTGCTGAGCGTGCTCTAGTCGGGATGCACGCGGGCAGGGCTGCCGGGGGAGCCGCTCGCAGTCGGGCGGTTCATGCTCCGCAGCCGACGTCCTCGTCGTGGGGCTCGTCGGAGGGTTCTTTGGTCGACCGATCCGCCGGAGGATCGCGCACCAGCCAGATCTTCGCGATGGGGCGGTCGAGGTGGTGCCGCCACAAGTCGTAGTCGCGTTGCAGGTCGAGCCAGTACTCGGGGGTCGTGCCCAGGGCGGCGGCCAGCCCTTGCGCGGTGGTCACGGTCACGCCGCGCCGGCCCTGCACGAGCTGGCTCAGCGTCTGCACCGACACGCCGATGTGCTGCGCCAGGTAGGTCTCCGTGATCTCGTAGACATCGAGGAAACGCGAGCGCAGCACGACACCGGGGTGGGGCGGAGGATCCGTGTTGAGGTTCATCCCGATTCCGCGGCCGAGAGAAGGGGCTGTGTGAAGACGCCGTGAGGACGCTGCCGAAGAGATCGTGCGGCAGGAGGCTCCAGGTCCTTGATCGACTTCGACCCGGGACCACTTGACCAACGACGAACGTCGTCGTCAGCGCCACAAAGCGAAATCCGGGTGGTGGCGCGTCACGCATGACGCGAAGGACGACTCGTTGACGTCGCACGCGTTGGCGCTTACTCAAGGGGTTCGGGAAACGGGCTCCCCGGGCGGCCGTCCATGCGGACACGGTCGTCGGTGAGCGCGCGATCCCGCTGGGGAGGTGACGATGGGCCGCAGGGAAGACGGTCAGGCAGGGCGGGCGATGCCCGGCGCTGCAGATGCCCGGCATTCAAGCGGCCGCGTGCCTCTCTCCACCACTCGAATCGAAACGGATCACCGTCCCACCACGGAGGGACGCGCGATCCGGGGGACCGATCCAGCTCCTACGGCTGACACACACGGATCGGTCCTCGGCGGTGCCCACGACGACGTCCTCCTGCCCCTTGGTTCGTCGGCCTCGACTCCGGTCTTGGCCTGACAACGTGCGTCGTCGTGGGTGCTGCCCCTTTTCGGGGCGGCGCCCGGTGCGTGGGCTGGTCCACTGGCGGAGGTGTCCGGACGACGCGATGGACCGGCTGGCGGTCGTCGACCGCGCGGCCGCGAACGACGCGATCGCCGCCGTCTATTCGAAGGAGAGCGCGGGGACGAGCAAGCCGTTGCTGCGGTCGATGAGCACGTTCACCGCGCGGCGCGGCACCTTGGCGATCTGCGAAGTCCGCTCGAGACGCCACGTCACCTGGGTGCCGTCCGGCAGGCGGGCGTGTCCGGCGTAGCCCTGCAGCGGCGCTTGCTGGCAACTGAACTCGGTCGTCCCACCGGCCGTGCTGAACAGCGACTCGAGGTCGGTCCGCAGCGACTCGAGGGACGGCTCGGGCACGGCGAAGTGGAGGTCGAGCCGCTCGTACGGCGGCCACTGGATGGAGTCGTCGTCGCCTTCGAGCCAGAGGCCTTCGACGCGGGCGTCCGCGGCGAGGGCGGCGGTGAGCGCACCGACGAAGGTGGTGGGTGCGTGATCGGCGAACGGTGCGGGCATGGGCCCAAGGATAGGGCGGGGCGGCCGGGTCGGGCAACGGCGCTCCGTGCTACAAAGTCGAGATGAACGCATTGGTCGTGGGCGGCGGCATCATCGGGCTGGCGACGGCATGCGAATTGGCCCGCGACGGACACGTCGTCACCGTGCTCGAGCGCGAGCGCCCGGGCAGCCGCGCGAGCTGGGTCGCGGCGGGACTGCTCACGCCGTCGAGCCCTTGGAATTACCGGCCGGCCCTGATCGACCTGGCCTTCCGCTCCGAGGCCCTCTACGCCGACTTCACCGACGAGCTGCTGGAGCACACGGGCATCGATGCCGAGCGCGAACAAGCGGGGGTGCTCTACCCCGCGGGGTTGCAGCGCTCGACCGGTCAGATCGCCGAGGAGACGCGGCGGCGTCAGGCGCTCGGCTTCGACGTCGACCTGCTCGACCGGGCGGCCCTCGATCGGTTGCAGCCGGGGTTCTCGGACGCCGTCACCGGCGCCGGCTGGCAGGGACGCAGCGGAAGGGTGCGACCGCCGCGCCTGTTGCGGGCCCTCGTGCGCCGGGCTGAGCAACTCGGCGTGGTGATCCAGAGTCCTTGCGACGTGCGGGCGCTGCTCGCCCACCGCGGGCGCGTCGTCGGCGTGGAAGTGGCCACCGGGCAGCGCCTGGACGCCGACGTGGTGGTGCTCGCCGCGGGTTCATGGTCGTCGGCGTTGGCCGCGACCCTGGGGCTGACCATCGACGTGCGTCCGGTGCGTGGCCAGATCCTGCTGCTCGCCGGTGAGCCGGGACGGCTGGGACCGACCGTCATCGACGGCGACGGCTACCTCGTGCCGCGTCGCGACGGACGCATCCTGGTGGGCTCCACCATGGAGGACGCCGGGTTCGAGGCCGTGAACACCACAGAGGCCCTGCAGCGCCTGCGCGAGCTCGCGGTCGAGTTGATGCCGGCGTGCGCCTCGATGACCGAGGAACAGGCCTGGGCCGGCCTGCGACCGGGGACGCCCGACCGACTGCCATACCTCGGCGCGGTCCCGGACCTGCCCGGGCTGGTGTTGGCCACGGGACACTTCCGCAATGGCATACTGCTCGCCCCCGTCACGGCCAGGATCGTGGCGGACATCGTCGGAGGCCGCCCGCCGGCCGTCGACACGGCGCCCTTCGCGCCACGCGAGATCGACCCCGCCGGAGCGCTGCTGCCCGCATGACTTCCGCTGTCCGCACACGCGCTCTCGCGCTCATCGGTCTGGTGCTCGCTGCCGGGCTCGGCGCGGTCACCGAGGAACCGGTGGTCCACGACGCCCGCGCCCTCGTCGACGGCGTGCTCGAGTTGGCGACGTGCGATTGGACCCGGGACGGTGCGCGGGTCACCTGGGAGCAGGACGGCGACATCGTGCCCCTCGCCTCGATCGAGCGCGGCACCCGCTGGACCACCGTGTTCTCCACCGCGGAGGGCTACCAGGCGCGGCTCGACCTGCGCCATGTGGGCGGCCCCGATGGCTTCCTGTTCGAGGTGCTGCTCGACGGGCAGACCCTCACGCCGGTGCGTGACGCGTGGCGGCCGACGCGTCGACCGCTGGCGTCCGACCTGGGCTCGGTGTGGCTGGGGCCCGGGCGACACCTGATCGAGTTCATCGCCCGCGAACAGGCCGTGGGCGCGCTGCACCTGGGACAGCTGCGGGTGCGGCGCCTCGGAAGCGTGCCCGAGCCCCCGGGAGAGGGTGACGTCGAGGGAGCCGAAGCCCAGGAACCTGTGGAGGACGATGACTCGGACGACGCCGATGCTTCGGGCGACGCCGAGGACACTGAGGGTCGCTAGCGGCCCGCCCGCGCTCAGAGCGCGGTGATGTTGAATCCGCCGTCGACGTACAGCACCTCGCCGGTGATGCCCCGGGCCAGGTGGCTCGCCAGGAAGATGGTGGCGTCGGCCACCTCGGCGGCCTCCATGTTGCGCCGCAGCGGGGCGCGGGCTTCCTGGCGTTCGAGCATGCGCGAGAAGTCGCCGATGCCGGCGGCCGCCAGCGTGCGGATCGGGCCGGCGGAGACGGCATTGACCCGGATGCCCCGTGGACCGAGGTCATGGGCGAGGTAGCGCACGCTCGACTCGAGGGCGGCCTTGGCCGGCCCCATCACGTTGTAGTGCGGCACGACCTGCACACCGCCCAGGTACGACATGGTCACCATGCTGCCGCCGTTGGGCATCATCTCGGCCAGTCGCCGGGCCACGGCGGTGAGCGAGTAGGTGCTGATGTTGAGCGCCTTGAGGAAGCCTTCGCGGGTGGTGTCCACGAAGTCGCCGTCGAGGTCCGCCCGGTCGGCGTAGGCCACCGAGTGGACGGCGAAGTCCACCTCCGGCATGTGCGCCCGGATGGCCACGAAGGCCTCGTCGAGTTGCGCGTCGGTCGACACGTCGCAGGGCAGGGCGATGCACTCACCCGGCAGCGTGGCGGCCAGCTTGTGGGCGCCGTCGGCCAGACGGTCACCCTGGTAGGTGATGATCAGCTGGGCGCCCTGCTCGGCCGCGGCCCGCGCACAGGCGAAGCCGATGCTGCGCTTGTTCGCGACCCCGAAGACGATGCCTTTCTTACCCTCGAGCAACATGGGTCCGATCATAAGCGCCGGGAGAGGGGATTTCGCTCCCGGGCCGTGCGGGTCCAGGGCAGCGGACGATCGAGTCGGATGGCGGAGCGATCGATGCGCACCCGCCAGGGCATGACTTCGACCCCGGCGGCCGCGGCCTGCTCGAGGCCCTCGGCCCAGGCGGGATCGACCTCTTCCGCGGCGGCGAAGTCGTCGCAGTCGCCGCGCGCCACGAACGGAAGCAGAACCGCCCGGTGCCCCCGTCGGGCCATCCGCGCCAGCTCGTGCAGGTGCTTGAGCCCGCGCTCGGTGACCGCGTCGGGGAAGAGCGCGGTGCGTCCGGACCGCATGGTCACGTTCTTGACCTCCACGTAGCAGTCGGGGAGCCGGCCCGAGCTGTCCTCGAGCACGACGTCGATGCGCGAGCGGCCCTTGCGTGCGGACGGGCCGGCGGCGCTCGTGGGAGCCCCGCCCACCGCGGGGCCGCCATGCGCCGCGGCCCCGCCCTCCGCGGGGCGGGCCTCAGTGGCCTCGACGTCGAGCGGCAGGGTCACCTCGGTGCGGACGCGGTCGTAGTCCGCGAGGGCCGGGATGCGCCGCCGCCTCAGGGCGTCCGCCACCATCCGGTTGGGCTGCAGCGTGTCGACGCTGACCCAGGCCCGGCCGGCGCGCACGAGCATCAGGGTCCAGTCGAGCTTGCGACCGGGCCGGGCCGCCGCGAGCCGCACGACGCTGCCGGGGTCGCTGCAGCCGGTCATGCGACCCGTGTTGGTGCAGTGGGCGACGACCTCACGCCCGTCGTCGAGTCGGACGTCGGCGAGGAAGCGCTTGTAGCGTCGCAGCAGGACGCCCGGCACGAGCGGCGGGTCGAAGTTCACGGTGTCAGCCGGGGGGGCACGGGGTCAGCCGAGGCTCGAGATGACCAGTTCGGTGTCGCCGGAACGCACGACGGTGCCGTCACTCCAGAAGGCGCGACGCGCGAAGCCCAGGGCGAGGGTGCGACCGCCGGCCTCGTCGGCGACCACGCTGGTGATCACGCCAGCCGACTTGCCGTCGAAGTCGCCGGTGCCGGACAGTTCGTCGCCGGGCTGCAAGGCCGCGACCCGGTCGCACGCCAGGCGCACGAGCCGGCGCGAAACCTGGCCGAGGTTCTGGATGCGCGCCACCACTTCCTGGCCGGGGTAGCAGCCCTTGGTGATGGAGACGTGGTCGTCGAGCAGCACCTCGAGCGGGATCACGTCGGCGGCCATCTCGCTCTCGAACCAGGGCACGCCGTGTTCGACCCGCACGAGCTCGAGCGCCGGCGCCGCGATGCGCACCGCGCCGGCCTCCTCGCAGGCGGCGAGGGTCGCCTCGACCTGGTCGGCCGGCACGAGCAGGTCGAAGCCGCCGGTGCCCGACAGGTGGGACGGCGTCACCAGGCGCCCGTCGTCGGTCGACGCCACCACGTCGGTGGCGGGCACGGCCATGCCGCAGCGTTCGAGCACGGCGCCGGCCCCCGGGCCGAGCAGCGAGACGAAGGCGAGGGTGTCGCCGCGGTCGTCGAGCACAACCTTGTCCTGGATCACGTACATGTCGAGCACCCGCGCGAGCGTCGCCCGCGGTCCGGTCGGCAGGTCGAGCAGCACGCCGTCGCCGGTGGGCGGCCTCAGCACGCGCAGGTCGCAGCGCATCTTGCCCTTGCCGTCCATGAGCACGGCGCGGGTGGCGCGGCCCGGCGCCAGCCCGGCGACGGGGCTCGAGCAGATGCGTTCGAGCCAGTCGAACACGTCGGCGCCCGTTGCGGCGATCAGGAAACGCCGGCCCGGCGCGATGACCGCCGCGCCCTGTCGCAGGGCGTCGAGTTCTCCGGGCGGTGGGGAGGTCATCTCCCGGAATCGTCCGCGGTGTCGTCGGGGCTGCCCATGCCCGCTTCCGCCTCGGCGTCGCGCTGGGCCGGCGACGAGGCCAGATGTCCGTATTCCCCGGGCCAGGCGGCGGCCAGGACGCGTCGGGTGGCGGTGGTCAGGGGCTGGTCGCTGTCGTCGGGGTCGATCCACCCGAGCGGCTCGGAGATGCGACCGGAAGAGAGCGACGCCGCGAAGGGATGCACGGTGATGCGATAGCGCGTGATGGTGTGCCGGTGCAACGGCAGGCGGCGGTCGATGTAGACCATCAGTCCGTGACGCTGCTTCATGTGCCGCACGAGGCGCGGTCCCGGGCCCTCGGCGGAGCGCATGAACAGGGGCGCGCTGCTCTTGGCATCGACGACGTTGGCGTCGACGTTGATGGCGGGCAACTCGAGGAAGCCCTCGTTGGGCGGCTCGCGCCGGCGTTCCATGAGCACCTTGCCGCGCTCGCGGATGACGGCGGCGAGGCGGGTGACCTCCGTGGCGCGTTCGCGCTCGGGCAGGTGCGGGTAGCGATCGGGCTTGCCCTCGGCCAGGGCCAGGCAGCCCTCGCTCAACGGGCAGGCCTCGCAGCGCGGGTGCTTGGGCCGGCAGAGCTTGCTGCCGAGGTCCATCACCGCCTGGTTGAACTGCCCGGGGTCCTGCCCGTCCATGAGTGCTTCCGAGGCGAGAGCGATGGCCTTGCGCACGGCGCTCTTGCGGGGATTGCCCGGCAGGGCGAGCAGCCGCGTGACGACCCGCTCGACGTTGCCGTCGATGGCGGCGATGCGTTCGCCGTAGGCGATCGACGCCACCGCGGCCGCCGTGTACACACCGACTCCGGGCAACTCGCGTAGAGCGTCGGCGGTGCGCGGCATCTCTCCGCCCGCCTCGGCCACGGCATAGGCGGCGTCGCGCAACATGTCCGCGCGGCGGTAGTAACCCAGCCCCTGCCACTCCGACATGACCTCGTCGCGGGTCGCCTCGGCCAGGTCCACCGGGCGGGGCCAGCGCTTGAGGAAGCGCTGGTAGTAGGGCTTCACCGCGGTGACGGTGGTCTGCTGCAGCATGATCTCGCTGACCAGGATCGCCCAAGGGTCGCGGGTGCGGCGCCAGGGGAGGTCGCGCTGGTAGGCGCGGTACCAGCCCATGAGCAGGGTGCCGGCCTCGGTCAGGCCCGGGACGATCCCGACCCTGGGCGCATGCTTGCCCGCGGAGCTCGAGGCTCCGGATCCGGAGTCCGGTGCTGCGGCGGAGTCCCGGGTCGGTTCGAACATGGATTCCAGCCTATGCCGATGGCGGGCACTCTCCCAGCATGTTTCGTGTGGGGAGAGGCGCTTCCGGCGGCAAGCGGACCGGAGCGGCCGGTGTGCGCAATTGCGCCGCGGAGACCCGGCCGCGCCCCCCGGAGAAACCGGCATGGGGAACCCGATCGCTCTCGCTGACAGCGCGACGGCCGACATCAAGCGGCCCGTCCCATCACCCGAGAATGGCTGTGCTAGCCTTTGCCGCCGCGCGGCCTCGGTCGCGCTCTTCCTGCCTTCCCCCGATGAGCGACGACGATGGACTGGGTGCTGTGGATTCTGGCGGCTGTGGCGTTCTTCATGGCTTGGAGTGCCTCGCGCAAGGCCGCGAAGCTGAGCGATTCGTTCGACACCGTCCAGCGCGATGCGGCCATCGGGCGCGGGGACGTCGAGGAGCTGAAGCAGGGCCTCGACGGACTGCGCAAGCTCACGGCACAGATGGCCGGGGGACACCCGGTCGACGCCGCCATGGTGAAGGAGAACCGACTCTTCCGTTCGGTGCCGATGCTCACCGTGCAGAAGGCGGTGGAGGCGGGTGAGTCGCCCTTCGTGCTCGACGTGCGCTCGGATCAGGAGTGGGCCTCAGGCCACATCGCCAGCGCTATTCACATCACCCTCGATGGGCTCAAGGACCGACTGCACGAGGTGCCCCGCGACGGGCGCCCGATGTACATCACTTGCGCCGGCGGTCAGCGCAGCGCGGCGGCGGCCGAGTTCCTCTCGAACCGCGGTTTCCTCGAGGTGTACAACGTCGACGGCGGCATGAACTCCTGGCAGGGCGAGCGCGTCTCCGGAGCCTGAGTCTCGCGCCTGAGTCTCGCGCCTGAGTCCTGCGCCTGAGTCCTGCGCCGTCGCCTGATCGCGTTGCGGCCGCCTGAGCGCGTGCGACCGTCGGAGAACAAGCAGCCGCCTGAGCACGAGCAGTGCGGGTTGGTCGCGAGATCGCCACGTCCGCCGTCGCGTCAACGACGCTCCGCAGGTCGGCGGGTTACTCCACGCTGCGCGGCGCGTCTCGTTGGCGTTGCCGGCGGGCGGTCGGCACGAGATGGCGGGGGAGGCTCCTGGTGGGGCCGTGTTCGAATCAAATCGAAGTGAATTGGGACGGATCGAGAGCGTGTTGCAGGGCGCGGCGTTGTTGTCGTCGTCGGTGCCGGACCGCTGTCAGGTGATGTTGGTCGATGCCGACCGCAGCAGCAACCGGTCGGTGCTGCAGACCCTCGCGCTCGACGGTCTCGACGTGGAAACGCACCACGACGCCGAGCGAGCCCTGCTGCGGGCGGCGCAGTGGCACCCCGACCTGATCATCCTGGACCTCGAGCTACCGGGCCTGACGGGCTTCGAGGTGGCGACGTCCTTGCGCGATGATGCGCGCACACGACGCATCCCGATCCTGGTGGTCTCGGCGCGCGACGACCTGCGCAGCCGGGTGGCCGCCTACGCCTGCGGTGCCGACTGCTTCCTGCCGAAGCCCTTCGGCGCCGACGAATTGCGCGCGGCGGTGGCGTCGTTGGCGGGCCGGGGCCGCAACCTGCACGACATCGAGTCGGGCGCTGCGGTGGTGGCCTCGCTGGTGCAGGTGGTGATGGCCATGTGGGGCGATGCCCGCCGTCACGTGCGGCGTTCAGCCCTGCTGGCCCGCTGCTTCGGCGAGCGGCTCGGGCTCGAACCCGCCGACTGCGACGCGCTCGAGCGGGCCGGTTGGCTGCACGACATCGGCAAGGTGGGCGTCCCGCGCGAGATCCTCAACAAGCCGGGACCGTTGACCACGGCCGAGCGTGAGGTCATGCAGCAGCACCCGCTCATCGGGGCGCGCATCTGCGAGCCCCTGGAGAGCCTCGCGCCGGTGCTGCCCGTGATCCTGCACCATCACGAGTGGTTCGACGGATCGGGCTACCCCTACGGCCTGGCGGGCGAGTCCATTCCCTCCCTGGCGCGGGTGTTCCAGGTGGCGGACGTCTACGAGGCGCTCAGCAGCGAGCGCTGCTACAAGGCGGCCATGAGCCCGGACGAATCGCTGGCGGTGCTCGATGCCGAGTCCCGCGCGGGCAAGTGGGACCCGAGACTGGTGCGGTCCTTCTGCGAGTTCCTGCGGGCGGGGCTGCTCGACGACGCGCTGGCGTCGCCGAGCGCCCGCGACGTCACAGGATCGTGATGTCCATCACGTAGGTCAGGTCGCAGAGCTTGCCCTGGCCTTCCTGAATGGTCTGCATGTGGAAGCTGACGCCCGAGAGGTTCGGGTTGTTCGGAACGGGCAACGAGAGCGACGCCTCGCCGTTGGTGCCGAACGACAGGATCCACAGGTCGATCAGGGGTACCTCGAGCCAGAACGGGCCGATGCCCGACGCGATGGGATCCACGGTGCGCGAGAGGGCTCCCCACAGCAGATAGGGCGTGCTCGGCGTCCCGTGGGCGCGGAACTCGAAGGTGCCGGCCACGGCCACCGGCCCGGCCGCCTGCAGGAAGTTGCAGCCGCCCTTCACCAGGTAGGCCTCGCCGGCGTTGGTGCCGGTACTCGGGTCGGCGAAGCGCGCGCCGAACAGGAAGTCGCCCGAGCCGTCGCCGTCGACATCGCCGGCGAAGCCGAGGCCCTCGCCCAGGAAGTCGCCCGAGTCGATGCCCTTGAACACCACGCCGCGCTCGTCGAGACCGTCGAGGTCGAGGGTGGCGGGGATGCTGCTGCCGCCGTGCACCAGGTAGATCCGGCCCTCGGCGCCCGCGGCGAAGGCGGCCATGAGCAGGTCGGAGCGGCCGTCGCGGTTCATGTCGCCGGCGGCCAGCTTCGTGCCGAGCTTGTCGTCCATGCCCTCGCCCGTGAAGATCGCCCCGGCCGAGCTGGCGCCGAGTGTCGAGACCTCGAAGGTGTTGCCGAATCCGGCCGAGCCGTAGATCAGGTAGCAACGCCCGGCGTCGGTGGTGGCGCCGTCATCGAAGGTGGACGCCGAGAGCAGGATGTCGGGCAGCGAGCCGCCGTTGACCTTGCCCGCGCCGAGCACTGCCGAGCCGAGCCGGTCGCCCGCCGTGGCGCCGTTGAACTGCACGCCCTGGCTGCCCAGGCTGGCCAGGTCGATCAGGGCCGCCACGGAACTGCCGCCGTAGATCAGGAAGGCGCTGCCCGCATTGGTCTTGCCGTTCGGGTCGGCCTCCGGTGCGCCCACGAGCACGTCGTCGAAGCCGTCGTTGTCGACGTCGCCCGCGCCGTCGACGCTCGAGCCGATGCGCGCGCCGGCCACGCCGCGGATGATGAAGCCGGTCGTGCCGTTGAGCGTGCTCAGGTCGATGTCGTCGGGCAACGAGCTGCCGCCGTACACGACGTAGGCCTCGCCCTGGAACGACGACACGGGGTTGGCCGCGTTGGCGCCGATGATGATGTCGTCGAAGCCGTCGTTGTTGACGTCCCCGGCACCGGCCACGGACTGGCCCGCGAGGTCGCCGTTGTCGCGGCCGGTGAGGGTCACGCCCACGCCGGTAGCGATCGAGCCGAGGTTGATGGCCGCCGGCATGGGGTCGGCGCCGTAGATGAGGTAGGCCTCGCCCGAGTTGTTGCCGTTGCCGTCCCTGCGCCAGGCGCCGACGATGACGTCGACGAAGCCGTCGTTGTAGACGTCCCCGGCACCGGCCACCGAGTAACCGGCCTCGTCCTCATCGGCTGCGCCGGTCATGGTCACGGCAGCGCCGGACAGGGCGATGTCGCCCTCGAGCGTGTTGGTGCCGAGGATGATGTAGGCGTTGCCCTTGGTGTCGTTGACGCTGAGCGGGTCCTCGGGGGCGCCCACGATGATGTCCTGCTTGCCGTCGTTGTCGACATCGCCGGCGCCGTCCACCGACCAGCCGGCCCAGTCGTTGCTCCCGACTCCCTGGAAGGTCGCTCCCGCGTTACGCAGGAATTCGACATCGATGATTCGATTCTGGGCCTGCGTCGTGAGGGCGAGAGTGCAGACGAACGCGCCGGAGAGCGCGGCAAGGGCGATGCGAGAGCGCATGGAACGGCCTCCATTCATTGCGGTCGGGGCGCACGGCATAGCGGGCGCGGTCGGGCCGACCGGCGATCAGGGAAGGGAATTAGACCAGGGATGAGTCGGGCCCGAACCAAGGGAGGCAGCGTCAGAGGTGAGAGATCGCGGCCCGGTGCCCGGTCGCCGTTGCTGCAACGATGCATTGCAGTTGCAACGGCTGATGCAAGTGCAACAGGCTATCACCTGGACGGCCGATTCCATCGACGCCTGGGCATGTGTTCGCCGCCGACCGAGCGGGCGAACGGCCCGGCTCACCCACCGTCGATGACGCGCCGCGCGCGCCGGAAGACCGAATCCAGCATCGCCGGGGTCAATCGCCCGGTGAAGGTGTTCTGCTGACTCGGGTGGTACGACGCCATGAGCACAGGCGCCGATGCACGGCACATCCAATTCAATCCATGTGAGAAACGTGGACGTTCGTCGTCCGCGAGCCACCCCCGACGGCGGTATTGCTTCACGGTTTCCGTGAAGGCGAGGGTGCCGAGGGCCAGCACCACGCGCGTGCGCCGGCGCAGGTCCCACTCGATCTGCAGCCAGTCGCGACAGTTCGCGATCTCCTCCGGGAGCAGCTTGTTGCCGGGCGGGGCGCAGTGGGCCACGGCGGTCAGGGCGCAATCCAGCAGGCGCGTGCCGTCGCGTTTGTCGCGGGAGATAGGGCTGTTGGCGAATCCGGCCCGGTGGAGGGCGGCGAAGAGGAAGTCGCCGCTGCGGTCGCCGGTGAACATGCGGCCGGTGCGGTTGGCCCCGTGGGCGGCGGGGGCCAGGCCGACGATGTGCAGGGGCGCGTCGATGCGGCCCCAGGTCGGCACCGGCTTGCCCCAATATTCCTCGTCGCGGAAGGCGGCGCGTTTCACGCGGGCCGTCTCGAGACAATGGGCCCGCAGGCGCGGGCAGCGCTCGCAGTCGATCACGGCCCGGTGCAGCTCCCGGGCGCCCCGGGGTTGGGTCGGGGGAGTCATGCTGGCAGCCTAGCCCCGCTTCGGTTGGAGAACACGGTCGTGACGATCATCTCTCTGCAGTCCTCCGCGGGCCGCCTGGCCGGCCTCTACGATGCACCGACGGGGGCCGCCGTTCCGTGCCGTTCCGAAGGGCGCGGGGCCCCGCGGGCGGCCGTGGTCTGTCATCCGCACCCCTTGGGCGGCGGGACGAAGGACAACAAGGTGGTGCACGCCACGGCCAAGGTCCTGGCGCAGCGGGGACTGCACGTGGTGCGCTTCGACTTCCGCGGCGCCGGCGGGAGCGAGGGCGAGCACGACGAGGGGCGCCGCGAGGTGGATGACGTGCGGGCCGCGCTCGACTTCGCGGCCGCGTGCCTGACGCAGGCTCCGGAGGCTGCGGGTGCCGACGCGGGCGACGTGGCCCTCGAGGGGAGCCTGCTCATGGTCGGCTACTCCTTCGGCAGTTGGGTCGGACTGCGGGCGGCTCTCGACGATCCGCGGGTGGGAGCGCGCATGGCCATCGCGCCGCCCGTGGGCTTCTACGACTATGCGGTCATCGCCGCGGATCCGCGTCCCCTGGCGGTGGTCTACGCCGAGGCCGACGAACTGGTGCCGCCCGACGACGTGCGCCGTTGGGTCGAGACCTGCGCCGAACCTCCGCTCGTCACAGCCATCGCCAAGGCGGGGCACCTGTTCCACGGTCGGCTGGCGCCTCTGCGCGAGGCGGTGCATGGCTTCGTGAATCGTCTGGAACAGGCGCCGGGTTAGAATCGGGCCCATGCTCCTCGATCGTTGGCGTGCGCAGCGGGCCATCCGCACCCGGACGGCTCCGACGGCGATCCGGGAGACCGCGCCCGAGGTCTTGGTGCGCGCCATCGAGGACCTCAAGCAGCGCCTGCAGGTGAAGGTCTCGGTGTCCGACCCGAATTGGCACCTGCGCTGGACCGGCGACCTGCAGCTGGTGGGTCTCGACGCCCGCGCGCGCTCGACCACCGATGTGCGCCAGCGGCTGGTGCGGCTGTGGCACGAGCTGTGCCTGTCGCACCTGTCGCGCTCGCGGCGCCGCATCGTGGCCGTGATCCTGGTCGCGCCGGGCCCCGACGAGGATCTGGCGGATTGGCATGCCCGGCTCGATTTCGACCGGGGCGAGGTCGGCACCGGTTCGTGGGGGGCGGCGCGGCGGGCGCTCACGCTCCTGCTGGTCGACGACGAGGGCCAGGTCCTCGTGGAAGGCTCGGACCAGGCCCTCCGGCGCCAGGTGTCGAGTGACGAGCGGAGCGCCCCTCAGGTGCCCTGAAGCCGCCCGCATGGCCTCGGGCGGGTCCGGGTGAGGCGGTCGTGACGCCCCGGCCCTCGTAGATGGGCACCCCGTCGCTGGGGTATAACGGGCGGTTGGATTCTGCTCCCCGGGACGGGTTTCCAGGGGCGGGTGGGGGACAGGAAACGGGGCAACGGCCCCTTCCAGAGCCCGACCCGCGCCGCCCCGACCGGCGCCTGCTCCCCGGGCGTCGACCCTCTCCGGCAGAATCCGGCTCTGCGCCGAACCGCAACCATGACAGCCCTCGACCTCCAGACGCCGAATCTGCCCCCTCACGGCCCCAAGCCGGGTTGGCTGAAGATCCGTGCCCCGGGGGGCGAGCGCTACAAGCAGCTCAAGTCGATGCTGCGCGAACGCGACCTCCACACGGTGTGCGAGGAAGCCCGCTGCCCGAACGTGGAGGAGTGCTGGGGGGGCGGCACGGCCACGCTCATGCTCATGGGCGACACCTGCACCCGTGCCTGCGGCTTCTGCGCGGTGAAGACGGCGCGCAAGCCCGCCGCCCTCGACGCCGCCGAGCCGGCCAAGGCTGCCGAGAGCGTGGTGCTGATGGAGCTCGAGTACGTGGTGCTCACGTCTGTCGACCGCGATGACCTGCCGGACGGCGGCGCCGCCCACTTCGCGCAGACCGTGCGCGCCGTGCGCGAGGCCAGCCCCGACACCATGGTGGAGGTGCTGATCCCCGACTTCGGCGGCGACGACCAGAGCCTGGCCACCCTGGTGGCCGCGCGCCCCGACGTGGTGGCGCAGAACCTCGAGACCGTGAAACGACTCACCCACCCCGTGCGCGACCCCCGCGCCGGCTACGACCGCACGCTCCAGCTCCTGGCCCGGGTCAAGCAGCTCGACCCGACGCGACTGACCAAGTCGTCGCTGATGCTCGGACTGGGCGAGACCGACGACGAGGTGCGCGTCGCTCTCCGCGACTTGCGTGCTGCGGACGTCGACTTCCTCACATTGGGCCAGTACCTGCAGCCCACGTCCCGACACATTCCGGTGAAGGCCTGGGTCACGCCCGAGCGCTTCGAGAGCTGGAAGGTCGAGGGCGAGCAGTTGGGTTTCCGCTACGTGGCTTCAGGCCCCCTGGTGCGCAGCAGCTACCGGGCGGGCGAGTTCGCCATCCGCGCCATCGCCCGGGATCAGCACCGACGGAGATACGCATGAGCAGCACCGAGATGCTTCAGATCATCACCGCGAGCGGCAAGACCGTGGGTGACCACAAGACCGACCTGACGCCGGACGACATGGTCGAGATGTACGGCCACATGGTCATGACCCGCGCCCTCGACGAGCGCATGATCAACCTGCAGCGCCAGGGGCGTATCGGCTTCTACGTGCCCTCCACGGGTGAAGAGGCGGCGCAGATCGGCAGCGGCAAGCTGTTCGGGGACTTGGACTGGCTCTATCCGAGCTACCGCGTGCCCGGGTTGTTCCTGCAGCGCGGCGCGTCCCTCGACCACATGGTGGCCAACTGCTACGGCAACCAGGCCGACCTGTGCAAGGGCCGCCAGATGCCGGTGCACTACGCCTTCGGCGACCTGAACATCGTCTCCATCTCGAGCCCCATCGGTACGCACATCATCCAGGCCACGGGCACCGCCATGGGCCAGAAGATCAGGGGCGACGGCGGGCTGTCGGCCTGCTACTTCGGCGACGGCGGGACGTCGAGCAACGACTTCCACTCGGGCCTCAACTTCGCCGGCGTGACCAAGGCCCCGGTCCTGTTCATCTGCACCAACAACCAGTGGGCCATCTCGGTACCCATCGAGAAGCAGACGGCGTCGGAGACCCTGGCCATCAAGGCCGTGGCCTACGGCATGCCGGGCATTCGCGTCGACGGCAACGACGTCCTGGCCGTTCACGCCGCCACCAAGGAGGCGGCGGAGCGCGCCCGCGCGGGCGAGGGCCCGACGCTGATCGAGCTGATGACCTACCGCCGCGGACCGCACAGCAGCAGCGACGACCCCACGCGCTACCGCGGCAACCAGGCCGACGAGTGGCTCGACCGCGACCCTATCCTGCGCTTCCGCAAGTACCTCGAGCGCGAGGACATCTGGAGCCAGAGCCAGGAGGAGGAGCTGATCGCGTCGTGCAAGCAGGCCGTCAACGACGCCATCACGGCCGTCGAGAAGCTGCCCCTGCCGACGCTCGAGTCACTCTTCACCGACGTCTACGCGACCGTGCCGCCGCACCTGCGCGAGCAGTACGAAGACCTGATCAAGCACGAGGGCAGCGGCCACGAGCCCGATCCCGACGCCGCCTTCCCCCTGTAGTCCCCGCCGACCGAACCCGAACACGATCCGAGAACGGACAACAACGATGCCAGAGCTCACCATGGTGCAGGCGGTCAACCACGCCCTGCGCGACGAGATGCGCGCCGACGATGAGGTGGTCGTCCTCGGCGAGGACGTCGGCCTGAACGGCGGCGTGTTCCGCTGCACGGCCGACCTGTTCGAGGAGTTCGGCGAGGACCGGGTGATCGACACGCCCCTGTCCGAGTCGGGCATCATCGGCGCCGCCATCGGCATGGCCATGTACGGCCTGCGCCCGGTGCCCGAGATCCAGTTCTCCGACTTCATCTGGCCGGCCTTCGACCAGATCACCTCCGAGCTGGCCAAGATGCGCTACCGCTCGGCGGGCCAGTTCACCTGCCCGCTGGTGATCCGCACGCCCTACGGCGGCGGCATCCGCGGCGGCCACTACCACTCCCAGAGCCCCGAGGCCTACTTCACCCACACGCCGGGGCTCGTGGTGGTCGTGCCGAGCGATCCCTACGACGCCAAGGGCCTGCTGCGCTCAGCCATCCAGAGCGAGGACCCGGTGTTGTTCCTCGAGCCCAAGCGCATCTACCGCTCGCCGAAGATGGAGGTGCCCGACGACGACTACACCGTCGAGATCGGCAAGGCCGCCGTGCGGCGCGAAGGCACCGACTTCACCATCACCTGCTACGGGGCCATGGTCCCGGTGGCGCTGGAGGCCTGCAAGAAGGCCGCCGAGAAGGGCTGGGAGGGCGAGGTGCTCGACCTGCGCACGCTGCTGCCCCTCGACACCGACGCGCTGATCGACTCGGTCACCAAGACCGGCCGCATGCTCGTGCTGCAGGAGGCGCCGAAGTTCTGCGGCTACGGCAGCGAGCTGTGCGCCATCGTGGCCGAGAAGGCCATCGACGTGCTCGAGGCGCCGATCAAGCGCGTCGCGGGCTTCGACGTGCCCTTCCCCTACACCCTCGAACACGTGTACATGCCCCACGCCGACCGCGTGCTGCGGGGCATCGAAGAGATGATGGACTACTAGGCGTCCGCGACGTCACCTGACGACCACCACCCGACGGTCTCCAAGCGACCGCCAACACCAACACTCACCGGGACAAACGATGGGCAAGATCGAGTTCAAGCTGCCGGACATCGGAGAGGGCGTGGCCGAAGGCGAGATCGTCGCCTGGAAGGTCGAGGCCGGCGAAGCCGTGACCGAGGACCAGATCATGGTCGAGGTCATGACGGACAAGGCCACGGTGGAGATCGGCGCTCCGGTGACCGGTCGCATCGCGGAGATCCGCGCCGCCGAGGGCGAGACCATCAACGTGGGCGAGGTCATCGTGGTGCTCGAGGACAGCGCTGAGTCGTCCGCGCCTGCCGAGACCGAGGCCGAGACCGCAGCCGCCGCCACCGGCGCCGAGCCGCCCGCCAAGCAGGCGAAGGCCAAGCAGGGTGCGGCGAAGAAGGGTGCGGGCAAGCAAGCCTCCGCGCCGGCGCCCGCGGCCGCAGCCTCTGGCGACGATGGCGACGACGACTACGAAGAGATCAACTTCACGCTGCCCGACATCGGTGAGGGTGTGGCCGAAGGCGAGGTCACCCAGTGGCACGTGAAGGCCGGTGACGCGGTCAAGGAAGACCAGGTCATGGTCGAGGTGATGACCGACAAGGCCACCGTCGAGATCGGATCGCCCGTCGACGGGAAGGTGCTCGAGCTGCTCGTCGAGGAAGGGCAGACCGTGCCCGTCGGCGAGATCCTGCTCGTGCTCGGGTCGACCAGCGGTGCGCCGAAGATGCACGCCGAAGCGTCGGCGTCCGCGCCGACGACGGCCAAGGCTGCGGGCGGGAAGGCGGCAAGCTCGGCGTCCGGTGGCGGCGCCACCGCCACGGCCGCTCCTCCGGCGACCCTGCCCGACACCGGCCTGCCGGACCGTGCCGACGGCACGCGCCGCGTGCGCGCGGCCCCGGCCACGCGCCGCCTGGCCCGCGAGCAGGGCATCGACATCGCGACGCTGGCCGGCAGTGGTCCCAACGGACGCATACTCATCGCCGACGTGAAGGCGGCTTCCGGAACAGGCCCGGCGACGACGCCGAGCGCACCCCGCGGCAAGTCGGCACCGAAGCCGTCGGCCGCCAAGCCGGCTGCCAAGCCGGCCCGCAAGGCCGCGCCCAAGGCGGCACCGCTGACGGGTGACGAGCGCGTGCCGCTGCGGGGCCTGCGCAAGCGCATCGCCGCGCAGATGCGCGTCGCCAAGGACACGGCCGCGCACTTCACCTACGTCGAGGAGCTCGACGTCACCGAGCTGGTCAAGCTGCGCAGGGCCGCCAAGGCCAAGGGCGAGGCGGCGGGCGTGAAGATCACGTACATGCCCTTCATCATCAAGGCGCTGGTGCCGGCGCTGCGGGACTTCCCGCTGGTGAACTCGTCCCTCGACGAGGAGGCGGGCGAGATCGTCTACCACCACGACCTGAACATCGGCATCGCCGTCGACACCGAGGGCGGGCTCATCGTCCCCGTCGTGCGCGCGGTCGACACCAAGTCGCTGGTCGAGCTGGCCGGCGAGATCGGCGATCTGGCCGAGCGCGGCCGCGAGGGCAAGCAACGCCAGGAGGACTTCGGCGGCGGCACCTTCACGATCACCAACGCCGGCAATATCGGCGGCATGCTGGCGACGCCCATCATCAACGTGCCCGAGGTGGCCATCCTGGGCGTGCACGCCATCAAGCAGCGGCCGTGGGTGGTGGACGGCGAGATCGTCGTGCGCGACATCATGCTGCTCTCGATCTCCCTCGATCACCGCGTGGTCGACGGCGCCGTGGGCGCGCGCTTCATGAACCGGGTCAAGGAGTTGCTGGAGAACCCGGCGCTGCTGCTGCTCGAGGAGATCTGACGTGTTGCAGATCCTGTCGCCCTCGGGAGATGTCGACAGCGCGGGGCTGCCCGATCTGTCCTCGGAGCGCATGGTCGAGCTGTACCGATCCATGCTCACCGTGCGGACGATGGACACGCGCATGCTGGCGCTCCAACGCCAGGGACGCATCGGCTTCTACGGCACGTGCAAGGGGCAGGAGGCGGCCACGGTGGGCAGCGGCGCGGCCATGACGGCCGACGACTGGGTCTTCCCGGCGCTGCGCGAAGGCGCCGTGCTGCTCATGCGCGGCTACCCGCTCGAGAAGGTCATGGGGCAGCTCGTGGGCTGCTCCCTTGATCCGACCCACGGGCGCCAGATGCCGTGTCACTTCAGCTCGCGCGAGCACAACTTCGTCACGCTCTCGTCGGTCATCGGCACGCAGATCTCCCAGGCCATGGGGGCCGCGTGGGCCAGCAAGATCAAGGGCGACGGCAACGCGGTGATCGGCTACATGGGCGACGGCGCCACGTCGAGCACCGACTTCCACTGCGCGCTCACCTTCGCGGCGGTGCACAAGGTGCCCTGCGTCTTCTTCTGCCAGAACAACCAGTGGGCCATCTCCGTGCCCTTCGAGAAGCAGACCGCCAGCGACGGCATCGCCGGCAAGGCGCCGGCCTACGGGCTGCCGGGCGTGCAGGTGGACGGCAACGACGTCCTGGCCGTCTACGCCGCCACCAAGGAGGCCGCCGAGCGCGCGCGCAACGGTGACGGCCCGACGCTGATCGAGGCCGTGACCTTCCGCCTCGAGGGGCACAGCTCGTCCGACGACCCGACCCGCTACCGCGACGAGGCGGTGGTGGCCGAGTGGCGCGCCCGCGACCCCATCGCGCGCTTCCGCAACTTCCTCGAGCTCGAAGGGCTGGTCACCGAGGCCCTCGACTGCGACATCCAGGACGAGGTGAAGGCCTCCGTCGACGCGGCCATCGTGGTCGCCGAGAAGGCCCCGCCGCCCGAGATCGACACGCTCTTCACCGACGTCTACGCCCAGGTGCCGCATCTGCTCAAGGAGCAGCGCGACGACCTGTTGGCCCATGAACACTCCGATCGTGAAAACGAAGGAGCCTTCCCCCTGTGAGCCCGACAGAATCGTGAGCCCGACCACCAAGACCGCCGACGTCGTCGTGATCGGCACCGGCCCGGGCGGCTACGTCGCCGCCATCCGCCTCGCCCAGCTCGGAAAGAAGGTCATCGCCATCGAGCGCGAGGCCATCGGCGGGGTGTGCCTCAACTGGGGCTGCATCCCGTCCAAGGCGATGATCCACGCCAGCTCGCTGCTCGAGTCCATGGGCAAGGCCGACGACATGGGCATCTCGGTCAGCGGCGTCGCCCTCGACATGGGCAAGATGAAGACCTGGAAGGACGGCATCGTCTCGCGTCTGACGGGCGGCATCGCCGAGCTGTTCAAGCGCAACGGCATCGAATACATGAGCGGCAACGCCACCTTCGTCGGCGAGGGCCACATCATGGTGGCGAACGCCGAGGGCGAGACGTTCATCAAGACGCAGCACACCCTGGTGGCCACCGGCGCCCGGCCGCGGCCCCTGCCCGCTCTCGACTTCGACGGGGAGCGGGTCGTCACCAGCAAGGAGGCGCTCGACTTCACCGAGCCGCCGAAGAACTTCCTGTGCGTGGGCGGCGGCATCGTGGGCTGCGAGATCGGCACCTACATGGCCAAGCTCGGCAGCAAGGTGACCATCGTCGAGTTGGCCGACACGCTGCTGGCCGGCACCGACCCCGAGCTGACCAAGGTCGTCCAGCGCGGCATGAAGAAGCGCAAGATCGACGTGTACCTCAACTCGAAGGTGGCCCACGTCGAGCACAAGCAGGGCCAGATGGAGGTGGTGATCACGACGCCCAAGGGCGACAAGGCCGTGCCCGCGGACAAGATCCTGGTCGCCATCGGCTTCATCCCCAACACCGAGGGCCTGGGCCTGGAGACGGTGGGGGTCGAGCTCGATGACCGCGGCCACATCAAGGTCGACGAGCGCCTGGTCTCCAGCAACCCGAAGGTCTCGGCCATCGGTGACGTCATCGGCGCGCCCTACCTGGCGCACAAGGCGTCGAAGGAGGGCATGGTCGCGGCGGAGGTCATCGCCGGGTTGAACGTCGTGCTCGACGTGAAGGCCATGCCGTCCGCCATCTTCACCGACCCCGAGATCGCCTCCGTGGGCATGACCGAGAGCGAGGCCGAGGCCGCCGGCCACAAGGTCAAGACGGGCAGCTTCCCCATGGCCGCCAACGGGCGCGCGCTCTCGACCAACCACCCCGACGGCCTGGTGAAGTTCGTGGCCGATGCCGACGACGACACGCTGCTCGGCGTCCACATCTGCTCCCACGAGGCGTCCGACCTGATCTCCGAGGCGGCGCTCGCCATCGAGATGGGAGCCACCGTCGAGGACATCGGGCTGACGGTGCATCCGCACCCGACGCTGAGCGAGACGCTAATGGAGGCGGCCCATGTGGTGTCCGGCCATGCGATCCACATCTTCAGTCCCAAGTAGAGGGACCTTCGCGCCGACTGCAGCGGACGGGCCCTTGGCCCGCCGCTGAGTGGGCGGGTGGGCGGACGGGCCCTTGGCCCGCCGCTGAGTGGGCGAGGGGGCGGACGGGGCGTGGGCGTGGCGCTGAGTGGGCGGGTGACGGGAGAGGGAGACGGGGTGTCCATGTCGTTCGATGTGCGTGACCTCGGGCGGATCGCCTACCGCGAAGCCTGGGACCTGCAGAAGGAGATCGTGGCCAAGCGCTACGCCGGTGAGTGCGGCGACACCCTGCTGGTCTGCGAGCACGATCCGGTCGTCACCACGGGGCGAGGTACGCCTTCGGGCGCCGCCGGCGAGGACGCCGGAGGCGCTGACGACGGGGCGGGGGGATCGGCTGCGCCGGTCCTCGACGCGCGCTTCGAAGTCATCGCGGTCGAGCGGGGCGGCGAGGCCACCTATCACGGGCCGGGGCAGATCGTGGTCTACCCCATCGTGAGGCTGGCGGAGAAGGCCCACGACCTGCACGCCTGGCTGCGCGCCCTCGAGCAGGCGGTGATCGACACCCTCGCCGCGTTCGACCGGGAGGGCACGCGACGCGAAGGGGCCACCGGCGTGTGGACGGCCGACGGCGCCCGCAAGTACTGCTCGATCGGCGTGGCCGCCTCACGCTGGGTGACCTGGCACGGGCTGGCGCTCAATCACACCACCGACCTGTCCCACTTCGAGGCCATCCAACCGTGTGGCTTCCAGGCCTCCGTGATGACGTCGATGGAGCGCGAGCGGGGCTCCGTGGCGCTCCCGACGCGAGCTGAGGTCGTGGCTCGGCTGGCCACCGAGTTGCAGCGCTCGCTGGGGCCCATGCGCCGGGGCGACTAGACCGGCGGGTCGCGGTGCTTGTCGACCACCACGGTGGAGAGCGTATCGTGCCCTGCATGGATGGCCTGCACCTGACGCCGCTGCCTCACCGTCACGAGCAGGGAGAGGTCGTCGTCGAGGCCCGGCTCGAGGGTGGCGCCGGGGTGCCGGCCGCGACCATGCGTTTCGGGGTCCCCGAAGCCCACGCGTCGTCCTTGAGTGCTTCCCACGATGGCTTGCTCATCGAGGCGCTGTTTCACGCCATGCACCAGGGGCAGCCGCTGCAGGTGCACGGGCGCATCTCGCCGCGGCTCTTGGCGGGCATCGACGCGTACATGGCTCTCTGGCACGAGTGGATGCCGGACGTCTACCGCCCGGTGGACATCGAGGCGGACGAGGTCGTCGAGACGGACTCGGCCCGCGGGCCGACGTGCATGACCTTCAGCGGGGGACTCGACAGTTGCCATACCGCGTGGCGCCATCGGCGGGATGCGGGCGACGGAGAGCGCGACGACCTCGTCGCAGGGATCTTCATCGACGGCCTCGAGCAGGGCCTGAGCGACCGGTCGCGCTTCCGGGCCGCCCGCCTGCGCAACCAGAGGCTGCTCGACGACCTGGGCATGGAGCTGATCACCGTCAGCCTGAACCACCGGCAGTTCTACGCGCGCAACCGCCGGGCCCTGTATGCCTGGGGCGCCGCGGCCATCGCTTCGCAGCAGCTGCTCTCGGGCCGCTTCTCGACGGGCCTCTTCGCGAGCGGTGCGGCCTATCGCCGCCCCGTGGCCCCGACCATCTCGAACTGGGTGCTCGATCCGCTGCTCTCGACCGGGGCGATGAGCATCGTCCACGACGGGGCCGAGTGGATCCGGTGGGAGAAGGCGCTGCACCTGACGCAGTGGCCGCAGAGCCTGCGCTGGATGCGGGTCTGCTTCGACGGGGATGACGAGGCGGAGAACTGCGGACGGTGTGCCAAGTGCATGCGCACGACGCTGGCCTTCCGACTCCACGGCCTGCCCCCGCCCCCGGCGCTGCGACACGATCCGAGCGACGCCGAGCTGCGCGCCGTAAAGGTCCGGTCGGACAACGAGTACGTCGGCATGACCAACATCATCCAAGGGGCGGAGGCGTTCGGACGGGGCGGTGAGAGTTGGGTGCGTGCCCTGCGGTCCGCCGTGCGGCCCTACGAACGCCGCACCCGGCGCCGCAAGCTCGGCAAGCGCCTGGCCCGCCTGGTGGGGCGGGCTCGGTCCGGAGGGAGGACGTCATGAGTCACGCCGAGGACTGGGCCCGAGTCGACCACGCGGAGCTGGCGCGCCGCATGGGCTCCGAGCGTTCCCGCGACGAGACCGAGGCCCGGACGCGGCTGGCCGAGCTCGTGGGCATCCTCTGGCGCCTGCGCGACGAGGACGGTTGTCCGTGGGACCGCAAGCAGACCCTCGAGAGCATGAGCGCCAACCTCGTGGAGGAAGCCTGCGAGGCGAGCGAGGCCGTCGCGGCGGGCGATGATGCCCACGTGGCCGAGGAACTCGGCGACACCCTCATGAACGTGCTGCTGATGGCGCGCATCGCCGAGCAGGAGCGGCGTTTCGATCTCGCCGCCGTGTGTGCAGGCATCGCGACGAAGCTCGTCCGGCGTCACCCGCATGTGTTCGGGGACGGCGATGCGGCGGACGCCGACGCGGCGCTCGCCTCGTGGGACGCGTCGAAGCGGGCTGAGCGCGACGGCAGCGCCGGCGGCGACGCCCGCCCGCCGGGCCCCGAACGGACCTCCCGACTCGACGGCGTGCCGACCTCGTTGCCGGCCCTGCTCGCAGCCTTGCGGGTGGGCCAGAAGGCGGCCGGCGCGGGCTTCGACTGGCCCGACGTCGGCGGGGCCCTCGAGAAGCTCCGGGAGGAGGTGGACGAGCTGGCCGAGGCCTGCGCGGGCGACGACGCCGACGCGGTGGCCGAGGAGCTGGGGGACGTGCTCTTCTCGGCGGTGAACGTGGCTCGCAAGCAGGGCCTCGATCCCGAGCTTGTCCTGCGCCGGACGATCCAGAAGTTCCGGCGTCGGTTCGGTGCCATCGAGACGGCCCTGGGCGATGCGCTCGAATCCGCCTCGCTCGAGGAGCTGGAGCGCCACTGGCGCGACGCGGCGCAACGCGAGCGCTGACCGTCCGACCGACCGACCGACCGGTGCCGATGTCCGAGCCGGTGCTCTCTGCCCCGACCGGTTAGGATGGGCACCATGTCGCCGAGCATGCAGACGCCGTGGTTCGTCGAGGCCTTCCGCGCCGAGTACCTCGAAGTCTACAGCCACCGCGACGAGTCGAGCGCCGCGCGGGAAGCCAAGTCGGCGCTGAGCCTGCTGCGGCACAACCCGACGTCGGGCTTGCTGCTCGACCTCGCGTCGGGCGCAGGCCGGCACGCCCGGGCCTTCAAGGCCCACGGCTGTCGCGTGATGTGCTTCGACCTCTCGCAGGACCTCACGCGTCGCAGCCACGAGCTGGGCCTGACCACGACGCTCGGCGACATGCGCCGGCTGCCCTTCCGCGACTGGTCGTTCCGCGCCGTGACCTGTCTGTTCTCGTCGTTCGGGTACTTCGAGGAGGAGCAGGAACACCGCGCCACCCTGGACGAGATCGCCCGGGTGCTCGAGCCCGGCGGGGCCGCCCTGCTCGACCTGATGGATCGCGACACCGTCCGCTACCAGCTCCGCCCGCAGAGCGTCGAGATCGTGGACGAGCTGACCATCGAGGTGGAGAGGGCGCTCGTGGATGGTGGAAAACGCGTGGAGAAGTCCATCCGCATCATGCGCAGCGACTGCGAGTCGCGGGCGTGGACGGAATCGGTGCGCCTGTTCACCGAGGACGAGCTGGAAGAGTTGGCCGAGGATGCGCACCTCGTCATCGAGCGCATCGTCGGCGACTATGATGGGCGCCCCGTGGTGCCCGGCGAGACCCGTCGTCTCGTCGTGCTCCGCAAGCCGTCGGGTTCCTGACCGGACTCCGGCGGGGGAGATTCCCAGGGATACACCGGATGGACGTCACGCGGCACAGCTCCACCTTGATGACCGCTCCGGCGGACGGTGGACCGGGTCTGCCCGTCGCCGTCGCGCTGCACGCGCCCACCGCGGGGCACACACCCCTGCCGGTGACGGTGGTCTGTCACGGGTTCAAGGGCTTCAAGGACTGGGGGCTGTTCCCCTTCCTGTGCGACCGGTTGGCCGCGAGCGGTCGCGCGGCCCTGCGCTTCGACTTCAGCCACAACGGCATCGGCGATGTGCCCGGGGAGTTCACCCGGCTCGACCTGTTCCGCGAGCAGACGGCGACGCTCGCGCGGGCCGACCTGACCCTCGTCCTCGATGCGCTGTCCGACGGTCGCCTTGCGGCGGACGTCGCGCTGTCGAGCGACGGCATCTCGGTGGTGGGCCACTCCATGGGCGGCGGTGTGGCGCTGCTGGCCGCGGCCGGCGACCGGCGCATCGAGCGGGTAGCGACGCTCAACGGCGTCGGCAGCTTCGATCGCTTCGGCCCCGGCGCCAAGTCGCGGCTCGAGCAGAACGGCGAGCTGATCATCGTCAACACGCGCACCGGCCAGGAGCTGCCGCTCGGCCGGGCGTGGTTCGACGATCTGGTCAACGCCAATGTGGAGGCGGCGGCCAGATCACTGCACCAGCCCGTGCTGGTGGTGCAGGGCGAGGCCGACGTGGCGGTGACGCCGGAGGAAGGTCGGCGCCTGGCGGAGTGGATCCCGCAGGCGCAGCTGCTGCTCATCGAGGGCGGTGACCACGTCCTCGGTGCGCGCCATCCCTTCGTCGGCACCACGCCGGCCCTCGACGCGGCGCTGGAGGCCCTCGACCGCTTCCTCCCGACCGCCACGGTGCCGGCGCCCCAGGCCGTTGCGGAGCCGCCGCGATGAAGACCGACGACGAGCGCGGGCCGCTCACCAGCGAGTCCCAGGTGGAGGCGATGATCTCGCTGCTCACCGACGCGAGCGAGTCGGTGGTCACCGGGTGTCGCGCGGCCCTCCTGGCGCACCCCGAGATGGCCGAGCCGTTGCTGCGCGAGCGGGTGGCGCGGCAGTCCGCCGACGACGGCACCGCCATCTTCGGCGAGGTGCTGGTGGAGATCGAGCGGACGCGGCTGTCCGACAACCTGATCGCCTACCTCAAGCGCGAACCCGAGCTCGAGCAGGGCTCGATTCTCATCGGGCGCCTGGTCGACCCCGACTCGGCGGGCCCGGACGAGGTCGTGGCGGCCCTCGACGCCATGGCCGACCAGGTCAACGCCGAGCCCAACCGCAACACCGACCCCCTGGCCGCCATGCTCGAGGTGATGGTCAAGCAGAACGGGCTGAAGGGTGGCGACCCGGCGCAGGCGCGGCCCCTCGACGCGCTGCTCCACGGGGTGACGCTCCAGCGCCGAGGTTTGCCGTTGCCCCTGTGCATCGCGTGGATCCTCGTCGCCCGTCGCGCGGGGTTGCGGGCGGTGGGCGTGAACATGCCGGGACACTTCCTGCTGCGCTTCATACGGGAGAACGGCTCGGTCCTCATCGACCCCTTCCACCAGGGGCGGGCGGTCTCCGAGGAGCACTGTCGCGCGTACCTGGCCCGGGGCGGACTGCCGGACACGCGCCTCGACCGACTCGATGCGACCGACGGCGAGATGCTGCTGCGGACGCTGCGCAACGTGGTGATGATCGCGTCGCGGCGCAAGGACCGCGACCTGGCCCGGATCTGCGGACGGGTCCTCGGGGCCGCCGAGCAGCGTTCGCTCCGATGAAGCCCCGCATCCTGCTGGTGTCGACGGCGGATCCCCGCTGCCGACAGCTCGAGGACCTGCTCGCGGACGGCCGCACGACGGCGCGTCGACTGGGCCCGGGCCCGGGCGAACGCAAGGCCGACGGCGACGCGCCGCCGTGGGTGGGCCCGGCGCCCGACCTGCTCGTGCTCGGCGCCTTGGGGGGCACGCAGGAGGCGGTGGAGCTGGCCCGCTCCTCGCTCACCCGCGAGCCCGACCTGTCCGTGCTCGTGGTGGACGAGCCGGACCAATGGCCCGAGACCCTGCGGCACCGCATGGGCCTGATGGTGGTGGCGCCCGGCGACCGCGCCGGCTTCGCAGCGGCCCGGGAGCGCTTGCTCGAACGGCGCGAACTCCTGCGCCAGGCCGGTCGCCGCGAGGTCGACCGGGCCGGCGCGGACGTCCTGGCCGAGGCGGCGCTGGTGGGCGAGTTGCCGGCGGTGCGCGAGATGCGCATCCGTCTCGACCGCGAGTTGCAGACCCCGCGCTGCGTGGTGGTGGCGGGGGAGACCGGCACGCTGCGCGGTCGGGTGTTGCGCCGCCGTCTGCGCGAGGTGCCCTGGTCCGATCCGGTGGTCGTGGTGGAGGACGTCGACGAGCTGTCGCCCACCGAGCAGGGCCGCATCCTCGATCGGGTGCGCGAGGGGCACCGGGTGGCGGCCACGGCCACGGCGCGCTTCCGCGACCGGGTGGCCGAGGGGGCCTTCCGCACCGACCTCTACTACGCCCTGGGCGGCTCGCCGGTGGTGACCGTCCCCTTGCGCGAGCGCCGCGACGACCTCGGACGCCTGATGTCGGCGTGCGGGCTCGACACGCTGACGCCCGAGTGCCTGGCCCGTCTGTGCAGCCACGACTGGCCGGGCAACCTGCGCCAGCTCGAGCTCGTGTGCGAGCTGGCGTGCCTGCTGGCGCGGGGACAACCCGTGGGCGACGAGCACCTGATGCTGCCCGAGCCCGAGGGCCGCGAGGCGCCCGACGCCTTCGTGCTCAACATCCCCAGCGACGGCGTGGCGCTCGACCAGGTCGAACGCGAGGCCATCCGTCAGACCCTCGAGGCGGCCGACAGCAACATCGCCGAGGCGGCCCGGCGTCTCGGCATCGAACGCGGCAAGCTCCGCTACCGCCTGCGGCGCTACGAACTCGGGCGCTGACCTGGGTCGCTGCGAACGCCGGGCTGCCCGCGGAGGCCGGGTCGCTGGCGCACGCCGGGCGGGCGCCGGCGCTAGCCGTCGAGGCAGTTGAGCGCGGCCGCCATGGTGGCCAGTGTGTCGGGCGAGGTGCCGCAGCAGCCGCCGATGTACCGCGCCCCGTGGATGCGGGCGGCCCGGGCGAAGGCGGCCATGACGTGGTCGTTGACCTGGTCGTCGCCCACGCCGATGGACGGCTTGATCCAGCGCGGCATCTCGGGCAGGGACATGGCCATGCGCAGGGCGTCGTAGGGCCCGCGGCAGCAGTTGAGCCCGGCCACCACGTGGTCGTCCGGCTCGGCGGCCAGCAGGGCCATGATCTCGCGCACGCGCTTCTGGTCGTCGTGGCCGCCGTCCGTCGTGGTGGCGCAGATGATCACCGGGAGGGAGGGCGCCAGGTGGGCGGCCACGTCCCGGGCGGCGCGGGCGTCGGCGAGGGTGTTGCACGTCTCGAACACCAGCATGTCCACGCCTTCACCCGCGAGCACGGCGACGATCTCATCGAGTCGGTTCCCGCCGAAGTGCAGGTCGTAGCCGGCCAGCGCGCCCGCCACCGCCACCTTGCCGGCGGCCGCCTCGCGGGCGTGGGAGACGGCGGCCCTGGCCGCGTCGACCTGGGAGGACTGTTCGCCGAGCAGCACGCCGAAGGTGTTGGTCTGCAGGATGCGCGCGCCGGACTCGACGTGCGCGCTGTGCACCGCGACGACCCACTCGCCCGCCTCGAGGTTGGCGAGCACCGTGGACAGGTGCCGGGGCCAGCCGCGCTCGAACAGGGCGGTGGCCATCGCGCCGTCCAGCAGGACGGAACGGCGATCGGGAAAGATGCGATCGAGCGGCGACTTCACTCGTGACTCCGGGATGCTCGTGGCCCGGATGGCCTCCCCTGGCCTCCCTCGAAACCCCAGGATACAGCGTTGTACGAATCCTGCTCGGAGGGCCGGATCAGGCGTCGCCTGCGCCCTGGCGCTGCAATCGCGTCACGGCGCCGCGCAGGGCGCCCAGCACACCGAGGTCGATCTCGATCTGCTGCCGGGCCCGCAAGTGGGGGAGCGCGCGGGTGTCGCCGCGCGTCAACAGGCCGCGCACGGCGGCGCTGCGCACGTGACGGCTGGCGTCGTGCAACGACTCGCACAGCATTCGATAGATGACCTCACTGTGGGCACCGTCGTAGTGGGCGAGGTGCTGCAGCGCCCGTGCGCGCACGCGGGACTCGGGATCGCTGCGGGCGACGCCCACGAACAGGGGCAGCAGGCGCTCGTCCTCGGTGTCGACGAGCTGGTCGAGCAGGCTGCGCTTCAGGCGCCACTCGACGTCCGGGGTCTCCGCGAGGCGGCGGCTGAGCAGGCGGAAGGCGCCCGGCAACTCGCGCTTGACCAGCGCGCCGAAGGCGGCGGCGGCCACCGTCGCGTTGCCGTCCTCGGAGGCATCGAAGAGCAGGGGCAGCACGGCGTCGCCGCCGTGCTCGCCGAGGGCGGTGGCGGCCGCGGCCCGCACGCGCGCGTCGCCGTCGAGGATGGAGCGCTCCAGCACGGGCACCAGGAGGGCATCGCTCAGGCCGTCGAGAGCGGCGAGGGCGGCCAGGCGCACCGGGACGAAGGGGTCGTGGTCGACGGCGGCGATGAGCGCGGCCACGCTCTCGTCGTCGGCGGCCCACGCGTCGGGGCGGTCCGGGCGCGTGAAGCGACCGCCCGAGAACCACTCGGCGGCGAGCATGCGCGTCACGCCGTCGGTGGCGTCGCGCAGCTGGGCGCGCCAGGCGGCCTCGTCCTGGTGCATGGCGAGCAGCATGGGCACGCGGGTGTCGGCGTCGAAGCGCAGCCAGTCCACGGGGCCCGGCAGGGTGAGGGTCTCGATGCGCTCGACGATGGCGACGCGCCGGCGTTGCTCGACGCCGTTGCGCGACCAGACCACGTCGACGGGCGCGTGGTAGGCGGCGGCCCAGCCCTCGTCGACCTGGGTCTGTTCGATTGTCCAGGTGACCTGGGCGGTGTCGGTGGGGCCCTGGGCGCTCACGCGGAAGCGCGGCACGCCGGGGCCGTAGAGCCATTGCTCGAAGAACAGCTCGAGGTCGCGGCCCGATTCGGCGTGCAGCGCCGCGCGCAGGTCCTCGGTGTCGACGGCCGTGCCGCGGTGCTGCTGGACGTAACGCGTGACGCCGCGCACCAGCGTCTCCTCACCCAGCACCGCCTCGAGCAGGTTCACGCGCGAGGCGCCGCCGGCATAGGCGTGGCCGGAGAAGGTGTCGTCGGGATGGTCCCAGCCGTCCCAGACGATGGGCTTGCTGCGCGAGAGTTCGGAGAAGAGGTAGCCGCGGATGGACTGCAGCCGCTGCCAGGCGGCGCGGTCGGGGCCGCGGGTGGCGCCCAGGTAGCGGCCCTCGATCCAGTCGGCGAACCCCTCGTTGAGCCACAGGTCGGTCCAGCTCGCGCAGGTGAGCAGGTCGCCGAACCACTGGTGCCCGGCCTCGTGGGCCAGCAACCCCACCGAGTCGGTCTGGGGCTCGTCGTCCGGTTGGTGGATGGTGCGGTAGTAGAGCGTGGTGGCCGAGATGTTCTCCATCCCGCCGGCGGTGAATTCGCGCACGCAGCTGTTCGCGTACTTGGAGTAGGGGTAGGGGATGCCCAGCAGGTCGCCCATGTAGGCCAGCTGGTCGTCCTGCTCGGCGAAGTTCTGCAGGGCCAGCTCGAGGTGCTCGGGCTCCGCCAGCACGGGCAGCTCGATGCGCCCGTCGAGGGCGTCGTTCTCGGACATGCCCACGGCGTAGCCACCCGCGACCAGGGTGATCAGGTAGCTGACGTGCGGCGTCTGCATGCGCCAGCGATCGGTGCGACGGCCGTCGCGGGTCTCGACGGAGCTCGTGCGCTCGCCCGCGGCCATGGTCACGAACTCAGCGTCGACGGTGACCTCCAGCTCGTGGGTGGCCAGCTCGTTGGGGATGTCCCACACCGGGATCCAGTGCCGCGTGTCCTCGGCCTGGCCCTGGCTCCAGATGTGCCACGGGCGGTCGCCGTCCTGGGCGGTGGGGCCCACGAAGTACAGCCCGCGCCGGGGGAAGCCGTCGTACTCGACGGTGACTTCGCCCCTCTCGCCCGGAGGGATGCTGCGTCCGAGGTCGATGGTGAGCAGGTCGTCCACGAGGGTGTGGGCCAGCTTGTCGCCGTCGTCGTCCCAGACGGCCGAGACGTCGAGCTCGACGGCGTCGAGGAGCAGCGTGTCGGCGGGGCGGTCGGGGAGGGCCCGGAACGCGACCGTCACCGAGCCGTCGACGTGTCCCGCGAGGTGGTCGAGGTCGACGCTGATGGCGTAGTGCTCGATGTCGACGCTTCTCTCGCGTGGCTGCACGGGTGGGATGGGCTGGGCGGCGGCGTCAGGCGCGACCATCGAGGGAGCCGAACACGCCGCGGCGAGTATCGCGAGGGCCAGCGCGGCGAGGGACGGTGCCGGAGCACACGGGGAACGGGACATGGCGTCTTCCTCGGAGGAGCGCGCGATTATAGGGGCTATGCTGAGGTGCAAGGACCCCCCGAGTCGCCCCGCCCATGACCGTACGCGACCACATGCCCGACGACGACCGCACCGGCACCGAGGTCGAGGAAGACACCAGCGTCGACACGCGTCTCTCGGGGGGCTGGAACGTCGTCGTCTGGGACGACCCGGTGAACCTCATGGGCTACGTGGTGTACGTGTTCCAGAAGCTGTTCGGCTTCTCCGTGGAGAAGGCCACCGAGCACATGCTCGAGGTGCACGAGGAGGGCCGTTCCCTGGTGGCGACGGCGCCGCGCGAGAAGAGCGAGCTGTGGGTCGTGCAGCTGCACGCCTACGGACTGCAGGCCACGCTCGAACGGGCCGACATTTGACGCGCCTGCGTCCCGACGGCACCGACGCGGCCACCGGCGACCCCTGCTGGCAGCTCGTGCTCGGACGCATCGAGGCCCAGATCGTCAGCGACCTGCCCGACCGGCTCGAGTCGGTGCTCACGGATCCCGACCTCAACGGCGCGGTCATCGATCGCCTGTTCCCGGCCTGCTACACCGACGAAGCAGAGGAGCGCGAGAACCGTCAGCTCTTGGGCGACGCCTTGCTCGACCAGCGCCGCGAGATGCTCGACGAGGTGCGCCACGCCCTCGGGGCGGCCCGGTGCACCGACGAAGGCTCAGAGGTGCGCATCCCGCGTCGCCAGCTCGACGTGTGGATGCGCTTCGTCAACGATGCGCGCATGATCCTGGCCACCGACCTCGGCATCGTGGAGAACATGGACGCGGGCGGCATCGAGTGGACCGATCCCCGGGCCCCGCAGTTCGCGCTGCTCGAGTATCTCGGCGGGCTCGAGATGCTGCTGCTCTCGGCTCTGGCTCCCGACATCCCGACGTCCGGTTTCGGGGAGCCCGAGGACGGGGAGCCCGAGGATGATGAACCCGAAGACGTTGAACCCGGAGATGGCGAAGCGTGAGGGCCGGGGCGGGCCGGCGGTCGTGGCTCGGTCTCAGCGGTGGGTTGCTCCACGCGCTCGCGCTCGCGGCGGCGACGGCCTGCGGGTGTGGCGGCGCGCTCCCGCCGAATGCAACCGAGCCCGTGGAGAGACCGCCGCCGCTCATCGCCCACGCGGGCGGGGGCCTGGGCCACCACACCTACTCCAACAGCCTCGACGCGATCCGCGCGTCGGTCCAGGCCGGCCACCGCCTGATCGAGCTCGACTTCCACTGGACCCGCGACGGCCGCATCGTGTTGCAGCACGACTGGGGCGCGAACTGGGTCGCCCGGTCGGTCGCCCCGACGGGCACGCCGGCCGATGCGGCGCCGGCCGCGGTCCCGACCTTCGACGAATTTCTGCGGGACCGGACGGCGCGCCCGCTCCTGCCGCCGACCCTGGACGAGCTGGGCGCCTTCATGCGCGAGCATGCGGGCTTCGACGTGGTCACGGATGCGAAGCACAGCAACGTCGCGGTCCTGGAGGTGATCGCCCGCGAGCTGGGCGACCTGCGCGCCCGCTTCATCCCGCAGATCATGCACGTCGACGAGTGGGCGCCGGTGGCGGCCCTGGGTTACGACCGCATCATGCTGACCCTCTACGTCACGCCCATGGACGACGAACAGGTGCTGGCCTTCGCCCGTGAGCGCCGGCCCTGGGCCGTGACCATGCCCTGGCGGCGGGCGGAGGGCACGTTGCCGCGGCGCCTGTCGGAGGCCGGCATCGCCGTCTACGCGCACACCATCAACACCTGGCCCACGGTGGAAGCCCTGGCGGCCGGCGGTGTGGTGGGCGTGTACACCGATTGGCTCACGCCCGCGGATGACGCACGGCGCACGCCGGCGGGGGGCTGGCCGCGCTGGGTGCGAACGGCCACCGGTGAGCGACCGCTCGACGGCGTGCGGCTGACGTACCTGCCGGGGGCTGACATGCCCATGGACCTGGACCTGGTCAACCGCAGCCGGCAGCCCCAGCCGGTGCAGCTGAACGTCCGCGACCGCGATGCCGAGCCCCGGGGCGGACGCGCGTTCGTGCTGGCCCCGGGCGAGGTGCTGCGGCTCCGGGCCCAGGACCTGATCACGTCCGGTCAGAAGGTCACCGTGTTGGAGGCGCGCGCGGACTCTGCTGTCGAGATCGACGTGACGCTGTCCTCGCCCGCGTCGACGCCCGTGACCTGGGAGCTCGCGGCCCACACGCAGGACACGGTGTCCTTCGCAGGCGACGCCACCGGACTCGTGGGGCAGCTCCTGATCCTGGCCAATCCCGGGGCGACGACCCTGCGCCCGCGCTTCCGCTTCGACGTCGACGGTGAGGTAGCCCTGGAGCAGACGGCGGTCATGCCGGCGGGCTCGGTGCGCGTGTTCTCGGTGGGGTTCCGCGACGCCGAACACGCCCGCGCCGAGGTCAGCGGCGCGCCGGTGGTGGTGCAGCACCTCGTCTGGAACGCCCACCTGACGTCCATGCAGGCCGCGGCCCGCGGCTCACCCTGACGGGCGATCAGCGGAACGGAACCGCGTCGCGGTCGTAGCGCACCCAGGTGACGGCGACCGGGTCGCCCTCCACCACGATCTCGATGTCGGTGGCCTGGGCGTTCTCGGGCAACGGCAGCATCACGGCGCCGAAGGCGGCGGGGGGCAGATTCACCGGGCGCTGGCGCACCGTCGCGCCGCCGACGATCAAGCGCACCGTGGTGCGGGCCGGGCGGCCGGTCGGGTTCACCACCAACACGTGGACTTTATCGATCTGCGCGCCGGGGCCGCTGACCACCGTGCGCCGGCTCAGCTGCGTCTCCACCGGGCGGACGTCCGGGCCGAAGGCGTGCTTGAGCGAGCCCCGCGGGCGCAGGCCGGGCTCGTGGTCGATGACGGCGTAGGCCGCGAGCTCGTCGGCGCCGGGCGGGTCCACGGGGACGACCACGATGTCGGTCACGCCCGGTTGGGCGACGCCGGTCTGCACGGCGAGGGCGTTGCCGGCACGTCCGCGGCTCTCGACGCGGTAGCGCGCGGGCCCGGCGCCGTCGTTGCGCAGCTGCAGCTCGAGGGCGAACCCCATACGCGACGAGGGGATGCCGATCGACACCGAGCGCTGTCCCCAGGGGCCGGCGGGGATGTCGCTCAGGTCTTCGCGCTGAACGGTCCACGGGTCGATGGACTCGGGGCGCCCGCCGCGTTGGGCCTGGGCCAGCAGGGCGTCGGCATTCTGGCCGGGCCGGCTCGCGCGGGCCGTGCGCTGGGCGTCGTACTCGATGATGGTGGCCGCCAGCTGTTCGGCCGCCCAGCTCGCCCGGGCCCACTCGTCGATCTGCGCGATGTCCTCGGGGGAGGAGCCGCTGCGCGAGTCGAGGGGCGAGTGGACGCGACCCTCGGCCACGAACCCACCGCGATGCAGGGGCAGCACGTCCCGTCGCTCGGTGGGCACGAACAGGTGCGTGCCGAACAGGCCCTCGGGGATCTCACGGCCGAGCAGGTGCAGGACGGTGGGCGTGATGTCGTGCAGTCCGCCGACCGTGTCGACCACGGCGTCGCGATGCTCGGCGAGGAAGGCCTCCTCCCCGGGCAGGGCGATGACCAGGGGCACTTTGTCCTCGCGGGGGTGATCGAGGTCGCGGCCGAGGATCTCGGCCACCGCGGCGCGCGAGTCGGCGTCGAGGCCGGCGTCGTGGTCGCCGTAGATGACGATGACGCTGTCCTGCAGCAGCCCCTGCTCCGACAGCGCAGCGAAGAAGCCTTCCAGCGCCTGGTCGGTGTAGTGGCACAGGCGCAGGTAGCCCTCGACCATGGAGCTGGCGGGCATGCCGGTTTCGCGCCCGAGCAGCTCCTTGGGCACGACGTTGAACGGGTGGTGCGAGCTGAGCGAGATCAGCAGCGCCATGAAGGGTCGCTCGACGCCGGCTAGCTTGACCGCGGCCTGGGGGAAGAACTCCTCGTCGGAGAGGCCCCAGGCGAGGTTGCGCCCGGGCTTGAAGGTCTGCTGGAAGCGCATCGATTCGATGCCGTACGCGGGGTGGGTCACCACGCGATTCCAGAAGTCGGGGCGGAAGGCGTGCAACGAGAGGGTCGCGTAGCCGTCGTCGGCCAGGAGCTTGGGCAGGGCGATCCAGTCGTTGTCGGGGTAGGTCAGCGCCACGGCGGCCCGGGGGTGGGGCAGCAGGCCGGTGAGCACCACGAACTCGCCGTCGGAGGTGCGTCCGATGCGCGTCGAGTCCATGCAGTCGGCGAAGCCCAGGTGCTGCGCGGAGAGGCTGCGCAGGAAGGGCATGGTCGGCCCCTCGGGACCGACGTGGTCGAGGGCGAACTGTTGCACGGCTTCGAGCTGCACGAGGATCACATTGCGCCCGCGGGCGAGTCCGGCGAAGGGGCTGGTGATGTCGTTGAGCGACTTCTTGTGGGCGAACACGGCGCCGATGAGGTCCATGCGCTCGGGGTCGGGGCTCGCTCGGGAGAAGCGGCGGCGCAGCGAGTCGACGGCGTCCCAGAGGTGGTAGGGGCCCAGGCCGTGCTCGCGGGCGAAGCGGGTGCCGGGGTTCTCGAGATCGAAGATGGAGCGGGGCTGGCGTTGGATCTGCAGCGTCGGCCCGAGGGGGATGGCGGCGGTGACGAGGCAGGCCAGGGCGACGAGGCGCCGAAGTCCGGGGCGGCCGGCTCCGCGTCGCCGGGCCGCGAGCCATCCGATCAGCCCGAGCATGGCGAAGATGCCGGTGTAGGCCCACTCGAGGGGCGAGGCGAGGGTGCTGGCGCTCTCCGAGGCGTCGACCATCTGCGGCAGGGCCGCCGCCATCTCCAGTCCCACCGGCTGGCGGAAGTAGCGCAGCGCACCCATGTCGAAGGTGAACATCGCCGACAGCAGCACACCGAGCAGGCCCAGCAACACCCACGCCGTGCGCTCCCGGAGGAACAGGGTCAGGCCTGCCAGGAGCAGGGGCAGGGCGAAGCTATTGAGCATTGGCGGCAGGGCCGGGGGCTCCAACTCACCGAGGATGCGGCGTTCCTGGGCGGCAAGCAGCGCCACGAAGAGGGCGGCTCCCACCAGGCGCCCTACGAGACTCTCGGAAGAGCCTGAGGCGCTGGCGGGGGCAGCTCCTGCGGGGGCGGCGCTCGGCGGCGGCGGCGGTGCGGATTGCAAGCTCATCGGCCCTGCTGGATCATGGATCGTCCGGGGGCCACCAGGAGCCGTGCCCGCCCACGATGCAGAGTATCCGATACCCCTTCTTGCCGATCATCACCGCCGCCGGGGGACTGCTGTGGGCCGTGGTCGCCTCGCTGTCTCTCACAGCCCCTGCCACAGCTGCGGCCACGGCCACCACGGCCACGTCCACCGCACCGGACGACGAAGCGGCCCCGGCAGTCCGGGCGCCGGCCGCGCCCGAGCGTCCACCGCGCTACGTGGCCCACGCCGGCGGCGAGGTCGCCGGGGTCGCCGGCAGCAACAGTCTCGAGGCCCTCGACGAGAGCCTCGCCCGGGGGCACTCGCTGGTCGAGCTCGACCTCTCCTGGACGAGCGACGGGCACCTTGTGCTCTTCCACGACTGGGACATCGCGCCCGAGACGCTGCTGAGCGAGAGGCCGCGGATCCTGTCGCGGGCCGAATTCCGGGCGGCCCGCTCGAACCGCGGGCTGACCCACATCGACCTGCCCGCCCTCGCTGATTGGTTGCGCGGGCACGCAGGCCTCGACGTGGTCGTCGACGTGAAGGGCCGGGCCCAGGCGGGCTGGGCGGCGCTGGCGACGGGCTATCCCGACCTGGCGCAGCGCTTCATCCCGCAGATCTACGACCTCGACGAATACGACGAGGCCCGCGCGCTCGGCTTCGAGCGCATCATCCTGACCCTCTACGCGAGCGCTGCGGACGACGACGCCGTGGTGGCCTTCGCCCGCGGCCACGAACTGTTCGCGGTGACCATGCCCGTCGCGCGGGCCAAGGGCGGCCTGCCCCGCCGCCTGGCCGCGGTGGACGTCTTCACCTACGCCCACACCGTCGACGAGTACCTGGTGGTGTCGGACTTGTTCGGTCGCGGGGTGGGGGGCGTCTACACGTCCCTGCTCTCACCGCGGACCGACGGCCGCGATCGCCGCGAGGGCGCGTGGCCCGAGTGGAGTGTGCAGCACCTGGCGGAGGGCGGCCCGCTCGCCGAGCGCCTGATCCCCTTCGTGCCCCCGACGGGCTTCGGCCTGTGGCCGCACCTGCGCCTGGCCAACGGCTCCGATCAGCTTGAGCCGGTGCGGCTCATCGCCCTCGACGGCCGTGGACAGGAGCTGGCCCGTCAAGACGTGCAATTGCAGCCCGGAGAGGAGTCCACGCTGCCGCTGTGGACGGCCTTCGGGGGTCTGCCGGTGCGCGCGTTGCGCATCGCGGCGTGGCGCGGGGTGACCGTCGACCCGCGCCTGGAAGTGGTGGGGCGTCCCGACGTGCCCTGGGACGCGTTGGAGCGGTCGCACCGGGTCTTCGTCGCCAAGGGGCCGGCGGACGGCCTCTTTTCCCAGGTGCTCGTGGTCATGAACCCGACCAAGCAGCGCCAGGTCTACACCATGGTGCGCACCATCGCCGGGAAGCCGGTGGACGAAGAGCGCATCCTGCTCGAGCCGGGGCGCCAGGCCCTGCGCGTGTTGCCCATCGCGTCCTACGGACCGCCGCCCGCGGGCAGCGAGGTGGTCCTCAGGGTGTTCGGCGGTCCCATGCTCGCATGGCACCTGCGCATCGATCCGATGATGAGCTTCCTGCGGTGAGCGATGCAGGCAGCGTGGCGGTGCTGGCCGAACGCCTGGCCGCACACCCGCGCACCACCGTGCTCACCGGCGCCGGCGTGTCGGTGGCCAGCGGGGTGCCGAGCTTCCGCGGCATGGGCGGCCTGTGGAAGGGCAAGCGCGCAACGGACATGGCCACGCCCGACGCCTTCGCCCGCGACCCGGCCGGCGTGTGGGCCTGGTACGACTGGCGCCGCCAGCAGCTCGCCATGTGCGCTCCCAATCGCGCCCACGAGGTGATCGCGTCGTGGAGCCGCTCGCTCGACGACTTCACCCTCGTGACCCAGAACGTCGACGGCCTGCACGAGCGCGCGGACACCGAGAATGTCGTGCGCTTCCACGGTTCGATCTGGGAGGTGCGCTGCTGGGAGAACTGCGACGCCTCGCCCGGCAGTTGGTGGGACGACACCGCGCCGCTGGAGGCCGTACCACCGCCGTGTCCCTACTGCGGCGGGCTGCTGCGGCCCGGCGTGGTGTGGTTCGGCGAGGCCATCCCGCCGGACGCGCTGGAGCGGTCGCTGGCCGCGGCGGAGTGCGAACTGTTCATCGTCGCGGGCACATCGGCAGTGGTGCACCCGGCCGCCTCCCTCGTGGACGTGGCCCGCGATCACGGCGCTTTCACCGTCGAGGTCAATCCCGACGAGACGCCGGCGTCCGGCAGCGTGGATCTGGTCCTGCGGGGCCCGGCGGAAGAGGTGCTCGACGCCGTCGAAGCCCTTGGGGATCGACCCGCCTGACGGCGACTAGGCCGAGGGCGTCTCGCTCGGCGAGGGCGTGTCGGAAGCCTGGGCGTCCGGCGTCGCGGCCTCGCTGCCGTTGGTCGACCCCTTGCCGTTGGGAGCGCTGCCATTCGCGGCACCGTTGCCGTTGGCAGCACCGTTGCCGCTGGTCTGCGGCTCGCCCAGGTCGGGCTTCGCCGAGGCCAGCCGGGCGGCGTGGATCTCCTTGGCCATGGTCGAGCCCTCCACGGAGCCCTCCATGAGCGGCGTCCCCTCGAACACGTTGAAGGGATCGCTGCGGGTGCCGAGCAGGTCGGTGGAGTAGTTGCGGCCCGCCTTCTCGTTGTTCTTGAGCCACTGCTTGTCGCAGGTCTCGAGCAGGCAGAACGACTTGTGCTGGATGAACTTGTCGTACATGCGCTTGTGGATGTCGGCCAGCGGCTCGTCGTTCACGTTGCCGTAGATGGCGTGGATGCGGTCGCAGGTCATGACGTCGCCGTCGTTGGTGACGTAGACCTTGTGCGTGCCGGCCGGGCAGCGATCCTTGCCGCTCCAGAACATGTTGTCCTCGCGGCAGCGCGGGTGGTAGCGCATCTTCCAGTAGAACTCGCTGTCGAGCCCGACGTTCTTGTAGATCATCGGGTAGTTGAACAGCACCGAGAAGTCGTCCTCCTCGGCCATGGCGAAGGCGGCTTCGATGTTCGCGCGCTCGGACGCGATGTTCACCACCGAGAGCGTGACCGAGATGCCCTTGCTCACGCAGTAACGGGCGAGGTCGCGCTTGAAGCTGTCGTGGTAGTAGCTGCCGTAGCTCATCTGGATCGTGGAGAGCCCGGCGTCCTTGAGCTTGTCGACCTTCTCCTCGGTCAGCAGGGTGCTGTTGGTCACGAGGGAGACGACCACGTCCTTGGGCACGGCGTCGACGACGTCGTAGATGTCCTTGCGCACCATCGGCTCGCCGCCGGTGATGTTGACGTGGATCATGCCGAGGTCGTGGGCCTCCTGCATGATCCGGCGCACCTCCTCCACCGGCATGTGGGGCGGCTTCTTCTGCGCCTTCATCAGGTCTTCGGCGTAGCAGAAGTCGCAGTCGAGGTTGCAGATCCAGGTGACCGCCATCTCGACGCTGCGCAGCGTGCGGATGCCGGCGCGCATCTTGGCCTCGGAGGCGAGGATGCGGGCGCCCTGGATGGGGTTCTTGACGCCGAGTTGGAACTGCTTGATGGCCTTGCGGAGCATGGCTTGCGCTGGGGGGAAGGGGAACGGAGGAGTCTACACGATGTGTCGGAAGTCGGCCGGTCAGGCTGTAGCCCGATCGCCCGATTTGCGGGTCGGCTGAGCCTCCCTGTGACCCCGCCCGTGGCCTGCCCGTGTGCCCGTCAGGCCTGGTTGAGGAAGATCACCCCGTCGATGACGCCGAGCCGCAGCGCGTCGTCCGTCGACATGTCGAGGGCCGTGGGGATGGACTTCTCGGCCCACAGGGCGTCGTGATCGAGGAAGCGTCCCAGGTAGGCATTCTCCAGGCGGCGACACAACTCGACGTATTTCTCGTCGGGCGGCGGCAGGTACTGCTCCTCGCCGTCGTGGTCGGTGTGGGTCTCGTCCCAGACCATGCGGTGGATCAGCAGCACCGAGTTCTCGAAGGCGGTGCGCACGCCGGTGCCGGCCATGAGGATGATGCAGGCGGCGCTCTGGGCGAAGCCCATGCAGACGGTGTTCACCCGGCTGGGGATGCCGTGCATGGCGTTGACGATGGCGCAGGCCGCCTCGACGTCGCCGCCCACCGAGTTGATCAGCAGGTCGATGGGCTCGCCCGGGTCACGCTCGGTGAACTCGAGCAGCTGGTTCACCACCCGCTCGGCCACCGCGGCGTTGATGTCGCCGAAGAGGAAGACGCGGCGCGTGCCGGCGAAGGCAGCGGAGCGGCTGAGGGTGGCGGAGTGGGGGTCGGGGGTGGCCCCGGGCGCGAGGTCGTCATTCATGCCATGATCTTAGCAGCCCCACGTCGATCCGACGCCTCGCCAAACCGGACCCGTGCCCCCGCCATGCCGCCCCCCGCCCCCGGAACTCTGCACGATTTCTGCGCTGCGGCGGACCTCGGCGAGGGAGAGGTGCTGAGCCGACTGATCGCGGGCGTGGCCGTCGCGGTCGCCCGCCAGGGGGGGCGGCTGTCGGCCTTCGGCGCGCTGTGCCCGCATCAGCAGGCCGACCTCTCGGATGGCCTGCTCGACCCGGGCGGCATCACCTGCTCATGGCACCTGTGGCGCTTCGACCTGGCCACGGGTGAGTGCGAGATGGCGCCGGGCGCGTCGATCCCGCTCTTTGCGGCGCGGGAGCAGGGCGGCCGGGTGCTCGTGGAGGTGCCGGCCGACGCCGCGCGACCCTCCAGCGGAGGCGCGGCGAGCGGGGAGACGGCGAGCAGCGAGTCGGTGAACGGGGACGCCGCGGGCGGGAGCCCGGCTGAAATGCGGCCGTCCGGCGAGCGCCCCGCGGACGGTGGCCCGTCGTGCGAGGGCCGCTGATGGCGCCGGGCGTCATGGACGGGACAACGGACGGCGCCACCGGCGTGTTCCGTCTGCACGCGGACACCCCGGACACGTGGGCGCCGGCCGCGGCCATGAACATCGGGGAACTGCTCAGCGATCACGCCCACTGCGAGCTGAAGGCGGCCGCGTCGGCCATGACGCTGCTGCGCCGCAACGTGCACCGGCCCGGGCTGGCGCTGGCGCTGGCCGGCCTGGTGCGCGAGGAGACCGAGCACCTGCACCGCGTGGTGCGTGAGTTGACCGAGCGCGGCGAGGCCCTGCGTCCCGACGCGCCCAGTCCCTACGCCGAGGGGCTGCACAGGGCCGCCGCCGATACGCGACGCGGGGGCGACCCCTACCTCGACGCGCTGATGGTCTCGACCCTGATCGAACTGCGCTCGCACGAACGCTTCACCTGCCTGATCGCCTGCGACGCGCTCGCCACGCTGCACCCGCTCTACCGGGCGCTCGAACAGGCCGAGGCCCGGCACGGCGAGATGTTCGTCGACCTCGCCCGGCAGGCCTTCCCGGACGACCTCGTCGAGGCGCGCTTCGTCGAGTTGGCGGACGCCGAGGCGGCCGTCATCGGGGCGGCGCCGTTCGGCCATCGCGTCCACTCCGGTCCGCCGGGGCCGTCAGTCGGGCGGTGAGCCCATCTCGGGTTCGAGGTCGACGCCGAGGCCGTCGGCGATGCGGTTGATGTAGCAGAAGTAGCTGACCACCTGGGCCGCGTCGTGGAGGGCCCGGTCGTCGAGGCCCACGTCGCGCAGCGGGGCCAGATGCTCTTCGCGGAAGTCGCCCGGGGCCAGGGTCAGGCGCTCGGCGAACTGCAGCAGCGCCCGCAGGCGCGGGTGGAGCGCGGCCTCGCTGCCCTGGGCCGCGAGGTCCGTGGCCAGGTCGGCGGCTTGCTGGGCGGCCGGCAAGGCGGCGATCCCGTCTTCGAGCAGTTCTTTTTCGACCTCGGCACGGAGGTCGGCCTCGTGGGCCTTCACTCAGTAGAAGCAGTCGTTGGCCCGGCTGACCACCACCGCCATGGCCTCGCGCTCGGAACGGGCGAGGGGGGATGGACCCAACATCACGCTTTGGTAAAGCTGCATCGAGGCCCGCAGCACGGCGGGGTTCTGGCTCTGGATGCGCAGGATGCCGAAGACCTTGCCGGCGCGCTTCTCCGCGGCGTCATAGAGGGCGCGGAGCGGGCCGTCGGCTTCTTCAGGAGGGATGGTTCGGATGAAGGACATGGGCACGAGTATAGAGCGGCGGTGGGCGTGGGCGGGAACGAGTCTGTTGCTCGCCGTCTTCCTCGTGGGGTGCGGCGATTCTGAGGATGCGGCCACACCCGGCGGCGGCTCTTCGTCCTCCGGAGGCGGATCCGGAGCCGGCGGGGGCGAGACGTCGGAGCCCGCCATCCTGCCCTTCGACCCGTCGACGGCGGGCACCATCGCCGGGCACGTGCGTGCCAACGGCCTGCAGCCGCCGCGCGAGGTGATCAAGATGACCGGTGACGCCTTCTGCCACGGTGCCGGCGAGGACGGCACCTACCTCGACGACCGCGTCCTGGTGGGCGAGGGCAACGGGTTGGCCAACGCCTTCGTCTGGATCGAGACCGGGCTGGAGCGGTGGGAATACCCCGAGCCGCAGGGCGAGAAGGTCATGGATCAGGTGGGCTGCCTCTACACGCCGCGCATCTTCGGCATGCGCACGGGCCAGCAGCTCACGGTGAAGACGAGCGACGAGACCATGCACAACGTCCACATCAAGCCCGACAACAACAAGCCGTCGAACTGGGGGATGCCGGCGAACGCGAATCCGCGCACCACCAAGTTCAAGCGGGCCGAGGTCATGATCGAGGTCAAGTGTGACGTGCACGCCTGGATGAAGGGCTGGATCGGCGTCCTCGATCACCCCTGCTTCGCCGTGACCGCCGCGGACGGCAGCTACACCCTGCGGGACGTTCCGCCGGGGAACTACACGGTGGGCGTATGGCACGAGGCGCTGGGCGAGAAGCGCTTCGAGATCGAAGTAACGGCTAGGCAGGCCGCCGCTGCCGTCGACGTGACCCTCGAACTCTGATCGACGGCGGCCACGGCGGTGGCGCGCACCGATCCTGCCGCGGTGAAGGTAGCGGCGGCGTTGAAGGCCCCGCGATGTTCAACGCTGCAGCCGTGTGCAACGCAACGGGCGACGCATCCCTCAGAGATGCGCCGCCCGTTGGTGCGAGCCGGTCTTGCGAGCGGGGCTCGGTCCTACTTGAAGTCCTTGCCGGCGACCGGGCCGATCTTGTGGATGCACAGCCAGGCGAAGGCCATGCCCACCACGGTGACCAGCGCGGCCGGCACCAGGAAGTCGGTGGGCAGGTCCTCGGCGAACTCGCCCATGTGCTTGCCCGCGCCCATGGCGAAGAGCAGCGGCACCGACAGGTAGGTGTTGATGCGCGAGGCGTTGGTGGCCGTCTTGCCCCAGGCCGGATCGGGCGCGTTGCCCGACTGGATCGCGCGGATGATCTTCTGCTGGCGCGGCCAGATCACGAACCACACGTTGAAGGCCATGATCGTGCCGTACACGAAGCCCATGGTGAGCCACTGGCCCCGCATGTTCTCGGTGATCCAGTTCATCGTGCCGCCCGGATTCTGGGGGGCGATGAAGCCGTAGGCGTAGACGGTGCCGCTCAACCAGGTGAAGGCGGCGCCCCAACGGAACCACCACAGAGCCCGCGGCATGAGCTGCGGGATGACCTTCGAGCGCACGTCCGCTTCGAGCGATCCGGTGAACGGGCCGTTGATGAAGTTGAAATACCACAGCAGGCCGATCCAAGTGATGCCGGCGACGAAGTGGATCCAGCGCAGCCACATGCCAACGTCGGAGAAGACTTCCAAAGCGTGCCTCCTGGAGCGGGGGGTGGTCGCGGACGTGTGTTCCGTCCGAGGCGGCGGTCTCGTTTTCCCGCGTCCCGACCGCCGAAGCGCACGAGGATGACGACCGCACCGTATGATTTCAATGCATGAAGGGGGACGCATGGAGCCGCGGCCATTGCGAGTGTCGGTGGTCATTCCCGCCCTGAATGAAGAGGCGTCCATCGGACGGGTCCTGGCCGACCTGCCCGCCCGAGGGGTGCATGAGGTGGTGGTGGCGGACAACGGGTCGACCGACGCCACGGCGGACCGGGCGCGGGCGGGGGGCGCCCGCGTGGTGGCCGCCGCACGCCGCGGATACGGCTCCGCCTGCCTCGCCGGCGTCGCAGCGCTGCTGCCCTGCGAGGTGATCGTCTTCCTCGATGCCGACTACAGCGACTATCCAGGTCAGTTGATCGACGTGATTGCGCCGATCGTCTCGGGCCAGGCGGACATGGTCATCGGCTCGCGGGTGCGGGGGCAACGCGAGGCGGGCTCCATGCTGCCCCAGCAGCGCTTCGGCAACTGGCTCGCCACCGGGATGATCCGCGCGTTCTTCGGCCACCGCTACAGCGACCTGGGGCCGTTCCGCGCGATCCGGCGCGAGGCCTACGAGCGCCTCGGCATGCGCGACCGCGACTACGGCTGGACCGTCGAGATGCAGGTGCGCGCCCTGCAGCACGGGCTGGGCGTGACCGAGGTGCCGGTCGACTACCGCCGTCGCGTGGGCCAAAGCAAGATCGCCGGGACGGTGAAGGGCACCATCCTGGCCGGGTGGAAGATCATCACGACCATCCTGCGCCTGCGCCTCACCGGCGGGCCGGCACGTCGGACCGGGGCGGAGCCGCCGGCCTAACGTCCGCCGGCCTGGCCGCCGCTCACCGAGCGGCCGTTGAGCGACCAGTCGTAATCGAGGTGGCGCACGTCGAGGTCGTCGCGGTGGGCGCGGATGAAGTCGGCGGCGGGCGGGGGCGCGAACTTCAGCACGAAGTCGATCACCTCGCGCTCGTTGCTGCCGAAGTCCTCCTCGAACCAGTCGAAGATGGCCGACAGGCGCACGACGTGGTTACGGCCCCACAGGGTGCCGTCCACGGTGCCGAAGCTCAGGCCTTTGGCCGTGCTCGCCAGGAACGCGCGGCCGGCCCGGTCGAGCTGCTCGTCCAGGGTGGCGGGCAGGTAGGCCTCGCTCAGCAAATCCGGGCAGGACTGGGCCGCGCACACGAGGGCGAAGTGGATGCGCGCGTCGCCCAGGGGGCGCAGGATCTCGTGCTCGATCTGGTCGAGGCTGTAGCGCTTGCCGTCGACCTCCCAGCGCACGGCCTTCCAACGCTCGCCGCTGGCGATGTCCTTGATGCTCTCGATGCCTGGGAGGTGGTCGAGGATGAGCTGGAGCGTGAACGCGTTGTAGGCGTTGATCCAGAAGGCCTTCTGCTCGGCGGGGGTCTTCAGGCTCGCCGGCACGACCTTGCCGAGGGTCTCGAGAAACGACTGCAAGTTCATCTCGTCTTCGGCGAGACGCGCGTAGTCGACGCGGCCCTGCTCGACGTGGGCGCGCAGCAGCTTGTCGTAGGGGGCGTAGATGCCGAGCCGGACGAGGCCCTGCTGGGCTTCGCGCTCGTCGGCTTGCTGCTTTGCCCAGGCGACCTTCTTGAGAGCGGCGGCCAGCCTTGCCGCGTCCTCGGCGCGCCGGGGGTCGTCGATGCCCTTCGGTTGGTAGCCGATCGTGCCGAGCAGCGGCGGGTCGGTCTTGGGCCGTGGAGCAGGGGTGTCCGAGAGCGGCGGCTGCTGACCGCACACGGCCCCGGCGAAGAGCACGAGGGCCAGGGAGATGGTGGTGAGGGTCTTCATCGCGGGCGACTCGGTGCGGGTGAGGGGGAGTGCGTACGGCCTACGATGCACCGGCGTGGGCGACGCCACGTCCGGATGTGCGGCGCTTGAGCAGGCGCCGCAGCGTCTCAGTCGCGGAGACCCACGCGACGTAGCCGAATCCGCAGGCGTAGAGCAGCAGAAAGGGACCGATCAGGTACTTTTCGGCGGAGAGGTAGAGCACCAGTCCCCAGGCCGACCAGCCGGCCATGGCCGCCTCGAAGAGAGGCAGCAGGTCGAGGGGCAGGCGGTAGGCGCCCGCGCGGCGCAGGGGCTGTGCGTCGGTGACGGCGTCCTTGGGCGTGCGCACGAAGGGGCTGTCGATGCCGAGGAAGGCCTCGATCACGGCGCGGGTGTTCGAGACGGCGATGCCCGTGCCGATGAGCATGAGCATGGGCAGCGACCGCAAGCGGGTGAGCCAGTCCGCGCGCAGCGCCCGCTGGCTGGTGATGTAGAGCGTCGACGGCCCGCAGGTGCCGATGACCAGGGCTGCCGCGACCAGAGCGAAGGCTCCAGGTCCGAGGGTGCCCTTCCAGAGCGTGAGCATGGGGACGGCGAGCAGCGCCACCGCCAGCATGAGCGGGTGCACCAGGTAGTGCGTCAGGTGCAGCACCGCCTGCAGCTTCGTGAGCACCGGCAGGTCGGCCCGCAGCACCCGGGGCAGGAGCTTGCGCGCCGTCTGGATCGACCCCTTGGCCCAGCGCCGCTGCTGGCTCTTGAAGGCCGCGAGGGTGACGGGCAACTCGGCCGGCACCTCGAGCCAGGGCAGGTACTCGATGCGCCAGCCGGCGAGCTGCGCGCGGTAGGAGAGGTCGAGGTCCTCGGTGAGGGTGTCGGCCTGCCAGCCGCCGGCAGCGTCGATGGCGTCGCGGCGCCAGATCCCGGCGGTGCCGTTGAAGTTGAGCAGCCAGCGCTTCCAGCAGCGTGCGGGTTGCTCGATGCCGAAGTGCCCGTCGATGGCGAGGGCCTGGGCCCGGGTGAGGGTCGAGACCTCGCGGTTGAGGTGACCCCAGCGGGCCTGCACCAGCCCGACGCCGGGGCGCAGCAGGAACGGCAGCGTGCGCTCGAGGAAGTCGACCGGCGGGACGAAGTCCGCGTCGAAGATGGCGATGCAGCTGCCGGTCGCCGTCGCCATGGCATCGCGCAGGGCGCCGGCCTTGAAGCCCGTGCGGTCGACGCGGCGGCGGTGTTCGATGTCGAGCCCCGCGCCGTGGGCGGCGATCCAGCGCGACACGATCTCGCTCGTGTCGTCGGTGGAGTCGTCGAGGACCTGGATCTGCAGGCGGTCGCGGGGATGGCGCAGCGTGGCGACGGCGGCGAGGAGTCGCTCCGCCACGAAGCGTTCGTTGTAGAGCGGGAGCTGGATGGTGACGCGGGGCAGGCAGGCGTTCGCCCATGCCTCCGGCGTCGCGGACAATGGGGACGCGATGCCCGGTTCCTCGACGCCCTGGGCTTCGATCTCCAGCGCGCGCCGGCCTTGCGCGTGCCGGTGACGTCCGAAGCTCAGAGCGAGCACGTAACAGTTCACGCCGTAGATGAGCAGCCCGCCCACGGCCGTCCAGTAGAGCGTGGCCACGACGAGGCTCACGACCGGGATCCCTGCATGTAGGGCTCGCTCACGCGGGGTTCCTGCACCGCCAGACGCGGCCGGTCGAAGCGGCGGATCGCGGTCACCGCCAGCCAGAGGAAGAGCGGGGCGTAGATGGGCACGCGCAGCCAGGGCCAAGCGGCCCACTCACCCGTGGCGGCGATCTCGAGCTCGGGCAGCCAGGTCAGCGCCATGGTCCCGCTGACGGCGATCCAGCCCCACCAGGGGAACAGGCTCAGCAAGGGCAGCAGCCCGAAGAGGTACCAGGGGTGGATGGTCGGCAGGACCAGCAGCAGGCCTCCCAGGAGGATCGCCGCGCGGTGCAACGGGTCGTCGGGACCGCGGCGGACGACCCACAGCGCCAGGGCCAGCCAGACGGCCGCCATGGTCAGACGGCTGGCCGTGGGTCCGAGAAAGGCCGCGGCCAGTCCGTGGAGGGCGTCGTTGTGGTGCAGCTCGCCACCGAAGGCGCCGAGGGAGGTGGCGAGGCCGGTGCCCGTCCCGGCGAACGGCCACAGCAGCGCACCGCCCACGACGACCGCGCCGGTGACCAGGGCGAGCGGCCGACGCTTCAGTAGGGCCGGCGCGCAGGCGGCGGCGAAGCCCTTGGCGAGCACGGCGGCGGCGAGCGCACCGCCGGCCATCAGACCCGCGCGCGCGCCTGCGGCCCCCGGGCGCGTCGTACGCTCGGCCAGGAGCAGGGCGCCGAGCAGGCCGACCGCGGCCAACGACTCGTGGTGCCCCTCCATGGCGACGGTCGCGACCGCCAGGGGATTCCACAGGAAGATCAGCACCCGGTTCGCGGCGAGTCCGCGGCGGCGCAGCAACGCGATCACCAACACCGCCGCCACCGCCTCGGCCAGCAGGAACGAGAGCTTCATGGCCAGAGGCGTGTACGCGACGGCGGCCACACCGCGGTGCCACACCATGGTCAGCGGCGGGTAGATGGCGGTCCAGGCGGGATGGTTCACGCCCCCGTGCCACGGATCGTCGGCGGCCAGGGTGGAGAGGGCCGGGTCGTCGGGAGGCTGCCTGTAGGGATCATGCCCGGCGAGCTGCACGCGCCCTTCCCAGAGGTAGCGGTTCATGTCGTCCGAGGGTTGCACGGGCAGGGCCAGCGCGCGGAACAGCAACGCGAACGCCACCACGGCCAGCAGTCCGGGCCCCCGCCCGCGCAGGACGGCGGCGACCATCGCGGCATAGGCGGCGAAGGCGACGGCGTAGGCAGCGACGAAGGCGACCGGGTGGGCGCGGGCGTCCCCGAGGAACGCCACGGCGGCCCAGGCCGAGGTCGCGATCAGGCCGGCGGCGAGGGGAGAGAGTCGGATGAGGGGCACCGGTGGGGTTCTTGCCAGGGACAATCCGGTCCGGGATGGTAGCGCAGCCCCGGGCCGGTTGCGCAGAGCGGCGAGCTGTGCGCGGGGCCTGACCGGAGGTGAATGGGTGTCCGACCTGGTTCTATTTCAGCAGCAGGACGGTCTCGGCTGGATCACGATCGACCGGCCCGAGGTGATGAATGCGTTGTCCTATGACACGCTCGCCCGGCTCGGTGAGATCGTCGACTCCATCGCCGCCGACGACTCGGTCCGGGTGGTGCTCGTCACGGGCAGCGGCGACAAGGCCTTCTGCGCGGGCGCCGATCTCAAGGAACGGCGCGACTTCACCGAGGAGCAGACGGTGGCCTTCGTGCACCGCATCGGCGAGACCTTCCGCCGCCTGGCCACGCTGCCCCAGCCGTCGATAGCGGTGATGAACGGTGTCGCCTACGGCGGCGGCCTCGAGCTGGCTCTGGCCTGCGACCTGCGCGTGGCCGTCAAGGGCAGCAAGATGGGCCTCACCGAGACGTCGCTCGCCATCATCCCCGGGGCGGGAGGCACCCAGCGCCTGCCGGCGGTCGTGGGCGTGGCCCGCGCCAAGGAGCTGATCCTCGCGGCGAGCCGGCTCGATGCCGACCAGGCCGAACGCATCGGTCTCGTCAATGCGGTGGCCGAGCCCGGGGAGCTGCGCGCGTGCGCCGAGACCCTCGCCCGATCGATCGCCGCCAACGGTCCGCTCGCGGTGCGGGCGGCCAAGCTCGCCATCGATCAGATGGGAGCCGGCGGAGACGACGCTGGGCTCGACGCCCGCCTGGAGCGGGAGCGCGCGCTCTATCTCGAGCACGTGCTGCCGTCGCGGGATCGCCTCGAAGCCCTCGCGGCCTTCCGCGAGAAGCGCAAGCCCGAGTACGAGGGCCGCTGACCCCCGCGTCGCGGCCGGCGCGTCAGTTGATCGGCTTCTTCAAGCGCATCTTGCCGAACGTCGACGCTCCGTCGTCGCTGCGCACGAGCATGCAGCGCGCGCTGCTGATGCTGAAGAATCCGTCGCTCTTGGAGATTTTGCCGCGCAATTCCATGGCCACCGACCCGACGCCGTCCTGGACCGCGTCCGAGGCGATGCACTGGCCGTGGTACTCACGCTTGCGGCCCACCTTGGGGTCGTTCGAGTAGGCCTCGAAGCCGTAGAACACGACGATCTCGTCGCCGAAGGCGTCCTTCAACTCGTTGGCCTCGGGCATGTGCAGCATGATGCGGTTGCTGCCGGGCTGCACGGAGACGGTGCCGAACACCTTGGAGCGCTCGGTCTCCTGGTCGTCGAAGTAGATCTTGCTGCGGCCCGAGAGCGGCAGGCGGTGGGGCACGAAGTCGATGGACGGGTTCATGTCGAGCACCGCCAACGGGGCCACGGTCCGCTGCAGCACGCCGGAGGCATCGAAGACGTAGACCTTGTCATCGCCGCGCGAGACCACGTGGAGCATGCCGTCGGGACCGAAGGTCAGACCGGCCGGCTGAGACAGGCCCGAGCCCACGCCGATCTGCGCGACCTCGGCGCCCTGTGCGTCGTACACGAAGACGCGATCGTCGGCGCCGGACGACACGTACACCTCGCCGGTGGGGCCGAAGGCGACGCCGCTGGCTTCCGACTGGGCGAGGCTGCCGATCTCGCCCAGGTAGTCGCCGTGGGGGCTGAACTCGTGGACGCGTCCGGCGGGCTCGCTGGCTACGAACATGTTGCCGTCAGGACCGAAGGTGAGGTCGGCGGGGTCGATCAGGGGCGAGCCGGTGCCGATGGTGCTGAGGAGCAAGCCGTCGAGCGCGAACTGGTAGACGAGGTCGTCGCCGCGGCTGGTCACGAAGAGCGAGCCCTGGGGGCCGAAGCCGAGGGCTGTCAGGTCGGAGCCCGCGCCGAGGATCGCCTCGATGCTGCCGCCGAATTCGTTCTGCGCAACGACCCGCACGCGATCGTCGCCGGACGAGACGACGTACATGCGCCCGTCCGGGCCGACCATGGCGTCGACCGGGTTGGCCAGGTTGATGATCAACTCGAGGGGAGCGCCGGCGGAGTCGAGCAGCCGCACCGACCCCGTGGATGGGGAGGGGCTGTCGTCGCTGGACACGATCATGGCGTTGCGCGGGAATTCTCCGGCAGCGGTGGCGGAGGCCAGGAGCGGAGTCGCGAGGGCCAGAGCGGCAAGGCTGAGCATCTTCATGGGGTGGTCCCGAGTCGGCAGGCCCGGGGGAAGCCCCGGGGGAAGTTGACAGGCTCTCATCGGCATCGTGGGTGGGGATCCTGAGGCCGCAGGCGGGCCTTCGGGTTAAGTTCTGAGGCCATCGGGAGCCTGGTCCGGCCTCAGAGGCCGGCATGGGGCCTCCCCGCGCCGTCCGGAGGCCCGACATGGCCCGTCAACGCCGCAGCCGCCTGCTCCTGGTCCTGCTGGTGGGCCTGCTGCTCGCGGCCTCGGCGGAGGGCGTGATCCGTGCCCGCCAGTGGATGCGCTATGGCGTGGCCGGCGAGAGCTTCCATCGCTTCGTCGAGCACCCCGAGAGCGGCCTGAGGGTGCCCGAGCCGGGTCTCGTGGATGGACGCGCCCACCGCATCGAGGTGAACGCCGACGGGTTCCGAGGGCCGCCGCTCGACCGCCCCAAGCCGGAGGGGCGCCGCCGCATCGCGTTCCTCGGGGGATCGACCACCTTTTGCGCCGAAGCGAGCCGCAACGAGACCACCTGGCCGCACCTGGTGAGCGCCGGCCTGGCCGCTGCTTTCCCGGACGTCGACCACGTGAATGCCGGCGTGGGCGGGTATGCGGTGGCGCAGTCCCGCCTCAACCTGGCCCATCGGGTGGCGCCATTGGCGCCGGACGTGATCGTCATCTACCACGCGACCAACGACCTGAGCTCCGGGACGCGGGAGTTGGCCGTGGCCGCCGGCCTCGCTGCGCCCCGAGCCCATGAGCCGAGTTGGCTGGCGCAACACTCGCTGGCCTGGAATCTCATCGAGAAGAACTGGCTGCGCGGGTCGCCGAGTGCGAAGACGACAGGAGGCGAGACCCTCGACCCCGACCCCACGCGTCACGCGGAACGCTTCGCGCAGAACCTCGGCGCTCTGGTGTCGGAGTGTCGCGCCGTGGCGCCGGTCGTGGTCCTCGTCACGTTCTCCCACAAGGCCCGCCGGGAGCAGGACGACGAGACCCGCGCCGAGGCCTGCGAGAGCTCGCTCTTCTACATGCCCTACATGTCGGTGGACGGGATCCTGACGGGCATCGAGGCCTACAACGACGTGATCCGGCGCGTGGCCGCCGAGCAGGGTGGGCTGCTCGTCGCAGGCGAGCTCGGCATCCCCGGCGATGCCGAGCACTTTGCCGACTCGGTCCACTTCACCGACGCGGGGTGCGCGCGCCAGGCCGAGCGCATCCTGCAGGTCCTGCTGGCCGCGCCGGAGGTCGCCGCCGTGCTTGGCCCCTGACGTCCGCGCGCCGCGGCCCGGCGGCGGATCGGGTCGTCGCTTCCCGTCCGCAACGCCGGCCGTCACTTCCGTCACCGGTCATGAGGGTCTCAGGAGAGTCGCCGTGAAAGCAGGAGGATCGCTGTGAAAGAAGGACGTGCCGAATCCGAACAAGGGGGTCCGGAGGGGCCCATGAACGTCGATGCACCGATGAATTCCGAAGCAATGCCCGTGCTCTCAGATCGCGAGCGCAAGCTCGGCATGCTGTGCCACGCGAGCGCGCTGCTGGGCGTCATGATCCCCGGCGCTTTCCTGATTGAGATCGTCGGGCCGCTCGCCGTGTGGCTCGTGAACCGCGACGAGTCGCCCTTCGCGCGGGATCAGGGCGCCGAGAGCATCAACTTCCAGATCACCATGACGATCCTCTACTTCTGCTGTTACCCGTTGATGCTCGTGCTGATCGGTTTCCCGCTGCTGATCGCCTTCAAGCTGATGGCCTTGGCGCTGGTGATCATGGCCAGCTACAAGGCCCACCAAGGCGAGTCCTATCGCTACCCCTTCAACCTGCGCTTCGTGGGGTCGGGTACAGGGAGCTGAGCCCGGTGAGCGGGCCCTTGAGCCCGGCGTGCAGGCCCCTGAGCCCTGTAAGCAGCCCCGCGGGCGCCGCGCTCACATGCCCCGCAGTCGACCCACGGGATGGAGCTTGCCCGCCAAGGGTGCCGCGTAAGCGAGGAAGGCCGGCGTGATGTCGTTGCCGGCGCGATTGATGAAGCGGCGATCCATGGACTTGGTCAGGCGGGCCACCTTGTTGAGGGGTGCGAGGGAGGTCGTGCAGAGGTAGCGCTTGCCGCGCTTGCGCTTGAGCACCACCGTGCCGCTGCGCGCGGTCATGGCGTAGCGCACGGCGTCCTTGCCCACGAGGCGGGCCTCCTTGGCGTCGACCTCGGACCACACGCCGGCGAACGAGCGCTGCAGGTAGCCGAAGGTGTCGGCGCGCACGCGCATGCCGGGCATGGCTTTGCGCACGAGTCCGGCGAGGTGATCGCCGAGGGCCCCCGACCCCGAGAGCTGCACGTTCCCGTGGGCGTCGCGTTCGGCCTTCGCCGCCATCTTCTCGGCGATGGTGACGCCGCGCTTGTCGTGGACACCCTCGCTCACCGCGACAAGGCACCGGCCCAGGCGCTTGTGCACGCGCTTCACGTCGGCGATGAAGCGCTTCTCGTCGAAGGCCACCTCCGGGCAGTAGACGAGGTGGGGACCGTCGTCGTCGTACTGCCGCCCGAGCACGGAGGCCGCGGTCAGGAAGCCGGCGTGGCGCCCCATGACCACATTGATCTTGATGCCGCGGAGCGATCGGTTGTCGAGGTTGTCACCCATGAAGGCCTGGGCCACGAACTTGGCCGCGCTGCCGAATCCGGGGCAGTGATCGGTGACGCGCAGGTCGTTGTCGATGGTCTTGGGCACGTGGACGACGCGCAGGGGCCAGCGTTCGGCCCGCGCGATCTCGAGCACGATGTTGGCCGTCTCGGCGGTGTCGTTGCCGCCGATGTAGAAGAAGTAGCGCACGTCGTGTTTGCGGAAGGTCTCGAACATGGCGAGGCACTCGTCACGCGAGGGCTTCTTGCGCACCGAGCCGAGGGCGGCGGCCGGCGTCAGGGCCACCTTCTCGAGGGTCGCCATGCTCTGGCGCGTGAGGTCGACGAAGTCGTCGTCGAGGATGCCCTGCACCCCATGACGAGCGCCGAGGATGCGCTGGATCGGCGCCACCTTGCGGGCCTGCTCGATGACCCCGACGAGGGATTGGTTGATCACGACGGTGGGCCCACCGGACTGGCCCACCACGGCATTGCCGATGGGCGGAGACGCGGCACCGCTGCGGCGGGGGCGGGCCGCCGTCCGCGGCTTGGTCGAGGGGCGGCGGGTGGTTTTGGTGCGGGATCTCTTGGCAGTGGTGGCCATGGTCATCGTTCCGGGTTCTCGGCTGGCGGGGGGGAGCCGGACGGGCGGCCCGGCGGGGTGCCCGGTCGTCCTGTGCCGGTGCGTACCCACAGCGCATGTGATAGGGGCGGGTGGATTGTTTTTCCAGTCGCGTCGTCGCACCCGTCCGCATTGACACCTCTCGCAGGGGCCCGCTACGGTGTGCCCCCGCGTCGCTCGGCCCCCTCCCGATGCGTGAGCACTTCCCCGGGGCCGGATCAGCCTCCATGAGCAAGCCCCGTTGGATCGACTCCGGTGTCTTCAAGACGCTGAGGACTGCCACCCGCAAGCGTTCCCTGGCGGTGATCGTCGGCCCCGGCCACGGCACGGCGGAGATCAACTCCCGACGCCAGCTGAAGCAGGCCCTCGGGGACGCTGATGCCGCCACCCTCGCCGACGACAAGCGCTGGCGCAGCGACCCGGATCCGGGGCTGGCGGAGTTGTGGAAGCTGAAGCAGCCGGGCCTCGCCACGACGTCGGTGAGCGACGCGCTGCTGGCCAGCAAACCGGCGGACATCGAGGACGTGCGCCTGTTCGGTCCCGACAGCAAGGGCATGAAGGGTATGTGGGAGCGCAAGGAGCCCTTCGTGGTGCGCCTCGCCGGCGGCATCGACGATCCCGACACGCTGGTGCTCACGGGGAAGGCGCGCAAGAAACTCGCCACTCCCGACAGCCGCTACCAGGGATTCCTGCGCGACGTGTTTGCACGCACGGTCGTGTTCACCGGCTTCGCCCTCGACGACCCCGACCTGATCGAGTTGCTCGAGGACGTCGGACGGGTCTTCAGCGGGCACGTGCCCGAGAACTTTGCCGTCGTCCCGGAAGGGACCACGGACCCGGCGACGGCCCTGCGCGCGTCGATGCACTACGGCACGAACGTGCTCGAGCACCCGTCCGGCATGACCGCTTCGCAGGCCCTGGCCGAGTTCGCCGGGCTGCTCGAGGAGTTGGAAGTGCCGAAGCCGCCGACGGGCAACCCGCCGGCGGGGTTCACGGAGCTGACCGAGGCCGTGAGAGAGTCCGTCCCGGCAGCCGACGAGCAGATCTTCGACATGTTCGATCGCGGCGACAGCTCGTCGTGGATCTCGATCAAGGCCGGCGCCGACGCGACGCGAACGGTGGCCGACGCACTGAACCGATTCCTGCTCGACCCCTGTCCCGAGGACAAGGTGAAGGTGGCGCTGGTGCGTGGCCCGGCCGGCAACGGCAAGAGCACGCTGCTCAGGCGCCTGGCCTGGGATCTGGCGGCGGGCAAGCCCCGCGTCTTCTGGCGCGAGTTCGGCGCGGATCTCCCGGATCGCTATGTGCCCGAGGAGAATGACGACGCGGTGGCGGTGTTCGTGGCCGACGATGCCGACCAGCTGACCGGACTGCCCCCGCTGCTCGAGCACCTCGCCGCGTACGGCAAGGGCAAGGCGCGCCTGCTGCTGGCTTCCGATGGAGACCAGTGGGAGCGCTCAGGGCTCGACCATCGCATCAGCCGTCAGGCCGAGCTGTTGCAGGTTGCCCTCGAGGCCCCCGATGCGGCGGAGCGCACGGCGCTCGCCGCGGGATTGGCCGAGCGCGGGCACCTCGGTGAGGGACTTGATGCGAGCGCGGCGGAGAGCGCCATGGAGTCGGCGCAGGGCATCCTCATGGATCGTGTGGCGGCCGCCCGAGGCGTCGATTCCATCGGTGAAGCCGTGGGCAAGCGCATCGCGCTGATGGCGAAGGGAGCCGACGCCGACATCCAGAAACGGGCCTACCTGGCCGTGGCGATGGTGCACCAATACGGCATGTCCCTGGCGCGGCCGCACCTGGCTCGCTTGCTCGATGTGCCCGAAGCCGAGTTGAGCGCGCGCATCCTCAAGCCCCTCGAACACAGTCTGCGTCCGGTCGGCGACGCGGCCGTCCGCACGCGGCACCCCGTGGTCGCCCAGGTCGCCGTCAAACGTCTGGTGACCGACGACGCCAGCCGCGACGCGATGGTGACCAGCCTGCTGCAGCACCTCGCGGGCGGGACGGTCGGGGACAGCGGTGTCTTCCACCAACCCTCGGAGCTGATCCGATGCCTGCGCTCGGGTCCTCTGGCGCCCCTCACGGTGGGCAGCTTCTTCAAGGCGGGCGAGGACGCGGCGCGGAACGACGTGCGCTTCTGGCTCGACCGCGGCCGCTTCGACGCCGAGTTCCAGCGCTGGAAAGAGGCCCTGCATCACTTCGACCAGGCGCTCTGGCGTCGCGCCGGTGATCGTGCTCAGAAGGAGCACAATGCTTCGGTCCACGGTCACAGGGCCCGCTGCCTGCTCGAGCTGAAGAATCGCAAGGAAGCCCTGGCCGCTGTGGATGAGGGCCTGCGACTCTCCAATCGCGATCCCGTCCTGCTGCGCCTCAAGGAGAAGCTGGGTGGACGCAAGCGCCCGGTGGGTCGCGGTGACTCACGCGGTCGCGGCGATGGGCGCGGGCGTGGCGGTCGCGGACGCGGCGACAAGGGCGGACCGGGCGGCGGTGGTCAGGGACGCGGCGGACCCGGTCAAGGCGGTCCCGGACGCGGAGGCGCCGGCTCGCCTTCCAAAGCCCGCTCCCCGGCCTAGTCCGCGGGCACGACGGCGGCCGCAAGCCGCGCGTCAGACCGAGAAGGAGCTCCCGCAACCGCAGGTCCCGGATGCGTTGGGGTTGTTGAACACGAACCCCCGCTTGGTCACGTCGTCGTTGAAGTCGATGACCGTGTTCTCGAGGTAGGGCTCTGCGTCGGCGGAGAGGGCCACCTCCAGGCCTCCGAACTCGAGCATCTTGTCGCCGTCCTTGGTCTCGGCATCGAAGCCGAGGACGTAGGAGAGACCACTGCATCCGCCACCCGAGACGCCCACGCGCAGGTGCGTGCCCTCTTCGAGCTTCTGATCGGAAATGATGCGCTTGACCTCGGAGATGGCCTTGTCGGTGAGGCTGATCATCGGTCTCTCGGTGCTCCTGGATACGGTCGTCGGACGCCGTGCGGCGCTCCCTGGATCATAGCCGTCGATTCAGCAGGTGTCATGGGAACAGGCTTTCCTGGGTGCCCGGCGGCGCAGGCGGCGGATCGAGTACGCCGAGGCGCACGCCGAGGGCGGCCGCCGTTTCGGGAGCATGACCCGAGTAGAGGTTGTTCACGAACAGGTAGGCATGTTCGACCCAGGCGGGCAGTTGCCCGACCCGGTCGGCCCAGGCATCGAGGTCGTGGCCCTTGTCGACGACGACGCGGTCGAAGCGGGTGGCGGTGTCGCGCTCGCCCATCAGCCTCAGGACCACATCGGGGCCCGAGAGCAGGAATCCTTCGTGGGCGTCGGTGGTGACGAGCCCGACGCCCCGATTGCGCAGGACCTCGAACATCTCGCTGGAGTAGCAGGACCGGTGCCGGAATTCGACCGCGATGCCGGGCTTCGGCGGCAGGGCCTCGAGCAGCCGGAACAGGTCCTTCAGGTGGGAGCGCCCGAAGCGCGCCGGCAACTGCAGGATCACGGGGCCGAGGGCGTCCCCGAGGAGCTGCACGCTGTCGAGGAAGCGGAGCATGTCCTCGGCACAGCCGGCCAGCAGGCGCTCATGCGTGATCGACTGCGGGGCCTTGAGGGCGAAGCGGAACCCCGGCGGGACCTTTTCGGCCCATTGCTGCAGATTCGTCCGCTTCGGCCAGGCATAGAAGGTCGAGTCGACCTCGACGGCCCGGAACCGACCGGCATAGAAAGCCAGGTAGTCCCGGGCCGCCGTACCTTTGGGGTAGAAGCAGCCCTTCCAATCCGGGTAGGACCAGCCGACGGTCCCGACGTGGACGTTGCCGCGTCGGGTGTTCAACGAGTCCGGACGCCGGTTCGGCGCCCGATGCGAGGACCGGAAGTGGCTCTCAGCGGAGCCGGGGTGAGGCCGTCGGCGGAGCCGGCTAGCGGCGCCAGACCTTGGCGACCTCATCGGCTTCGAAGCGGCGCTGCGTCTCGGAGGCGGGGTCGATGATCACACCCCGCTGTTGCACCGAGTTGTAGAGCATGCCCCCCCTGATGACCTCGCCATCCTTGAAGAAGAGCGTGGCCACCTCGCCCGCCTCGATACTGTCCAGCTTGGCGCAGAGTTCGAGCGTCGTCATGCCCAGTGGTTTCCGTGTGAAGTGATGGCGAATGACCCAGGAACTGCTTGTGGAGAACCGCCCGTCCCCGATGCTGGTGGGGGTCGTGAGGTGTCCTTCTTCTGCCCGGGATCAAAAGGAGAACATTGTAACAGAGTCCCCGGATCCCGCTGGGTAACCGATCAAGCTCAACTCATGGGTCGCCGTGGCGACCCCGGCGACCCGGCGAGCAGATGACTGATAGCCCCCTGGGGACCGGACCACCTCCGTAAATCGCCCCCTCAGCAGCACTTGGATAGGATGTCCCCATGTTCGAGTTGATCCACAAGATCGGCTTCTCGGCGGCCCACAAGCTGGAGAGCCCTCACCTGACCCCCGAGGAGAACCAGAGGCTCTACGGCCCCTGCCACAACCTCCACGGTCACAACTACGAGTTGGAGGTGGTGGTCCGGGGCGAGGTCGACCCCCGTACGGGGATGGTCATGGACCTCAACGTCCTGGCCGGGCTCATGCATGAGCACATCTTCGCGGACGTCGACCACAAGGACCTCGGGCACGACGTGCCCTGGCTGGCCGGCCGGATCACGACCGCCGAGGTGGTGGCGGCCGCCATCTGGGAGCGCCTGGAGGCGCCGCTCGAGGGGCGCCTGCACCGCGTGCGGCTGTACGAGTCCGCGGTGAACTTCGTCGACTACCACGGGCCCACAGCCAGCTGATCGTCCCGGCTGGCCACCCCGGGTGGGAAGGGCCGCGCGAGGAGCAGGGTCCGGACCGCTCGGTAGCTAGCCGTCGCCCAGGTCGGGGAAGTTCTCGATGGGCGTCCCCTCGGGGAGCTTCACCTCGATGTCCTCGTCGCCGTCGCCGATGTAGCCGAGCTTCTTGAGTTCGTCGAGTTCCTTCGAACTCAGGTCCACATTGACGCCCGTGCTCTCCTGGTCGTAGGCGTGACGACGCAGCAACACCCGGGTCAGGGCGCTCTTGAGCGCCTCGGCGGCCTTCCGCAGGAAGTCGAGGTTGCCCGAGATGTCTTCGGTCTCGGCCGGGTCGGTGCTCAGGTCAAAGGCTTGGAGTCGCTTCTCGGCCTCGTGGAAGATGACGTTGCTCGCTTCGTTGCGCAGCGCCGCCTGGTAGGCCTCCACGAACATCACGCGCTCGGCGAAGACCGGCCGCCCGTTCGTGCGGCCCGAGAGCATGGACGGGGTCAGGGACTCGCCGGCCATCTGGTTCTGCAGGCCCGATCCCACCTCGATGTCGAGCATCTCGAGCAGGGTCGGCATGACGTCGATCAGGCTGGTCAGCCCCGAGACTTTCTTCCCGCCCAGCGTCCCGCCCGGCAGCCGGATCATGAGAGGCACGCGCAGGTGTTCCTCGTGGAGCTGGTCGTGTTCGAACTCGCCGTGCTCGAAGAACTCCTCACCGTGGTCGGAGAGCACCACGAGGATCGTGTCGTCGAGGATGTCGCGCTGGTCGAGCCACTCGATGAAGCGACCGATCACGTGGTCGGTGTAGGCGACCTCCGCGTCGTACAGGCTCATGAGATACTCGCCGTCCTCGGCGTTGAACTCGGCCTTGTGATCCCACAGGCCGTCGTGCATGTGCTTCCACTGCTGCTGGATGCTCATCTTCAGCATCGGCTGCATCAGTTCACCGGACCGCCCCTGGGGTTCGATGGCGAACTTGTCGATCCACTCCTGCGGCGGGACGTAGGGCGCATGCACCTGGTAGGTGTGCAGGAACATGAACCAGTGCAGCCCCGCCGACTCCTCCTGGGGAGTCAGCCGATTGAGCAGCGTCTTGGCGTCCGAGACGATGTCCGGCACTTCACGCAGGCCCGACATGAACGTGTCCTGGCCGAAGCCGCGGCTGAAGCCCATCTGACCGTTGATGTTGCCGCCCGAGGCGATGGTCGCGTTGTAGTAGTCGTTGCGGTTGAGGACCTGCCCCAGCGTCGTGCGGTTGGACGCCATGGCCTTCAGCGGGAGGCCCTTGCGGGGGGCGAAGTTCCTCAGTCCGTGCTCGGTGGGGAGCATCGACGTGAACAGCGACATGTGCGAGCTGGCGGTCTTGGGCGAGTTGGCATAGGCGTTCTCGAACAGGATGCTCTCGCCCGCCAGGGCGTCGAGATGGGGGGTCAGACCCCTGGTGTTGCCGTAGGCGCCCAGGCGGTCGGCCCGCAGCGTGTCGATGGAGATGATCATCAGGTTCGCGCCGGGATAGACGAGATCCTCGGTGCTGCTGGGCTCGCCCGGACCGCAGCCGGACGCGGTGAAACCGACGAGCGCAGCGAGCGCGGCACCGCCCGTGCAGAGCGCGGTCGACCGCAGGCTCATGCTTTGGCTCGCGTCCCGGTAGCCATCGCCATGACCACCACGGCGGCCAGGACCAGGCTGCCGAGCACCTCGAGGCGCAGCCAGGGGCTGCCGGCGCCGGCGTCACCGCTGTCGCCGAGCATCTCGGTGGGCGGCGGAATACTGACCGGCTCGCGGAAACGGATCGATTCGATCGTCTGGCGGAAGGCGGGCTCGTTGCGCTCCCACGCGTCGGCATCGCAGAAGAGACGCAGCAGGCAGTATCGCTTCAAGCGGGGGATGTAGAGACACAGTCCGCGCATGGGCCGCAGGTCGACCGGGCTCGCGAACTCCATGTGAATCAGCAAGCCGGGTCCGACCGGACGGCTGACCTCTTCCTGCTCGATGATGGTCACGCCGCCGGCCTCGAGCCAGCGCTGGAAGTCGCCGGTGCCGACCCACTGACTCTCGTCCATCAGCATCAGCAGGATCTGGCGACCATCACCGGAGGGCCCGGTGGTGTCCTGCCAGAGGAAGCTGTGCTCGAGGCGCTGGGTCTTGCTGTCGGTGCGCGGTTGGTTCGGCAGGGCCTGACCGATGAGCGCGGACCGCTCGAGATCGGGCAGCAGGCGCATGCCCAGCGGAGTGGTGAACGAGAACGAGAAGTCGGGGTCGTCGAACTTGCGGGCGGCCGTGTCGCCGATGAGGCCGTCGGTCGGGCCCGCGGCGTCCTGGGCGATCAGGGAGGGGGCGCCGGTCAGGACGATCAGGCAAGCCAGGGTCAGGGCGTAGACGCGCATGATTCTCGGTTCTCGAGAGGACTCTCGGGGAGGGCGGCGCATGAAGCTGCCGGGACCCTCTTCCTCGGGGCGATGGGCGGGCGGCATGATAGTCGACGTCGCCCCGAAAGGGAGGGCCGGGAGGACCGGGCCGCCTGAGCGGGCACCCCTGACGGGAATCTCCCATGGACCCGGGTCTCGCCACTCTGCTGGCATACGCCCTCGGCTGCGTGTCGTTTGCGTCGCTGGCCGCCCGGATCCAGGGTGTGGACATCCGACAGGTGGGCAGCGGCAATCCCGGCGCCACGAATGTCGGCCGGGCCCTCGGCAAGGGCTGGGGCCGGGCGGTCCTGCTCGGCGACATGGCCAAGGGACTGCTGCCGCCGCTGATCTGGACCGGGCCGGCCCTGCAGGGCGACCCCGAGGGGGCGACGGTGCTCGTGGCGGCGGCAGTGCTCGGTCACGTCTACCCCGTCACCATGGGATTCCGGGGAGGCAAGGGTGTGGCCACACTGATCGGCGGCTTCCTGGCGCTCGATTGGATGCTCGCGCTCATCGCGGCGGCGATCCACTTCGGCGTGCGTGCCCGCAGCGGCTACGTCTCGGTGGCGAGCGTGGCCCTGGCCTGGGCCTTTCCCGTCGCGCGCCTCGTCGTCCACGTCGCCGGGGAGGGCATGTCCCTCACCGAGGACACCGGCCTCGCGGTGCTCGCCGGCGTCGCGGTGGTCGTCACGATCCGGCACCTGGGCAACTTCGCGCGCATTCGCGCCGGAACGGAAGATCGCTACGATGACCGGCTTCCTGAGGCGACGGCCTCGACGACCGGAGCGGACGATTGATTGAGAAGGTGGCGATCCTGGGCGACGGTGCCTGGGGCACGGCCCTGGCTTCGGTGTTGGCCGAGCGCGGCGCGTCGGTCATCCAATGGAGCCGATCGGCCGAGTTGGCCCGCGAGATGCAGGCGACGCGGGAGAACTCCAAGTACCTGCCCGGGCTCAAGCTCCCCCGCGGTGTGACGGTGACCAACGAGCCGGGCGCGTTCGCCCACGCCGACGTGATCGTCTCCGCCGTACCCAGTCGCTACCTGCGCGCCGTGCTGACCGAACTGAGTCCGGAGTTCGACCGCGGGCGTCCCTTCGTCTCCGCGACGAAGGGCATGGAGGCGTCGACCCGCCTGCGGGCCACCGAGATCATCGCCGACGTCCTCGGCGAGCATCCGCTGGCGGTGCTGAGCGGCCCCTCCCACGCCGAAGAGGTGGCCCAGCGCATGCCCACGGCCGTGGTGGCCGCCTCCACCGATCCCGGGCTGGCGATGCGCGTGCAGGACCTCTTCGGGACCGAGCGCTTCCGCGTGTACACCTCGCCCGATCCCGTGGGCGTCGAGTTGGGCGGCGCGCTCAAGAACGTGCTCGCCATCGCGGGCGGGCTGGTCGACGGACTCGGCTTCGGCGACAACACCAAGGCGGCCCTGCTCACCCGCGGACTCACCGAGATGACGCGGCTGGGCATCGCCCTGGGCGGCAAGGCCGAGACGTTCCACGGACTCTCGGGCATCGGCGACCTTGTCGTGAGTTGCGTCTCGAGCCACGGACGCAACCGCCTCGTGGGCGACCGCATCGCGCGGGGCGAATCCCTCGAACAGGTGCTCGCGTCGATCCCCGGTACGCCGGAAGGCGTCACGACGGTGCAGGCCGTGGTGGAGATGGCCCAGGGGGTGGCTGTCGAGATGCCCATCAGCTCGCAGATCCACTCGGTGCTGTTCGAGGGCAAGTCCCCCCTCGCCGCCGTGCAGGACCTGATGAACCGCCAGCAGAAGGACGAAGTCGTGATCTGACCCGCCCGGCCGGACCGAGGTCCGGTCCGGCTGCGCCTGGCCCTCGGACTACGACTCGGCCGACGCCTCGCCGTTCTCGGGACTGTGTGCGTCCTCGGCCGGCTTGGTGCCCGGCAGGTCCCACCCGGTCCACTCCTGGAAGGCAGCCTGCTGAGCTGGCGTCGTGTCCGCGAGCGGCTTGACCTTCCAGTCCTGGAGGGGCTCGAGGGCCGGCGTGAGCGTGATCGTGCGCAACGACTGTCCGCGGAAGATGGTGAGCGTGATCACGCGGGCCTCGCCGTCGTGCAGGGCCAGGTCGAGGCGGTCGGAGAGATTCGAGGCGTTCACGCGCATCTCGTCGACGGCCAGGATCAGGTCGTCGACGTTGATCCCGGCGACGAAGGCGACCTTGCCCTCGACGACGCGGCTGACGCGGCACAGCCCGTTGCTGTCGGCGGTGGAGAGGCCCAGCGACGGTGCGAGTTTGAAGCCGTCGGCGTCCTCGGCGAGCTTGCGGCTGGTCTTGCTGGGCGTGATGGCGAGCTGCAGGCCGACCCAGGCCAGGTCGTCATGGGGGTCGAGGGGCGCGGTGCCGTCGACGTAGTCGTCGAAGAAGTCCGACAGGTCGGCGCCGGCCGTCTCGGTGGCGAGGGTGCGCAACGCGCCGTCGGGATAGCCGACGCCCGCGGCGGTGTAGCGTTCCCAGCCGAGCCGCAGCGCGTGGGCGAGAGTGCGCTCGCCGTCCGTGAGCCGGCGGATGCGCAGGTCGAGCATCATGCTGACCATGGCGCCCTTGGAATAGTACGAGACGCTGTGGTTGAAGCTGTTCTCGTCGGGGCGGTACTGCTTGATCCAGGTGTCCCACGACGAGCGGGCCAGGCTCGTGCGCGCGGCGCCGGGGCGGTCGTCGAGGTCGCGGAAGCCCTTGGCGATCTCGCCCAGGTAGGCGCTGATGCCCTTGGTGAAGCGGATGCGGGTGGGGACCAGCGTGTCGTAGTAGCTGGTGATGCCCTCGGCCACCCAGAGGTCGGTGGTGTAGTTCTCCGTCTCGTAGTCGAACGGGCCCAGGGACTCCGGCCGGAAGCGCTTCACGTTCCACGAGTGGAAGTACTCATGGGCGAACAGCGAGAGCAGACTGTGCCAGCCCTTCTCGCCGGTCAGGCGCCAGCGCGACGTGTAGTTGACGCTCGAGTTGAGGTGCTCGAGTCCGCCCCCCGCGCCGTCGGTGAGGTAGAGGATGAAGGTGTAGTCGTCGAAGGGCATGTGATCGAAGATCGCGGCCACTTCTGCGGTGATGAGCGCGGTGTCCGCACCGAGTTGTTCGAGATCGACGCCGAGGGGCTCGCCCGCGACCACCAGGCGATGGGGGACGCCGCGCGTCTCGAAGGAGACCACGCGGTGCGGGCCGATCTCGAGCGGGCTGTCCATCAGGATGTCGAGGTCGGAGGCGGTCCAGCCGTCGCCGTCGCGGGGCAAGCCGGTGAAGACCTCCCAGCCGTCGGGGGTGTCGACGGTGATCTTTGCGGCGTCGTCCTCACGTCCCCGCACGAACAGGAACGTCCCCGCGGGCGCCAGGAACGCATGGTCGCTGTCGACGTGGTTGGTGCGCACCGAGAGTTCGTTGGCGTAGAGCGTGTAGTCGACGACGACGGTGCCGGCCGAGCGCGCGTCGACGCGCCAGCTGTTCTTGGCGGTCTTGATGGCTCCCAGGTCGTGGCCGTCGGCGTCAGCTGCGGACAGGTCGAGGACGTGACGGGCGTACTCGCGCACGAGGTAGCTGCCGGGCGTCCACACGGGCATGGCGACCTCGATGGGGCCGGGCCCCGCGACGTCGAAAGTCATGCGCACAGCGACGCGGTGGGCCTGATGGCCGTCGAGGCTGACGTGGAAGTGGGTCATGGGGGACTCGACCGGTGGGGCGGGGAGGCCGCGGACGCGGGACGGAGCCGGACGTGAGGGCAGCGTCACGGCTTCGGGTGCGGCCGACGATGGAGACGACGCCGGCGAGGGCGTCACGGGGAGCGAGGGATCGTGGGGTGCGGCGCAGGCCGTCACGCCGGCGAGCAGGACCAGGCTGAGCAACGTGCGCATGCTAGACGGCCAGGCCTTCGAGCGCCTCGCGGATGTCGGTGGGGATCTCGAGCGTCTCGAAGCTGTCGAGGTCGAGGGTGACCACCGTCGCGCGCGCCTCGACGGCGGGTTGCGTCGCGTCACCGACGTAGCCGCGGTAGAGGAAGTCGATGGACGTGCGACCGAGGCGCGCGACCTCGATCACGAGGCGCATGGGATCGCCGAAGCGGAACGGTGCGCGGAAGTCGGTCTCGATGTGCACCGTGGGGAATCCGATGCGCCGGTCCCGCAGGATCGACATGTAGGGCACACCGAGGATCGACGTGAACATGTCCTCGAAGACCGTGTGGAAGTTCTCGAAGAAGCGCGGATAGAACATGATCCCCGCGTAGTCGACCTGCCCGAAACGGACGGGGAGCGTGACTTCATAACCGGGCACGGTGGCGTCCTCGTCAGTCGTCCTTCTCGTCGAGCCAGGCCATCTGGATGGCCTCGAGGATCTTCTCGCCGGACTTCTTGGGGTCACCCGTGAAGCCTTCGAGCTCGGTGACCCACCGATGCAGGTCGGTGAATCTCACCGTGAGAGGATCGATGTCGGGTCGCGACTCTGCAAGCCGGAAGCCGATCTCTTCCACGTCGGTCCAGGTGATTTCGTCCATGGTGCTCCTCCCCGGGGCGGGCGGCCCCTCGGTCAGGCCTGGGTCATGCCCTTGCTGAGTTCGGCCTTGATGGCCTCGCCGATGACGTTATCGGCCAGCGCCTGGGTCTTCTCGCCGAAGGCGTCACAGGCCGCCTTGAGGGCTTCGATGTCGTCGCCGCCGACGAGCTTCTTGAGGTTTTGGATGTCGGCGTTGAGGTCGGTGCGTTGCTCGTCGGTGAAGGGCATCTCGGGCATGTCCAGCACCCGGGTCGTCCCGTAGACGAGGTTGTTGGCCTTGTTGCGCAGCTCGACGAGCTCGCGGTTCGCGAAGTCCTCGTGGGCATGGACGATGGACTCCTTGACCATCGACCTGACCTCGTCGCGGGTGAGGCCGTGGCTCGGCACGACGTCGATGGAGGCCTCCTGGCCGCTGCGCTGCTCGCGGGCCGTGACCGTCAGCACCCCGTCGGCGTCCACCAGGAAGGTGACCTCGACGCGCGGCAGGCCGGCGGGCATCGGCGGCACGCCCGAGAGCTTGAAACTGCCGAGGTGGCGACAGTCGGCCACCATCTCGCGCTCGCCCTGGAACACGTTCACGTCGATGCCGGTCTGGTTGTCGACGGACGTCGAGAACATCTCGGTGGCGCGGCACGGGACGGTGGAGTTGCGCGTGACCAGCTTGGCGAAGCCACCGCCCACCGTCTCGATGCCCAACGCGAGGGGGATCACGTCGAGCAGCAGCAGGTCCTTGTTGCCGCCGGCGAGGACGTCGGCCTGGATGGCGGCGCCGAGGGCCACCACCCGGTCGGGGTCGAGCTCGGTGTGGGGCTCGCGGTCGAACAGCTCGGCGCAGCGACGGCGCACCATGGGGATGCGCGTCGAGCCGCCCACGAGCACGACCTCGTCGACGTCGCCGGCTTGCAGGCCCGCATCGGCGAGCGCGGCCCGGCAGCACTTCAATGTGAGTTCGACGGAGGGCGCGATCATCGCCTCGAAGCGGGCACGGTCGAGCTCGTAGTGCAGGGGCTGTTCGCCGCCCACGTCGATCTCGAGCATGGCGTTCTCGGCGCTGCTCAGCTCCTTCTTCATGGCTTCGGCGGAGAGCCGCACCTGCTGCAGCGCCTCGGCGGGCACCTTCCCCGGGCGGTTGTCGCCGCCGGTGATGAGGGCGAAGATCTCCTCCATGATGGTGCGATCGAAGTCGTCGCCGCCCAGGTGCGTGTCGCCAGCGGTGGCCACCACCTTGAAGACGCCCTGCGTGATCTTGAGCACCGAGACGTCGAAGGTGCCGCCGCCCAGGTCGTAGACGACCACGTTGCCTTCGCGGCTGGTGTCGAGTCCGTAGGCGAGGGCGGCCGCGGTGGGCTCGTTGACGATGCGTAAGGCGGTGAGGCCGGCGATCTTGGCCGCGTCACGCGTCGCCTGGCGCTGAGCGTCGTCGAAGTAGGCCGGCACGGTGATGACGGCCTTCTCGACGGTGCAGCCCAGGGCCGCCTCGGCCTGCTCGCGCACGCGGCCCAGGATCAGGGCCGAGATCTCCTGAGGGGTGATCGACTTGTCGCCGATGGCGATACGCACGAGCTTGCTGTTGTCCGATTCGACGACGGTGTAGGGCAGCCGGTCGACTTCCCCGGCGAGGTCCGCCATGCCCCGGCCCATGAGGCGCTTGACCGAGTGCACCGTCCGCTCGGGGTTGCTGATGGACAAGGCCCGGGCTTCCGCGCCGACGATGACTTCGCCGCCGTCGAGGAAGGAGACCACCGAGGGGATCAGGGCGGCGCCCTGGGAGTCGGTCAGCACGCGGGGACCGTCCTTGCCGACGATGGCCGCCAGGGAATTGGTCGTCCCCAGGTCGATGCCGATGACGACGTCTCTTGTCTCGTTGCTCATGAGGATGCGCTTTTCGGGTGGAAGGCGGTGGGGGCGCTCAGGCGACGGCCCTGACGTCGCGCAGGATGCGGCGGAAGACTTTCATCTCGTGCAGGGCGGTGGCGAGGGCATCGAGGTCCGGCGGGTCCCAGGCGGACGGGTCACCGACGAGCGCGAGGCGTGCGTCGATGCGCGCCTGCAGGTCCTTGGCGAAGCCGGCCAGCGCGCTCTTGTCGGTGGCCTCCTCGACGGCCTCCGACAGTTCCATGCTCTCCATCAGGAAGGCCGGTGCGAGGGTCTTGTTGCGTTCGAGGGCCTCGGCGTCGATCAGGCCGAGCAGGTATTCGGCCCGTTGGGAAAGGCTTGTCAGGACGACGTAGGCCTCGTTCAGCAGGGCGCTGTTGGCGACGACGAGCTGGCGGGTCGCGTCGTCCGCCGCGCCGTGGAAGTCGGGGTGCAGCAACCGGGACAGGCGCAGGAAGCGCGTCTCGAGGTCGCTCGTGTCAGCGATCCCGCGGGGCTGTCCCAGCCGGGAGAAGCAGTCGCCCTCCGGGGACTCCACGAGAGGGCGCTCGCACGACAGGCACGCGAGCGAACTCGGCGTCTCGCCCCCGCAGTGGGGGCAGGCGGTCATGCCCGACGAATCGTCCACGATTCAGATGGAGAACGACGACCCACAGCCACAGGTCCCGCTGGCGTGGGGATTCTTGAAGGAGAACCCGCGCTCCATGATCGACTCGTTGAAGTCGATGGTGGTGCCGCCCATGTAGAACTCGCTCTTCATGTCGATCACGACGCGCACGCCGTGCTGCAAGGTCTCGATGTCGAATTCGTCCGCGTCGTTGCGCTCGAGATCGATCTGGTACTCGAAGCCTGAGCACCCGCCGCCCTTGACCGAGAGCCGCATGGCCGTGCAGCGCGGCAAGCCCTTCTCTTCGACGATGTGTTCGAATTCACGGGCCGCCCGGTCGGTGACCAGCACCGTGGGTGTGGCCTCGGCGGGGGCCGTGTCGGTGGATGCGGAGGCTGAATTGCTCATCGGATCACGACGCGCCGGGCGTCAGCCTTCGGAGCCGCTCGGGGCGGGGGCGTCGGTCAGCGCCGCGCCGGGGGTGCCCTGCTTGCTGCGGTAATCGCTGAGGGCGGCGCGGATGGCGTCCTCGGCGAGCACCGAACAGTGGATCTTCACCGGCGGGAGCGAGAGCTCCTCGACGATGTCGGTGTTGCGGATCTCGAGTGCCTGTTCGACCGTCTTGCCCTTGACCCATTCGGTGGCCAGGCTCGAGGAGGCGATGGCGGATCCGCAGCCGAAGGTCTTGAACTTGGCGTCTTCGATGACGCCGTCGTCGCTGACCTTGATCTGCAGCTTCATCACGTCACCGCACTCGGGGGCGCCGACGATGCCGGTGCCCACCGTCTTGTCGGCGTTGTCGAGCTTGCCGACGTTGCGGGGGTTGTTGTAGTGGTCGAGGACTTTGTCGCTGTAGGCCATGTTGCCTTGTCTCCGGAAGAGTGCCGGATGGGGATTCTGTAGGAGGGGACTAGTGCTTCTCGGCGGCGTCCCACTCGATGGTCGAGAGGTCGACGCCTTCGAGGGCGAGTTCGTAGAGCGGTGACATTTCGCGCAGTCGCTGCACGGCTCCGATGACTTCCACGGCCGCTTCGTCGACCTCGGCTTCGGTGGTGAAGCGTCCCATGGAGAAGCGGATCGAGGAGTGGGCCATGTCGTCGCCGACGCCGAGGGCGCGCAGCACGTAGGACGGCTCGAGGCTGGCGGAGGTGCACGCGGAACCCGAGGACACCGCCACGCCGGGGATCCCCATGATCATCGACTCGCCCTCGACGAAGGCGAACGAGAGGTTGGCCGTGTTGGGCAGGCGGTGCTCGGGATGGCCGTTCAAGGCCACGTGGTCGAGCGCGCCGAGGATCTTCTGCTCGAAGCGGTCGCGTAGGCCGCGGCAATGCTCGGTATCGATGGCGAGGCGCTCCTTGGCGAGACGACAGGCCTCGCCCAGGCCCACGATGCCGGGCACGTTGAGCGTGCCCGAGCGCATGCCGCGCTCGTGCCCGCCGCCGTGGATCACCGGGGTCAGCCGCACCCGGGGATTGCGACGCCGCACGTACAGGGCGCCCACGCCCTTGGGACCGTAGATCTTGTGGCCCGAGAGGCTGGCGATGTCGACCTTCAGCGCGTCGACGTCGAAGGGCAGCTTGCCGATGGCCTGGGTGGCATCGCTGTGGAACCAGATGCCGCGCTCGCGGCACAGCGCGCCGATCTCGGCCACCGGGTGGATCGTGCCGATCTCGTTGTTGGCGGCCATGAGCGTGACCAGGATGGTGTCGTCACGCATCGCCGCGGCCACCTGTTCGACCGAGACCCGACCGAACTTGTCGACCTCGAGGTAGGTGACGTCGGCCCGGCCGGTGGACTCGAGGTACTTGCACGTGTCGAGCACGGCCTTGTGCTCGGTGACGGCCGTGATGACGTGGCGCCCCTTCTTGGCCAGCATCTCGACCGCGCCCTTGATGGCGATGTTGTCGGATTCGGTGGCGCCGCTCGTGAACACGATCTCCTTCGGCCCGCAGCCGAGCAGGTCGGCGATGTGCTGGCGGGCGGTCTCGACGGCCTTCTCGGCATCCCAGCCGAAGCTGTGGCTGCGCGAGGCGGCATTGCCGTACATCTCGACGAAGTAGGGACGCATCGCCTCGAACACGGCCGGGTCCATCGGCGTCGTGGCGTTGTTGTCGAGGTAGATGTTGTGCGTCATCTCGGATTCACTCGGGGGTGCTGGACTGGAGGGACGGGATGGGTGCCGAGTCGGCCATCAGCTCGGCCAGGGTGAGGCCTTGGAGGAACTCGACGATCCGACGGTTGACCGTGACCATCGGGCTGCGCGAGAGGCAGACGTCCTCGTACTCGCAGGCCTCGCCCACCGAGCCGAGATCGTCGGCGGCGCAATCGATGAGTTGCACGGGGCCGTCGACGACACTGAGGATGTCGAGCAACGAGATCTCCTCGGGCGCGCGGTCGAGGAGGTAGCCGCCGTGCAGCCCGCGGCGCGACTCGAGCAGACCGGCCTTGCAGAACTCCTTGAGCAGGTTGGCCACCACCGTGCGCGGCATGTGGTACGTCTCCGCGAGATCGGTGGTGCTCATCAGGGCCTCCGGCTGGCGGGCAAAATGCCCCAGCAGGAGGACTCCGTAGTCGGCCATCTTGGAGAAGCGGATCAAGGGGACGGGGGCGCGAGGGCTCGGGGGAAGTGGCCCTTTTCAGGGCTCAGGCAGGGTTTTCGTGATAATAGCAGTAGATCGCTTCTCTATCCAACAGGAAAATGGGAGTGATCTGCTCCCCGATCTATCGGCACCGGTCGGGGGCGGCTGGAGAGTCATGCTCCGTCGGGGTCCCTCCGGCCTCGACGAATTGCCACAATGCCCGGCCGTCCGCGCACCCTGAGAGCCCCGATGCCTGCCCGCAACCACCACGCCCTGTTCACGATCGAAGGCCATTGCTGGCGCCCGCGCGGTTTCAGCAAGCTCGACCTCGAGGGCCTCAACCGGCACTACCAGATCCCCGACCTCTCGACGGTCGACGCGCGGTTGCAAGGCAAGGCCGTGCGGCTGCGCAAGCTCGTCGATCTCGCCGGGCCCGACTACGGTGCCGAGTGGATGACCATCGAGTCGGCGGACGGTGAGTACTCGGTGAGCCTGCCGCTGAACGAGACCACACGCACCGCGGTGATCATCCACGAGGTGGACGGCCAGCCGATTCCCCACGACGAGGGCGGGCCGGTGCGATTCGTGGTGCCGTTCCACGCCGACCAGTGCGTCAACGTGAAGTCGGTAGGGCGCATCGTCCTCAGCCGGGAGCCTGGCCGCGACACGCGTCCCTCGCAGCAGGAAGGCGCGGCGCCGGCCAAGGACGCGGCCCGCACCGGAGAATCGGCTCAGTAGTCCGAGACTCCCGGCGCGCAGGCGCGGGAGGGTGGCTTACGCGAGGGCTTCCTTCCAGACGTCCTCGTTGAAGCCCACGATCAGCGTCTTGCCGGAGCGCACGGCAGGCGCGCGCAGGCTGCCCGTCGGGCCGATCAGGTTCTCGTAGAGCACCTTCTCCATCGGCGGGTCGCGCTTGAGGTCGAACTCGACGCTCTTCTTGCCCCGCATGGCGTAGACCTTGCTCGTGCCCCGCAGGATGGCGGCGATCTCTCGCTTGCCCAGCTTGACCTTGCGAGCGTCGACCACTTCCTTGGCCGTCATGCTGCGCTGGTCCATGTAGGCGTCGGACTTCGCACAGGTCGTGCAGTTGTTGCGGCGGTAATACCAGTTGATGCGCTTGGCCATGGACCCCAGATCCCCGATTCGTCACGTCGACAACCGTCGACGAGGCGGGATTCTAGCGCGCAGGGCGCGCCGCTCCACCCCGGCATCTCAGTGAAGCTTCGACGGGCGCACCGGGAGGGGGCCTGTGGGGCGGCCCGGAGGGCGTCCAGGACGGGGTCGTCCGACCGTCAGGAGAGGAGCGGGAGCGGGTCGAATCGCTCGCCCAGGATGTCCTTCGGGCGCAGGCCCATCCAGGCGAGCAGCGCCGCATAGGCCCGGCGGAAGTCGGTGCGGAAGGGCACATCGGCGGACTCCCGACCCGAGAGATCCGGCGGAGAGCCGTGGACGCCCCCGGTGACGGCCTCCCCCAGGATCAGCGCCGGGGCGCCCGCACCGTGATCGGTGCCGCCCGAGGCGTTCTCCCGGATCCTGCGGCCGAATTCGGAGAAGACGAACGTCACCACCCGGCCGGCATCCCCCTGTTTGCGGAGCTGCTCCTGGAAGGCCGCGAGGGCCGCGCCGAGGTCGCGCAGCAGCGCTGTGTGGTCGCGTTGCTGGTTCGCGTGGGTATCGAAGCCGCCCTGGGTCACGTAGAGCACCCGGGTGCCGGCTCCCGCTCCGATCAGGCGAGCCGCCAGGTCGAGACCCTTGCCGACGTTGCTGCCGGGGAAGCCGCCGGTGGCGGGTTGCCGGCCGAGGGCGTCGAGTCGGCGCGAGGCGTCGAAGGCATCCCGGAAGACCTCGGCCACGGACTGGGCCGCGCCGGCCCGCAGCGCCGGCGCGCACAGGTCCTCGAGCAGGGCGGCGGCCTGGGCGCGCCCGGCGTACCGCAGGGCCAGGTCCTTGGTCGCCGCGAGGGCGGGCACCTGGCTCGCCGCTCCGGCCACCGCCAGGGGCAGGTCGCGGCCGCCGAGGCGCGCCACCGGCAACCCGCCCTTGACCTTGATCTCGTCGGCCGTCCGTCCGAGCCAACCGGAGGTGGGCGGGCGGTCGTCGACGCGCCCGGTGTGCCAGATCTCCATCGAGCGGAAGTGCGACCGGTCCGGGTCGGGGTAGCCGATGCCCTGGATCACGCCGAGCTCACCGCGCTCCCAGATCTCATCGAGGCGCGAGAGGGCGGGGTTGAGACCGGTCACGTCGTCCAGCTTGAACACCTGCGGTTCGGGAACGGCGATGACCGGGCGCGCGCGGTGGTAGTCGTCGTCACGGTAGGGGACGACGGTGTTGAGCCCGTCATTGCCACCCGTCAGCTGGACGACGACGATGACGCGGTCGCCCTTGGCGCCGGACCGGGGCGCGAGGGCCACGCGCGCGAGGGGCGCGGGCAGCGCGGCGAGGAACGGCAGCGCGGCGGCGCCCCACAACAGATCGCGGCGGGTCAGGTCAGGGAAGTTCATGCCAGCTGATACTCCGGCAGGCAGAGCAGCGCCTGCAGCAGGCCGGCCGTGTCGCCGTGCTTGTGCTGGTGGGCCTTGAGGCGGTGGGACACGTCGTCGGGGAGTTGGCCGTCGAGCAACAGCGCGACCGCGCCGTCGAGGTCGTCGGCCGGGTCGACGGTGAGGCCCTGGGGCGCCCGGCCTGCCAGGTCGGCAGCGAGATTGACGCGGCCGATGAGCGTGGCCGCGTTCAGCCAGGAAGCCCCACCGTCCCAGCCCTTCACGCTCGGCGGTGCATACAACGACTGCCCCAGGGCCCCCAGGGTCTCGGCGACGGCGCGCGCATCGGTGCGCAGCTCGAGGGAGCGGATGGCCCCCACGGCGAGCGCCACCGGGGACTTCACCAGGGCACGGTAGGCCGGCGCCGCATAGAAGGCGCGACTGCGCAGCAGGACGCGGACCAGGTCGAGCGTGTCGTAGCCGCTCGCGCGGTAGCGGTCGGCGAGGACGTCGATCTGAGCGTCCGTCGGTTCCGGATGGACGAACTCGCGGAAGAGGCGGCGCGTGATGTGCCGGGCGCAAGACGGGTGTTCCATGACGGCAGAAACAACGTCGTCACCGTCGAGGTCGCCTTCGCGTCCGAGGACGCGCTTGGTCCCGTCGTCGTGCTCATGGGAATTGAAGCGGAAGCGGTCGCCGTGGACGTGCCAGCCGCTGAAGGCGCGCGCCGCCTCGAGGACGTCGGTCTCGTCGTAGTGCCCGATGCCGAGGGAGAACAGCTCGAACAGCTCGCGGGCGAAGTTCTCATTCGGGTGGTGGCGGCGATTGGCGTTTCCGTCCAGCCAGACGACCATGGCCGGGTCGCGGCACATGGCGAGGAGCAGCTCCCCGAATGGCCCGGCCCCCAGCCGTTGTAGCGTGTCGACCTGCCGTGTCATCAGGCGGATGCGCCCGACCTTCTCGACCGAGGTGGCGAAGTGCCCGTGCCAGAAGAGCGCGAGGCGTTCGCGGAACGGGTGCGGGTCGCGCACCATGCGCGTCAACCACACCGAGCGGGCGACGTCCGGGTCGTCCACCGAGGCCAGGGCGTCGAGGATGTCGAGGGTCTCGGCGTAGCTGCCCGAGGGCGGTGGCGCGGCCAACACCGCCTCGACCGCCTCGGCGGGCTCCATCCGCTGCAACTCGGCCAGGCGCTCGGGCGGGGCGCCGAAGAGGGCGCGGCGCACGAGGTGGCCGACCTGCCGGGCGCCGAACGGGCCGTCGTGACCGGCGCGGTACGGCTCCAGGGACTGTTCGGCGTCGCGGACGGTGAGCGCCGCGGGCGGAGTCATCGAGCGTCGGTCCGCCCGGTTGCGGGGTCGAGGGCGAGGCCCAGGCGCGCGCGCAATCCCTCGGCGTCGTGGAACAGCTGGACGTCCACGGACCGCAGACGCTGCACGATGGCGACCAGCCCGTCGATCTCGGCGGCCGCCTGCATCGGGTCGTTGCCCTTCTCGATGACGTTCTGGGCGATGAGCGCCTTGCGGTTGTCGCGCAGGGCCCGCTCGAGGATCCGCGCGTCCACCGACAGGCCGAGTTCGCCGAAGACCTCGGACTCGCTCGCGGCAGCGGAGCCCTGCGTGGCGAGGGCACTCATGAGCCGGCGCACCTGCTCCACGGAGGTGCCGAGTAGGAGCCGGTCGCCGATGACCGCCATGGCTGGCGAGAGGTTGGCCGAGTAGGGCGCGGCGCCGTCCATGCCCATGCCCGGGTCCGTGGCGTCGTTCATGGGGCCGGCCGCGAACATCCCGTCCATGAGGCGCGCCGAGACGAACAGTCCGCCATCGACCCGTTCGGTCTCGATCAGGAACGGCGCCTCACCCTCCTGGCCGCGGTCGGCGTTGATCAACCCGATGAAGGTCTGGAAGGCCCCTTGCAGCATGGGGGCGAAGCGTTGCGGGTCGTCCAGTGTCGAGACGAGGCAGGCCGCCGGCATGCGGATGTCGGGCGCCGCGTCCTCGTCCTCGAAGGTCTGGCGATCGAAGACGACGGCCAACGACGTGCCGAGTTGCCCGAAGACGTCGTCGGCGAGGGACTGGCCTGAGAAGAGCATGCTCATGGTGCTGTCGAAGCGCGCCAGTCGCGTCTGGATCTCGGGCGGCATACGCTCCTCGCGGTGGCGCCACCAATCGGCGAGGTCACGTTGCACGTGCAGGACGCCGAGGGTCTGGTCGTCCACGGGCACGGTGAAGGCGACGGGCGCGCGCGCTTCGATCCGGCGGGCACCGTCGTCGGCGCTGCTGTCGGTCGCTTCGTCGTCCTCGTCGGGCGGCGCCGGGACGAGCCGCGCCTGGACAATCATCTGGTCGCCCGCCCGGTCGTGCTCGAGAGTCCCTACGATGCGCCCTCCGGCGGAGAGTTCGTCGGCGGCGTCGTCGAGCAGCACCGAGAGCAGGGGCGAGCTCAGGCGGTTGCCCATGCGACCGGCGATCTCGCCGATGCCCTTCACCGTGCCGCGTCGATTCAGCGGCGATCCCACGCGGAACGAGAAGCTCGCGAGGCCTCCGTCGACCGTCTCATCCGACGCCTTGACGGCCGACTTGCCCTTGCGCCGGCCGCGGGTCTTGCCGCCGGTGACCGCGGCGTCAAGGGCCAGGTCGAGGGCGTCGGCGAGCAGCTCGTCATGGGAGGCGAAGAACAAGCGATCGCCGAGGCGGGCCAGCACGTTCTCGTCGTCGAGGCGCGCGTATTCGAGACCGCGATAGTCGCCGTAGGACACGTCGACGCCCAGGGTGTCGAGCGCGTCGAGTCCGCGTTCGAGGGCCTGGGCGAGGGCCTTCTCGTCGCTGCTGGTGGTCGCGACGAGCACGCGGCGTTGTCCGTCCGCAGCGTCGCCCCCGAGCCGGCTCTTCGGGCCGCGGTAGACGCCGACGTGCACCGTGCCGCCCAGCAGCATGGTGGCCATGTCGTCGCTCTCGAGGCCCGTGGCCGCGTGCAGGAAGGCGCGCAGGCCGTCGATATCCTCGTTGCCGTCGAGCAGAGCCTGGAGCGAGGCACCGAGGGGGGTGGACCACAACGCGGTGCCGTCGGGGATCGAGAGGCGGACGATGGAGCCCTTGGGCAGGACCGCGTCATGCGCGCCCCGATCCTGGGCGGAGGTCGGTGCCGCGGACAGCAACATGAGCAACGCGGCGAGGAGCGTGATCAGCATCGACATGTCCTTGGGAATCGCTCCTGCGGGTTTGCGTCGGCGGCGGAGCCTCAACCGCCCTGGCCGGACCCGGTTCCGGAGCGACCGTTGCCACCGGAGCGGTTGCCCGACCCGGGGGGCAGGTTGCGCAGGGCCGAGGCGTTGCCCGACCGGATCAGGTTCTCGAGTTGGATGAGCTGGTCGAGGATCTCGTCAGCCGACTGCGGGTCCTGGCTGCTCTGCGAGATGACGTACTGCTCCCGCAGGCGCTCGCGGGCCGACTCGAAGTCGTTGCGCAGGATCGCCGCTTCATACAGGGTCGAGAGGGCCTCCCACATCGAGTCGAGGTCGCGAATCGGGCGCGCGATGCGCAGCGCGTCCTTCATGAAGAATTCGGTGTCCCGCACCGAGCCCTGCGCTGCGCGGATGCGCCCCATGAGCACGAGTGCGCGGACCTCGCTCCAGGTGTCACCAATCTGCGCGGCCGCCTCGCGTGCCTGCTTCAGGGGCGTCATGGCCCGGCGCGAGTCGTCAGGGGAGGCGGCCGCCAGCAGGATCGAGTTGGCCCGCTTGATCTGGCCTTGGATCACCCGATGACGTTGGATCTTGGCCGCGTCCCAACCCAGCATCGTCTGGACGTAGAGCTGGAAGCGGGAGTCGCCCAGGGCCCGGTCGGCGAGGGCCGCGAGGGTCTTGGCCTTGGCCTCGACCTCCTGCACGGCGCTGGTGCCGGTGAGCGTCGGGGCGCCCCCAGACTCGCGCAGGGCCAGGTGCTGCTCGCACACACCATCGATGTACTCGAGCGTGATCCAGGGGTTGTCGGAGATGGCCATGGCCAGGCGATGCTGGTCCTTCTGCTCGAGCAGCATGTCGAACAGGTGCTCGCCTTCGGGGACGGCGTGAGGGTCGAGCACCGGCTCCCGCGGGTCCTGCGAGACATCGCGCGGGTCGCGCAGGTCGCGCGGGTCGGGGTCGAAGCGCGGATCGGCCTCGCCGAATTGGGCGGAAAGGGTGCCCGGGGCGGCCAGCATCGAGCCGACCGCCAGCAGAGTGGCGAGCAGGTGCCTTGCCTTCATCGGGAGGCGTTCGGGGAGTCGAGGACGTCGTTGAGACGGCCCGATCGGTAGCCGTCGGGCTCCACCGATAGCGTGCGGAAGCCCGCGGCTGTGACAGTCGCGAGCAGTTCGGGATCCGCAGCGAGGCCGAGGAGTTGCCGGACCCGGTCGGGTTCGACTTCCAAGCGTACCTCGTCACCGAGATGTCGGGCGCGGACATCCCGGAATCCCCGGGCGCGCAGGTGCTGTTCCACGGCATCGACGGCCGCCAGGCGTTCCGGGGTCACCGAGGTGCCGTAGGGCAGGCGCGAGGCCAGGCAGGCCAGGGCCGGCTTGTCCCAATTCGAGAGGCCCAGGGCCCGGGCGGCGGCCCGGACGGCGGCCTTGTCGAGGCCGCACTCGAGCAGCGGCGAGCGCACGCCGGCCTGCGCGGCGGCCTTCAACCCGGGGCGCCAATCGCCCACGTCGTCGGCGTTCGTGCCGTTGAGGATCAGCCGGTCGCCGCGCCCCGCGGCCACCCGGCGGCAGACGTCGTACAGCTCCGTCTTGCAGTGGAAGCAGCGATCGGACGCGTTGGCCACGTAATCGGGATTGGCCAGCTCATGGGTCTCGGGCGTCAGCAGCTCGACGCCGAGGTCGGCCGCGAGTTCCCGCGCCCGCTCGGCCTCCTGCGGGGCGACGGACGGCGACAGGCCGGTGACGGCGATCACGTCGGCGCCGAGGACGTCCGCCGCGATCTTCAGCACCACGGTGGAGTCGACGCCGCCGGAGAAGGCCACGACGACCGGTCCGTACGTCTCCACCTGACGCCGCAGGGCCTGGACGTGGGCGGCTCCGTCGACGGTCGTCACGGGGCGCCTCCCGGCGTGGGCGCACGGAGGGTGCCGGCCCGTTCATGGGCTGCGGCGGCCGCGGCCCCGAGGACGTCCTTGAGGGGCACACCGCGCTCGCGCGCCGCGCGTTCGCACTCGTCGTATTCGGGCGCGCTGTTCACGCACTCGTCACCGAGGAAGGCGAACTTCACGGCGATGGGCCCGAATTCGGTCTCGACCGTCTCGATCCGTCGGGCGAGCTCGATGCGGCGGACGTCGTGGCTGCGCACCCCGAGGGTGGTCGTCTCGCGCAGCAGCAGGCCCGAGAGCACGCCCTCCGATTCGGGACGACACACGACGGAGAGCAGCGTGCCGGGGCGTTGCTTCTTCATCATCAGCGCGGAGAGGGTCACGTCGAGGGCGCCGGCCGCGAAGAGGTTGCGCGAGACTTCGCCGAACAGGCGCGGGTCCATGTCGTCGATGGCGGCCTCGATGACCACGGCCCGGCCGCGGTCCCCGTGTCGGGCGCCGGCGTCCGCGTTGTCGGTGCGCGTGCCGACGAGGACCCGCAGCACGTTGGCACGGCCGGGGAGGTCGGCCTGCCCCAGGCCGTAGCCGCCGGCGGTCAGTCGCAGGGGCGGCATGGGAGCGGCGGGGTCGTCCACCAGGGCCGACAAGATGGCGGCGCCGGTGGGCGTGACGGTCTCGAGGGTGCCGGGGATGGTCACGAGTTCGAAGCCGGTGAGCAGCGCGGCCGTGGCCGGGGCGGGCAGGGGCAGGACGCCGTGGTCGGCCTCGATGGTGCCGCGGCAGAGGGGCACCGGGCCGCAGCTGAAGCTGTCGACCTGCAGGTGGTCGAGGGCGAGAGCGGTGGCGACGACGTCGACGATGGAGTCCATCGCGCCGACCTCGTGGAAGTGCACTGCTTCGACGGGGCAGCCGTGCACGGTGGCTTCCGCCTCGGCCAGGCACGTGAAGATGCGCAGGGCCCAGCGGCGGGCGCCGTCGCTCAACGTCGCCTGCTCGATCAGTGCGCGGATGGTCTTCCAGTCCCGCGCGGGCGGGTCAGTCTCGAGATCGACGTGGAACAAACGCCCGGCCAGGCCTCCGCGCCACTCCTGCTCGACGCGCAGCGCGGTGAAGGGCAGTCCCGAGGCGACCAGCCCCGCGTGCAGCACGTCCTCGGGCACGCCGGCATCGACGAGGGCGGCGACGGTCATGTCGCCGGCGATGCCCCCGATCAGGTCGAAGTGAAGGTGGCCCGTCATGACGCGGCGTCCGCTGAACCGGGCGATCCCTGGGGGGACTCGCCGGCACGGCCGCCGGCCTTGGCGCCGGATGTGACGGCAGCGATGCGGACCGCCGCGCAGGCCGCGCCGAATCCATTGTCGATGTTGACCACGGTGACGCCCGAGGCGCAGCTGTTGAGCATGGCGAGCAGGGCCGCGACGCCGCCGAAGCTCGCGCCGTAGCCGACGCTCGTGGGCACGGCGATGACGGGACACGCCACGAGTCCGGCGACCACGCTCGGCAGCGCGCCCTCCATGCCCGCCACGGCGATGATGACCCGGGCGTCGCGCAGGGTCGGCAGGTGCTCGATGAGACGGTGGATGCCGGCGACGCCGACGTCGTTCAGGCGCACGACGCGCTGCCCGAAGGCCTCGGCCGTGCGGGCGGCCTCCTCGGCTACGGCGACGTCGGAGGTGCCGGCGCTCACCACGACCACCGCCCCCGCGTCGTCCGCGGGAGCGCGCGCCGCGCCCCCGAGCCAGGTGCGCGAGAGAGCGTCGTAGGTGCCCGCATCGCCGAGGCCGTCCCGGCAGGCCTCCCAGATGTCGGGTTCGAGCCGCGTCACGAGCACGGGCTGGTCGTTCGTCAGCAGGCGGGCGACGATGCCGACGATCTGCTCGGGCGACTTGCCGGCGCCGAAGACCACCTCGGGCATGCCCTGACGCGCGCAGCGGTCGTGGTCGAGGTGGGCGTAGGCGAGCGGCTCGAGGTCGTCGGCGCCGGCGCGGCCGCGGGCCAGTTCGTCCACCAGCTTGGCGAGGGCGTCGTCAGGGTGCGCCGGGGACATCGATGCGGGACTCCTTGGTGCGGTGCCGAGCGCGTCGCGCGCCGGTCGGCGTCCTCAACCCTACCGTCCCGGTGGGGCGAGCCCAGCCTCGTCAGCCGTCGATGTAGCCCAGCCGGATCAACTCGGCCAACCGCTCGGGGCTCAGGCCGCCCACGGCTCCCGGTTCGCCGACGATGCGGCGCAGGGCGACGGCTTCGTCCTCGAGCGCCTGCATGGCTGAGAGGGCGTCGGTGGCCCAGTCGGGGGCCCCGGGGCCCGACAGGGCGTGGCGCTCGTCGGGGTCGGCGGCCAGGTCGAAGAAGGTCGGGGGCGTGTTGCCGCGGCGGATCACCTTGCGGGTGCCGTGGATGAAGGCGCGGAAGCTGCTGTCCTCGCCGGCGGTGGCGTGCACCGGGCGCTCGAACCGGGCGTCGAGGGGCAGCAGGCTGCGACCCTGCATGACCGGCGGCCGAACCAGGCCCACCGCGTGGAGGATCGTGGGGGCCACATCGAGCAAGCGCGCCGTCGACGCCACCGTGCGTCCCGGGGTCAGGCCGCCGGGCGGTCGTACGAGCAAGGGGACGTGCGTCTCCTCTTCGTACAGCTGGCGGTGCTCGAGGGTGCCGTGCTCGCGGAAGGCCTCGCCGTGGTCGGAGGTGATCACGACCCACGCCGTGTCGAGCAGTCCGGCGTCGCGTAGCGCGTCAAGGATGCGGCCGACGTGGGCGTCGGTCTGGCGGATGTCGCCTTCGTAGAGAGCGCGCACGTAGGCCACGTCGGCGTCGTCGAAGGCGCCGCGGTCCTTACCCCAGAAGGAGGCCTCGAGGGCGCCCATGTCGTAGCTCGTGTCTTCGCCGGCGAAACTCTTGCGGAACAGGGCGATGCGCTCGGCGAGGGGACCGTCGTAGTCGTCGTCGGTGAAGAGGTCGTACTCGACGTCGGGCACGTAGGGGGCGTGGGCCTCGTACGTGTGCATGAACAGGAAGGTGGGCGGGCTCCCGGGGGCGGCCATCTCGTCGATCCAGCCGAGCAGGCGTGGCAGCTTGTGTCGCAGCGGCCTGAGCTCCGACTCGAACCGATCGAAGCCGCGATCGAAACCGAAGGCCTCGGTGACGAAGGCGCCGTCGGCCAGGCCCCACGTGCGCCACCCGGACGCGCGCAACTCGTCTGCCAGCATGGGCACCGCCGACGACGGACGGCTGGGCTTGCCGTGCTCGATACCGTGCACCGCGGGCAGGGTGCCGGTCATGAGGGTCATGTGCGACGGCGCGGTGTTGTTGGCGGCCGCCAGGCAGCGCTCGAAGCGCAGCGACTCGGCGGCGAAGGCATCGAGGTGAGGGGAGGTCTCGCGGGCGTGTCCGTAGGCGCCGAGGTGATCGGCACGCAGCGTGTCGAGGGAGATCAGCACCACGTGAGCGTCGGGCACGGGGGCCAGGGGATCGCGCGCCGCCTCGTCGCCGCCGCAGGCCGCCGCCAGCAGGGAGGCCAGCAGCGCAAGACCGCAGGCGACGCCCCGCGTCGCGCCCGGCGCGGTGCCCGGAAGCGTGCCCTGCGTACTCGACCGCCGGCGGCCCGCGTCTCTCGGACCAAATCGGCGGACGGGAGCGTGTGCGTTCATGGGCGGATGGGCGCGGGCGGTCAGCCGCCGAACTCGATGCCCTGGGCCAGGGGCAGTTCGGAGGTGTAGTTGATGGTGCAGGTCTGCCGCCGCATATAGGCCTTCCAGGAATCGCTGCCGGCCTCGCGACCGCCGCCGGTGTCCTTCTCGCCGCCGAAGGCTCCGCCGATCTCGGCGCCGCTGGTGCCGATGTTGACGTTGGCGATGCCGCAGTCGCTGCCCGTGGCGCTCAGGAACCGTTCCGCGTTCAGCACGTTGCGGGTGAAGACCGCGCTGCTCAAGCCCTGGGGCACGCCGTTCTGGATGGCGATGGCCTCGTCGAGATCGTCGATGGGGACCAGGTAGAGCAGCGGCGCGAAGGTCTCGTCCTGCATGATCGGCAGGGCCTTGGGCGCCTGGGCGATGGTGGGTTGGACGAAGTGGCCGCCCGGCAGTCCCGGCACCTCGGCGCGCTGGCCGCCGCACAGGATCTCGGCACCCTGCGAGCGCGCGCTGGCCACGGCCGCGAGCATGCCGTCCACGGCGCCGGCGTTGATCAGCGGTCCGCAGAGGGTGTCGTCGGCCATGGGGTCGCCGATGGACACGTGTCCGTAGGCCTCTACGAGTCTCTCGGTGAATGCTCCGGCGATGTCCCGGTGCAGCAGCACCCGGCGGGTCGACGTGCAGCGCTGGCCCGCCGTGCCCACCGCGCCGAACAGCACGCCGCGCAGGGCCAGGTCGAGGTCGGCATCGTCCATGACGATGATGGCGTTGTTGCCGCCCAGCTCGAGCAGCGAACGGCCCAGGCGCGCGCCGACGACCTCGCCGACCCGCTTGCCCATGCGCACCGATCCGGTGGCCGAGATGAGCGGCAGACGCTTGTCGGCGATCATGGTCTCGCCCACGGGCTCGACATCGCCGAGGCACAGGTTGAAGACGCCGCCGAAGCCGGCGGCCTCCATGATCGGCGCCACGATGTTCTGGACAGCGACGCCGCACAGGGGCGTCATGGGCGAGGGCTTCCAGATCATGGTGTCGCCGCACGCGGCCGCGAGGAACGCGTTCCACGACCACACGGCCACGGGGAAGTTGAAGGCCGAGATGATCCCGATGGGGCCCATGGGGTGCCACTGCTCATACATGCGGTGGCCGGGCCGTTCGGAGTGCATCGTCAAGCCATAGAGCTGACGCGACAGGCCCACGGCGAAGTCGGCGATGTCGATCATCTCCTGCACCTCGCCCAGTCCCTCGGCGCGGATCTTGCCCATCTCCAGGGTGACCAGGGCGCCGAGGTCGTCCTTGTGCGCGCGCAGGGCGTCGCCGCACTGCCGCACGAGCTCCCCGCGCGCGGGGGCCGGTGTCGTGCGCCAACGCGCGTAGGCGGCCTGCGCTGCCTGCACGCAGTGTTCGTAGTCGTCGGCGCCGCCGGCGACCACCGTACCGAGCACCGCGCCGGTCGCGGGGTTGGTGGACGACGTGGGATCGCCGGAGGGATGCGCGACCCAACCGTCGGCGTAGACGCCGGAGTTCGTCGCGGAATCGAGACCCAACCTGTGGAGGATGTCCTGCATGGGGGCTGTCCGAGGAAGCGGTGGTGGTGTGGCGCGCGTGCGCGTGGCCCGAGGCCGTGGGGTCCGGCCGGTGGGCACCGGACCGTTGTGAACCGGCGCGGCCGCCGTCGGCTCGTCGTCCGGCTCGTGTGCCGAAGCGGTCGATACCGGACAGGTACGGCGCCGGTCACCATTTTGTCACACCGCGGACCGTTTCTCGACGTAGAGGACGACTAACGTGATCGGAAGTTCCGACGTCGACGGGTCGCCAAACGTCTTTTCGGGGGACGTGAGGAGAAGGCAAGCCCAGCAGAGCCGTTCTTGATCGCCCTTGGCTCGCGGTTCGCCGCCTCCCTTTGGCAGCCCGTCGACGCACGGTCTTCGCTGCAGGACGGAGAGGGCCCCCGGGGAAACCCGAGGGCCCTCTTCCTTTGTTCAGGGCCCGCGGATCACAGGGTCCTGGCTCAAGGGGCCTGCGACTTTTCGGGAGCTCCGGCCCGCCGGGGTTGTCTCGGTGGGGCCGCAGAGAGGAGACTGGGCCCATGTTCGCCGCCATTCGCCACATCCTTGTCGTCGAGGACGACGCGGACATCGCCAACCTGCTGCGGCTGCACCTCGAGCAGGAGGGCTACAAGACCGTCCACGCCAAGGACGGCCGCGAGGCCATCGATCGGTTCGATTCCGGACACTTCGACATGGTCGTGCTCGACCTGATGCTGCCCGAGGTCGACGGGATGGAGGTCTGCCGCCACATCCGCAACTCGGGTCGCTACGTCCCGGTGATGATGGTCACGGCCAAGTCCGAGGACGCCAACAAGGTGGCCGGCCTCGAGGTGGGCGCCGACGACTACGTGACCAAGCCCTTCTCCGTGGCCGAGGTCATGGCCCGGGTGAAGGCCCTGGCGCGCCGTGTCGAGGTCCTCTCGCAGTTCGACAACGACCAGGCCCAGGGGCAGCTGACCTACGGCGACCTCGTCATCCATCTCGACAAGCGCATCGCCGAGCGCAACGGGGGCGACCTCGAGCTGACGCAGAAGGAGTTCGAGATCCTGCGCATCCTGGCGCTCACGCCCGGGCGGCCCTACTCGCGTCGCACGCTGTGCGAGCGCGCCGGCGTCGAGAGCTTCGACGGCACCGACCGCACCATCGACACGCACATCAAGCGCCTGCGCGCCAAGCTCGAGCCCGAACGCAACCGGCCCACGTTCATCCTCACGGTGTGGGGCTTCGGCTACAAGTTCACCGACGCGTTCGTCTAGGTCGACCGCGGTGACCAAGCCCGCGACCCCGTCCCGCTCCCCGACGCTCCTCTGGCAGATCGCGCTGGTGTTGCTGGGGGGCATCGCGGTCTTCCACCCGCTCGACGCCCTGGTGCGGCGACTGGTCTCCCACGAGACCGTCGCGACCATCCTGTCGGTGGGCATCGCCGCCGGCGCCATGGCGAGCGTGCTCTATTACCTCTTCGTGCGGCGGCTGCGGCGGCTCAATGTCGTGCTCGCGCAGTTCGGGGCGGGCGAACTCGACCGCGAGCTGCCGGCGCGCGCCGGCGGCGAGATCGGGACGCTGGTCGAGAACGTCGAGTTGATGGTCGGGCGTCTGCGCAACAACTACGAAGAGCTCAAGAAGAACGACGACCTGCGCCGGCAGCTGGTGGCCAACGTGTCGCACGAGCTGCGCACGCCCCTGACGAACATCCAGGGCTACCTCGAGACGGCCTCGGCCTCCACCGGCGGCAACGCCGAGCTCGAGAAGAACCTCGCCATCTGCCTGCGCGAGAGCCGCAAGCTGGCCCGGCTGGTGAAGGACCTGTTCGAGCTGAGCAAGCTCGACACGCAGCAGATCGACTTCCACTTCGAGACCATCTCGCTGGTCGAGCTGGCCGACCAGGTGGGGGCGGCGTTCGAGCAGCGCATGGCGGACAAGGAATTGGTCTTCGAGGTGCAGCTGCCCGACGACCCGCTGGAGATCATCGGCGACGGGAATCGTCTGAGCCAGGTGGTCGCGAACCTGCTCGGCAACGCCGCCGTCTTCACCCGTCCGGGCGGGCGCATCATCCTCTCCTGCGAGCGGGCCGAGGGCCGGGCACGCCTCTCGGTGGCCGACACGGGCATCGGGATCCCGGCCTCCGAGCTGCCCCACATCTTCGAGAGTTTCTTCCACCTGGAGAAGTCGCGTACCCGCAACCTGGGGGGCACGGGCCTGGGCCTGGCCATCAGCAAGGCCATCGTGGAGGCCCATGACGGGTCGATCGGCGTCACCAGCCAAACCGGCGAGGGCACGACGTTCACGGTCGAACTGGGCCTCGCGCCGGAGCTCGGGGCCCGGTCCGGCTGAGGTTCGGCCGGGCTGTCCAATTTGCGGGCTTTTCGGATCCTGCCCTATACTCCGCCTCCATGGCGCGCACTCATGGGCAGATCGGCCGACTCGACCGTGCTGACCTGCAGTCCGAGCTGCGGCGTCACGGCCTGCGCGCGACCGCCTCGCGCCTCGCGGTGCTCGAGACGCTGCGCACGGCCGACTCGCCCAGCAGTCACGGCGAGGTCGCCGACGTGCTCGCGTCCCACGGCTGGGACCGCACGACGATCTACCGCAACCTGCTCGACCTGACGCGGGTCGGACTGGCCCGCCGCCTCGACCTCGGCGATCACATCTGGCGCTTCGAGCCGACGGGCGAGCGCGCCGCCGACGAAGGCCTGATCTGGCGCTTCGTCTGCAGCGAGTGCGGAGATGTCTCGCTCTTGCGGGGTGTCACCCTGGTCGTGGCCGAGGGCGCGCAGATCCCCGCTTCGCTGCGGGAGGAGCATGCCGAATTGCAGGTGCGCGCCCATTGCGACGCTTGCGTCACGCCGTCGGAGAAGGCCGTGTCGGCCGCCCCGGTGGACGAGGAGCCGGCCGAGGGCTGATCCGCCCGGAAGGGCTTGGGCGGGCCGTCAGGCGCTGCGCACGGCCTCGGCATCGGGCGACGGTGGGCGCTTCGTCGGGGCCACGCCGCTCGAGAGCAGCAGCGCCATCGAGCGGGTCTGCTCGAAGTTGGCGAACACGATCTGCAACGTGGCCGTCATGGGCACGGACAAGAATGTGCCGGGCACGCCCCACAGCGCCGTCCACACGATGACCGACACGAGCACCACCAGAGGCGAGAGGTTCAGCTCGCGCCCGAACAGCTTGGGCTCGATCAGGTACGCCATGACGACGTTGATGACGATGTAGATGCTCGCCACCGTGACGGGCAGGCCCAGGCTCTCCGACGTCGCCAACGTCAGCGCGGTGGGGAAGATGCCCGCGATGATGCTGCCGAACACGGGGATGAAGTTGAGCAGGAAGGCGAGCAGCCCGAACAGCAGGGCGAAGGGCACCTCGAGCAGCAGCAAGGCGACGTAGCAGAGCACGCCCGTCACGAGCGAGATGACCGTCTTCACGCCGAGGTAGCTCTGCGCGCCCTTGGCGATGGCCTCGATCACCCGGGCTGCATCGGACCCGCGCTCCCCGGCGGCGGCGAGGATCTTGCGCCGGAAGACCTGGCTCTCCGCGAAGATGAAGAGCATGTAGATCAGCACCAGGAACAGGCCCTGGAAGAAGTCGACGCCGCCCCCGACCAGGTTGGTGGCGAGGGTGCGCAGGTCGAGGCTGTTGATCCAGTCGCTGACCTGGTCGGCGAGCCCCTCGGGCAGCCCCGTCTGGATCATCCGCGCATGGATGCCGTCCTTGGTCATCTGCCAGGCCTTGGTGGCCGAGATGGCCCGCTCGCTGGCGGCCGGCGAGAAGGGATCGAGGGCGACGGTCTCGCCGCTGATGCCCGTGAAGAACGCCGCGAGGTTGTCCTTCAGCAGGGCGCTGATGCGGGACACGCCGACGAACAGCGCGGTCACCATGAGCATCACCGTGGCCCACGACGGGATCTTCCAGCGCTGCAGCACGGCGACGACCGGCGCCAGCATGATGCTGACCAGCAGCGCGATGACGAGCGGCAGCAGGATGCCGCGGCCGACGTAGAGCACCCAGCCGCCCATGATCGCCGTCAGCACGCCGACGAGGGCCGTGAGTGTGTTCAGCGTACGTGCGGACGGCCCGACCATGGCGCCAGTGTAGGAACGCCGGGCGGTGGGAAACCACACCGAAGGCCTCTATCCTCTGCGGCGGGACTGCGTCGGACCCCGGGAGGACCGGCCCATGCGCTGGTTCGTGCGCGGCGACATCGACGGCTTCTTCGGCCTCGCCCTCGACAATCTCGTCCAGTTGCTGCTCATCGACGCCCTCTGCCGGGGTGTGCTCGGCTTCTCCGACGAGCTGCTCTACGGCCGCGTGCTGCCCGGCGTGGCCGTCTCGCTGCTCGTGGGCAACCTCTTCTACGCGTGGCAGGCGCGGCGCCTGGCCGCGCGCACGGGCCGCGACGACCTCTGCGCGTTGCCCTACGGCATCAACACGGTCTCCCTGCTGGCCCATGTGTTCCTGGTGATGCTGCCGGCCAAGCTCGCGGCCGAGGCCGCCGGCGCCGAGGACCCGGCCCGCGTCGCCTGGATGGCGGGTCTCGCGGCCTGCATCGGATCGGGACTGATCGAGTTGGGCGGCTCGTTCGTCGCCGAGCGGGTGCGCCGCGCGACGCCGCGGGCGGCCCTGCTCTCGACGCTGGCGGGCATCGCGCTCACCTTCATCGCCCTCGGCTTCTTCTTCCGCACCTATGCGCGACCGCTGGTGGGGCTGGTCACCCTCGGGCTGGTGCTGCTGACCTACTTCGGCGGCCTGCGCTTCCGCGGCGGGCTCCCCGGGGGCCTCGTGGCCGTCGCGGTGGGGACGGCGCTCGCGTGGATGACGGGGCTGGCGCCCATCGGCCCCGTCCCCGAGCGGGCCGCGCAGCTGCTCCTGCCCACGTCGGCGCTGGGCGACATCGCTGCGGCCCTCTCGGCGGGGATGCTCGTCACCTACGCGTCCGTGATCATCCCCATGGGGCTGTTCACGCTGATCGGGTCGCTGCAGAACCTCGAGTCGGCGGAGGCCGCGGGCGACCGCTACCCCACCCGCTCGTCACTCACCGTGAACGGGCTGGGCACGCTGGCGGCCGCGGCCTTCGGTTCGGTCTTCCCGACGACGCTGTACATCGGTCACCCCGGCTGGAAGGCCATGGGGGCGCGGGCTGGCTACTCGGTGCTCAACGGCGTGTTCATCACCGCGGTGTGCCTGTTCGGCGTGCTGCCCCACGTCGTGCGGGTCGTGCCCATCGAGGCGGGCATGGCCATCGTGCTGTGGATCGGCCTGGTCATCACCGCGCAGGCGTTCCAGGCCACGCCCCGCGCTCATGCGCCGGCCGTCGTGCTCGGGATCATGCCCGGCGTGGCGGCGTGGGGAGCGATCCTGATCAAGAGCGCCCTGCGCGCGGCGGGCTGGGGCGGCCCGGACGGGCCTCGTTTCGACGAGCAGCAAGCGAGCCTCCTGGACGCGCTCAACCGCTCCGACATCTGGGCGGGCGGCGCCTTCGCCCTCGAGCAGGGCTTCATCTTCACGTCGATGGTGCTGGCGGCCGTGACCGTCTGCATCATCGAAGGCCAGCTGCTGCGCGGGGCGGTGTGGTGCGGCGTGGGCGCGCTGCTCTCGGCCATCGGGCTCATGCACAGCTACGCGTGGACCGCCGGCGACACGGTGATCGCCTTCATCGGGTCGGATCAGGGCGGGAGCTCGGGCGGGGGCGTGGTCGCCTTCCTGGTGGCCACCGCGCCGTGGTCGAGCGCCTACCTGGCCCTCGGCGTGGTGCTCGTCGCCGCCCGGTGGCTCTGCCGGCCGGCCGCGGACTGAACCGCGGCGCGACCGGAGTCCCGGGCCGGGGGATGCCGACCGTCCGGAGCCGTCGCGACGACTCCTAGTTCTTCGGCTTCCGGTAGCGAGCGCGCACCGAGACGTCGAGCACACCCTTGTCGCTGGCCAGGTGCAGCTGGCCGCCTGCGCTCTGCAGGGTGAGGGCGTCCGGGAAGGGCGGGTTCGGCGCCGGCTCGTTGTTCTTGTGCTTCTCGAGCCTCGGCACCTTGCCGCGGGTTTCGAGGATGATCGTGCCGATGCCGTCGCCGCGGGCATTGCCGGTGAGCGACGTGCCGTGGAACGAACGCTTGCTGCTGCGGTCGTCCTCGAAGTCCTCGAAGCCGTGGAAGACCATGACGGGCGTGCCGAACACGCTGCGCAGCATGCTGTCTTCCTCGTCGTCCTCGGCGAACAGCGAGATCACGCCCGAGCCGGGCGCGAGGCCCATGAGCACGTGCCGCTCGCGGGCCCGGCCGAGCTTGACGCCCGGTTCGGCCAGCGTGCCGCTCAGCGAGGTCTCCATGTAGAAGGGTGCGAAGGCCAGGCCGCGGGGCTGGGTCAGGCCTCGGGACGGGTCGATCATGATGTGGCCCGTGCCGTCCGCCATGAAGCGCACCAGCATGTCGTTGCCGGTGGAGGTCACGTAGAGCTTGCCGTCGGGACCGAAGGCCAGGTCGGCCGGGCCGTCGAGCAGGACATCGTCGCCGAACTCATCGGACAACACGCCGGCGGTGTCGAAGACCTTGACGCGGTTCTGCAGCGAGGAAGCCACGTACAGGCGTCCGTCCCGGCCGAAGGCGATGCCCCAGGGGCCGTCGAGGTCGTCGCCGACGCCGAAGCTGTCGACGAGCACGTCGAAGCGGTCGAACACGAGCACCTCGTCGGTCTCGTGAGAGGCGACGAAGAGCTTGCCGCCGGGGCCGATGGCCATGCCGGCCGGGCCGTCGAGGACGCTCGACTCACCGAACTCGTTGGCGAGCTCGCCGTCGGCGGCGAAGTGCAGCACGCGGTCGGTGCCGAACGATGAGACGAAGAGTCCGCCGCGGGGGCCGAACAGGATGCCCGTGGGGTCGTCGATGGCCGATCCCACGCCGCCGAGGGAGGTGATCTCGAGGCCGTCGGCATCGAAGCCCCGGACGACGTCGTCGGTGCGGTCGGTGATGTAGAGCAGTGCATCCGGGCCGAAGGCCAGGTCCTCGGGCAGGGCCAGGCCGGTGATGGCCTCGGGCAGCGAGCCGGCGTCGGGCGTGCCCGGGGGCAGCGGCAGGCCGGTGACCGGTCCGGGCAGGTCCGCCAGATCGATGGCGAAGATGGTCCCGGAGTCCGCAGAAGCCACATAGAGCGTGTTCGGCGTGAAGCGCTCGTCCGAGGGGAACGAGAGGATGGCCACCGTGTTCACGGCGGCGATCACGAGCATCGTCAGGAAAGCACGAGCGTTCATGGGTGGGCCAAGGTGTCGGAGGAGATGCACACTTCCCTTCGCCCAAGCAGGCCCATCGACTTGAGCCCATCTGTCCATGAATTCGCGGCCAAGAGGCCATTTGGAGCCCTTTCCGAAGACGAGTAGGCTGGGCCCCCATGCGTCCCGGCAAGGCTGAACGGCAGGAACAGGTCCGCGTGGTGCGCATGGGCGCCATCGGCCCCGGATCCGCCGCCGACGACATCGTCGCGGTGGAGGAGCCTCTGGAGATCCGCGTCGGCGACCGGAGCCTGGTCGTGACCATGCGGACGCCGGGCCACGACCTGGACCTGGCCCGGGGCCTGCTCTTCACCGAGGGCCTGGTGGAGCGTCCCGAGGACATCGCCGGGGTGGTCCATTGCGATGACGTGCCCGAGGAGGCCCGGGGAAACGTGGTCACGGTGACCCTGGCGCCCGAGTCGGCCATCGACGAGAGCCACGCCGGCCGGACGGGCATCATGTCGGCGAGCTGCGGGGTCTGCGGGAAGTCGACGCTGGAGTCCATCTCGGTGAGCTGTCCCATGGTGAGCCCCGGCCCGCGCCTCGATCCCCGGCTGGTGCTCAGCCTCCCCGCGGCCCTGCGCAAGGGGCAGTCGGTCTTCGATGCGACCGGGGGCCTCCACGCGGCCGGTCTGTTCGCCGCCGACGGCCGCCGGCTCGGACTGGCCGAGGACGTGGGCCGACACAACGCCGTGGACAAGGTGGTCGGCGAGGCCGTGCGCTTCCGGCGGCTGCCCCTCAGCGACACGGTGCTGATGGTGTCCGGCCGGGCCAGCTTCGAGATCGTCCAGAAGGCCCGCCGCGCGGGGATTCCCGTGGTGGCGGCCGTCTCGGCGCCCTCGTCCCTGGCCGTCAGCCTGGCCCGGGACGGCGGCCAGACGCTGATCGGATTCGTGCGCAAGGACCGCTTCAACGTCTACACCGGCGCCGAGCGCCTGGGCGGGGCGGCCGCGCCCTCCCCGGAGCCGACCTAGCCCGCAAACCGGCTTCCTTGGCCGGGGACCTCTCGGTACGATCTCACCGCGACTGTCTCCGGGTCACAAGGTGCCGGGTCAGCGAGTCGGGCCGATCACTCCCGCCTCGTCCCGACCCTCCCTCGGAGCCTCGCCGGAGCCCGTACTGCCTTGCCCGAATCGGCCCTCAACGACTACATCCCGATCCTGCTGCTGACGGGATTCGCCGTGTCCTTCGCGGCGTTCAACCTGGTGGTCTCGTGGCTGCTCGGGAAGAAGGGCACCAGCAACCCGGACAAGGAGACGGCCTTCGAGTGCGGCATGGTGCCGCTCACGCCCGAACGCCGACGCTTCAGCGTCAAGTTCTCGACCGTCGCGATGCTCTTCATCATCTTCGACATCGAGATCGTGTTCCTGATTCCGTGGGCCCTGAAGTTCCGGGAACTGGGCATGTTCGGCGTGATCGAGATCCTGGTCTTCATCGCCGTGCTCATGGTGGGGTGGTGGTATTGCGTCGCCAAGGGCGCCTTCGACTGGAGTCCGGCCGGCCGCTCGCGGTCGGGGAACCAGGCCGTGCGCTTCACGAGCGGCACGGGCACACAGCCGAGCGGCGGCGGCGCCTTGAGCGAGCGGGCCGTGGCCGACCGGGTGGAGAGCTGACATGAGTCAACGCGAAAACCCCTACACCCTCGACGAACGCGTCCGCGCGACCACCGAGGTGGTGGTGCCGGAGAAGCAGGTCGACACCGGCCTCAACGACGACGGCGGGTTCTTCGTCACGCAGGTCGACGCGCTCACCAACTGGGCGCGCAAGAACTCGCTCTGGCCGCTGCCCCTGGGCCTGTCGTGCTGCGCCATCGAGTTCATGGCCACGGCGTCGAGCAAGTTCGACATGGCGCGCTTCGGCGCCGAGGTGGCCCGCTTCAGCCCGCGCCAGGCCGACGTGATGGTCGTGGCCGGCACCTGCACCTACAAGATGGCCGAGGCCGCCAAGCGCGTGTACGACCAGATGGCCGAGCCCAAGTGGGTCATCTCCATGGGCGCGTGCGCGAGCAGCGGCGGCATGTACCGCACCTACGCCGTGTGCCAGGGCATCGACACCTTCCTGCCGGTCGACATCTACGTCTCGGGTTGCCCACCGCGGCCCGAGAACGTGCTCAGCGCGCTGATGAAGCTGCAGAAGCAGATCGAGGGCGAGAAGAGCTACGGCGGCTGAGGCTGCGGACCGGGCGCGACACGGACTGAGACCGGCAACACGAGAATCGGGCGACACGAGAGACGGGCAACAGAGTTGAGCAAGACCTTCCCCACCACCGGCAGCCACAGCGACCTCGCGGCCGCGCAGGCCCTGCATGCTGCGTTCCCGGACGCGACCAAGGCCCCGGCCGAATTCGCCGGCGACCTCACGCTCGAGGTCACCGACATCGGGCGGGAGACCGAGGTGTTGCAGCACGCCCGGGACGCGCTGGGTTACTCGCTGCTGATCGACCGCTTCGGCGATGACATGGGCGAGGACGCCCAGCCGCGCTGGGTCGTGCGCACCGTCCTCTACGACCTGACCAACCACAAGCGTCTGCACTTCCGGGTCTTCAGCAGCGCGCTCGACCCGGTGTTCCATACGGCCATGGGCGTGTTCCGCGGTGCCAACTGGTACGAGCGCGAGGTCTACGACATGTACGGCTTCGCCTTCGAAGGTCACCCCGACCTGCGTCGCATCCTGCTGCACGAAGACTTCCCCGACTTCCCGCTGCGCAAGGAATACCCCATGGAGGGGCGGGGCGAGCACGCGGCTCCGGCCCGCGCCCTGGGTGGCAACGTCGACGGCACCGACGGTCGCGTCGCCGTGCCGGAATCGGTGCGCAGCGGCAGCGACACCGAGCGCGAGAGTCTCTCGCCGGATGAGGCCTGGAAGCGCAGCGCCGAGATGAAGGCGGCCAAGGGCAAGCCGTCCGGTGACGCGCCCCAGGAGCCGACGTCATGAGCGACGCCCGCATGCTCGACGTCGAGATCGCCGAGGATCGGCACGAGGACACCATCGCCCTCAACATGGGCCCGCAGCATCCGTCCACCCACGGTGTGCTGCGCCTGATCCTCGAGCTCGACGGCGAAGAGGTCTGCAAGTGCGAGCCCATCATCGGCTACCTGCACCGCGGCAAGGAGAAGGTCGGCGAGCACCACACGCTGCACCAGAACATCCCCTACACCGACCGCATGGACTACCTCGCTCCGCTGGCGAACAACGTCGCCTACGCCATCGCCTGCGAGAAGCTGGTGGGCATCGAGGCGCCGCCGCGGGCCCAGGCCATCCGCGTGATCTGCGCCGAGCTGGGCCGCATCTCGAGCCACCTGCTGGGGCTCGGCGCCTACGCCATGGACCTCGGCGCCATGACCGTCTTCCTGTGGACCTTCCGCGAGCGCGAGGCGATCTACTCGATGATGGAGCGCATCAGCGGCGCGCGCTTCACCACCAGCTACACGCGCATCGGCGGCTGTGCCCGCGACTTCCCCGAAGACCTGTTCCCCAAGCTCGAGAAGTTCGTGCGCGAGTTCCCGCACCGGGTCGACGAGTACGAGGGGCTGCTGACCCGCAACAAGATCTGGGTCAAGCGCACGCAGGGCGTGGGGGTGATCACCGTCGAGCAGGCGCTGCAGTACGGCCTCACCGGCCCCAACCTGCGCGCGTGCGGCGTCGAGTACGACCTGCGCAAGCTGCACCCGTACAGCGGTTACGACCTGTACGACTTCGAGGTGCCGGTGGGCACCACGGGCGACTGCTACGACCGCTACATGGTGCGCGTCGAGGAGATGCGCCAGAGCACACGCATCATCGAGCAGGTGCTGGACTCCATGCCGTCGGGCCCGTATCTCAACCGCGCGGGCGACGACGAGCTCAAGTCGGTGCAGCCCGAGAAGAAGAAGGTGCTCACCAACATGGAGTCGCTGATCCACCAGTTCATGGTGTTCACCGACTCGGTGGACCTGCCCCACGGCGAGGTCTACTTCGGGCACGAGAACCCCAAGGGCGAGCTGGGCTTCTTCCTGCGCAGCGAGGGCGGCAGCAAGGCCCAGCGCATGCGCATCCGCGGGCCGTCCTTCGCCAGCCTGCAGGTGCTGCAGGAGGTGGTGCCCGGCCACATGATCTCCGACATCATGGCGATCCTCGGCAGCATCGACTTCGTCATGGGCGAGTGCGACCGCTAGGGGACCGGAGACGGGATGTTCGACGAGACAATCACCGCCGAGCTGGAGGACATCCGTGGGCGCTACCCCGTGGCCAAGGCCGCGTTGGTGCCCGTGCTGCACGTGGTCCAACGCGAGCAGGGCTGGTGCAACGCCGAGGCGCAGCAGTGGGTGGCCGGGTTCCTCGACATCACCGCCATGGAGGTGTTCGAGGTGGTCACCTTCTACCCGATGCTCTATCACGCGCCCCGCGGCAAGCACCTGATCCACGTGTGCCGCACGCTCTCGTGCGACGCCTGCGGCGGCCAGGAGCTGTGGCAGCACCTCAAGGCCAAGCTCGGCGTCGAGCGCGGCGGCACCACCGACGACGGCCGCTTCACCCTGCGCGGTGCCGAGTGCCTCGCGTCGTGCGGCACCGCGCCGGTGATCCTCATCGACGGTGAGCGCCACGAGAACCTGAGCCACGACGACGTCGACAAGCTGCTGGAGTCGGCAACGTGACGCTCCCGATGGGCAACATCATCTCCGCGCGCTTCGGCAAGGACGACAGCTGCGCGCTGAAGGGCTACCGGGCGGACGGCGGCTACGACGCCTACCTCGCCGCGATCCACGGGAAGAAGGGCACGCCGGACGACATCACCGCCATGGTGAAGGCGTCGGGGCTCAAGGGGCGCGGCGGCGCCGGCTTCTCGACGGGCATGAAGTGGAGCTTCGTGCCGAAGAACACAGGCAAGCCGGTCTACCTGTGCGTCAACGGCGACGAGAGCGAGCCGGGCACGTTCAAGGATCGCCAGATCCTCGAGCTGGACCCGCACCAGCTGCTCGAGGGCGTGGGCATCACCTGCTACGCCATCGGCGCGCACACGGCGTACGTCTACCTGCGCTGCGAGTTCCGCGACGGCATCCGCAAGACCGAGGCCGCCATCAAGGAGGCCTACGCGGCCGGGCTCTTCGGCAAGGACATCGACGGCTCGGGCTTCGACCTCGACGTCCACGTGCACATCGGCGGCGGCGCCTACATCTGCGGCGAGGAGACCTCGCTGCTGAACTCCATCGAAGGCGTGCGCCCCTACCCGCGCAACAAGCCGCCCTTTCCGGCGGTCGAGGGGCTGTGGTCCTGCCCGACGATCATCAACAACGTCGAGACCATCGCGAACATCCCGCACATCGTGAAGCACGGCGCCGAGTGGCACGCGAAGCTCGGCCACCCCGACGACCCGGGCTCGCGCCTGTGGTGCGTGTCGGGCCACGTGAACACGCCCGGCGTGTTCGAGATCGAGACGGGCTACTCGCTGCAGGAGCTCATCGACGGTCCCTGCGGCGGCATCCGCAACGGCAAGCGGCTGAAGGCCATCATCCCCGGCGGCAGTTCGAGCAAGGTGCTCACGGCCAACGAGGTCGAAAAGACCACCATGGACACGCCCGGCATCCGGGCCATGGGCAGCTCGCTGGGTTCGGCCGGCATCATCGTGCTCGACGAGGACACCTGCATGGTGCAGGCCAACCTCAACCTGATGCGCTTCTACGCCCACGAGAGCTGCGGGCAGTGCACGCCCTGTCGCGAAGGCACGCCCTGGGTCGTGAAGATCCTCGAGCGGGTCGCCTCGGGTCACGGGCGTAAGGCCGACCTCGAGTTGCTGCTCGACATCGCGCACAACATGGAGGGCCGCACGGTGTGCGCCCTCGCCGACGGCGCGTGCTGGCCGTTGACGAGCATCATCAAGAAGTTCCGCCACGAGTATGAGGCGAAGATCCAGCAAGGGCCCGAGGCGGACGCGGGCACGACGGCGGGCGCGAGCGCCCCGGTGGGGGCGGCATGATCACGCTGACGATCAACGGCGAGACGACCGAGGTCGAGGACGGCAAGACCATCCTGCAGGCCTGCCTCGAGCGCGGCGTCGACGTGCCGTACTACTGCTACCACGAGGACATCGGCATCGACGGCAACTGCCGCATGTGCCTGGTGGAGGTCAACGGCAACACGGACAAGCTGACCATCTCGTGCAAGCAGCCCTGCGGCGAGGGCATGGACATCCAGACCGAGAGTCCGGAGGTCAAGAAGGCCCGCAAGGGCGTGCTCGAGTTCTATCTGATCAACCACCCGCTCGACTGCACCATCTGCGACGAGGCGGGGCAGTGTCCGCTGCAGGACTACGCCTACCGTCACGGCCCCGGCGACAGCCGCTTCGTCGAAGAGAAGCGCCATGCCGACAAGCGCGTCGAGTTCTCCGACAAGGTGCTGTTCGACGCCGAGCGCTGCATCCTGTGCACGCGCTGCACGCGCTTCTTCGAGAACGTGCGCGACAGCCGGCCCATCGGCGTGTGCGAAATGGGCGGCAAGTCCACGATCACGCTGGGCCCCAACGGCAAGATCGAGGACCCCTACCAGCTCAACATCGTCGACATCTGCCCGGTAGGGGCGCTCACCAGCCGCGCCCAGCGCTTCATGCAGCGGGTCTGGTTCATGGACTTCGCCGAGACGGTCTGCCCGGGCTGCAGCAAGGGCTGCAACATCCAGGCGGGCGCCTACCAGGGCCAGCTGAAGCGCTTCGAGCCGCGCCGCAACGCCGACGTGAACAAGTCGTGGATGTGCGACGACGGCCGCCTCAGCTTCGACACCTACAACCTCGACGATCGTGTGCGCGGCTTCCGCGCTCTTGGCGCGGACGCGACCATCGAGCAGGCCGTGGCCGCGGTGCGCAAGGCCGTGGGTGACGGCGCGGGCGTCGCGGTGCTGGCGTCCACGAAGAACACCTGCGAAGAGCTGTTTGCCATCCGCACCTGGGCCCAGGGCAAAGGCGTGACCACGCTGTGGCACGGCGCGTCGACCTGGGCCGGCGACGACTTCCTCAAGCAGGACGACGCCACGCCCAATACGGCGGGAGCGGTGGCGCTGGGCTTCGTGCCCGTGCCCGCCGACGCGACCGCACCCCGCGGCCTCATCGTCGCGGGCGACGTCGACATCCCCGAGCACCTGCTCGACGGCCTCGACTTCCTCGTGGTCCAGGCTCCGCAGGTGGGCATGCTGGCCGAGGGGGCCACGGTGCTGCTCCCCGGTCGGACCGCGATGGAGAAGCGCGGCACGTGGATCAACCACCAGGGCATCCGCCAGGAGGTGCGTCCCGCGCTCGACCCGGGCGCCGGCGTGCCGGCCGACTGGGCCCTGTGGCGCGACCTCGCCGATGCCGGCTGGCCCAGCTTCGCGCACCTGCGCGCCGCCACCGATGAGGCCCTCGCCGGAGTCGTCCCGTCCGGTGGTGCGCCCGCCGGTGACGTGGTGGAGACCTCGGCGTGAACGAGACGGTCTTCTACTTCGCCACGACGCTGGGCAAGATCGTGGTCTTCACGCACCTCGCGCTGATCCTCGCGGCGCTCATGGTGCTCGGCGAGCGGCGCATCTCGGCCGTGATGCAGAGCCGCCTGGGTCCCAACCGCGTCGGCTACGGCGGCTTGCTGCAGCCCATCGCCGACGCGCTCAAGTTCTTCTTCAAGGAGGACGTGGTCCCCGGGCAGGTCGAGAAGGTGCTCTACATCCTCGCGCCGGCCATCACGGTCATCCCGGCGCTGCTGACCATCGCAGTGATCCCCTTCGGCCCGGCCCTGACCATCTTCGGCACCGAGGTGCCGCTGGTCATCGCCGACCTCGACATCGGCATCCTGTTCGTCTTCGCCATTGCGTCGCTCGGCGTCTATGGCGTGGTGCTCGCCGGCTGGGCCAGCAATTCGCGCTACCCGCTGCTCGGCGGCGTGCGCAGCAGCGCCCAGATGATCAGCTACGAGCTGGTGCTGGGCCTCTCCGTCATCGGCATCTTCATGTCGACCGGCAGCCTGCGCCTGCTCGACGTGGTCGCCGCGCAGCAGGACGGCGTGTGGTTCGCCTTCAGCCAGCCGCTGGGCTTCCTGCTCTTCGTAATCTGCGCCTTCGCCGAGACGAACCGCCTGCCCTTCGACACGCCCGAGGCCGAGACCGAGCTCGTCGCCGGCTACCACACCGAATACAGCTCGATGAAGTTCGCCATGTTCTTCATGGGCGAGTACACGGCCATGTTCGTGTTCGCCGCGCTGATCTCGACGCTGTTCCTCGGCGGCTGGGACATCCCCTTCGTGACGGCCGAGCAGCTGGCGGCCTGGGGCAACTGGGGTTCCTTGCTGGGCTTCGTGTCCTTCTTCACGAAGTGCCTGTGCTTCATGTTCTTCTACATCTGGGTGCGCTGGACCATCCCGCGCTTCCGCTTCGACCAGACCATGGCGTTGGGCTGGAAGGTCGGCATCCCGGCGGGCGTGGCGAACATCGTGGCCACCGCCTTCATCCTGTTGCCTCCGGGAACGCTCTAAGCCATGGCCAAGGTCATCGAACGTCCGAAGCTCACCTGGTACGAGCACCTGTACCTGCCCGCCGTGGCGCAAGGCCTGGCCATGACCTTCCGGGAGATGTTCAAGCCGAACATCACCATGCAGTACCCCGAAGAGCGCCAGGTGTTCTACGACGACTACCGCGGCGCGCCGGTGCTGGTGAAGGACGAGCTCGGTCGCGAGAAGTGCGTGTCGTGCCAGCTGTGCGAATTCATCTGCCCGCCCAAGGCCATCGTCATCGAGCCGGGCGAGATCCCGCACGACGACCCGGACAACCACGTCGAGAAGGCGCCGCGTGAGTTCTTCATTGACATGCTGCGCTGCATCTACTGCGGCATGTGCGAGGAGATCTGCCCCGAGGAGGCGATCTTCATGAGCAGCGAGTACGAGCTCAACGGCACCAACCGCGCCGAGCTGATCCACAACAAGGCCAAGCTCTACGAGCGCGGCGGCAAGCGCGTCGATTCCATCCGGAAGTGGAAGGACAAGTAAGGTGGCGGAGCTGCTCTTCTGGCTGATGGGTGGGGGCATGGTGTTCTTCACCATGCTGACCATCTGGTCGCGCAATCCGGTGCACTGCACCGTGTTCATGATCCTCTCGTTCGCGGCGACGGCGGGCCTGTTCGTGATGCTCGACGCCTACCTGATCGCGGCCATGGAGGTGCTCGTCTACGCGGGCGCCATCCTGATGCTGTTCCTGTTCGTGATCATGATGATCGAGCTGCGCGACGAGGAGCAGGAGGGATTGCGCCTCAACCCGCTCATGCTCGTGGCGGCCGCCACCTTCCTGCTGCTGCTCGGGCGCGCGGTGGGCGACCTCGGGCCGGTGGTGCAGAGCCAGGCCAACGAGATGATCGGCAGCCCCGCGCCCCTGGCCGAGGCCCTGTTCACCCGCTTCGTGGTGCCCTTCGAGGCCGTGTCGCTGCTGCTGCTCGGCGCGATCCTGGGCGTGGTGGTGCTCAACCAGCGCAGCCGCGACGAGCGCGCATCCATCGGCCCGGCGACGCCGGATGCCGGCGGCGGATCTGCTGCACCCGGGAGCGGCGCGCCGAGCGTCCCCGGCGCCGGCGCGGGCGCCGGCGTTGCCGACGGGAGCGCAAGCTGATGATCCCCCTCGAGCACTACCTCTACCTGTCGGGCGTTGTTTTTACTCTTGGTCTCTGCGGTGTGATGATGCGCCGCAACATCATCATGATGCTGATGGGCATCGAGATCATGCTCAACGCGGCGAACCTCGCGTTGGTGGCCTTCAACAAGTACATGCCGCCCGGCCCGGACGGCACGGTGCCCATGGACGGGCAGGTGTTCGTGTTCTTCACCATCGCCATCGCGGCCGCCGAGGTGGCCGTGGCCCTGGCCATCGCCGTGGCGCTGTTCCGGCGCCTGGACACGGTCAACGTCGACGACGTCGCGAACTTGCGGTGGTAGTGAGATGACCTTGACCAGTCCCTGGATCATCCTCTTCGCGCCGCTGGTGGCCGCGTTCCTCATCGGCCTCGGCCTGCACCGCCACAAGCGGCTCTCGGCCGGCCTGGCCCTGGCCGCGGTGTGGACCGGCTTCGGCATCGCCGCCAGCTACCTGCCCGAGGCCCTCGCGGGCGAGGGGGCGTGGTCACTCACCGGCGCCATCACCTGGTTGCGCGCGGGCGACATCACCTTCGAGTACGGCTACCTGGTCGACGGCCTCTCCTTGATCATGCTGCTGGTGGTCTGCGGCGTCGGCGGGCTGATCCATGTCTACGCCACCGGCTACATGAAGGGCGACGGCGGCTACGCGCGCTTCTTCGGCTGCCTGGCCCTGTTCGTCTTCTCGATGCTCGGCATCGTGCTGGCCGACAACTTCTTCCAGATCTTCATCCACTGGGAGCTGGTGGGCGTCTCCAGCTATCTGCTCATCGGCTTCTACTACCGCAAGGACTCGGCGGCGGCGGCGGCCAACAAGGCCTTCCTCACCAACCGCGTGGGCGACTTCGGCTTCATGATCGGCATCCTGATGCTGTTCTTCGCCACGGGCACGGCGAACTTCGGCGAGATGTCGGTGGTGCTGCAGAGCTCCGAGTACCTGACCCAGCCGGCGTTCTCGGTGGGCGGCGGCACCTGGGTGCTCACCAACGAGCACTTCCTGTGGATCTCGTCGGCGCTGATCTTCATGGGTGTGATGGGCAAGAGCGCGCAGTTCCCGTTGCACGTGTGGCTGCCCGATGCCATGGAGGGCCCGACCCCGGTCTCGGCCCTGATCCACGCGGCCACCATGGTGGCGGCCGGCGTGTTCCTGCTGGCGCGGGTGTTCTTCCTCTACCTGCCGTCCGAGACGGCCATGTCGATCATCGCGCACATCGGCGCGTTCACGGCGTTCTTCGCGGCGACCATCGCCACGACCCAGTTCGACATCAAGCGCATCCTGGCCTTCTCGACGCTCTCGCAGCTCGGCTACATGGTCATGGCCGTGGGCCTCAACGGCACCGACGTGGCCATGTACCACCTGACCACCCATGCCTTCTTCAAGGCCTGCCTGTTCCTGGGCGCCGGCTCGGTGATCCACGCCGTGCACACCAACGACATGCGCGAGATGGGCGGCCTGCGCAAGATCATGCCGGGCACCTTCTGGACCTTCCTGATTTCGACCTTGGCGTTGTGCGGCCTGCCGCCGCTGTCGGGCTTCTGGAGCAAGGACGGCATCCTGCACCTGACCCATGCTGCGCCGGCCTACGCCGACTCGTTCCTGATCACGGTGCTGCCCACGCTGACGGCCGTGCTGACCTGTTACTACATGACGCGCATGGTGGTCGTGACGTTCCTGGGCAAGCCGCGTTACCACGGCCACCCGCACGAGTCGCCGGCGAGCATGGTGGCGCCCATGGTGGTGCTGTCGGTGCTGGCCGTGGCCGCCGGGCCGCTGCTCTTCACCGAGAACGTGATCGAGACCTTCCGCACGATCACCCGGCCCACCGGCTCGGGCCCCTTCCTGCCGGTGCACGGCGACGTGGCCACGGTGGGCATCGCCCTGGCGATCTTCGCGGCGGGCGCGATCCCGGCCTACCTGGTGTTCGGCCTCAAGCTCATCGACCCCGCGACGATCAAGCGGGCGATCCGGCCGGTCCACGCGCTGTTCGACAACCGTTGGTACGTCGACGACTTCTACGAGTGGCTCGTGCGCGCGGTGCAGCAGAACTTCGCGCGGCTGTGCAACGCCATCGACCAGGTGCTGATCATCGGCGTGGTGGTGAACGGGACGGCCTGGGTGGCCCGGGCCGGCGGCGCGGTCCTGTCGCGATACCAGACGGGCTCGGCGCGTAACTATGTGCTCCTGTTCCTGGCCGGAGTGGCGGCCCTCCTGGCGTTGAACCTGTGACCGACATCCTCAGCCAGTACGCCCTCACCTTCCTGGTCGTCATCCCGGCGCTGGTGACGACGCTGCTGTTCTTCCTGCCCGCGTCCAACGCCCAGGCCATCCGCGGGGTGAGCTGCTTCGGCGCGGCCCTGACCCTGGTCATCGCCGGCTGGATGTTCTTCGACTACGACCAGGCGGCCGGGGGCTTCCAGTACGTCACCGCCATCGACTGGGTGCCGTCGCTGGGCATCCAGTACAAGGTCGGCGCCGACGGCATCAGCGTGGCCATGGTGCTGCTCACCGGCATCGTCTACCTGGCCGGCGGCCTCGTCTCCATGGGCGTCGACAAGCGGGTCAAGGACTTCTACATCCTGCTGTCGGCCCTCGTGACCGGCGTGTTCGGGGTGTTCGTCAGCCTCGACCTGTTCTTCTTCTACTTCTTCTACGAGCTGGCCGTGGTGCCCATGTACCTGTTGATCGGGTACTGGGGCTCGGCCAACCGCGAGTACGCCACGATGAAGCTCACGCTTTATCTGACGGCGGGCGCGGTGGTGGCCCTGATGGGCCTGCTGATGCTGTATTTCTCGGGCATCACGGCCGAGCCCACCTTCGACCTGACCGCCATCATCGCGGCGGTGGACGCGGGCGGCGGCCTCGACTTCTCCGACCAGAAGCTGCTCTTCCCGCTGCTGCTGGTGGGCTTCGCGACCATCGCGCCCATGTGGCCGCTGCACACCTGGTCGCCGGGCGGACACGCCGCGGCTCCCTCGGCCGCCTCCATGATGCACGCCGGCGTGCTCATGAAGCTGGGCAGCTACGCCATCATCCGCATCGCCCTGCCGGTGCTGCCCGAGGGCGCCGTGTACTGGCTGCCCTGGGTCGCCGTGCTGTGCTGCTTCAACATCATCTACGGCGGCTACATCGCCATGAGCCAGCGCGACATGAAGTTCGTCATCGGCTACAGCAGCTCGAGCCACATGGGCTACGTGCTGTTGGGCGTGGCCTCCATGTCGGTCATGTCCATGGACGGCGCGGTCTTCCTCATGTTCGCCCACGGCGTCATGACGGCCATGGCCTTCGGATTGATCGGCTTCTTCTACGAGCAGACGCACACGCGCATGCTCGACGACCTGGGCGGGCTCATGCACCAGATCCCCTTCGTGGGGATGATGTTCATGATGTGCGCCATGGCGTCGCTGGGCCTGCCGGGCTTCGCCAACTTCGCGTCGGAACTGATGGTCATCGTGGGCTCTTGGGAGCGCTATCCGATCCCGACCCTGTGCGCCATCTTCGGCCTGGTCATCGGCGCGACCTACCTGCTGCGCACGCTGCGCGAGGCCTTCCAGGGTCCCATGGATCCGAAGTGGAGCGAGCTCAAGGACGCCACCACCCCCATGCAGCGCGCGCCGTTCCTGCTGCTCGTGGGCACGCTGCTGGTGTTCGGCTTCTACCCGCTGCCGCTGGTCGACCTGATCTCCACGGGCGTCGAGCCCATCGTCGCCAAGCTGTTGTCCGCCGAGGCCGGGTTGGGGCTCTAGGGCCCGCGAGACTGCACCGACATGAACCCACTCAACATCGACACCACCGGCCTGATGGACGTCTTCGCGGTGGAGGTGCAGCTGGGGCTGCTCGGCCTGGTGCTCATCGCCGTCGACCTGATCACGCGCAAGGGGCGCCACTCGGGCCCGGCCACCATGGTGCGGCTGATCTGCGGGCTGGGCCTGATCGCCATCCTGGCCGCCACCTGGCTGGCCGATCCGGTGACCGACAGCAGCTGGGGCACCCTCGACAGCTTCGCCGTCTTCTTCAAGCGCTTCTTCCTGAGCGCGTCGCTGCTGACGTTGTTCCTGTCGGGCCCCTACGAAGACCGCTTGATGGCGGGGCGCGGCGAGTTCCCCGCCCTGCTGGTCTTCACCACCTGCGGCATGTGCATGCTCGCGTCGGTGACCGACTTCGTGTCGCTGTTCGTGGGCCTCGAGCTGGTCACGGTGATCCTGTTCCTGATGGCCGCCTGGCGGCCGCGCCTGCCGCGCTCGCTGGAAGCGGGCATCAAGTTCGTGATCATCGGCGCCCTGGCCGCCACCTTCATGGTCTACGGCATCGCCTTCGTGTACGGCACGACGGGCAGCTTCGACCTGTCGGCCGTGGCGGCGGCGGTGAACGCCCCCGGCGGCCCGTCCACCGGCCTCAAGTTCGGCCTGCTCATGATCCTGGTGGGCCTGTGCTTCAAGATCGGCGCCGTGCCGTTCCACGTGTGGCTGCCGGACGTCTACCAGGGCGCGCCCACGCCCGTCACCGCGTTCCTGTCGGTGGCCTCCAAGAGCGCGGGCGTGGTGCTGTTCATGCGCCTGGTCTACACGGTGCTCGGCCCGGCCGCCGCCGACTGGGTGCCCGTACTCGGCGGACTCGCCGCGCTGACCCTGATCATGGGCGGCCTCGGCGCCATCCCGCAGACCGACCTCAAGCGCTTCCTGGCCTACTCGGGCATCGCCCACGCGGGCTTCCTGCTCATGGCCCTGGCGACCCACAGCCAGGACTCGGCCAGCGCGATCCTCTTCTACACCGTGACCTACCTGTTCGCGAACATCGGCGCGTTCCTCGTGATCGTGATCGTGTCGCGCACCAACGACAGCTCGCACATGGACCGCGTGAACGGGTTGGCCGACCGCTCGCCGTTCCTGGCCTTCGTGCTCACGTGTTCGCTGCTGTCGCTGGGGGGCGTGCCGCCCTTCGCGGGCTTCTTCGCCAAGTTCATGGTGCTGCGTGCGGCGGTGGCCGACCCGCACCTGATCTGGCTGGTGGCCGTGAGCCTGGTGATGGTGGTGACGTCGCTCTACTACTACCTGTGCGTGATCAAGCGCATCTACATGCGCAACGCGGAGGACACGGGCGTGCTCGAGGTCTTCGGCGGCACCAAGGTGCTGCTGCTGTTCTGCGCCCTCGCGGTGCTGGCCATCGGCATCTATCCCGGGCCGCTGGAAACCGTGGCCCGGAACGCCGCCTCCAGCCTCTTCGGCTAGAAGCCCGGCGGGACCGCGCGGGACGAGTCCTCGGGTCGGGTCCTCGGGTCGGGTCCGGCGGTCTCGTCACCGAAACGTCGCGGCTGCGGAGTGGGGCGGCCTCCGGCCAGGGGCTATCGTCGGGGGCCGTCGCGGTCCGCCGCGCGCCCGACCGGAGTCCGTGATGAACCAGCGCACCGTCCTGTCCGCCACTGCACCCTCTCGCGCCCTGATGTTCGCTGCTCCGCTGTCCGGCGCCTGTTGGTCCGGCATCCGGTTGGCCGGGGTCCTGCTGTCCGGAGTCCTGGTCCTCGGCGGCGCGGTCTCCGCTGCGACCCCCGCGACGGGTGACGAACTCGCGGCCGGCGACGAACTCGCGGCTGCGCAGGCCTTCGATCCGATCACGGCCGAGGAGCTGCTCGAACATGTGGAGGTGCTGGCGGCCGACGCCCTCATGGGTCGCGAAGCCGGCACCCGCGGTGAGCACATGGCGGCGGGGTACATCGTCGGCGTGCTCGAGCAGATCCCGGGCCTGCAGCCCGGCGGCGACGACGGCACGTGGTTCCAGGCGTTCCACCTGCCGGGACCGGACCAGATCGTGGCGCGCAACATCATCGCCGTGCTGCCGGGGTCGGATGAAACCCATGCCGCACAGACCATCATCGTCGGCGCCCACTACGACCACGTGGGCAAGGCGGGCACGGTGGGCGCCCTCGACGGCAGCCTGATCCACAACGGCGCCGACGACAACGCGTCCGGCACGTCCGGCGTGCTCGAGTTGGCCGAGGCCCTGGCGACGTCGCCCAACAAACCCCGCCGCACCGTGGCCTTCCACTTCTACTCCGGCGAGGAGAAGGGATTGCTCGGCAGCGTGCACTACACCCGGAACCCGCTGCGCCCGCTCGAGGACTCGTTGCTCATGGTCAACATGGACATGATCGGCCGCATGGTCCACGACACCCTGCTCGTGGGCGGCACGGGCACGGCGCCGGTGTTCCCCGCGCTGGCCGCCCGGGCCGCCCGCGACGCCGGGCTCAACATGATCGAGGAGCCGGTGGGGGGCGCGCCCTCCGACAACGCCAGCTTCCACCTGGCCGGGGTGCCCGCGCTGTTCCTCTTCACCGGCGTGCACGAGGACTACCACCGCGCCGGCGACGACGCCCACAAGGTCAACGTCGTCGGCATGCACAAGGTGGTCGACATGGCCCACACCCTCGTCCGCGGCGTCGATGACGTCGACGAGCGCACCCACTTCAAGCTCGCGCCGGGCGCGGCCAAGCACTGGGGCCCCAAGCCCTGGTTCGGCGCCGTCTTCGGCGAGCTGTTCGAGAACGAGATGGGCTCGGTGCACATCGCCATGGTCTTCGACGACTCGCCCGCCCAGGCCGCAGGCTTGCAGGTTGGCGACATCGTGCTCGCCGTCGACGGCAAGCCCATCACCCGCGCCGAGGGCATGTCCGACCTGCGCAAGGCCCAGGCGAGCAAGGCCCGCCTCGACCCGACGAACCACCGCTTCACGCCATTGAAGCTGACCGTGTTCCGCCCGGGACCCGACGGCGGCGGACGCCAGGTGACGCTCGAACCGGTGGTGCGCTAGGCGTCCACCACCTCGCCGTGCCCCTGCGCGCGCAGGGCGGTGCGGATGGCCGCGGCGGCCGCGTCGAGGTCTTCCGGCAGGGGGTTCGCGTCGGCGCGCTTGAAGTCGAGGTCGTGCAGCGCGTCGATGGGCACCAGATGCACGTGACAGTGCAGCACCTCGAGGCCCGCCAGCATCAGGCCCACCTTGGTCGGCGAGAGGGCCGTGTTGATGGCCTTGCCCACGGTCTGCGCCACGCCCATGAGGTGGTTGAGCAGGTCCGGCGGCACGTCGAGCCAGTGGTCGATCTCCTGGCGGGGCACCACCAGCACGTGGCCCGGTTTGATGGGCGCGATGGTGAGGAAGGCCACGACCTGCGGGTCCTTCCAGACGAAACGGCCCGGCAGTTCGCCGGCGATGATGCGTGTGAAGAGGGTGGGCATGGACACCATCCTGTCCGCTTGGGATCGCCGGAGGAAAGGGAATAAGGTGGCCCGGTGCCGGGCCGTGAAGGCCAGCGCCCACCCCCGGCGCACAGACTCCCGAGGATCTCGATGACCCACCCCACGCCGCCGTCCGCACGACCGCTCCTCTCCCCCCGGCTGCTGTCGCTGCTGATCGCGTCGGCGCTGATGCTCCCCGCGGCCGGGTGCGACGTGCCCAGTCCGGGGGGCGATGGCCAAGGCGGAGCCGGCGGCGCGGGCGCGGGTGGCGGAGGAGCAGGTGGCGCGGGAGCTGGTGGAGCGGGGGCCGGTGGAGCGGCCGGCGCGGGAGCTGGCGCTGCGGCCGGCGGGCCCGACGATGTGGCCGACGGCGCCATCACCATCATCGAGGAGTGGCAGGCGAACGGGGGCTCGGCAGGAGGCGGTGGCCGAGGGCGTGCGCCCGTCGCGGGGAAGCTCGCGCCGATGGGTGCCGCCGGTGCGCCCACTGACGGCGTCGTCGATGCTGCAGACAACGAACCCGCCCCCGACCCCCTCGCCGAGGGGCTGCACTACCGGCTCTCATCGACGGACCCGGCCGCGCCCGGCGGCACCGACCGCCCGTTCGTGCATGCCCGGCCGCTCACCGGGGCCGACGCCGACGCCCTGCTCGCCCGCCTGCCGCTGCTCCCGTCGCTCACCGGCGACGTGCGCGACTTTGCTTTCCGCGAGCGCACATTGCCCGCGCCCCGGCCGGGCCTGACCATCGACCAGCCCTTCCCGCCTGCCGGGGACGGCCCGCCGCCGGTCGAGGTGTCCACCCTGCCGCTGACGGTGCTGCGCACGGCGCCCGTGGGCAAGGTGCCGCTGGCCTCGCACCTCACCGTCGCCTTCTCCCACGCCATGGTGGCCCTCGATCGCCTCGACGCCCTGAACGCCGACGGCATCGTGGAGCTCGAGCCCGCCGTGGCCGGTCGCTGGCGCTGGGTCGACACCCGCACCCTGGCCTTCGAGCCCGAGGGCGGACGCTTCCCCGCGGCGACGCAGTACCGGGCGACCGTGCCCTTCGGCGTCCAGGCCCAGGTGGGCGCCGAACTGCGGGACGTCGAGAGCTGGAGCTTCACCACGCCGCCGCCGACGCTGCTGTCGAGCCGGCCCCGGGGCGGGCCCACCGTGCGCGACCCGGTCATGGTGGTGACCTTCGATCAGCGCGTCGACCCGGCGGCGGTCATCGGCAAGGTGGCCCTGCGCGGTGACGGTCGCGTCTGGCCCGTGCGCGCGCTCACCGCGGACGAGGTGCGCGCCGAGCGCCAGCCCGGCGGCGCACTGGCATCGGTGATCGGCAACGCCGACGGCAAGTGGGTCGCCTTCCGCGCGACGCAGACGCTGCCCGGCGCCACCACCTTCCGCGTGGTCCTGCCGGTGGGGCTGCCCTCGGCCGAGGGACCGCTGACCACCGAGCTGGACCAGGAGTTCAGCTTCACCACCTACGGCCCGTTCGAGGTGACAGGCGTCTCGTGCGGCCACAACTGGGACTGCCGCCCGGGCTCGGCTTTCCGCATCGAGTTCAGCAACCCCATCGACCCGAAGTCGCTCACGTCGGACCTGCTGGAGGTCGTGCCGGCCGTGGAGGAGATGGTGGCCTGGGTCTCGGGCTCGAGCCTCTACCTGCGCGGCCGCACCCTGGCCGACACCGAGTACGCCGTGACCCTGTCGCCCGGCCTGCGGGACATCTTCGGCCAGGTGAGCGACCGCATCGGGCACTTCAAGTTCCCGGTGGGCGAAGCGCAGCGGCCCTACCCGTGGTTCAGCCTGCCGGGACAGATGTTCGTGGTGCTCGACCCCTACGGCGACGCCACCTTCCCGGTGCACGCGGTCAACTACGAGCGCATCGACCTCGAACTGTGGGACGTTCAGCCCGAGCAGTGGGGCGACTTCATCAACGACCACGACTTCTGGGGCGAGGTGGTGAAGGGCGGGCAGCCGGAGCCGCCCGGGCGGCGGGTGTGGTCGAAGAGTTTCGACCTCGAGGACGCGCGCGACGAGTGGTTCTCGCACCGCGTCGACCTCACACCGGCCCTGGGTGCCGGCGGCCTCGGCCATGCTCTGCTGGTGATGCGGCCCATGGACCCGTCGCCGTCCAACAAGCACTTCCGTCCGCGCAGCCAATACCGCTGGATCCAGCGCGGCGGTGCGGCCGTCGACGCGTTGGCGGACCAGACCGAGCTGGTGGCCTGGGCCACGTCGCTGTCCGATGGCCGCCCCCTGGCCGGCGCCAGCGTGCGGCTGATGCCCGACGGCGCGACCGCCGTGGCCGATGACAACGGCCTCGCACGTCTGCCGCTCCCGGTGGGCGGGGGCCCCGGCTTCCGCTGGTTGCAGGTCACGCCGAGGACCGAGCCGGGTGCCGGTCGCGAGGCTGATGCCGGCGCGGGCGCCGGTGCGAGCGACGCCGAGCCGGTCACCACGATCCTCCCCGAAGGCACCTACCCCATGTACCGGCAGGGGCGCTCGAGCAGTTGGCAGAAGCGCATGCCGGCCCGGCGCGCCCTGTGGCACGTGTTCGACGACCGGGGCATGTATCGGCCCGGCGAGCGGGTGCACCTGGCGGGGTGGATCCGCATCTGGGACGGCCGCGAAGGTGGCGATACCGAGCCGTTCACGCCGGCGGGGGGTGAGGTCAGCTGGATCGCTCGCGATGCACGCAACAACGAGGTGGCCAAGGGCACGGCGTCGCTGAGCGGTCGGGGCGGGTTCGATCTCGCCTTCGATCTGCCCGACAACCTGAACCTGGGCAACGCCCGGGTCGAGCTGCAGCTTCCCTCAGGCACGGACGCGGCGTCGGGGACGGTGTTTCACCACAGCCTGCAGGTGCAGGAGTTCCGGCGTCCCGAGTACGAAGTCACGGTGGAGGCCGGCGAGGGGCCGCACCTCATCGGTGGGGCGGCGGAGGTTTCGGTGGAGGCGGCCTACTACGCCGGTGGCCCGCTGCCCGGCGCCGACGTGGCCTGGACCGCCACGGCCTCGCCCGGCCACTACCGCCCGCCCGGGCGCGACGAGTTCGTCTTCGGCGAGTGGACGCCCTGGTGGGGCTGGCACGAGCGCGTGGTCTACAGCGGCAACTCCGTGGGCGGGCAGACCCTCGCCGCCACCACCGACGCCAGCGGCCGCCACGACGTGCGCATCGACTTCGACTCCGCCGTCCCCGCGAGGCCGCACCAGCTCCGCATCGAGGGGGCCGTCACCGACGTGAACCGTCAGCGCTGGGCCGACGCCACCGAGCTGCTCGTGCATGCGTCGTCGACCTACGTGGGCCTGCAGGCCGAGCGCACCTTCGTGCAGCAGGGCGAGCTCCTGCGCCTGTCCGTCATCGCCACCGACATCGACGGCGCGGCCGAGGCAGGGCGCACCATCGCGCTGCGGGCCTGGCGCACGCGCTGGGTCAACGAGGCCGGCCAGTGGACCGAGGTGGAGGCCGACCTGCAGGAACAAACCGTCACCGCGGGTGCCGAGCCCGTCGACATCGCCTTCGAGGGGCGCAACGGCGGGCGCTGGTTCGTCCAGGCCGAAGTGCAGGACGATGCCGAACGCACCAACCGCACGCGCCTGATGCTGTGGGTGGCGGGGGGCGAGTCGAAGCCGTCGTCCGAGGGCGTCGAGCAGCAGACGGTGCAGCTCATCCCCGATCGCGAGACCTACGCGCCCGGCGACACGGCGCAGATCCTGGTGCAGTCGCCCTTCGCCGACGGCTTCGCGGTGGTGCGGTTGCAGCGCTCGGGCACCCTCTCGGTGCAGCGTCTCGCGCTCGACAACGGCTCGGCCACGCTCACGGTGCCCATCACCGAGGCGCACCTGCCCAACCTGCACGTGCGCGTCGACGTAGTGGGCAGCGAGCCCCGCCGCGACGAGGCGGGTACCCTGCTGCCCGACGCGCCGCCCAAGCCGGCCTACGCCACCGGCGCCCTCGACCTGCGCGTACCGCCCCTGACCCGGGCCCTCGACGTGACGGTGACACCCCGCGACACCGAGCTTAACCCCGGCGCCAGCACGAGCGTCGATCTCGTCGTGAACGATGCCTCCGGCGAGCCGCTCAGTGAGGGCGAGGCCGTGGTGGTGGTGGTCGACGAGGCCGTGCTGGCCCTCAGCGGCTACCAACTGCTCGACCCGCTGCTGACCTTCTACCCCGACCGCTCGCCGGACAGCTGGGAGGCGCTGCTGCGTCGCTTCGTGCTGCTGGCCAAGCCGGGCCTGTTCGACGAGGACGTCGACGGACAAGGCGGTCAGGGCGACGACGATGGCCGCGTTGACGAGATGATGGAGAACGCCCGGTCCCGCTCGGGCGGCGAGCCGTTCGCGTACGACATGTTCGGCGGTGACGTGGCGGCGGAGGGCTCCCTGGCCATGAAGGCCCCGGCCATGAAACAGCTCCAGCAGCTCGGCTACGTTGAGGGCGCCTCGGGCGGCCCCGCAGCACCCGCCGTGCAGCCGCGCACCAACTTCGACGCCCTGGCCGTGTTCGCCACGCGGGTGCCCGTGGCCGACGGCCGCGCCGAGGTGGCGCTGGAGCTGCCCGACAACCTGACCCGCTACCGTGTCATGGCGGTGGTGGTCGACCGGGGGCGGCTGTTCGGCAAGGGCGAGGCGTCCATCACGGCGCGCCTGCCGCTCATGGTGCGCCCGTCGGCTCCTCGTTTCTTGAACTTTGGCGATGTGTTCGAGCTGCCCGTCGTGTTGCAGAACGGCACCGACGAGGACATGGAGGTGGGGCTGGCCCTGCGCGCCTCCAACGCCGACCTGCGGGCCGGCGCCGCGTGGCGCGTCACCGTGCCGGCCAGCGATCGCGTCGAGGTGCGCGTGCCCGCCGCCGCGATGCGTCCCGGCACGGCCCGCTTTTCGATCCTCGCGGCGGCCAGCGACGACACCGACGGCTCCCGGGCCGACGCCGCCCGCATCGAACTGCCCGTGTGGACGCCCGCCACCACCGAGGCCTTCGCCATCCACGGCACCCTCGACGAGGGAGCGGTGTTGCAGAGCGTCATCGCGCCGTCCGACGTGGTGCCCGACTGGGGCGGCCTCGAGCTGACCACCTCGTCGACGGCCCTGGCCGCGCTCACCGACGCCTTCCTCTACGTCTACGACTACCCCTACGGCTGCGCCGAGCAGGTGGCCTCGCGGGTGCTGAGCGTGGCCACCCTGCGCGAGGTGCTGGCGGCCTTCGAGGCCGACGGGCTGCCCGCGCCCGAGGCCATCGAGCGCTCCATGGCGGCCGACATCGCCAAGCTGGCGTCCTTGCAGAACAGCGACGGGGGCTGGGGCTACTGGCGCCGCGACGGCGACTCGATCCCCTACCTCTCGGTGCACGTGGCGCTGGCGCTGCAGACCGCGGCCGCTCACGGCTATGAGGTGCCCGACAACGTGAGCGCCCGCGCGCGCTCCTACCTGGCCGACATCCGCAGCCGCTTCCCGCACTGGTACGGCGAAGACCTGCGCATCGCCATCGAGTGCTTCGCGCTCAACGTGCAGGCGCGCATGGGCCACGCGAACGCCGCCCGGGCCCGGGGCCTGCTGAACGAGGTGGGCCTCGACGCCTTGCCCCTCGAGGCGGCCGGCTGGTTGCTGGGGGTGTTCGCAGCGGCGCCTGACGGGTCCGACGAGGTGGGCACCCTGCTGCGCCACCTTGTGAACCGGGCATCCGAGACGGCGGGGGCGGCCCATTTCACCTCCCGCTACGGCGCCGACGCCCACGTTCTGCTGCACAGCGAGCGGCGCACCGACGGCGTGATCCTCGACGCCCTGCTCGACGCGCGGCCCGACCACGACCTGGTGCCCAAGGTGGTGGCCGGCCTGATGGCCCACAAGCAGCGCGGACGCTGGGGCAACACCCAGGAGAACGCCTTCATCCTGCTGGCGCTCAAGCACTACTTCGACCGCTTCGAGGCCGACGACCCCGACTTCGTGGCCCGGGCCTGGCTGGGTGAGCGCTACGCCGCAGAAACTGCCTACCGCGGCCGCAGCACCGACCGCAACAAGGTCACCATCCCCATGCGCGAGCTGCGCGGCACGGCGGACGACCCCGAGCCCATGGTCATCGCCAAGGACGGCCCCGGCCGGCTCTACTACCGCCTCGGCCTCAGCTATGCCCCCAGCGACCTGGACCTGGCGCCCGCCGACCACGGCTTCGAAGTCGAGCGCCGCTACGAGGCCATCGAGGACGAAGGCGACGTCGAACTGCAGAGCGACGGCACCTGGCGCATCAAGCTCGGCGCCCCGGTACGCGTGCACGTGACCATGGTGGCGCGCAGCTCACGGGCCCACGTGGCCCTGGTTGATCCGTTACCGGCCGGACTCGAGCCCATGAACCCGGCCCTGGCCGTGACGGGCAGCCTGCCCACGGGTCCCGCCGACGCCAGCGGTGACGACGGCCCGATGGGGGGCATGTTCCGCCCGTGGTGGAACTGGCCCTGGTACGAGCACCAGAACCTGCGCGACGAGCGTGTCGAGGCCTTCAGGTCATGGCTGCCGGCGGGTGTTTACAGCTACGAGTATGTCGCGCGCGCCACGACGCCAGGCGTGTTCATCGTGCCGCCGGCCAAGGCGGAGGAGATGTACACGCCGGAGACGTTTGGAAGGTCGGGGAGTGACATCGTGGTGGTGGACTGAGGGGGGTGCGAACGCAGTGTGCCTCGATGCATTCGACGTCTCACGCGATTGCATTCCCAGGGTCACCGGTGGCCGCTTCGAGGAGAGAGTGCATGCGTGCTGTGCTGATGTCTTGTGTGTGTTTGCAAGCACTGTTGATGGCCGCGTCGAGTGCTTTCGCATCGACCGACGACGCGTTGTTGGATGAAGTTCTGATCCCTGCACCTCCGGGCATCGACCAGGAGCGCCTCTACTACACGCTGTCGGACATCGAGCGCATTGTCGAGCAGTACGACAAGCGACCGGCGCCGCACGAGCACCTGTCCCGCTGGCATCGCTGGGTGGTTGCAACCGGTATCGTGACTCACGAGGGAGAGGGCGGAGAGGAGACGCTCGCTCCACGCGAGCTGGAGATCACCATCAGAGCGCATCTCGAGTGGCCGGATCACATCGAGAACGTATTCCCCGACGGACGGCATCGCAGGCAGGACATCCTGGAGTTCTCCGCTCACCAACGAGACGACGAACCGCCGCGATTCGCCGTCACGCTCATCATCACTGAGCACAACATCTCGATGGAGCTGAGTTCGGAGCAGATGCGCTCAGCGGACCAGGCTCGCGCACTGTTCGCGGTGGTCAGTGAGCGCATTGAACGAGGCATGTTCGAGCATGGATTCGACCATGACTCATTGGGGGTGTTCCGGGATGTCCATGCCGCCCTGGTCGTTCAGCGGGATGCTCATCGCCGCCAGGGGGGCGAAGGATGGATCAGATCCGCGAATTACTGCGGGGTGGACCCGCACTATCGTGCGTCCCTGATCGGCGGCCGTTGCGAGGTGAGCATTGCCAATCACGGAAGGACCGTGGAGGGGTATGCGGCGGCGGTTGGGTCTGGCGACGTGATCGAATTCCGAATCGACGACGCCCATGCCGCGCGGGTGTTGGCGACCCTGCGAGAGATGTCCCGCGAGCCCGGGGTCATGCGAGCGGGTTCGCCGAGACTCATCCGAGTGTCCCGCTGACTTGTCGCACGGGCCATCGACCCCGGCGTGCTCATGTTCCCACCCGACATGCCAGAGGAGTCTAGTCACCCGGAGACACTCGGTCGCTCGGGCAGCGACACGGAGATCGTGGACGAGGAGCTGACCCTGTCACGGCCGACATCATGGGGGACCGAGGCGCGCATGGGGGTGTCGGAGCCGATGGGCTGTGATCGCTCGCGTTCGATAGACTGCACATCCTGCGGCGTATGCAGTTGCTGCGCAGTTCTAGAGAGTCCTGGTTAGGAAACCAAATCACTGAATGAAGGGGGGGGGAGATATGGATGACTCGAACCGCGTAACGATCACGGACATCCAGATGCCGTTTGGCTCCATGGTCGTGTTCATCATCAAGTGGACGATCGCATCGATCCCGGCGATGATCATCTTGATGGTCTTGTGGCTGATTGTCGCTGCCGTTTTCGGTGGCCTGCTCGGCTTGGCAAACTAGAGACGCGCTGCCCGACCTGCTGTTTCAGCGGCCGGTTCGCCGCGCGGCCCGCCGCTGAGCAGCAAGTTCGCTGGCCTGGGAAGGCGATGCCCTTGCACTCAGTCGCCACTCCCGTATTCCTCGGCGGCATCTGCTACGTCGTCCTGCTCGCCCTGTCCTCCGCGGACGGATCCGGAGGCCTGGCGTATTTCGCGTGGCTGGCAAGCATCACCCTCGCCGGCTTCGCCAGCGGGTACCTCCGCCCAGCCTCGTCGTGGCGCAACGGCTGGATCGTCGCAGCCGCCCAGCCGGCCATGGCCGTGTTGCACGGGCTCGTGACGGGGGACTTGTTCGGTTCGAGCAGTTCCACTGGCGGCATGGTCGGGCTCGCGATCGGGACGATCTTCGTCGTGATCTTCTCGCCGCTCCCGATCGGGGGCAGCCTGCTGGGCGCATGGATGTGGCGGCGCCGGAGCGCCGAGGGCGGTGAGTCGCCGTCCTGAGCGCGTCATTCGAGCGCGTGCACTGACGCGATGCGGTTGCCCGGGGGCTTCTACTTCCGGGGCAGCTCGACGATCACCTCCACCGGTTCGCCCGCGCGCACGTGGACGCGTCGGGGCGGGAGCGGGTGGTAGTGGTCGGCGTCGAGGCCTTCAAAGTTGATCTCGTAGACCCCGGGCCCGCTCACCGTCACGCGCATGGTCGTCTGAAGACCGTCGCCCGTCACGCGACCCTCGTGGTCGACCGCGCGGATGTTCTGCCTCACGTACATGCCCGGGTCACCCACAGGCAAGGCGACCCCGTCTTCACGAAACTCGAAGTGCATGGCGTAGACGGGCCCGAGCTCGAAGCGCACGGACTGGAGCCCGGGGACCAGCTCGAAGTCCTTCCCCGTCCCGCCGTACTCCAAGTCCGACCCGCTCGGAAACCGGGGCCAGGCTGTCACCGTGCCGGGCGTTGTCCAGATGCGGAAGCGGCCCGGCTCCACGGTTTCAGCCCGGGCCCAATCGTTCTGCCGCTGACGCGGGAGAGGTTGCTGGTTGCGGTAGTAGAACTCGTCGAGAGGGACCCGCGCGCCGGTCTGCCCGTCGACGGTCTCGACGTGCACCTCGGCCAGCGCCTTGATCTCGAGCCTCACGTCCTCGCGTCCGCCGGCAGGGAGGTCGATCATCCAGACCTTGAGGAACGGCAGGAGCTGGACCCGGTAGAGGCCGACCGGGAGGTCGTCCGCGCGGAACGACCAGGTCGGGAGCGCGCCGCCGACCTGCGGCAGGTCGGCCAGCGCGAACTCGACGTCGGGGTTGCGCCAATGTTGGGTGGGTTGGAAGTAGAGCTGGAGCCGCACATGCTCCTCGCCCCAGGTGGCCGAGGGGGCCGGGAAGGAGACCACGCCGCCGAGGGTCGCGCGCTCCGGCGGGGCGGGCGGGTCGGCCAGCGACAACACCAGCTCGCGGGTTTCGCCGGCGTCGAGAGTGATCTCCTCGCGCGCGAGCAGGGGCCGCTGCGTCCACGACCCGCCGCCCAGTTCGACCGTGACGACGTAGTTGTCGGCCGGCACCAAGCTGTCGAGCCGCAGCCCTTCGGTCGCGAGCGTCTCGTCGAGCCGCTCGAAATGGATGTAGCTCACATTCCCGTTCGGGTAGTGGCGGTAGACGCCGAGCACGGGCACCGTCTCCAGCGCGGCGTAGCGCTCGAGCTGCACGTTGGCCAGCCGCACGCCCAGCGTGGTGGCCGGCTCCAGCAGCAGCTCGCGTTCGCCCTTGGTGACGTCGAGCGAGGTCGAGCCCCAGGCGTATCCGGGCGCTCGCGCGGACACGATGACGCCGCGCTCGGGCCCGAAGCGGCGCACGAGCTCGACCAGCCGGGGCACCTCGCCCGTCGCGGGCGAGAGCGCCAGGCCGGCGACGGTGGCCTTCGTCTCGCTCGGCTCGCGCCCGCCCATCAGCAGGATGGGGGAGTCCAGGCCGTCGTCGAGCAGGGTGTTCGTCCCGTTCTGCCCCCATACGGCATTGCCCACGCCCGGCTCGATGCGGAGCTCGATGTCCTCGAGGTGCACCCGCGTGTGCGCGTCGCGCACGGCCAGCGTGAATTCCGGCCAGAACTCGGGCCGGACCAACCGCACCCGCACCTCGTGGACGGTCTGGCCGCTCTCGAGCTCCACGCCGCGAGACAGCGGAACCCGGGTCGTCGCGAGGAAGTGCGCCGGATGGGCGACGCTGACCTCCAGCGCGTCGACGCGCTGGTCTCCGTCGTGCGCCGCCACAAGGGCAAGGAACGGGTCCAGGTCGAAGTCGCTCGTCAGGCCCGCGTTCGTCGGCCCCGCGCTCGGCAATCCCGCGTTCGTCGGCCCGGCGTTCGTCGATCCCGGGTTCGGCAATCCGGGCCACGGCCACGAGTCCTGAATCTCTGCGGGCCACTCGGCGTGCTTGTCAACGCCCGTCACCGTGACCGTCGCCATTCGCGCGTCCTCTGCGGTGATCCCCTCGAGGACCACGCGCAGCACGTGCGTTCCCGCGACCGCCGATGCCTCGACGGGAGGATCCTCTGCAACCGGGATCATTCGCTCGACCGACCCGGCCGGGAGTGTGAACGTGGACGCGTCCGCCGGACCACCGCGCTCCCCGTCCGCCGCCGGCGGGACGACCACCGCCCCCCGCGGTGAGTCAGCCGACGGCGACGGGTCCTGTGGCGACTCGGCCCGCGGCGACCGCGCCACGAAGTACAAGGCGACCGCCGCCAGGAGCACCGCGGCGGACGCCCTCGTCTTCGTGCCCATGTCCGTCCCTCAGATCGCGCGAATCGCTGCCCTCAGCACCCACCCGTGACGAGGTAGATCTTGTTGTTCCAGCTCAGGTAGATCGCGCCCTGCAACGCTCCGACGAGTTCCCGCACGTGAGTCGGTAACACATCCATGAGCGCAGCCGCCTCGGGCGTGCCCGGCGCCACGTGGAGGTCGTGCACGAGGTCCTGGCCACCCAGACGCGCATCTTCGAAGTCGACGACGAGGTCATCGGCCACCCAAATGTCCATGTTGCCACTGCCGAAGCGGATGAAGTAGTCGGTCGGCTGGGCATCCTCGACGGAAGGTGCCGCCTGTCCGACCGGAGACGCCGCCCCGATCGAAGACGCCGCCTCGACCGGAGATGCCGCCTCGACCGAAGACGTCACCATCGCAACCGTCGACCCGAGCGGCGAGAAGGCGAAGCCCAGCACCTCGGCCTTCGTGCGCAGGGCGCTGCGGATGGCGAGGTCGAAGCTGCCGATGTTCGTCGTCGACTGACGCGCCAGCTCCTTGTTGAGCAGGGCCTGGCGACGCCCATCGAGTTCGCTGATCTCTCCCTGCAGCTCGATCCGTTGCTTCTGCATCGACTTGATCTTGGCCATGCGCTCGGCGCGTGACATGGCCCGCATGTCCTCGGGCAGGTCCTCCTCGTTCATCGTGGTCAGGTCCACTTCCCCGGTCCGGATCGCATCGACGAGGTCCCACGACCCGCACGAGTACAGCTTGCCGGCCTTGGTCGCGGCCCGTGAGGCCGCGCTCGAGAAGTTCAACCCCGCCGCGTTGGCGTCCTGCTCCGCCTGATTGCTGCACCCGGCCTCGCCCGCCTCGCCGAAGGGGATGTAGGTCTCGTTGAGCGCGGCGGAGAGGGTGATCAGTGTCTGGTCGTAGGGCGTGGCGATGACGACCGACCCGTTGTCCTGGTCGATCATGGCGAACTCGCCGTTGCCCGAACCGGCCAGCTCCCTCCAGCCCGGCCGGATCTCACTGTCGTCGCTGCCATAGACGCAGTAGATGGCGTTCACGTCGATGCCGCGTGCGGCGGCTTCCCGGCAGATGCTGCGGGCGGCGACCTGCTCGTCCTGGTCGGCGGACTCGTTGCCGGCCACGAAGATCATGCGCAGCGCGCCGTCGGAGGCGTGCCAGTCGAGCTCCTGCAACGAGGTCTGGACCACACGCCCGACGAGCTCGGTGCCGCCATTGGTCGTCAGCCCGAAGAGCATCTGCGAGACCCTGTCGAGGTCCTGGGTGAAGGGTGTCTCGATGTTGACCCAGCCGTTCTCGGCGTTGTGGCCGTCGTTGCCATAGCTGAGCAGGGCCACGCGGAGTGTCGGCGTGGGCTCGGCCTGGGCGAGGTCGTTGACGATGGTCCACAGCTTCTGCCGGGCCGAGTTGAGCAGGCCGCCCATGGAGCCGCTGGTGTCGAGGCAGATGGCCAGCTCGATGACGTGCTGGTCGACTGGTGTCGCCTTGTCGCTCCTGAGCGGAAGGTCCTCGTCACCGGCAGGGGCCACCGGGGCAGCGAGACCGCCGACCGCGAGGCCGGCAAAGACGAGGGACGACATGAGTGCAGCATGGATCATGAGCGGTTTCCTTTGCCTGGGGGATGCGAGGCGCCCGCAGCGAGCGGGATTCTCAGGGCGCCTATGTCGTGAAGGCCCTGTGCGTATGCAGTCGGGCGTCCTTTCGTGCGGAAAGACGGCGCGAGCCCTCCCGTCCTTAGCCGGGCGCCCCGGAAATCCCACCGCGCGTGGGCCGCGCAGCGAATAGTCTCGGGCTGCCTGCAATTTCCCGGGCCGCCTGCAATTCCCCGGCTCGCCGGCGACATCCCTCCCTGACGATCCCGGAGGTCATGACGAATCCGACCAGCACACCCGAGTCGCCGCATGCCGGTGACGGACGGCGAGACCAGCGACCGACCTCCTCGGAGTCGGCGGTGGCCGCGTTGGATGCCGAGCAGTTCGCCGTCCGGTTGCAGGCCTCGGCCCGCGTGTTGTGGACCGTGGCGGCGGGCGTGCTGGGCAACCGATCGCATGTCGAAGACGTCTTGCAGGAGGCAGCCTTGATCGGCCTGCAGAAGTTGGACCACTTCCGACCCGACAGCAACTTCACGGCGTGGATGGCACGCATCGTGCGCTTCGTCGCGCTGAACCAGGCGCGCACGCGGTCGCGGCGACGCACCTTCGAATCCGATCCGGTTCTGCTCGATCGTGAGCCGGGCCTGGCGCGCGACGTCGCCGGACCGGCGCGGCCGGCCGTCAACCCGCGGGGCGAGTTGGGTCCCGACGACGGCGCCTTCGACGACGAGCTGTCGGGGGCCCTGGCCGAGCTCAAGCCCATGGCCCGCGCGTGCCTGCTGCTCAAGACCCTGCTCGGCCTCGAGTACCAGGAGATCGCGCAGTCTCTCGAGATCCCCATGGGCACGGCCGTGAGCCACGTGCATCGCGCGCGCCGCTTCCTGCGCAAGCGCCTGGCTGAGGGCCCGACACCCGGCTGCAACAGCCCCGACCACAACACGCCCGACCGCAATCCCGCAACAACCGCGCCGGGCGCGGCCGCCGGGAAGAAAGGCCTGCCATGAGCGACACCCACGAACCCGGCGGCGACAAGGGGCAGGACGAACTCGACCTCTACATCGACGGTCTGCTCGACGACGAGCGGCGGGCAGCCTTCGAGCGGAAGCTGTTCGCAGACCCCGAGCTGGCCGCCGAGCTGGAACGCCAGCGCTCTCTCGACTCGCGGCTGTCGGCGGCCTTCCCCGTGCCCGAGAACCCCGTGCTTGTGGATATGCCCGTGCAAGTGCCCGCGGGCTCCAAGCCTGCAGAAGTGCCCGCGGGCTCCGTGCCCGCGAACTCAGCCGCCGGCGAGCAGGGGGCTCTGAACGGTAGGCGACCCCGGCCCGCCGGAGGACCCCGGCGCACCTGGCAACGCGTCGCGATGGCGGCGTCTGTTCTCGTGGCCGTGGGTCTGTGGGCGGTGGGCGACTACGACGTCGCCGACGAGGGAGCGGGAGGCGTCGTCGACGAGGGGCCGGTGGTCGTCGTGGACGCGGGCGGCCAGAGCTGCTCGGCCTTCGGCGGCCTGTACGCCGAGCTGGCCGATGACTGGCGCATGGCGGCGGGGGCCTGCAACGTTCCCCACGATCTCTCGCAGCATTTCCAGGACAGCCTGGGACAGGCGCTGTTCGTCGACGCGACGGCCGAGCTCGCCATCGAGGGACCGTTCGCCATCCGGCGCTGGCCGACCACGACGCTGCTGGCGTCACCGCAGCAGCCCGAACCGATCCTGATCCTGGTGGACGAGCTGGCCCGCGATCCGCGGCCGGTCCTCGAAGCCGACAGCCCGGCGCATCTGTTCCGTCGCGAGCTGGGTGACCTCGTGCTCTACGAGCTCACGCCCTGGGACGCGCCCCGGGCGCTGGAGTTGTTCCGCCTGCAGTAGCCGCGGTGCTTGTGGACACAGCCGTCGTGAACTTCGTGACTCGAACGCAGCAGGCCCCGTCACTGCGGGCCGAGCCACCGCGGGGGCGGTGGTAGAGTGGGAGCATTCCGGGAGACTCCGATGCGACTCTTGATGCCCCTCGTGCTCGCGGCGATCGTCGCGTCCTGCTCACCGCCGGAAGCGCAGGCTGAGGCGAGAGCGGTGACGGCGACAGAGGTGACAGCGACCGCCCCGTCGATCCGCCTGGTTGGCGATGTCAGTCACGAGGGCGAATGGGTCTCACTGGATGGACTCGGTGCGCGCCTCGAACTGTGGCCGTTGCGAACGTCGAGCATGGCGGCCATCAAGGCCCGCGCCGACGTCGATGAGGACACCCTCGTGGAGATCGAGGCGATCCTGCGCGACGCCGGCATCCGCATGATCATGGTGTCCGAGAACGAACCCGATTCCGATGCCGACATCGAGATCCAGGCGTCCTGCTAGCCGTCCGCGGCGGCGGGCGCATCCGAGTGAAGCCGACTTCTGGTTCCCCGAAGCGGCTTTGTCCGTGACGGACGGCCTGCCATGGTGACGCACATCAGGCTCGAGACGCTGATCGCCGCGCCGCCCGAGGTGTGCTTCGACCTGTCCCGGGACCTCGACCTGCACACCCGGTCGATGGCTCACACCCGCGAGCGCGCGGTCGGCGGCCTCACGAGCGGGCTCATCGGCCTGGACGAGGAGGTGACCTGGGAGGGTCGGCACTTCGGCGTCCGCCAGCGCTTCACGTCGCGGATCACGGCGTTCGACCGGCCGCGCCACTTCCGCGACGTCATGGTGAAGGGTGCCTTCGCCGCCTTCATCCACGATCACCGCTTCGAGTCCGAGGCCGACGGCACGCGCATGATCGACGAGGTGTCGTTCGCCGCGCCGGGCGGGCCGTTCGGGCGAATCGTGGAGCGGCTCGTGCTGCGCGGTTACCTGCGGCGCCTGCTCGCTGCCCGCAACGCCGTCATCAAGGCCGCCGCCGAGAGCGCCGACGGGTTGCGGCCTTGATGACGCCCGCCAGCGTGGCGACGATGTTGACCCGCCGGGGACAAAGGGGACCAAGCGCATGAAACCCATCGTGATCGCCTTCATCGCCGGGGCCCTGGTGGGGGCGGCCCTGGTCTGGCTGGCCGCCACGGACGGCGCGGACGCGGCCGACTCCGCCGCGGCCACACCGGTGGTGTCGGCGACCGGCGCCACCGGTGAGCTGGCCGAGGAGGTCGCCAAGATCCGTGTCCTGCTGGCGACGCACCTGCCGCGGGCGACCGCGCCGGCGGGGGCGGCGACGCGGGGGCCCGCGGTGCCCATCGAGACGGAGCCCCTGCGCGACCTCGCCGTTGCGGTGCGCGAGCTCACCGCGGCCTTGCCGGCCCCGGGCATGGGCGCCGGAACCAACCTCTCAGGCGCCGGCCCCGGGGCGGGCAAGCCCACCGACCGCGAAGCCGTCGAGGCCATGCGCGCGTCCATCCCCTACAAGGAACACGTCATCGTCCCGGAGCTGTTCGGGCTGTCGACGGCAGAGATCCGCCGGCGATTCGGGGCGCCGACGTCCGTCCAGGTCTACGACAACGGTTCGGTCTACTGGGTCTACGAGCAGCCCGACAATCCTCGAGGCGCGCGCCAACGGCTGACGGTGCAGTTCGTGGACGGCTACTCGACCCAGATCGTGTCCAACGACTGAGGCCTGACGAGTGGCAGGCAGGCGGCGAGGTCACGCCGGCGGCCGGGGCCGAGCGGCGCGTCTGGCAAGATGGGCGGCCATGAAGCCCGTCATCGATCACATCCAGATCACGGTGCAGGACATGGCCGTCGCCGTGCCCTTCTACGACAAGCTGCTCGCGCTGCTCGGATTCGACGTGAAACGCAAGGTGGTCGCCACCGTCGAGGCCCATGAGTTCGACGTGGTCGAGTATCCCCACCCCGACCTGGCCTTCGGGATCAACTCGCCCCGCGCGTCCCTGGCGCAGGAGTCGATCCACCGCCGCAAGCCGGGGACGCTGCACCACCTCGCTTTCAAGGCCGATTCGCGCGAGGAGGTCGACCGCCTGCACCGCGAACTGGTCGCCATCGGAGCGCCCATCGTCGGCGGCCCGCAAGTGTGGCCGCAGCACGGCCCCGACTACTACGCCGTGTTCTTCAAGGACCTCGAGGGTCTCAAGTACGAGATCGTCTTCAGTGAGCAGGGGCACTGATGGGGGCACTGATGGGGGCGGCGATGGGGGCGGCGATGGGGGCGCAGATGCGGGCGACGATGCGTGGAGTTCTTGCCGTAGCACTGCTGCTTGCCTGGCTGCCGCTGCAGGATCGCGACGTCGACGTCGGCGGTCACAAGCTGCGGGCGCGCGTCGCGGGTGAGCAGGGCCCGACGGTCGTCCTCGAGAGTGGACTGGGAAACGGCCTTGCCGTGTGGCCCCATGTGCAGCCGGCGGTGGCGACATTCGCGCGGGTCGTCGCCTACGACCGGGCCGGCCTGGCCGACTCGGAGGCGGGGCCGTTGCCGCGGACGCCGGACAGGATCGCCAAGGAGCTGCGCGCGCTGCTGAAGGGCCTGGAGCTCGAGCCGCCCTTCGTTCTCGTTGGGCACTCGGCCGGCGGGCTTCACGTCCGGGCGTTCGCAGCTCTGTATCCCGACGAGGTCGCGGCGCTGGTGCTGGTGGACGCCACGCACGAGCAGGTGGACCAGCGGCTGCGGGCGTTGGATCCCGAACGATGGGCCAAGGAGCGCGAGACGCTCGACGCGTTTTATGCGGGTTGGCCCGGTGGCGTCGAGGCGGAATGGAAGGCTGTCCGCGACTTCATGGACGCCGGCCACTTGCCGGGTGCGAGCCATCAGTCCGATCAGGGCGACGTGCCCGGCATGCAGGAGCGTTCGGTCTTGAGCGGACTGCCGGACATTCCCACCGTGGTGCTGACCGCGACCAAGTCTGACGCGAACGACGAGTGGATGGTTCGGACGCCCGCCGGGGTGCAGGCGTGGGTGCGCTTGCAGCGCGAATGGGTAGCACCCCTGTCGAACTCGGTGCATGTGCTCACGGATCGATCGGGGCACTACATTCACACGGAGACGCCGGATCTGGTCGTGGCGGCCATCCGGGAAGCGTGCCGCGTGGTCACGCAGGGCGGGCGGCTGTCCGGTGATGCGATGCGAGCGATCGCCTCGCGAAAGGGCTCCGAGTCAATGGAAGACGGAAACACCAAGCGATGACACGGCCGGTTCCTGTTGTGCGTGAGTGGCGGTGGGTCCTCGTGATCCCGCAGTTCCTGGCTATGGCCGTTCTGGTCGCTGCCGGCGTGGCGCTGTGGGGCCATCCGATCGGAACGGCGATCGGTCTGCTGATCTACCTCACCTACTCGATCGGATCGCGAGCGCTGTGTGCCCGACACCAGAAGGAAGGCATGCGGCACATCATGAAGCGCGAGTGGACCGAGGCACTACCCTGCTTCGAACGGAGTCAGGGATTCTTCGAGCGCTATCCCTGGGTAGATCGGTATCGGGCATTCCTGCTCATGTCGCCGTCGGGTGGCAGCTACCACGAGATGGCCCTGGTCAATCAGGCGGTATGCCTGCTCTACCTGGATCGCGGGGCCGAGGCGCGGGCGGCCTATGAGAAGGCACTCGAGCTGTATCCGGATTCGCCCACGGCTCTTGCGGGGCTTAAGGCCATGGATGCCGGGCGGTCGTGACTGCGATTCAACGGGGCGAGTGGTCCGCACCGTGGTTCTCACTGTGGGATTTCCCACGGGCCTTTCCGTGAAACGCCGCCTGAAGGGGGCCGTCATTCTGCTGGTGCTCGCGGCCCTCGGCATCAATGCCGTCGCGTGCCTCCACGCCGGAGCCATGACGGCATTTGTCGATGACGGCGACCGTACGGCCTCGCCCGAGGACCTCGATGTCTTTGGCAAGCTGGGCGTGATCCTCTCCGGCGTCACGATTCCGCGACCCGTCAACACGCGCACGCCCACGGATGTGGGTTTGGAACACACGACGCACCGCTATGCGAACGCCCGCGGCGACGAGCTCGAGGCCTGGCATGTGGCGGGGCGCGACGAGGCGCCCGACGGCGTGCCCGAATCGGCACCCGGCAACCAGACACTCGTGCTCATGTTCCACGGCTACGCCGACCGGAAACAGAGCCTGCTGCCCCTGGCGGCGGCGATGCACGCCATCGGGCCCGCGGTCCTGCTCGTCGACTTCTACGGCTCGGGTGGGTCGTCCGGGAGCGGTACGACCATCGGCATCCTCGAGGCGCAGGACGTGATCGCGTCCGTCGCCTACGCCCGGGCCCAGTGGCCCGGCCGGCGTCTCGTGCTGCTCGGACAGTCGATGGGGGCCGCGGCGGCCCTGCGCGCCATCGCTGTCGAAGGGCTCGTGGTCGACGGCCTGATCGTGGAGGCGGTCTTCGACCGCATGACCAGCACGGTGGGCAACCGCTTCCGCAGCATGGGGCTACCGGCGTCGCCGCTGGCCGAACTGCTCGTCTTCTGGGGCGGGTGGCACACGGGCACGGATGCCCTTGCTCACGACCCGGTCGACTATGCCGCCGCCGTCGCCTGTCCCACCCTGTTGTTGCACGGGGGGCGGGACCGGCGCGTCACCGGGGCCGAGGCGCAGGCCGTCTTCGATGCGCTCATCGGGTGGAAGCGTTTCGTCGAGGTGCCCGACGCGGTGCATGGGGGGGTGGTGTGGGCCGATCCGCAGCGTTGGCGCAACGAGGTCGAGGGGCTGCTGGCGGAGGTGGCGCGCTGAGCGCGCTGCAAGGTCATTCTTCAACGGCCGCTCGGAGCCGCGCGATCGCCTGGTCCCATTGATCCGAGACCCGTGTGAGGTAATCCCGGGCGTCGGCAATCGCGTCGGGTCGCATGTCGAAACGGCTCTCTCTCCCGATGCGCTTGCGGGTCACGAGGCCGGCACCGCTCAGCACCTGCAGATGCTTGGTGACCGCCTGGCGTGTGAGAGCGAGGCCATCGGTCAATTCCGTGATCGAGTGCTGCTTGCCGTCACTGAGGCGCGCGACCAGCTCAAGGCGTGTGGTATCGCCCAGAGCCGAGAACACCGATGCCGGGCTGCGGCCGCGCAGACTAGTCCGCGACATGTGCGGCCACGTTCGAGGCTTGGATATCCCAACCCTGCTGGTTCGAACGCAGCACCTCGAGTCGCTTCGATTCCGGGAATTGAAGGAAGCCTGATTCCGTGATCGTGAGGCGAGTGCCGGTGTCGGTGGGCTGCAAGCGGAACTCCACCGTGACCTTCGCTCCGTCGTCGTACTCGGTGTCAGGATCCACAGCGCTCGGCGGCCAAGAGAAGGCGAAGAGTCGCTCGGGGACCAGTTGCTCGGTCACGGATTCCCACTTCATGTGCTCGAAGCCGGGGTACGTGATGTTGCCCGTGGTGAGAGCGCCCACTGCGAAGGGGCCGTCGAGGCTGACCCTGAACCACCGTCCGAACTCTTCGTGGTCGGTGAGTGCGCGCCACACCCGCGAGACGGGTGCCTCGAGTTCGACGATCTTCTCGATGCGATCCTGGTCTGACTTGTTCATTGGGCAACCTCGGTCATTGGGCAACCTCCTGGTTGCGCTGACCATAGGTGGTGTCTTTCGAAAGCGCAACCATGGAGTTGCCTGTTGTCTCGGGGCGGCGACCGAGAGAAGCTTGCCTCCTCGGTAGGGCAGCGCAGGCGCTTGCTCCGCATGTCTTGCGATTCCTCGCGGGGCAGCCGCAAAGGAGGAGGGCAACCATGGCGAAGGTGACCGGAATCGGCGGGGTCTTCTTCAAGAGCAAGGGCGACCACGCGGCACTGGCAGCTTGGTATCGGGAGCACCTGGGCCTGACGCTGGCAGACTGGGGCGGCGCGATCCTGAAATGGCCCGACGACAAGGCCGAGGATCACGGCCTGACGGTGTGGCACGTCGCGGGCAAGGACAGCGAGTGGTTCAGCCCCAGCACGTCGCCCTTCATGATCAACTACCGCGTCGACGACCTCGACGCGATGGTGGAGCAGCTGCGGGCGGGCGGCGTCGAGATCATCCAGGGCCCCGAGTCGCACGAGAACGGCAAGTTCGCGTGGATCATGGACCCCGACAAGAACAAGGTCGAGCTGTGGGAGCCGATGGTCGAGGGCGACAAGAACGCCGGTGACTGAGCGGGCCGCTTACCCCGCCGCGCCCGTCCGTGCCGCGTGCGGATACTCCGCGTCGCGTCCTTGGAACGAGAGCACGCTCTGATTCAGGATGACACCTTCGTCGATGACGAGGGCCCGTCGAAGCGTCTCGTTGGCGAGCCAGGCTTCGCGCCCGCCCAGCACCGAGGCCAGGTGCACGACGAGCGCCGCGGAGATCGAACGGGAGGCGCTCTCCCAGAGGTAGCTCGGCGTGTGGTCGACGGCGTAGTAGTCCACCGTCCCGACCTTGAACATCGGTTCGGCGAACGTGGTCGGCCTGGCGAACGAGAAGCCCATGCCTTCGTCGCAGCTCACGTCGACGATCAGGCAGTCCCGCTTGAGGCGCGACACGTCGTCGGCGCCGACGAACATGAGCGGGTCATCCGGGTTCTGGAAGATGCCGTTGACGATGATGTCGGTCTCGCTGAGCAGGTCGAGGAAAGGCCGTTCCGTCCCGTCGTGCTCGACCACGACGAGTCCGGGTTCGTTGTGACCATTCTGTTCGCCCTGGTCGTCTTTGCGCAGCCGGACGTAGTTGCAGCCGGGCACCTCCTCGCGCACCAGGTGGTCGGGGCGCTGGATGCAGATCGTGATGTCCCGGAACCCGCGCGCCTGGAGCGCGTAGATGGCCCCTCGACTCACCGCACCGAAGCTGATGATGACGGTGTTGCGCTGGTTGCCGTAGTGGCCGTCGATGCCCTTCAACTGCAGCGCGTGCAGCACACCGCAGTACCCGGCCAACTCGTTGTTCTTGTAGAAGGTGTGGCGGCCGGACTGGCCGTCGGGGCCCCAGGCGAACATGTCCTCGAAGGCGATGAGCGTCTGCTTGCGATCGATGGCGACCTGGGTCATGGCGCGTTGCTGCACGCAGTGGGGCCAGCCCCACAGCAGGCCGCCTTCGCGCAGGATCTCGAGATCCGCTTGCAGTGGCTTGGGCAGCACCACCGCGCCGAGGTCGGCGAGCAGCTCTTGGCGGGGCGCGGTGCCGCCCGCCAGGGCCCCTAACTCTGAGTCCGAGATGCCGAGGGGCTTGCCATAGCCTTGCTCGAAGATCAGTTGCCGGCGGACGTCATCCGGGAGGCGCGGCAGATGATCCGGATGGAGCGGGAGTCGCCGCTCGTCCGGCTTCTTCGATGTTCCGATGACTCCCAGTTTCAACATGGCGCTTCCTTCCGAGTTCGCAACGAGCGGCTCGTCCGGGCCCGCAGCACCTGTGCCGGGGCTCTGAAGGCAAGAGGACGGAGCGCTGATCGGCTCGGTGCAGCAGCACTTTCGCGCTTTCCGTCGGGGATAGCGAGCGGCGATCGGCAGGGGGTTGGCAGCACAGGCCCCGCTGGTCGTTGCCCGTCACTCGCCGCGGATCAGAGCGGTCACGTATTCCGCCACCAGGCGCGTGGTCAGGGCGTTCGGGTGGGCGTCGTGGGCGTCCACGTCGTAGCGCGCCTCGTTCGTCACGTAGTCGGGGATGATGTCCCGCACGGGATGGACGCCGATGCCCGCCGCGCGGAGTGATGCCAGCACCTGGTCCTCGCCGTCCGAGCCGCGGCGTCCCCACACGAGGACGTGGAAGGCGAGGTCAGGCGAGCGCGCGGCGAGTCGGTCACGCGCCTCGATGACCATGGCGGTCAGCAGCTGCTGGTCGGCGTCGTCGATGGGGCGCTTGCGCCGCAGCAGACGCCGGACGAACAACGCGTCCTCCGCGAGGTCCTTGACCTTCGCGAGGAAGGGGTGCGCGCGCTCGTCGTCGTCGAAGTGGCCGCGGTGCTCGGGCCGACCGTCCGCCCCGAGCGCGTATTGCGGGCCGTGCCGGAACCACGACTCCTGTCCGGTCAGGCGATAGAGGTGAGCCGGATAGAGCAGGCCGTAGAACACGTGGCCGATGTCCTGCTCGACGATGGTGTCGACCATGCCGTGCTCGATGGCGGCCAGCATGTGGTGGGTGCCGTAGCCGTGCAGCGCGAAGTTGTAGAGGCAGGCGTCGTCGCTCAGCGCCTCTCCGACCCGGTAGGGCAGGGTCTCCTCGTCGTGCAGGCCTTCGCCGAATGTCATGGAGCAGCCGAAGAAGAGCACTGCCTGTGCGGCGGTGTCCCGGCAGTCGGGGGTGAGGCGCAGGCTGTGTTCGTCGAACGTGTAACGGGCCGCGTAGATCTCCCGCTCGCCGTGGTGCTTGCGCGCGATGCGGCTGCTGGCGGGCGGCGGCGCCGAGCCGAGGATGTCGTGGTCGACGGTCTCGTAGAGGTCCTCGCGGTGGATCGGGACGTCGCCCCACTCCTCGGCGATGTCCACGCCGCGGACGCCCGCTTCGATCAGACCGAGCAGACACAGCAGGCCGGCAGCGGCGGTCCACGACGCGCGTGACGCGGTCGTGCGCTCCGGTGCGCGAGCCCGCCGGAACGCCAGGAGCGCCCACGCGAGCAGGACCCAGAGCCAGGGGGCGGGCAGGGTCTTGAGCGCGATGTAGGAGAGCAGCAGCCCGAGCAGGACCCGGCGGATGCGTCGCGGCGTCGCCATCGCCGGCAATACTACCCAACGCCCGGGTCGACGCTGCCGCCCGGGATCAGCTCACGACGCGGGCCTCCCCGGCCCGGCCCGCCGCTCCTGCACGCTGAACAGGAACATCATCCCGATGAACAGGAAGGGCACGCAGTAGAAGCCCCAGCGGCCCATGCCGAGGCGGTCGTCGAGCAGGTGCACCACGTCCGCCTTGTTGATGTAGAAGATGAAACCCGTCGTGAAGAGGCCGATGACCGCGAGCAGCGCCTGGATCGCGGAGTGCGGCAGCAGGGTCGCGCGTTTGCGGTAGAGCATGACGCCGAACGCGTTGGGCACGAGGAAGCAAAGCAGGGCCACCGCACCAGCCGTCCCGTTCTGGGGGGCGAGCACGCTCGCGGCGATGAGCAGCCAACAGGTGGAGCCCACCTGGGCGCCGAACCAACCGCCCTTGTCCCACTGGAATCGACCCGGACCCTTGCGGGGCCGCGGGGAAACTTCGGAAGCCATCATCATCGTGGCACCCCCTGCCCACCAGTCTACCGAGAGCACCGCGAATTCCTGCCGCCGGCGCCGTGACTTCCGACGAAGCGCGCCGAGGCGACGATTGCAGCGTGAATTGAGGCCACGCCGCGGGGCGCTCCCCGCTTGGATTTACGCGGCCGGGGGCGGCGGCACCTCAGGCAGACTCGCAGGGCATGACGGCGGAACCGAAGCAGCACGTGCGACGACGGAAGTGGTCACGGCTCATGGCCATCGCGGGTGTCTCGGCGGTCGCCCTCGGCGGGCTGCTGTGGCTCAACGATCGACGCATGTCGGAGCAGGCGACGAGCGCCATCTACACCGAAGTCAGCAGCGTCCCCTCGCGAGCGGCCGCCCTGGTGCTCGGGACCGGGAAGTGGATCGGCGATGAACCGAATCTCTTCTACAACTACCGCCTCGAAGCGGCCGCGGAACTGTTCAAGCGCGGCAAGGTCCGCGCCCTTGTGGTGTCGGGTGACAATTCGCGCGAAGATTACGACGAACCGCGTGCCATGAAGGCCGACCTGGTCGCGATGGGCATCCCTGCGGAGTTCATCACCACCGACCACGCGGGATTCCGCACACTCGACTCGGTGATCCGGGCGAAGGAGGTCTTCGGGCTCGACGAATACGTCATCGTGTCGCAGCGCTTCCACTGCGAGCGAGCCCTCTACATCGCGCGGCAGGCCGGGCATTCGGCCATCGCCTACGCGGCCCGGGACGTGGACACGGTGGGGGGCGTCAAGGTGAGGATCCGGGAGGTGCTGGCGCGGTGCAGGGCACTGCTCGACACATCGGTCCTGGGGACCGGCCCGAAGTTCCTCGGCGGTCCAGAGGAGGTCCGCTACCGGGACGCCTAGTCCGGGCCCCGGTTCATCGGCCTGTCCCCGTTCGGGGGCGGATCTTCAGGAAGCGCCCCCCTCCGGCCGAAACATCGACGACGGTCCGCTTCGTTCGGACCCCTGCGATCGCGATCATAGGGGGCTGTGCGCCGGGCTATGGGTGGGGCGACTTGCCCATCCGAATGACCGCCGTACCGCCCCTCGGAGTCCCCATGACCGCATTCCTCGTCGTCGCCGCCCTGGTCGCCTTCTTGGCGGGGGCCTACTACGGTCGCGGCTACTGGGCCTGGGTCATCGCCGTCGCGCTGCTGCTGGGGGCGGGCTGGCGCGCCGAATGGCTGTCGGGCATGCAGGTCATCGTGCTGGTGGCACTGTTCGGGTTGTTGGCCGTGGTGTTCGGGCAGATCGGCATGCGGCAGCAGGTCGTGTCGCGCTCGCTCATCGGCCTGATGGCGAAGATCCTGCCGAAGATGAGCGAGACCGAGCGCGCGGCCCTCGAGGCCGGGTCGGTCACCTGGGAGGGCGACCTCTTCTCGGGCCGCCCCGACTGGAACAAGCTGCTCGCCACCAAGACGCGTCTGCTCAGCGCGGCCGAGCAACACTTCCTCGACGGCCCCGTCGAAGAGCTGTGCGCCCTGGCCGACGACTGGGAGATCACCCAGCGCGGCGACCTCGACGAGGCCACCTGGGAGTTCCTGCGCCGGCAGGGCTTCCTCGGGCTGATCATCCCCGAGGCCTACGGCGGCCTGGGCTTCTCGGCCCGGGCCCACGGCGAGATCATCGCCAAGTTGTCGAGCCGCAGCGTGACGGTGGCCGTGTCGGTGATGGTGCCCAATTCGCTGGGGCCCGCCGAGCTGCTGCTGCACTACGGCACCGAGGTGCAGAAGAACTACCACCTGCCGCGGCTCGCGGCGGGCGACGAGATCCCGTGCTTCGCGCTCACCGGTCCCGAGAACGGCAGCGACGCCGCCGCCATGGAGGCGGTGGGCGTCGTCACCAAGGGCACCTACCAGGGCGAGCCGGTGACGGGCATCCGCCTCGACTGGGACAAGCGCTACACCACGCTTGGCCCCAAGGCCACGCTCATCGGCCTGGCCTTCCGTCTGCGCGACCCCGACAAGCTCATCGGCGAGACCGAGGACCTCGGCATCACCCTGGCGCTCGTGCCGGCGGACACGGCCGGCGTCGAGATCGGCGACCGCCACGATCCCCTGGGCGTGCCCTTCCTCAACGGTCCCAACCGGGGGCGCGGGGTGTTCGTGCCCCTCGACGCCATCATCGGCGGGCCGCGCATGGCCGGGCAGGGCTGGACCATGTTGATGGACTGTCTCTCGGCGGGCCGCTCGATCTCGCTGCCGTCGCTGGCCGCGGGCTGCACCCAGCTCACCACCCGGGTGGTGGGGGCCTACGCCACGCTGCGCCGTCAGTTCGGGCTGCCCATCGGCCGCTTCGAAGGCGTGCAGGAGAAGCTGGCGCGCATCGGCGGGCTGACCTACGTGGTGGAGGCCGCGCGGCGCTTCACCGGCGACGCGGTGGACGCCGGCGAGAAGCCCTCGGTGGCCTCCGCCATCGTCAAGGCCTACACCACCGAGGCCATGCGCGTGGTGGTCAACGACGGCATGGACGTGCTCGCCGGCGCCGCCATCTCCCGCGGCCCGCGTAACGTGTTGGCCCGGGCCTACCAGGCGATTCCCATCGGCATCACCGTGGAGGGCGCCAACATCCTCACCCGCACGCTGATCGTGTTCGGGCAGGGGGCCGTGCGCTGTCATCCCTTCGTTCAAAAGGAAATGGCGGCGGCGGGGTCGCGTCAGCTCAAGGACTTCGACGCCGCTTTCTTCGGCCACATCAATCACGCCACCCAGTGTTTCGCCCGGGCCTTCGTGAAGGTGTTCACCGGCGGCGGCCTGGCGTCGGTGGAGGCCAAGCCCGGCATCCGCCGGCTGTTCGGTCGCATGGGTCGGCTCTCGACGGACTTCGCGGCCATCTCCGAAGGTGCCATGGCGTCCATGGGCGGCGGCCTCAAGCGGCGCGAGATGATCAGCGGCCGCCTTGCCGATGCCCTGGCCTGGATGTACCTCGGCTCGGCGACGCTCAAGCGCTTCCTCGACGAGGGCTCGCCCGAGAAGGACCGCCCCTTCATGCGCTGGGGCGTCGAGCACGCGCTGCACCAGACCGAGGAGGCTCTGCGCGGCGTGCTCGACAACCTGCCCAACCGGATCGTGGCCTGGAAGCTGCGGGCGCTGACCATGCCCTTCGGCGCGGGCAACCGTCCGCCCCGGGACAAGCTCGTGCGCGCGTGCGCCGAAGGGCTGATGGACGGCCGCGAGGCCCGCCGCCGGCTCTCGGCCTCGACCTACACGCCGTCCGATGACGACCCCGGGCTCGGCCGTCTCGAAGCCGCCCTGCGGCTGGTGGCCAAGACCCTGCCCCTCGAGGACGCGGTCAAGCGGGCGGTCAAGCAGGGCGAGCTGGCGTCCGAGCCCCGGGTGAGCCTGTATCAGCGCGCCGTGGATGCCGGCGTGATCACCGCCGATCAGCGCCGTCTGGTGCGCGAATCCTTCGGCGCCATGCGGGACGCCGTGCAGGTCGACGCCTTCGACGACGAGACCTACCGCGGTCTGCGCGGCTGAGGCATGATCCTCCTCCGCGCGGCCCGCGCACAGGCGGCTCGCGCACCGGCGGCCCGAGCGCAGGAGGACTGACCGCGGCATGAGCACCCACGAGTGGAGCGTCGACGAGTTGCGGCGTTGGGGCACGACGGCCCTGCAGGCCCTGGGCGACTTCGTCGAGGGCAGTCGCCGCGGCGAGGGGCGGCCGGTGAAGCTGCGCGACATCGAGGTGCTGGTCGATGAGCTCGACCTGACCCGGCGCCTGCGCGAAGGCGGCCTCGACCACGCGGGCTTCACCGCATTCCTCGACCGCTTCCTCGCCGGCGCGACGAGCCTGCACCACCCCGGCTACATGTGCCACCAGGTCGCGGTTCCCCATTTCGCCGCTTCGATCGCCGACCTCGTGTCGGGCGTGCTCAACAACGGCATGTCCGTGTACGAGATGGGCCCCACGGCGTCGGCGTGTGAGCGCGCGGTGATCCAGTGGATGCTGGGCAAGGTGGGCTGGGACGATGCTGCGGGGAGTGGCGGAGCCGGCGTGCTCACTCACGGCGGGTCGCTGGCCAACCTGACCGCGCTGCTGGCGGCGCGGGCGCGGGCCTTTCCGCAGGCGTGGGAGCAGGGCACGCCCCCCGAGGCGGTAGTGCTGGCGCCGCCGGCGAGCCACTACTCCATCTCCCGGGCCGTGGCGATCATGGGACTGGGCACGGCGGCGCTGCAGCCCCTGCCCGTCGACCGGCTCGGGCGGCTGCGACCCGACGAGGCGGCCCAGGCCATCGAGCGTGCCGTGCACGAAGGGCGCGCGGTCATGGCGGTGTGCGCCAACGCCTGCGCCACGGCCACCGGACTCTACGACGACCTCACCGCGGTGGGCGCGGCCTGTCGCGCGCACGACCTCTGGCTGCACGTCGACGCGGCCCATGGCGGATCGGCCCTGGTGAGCCCGCGCGAGCGTCACCACCTGGCGGGTCTCGAGCACGCCGACTCGCTGGTGTGGGACGCGCACAAGCTGCTGCAGACGTCGACTCTGTGCGCGGGTGTGCTGACGCGTCGGCGGGGCGACCTGTCCGCCGCCTTCCGGCAGCAGGCGTCCTACGTCATGGACGAGAACCAGCGCATCGGCGTCGACGTGATGGAGCACCAGGTCGAGTGCACCAAGGCGCCGCTGGGCTTGAAGCTGGCCCTGGTGTTGTCGGTGACCGGCGACGCAGGCATGGCCCGGCACCTCGAGACCCTGGTGGACCTCACGCGGCGGGCCCAGGGCCGCATCGCCGCCCGCCCGGGATTCGAGGTGCTGTGCGACCCCGAGTCGAACATCCTCTGCTTCCGCCACGCGGGCGACGACGCGCACAATTCGCAGCTGCGTCAGGCGCTGCTCGCCGACGGCCGCTTCCATCTCAGCCAGGCCGACGTGGACGGCCACCGCTGGCTGCGCATCACGCTCATGAACCCGGGCACCGACGAGGCCGTCATCGACGCCCTGCTCGACACCATCGAGACCCTGGCCGCCGGCTCATCCGCTGCGGAGGCGTGACGCCGGCACCTGACGCCGGCACCTGACGCCGGCACCTGGCGCGAGCGCCCGCTGCCCCACCGCTGGGGCGACGCCCCGCGTCAGGCGTCGAGGAAGAGGCTGACTCCGTCGCTGACCACCTCGTAGGTGCCCACCGGCCCGGGCGCGGGCGGGGTGCACATGCCGGTGCGCACGTCGGCTTCGGCCCCGTGCAGCGGGCAGGTGACCGTCGAGCCGTGCATGGTGCCGTCGGAGAAGGAGCCGCCCACATGGGGGCAGGTGTCGTCGATGGCGTAGAACTGCCCCGTGGTGTTGAACACGGCGATGCGCTTGCCGCCGATCTCGACGCAGATGCCCTTGTTGGGCGGGAAGTTCTCGACGGGGCCGATGTTCTCGCGGGCCATGGGGCTCTCCGGAAAGCGGTCAGGCGGGGGTGACGGTGCTCGGCCCGCGATTGTAGGGCTCGGGCGGTTTGCATCCAGGCCGGGACGGCGACTCGGGCCGGTCGTGACCAAGGGTTTCCCGGTCGTTACCGTGGGATTCTCGGTCGCTGACGGGAGACGACATGCACTCGATCCTCACCGCCCTGCTGGGCACGTTGGTTCTCGTCGCGTCGCCGACCGCGCCGGCCGTGTCTCCGATGTCGCCATCCGATGACGAGCGGGACCTCGAGAAGGCCCTCATCGCCACCTTCCACGACGAGTGGAAGGGCAACGATCCCGAGCAGCTGGCCCTGGCGATCACGCACCTCTCGGACGGCTCGCGGGCCATGGAGGACCGCGGCGCCGACAAGACCATCTCGCGCCTGCTGGTGAAGGGCACCCGTGAAGACAGCCTGGTCGTGCAGGCCGCCGCCATCGAAGCCCTCGCGTGGGGTCGCGACATCGACACGGTGCTCGACGCCTGCGAGGAAGTGCTGGAGGAGTTGCACAGCCAGGTCGCCCGTCGCGCCACCCGCCCCGATTCCGAGTCGCGCGCCTACCTGCATGCGGCGCTGGCGGTGTACGAGCAGACTTGCGAGGTGCTGGCCAGTCACGTCGACGACCGCTCGGTGGACATCCTGGAGGCGCGGCTGCGTCTCTTGCGCCGGGACAACTACGTCGACCTGACCTCCGCCTACCTGTCGGGTCCGCTGTCCAACGCGCTGTTGCAGCTGCGTTCGCGCGACGCCGTCTACGCGGTGGTCAAGCAGACCCAGGCCTTCGTGGGCGGGTGGAATGCCCAGCCGGCAGCCCACGTATTCCACCGCGAACTGTCGCAGCTGGCGCTCTCGCTCGACCTCGAGCCGCCCCTGTTCAGCGGGCGCTTCGACGTGACGTGGGGCGATTGGTTCCGCGAGCACGACGACCGCTTCCCCAAGAAGCTGGGCAAGCTGAAGGAACCCACCGAGCCGCCCACGGCGCCGCTGCGGGCGCCCGGCGCCCGCGCGCCGGGCCTGCGCCGCGGCCCGCGTTAGGGGGGCGAGCCGGCGTGCCGCATCCCGTGCCTCCCTTCCACCTGGCCTTCCCCGTCGACGATCTGGCGGCGGCGCGCGCCTTCTACGTCGACGTGCTCGGCTGCCGTGTCGGCCGCAGCAGCGACGCGTGGATCGACTTCGACCTGTGCGGTCACCAGATCGTGGCCCACCTCGTGGCCCCGGCGGGCGGCCAGGGCGGTCGCGCTGGCAGCGACAGCGCCGGCGCTGCCGAGGTGCCCACCAGCCGCGTCGACCGGCACGACGTGCCGGTGCGCCACTTCGGCCTCGTGCTCGACTGGGACCAGTGGCACGCCTGGGCCGAGCGGCTCGAGCAGGCCGGGATCGCCTTTCTGATCGCGCCCGGCGTGCGCTTCGCCGGGGAGGTGGGCGAGCAGGCCACCTTCTTCGTGCGCGACCCCGCCGGGAACGCCCTCGAGTTCAAGGCCTTCCGCGATCCGGCCGCCTTGTTCGCATCCGACCCGCCAAGGGGCCAAGAGAGCGCCTGAGGATTCGTGCCTCGGCCCTCCTCGTGGCGTATTCTCCCCCTTTGCAAATTGTCGGGTGAGGCGGGAGCGTCCCGCCTCCGGGAAGCTCCATGAAATCCAAGATCCTCACGGGTGCGCTGGCCTGGTTGCTGGCGATCTCCGGTCTGCACGTGACGTTGAACGTCGGGTGGGGGGAACTCTGGCACGACGTGCAAGTGATGCTGGGCTCGGCCCGGCGCACGCTCGTGGCCGGTTTCCTCCCGGTCACCTGACACCTCACGTGTCCGGTCACCAGTTGGGTGACCAGTCATTCCGACCGGGGTTCGTTCTTCCGCAGCGCGAAGTTCACGGATTGGCCCACGGTGAAGGAGGCGTTGATCGCGCGCGAGATCGGCGCGGCCTTCATCCTGGCGCCGATGGCCATGCAATTGAAGGCCGACGGCGTGCCCATCAAGATCGTCTACCTGGGCCACCGCGACGGCACCGCCATCGTGGTGGGCAGCGACAGTCACATTCGTGACTTCGCCGACCTGCGGGGTAAGACGATCGCCATCCCGAGCCGTTACGCCAACCAGAACCTGCTCATGCACAAGATGATGCGGCAGTGGAACATGCCGGCCGACTCCATCGAGCTGAGAGAGGTGCCGCCGCCCGAGCATCCCTCGGCCCTGCGCTCGGGCTCCATCGACGGCTACATCGTGGGCGAGCCCTTCGCAGCCCAGTCGGAGGTCGACGGCTACGGGCGGGTGCTCTACCACACCAAGGACATCTGGCCCGACTTCATCTCCTGCGTGCTCGTCGTTCACGAGGGGCTCATCGCGGAAGACCGTGAGATCGTGCAGGAGCTGGTGGACGGCATCGCCAAGTCGGGCAAGTGGCTCGACGCCGACATGGCCCACCGCATGGACGCGGCCGAGATCGCCGCCGAGCACTTCTACTTCCAGGATCCCGAGCTGCTGAAATTCGTGCTCAGCAAGCCGGTGGACCGGGTCAAGTACACCCACCTGGCGCCGCTGAAGGCCGACTTCGACGAGATCATGGAGCTGGCCGTGGACATCGGCATCCTCGACGGGCCCATCGCCTTCGAGGAGTACGTGGACGACAGCTTCGTCCGGCCGCTCGAGAGCATGGACTGGAACATGGACCGCCTGCCGCGTGGGGGCGAAGGCCCGTGACCGCGACGCCGTACCTGATCCTGGTGGCCTCCCTCGGGGTGCTCTGGTTCGCGTCCGCCAAGATGGGACGGGGGCGCCGCTGGGTCATGCCCATCTGCGTGGCCATGGCGCTGTTCGTGGTGTGGCACATCGCCGTGACGGCGGCGGGCTCGGAGATCACGCCGACGCCCCTGGAAGCGGGGGCCGCCTTCGCGCAGCTCGTGAAGAGCAACCGGCTGTGGGGCGACGTGGTGGCCAGTCTGTTCCGCGTCACCGCGGGCTTCTTCCTCGCCGTGGCGGTGGGCATCCCGCTGGGGCTGGTGGTGGGGTGGTCGACCAAGACCTTCGAGGCGCTCAACCCGATCATCCAGGGCCTGCGGCCGGTCTCGCCCATCGCCTGGATCCCCTTCGCGATCCTGTGGTTCGGCATCGGCGACGGCGCCGGCGTCTTCCTGATCTTCCTGTCGTCGTTCTTCCCCATCGCGGTGGGCACGGTGGCGGCAGTGCAGAACATCAGCCTGGTGCACCAACGCTCGGCCATGAACTTCGGCCTCAAGGGCGTCGAGCTGTTCCGGCGCGTCGTGCTGCCGGCCGCCATGCCGCAGATCATCACCAGCCTGCGCATCGCCCTGGGCGTGGCGTGGCTGGTGATCGTGGCGGCCGAGATGGTGGGCATGGACTCAGGGCTCGGCTACCTGATCAACGACGCCCGCAACATGGGCAAGCGCTACGACCTGGTGGCCGCGACGATGATCGTCATCGGCGCCATCGGCATCGTGCTCGACCTGATGATCCGCCGCCTCGAACGTTTCGACGAGGTGCGCTGGGGCTACGCCAAGCGATGATGCGGGCCATGCGATGAGTGACGAGGTGGCGCAAGCGAGGGCGAACGAGAACGCGGGCTCGACGCCGGGCGAAGCCCGCCCGAAGGTCGTGTTCGAGGGCGTCGACAAGGACTTCGATCAGGGCGGTCAGCCGCTGCCCGTGCTGCGCGGCGTCGACCTCACGGTGAAGGAGGGCGAGTTCGTCTGCCTGCTGGGCCCGTCGGGCTGTGGCAAGTCGACCCTGCTCAACATCGCCGGCGGCTTCGAGTCGCCCACGGCCGGCCGGGTGACCATCGACGGCGATCCCGTGAATGGTCCCGACGCCCGCCGGGTGTTCGTGTTCCAGGAGTACGGCATCTTTCCGTGGGCGTCCGTCTGGGACAACGTGGCCCTGGGCCTGCGGCACCTGGGCAAGGCCGAGCAGGCGGCCATCATCCAGCCCACCATCGACATGGTCGGCCTGCAGGGCTTCGAGCGCAGCTACCCCATGGAGCTGTCGGGCGGCATGAAGCAGCGCGTCGAGGTGGCGCGGGCCCTGGCCGTCTCGCCCGACGTGATCTACATGGACGAGCCCTTCGGGGCCCTCGACTCGCTCACACGCTTGCAGATGCGGGCCGAGATCGTGCGCATCTGGCAGGAGAGCCAGACGACGATTCTGTTCGTGACCCACGACGTCGACGAGTCGATCCAGATCGCCGAGCGCATCGTGGTGCTGAGCGCCCGACCGGGAGAGATCAGCGACATCATCACCGTCGACCTCGACCACCCCCGCGACCTGGGCAGCCCCGAATACGGCCGCATCAAGAACCGCCTGTTCGAGACGCTCGGGGTCAGCCACTCGATCTGAGCGGCGCCGCCGCGCACGGCGCGGCCGGAGCGGGAGCGCGACCGATGCTCCGCCGCGACGAGAGCGGGCCGCAAGCAAGTGCGGTCCGCTCGGGGGTGCCGAGCGGACCGCGGAGAAACGCTCAAGGGGGAGCCGGGTCCCCCAGATTCTCAGCCCCGGCTCCAGATGGGCTCCAGGTTGAGCCGCAGCTCGGAAGTCCTCCATCGGCCATCAAGCTCTTCTCTCGGGGGGGCTAGAGGAATTATGGGCGGTCACCGAACAGTCTTTTCGCGAGGAGGGACGAAACGACCGTTCCGTCAGCGCGTCGGCTCTCCGCGGGGTGAGTGGTACAAACTGCGCATGTTCCTCTTCCAGAACGTCGGATCCCTGTTGGCCGCCACGCTGTGCGGCGCCTGCGTGCCCGCCTTCGGTTCGGCGGCCGCCGACGAGCCCGTCGTCACGCCGCCCCCGGTGGTGGCCATGGACGCTCCGGACGTGCACCTCGCACCCATGTTCGGCGAGGAGATCTTCAGCCGTCCCGTGGACGCCACCCAGGCGCCCGGCGACGCCTCGACCTGGTACGTGGTCGAGCAGGCCGGGATCATCTGGCGCCTGTCACCCCGCGGCGAGGGCTGGACCCGCCGCGTGTTCCTCGACATCAGTGAGCGGGTCAGTCGCCGGCACAACGAGGAGGGCCTGCTCGGGCTGGCCTTCAGCCCGCACTTCGGGCAGGCGGATCATGACCATACCCGGGCCTTCTACGTGAACTACTCGGCAAAGCCGGGCGACCGGCGCTCGGTGCTCGCGCGGTTCGAGGCCGGCGGCCGGCGGGTGCCCGCCGACCCGGCGAGCGAGGAGGTGCTGCTCGAGGTGGGGCAGCCCTACGGCAATCACAATGGCGGCGGCCTGGCCTTCGGTCCCGATGGCTTCCTCTACTACTCGCTGGGCGACGGCGGTGCGGCCAACGATCCCCATGGCCACGGTCAGAACGTCGGGTCGCTGCTCGGGACCATCCTGCGCCTCGACGTCGATCCTTCGACGTCCCCGCGGCCATACGCGATTCCCGCCGACAACCCACTGGTGGAGCGCGACGGCGCGCGCCCCGAGATCTTCGCGTACGGGCTGCGTAACGCCTGGCGCTTCTCGTTCGACCGCGAGACCGGCGCGTTGTGGGCCGCCGACGTCGGGCAGAACGCCTTCGAGTTCATCTTCGTGATCGAGCCGGGCGGCAACCACGGCTGGAACCTGCTCGAGGGCTTCCATCGCTTCGCGCTGCGGGCAGGGGCCGAAGTGCCGCCGGGCCTCACCGCGCCCGTGTTCGAGTATCCCCATGACGACGGGCTCTCGATCACGGGGGGCTTCGTCTATCGCGGGACGGCCATCGAGGCCCTGGTGGGCGCCTACGTCTTCGCCGACTACGTCACGCGCACGATCTGGGCCATCCGCCCGGGCGACGACGGCGTGATCGAACACGCCGAGCTGCTCGACGAGGCGGCCTTCGTGTCGTCGTTCGCCCAAGGGCACGACGGCGAACTGCTGGTCCTCGACCACATGGGCAGCCGCCGCATCTGGCGCCTGGCGCCCGGCGCCGAGTAGCGGTCGGGCATCGAGCGGGGAGCGACCGGAGCGGGTTCGCGCCCCGGTCAGCGCGCGTCGCACCGGTCGGCCCGCCCCGCCCCGGTCAGCCGGCGTCGGTCTGCACCGCGGTCCAGGCGGCGGCGAGGCTCTCGGCGGTGATCGCGTCGTGGGATGCGTTCCACACCGGTCGGCCGTTCTGGAAGGCGATGGCCTGGGGCGAGGCGTGGGCCACGCCGCAGCGCTCGGCCAGCCCGCGCGCCACCGGCCGGGCGGCGATCACGTCCACGAACAGGGTCGGGACCTCGGGATTTGCCGCGAGGAACGCCTTCCAGCGGCCCAGGGCCGCGTCGCTGATGGGACAGATGGGGGAGTGCTTGAACAGCAAAACCGCCGCGTGCCGCGACAGCGCCTGTTCGTAGCCCTCCAGGCTCGTGAGCATCTCGCTGGGCATGACGTCTTGATCCGAAAGTCTGTGATCGCGGGCCGGGAAGTCCGATAATGACTGGCATCCCCCCCGGGAATGCCCTGCTCCCGCCATGATCTACACCGCCACCACCGAGTATGCCATCCGCGCCCTGGCCCACATGGCCACCCTGGGCGAGGGTGAACGCATCCTGGCCCGTGACCTGGCCGCCGCCACCAACGTGCCGCGCCAGTTCCTGGGGAAGATCCTGCACCGGCTGGCCAAGATCGATCTGCTCGACTCGGCCAAGGGCCGGGGCGGTGGATTCCGCTTCGCCAAGCCGGCCTCCGAGATCCTCGTCTCCGACGTGGTCATGGTGGTGGAGGGCGGCGACCTGTCCAAGGTCTGCGTCCTCGGCCTCGATCACTGCGACGATGCTCAGCCCTGCCCGATGCACGATCAGTGGATCGTGTTCCGCAAGGTGCTCACCGACCGCGTCTACTCGATGACCATCGCGGACCTCGGGCGCAACCTGAAGGCGAAGCGCCTCAGTCTGTCGATCTCGACGCCGAGTGCACCGAGTTCGCCGAGCACGCCGACGGCGACGCCCTCGACGCCCGAGTAGGCTTCGGGGGTTCGGGGGGGAGGATTTCGAGGGGGTGTCGCTCCTCGGGCAGTCCTCGCTTGCGCGCGCATCCCGAGATCGGCCGACGGGCCGACCTGGGGATCCGTGCTCGCTGCGGAATCTCGGCTCGACACCCCCTCG
>JAJDEP010000013.1 GCA_029259715.1 Planctomycetota bacterium | reverse complement strand
CCGCGGGAGCGGTACGAGAGCTATCTGCGCATGCTCGAGGGGATCGACACGCCCGTGCAGTGGTAGGGCCAGCGTTGTGACGGGAGCGGGCTCGGTGTTTTCCGGGGGGATGCCCGTGCTCAAACAGCTTCGCGAGCTTCGCTCGCTGCGCGAACTGCGCGCGGGCATCCCCCCGGAAAACACCGAGCCCGCTCCCGTCACAACGCTGGCCCTACCACTGCACGGGCGTGTCGATCCCCTCGAGCATGCGCAGATAGCTCTCGTACCGCTCCCGCGGATACTCCCCGGCATCGATCGCCGCCAGCACCGCGCACTTGGGCTCGTTCTTGTGCAGGCAGTTGCTGAAGCGGCAGGCGTCGGGCAGCTCGTCGAAGCCGGGGAACAGGCGCGCGGCGTCGGCGGGCTCGACTTCGGTGAGTCCGAACTCGCGGATGCCGGGGCTGTCGACCACGAACCCGCCGCCGACGAGGGGCAGCAGCACCGCCTTGGTGGTGGTGTGGCGGCCCCGCCCGTGTTCGGCGACGTGGCTGGTGTGCAGCTTCAGGCCGGGTGAGATCTCGTTGACCAGGCTCGACTTGCCCACTCCCGAGTGGCCAACCAGCAGCGAGACGCCCTTGGACATGATGGCCGCGAGTTCGCGCACACCGTCGGCGGCGCCCTCATCCGGCGGTGCTCCGGCGTCCGGGCAACTCGTTTCGACCACGCGGTAGCCGGCGTCCCGGTAGGGCTGCACCACGGAGCGGTCGGGGGGGACACCGGAATCCTGGTCGACGTCGATTCGGCCGGCGAGGTCGATCTTGTTCAGGCAGAGCATGGCGGGAATGCCGCGGGAGGCGGCCGCAACGAGCAGGCGGTCCACGAGTCCCGGCCGGAAGGGTGGGTCGGCCAGCGCGGTGACGATGATGAGGCGATCGATGTTCGCGGCCACCACCTGTTGCTGGCCTCGCTTGCCGCTCAGTCGCGGGCGGGCCAGAGCGTTCGTGCGGGGTTCGATGGACTCGACGGCCCCCGTGAAGTCGCCGTCACTCTCCTCGAGGACGACGTTGACCCGATCACCCACGGCGACCGGCTTGCTCTGGCCGGCGTCCTCGGTCCACAGGTGGGCCCGCAGCGTGCAGCGGATCTCGCCGTGCGTCTCGACCTGGACCTGCACCGAGCGCGAGCTGACGCTGGTGACGAGGCCGCGCTCGGTCACGCGATCAGCCGCGGCGACTCGTCACTGCGCGAGACGGCGCTGCGCGATCAAGCGCGGCGCGCGATGACGCAGCCGCCATCACCGGCGCGGCTTCTTGCGGATGTAGCCGCCGGAGATGGTGCGCGTGTAGGACGGCCCCTTGGGGATCTCCTTCTTCTTGTCGCGGGCCTGGGTCTCGCCGAGGTCGATGCCGAAGGCCTCGGCGCTCTCCACCGGCAGGTGCTGGTTGATGAGCTTCTCGATGGCCGTGAGGAACGGGCCGTCCTCGGGCGTGACGAAGGTCGCGGCGCGGCCGGTCTTGCCCATGCGGGCGGTGCGGCCCACACGGTGCACATAGTCCTCGGCATTCTGCGGCACGTCGTAGTTGATCACGTGGGACACGTCGTCGATGTCGAGGCCGCGGGCCGCCACGTCGGTGGCGATCAGGTAGTTGATCTTGCCGTCGCGGAAGTCCTGCAGGATGCGCTCGCGCTTGCTCTGGGGCAGGTCGCCGTGGATCTCGCTGGCCTTCACGCCGTTCTTGCCGAGCCGGGCGGCGAGCTTGTCGGCGCCGATCTTGGTGCGCGTGAAGACGATGGACTTCTCCGGCTTCTCGACCTCGAGCAGGCGGATCAGCAGGGTCGTCTTGCGGTCGTGGGGCACGATGAAGCAGCCCTGGTGGACCTCCTCGACGGTCATTTTGTCGGGGGCCAGGAAGACCTCGGCCGGGTTGTTCATGTATCGCGCCGAGAGGCCGAGCACCTCGTCGGAGAGGGTGGCCGAGAAGAGCATGGTCTGCTTGCGCGCGGGCGCCTGCTTCATGATCTTGGCGATGTCGTCGCGGAAGCCGAGGTCGAACATGCGGTCGGCCTCGTCGAGGATCATGAAGTCGAGGTCGTCGAGCTTCATGGCGCGGCGCTGGAGCAGGTCGAGCAGGCGACCCGGCGTGGCCACCACCACCTGGGCGCCGCGGTCGAGGGCTTCGATCTGCGTGTGCACCGGCGCGCCGCCGTACACGGCCACGGCCTCGATGGACATGTGGCGACCGATGGCGCGGGCTTCCTGAGTGACCTGCATGGCCAGCTCGCGGGTCGGCACGACGACGAGCACGCGCGGGCCGGGCTTGTCGGTCATCTGCTGCAGGGCCGGCACGAGGAACGCGCAGGTCTTGCCGGTGCCCGTGCGCGCCTGGCCGATGACGTCACGTCCGGCGACGCCGTGGGGGATGGCGCCGGCCTGGATCGGGGAGGGCTCGCGGTAACCGCACGAGGCGAGGCCCGCGAGCAGCTCGGGCTTCAGGTCGAAGGCGGCGAACTCGCACTCCTCGACGGGGATGGCCTTGCTGTCGTCGAGGGCGCGGACCTTCGGGGCGTTGGTGTACGCGGCGGGACCGCCGGGCTTGCCGCCGCCTCCACCGCCACCACCGCTGCGTCGGCGGCCACCGCCGCCACCGCTGCTGCGACCACCACCCGGACCGCCGCTCCGGGGTCTGCCCCCGCGGGAACCGCCCCCTCCGGACCCGCCACCTGAGGATGAACCACGTCGTTCGGGGCGCTGGCGCCCGCCGGATCCGTCCGGCGAGCTGTGAGATTCAGGAGTTTGCAGGGTGGTCAGATCGCGCCGAGAAGAGGGAATTGTGGGGAGGCCCACGCAAGCGGATCATTCTACCGACGGTCCCTCCTCCGGACACCCGTTGAGTTCGAACACCCGGACTCTCACGAGGCCGTTAGGCTGGGGTCTTCGACCGATCGCGCCCGCACGGGCGCCTCCTAGGGGGAGAACCCATGATCCTGCGTATTGCCGCTTCCGTGTTCCTGCTCGCCACGGCCGTCTCGGCCCAGATCGTCGCACCGCAGCCGTTGAGCGTCACCGGCGTGGTCCGCGCGCTGCCGGCGCTGCCCGGCCCGCCGATCCTGTGTGCCCCCGGCACCCACGAGATCGAGTGCGCCGAGGGCATCTTCCAGATCCAGAGCGACACGCTGATCCTGTCGGCCCTCGAGGGCAAGAACGTCAAGCTCACCATGGTCAGCGCCGCCGTGGGGTGCCCGCTCTACAACGTGACGGCCGTCGACCTCACGCCGCCCGCGACGCTCGAGCTGTGTGGCACCGGCGGATTCGGTTGCCCCGTGCGCCTCGTCTCGGGACCCGGCGGCATCAGCCAGCACTTCCTGTTCGGGTCGGTGCAGCCCTCGCTCATCTCCGCCGGCGTGCCCGCCGGTTCGTTGCTGCTCGGCCAGCCGCTGGTCTTCCTCGGCGTGGGCTTCGGCTCGGGCCCCGAGGGAGTGATCTGGGACTTCACCGTGCCGAGCAACGCGTCGTTGTTGGGCGTGACCGCCTACGTGCAGGTGGCCCGGCGAGACGTGGGGCCGGTCGGACCGATCCGCTGGTCCAATGCCCGCTGCCTCGAGATCGTCGGCAACGTCTTAGTCTGCCACCCGGCGGACTGCGCCATCGCCGACTGACGTCTGGCTCGGGAGGGTGTGCCTGGGAATCAACGGCCGCTGGGCCGGGATCTGTTTCCGCAGGGCATGCGGTGGGAGGAGCGAGGGCAGTCCCATACCGGAGGCCGGTCTCCGGGGAGCTGACGTCGGTAGGTCTCCGCCTTACATCCCGCAGACACACTGAGCAACGCATCGCCGCTCGCCTTGAACCGGGCGGCGAGGCGTTCCCAGTACAGCAAGGCTTCCTCGGTTCGCCCTTCGCGGTGGAGCGACTCGCCCACGAAGTGATGACCGAGCATTCCCGGGAGGGGAGACATGCTCTCGATCAATCTTCCTGCCGCTGCGCGGGCCGCAGCGAATTCACTTCGACGAAGATGGAAACTGGTCGCGCTCTTGAGCACGGCCTGGTGCTCGCTCAGCGACTTTGTCCTGCGGACCTCGAATGACTCAGACCGAGCCACGACTCTGCCCTTCCAGGCGTCGGGGTCGAGAGATGACGTGCTGTCGTAAGTCGCCTCGATGAAGTACGTCCCCTGGTCGAGACCGTCCGAATGCCAAGGAGGCAATTCGACGGCAGCATTTGCGCCCATCTTGTGGATGGGATCCGACGGTCTGCGGAACAACTCCTTGTGCGTCATGCCGGCACGGATCGCCGACGGGCCGATCCATTCGACGTCTTGCGTTAGTCCTGCGAAGCGGTCGACCTCGACGATCGCGTAGATTCTGAAGGACACGAAGGACTGCCATCCTCCGCCGTCCTGAGGAACCGACACCGCCACTGATTGATCTGGCTCAAAGGGTTGCAGGACGGCGACCCGCTGCTCACGGGCTGCCGTACGGCGCTCATTCCGCTTGTCCAACTCGTGGGCTTGCGAAGCCTCGCGCACAGCCCGGTTGCCCAGCGAGAGGCTGAAGAACAGCGGTTGTCCCTTCAAGATGGTGCCGTGCAAGAAGCGTTCGCCGGTGTCGAGAAAGTGTACGACGACGGTTGCGAACAAGGGCGGTTGCTGTATCGCTTCTGCATCCAATGCTGCGTCGTCAGGCTCGCCGGGAGCCGCCGCCAAGAGTGTCGCCACCGCAAGAATGCTAAAGGTGTTCATCGATTCCGGTCTCCTGCCTATTCCCGCGGACGCCATCCTCTTTCAGGTGCCCTTCCCCACCTAAGCGGAGTTTGGAGCCGCGCCGTACGCGCTCCCTGGGGTGGCTCTGGGATGCTCGCCCCGACGCGAAGCCCTTCGCTATGATCGTCGGGCTCGCCGTCGATCCATCCAGGGCGCGCCTTTCCTTCCGGAGTGAGTCCTTCATGACGTCCGCACCAGCTACCTCCTCTCGGCGATCCGTTGACCGCCTGCCCGTCCTGCTCGCCTGCCTCGCCGCGGCGCTGACGTCGGCGTGCAGCACGCTCTACTACGAGACCCAGGAATTCTTCGGCAACGAGAAGCGCGACATCCTCTCGGACAAGGTGGCCGACGGGCGCGACGACCAGCTGGAGGCCAAGGAGCAGTTCCAGACGACGCTGGCCGCCTTCAAGGCCGCCACCGGCTTCGACGGCGGTGATCTCGAGTCGACCTACGACCTGCTCAACGGCGAGCTCGAGGACTGCGAGTCACAGGCGGGCGACGTGCGCGATCGCATCGAGGCCATCGAGGACGTGGCCGTCGACTTCTTCGCCGAGTGGGAGGCGGAGATCGAGCTGTACAACGACGCCGACCTGCGCAGCCGTTCGCGGGGGCTCATGTCCGACAGCCGGCGCAACTACACGACGCTGATCACCGCCATGCGCAAGGCCGAGAGCAAGATGGAGCCGGTGCTGGTGGTGTTCCGCGACCAGGTGCGCTTCCTCAAGCACAACCTCAACGCCCAGGCCATCGCGTCGCTGCAGAGCAACGTGGTGCAGATCGAGGGCGACGTGGAGCGGCTGGTGGCCGACATGGAGGCGTCCATCGAGGAGGCCAACGCCTTCATCGCGACGCTCGGCTGACCGCGTCGTGGAGCTGGGCGGCGGACGCCACCTCGGCTACTGCACCAACGTCCACCCCTACGCGACGCTGGAGGGGTTGGTCGAGGCCCTCGAGCAGGGCGCGGGGCCGTTGCGGGAACGCCTCGCGGCCGGGGGACACATCGCCGGCGACCAGTCCCTGGGTGTGGGGCTGTGGTTGCCGCGGGAGGTTGCTTTCACTGTCGCATCGGACCCGGCGCCGCTGCGCGACGTCCTGGCCGAGCACGGGTTGTACTGCTTCACGGTCAACGCCTTCCCGGCCGGCGACTTCCACGGCGCGGTGGTGAAGGACGCCGTCTTCCGGCCGTCATGGGCCGAGCGGGCGCGGCTCGACTTCACCTTGAGCGCGGCCACGGCGCTCGCAGCGTTGCTGCCCGACGGCCTCGACGGCTCGATCAGCACGCACACGGGCGCCTACAAGCCCTGGGGTGCGGGCGAGAACGACCACGCCGCCCTCGCGGCGGGCTTCGTCGCCGCGGCGGACGGACTCGCGGCGCTCGAGGACGCGACGGGCAAGCGCATCGTCCTGGCCCTCGAGCCCGAGCCCCTCTCGACCCTCGAGACCACCGCGGAGGTCGTGTCGTTCTTCACGCGGCACCTGCAGGCGAGCGCGGCGAGCCGGCGCCACCTGGGCCTGTGCTACGACGCCTGCCATCAGGCCGTGGAGTTCGAGGATGCGGCCACCTCCCTCGACGCGCTGGTGGCCGCGGACATCGCCCTGGCCAAGGTGCAGTTGAGCTCGGCCATCCGCCTCCCGCATCCGGCGGCCGACGCCGCCCTGCTGACGCCCTTCGCCGAGGACCGCTGGTTCCATCAGGTGGTGGGCCGGCGCGCGGACGGCAGCCTGGAACGGCATCCCGACCTGCCCGCCGCCCTGGCCGATCCGCGGGCGGCGCAGGCAGTGGAATGGCGGGTCCACTTCCATGTGCCCCTCTTCGCCCCCGACCTCGACGGGGAGGGCCGCCTGGCCACGACCCGTCCCGATTTGGGTCGGGTCCTGGCCTGGCTGTCGGAAAACGGCGGCACGGACCATCTGGAGATCGAGACCTACTCTTTCGGGATGATTCCTCGGGAACGGCGGGCAGACCTGGGGGCCACGGATCTCCTCGATTGCCTGGTTCTGGAGTTCGAGTGGGTCCTGGAGCAATGGGAGCACGGTAGAACGGGCTGAGGATTCCAGGCTAGACAGGGCAGTCGACGGGCGACTGCGAGCCGAATCCGAGGGGCCCGGGACCGGACCACAAGGGATTGAGGAGAGACCGGACGCGATGACCAGACCTTTGACCCTCGCGCGCGCCGCGCGGAGCCTGGCCACTTCGACCATGATGCTGCTGGCCCTGGCCGCGACGGCCTCGGCGGCCGCGCCGGCGCCCGAGGACCCCAACTACGCGGAGGCCCTCGATCGCATCCTGGCCCGGACCCTGGGGCCCGAACACGCGCCGGGGCATCGCCCGTACGGCAACCGCGCGCTGTTCGAGCAGGTGCTCTCGTCCGACAGCTTCCTGTCCGCCGAGGTGGGGCCCTTCGACCTCTACGTCTACATGGCCGGCGACCTGGCCCCGGGGCACGAACCGCCCTTCGACTGGGCCCGCGACTTCCGTCAGAAGAACCGCACCAAGCTCAAGAGCGACAAGACGCTGTACGCCCAGCACGTCTTCGATCTGGCGCGCAGCGGCCTCGGGCAGCTGGTCCCGGTGCTCGACCGCTACTTCACCAACGAATCCGGCCTCATCTCGGGCCAGCGCTTTCCCCTCGTGGTCTGTTCCGACGACGGCGGTGACAGCGGCGCGTTCGACGAGCTGACGGCGCTGCTCGATTGGTGCGAACGCGATTGGACCGACTTCGTCCGGGTCAACGGGAGCCTCTGGACCGCCGATCTGCGCGACGGCATCGTCGTGCGCAACTGGGACGCGCAGGTGGTCAACATCGCGCACCCGAACATCATCGATCGCGGCGAGGAATTCCTCGAACACGGCCTCGGCTACTACACCCTCGCGCATCTTGTGCGCAAGTTGATCGTGTTCGGCAGCTATGGCAACCCGCCGCCGTGGTTCAGCGACGGGCTCGTGGACGAGCTCGACATCCAGGCCCACGGCAAGGCCTGGGTGGGCGGCGACTGGTTCACTCAGCAGACGCCGGGTTGGTTCCGGCCGGGCTGGTCGGGATTCCTGCCCACGGGGACCCGGCCGCCGCCCGTCGTGCGCGGACCGCCCGCCGACCTGGGCACCACGGTCAGCAAGTCCGGTGATGTCTGGGCGCACCGCGCGAACAGCCCCATGCGCCACTGGGAGAACCTCGCCGAAGACCTCAAGAGCGAGTCCCCGGCCAGCTTCTCATTCATGGCGGAGAACGAGAGCTTCCTGCCTCGCGACCGGGCCCTGGCCCGCTGCGCTCTGCACCTGATCCTCGACCTCGCCGCGCCGGACCAGCAGCCGTCGCTGCTGACGCTGATGGATCGCCCGAGCGCGACGCCCGAGAACGGCATGCCCGACAACCGTCCGATCACGATGCTCTTCGCCGAGTGCATGGGCGGCGTCGAGGCCGTCGAAGAGCTGGAAGGCCTCTCCTCCGGCGAGTTGCTCGAACGACTCGGACAGGGGGACGTCGCCCGGCCCCTCTTCGATCTGGAGGCCGAGGCGCTGCTCGACCTGAGCGATCACCGCGAGCAGGCCCAGTGGCTGTTCGAGCAGTACGACTACGACGATGCCCAGCGAGCCGCCGTGTGGAACGTGATCCTCACCATCGAATACCACCAGCAGCTGGCGGAATGGCAGGCCATCGGCGAAGCCCTGGACAAGGCGGTGGGGGCGGCGTTGTCGGCGTCGAAGGGTTATCCTTCCAGCTCGAGCAAGCGCAAGAAGGTGTCGGCGGCTTTCCGCGGGCAGCTCGAAGCCTCCTGACGCAAGGGACGGGGGCGGCGCTGTCGCAGTCTCCCCGCTGGTTCCCGCGTCCGTGACACCACCCGACTCTCCTTCCGGTCCCCGCGGCGAACACGCGCGCGACGACGACCCGGCCGACCTCGAGTTTGCGCCCGAGGAGATGCAGGCCATGGGCGCCGACGTGCTGCGCCGCGTGGTCGAACATCTCTCAGGCCTCGACAACGCACCGGCCAGCGGCAACGTCGACGTCGCCGACCTGTGCCGCCGGCTGGCCGAGCCGCCGCCCGACACCGGCACGCCCCTCGACCAGCTGCTCGATCCGTTGTTCAACGAATGGGTCGGGCACTCCTTCACCACCACGGGGCCGGGGTACATGGCCTACGTCCCCGGCGGCGGGCTGTATCCCTCGGGCCTCGCGGAGTTCATCGCAGCCACGACCAACCGCTTCACCGGCGTGTGGCAGGCGGCGCCGGCGCTCGTGCAGCTCGAAGCCAACGTGTTGTCGTGGCTGGCCGAGTGGATGGGTTACCCGACCTCAGCCCGGGGCCTGCTCACCAGCGGGGGCTCCATGGCCAATTTCAGCGCCATCGTCACGGCCCGCGAGCACCACCTGGGTGAGCGGCTGCGCGACGGTGTGCTGTACACCTCGACCCACGCGCACCACTGCGTGGCCAAGTCGGCGCGGCTCGCGGGCATCCTCGGCGACCGGGTGCGGGTCATCGGCGTCGACGAGCACTGCCGCATGGACGTGTCCGAGCTCGCCGACGCCATCGCCGACGACTTCGACGAGGGACTGCGCCCCTTCATGGTGGTCTCGAGCGCGGGCACCACGAACACCGGCGCCGTCGATCCTCTCGAGGCCATCGGCGACCTGTGTGAGGCGCGCGGCCTGTGGCACCACGTCGACGGCGCCTACGGGGCGTGCTTCCACATGGTGCCCGAGTTGCGGCCGCTGCTGGCCGGCCTCCCGCGCACCGATTCGGTGGCCCTCGATCCGCACAAGGGCATGTTCCTGCCCTACGGCACGGGCGCGCTCATCGTCCGCGACGGCGAGCTCCTGCGCGCGGCCCATGCCGGCCACGCCGACTACCTGCCCGACCTGAACGCCGAGTTCTACGACCCGAGCCAGTACACGCCCGAGCTCTCGCGGCCCTACCGGGGCCTGGGACTGTGGCTGCCGCTGAAGCTCTACGGCGCGGCGAAGTTCCGGGCGGCGTTGGCCGAGAAGCGCGAGCTGGCGCTGTTCGCGGCCGAGGCCCTTTCGCGGGTCTCCGGCATCGTCCTCGACGCGCCGCCGCAGCTCTCCTTGCTCGCCTTCCATCTGACGTGGCCCGGCGCCTCGACCATGGAGGAGAACGAGGCCACCGACGCGTTGCTCGCCCGTGTGTTGCAGCGTCAACGCGTCATGCTCACGGGATGCCAGGTCGACGGGCGTCATCTCGCGCGCATCTGCGTGCTCTCCTTCCGCACGCGCCGTCGGCACGTGCAGAACGCCGTCGACGACGTGGCGGCGGCGGCAGCAGCCCTGCGGGCCGAGCGAGGCGTGGTGGCGTGAGCCGTTTCGCGGCGGTCGGGTCGGCCCTCCCGTCGGCGACCCTGCTGTCGGCCTTGCTGGCGGCCGCGCTGCTCGTTGCGGCCTGCAGTCCGGAGGGGTCGCCCAGCGACTTCGTCAGCCCGGCGCAATTCGAGGGCGACGTGCTCACCGAGGAGGTGGCGGTGCGGTTGTTCGCCTGCCTCTCCGTGCGCAAGACGCCGCGCCACCGCTACGACCCGCAGTCGTACATCGCGCTGCTGCCGGACGCGGACCACACCCATCCCTGGCCCGAGCACCCCCGGCGCAAGCTGCGCCTGAAGACGAACAACCGCGGCTACCGCGAGGACCAGCCGACGCTCGTCGAGAAGCGGGGACCGCGCATCCTCGTGACGGGCGACTCGCACACCGAGGGCTTCGTGTGGAACCGGGAGTCGTTCGTGAACGTGCTCGAGCACAGCCTGCGCGCGGCATCGAAGCAGGCGACGGGAACCGAACGCCCCTATGACGTGATCAATGCGGGCATCGGGGCCAGCCACCCCTACAACCACATCGGCGTGCTGCGCAACGCCCTCGAGCTGCAGCCCGACGCCTTCATCGCCGTGCTCTTCAGCGGCAACGACTTCGGCGGCGTCACGGGCGTGGCCGACTTCTTCAACAAGCGCGAGCGCCCGACCTTTCCCGAGTCCTATCGCGAGGTGCTCACGGCCGCCGTCGACTCGATCGGCAGCGACAACGACCGCTGGGGCCGGACCATCATCGGCAACGGCTACAACCAGCCCTACCGCCTCAAGCACTTCCCGGCCGAGATCGAGCTGACCTTTTCGGCGGTGATGGAGTGCTACGACGAGATGGCGTCGATCTGCGCCGAGCGGCAGATCCCGTTCATGGTGGTGCTGCTGCCCAGCAAGCCCCACGTCGACGTCGACGACGACCGCGAGCTGCACCGCACCCTGCTCGAGAAGCTGCAGCTGACGGAGGAGCAGTTCGGCGCGAGCCTCGCTCTGGCCCGGCGTGTCATGGCCGCGCTGGATGAGCAGGGCGTCCGCACCTTCGACGCCACCCCGGGTCTCGCCGCCCGCAGCCGGCCCGACAGGCCGCTCTACTGGCTCAAGGACTACCACCTCAACGTCGCCGGCCATGCCGCCCTGGCGGAACTGCTCGAGCCGCACGTCGCCGAGATGCTCGGCGAATAGAGCGGCGCGTAAGGGCCGCAGACGGGCGTGCTCGCGCCGGACCGCGCCGCCGTGACATTGCCGTGACAGTCAGGGCCTCGCGGCGGGCTAGACTTCCGGCGCTATGGACCGCATCGCCATCGCCGGACTCTCCATCCACGGCACGAACGTGGAGGGGTTGCAGCAAGTCGTCCGCCCGGCGGACGACAAGGCGCTGCGCGATCTCGCCGACGCCCTCGGCGCGTCGGAGCTGGTCTTCCTGGCCACGTGCAATCGCGTCGAGGTGATCTACGCGCGCGAGGAGGGCGAGCCGCCCGGTGAGGCCGACCTCGACGTCCTGGCCCGCAGCCTGGCGTGCCCCGGCCTGCGCCTGCACGTCGGGCGCGAGGCCGCGCGGCACCTGTTCCGGGTGGCGGCATCCCTCGACTCGCTCGTCATCGGCGAGGACCAGATCGTGGCCCAGGTGCGCGAGGCCTATGGTCACTCGGCGGACATGGGGCTCGTGGGACCGCTGCTCAGCCCGCTGTTCCACCACGCCCTCGCGGTGGGCAAGCGCGTGCGCAGCGAGACCGACCTGGCACGCCACCCTGTCTCGGTGGTGAGCCTGGCCGTCTCCGAGTTGGCGCGCCGGCTCGAGGCGGCCGTCGACGCCGGACCGCCCGTGGTGGGGGTGGTGGGGGCCGGACGCATGGGCAACCTGCTCGCGCGGGTGCTCGGCGACGCCGGCTTCGCCCCGGCCTTCATCGCCAACCGCACCACCGAGCGCGGGCGGGCGCTGGCCGCCGAGTGCGCGGCCCAGGCCGTGTCGCTGGAGGACTTCGCCGCGGGCCGCCACCCCGTCGATGCCGTGCTCAGCGCCACCGGCAGCCCGGCCGCCGTGCTCGACGCCCGCGCGGTGGCGAACCTCGCGCGGCTCACGCCGTCGGGCCGTCCGCTCATCGCCATCGACCTCGCCGTGCCCCGGGACATCGAGACGGTGGGCGGCGGCACCGTGATCTACGTCGGCATCGACGACCTGCGCGCCGCCGCCGAGCACAACCGCCTGCTGCGCCTCGACGCGGCCGGCAGCGCCGAGCGCCTCGTCGACGAGAAGGTGGAGGTGTTCTCCCGGCGGGTGGGCGAGTCCGCCGCGGCGCCGGCGGTGAGCGACCTGCAGGAGGCCACGAACGAGATCCTCGATCGCGAACTCGCGGGCCTGCTGACCGGGCGCCTGGCCCATCTCGACGACCCCGATCGCGCGGCCGTCGAGCGCTGGGCCCGCTCCACCTTCAAGCGGCTCATGCACCTGCCCATCTCCGCGCTGAAGCAGCTCGCGACGGACATGTCGAGCAACGGTCACGGGGAACACGACGAAGAGGACGGCGGCGACGGCAACAGTGGGGGCGAAGCGTGAAGGTGCGCCTGGGAACACGCGGGAGCGATCTCGCCCTCTGGCAGGCGCACACGGTGAGCGGTTGGCTGGCGCCCGAGGCCGAGACCGAGATCGTCGTGATCAAGACCCGCGGCGATCGCATCACGGACATCCCGCTCACGCAGGTCGACGGCAAGGCCTTCTTCACGGCGGAGATCGAGCAGTCGCTGCTGGACGGATCGGTCGATCTTGCGGTGCACAGCCACAAGGACCTGGCCACCGAGAACCCGCCCCGCCTGACGGTGTCCGCCATCCCCGTGCGGGGTCCGAGCGCCGAGTTGCTGATCATGTCGCCGGCGGCGCACGACGTCGACGCGCCCCTGCTGCCGATCAAGGTCGGCGCCCGGGTCGGCACGAGCGCGCCGCGGCGCCGGGCCCAACTGGTCGCCCTGCGTCCGGACCTGAAACCCGAGCACCTGCGGGGCAACGTGCCGACGCGGGTGGAGCAGCTGCGGGCCGGCGCGTATGACGCCGTGGTCCTGGCGGCGGCCGGCGTGAGGCGCCTGGAGCTCGACCTCTCGGGCCTCGTGGTGGCGGAGCTGCCGCCCGAGAGCTTCGTGCCGGCGCCGGCCCAGGGCGCCCTCGCGGTGCAGACCCGCGTCGACGACGAGGCCGTGAGCGCCCTGATGCACCGGCGCTTGCACGACCAACAGACCGCCGACGCCGTCGTCGCCGAACGCTCGCTGCTGCAACGGGCGGGCGGCGGCTGCAATCTGCCCCTGGGCGCCCAAGTGACGAAGACGGACGCGGGCTGGGCGGCGCACCTCTTCGCCGGTGCCGACTGCCCGAGCCGGGGGCTGCCGGCCCGCTGGGCGCGCGGTGTCGGCCGCGACCCGCAGGCCGCCGTCGACGTCGCGTGGGAGGACCTGGTCTCAGGGCGCCCGACCGGCGCCGGTCCGCTGGCGGGATGCAGCGTCGAACTCGTCGGCGTGTCGTCCGGGGGCACGGCCCTCGGTGCCCGCCTGGCGGGGCTCGGCGCCGACGTCGTCCACCGCGCGGTGCTGGAGATCGAGGCGGTGCCGGCGGGCGTGGCCGCGCTCGACGCGTTGCTGGCCGACTTGAAGGCCGGCGACTGGGTGGCGGTCACGAGTCGCGCCGCCGCCCGAGCCCTCGCCGGGCGATGTTCTCCGGCCGGCGTTCGCGTTGCCGCCGTGGGGGCGTCGACGGCTGGTGTCCTCGCCGAGGGTGGGTGGAGCGCCGATCACGTGGGCAGCGCCGGCGCGGCCGAACTGGCGGCGGCGTTGCCGCTGGCATCCGGCGCCCGTGTGTTGTTCCCCTGCGGGGAGGACGCCCTGCCCGATCTGCCCACCACGCTGGAGGCCCGCGGCGCCACCGTGCGCCGGCTGGAGGTCTACCGCGCCGTGCCGTGCCGCTCCGGCGGCGCGGATGCATCGGGACCGCTCGAGGTGCGCGTGTACATGAGCCCGTCCGCCGTCACCGTCTGCCACGCCCTGGGCCTCGAGTCCGACGGTCCGCGACGGCGCCTCGCCCTCGGGGCCACCACCGCGGCGACCCTCGACGCCCTCGGGCTGCCGCGCCTGCCCCTCGCGGCCGGGTCCGATCGCAGCGAAGCCGCCGTGGCCGCCTTGGCCGCCCTCGTCACCCCTTCGTCCACCCGCCTTGCGGAGCAGAGCCCATGACCCGCCGCCCCCGCCGCCTGCGTCGATCGCCCGCCCTGCGCGAGGCCGTAGCCGAGACGCACCTGCACGCCTCGCAGCTGATCCAACCGCACTTCGTCATGGAGGGGGGCGGGAGCGAGCCGGTGCCGTCCATGCCGGGGATCGAGCGCACGGGGATCGAGCGCCTCGTGGACGAGATCGACCGCGACGTCGACGCCGGGCTCTCGTCGGTGCTGCTCTTCGGCGTGTTCGACGATGCGTCCAAGGACGACAGGGCCTCGGCGGCCGTCGATCGGGAGGGACTCGTGCCTCGGGCCGTGGAGGCCTTGAAAGGCGCCTACGGTGACCGCTTGCTGGTCATGACGGACGTGTGCCTGTGCGGTTCGATGGACCACGGTCATTGCGGCGTCCTGCGTGACGGGAACGTGCTCAACGACGAGACGCTGCCCCTGCTGGAGGCCATGGCCGTGGCGCACGCGCAGGCCGGCGCTGACGTCGTGGCGCCCAGCGACATGATGGACCTGCGCGTCGAGGCCATCCGCCACGCCCTCGATGAGAAGGGCTTCCAGGACACGGCGATCCTCTCCTACTCGACCAAGTTCGCCTCGGCGTTCTACGGGCCCTTCCGCGACGCCGCCGCCAGCGCGCCGAAAGCCGGCGACCGCAAGAGCTACCAGCTCGACCCGCGCAACCGTCGCCAGGCCGTGCTCGAGAGCCTGCTCGACGAGGCCGAGGGCGCCGACATGTTGATGGTCAAGCCGGCGCTGGCCTACCTCGACGTGATCGCCGAGATCTCCGAGCGCAGCCTGCTGCCGTTGGCGGCCTACAACGTGTCCGGCGAATACTCCATGGTGAAGGCGGCGGCCGAGAAGGGCTGGGTGGACGAGGCCGCCATGGTGTCCGAGATCCTCGGCTCGATGGCGCGGGCCGGGGCCGACCTGATCATCAGCTATCACGCGCGCGAAGCGCTGGCAGAGGGCTGGCTGCGATGACCTCCGAGCCGGAACGCTCACACCAGGACCTGCTGGCACGGTCGCGACAAGTCATGCCGGGGGGCGTGTCGAGCCCGGTGCGTGCGTTCGGCGCCGTGCCCGGCGACCCGCCCCTCGTCGCCAAGGGGGCGGGCGCTACGGTGACGGACGTCGAAGGCCGCCGTTACATCGACATGGTCGGTTCGTGGGGACCGCTCATCCTCGGCCACGCCCACCCACGCGTGGTGGCGGCGGTGGAGGCGGCCGTGCGCGACGGCATGACGTTCGGAGCGACCTGCCCGGGCGAGATCGCGCTGGCCGAGCGGATCCTCGAGCGCTACCCGCTGGCCGACCGCGTGCGCTTCACCTCCAGCGGCACCGAGGCCTGCATGAGCGCGGTGCGCCTGGCGCGCGGCGCCACCGGCCGCTCGCGCATCGTCAAGTTCGACGGCTGCTACCACGGCCACGCCGACCCGCTGCTGGTGAAGGGGGGCTCGGGACTCGCGACCTTCGGCACGCCCAGCTCGGCGGGCGTGCCCGAGGCCTTCACGGCACTCACCGAGGTCCTGCCCCTCGACGACGTGGCGGCGGCCGAACAGCTCTTCGCCGAGAAGGGTGACGAGATCGCCCTGGTGGCCATCGAGCCGCTCCCCGCCAACGCCGGCCTGCTGGTCCAGCGCCTCGAGTTCCTGCAGCACCTGCGCGAGCTGACCACCCAGCACGGCGCGCTGTTGCTGTTCGACGAGGTCATCTCCGGATTCCGGGTCGGCCCGGGAGGCATGACGCAACGCACGGGCATCACGCCCGACCTCGTCACGGTGGGGAAGATCGTCGGCGGCGGCATGCCCGTGGGCGCCTACCTCGGGCCCGCCGCGCTGATGGATCAGCTCACGCCCGACGGCCCCGTCTATCAGGCCGGCACGCTGTCGGGGAATCCTGTGGCCATGGCCGCGGGCATCGCGACCCTCGACGTGCTCAGCGAGGACGGCACCTACGAACGCCTCGACGAGCTGGGGGCGCGGCTGCAGGCCGGCCTCGAGCGGGGGTTGGCGCAGGCCGGCGTGCCGGGCACGGTGGCTCGGGTCGGTTCGATCCTGTGGCTGTGCCTGCAGGATGGCGAGACGCCCCGGGCGTTCCACAAGATCCGTCCCGAGTCGGCCGAGCGCTACGGACGCCTGCACCGGGCCATGCTCGATCGCGGCGTGTGGATGGCGCCCTCGGCCTACGAAGTGGCCTTCGTGTCGACGGCCCACGACGAGGCGTCCATCGACGCCGTGATCGCGGCATTCGCCGATGCCGTTCCGACGGTGATGGACCCAAAGGCGATCGACCCAAGAGCGGGCATGCCGAATTCGAGCGAGACCTCCGGGGACCGCGTCGGCGATGGGAGCCCCGCGTGACGGCACGCGCCCGCTGGCTGCAGCTCTCGCTCGCTCTGTACGGGGTCATCGTGCTGCTCTACGCGACCCTGGTGGGGTGGTGGGTGTACTTCTTCTCCCAGGAGGGGGAGTTGTTCGAGCGACTGTTCGCCGAGGCCGGTGCGCCCCTCGATGCCCACCAGACCGCCGTGCTGACGGCCGAGACGGAGCGACGTTTCTACATGTTCGCGGCCGAAACCGCCTTCCTCGGCATCCTGCTCCTGGCCAGCGTGACCTTCGTGATCCGCTCGCTGCGGCGCGAGATGGCGGCGGCCCGCCAGCAGCGCAACTTCCTCTCGGCGGTCACCCACGAGCTGCGCAGCCCGCTGGCGTCGGTGCGCCTGTACATCGATTCCATCCGGCTCGGTCGCGTGGACGGGGAGAAGCAGCAGCGCTACCTGCGCCACGCCGGGCAGGACCTCGATCGCCTGGGCGAGCTGGTGGACGATCTGCTCTCCACTCGACGCCTCACCACCGAGGGCGTGACCGTGGCCCTGCAGGACGTCGACCTCGGCGAACTCGCCGAGCGCTGCGTCGAGCGCCAGGGCAACCGCCACGTCGGGACGGGGGTCGCCTTCGAGTTGGCGGTGACGCGGCCCACGCTGGTGCGCGCTGACGCCGGCGCCCTCGACAAGGTGCTCGAGAACCTGGTCTCGAATGCGGTCAAGTACGGCGGTGAGCAGCCGCGGGTGCACGTGTCGGTGCGGGCCGAGGGGCGCTTCGCCGTGCTGGCCGTGCGCGACCACGGGCCGGGTCTGCGGGGCGTCGACCCCCAGACGATCCTGCAGCCCTTCGTGCGCGGCCAGGACGAGGACGTGCGCGATCAGCCGGGCGTGGGTCTGGGCCTCTACCTGGTGGACGAGTTCGTCCGGGCCCATCGGGGCAAGGTTGCAGTGAACGACGGACTGGAGGGTGGCGGCACCTGTGTCACCGTCACCCTGCCCCTGGCCGGCGGCGCCCGGGCTCCGGATTCTAAGGTGGCCCCATGACCAAGACCCCCATGAGCGGCAGACCCGCAGACGGCAAACCCGCAGACGGCTCGTCGCAGGCCGCCCGCATCCTCATCGTCGAGGACGAGGCGCACCTGGCCGAGGTGGTGGCCGACAACCTCGAGATCGAGGGCTACGACGTGGAGGTGGTGGGCGATGGTGTGGCCGCCCTCGAGCGCATCCGGGCTGCGACGCCGCAGCTCGTGCTGCTCGACGTGATGCTCCCGCGCATGGACGGCTTCACCGTCTGCGAGACCCTGCGGGGCGAGGGCAACCGGGTGCCGATCCTGTTCCTCACGGCGCGCAGCAGCACCGACGATCGCGTGCGCGGACTGCAGGCCGGCGGCGACGACTACCTGGGCAAGCCCTTCGACCTGTCCGAGCTGATCCTGCGGGTGGCGGCGATCCTTCGGCGCACGGAGTGGTTCGAGGCGGGCTCGTCGGCCGGCGAGGAGCTGCGGCTGGGCGAGGCGGTGGTCGACTTCCGGGGCTTCACGGCCCGCATCGGTGAGCGGGAGCTGAGCCTCTCCGAGAAGGAGACCATGATCCTGCGCTGCCTGGCCGAGCGCCCGGGCGAGGTCGTGTCCCGGGCCGACATCCTGCAACGCGTGTGGGGTTACGACGCCTTCCCCACCACGCGCACCATCGACAACTTCATCGTGCGGCTGCGTCGGCTGCTCGAGCCCGATCCAAAGAACCCGCGTTACATCCACACCGTGCGCGGGACCGGCTACCGCCTGACACCATGAGTTACGGTCTGACGCCATGAGCACGCCCAACGAACCTCTCCTGTTGCAGGCCCTCGCCCGCAAGCCCACGCCCCGCCCGCCGGTCTGGCTCATGCGCCAGGCCGGGCGTTACATGGCCGAGTACCAGGCCCTGCGCGCCCAGGCCGGCGGCTTCCTCGAGATGGCCACCAACGCGGCCTACGCCGCCGAGGTCACGCTGCAGCCCGTGCGTCGCTTCGACGTCGACGCGGCCATCCTCTTCAGCGACATCCTGCTGCCGTTGCAGGCCATGGGCATGGATCTACGCTTCGACCCGGGGCGCGGGCCGGTGCTGCCGCGACCGCTGCGCGATGCGGCGTCCATCGACGGACTACGCGCGGTGTCGCCGCACAAGCACCTGCCCTACGTGGGCGAGGCCTTGCGCCTCGTGCGCGCCGAGCTCGACCGCGACAAGGCGCTGCTGGGCTTCGCAGGGGCGCCGTTCACCCTGGCGGCCTACGCGGTGGAGGGCGGCGCTCCCGGCGCGGGCATGAACCTGCGCGCGCTCATGTACCGCCACACGGCGGTGTTCGAGAACCTGATGGGCAAGCTGGCCGAGGTCGTCACGTCCCACCTTCGATACCAGGTCGAGTGCGGCGCCCAGGCCGTGGTGCTGTTCGACACCTGGGCCGGCCAGCTGGCCCGCGACGACTTCATGGACTTCGTCGCGCCGTGGAACGAGCAGATCCTCAAGTCGCTGCAGGGGCTCGCGCCGAGGATGGTCTTCGTGCGCGACGGCGGGCACATCATGGACGACGTGGTGGCGTGGAAGCCCGACGCGGTGGCCCTCGACTGGCGCATCCCCATCGGCGCCGCCTTCGATCGCTGGGGAGATGACGTCGCCATCCAGGGCAACCTCGACCCGGCGGTGTTGCTGTCGACGCCCGAGGACGTGAACGCCCGGGCGCGGCGGCTGCTCGACGCGGTGGGCGGGCGTCCCGGCCATGTGCTGAGCCTCGGGCACGGTGTGTTGAAGGCCACCGACCCCGAGTGCGTGGCGGCCTTCGTCGCCGCGGCGAAGGAAGCGGGCAACGGGGCGGCGGGCAACGGCGCGGCGGGTAACGGGTGATGGCACGCCGCGGGTGGATGGCGCGCCGGCAGAGGGCAGAGGGGGTCGCCCCATGACCCTCGCCGTCGATGCGACCGTCCTGCAGCGCATGGCCGTCCCGGGGCCGCGCTACACCAGCTACCCGACCGCCCCCGAGTGGGACGATGTCGACGAGACGCTGGCCTTCGACGCCTACCGGCGCGCGTCGGCGTCCGCCGAACCGCTGTGCCTCTACGTGCACCTGCCCTTCTGCTCGCGGCTGTGCCTCTATTGCGGCTGCACCGTGGAGATCAGCGGCAAGCAGAGCCGGGCCGACGCCTACCTCGACGCCGTCGAGCGCGAGATCGCCCTGGTGGCGCCGGCCCTGGGCGACCGCCGCGACATCGCGCAGTTGCACTGGGGCGGCGGCACGCCCACCTTCCTCTCGGTGGCCCAGTTGCAGCGCCTGCACGGGATGATCGCCGCGGCCTTCCGCTTCACTCCGGACGCCGAGCAGTCCATCGAGGTCGACCCGCACGTCACCAGCGAGGACCAGATCGACGCGCTCTTCGCGCTGGGCGTCAACCGCGTGTCCATGGGCGTGCAGGACCTCGACCCTGCGGTGCAGACCATGGTGCGCCGCGAGCAGACCGCCGCCGAGACCGACGCGCTCGTGGGCTGGTGCCGCGCCCGCGGCGTCCAGGGCCTCAACATCGACCTCATGTACGGGCTGCCCGGGCAGAGCCTGAAGGGCTTCGGCGCGACCCTCGACCAGATCGTCGACATCGGGCCCGATCGCCTGGCCGTGTTCGGCTACGCCCATGTGCCCTGGCTCAAGCCCGCGCAGAAGGCCCTCGAGAAGTACGACCTGCCCAGCGCCACCGCGCGGGCCGAGCTGTTCGCCCTGGCCATCGAGACGCTGGGCGCCGCGGGCTACGAGGTCATCGGCCTCGACCACTTCGCCAAGGCCGACGACGAACTCGCCCGGGCCCTGCACGCCGGCGAGCTGCACCGCAACTTCATGGGCTACGCCACCCAGCCCACCGAGGACATGGTGGGCCTCGGCATGAGCGCCATCGGCGAAGTGGCCGGCACCTTCCTGCAGAACGCCCGCGACACGGCCACCTACGAAGCGCGCCTCGCGGAGGGCCACCTGCCCACCATCCGCGGACTGCGCCGCAGTGACGAGGACGAGCTGCGCCGCGCCGCCATCCTCGACGTCATGTGCCGCATGGAGCTCGACCTCGACGCCCTGGGCGCCCGCTTCGGCCGCAGCGACCTGGCGACGCACTTCGCGCAGGAATGGTCGGCGCTGGCGCCCTTCGCCGAGCAGGGCTTCTGCACCATCGACGGCCGCGTGATGCGCGTCACCGAGACGGGTCGGCTGTTCCTGCGTCACATGGCCATGGTCTTCGACGAGTATCTGGCGGCCAAGAAGCCCGACGACGGGCCGCGCTTCAGCAAGACGATTTGAGCCCGGGCACGCCTGAAACCGCCGTCGACACCGTCGTCATCGGCGCGGGCATCTCGGGCCTCGCCTACGCCCATGCCCGCGGGCCGGACGCCGACCTCGTCGTGCTCGAGGCGGACTCCCGCGCCGGCGGCCTGGTGCGCACCGAGGTCGTCGACCACATCGACAGCGGCACCTCGGTGCACTACGAGTGCGGGCCCGAGGCGTTGCAGGACAACGAGCCCGAGTTGCTGGCCCTGCTCGACGAGGTGGGCCTGGCGCCGCGACCGGCCGGGCCCGAGGCCGCCCAGCGCTTCATCCTGCGCGAAGGGCCGCCGGGCGCTGCGTCGGTGGACCGCGCCGACATGGACGCCCTCGAGGCTGCGGCCAACCCCGTGTTCGAGGATCGGGGCACGCCGGCCGGGCGGCTGGTGGCCCTGCCCGCCAACCCCAAGGATTTCCTCACCAGCGAACTGCTGAGCAAGGCGGGCAAGCTGCGCGCGCTGAGCGAACCGCTGCGCGGACGCCGCAAGGGTCTCGACGGCTCGGTGGCCGACTTCATCCGCCATCGTCTCGGGCAGGAGGTGCTCGACTGGCTGGTCGACCCCTTCGTGACCGGCATCTACGCGGGGGACACCGAGCGCATCTCGTTGCAGGGCGCCTTCCCCATGCTGCACGCCATGGTGTCCGAGCACGGGAGCCTGATGAAGGGCATGCAGGCCCGGGCCAAGTCGCGACGGGCGGCCGCCGAGCGGGGCGAGCATCCGCCCGCCGGTGTGCCCAACCTGATCTCGGTGGACGGCGGGCTGGGCGCGATCCCCGACGCCCTCGCCGCGGGCCTCGGCGAGCGGCTGCACCTTTCCACCGCCGTGCGCTCGATCTCCCGCGAGGGCGCGGGTGACCCGGGGGCGGGCGACGCGGGCAGGGGCGCTGCGGGCACGGGCGCTGCATGGCGCATCGTCGCGGAGGCCCCGGGCGCCGACGGCGGCACGTCGCGCACGTGGACCGCCCGCCGGGTCGTGGTAGCCACCTCCGTCGGCGCCGCGGCGGGCCTCCTGGCCGACCTCCCGCATGATCTGGCCCCGCTCTCCCAAGCATTGGGCGAGATGGAGTGCGAGTCGGTCGTCTCCGTCGCCCACCTGTGGCGGCGCACGGACGTGGCCCACCCCTGTGACGGCTTCGGCTACCTGGTCCCCTCGCGGCTCGGCATGCATCACCTCGGCACCCTGTTCAGCTCAACCATCGCGCCGTCCCGCGCGCCCGACGGCGCCGTGCTGCTGCGCACGCTGCTCGGCGGCGCCCATCACCCCGAGCTGGTGCAGGCCGATCCCGACGCCCTGCGCCGCATCGTGGCCGACGAGGTGGGGGCGGTGCTGGGCCTCTCGGGCGAGCCGCTCTGGTCGACGGTGGTGGCCTGGCCCCGGGTCCTGCCGCGCTACGACCTCGCTCACCCGGCCCGGCAGGATAGGATCGATGCGATTCTGGAGCGGGCGCCGGGCCTGCACCTGCTGGGCAACCACCGCCGGGGCATCTCGGTGAACAACCTCATCGCCGCCGGCCGGACGCTGGCGCGCGCGCACCAGACGAGCTGACGGGCAGGCCCCCGGGGAGTCACCACCGACGTGCGCGAAGCCGACGCCCAGGCCGTGGTGCTCGTCCGGGCCTTCGAGGAGGAGGACCCCGAAGGCCGGCTGCTCTCCGTCCACGCCCGTGCGTCGGCCACCGAGGCGGCCCGCGCGGCGAGCGCGGCGGCCGCGTCGGACGGGAGCAACGGCGGTGGCCGGGCGGCGTCCGGGACAGCCGAGGACTTCATGGCGCGCCGGGCCAACACGCTCATGGACGCGCTGGAGCCGCAGGTGCCCGTGATGCGCGGGCTGCTGTCGGGCACGCGCATGGGTGTGAGCCTGGGGCCGGCCGTGGTCACCGTCGCGGGGGCCGTCGGCCTGTTCAGCAACGCCCTGGGCCCCGACCGGGCCATCAACGTGCTCTCGGCGCCCATGCTGGCCATCGTCGCCTGGAACCTGGGCCTCTACGGGTTGCTGCTGGTGGTGGCGCTGCGGCCCGCGCGCCAGGCGGTGGCATCATCAGGCACAGGGTCGTCAGGTACGGGGTCGGACGCACGCACGAGCGCGTCCACCCGGACGCCTGGGTCCCGGGCGCCGGGGTCGACGCGCATGTCCCGTCTGGTGGCGGCGATGCAGCATCGCGCCTTGAGTGCGCCCGTCGGGACGCGCGGCCGGGACGGCGCGGTCATCGGCGCCGCGGTGGCGCGCTACTTCTCGCTGTGGCAACCCCTCGGGGCGTCGCTGCTCGCCTGCCGGGTGCGACGCCTGCTGCACCTGGGCGCGCTGGCCCTGGCCGCCGGCGCGGTGGGCGGCATGTACATGCGCGGCCTGGTCCTGGCCTACGAGGCCACGTGGGAGTCGACCTTCCTGGAGGCGTCGCAGGTGCAGACGCTGCTCGACGTGGTGCTCGCGCCCGCCGCCGCGCTGATCGACACGACCGTGCCCGCGGTGGCGCCGCTGCAGTCGCCGGCGTTGGGGCCCGCCGCCCTGTGGATCCACCTGTGGGCCGCGACGGCCGTGGTGTTCGTGGTGGTGCCGCGCTTCGTGCTGGTGCTGGCCGAGTCGCGCCGCATCACCCGCCTCTCCGCCGACATCACCCCCGATCTCGATGCCGGCTACTACCGTCGCCTGCTGGCGCCGGCCCGGGGGGATGCCGAGCACGTGGTCGTGCAGCCCTACAGCTATCGCCTCGGACAACGGGAGCGGGACACGCTGCGCGCCCTGCTCCACGACTTCTTCGGCGCGCGGGCCGAGGTGCGTTGGGACGCCGTGGTCGAGTACGGCGGGGAAGCCGGCGCGGTCTCGCCGGAGCCTGTCACGGGCTCCCTCTGCCGCGTGCTGCTGTTCGGGTTGTCGCAGTCGCCCGAGTCGGAGGTCCATGGTGCGCACCTGAGCGCGGCGGCCCGCCCGGGGGACGCCGACGACCGGCTGCTGGTGGTCGTCGATGCCTCGACCTTCCGCGAGAGACTGGGCGACGGCCCGCGCCTCGACGAGCGCCGTCGGGCCTGGGACCGCATCGTGCGCGAGGCCGGACTCGTCGCCGTGCACGTCGACCTGGGACGCCCGCCCGAGGGCGACCTGCTGGCGGAGATGGCCGTGGCCCTGTGGCCTGCGACCAACGCCGTCGGCGGTGGCGGTGGTGGAGCGGCGAGCGGCGGGTCTGCCGGTGGGGCGGGCGGACGCGCGCCATGACGACCATCACCCTGAGCCTCGTCTCGCACACCAACGCCGGCAAGACGACGCTGGCGCGCACGCTGCTGCGGCGGGACGTGGGCGAGGTGCTCGACCAGGCCCACGTCACCGAGAGCAGCGAGGCGCACATGCTGGTGCAGGCCGGCGACGACACCCTGCAACTGTGGGACACGCCGGGCTTCGGCGACACGGCGCGCCTGCTCAAGCGCCTGCGGCGCGAGGGCGACCCGGTGGGCTGGTTCCTGCACGAGGTGTGGGACCGCGTCACCGACCGACCGCTGTGGTGCGGCCAGGAGGCCGTGCGCAACGTGAAGCAGGACGCCGACGTGGTGCTCTACCTCGTCAACGCCGCCGAGGACCCGGCCGACGCCGGCTACGTGCCCCTCGAGCTCGAACTGCTCGCGTGGCTCGGCAAGCCGGTGGTGCTGCTGCTCAACCAGACCGGTGACCTCGATCGCGAGCAGACGGTCGCCGCCACCCAGCGCTGGGAGCAGGCCGCCGCCGGCCACGACATCGTCCGGGACGTCCTCGTCCTCGACGCCTTCACCCGCTGCTGGGTGGTGGAGGGCGACCTGCTGCGGAGGCTCGTGAAGGTCCTGCCCGAAGACCGTCAGCCCGTGATGACCTTGCTGGCCCAGGCCTGGGAGCTGACGTCGCTGGAGCGGCTCGAGCGCTGCGTCGCGTTGATGGCCGCGCATGTGGCGCGGGCCGCCGGCGATGTGGAGGTGTTGCCGGAGGGGGGCGGGCGTGTGGCGCGGGCGGCGGCCATCAAGACCCTGGCCGACCGGCAGGCCCACGCCGCACGGGATCTCACCGAGGCGCTGCTCGTCGAGCACGGCCTCGACGGGGCCGTCGCGGCCCAGGTGCAGAAGCACCTCGAGGACGACTTCGAACTGCCCACGGTGAAGCTCGAGGCGGGCTCGGCGGCGCTGTGGGGTTCCCTCGTGAGCGGCGCGGTGGGCGGCCTCGCCGCCGACGCCATGGCCGGCGGCCTGACGCTTGGCGGCGGCATGCTCGCGGGCGCGTTGATGGGGGCCATGGGGGGCGCGGGACTCGCCAAGGCCTGGGCCGTGGTGGGCGGCGACGGCGAAGCGAAAGTCGGGTGGTCGCAGCCGTGGCTGCAAGGCCTGACGCGCGAGACGTTGCTGCGTTACCTGGCCGTGGCCCACTTCGGTCGCGGCCGGGGCGCGTGGGTGCAAGCCGACGCGCCGCGCCGTTGGACGGTGGAGGTGGAGGAGGCCCTCGTCACCTTCAAGCAGGACCTGCGGGACGCGCTCGCCGCGACGACGAAGACGCGTACGACGGAGCAGCAGGCCGCCGACCTGGGCAAGCTCATCGACGCTGCGCTGCGCGACGCGCTGCGTGGGCTGTACGGTTCCGCGGCCGGCTTGCCGAAGCGCTGAGGCGGGCGGCCCGCGGAGGCCCTAGATCAGTCCCGGCTTCCCGAGGGACCTCCGCAGCAGACCGATCTGCCCGAGGTGGTAGCTCTCGTGGAAGTGCATGAAGTGGGCGAAGTCGCCGTGGGTCTTGCCACCGTCGGGGAGCGTGTGATCGAGCGCCTTGGCGGCCGCGCCCGGGGTCAGGCCCTTGAGCGCCTTGGCGAGCAGGTCGCCGGCCCGGTGGAAGTGGCCGCACAGGTCGACCGGGTCGAGGGCGTTGCTCGCGGCGCCGGGCTTGGCGCCCATGTCGAAGTGCTGCTCCCAGCCCTCCACCGGCGCGTCGGCGCCGAGGGTGCGGGCCACGGCGAAGCGGGCGACGGCCAGGTGTCCCACCAGCCATTGGGCCGGATTGCCCTCGCCGGCCGTGTGCAGCCAGTCGCCGCCCGAGAAGCCCTCGGTGATGCCGTCGAGCACACCGTCGTCGAAGGCGTAGCCGCGGATGAGGTGGTCGAAATCGCCCATGGGTCTCGCTCCCGGAACGTGCGGTGGTGGTGCCCGGCCATGGTCGGCCGGTGGAACAACCGGGTTGGATGCACGCTCGAGCGCCGGGGTTGCGGCCGCCTAGCTCGCGACGGCGGGGGCCAGCCCGATGGTCTCGAGGATCTCGTCCGTCACCTTCAGCAACTCGCCCACGCACGCGGGGGTGTGGTCGCCCATGTGGCCGATGCGCCAGTGCGTGGTCTTGGTCTTGCCGTAGCCGCCGGTGATGAAGTAATCGCGCTCGAGGTAGCCGGCGCTGAGGGCGGCGACGTCGAAGCGGCCGTCGGCCGCGATGGAGGTCACCGTCGGGCTGCGGAAGCCCTCCTTGGCGAGCACCCCGAAGCCGTGGCGCGCGGCCCACGCGAGCACCATGGCCTGCATCTCCAGGTGTCGCTCGAAGCGCGCGGCGAAGCCGCCGGACGCGGCGATGTCGCCGAGCTGCACGCGCATGGCCTGCATGACCGGGATGGAGGGCGTAGTGGTGGTCATGCCCTTGGCGTCCTGGTAGGCGAGGGCCTCGAGCAGGTCGTGGGTGTAGCCGCGGGCGGGGACCTCTTCCATGCGCGCCTTCGCGCGGGGGGAGAGGGCCGCGAGGGCCAGGGCCGGAGGCAGGGCCCAGGCCTTCTGCACGCCGCCCACGGCGATGTCGATGTCGATGGCGTCGAAGTCGATGGCCACGCCGGCGCCGCTCGAGGTGACGTCGACGCAGACCAGGGCGTCGGGGCACACGGCCCGGGTCGCCCGGGCGATGCCGGCGATGTCGGACAGCGCGCCCGTGGAGGTCTCGCAGTGGGCCACGAAGACGGCGTCCACGGGGCCGTGGGTCTTGAGCGCGGCGGTGACGGACGCCTCGTCCCAGGCATCGCCCCACTCCTTGGCCTCGTCGATGGCGTCGATTCCGCAAGCCGTCGAGAGCTTCCACCACAGGGTGCTGAAGTTGCCGTTGGTGAGGTGCAGCACCTTCTTGCCGGGGCGGGTCACGCTGCGCGACACGGCCTCCATGGCGCCCGTCGACGAGCAGCTCAGCACGACCACGTCACCTTCGGTCCCGAAACACGCGCGCACGCCGGGCAGGATGTCGGCCAGCAGTTCCTTCATGAAGGGGCTGCGGTGCCCGAACATGGGCGCGGCCTGGGCCTCGAGGATCTTGCGGCGCACGTGGGAAGGGCCGGGGATGAACAGCTTGTGGTCGGGCACGGTCACGGGTGGGGCTCCTGGTTTCGTAGGGCGAGGTCGACGAGGTCTTCGTGGCGCGGGTCGCGGCGCAGGCGGTCGAGTTCGTCAGCGGTGCAGAGGGCCGGCAGCACGCCGGCCAGGGTCTCGCTGCGGATGACGGCGTCGGCCTGGGCCGCCACCTCCTCGCGCAGCACCACGCCGCCGAAGCAGATGAAGGCCTCGGCCGTGCCCTTGGTTTCGGCGTCGGTGATGCCGTCGCCGACGAAGGCCGTGCGGGTGGCGGGCAGGCCCGCGATGACCTCGCGCTTGCCGCCGCTGCGGGTGAGCGGGTTGTCGCGATCGAACTTGCGGTAGCGGCCGTCGTTGTCGAAGTAGACCTGCACAGCGTGGACCTGGTCGTCACGCAGCCCGAGCCAGCCGGCGAAGGTGACCACGGCCAGGCGCAGTCCGGCCGACACGATGCGCACCTCCTTGCCCAGCGACTTGAGCGCGGTGACGACGTCGTGGGCGTGGGGCGTGGCCTGCTCGATGTACAGCCGGCCGATGGTGGCCACCTGGTTGCGCAGCGGGGCGATGAGCTCGAGCCGCTTGCCGTAGACCTCCTCGAGGGGCACGCCACCGTCCATGGCGGAGCGCGTGAGCGCCTCGATCGCTTGCTTCTTGTCGCCGGCCAGCTCGTCGATGCCCTCGATGCGCGTGAGGGTCGAGTCGCAGTCGAAGACGATGCGCTGGAAGGGCTCGGTGGGGTTCACGGAGGTGAGCGGCAGTCGGTTCGGAGGATCAGAGGGTCAGGCTGCGGGCCCGCCGGATGGCGGGGATCTCGGTCAGGCTGCGCTCCTCGTCGGCGGTGAGCGCGCGGCTGATGCCGTAGAGGGCCAGGGCCGGGTGGTCGTCGTCGGACGACGGGGCCATGTGCATGCCGCCGATGTTCACGCCCGCCTCGCCGAGCCAGCTGGCGACCTGCCCCAAGACTCCGGGAGCATCGTCGTGGCGCGTCATGAGCAGGTGGCCGCGGGGGGCGAAGTCGACGCCGAAGTCCTCGAACAGGGACAGGCGGGGCTCGCCGCGGAACACGCTGCCGCCGGCCATGTGGGCCGTGCCGTCGGCCTCGAAGGCATGCACCTTCAGCAAGGAAGCAAAGTCGGAGCGACTGTCGGGCTCGTGACCCTCGAGCACCTTGAGGCCGCGTTCATTGGCCAGCATCTCGGCGTTGACGGCGTTCACCGGTCCGTCGAGCGACGGCGCCAGCACACCCGAGAGAGCGGCCACGCGCAGCGGGTCGGTGTTCATCGTCGCGACCCGGCCGATGTACTCGATCTCGATACGGGTCAGCGGCGCGTCGGCGACCTGGGCCAGCATGAGCCCGAGTCGACGCGCGAGGCTGACGTACGGGCGCAGCAGCACCATCTCCTCGGCGGCGACCGCCGGCGCGTTGAGGGCGCAGCGCGCCTCGTCGCGCAGCAGGTAGTCGGCCATCTGCTGGGCGATCTCGGTGGAGACGCGCTTCTGCGCCTCCTCCGACGACGCGCCCAGGTGCGGCGTGAGCACCAGGTTGTCCACCGCGCGCAGCGGACTGTCCTCGGGCAGGGGCTCGGTGGCGTAGACGTCGAGGGCGGCGCCGGCCAGGGGGCCGTCCGCGAGCGCGGCCATGAGCGCATCCTCGTCGACGATGCCGCCGCGGGCGCAGTTGATCAGGAAGCTGCCGGGCTTCATCGCCTTCAGGGTGGCGGCGTCGAAGAGCCCGGTGGTGTCCTTGTTGCGCGGTACGTGGATGGTGATGAAGTCGGACTCGGCCAGCAGGCGGTCCCAGTTCACCAGCTCGGCGCCGGGCACCGGGCAGTCGCCCGTGAGGAAGGGGTCGAAGGCGTATACGCGCATGCCCACGCCCACGCCTCGTTCGGCCACGACGCGGCCGATCTTGCCGAGGCCCACCACGCCCAGCACCTTGCCGTGGATCTCGGCGCCCACGTATTTCGACTTGTCCCAGCGGCCCGCGTGCATCGAGGCGTTCGCCGCCGGAATGTGGCGCGCCAGCGAGAAGAGGTGCGCGAGGGCCAGCTCACCCGTCGTCACCGCGTTGGCGGTGGGAGTGTTCATGACCACCACGCCGTGGCGTGAGGCGGCCGGGATGTCGATGTTGTCGACGCCGATGCCGGCGCGCCCGACGGCCTTCAGGCGCTTGCCGGCGGCGATCACTTCGGCGGTGATCTTGCTCGCGCTGCGCACGAGGATGCCGTCGACGTCGGCGGCCGCGACGATCAGCTCCTCAGGCGAGAGGCCGACGTTGACGCGGACCTGGAGGCCGGCCTGCTCGAGGATCGCAACCCCATCGGGGTCGAGCTTGTCGGCGACGAGGACGACCGGCGAGCCGGTCGGGGACATGGGTGGGGTGGGGCTTTCGGCGGTTGCAGTCATCCCGGCATGGTAGTGCCGCGATGGTGCGTTTTGCTAGCCGTCGTCGCCCTCGATCTCGGCCTTCAGCGCCTCGAATTCGGCGTCGAGATTCGCCTCGTCGATGGCCTCCTCGGCGGCGGCCTCGGCCTCCTCCTCGGAGGGCACGTCGATCTCGTCGATGACGTCCTCCATGGCGGACTCGGCCTCGTCCACGGCGGTCGATTCTGCGTCGCCTCCGCAGGCGAAGAGCAGCCCGGAAGCCGTCGTCAGCGCCAGTGTGTATCCCAGTAATGCCTTCATTTCAGCCCTTTCTTGCAACAGGAATGCCGGTCAGCGACCACCGCCGCCGCGCCCACCACGGCCTCCGCCGCCCTTCTTGTCGCCCTTGTCCTTGCCCTCACGCTCCTTCTTCTCGCGCTCGGCCTTGTCCTTGCCCTCGCGCTCCTTCTTCTCGCGCTTGGCCTTGTCGTCGCCGGGGCGCTTGTCCTGCTTGCGATTGTCGCTCTTCTCCTTGTACTTGTCCTTGAGCTTGTCGAAGTTCTCGTCGCCGACCTTCGACTTGAGCAGGGCGATCTTGCGCTCGTGGCGCTGGTTTTCCTTCTCGAGCATCTGCCGCAAGGCCACGATGCGTGAATCTTGGCCCTTGTCCTTGGCCAGTTTCATCATGCGGTGGATCTTCGCGACCCGCTCGCGGTGCTTCTTCATTTCCTTGGCGATGTGCTTCATCGCGTCCTTGCGGTCGCCGCTGCGCGCCTTGTCGTCGTCACCGCCCTGACGGTCGTCTCCCGTGTCGTCGCCCCGACGCTCGCGCCGGTCGCTGTCCTGGGTGCCCGTGCGACGCTCGCCGGTGCGCTCGCCTGCGCGCTGGCCGGCTTCGTCCTGGCGGGTGGTGGTGTCGGTGTCGGTATCGCGGCCGCCATCGCGGGTGCGTTGGGCGGCGGAGTCGTCGGCGAGGGCCAGCAGCGCAAAGAGCGCGACGGCCGCTGTGGTGAGTGTCCTGGTGGTGGTCATGGTCTCGATCTCCTGATGGGGTGCGGGGGCCGGAAGGGATTCCGGCCGCTGTTCAACAGCCGCGAAGGCGGGAAGGTTGCACTCCGCCCGTTCGTGAGGGGACTACTTGCTCTGGGCCTCGACGTAGATGGCCAGGCGCTTGCTGAGCTCGGAAATCTCGTTCTTGAGTGTCTTGGCGCGGTCGGCCAGCGCTTCGGCGGCACCGTCCGTGGCCTTCTCGGCACCGTCGAGCAGGTCTCCGACGGCATCCTTCGCCGCAGCAGCGACGTCCTCGGCCAGGGCGGCGACTTCGTCTTCGCGCGCGGCGATGGCCTTCTTGTAGTCGTCGATGGTCGCCTGGAGCTGATCCTTGTCCGCTTCCGCAGCCTTGGCCTGGATGTCGGCGAGGGGCGTGCCGATCTCAGAATCGGCGGCGCCGGCACAGGCCGTCACGAGGGCCAGCAGCAGCAGGGACAACAGGGTGTGGAGCTTGCTCATGGAATCTCTTCCCTTTCCGGGATTTGGCAGCGCGCGCGGTGCGGGGTCCGCTTTCCGACGGGCGGCAATCCGACGATAGAGATCGTCCTGGAGAGACGCCAATTGGAACGCCCCTGAGCTGATCAAGCGATTGACGGGCCGGTTAGTGGGCCCTGCGAGGCCGATCCTGCCTGCGGGCGCGCCGGTCAGAACGAGGCGCGGGGTGCGCCTGGCTCTCGCCACGGCGCACCCCGCGTCCCGCGCTCAGTTGTGCCTCCTCCGTCTGTTACTGCCCCTGGATCAGGATGGCCCGCACGCACGACCGAGACGGAGAGGACGGTCGCACGCGCGGGCCGGGACTGCCGGACTCACTACGGAGCCAGGCCGATGTTTCCGTTGTCGGTGGTGCCGTTGTCGAAATTCTCGTTGAGCACCGCCAGCGCATCTGCGATGTCCGACAGGGTCAACGATCCGGGCGGTGCAGCCGCGCCGCTGACGACGTCGTTGGCCAGGGCGATGACGTCGCGCACGGACTCGCCGATCAACTCGGCATGCACTCCCGACAGGTAGACGAGATCACCGAGCTTGAGCGCCGGGTTCGTCTTGAGGCCGTCGAGGGCGCCCGCGTCGTCGAAGGCCAGGTTGAGGGTCGCGGCGATGAGCTGTCCGATCAGTACGCCGCCGGAGCTGGAGGCCTGGTCGACTTCGTCGCCGCTGAGGACGCTCGCGGTGCCGCCCTCCGGCAGCAGGATCTCCACGGCGAGCGAGGTCGTGAGCTGTACCGCGTAGATGCCGTCGACGTCGTCACCGTCGGGGTCGCCGAGGATCATGCCGCTCGGACCGAACACGCTGGCGAAGTGCGTGTCGCGCAGGCAGCCGGGGTTGTTGCCGTTGCAGGCCACGCCCCAGCCGCCCTGGGTGAACGTCGCCATCTGCTGGCCGCACAGGCCGTTGTCGAGGACGGTCACGCAGGTCCGCGCCGAGAGTTCGAAATTGCCGGGGTCCTGGGGATCGAAGGACACGACCTGGAAGTAGGTCGTGAGGCCGTTGAGCAGTGGGTTGCAAGGCACCGCGCAACCGATGTTCACGAAGCCCGAGTTGCCGACGGTGAGGCCGACGATCAGATCGACGGTCCCCATCTCGACGGTTCCGAAGGCCGTCGGAATCGATCCCTCGTTGAGGCCGACCAGCAGCACGACGCGCCAGTTGGCGGGCGCATTGATGCCGATGTCGATGGGCTTGCCATTGACGGTGGTGGCGTCGCAACCCCCTTGGCCATTGATCGTGACGCTCGTCTGGGCTGAAACGTCCCCAGCCGAAAACAACAGCAGTGCCGCCACCAGGGCGGCCGTCGTGCGGCGCAGCATGCACACTCCTCCGAAGTCTCGTCGTTGCCGGGTGACCTCCACTTGCACACCCAGGCAGCTTCGTGCGGGCCCGCGGGGGCTCCGCGTTCTCTCGACAAGGAGACTATCCCGTTTCGCCGAACCGGCAAGTCGACGGCGCGTGTGCACCGTGTTCCCACGTCATGCGCGGCGGCGCGTGTCTCGAATCGAGACACAGCGCGCGCCAGGACGGTGGTCGCTGGTGGGTTGAGATCTCGCGTTGCGCATGCGGGTTGACCAACCACTCGCCGTGGAACGCGACGCTGCCGACATCATCGTCGACGCGGCCGAACACGGCGACGGCGCTCACGTGCGCGAGGCGCTTGCGGCGCGCACCGAACAGTCCGCCACCGGGAGCCTGGCCCCAGCGGTCGTCGCGCCGTCGGCGCTCCGTCGCGGGGCCGAACAGCACGTCGCGCAGCAGGCCGGGCAGGCCCGCGTCGGTGTCGGCGTAGATCACGATGACGTAGGGCACGTCGAGGGCGTCGACGAGGTCTCGATAGGCGTCGGCCTTCTTGACGACCACGTCGCGCACGACCTCCGCGAGTTTTCCGAGGTCGGGCGGGGGAGCGCCGGCGCGACGCTGCAGCTCGCGAGCCTTCCACGGGGTGCGGCCCATGCCGGTGATGGCCCGGACCTCGGCGACGAAGGCGTGGCCGTCCCGCTCGGCGAGGATGTCGGGGCAACGCTCGTGACCCTCCGCGTCGGTCAGGGTCGGATCGCAACGGACGCCGAAGCCGTCGTGCCCGAACATCCCCAGCGCGAAGAGCTGGGCCATGGCCCCGACGTGCTGTCCCCAGCGCTCGGTGAGCAGTCCGTTGCGCAGCTGGGTTTGGCTGGCCTCGGCCAGGGGCCAGCAGGCCTCCAGGGCGTCCCGCAGGTTCTCTGCCTCGGGATCGTCGGACAGCGCCAGCCAGTGGAAGGGGGCGTCGTGCCCCTGTGCGCGGGCCCGTTCGAGCAGGGGCGCGTCGAAGAGGCGGTCGGCGTCGACCCGGTCCATGGGAAGGAGTATGACACCGGCGAGGAGCGCGAGGCGGGCCTCGTGATCTCGAGGTGATGCTTGCCCTCCACGGCGAGCCGCACGTGGAGACGACCCTAACACCGGCCCTAACCCCGGATGACGATCGTGACATGCGCTGGTATTCGCCTTGTGGGCATGGGAATTTCGGTGACTCGCGGCGCACGCAGCGCCTGGGGTCGGGCGGTCGACCCCCATCGGATCGGGCGCGGGGACGGGAGGGGTATGCGGCAGAAGGCACTGACGACGACGGGGCTGTGTCTCGTCCTCGTGCTGCTCGCGAACGGTTGCTCGACGGCGACCATGGCGGCCTTCGGCCTGTCGGCCCACCTCTACCGCACCAACACCACCTTCGAAGTCGTCCTCGACTCGAACTACCGCGAGGTCATCAGCGCGGCGCCCGGCGCCTTCGACGAGCTGTCCATCGACATGCAGTCGCGGACCATCGACCTGCTCGAGGGCGAGGTGGCGGGGCTGGCGGCGACCGGCGAGTCGGTGTCCGTGCGCGTCGTGCGCGAAGCCGGCAACAACAGCACCGTCTCCATCCGGGTCGGCGTGCTCGGCGACGAGGCTTTCAACTGGGCCATCTACAGGGCTCTGAAGCGGCAGCTGGCCGATACGGGCCGGAAGCGACTGGAACAGCACAAGGTCGCTGCGGCACAGTAGTGCCCGTGTAGGATTCGCCCTGCGGCGGCCGCCGAGCGCCCGCCCCCGACGGACCGGAGCCGTTCATGTTCGAGCTCGATGAGGGGCAGGAGACCCCTTGCATCAAGCAGTTGTCGATCTTCCTGCCCAACCGGGTGGGGGCCTTGCTGCTGCTGGTGCGCCAGCTCGAGAAGGCCAAGATCCACATCTGCGCCATCTCCATCATCGACTCGGCCGATCACGCCGTCGTGCGCATGGTCGTCGACCAGCCCACCTTCGCCGGCGACCTGCTCAACCTCGAGGGCTACAAGCTCTTCGACGCGGAGCTGCTGGCCGTGCGCCTGCCCACGGTGAAGGGCGTCGGCATCCGCAAGATGCTCTCGGCCCTGCTCATGGCGGAGATCAACGTCGACTACGTCTACCCGATCCTCTCGGGGCACGTCGGCGACGCGGTGCTCGCGGTGCACGTGGCCGACATCGACTCGTCCGCCCGCTCGTTGCGCGAGCAGGGTTTCGAGTTGCTCAACCAGGACGACCTGGGGCCCGAGGGCCCCGATCTCGACGATGAGTTGTCCTACTAGGCGTAGACCTTGCCGAAGCGGTTGGCGATGAAAGCGTCGAAGGGCACCTCTTCCTGGCGGATGAAGCCGCCCTCGGGCAGCTTTCCGGCCGCGTGCAGGTCGAGCACGCCGGTGAGGCCCGCGGCGGTGGTGGTCTGGATGGCGCCCCACTGCTCGCCGCCGCTCTCGTCGGCGTAGACCTTCTTCACGTACGACCGCTGGGCGAAACGCTCGCCCTTCATGCCCGTCACCGTGACGAAGATGACCACCACGTCCTGGTAGGTGTGGGGCACCGAGCGCTCCATCACGCGGCACAGGCCCTGGCGGTCGTCGATGAACTTGAGGTCGTGCAGCAGCAGCGCGATCTGGTCGCGGTGGCCGGGGTAGCGCATCGACTTGTAGTTGAGCGTGCGGCACTTGCCCTTGAGCGTGTCGGCCAGGGTGCCGAGGCCGCCCGAGGTGTTGAAGGCCTCGTACGCGACGCCGTCGATGCTGAGGTTCTCGAGGCTCTGCAGCGGCGCCACCTTGACGAACTCGCCGTCGACCACGGCGTCACAGGGCTCGCAGTACTCGTTGATGAGCCCCTCGGTGCTCCAGGTCAGGTTGTACTTGAGCCAGTTGTGCGGATAGACGGGCAGGGCGCCGACGCGCATCTTGATCGACTGCAGGCTGTCGAAGCCGTCGGCGATGTGCTTCGCGACGATGGAGATGAATCCCGGCGCCAGTCCGCACTGGGGGATGAAGGCGGTCGCGCTGCCCTGGGCCAGCTCCATCACGTTGCGGGTGGTGGCCACGTCCTCGGTGGGATCGAGGTAGTGCACCCCGTGCTTGCGCGCCGCCTTGGCGATGCCGGCGGTGAGGTGGAAGGGCGCGCAGCTCACGACGTAGTCGTGGCCGGGCAGCAGGCTGTCGAGCACGGCCGCGTCGGCCAGGTCGGCGGTGCGGGCGGTGACGCCGGGCAGGGAGGAGCCGTCCGCGCGACGGGCGCCGCGTTCGGCGTGCTCGGTCGTGCGGTCGACGACGGTGACGGTGTAGTCGCCGGAGTCGGCGAGGAGGCGGGCAACGAGACGACCGACTTTGCCGGTGCCGAGGATGACGACGTTCTTCATGACGGATGCACGGGTGGGGGGAGGGAAGGGCGGCTGATCCTATGCGCCGCTGCGAAGGCGTGCCAGACCCGGATAGGATGAGCCCGCCATGGCGCCGAGGTCCAAGACGACGACGAATGCGGACGTGAGCGGGAGCCGCCCGTCGGGCCATCCCGGGGCCACGCGGGGACCGACGCGGCGGCAGCTCATGGCGGCCGCCGCGGCGCTCCCGACCCTGCCGCTGCTGCTCTCGGTGCCCGGCTGTGGCGGCCGCCCGACCGGGTCAGGGCGGCGTCCGAACATCCTCTTCGTCCTGTCCGACAGCCATCGCGCGCAGACCACCGGATGCTACGGCGACGCGCACGTGGCGACGCCGTCCTTCGATGCCTTCGCGACGCAGGGGGCCCGGCTCACCACGGCGGTGGCGAACACGCCGCTGTGCCGGCCCTACCGGGCCAGCCTGATGACGGGCACCTTCGGCCACAAGAACGGCATGCTGACCAACACGTCGAACCGCAACTTCGGCGTCGACGACAAGGGGCAATGGCGGCCGCCCCACGGAGCCCCGACCCTGGGCGAGACCTTCGGCGCGGCCGGCTACGAGTGCGCCTACGTGGGCAAGTGGCACCTGGGCTGGGTCAACGTCCCGCGGGGGCCGCTGCGCTTCGGCTTCGACGACTACTGGGCCGCCGCGACCTATCCGTCCCACACCTACTGGGAGTGGAAGTACGTCACCGACGAGGACGAGTTCGTCGAGGGCGGCGGCGCGTTCCGGCCGGTGATGGAGACCGACCTGGTGCTCGACTTCCTGGCCGAGCGGGCGGCGCGGCCCTCCGCCGAGCCCTGGATGATGGTGCTCTCGTGGGGGCCGCCCCACGATCCCCTCGAGCCCCCCGAGGAATTCCGCCACTACGACGACGTGCCCCTGCCCCCCAACGTGCGCGGCACCGGCAGCGAGGAGCACGCCCGCGCCAAGCTGCCGCTCTACTACGCCAGCGTCGAGGCCATCGACCAGCAGTTCGGCCGGCTGGTGGCGGCGCTCGACACCCTGGGCCTGGCCGACGACACCATCGTGGTCTACACCTCGGACCACGGCGCGATGCTCGGCAGCAAGGGCCTCGAAGGCAAGGAGATGCCCTTCCGTGAGTCGACGGGCGTGCCGTTCCTGTTGCGCTGGCCGGGGCGCGTGCCCGCCGGCGCGGTGATCGAGGCGCCGCTGGGGGCCCCGGACATCTTCCCGACCCTGTGCGGGCTCGCCGGACTGCCCGTGCCGGCGGGGCTCGACGGCGACGACGTGTCGGCGGTGCTGCAGGGCACCCCGGGCGCGACGGCCCCGGCGGCCGCCTACCTCACGACGCACGAGGCCCCGCTGGTGCCGTGGCCGGGCTGGCGCGGTGTGCGTACGGCCCGCCATCTCTACGCGCGCCAGCAGAACCGGCCCTGGCTGCTGTTCGACCTGGAGCACGACCCGTGGCAACGCCGCAATCTGGTCGACTCGGCCGAGGCCGGCGACAAGGCGCTGCTGGCGGAGATGGAGCAGCACCTGGACCGCCTGATGCAGCGTCACGGCGACAGATGGGGCCGCTCGTGAGCGGGGAGACTAGGATGCCGGGCATGGACTCGAATCCGCAGACCGAAGCGTCCGGCGAGGACGCATGGATCCGCACCATCCCGCCGCGCGAGGCGACCGGCGACGTGGCAGCGGCCTATGAACCGTTCTTCGATCCGGAGAGCGGTTACATGGACAACATCATCAAGGTGCACGGGCTGCACCCGGCCGGTCTGCAGGCGCACTGGAAGCTCTACGCCGCCGTCATGGAGGGCACCGACTCGCTGCCGCGGATCGAGCGCGAGATGGTGGCCATCGTGGTGAGCGGCATCAATGCGTGCCATTACTGAATCGATCACCACCGGCGCGGTCTGCGCCGGCTGCTGAAGGACGACACCCTGGCCCAGGCCATCGAGACCGACTGGCAACGCGCCGGGCTCGATGCGCGGCGCACGGCCATGCTCGTCTACGCGAGCAAGCTCACCGCCGATCCGGGGTCGATGCAGCGCGCGGACGTGGAGGCCCTGCGGACGGCGGGCTTCTCGGACGCCGACGTGCTCGCCATTGCCGAGGTGGTGGGGTATTACGCCTTCGCCAACCGCATCGCGGACGGTTTGGGGATCGCGATCGAGACCGATCGCCCCGAGCCGCCGGAGGAGTGAGCCGCGGACATCGACCACGGACATTCACCCGAGGAGATCCGGCACCGTCTGGAGGCCGGCCCGAATCACAGCTACCTGCGTGACCGGGTCTACGGCGGCATCGACGGCGCCGTCACGACGTTCGCCATCATCGCCGGCGTGGCGGGCGCCGAGTTGAGCACGGGCGTGGTGCTGATCCTGGGCGCCGCCAACCTGGTCGCCGACGGCTTCTCCATGGCCGCCGCCAACTTCTCCGGCACCCGCGCCGAGCGCGAGCAATTCCTGCACCTCAAGGCCATCGAGGAGCAGCAGGTCGACGAGGAGCCCGAGGGCGAGCGGGAGGAGCTGCGCCAGATCTTCCACCGCAAGGGTTTCCGCGGCGACGACCTCGAGCGCATGGTGACCGTGATCTCGTCCGACCGCGACCAGTGGGTGCGCACGATGCTGACGGAGGAATACGGCCTGCCCCTCGAGGTGCGCTCACCCCTGCAGGCGGCCCTGAGCACCATGGTGTCCTTCGTCCTCGCGGGGGCGGTGCCGCTCGTGCCCTTCGTCATGGGCGTCGAGCGGGCCTTCCTGGTCTCCTGCGTGCTGGTGGGTCTGGTGTTCTTCGCCATCGGGTCGGCCCGGCAGCGCTGGTCGCTGCGGGCCTGGTGGCTGCTGGGCGCCGAGACCCTCGCCATCGGCGGGGCCGCGGCCGGGCTCGCCTACGGTGCGGGGGCCTTGCTGCGGAACTGGGTCGCGGTCTGACGCGATGCTCGAGCTGCGCAATCCCCACAGCGTCGAAGCCGCCCTGCGCCACCGGCCCCAGGCCGTGGAGGTGGTGCAGCTCTCGGCGGGTGGGGGCGGGCCGGCCTGGACGCGGGTCGCCGAGCGCGCCCGGGCGGCCGGCGTCCGCGTCGAGCAGAGCCGCGGTGGTGCCGCGCGCGGTCCCGAACGTGGTTGCGAACGTGGCGGCGAACGCGGCGGCGAGAAGAGTCAGCGCGAAGGGATGTGCATCGCGCGGGTGCGAGCCCGCGAGGCCCTGTCCCTGGACGCACTGCTCGACTCGGTGCCGTCGCGGGGGCTCTGGATGGCCCTCGATCGCGTGCAGGACCCGCGCAACGTCGGCTCGATCTTCCGCTCGGCGGCCTACGTCGGTGTGCGCGGCATGCTGCTCACCCGCGACCAGTCGGCCCCGCTCACCGGGGTGACCTACGACACCGCCTCGGGCGGCATGGAGGCCGTGCCCTTCGCCCACGTGACCAACCTCCGCAAGGGTTTGAAACAGGCCCAGGAGGCGGGGCTCTGGGTGCTCGGTTGCGCCGAGGAGGCCAAGCACACCGTCGACCGGATCGATCGCGAACGGGCCTGGCTGGTGGTGCTCGGCAACGAGGAGCAAGGGCTGCGGCGCCTCACCCGCGAGAGCTGCGACGACCTGTGCGCGATCCCCGCGGCCGCCGGCCCCGACGGATCGGTGGGCTCGCTCAACGTGGCCGTGGCTGCGGCCGTGGTCCTCAGCCACATGGCGGCCGGCGCGCCGCGTGCCGGGAGCTGAAAGGCGCGTCGCCGGCTTCCCACCAAACCGATCCCGTTCGTGGAGGACGATCCGTGCAGACCTACGAGCATCGCCAGGTCGGTTACTTCTTCCTGATCCTGTGGGCCGTGTCGGCGCTGGCCATCGTGCTCGGCGGCGTCGCGAGCGGTGAGGGGCTGGTGGTCGCCATCGCCGTCGGGGGGGTGCTGCTGCTGCTCTCCCTGTGCTTCGTGTGGCTGACGGTGAGCGACGGGGGCGACCACCTCTCCATCGCCTTCGGCCCGCTCGCGCTCTTCCGTCGGCGCGTGCCCTACCACGAGATCGACGCGGCGGTGGCCACGCGCACGTCGCTCATGGAGGGCTGGGGCATCCACCTGGTCCCCGGGCGCGGCTGGACCTGGAACATCTGGGGCCGCGACTGCGTCGAGCTGACCCTGGGCCAGCGGCGCCTGCGCATCGGCACCGACGACGCGGAAGGCCTGGAGCGCTTCCTGCAGGAACGCATCCGCCGCTGAGCGTCGGTCCCGCGGCGGGCGCGGCGTCACCCGGTGAGGGGCGCGGACCCCGGCCCGGGCGCTCAGGCCCCGCCGGTCATTCGTCGCCGCGGAGGCGCTCGGCGAGCCGCGAGAAGCGCTCGCCTTCCCGGGCGTCCCGGGCCGCGCGCTGCAGGGCCGACGTCTCGCCCACGGCGACGAGCACCTGCCGCGCGCGGGTGAAGGCCGTGTAGAACAGGTTGCGCCGCAACATGACGGCGTGCCCGGAGACCACCGGCAACACGACGGCCGGGAATTCGCTGCCCTGGCTCTTGTGGCAGGTAATGGCGTAGGCCGGCTGGAGCTGGTCGAGGTCGTCGAGGGCGTAGTCCACGCGACGCCCGTCGAACTCGACCCAGGCGCTGCCGGCCTCCTCGTCGACCTCGCCGAGCAGGCCGATGTCGCCATTGAAGACGGAGGTGTCGTAGTTGTTGCGCACCTGCATGACCTTGTCGCCGGCGCGGTAGATGCGTCCGAAGCGCAGGATCTCCGCGGCCCCGCGGCGGGGCGGGTTGAGCACTTCGCGCAGGGCGTCGTTCAGCGCGGCGGTTCCCAGGGGGCCGCTGTGCATGGGCGTGATCACCTGCACGTCCCGGCGCGGGTCGAGGCCGAAGCGCTGGGGGATGCGATCGGTGGCCATGGAGATGAGCGCCGCCACCACCTCGGAGGCCTCGCCGCGCTCGACGAAGAAGGCCTGGCCGTCGGGTCCCGGGTCGAACCGGGGCAGCTCGCCGGCGTTGATCTGGTGGGCCACGCGGACGATGCCGCTGTTCTCGGCCTGGCGGAAGATGGTGGTGAGGCGTCCCACCGGCACGACGCCGCTGCGGATGAAGTCGGACAGCACTGAGCCCGCGCCGACCGAGGGGAGCTGGTCGACGTCGCCGACCAGCACGAGGCCCGCCGCGTCGGGCAGGGCCTGCATGACCTCGGCCATGAGGGCGATGTCGACCATGGAGCTCTCGTCCACCACGAGCACGTCGATCTCGAGGGGCTCCTCCCGTTCGGCGCGGAAGCCCTGGGAGAGGGGGGTGATGCCGAGCAAGCGGTGCAGGGTGGAGGCCGGTCGGCCGCAGGCCTCGGTCAGGCGTCTCGCCGCCCGACCGGTGGGCGCGGCCAGGGCGACTTTGAGGCCCTCCGCCGCGAGCAGGTCGATGAGCGCGCGCACGATGGTCGTCTTGCCCACGCCGGGCCCGCCGGTGACGACCCCGAGGCGGGACCCGAGCACGGTGGCGAGAGCGGCGCGCTGGTCCGGCGAGGGCTCGAGGCCGCCGGCGCGTTGCAGGGCGTCGTCGGGGATCGCGGTGATCAGTCCGTCGGAGGTGGCGCCGGAGGCGAGCAGCCGGTGCACGCCGGCGGCCACGGCGACCTCGGCCGCGTGGAGGTCGGGCAGGTAGACGAGGCCGTCCTCGATCAGGCGGTCGGCGGCGAGACACTCGGCCAACACGCCCTCGACGCGCAACAGGTCGACCTCGAGGAAGGCGGCCGTGCGCTCGCACAGCAGCTCGGTGGGCAGTCCGGTGTGACCCTCGATGGCGGCGCGGCCCAGCCCGTGTGCGAGGCCGGCGGCGACGCGGAAGGCGGCGTCGTTCTCGTGGCCCAGCGCCTTGGCGATGCCGTCGGCGGTGCGGAAGCCGATGCCGAAGACCTCCTCCGCCAGGCGATAGGGGTTGGCGCGCACGAGCTCGACGGTGCGCCCCTTGTAGTGACGCCAGATGCGCAGGGCGTGGGCGGTCCCCACGCCGTGGTCCTGGAGGAAGACGAGGGCCGAGGCGGCCTCGCGCTGTTCGGCGAGCTGCTCAGCGATGCCGGCCGCGAGGCGCTTGCTGATGCCCTTGATCCGGCTGAGCCCGGCTGGGCGCGCCTCGATGCCGTCGAGGACGTCGGGCCAATAGGCCTCCACAATGCGCTCGGCGAGCACCGGCCCCACGCCCCGGATGCGGCCCGAGCCGAGGTAGCGGGTGAGGCCGTCGCGGCCGCTGGGGGGGCGCACCTCGCAGGCATCGATGTCGAGCTGGGGGCCGTAGGTCTTGTGGGCGGTCCAGCGTCCGCGCACCACCAGGCTGTCACCCGACTCGACGCCGGGCATGATGCCCACGATGGTCACGGGATCGTCGTGTCCCTCGACATCGAGGCGCGCGACGGTGTAGCCGTTGTCGTCGTTGCGGAAGGTGATGGTGCGCAACACGCCGTGGACGTCCTGCGGGCCCTCGGCCGGTTTCGAGAAGAGCGTCGGGTCGGCGGGGGGGCGCCGCCGGAAGCGGTCGCGCCCGGCCGCATCCTGCCCGCGCGCGCCCCGCTCGCTCGGGCTCCGCCCGCCGGCCTTGCCCTCGGAACCTGTGGAGCCGCCCGTCAAAGGGAGTGAGGCGACTGGGGTGGCCGCAGGGGCAGCGATTCATCCGCGATGTAGGCGTCGAGCAGCGACAGCAGGCTCTGCTTGTCCTTGGGGAGCGAGCCGCCGATGGGCAGTTGGTTGCTGGCGTGGTTGCCCCGGAAGATGGCGCCGCGCAGGTCGAGGTGCTCGATGAACGTGCGCAGCTCGGCGAGGATGCCGCGGGGGCCGGGGAGCACGAGCTCGCCGCGGTCGATGCGGTCGCAGATGGGCGTGCCCGGCACGGGGGTCAGCGTGAGCGTCGAGACGAAGCGGGGCTCGACGGCGTTGCACCACTCGGCCGAGGCCACGGCGTGCTCGTGGCTGAGGTCGGTGCCGCCGATGCCGAGCAGGAAGATGACCGAGAGCTTGGCGCCCGCGTCGACCACCCGCCGCGCGCCCTCCACGAACTGCTCCGGCGTGACGCCCTTGGCGATGTCCTGCATGACCTGGGGGTGGCCCGTCTCGGGGCCGGCGTAGTAGACCGTCAGGCCCGCCTGTTTGAGGGCCGCGATCTCCTCGACGCTCTTGGTCAGCAACGACTGGGGCGAGGCGTAGACGGAGGCCCGCTCGAAGGCCGGGAAGTGGTCCTTCAGATCCCCGAGGATCTCCAGCAGGCGCGGGGTGCGCATGATCAGGGCGTCGCCGTCGGCCAGGAAGACCCGCCGCACGGCCCGGGCGCCCCCGGTCGCCACGACGCTGTCCATGTCGGCCCGCAGTTCGTCGAGGGATCGCTGCCGGAAGCGCTTGTCCTGGTACATCGCGCAGTAGGTACACCGGTTGTATGAGCAGCCGATGGTGGCCTGCAGGATGAGGCTGTGGGCCTCGCTGGGCGGCCGGTAGACGGTGCCCTCGTAGGTGATGCCGGCGTCGAACATCGGACGCGCAGGATAACCTCTGTGACCCCGACCCAAACCCGATCCAGCGCTTGTCGCGTCCCTCCGTATAATCCCGCCATGTCCCTCCCGAGCCCCCCGGCGCCCGTGTCCTCGGCCCGCCTCGCCACCGTCCTCACCGCCTTCCTCCTGTTGCTCGCGGGGTCTCCTCGCGCCCTGCAGGCGGATTCGGCACCCGCCGAGTCGACCGTGCGTCGATCGCTGCCCCTGAGCACCTTCGATTCGACCCTGAGCGGCAAGCTCGGCGGCGACGGCTCGGTGGACAGCGGCGCCGCCGTGCTGCGCTTCTTCCACGGCGACACCGGTGAGCCCCTCGATCGTCAGCGCCTGCGCTACGGATCGGGCCCCGAGCTGTGGGCGACCTACTACGACGTGGTCGGTGAGGCCTCCGTGAACCTCCGGGCGCTGGCCATGCCGCGTCGCCTGAAGCACGAGGAGCGGGTCGAGGTCGCCGTGCAGGTGGCCTTCGAGAATCCCTTCAGGCAATCACGCCGATCGCACCTGCGGGTCGAGGTCTCGGCCGGCGGGGGCGACCCGCTCCAGCGGCCTCTGCCGTCGCTGCCGTACGTGGGGGCGCCGGAGTTCTCGCTCGAGGGCAACGTGCTCACCCGCGACGGCTCGGCCGTGTTCTATTGGGATCCGAACGGCGTGCAGCCCCAGGTCACGGTTCCACCGGCGCCGACCGGCCCCGACGACCCGGCGCTGGTGCTCGACTTCGTGGTCGAACTCGAGCCCCGCGAGGCGCGCTGGGCCGGCCTGCACCTCGGCGGGCCCTCGGCCGGCCTGGCGCCGGGCGGGGTCGCCGACGAGGAGTCCTGGCGCACGTCGTTGCAGCGCTACTCCTACGAACGCCTCGAGGAGATCGGCACGTGGCAGAGCCAGGTGCGGCCGACCTACTACCTCAACCTGATCGGCAGCGACCAGCTCACCCGGGCCATGCACGCGTCGGTGCACCACATGCGTGCGCTGGGCGACGCCCACCTCGAGATCCTGACGCTCAGCGACCGTCCCTACGGCCACCCGGCCAGCGACAATGCAGTGGAAGCGGGCATGCTCGCCGTGCTGGTCGAGTGGGGCATGGCCAACTTCGCGCACCCGCGCATGGTCGACAACCTGGAGCACGCGCGCGAGCGGGTGGGTGATCTGCCCGTGGACCGGCGCCTCGCCTTCCTCGAAGGCCTCTGCCGGGCGGCGCGTCAGATGCCCGGCTTCGAGCACGACCCGTTGCTCGCGGACGTCATCCTCGACCTGGTCGAGGCGGGACCGGTGCCCGTGTGGGCCGACCCCGCCCAGGTGCGCCACTCGATGGTCGAGGTCCTCGTGCGGGCAGGGATGCCGGAGCGCACGGATGAGTTGCCCACCTTTACATGGTCCGAGGCGCCCGAGGACTCGACCGCGGCCCACTTCATCGCCGCCCGCCAGGCCCTCGCCGACCGGGACACGCGGCGCTGCTGGTCCCACGTCGCCACGATCCTCTCGCGCACGAATCCCGACGGCATGGGTTCGCTGCTCGACGGCCACCACGCGTACGACGCCGCCTTCTCCACGGCGATCATGAGCCTGGCCCGCGGCCTCATCGTCGATGACTACGGCGAGGAGCTGGTGATCATGCCGGGCATGGTCGATGAACTCCTGCCGGCCACGAACAAGGTGCAGTTCCGCCAACTCGCCACCGTGTTCGGCATGACGAATTTCTCCCTCTACTGGGCGCGGCGCGGGCGGGTCATCGCCGGCCAGGTGGTCGTGCCCGGGGCTCCGGCGCCGAGCAAGGTCTACATCCGCCCGCCGCTGCCCTACCGCATGCGCTTCCTGCAGGTCGAGCGGGGTTCCGGCCATGTCGTGCCCCAGAAGGACGGCTCGCTTTACTACGACTACGTCCCGGGCCGACCGATCGAGTTCAACGTCGGGGTCAAGCGGGACGAGACCTGATCGGGTCGTCGCGGCGTGTCGGGCAAGCACGGTGACAAGGGGTTCGACATCCGTCTGCTGGACGGTCGTCGCGAGACCCTCAATTACCGGGTCCGCGAGGAGGAGATCGGCAGCCGCCTCGACCACTTCCTGACCGGTCGGCTGACGTGGCGCTCGCGCACCAGCGTGCGTCGTCTGCTCGACGAGGGGCTGGTGCAACTGGTGGGGGGGCCGAGCGCCTCATCGAGTCGGTCGGCCCGGGCCTCGCGGCGCATGCTGGCCGGGGACGTGGTCACCATCAAGTTGCCGCGCACGGTGCGAGACGAGGAGCACGCGGCCCGGGTGCGTCGCGACGTCGCGCTGGTCAAGCTGTTCGAAGACGACGTGTTGATCGGCATCGACAAGCCGCCGAACATCGCCGTGCATCCGTCCGGCCGGCTGATCCACTGGACCGTGATCACCGAGCTGCACCGCCAGTACCGGGACTTCGACGACCCCTTGCTCGACGTCGTTCCGAAGCTCTGCCACCGCCTCGACCTCGAGACCAGCGGCGTGCTGCTGGTGTCCAAGACCCAGCGCGCCCTCATCGCCGTGCAACAGCAGTTCGAGAGGCGCAAGGTGAAGAAGGAGTACCTGGTGCTCGTGCACGGCCGGGTCCCCGATGACGAGGGGTTCATCGACCTGCCCATCGGCCCGACCCACAGCGGGCACGTGCGCAACGCGCGCACCATCCGGCACGACGTGGGCCAGCCGTCGCGCACGAAGTACACCGTGCGCCAGCGGTACGACGGCTACACCCTGTGCCACGTCGACCTGCTCACCGGCCGCCACCACCAGATCCGCGTGCACTTCTCGGCCATCGGGTTTCCCGTGGTGGGCGACAAGATCTACGGCCGCGACGACGAGATCTTCCTGCGCTACAGCAACCGCACGATCACCGAGGACGACTGGCGGCTGCTGGAGTTGCCGCGCCAGGCGCTCCACAGTCACGCGCTCACCTTCGAGCACCCGCAGAGCGGGCTCATGCGCGTGGAGTCGCCCCTGCCGCCGGACATCGCGGAGTTCTGCGACGGCTTGGTGCCTGAATGAGGCGGGCGGGCTCGTTCACCGTCGCGCTGGCACTCCTCGCGGGCCTGCCCTTCGGTGGGGCGCCGGCGCCTGCACCGGTACCGGTCCCCGCGCGTGCGGTGCCGGTCGCTTTGGCGGCGCCGGTCGCTTTGGCCGCATCGGTAGCCTCGGCTGCATCGGCTGCATCGGCTGCATCGGTCGCCTTGGCCGCACCCGTAGTGCCGTTCGCGCCCGCCGCCAAGGACAAGAGCGGGCTGCAGCAGTTCCTCGAGCAGCAGTCGGAGCGGGCCAAGGTGGCCACCCGGCGGCGGGAGTGGGCGGCGGCCCTCGCCGCGTGGGAGGAGGTACTGGCCCTCGATCCCCGCTCGGTGACGGGCTGGACCGGAGTGCAGGAGGTCTCGCAGGCCGCCGGTGACCCGGACGGCGAGCTGATCGCGCTCAACCAGTTGATCCCCGTCTACAAGCGCGCCGTCGGCGAGGGCGACCGCAAGGCGACGCGGGATCTCGAGCAGGCGCTCGAGCGGCTGGGCCAGGTCGACCCGTTCCCTGGCCGGGCGGACGCGGTGCGGGCGCGGTACTCGGAGGTGTTCGCGGAGCTGGCGCGGGAGTACGCCGCGGACGGTTGGCACAACAACGCGCTCTACTGCTGGCGCGTGCGCCTCGACTCGACCATCCCCGGGACGTCCGAGCACGACGAGGCACGGGCCGGACTGAAGCAGGTCCTGGCCGAAGGCGGCGACGACGTGGCCGAGGTGGGTCTCGGCCAACGCGAGGAGCGGGACGCCGCCTGGATCGAGGAACACGACCGCAAGACCGCGAAGTGGAGCCGGGCGGCCAAGTGGGAGACGCCCCACTACCGCATCAAGACCAACGCCGGCTGGGAGATCGGCAGCATGGCGGCCGCGGCCATGGAGCGGGTGCACGCCTACTACCGCGAGATCTGGGGCATCGTCCCCGACCCGGCGCCGGAGAAGGTGCCCGAGGGCCTGCGCGACATCTCGATCACGCCCATCGACCTCAACATCTATGCCGACCATCCCGAGTACGTGAAGCGGGCCGGGGCCAAGGAGTGGAGCGGCGGGGTCTTCACCGGCTCGGCCGTGGCGACCTACGACCACGGCCTGCGCGGCACCATGTCCACGCTCTTCCACGAGGCCAGCCACCAGTTCATGTACGAGGCGGTGGGCAGCGTGCCCTCCTTCGTGAACGAGGGCATCGCCAGCCTGTTCGAAGGCATCGAGCTGTTGAGCAATGGATCGGTGCGGCGCGATCTGCCGGTGATGCGCTACCTGACGCCGCTGGCCGCCGAGGTGAAGGACAGCGGGTCGGGCTTCCTGCGCGAGGTCATGGGCGGCACCGACGCCGGCAAGAACGACCCCAAATTCTACAAGTACCGCTGGGGCGTGTTCTATTTCCTGCGCATGTACGTGGACGAGCAAGGGCGCTACGTCTACCGCGAGAAGCTCGAGGACTACGTCTACGACTTCAAGAAGGGCGCGCCCGGCGACATGGTGGCGCACTTCACCGAGTGGTTCATCGACGGCTACGAGGACACCGGGATCGCGAGCTTCGACGCCTTCGAGCAGCGCTGGCGGCAGTGGATCCTCGACCTGTCGCAGGAGCTGCGCGAATCGGACAAGCGCCTCGATCAGTTCGTCGAGTCGGGCGACAAGTCGCTGGCGTCGGGCGACGTCCAGGCGGCCCAGCGTTTCTTCGGCAAGGCCCTCGACATCGACGCCGGGCACGCCGATGCACTGTTCGGCATGGCGGAGGCCTGCCGCCTCTCGGAGCAGCCCGACCGGGCGGCCATCCACTACCGCCGCTTCCGCCTCAGCGCCCCGCGCACCCACATCCGGCGGGCCTCGGCGCGCACCCAGCTCGAGGCCCTGGACGAGCGCGAGCACCGGCTGGTGGCGGCCTTGCAGGTGCTGGCCGAGCGCATGCTCGAGCTGGTGGGGCTGTACGAGGACAAGGACATGCCGCGCTCGGCGCTGCGCTGCGCCGGGATGCTGCTCGAGCACGACCCCTTCCACGAGGCGGCGCGGGAGGCCGCGGTCCGCATCGAGGAGAGCACGGGCCGACCGCTGCGCCGCTGGCAGCGGCTCTACAACGGCTTCGACCTCGACGGCTGGTATAGCACCGACCCCGTGGGCTCCTTCCGGGCGGTGGTGGGCACGGGCGAGGCCGGCGACCGGGGCGCCGTGGTCTCCGAGTGGGAGGGCGGCGGCGCGGGCGCCGACGGCTCCTCCACCTACCGGACCCTCTTCCTGAAGCGCCCCGTGAGCGGCGACTGGGCGCTCGAGGCCACCATCCGCACCGAGAAGGACTGGCAGATCGTGGGCCTCTGCTTCGGGGCCCAGGACAGCAACGATTTCGACGCCATCGTCCTGCGGAACCGCAGCGGGACGATCCGCAACAGCGTCGACTACGGCCGCTTCGACGGTGAGTGGAGCTTCCGGGGCGACGGATCCATGCGACGGGAGTTCGATCCCTACCGGGGCGTCGACCTGCGCGTGGAGGTGCGGGGCCGCCAGGTCTTCGTGACCATCGACGGCCGGCCCCTGAAGCCGATGGTGGGGGGGCGTGAGCGGCCTTCGATGAAGTATCCTCAGGGGGCCCTGCGAGGAGACATCGGTCTGATCACCTCGGAGGGCAGCGTGCGCTTCAGCGACATCCGTCTGCTGGCGTACTGACCGCCGCAGGAGCGCCCGCACCGATGTCCACCGGGGACGGACCATGACCGACCTCATGAGCCTCAGCGACCACGTCATCGTGTGTGGTTACGGCGGCACGGCCCAGGCGGTCTGCCAGGATCTGATGGCCGAGGGCGTGCCCCAGATCGTGGTCGACAAGTCGGCCGAGCGGGCGAGCCTGGCCGAGACCGACGAGCTGCCGTGCATCCACGGCGACGTGCTCGACCCGGAGATCATGAAGGAGGCCGGCATCGAGCGGGCCCGCGGCATGATCATCCTGCTGCCGTCGGAGAGCGAGAGCCTGTTCGGGACGATGACCGCCCGAGAGCTCAACCCCGACCTGTTCATCATCGCCCGCTACACCTCCGCCCACGCCCGCAACAAGCTCATCCGGGCCGGCGCCGACCGCGCGGTGAACCCGTTCGAGGACGGCACCAAGGCCTTCGGCAGCCAGTTCGTGCGCCCGGCGGTGATGGACCTGATGCGCATCTTCAGCCAGGACCCCGAGGTCGCCGAGAGCGAGGTGCGCGTGCGCGAGGTGACCCTCGAGCGCGGCTCGCCGCTGCTCGGCAAGTCGCTGAAGGACGCCGACATCCGCGCGCGCCACGACATCATCGTCATCGCCATGCGCAAGGCCGGCGACAGCACGCGCTTCAATCCCGATCCGGTGCGCGTCTTCGAGGAGGGCGACGTGCTCGTGTGCATGGGCAAGCTGGCGAACCTCAAGCAGCTCAACGAGCTGGGCCGCGGCGTCCTGGCCTGACCGCACGCGCCGGACCCCCTCCCTGCCGGGGCCACCCCCTGGTCGTTGAAGCATCCCGTTGAACGAGGCACCCCGTTGACCGAGGCCATCTGTTGAACGTCGTCACCCGCATCGCACCTTCGCCCACGGGCGATCCCCATGTCGGCACCGCCTATGTGGCCCTGTTCAATTGGGCCTGGGCGCGCAAGCACGGCGGCCGCTTCATCCTGCGCATCGAGGACACCGACAGCACGCGCAGCAAGCCCGAGCACGAGGCCGAGATCCACACGGCCCTGGCGTGGCTAGGCATCGAGGCCGACGAGAGCCCGGCCATGGGCGGCGACCACGGGCCCTACCGCCAGAGCGAGCGCAAGGCCACCTACCGGCAGTACGTCGACGAGCTCATCGCCGGCGGGCACGCCTACCGCTGCTTCTGCACGGCGGAGCGCCTGACCGAGCTGCGCACCTTCCAGAAGGCCGCCAAGCGGCCCACCGGCTACGACGGCAAGTGCCGCAGCCTGCAGCCCGACGAGTCGGCGCAGCGCGCGGCCGACGAGCCCCACGTCGTGCGCCTGGCCGTCGACAAGAGCGCGACCACCCGTTGGAACGACCTGTTGCGCGGCGAGATTGTGATCGAGAACGAGAACGTCGACGACCAGGTGCTGCTCAAGACGGACGGCATGCCGACGTATCACCTGGCCAACGTCGTCGATGACCACCTCATGGGCGTGACCATCATCATGCGCGCCGAGGAGTGGATCCCGTCGGTGCCCAAGCACATCATGCTCTACAGCGCGTTCGGGTGGCAGCCGCCGATCTATGCCCACGTCCCGCTGTTGCGCAACGCCGACAAGAGCAAGATCAGCAAGCGCAAGAACCCCACCTCGGTGCTGTGGTACCAGCAGAACGGCTACCTGCCCGAGACCATGGTGAACTTCCTCGCCCTGCAGGGCTGGAGCCCGCGGGAGGACGACGAGGAGTTCACCATCGGTGAGTTCATCGACAAGTTCGATCCCAAGGACATCAGCCTCGGCGGGCCGGTGTTCGACATGGTCAAGCTCGACTGGCTCAACGGCGAGAAGATCCGCAAGCTCGACATCGAGGAGCTGGCCGACCGGCTGCAGTCCGACGGCTGGGCCGGCGAGTGGCACAATGACGAGCTGCTGAAGATCCTGCCGCTGTTCCAGGACCGCATGAAGAACCTCAAGGACTTCGAACCGGCGGCCGCCTACCTGAAGGCCCGGCCCGAGCCCGACCTCGAGGGCCTGGCCAAGAAGACCAAGAAGGTGGACCCGGCCGTGCTCGTCACGGTGTTGCGCGAGGCGGCCGAGCGGCTGCGGGAATTCGAGGGCCACGGCGACGACGAGCGCGAGGCCGCCCTGCGGTTGGTGGCCGAGAAGCACGAGATCAAGGTGGGCGCCCTGTTCATGGGCCTGCGGGTCGCGGTGACCGGATCGGTGGCCAGTCCGCCGCTGCTCCCGTCCATCGACAGCGTCGGCCTCGATGAGTCGCTCGCGCGGGTGGCCGCGCTCACCGACCGCCTGGCGCCGACGACCTGAGCGCCGCGCCGGCAGGGTCGGTGCTCGCGCAGGCAGCGATGGGCCAGGCTGCGTTGGACCCGTCGCTCCCCGGCCCCGGCGGCTTCGAATTCCTGGCGGCGTTCATCGGGTACCTGGTGCTGGTCATCGGCATCGGCGTGTGGGCCACGCGCTTCAGCAGCGCCGGCATGGGCAATTACTTCCTGGCCGGGCGCAGCCTGAACAAGTGGGTGGTGGCCCTGTCGGCGGTGGTGTCGGGCCGCAGCTCGTGGCTGATCCTGGGGCTGTCGGGCCTGGCCTACACCCAGGGGGCCTCGGCCCTGTGGGCCTCGGTGGGCTACATCGTCGTGGAGTTCCTGCTGTTCTGGAGCTACGCCGGGCGCCTGAGGCGCTTCAGCGAACGCCACGACTGCATCACCCTGCCGGACTTCTTCGCGGCGCGCTTCGAGGACAAGGGGTTGCTGCGCGGGCTGCTCGTGGTGGTGTTCCTGATCTTCCTGCCGACCTACGTGGGGGCCCAGTTCCTCGCGGGCGGCAAGGCCTTCAGCGCCGGCCTGGGCCTGGGCCTCACCGAAGGCGTCCTGGTGACGGCGGCCATCGTGCTCGGTTACACGGTGCTCGGCGGGTTCCTGGCCGTGAGCCTCACGGACGTGATGCAGGCCGCGGTGATGGTGTTCTCGTTGGTGGTCCTGCCCCTGGTGGTCATGACCGACGCCGGCGGCTGGGACGCGGTGACCGCCACCCTGTCGGCCCTCGACCCGGCCCTCATCGATCCCATGGCCCTGGGCACCGGCGCCTTGATCGGGTTGCTCGGCATCGGGCTGGGGAGCCCCGGCAATCCGCACATCCTGGTGCGCTACATGTCCATCAAGGACCCGAATCAGCTGCGGGCCTCGGCCGTGGTGGGCACCGCCTGGAACGTGGTCATGGCCTTCGGCGCCGTGATGATCGGCCTCGTGGGGCGGGCGGTGCTCACCGATCCCGCGCAGCTCACGGGGGCCGACCCCGAGAACCTGGCCATCGATCTGGCCCGGTCGCACCTGCACCCGGCGCTGTTCGGCGTGGTGGCAGCGTCCATCTTCGCCGCGATCATGTCGACCACCGACAGCCAGCTGCTGGTGGCGGCCAGCAGCGTCGTGCGCGACTTCTGGCAGATGCTCGTGCGGCGGGGCGAGCCCCTCTCCGAGCGGGCCGGCGTGATGGCCAGCCGCTGGGTGGTGGTGGGGCTCGTCGTCGTGAGTGTCGTGCTCGGGCTCCACGGCGGCGACCTGGTGTTCTGGTTCGTGCTGCTGGCCTGGGCGGGTCTGGGGGCGTCGCTGGGACCGACCTCCATCCTGGCGCTCTACTGGCGGGGCACGACCCGGGCCGGGGTGGTGGCCGGCATCATCACCGGCGTGGTGGTGGTGGCCGTGTGGCGCTGGCAGGATTGGTTCGGCCTCTACGAACTGGTGCCCGCCTTCATCCTCGCCGGCGTCGTGACCGTCGTCGTGAGCCTGTTCACGCGTCCGCCCACCCGGGCCGATGAGCTATACCGGGGCTTCTTCGAGTGAGGCGCGCGGCGGCGGCATCCCCGCGGCGCAGGGCAGGTCGGATTCCGGTGGGGGCGACATGAGAAAGCTGGCGGCGCGGCTGTTCGTCATCGAGCTCGTCCTGCTCGCCGTGTTCGGCGCGTTCGAGCTGGGCTCGCGCTGGTGGCTCGAGAACCGGGCGGCGGAGCCGGTCTTCCGGCGCTACGCCTCGCAGGCCCAGCTGCAGGAGCGCTACGCCGACCCCACGGACAAGCGCTTCGTCCCGCACCGCTACATCGGCTACCGGCCCACGCCGAAGTACCGGGCCAAGCGCGAGAAGGGCGGCGGCATCACCACCCACAACTCCCTCGGCTTCCGCGGCGAGGAGTTCCCGCGGGCCAAGCCGGAGGGCGAGTTCCGCATCGTCTGCCTCGGCGGCTCGACCACCTACACCACCTCGGTGGGCAACGACGCCGAGGCCTATCCCCAGCGCATCGAGCAGTTCCTCCGGGCGGCCGGCCACGACAATGTGCGCGTGATCAACGCGGGGTCGCCGGCCTGGAGCACCTACGAGTCGCTGATCAACCTGCAGTTCCGGGTGCTCGAGCTCGACCCGGACATGCTCATCGTCTACCACGCGGTGAACGACATCCACACGCGGGTGGTGTGGCCGTCGACGGCCTACCGGGGTGACAACTCCGGGCGGCGGCAGGCGGTGGTGTCGGGCACGGTGACGCCGGCGCCGTGGGAATACAGCACCTTCCTGCGCATCGTGGCCGTGTCGGCCGAGTGGACCCAGCCCGCCAGCTACGTGAGTCCCGAGCGCATCCTCTTCACCGAGGGGCCCGAGACCTTCCACGCCCACGAGTTCTTCCATCAGTGGGCGGCGGGCACCTATCCCAGCGGGATTTTCAGCCGGGTGGGCGTGCAGCAGATGCTCGACGCCCACCCGCCGATCTTCTTCGAGCGCAACCTCGAGTCGATCATCGCGCTGGCGAACGCTCACGACATCGACGTGATGATGGCCACCTTCGCGACCTCGCCCGAGTTCAAGGATTCGGCCCGGGCGGCCTCGCCCGAGTACCAGGCCGCGTACCCGCGCATGAACGCGCTCATGCAGGCGGTGTGCGAGCGCAACGACGTGCCCTGCTACGACTTCGCAGCGGACTTCCCGCGCACGAAGCAGTACTTCGACGACGGGCGTCACGTGAACAAGCAGGGCGCCGAGCTGAAGGCGCGCCTATTCACCCGCTTCATCCTCGAAAACAAGCTGATCGGGAGCGGACCGTGAGCCGCTCACGACGCCTCTTCGCCGGGCTGTTCCTGATGCAGCTCGTGCTGCTGGTGCTCTTCGTGGCCTGCGAGGCGGGCACCCGCTGGTGGCTCGAGAGCCGGGTCGAACCACCCACCTGGCGCCGCTTCGCCTCCATGGAGCAGCTCTCCCAGGGCGACGGGGGGCCGGCCGGGTCAGCAGCGACAGGGGCCGGACAAAGTGCGGACGAATCGGCGGGCGCCGGGGAGACGGGCGCCAACGCGAAGCGTTACAAGCCGCACCGCTATCTGGGCTACGCCCTCAACCCCGGCTTCCGCAGCGGCAAGACCAACCACAACCGCCACGGGTTCCGCGGGCCCGAGATCACCAAGAAGGCGCCCGGGGAGTTCCGCATCGTCTGCGTGGGCGGGTCCACCACCTACACCAGCGAGGTGGAGGACGACGCGCTCACCTACCCGGGCCAGCTGCAACGTCTGCTGCGCGAGGGCGGGCACCCCGGCGTGCGCGTGATCAACGCCGGCTGCGGCGGCTGGACGACCTGGGAGTCGCTGATCAATCTCGAGCTGAACCTGCTCGAGCTGGAGCCGGACCTGCTGGTGGTCTACCACGCCATCAACGACATCCATCCGCGCATGGTCTGGCCGCCCGAGGCGTACGTCGGCGATGCGAGCGGCTACCGCGGCCCCATCTCCGAGTCGAACTTCACGCCGGCGCTGTGGGAGCACAGCGCGTTCCTGCGGGTGGTCATGATCAGCGCCGGCTGGATGGAGCCGCACTCCTACGCCACCATCGAGCGGCGGCTCATGGACGAGCACCCCGAGACGTACTACGGCGACGACTTCCGCAGCCAGAAGCTCGCGGGCACCTACCCGGGCGGCGTCTTCCGGCGGGTGCCGGCGGGGCAGATGCTCGACACCAACGACCCGCGACACTTCGCGCGCAACCTGAAGAGCCTGGTGGGGGTGGCGCACCACCGCAACATCGACGTGGTGCTGGCGACCTTCGCCCACAGCAACGCGTTCCCCCGGCAGCCCCGTGTGTCGGCGCCCGAGTACGACGCGGCCTACGCCGACATGAACGCGGTCATCGCCCGGATGGCCGGCGAGACTCCGGCGCACCTGTTCGACTTCGCGGCGCAGTTCCCCGACGGACCCGAGTTGTTCGTCGACGGCCGCCACGTGAACGAGCGCGGGGCGTTGCTGAAGGCGCGGTTGTTCGCGGAGTACCTGGTGGGGGCGGGGTTGGTGGGAGGCGGGTGGTAGGGGTGGGGTCTGCCGATGGGGCACGCTCGGCAGACTGTTCGGATCGCTGATATCATCGGCCCGCGCGCTCCTCCAGGGGACGCGTGCCGCGGCCGGGGAGTGGGCCGCGCGTTCGACCCGCGGGGGCGGGAATCGGAGGAGCAATGCATCAGCGAAGTGGCCACACAATCATCGCCATGGTCGTCCTGGCCGTCGCCGCGGCGAGTTCGGCGAACGCACAGATCGACATGATCAGCGTCGATATTCAGGCGACGAAGCAGTACATCAACAACGTCCCGTGCGGTCCCTCGCCCTACACGATCGAACTCGTGGTCATCGAGGAGGGCAGCATGACCGGGGGCTCCTTCGTGCTGCCGAGCGGTGGGCCGCCGATCCCGCTGTCGTATGACTGTGATGACCTGGAGTGGTACGCCCAGGTGGACTGCGGCTTGGCATCCGCGCCTACTGGGACGTTCACGCTCAACATCGATCACTCGACGGGCACCGTCACTTTCGACGTCGAGTTCGACGTTCCCGAACCCACAGGGTTTCCCTTCGTCACATCACCACAGCCGGGTGCGGTCGACGTGCCCCTCGATCCGGAATTCGTCTGGGAGGACGCCTCGTCCTTCGGCGACTTCCTCAATGCCGAGATCGAGAGCATCAAGCTCGAGGATGAGATCCAGTACATCGACTTCAAGGACAGCGCCGAGACCGAGTGGAAGCCGGCAATCGTCCTGCCGGGCGCCTCACGGCACGTCTACGACATCGAGATCATCAACGTCGATTTCGACACTGAGTTTCGCGATGGCGGGACCGATGACTTCCTCTATGCCCAGGGCTTCGACTGGGAGAACGACATCGAGTTCACCACCTGCCAGGTGTGCGCGATTCCGGGGGCCTACAGCACGGGCGTCGACGATGAGAGCCGCAAGCTGCCGGTCGGAGTCGGAGACTCCCACTATGAGCTGCCCTTCAAGCAGGGCCCGGCAGTCGTCATCCCGCAGAACGGATCCTGGGTTTCGCCACCGCCCGGCACGCAGTGGATCGGCCCGCCTGGCGGCAATGCCGCGGCGCCGCCCGAGATCTACCGTTACAGCCTCTCCGTCGATCTGGCCAACTTCAATCCGGACACGGTGGTGATCGCGGGTTCCGTGGCCGCCGACAATGCCGTGACCATCGACGTCAACTTCAAGGACTCGGGGTTCGTGCACCCGGTCAGCGACGCGGCCTTCTCGAGCCTCGAGCCCTTCGCGTTGAGCGGGTTGTTCACAGAGGGCCTCAACTCGATCGGCTTCAACGTCGTGAACACGTCGAACCTGCCGAGCCCCACCGGGTTACTCGTCGCCGACGTGGTGTCGAGCGGCGAGACGACGACCGGCACGAACGGCGCCGCCCAGGACCTCTACTACGCCCTGCGCGATCTCGACACGATGGTCGAGACCGTCTTCCGCGATAGCGGCGGCACTCCCCAGGCGGTCTTCTCCCTGCCGGTGTTCTACGACGGCATCAACTCCATCGGGGTCGACGCCCACCACAACCTCTACGTGCTGGCACGCTGGCCCGATCCGATCGTGGGATGCGTGCTGTTCCGCAACGGCATCGTCGTTCAGGATTTCGTGAAAGAACCCCTCGAGATGGCCATCGGCCCCGACGGATCGGCCTACGTGATGACCGTCGAGGGCAAGACTCCCGAGGTCTACACCCTCTACCGCTGGCGCGACGGGCTGACCTGGGTCGACACGACCGTCGACCTGACCCAATGCGCGGAGATCGACGGCTTCGATGTCGATCGCCGCGGAAATCTCTACACATCGGGAGAGAGCCTGCTGGGTGGTGCGACCGTCAACCTGCGGTGGAATTGCAACCTGCATTGGCCCCTCGAGCAGGTGTGCTGCGAAGACTTCGCCACGGAGGTTGCTGCGGCTCCAAACGGCGATGTCTATGTGATCGCCCAGGGCGAGCCGGACGCCTGCCCTTCGGGCGACAGCGCCGTCTTCCGCTTGAGCCAGGAGGTGCTCGAGGTTGTGCACCGAGAGTCCAACAGCATGGGCGAGATGGAGACGGGGCTCGCCGTCGATCGCTACGGCAACGTGTGGATCGGAACGCGGGGCCGGCCGGACGACGGCGTGAGCGAGATCTGGCGTAACAACGTGATCATCAAGTCGGTGACGGGTGACATCGTCGACCTGACCGTGGCGCGCACCGAGTGGAAGGACGTGGGCCACTCGCTGCACTCGGGGCTCTCCTCTCCGGTGCTGAGCGGCATCGGATCGCTGCAGAAGAACACCCAGGTCCAGTTGACCCTCACAGACGGGCCGTCCTCCATGCCGGCCTTCCTCATCGTGGGCTTCTCCGAACTGGCGTTCCCGGGTTTCTATGGCGGTACTCTCGTGCCTGATCCATCGACTCCGGGATTCGTCGTCGTGACCCAGACCGACGGACTCGGCGGAGTGTTTCTTCAAGGGCAGTGGCCGACCCTCGTGCCGCCGGGCTTTGAGATGTTCCTGCAGTACTGGGTCCAAGACGCGTTCGGCATCTACGGCTTCTCGGCCAGCAACGCGCTGCGGGTGACGGCGCCCTAGTCCGTGGACGTCGTCGGCAGGGCGCTGCCCAAGCGGGTGCCCCACCACGCCAGCCGCCCACCCAATGGCATCGGCGAGCCGACCGAACGGATTCTCGAATGTCGGATTCCTGGCGCATCTGTGGGCGCAATGCGCGCCCGTGACGGATCTCTGACTTGCCCTTAGACTCCATTGCTGCTGGGGGGCAGCTGGTTTACAGCGCGGGTGCTGAGACCGGCAGAAATGGGGGCGAGGCAGATCCGCCGACCCCGCATTCAGGTCTGGAGGAGGAACCGTGGGAACGCAGACAGTCAGCGGGATGATGACCCATGCGCAGGCCGGGCGGGGCCCTTGGGAAAACCGGGGCTCTTGGGTGCGGATGCTCGGACGGGCGGCGGCGGTTGTATTGCTGCTGACACAATGGACATCGGCCCAGGATGACGGGCTGGTGGACGACAAGGTCGTGGTGAGCATCGCCCGCGGCGGCTTCGGTGTCGCGGTCACGGATCTCGGTGACTTCGACACGACGGATGGCGTCGTCGATCACGTCATCGCCGTGGGGGCGCCGTTCTCTGCGGAAGGCGGCATCGAGCGGGGCTCCGTCTGGTTGCTCTGGCTAAACCCCGATGCCTCCGTGGCCTCCGTCGCCAAGATCAGCGACACATCAGGCGGCTTCGTCGGACCCATCGGCGATTTCGACGGCTTCGGCCGCGCCGTGGCCGCCCTCGGTGACGTGGACGGAGACGGCATCGGTGACCTTGCCGTGAGCAACGTCGACGACACGGTCGACGAGGACGGGGCGGTCTGGATCCTGTTCCTCAACGGCGACGGAACGGTGAAGGGCGAGCAGCAGATCGCGGATGGTGTCGGTGGGTTCACCGGCAGCATGGCCGATCTGCGCAAGCCGCGTTCACTGGCAGGCCTGGGCGATGTCGACGGCGACGGCATCCCCGATCTCGCGGTCGGCACGGCGGGGGACGGCGACGTCTTCTCGGCTCTCGACAAGGGCGGCCTCTGGATCCTGCTCTTGGACGCGGATGGTCTCGTCACGCTCCAGTACCGCGTCGATGAAGACACGACCAACTTCAACGGCACCAACGACAGCGGGGGCGCGGGTTACTTCGGCATCTCGGTGGCCAACGTCGGCGACCTCGATGGCGATGGCCTGCCGTTCATCGCGGTGGGCGAGCCCTACCGGAACATCTCGGACATCGTGGGCGACCCGAGCATCGACGTGGGCGCCGTGTGGGTGCTCCAGTTGGGCAGCAGCGGGCCCGGCGACGTCTCCCTCGACGACGTGATGCTCATCTCCGAGAACGAAGGCGGCTTCAACGGCACGCTCGACATCGTCTCGGGGTTCGGCTGGTCGTTGGCCGGGCTCGGCGACATCGACAGCGACGGCACGCTCGAACTCGCGGTCGGCGCCGTGAACCAGGACACCGATGACGGCGTCGTCTTTGTCCTCTCCATGGAGGTGGCCGACAGCAACCCGGGCACGTTGAAGGCGACACGGGAGATCCACTCGGTGGATCCCGGTCAGTCGGACGAGTTCTTCGGAATCTCCCTGGCCGGGATCGGCGACCTCAACGCCGACGGCGTGCCCGACATGATGGCCGGTCAGGCCTACGTCGACGCCATCGAGACGCCCTTCCTCTGGGCGTTGTTCCTTAACGGGCTGGCCCAGGAGTCGGGCTTCAGCCCCGACTTCATCGGCGCCATCGAGGGCCGCGCCGGGCGGTCGACGTTGGTCGAGCCTCCGCCCGTTCCGGACGGCGGCGACGACTTCATCCTCGATCCGGTCGTCGTGGTGCCCAAGACGAGCGGCAGCTCGATTGACGCACAGGTCGCCACCGTCAGTGGCGATCTGGACAACACCGTGGTCGGCTTCGCTTCAGCGGGAGAGGCGATGACGGGCACGGGCCCGGTCATGGCAACGCAGAGCGACTTGAGCGGCGATACGCACAACGACATCGTCACGGCCAACCACACCGGCGATTCCATCTCCTACCTGCAGGCCGAGGACCTCGACTTCGGCGGGCCGTATCTCGAGCAGATCGAGCTCGACCTGACCGCCGGCCTCGTGCCGGCCCAGAACTCGGCACCCGTTGTCGTGGGCGTGGCCGAGTTCGGCGATGGTCCTTTGGGTGAGGTGGGCCTCGACATCCTCGCGGGCGGCGACAAGGGCCTCTCGCTGTTCTTCTCCGACCAGGACGTGGCGGCGGTCCCGCCGGTGGACTTCTTCACCGACCCGGCCTTCACGCCGGTGACGTTTCTGACGGACTTCGCCATCGGCAACGTCGACGACCTCTCGGTGTCCGACGGCGGCATCGACGTGGTCGTGGCCAGCGGCGTCCAGGCGGACACGGATATCGTGCCGCCGGCCGAGGACGGGTTCGTCACCGTGTTCCTCAACGACGGCGCCGGCGGCTTTACCAATGCCGGCACCTTCGCGACGGGCAAGGCGGTTGCGTCCGTCCAGCTCGGCGACTTCGGCGGCGACGCCTCGCTCGACACCCTCGTCGTGACCCACGAGTACGAAGGCGGCCCCAACGGCGTGCCTCAGGCCGTGATCGAGTTGTGGATCGGCGACGGCCAGGGCGGATTCATCTTGTCGGCCAACCCGGCGGGGCGCCTCACCTTCCCGAATGCCGACGGCATCGTGCCCACCTTCGGTGATCAGGGGCAGATCAACTCGAACACCGATCAGTTCCTCGACGCGGTCTACACCAGCTCGGACAACGTGGCCTGGCCGCCGGAGGCCTTCGCCGAGGAGAACCCGCCCATCACCCTCGTCGTGCTGATGAACGACGGCAATGACGGCTTCACGAAGGAGACCATTCCGACGCCCTTCGCGGGCAAGGGCGTGGCGCCGATCCTGCGCGACATCGCCCCCGATCTCGATCTGGTGACGCCCGGCGTACAGGGCGACGACCTGCTCGACTGCGTGATCGTCTGGTATCAGGACCAGGGCGCCGGCACCGGCACGCTCGGCGCCTCGGTGAAGTCGTTCCTGGTGGCGCTCGTGGGCGACGGCGAGGGCGGCTTCGAACTCGCGGTGCCGAACCAGTTCCTCTCGGGAATCCAGCCGGCCGATGGCGGCATCGGCGACCTCGACGGGACGGCCGCGGATGACGGTGCGTCGGCCCTCGACCTCGTCGTGCCCAACGTCGTCGACAACAGCCTCTCGGTGTTCCGCGGCAACGGCGAGGGCGGTATCGCGGGCCCGCGCCTGACGTTGCCCGAGTGCTGGCAGCCCGGGGTCAACGACCCCAACTGCGTCGTCGACCCCTGCGGCGTGGAGGGACACGACCCCTACGGCCAGGGCGCGCCCTGCCTCGCCTTGGGGGGCGGCTACGCCGGCGGGCCCCGCGACCTGCGGCTGACGCACCTCGACAACGACGAGCACCTCGATGCCGTGGTCTACAACCTGTGGGAGAGCTCGCTCGGGGCGCCGACGCGTCCGAGCCTTTCGCTCTACCTCGGCGACGGCGCGGGTGGACTCTTCCGCAGTGACTGGGTCGGTTATGCGGACATGCCCGCGGGTGGTGTCCCGTTGAGCGGCGAGTTCGACGTCGGGCATCTCGTGCCCGACGCCGCGAACGGTACGGACGGCATCGACGTCGCCGTCACCTTGCGCGGGCCCCAAGGGGACGACGGCATCATCGTCTACTCCGGCCATGACGACGGGACCGTGGACCACGCCGGGCTGCTGACGGTCATGCCGAGCGACGTGGTGCTGACGGGCGGCATCATGGTCGTCGACATCGACGGCGACCGGGACGACGATGTGGTGGCCTCGGGCAAGTCCACGGCCGGCGATGGCGAGAACGACGGCCTGCTCGTGGTGCTCGAGAACCAGGCCGGCATCCTCGTGCCGGTGTTCCATCCGCTCGCGGCGACCTGGGACGAGATCCGCAGCCTCGACGTGGGCGACATCAACCGCGACGGCCGGGTCGACGTGGCCCTGGGTGCCGTGAACGGGAAGTTGATCGTGGCGCTGGCGGACGGGCGGGGCTCGTTCACGAAGGCCGGCGTCAACGCCCAGGCCGCAGCGGCCGGTGGCGGGGCGCTCCGCCTCGTGGACACCAACGGCGACGGCGACCTCGACATCCTCTCGTCGAACGAATCGGTGGAGGCGCACCTCGATCAAGCCTACGTGCGCCTGCTGCGGGGGCACGGCAACGGAACCTTCGAGGTCGACCTGTTCGCGGGGCTCTCGTCTGTGGGCGGGTTCGGCCCCTTGCGGCCGATGGCTGCCGACTTCGACGACGACGGCACCATGGACACTTCGCTCGTCCACGGCAACAGCGGCTCGGTCTCGATCGTGCTCAGCGAGCTGAACGGATTCTTCAGCTTCCATCATGGCAAGGCGGGCGCGGGCGACATCGTGCCCTCACTGCAGGGCAAGGGTTACAGCACGCCCCAGGGAAAGATCGAGTTGATCATCGAGGGCGGCGTGGGCGGTGCGCTGTGCGTGCTCGTCATGGGCTGCGCGACGATCCCCATCGAGGGTGACGGCGATCCGGTCGTGGTCGTCGACGACATCCTCGGACACGCCGTGATCACGTTGGGCGGTACGCCAGGCGTCCCGGGCGCCGGTTCGTTCACGATCACTTGCGGCGTGCCTGCCAACATCGGTCCGCTGGGTGACGCGGTCTACCTGCAGGCCTTCATCGCCGATCCCGAATCGGGCTTCCCCGCGCCGACGGGGATCTCGGCCAGCAACGGGTTGGGCGTGAAGTTCAAGTAATGGTGGCGATGCGGCCTAGGGCCAGGTCAAAGCGCCTAGGAGAGTGGGAAAGTGACATGAAGTGGAACAATGCGTTGCATCGATCACTCCTGATATCCGGCAGCTGTGCAGCCGCGCTGTTGATCGGCACTGTTGCCAAGTCATTGGTCGCCCAGGACATTGCGATGTACTGGGCCATCGACACGACGCCTCTGCTCTGGGGAGTTGACACATTTGACGGCAGTGGATTCGGGGATGTGTTTCTGCTCGATACCGTCCTCTTTGCTGGCATTTATGGTGCGGAAATCGACGCCGATGGCAACGTGTATGTCCTTGCAGGAGGAGTTCCACCGCTGGCTGATCTAAACCTTCTCCGCAATGGTTTGGTCGTCCATTCATGGAGCGGTGCGGGGTGGGACATGGCGGTCACGCCGGCGGGCGAGGTTTTTGTGTTGAGAGAGGAGTCAGGGGGTAGTTGGTTCCTGTCCCGGTTGTTTGAGGGAGTAGACCTTGATGTGACAGCACTGCTACCAGAGCTCGGGCCCGGTAGGGCGTGGCCGCACATCGACATTGATTCCGAAGGCACGGTGTGGTGCCTGTTCGAAGATGAGTCCGGACAAACCACCGAAGCCGTGTTGGCTCGCAATGGTGTGCCAGTCTTCAGCGTGCCGGCGGGATGTGCCACGGACGTCTACTCCACGAATCTTTCGATCGACTCGAATGACCGGGTGTTTGTCATGGCGTGGTCGACCGATTGCCAATCGGCCGACGACGTCTGGGTTGTCTACCGGTGGGCTGATGGGGCGGCGAGTCTGATTCAATCCGGCCTGGGACTCGACCAGCCTGACGAGTCCGTTCCGGATGACTTTGGCGTCGACTTGCACGGGCGCATTTGGATTCTGGAGGACGAGACGAACACCTATCCAGTCGGATGTGAGCTGTTGCTGGATGGATCCCTGATGGCTTCATCTGATGATCACCAGTGTCAGGGCATGTCCATCCAGAAGACGCGTTGGAGAGATCTCGGACACGCCTTGGCTGGAGCGTCCGGTGATCCATTCCTGACGGCTAGCGGATCGATGCAAGCAGGCGATCCGGTGTACCTGACACTCACGGGAGCGGCCACCTCTGCTCCGGCGTTCCTGTTTGTCGGATTCTCCGAGCTGAATGCGACGGGCTTCTACGGCGGCACGTTGATCCCGAACATCACCGCGACCGGCCTGTTGGTGATTCTTGTCACGGACGGAGCAGGCAAGATCGAGCTGAGTGCATCCTGGCCGGCAGCAGTTACTCCTGGATTCGAAACGTTCCTTCAGTATTGGATCGAGGATGCAGGAGGCCCGTTCGGCTACGCAGCGAGCAACGGAATGGTCGGCGTTTCTCCCTAGGCTCGCAGATTCCGGCCAATGCTCGGGCGCCTCACTCGAAGCGTTGCTAGCGCCACTTTGCCAAGAGATCTGAGATCTCTTGCAGGTGCGCCTCTCTGTCTTCGATGAGCGCGGGCGAAAAGTATTCGCGCGGGGCCAGGATCTCCAGCGCTTCCCGAGCCATTCCTTCCGCCATTGCCAGGTGATTGCGATCCGACTGGAGTTCGAACTTGATCTGGTAAGCATCGGCCAGCGTGTCGTAGGTCGATGACATCCATGCGCGCTTGACGGGCGAGAGCTTGCAGGGCTCGACATCGAGCGCAACTGTGCGGCCATGTGACCTCGCAGGGTCCTGCAGCCGCTGCGCCCGCCGGGAGAGGAGGATCGCCTCGTCGAGACTGGAGGAATCCCGCGTCTTCTTTGCGAAGAGAATGAGCGCGTAGGAGAGGTTGTTGAGGGCCTGCTCGTCCATCCCATTGTGTTGAACAGCCACTTTCAGAATACGGATCACTTCCGCGAGCGTTTCCGTCTCGAGTTGGTTCACCTTGCGTCCGACCTTTGCAAGCGCTCGATACAGGCGTGCGAGGCCGAGCTGCAGGTGACCCTCGTAGTAGTCTGATTCGCGATCGATCGCAGCCGTGGCCCATGTGATGGCTGCTTCGTAATCGCCATCCGAATCTTTCATCTTCACTGCGGCGAGTCCGAGGTGGGCCGCGAAGGACCAGTTCTTGTCGGTGAGCAAGTAGCGGTAATAGGTCTCCGCCTCTTCGAAGCGGCCGACTCCAAATGCCTTGTAGGCGCAGGTGTGGATGGTGTCGCTCCCGATGGGAATCGCGCCGAGCGCCTCCTCAACACTCCGATCGAGGACCTGGAGAGCCGACTCAATCCCTTCGTGGAGCAGCGTTTCATCAAAGGCTGTGATCAGCCTTTTCGTCGGTGGGACGACGGGGTCATTCAAGAGCCGAGAGATGTACTTCTGTGCATCGGATTCCTTCTTCCCCTCACTCACATCGTCGCGTTCGCGGGCAAGGCGCAGCCCGAGAGCCCAGCCGACGAATCGCCGTTCATTGAGCTCCATGAAGTCTTGGAGCTTGCGCTCTAGTTCCTCCGCTTCGGGCCAGTTGCAGAGATCGAGCGCAGCCTCGAATTGGGCCAAGGCGATCTCATCGCGGTGCCCACCGAACTTCCACCGGGCGCGCGTGTATTCGTTGAAGGCATCGCCATGCAGTCCGAGCAGCATCAAGATGTCACCGGACGTCTTCAGGTCGAACCAGTCGATTGCTTGTGACTTGTCCCAGGCGTCCCATGCTTCAGCCGCTGCCTTGTCTCTCACCAAGGCCTCATTGATGCCCCAGTCGAAGGCCAGGACTGCTCGTGCCAACTGAAGTCCGGGAGTCGAGTCAGGGGCGGTGAGGATGCTGATGTGGTTTCTCGCCTGCTCGGGTCGGTCGAGCTTCAAGTAGAGCAGCGCGATCTTCAGATGGTCGTTGGGTGACAAGCGGTCACTCCAGCTTGCGATCCAGTCCGTCAGGTCTCGCGTGTGCCGGTGCTTCTCGGTCCACTTCGAGACCGTGATCCACTCCTTGTCCTTGGCTTGGGCTGCCCATTCCTCTCGGGTCTGGTGCGCGGCCGCGACTGCGAGTGCAATGGTGATGATCCAGGCCAGCGGCGGGATCCAGGACTTGCCGCCTGAGCGTCGCACGAGCAAAACCGACAGGACCCATCCGAGGCCGATGGAGCACACACCCAGAGCACCAAATCGAGCCCAGTAGAATTCGCTGTCATGCGCCGCCGCCTTCTCGAGCCACAGGGCATCGAGCAGGAACCAGAGGGCGGGAATGAGGAGTGCCAGCACGACCAACGCCGAAGTCGCAAGGCGCCGCACCGCTCGCGTGGCACTCCCGATCGGCCCGACGGGGCGCGCCTTGGTCGGCTCGCCGTTCAGGTAGCGCTCGAGGTCGGCCCGGAGCTCTTCGCAGCTCTGATACCGGTCCTCCTGCCGCTTCTCCAACGCCTTGAGGCAGACGGCCTCCAGGTCGCGGCTGACCCCGCGCTGGAACCTCCGCAACGGCGGCGGCGCACGGGTGAGGATGTCGATGAACAGCCCGTTAGGGCTCGCCGCCTGGAAGGGCGTGCGTCCGGCGAGCATGCGGTAGAGGGTGGCGCCCAGGCCGTAGACGTCGGTGCGCGCGTCGGGCTGTCCGCGGGAACGATCGACCTGCTCGGGCGCCATGTAGTAGGGCGTGCCGAGGATACCGGTGCTCTGTGAGTGGTCGATCTCGTCCTGCACCTTGGCGAGGCCGAAGTCGGTGACCTTGGGTTCGCCCTCGAGCGTGAGCATGATGTTGCTGGGCTTCACGTCGCGGTGGATCACGTGTTCCTGGTGCGCGTGGTGCAGGGCGTCTGCGACCTTGGCGCCGACGGTGGCGGCCCAGCGACAGTGGGACACGTCGGTCTTGGTGCCCGAACTCTCGCGGTCGTCGAGCTTCTCGTCGAGGCTCTCACCGCGCACCAACTCCTGCACGATGAAGTGGTGCCCGCCCTCCTCGATGATCTGGTGCACCGCGACGATGTTGGAGTGGTTGAGGCGTCCCGCGGCCGCGGCCTCGCGCTTGAAACGCTCGACCTGCAACCCGGTCTGGTCGATGGTGCGGGGCAGGATCTTGACCGCGACCACGCGGTTCATGGATTCCTGGCGGGCCTCGAACACGACGCCCTGGGCGCCGGCGCCGAGCTGTCGGATCAGCGAGAGCCCCGCGACGTGCGCGCCGGGTTCGAGCACGGTGGTCTCGTGGGACGCACCCTGTGCGTCGCCGGCGCCGCCATCACTCTGGCCGCCGCCTGCGTCGCCACCTGTGCTGCCGTCCTCGGCCCCCGAAGACGGGCTCTTGCCCCTGTCGTCCTCGTCCCTTTCCACAGTGCACGACTATAGTGGATCTCGCGCCGCCGGGGGGGCGGCCGAAGGGAGGCGAATCATGACATCAAGATCCGTGCGGGTCGGTGCGCTTGCCTGGGCATGCGTTGTCCTGGGAGCTTGCAGCATCGAGAAGGGGGAGCGGGCGCTGGCGCGATTCGAGCCGCCGGCTTACGGCACGGCCGTCCCGGTGGCGACATGGGAGCGGCTCGCGGAGTCGACCGAGAACAAGGGCAGCGATGGTCACATGTGGCTGCTTCCGTTTTGGATCGACGGGACGGCCACCGAACTATCGACGCTCGAAGACCGCCTCGATCATCGAGTATTCAGCCACCTCAACATGGGCGTCGGCCTGATCAACCTGCCTTGGATTCCTCTCTGGTTCTCCTACGACCACCGCATCCTGGAGCGCGACGGTGGTCAGGCGCGCAACGAGGTCGTCTGGACGCCGCTCTATTCCAGTACCGATCTCGACGCATGGCCCGACGATGAGCAGCGCCTGATGACTGGCGGGATACCGCTGCTGTACTCATCGATCGAGTATGGAGCGGTTGACAAAGAGCCCGAACTGCACTTCCTCACCACGCTGTGGTCGATCGGACCGTCCTACGCAACGTTCAATGGCTTTGAAGCCGATGAGTCGCTTGACGGGTGGGTGTTCGTCCCCATCAATGGTGCCGGGGTCGGAGCATTGGTGTGGACGTCGGCTGAAATCCAGGCGGACCGGTTTGACGTGTCAACACACGGTCCTCTCTTTGGCCTGCTCGGCTGGATGTCCATTGAGAAGGGGCGCAGGGAGATCTCGATGCTGCTGAGCGGCCTGTTGTGGTTCGAGAAGGAAACGCGCTCCAGCGACGGCCGTGTCCGGGACTCGGTCAACGGCCCGCTGTGGGGCATGTTCGGCTGGGGCCGTGATCAGGGCGAGCTCGAGTTGCGCTTGCTCTGGATCCCGATCCCGCTGCCGGGTGGTAGAGACTCCTAGGCGTTCACTTGTCAGGACGAAACGTAGGGGTAGGCCGTCGCTTCCATCTTGACCGTGTAGACCGTTCCGACAAATGCGTAGGTCCAGGAATCCTGGAACCGGACGTCCGTGATGAAGTGCCCCTGAGCCTGAAGTTGCAGCGACTGGTAGCACTGCTGGTGAACCTGGTTGGTTCCGATGGGGATCCAAAGCAGGAGCTGGAACCCCGAAGCTTCGGCCGACAACTGCTTGCCGGCGGATGAATCGTAGGCGCGCTCCGGAACATTCGGAATGCGGACCATCGTGCCGGTGCAGCCGAGCAGTCCGGTCGTCGCGAAGGCCAAGAGAGCACAGTAGACGAGTGACTTCGGTGATTTCATGTCAGCGGCTCCGGACTGCATCACCGGTTACGGTGATGGTCTTGGACGACCAGAGATACCAGGAGGCCCAGCGCTCCTGAATCGTCACGTTCACGAGTGCTGTTGCGCCTGGAACGCTCGCAATAGCCTCTTCGTAAGCGAGACGTGTTCGGTCGCTCAACCCGGCCGGCATGAAATTGAGCGCCGTTCCATCGAAGAACATGCGCCAGGTGGCCTCGCCGTGGGCTCTCCCGAGGACCTCGTAGTCTTGCGGCGGCCGGGGCGCGATCACCGCCCACTGTGATGTGCATCCCACTGAAATCACGACAGCGAACAGGAGCGCGAACAACAATTGCGCTTTACTTGGCATGGGTCATCCCCCGATTCCCCTGGTGCGCGCTCTGTAATGTTGAGCACGGACGAAGCGTATCACAGCCGCTGCTCGGCCTGGCTGTGGTGGTGTGCGATTGGTCAGAAACTACGGCACGAGCCCGCTCACCGCGTTGGACAAGGCGACGCCGTTCACGTTGCCGGCATCTTCGATCAGGAATTGGAACACCAGTTCAGTGCCGGAGGTGACGGTGGGGAATGTGTTCCAGGACGTGACCAGTGAACTGCCGAGCCCTGGTGTGCCGGGCACCACGAAGAGCGCCTGGGCGGTCCAGGGGACGGCTGGCTTGAGCGTCCCGCCGAACAGGGGCGTGGAGTCCTGGTCGAGCGACAACAACAGCAAGGTGCGCTGACCGCCGCCGACTTGCGTCAGGTAGAGGGCGCCGGACGAAGCGGAGGAGAGCGGGCCGTCACCCATGAGGTGTGGTTCGCCGAAGGTCCCCGCTGTGGCGCACCCGAGATCGGTCCAACCCTGGGTCGCGAACTCGATCTGATTGACCGTCTCGAATCCGGGTTCGTAGAGGAAGTCGTCGGTGCCCGACTCGGTGGACAGGGCCACGGTGGTGCCGCCGATGTAGGTGCCCGAGGAGATCCAGAACCCGTAGGGCGTGTGCGGCGTGAGCGGCCCGGGAGTCCAGGAGGTCGCGCTGGGGTCGAACAGATCGGTGTCATGCTCGATGCCCGGCTCCGGGAACACGGGAAACGTCTCGAGGTACCAGCCGACATTACCGCAGACGGATTCAGCGCAGTCCCATTCGAAGGTCGGGTTGAGGGTGACGTTGGGCTGCCCATCGAACGGAGTGGTGATGTTGGCGCGCCCGGAGTGGGGATCGACCAGGCCCGGGTCGTAGTCGACGAGGGCCGACTCCATGCTCCGGTCGGTGCTCTCGCAGGTGAAGGCGAACGTGCCAAAGCCGAGGTTCGGGTCGAGCGCCATCTCCGACAGGCTGGAGTAGACCGGGCCCGTGTGGTGCCCGAACCCGTCGCCGTTGGCCTCCAGCGGGATCAACTCGCCGTGGGGCGTCAGCACGGTGACGGACGCGATGTCCGTGCCCTCGACCTCGAGGGCGAGGCCGTAAGGAGCCGGAGCCGGCGCGCCGTCGAAGTCCTCGCGCTTGACGATCACCGACACCTTGGAGATGTCCATGGAGATCGTGCTGCGGGCGATGGCGAGGTCGAGGGTGCGACCGTCGACGATCTCCACCAGCGTGCCGTTGCGCCAGATCTCGCTGACGACATTGCCCGGGCCCTCTGTGATGCCCTCTGCTGCGACCCACACATTGCCGAAGATGTCGGAACCGAGGCCGGCGTTCTCCCCGCCCATGGTGTGCAGCGCGAAGTGCGCGATCTTCAGTTCGACGCCGTCCCAACGGTAGACAAGGCCCGCGCCGGGATCGCAGTTGCCCGCAGTGGCCTCGGCCGCCGCGAAGATCGAGCCATCGGGGGCCGCCGAGATCTTGGTGGCGAAGTCGCCGGTGCCGCAGATGGTGGGCAGGGTCGCGATGACCTGACAGTTGCGGCTGATCGTGACCGTACCGCTGCCGTCGTCGGTGCTGGTCCAGAAGTCGCCGACGGGGTCGATGTCGAAGCCCTTGATCGAGCTGCAGTCGCCGAGCCAGGCGGCCGGCAACACGCCGATGCCGCTGGCGTCCCACGTGAACATGGTCCAGCCCGGCAGCTCGCCGCCCGAGAGGATGTAGACGGTGCCGTCGGGTCCGATGGTCATGCCGCGCGCTTCACTGAAGCCGAACTCGGCCACGACGATGCCGTTGCGCACCAGGTTGAGCGGAGCGAAGGGCGCGGAGGCCGCGGCGAGCGCGTACAGCGTGTGGTTTGCGTCGACGGCGATGCACTCGATGCCATCGAAGACCGCAGGCAGCGTCCATTCGAGGACCGGCGTGCCGCCGCCGGAGCGGTAGACGGACTGGGTTGTCGCGTCCTCGTCCTTGACGACGTAGTAGACGTCCTGCCCGGGACCCGGCACGTCGGGCACGCCCTTGAACAAGAGCTCCTGCGGCACGATGCCGGCCATGCCGGCCGGGGCTCCCGAGTCGGGCCCTCCGACGAGTTCGGAGTACCACTCCAGGCCGGCGCCCATCGAGTTGTTGTAGTGGATGATCTCGACGGGGTAGATGCCGGGCAGGTCGAAGGTCGCCGTGCCGGTCACGAAGCCGAAGCCGTGGTCGCCGCCGTTGTCGACGATGTCGATGCCGCCGATGCGCATACGGCTGCCGTCGTCAGAGCCGAGCGCGAAGTCGACCTCGAAGCTGTCAGCGGGCATGGCCGGCGACGGGATGTTGATGTACCCGCTGAACCGGAACACGAACCCGGGCAAGTCGTCGAAGGCGTGGGGGCCGGGGAAGGCGTCGACGCCGAGGTAGTCCCAGATCGTCGCGCCACCGGCGATCGTGTCGTCGAGACCGTTGGGGTAGTCGAGGTGCGATGACGTGGTGGTTGCGTCGGGCTGCGAGGCCTTCAGGATCGCGTCGGCTTCCTCGTTGCTCGCCGCGGACTGGTCGATGTAGACGGCGGACAGGCCGTCGCCGACGAGGAGAGTGGGCGGGGCCACGCGGGAGGAGAGGGGGACGTGGCAATCGAGGGCGAGGCGGTAGCTTCCGGTATTGAAGTAATCGTCGTCGAAGATCTCGAGCAGGTAGGTCTCGGTCTCCAGGAGAGTGAACGATGCACTGTCGCCATTGGCGATAATGTCGATCTCGCCCTGCAAGGGCGACGACAGCCGAGCCTGGGGACTGAAGCCATCGGCGAAAGTCGTCCTGCGAAGCGTCAGAGAGATGGTGTCACCCACGTTGCCCTCGAAGGTGGTCAAGTCGATGTCGGTCTTTTGTTCGATCGTTCCCGAGACGATCTCCCCGCAGGCCAACGTGTGGTCGACAGACTGCAGCGGGTCGAGGCACTCCATGCCGAGGTTGTAGCTGCCGGTATTGAAGTAGTCGTCGTCGAAGA
>JAJDEP010000012.1 GCA_029259715.1 Planctomycetota bacterium | reverse complement strand
CGGCCGCGACCCCGCGGTGGAGCTGCAGAACAACCTCTTCAACCACGCCGGCATCTACCGCGTCGAGCGGGGCTTCGGCGAGCCGGTCGTGATGGGCAAGGGCGAAGGCTTCGCCTTCACCGCCAACACGAAGCTGAGCGACGTGCGCAAGCAGGTCGAGTCGGCGCACCGGTTGATCGCATCCGAACGCGCACAGTCCGTGCAGCCCGCCGGCTCCGGCAAGTAGTCGAAGGGACGAAACCATGATGAATCGCAACTTCAAGAATGTCTTCGCCGCGGCGGGCCTGTTGGTCGCCGTCGGCCTCGCGTCGTCCTTCTCGGCGCTCACCGTGCCGTCCGAAGCTGACGGCTTCGTGTTGCTGGGTCACAGCCTGGGCCTCGGCCAGCGCGACCTCCGCGTCAACGACGGCTTCACGGATTCGCAGGCGAACAACAACAACTCGCCGCACATCAACTTCCCCGGCGAGGTCGGCGCCGAGATGGCCATCTGGAAGGGCGCCATCGAGTGGTCGGCCGATCTCCGTGCCGGCAACGGCTCGGGCGACCCGGTGGGCGGCAACCTGCTCGGTTCGGGCAACGCCAACTTCGATCCGCAGTGGCAGGGCACCACCGGCAGTCTGTCGAACAACGCCAACATCGTCGGCGTGCTCTCCGGGACGTCCGGCGGCACCCTGGCCTTCATGACCGGCGGCGGCGGCGGCTGGAACATCCGCTACTACAACGGCAACGGCTGGGACGACGGCCCGAGCACCATTTCCGGGTTCCTGTTCGACATCCAGGCGGTCATGTGCCACGAGTACGGCCACTCCCTGGGTCTGTTCCACAGCGGCACGGGCTCGGCCACTATGGCGCCCTCGATCGGCAACGGCAGCGAGTCCGAGCGCTCGATCCACTCCGACGACATCGCCGGAGTCCAGGCCATCTACGGCGTGGAGTCGGGCACGAAGCCGCGCATCACCGGTCTGAGCGGTTCGACGGCACCGGGTCAGGTCCTGACGATCACGGGCAACAACTTCTCGTCCGTCAACAACCAGGTGTGGTTCACCAACGCGTCGGCCAACGGTACGACCGTGAAGGTCACGGGCCTCTCGGGCTCGGGCGGCGTGATCAACGTCACGGTGCCGGCCACGGCCGCCGACGGCGACGTCATGGTGCAACGCAACCAGAGCGGCAACTCGTCGCTGAGCACGGCCTGGCCCTTCGACTTCGATGACGGCGCTCCGCAGCCGCCCACGCCGACGGACATCACCCCCAATACCGGCCCGAACGTCGGTTGGACCGAGGTGGACATCGAGGGCATCAACTTCCTGGGCACTACGGCGGTCACCTTCGGCGGCGTCAACGCGCAGAGCTTCAACGTCGTGAACGACGCTCTCATCGAAGCGGTCACGCCGGCGGGCACGAACGGCGCCACGGTCGATCTGGTGGTCACGAGCCCCGACGGCAACGGCCTCTTTCCGAGCGCCTACACCTACGGCTTCAACCCGGCGGTCGACATCGACACGGTGCTGCCCAACACGGGTCCGGTCGTCGGCGGCACGGTGGTGACGATCACCGGCCCCAACGTTGTGCCGGCGTTCAACATCAAGTTCGGCGGTGTCGCGGCCACCAACGTGCAGATCGTGAGCATGACCGAGCTGACCTGTGAGACCCCTGCGGGTTCACCCGGCGCCGTGGTCGACGTGTTCATCCAGGGCTCGGGCACCGACACCATCGTCGGCGGCTTCACCTATGACGGTTCGCCGCCTGGCGGCAACTTCGTGGACATCGGCCCGGGTCTGGCCGGCGGGTTGGGCACACCGTTGCTCAGCGGCACCGGCGACCTGACGCCGCTCGGGGCCGGCGCCACGCTGTCCCTCACCAATGCGGCCTCCAGTGCGCCCACGGTCTGGTTCATCGGCCTGACGGAAGCGGCCGTGCCCCTCGAGGGCGGCATCCTGTATCCGTTCCCGTTCCTGCTGCTCGTCGTGCTGGTGACGGACGGCTCGGGCGAGCTCAGCATCCCGGTGAGCGTGCCGGTGACGGCCGCGGGCCTCGACGTGATCCATCAGATGTACATCGAGGACGTCACGGGTCCGAGCGGCTACACCGCCAGCAACGGCCTGAGGTTGGAGATTCCGTAGCGCCGACGGTCGCCGGGAACAGCGCGAGGCCCGTCCCCCCGAGAGGGGGGGCGGGCCTCGTCGCGTTGTACGCGCCCTTGCGCGGGACTTGAGGGGCTCGTCGTGGCCGGATTTCGGAACCCGCCGTAGGATCGAGGGACCCCCAGCAAGACCCTCTCCTCCCGAACGGGGATCGCGAAATGAAGTGCACCCGAATGTTCGTCGCGGCTGCGGCCGCCCTCCTGGTGGCCCTCCCGGTTGGCGCCGCCGTCAAAGCCATGACGCTCACCGAGCTCATGGAGGTCACCGATGACGCGGTGCTCGGCCGCATCGTCGCCAAGGAGACGTTCCGCGCCGACTGGCCTCTCGAGGGCGCCGTGTACACCCGCTTGCTCGTCGAGGGCACGTCCCTGCGGACGGGACGCACACAGACCCACCCCGTCGTCTTCCTCGGCAGTCACGAGCCGGACGACCGCTTCACCATGAGCGAGATGCCCCGCTTGCGGGACGTGCGCCTGGGCAACGAAGTGATCGTGTTCTCGCAGCTCAGCGAGCGGCTGGGTGGTCAGGCCGAGGCACACAACCACGGCAACGTCTATCGCGTCGAGCAGGGGTTCGGCGAGCCGGTGGTCATGGGCAAGGGCGACGGTCTCGCCTTCCCGGTCAACACGCGGCTGAGCGAGGTCCGTGGGCTGATCACCGCGGCCGACGCGGCGATCCGCGCCCGCGCCGTCGATCCGCTCCCCGGCAGCGATCGTTAGGAGACCGTGATGAATCTCAGACTCAAGACGATCCTGGCCACCGGCGGACTCGTCGCCGGACTCACCCTCGCCTCGGGCTTCAGCGTCTCGACCGACGTCCGCTCGGCGGAGGGGTTCGGGCTCCTCGGTCACAGCCTGGGCCTGACCCAGCGCGACTTCCGCACCAACGTCTCCTTCGACGACAGCACGGCGAGCAACAACACCTCGCCCCACGTGAACTTTCCCGGTCAGCTGGGCGCCGAGATGGCCATCTGGAAGGGCGCCGTGGAGTGGTCGTCGACGAGCCACGGCAACGGCACCGGCGATCCCGTGGGCGGCAACTCGCTCGGCAGTGGCGGCGCCAACTTCGATACCCACTGGCAGGGGCAGACGACGAGCACGGCCAACTTCGCCAACATCGTCAACGTGCTGCCGGGCTTCTCGGGCACCACGCTGGCCTTCCAGATCGGCGGCGGCGGCGGCTGGAACATAAGCTACTACGACGGCCACGTGTGGGACGACGGCCCGGGCACCGTCGCGGGCGGTCGCTACGACATCCAGGGCATCATGACCCACGAGTACGGGCACGCCCTCGGCCTCGACCACACCGGAGTGGGCGGCGCGACCATGACGCCCAGCATCGGCGCCGGTCAGGAATTCGCGCGCTCCATCGCCGGGGACGACATCGCCGGCGTCCAGGCGATCTACGGCGCGTCGGCCGCGACCAAGCCGGTCATCACCGGCATCAGCGGTTCGTTCGGCGCGGGTCAGACGCTGACCATCACGTCGACGAACCTGTCGGCCGTGAACAACAAGGTGTGGTTCACCAACTCCGCGGCCAACGGCAGCATCGTCAAGGTCGAGTTCCTTTCGAGCGGCGGTGGCGGCACCACCCTCGACGTGACCGTCCCGGGCACGGCGGCCGACGGCGACATCCTGGTGCAGCGCAATCAGGCGGGGGGCCAGTCGCTCAGCCAGCCCTGGCCGTTCAACTTCGACGACGGTGTGCCGGTGCCGCCCACGCCCACCGACATCTCGCCGACGTCCGGCCCCAATGCCGGCTGGACCGAGGTAGACATCACCGGCATCGAGTTCACCGGCTCCACCGCGGTCACCTTCGGTGGCGTCGCGGCCCAGAGCTTCTCGGTGGTCAACGACGGCCTGATCGAGGCGGTGACCCCGCCGGGCACCAACGGTGTCTCGGTGGACGTCGCGGTGACCGCGCCCGACGGCACGGGGACCCTCGTGGCGGCCTACACCTACGGCAGCAACCCATCGGTTGATATCGATATGGTGACCCCGAACACGGGCTCGGCGGCCGGCGGGACGGTGGTGTCGATCACCGGCCCCAACGTCGTGCCGGTGTTCAACATCAAGTTCGACGGGGTCCTGGCCACCAACGTCCAGGTCGTGAGCGCCACCGAATTGACCTGTGAGACCCCCGCAGGCACCGCGGGGGCGACCGTGGACGTCTTCATCCAGGGTTCGGGCACCGACACCATCGTCGACGGCTTCACCTACGACAGCGCGGGCGGGGCCTTCGTCAATATCGGCCCCGGTCTGGGCGGTGCGCTGGGGGTCCCGGTCCTCGGGGGGACGGGCGACCTGACGCCGTTGGGGGCGGGAGGGACCCTGACCCTCACCAATGCGGCCGCCAGCGCTCCGGACATCTGGTTCATCGGCCTGACCGAGGCGGCCGTGCCCTTGGAAGGCGGCATCCTCTACCCCTTCCCCTGGCTGCTCCTCGCCGTGCTGGTGACCGATCCGTCGGGTGAGATCTCGCTGCCCCTGGCCGTGCCGGCCTCGGCGGCCGGGCTCGACGTCATCCTGCAGATGTGGATCCAGGACGCCACGGGACCGAACGGCTACACGGCCACCAACGGCTTGCGGCTCGAGATCCCGTAAGGGGCCCGACACCCCGCGCGGGCGGTCCGTTCGCGCCGGTCCTGCAGGGCCCGGATCCCTTCACGGGGGTCCGGGCCCTCGCGCGTTTCGGGTGCCGTTGCGGGGCCCGGAGTGGTCTGTCCCCCCTCCGGGCGAATTCCTATAGTGGCCACCGATTCTGGCCTGATATCGGAGAGACACGTGCTGCTGGACTTCCACGTCGTCCTCGTGTTCCTCATCACCGGCACGCTGATGGTCTGCACGCCCCTTTTGCTGGGGGCGCTGTTCCGGCCCAAGAACCGCTATCCCGAAAAGGACATGGCGTACGAGTGCGGCATGGACCCCGAGGGCGAGGCCCAGGTCCGCTTCGACATGCGCTTCTACACCACGGCGCTGATCTTCATCGTGTTCGAGGCCGAGATCGTGCTGATGTTCCCGTGGGCGCGCGTGTACGCGAGTCACCCGCTCAAGGGCCTGGCCCTCGTCGCGGGCCTGATCTTCGGGACGATCGTGTTCTTCGGACTCGTGTTCGACTGGGCCAAGGGCGACCTGACCTGGGTCAAGACCTTCCACCACAAGCGCCGGGTACAGGGCTGAACGACTATGGGAATCCTGAATCACGCCCTGCCGAACATCGGGCCCGTCAAAGCTGTCGACACGGCCATCGGCTGGGGCCGCAAGAGCTCGATCTGGCCCATGACCTTCGGCATCGCCTGCTGCGCCATCGAGATGATGGCGGTGTACGCGGCGACCTTCGACCTCGACCGATTCGGCGCGGGCGTGCCGCGCGCGACGCCGCGCCAGAGCGACCTGATCATCGTGCCGGGCACGGTGAACGCGAAGATGGCCGTGCGGGTCAAGCGCCTCTACGACCAGATGGCCGAGCCCCGCTACGTGATCGCCATGGGCGCCTGCGTGTGCGGCGGCGGGCCCTACGTGAAGTGGGGTTACAACACGGTCAAGGGCGTCCACAAGATCATCCCGGTGGACATCTTCGTCCCCGGTTGCCCGCCGCGCCCCGAGGCGCTCATGGACGGCATCCTCAAGCTGCGTGACCAGGTCGGCCGCGATGCGGTCTTCGCGCGTCGCGAACAGGCCGGCAAGGAGATGGACGGCCGCTACGCGGCGGCGTCCTGATCACGGGCCAGCGGATCGAGCAGACGGGCGGCGAGAGCGAACGGGCAAGGGCGAGCAGGCAAGGGCGACAGGAGAGAGACGGGCAGTGAACGAGCAGGAACTCCACGGAAAGCTGAGCGGCGCGGGCGTGGCCGGCCTCGGCGAACTCGACACGACGGGGCCCGACCCCTTCGTGGTGGTCGAGGGCAGTGGCATCCGTCCGGTGCTCTCGTTCCTGCGTGACGACCCGACGTGCCGCATGGAGATGCTGCACCTCGTGACCGGCATCGAGCGGGAAGACCGCATCGAAGTCGCGTACCACGTCTCGTCGCTCGAGCATCACCACTCGCTCACGCTGAAGGTGGTCTTCCCGCGTCCCGAGGCGGGTGGTCATGACGACTGGCGCCCCGGCGTTCCGAGCGTCGCCGACATCTACCCGGCGGCCGACTGGCACGAGCGCGAACAGTGGGACCTGCTCGGCATCGAGTTCGAGGGTCACCCCGACATGCGCCGCATCCTGCTCCCCGATGAGTGGATCGGCCACCCGCTGCGCAAGGACTACTCGTATCCGTCCGAGCACGGCGGCATCCCGCTCGAGCTCGACGCGGTGCCCATGTACGAGCGCGGCCCCGACTGGGAGCGCGAAGAGAAGGTGCGCAAGGCCAAGAAGGAAGAGCGCAAGGCGGGCACGCCCCTGCGGCAGCCGCCGGCTCCCGGCAGCGACCGGCCCCACGCCGGCGGCCAGGCGCCTGCGAGTAGCAAGGGCCAGCGCCACGTGATCGAGCCGCATTCCGGTGACGATGACGACGGCAAGTCGGGGGCGCACTGATGGAAGCCCTCGAAATGTACGCCGTCGAGGAGAAGAACGACGTCTTCACCGAGGAGCTCAAGCTCAACCTCGGGCCTCAGCACCCCTCGACCCACGGCGTGCTGCGCGTCGAGCTGAAGATGGACGGCGAGATCATCACCGCCTCCCGCTGCGACATCGGCTACCTGCATCGCTGCGCCGAGAAGATCGGCGAGAACGTCACCTATCTGCAGTTCACGCCGTACACCGACCGCATGGACTACCTCGCGTCCATGAACAACAACCTGGCCTGGAGCCTGGCGGTCGAGAAGCTCATCGACGTGGAGGCGCCCGAGCGCGCGCAGTGGATCCGCGTGATCGTGGCCGAGCTCAACCGCATCGCCAGTCACTTGATCGCGTTCGGCACCTATGGCATCGACATCGGCGCGAACACGCCGTTCTTCTATGCCTTCCGTGAGCGCGAGTCGATCATGGCCCTGCTCGAGCGGCCGTCGGGCGCGCGCATGCTCTACAACTACATCCGCCCGGGCGGAGTGGGGCACGACGTCGACGACCAGTGGCTCGCCGACGTGCTCGCCTTCTGCGACGAGTTCGAGCGCCGTTGGAAGGAGTACAACACGCTCCTCACCAACAGCCACATCTTCATCAAGCGCACGGCGAACATCGGCGTCATCCCCAAGGACGTTGCCCTCGCCTACGGGTGTACCGGCCCGGTGCTGCGCGGCTCGGGCGTGAAGTGGGACCTGCGTCGCGACGTGCCCTACCTCAAGCCCTACGACGAGCTCGAGTTCGACGTGCCGGTGGGCGAGGGCACCCACGGCAGCCTGGGCGATTGCTGGGACCGCTACTGGGTGCGCATGCGCGAGATGATGGAGTCGATCCGCATCATCCGGCAGGCCTGCCCGCGCGTGCCCGACGGCCCCTTCATGGATAAGAAGACGAGCGGCATGTACAAGACGCCGCTCAAGCCCAAGCCCGGCGAGGCCTACGTGCGCTGCGAGAACCCGCGCGGCGAGCTGGGCTTCTACGTCGTGAGCGAGGGCGGCACCTCACCCATCCGTTGCCGTACGCGGGCGCCGAGCTTCTGCAACCTGGCGGTCCTCGACGTGCTGCTGCCGGGCACCATGATCGCCGACGGCGTGGCCATCATCGGCTCCCTCGACATCGTGCTCGGGGAGGTCGACCGCTAGGCGATGGAGACGATCATCAGCTTCGTCGGTGAGCAGTTCGGCCTTGAGGGCGTCCTGGCCCTCTCGATCGCCTATGCCGTGTGCATCGGCAGCCTGCTCGGCTTCATCACCGTCTACGCCATGTTCGCGATCTGGATGGAGCGCAAGGTGGCCGCCCACATCCAGGTGCGTTACGGCCCCATGGAGACGGGTGCCTGGCACGGCTGGGCCCAGAGCGTAGCCGACGCGGTGAAGCTCCTCTTCAAGGAGGACCTGATCCCGCGGTCGGCGAACAAGGTCATGTTCCTGGCCGCGCCGGCGGTGGTGTTCTGCGGCGTGTTCGCGGGCTTCATCGCCATCCCGTTCGCGGCGGGCGTGCAGATCGTCGACCTCGACCTGGGCGTGTTCTTCATCATCGGCATCGCCGCCATCGAGGTGATCGGCGTGATCATGGCGGGCTGGGCGAGCAACAGTAAGTACTCGCTCTTCGGCGCGGTGCGCGAGGCGGCGCAGGTGGTCTCCTACGAGATCCCCACCGCCGTGGCGCTGTTGGTGCCGATCCTCGTCGTGGGCAGCTTCCGCCTGGGCGACTTCAATGCCTTCCAGGAGGAGCACGGCTGGCTGATCTTCCACAACGTGTGGATGCCCATCGCCGCCCTCTGCTACTTCATCTCGTCGCTGGCGGGCTGCAAGCGCGCGCCCTTCGACCTGCCCGAGGCGGAGTCCGAGCTGGTCTCGGGCTTCCACACCGAGTACTCGGGCATGCGCTTCTCGTTCTTCTTCCTCGAGGAGTACGCGTCGATGTTCGTGGCGGCGTTGCTCGTCTCGACGCTGTTCTTCGGCGGCTGGACGCTGCCCTTCCTCGACGTCACGTCTTGGCCCTACGGGCTGGCCCAGGGCGTCGGCATGGCCGTGCTGCTGGTGAAGACCTTCTTCTTCATCTTCGTGCAGATGTGGTTGCGCTGGACGCTGCCGCGCATGCGCGTCGATCAGGTCATGGGCCTCGGGTACAAGTACCTCGTCCCGTGGGGCTTCGCGGCCCTCGTCGGCACCGCCGTCTTCGAGTACTACGGCTGGCGCTTCGTGCCGGGAGTCTTCTGATGAGCCCGGGAAACGAACGATGAGCGGCGTGCGCGAATACTTCGGCAACATCGGGTCGGCCCTCGGCAGCGCGTTGAAGGGCATGCGCATCACGCTGCGCTACTTCACCAGCGAGGACGCGATCACCGTCCAGTACCCGCGTGAGCGCACGGAGCCGCCGCCGAGTTATCGCGGCGTGCACATTCTCGAGCAGGAGAAGTGCATCGACTGCCAGCTTTGCGCGAAGGCCTGCCCCGTCGACTGCATCGAGATCGAGTCGATCCACCACGGTCGCGTGCTCGAGTGGACCAAGTTCAGCATCGACTACAAGAAGTGCATCTTCTGCGAGTTCTGCATCCCGCCGTGCCCGAAGGACTGCATCCACATGACGTCGGAGTACGAGATGGCGACGGCCGACAACGACGCCATGGTGGAAGACCTGCTGACCTGGACGGGCCTGCGCCCCGAGGACCAGAAGAGCATCGAGGCCACCGAGGCCAAGGCCAAGGGCGGCCCCGCACCCGCCGGCGGCGCGGCTGAGAAGAAGGCCGACGCCCAGCCCGCCGGAGAGGTGTCGATGGCCGACAAGATCGCGGCGATCAAAGCCAAGATGGGCAAGAAGGACTAGGGGCGATGTACGACTTCATGTTCGTCATCTTCGCGACCTTCGCCCTGGTGGGCGGCCTGCTCATGGTGTTCCACCCGAGCATCGTCCACTCCGCCTTCGCGCTGGTCGCGTCGCTGTTCGGTGTGGCCGGCCTCTACTGGACCCTGGGCGCCGACTTCCTCGGTGTGACCCAGGTCGTGCTCTACGTGAGCGGCGTCACGGTGCTGCTGCTCTTCGCCGTGATGCTCAGCGACAAGACCCTCGGCGCCGTTTCGATCTTGCGTTGCGCCGCCATGGGGTTGGTCATCGGTCCGCTCGCCATGGCGCTCATGGTGACCTACCGGGCCATCGACGGCATGGTCGGCACCGAGGGCGCGGCCCTGCCGGACCCCGCGCCGACGACGCCCGCCATCGGCGACCTGCTGCTCCAGCCGGAGGGATACCTGGTGCCCTTCGAGGTGGCCTCGGTGCTGCTGCTGATCGTGCTGGTGGGCGCGGTGACCCTGGCGCGGCCCATGGCCGACCGTCAGGTCTCCCGCAAGACCATCGCCGACAGGGCGGATGCCGAAGCCCGGGGAGACGAGGGCGCCTCGGCCCCGCAAGGGGAGGGCGCCTGATGGTCTCGCCCCAGGACGCCGTCGTGGTGGGCTCGGGCTTCGCCGGCTCGTTGAGCAGCTACCTGGTCGTCTCGGGCGGCCTGTTCCTGCTCGGTGTCACCTGCGTGCTCGTGCGACGCAACGCCCTGTACGTGCTCATGGGCGTCGAGTTGATCCTCAACTCCGCCAACCTGAACTTCGTCGCGTTCGCGCGCTTCGGCGGCTACGGCATGGACGGCCAGATGGTGGCGCTGTTCGTGGTCATCCTCGCCGCGGCCGAGGCGGCCGTGGCCCTCGCCATCATCATGCGCGTGTTCAACGAGTTCGGCAGCGTCGACGTCACCCGCACCGACAGCTTGAGGGACTAGGACGTGCCTTTCGCCGATCAAACGCTGCTGACCATGGGGCTGGCGATCTTCCTGGTCCCCCTGCTCGCGTTCACGGTGCTGATCCACTTCGGCAGCCGGCTGCCCAAGGGCGGCGACTGGGTCGCGCAGGCGGGCATCGTCACCAGCGCCGTGCTGGCCCTGACGATCTTCTGGAACGTGATCGTCGGCCTCTACGACCCCGGCTGGACATGGTGGTCGGCAGAGGCGGGCCTGTCGTGGAACTGGATCGACCTGGCCGACCTGAAGCTGCCCGTCGGCCTCTACCTCGACAACCTCAGCGTGATCATGCTGACCATGGTCACCGTGGTGGCCAGCTGCATCTTCTTCTTCAGCGCCGGCTACATGCACGGCGACCCCAAGTACCCGCGCTTCTTCGCGTACCTCAGCTACTTCTGCTTCGCCATGCTGGGGCTGGTGCTGGTCGACAACCTGCTGTTCCTGTTCATCTTCTGGGAGCTGGTGGGCGTCGGCAGCTACCTGCTGATCGGGTTCTTCCACGAGGAGGAGGAGCCGCCACGGGCCAGCCTCAAGGCCTTCATGGTCAACCGCGTGGGCGACGTGCTCTTCCTGCTTGGCATCATCATCGCCTGGCAGCTCGTGGGGACGCTCAACTACCCGGCCATGTTCGAGGCGCTGGCGGCGGGGAACTTCCCCGACCCGGCCAGCCGGGCCTTCAGCAGCCTGAGCAACCACCAGCTGCTGACCCTCTCGGGTGTGCTGATCTTCTGCGGTGCCATCAGCAAGTCGGCCCAGGTGCCGCTGCACACCTGGCTGCCGGATGCCATGGCGGGCCCGACGCCCGTCTCGGCCCTGATCCACGCGGCCACCATGGTGGCCGCCGGCGTGTTCATGGTCGGCCGCATGTACCCGTGGTTCACGCCCGAGGCGCTCATGTTCGTGGCGGGCATCGGCGCGGTCACGGCGTTGGTGGGCGCGACCATGGGTCTGGTCTCCTTCGACATCAAGAAGGTGCTGGCCTACTCCACCATGAGTCAGCTCGGCTACATGATGCTGGGCCTCGGCGTGGGCGGCTTCGTGGCGGGACTGTTCCACCTCATCACCCACGCGTTCTTCAAGGCCTGCCTGTTCCTCGGCAGCGGCTCGGTGATCCACGCCGTGCACAGCCAGGACATGCGCGACATGGGCGGCCTGCGCAAGAAGATGCCGCGCACCTACTGGACGTTCCTCCTTGCGACCTTGGCGCTGGCCGGGGTGCCGTGCTTCGCGGGTTACTACAGCAAGGACCAGATCGTCGCCAACGCGCTGGCGTGGGGGCTGTCCCACGGGGCGGCCCACTGGGTGCCGTTCCTCTTCGCCTCGGTGGGCGCGTTCCTCACGACGTTCTACATGTTCCGCCTGGTGTTCATGACCTTCCACGGCGCGCCGCAGAACGCCGAGAAGTACGCCCACGCCCACGAGTCGCCGGCGCTCATGACCATCCCGCTGATGATCCTCGCGGGCTTCGCCCTGCTCGGCGGCGGCACCATGAACCCTCTGGCCGACGTCGACCACCTGTGGTTCAACGAGCTGGTCCCGGCACCGGCCTCCGCCGCGGCGGCCGGCCTGGGCCTCGCCGTCGAGAGCGCCGAGGATGTGGCGCACCACCTGCACAGCGCCCACTACCCCGCGCTGTTCACCTCGCTGCTCGCCATCGTCGCCGGCTTCCTGCTCGCGCGGCGCATGTACCTGGTGAAGTCCACCGACCCGGCGGCGGTGACCCGGCGCTTCGGCCCGCTGTACGGGCTGGTGGTCAACAAGTACCACTTCGACGACATGTACGGAGATCGCGGGTTGGTCGGCGGTCTCAAGCAGGTCAACGGCGCGCTCGCGTGGTTCGACCGGAACATCGTCGACGGCGTCGTGAACGCGGTCGGCCTGGCAGGCCGGTTCATCGCCTTCGTGATGGGCCTCTTCGACAAGTACGTCATCGACGGGTTGGTCAACTCCATGCGCACGCTCACGCGCCTGTGCTCGTCCATCTTCCGTCTCGCACAAACGGGCAATGCCCGCGATTACCTCACCTGGACGCTCGTTGGCGTCCTGATCCTCGCCTTCTGGCTCGCCTAGAAGGCCAGTCGACAGCGCTCAAGGAACAACGATGTCTTTGCTGACGCTCATCACCTTCTTCCCGCTTCTCGGCGTAGCGGTGATCCTGTTCCTGCCGCGCGAGTCCAAGGAAGCGGCGCGCACGGTCGCCGCGGCGGCCACGGCGATCCCGCTGATCCTGGCGACGATGCTGTGGGTCCAGTTCGACTCGACGACCTCGGCCTACCAGTTCGTCGAGCGCCTCCCGTGGATCGCCTCACTGGGCGTCGAGTACCACGTCGGCATCGACGGGCTGTCGATGCCGCTCGTCTGGCTCACGTCGCTGCTGCTGTTCCTGGCGGTGTTCGCCTCGTGGAAGATCGAGACGGGCGTCAAGGGCTACATGATGCTGCTGTGCCTGCTCGAGGTGGGCATCAACGGCGTGTTCTGCTCGCTCGACCTGTTCCAGTTCTACGTGTTCTGGGAGATCATGCTCCTGCCGATGTACTTCCTCATCGGCATCTGGGGCGGGAAGCGGCGCGAGTACGCGGCCATCAAGTTCTTCCTCTACACCCTGGCCGGATCGGTGTTGATGCTGCTCGGCGTCGTGGCCCTGTACCTGGCCGCGAGCCCCATGACGGCGACGCCGTTCTCGATCCCCGAGTTGTCGGGGATGATCGCGTCGGGGGCCCTCGACGGGAGCAACCTCCCCAACGGCGGCGTGCTCTTCGGCTGGCCCTTCCTGAAGTGGATCTTCGTGTTCTTCTTCATCGGGTTCGCCATCAAGGTGCCGGTCGTGCCGTTCCACACCTGGCTCCCGGACGCCCACGTGGAGGCGCCCACCGCCATCTCCGTGGTGCTGGCCGGCATCCTGCTGAAGCTCGGCACCTACGGCATCCTGCGCTTCAACATCGGGATGTTCCCCAACACGGCGCCCGAGTTCGCGACCATCGGCGCGGCGCTGGGACTGATCGGCATCATCTACGGCGCCTGCGTGGCCATGGCCCAGACCGACTTCAAGCGGCTGGTGGCCTACTCGTCCGTCAGCCACATGGGCTACGTGCTGCTCGGTGCCGCGGCGTTCACCACCGCCGGCATGAACGGCGCGGCCATGCAGATGTTCACGCACGGCACCAGCTCGGCCCTGCTCTTCCTCATCGTGGGCGTCGCCTATGACCGGGCGCACCACCGTGAGATCGAGGGCTTCGGCGGACTGGGCTCGATCGCGCCGGTGTACCTCGGCATCACCACCATCGGCATGTTCGCGGCGCTCGGTCTGCCGGGCATGTCCGGCTTCGTGTCCGAGGCGCTCACGCTGTTCGGCGCCTGGCAGGTCTACCCGGTGATGACCTCGCTGGCGGTGCTCGGCATCGTGATCACGGCGGCTTTCATCCTGTGGGCGTTGCAGCGCGTGTTCCTCGGCCCGCTCAACGAGAAGTACACCAAGGAGAACTTCGCCGACCTGTCCGGCCGCGAGCTGTTCACCATGGTGCCGCTGGCCTTCCTCTGCATCCTGTTCGGCGTCATGCCCTCGATCCTGCTCGACGTCCTCGGTCCCACCGTCGACCGACTCGTGGCCCTGGTGGGCCTCGCCTGATGAGTCCCGAGCTGCTCGCCGACGTCCGGGCCCTCTCTCCGGAGATCTGGCTCACGGTCGCCATCGTGGTGACGCTGCTGGCCGACCTGCTGGTCGGGCACCGCGGCAAGACCCTGGTGGGTATCGCGGCCCTGGTCGGCGTGGGCGGCGCGTTGTGGTCGTTGTTCGGCGGCGAGCCCGCCGGCGCGACCGAGTCCTCGCGGGCATTCGGCCTGCTGGCCCTCGACGGCTTCGCCGACTTCTTCCGCACGCTGATCATCAGCGGCACGGGCGTGGTCGTGCTGCACGCCATGGTCTTCCGGGACCTCGAGGACAGCACGCGCAACGAGTTCCTGCCCATGCTGCTGACCGTGGCCCTGGGCGGCTGCCTGCTCGTGTCGACCGACCACCTGCTGATGTTGCTGCTGGCGATGGAGCTGCTGTCCATGCCCAGCTACCTGCTGGCGGGCTGGCAGCGGCGTGAGCGGCGCTCGGCGGAGGCGGCGCTGAAGTACCTGGTCTTCGGCGCGCTCGCGTCAGCGCTCATGTTGTTCGGATTCAGCCTGCTCTACGGCGTCAGTGGCAGCCTGTGGATGCCGGAGGTCGGCGCGGCCGTCGGCCGCCTGTGGGCCGAGGGCGGAACGAGCCAAGGCCTGGTGGCCGGCGCGGTGGTGCTCGTGTTCGCCGGGTTCGGGTTCAAGCTCGCGGCCTTCCCCTTCCACTTCTGGGCGCCGGACGTGTACGAGGGTTCGCCCACGCCGGTGACCACGCTGCTGGCGGTGGTGAGCAAGGCCGCCGCGGTGGGCGTCGTCGTGCGCTTCGTGGACGCCACGTTCCTCGGCGAGGGCGCCAACGCCGACTGGCTGTCGCGCTTCGGTTGGATCATGGCGGTCCTGGCGGCGGTCACCATGACCTACGGCAACGTGACGGCGGTGCTCCAGCGCAACGTGAAGCGGCTGCTGGCCTACTCGTCCATCGCCCACGCGGGCTTCCTGCTCATGGGGGTGGCGGTCATGGCCACCGACGCGGGGGGCGCCGCCTCGGCCGTGGGTGTGCAAGCCATCGGCTTTTATCTGGTGACCTATTACCTCGCGACGCTCGGCGCCTTCGCGTGCGTCATGGCCCTCAGCAACCGGTTCGGCGTCGAGGACCTCGACGAGTACCAGGGGCTGGGCTGGTCGAGCCCGTACGTCAGCGGATTGCTGGTGGTCTTCGTGGTCTCGCTCACGGGCCTGCCGCCGACGGCCGGCTTCATCGGCAAGTACAAGATGTTCGTGGCGGCCTTCGACACCGGCCTGTTCTGGTTGGCGGTGGTGGGCGCCCTCAACGCGATCGTGGCGTTGTTCTACTACTTCAAGGTCATCAGGGCGCTGTATCTGCGAGGCGACTGGGAGCGGGTGGAGGGCAAGCGTGAGCGCGGCCTCGTGCCGTCGCTCGCGCAGTTGTCGATCGGCGTGCTCGCCGCGGCGACGGTCTACTTCGGCCTGGCCTTCGACGGCCTCGCGGCCTGGGTCGACACCGCTCTGTTCAACTGAGGGGCTGTTCGGCTGAGGACGCGGCCGCAGGATCCGTCCGCGAGGTGATGACGCGGCCGTCGCGGTTTCGGGGCCTCGCCAACGGGATGGCCGTCGCAACCGGACGCATCGACTCCGAACGGTTTCCGTGTCGCCGAGATGACGCTGGTCACAGTCACGCAACGCGTGACTAACGACCGTGTCGCTGCGGCGTTCGTCTCCTGGTTGAGCGCGCGTCGCCCGACCGGCGGAGCCGACCCTCTCGGGTCCGTCGCACGATCATCCCCGCTCCCTGAAGGGAGGCACCCATGCAACGCAGTCTGCAATGTGTCGCCGCCACGGCCCTGACCACGGCGGCTCTGTCGATCTTCGCCGCCGATGCCTCGGCGGGCAGCAACGCCGGCTTCGACGGTTCCTACGGCCACGCCAAGGCCTGCACGTCGTTCGGCCACACCAAGATCTGCCTGGATCTCGGCGGCTTCAAGCACCATGGATCCAAGACCTACGGATCCAAGCAGCACGGCAAGTCCAAGTACGGGCACAAGTCGTCGGGACACGGCAAGTACGGTTTCGGAGGAGGGAAGTACGGCCCGAAGAAGGGTCACGGCTTCGGCTTCCCCGGCAACCACCGCGGTTCGTCCCCGGGTGTCGTGTACGTCCGTGGCGCGCCCCGCTTCGCGAGCCTGGACGTCGGCTGGGACCTGTTGTTCCAAGGCGAGCTCTACGAGGCCGAGCACTTCTTCTCCGCCGCGTCACACGCCCACCCCTACTCGGCGTTGCCGCAGATGGGCCTGTCTCTTGCGCAGGCTCGGCTCGGAAACGAGAGCACCGCGATCCGCCTCATGCGCCGTGCCGTGCTCCTGGACGTGACGGCCCTGCACCAGGTGCCCGACGACTACCGGGCCGACAAGCGCCTCAAGAAGATGAAGAAGCGCTTCCGGAAGGAAGCCGGCAAGAGCCTGCCGGCGGCCGACGCCCTGTTCATGGTCGCCGCCCTCGAGACCATGCGTGGTGACGTGAAGGACGCCTACCGGGCCATCAAGCAGGCGCGCGACGCCGGGTGCCGTGCGGCCTCGACCGAGGTCCTGCTGCAACACCTCAAGCGCCTGAAGCACTACGACTGAGACCGACGCACCTCGTCGGTCCGTCCCGGCCGCACACCGGGAGACCCGGCCGCATCGCGCAGCCCTCAGGGCGCCGCGGTGCGGCCGATCTTCTTCTGCACCCGCTCGAGATGCATGCGCAGGTTGTAGAGCTCTTCCATGTAGGAGGGCGGGACCTTCGTGGCGTAGATCTCGCGGCCGACCCGGTCGAGCTCTCGCAACTGCGCTTGAAGTTCGTCGTCGTCGGCGGCGTGTTGCAGCCGGTCCTCCACGTCCCAGAGATCCTTGTACCAGCGGTAGACCTTGGAGCGGATGCGCCAGCGGTAGATGGGCGGCAGCACCTTCATCAGCGGGAACAGCAGGGTGATCAACGGGAGCAGCAGGATCTTGAGCCGGTCGACGATGGCGGCCACCTGGAACGGCAGGACCCGGTAGAGGAACGACGGCCCCTTCTCGTAGTACTGCGCCGCCGATTCGGCCAGCTCGACCTCCATGCCGTGGGGGCTGGGGAACTCGTCGGTCTCCTCGAACAGGTCTCCCTGCCCGTGGACCTCCCGGGCTGCTTCGATGAAGAGGGGGATCAGGGCCGGGTGGAGGTCTTCCGTCGTCAGCAGGGCGGCGGTCGGCGCGACGAGGTGGATGTCCCGGTTGGGAATGTCGCCGATGAGGTCGAAGGCGCCCTGCCCGAGCCGCACCGGCGAGAGGTGCCGGAACAAGCGTGAGTAGGCGAGCGTGCGCTGGATGTCGAGCAGGGTGACGTCCGTCCCTTCGTGGGTCATCAGCCGCGTGATGGCGCTCGAGCGGGCCGAGCCCACGAAGAAGGCGGCGTCGACGGCGTGCGCGAGCAGGCCGTCAATGGCGGCGTCGGATCCCAGCGGCAGCCATTCGGCGTCGTCGGATCCCACGCCGTTGGCCCACAGCAGAGTCTCGGCGACGGCGCGTGTACCACTGCCTTCGACGCCGACGGCCAGGCGCCGGCCCGAGAGTTCGGAGAGTTGCTCGACCCGTAGGCCCGAGCGCAGGAACACCCACAGCGGCTCGTGGTAGAGGCTCGCCACCCCGCGCAGGCGCTCGGCCGTCTCGGGCGTGACGGTCCCGCCCTGGACGTAGGCCAGGTCCACCTCGCCCGCGGCCAGCCACCGCACGTTCTCCAGCGAGCCGACGGATGGACGCAGGTCGACCTCGACGCCGCTGCGCACGATGATCTCGGCCATGCGCTGACCGAAGGCGTGATAGGCCCCCTCTTCGGACCCGGTCGCCAGGGTGACGCGGCTCGGCGGGCCCGGCTCGACGAAGAGGTAGGCGACGTAGAACCCGGCGCCCAGCAAAAGGGCCCCGGGCAGCCAGACCTTCAGGCCCTCCAGGAATCCGCCTCCGCGGCGACCCTTGGGGGGCTTGCGGGAACGAACCGACGCGGTCTCGTCGCGTTCAGGGCTCATGCTCGTCTCCCCTTTACGGTCTCCATGCGCCGGCGAGTCCCCGGACGACGACGACATCATGGATGGTCGTGGGGCGCGGTTCCAAGCCGGCGCTCCTGTCGGCGTCGCCGCACATCCAGGCAGGCCCGGCCGCCGGTGGCGCCGATGATCACCGCGCCTCCGGCCAGCCCCCACGTGCTGGGCGTCTCGGCATGCACGAGCCACGACCAGATCGGGTTGAGCGCCGGCTCGAGCAGCAGCAGCAGCGACGCCTCGAGGGCGCCCACGTGGCGGATGCCCCGGGTCACGAGAACGTAGGCCAGGCCGATCTGGAAGGCGCCCAGATAGACGATCAGGACGCCGTCGGAGGCCACGGGGTCGGTGAGGGGCAGGGCCTTCGGCAGGCAGGCGAGGCAGGCGATGGCGTTGCCCGCGACCACCGGGGCCAGGCTGGAGGACCGCCCGCCGGTGCCGAGTCGTCGCAGTCCCATCACGGTGAAGGCCCAGCACAGCCCGGCCACGGCGGCCAGGGTGTTGCCGAGACGCGGGTCCGGCGCGGAGGCCGCGGGAACCTCGGACCCGACGAAGAACAGCATCAGTCCGCCCGCGAGCACCGCCATGAACCCGAAGTCACGGCGCTGCGGCCGCTCGCCGAGCAGCAGGGGCGACAGCAACACGATGTACAGCGGCGCCGTGGATTGCAGGAAGATCGAGTTGGCGGCGGTGGTGAGCTTGTTCGCCGAGACGTACAGGACCATCGTCGCCGCATAGGCCAGCCCCACGGCCCAGGCGCCCGCCGACCAGCCCCGCCGCGCCGACGGAAGCACGAGCAACAGCACGAGGGCGGCCACGCCGGAGCGGAAGCTCGCCACCTGCCAACCCGTGAGGGTGGTGGCCTTGATGGCCGCGCCGCCCGTGGAGAACAGCGCGGCCGCCGCCAGGAGTTGCCATCGAGCGCCGTTCACAGCGCGCCATGAAAGCGCGCCGCGCGGGCCCCGTCCACCGTCGTGTCGCGGGCCTACGACCCGATCAGGATCATGAGCCCGTTGCTGCCGGCGTACCCGTGGGTGGCGTCGGGGTCGACGAGCCAGTGCTGCAGGGTCACCTGGAAACCCGACAGGGCCGGATTGTTGGGGATGGAGCCCGGGAGGGTGAGCTCACCGCTGCCGTCCGTGATGAGCAGGAAGAACCCGAGGATGGGGTCGATCAGGAAGTCGCCGCCGAAGGCCTCGAGCAGCACCTGATCGGTCCCGATGAACAGGGCGCCGACCGCGCTGGGACGTGCGTTGGTGAGCGAAAGGGTCACCGGTCCGCCGGGCACAGCCTGGCCCGCACCCGAGAGCGTCGGGGCGAGGCCGCCGAAGCCGGTCGTCCCCACGCCGTAGCTGATGAAGTCCGAATCGACCACGGGCGCCAATGAGACGAGCTCGAAGTCGTCGATGGTCCAGCCGCCCACCTCCAGTCCGGCGTCGGTCGTCAGCTGGAAGGCGATCTCGACCGAGGCGTCGCCGTCGGCCAGCGCGGCGATGTCGAGGTCGACCGGCGTCCACACGCGGTCCATGACGTCCTCGGCGAAGGGATTGACCCACGCCTGCACGCCGTCCACGAGGATCTCGGCGAAGTCGAACTCGCTCTTCTCGACGCTCAGCCAGCGCCGGAAGCGCAGCCGGGTGTTCGTCGCGCTCGCGAGGTCGAAGGGCGGTGACGTGAGCGCGTTGATCACGTTGGGTTGGTAGGCGCCGTTGAAGTTGTCGAGGCCGAGGTCGTTGGCCCACACGTTGCTTCCGCTGTAGGCGCCCGACGGGTCGGACGAACGGCCGGACGGTGTGCCGCGCTGCCAGTCGTCCTGGGTGGCGATTTCGAGGTGGCTCCAGCCCTCGTCATCGACGCCCTCGAAATCGAAGAAGGCGTGGGTCGTGCGCACGCCCACGTCGTAGAGGAAGTAGTCGCCCGACGCCCGGCGCGGCAGAGTGTCGACCGCCCCGTCGGTGGCCTGGACCTGGATGAAGTAGCGCACTGTCTCGGGGGAAGCCTGACCGGGGATCTCACCGGCCCAGGTGTCGCCCGCGGCCGGCGCCAGCGGCGCCGTCGCCCAGTTCTGGCCGTCGTCGGTGGAGTAGACGACGTCGGCGAAGTCGATGGTGCCGAGGGTCTCGACGATGTCGGCCTCGATGTCGACGTCGCCCTCGTGGTTCACGAGATCGTCGACGCTGTGGCTGATCGTCACGCGGGGCAGGTCGAACCCGGGCCAGGAGTTGTCACGGAAACCGCCGTCGATCTGCGTGTAGTGGGGCGTGCCGTCGTCGATGTCGCCGTTGTCGTCGTCGAGCAACAGCCAGTGCTCTTCGATCGTGCTGAGCAGGATGTTGTCGTTGAACGTCTGGTACCAGCTCACCATGAGCAGGTTCGCGATGTCGGCGCCGGGCGTGTCGCCGAAGTCGTCCTTGAGACGTTGGCGCAGCTTCCACGCGGCGCCCATGAGCGGCTGGCCGTTGGCGTGGCTCTCGCCGTAGCAGCTGATCGCCGTGTCGCCGCAGAAGGGCGTGGTGTTGAGGCCCGACCGGATGATGGTGCCCGGGCCCTTGAAGCCGTCACCCACCAACGGGTCGTCGGCGATGTACATGGCCCAGATGTCGGCCCCGCCTTCGCCGATGCCCGTCGAGCTGTTGCCGAACCCGAAGAGCTGATTCGCCCAGTGGCCCTGCTCGTGGTAGACGACCGTCGAGTAGGCCGAGTTCACGCACTCGATGTCGGACAGGAAGAACACCATCTGCGTGCCTTGGAACACGGCGTTGCAAGTGTCGGCCACGTTGACGATGGCCACGGCCGGGAAGTCGAAGATGGTCTCGCTCGGGTCGACGGCGGTGAGCCAGTTGCGGAAGTCGTGGATGGCTTTGAAGGCGTTGACCTGCGCCGTCTCGTGTTCGGTGAGGCCGGCGTTGAAGACGAAGGACTCGGGGCTGCCCGGCGCGACGCTCAGCGCAATCTGCGCCTCGGCGCCGGCGTCGTTGAAGACCTGGGCGAAGGGGCCGTCGAGGGTGGCGGTGACGGTCTGGGCGGAGTTCACGCCGGGGAAGGTGAAGGCCCCCGAGCCGTCGGTGAAGACGTCCGCCTCTCCGGCGGTGGTGAGGCGCACGCCCTCGAGGTCGAGGAGCACGTCGGGATCGGCGCCGTCGGGGAGCAGGCCCGGCTGGCCCCAGCCCGCCACGCTGCCGGTGAGGTCGGCCTCGTGCACCAGCGACCAGCTGTCGAGCACCCGCGGCGCGCCCCGGGCGGCCACCGCATAGGCCCGCCCGACGGGCAGCTCGCCCGCCGCGGGGTTGGTGACGGCCCAGACCTCGAGCACGTAGGCGGGCGTCGCGACGACGCGACGGCTGCGGCCCGCGTCCTGCACGGCGGGGAAGATCACATAGGCGTCGAGGTCGACCCGCTCGAGCGGCAGGCGGTGTGCGGCCACGAAGGCCTCCGCGGCGATGCGTCCGGCGCCGTCAAGGTCGAGGAGCGGCGAGAGCAGCGTCTCGCGCACGTGGGGCAGGCCGCCGTTGTCGACTGCGAGCAACCGGCCCTCGGCCGAAAAGAGCACGTTGACGTGTCCCTGGTGGGTGTCGATGCCGTCCACGCTCTGGGTCAGCTTGACCACGACCTTGTCGCTGCTGCCGATGCGGGAGAGGGCCAGGCGCTTGACCCGCTCGGTGCGCAGCTGACGGGAGGTGTAGCCCAGCGCCGGCGCCAGCTCGTCCACGACGGCGCGGGCGGCGCGGTCGAAGTCGGCGTCGTTGCGAGGGCCCGACACGGCCGCGCGGTTGCCGCCGAACACCAGGGCCGGGACGCCGCGGGCGTGGTCCCAGGTCGCACGCCAGCCGGGGCCGGCGTCGCGCAGGAAGGCCTCGACGCCGGCCTGGGGGGCGAAGCCGGGGAAGCGCGCGGCGGGGTCTTCCTCGCCGGCAGCGGGCGCCTGGGCCGCGAGGGTGCCGGCCATCGAGAGGGCCAGGCACGCAGTCAGCAGCAAAGAAGGGGCGCGACGACGGATGGAGCGGAACGCACGCATGGAGGACTCCCTGCGAGATCGGGGCGGCAGACGGGCGAGCGGAAGGACGGCGCGGCGAAGGCGGCCGGGGGGGCCACGGGTTCGGGGGACCGCGCGGTCCCACCTTAAGCGGGTTTCGCCAGGAGGGCCAGTTGGGAGGGTCCGGCGGGGTCGCCGTCAGGGTCGCCGGTGGGAATCCGCCCCGGCGCCGGGCTCAGGCCGGTCGGGCGAGCAGCGTCATGGCCAGGCCGAGGAGGAAGGTGACCACGACCGCGATGACATAGGCCCAGGCCGCGCGACGATGCCACAGGCGTCGATCCGGCGCGGCCGCCCGCGCCAGGCGCACGCCGGTCACCACCACCACCGGCACCAGCGCGAAGCACACGACGACGCCGGCCATGTGGATCGACTTGACCAGTCCGGCCGTGCCCTCGAAGACCAGCCCCCGCCCGTAGAGCTCCGCCTGGCGGATCGCGAAGCCGAGCAGGACGACGTGCGCGACGACACAGGCGTAGTGCAAGCGCCGGCGTCGTGCCACACCCGACCAGATGGTCGCGGCGAGCGCGGCCACGGTGAGCGCGAGCGAGAGGACGAATGAGGTCAGCATGGGGCCCCGGTGCTTATGCGAGGACGGTCCGCCGCGTCAAGGCCAAAAACACGGCGAGAACGCTACGAAACACGCCTTCCACGCGCTCCTGTGCGGGTAGACAGCCTCCGTGGATTGCCGCTAAACTTCCTGCGCATGTCTTCGGGCATGGCCGCGGGCAAACACCACTTCGGGGATCGAACGATGAAGATCACTCCCATCGAGGTCGACGGTTACGAGAAGGTCGCACGGGCCGAGGACCCCGCCTCTGGTCTCGTCGCCTACATCAGCGTTCACAACACCACGCTGGGACCGGCCCTCGGGGGTATGCGCCTCTGGAATTACGCTCACGAGGAGGACGCGCTCACCGACGTGCTGCGTCTCTCCCGCGGCATGACCTTCAAGTCGGCGGTGGCGCGCACCGGACTCGGTGGCGGCAAGTCGGTCATCGTCGCCGACGCCTCGCAGAAGAGCGACGCGCTGTTCAAGGCCATGGGCGCCTTCATCGAGAGCTTCGGGGGCAAGTACATCACGGCCGAGGACGTGAACATCGGCATCCCCGATCTGCTCTCCGTGCGCACGCAGACCAACTACGTCACCGGCCTGCCCCGCGACATGGGCGGGAGCGGCAACCCCAGTCCCTACACGGCCTTGGGGTGCTTCGAGGGCGTCAAGGCGGCGGCCATCGAGGCCTGGGGCAGCGATGATTTGCGCGGCAAGGTCGTGGCCCTGCAGGGCGCCGGCAACGTCGGCATCGTGCTGGGCAAGCACCTCGTCGACTGCGGCGCGAAGATCGTCGTGGCGGACGTCAACGCCAGCAACGTGGCCAAGGCCTGTGACGAGCTGAGCGCCGAGGCCGTCGACGTCGACGCCATTTACGACGTCGACTGCGACATCTACGCGCCCTGCGCCCTGGGCGCCACGCTCAACGACGAGACCATCCCGCGCCTCAAGTGCAAGGTCGTGGCCGGGGCCGCCAACAACCAGCTCAAGGACGAGGTGCGCCACGGCAACATGATCACCGAGCGCGGCATCGTCTACGCCCCCGACTACGTGATCAACGCGGGCGGCATCATCAACGTGTCGCTCGAGGCCGAGCCCGGCGGCTACAACGAAGAGGCGGCGGTGCTGCGCATCAAGAACATCTATCACGCGCTGCAGAGCATCTTCGAGACGGCGCGCGAGCGCAGCATCACCACCCATGCCGCGGCCCAGGCCGTGGCTGAGGCCAACCTCGCGGAGGCGGCCGCCACGGCCTGACGGCCCTGGCCGCGACCTCTCCAACCGACGCAGCACCCGAGGGCACCGGCGAGCCCGCCGACGACGGCGCGCCGGAGGCGCCCGGCGGATTCCTGCGCTCGGCCCGCATCGTCTCGGGCCTGACCCTCGTCTCGCGCCTGCTGGGTTACGTGCGCGACGCCGCCACGGTGCGGTTGCTCGGCGGCGGGCTCGCCGGCGATGCGCTGTTCTTCGCCTGGACGATCCCCAACGCCTTCCGCCGGCTCTTCGGCGAAGGCGCGCTCTCGGCGGCGTTCATGCCCGAATTCGCACGGGTGCTCGAGCAGGAAGGGCGGGACCGAGCCCGGGACGTGGCGCGCGTGATCATCTCGACCCTCGGCGCCCTGCTGGTGCTGCTCACGGCCACGCTGGTGATCCTGCTGATGCTCCTCCCGGAGCAGGCGGTGGCCTCGGTGCTCGACCTGCCCCTCGAGAAGGTCGACCTGACCCGGCGCTACCTGGCGCTGCTGCTGCCGTACCTCGCGGTCATCTGCGTCATCGCGCAGTTCATGGGCGTCATGCACACCCTGGGCGAGTTCGTCGTGCCGGCTCTCGCGCCCGTGCTGCTCAACGTGATCTGGATCGTGGCGGCGGTGGTGGCGGGTCCCCTCGCGGGTGACGACACGGTGGACCGCGGCTTCGTCATCATCGCGGCCATCCTCGGCGCGTCGGTGGTGCAATTCGCCTGGCATCTCCCGCGCATGAAGGCGCTGGGGGTGGGCTTCCGCCCGGTGCGTCCGCGGGTCACGCCCGAGCTGCGGGCCGTGGCGGTGCGCCTCGGGCCGCTGCTGCTCGCCATGGGCGCCGCCCAGGTCAACGTCGTGGCCGACCGCAGCATCGCCATGGCCGCGCTGCCCGACGGCGGGGTGGTGCACCTCTACCTCGGCATGCGGCTGATGCAATTCCCCTTGGGGCTGGTGTCCATCGCGCTCTCGACGGCGGTGTTCCCCGTGCTCAACCGGATGTTCCTGCGCGAGCAGGTCGACGCGGCAGTGACGACGACCCGCGGCGCCCTGCGCATGAACCTGCTGCTCTCGCTGCCCGCGGCGGTGGGACTGCTCCACATTGCCGGCCCGCTCGTGGGCCTGCTGTTCGAGGGCGGCGAGTTCGGCCGCACCGGCGTGGAGCTCTCGGCCCGGGCCCTGCAGGGCTACGCCCTGGGCATCCCGTTCCTGGGCGTGATCATGGTGCTCAACCGGGTCTGCTTCGCCATGGGCAACGCGCGACTGCCCATGCGCGTGGCCGGTCTCGCCGTGGTGGTCAACATCGGCCTCGACCTGGCCCTAGTGGGCCCCTTCGGCGAGGCGGGCCTCGCGGCGGCCACCACGCTGACCGCCGGCGTCCACGCCGTGATCCTGCACGTGCTGCTGCGGGGGCGCCTGCGCATCGGCCCCGCTCGTCCGCTGCTCGGGTCGCTCAAGGGCCTGCTGGCCGCCACCCTGGTCATGTTCGTCGTGCTGTCCGCCGTGCGCCTGTTGCTGATCCCGACCTTCATGGAGGGCGAACTCGGCCTGTTCCTCGACGCGAGCCGGGTTGAGCGCCTGATGGTCATCGCCGTCGAGGTGGCGGCGGGCGCCCTGGCGTTCGCCCTCGCGGCCCGGGCGCTGTGCCGCGACGACTGGCGGCTGCTGCTGACGTGCCGCCGCCGCGACGACGCCGGCCCGGCGCGCTAGGATGTCCGCCATGGATGGAGACCTGCGACCCCTGCCCGCCGGCGTCGGCGCCCGCATCGTGGCCGTGGTGCGGGCCATGCGCCTCGACGCGGTCATGGAGCGGCTGGTGGCCGTCGCCCCCCGCGACGTGGCCATCGAAGAGGTGCGCGGCTACGGGCGCCAGAAGGAGCACCTGACCTTCTACGAGCGGGTCGGTGACTGGCAGGGCAACTTCCTGCCCAAGGTGCGGCTCGAGTTCACCGTGGCGGGCACCGCCCTCGAGGCCACCGTGGCCGCCCTGCGCGAAGGCGCGTTCACCGGGCGCATCGGCGACGGGAAGATCTTCGTGCACGCCGTGCACCTGGCGGAGGACCCGGCCCCATGAGCGCCCTCGACATCTGGGAGGCGGTGGTCGACTGCCGCCGGCGGGGCGAGCCCGCGGCTCTGGCCACCATCGTCTCGACCCTGGGCTCCACGCCGGGCAAGGACCCGATGAAGATGCTCGTGCGGTCCGACGGCACGTTCGTGGGTTCGGTGGGCGGCGGTTGCCTCGAGGCGGAGGTGTGGGACGCGGCGAAGGAGGTCATGACGTCGCTGCGCAGCCGCATCGTCGAGTTCACCCTGACGGAAGAGGAGTACCCCGACAGTGGGCTCATCTGCGGAGGCAAGGTGACGATCTTCATCGAGCCGGTGACGCAACCGGTGCTGCTCGTGTTCGGCGCGGGACACGTAGGCGCGGCGACGGCCCGGCTCTCGGCCGAGGCGGGCTTCCGCGTGCGGCTGTTCGACGACCGCGCCGACATGCTCGAGCACGCCGAGCTGCCCACTGCCGTCGACCGGATGGCGGGCGAGTGGGAGCAGACCGTCGCGGCCGCGGGCGTCGGCGAGTTGTCGTTCGTGGTCATCGTCACCCGGGGCCATCACGACGACGAGCGCGTGCTGCGGGCGCTGGCCGCTCACGCGGAGACGCACGGCGCGTGTCCCCGCTTCCTCGGCATGATCGGCAGCCGCAGCAAGCGCAGCGTGCTGCTCGGCCGCCTGGCGGACGACGGCGTCGCGCCGGCCTTCCTCGAGGCCGTGGTGTCGCCGGTGGGCCTGCCCATCGGCGCGCGGACGGCCGCCGAGATCGCCGTGTCCATCGTGGCGCAACTGATCGAGCAGGTTCGCGGCGGAGGCATGGGCAGCGAGGCCGAGCGCCGGGCCCGGGCCGCCGCCCACGCCGCGGGCTCGGGGGCCGGGGCGGGCGAGCCCGCTTGACCCCCCTCGGCGCCGGCCAGTAACTTGATCGCCCCGGTCGACTAACCTCTAGCGCCTCCGCGCCGATCCGGCTCCCCTCGCAGCGCCCCCCGGCAGCTTCCGACCATGCAGCGATTTGCCCTCATCGCCACCGTCCTCGTTCTGTTGGCCCCGGCCGTCGCCGCCGACGACATCGTCCTCGCGGACGGCAAGACGGTGAAGGGTGTGCGCATCTCCGGCGAGACCTACGAGGTGGTGGAGTACCGCAAGCCGGGCGTGTCGACGCCGCAGAAGGTGGCCTCCAGCGAGGTCGTCTCGATCGACTACGAGCGCTCGAGCAAGAGTTACCGCGACGCCATGGCGGCGCGCGACGACGGCAACCTGAAGGGTTCGATCCACCTGTTGCTCGCGGCGGCCGAAGACGAACGCTACGGCGAGCACCAGCAGGCACGGGCCCTGGTCGAGGCGGCCGAGGCCATGGTGAACCTCGGCCTCTACGTCGACGCGATGCAGAAGTTCGACGAACTGCTCGAGCTCTACCCCAAGACGCGCCACCTCGGCCGCGCCCTGCTCGGCAAGGGCAAGGCGGCTTTGCGCAAGGGCGAGTTCTCGAAGGCGTCGGCGAACTTCGACGACCTCAAGTCCCAGGCGGCGGCCAAGGGCCTGGGCGAGCGCTGGACCCTCGAGGCCGAGTTCTTCGCGCTGCTCACGGGTGAGGGCAGCGGCAAGACCGCCGGCCTGGCAGCCAAGTACGAGTCGCTCAAAGGCAAGGCCAAGGGCAAGTACACCGGGTTGGCCAACAAGTGCACCCTGCGCATCGGCAAGCTGCGGCTCGCCGAGAACGATGGCTCCGGCGCCCGACGCCTGTTCGGCGAGATCATCGACGGCCGCCTCGAGACCGACCGGGACGTCGTCGCCTCGGCCTACAACGGTCGCGGTCGGGCCCTCGAGATGGCCGCCCGGGGCGCCTACGGTGAAGGCGACGCCGAGACGGCCAACGCGCTGTACCGCGAGGCGCTGCTCGACTTCCTGCGGGTCTACGTGCACTACGGCGACGTCCGAGACCAGCAGCCCGAGGCCATGTTCTTCGCGGCCCAGTGCTTCAAGAACCTCGGCGACGGTGAAGTGGCCGACGCCGGGCTCAACAGCCGGCGGCTGCTGCACCAGTGCAAGACGGAGTTTGAGACCTCCGCTTGGGGTCAGGAGGCCGCCAAGCAGTTGCGGTAGGCTGCTGGCCATGTTCTTCAGGACCCGACGCGTTTCCGCGCTCGCGCACCGGAGCCTCGCCAACGAGCTCGGCTTCCACGCGATCAAGACGTCGCTGCGCACGATCATGCGCAGGCTCTGGCACCTCTCCCTCGCGGACGTGGCCGAGCTGCCCCCCGAGGGGGCCTTCATCATCGCGCCGAATCACCGCAGCTACCTCGACCCGCTGATCGTCGGCGCCTGCTTCGAACGTCGCGTCAACTTCATGATGACGTCGAAGTATTACGACCCCTGGTACCTGAACTGGTTCTTCCGCATCGCGCGCTGCATCGTCGTCGACGAGGACGGTGACAATCGCGGGGCCCTGCGGGAGGGCAAGCGCATCCTGGATGCCGGCCAGGTGCTGGTCATCTTCCCCGAAGGCCACATCTCGCCGGACGGTGAGCTGCAGCCCGGCGAGCAGGGTGTGGCCTGGTTGGCCCGCAAAGCCGGCGTGTCGGTCATGCCGGTGTGGGTGGGCGGGACGCGCGAGGCGCACCGCAAGGGGGAATGGCGACTGCGCCCCTCCCGCGTCACCGTGCGCACGGGTGAATTGATGAGCACGGACGACTACCCGCCGGGCCGCGAGGGGACCGAGGCGTTCACGGCGGACATCATGGCCGCCATCGCCGCTCTCGGCGCCACCGACTCCCGGCGCTGAACGCGCGGCGGCCGCGCCGGCGACCCTCACCGAATCGGCCGTGGACACCGGGTGTGATTCCCGCAGGCCGGTGACGTCTGTCGGGTGGCCGCACCGGGAGAGGCGGTCATCCTTGAGGCTGCGATGGGGGAGGCGCGATGGCGGTGAACGGGACGGCATTGAAGGGAACAGCGGTGAAAGAGACGGCGGGTGCGACGGACCGAGCCGCCAGCGCGGCAGCCGATGCCGGAGAAGGGCCGACGGTCCCCGCGATCCAGCTCTGGGAACGGCCGGGGCTGCGGCGACGGCTGGTGGCCTTTGCGCGCCGCTTCGTCGGCGATGGCGCCCTGGCCGAAGACGTGGTGCAGGAAACGTTGTGGCGCGCCGTCGCGGGTTGTGCCGACCTGCGGGAGCCTGAGAAGGCGGAGGCCTGGGTGTTCCGCATCTGTCGTCACGCGGCCATCGACCGGGTGCGCACGCTCCGGGTGCGACAGGGCGTGTGGGGCACCATGCCCGAAGGCGTCGATGACTGGGCCCCGCGAGACGCGACGGGGGACGTCGAGCGAGAGGATGCCGGGGAGTTCGAGCCGGCGGACCTGCGACGCCTGCCCGCGCACCACCGGCTGCTCATGGCGCTGCACTACGAGAAGGGACTCAGCCAGGCCACCATCTGTCGCATGACCGGCCTGAGCCCGTCGGCCTTGCGTGTGCGGTTGTTCCGGGCGCGCGGCGCATTGGCCGCAACGGGTCGGCGGCGTGTGGGAGCGACCGATGACCGGCGGGCGGCCTCCGTGCGCGTCTGAAGGCCGTGTCCTGAAGGCCGCGCTCGCTGCCCTGCGCTCCCAGCAGCTCCCCGGTCGCCGTGGGCTGGCCTTCGGCGGCATGGGTGGTCACAATGCGCCGCCCATGAGCCGCATCGAGACAACCTTCGACGCTCGGTCCAAGTCGGCGCGGGCCGCCCGCAACGTCTACGCCAAGGTGCTGCAGCTCTACGATCAGCAGCACGCACTGCTGGCTCTGGGCGGAGGCCCCAAGTCCGTCGCGAAGCAGCACGCCAAGGGCCGGCTGACCGCCCGCGAGCGCATCGCCAAGCTCGTGGACAAGGGCGACTCCTTCTTCGAGTTGGGGGCCTTCGCCGCGTGGGAGGTCTACGACGCCGAATGGGGCGCGGTGCCCTCGGCGGGCACGGTGGCGGGCATCGGCACGATCCACGGCCGCCGCTTCATGATCATCGCCAACGACGCCACGGTGAAGGCCGGGGCGTTCTTCCCGATGACGTGCAAGAAGGTCATCCGCAACCAGCGCATCGCCCTCGACAACAAGCTGCCGGTGATCTACCTGGTCGACTCGGCCGGCGTGTTCCTGCCGTTGCAGGACGAGGTCTTCCCGGACGAGGACGACTTCGGCCGGGTCTTCCGCAACAACGCTGTCCTGAGCGCCCTGGGTGTGCCGCAGATCGCCGCCATCATGGGCAGCTGCGTGGCGGGCGGCGCCTATCTGCCGGTCATGTGCGACACCTTGCTCATGACCGAGGGCTCGGGGCTGTTCCTCGCGGGGCCGGCGCTGGTGAAGGCGGCCATCGGCCAGGAGGCCGACGCCGAGGAGCTGGGCGGCGTCGACATGCATTCGTCCGTGAGCGGCACAGTCGACTTCAAGGAGAAGGACGACGCCGCCTGCATCAAGCGCATCCGCTCGCTCGTCGAGAAGATGGGCCTGCCTCCCAAGGGGCCCTTCGCCAAGAAGCGCGCCAAGCCGCCGCGCCTGAAGGGCGAAGAGCTGCCGGGCCTGGTGCCCATGGAGGCGAACAAGGCCTACGACGTGCACGAGGTCATCGGGCGCATCGTCGACGACTCCGACTTCGACGAGTACCGCGCCGACTACGGCAAGACCATCGTCACCGGCTTCGCCCGGGTAGGCGGCTATCCGGTGGGCATCGTGGCCAACCAGAAGCTCAACGCGAAGAGCAAGAAGCGCGGCGTCGAGTTCGGTTCGGTGATCTACGTCGAGAGCGCCGAGAAGTCCGCGCGCTTCATCATGGACTGCAACCAGAACAAGATCCCGCTCGTGTTCCTGCACGACGTGAACGGCTTCATGGTGGGCACCGAGTCCGAGCAGGCGGGCATCATCCGGGCCGGCGCGAAGATGGTGAACGCGGTGAGCAACTCGGTGGTGCCCAAGATCTCGGTGATCATGGGCGGGTCGTTCGGGGCGGGGCACTACGCCATGTGCGGCAAGGCCTACGACCCGCGCTTCCTCTTCGCGTGGCCGTCGGCGCGCTACGCCGTCATGAGCGGCGACGCGGCGGCCAAGGTGCTCGTCGACATCCGCGTCAGCCAGCTCAAGAAGGCCGGCAAGACCGTCAGCGACGAGGATCGCGACAAGCTGCTGAAGGACACCAAGCGGCGCTACACCAAGGCGCTCGATCCGCGCTATGCCGCGGCGCGCCTGTGGGTCGACGCGATCATCCGCCCGCAGGACACGCGGGACGCCATCGTCATGGCCCTCGACGTGGCCTCCCACGATCCGGAGATCCCGGCCTTCAGGACCGGTGTGCTGCAGTGCTGACGCCACGGGGTGCTGATACTGCGGGGCGCTGACACAGCGCGGCGCTGAGGGCGCCGCGCGATCGAGGACGACATGACTGAAGCGGTGACCGTCGTCGAGACCGTGCGGGATGCATGGCAGGGGTTGCCCCACGCCGTGCCCACGGACGCCAAGCGCGGCTTCCTCCGCGCCCTGCTGGAGGCGGGCTTCGACCGCATCGACGTCGGTTCGTTCGTCTCGCGCCGCAAGGTGCCGGCCATGGCCGACACCGACGTGTTGCTCGACGGCCTCGCCATCCCCGACGGGGTGACGCTCACGGGCCTGGTGGCCACCGAGCGCGGCCTCGAGCGCCTGCTCGCGGTGCCGGCCATCGGCGAGGTGCTGTTCCCCTTCTCCCTCTCCGACAGCTTCGGGCGCCGCAACATCGGGCAGACCCGCGAGGAGTCCGCGGACGTGCTGGCCCGGCTGGTGCGCTTGGCGGAGGCGGAGGGCCGCCGCGTCTACGTGACCATCTCCATGGCCTTCGGCAACAACGAGGGCGATGCGTTCTCGATCGAAGACCTGTGCGACTGGATCGGTCGCCTGCACGGGGTGGGGGCGGCGCGCATTGCCCTGGCCGACACCACGGCGGTGGCCACGGCGGACACGCTGCGGCAGGTGTACGCGGCGGTGTCGACGCAGGCCGAGCGCAGCGGGCACGATGTGCCCGGCGCCCACCTGCACGTCACGGAGCAAAACCAGGAGGCGCTGGTGTGGGCGGCGCTGGAGACCGGGTGCCGCAGCTTCGACGCGGCGCTGGGCGGCCTGGGCGGGTGCCAATTCGCGCAGGGCGCCGTGTCCAACGTGTCCACCGAGCCGCTGGCGCGCCAGTTGCAGGCCGCCGGCTTCACGAGCAATCTCCCCGCGGGCGGCCTGGTCGCCCTCGACGCCGCGGCGCGGCGGCTCGCTCACCCGTGACCCGGCCGGGGGCCGGAGCCCGCCGCTCGCACTGGTGGCTGCCCCTGGTGATCACCGTCCTGGGGGTGTTCGTCGCCCGCGAGTCCACGTGGACGCAGCTCGCGGGGACGGCCGACGGGCGCATCATCAGCGACTTCGAGATCCTGTGGGCCGCGGGGCAGGGTCTGGAGGCCGGCGTCGACATCCACGACCCGGCCGTCCTCGACGGCATCGGTCAGCGGGTGGGGCGCCCGGCCACGCCCTTCTGCGCCTACAACCCGCTGGTGGTGCGGGCCTTCGGGGCGTTCGGCGACGACTTCCACGAGGCCTTCGACAGGTGGGCGTCCGTCAACGTCGTGTTGCTCGCGCTGGCGGCGGTGTTGCTGGGCCTGTGCCTGCGCCGGATCGGGCTCCCGGGGACGTTGTCCGCCACGCTGGCTCTCACGGTGCTGCTCTTCAACGACTCCACCTGGACCAACCTCTTCTGGAATCAGATGAACGTCGTGGCCCTGGTGGCGCTCCTCGCGGCGCTGCTAGCGGGCCTGCACGGACGGTCGTTGCTCGAGGGCGTGCTGCTCGCGCTGGCGGTCACCGCCAAGACCTCGCCGATCCTGCTGCTGGTGCTGGCGTTGGTGACCGGCCGCTGGCGCACCGTGATCGGCGCGAGCCTGGCGGGCCTGGCGCTGTTCGAGCTCTCGGTGCTGCTCAACGGATGGGACGTGCACTATTCCTACGTCGGGAAGGTCCTGCCGCTGCTCGGCTATGCCCCGGACGTGGTCCCGGGCCAGGGCTTCGCGAACAACATGTCGGCCACCAACCTCGCGCCCCACGGCCTGATCAGCCGCGCGCTGTTCCGGGGTGGCGAGATGTCCGGGCTGGCGGCCGCGACCTGGGGTGTGACGGCGGTCGTCCTGGGGGTGGTCGCGGTGGCTCTCGTCCGTGGGCGCGCGCCGGGCCGGGAGACGGAGCCCTCGGGTGCGGCCGCGCGCCGCCTCTTCGGCCAATACGCCCTGGGCGTGTGCGCCCTCACGCTGACCTCGAGCGTGACCTGGCCCCACCACCTCGTGTGGCTGGCCCTGCCGGTGGCGTGGCTGGCCGCCGAGGCGTGGAATCGTCGCCTGGGCCTCGTCTCGAGCCTGGCCGCCGCCGCTGCGACCCTGGTCCTGTTCCTGCCCCTCTACACCTTCGCGCCGGGGCTCGGACGGGGGGCGCAGATGGCCGGCGTGACGCCGCTCGGCGAGGAGCAGGACATGCGGCTGCGGACGCTGTCTCTGGCCGTGATCTTCATCGTGGTGGCGATCCGGACGGCGGCTCGAACTTCGACCCACGGGTCCGAACACAGCGACTGAGCCGCCCGTGGGGGCGCGACGAGGCGCTTCGGCGGAGGGTCGGCGCGGCCGGAGTGTGCGCCACGAACGGACTGCCTCAGGAAACACCGCTATACTGGCCGATGCTATGCTTCGCGGCCCCTTCGCGGGCGCCGCCGAAACAACGCGACCGCCCCCACCCCGCACGAGGCGCCGGCTCCACCCCGCCGGCTGCAAAACGGGCCTGATGCATATCCTGATCGTCTATCCGCCTGAGGGCACCCTGCCCACCATCCCGTTCTCGAGCATCGCCGTGCTCCAGGGTTGCCTGCGAGCCGCAGGGCACACGACCTCGGTGCGCGACATGAACGTCGAGGTCTTCCGGCACCTGGTGACGCCGGAGCGCATGACCCACTACGCCGACACGGTCGCCGGCTGGTTCGACGAGCTGAACGCCAAGGACGCGCTGACGGCCCAGGAGTTCGCCCGCTACAAGGGCCTGGCCCAGATCTCGGCCGTCCCGCGCGAGGTGCTGCTGCGCGCGGCCGACTCGGTCTCCGTGATGGACGACCCCGAGCGCTTCTACGACCCCGACCAATTCAACCAGGCCTTCGACGACCTGCTGGCGGTGAACCGCTTCCTCTACGCCGCCAGCCCGAGCTTCGATCCCGAGTCGGAGACCTTCGTCAAGGACAACTGCGAGACCCTGCAGTCGTTCGGCGGCGACCCCATCGACGAGGCCTACAACGAGTTGATGGACTCGTTGCTGGCGGAGAAGCCCGACGCCATCTGCATGACCATGCCGTTCACCTTCCAGTTCTTCGAAGGGCTGCGCTTCGCGAAGCGCTTCAAGGCGGCCTGCCCGGACGTGCCCATCATCATCGGCGGCTGCACGGTCAACGACTACAAGGGCTCGCTGTTCAAGGACCCCGAGCTGTTCGACGTGATCGATTTCGCCATGCCGGGCGAGGGCGAGGACGCGGTCTGCGAGATGATGGAACACATCGCCGGCAACCGGCCCATCGAAAAGGTCAGCAACGCCATCTGGCGCGACGCCGAGAGCGGGCAGATCCGCTTCTCGCCCATGCCGCCGAGTTATCCCGACCTCGATGCCGTGGCGCCGCCGGACTTCACCGACATCCCCTTCGAGCGCTACCTGGTGCCCGAGGGCATCGCCAACCTGCAGACCTCGCGCGGCTGCTACTACGGCAAGTGCACCTTCTGCGGCGACTCGTTCCGGCGCAACTTCCGCATGCGCAAGCCGGCCCTGGTCTACCAGGACATCAAGGGCATCCACGAGCAGACGGGCGCGCGCTTCTTCCTTTTCTGGGACAGCCTCGCGCCGCCCAAGACGCTGCGCACCGTGGCGCAAGGCATCAAGGACGACGGCCTCGATGTGTTCTGGTTCGCCGAGACGAAGTTCGAGAAGCCCTACGTCAGCGCCGAGCTGATCCAGACTCTCTACGACGGCGGCGGACGCTTCCTGCAGTTCGGCTTCGAGTCCGGCAGCCAGCGCGTGCTCGACCTGATCGACAAGGGCAACGACCTCGCCCGCGTCGACCGCATCCTCGAGAACATGCACAACACGGGCCTCAAGGCCGGGGTGAGCTGGTTCATCGGGTTCCCGGGCGAGACGCCCGAGGAGGCGGCGGTGACCTACGATTTCGTCGAGTCACGTCGCGACCGCATCGCCATCTCGGTTTACGCGGGCACCTTCATGCTCGGCGCCGACACGCTCGTGTTCGCCGATCCCGAGCGCTACGGCATCGAGATCAAGCGCAGCGAGACCGGCGGCTGGGACTACAGCTACACGGACGGCCGTGAATACTACGACCGCGAGGCCCTCGACCGGGGCTTCCGCGCGCGCTCCGACCTGCCGCTGCTGTGCCACGGCGCCTACCTGCTCTACGCGACCAACAAGGTCGAGGACCTCGAAAAGGTCACGGGGCTCGGCCGCTTCGGGCCCATCGCGCGCGAGATGATCGACGACGAGAGCCACGTGCTCGAGCACAATCCGGCCTTCTCCCAGCGCCAGTACCAGTACAACGCCATGGCGGACGTCCCCACCGACGGTGCGGACGTGGCTCCGAGTCCGGTCACGGCGCTCATGCTGCTGAAGAACGGGCAGACCTGGGTGCTGGACGAATTCGAGCAATCGCTGGTGGACCTCGTCGATGGCAAGCGCAGCATCGCCGACATCCTCGCCACCGTGGGCGACGAGCAGCGTGAGCGGGCGCTGGCCTGCCTCGCGGGCTTGGTCGACCGGGCGCTGCTGCTGGCGCCCCGGGACTCGGCCGCCGCGCCGCCTGCCTCTGTCGCGCCGGCCACCAGTGCCGCCTGACGGGCGGTCCGCTTGACGGTGGATCCCCCGCGCGGGAGTGGGACGGCTCGGACGGGCGCTCTCGGTGATTTCGCTCCCACCGAGTCGGAACGACTGTTGGCGGACGTGCGCGCCCTGCACGAGGACATCCGCGCCCGGGTGAGCGAATGCCTCGAGCGCGCCCGGGTGAGCGACGACCGGGACCTTGCCGCGGCGCCGGGCGAGTGGCGGGCGGGCGACCTGACCTACGCCCTCGACGATGTGGCCGACGAGGCCCTCGCCACCTTCGGCCGATCGCTGGGCCAGCGCTACCCGGTCACGCTCGTGGCCGAGGGCCCGGGCCTGCTGCGTTACGGTGACGGGTCGGAGGGCCGCCCCCTGCGGGTGCTCGTCGACCCCGTCGACGGGACGCGCTCGCTCATGCACGACATGCGTTCGGCCTGGGCCGTCACGGGCGTCGCGCCCGACCACGGCGACCTCACGCGCCTCTCCGACTGTGAGGTCGCGGTGCAGACCGAGCTGCCGACGACATCCGCCGGCATCTACCACGTGCTCACCGCCATCGCCGGGCAGGGCGCCACCATCGCGCGGCACGACGTGCGCACCGGGAAATGCCTCGACGCCCGGCCCCTGCGCGCGAGCGCCGACGACCGCATCGACAACGGCTACCTCTGCTTCGCGCGCTTCCTGCCCGTCGAGCGGACCCTGGTGGCGAGCCTCGAGCAGGCCTTCCTCGAGGAGGTCATCGACGCCTTCGACCTCTCGCCGCGCCTGATCTACGACGACCAGTACCTGTGCAACGCGGGGCAGATGTTCTACGTGGTCACCGGGCGCTACCGCATGCTGGCCGACCTGCGCGGTTGGCTGCATCGCACCTACGGCATCGACAACTTCACGGCCAAGCCCTACGACATGGCGGCGCTGCTGGTCTACCGCGAGGCGGGCGTCCCCATCCTCGACGAGCACTTCGCGCTCTTCGATGCGCCCATGGACACCGAGACGCGGCTGTCCATCCTGGCCTTCGCCAATCCCACCCTGGCCCAGCGGCTGGCCCCCGCCCTGGCGGACGTGATGGACGGCCACACCAGCGCCTGAGGCGGAAGGGGACTGAGGACCGCTCGTCGAAGCGCCGCCTCGGGAAGGGCCGCCCCGAGAAGCGTCCCGTAGAGGCCGGGCACACGACTCCGGCCACGGGGCCGTTAAGAAGGTCCCCGTGCGCCCGTGGTCCCCCTGAATGCCCTCCAAGGGTGATCGGAGCCCGGCCGACCGGCAGCATGGCGGCGGGGTATCGACCAGGACTCAGGGAGACCGAATGCCGAACGAACCGGACGCCGCCTGGATCGCGGACGCCGTCGAGGCCTACGAGCGACCGCTCGTGGCCTACGTCGCGCGGATGCTGCGGGACATCGAGCGGGCCCGGGACGTGGTGCAGGACGCCTTCCTGAAGCTGTGCAAGCAGCAACGCACGGCGGTCGAGGGTCACCTCGCGGAGTGGCTGTACACCGTCTGCCGCAACGGAGCGGTGGACGTGCTTCGCAAGGAGAAACGGATGAACCCATCACCCGACGCCGGCGCCACGCTCGTGGCGGGCCGCGAGAGCGACCCGCGCGAGATGCTGGAGACCGCCGATCAACACGGACGCATCCTGCGGCTCATGGAGACGTTGCCCGAGAGCCAGCAGGAAGTCTTGCGGCTGAAGTTCCAGAGCGAGCTGAGCTATCGCGAGATCGCCCAGATCACCAGCAAGACCGTGAACCACGTCGGGGTGCTCATCCACAACGGCCTCAAGGCGCTGCGCGCCAAGGCCGCCCTCGAGTATCCGGTGCAGCCCGCCGGTGGGAGCCCCTCATGACGAACGACATCACTCCGAACACCCCGAACGACGACGCCCCGAGCGGCAACCCGTACGAGGACGACGCGCGCCTCACCGCCTACGCCCTGGGCGAGTTGGACGGCAGCGATCGCGCCGAGGTCGAGGCGCTCATGGAGCGGGACCCGGCGGCCCGCGCGGCCGTCGAGGCCATCACCGGCTTCGCGCATGCGCTGTCGGGTGAGTTGGCCGGCGAGCTGGCGAGCGAGTCCGCTGTCGGCGCCGGGGCGGAGGCCGGCGCGTCCGCGGGACTCAGCCCCGAGCAGAAGGCCGCCGTCCTCGGCGCCGCGAGCGCCGCACAACTCGGCGACAACCACGGGAGCGCGGAGGGCGCCGGCGCGGCCGAGACCCTCGCGCCCGTGACGCCCGTCACCGCGGCCGCACCCTGGTGGCGCCCGATGGTGCGCCTGTCGGCCGCGGCCGCCGTCATCTTCGGCGCCGTCTGGCTGGTCAACGACAAGGACATGCCCGGCGGGGAGGAGAGCCCCTTCCTCTACGAGATCTACGGCGACGGTGAGCAAGTGGCGGTGGGTGACAAGCGCGAGTACGAGGAGGCGCGCCGACCCGCGGACGAACTGCAAGGCAAGCTGGAGTCGAACGGAAGAAGTAGTCGCATCAGTGGGTGGCGCGCCGACGATCGCGGTGAGGCCGGCAGCGTGGTGACGCCTTCTCGCGAAGAGCTCGCACAGCTCAAACAGCTCGGCTACGTCGGCGGGGGCGACGATGATGCCTACGACATCGCCGAGGAGTCGGCGCCGACCATGGCCCTGGTCGATGGCATCGACGAGAGCCACGGCAACGCAGCGAGCGCGCCGAGTGATTCGGGTTGGATGCCGCTCAAGAACGACGACGTCAGCGCCAGCCTCGGGGTGGTGGCACAGGGTCCGACCGAGTCCGAGCAGGTCATCGATGAGCTGCTCAAGATCAAGGCCGGCGAGACCGTGGACGCCGCGACTCTGGCGCTTGCGCGAACGAGCCGTGCGATTGCCTCGGCGGATGCGACGGAGGTCGCATACCCGATCGTCACTCCCGTTTCGGAACCGACCTCGGTCATCGGGACCAGCCGAGGGAAGGGGGGCAACTACACGGCTCCGACGGACGCGGGTGAGAGCGCTGTGAACACCATCCGCCCGAGGGTGAGCGCCTCCGGACCCGGGGCCGCTGCTGGCGAGACCGACCCGTCGACCTTCGCGAAGATCGGCCGGCGCGCAATTCAGGCGCCCAAGAACGTGCTCGTTCCGACGGGCGACTCGAACGACGCTCTGACGGCCCTGGGCTACATCGGCGGCGCCGACCGAGACGATGGCCGAGGCAATCGCAAGTCCTTCGATGGGGCAATGCCCACTCATCAGCAGGTGAGCAACGAGACGTACGCCGAGATCGTCGACAACGACTTCACCTCGCCGTGGGACGCGCCCCTCTCCACATTCTCGGTGGACGTCGACACGGCGGCTTACGCCAACGTGCGGCGTTTCCTGAACGAGGGGCGCCTGCCGCCGCCCGACGCCGTGCGCATCGAGGAGCTGCTCAACTACTTCGAGTACGCCGACCCGGCGCCCTTGGTCTCGGCCGCCGAAGCCGACGCCCTCGACGACGGCGAGGTGCCCTTCGCGGTGCACATCGAGTCGGGCGCGGCGCCCTGGGCGCCCGAGCACCGCCTGGTGCGGGTCGCGCTCAAGGGCGCGGAGGTCGACGCCGAAGAGCGCCCGGCCGCCAACCTGGTCTTCCTGCTCGATGTGTCGGGCTCGATGAACAGCGCCAACAAGCTGCCGCTGCTGCAGCAGTGCATGCGCCTGCTCACGGCCCAGCTCGACGGGCGCGACCGCGTGGCCATCGTCACCTACGCGGGCAGCTCGGGCATCGCCCTGCCGTCCACGAGCGGCGCCGACAAGCCCACCATCCTGCACGCCATCGACCGACTGCGCTCGGGCGGCTCGACCAACGGCGCGGCCGGCATCGAGGACGCCTACCGCATCGCCGGCATGAACTTCATCGAGGGCGGCGTGAACCGCGTCATCCTCGGCACCGACGGCGACTTCAACGTCGGCATCACCCAGCGCGACGAGCTCGAGCGGCTCATCTCCCAGCGGGCGGCCAGCGGCGTGTTCCTCTCGGTGCTCGGCTTCGGCAGGGACAACCTCAAGGACGCCACCGTCGAGATGCTGGCCGACAAGGGCAACGGCAACTACGCCTACATCGACTCGCTGTCCGAGGGTCGCCGGGTGCTGGTCGAGCGCATCGCCGGCACGCTGCACACCATCGCCAAGGACGTGAAGCTGCAGGTCGAGTTCAATCCCGGCCGCGTCGCCCACTACCGCCTGATCGGCTACGAGAACCGCAAGCTCGCCGCGCGCGACTTCAACGACGACCGCAAGGACGCCGGCGAGATCGGCGCGGGTCACTCCGTGGTGGCGCTCTACGAGATCGTGCCCCCTGGCGTGGCGGTGGCGGCCGGCGTCGACGCGCTCAAGTACCAGCAGGTGCCGGACGAACCGCGCCCGGTGGTGGTGAACAGCCCCGAGCTGCTCACGGTGAAGCTGCGCTGGAAGGCGCCGCAGGGCGCCACCAGCCAACTCGTGACGGTGCCCTTCGTGGCCGAGGACTATGTGAGCCCTCGTGGCCGCCCGCGTCACCATGTGCCCAGCGCCGACTTCCGCTTCTCCGCCGCCGTGGCCGCCTTCGGCATGACCCTGCGCAACTCGCCCCACAAGGGCACGGCCTCCATGGCCATGGCGCAGCAGTTGGCGGGCAATGCCCGCGGCACCGACGACCGCGGCTGGCGCGCCGAGTTCATCCGCTTGGCCGAGGTGGCCGGCGCCCTGCTCGGCGAGTAAGCGACGAGTCGGCGAGATGCCGACGCAAGGAGTGGACGGATGCAGGACGATGGGCGCGGCGGTCCCCGGAGGGGCTGCCGCGCCGCTTCGTTGGTGAGCGGGCTAGACTCCGGGCATGTCCCGGACACCTCACCACGAAACCCCCGCAACCGACGTCGCTCCCGCCGACACCAAGATCACCGACGAGCACGTGGCCGAGCTGGCCGCGGCCGACGCCGGCGACTACTGGTGGTTCGCGGTGCGTCAGGGTCACGTGGAGGCGGCGCTGCGCAAAGTGCGGGACGGCCGCGGCCCGCAGCGGCTGCTCGACGTCGGGTGCGGCGCGGGAGGGGGGTTGGCGGCGCTGCAGCGCGCGCTGCGTCCCGAGCAGTCGTTGGGCATCGACGGCACCGCCGCGGCGGTGGAGATCGCGCGGGCCCGCGGCGTCGACGCCCGCCTGGTCGACCTCGACAGGCCCCTCGACCTGCCCTTCGCCCCCGACGGGGTGACCTGCCTCGACGTCCTCGAGCATCTCGAGCACCCCGTCGACGTGTTGCGCCGTGTGGCCGCGACCGCGGTGCCCGGCGCGCGCCTGGTGGTCACCGTGCCGGCCATGCCCTCGTTGTGGAGCGAGTGGGACGCCGCTTGCGGCCACTTCCGCCGCTACACCCGCGCAAAGCTGTCGCAAGACCTGCGCGCAGGCGGTTGGACGCCGCGCCGCGTGCGCCACTTCTTCTCCTACGCGGTGCCGCCGGCCTGGTGGCAGCGCGTCGTGCGGCACCGGGCGCAGGAGGTGGAGTTCCCGCCCGTGTCGTCGCTCATGAACGGCCTGCTCACGGGCGCGGGAACGATCGAGCGGAAGTTGGGCGCGTGCCTGCCGTTCGGGACGTCGCTGCTCGCGGTGGCCGAGCGGGCTGACGATCCGCCCGCGGCTTAGAAGCCCCGCGCCCTCGATGGCCCGCGGCCGAGCGGTTCCGCGGTCAAGCGGGCCCTGCCGCCTAGAGGCCCTGCCGCCCGGCGAAGCCTTCGTCGACGTGGTGCCAGGCTTCGAAGGCCTCCTCGCCGCGCTTCCAGCACAGGAAGATGAGTCGGCCCTCGCGCACGGCATACACGTCCACCAGGCCCTTCTCGAGGTCCTTCACCGTGGCGCCCATCTCGTTCAGGCGATGCACCACGGCGGTGAATTTCTCCTCGAGCTTCTGCAGCTCCTCGAGCAGCGCGGCGCCTTCCTTGTGGTCGGGGTTCTCGTCGCTGTTGAGCGACTGGCCCCAGATCATCTCGAGGGCGTTGAGCTTGATCTTGGCCGCCTTGATCACCACGCGCAGGCCGTCGAGCTCGTCGAAGGCCTCGTTGAACGTGAGGATCAGCTCGTTGGCTTCGTCGACTTCGTAGATGCGTGGCCCGACCATGGGCCCGTCATAACCGGCGGCAGGGGGGGCTGTCGAGCGCAGCGCGGCCGCCGGCCGCGGCCCCACGTCGGGGGGCAGGAGCCGGGGGTCACGTGCGCCGGCCGCCGACACGGCGCATACTGGACGCGTGATCGACCCCGCACCTCAGACTCGTTCGAAGGCTTCGCCCGCTGCGGATTCCCGCGCAGAGGTCCAAGCAGATGGCCGCGCGGACATGGGCGCCTCACCGGTGCCCGCGCAGGCGGCGAGGGTGCACCGCGAGGCATTCGTCATGGACGCCCACGCCGACACGCTCACCGAGATGTTCGAGCAGGAATACGACCTCGACGCGGCGCCCGAGGGCCAGCACCTCGACTTCGCCCGCTGCGGCGGCGGCAATCTCGACGCCCAGGTGTTCACCTGCTTCGTGCATCCGCGGGAGTTGCCCGACGGCGCGGCGGCCCGTGTGCGCGCGCTGCTCGGCACCATGGACCGGCAGCGGGAACTGTTCCCCGACCGGTTGGCCCTGTGCATGCTTCCCGGCGACCTGAGAATGGCGCGGGCCGCCGGCAAACTGGGCGCGGTGCTGGCCATCGAGGGCGGGCACGCCATCGAGGACGACCTCGACACCCTGGCCGAATTCGCTCGCCGCGGCGTGCGCACGATGACCCTCACGTGGAACAACAGCAACGGCTGGGCCGACGGCTGCGGCGACAAGGGACCCCACGGGGGGCTCACCGCGTTCGGTCGCGAGGTGGTGACGGCCATGGAGGAGCTGGGCATGGTCGTGGACATCAGCCACGTCGCGCCGGCCACCTTCGACCACGCCGCCGAGACGGCCCGGGGCCCGCTCCTCGCCAGCCACTCGTGCAGCCGCGCGCTGCGTGAGCATCAACGCAACCTGACCGACGACCAGCTGCGCGCCATCGCCGCCAGTGGCGGCGTGGCCTGCGTGAACTTCTACCCGCCCTTCCTGATCGACCCGGCCTTGCGGCGCGGCGACGCGACTCTCGACGACCTGCTCGACCACATCGACCGCTTCGTGTCCGTCGCGGGCGCCGACCACGTGGGACTCGGCAGCGACTTCGACGGCATCCCCTGCGGACCCGAGGGCGTCGAGGACGTGGCGGCGCTCCCGCGCGTGACGGCGGGCATGCTGGCGCGCGGCCACGATGTGGCCACGACCACCGCGGTCCTCGGCGGCAACCTGCTGCGCCTGTTCGACGGCCCCGAGCGCGACGGCCATGCCCCGAATGTCCCCGGCGACTCCGGCCCCGGCGACTCCGACGGAAACACCGAGACGGCGCGACCGGCATGAGCCTCCCCGTCGTCGTGTTGAGCCGCTCGGGACTGCGGCGCCTGCAGATCGGGCATCCGTGGATCTTCCCCGATCACATCGTCTCGGGGCTGGAGGGCGAGGCGGGACTCGTGCGACTCGAGGCGCCCGCCGGCAACGCTCGCGGCGCGGCGGTGCTCAACCCCGACTCGCGCATCCCCCTGCGGGTGGTCTCCCGCCGCGCCGACTTCGGCGACGACGGATCGGAACGCGAGACCTGGTGGGAGCAACGGCTCGACCGGGCCATCCGCGCCCGGGCCTTCCGCCTCGCGGTGGGCGCCGAGGCCTGCCGCTGGGTGCACGCCGAGGCGGACGGACTGCCGGGCCTCGTCATCGACCGCTTCGGCGGCGTGGCGGTGATCCAGGCCGGCTGCCGCTGGGCCGACGACATCGCGCCGCGGGTGGCCGAGGTGCTGGTGCAGGACCACGGGGTGCACGGTGTCCTGGCCCGCCACGACGGGACCTTCCGGCGGCACGAGAAGCTGAAGGAGGGCGTCGAGGTGCTGGCCGGCGACGTCCCCGCCACGGTCCTGTGGCGCAACCCGGGGGGCGAGGGTCTGCTCATCGAGACCGACCTCTACAAGGGCCACAAGACCGGCGGCTACCTCGACCAGCGCGAGAATCACCGCTTCGCCGCCGAGCAACTCGCGCCGGGCGGGCGCGTGCTCGACGCCTTCTGCTACGAGGGCGGCTTCGCGCTGCACCTCGCCGCGGGCGGATGCGACGTGACCGCCTGGGACTCGAGCGGGCCGGCGTTGGAGCGGGCCCGGGCCGCCGCCGAGCGCAACGGCCTCGCCGACCGGATCGCGTTCGACGAGTGCAACGTCTTCGACCGCCTGCGCGCGGCGGACCAGGCGGACGAGCGCTTCGACGGCATCGTCCTCGACCCGCCGGCGCTCACCAAGACCAAGCGCGACGTCAGCTCGGCCCGGCGCGGCTACAAGGAGCTCAACCTGCGGGCGCTCAAGCGTCTCGACGAGGGCGGGCGCCTGCTGACCTGCTCATGCAGCTTCCATCTCGACACGCCGGGCTTCCTGGAGGTGCTGCGCGAAGCGGCCAACGACGCCCGCCGCAACGTGGCGGTGTTGGAGGTGCGCGGGGCCGGCGTCGACCATCCGCGGCGCCTGGCCTTCCCCGAGAGCGACTACCTCAAGGTCGTGCTGCTCGAGGTGCGCGGAGACGGCTGAGCGCGGCCGGGGCCCGCTCCCGCGCGGTCTAGGACGCGGCGGTTCCTTCGGCTGCGTCGTTCCCGGCCCCGTCGACCTCGCCGTCCCCATCGCCCACGCCGTCGTCTTCATTTTGCCCGGTGTTCCCGCCGAGCAGGCGGTGGAAGCGCCGGAGCAGCACGAGGGCCTCCATGGGCGCCACGCAGTCGGGATCGAGGGCGGTGATCTCGTCGAGGACGGCCGCACCCGGGCGCGGGAACAGCGGCGAGGCGGTGGGCTCGGGCCCGGTGGCGCCGGCGGGGGCCTCCTGCGGCCCCGGCTTGAGGTCGGGCGAGCGCTGCTCGAGGTCGCTCAGGATGCGCTGGGCCCGCTCGATGACCTCGCGGGGCACGCCGGCCAGGCGCGCGACGTGCAGGCCGTAGCTGCGGTCGGTGCCGCCCGGGACGATCTTGTGCATGAAGACCACGTCATCGCCCCACTCCTTCACGGCGACGTTCACGTTGCGCACCGCCTCGAACTCCTCGGCCAGGTCGACCAGCTCGTGGTAGTGCGTCGCGAAGAGGGTGCGGCAGGCGATCTTCTTGTAGAGGTACTCGCACAGGGCCCAGGCCAGTGAGAGGCCGTCCCAGGTCGACGTGCCGCGACCGACCTCGTCGAGGATCACCAGGCTGCGGTCGGTGGCGTTGTTCAGGATGGCGGCCGTCTCGGTCATCTCGACCATGAAGGTGGAGACGCCGGCGGCCAGATCGTCGGTGGACCCGAGCCGGGTGAAGATGCGATCGACGACGCCCACGTGGGCCGAGGCCGCCGGCACGAAGCTGCCCACCTGGGCCAGCAACACGAGCAGCGCCACCTGGCGGAGGTAGGTCGACTTGCCCGCCATGTTGGGGCCGGTGATGAGCACCAGCCGGGCCTCCTTGGCCGAGAGGCGCGCGTCATTGGGCACCAGCTCTCCCGGGGCGAGCACCGCCTCGAGCACCGGATGACGGCCGTCCAGCAGGACCAGCTCGTCGCTGTCGTCGACGGTGGGGCGCACCCAGTCGCGGGAGGCGGCGATCTCGGCGAAGCCGGCCAGCACGTCGACCCGGGCCAGGGCGCGGGCCAGGCCGCGCAAACCCTCGCCGTCGGCGGCCGCGCGGTCACGCAGCTCGATGAAGAGTTCGGCTTCCAGGGCCTTGCCGCGCTCGTCCGCGGTGAGGATCGAGGTCTCCAGCTCCTTCAGCTCGGCGGTGATGTAACGCTCGGCCGAGGTGAGCGTCTGCTTACGCATGTAGTCGTCGGGCAGCTCGATGCCGCGGGCCTGGGCGTGGCTGATCTCGACGAAGTAGCCGAAGACCTTGTTGAAGCCGACTTTCAGTCCGTCGATGCCGGTGCGCTCGATCTCGCTGCGCTGGAAGCGCGCGATGGCCTCGGTGGCGTCTTCCTTGAGGGTGCGCAGGCGGTCGAGCTCGGCGTTCCAGCCTGGGGCGATGAGGCCGCCGTCCCCGAGGGTCGGGGCCGGCCGCTCGGCCAGCCCGCGCTGCAGCAGCTCGTGGAGCTCGGGTAGGGGCTGGATGTATTCGCCGGCCGCGGCGAGGGGCACGCTGTCGCACGCGCTGAGCGTCGCCTTGATGGCGGGCGCGGCGCCGAGCGCCGTGCGCAACGAAGCGAGATCGCGGGGTCCGGCCCGCCCGGCCAGCAGGCGCGTGGCGATGCGCTCGAGGTCGGGCAGGTCAGAGAGCGGCGCGCGCAGATCGGCGCGGGCGGCCGCGTTGCCCGCGAGCTCGGCCACGGCGCTTTGGCGGGCGGTGATGCGATCGACGTCGACCAGGGGCTGCACCAGCCACTCACGCAGCAGGCGCGCGCCCATGGCGGTGAGGGTGGCGTCGACGACGCTCAGCAGGCTGCCCTCGCGTCGCCCGTCCCGCTGGGTGGCCAGCACCTCGAGGCACGAGCGGGTGGCGCGGTCGAGTTGGGCGCGGGCCTCGGGGTCGTGGCGGCGCAGCTCGCTCACCGGCAGGGCCGAGCCCCGTTGCGTGGTGCGCACGTAGGCCAGCACGGCGCCGGCCGCCGCCACATGGGCGCCCCGGTCCTCGAGGCCGTAGCCCTGCAGGCTGCGGACCCCGAGCTGTTCGCACAGCAGCTCGTGGGCGTTGCCGCCGTCGAAGGTCCATTCGGGGCCGGCCACCAACGGCGCCGGCGTGACGCGACGCAGGGCCTGCACGAGCTCGCCCTCGGCCTCGGTGCGATCGAGCAGCGATTCCGGCAGGAGGATCTCGGCCGGGTCGAGCCGGCTGATCTCATCGGCGATGCGGGCGGTGGCCACGTCGGTGACGCGGAAGTCGCCGGTGGACACGTCCACCCAGGCGAGACCGCAGCGTTCGCCGACGGGCGCGACGGCGGCGAGCCAGTTGCTCGTGCCCCGTTGCAGCAGATCGTCCTCGAAGACCGTTCCCGCGGTGACGATGCGGGTCAGTTGACGGTCGACGATGCCCTTGGCGGTCTTGGGGTCCTCGACCTGGTCGCAGATGGCCACGCGCAGTCCGGCGCGGATCAGCTGCTGCACGTAGTTCTCGTAGGCCTTGGCGGGGACGCCGGCCATGGGGATGGCGCCCTCGCCTTTACTGCGACTCGTGAGAGCAATACCGAGCACCCGGGACGCGATCTTGGCGTCTTCGTGGAACAGCTCGTAGAAGTCGCCCATGCGGAACATGAGCAGCGCGTCGCCGGCCTCTTTCTTGGCCTTGTAGAACTGCTGCATCATGGGCGAGTGGGTGCCACCCTCGGCCGGCTTGGACGCTGACGCCTTGGACGGCTTGGCGGCCTTGGCGGGCTTGGCGGGCGCAGTGCCGGGCGCCGCGTCCACCGTCGCATCGGGCGCCGTTGCGGGCGCGTCGACGGGCGCTGCACCGGGCGCCTTGACGGGCGCGACGCCGGCCTCTGCTGCGGCCGCAGCGGCCGCCGCTTCGGCGGCCTTCCGCTCCCGCCGGCGGCGAGGCGGATCAGGCTGGAACAGAAACGGTGTGCCTTCCCCGGTGGTCATCCGCTGCCGATTCTAGACGGCAAGCGCCCGGGGACCAGCCCGCGCCGGTTCCAGGAATTCCGAATCGATCCGGTCCTCTCAGGGCCTGCACCCCTCGAAGCCGGGCAACCGTGCAGCCGGGTTACAGCATCCCCGTGCCCAGCCCGGCGAAGGCGGTCCAAGTGACCACTCCCGCGAGCAGGACCAGAGAGATGAAGACCAACCGCATATCCGCACCGCTTGTGCGCGTCCCCATGGGCGTTCTCCCTCCGAACTACGACAACCGCCTCACCCCACAGGCGCCGGAAGACCGGCGTTCCCAGATCCTAGACGCCTCCGGGGCCCGTCTGTACCCGGGAAGATGTTGAAAACCCGTCAGCCGTGGAAAGTTCCGTCGCCACTGGTCCGGCGGGCCCGCCAGCTTGTGAGCGGAAACGGAGGGGGCGAACGAACGGGTCGACCGGAACAGCCACTCGATCGGAGTGCCCGAGCGGGTCGTTGGAGTGGGTCGCACGCGTGCGGGGGAGGCGGGATCGGGCGGCATCATGGGGCGAACACCGCGGCGCCCCCCGATGATTTCAGGCTCCGCTGCAATTGTGACCGTCGGTGTCCGACGATACAGTCGGCCGAGAGGGTGGCCGAACGCGTCCGCGGCTGCCCCCATGCACCCCAAGCGTCGGCTCCATGTGGATGGTCCAGGCCATCATCGCGCCCGAGAACCTCACGGCGGTCACCGCCGCCCTCGCCGGCGCCGAGATCACCCGCATGACGGTGAGTGAGGTGCACGGGGTCAGTGATCTGGCGGGTACGGCCTTCGCCGAAGTCTCGCCGGAACCCATGGTTCGTATCGAAGTGGGAGTCAACGACGACTTTGTCGAGCCGGCCATCACGGCCATCGAAGAGGGTGGCGGTGCACGCGGACGGATCTTCACCTTCGAACTGCACGATGTGATTCGAATCCGAACCGGAGAGACGGGACCCGAAGCGATATGACCAGCACTTTCGATACACCGCGAACCAGCGAGAGCACCGAGATGACGAACACCAACACTCCCGGGGTGGCCGGCGGCATGACCCCCGGGGAGGTCATCGAATACATCCGGGCCAACGGCATCCGGTTGCTCGACATCCGTTTCACCGACCTGTTCGGGCAATGGCAGCACTTCACCGTGCCGACCTCCTCCGTCGACGCGTCGACCTTCACCGAGGGGCTCGGTTTCGATGGATCGTCTCTCCGTGGTTGGAAGACCATCGACGAGAGCGACATGATCGTCGTGCCCGAGGCCGCCACCGCTGTGGTCGATCCCTTCTATCGCGACGCCACCATGGCGGTGATCGGCAACGTGCTCGATCCGATCACGAAGGAGGAGTACGAGCGCGACCCGCGCAGCGTCGCGCGCCGCTTCGAGCAGTACATGCGCTCGACCGGCATCGCCGACACCTGCTACATCGGACCCGAGGCCGAGTTCTTTGTGTTCGACGCGGTGCAGTTCTCGAACCAGCCCAGCAACTCCTCCTACAACATCATCTCCGACGAGGGCAGTTGGTCCAGCGGCGAGGTGGGCACCGGTCACATCCCGAAGACCAAGGGCGGGTACTTCCCCGTGCCGCCGGTCGATTCACTGCAGGACCTGCGCTCCGAGATGATCCTCGTCATGGAGGACGTCGGCATCGAGATGGAGTGCCAGCACCACGAGGTGGCGACGGCGGGTCAGGGCGAGATCGACATGCGCTACGACAAGCTCGTGCAGATGGCCGACAAGCTGCAGTGGTTCAAGTACATCGTCAAGAACGTCGCGGTGCGCGCGGGCAAGACGGCCACCTTCATGCCCAAGCCGCTGTACGACGACAACGGCAGCGGCATGCACGTCCACAGCTCACTGTGGAAGGACGGCAAGAACCTGTTCGCTGGTGACGGCTATGCCGGCTTTTCGGACATGGGGCGCTACGCCATCGGCGGCGTGCTGCGTCACGCCGACGCGCTGATCGCCTTCACCAACCCGACGACGAACAGCTTCAAGCGCCTGGTGCCCCACTTCGAGGCGCCCATCAAGCTGGCCTACAGCAGCGCCAACCGCAGTGCGGCCGTGCGCATCCCCATGTTCAGCAGCGCCGCGGCAGCCAAGCGCTTCGAGTTCCGCTGCCCTGATCCGATGGCCAACGGCTACCTGGCCTTCGCCGCCATCGGCATGGCGATGTTGGACGGCATCCAGAATCGCATCGATCCGGGCGAGCCCCTCGACAAGAACATCTACGACCTCCCGCCGGAGGAGCTGGCGTCGGTGCGCGATGCGCCGACCTCCCTCGAAGCGGCCCTCAAGGCCCTGAGCGACGACCACGAGTTCCTGCTGCGCGGGGACGTCTTTTGCGCCGACTTGATCAAGGCCTACATCCGCAACAAGCAGGATGAGGTGCTGATGCTCAAGACCCGGCCGCACCCGCAGGAATTCCAGATGTACTTCGACGGCTAGAACTTTGGGCGGGACCGTCCTGCTGCACCGTGCACGCTGCACGGGACGGCGCTCGCCACGCTAGTCCTTGCCTCGCCGGCCCGGCGATCGGAGACCCCGGTCGCCGGGTCGGACTCAACTCTCGAGGCCGAAGGCCGTCCCCAACCGCGAGCGGAAGCGACGCAGGCGCAGCGCGTTGGTGACCACGAGCAGCGAGCTGAGCGCCATGGCGGCCGCCGCGAATGGGGGCGAGACCACGCCGGTGGCCGCGAGGGGCAGAGCGACCCCGTTGTAGGCGAAGGCCAGGAACAGGTTCTGGCGGATGATGGTGAGGGTCGCGCGGGACAGCTCGAGGGCCACCGTGCAGCGGGCCAGGTCGCCGTGGACGAGCACCAGGGAGGCCGAGCTGCGGGCCAGATCGGTGGCGCCGCCCACGGCCAGGCCGACGTCGGCGGCCGCGAGGGCCGGCGCGTCGTTGGTGCCGTCGCCCACCATGCCCACGGTGGCGCCGCCCTGTTGGAGCGCCCGGACACGGCGCGCCTTGTCCTCGGGGGTCTCGGAGGCGTGGATCTCGTCGATGCCGGCCAGGGCGGCAATGGCCCGCGCTGCGCCCTCGTGGTCGCCGGTGGACATGACCACCTTCACGCCGAGCTGACCCAGGATGCGCACGGCCCGCGAGCTGCTCGGCCGGATGCGATCCGCGACGCCGAGGACCAGGCAGGGTCGACCGTCGAGGGCCACGACGGCCACGGTCCAGCCGCGCCGGGCGAAGTTCTCCACGTCCGCGCGGGCGTCGCTCACATCGAGGCCCCGCTGGGTGAGGTAGTCGGGCGAGCCCACGAGCACCCGGGTGCCGTCGGTGAGGATCCCGCCCACGCCGCCGCCGCCGGCCTCGAGCTGGGCCGCGTCGACGGCGGGCAACGGCAGACCACGCCGCTCGACCTCGGTGCGCACGGCCGCGGCGAGCGGATGGCCGCTGGCGATCTCGATGGCCGCGGCCGCGGCAAGCGCCCCATCCGGAGAGGCATCGCCGAGCGGTTGCAGGCCCTCGACCAGGGGCTCACCCATGGTGAGCGTGCCGGTCTTGTCGACCACCAGAACGTCGAGGCCGGCGGCGGCCTCGAGGGCCGCGGCGTCCCGCACGAGGATGCCCAGCTGGGCGGCGCGCCCCGTCCCGACCTGCACGGCGGTGGGCGTCGCCAGGCCGAGCGCACACGGGCAGGCGACGACGAGCACCGCCACCGCGGCGCTCAAGCCGGGGCCGAAGAACCACACGCCCGCGGCGAGGATCACCACGATCGGCACGAACACGCCGGCCACCCGGTCGGCGAGACGTTGCACCGGCGCCTTGCTGGCCTGGGCGGCGGCCACCAGGCGGACGAGTTGGGCCAGGGTGGCCTCGGCGCCGACCGCCGTCGCGCGCACCACCACGAGCTGCCCGCCCACGTTGCGGCTGCCGCCCACCACGTTGTCGCCCGGGGCGCGCCACAGCGGCAGCGACTCGCCGGTGAGCAACGCTTCGTCGAAACCCGAGGAACCCGAGAGGACCACGCCGTCCGCCGGGGCGGCGGCGCCGGGGCGCACGAGACACTCGTCACCCACGAGCACCTCGTCGGCGGAGAGCTCCACCTCGCGTCCGTCGCGGCGGACGAGGGCCACGCCCGCCGAGCGTCCGCCCAACTCGCGCAGCGCGGTCGCGGCCCGGTGGCGCGCCGACTCCTCGAGGGCGCGCCCGAGCAGCACGAACGCGAAGATCATGGCCGGCGCGGCGAAGGCCGGCATGGCCGTCGTCTCGGGGCCCAGCAGGGTCCACACGGCGTGGGCGAAGGCGGCGCCCCCGCCCAGCGCGACGAGGGTGTCCATGGTCGCCCGGCCGTGGCGGGCCTGGCGCGCCGCCGCGCCCAGGATCGTGCGGCCCGGGCCCAGCAGGATGGCCAGGGTCGCGAGCCCGGCGAGCTCCGGAGCGACGCCGACGCTGGCCAGCGTCGCGACGGCCAGCAGCAGGGCCGTGATCGCGTCGCGCCGGGCCGGTCGCCGGTCGTCGTCGACGGCGGTCCCGGAGGCGTCCGTGCCGGAGCCGTCTCCGCTCGCGGACGCCGGGACGCCCTCATAGCCGAGGCCGGCGATGGCCTCGAGCACCGTCGGCTCCTCGACGCTCCCGGAGACCGAGGCGGTGCGCGTGGCATAGCTCACCGTCGCCGATTCGACGCCGGGCAGCGCGCCCAGCCCCTTTTCGATGGCGGCCGCGCAGGCACCACAACGCATCCCGCGGATGGGGACGACGAGTGTGCGGCTCATGGCGGTCCTCCTAGCGGAAGTCGCCTTCGTTCGCTTCGCCGAGCGGCATGGCGTAGGTGCCGGGGTCGCTGGGATCGACCTTGTCGAGTTGCAGGGCGAGGGGCTCGAAGGCGAAGGCCGCCGTGGCCTGCAGCAGCAGCTCGAGGTCCTGTCCCATGATGTGCAGCGCCGCGTCGAGGGTTTCCTGCGGGAAGTCCTGCGCGGTGCCGATGAGGTCGTCGAGGGCCGGGTACTCCTCGATCTCGCCGTACGCCTCTTCGTAGTGGGTCTTGAGCTCGGCGTAGCGACCGCGGACGGACCCGAAGCGGTCGCCGCCGGTGCCCTTGTCGAGCTCGCGCATGACCGCCCACAGCAGGCGTGAGTGGTGGGCGAATTCCGGCGTGCCCATCTCGGCCTGCTCGAACTGGTCGATGAGCGCCTCGGGGAGCGCGATCATCGGCGAGGCGAAGCCGCGCAGCATGTCGACGATGCCCAGCTCCTCGTCCGTCTGCAGGCGCGCGAACTCCTCGGAGAGGGTCATGAACACCGCGATGACGTCGACGCGCAGCTCGAGGTGGCGCGTGAAGCGCTCGCGGTCGACGGTCTCGCCCGCCTCGAACGGGTGGGCCTCGTTGATGGCGATCAGGCGCGCCTGCTGCACTTCCGTCGCCGCCTGCCATTGGGCGAAGGGCTCGCGGAGCACGAAGTAGGCGAATCCGAACAGCCCCAGGACGAGGGCCAGGACCAGCCCGCAGCCGACGAAGAGAGCCTTCTTCAAAGGTCGAGATCCCGTGGTTTCTGGGAACGGGGGCGGCCGTCACGAGGGCCGCGGCCAGCGCGCGCGGCCGAACAGGGCGAGGGTAGCCCCGGGGCGGACGGGTCACAAGCGAGGACGGGTCGTCGGCGGGGTGGCCGAACGCCCCGCCCGGCGGCGCGGATCAACGCCTGCGTTCGAGCAGGGCCAGGTAGGGCTGCCACCAGTGCCAGGTCGACGAACCGAAGCTGACCGGGCCCGAGGAGTGTTGCAGCATCTGCTCGAAGTAGGGACGGATCACGTCGATCCCGGTTTCGTCGCCGGTGACGTGGGCCGCGACGGCGATGGCCCCCGGCACCCATTGAGACAGGCCCAGCGGTTGCCAGACGTCGCCGGCGTCGAGGGGGCCGTCGGCCGGGATGTCGGACGCGAAGCCGTTGCCGCGATACGCGCCGAGCAGCAGCGTGGACAGGTCGCTGAGCAACGGCGGGATGCGCTCGTCGCCCGTCTCGAGTCCGTAGGCGGCGAGCCCGTGGACGGCCACCGCCACCATCCAGGGCGACTCCGACTCGGCGTCTGCAATGTGGCGCGAGTCGGGACGGTTGCGGTGCATGTACTTGACCTCACCGTGGCCGCGCTCGGCCTCGACCATGGTCACCATGCCCGCGGCCGCCTCGAGATAGCGCCGGTCGCCGGTGGCTCGCGCGACCTGGACCAGGGCGCGCAGCGTCCAGCCGGTCGTGCGAGCGGTGTGCAGGTAATCCTTCACCCAGTGCCACGTCAGCATGGCCTCACCCGCCGAGCGGAGGGCCCCGAGAGCCGGCCACGAACCGGTCAACAGATAACACTCGTAGATGTCGTCGAGCGTCATGTGCTCGCCGTCGAAGCCGTTGTAGCCGTGTCCGTTGGGCGGCAGTCCCTGCTTCCACTCGGGATACAGGCCGCCCATCTCGCTGCGGCCGAGCCTCCTGTCCGGCGGCTCGTTGTCGTGGGGCGTGCCCTCGTACAGGTTCGCGCCGGGGAACGCGTCGGCTGAGAAGCCGAGGATGTGGAACGGCCGCAGGTCCATGGCGTGCCAGGCGCGGGCGGTGGCCGCTTCGAACAGGCCTGCCCGTCGCGACTGGATCGCCTCGAGGTAGACCGACAGCCGGTTGCGCGGGCTGCCCGACTGGTGCGTGTTGCGCACGCGTTCGCCGTAGTCGGCCCACCCGGTGGGCGCACCGGCGAGCGGGTTGATCAGCCCCTCCACGGCGCCCGGTCCCGGCATGTAGAAGAGCCCCGTGTCGCCCCAGGCGCCGCTGCTGGCCACGTCGCGGGGATCGATGGTGGCGTGATGGCCATGCACCGCCGCGCGCATGATCGACCGGCCCTCGCGCCCGACGCCCCGCGCCAGGGTCAGGCGGAAGGTCTTGCGGGTGGCGTCGTCGAGCCAGTGCGGGCGCGAGCCGGCGGGCAGCACGGCCGCCACCAGAGGCGAGCCGGGCTCGTAGGTCAGGGCGGTCGGATGGTTCTCGGCCGAGTCGATGACGTGGACGTAGACGCCGCCCGTGGTGTCGCTCAGCACGCCGGCCCAGAGGTCGCCGGCCCGGGGTGTGCGCAAGGCCCTGCCGTCGACCCGGTGCTCTTGCTGTTCGAGGGCCAGGCCATCCTGGTGCAGGGCGAAAGGCGCATCGCCGCGGGTGGGGCTGCCGGCCACGTCGATGCCCCGCGGCGCGAGCCCGACGTCGAACGACAACTCGTAGGACGTGAAGGCCAGGGCGCCGGGCGGGTCGTGGAGCGGTCCGTTCTCCAACGACCACTCCACGTGGGCCTCGGCCTGCCCCGCGAGGAAGTGGGCGTAGGCCGTGAAGCTGTGGAAGTCGACGGGCAGGGCGCCCTCGGTGCCGGGGCGGGGGCGATGGGCGCCGCGCACCCGGGCGACCACCCGCAGCGGCCCCCACTCGACGATCTCCACCGGCCCGGCCTGCTGCAGCGCGATGCCGGGTCCCTGCTGCAACCAGTCGTCGGGAGCGTCGATCTCTGCTCGGTACTCGATGTCGAAGCCGTCCACGAGCCGCGCGCGCAAGCCCGCGAACTCATCGCCTCGCAGGCCGTTCGACCGCAGCAGGGGCCAGCGGGTGCGCCCGTCGTCGAGGTGAAAGGCGCCGTTGTCGTCGGGGCCGGTGAGGCTCCATGGGACGGGGTCGGGCGCGGCGCCCGCTCGCCGACCGACCAGCAGAGCCTTCGACTGGCGCGCCTGGACCTCGACCTGGGTATCGATCTGGGCCCAGCGGACGCTGCCCGACGGCCAGCGGGACAGGGCCCGGGCCTGGCGCGGCAGCTCGTCACCGCCTTGCGCGGGCCAGAGCACGAGCTCATCGAGGTCGGTCAGCGCGCCCTCGGCGAAGGGTGCGCTGAAGGTGACGTGGGCCCGCTCGGCGTAGCTGCCGGTCTCGTCGGCGATGGAGACCCGCACCAGGGCCTGGCGGCCGTCGACATCGCCGGGAGGGCCGACCAGGGCCTCCGCCCGCGGCACGAGCAGCGTGGCGAGAGCCAGGACCAGGAGGAGCGTGGCGGCGACCGGGGCCCCTGCGTAGGCTGGCCGTGCTGCGCAGGCAGCGGCGGCGTCCACCGCGCGCAGCGGACCGCGCCGCCGACCGAGGAATCGCGACAAGATCGACATGGGCGACGGGCTCCGAGAAGACCCCATCCTCTGCGGTGAAGGGCGGGGCGTCCACGGCCGAACCGGCCCGGGCGCCTGGGTTGCGGCGCGCGTCGCCGCCCCCGGAGCCCTGTGGGCGCTGCTCGTCGTCGCGGCGTTCGTGGCGGGTTGCGGCTCTTCCGAGGCGCCCGCTGAACCGACGCGGGAGGTGTCCCTCGACGGCCTGTGGCTGATGCAGCTCGACCCGCAAGGGCGGGGCGCCGAGGAGGGTTGGCTCGAGGCTCTCACGACGGGAGAGCGTCCCCAGGGCGCGGCGAGCGAGGCGTTCGTCATCGAGGTTCCGGGTCCGCTGGAAGGGGCGCCGCAGACGGCGCTGGTCGATCTCGGCACCTTGCGCGGTTACGACGGCGTGGTTTGGTACGTGCGCCGCTTCGTGGCGCCGCCGGAGGTCGAAGGGGCACGCATCGACCTGGCGCTCGACCGGGTCAACTACGCGGCCCGGGTCCATCTCGATGGAGTCTTCATCGGCGCCCACGAAGGCGGCTACGGTCCCGCCCGATTCGACCTCACCGGCAAGCTGGAGGCCGGCGAGGAGCACTGCCTGGTGGTGCGCGTGGTCGACCCGGGATCCGTGCCCGTCGACGGGCTGACGCTGTCGACCACGCCTCACGGCAAGGAGAGCTGGTACCACAACTTCGGCGGCCTGCTCGGCTCGACGCGGCTGCGGCTGCACGTCGCGCCCGCCATCGCGCGGCTGTCGGTGGTGCCGGACGCCGGGGGCGGCGAGGTGTGGGTCGATGTCGACGTGGTGGCGCCGCCCGGCTCCGCCGGCGATGCCTCCGCTGACGACGCGGGCTCCCAGACCGTGCGCATCGGGTTGTCCGTCGACGGTGGGCGCGCGCTGCACTTCGACGTCGACCTCAGCGACGGCCGGGGGAGCGCCGCGCGGCGCATCGTTGTGGCGGAGCCCACGCTGTGGAGTCCCGAGTCGCCGCACCTCTACACCCTCTCGACCACCATCGCCGGCGCACCGGGGCCGCAGCGGACCTTTGGATTCCGCGACTTCACCGTGGCGGACGGCGACCTGTTCCTCAACGGCGAGCGCCGCGTCCTGCACGGTGTGCTCTACCAGCCCCACGTGCCGGGCCTCGGCGGGCGCGATCCCGACCCCGCCTTCCTGCGCGAAGAGGTGGAAGGCATCCTCGACACGGGCTTCGACTTCGTGCGCATGCACGTCGCGCCGGCCCCCGAGGCGTTCCTGCAGGCGTGCGACGAGCTCGGGCTGCTCGTGCTGGCCGAGCCGGCCATCGGTTGGCTCGAGGACGACCCGCAGCTGCTGCCGCGCCTGCGCGACGAGATCGACTGGATGGTCCGGCGCGATCGTCAGCACCCGTCGGTGATCCTGTGGGGCGTGCTCAACGAGATGAGCGGCAAGGCCTACGTGCACGCCGAGGAGCTCTCGGCGCACCTGGCCGACCTCGACCCGACGCGCATGGTGCTCGAGGACTCGGGCGGCTTCCTCGGCGGGGGGCGCTACCGCGAGCCCTTCACCGGCGCGCGCCGCGCGATGATCGACGTGCACCTCTACCCGCCCTACCCGCTGCCCCCCGAACGGCACGCGGAGATGGAGGGTCTCGGTGCCGACGTCGAGGGCCCGGTGTTCGTCTCGGAATTCGGGTACGGCGCCATGCTCGACGCCGCCCGCGCCCGGGACGGGTACATCGACCGGGGGCTGCACGGTGAGGAGCGGGCCCTGTTCGAAGGGTTCGCCGACCGTCAACGGCGCGCGCGGGCGGCTGCCGGACCGTGGAACGACGACGACTGGTGGGCCGCCGCGGCCGGGCTCTCTGCCGACGCGGCGGAGGACATGACCGAGGCGCTGCGCAGCAACCCGGCCCTCGATCTCGCCTGCTACACCCAGTGGCGCGCGGTCTCGAGCGAAGCCAGCGCCGGACTGCTCGCGCCCTGGGGCGAGCCGCGACCCGCGCGCGAGCGCCTCAACCGGGCCCTGCGGCCGCTGCTGACGACGGTGGCGCTCGTCGAACGCTCGGTGCGCCCGGGACGCGACACGGAGGTCACGGCGTCCGTCGTGAACGACACCGGGGGCAGCGTGAGCGGTCACCTGTTCGTGCAGGCCCTGCCGTCGGCAGGTGGCGAGGCCCTCGACATCGACGTCGGCGAGCACGAGTTCGCGCCGGGGGTGACGGCGTTCACGGTGCCGCTGCCTCTGGGGCTCGGCCCGCGCGACCTGGCCGACTGGAGCATCTCGGCGGTGCTCGAGGGTGCGGCCGGCGTGCTCGACGTCTCGACGCCGCGTCGGCTCGTCGTGGTGCCAACTCCGCCCGATCGCCGGCCCGCGCCGCGTGGCAGCTGGCCGCTCAGCGTGTGGATCCCCGACGACGACCCGGAGGCCCGGGCCTTCGCCCGCCGCCAGGGCTTCACGGTCTACGGCGGCTCGGGGGTGGCCGACGTCGTCCTGCTCGCGCGTCCCGACCGTCTGACCTCCACGCTCACTGCCGCTCAACGCCTGCAGCTGTGGCGTTGGGTCTGGAACGGCGGGCCCGTGGTGGCGCTGCTGCCGCCGCCCGGCGGGGGTGCGTTGGCGCCGGGCCAGGCGACACGACGCGCGGTGGAGATCCTGCACGGCGTGCCGCTGGACCTGCTCGCGCGGCCGGCGGCGGGACACTTCATGGGGCGCTTCCACCTCATCGCCACGGACCCGGGGGGGGACGTGCCGCGATTGCTGTCCGCGCACGACGACGACGCCGAGCTGCGCATGCTCGGACGGGGTGACGAGGTCATCGCGCCGCGGGCCCTGCTGTGGGGCGGTCCCGGCCCCGACGATGCGGCGGCGTCGGTGACCCTCGATCATCTCGGCGGCATCATCGGCACCAGCCACCTGCGTCGCGGCTTCGGCGAGGGCTTCGTCGAGTTGCTGGGCGCGCCGCTGCTCGACCCCCTCGGCGCGCAGGTGGAGCCGCGCCGCGACCACCTGCTGGCCGAGGTGCTGGTGACGGCCGCCTCGGCGGGCCACGGCGCGCGTGCTTCGGCGGTCCCGGCGGCGCCCCTGCCGCAGCACCTGCTCGATTCGTGGGCGCTGGTGACGGCCCGGGTGGCGCGGTTGGCCGGCCTGGGCAGCCGGGTCAGTCCCTTCGCGCCGTTGGTGCGCGGCGAGTTGGCCCTGCCGCCCCTGCTGGCCCAGGCCCTGGCGCGCAAGAACGCCGCGCTGGTGACGTTCTTGCAGGGCGACGAGGAGGGCTTCGTGCGACAGGCGTTGAGCCTGCTCACCGCCACCGGCGACGAAGACCTGACCGACTTCCTCGGCCGTGAGGCCGCGGTCTTCGCGGCGCTGGTGGCCGTGGTGTCGGAGCCGCGCCCCGAGACCGCCCGCGTGGCCCACGACGCCCTCGAACACTGGGTCATCGCCGTGGGGCGCGCCTTCGCGGGCGACCACGCGGCGGCGGATCAGGCCCTGACCCGGGCGGCGTCGTCGCTGCGGGAGTCGGTCGGCGGGGCGCCGCCGCGGTAGGCTCTGTGTCGATGAAGACCTCGCTCGCTCTGCTGACGTTGACCGCCGCCCTGACCGCGAGCTGCGGCCTGTTCAGCGAGGGCATCGGCTGGCGCTCCTACCCGCTGCGGCAGATCGAGACGGCGGAGGCCATCGAACTCGTGCGCGATGTGGTGCGGGACTTCTGCACCCAGCGCTTCGGCGGCGTCGGCATCGAATGGGACGCGGAGCTGCGCAACCTGCGCGTGGCCGACATCAACGAGGGTGAGCGCCGGCTCAGCCTGCGACTGCACATCGAGCCCGCCGATGACGGCGTCGACGTCGAGATGTTCGCCCTCGTGCAGACCCTCGTCCCCGGCACGCCGCCGCGGATCTGGGGCAATCCGCAACAGGATGTGCCCCTCGAAGAGCTGCTCTACGAGGCCATCCTGGCCGAGTATCTCGAGCGTCGGGCCGGGGGCTGATCACTCCCATGGGCGCGCGGTCCGGCCACAGTGCGCGCCACGCCGTCGTCATCGCGGTGTTGCTGTTGCTGGTGGGCGCCATCGCGACGCTGCTGGCCTGGCTCTCGGCGCCGCGGGTGGCGCTCGACGGCCGGCGCGAGCTCATCGTCGAGCGCGACCGCATCGACCTGGTGGCGGGTTTCGACGGTCGCACCGAGATCGAGCCGTGGAACGACGTCACCGGCGCCAACGCCGACCGGGACGAGATCGGCGTGCTCATGCCCCGGTCCGGCGTCCTGCGCTGGCGGCTGGACGCCGGGCCGGGCCGCTTCGTCGCGCGCATCTCGCGGCGCCAGCTGGGTCCCACCGACGATCGCAGCGTGGCCCTGGTCACCGTGCGGGACGCCGACCACCCGGAGGTCGAGTGGAGCGTGCACGTCCCGCCCGTGGCCGAGAACCCCCGGTCGGGCGCGGACGCCGTGCGCGAGGGCCCGTCGGTGGAGCTGGCCCTCGATGTGCCCCACGCCGTGCAGGCGCTGGAGCTCGTCTCCGAGTCGCCGCGAGGTTTCCCGGACGGCAGCGTGATCCTGCTGCTGTCGCCGCGCTACGAGCAGACGCCCCGCACCGTGCGCCTGGAGGACCACCCGCTCGTCTTCGAAGAGGTCACCGACTACCTCATGCCGCTCGTGGTGGCGGACGCCGAGGAACGCAGCGTGCGCATGGCCACGCGACGTCCGCTGCGCCCGGACGGCACGAGCGGCGGCGGCGAGGACGCTTGGGAGCCGGTCACGGCGCCGTTGTGGGAGGCCACCGGTTCGTTCACCGGGCCCCGTGGCCAGGGTCGGCCCGCCCTGGTGCTGGTGGCCGATCCCGAGGCGCGGGCCGTCGCGTCGGCGTTCCTCGAGGCGGACACCGTGTTGCGCGGCGCCGTGGCGCTCCACGACCTGATGCCCGACGGCGCCTCGTGCGAGTTGCAGGTCTTCGTGGACGGCGCGCGGGTGGCGTCGTTGCCGGTGACCTCCACCGCGTGGCAGGAGATCGAGCTGCCGCTCGGGGCCTGGGCCACCGGCGTCGACGCCCACGCCCTCGAGTTCCGCGCGACGGAGGCGCGCCTCGAGCGCACCGAGGTGGCCCGCGAGGACGTCGACCTCGCCCTGGGCATCTTCGTCTGGAACGAGTACCGGCCCGAGCGGGTGCTGGTGGGCCTGTCCAATCCGCGCCTGGAGCGGCCGGCCTCGGTGGCCCGCCGCGAACAGAGCACGCGGCGGCCGACGGTGATCGTGTGCCAGATCGAGACCCTGCGCGCCGACGTCCTCGGCACCTACCGGAGGGATGACGAGACGGGCTTGTTCGGCGCGGCGTTGAAGGGCCTGACGCCGCGCCTCGACGCCCTGGCCGAGCAATCGCTGGTGTGGGAGACGGCGATCTCGCCGAGCCCCTGGACGCTGCCCTCGACGGCGAGCCACCTGACCGGGCTGCTGCCGTCGGCTCACGGTGTCGTCGACCACAACCGCAACGTGGTGCCCGGCGACGTGCGCACCCTGGCGGAGCGGGCCCGGGCCGACGGCGTCGTCACCGGCGCGTTCGTGGCCAACGACATCCTGCGGGGCGAGGCCGGCTTCGCCCGGGGCTTCGTCGACTACATCGAGCTGCCGTACGCCAACGCCCGGCAGGTGAACGCCCAGGCCCGCGCGTGGCTGCAGGTCCACGCCGGACAACAGGGCCTGCTGTTCCTGCACTACTTCGACCCGCACCATCCGTTCAACGCGCCGGGGGAGCTGCGCACGGCGTTCGTCTCGCCGGACCTCGCCGGTCGCGACGCCGGCAACGCGCCCAACCGCCTCAACGACCGCCTGCGCAAGGGCGAGTCGATTCCCCTCGACGACCCTGATGTGCGCATCCTGCGCGACCGCTACCTGGGCGAGATCGCGTGGCTCGATCAGCAGATCGGCGCGCTCGTCGACGCCATCGAGGCCAGCGGTCGCGCCGACGAGACCGTGCTGGTGTTCACCGCCGATCACGGCGAGGAGTTCATGGAGCACGGCCTCCATGGTCACGGCAGCCAGGTCTACGACGAGTCGGTGCACGTGCCGCTGATGGTGTGGGCGCCGGGCGGGCAGCTCGGGCCGCCGCGACGGATCGAGGGCGTGACCAGCACCACGGGACTCTTCGCGACCGTCCTCGACTTGCTGGGGGTCGTGGGCCAGTGGGTGGCCCGGCCCGGCCTGCTCGAGAACGAGGGTCGCAATCTCTTTGCGTTCACGGAGACGGACAAGGGCGTGATCCTCGACGGCAAGGGCGACCCGTTGCGGGCGGCCGTGCGGGCGGTGCGCACCGACACCTACCTGCTGATCAGCCACGAGGTCCCGTCCGCCGGGGAGCTGGTCTTCGAGGACCGCTTCTACGACCTGCGCAAGGACCCGGGGGCGACGCGGCCGCTGCCGCTCAAGGGGGCCGTCTACGAGGGCCTCCAGGCCTACCGCCGCCAGGCCCTGGAATGGAGCCACAGCAACCGCGCCAGGCCCCTCTCGCCGGGCATGGACGCGGCCCAGCTCGAGGTGCTGAGGAAGCTCGGCTACGTCGACGTCCAGGCGCCCGGAGGGGCGCCTCCCAAGGCCCCCGGTACAGCGCCCGCCAAGAAGCCCTGAGCCCCCGCCGGGGAGCCCTGAACCGGCCCCGGCGGGACTTGCGAGGGCAGGGGCCCCGTCTTACCCTTCGCCGTTCGCGCCTACGGAGCAGACTGAATGCCAGCCACGAGCGTCATCGGCGCGCAGTGGGGTGACGAGGGCAAGGGCAAGATCATCGACCTGATCACCGATCGGGCCGACGTGGTCGTGCGCTACCAGGGCGGCGCGAATGCCGGCCATACGGTCATCGTCGAGGGCGAGAAGTTCGTCTTCCATCTGCTGCCCTCGGGCGTGCTCCACGCGGGCAAGCTCAACGTGGTCGCCAACGGGGTGGTGATCGACCCCGGGCAGCTGCTCGAGGAGCTCGAGCAATTCGACGAGGGGGGCTACGACGTCTCCAGCCGCCTGGTCGTGTCCGGCTCGGCCCACTGCGTGATGCCCTATCACAAGGTCATCGACGCCCTGCGCGAGGGCAACAAGGCGGGGATCAAGATCGGCACCACCGGGCGCGGCATCGGCCCGGCCTACGCCGACAAGGCCAACCGCTCGGGCATCCGCATGTGGGACCTCATCGACGAGGACCGCCTGCGCGCGCGGTTGATGGCCAACATCGACGAACTCAACCGCCGCCTGGTCGCCTACGAGGCCGAGCCCCTGCAGTTCGAGCCCATGTTCGAGCAGGGCCGCGAGTGGGGTCGCCGGCTGAAGCCGCTGGTGCAGGACACGGGCCGGCTGCTGCGCAGAGCCCTTGCTGACGGTCAATACGTATTCTTCGAGGGCGCCCAGGGCGTCATGCTCGACATCGACCACGGCACCTATCCCTTCGTCACGTCGAGCAACAGCAACAACCTCGGCATCGGCCCCGGCGCGGGGGTCAGCCCGCGCTCCATCGAGCGTCAGCTCGGCGTGATCAAGGCCTACTGCACGCGGGTGGGCTCGGGGCCGTTCCCGTCCGAGCTCGAGGGCAAGGTGGCCGACCACCTGCGCGAGGGCGGCAGCGAGTTCGGCGCGACCACCGGTCGGCCGCGGCGCTGCGGCTGGTTCGACGTGCCCATGGTGGCCTACGCCGTGGAGCTCTGCGACCTCGACGGCCTGGCCATCACCAAGCTCGACGTGATGAGCGGCCTGCCGGAGGTGGGGCTGGTGACCGGCTATCAGGTCGGCGACGAGTTGCTCACCGAGTATCCGGTGGACACGGCCATCGTCGAGCGCGCCGAACCGCGCATCGAGTTCTTCCCCGGGTGGAGCGAGGACATCTCGCAGGTGCGCAGCTACGACGGACTGCCGGCGACCTGCCGCGCCTTCGTCGAGGAGATCTGCACGCGGGTGGGCGCGCCGTGGGAGATCCTCTCGGTGGGCCCCAGCCGCGACTCGACCATCCTGAGAACGACTCCGTGAGTGATCGCGGGAGCGGCCTGGCGGACATCCCGGCCGACAAGCTGCCGCGCCACCTGGCCATCATCATGGATGGCAACGGCCGGTGGGCCCAGCAGCGCGGGCTGTTGCGCACCTCTGGTCACGACGCCGGCGCCAAGACCATCCGCACGGTGACCACCGAGTGCGCCCGTCTCGGGCTCGAGCAGCTCACGCTCTACGCGTTCTCCCACGAGAACTGGAAGCGGCCCCAGCGCGAGATCGACTACCTGATGCGCCTGCTCAAGCGCTTCCTGATCGGTGAGCGGCCCACGCTGGCGGAGAACGACGTGCGCCTCACGGCCATCGGGCGTCTCGACAGCCTGCCCGACGCGGCCCGCGCCGCGCTCGACGAGACCATCGCGCTGAGCGCGGACAACGGCGGCCTCAACCTGTGTCTGGCGCTGAGCTACGGCGCCCGCGCGGAGCTGGTCGACGCCTTCCGTGTGCTGGGTACGCGCATCGCCGCGGGCGAGCTGGCACCCGAGGACATCGACGAGGCGCTGATCTCGGCGTCGCTGTACCAGCCCGGACGCGACCCCGACCTGCTCGTGCGCACCGCGGGCGAGATGCGGGTCAGCAACTTCCTGCTCTGGCAGATCAGCTACACCGAGCTGCACGTCACCGACGCCTGCTGGCCCGACTTCGACGTGGCCGAGCTGCACGCGGCGCTGCGCGCCTACGCCACGCGCACGCGCAAGTACGGCGGACTGGTCGACGCTCCGAGGGACGCGGTCGGCCCTTGAGGCGACCGTGATCGGTCCATGCTGAAGCGAGTGCTGACGGGCGCGAGCCTCCTGGTCGTGACAGCGGCGTGCTTCCTCGCCGACCGCAGCGTGACCGGCGGCTGGTGTGTGGGCGGGTTGGGCGTGGTGCTCACCCTGGGCGCGCTCTACGAGCTGCTCGCCATGACCCAGGCCAAGGCCGGCCGCCGACAGCTCGGGATGATCGCCGGCGTGGTCTGGATCGGCGTACTGGCGTGGTCCGCGGCGCGGCCGAACGCGACGGGCCTCAATGTCGCCGACGTGCTGGTGGTGGCGTCGCTCGTCGCCGGGATCGCCATGGCGCGGTTCATCCCCCAGGGGCCCGGCCCGGTCAGCTACAAGCTCTCGCGCAGCCTGTGGTTCTGCGTGCCCTACGTCGGCGGACTCGGTTGCCTGGTGGCCCTGGTGGTGCAGGGCGACCTGATGTTCGCGGTGGGCATCTCGCTGGTGGGCAAGTCGTCGGACATCGGGGCGTACTTCGCCGGGCGCAGCTTCGGGCGTCGCAAGCTGGCCCCCAAGGTGAGCCCCAACAAGACCTGGGAGGGGGCGGCCGGGGGCATCCTGTTGCCGGCCCTGGTGGCGCCCTGGCTGGTGGCGGACGTGGGCGCCACGGCCGTTCCCGGCGGAGTCGCCGGTGCGGCGCTCCTGGGCGCTGTGACCGGATGCGTGGCCATCGTCTCCGATCTGACCGAATCCATCGTCAAGCGCTCGTGCGACGTGAAGGACAGCGGGCGGCTCCTGGGCGAGGCCGGCGGGTTGCTCGACCTCGCCGATACCCTGCTGTTGGTGGGCCCCCTGGCACTCATCTATACTGCGCTGCTGGCATGAAGCGGCGCGCAAACAGGCGACGCGCAATGATGCGACGCGCCGCTGGGTGGCGCGCGGTGGAACACGCATGACCGAGAGCGTCCCCCTCCATTCGATCGAGGAGGAGCAGACGCTTCTGGGTCCGGGCGATGCTCATGCCCGGGCGATCCGGAACCGTTTCGGCGTGAGCCTCGTCGTGCACTCCGGGCGCGTGCACTTCGAGGGCGACGACGACGACGTGGCCGATGCGGCCGCGGTGGTGCGCGAGTTGCTCGAGCACATCCGCGCCCACGACGCGCTGGATCTGGCCCACGTGCGCCGCCTGCTTGGGGACGAACCCACGCCGGCCATGCCCGAGGAGGGGACGGCCGCCACCGGCCCCGGCGACGTCCAGGGCGACGGCCTGCCGCCGGGGGTGAAGCCCCGCAGCGCCGGGCAGGAGCGCTACGTGCGCGCCATCGAGAAGCACACGATCACGGTGGCCATCGGACCCGCCGGCACGGGCAAGACCTTCCTGGCGGCGGCGGTGGCCGTGGCGGCGCTGCGGCGCGGCTACTTCCGCAAGCTCGTCCTCGTGCGGCCGGCGGTGGAGGCGGGTGAGCACCTGGGCTTCCTGCCCGGCGACCTCCACGCCAAGATCAACCCCTACCTGCGGCCGCTCTACGACGCCCTCTCGGCGCACCTCGAGCCGGGTCGCCTGAAGACCTTCATCGACACCGACGTGATCGAGATCGCGCCGCTGGCGTACATGCGTGGCCGCACCCTCGACAAGGCCTTCATCATCCTCGACGAGGCCCAGAACACGACCCGCGGTCAGATGCGCATGTTCCTCACGCGCATGGGCGGCCAGAGCAAGGTGGTGGTCACCGGCGACGAGACCCAGATCGACCTGCCGCGCGAGCAGACGTCCGGACTGCGACACGCTGAGACGCTGCTGCGCAACGTGCCCGACATCGGCATCGTGCGCCTCGGGAACCGCGACATCGTCCGCCACCCCTTGGTGCAGAAGATCGTCAACGCCTACGAACAGGACGAGCGCGAGCGCGACGCGAAGTTCGGGCGGAAGCGTCGGTGATCGCGGTGAGCAACCGCCAACGTCGTGTTTCCGTGACCGCAGCCGATGTCCGCTCGGTGGTGGAGGCGACCTACCGCTCGGAGGACGCGGGCGAGCCGCGGCTCTCGGTGGCGCTGGTCAACGACCGCACCATCCGCGAGCTCAACGACGAGTTCCTCGGCCACGACTACGCGACCGACGCCCTGGCCTTCTCCTTCGAGGATGAGGCTCACACCGGCGCGCGGGGTCAGGGCGACGCCTCCGGGCCGGCGGCCGTCGATGCGGACGACGTCGCGGGCGAGGTGGTCGTCTCGGCGGAGACGGCGGTGCGGGAGGCCACGGCGCGGGGCACCGATCCGCGCCACGAACTGTTGCTCTACATCGTGCACGGGACGCTGCACCTCCTGGGCTGGGACGACGACACCCCGACCCGTCGCACCGCCATGAACCGCCGGGCCGCCGCCATCCTGCGCGGCGCCGGCGTGGTGTCCGGCCGATGATGCTCTTCCAGCGCCGCCTGTTCATGGAGATGCTGCGCAGCTTCCTGGCCACGCTGACGGTGTTGGTCGTGATCATGCTGCTGATCCTCAGCACGCGCATCGTGCACGAGATCGAGGGCCTCGACCCGGCGACCTTCTTCGCGCTGGTGCCCCTCAACGTGATGATGGCGTTCGACCTGGTCCTGCCCATCTCGGTGCTGGTGGCCGTGGTGCTGACCTACAGCCGGGCGGCCGCGGACGCCGAGTTCGACACGCTGAAGGCCGGCGGCGTGAACCCGGTGCACTTTTTCACCCCGGGTCTGGTCTTCGGCGCGCTCCTGACCGTGGTCTTGGTCTGGGTCATGGACGAAGGCCGGCCAATGGCTGATCGCCAGTACCGCCACATCACCAAGAACGCCAACATCACCAACATCATCCGGAACCGCCTGAGCGCGGGCGAGCCGGTGAAGCTCGACGAGCGCACGATCATGGCCGTCGACCGTTTCGACCCCGAGACGGGCAAGGCGCTCGACATGCGCATCCAGATCTTCGACGAGGAAGGCGAGCTCGAGATGGAGCTGCTGGGTGAGGGCGACCTCTATCTCGACAAGGACAAGGGCGTCTGGCGCCTGACCCTCGAGAATTTCCGGACCATCAAGGGCGAGCGCTTCGTCGGCGACCAGATGAACATCGAGCGCAAGCTGCCGAAGGAGGTGTACGAGCTGCGCCCGGAGCATCTGTTCACCTCGCAGCTCGTCCGCTGGTTGCAGCGGGAGAAGGCCGTGCGCGGCGGATTCCGCCAGCTCGACGTCGAGACGCACCTGCACACGCGCATCGCCTTGCCCTACGTGTGCTTCCTGTTCGTGCTGATCGGTATCCCCGCGGCCCTGATCTTCCGCACGCAGGATCGCGTGGCGGGGTTCCTGATCGCGTTCCTGCTGGCGCTGTTCATCTTCTATCCGGCCATGGAGATGAGCAAATCGATGGCGGAGGCCGGGACCCTGACCCCGCCCATGGCGGCCTGGGCGGGCAACCTGTTCATCGGTCTCGTGGGACTCGGGGCCAGCGTGGTGGTGGTGCGCCGATGATCCAGCGCCTCGACGCCTACGTCACCCGCATCTTCATCATGTCGTGGCTCTTGAGCCTGACGTTCTTCGTCGGGTTCTTCGGGGTGGTCGACTTCTTCGGCGACATCGGGGCCCTGCTCGAGGGGCCGCCGAACTCCGAGGCGTCGGCAAGCCTCATCGGCCGCTTCTACATGCTGCGCCTCCCGCAGATCTTCCTGCAGGTCGCGTCGTTCGTGATGCTCGGCGCGGCGCTGCTTACGATCACGCGGCTGCAGAAGCACAATGAATTCATGGCCATGGTGCTCACCGGCCGCAGCACCCGCCGCGTGCTGGTGCCCGTGATCGTCTGCACCTTCCTGCTGCTGCTCGTGCAGGTGGTGGTGCAGGAGACCCTGGCGCCGGCCTTCGCCCACGAACGCGCTCGCCTCGAGAAGCTGCTCGTCAGTCACGAGGCGGACTGGATCATCAAAGAGACCAACCTGCGCGACGCGGCCAACCGCATGTTCCAGGCGCGCAACTACGACGTGAACCGGGAGCTGATCGGCGCCATGCGTATCTCCTACCGCGACGAACAGGGGCGGCCGGTGCGTATCGAGGGCTTCGACGCCCAGTGGAACGAGGCCGAGAGCGGCTGGCGCTTGCGCGATGGGACCATGACGATCCTGCCGCTGGACGAGTCCCTCGAGCCGACCGTCGCGCCGGTCGGCTTCTACAAGACCGACCTGCGTCCGTCGGACCTGCTCGTCGAGAATCGCAGCCCCTTCGACCTCGCCTACGGTGAGGTCCTGGCCCTCGCCGAGCGTTACCCGCTCAACCGCGGGTACAAGCTGCTGCGGCACTACCACATCACCTACCCGCTCTCGATCATGCTGCTGGTGCTGCTCGGCATCCCGTTCGTGATCAAGCGCGGCTCGCGCAGCCCGATGGTGGGCGTCGGGTACTCGATGGGGCTGTGCATGGTGTTCCTGATCCTCAACGCCACGTGCCGCGACCTCGGCATCCGCGGGATCATCCCGTGGCCGGTGATCGCCTCGTGGTTGCCGGTGATCATCGCCGGCAGCCTGGTCGTGGTGTTCTACGACTCGGTCGAGATCTAGGGCGCCCGGCCCGCGGCGCCGGCTAGAACACCATGGCGGGGATGTCGCCGTTCACGGCCACGTCGCACGCGGTCTTCTCGCGCACGGCCTCGACGCTTTCTCCCGGCGCGAGCTCGATCAACTCCAGGCCGCCGCCCGGGCGCACGTCGAGCACGCACAGGTCGGTGATGATGCGGCTGACCACCTTCACGCCTGTCAGGGGGAGCGTGCAGATGTCGAGGATCTTGGGGGCGCCCTTGCGGTTGTTGTGTTCCATCACGACGACCACGTGGCGTGCGCCGGCGACGAGGTCCATGGCCCCGCCCATGCCCTTGACCATCTTGCCGGGGATCATCCAGTTGGCCAGGTCGCCGTCCTGGCTCACCTGCATGGCGCCCAGGAAGCACTGGTCGATGTGGCCTCCGCGGATCATCCCGAATGAATCGGAGCTGCTGAAATAGCTGCAGCCGATGGTCTCGCTGATGGTCTGCTTGCCGGCGTTGATCAGGTCGGGGTCTTCGTCGCCGTCGAAGGGGAACGGTCCGATGCCGAGCATGCCGTTCTCACTCTGCAGCGTGATCGCCATGCCGTCGGGGATGTGGTTGGCGATAAGGGTGGGCATGCCGATGCCGAGGTTCACGTACTGGCCGTCCTGCAGCTCGGCGGCGGCCCGTTGGACGATCTGCTCGCGCGTCAGCATCAGGCCCCGCTCCCGCCGGCGGCGCCGTCTCGCGGACGCACCGTGCGCTGTTCGATGCGCTTCTCGTAACCCGAGCCCTCGATGATGCGCTGAACGAACACGCCCGAGGTGTGCACCGCGTCGGGGTCGATGCTGCCGGCCGGCACGAGCTCCTCGACCTCGGCGATGGTGATGCGACCGGCCGTGGCCATCATCGGGTTGAAGTTGCGCGCGGTCTTGCGGAACACGAGGTTGCCCTCGGTGTCGCCACGCCAGGCCTTGACCAGGGCGTAGTCGCCGGTGATGGCGGGCTCGAGCACGTACGGCCGCCCGTCGAAGTCGCGCGTCTCCTTGGGCTCGCTGGTCTTGACCACCTTGCCGTCGGCGTCGTGCAGCATGGGCAGCCCGCCGTCGGCGATCTGCGTGCCGAAGCCGGTGGGGGTGTAGAAGGCGGGGATGCCCGCCCCGCCGGCCCGGATGCGCTCGGCGAAGGTGCCCTGGGGCACGAGTTCCACTTCCAGCTCGCCGGTGAGGAACTGTCGCTCGAAGGTGTCGTTCTCGCCGACGTAGGTCGAGATCATCTTGGCGATCTGGCGCGTCTGCAGCAGCAGGCCCAGGCCGAAGTCGTCGACGCCGGCGTTGTTGGAGACCACCGTCAGGCCCTTGGCGCCGCTGCGTACGAGGGCCGCGATGAGGCACTCGGGGATGCCGCACAGGCCGAAGCCGCCGGCCAGGATGGTGGCGCCGTCGACCATGTCGGCGAGCGCCTCGTCGGCACTGGCAAAGACCTTCTCGCGGGCGTCCATGGGGCGCTCAGGTTAGCGGAGCGCTCTGCTCGCGGCCAACGTCGAGGTCGCGAAGTCCGGGGACCTCGTGAGGGCCCGGCGCGACCGGCGCACTCATTCCTCGCCGTAGAGGGCCCGGCGGAAGAGGGCGACGCGCGGTGAATCGTCGGGGATGCCGAGCGTGTGGAGCATGGCCAGGCCGTCCTGGGCGATCTCACGGGTGACCGCCGGGTCGCCCCGCTCGAGGCACAGCCGCAGTGCCCGTTCGGTGTGGTCGAGGGCATCGACGAGGCGACCCATCCCCGCGAGGTCCTCCCCCATGGCCCGCAGCGCCATGATCTCGGCGGGCACCTGCTTCAGCGCGCGGGCGAGGTCGGCGGCTCGGACGTGTTGGCTGAAGGCGCGGCGGTGATCACCCTGCCGACGGTAGCCGAGGGCCACCTCCATGGCCGCCTCGAAGCGCGCCCCGCGCATCTGTTCGCCGGGGAGCAGCGAGAGCGCCAGCTGGGCGCGGCGCGCGCTGGCGGCGACGGACTCGGTCTCGCCGCGGGCCCGATGGGCCCGGACGCGGAGCAGGTGGGTGCGCACCTGCAGGCGCGCTCGCGCTTCGCGATCCTCGATGCGCTCGAGCCGCGGGAGCAGCCGTTCGGTGTTGGCCAGGGCCTGATGCGGACGCCCCTGCTCGATGAGTTGTTCGGCGAGGGCCAGCTCCGCGAGCGTGGCCGCATCGCCGTCGGTGAGATCGCGGGAGAGCACGGCGGCCTGGGCCACGACCTCGGGGCGACCCTGGACCCGCCCCAGGACGGTGAGGGCGCGGGCTCGGATCTCGTCGTTCCCCGCGGCCTCGGCCGCCTGCAAGGCCTCCTGTGCGAGCAGTAGGGCGCCCTCGTCGTCACCCTGTGCGTGGAGGGTCTCGGCCCGCACGACCGCGGCCCGGGCCAGGTGGGCATCCCAGTCCCCGGAGGATCGCGGCCCTTCGGTCACCGGCAGGCCACAGCCGGCGCCGAACAGCACCGAGAGCGCCCAGAGGGCGCCCCATGGCACGGGATTCCGGACGGCTCGTAGCGCGATCCGCGTTCTTCCCTTAGGGTTTTGTCTTGGCAAGGCTCCGGTCACCGCGTCATAATTCCGATCGGAAAGAGGTCATCGGGACAAGACCCCTGGCCGCCCCCGCTTCCCGCCATCCCAAGCAGGACGGGGCAACCAGCGTGTGTCGAGGGGCCCGCTGATCGTCGTGACGCCGCTCTTCGCGCGTCTTCGGCCCGACCGTCCACAGTGGACGCCGATTCCCTCTCGGGGCCGAGGGTCCACGAACGGCTGGTGACGGCAACCCGGCAGTCGCACTCTTGGTCGAGAAACGGCCCGAGGGATGCAGTTTTCGCGTGGCACCGACTGGAAGATGGCCCGGTCCGTCGCGCTCGGTACACCCGGATCTCGGAGAAACAGATGGTTCCCGAACAGACCAAGTCCCGCAATCGCCGCGGACGTCGGCGTCGAGGACGCGGCAAGCGGGGCGGCAGCGGTGGTGGTGGAGGCGGCGGTGGCGGTGGCGGTGGCGGAGGCGGAGGCGGAGGCGGAGGTCAGAATTGGCAACAGCGCCAGGACGACGTCCCCTTCGGACCGCAGCCCCGCACGGCCGTGAACGGCGTGCTCGAGCTGCTCAATGATGGTCAAGGCTGGGTCCGCACCGTCGAGACCTCCTTTGTCCCCGAGGAGACCGACCCGTTCATCCCGGTGGCCCTCGTGCGAGCCCATGATCTGCGGCCCGGCAGCACCATCGATGGCTGGGTCGAGCGGATCAAGGGGCGCCTCACGGTGGTCTCCATCGACGCGGTCAACGGCCTGCCGCCCGAAGAGGCGGCCACCATGCCGCTGTTCAAGCAGCTCACCTCCATCGATCCCGAGGAGGCCTTTGTCCTCGAGGGCGGCGAAGAAGAGGAGGGCGACAACGGCGCCCCCTACAACATGCGCGTGCTCGACCTGATCACGCCGCTCGGCAAGGGCCAGCGCGGCCTGATCACCGCGCCCCCCCGGTCGGGCAAGACGATCCTGCTGCAACAGGTCGCCAATCGGATCGCCTCGACCTATCCCGAGGTGCACCTGATGGTGCTGCTGGTGGACGAGCGCCCTGAGGAGGCCACCCACTTCCGGCGCAACGTCGACGGCGAGGTGATCGCCTCCACCAACGACGAGCCCGCCGACCGGCACACCCGGGTCACCGAGCTCACCATCGAGCGGGCCAAGCGGCTCGTCGAGCTGGGCCGGGACGTGGTCATCGTCATGGACAGCCTGACCCGCCTCGGCCGCGCCTACAACGTGACCGTGCGCAACTCGGGCCGCACCCTGTCGGGCGGCGTCGACAGCCGCACGCTGGAGAAGCCCAAGGCTTTCTTCGGCGCGGCGCGCAACGTCGAGAACGGCGGCTCGCTGACCATCCTGGCCACGGCGCTGATCGAGACCGGCAGCCGTATGGACGAGGTGATCTTCGAGGAGTTCAAGGGCACCGGCAACATGGAGTTGGTGCTCTCGCGGGAGTTGGCCGAGCGTCGCATCTGGCCCGCCGTGGACATCAACAAGTCCGGCACCCGCAAGGAGGAGCTGCTGCTCAAGCCGGACGTCTACCGCAAGGTGGTCCTGCTGCGGCGGGTCATGTCGCAGATGCATCCCGTCGAGGCCATGCAGTTGCTGATGGCCAAGATCCGCGAGACGGCCACCAACACCAAGTTCCTGGCCTCGTTCGACAGGGGTCGCAGCTAGGCTAGGGATCTCCCGGGCACACGCACGGGGGGCTCGCGGGCGACCGCGTCGCCGTCAACCGCAAGGCACTACGAGGAGAGGGGGCGGCCATGGCCGGGCCCCAACGGCTGGGCGAATACGAGATCGAGGAGGAGATCGGGCGCGGCGGCTTCGGCGTCGTGTATCTCGCTCGCCAGACCAGCCTCGATCGGCCGGTCGCCCTCAAGGTGCTGTATCGCAACCTGATCCACACCCAGGATCAGATCACGCGCTTCGAGCGCGAGGCCCGAGCCGCGGCCAAGCTCGATCACAGCAACATCGTCTCGGTGTATGCGTGGGGAGAGGACGACGACGACTTCTACATCGCCCAGCAGCTCATCGGCCACGGCCGCACCCTGGCCGACGAACTGGCCGGCCTGCGCGAGGGCACCACGGTTCCCACGGGGTACTTCAGGCGTGTGGCGGACGTCTGCGCGAAGGTCGCCCGGGCCCTGCACCACAGCCACGATCGGGGCATCGTCCACCGCGACGTGAAGCCGTCGAACATCCTGCTCGACCACACCGAGGAGCCCTTCCTCGGCGACTTCGGCCTGGCCAAGGTGGAGGACGGCCTCGAGCTCTCGCGCACCGGCGACCTGGCCGGCTCGCCCTACTACCTCTCGCCCGAGCAGGCCGACTCGCGCTTCGGCGAAGTGAGCCCGCTCTCGGACGTCTACTCGCTGGGCGTGGCGCTCTACGAGAGCCTGACGCTGACGCAGCCCTTCTCGGGCACGAGCGCCCACGAGATCGTGCGCAAGATCCTGTCCGAGGAGCCGGCGCGCCCGTCGCGGCTGCAGCCCCGCGTGCCGGAAGAGCTCGAGACCATCTGCCTCAAGGCGATGGAGAAGGATCCCGAGCGGCGCTACGCCGATGCCGGGGCCATGGGCGCCGACCTCCAGGCCTTCCTCGAAGGCGAGCCCATCGCCGCTCAGCCGATCAGCTCCGTGCGCCGGGCCATGCGCCGCGTGCGCCGTCACCGCTGGCGCATCGCTGCGAGCCTGGTGGCCTTGGTGGCCCTGGCGGTGGTGGTGTGGGTCTACCGCGATCGCGAGAAGGAGCAGGAAGAGGTCAAGCATCGCGAGGACGTGGCGCGGGTGGTCAAGGAGAACGTCGTCGAAACGAAGACCGACGAGTTCGACAAGCGCATCCGCGAGGCCCTCGCCGAGGGCGACAGCGATCAGGCCCTGCAACTCATGGAGGAGAAGCAGGAGACCATCGGCCTGCTCGAGTCGACCTACGACGGCATCGTGCAGAAGGCCGGCGAGCTCACCGACGACGAGCTCGTCACGATGGTGAGGGACGAGCTGGCCAAGGCCACCGACGGCGACACCCTCGACGCGGTGGGCAGTCGGCTGGCCAACTTCGCTCGGGACGGCGCCGGTCTCGGCGCCATCGTGGCCGCCTTCACCAGTGATGACGAGGAGCTGCCCGAGACGGGCATGCCCGAGCCGGTAGAGACGGGCCAGCCCGCGTCGGGTGGCGGTTTCTTCGCGAACCTGTTCGGCATGAACGAGGCGCCGCCGCCCGCGCCGCCGACACCGGCACCGGCAACAGCGGCCGATCCGACGGCGGCCGGACGAGACCTCGACGATCTCGAGCTGGGACCGGGTGGTCCGCCGACCTCACCAGGCGGCACGACCTCCTGGTCGTCCTATGCGAAGCGGCAGGCGGCGCCCATGGAACCCGCGGGGGACGACTCGCTGGTCCTCGACCCCGTGCTGAATCGGGCCCCGTGGTTGCTGGGCGTCGACTTGCACGCCCGCAGCGTCATCGTGGGCGGCCAGGTCGTGCTGCTGCCCCTCGAGACCGCGAGCGGTGCCGCCGACACACCGGCCGGCGCTCGCCGCGACGATTAGGGCGCTATTCACGAAGTCCTATTGAGATTAAATCAACGCTGAGCGGTTCGGAAGCACAGCCACTAGGGTGAATTGGTGAGGGGGCGTAGTGGTCAATTGCCAGTATCGATGGCTTCCCGACGAAGAAGTCGCCGAGTTTAGAGAAGACAATGATGACGAGTGCGACTGCAGTCACAACGCCTCCATTGTCCCAACTGTCGAGTTTGCTGGACAATCCTGGTGCCTGCTCCATCTGCCAATGTCGGCGAAGAATGATTGGCGAGAGGGCGAACTCAATGAGTTTCGAGATGTCCTCGCAAGCATCTGCAGGAATGCCAAGGTCGACGGTAAGCCTGCCGACTTGCGAGGTGCTCAGATTCCGGGCGATGTTCTCATTCAGCACAAGGGCAACGTTCAAACTACGTTTCCGAGTTCGATGCCCAGACTTCTTCTCGATGGGGCAGTTGTCGCAGGAATTCTCCGTGTCTCTGGGGTCCAACTAACTGGGGGAGTCAGCGCACGGCGAGCCACTTTTTCGGGCGAATTGAGCCTCAGAGGCTCTCAGATTCACAAGAGTTGCGACTTTCGGGGTGCGACTTTTCGGGAGGCGGCAGTCTTCGACAACTGCGACATGAGGGAGCGCGTGAGCTTTGGATTCACTCAATTTGGCGTTAACTACCGAAGCAAGAAGGACCGTCAATCAGCGAATGCCGTAACGCTTTCGCTGAAAGACGCGAAGCTTCATGCATTCCTAGACTTGTCCGGAGTAGAGGTGTCGGGTGACTTGCTGCTCACTGGAGCCTCTTGCAACGAAGGCCTGAGTCTCTCAGGCGCACGTATTCGCGGAGACTTCGACTTCACCGCGAACCCCCAGACGTTCAATGGGCCGCCCATAGACATCGTTCGAAACGCTGCCTTTGATGGTTGCACCTTTGAGAAGGGTTCCGTGTTCGTTGGGCGAAAGTTTCGTGGCGCGACGAGTTTCGTACGAACGGTCTTTTCCGTCGCTCCCGACTTCTCCTTTGCGAGCCTGCACCCAAGCGCAAATTTTCTTTCGGCGCGGTTCAAGGACAAGAAGACTCCAAATGCGGCAGCCTTCTACAGAATCCTGAAGGTAGAGATGGAGCGCCTTCGTGACCGTGATCAGGAGGCGAAATTCTTCGCGCTAGAGCAGCTTGGGCGACTCCACCAATTCGAAACCCCCCGAGCAATCAAGGCGCTGTCGCGGCTCTACCACGCGACCTCTAACTATGGGCAAAGTGTATTGCGGCCTGTCCTCTTGCTCTTAGTGGCGTCCGCAATCGCGGCATGTTGCTACGCGGAGAGCTGTCTGCGATTCCACACACATGGCAAATTCGGACTACTTGACGCTGAGTCCAGAGACTTGCCAAGAGCCTTAGAGTGTGTGCTGCCCTTCACAGTTGAGCAGGTCGTGAGGCCGTTTGCCATTTGGACGCGCAGGTACGTGTCGTTTGCGCCCAAGTGGGTGCAGTCAGACTTGTCCGACTTGCAGTGGATAGCGATGGCTCACTCGATAGTGAGCATCACGCTCCTTGCGCTGATGATCGTCTCGCTACGCTGGCGATTCAGAAAGCGCTAGGCGCTGCGGTGCTTATTGCCCGTGATCAGCCCTTCTTGGCCGCCTTCAGCTCCTCGAGCTCCTTGATGATCGCCTCGGTCACGGCCTTCGGTACCGGCTCGTAACCATCGGGCTCCATCGAGTAGGTGCCGCGACCGGCCGTGAGGCTGCGCAGCTTGCTCGAGTAGTTGAACATCTCGGCGATGGGCACCCGGCCCGTGATCACCTTGATGTGCAGGCGGTCGCTGATCTCACCGATCTGGGCGCGGCGGCTGTTGAGGTCGCCGATGACGTCGCCGAGCTGCTCGTCGGGGGTGAGCACCTCGATCTTCATGACCGGCTCGAGGAACTGGGAGTTCCCCGCCGCGGCCAGGCGGAAGCAGAGCTTGCCCGCCTCCTGGAAGGCCATGTCACTCGAGTCGACGTCGTGGCTCTTGCCGTCGTACAGCGTCGCCTTGAAGTTCACGAAGGGGAACGGGTACTCGGCGCCCTTGGCGGCGATGGCCATGATGCCCTTGCCGACGGCGGGGATGTACTCGCGCGGCACCGAGCCGCCCTTGATCTCGGAGACGTACTCGGCCGGCTCGCTGGTGGCCTCGAAGCGCACCCGTGCCACGGCGAACTGACCGTGACCGCCGGACTGCTTCACATGGCGGCCTTCGATCTCCTTGTTCTTCCTGAGCGTCTGGCGGTAGGCCACGCGGGGCTTGCCGCACTCGGCGCCGACCTTGAAGTCGCGCACGATGCGGTGGCGCAGCACCTCGAGGTGCAGCTCGCCCATGCCGGCGATGATGGTCTGCTCGGTCTCCTCGTCGGTCCAGGCCTGGAAGGTCGGGTCCTCCTTGGCGAGCACGGACAGCACGTGGCTCAGCTTGTCCCGGTCGCCCTTGCTCTTGGGCTCGATGGACATGGAGATGACCGTGTCGGGGAACTCCACCGACTCGAGGGTGATGGGGTCGTTGCTGTCGGCGAGGGTGTCGCCGGTGTTCGTGTTCTTGAGACCCATGACCGCGATGATGTCGCCCGCCTCGAGCACGTCGATGGACTCGCGGCTCGCGGCGTGCATGCGGTACAGGCGGCCGAGGCGCTCCTTCTTGCCGGTGCGCGTGTTGGTCACCATCTCACCGTTCTCGATGCGCCCCGAGTAGACGCGCATGAAGGTCAGGTCGCCGTTGGGGTCGTAGACCGTCTTGAAGGCGAGGGCGCTGAAGGGCTCCTCGATGTCGCACTTGCGCGTGGCCTCTTCACCGCGGTCGTCGTGACCGTGGGCCGGGGGCAGGTCGAGCGGGGAGGGCAGCAAGTCGACGATGGCGTCGAGCAGCGCCTGGACGCCCTTGTTGCGCAGGGCGGCGCCGCACAGCACGACGAGCAACTTCTGCTCGATGGTGCCCTGGCGCAGGGCCGCGACGATCTCGGCCTCGGTGATCTGGTCCTCGTCCTCGAGGAAGCGCTCGAGCAGGGCGTCGTCCACCATACAGGCGGCTTCGATCATCTCGTGGCGCGCGGCCTTGGCCTCTTCGAGCTTGTCCTCGGGGATGTCCCGCTCCTCGAAGGCGGTCTCGTCACCGTCCTTGCCGAAGAAGCGGGCCTTCATGCGGATCAGGTCGATGTTGCCCACGTAATCGGCCTCGAGGCCGATGGGCAGCAGGATCGGCACGGGGTGCACGCCGAGGCGGCTCGCCATGGACTCGAGGCAGTAGGTGTACGACGCGCCCGTGCGGTCGAGCTTGTTCACGAAGCCGATGCGCGGCACGTGGTACTTGTCCGCCTGGCGCCAGACCGTCTCCGACTGGGCTTCCACGCCGGCCACACCGTCGAACACACCCACCGCGCCGTCGAGCACGCGCAAGGAGCGCTCCACCTCGGCCGTGAAGTCGACGTGGCCGGGGGTGTCGATGATGTTGATCGTGTGATCGCGCCACTCGGCCGTGGTCGCGGCCGACGTGATCGTGATGCCGCGCTCACGCTCCTCGACGAGGTGATCCATGACGGCCTCACCTTCGTGGACTTCGCCGATCTTGTGGCTGCGTCCTGTGTAGAAGAGCACCCGTTCGGTCACCGTCGTCTTGCCGGCGTCGATGTGGGCAATGATCCCGATGTTCCGGAGCCTCGCGAGGCGTCCGGGCTTCTTGGTCTTCGGGGTAGCAGTCGTGGCAGTCATCGTGGCCGTGGTCATGATCAGGAGTGGGGGCGGGGAGAAAAATCAGCGATGGTCGCGAGGCGACCGGCGGAGGGTTCCGCGCTGGGACCTATCGGGAGTTTGGCCCTTTCAGGTACTGCGCAGAATCCCCCAATCAACCAATATGTATGCGATTGGTCAAGGTTCGGGCCGTCGCATCGACCGACTTCGCTCCCTTTCGAACCCCTCCGGAGAGGCCTCCGCTGGCCCTTCGTCGGGTGCGGAGTAGAGTTCTCGTGGAGAACGAGAGTCCAAGAGAGGAGATCGGAGCAAGTGGTCGCTGCTTGAGGCCCGGGGCGCTGACCTGCGGTCCCCGGCCGTCGGGCGACCCGGCTCCCCATGCCCCATGCGCCTGTCCACCGTCCTGATCTGCATGGGCCTGATCCTGGTCTCCGGGCTGGTCACGACCCACTCCCTCGAGGCCCGCTCCGGCGGTTCGATGGTGCCCGGGATCGTGGTGGTGGAGGCCCCCTGGCTGGGGGCCGAGCAATTGGTGGACCTGCTCGACACCTGGCCCGACGGGGCCCTCGAGCACGTGTCCTGCGCTCCGGGGGCCCTGCAGCCTTTCGGCGCGAGGGTGGTGGGCCGGCGGGCGGTCGCCGGCGATCGGACCATCCTCTTTGCCAACGGGGCCCCCATGGATGCCGAGGCCGTGCGGCGCGATGCCCGCGGTGATCCGGTCTGGACGGTGGTGCTCGACAGCGCCCGAGCCGTGCCGCGCTCGGTCGCGGAGCCGACTTTTGCCGACGCGGCCGCCTTCATCCGGGCCCAGCGCGATGTGCGCCCCTTCACCGTGGGTCTCATGCCGAGCGGCGCGGAGCAGACGACCTTCCTCGAGGGCCTGCACCGGCTGTACGCAGCCCTGGAATCGTTGCCGCGCTACCGGGGCGGCAGCCTGGTGGTCCTGGGCGGGCCCTGGCAATCCGACGCCGTGGACGGGCAGGGACTGCGCCCGGCCCTGCGCATCGACCGGCCGGCGGCGCTCATCGACCGCCGCCCGGGCTTGCGCGACTTGCTCGAACCGGGGGCCTGAGCGTCTGATGGGGGCATGAGCACGCCCCCCGACGACCCCGCCCTGCCCCGCGTGCCGGTGCTCCTGCTCGTGCCCTCGCGGCCCGAGTGCGAAGCCATCGCCCCGCCCGGATCCGCGGAGTTGGTCATCGCGCGGTGCGGCGTCGGACCCGTGGTCGCTGCGGCCGAGACCGCGCGCCTGCTGGCGTCGGGCACCTATGGCCGATGCGTCCTGGCCGGCCTGGCCGGGACCCGCGATGCGGAGCGGGCGCCGTTGGAGAGCCTCGTGATTGGCACGGCGGTGCGCGACGAGGCCTGCGGCGTGGGGCACGGCGCGACCTTCCGCGACCTGGCGCAGATGGGGTTGGCCGGTCCCGACCACGAGCCGCCCGACGATGCCCCGTCCCTGCTGCCGCTCGCCATCCCCGCGAGCGCGGCCCCCGAGGGAACGGCTTGGACCACGGGCGTCATCGGAACCGTCGCCGCCACGGCCGCCGACCCCGCCGAAGCGCAGGCGCGCCGCGCGCGGCACGCCGACGTGCTCGTGGAGGAGATGGAGGGTTTCGCCGTGGCGCTGGCCTGCCGCCGCGCCGGCGGGCCGCTCACCATCGTGCGCGCCGTCGGCAATCGCTGCGGTGACCGGGACCTGTCCGGGTGGCGCTTCGCAGAAGCCTTCGCCGCGTTGAGGGCGGCGCTCGGCTTCCTGCTCGACGGCGAGGTCGGAGGGCCGCGACCATGACGGCCCTGCAGGTGGGTCTCTCCCCCTGTCCCAACGACACCTTCCTGTTCCACGGGTTGCTCACCGGGCAGGTGGACACGCGCGGGTTGGACCTGGAGTTCGTCATCGACGATGTGCAAGCGCTCAACGAACGCATGGGACCCGACGGCCTCGCCGTGACCAAGGCGAGCTTCGCCGAAGGTCTGCGCCATGCGCACGACTACGGCGTGCTCGCGGTGGGCGCCGCGCTGGGCTTCGGGGTGGGGCCGGTGCTCCTGGGGCGTTCGGGCGCGGTGGGTGCGCCCCGGCGGGTGCTGTGTCCCGGCGCGGGGACCACGGCGACCCTGCTGCTGCAGCGCCTGCGCCCCGAGCTGTGCGCGCCGCCCACGGAGCTGCGACAGGTGCGCTTCGACGCGATCATGCCGGCCCTGCTGAGCGGGGCGGCCGACGCGGGGGTGTGCATCCACGAGGCGCGCTTCACCTACGCCGAGCAGGGCCTCGCGTTGATCGAGGACCTGGGCGCGTCGTGGGAGGCCGTCACCGGCCAACCGGTCCCGCTCGGCGGCCTGTTCGCGCACAAGGCGCTCGGCGCCGATGTGCATGGCCGCCTCAACGCCGTCCTCGCCGATTCGCTGGCCCTCGCCCGGAGCAATCCGGAGGCGACGCTGCCGACCCTGCGCGCCCACGCCCAGGAGTTGGACGACGAGGTGCTGTGGCATCACGTCGAGCTCTACGTCAACGACCAAACGGCGGCCCTGGGCGCCGCCGGCCGGGCCTGCCTGGACGCCTTCGCGCGCGAGGTGGGCGGCGGCGCGACCCTGCAGGTACTGTCCGGGCCCGTGCCGCCCGGTGAACAGGAAGGAGACCCGTCATGACCACACCCGCATTCCTCGATCGGCCCGGACGCAGCGGCGCCTTCGGCGCCCTCCTCGACGAGACCGCCGCGGCGGCCGACGCCTTCTGCCGCGTCGTCGAGCGTTTCAGTCTCGAGACCTGGCACCGCGAGCAGCCCAGCAACGATCCCTCCACCGTGTCGCCCCGCGCCATCGCCGCCCACGTGTGCGGCGCGGCCCGGCGCTACGCCGACTACATCCGCAAGGCCCTCGACCTGCCCTACGTGGACGTCTACGAGACGCCCATCGACAAGGTGCGCGAGCCCTTCGACGTGCGGCCGCTGCTGGCCGAGGCGTTGCGCTACACCGAGGAGGCGGTGGAGGGCTTCCACGGCCAACCGGAGGAGGCGTGGGAGAAGGTCACCTTCGCGGTGCGTTGGGGCCCGACCTACGATCCCGAGATGATCCTCGAGCACGGGTTGGTGCATCTGCTGCGCCACCGTCGGCAGCTCGAGCGCTGGAGGGTTTAGCCCGGCTGGCTCCCTCGTCGTGCAGGGCCCAGTGCACGATGTCGTCGGCCACCTCGCCTGGCGTGCGCGCGGCCGTGGCCACGGCGAGGTCGGCGCGGGCGTAGGCGGGTTCGCGGCGCCGCAGCAGCTCCTCCAGCTCGGCCTTGGCCTGGGGGTTGTCGCGCATGGGCCGCAGGTCGCCCTGGTCGACGACGCGTTGCCAGTGGTCGTCGGCGTCGGCCTGCAACCAGACGGTGCGGCAGGTGGCGCGCAGGCGCGCGTAGGTGGCCTCGTCCTCGACCACCGAGCCGCCCGTGGCCAGGACGCCGCTGCCCGAGCGGGCCAACCAGGTCTCGAGCGATGCATGTTGCAGGCGCCGGTAGTAACCCTCGCCGTGGATCTCGAAGAGGCGCGCCAGGGGGATGCCGGCCTGCTCCTCGACGAGGGCGTCGAGCTCGACGAAGGGCACCTCGAGTCGCTGGGCCAGGGCGCGGCCGACGGTGGTCTTCCCCGCGCCGCGCACCCCCAGCAGGGCCAGGCGACGCTCGGGAGCGGCGCCGGTGTCGAGATCGCAGAGCTCCTTGAGCGGCACCCGCAGGGCCGTCGCCAGAGCGGCGAGCTTCAACAGCGAGAGGTTGGCATCGCCGGCCTCCGCCATGCGCAGGTAGCGGGCGGAGAGGCCCGAGCGCCGTGCGGTCTCCTCGAGGGAGAGGTCGGCCCGTCGGCGAGCCCGGCCCAGGCGGTCGCCGAAGGCGAGCAGGAGAGATGCGGAGCGGGCCAAGAGGACTCCTCTTCGAGGAATCGGAAATATACTTCCTGTCTTGCCGATGTCAAGGAACTATGTTTCCGTGGTGTGTTCGTCCCGGAGCGGCACGACCCGTTCCGATCCTCCCCGGCCCGCCCTCTCCCGGTGGGCCGGCCCGAACTCCGCGGAGCGCCCTCGTGTCCACGACGACCCCCGTACCGGCCAGCAGCGACGTCGCGCACCTCGACTTCGACATCCACCCGAAGGACTTCACCCACTGGCGCCTCGAGGTGGACGGCGACGTGGCCCGCCTCGTCATGGCCGTGCAGGAGGACAAGGGCCAGCGCGACGACTACGTGCTGAAGCTCAACAGCTACGACCTCGGGGTCGACATCGAGCTGGCGTCGGCGCTCAACTTCGTGCGCTTCGCCCACCCGCAGGTGCGCTGCCTGGTCATCACCGGCGCGCTCGACCGGGTCTTCTGCTCGGGCGCCAACATCATGATGCTGCGCAGCTCGACCCACGCCTTCAAAGTGAACTTCTGCAAGTACACCAACGAGACGCGGCTCGGCATCGAGGACGCCTCCGAGCACGGGCACTTCCACTCCCTCGCCGCGCTCAACGGCACCGCGAGCGGCGGCGGCTACGAGCTGGCCCTGGCCTGCGACAAGATCTTGCTGGTGGACGACCGCAGCTCGGCGGTCTCCTTCCCCGAGCTGCCGCTGCTAGGCGTGTTGCCGGGCACCGGCGGGCTCACCCGGCTCGTCGACAAGCGCAAGGTGCGCCGCGACCTGTCCGACGTCTTCAGCTCCATCGCCGAGGGCATCAAGGGCAAGCGCGCCGTCCAGTGGGACCTGGTCGACCGCGTCGCCCCGCTCAGCAAATTCGACGAGGCCACCACCGAGGAGGCCCGCGCGCTGGCCGACACCTTGCCGGAGCTGCCCGCCGAGCAGGCCGTCGAGCCCGACGGCGCGCGTCCGGTCTTCCGTGAGGACGGCATCGACTACGACCACGTGCGCTTCGACATCGACGCGGCCGCCCGCACGGCCGAGCTCACCGTCACGCTGCCCGAGAACGCCGGCCCCAAGAACGCCGCCGAGGCCCACGCCGCCGGCAATGCCTGGTGGCCCCTGGCTGCCTTCCGGCAGCTCGACGACGCTCTCTTGCATCTGAGACTCGAGTACGCCGACATCGGCACCGTCAGCCTGCACACCCGGGGTGACCCAGCGGTCATGCTCGCCATCGACGAGCTGCTCGAGTCGGAGCAGGACCACTGGTTCGTGCGCGAGGTGCGCAACGTGATCCGGCGCGTGCTCAAGCGCCTCGACGTCACGTCGCGCAGCTTCTTCGCCATCGTCGACGAGAACAGCGCCTTCGCGGGCACGCTGCTCGAGCTGGCCCTGGCCGCCGATCGCTCCTACGTCCTCAACGACCCCGACATGCCGGTGCAGCTCGGCGTGAGCGTGATGAACGGCGGCGCCTATCCCATGGGCAACGGGCTCTCGCGCTTGGAGAGCCGCTTCCTCGGCGCGCCCGAGCGGGTGGGAGAGATCCTGGCCAAGCCGGGCCTCATGGACGCCGAGACCGCCGACGAGATGGGCCTGGCCACCTCGGCCCCCGACAGCATCGACTGGGAGGATGAGCTGCGCCTGGCCCTCGAGGAGCGCGCGTCCTTCTCGCCCGACGCCCTCACCGGCATGGAGAGCAACCTGCGCTTCGCCGGCCCCGAGACGATGGAGACGAAGATCTTCGGCCGCCTCTCGGCCTGGCAGAACTGGATCTTCCAGCGCCCGAATGCGGTCGGCGAGTCCGGCGCCCTGAAGTGTTACGGCACGCCCGACCGCCCGGCCTTCAGCTACGAACGCACGTGATCGAACGCACCTGACCGGGCAGTACCTCTTCCCGCACGACCACCACTCCTTCCCGCACGACCACCACCTGGCCTTCACGCGAGATTCCGATGACGACCATCGACTACGAGAGCAAGATCCCGAACAACGTCGAGCTTTCCTCGGACAAGCGTCTGCAGCGGGCCCTCGAGCACTGGCTGCCCCAGTACCTGCAGTGGTGGCACGAGATGGGGCCGACGGACTTCGAGACCAAGGACGTCTACCTGCGCACGGCCATCTCGGTGGACTCCGACGGCTGGGCCCAGTTCGGGCACGTGAAGATGCCCGACTACCGCTGGGGCATCTTCCTCGCGGAGGGCAACAAGGACCGCAAGATCCCCTTCGGCGACCACATGGGCGAGGACGCCTGGCAGCAGGTGCCCGGCGAATACCGCAATTGGTTGCGGCGCGTCATCGTGACCCAGGCCGACACCGAGCCGGCGTCCGTGGAGCAGCAGCGCCTGCTCGCGCACACCGCGCCGAGCCTCTACGACATGCGCAACCTGTTCCAGGTGAACGTGGAGGAGGGCCGCCACCTGTGGGCGATGGTCTACCTGCTGCACACCTACTTCGGGAAGGACGGCCGCGAGGAGGCCGAGGAGCTGCTCGAGCGGCGCAGCGGGAATCCCGACCACCCGCGCATCCTGGGCACCTTCAACGAGCCCTGCCGCAGCTGGCTCGACTTCTTCTGCTTCACCATGTTCACCGACCGTGACGGCAAGTTCCAACTGCTCAGCCTCGCGGAGTCGGGCTTCGATCCGCTCGCGCGCACCTGCCGCTTCATGCTCACCGAAGAGGCGCACCACATGTTCGTGGGCCAGACCGGCGTCGGCCGCGTCGTGCAGCGCGCCTGCGAGGTCATGAAGGAGGTCGGCCGCGATCCCAAGGCGGTGCGCGAGCAGGGGGCCATCGACCTGCCCACGCTGCAGCGCTACGTCAACTTCTGGGTCAGCAGCAGCAACGACCTCTACGGCGCCGAGGTCTCGAGCAACTCGGCCAACTACTTCGGCGCCTCGCTCAAGGGTCGCGCGTGGGAGGAGAAGAAGTACGACGACCACACCGCGCTCGAGCAGTCGAAGGACATCGAGACCTGGGACGGCAAGACGCTGAGCCACGAGGAGGTCCCGCTGCGCAACGCCATGAACGAGGTGCTGCGCGAGGAGTACATCGAGGACAACCAGAAGGGCATCAACTACTGGAACCGGATCATCAAGGAGCAGGGTGTCGACTTCGAACTGCGCCTGCCCAACCGCCGCTTCAACCGGAACATCGGCATGTACGCCGGCTACCGCTTCGACCTCGACGGCAAGCCCATCGACGAGGCGGCGTGGAAGGCCGGCGAGAGCGCCTGGCTGCCCACCGAGGACGACCGGGTCTACATCGACAGCCTGATGGTGAAGGTCACCGAGCCCGGCAAGTTCGCGTCGTGGATCGCCCCTCCGCCCAAGGGCATCAACGGCAACCCCCTCGACTTCGAGTACGTACGCCTCTGATCCGGCGGTCAGCTGAAACCCCGGCCGGAGCCTGCTCCAGTCGCCGGAAGGGGTGGTCGATGAATCTTCCGAGCCGATTTGCTCGGAGACCGCCCCATGCGTACCTCGCCCTTCACCTCGCTGATCCTGGTTGCGACCCTCGCTTCGAGTCTGGCCGTCGGTTGTGCGTCGACGCCGAACTCCGCGTTGCCGTCGGCCTCGGCCCGCTACCACCCGATGCTGGGCAGCAACGTCGCGAACCGCGAGCCGGTGGAGCGCTCGGTGTTCGTGCAGGCGTTGCTCTATCTCCCCGACAGAATCCTCGACCTCGGTGACGTCTTCAGCTTCGACGTCCACGTCGGCATCGGGGCCCTCGCCAACGTGCACGTGACCCGGGCGATGCAGTCAGGCGCCGGCGTGCGCGAAGTGCTCGGCTTCGGTTGGCACGAGCGGCGCTCGCTCGGCTTCCGCAACCAGGGCGACGCCAACATCTTCATCCCCATCCTCGGGATGGAGGCGGCGCACGTCAGCCAGATCGGGACGTCGGGCATCGACAGCGTGGCCGACGGGACCCTGGGTCTGATCGGACCGTCCGACCCGCTGTACCAGGAGTACCGCGACTACTGGGCCGTGGGTGCGCAGGTGACGGCGGGCGTGATCGGCGTCGACTTCGACTTCCACCCGGTGCAGTTCGCGGACTTCCTGCTGGGCTGGACCACGTTCGACTTCCTCAACGACGACTTCGCGTCGACCCGCGGCATCGATGACGACGTGGGCACCGTGTACGACGATGATGGCGTGGTCTATGACGACGACCACACCTGCACGACCTCGGGCTGCAACGGCCTGACCTGCGCCGACCTCGTCACCACCGTCATCGACTGAATCGGCCCGTCCGCCCCGCCCTGCTGTGGGGGGGGCTCCGTGACGGGTTGATGTCCGCTGGCGGCGTCGGCTTCCCGCGGGGCCCGCGCCTCTGGTAGCGTCGCCTTCGTCCCGCCCCGGATCCGCACGGACCCGGGCGCTCGGAGGAGCCCCGCCATGAAGAGCCGTTACGTCCTCGCCGCCTTGTTGGCCGGCGCCTTGATGTCCTCGTGCACCGTCATCGACGTCCGCTACGGCGAAGGTCGGGGCGCGCTCCACTCCGACGGCCTGATCAGCGGCTTCGTCGACGCCGGCTGGACGGCCGACGACTCGCTGCTGCGGCTCTCGATCCTCGACGACAGCCTGATCGGCTTCAATGTGTGGAAGCTGGTGCGGCTCGAGCTGGGCCTGGTGGGCTTCTCCCTCGGCGTGGGCCCCTTCGATGCGGGCTTCGGCGTGCTCTTCTACGACGCCCGTCCGCCGCGCTACGGCTGGACCCTGGGCGGCGACCCGATCGAGAACGAGTGGGTGGAGCACGCGACCCACGGTCACCACGATCACGACGACGATCATGATGACCACTGCGACGATCACCACGACGATCACGATCACGACGACGATCACGACGATCACGACGACGATCACGACGACGACTGAGCCGTCGGGAGGGCTCGGGCGCTGCTAGGATGGCCGCATGGCCCGCATGAGCATCCGTGCGTTCGACCGCATCCTGAACCAGGTCATCGACGAGTTGCCCGACGAGTTCGCGGACGTGCTCGAGCGCGTGCCGGTCATCGTCGAGCGCACGCCGCCCCCGGCAGTGTGGGACACCATGGAGGCGCCCGAGGAGCTGCTGGGCCTGTTCATGGGCCCACCGATCGAGGAGTGGGAGCTGGCGGAGGCCCCGCCCGAGACGGCCGTGATCTACCTCTTCCAGGACGCCCTGGAGGACACCTGCACCGACCGGGCCGAGCTCTCGCGGCAGATCCGCATCACATTGCTGCACGAGCTGGGCCACTGCCTCGGCTTCGACGAGGACGGGCTCGATCGCATCGGGCTCGGTTGAGCCGCATGGGCGAGGGGGCGCGATGAAGCTCGTCATGACGCTGCTCGTCCGGGACGAGCAGGACATCCTCGAGGACAACCTGGCCTTCCACCGGGCCATGGGCGTCGACGCCTTCATCGTCACCGACAACCTGTCCGTGGACGGCACCCGCGACATCCTGCGCCCGTGGGAGCAGCGGGGGCAGCTGCAGGTCATCGACGAGCCGTCGGACGACTACAGCCAGTGGCGTTGGGTCACGCGCATGGCGCGCCTCGCGGCCGATGAGCACGACGCCGATTGGGTCATCCACGCCGACGCCGACGAATTCTGGTGGCCCGAGAGCGGCGACCTCAAGACGGCCCTGGCCGGCGTGCCCGAGGGCTGCGGCTTGCTGCACGTCCCGCGCAACAACTTCGTCGTGGAGCGCTCGGTGGTCGCGGAGGCGCGGTCTCCCGGCCCGCGCACGCTGACCCTGCGGGAGGTGGCTGAACGCAGCTACCTCGGTCGACCGCTGGCGCCCAAGGTGTGCCACCGCGCCCACCCCGACGTCATCGTGGAGCAGGGCAACCACTCGGTGCGCGGCGTCGACTGGGAAACCTGGTCGACCACGCAACCGATCACGATCCTGCATTACCAGATGCGCGGATGGGATCACTTCCGCAACAAGATCGTCAAGGGCGGCGCGGCCTACGCGCGCAACACCGAGCTCGCGCCGAATACCGGACGGGGTTGGAGGCTGCTCTACGAGCGTCACGTCCAGGGCACGCTGCGCGACTACTACGACGAGCAACTGGTGAGCGCGGACGACCGCGCCGCGGGCCTGGCCGAGGGACGCTACGTGGTCGACCGACGTCTGACGGACTGGTTCGCGGCGGAGAGATGATGCGGAGGCGGGCCGAGGGCCGCCTCGCTAGACTGTCCGGTCCCCGCCTTGGTCTCGCCCGGGCTCTCGTCGAGGTGCTGCCATGAAATCCGTCCTGATCCTGCTCGTCGTCCTGGCGGGTGTCCTCACCGCGGACCTCGCGGCCCAGACCGGCCTGAGCCACGGGGGCCCGAGGGGCGGGCGGGCGCCCGACCCGAGCGACGCGTCATTCGATCCCATCCGCTTCGGTGATCCCGAGGACGCGGGCGATTTGAGCTACGCCGAGCCCTTCTTCCCCGGGGCGAACTACGACGCGACGATTCCCACGCCGGACGAGATCCTGGGTCAACGGCACGCGACGCGCCTGAGTCACCACGGCGAGGTGATGGAGTGCTTCCGACGTTGGGCGGCGCTATCGCCGCGGGTTCGCCTGGAGCGCTACGCCGTGAGTTACGAGGGGCGCGAGTTGGTCTGGGTGGCGATCTCCCATCCCGACAACATCGACCGCCTCGACGGCATCCGCGACGACCTGGTCCGCCTCACCGATCCCCGCCTGGCGTCGGATGCCGAAGCCGATGAGTTGGTCGACCAGACGCCGCCGGTGGCCTGGATGGGGTACTCGATCCACGGCGACGAACTCTCGGGTTCGGACGCGGCCGTGGCCTTCGGTTATCACCTGATCGCGTCGACGGACGCCGACGTCGAGCAACTGCTGCGCGACGTGGTCATCGTCATCGACCCGGTCATGAACCCGGACGGCCGCGAGCGCATCATCTCCCAGGTGGAGCAGGGGGCCGGCTATGTGCCGAGCCTCGATCTCGACTCTGCCCACCGCGGTCGCTGGCCCTGGGGCCGTGGCAACCACAACCTGTTCGACATGAACCGGGATTGGATGGCGGGCGTGCACCCCGAGACACGCGGGCGCTGGCGGGCGGCGCGCTCCTTCCGGCCGGCGCTGTTCGTCGACGCCCACGAGATGGGGTCGCTCGACACCTACCTGTTCTACCCTCAGGCCGCGCCGCTCAACCCCCACGGCCTGGCGACGCTCAATGCGTGGCACCAGGTCTTCGCGGCCTCCCTGTCGTCGGCCTTCGACACGCAGGGCTGGGGCTACTACACGCGGGAATGGGCCGACGGTTGGGGCCCCTTCTATTCCGATGCGTGGGCCTCGTTGAACGGGGCGGTGGGCATCCTCTACGAGCAGGCCTCCACCAACGGCTCGCCCCTGCGGCGCGCGTCGGGCGACGTGCTCACCTACCGCGAGGCGGTGCACCACCATGTGGTGGCGAGTGACGCGTGCGTGCGCACCCTCGCGGCCCATGGGAGCGCGATGCTCGCCGACCTGCGTGCCCATCATGCGGCCTATCGCGACGACGACCGGCCGGCGCGCAGCTTCGTCATCCCCGCGGGGGCCCCCGTCAGTCGCGTCGAGGCGCTGCGGGCGATCCTGCTCGGGCAGGGCATCGAGGCCTTCGAGCTCACCGAGGCTCAGACCGCGACGGCCGGCACTGACACCCTCGGCCGGACCCACGACACGGTTGAGCTGCCCGTGGGGTCGCTCGTCGTCCCGCTGCGACAGCCGGCGATGGCCAAGGTGGCCTCCTGGCTCGGCTTCGATCCGCGTATGGACGCCGGGTCGCTGCTCGCGGAACGCGAGCAGCTCGAGCGCAAGGGCGAGACGAAGATCTACGACGTGACGGCGTGGTCGCTGGCCCACGCCTTCGGACTCGAGGCCTTGTGGGTCGACGAGGTGGACGTGGCGGGCGCCGGCGCCGTCACCCAGGCCGACCAGACCGCCGGCGCCCGCGGCACCGTGGTGAGCGCTCCCCTCGGTGCGCCCGCCGTGAGCTGGGCGGTCGACGGCGCCGACGACGCCGCCCTGCGCTTCGCCGTCCAGGCCATGGAGCTGGGCCTCGCCGTGCACAGCGGTGACGAGGCGTTCAGCGCGGCGGGTCGGGCGTTCGCCCGCGGCAGCCTGCTCGTCCGCGCCCACGAGAACGCCGAGGACGTGGGCGCGCGGGTGGCGCAGGCCGCGCGCCTCTCCGGGGCCACCGTGTGGGCCACGGCGACCGGTCGCTCGCCCGACCTCGGGCCCGACCTGGGCGGCCAGCACTTCACCTTGCTGGCGCGGCCCCGGGTCGCCCTCGTCGGCAACAGTCCGGTGGCGCCCGACGACTACGGCCATGCGTGGTTCGAGCTCGATCACCAGCTCGGCCTCCCGGTGGCCATGCTCGACGCCCAGTCGCTCGGCGCCTATGACCTGCGCCGCTACAACGTCGTGATCCTCCCTCCGGGGGCCGCGGGCGGAGCCCTCAAGACCCATGCGGCGCGCCTGCGTCGGTGGGTGGAGGAAGGCGGCACCCTCATCGCCATGGGCAGCGCCGCGACGGGGATCCTGGGGAAGGAGTTCGGGCTCTCTGCGGTGCAGTCGTTGCGGTCGGCGCTTCCGGATCGGGAGAGTTACGCCAAGGACGTGGCGCGGGAGCTCGCCGCCCGCGAGGTGACGCTCGACTACGACGCCCTGTGGCAGGACGGACCGGCGGACGCGGGGGACGAGTCGTCCGCGGATGACGAGGCGGACGCCGACTCGGAAGCCGACTCGACCACGCCGAAGGCCGCCGTGGACGTTGCGGCACAGAAGCCGTCAAAGGACCGCACCGCCGCCAAGGGCAAGGATGCCGAGCGAGAGGACGCCTGGAAGCGGCGCTTCTCGCCCCGGGGCATCTACGTGAGGGGCCTGCTCGACGGCGAATCGTGGCTCACGGTCGGTGCGGGCGACGAGCTGCCCGTGTTCTTCGACGGGTCCCACGCCTTGCTGTCGCGGGCACCCGTGACCACGCCCGTGCGGCTCTCTGGACGTGAGGGCCTGCGGCTCTCGGGACTGTTGTGGCCCGAGGCGGCCGAGCGCATCGCCGACTCGGCCTGGCTCACGCGCGAGGCCAAAGGCCGCGGGCAGGTGATCCTGTTCGTGTCGCGGCCGGTGTTCCGCGGCTACAGCCGGGGGACGGCGCGGCTGTTCGGCAACGCCGTGGTCTACGGTCCGGGCCTGGGGGCGAGTCAGCCGCTGGGTTGGTGATGGGGTTGGTGAACGGGTTGGTGAGGGCGGGCTGACGCCGACCACCGCGCCGCTCACGCCGGCCACCGCGCGGCTCACGCCGCCGGGATTCGAACCGGGTCAGGAGTCCCGCGGCGCGTCGCCCCAGCGGCGCGGGAGCGCGTCGAAGCCCCGGCCCGGCTTGCCGAACCACATGGAGGCCAGGGGCACGAGGCACAGCAGCAGGGTGCTGACCATCATCAGGCTGCCGGCGGCCATCTGCAGCCAGGCCCAGGCGGGACGCCCGGCGACGGCGAAGGGCAGCAGGAACGTGGCCAGGAAGGAGACGAAGGCGGTCACGTTGATGGCGAGCTTCCAGGCGTCGCGCAGACCGGTCAGGTGCAGCAGGTGGCCGAGGATGAAGAGCACGATGGGGATGGTGAACAGGTGCGGGTGCACGATGTCCACCAACTCGCGCCGCGTCTTGCCTTCCTGGGCGGCGAGACCGTCGTCGGTGCCGCCGAACGGATCGCCGAACGGGTCGTCGCGGACGTCCTCGCTGCCGGCCAGGTAGACGGCGACGCCCTGGGTCGACCAGACCCCCCGGTCGGTGTACTTCATCGCGGCGACCACGAGCCCGGCCAGCACGCTCGCGATGTAGAGCGACATCAGCACCTTCATCAGCGGATGGAACCGCGCGATGTGCAGGTTCTGTCGCGTCAGGAAGTGCATGGGCGGTGGCCGCCGGTCCCTTCGTGGGCCCGGCCCCTAGGGAGCGAGGGGCCAGTCTCGCGGTCGCGACCCCGCGCCGTCCAGGAAACCGCCTTCAGCGCCGGCGACGCCACCGAGCCCGCTGCCGCGCACGAGCAGGGCCGTGGAGAGGGCGTCGGCGGCGGCCGCCGAGGGATGCCGCACCCAGGCCAGGCGTCCGGCCTCCACGGGCACGCCGCTGGCCGGGTCGATCACATGGCCCCGCTGCACGTCGGCGTCGAGGAAGGCGTGGAAGGTGCCGCCGCTCACCGACAGGGCCTCGTGGGCCAGCGACACGGTGGTGACCGTGGTCTGGTCGCCGTCGTGCACCACGGGCACGGTCCAGGCGGCGGCATCGGGGGGCGGTGCGAGGGCCAGCAGGGTGCTGCGGAACGAGAGCAACGCCGAAGTCACGCCGCGCTCGTTCAGCACCCGGGCCGCCCGGTCGAGGGCGAAGCCCTTGCCGGAGGCGCCCGGGTCGAGGGCCACGTCGGCCAGGCGCGTCACCGTCCCGCCCAGGGGGTCGAGGCGCAGCTGGGCCCAGCCGGAGGCGCCCCGGGCGGCGTCGAGGGTCCGGTCGGTGGGGCGGCCTGGCTCGCGGGTGTTGAGCTGCCACGCGTCCACCACCCGGCCCATGGCCGGGTCGAACGCGCCGTGCGTGAGTCGCGACCAGCGTTGCGCGTCGAGGAGCCACGCCATGAGGTCGGGATCGACCGCCACGGCGGTGCCCACCGGCGCCGCGTTGAGGCGCGACAGCGGGGTGTCGGCACGCCAGTTGCTGAGCACGTCGTCCCACCGCGCGACCTCGTCGAGGGCGGCGGCGAGGTGCTGTCCGATGGCCGCGTCGTCGAAGGGGGCCCAGGCCTCGATGCGGCAGACGGTGCCCATGACGGCGCGCTCGTCGACGACCAGTCGCTGGCCCCGGGACGTGAGCGTCGGCGTGGTGGTCGATGTCGCGGTGGGCGTCGGGGAACCCGAAGACGTCGAGGACGGGGTTGGTACAGGGGCCGGCGCGGCCGCGGCGACGGAGCCCGGCGTGACGTCGATGCCGGTGGCGAGCAGCGCCGCCCGCGCGGCGTCGTCGCGATCGATGAGCACGACCTGGACGACGGCCAGGGCCTTCTTCACGCCGCGGCAGACGGCGTGGGCCGACAGCGTCGACCCGGCGACGTTGATCACGTCGCGATTGACGCGGATCTTGTCGTCGAGGGTCTTGCCCGCGAACTGTCGCATGAAGCGCGGGTCGGCCACGTCGGCGCCCTGGCTCTCGCGGTAGATCATCACGGCCACGTCGCCCACCACGCCGTCGGGCCCGACCTCCACGATGTGGGTGATCGGCTTGACCTTGCCGACCTCGGCCACGACCACGGCGTACGCGTAGGCCCGGCCGCCGGCGAAGGCCGCATACAGGTAGTAGCCGCCGGCATCGAGGCGTTTTCGCAGCCGGTCCTCCACGCGGCGCACCTCGGACGCGCTGAGCAGATGGCGCACCTCGACGATCCGCTCGGCCTCGGGGAACACGAAGGCCAGCGCGTCGCTCTTGGAGAGGTAGACCTTCTTGTAGTCCTCGGCCGCCGTTGTGGTGGCCGCGGCGCCCGGCGCGACGAACGCGAGCAGGCTCGCCGCAACGAGGATGAGCAGCAGCCCTTGCGTGTGGACCCGGTGCGTGTGCATCCGGCGCGTGCCCGACCGATGCCTGAGCAACCGGCGCGTGGGGGGTGCGGTGTCCATCGTCGGGATGCTCGTCGGGGCGGACACCTAGAAGTAGGTGGCCCAGGAGAACAGCAGGGCGTCGTCGTCGTTGCTGCCCTTGTGCTCGCCGGAGTCGCTGTTGAACTGGTAGTCGAGCTTGAAGACCGTGTCGCTCGCGTTGGGGCGGAAGTTGAGGCCCACCGTGGTGCGCGTCATCTCGTAGCCGTCGAGGTCGACCATGCCGTGGCGGGTGACGAAGGTGAAATGCGCGTCCTCGTCGAGGTCGCCGGCGTCCTTGAGCGCGTCGAGGAAGGGCGGCTCGAAGTGCGTGTTGAGCTGGGCGTAGTAGCCGTACATGTCGTTGGCCACGCCGCTCATCTTGGCGAAGTCGTCGCGCTGGATGTTGGCCCAGGCCGATTCGATCAACAGCTCCGTGTTGTCGGGCAGCAGGTTGCAGGCCTTGCCGTCGACGGTCAGGTCGAGGGCGTAGATCTGCAGGGCGTTGTCGCCCCCCTCGTCGTACTGGTCGATGAGGGCCGAGGCCCCGGCCTCGATGCCGAGCACGGGGGTGTAGGCGATGCGCCCCGTGAAGGCGAGCTCGTCGTTGATCTGGTCGAACGGGTCGACGTCGAGGGTCGAGTTGGACTTGTGCGGCGCGGCGTCCCGCAGGCCCGCCTTGTTGGTGATCACGTTCTTGCCGTCGTTGTTGAGGCCCTTGAAGCCGTTGGTGATCGTCGCGTTGTAGCTGACGGTCTCGGAGATCTGGCCGAACACGCCCACGCCGGCGTCGCGCAGGGTGGTGGGGATGATGTAGCGGTTCACCAGCGGGCGGGCGGTGAGGTCCTGCAGGGGCGAGTCGTGCACCTCGTTGAGCTTGCCCAGGGGCAGCAGCTGGATGCCGCCGCGAAAGTTCACCGCGTCGTTGACCAGGTAGTCGATCTGGGCGAACTCGACCTCGAGCTCGCTGCCGTGCTCGATCTCGACCTCCGCCGCGACCTTGATGCGATCGGACACGTCGGCGTAGATGAGCGGCACGAGGCGGTGCTGGTCGAAGAACTTGTTGCCGCCGTCATCACGCGGGTCGTTGAACTCGAGGTCGATGTAACCGTTGAGGTAGACGTTGCCCCCGAGGTCGAGGAAGGGGCGGTTGCTGTCGTTCGAATAACGGATGCTGCCCTCGTGGGGCCCGAACTCGGAGGGCGCGCGGGGGATGTAGAACTCGTCGTTCGCGGGGCCTGTGACGGCGCCGTTCGCCATCTGTGACTGCATGTCCTGGGTGACGATGAGCAGCGACTGGAAGCGGCCGTCGAGGGTCTGGTAGTCGGAGCGCAGTTGGGCATTCTCCGAGCGCACGGCCGTGATCTCCTCCATGAGCTGGTCCCACTGGTCGGCAGTCAGCGTGATCTGGGCCGCGAGCGGCGCGGAGAGCAGCAGCAGCACGGCGGCGACGAAGAGGGTCGAGGCGAACAGCGACGGCAGCGGACGTCGCAGCAGGGGGATGGCGTGGTCAGGGGCGTTCACGGCGGAGAGTCGGTTCATCGCAGGAGTCGAGGGCCCATTCCTTGTTGAGACTGAAGCTCAACAGGAGCGATGTTTTACTGCGACTCACTCTCAAAAAGCAAGAAGCCGTGGGGCTTTCTCCACGGTTTTCTAGGGCAGGGCATGCCTGCCGCCTGGGGCTTCGGCGTACCGGTGGCCCGGGGGCCCGCCCGGCCTACTCGCAGATCACGCCCGAGAGGCCGTTGCTGAAGACGTAGTCGTCGAATCCCGGGCCGTCCTGCAGAGCCACCTGGAAGTTGATCGGGACGCCGACCGCCAGGGGGTTGTCGGGGATCGACAGGGGCAGGGTCAGCTCGCCCGCGCCGTCCACCACGATGCCGAACAGGATCCAGGTGGCCGGGTCGGTGAGCAGGAAGCCGCCGTAGATCGGCAGGTTGGCCGGGTCCTGGGAGTAGAACAGCAGCCCGCCGGCGGAGGCCGGCCCATTGGTGATCTCGAGCACGTGGTCGGTGCCCTTGTGGGTGCTCGAGGCGGTGTCGAGGATCACGCTGTTGGCGCCGCCGAGCCCCACGCCGTAGGCCGTGTAGTTGCAGTCGTCGGTGAGCTGGTAGTCCCAGATGCCGCGGCCGTAGGTGCCGAAGCGGATCACGTTCTCCGACGCCACCGCCTCGGCGCTCCAGTAGGTCGTGACCGGCGCGTCGTCGTCGGTGATGTCGACCCAGGTCGCGCCGCCCACGGGGCGCTCGTAGGCGCCGGTCTCGGTGCCGCAGTACAGGGCGCTGCCGTCGGGGGCCTCGGCGAGGGCGTAGACCAGGGTGTCCGGCAAGCCGTCACCCCAGGGCTGCCAGGTCAGGCCGCCGTCGGTGGTGCGGTACACGGCCGGGCTGCCGTAGCCGCTGCCGCCCGCGTAGACGGTGTTGCTGTCGTACGCCGACGCCACCAACGCGGTGCCGTAGAAGTAGTGGGACGACGGGCCGCTGTCCGGCGAGAGGGTCCACGTCACGGCGTGGTCATCCGAATTCCACATGCGTCCGTAGTTGGTGGCCGCCCAGCACTTGTTGGTGTTCACCGGCGAGAAGACCAGCTGGGTGACGTACTCACCGCCCACCGTGGCGAAGTCCTGGGTGCTCCACAGGATGTGCGACCAGGTGTTGGAGCCGGAGTCGCGCTCGTAGCGGTAGATCTGCTGCCCGCAGAAGAAGAAGCGGATCTTGGCCCAGGGGTCGGCCACCACCGAGGGCAACCAGTCATGATTGGTGGCCGGGAAGTCCTCGCTGTAGAGCGACGGGTTGTCCTCGCCCTTGTGGATCAGGATGAACCCGGGGTAGGTCATGTAGAGGTAGTCGTGCGACCCGTCCGTGGACGTCAGGTGCCCGTAGTCGCCGCTGATGAGCTGATCGAAGTCGAGCGCCGTGCCGCCGCCCGGGGCCGGCTGGTCGGCCCACTGGTAGCCCTGGTCCTGGGCGCCGGCGCCCACGTGCAGCGGGTTCACCACCGACGTGTGCGTCGAGTAGTACTGGCTCACGCCGAGGCCGTTGAGCGAGAGGTTCGAGACGCTGGCGAGGCCGTCGGTGGAGTTGAACAGGCCGCCGTCGGTGCACACGTACCAGATCTCGCCGCCGACGCCGTCGGGCACCACGTCCATGCCGGGGATGTCGGCGTGCAGCTTGTTGGCGGGGTCGCCGTAGTAGGCGCCCCAGTTGTTGACGATGGCGAAGTTGTTGCCGCCGTCGGTCGTGCGCCAGACCTCGACGCCGCCCCAGGCGAACAGGTCGGGGTCGATGATGGAGGCGCGCAGCGTGCCCCAGTAGTCGCTCACCGACTGCTTGTGGATCCACGAGACGCCGGCGTCGTCCGAGCGGTAGAGCTCGCGGCCCGCGCCGGTGTCGAGCACGGCCCACAGGCGCGGCGCGCCCGCCTCGCTGCCGGCCAGTTCGCCCCCGTTGGCGGAGACGGGCAGGGAGCCGACGTCGCTCCAGCTGCTGCCGTTGTCCACGCTCACCTGGACCTTGTCGAGCTTCAGGCAGTAGATCGCGCCGCCCCCGTCGCGGGGCGCCCAGACGTCGCCCTCCCAGGTGTTCATGCCGTTGCTGAACTGGAAGGAGGCGCCCTTGTCGGTGGAGCGCAACAGGTTGTTCTTGAGCTGGCCGCCGTCCCAGAAGCGCACCACCATGAAGATGGTCTCGCTGCCGTCGGAGGTGACCAGCACGCGCCGCACGCTGTTCATCGACGCCGGGATGCCTGCCGGCTGCACCCAGGTGGCGCCGTCGTCGACGCTGCGGTGGATCTGGCCGCCGTCGGTGGCCCGCAGCATGATGTCCGGGACGGGCCCGACGCCCGACACCACGGCCAGCCAGTGCGCGCCGCCGTAGATGTTGTCGCCCAGCGGCTCCCAGTTGGTGCCGTCGAGTCCGCCGCGCCACACGCCGCCCTTCGACGAGCCGGCGTACAGAGCCGTGCCGTCCGGCGAGTGGGCGGCCACGTGGATGCGGCCGGCCTGGTTGCGGCTGCCGCGCTCGATCCAGCGGTCCACCCCGGCGGCCTGCATGCCGGCCAGCGTGTTCCGCTTGCGGCGCTGCGCGTCACCGTTGGCGATCTCGATGGGTTTGGTGTCGACGCCGTCCGGGGCGCGGTGGCGCGAGCGCATCCACTCCTTGCGCGCGTTCTTGTGGCGTCGCTCGGCGTCGTCGTCGAGGCGATGCTCGGTGGGCGCCGGGCGCAGGATCGAGGCGTCGTTGCCGAGGTCGAGGGGTTGCCCGTGAGAGGAGTAACTCGGGCGCTCGGCGCGGTCATCGGTGGGGTCGTCGGTGTGCTCGCCGGCGGGTTGCGGCCCGGCGACGCAGGCGACCGACAGGGCGAGGGCGACGAGCAGCACGGCGGGCAGAGGCCGGGCGTGAGGGAGGCGGGGGCCCATGGTCGGACTCCGGATCGTGCGGGGGTTGTCCGCCGGCCGTGGCGGGAGGGGTGCTGTTCGGGGAGCGGCGGCCGGGGTCTCGGGAGGGCCCAGTCTAGAGGGCGTTCTGCGGACCGCCTAGCAACTGCTCGTAGAGCTGCTCCTGGCGGGCGACCATCTCGTCCTGGCCGAATTCGGCGGCTGCCTCCCGTCCGGCGGCGCCCATGGCCCGTGCCCGCTCGGGGTCGTCGAGCAGGCTGAGCACCGCGGCGGCCCCGGCGCGTGCGTCGCCCGGGGGGTAGAGCAGCCCGTTGCGGCCGTCCACCACCGCCTCGGGGATGCCGTCGACGGCCGTGGCGACGATGGGCCGGCCGGCGGCCATGGCCTGGGGGCAGACGCGCGGCAGGCCCTCCCAGCGCGACGTCAACAGCAGCACGTCGAGGGCGCCGAGCAGGTCGGGGATGTCGTGACGCCAGCCGAGGAGCTTCACGCGCCGCACCAGTCCGAGCTGGGCGAGCCGCGTCTGCAGGGCCTCGCGCAGTTCGCCGTCGCCGGCCAGGAAGAACCAGGCGTCCTGCCGGGTGCGCAGCACGTCGGCCGCGATCTCGGCCAGGTCCAGCGGTGCCTTCTGGGGCTTGAGGCACACGATCATGCCGACCACGGGCGAATCGGCCGGCAAGCCGAGGGCGGCGCGGGTGTCCGCACGCCGGCGATCCGCATCGGCAAAGTGCTCGAGGTCGATGCCGCTGCGGATCACCTCCACCGGCTTGTCGCCGAACAGTCCCGCCGCGCGGCCCTCGTCGACGTGGCAGCGGGCGACCGAGATGAACGCGTCGGTGTGGCGGGCCAACGAGCGCTCGACGCCCATCGCCACGCGCCGTAGCAGCGGGTTGCGGATGGCGTCGTGCCCGAAGCCGTGCACCGTGTGGATCACCGGCCGCGCCCCCGCCGCCCGTGCGGCGCGCCGCCCGATGACGCCGGCCTTGCTCGAGTGCGTGTGCACGATCACCGGGCCCGCCGCCGCCATGGGCGCGAGCAGGTCGCGCACGGCCCGCGTGGCCGACCGGTCCTTGAGCGGTCGGATGGGGCGCACGAGGTCGGGCACGAAGTGCACCGGCACGTCGTCCAGCTCCCGGGCAACATCGTCGAGCAGGCCCCCGGGGCCGCACACGAGCTGGGGCGCAAAGCGCGACCGGTCGAGTCGGGCCACGGTGTGCAGCGTGTTCTGCTGGGCGCCTCCCAGCTCCAACTTGGTGATGACGTGGACGACCGGGACCGTCAACGAGCCCGTCCGGCGATCCACTCCGCGGCCTGCTTGCCGTGACGCAGGCAGTCCTCCATGGAGAGGTAGTCCCAGGCGCCGTAGCGGCCGAGCGGCAGCACTTCGTGATCGAGGAACCAGCGGAAGAGCTGCGGCAGCACCCGGCGGCGCGCCGCGTCGAAGACCACGTAGGCCTCGGGGATGTCCACGACCCGAGCGTGCACCACGTCGTGGGGCGACGCCAGCAGCCCGGTGGAGACCAAGCCAGCGAGGGTCGCGTCGAGGCTGGCCTCGGCGCCCCGGTCCTCGTCGGGACGGAAGGCGATCTCCGCCACGAGGGAGTGGTGGCCCGCCGGCGCCATGGCCGGGGTCAACGCCGTCGGCAGCCCGATGCGGTGGAAGGGCAGGGCCTCCTCCGGGAAGTAGATCCACTGGGCGTCGGGATGCGGCGGGGGACCCTTCACGCCGAGGTTCACGGCGCGCACGGACACGTGGGAGAGTTCGGCGGCGGCCGCGCGCAGGGCCTCGGGCAGATCGGTGGTGAGTCGTGCGAGGGCGGGCAGCGGCAGACTGGTGAGGATGGTCTCGGCGTCGTGGGTCTCGCCGTCGCCCAGGGTCACGCGACGCGCGCCCGCCTCCAGCGCGACCACGTCGCAACCCGTGCGCACCACGCCGTCCTCCAGCGAGGCGGCCACCGCCTGCGGCAGGTGATCGATGCCGCCCGCCGCCGGGTACAGGAACTCGGGGTTGTAGCCGAAGGCCTTCTCGCTGCCGGTGACCGCGCCACGCAGGACGTCGCCGAGGTCCGGGCGCGGGATCGACCAGCTGACCCAGTCGCCGGTCACCTCGGACAGGTCGCGGCGCCACAGCTTGCGGTTGTAGGGCTCGAAGAAGTGCTTCGCGAAGCCGGCGCCGAAGGTGCGGTGGATCCAGGTCAGGAAGGAGGGCTCGTCCGGGGCGGGCTCCGGCGCCGTGCCCAGGAATTCGGGACCGCCGGAGAGCGGCACCGGGTCGGGCACGGCGGAGACGCTCGCGCCGCTGCCGTTCGTCCCGGCCGCTTTGCTGGCATCCGCTTCCGCCCCCGCACCCGCGTCGCCGTGCTTCAGCGTCTCGATGAAGCCCAGCAGGCATTCCATGCGCACCGACAGGGGCAAGCCCGCGGTGTTGGCCTGGAAGGGGTAGGGCGTCAGCACGCCGTGGCTGTGGATCCAGGCGCTGCGCGAGAGGTCCGCGAAGGCGTCGGGCATGAGGGCGCCGACCCAGGCGCGGATCTCGGGATCACGCAGGTGCAGCAGGTGCCCGGTGAGGTCGAAGGTGAACCCGTCCTCGCGGATCGAGCGGCACAGCCCGCCCACCTCGTCGTGCCGTTCGAGCACGAGGCGGTCGCGCCCTTGCAGGTGGTGGGCGGCCGACAGACCTGCGAGGCCGGCTCCGAGGATCAGCACCATGGGTTCCGTTGCGTCCCGTCGGGTGGGGTCAGCGTTCGACGGCGGAGGCTAGCGCAGGAACACGGTGGGGTCGATGCCCATGGCGCCGGCGATCTCGTCGATCATCTGCAAGGGGTAGGCCTGGGCGGGAAAGCGCCGGGTGAGGGCCGCGAATTGGTGTCCTGCGGTCTCGTACAGGCCGCGGCGCAGCATGTAGTGGCCGCGCAGGAAGGGCTGCGCGTGCTTGGGCACGCCTTCGAGCCGCTTGTTCACCTCGCGGTTGATGGCCGACCGGGACATCTTGTTGACCACCTCGAAGGCGGCGTGCTGGGGCGGTTCGCCTTCGGTGCCGGGGACCTGCCACTGCACCACACCCGGGCGCAGGTCCGGCAGGCGGCCGGCGAAGACGACCTCGGCCACCGCGCCGGGCGTGCCCGGCGGGAGGTCCACCTGGGCCGCCCGGTCCCACTGGGAGGTCTCGATCTGCAGCGTGCCCGGCGTCCCGACCCGGTAGACGAAGGTCGGGCGGCGTTCGAGGATCAACCCGCGGGGGAGCAGCGCACCGCTGGCGGGATCGGCGTCGAGGGCGGGGAGGGGCAGGTCGACCGGCTGGAAGTCGCCGAGCCAGGCCGCCACCTCGGGGCTGTCCAGCTCCTCGAGGGCCCGGTCGTACTCGCCTTCGGTGAGCCAGGAGATGGCGATCCACAGGCGGGCGTCGGGCTTGGCGCCCAGCTCGCTGAAGGCGGCGCGCGCCTGGGTCAGCTTGCCGCGTCGCAGCAGGTCCTGGCCGCGCCACATCGGATTGATGTCGAGCACGGCGCCGTAAACCATGAAGCCCATGGCTACGGCGAGCACCACGAACAACACGCCGATGCCGAGGCCAGACCGCGCGGGCGTCGAGGGCAGGGCGCCCGTCGAGTAGCGCAGTCGCGACGCGAGGCGTTGGCGCAAGTCGTCGGGCAGGGCGCGCACGATGGTCAGGGCCGCTTCGCCGTGACCGTCGGCGCCCCGCAGCGCCAGGGCCAGCGAGGCCTCGACCGTCAGACTCTGTCCGTTGTCGTAGCGGTTCATGAGGCGCTGCAGGCGCCAGCTCACCACCGCGGGGTCGATGCGCAACGACGCCGCCGCGCCGCCGAGGTCGAGGCCGATACCGTAGACCAGCGCACACAGGTGCCGGTCCTCATCGTCGAGTTCGGTCAGGAATTGCTCGCCGCGAGCGGCGTCGCCGGGCGTCTTGGCGGCCCGTGGGTTCACCCAGGTGGGCTCGCGCAGTTCCAATTCCGTGAGCAGGCTGTCGAGGTCGTCGGCCATGACCATCAGTGCGCCGGGGGCGGGAGACGAGACAGCCGGATGCCCGCATAAAGGCCGGCGACGCCGACCACGGACAGGACGACGGGCACCAGGGACTCGGGCCCGAACACCATCAACAGCGAGCACAGCCCGAGGCCGGCGCCCACGACGTAAGTGCGCAGGGCCACGCGCCGCACGCCGACGCCGGCGTTCCGCAGCCGCAGGGCGAAGTGGTCGGGCGAGCCCCGGAAGAAGGGGATGCCCTTGCGCGCCCGGTGGTAGGCCACGAAGGCCGTCTCGAAGATGGGGACGGCGAGCAGCACCAGCGGGGTGGCGATGGCCAGCGGGTTGAAGGTCGAGTAGCTCACCAGCATCGACAGGGCGCCCAGCATGAAGCCGATGAACAGGCTGCCCGTGTCGCCAAGGAAGATGCGCGCCGGCGTGAAGTTGAAGCGCAGGAAGCCAGCCAGGGCGCCGGCCAGCACGATGGCCATGAACGGCACGGTGGCCGAGCCGTCACCGGTGCCCAGGGTGAACACGGAGATCAGGAACAGGAACACCGCGGCCACCAGCGCCGTGCCGGCGGCGAGCCCGTCGGCCACATCGATGATGTTGAAGGCGTTGGTGATGCCGGTCACCCACAGGATCGTGACGCCCAGGTTGGCCCAGCCGTCGAGGGCGGCGATCTCCACGCGCACGCCGGCCTTGTAGAGGATGATGGCCGCCAGCAGCTGCCCCAGGAATTTCACCGACGGGCGCAAGTTGGTCAGGTCGTCGTAGAGACCCAGCAGCAGCATCATCGAGCCGCTGGCCAGGATGCCCATGGCGCGGTAGTCGGCCGTCGACTCCTTGGCCAGCAGGCTGAAGGAGATGATGAAGCCCACGGCGACGGCGAGCCCGCCGAGGTAGGGCGTGGCCTTGGTGTGCTTCTTGAGTCGCCCGTCGGGCGTGTCCTGGATCTTGAAGTTGAGCGCGACGTTGATCGTCAGCGGCGTGACGTACACCACCAAGGCCCAGGCGGTGAGGAAGCCCAGGCCGTACCAGACGGTGTCGGTGGCGGTCAGGGTGGTCATCGGGGGTCTGCGCTCGGCCGGGGGGCGCGCCCGGGATCGTCACCCGTGCGGCTCCGCAAAGGGGATGGCTCGCTCAAGACGGGCCGGGGACCTCGGGCGTGCGGCACGCCTGACGATACGTTTCGGCAACCAGCCGCGCTCCCCTTTCGACGGAGTAGCGATCGGCCACGGTGGCCCGGCCGGTGGCCGCCAATCGGCCCCGGAGCTCCGGATCCCGAGCGAGGCGCCGGAAGGCCTCCGCCCAGGCCTCGGGGTCGCCCGCCAGGAGGCCGTTGCGTCCGTCCTCGACGATGTCGTTGTTCACCCCCACGGGACTCGCCACCACCGCCAGGCCGGCCGCCATGGACTGCAGCAGCTTGAGTCCGCATTTGCCGCGGGCCCACTCGCTGTCGGGCAGCGGCATGATGCCGATGTCGCAGCGGCGCAGCTCGGCGGCCTCGCTGTCGGCCGACCACGGGCGGTGGACCACGGGCACCGGGGCGAAAGCGGCGGGGTCGGGCGCCGCGCTGCTGATGACCACCAACTCGCAGGGCACGCCCTCGGCGGCCAGGGACTTGAGCGGCGCCGCGAGGGCCTGCAAGTAGGCCAGGTTGTAGGGCAGACCGATCCAGGCGAGGCGCAGCACGTCGGCGGCACCCGTCTCGGTCGCCCTCTCGGAGTCTTCAGCAGCGTCGCCCGCAGCGTTCGCGTCGGATGTGTAACGCGCCACGTCGACGGTCGTCGGAATGACGACGACCCGGCGGGCGTGGGGTTCGGCGAAGGCCTCGAGGAAGCGATTGCCCACGATGACCAGGTCGGCCCGGGCGCAGAGTCGTTCGAGCTTGCCGCGGTGACCGGCGGTGAGATAGATGGCGTCGTCGAACTCGAGCGCCGTGGGCTGACGGCGCGGCCACAGCAGGGCCTCGACCCATCCGGGCAGGTACGGGAAGAGCTGTTGCTCCACGACGACCAGGTCGGCCTGGCCGCAGCGCGTCGCCACGATCTGGCCGAGGCGGGCGAACAGGCGCAGCGAGCAGTAGCCCAGCTTGGCCAACAGCCGCAAGGGTCCAGCGGGCATGGCCAGGATGGCGAACCAGCGGGCGCCGAAGAGGGGGCGCAGGCGCATCTCGATGCCTTCGGCGGCCAGCCGCTCGCGGTACTGCTCGAAGCGGTAGCGGGTCGAGGGCCCGAGGGCCGAGGTGCGCGCCAGGACGTCGACCTGCATGCGGGCGCCGGGGCTCATGCGGACGGCGGGACTCATGGGGGCGGCGGGACTCATGCGGACGAACCGGCGGCGAGAGCGCGGGCGCAGGCCTGCTCGAGGGCGTCGAGGTGGCCGTCCCAGCCGAGCAGGCGTTCGGCATGGGCGCGGGCGTTGCTCCCGGCCCGTTCTCGCGCGGCGGGGTCGTCCACCAGGGGGGCCAGGGCCCGCGCCAGCGCCGCCGGGTCGGACGGCGGGACCACGGCCGCTCCCGGGAGGTCGACGAGCATCTCAGCAGTGGCTCCCGCGGAGGTGGCGACGAGAGGCAGTCCGCTGGCGAGGGCCTCCGCGGTGGCCATGCCGAACCCCTCGAGCGAGCGGGTCGGCAGGACGAAGACGTCCGCGGCGCGGTAGAGGTCGGGCAGGTCGTCCTCGGCGACGCGACCGAGCAGACGCGCCGCGTCGCCGAGGCCGCGCGCATCGATGAGCCGCTGCAGCGCGTCCCGCTCGGGTCCGTCACCCGCGATGGCGAGCCGGGCCGGGCGCTCGTCGTCGGCCAGGCGGGCGACGGCCTCCACGAGATCGGTGAGGCCCATGCGGGGAACGAGGCGCCGCACGCTCAGCACCAGGGGGCCCGGCCCCGCCGGCAGTCCCAGGCGTTCGGCCAGGCGCGACTTCTCGGCAGTGTCGGCGGCGGGGCGGAAGCGTTGCAGGTCGACGCCGGCCGGCGCCACGACGGGCACCGGTCCTCCCAGCTCGGCCACCTGCCCGGCGGAGAAGCGCGACAGCACGAGCACCTCTTCGGCGCGCTTCAGGACGTAACGGTCGGCTCCCCGCAGCACGCGGGCCACGGCGCGCGACAGGGCGGGGACGTGTCCGGCCTCGTGCCCCTCACGGAAGCGGGCCAGGTACTCCGCGTGATACGGCGCGTAGAAGCTGAGCACGGGCGGCAGGTCGGCCCCGCCCGGAGCGAGGGCGGCGACAGCGGAGAGGATCTGATGCAGCGACATGACCTCGGCGTCGGCGCCGACCCCGTCGCGGAGGGCCGCCCGCACGCCCGTGAAGACCGAGCGGTAGAAGCGCATCGACGAGCGACGGTCGACGGGGTACCGATGCCAGCTGACGCCGTCCCGTTCCTCGTGGGCCGGCGCGTCGCCGGGATTTGAGGTGAGCAGCGTCACGGTGTGTCCGCGGGCCGCGAGCCGCACGGACACGTCGTGGATCACCCGCTCCGCACCGCCGTGATGGTCGGGGTGGGTGAAGGTGGCGAGGACGAGGATGTTCACGCCGGCGAAGCTCCCGAATCGACGCGGGCCCGCGCCTGCATGCCCTTTCGACGTTCGTCGGCGGCGGCCATGAGGGTCTGCAGGCGGGCGGCGGCGGCGGCGGGGTCGGGCACGTCGAGCCGGCCGGCGTCCTCGCGCCGTTGGCGCAGGGCGGACGGGATCAGCAGGACCGAGGCGATCAGTCCGGCGAGGGCGGCGAAGGGCCGGCCGCGCGCGGCGTAGAGCAACAGCGCGCGCCCGGGGGCCGCGATGAGCAGTGGCCAGAGTCTTCGCAGCACGGGCCCGGGCAGCGCGGCCAGCAGGCTCGGCGCGTGGTTGCGCATCATGTAGAAGACGTTGCGGGCGGACATGCGTCCCACGCTGCCGCCGCGCGCATGGAGGGCGACGGCACCGGGCGCCGTCCGGCAGCCGAGGTCCGCGCGGAGCAGGCGCAGGGCCAGGTCGAAGTCCTCCCAGTAGAGGAACCAGCGGGTGGGGAAGCCCCCGACGCGTTGGAGGGCCGCGCGGCGCCACAGTGAGACGCCTCCGAGGGGGCCGAGCACGGGCTGGGGCTCGTCGCCGAAGACCTCGTGGAGGGTGTCGACGGGGGCGTCTGAATCGAGGTTGAGTTGGCCGAGGCTCGAGGTGAGGCCGAGGCCGGTCGCGTCCACCCGTCGGGGGTCGTCGGCACGCAGGACCCGGGGCGCGACCGAGCCGAGGTCGGGCCCGGCGTCGAGGACGGCGACCGCGGCGGCGAGGAACCCTGGTTGCAGCTCGACGTCGGTGTTGAGCACGCAGACGAAGGGCGCGGTGGTGGCGTCGACGCCGGCCTGGGCAGCGGGGCCGAAGCCGTCGTTGTCCGGACGGGCGAGCAGCCGCGCGCCGGCGGGCAGGTCGGCGGCGCTGCCGTCGGTGGAGGCATTGTCCACCACGACCACCTCGAGCGCCGGTGGCTGCTGCTGCAGCACCGACGCGAGGCAGCGCCCGATCCAGGCGCCTCCGTTGTGGTTCACCACGACCACCGAAACGTCGGTCATGCCGCGAGTCTAGTCGGGACGGGACCTTGTTCATCACCGCAAAGCTGCGACCATGGGGCCGATGCGGGTCACGGGGCACAGGTTCGGACGTCACCAGGACCGGGGGACCGGTTCACACGCAGGTCGGCAGCGCCGATCCCTGTTGCGCTGCCGGCGGATTTCGACCGCGGGGATGCTGGCCGCGCTGCTGGTCTGCTTCGCCTGCGCCGCGCCGTCGGGACCGCGGGATCCGACCTCCTGGCTGCAGGCCCGTGGCGCCGACCTGATGGACACCGTGGGTGTGCGCCTGTCCTTCGGACCGGGCCTGGGCCTGATCCTGCGCCCGACCCAGGCCCTGCAGATCGGCGCTCTGGGCCGAGGGGCTTTGGAGCGGGAATTCTCCAGCGGCGGGTCTGGCACCGGGAACACCGAGGCCCGCGGCATTCCCAGCTATGTCATCGGCACCATCGGTCGCTGGGGCGGGCTCTGGACCGAGTTCCACCGCGAAGGCGCGCTGCCGGGCTTCTCCACGCGAGAGCGGCGCGAGACCGGCGTGCGTCGCGGGCCCATCGCCGGCGCGGTGTCGTGGAACGGTGAGGAGGATCGCTGGCGGTGGTCGGTCGGGTTCGCGCTGCATCTCCTCGCCGTGGGCGTGGATGCCGAGGTCCGCCCGGTCGAGGTGTTCGACTTCCTCGCGGGGCTCGTAGGATTCGACCCGTCGTCGGACGACACGCCGGTGAGCGCGGTGAACAGCGAGGATGAATTCGAGCGCGACTCAGTCGATGAGGCGGGCGAGTAGTCCTTCGGCGGCGGTTCGCTGGGTGTCCGTCAAGTCATCCTGGAACAGCACGGTGGTGAGGGTGCGTTCGGCCTCGCCGGGGTCGACGACCTCGGGGTGATCGAGGGCGATACCGGCGAAGTTGATGGCCGCATCGTGCAGGCCGGGCCGCGTCCAGAGGGCTTCGCGGTAGTGGTGGGCCGCGCGCCGGGCGTCCGGGCGACCGCCGCCCACGGCGCCCAGGGCGATGTTGCCCAGCATGTGATGGGCGAAGGGCGCATAGACGTGGTGGGGCTCGAGGCGTAACGACGCGGCCAATTCGCCGGCGCCGCCGGGGCGCCCAGGGCCTTCGTCCGCGATACGACCGGCGCCGATCAGGTAGTACCCGTGGTTGTAGCGGGCGTGGGGGTTGTCGGGGGTGACGGCCGCGGCGTGTGACCACAGAACCAGGTCGTTCTCGAAGGTGGACGCGGCGGACCGGGCCGTGGGGATCGAGAGCACGATGACAGCGGTGACGACGATCACGCTCAGACCCAGTCCCCTGCCCCTGGCGGTCTCGCGCCGACCGAGAGCGGCGAGCCCGGCGCCGGCGCACAGGCACAGCAGGGCGGACGGCAGATAGAGGAAGCGCTCCGCGAAGGTCTCGCCGATGGGGACGAGGTTCAGGACGGGCAGGAGCGCGACGGGGACCAGGGCGAGCAGGAGGGCCGCTGTCCGCTGCCGTCGCCAGGTGAGGCCGACCACGATCAGCGCTGCCACCACGCATCCGAGCGCGAGGGGGTCGAGGGTGGCGAACTCGTCCCGGTGGTAGTGGATGCGCAGCGGGTGGGGCCAGAGCATCAGGCGCAGGGCCGTGCCGGTGATGCCGGCGGCCACCCCGAGGCGGTCCACCAGCGGGAGGTGGCCGAACGGGCTGTCGCCGGGCAACCATTGGGGCAGCACGGCGGCGCGCGCGGCCGCGACGGCACCGACCGCGACGGCCAGGAGAGCCCAGCGCGACCAGGGGCGCGGCACCCGCCGTCGTCCCAGGTCGGCCAGCACGAACAGCGCCGGGGCCGCGAGGGCGTTCTCCTTGCTGAGGCCCGCGAGCGCGATGAAGAGGGCGGCGAAGAGGGCGGAGCCGCGGCGATCAGAGAGGTGGGCGATCCACGCGCCGAGCACGAACAGCGCCGCCAGCAGTTCGGCTCGGCCCGTGACCCAACTCACGGCCTCGGCGTGCACGGGATGGACGGCGAAGAGCACGCCGGCGAGGAGGCTGGCCGACGCGCCGAGCGCGAGTCGGCGTCCCAGCAACCACACGGCGAGAGCGACGGCCACGTGCAGCAGCAGGTTGAAGCGGCGGAACGGACCGGCATCCGGGGGGCTGCCGGTGACGTCGTCGGGCCACTGCCAGCGCCAGGTCGCCACGGTCAGCGGCCGGTAGAGACCCTGGCTCTCGACCCCGAGCGACGAGGTCCACGGGTCGAGGTCCCCGGTCACGGCCTCGTTGCCGAGGACGTAGTACTCGTCGTCGTAGACGAAGTCGCCGTCCGCGGCCGGACCCATGGCCACGAGGGCGGCGACGATGATCAACAGGGCCGGCAAGGCCCGGGAGAGAATCGAGCGGGCAGACGACGTCAAAGTCAGTTCTCGGGTCCGCAGCGGGTCATCGGCGCTCTTTTCGCGCTCTCGACCCCGGTCGCGGCACAAGTTCGCGCCGTGCTCAGACGATAACCCCCTTGATGGAGAATCCGGGGAACGACGCCACGACGGAGCGCCGACTGCCGGGGCCCGACCGCCGCCAGCGGCCGACGCCCATGCTGTCGCGTTTCACCTTCTTCGGCGGCCGTCGCAAGGCCGGTCGCCGCGTGGGCGAGACGGAGAACATCTTCGTCGATGTCTACAGCCCTCTGCTCGTCGTGCTGTTGCTGGTCTTCTTCACGCTGACCGTTGTCGACTCGGTTTCGACACTCGTCTATCTGGGCAAGGGCGGACAGGAACTCAATCCCATCGCCCAATGGATGATCGATCAGGGCAGCCTCTTCTTCGTGACCTGGAAGGGCGTGCTTTCGGGCTTGTGTCTGGTCTTCGTGATGCTGCACAAGAACTTCAAGCCGGCGCGCATCGCGATCGGGGTGGGATTCACGTTCTACACCCTGCTGGGCCTGTATCACCTGGTCCTCCAGATCATGGCCCTCTGACGGGCCTCCCGGCCCACCGGCGCGCTCCTGACCCGGGCGCCGCCCCCGTGACCTGAACGGCCGGACACGGGCAGGACACAAGAAAAACCACACCTGAGGCGTCACGGGTGCGTTTCGTAGGGCATCCGGAAGTGGAGCCGAAGCTCGATCAGGGACCCAGCGAATCCAATCCCCCCGAGGATTCGAAAAGAAAACCTGATCCCGTTCGTCCCATGAATGGCCGCAATCCCCCCGGCCAGATCCCCAAGACTTCCGGAGATCCTGCGAAACCGAAGATTCCCTCGGCCCTTTGAGAGAGCGGCCGGCATCCCCAGTGCAAGACCCATGAAGCGACGCAACCCCCGATCGTCATCCACCCACCGGCAGGCCCCGCCGGTGAAGTCCGACCCCGTCCTCGCCTTCAGCCCCTCTGAGCGGCGCACCACCCTCAGGGAAGCCCGTGAGGCCGGGGTCCTCTCGTACGACAAGCTCGATCGCCTGCTGATCGAGTCGGCCGTCACGTCGACCAAGATGCGCGGCCTGCTGCGCTCACTCAGCGGCGTGGAGATCACGGCCTCCGAACGCCCGGACGACATGCTCGCCTGGCGTGAAGAGTTCGACCTCGGCCCCACCGGCGGGGCCGAGTCGGACCTGTTCAACCGCTATGCCGACCAGGTGCGGCGCCTGCCGCGCCTCGACCGAACCCAGGAACACGTCATGGCCCGCCGCCTCGAGTTTGCCCGTGAACGGCTTCGCGTGGCCCTCGACGCGGCCAACCTCGGACTCGATGAGGACACGCGGCAGACCGTCCTCTCGCGTGGCGTGCAGTGCGACCCGGTCGATGCCGCCCGTGAGCGCACCACCTCGCTGCCCTACAGGGACTTCACTGACGAGGTGCTCGAGTCGGGCGCCGAGTACAACCGTCTGCGCGATCACTTCGTCCGCCGCAACCTCTACCTGGTGATCGGCATGTCGTCGGCCTATCGCACGTACGGCGTGCCGATGATGGACCTGATCCAGGAGGGCAACGGTGCACTGATCCGTGCCGTCGAGAAGTACGACTGGCGCAAGGACGTGCGCTTCCAGACCTACGGCGCCTTCTGGGTGCGGCAGGCCGTCGAGCGCATGATCACGGCAAATCGCACCATGGTCCGCGTGCCCAACTACGTGCAACAGAAGATGCGGCGCCTCCGGCGCGAGGGCAAGCTGCCCCGCAACCACAAGGACATGGATGCCCGCGACGTGTCGAAGCACTTCGACACGAGCATCGAAGCCGCCTTCCGGCTGATGGAGACGGACCGCGCCAGCTACTCCCTCGACGTCTCATTCCGGGACGACGAGGAGGGCTCGCTCGCCGCCTCGCTGGCCGCCGAGGAGGTGGAACGTGGCATGCCCGGCATCGAGCACGAGGCGCTCGGTCGCCGCATCGACGACGCCCTCAAGGAACACCTGACCGAGCAGGAGCAGGTCATCATCGCGCAACGCTACGGACTGAACGGGAGCAAGCCGCGCACGCTCGACCAGATCGGCGAGTCGATGTCGGTGTCGCGCGAGCGCATCCGCCAGATGCAGGTGAAGGCGCTCGACAAGCTCTCGAAGCCGGCGCTCCTGGAGGACCTCAAGGACTTCCTCTAGACTGGAAGGCCTTCCCCCTCGAGGCCGCACCTTGGCCAGCAGCTCGATCCACTTCGCGCCCCTTCCCGGTTCGTCCGGTGAGGGTCCGGCCATGGAGGTCGGCGCGCCACGGACGATCACCTATCTGCGCGTCTCGGTCACCGACCGTTGCAACCTCCGTTGCCAGTATTGCATGCCGGAGGACCAGACCTTCTTCGATCGCAGCGACGTGCTGACCTTCGAGGAGATCCGGTCGGTGGCGACGGTGCTCGTCGATCACGGCGTGCGCAAGATCCGCCTCACCGGTGGCGAACCCCTCGTGCGGCGGGACGTGCACAAGCTGGTGGCCATGCTCAAGGCCATCCCCGGCGAGCCGCAGGTCGTCATGACCACCAACGGTTCCCTGCTCGCGCGACAAGCAAAGGCGCTGAAGGACGCGGGTCTCGATCGCCTCAACCTGAGCATCGACACGCTCCGGCCCGACCGCTTCGAACGCATCTCCCGTCGTCCCGGGCTGCCGGACGTTCTGGCCGGCGTCGATGCGGCGCGCGACGCCGGTTTCACGGGCACCAAGATCAACACGGTGGTCATGGGAGGGATCAATGACGACGAGATCCCCGACCTGCTCGACTACGCCGCCGCGCGGGACATCGAGCAGCGCTTCATCGAGTTCATGCCCATGGCCAGCAACGATCACGGTCTCGCGGCGCAGCGCGTCCCCCTCAGCGAGATCCGCCGCCGCATCGAGGCCCACGGCCCGCTCGAACCGTGTGAGCGCGGGAGCGGCCCGGCGGATCGGTTCATCCGCAAGAACACGGGGGCGCGGGTCGGCATCATCGCCGCCATCTCCCTGCCTTTTTGCGAGACGTGCAACCGCCTGCGCCTCACGGCAGTCGGCACCATGCGCTCGTGCCTGTTCGAGGGTGGTGAGCTGTCCGTGCGCGACCTCGTGCGCTCGGGCGTCGGCGTCGAGCAGGGGCTGGTCGACGCGCTCGAACACTTGCGGCGCATCAAGCCTGTGGTGCACGAAGGCTACGGCTACGTGCAGATGAACCAGGTGGGCGGCTGACCGCCGACGCGGCGCCGATAGCGGCCGCGGATCGGGCCGACGCCGCGACGAGGCCGCTCAGTGCTGAGACAAGCGCTCGGCTTCGCGATGCCACGCCCGCGGAAAGCGTCCCTTTGCGAGCTGCTCGCGGAGGACCCGGCCCGGCGCGGGAAACAGGCCCGCTGCGGCTGATCGCCGGCGGGCGTTGTCGAGCAACGGACCGGTGGGCGTCATCTCCGCATAGGGATGGCTGGCGGCGATCAGCGCCGGGAGCCAGCGCATGCGCATCGGCCAGGCGTCGAAGACCTTGCGCGCGGCCCGGATGTTCGCGGCGCCGCGGGTGAACTGTTCGAGGTGGCCGAGCGCTTCGGCCCTCCGGTCGCGCAGGGGCGGGTGGAAGGCCCACGCGAACTGCAGCGCCGCCCAGGCCTCGATGCGGTGAGGGTGCTCGTCGACGAGGGCCTCGGCGCGGTCGCGGGCTCCCCCTACGTCGTCGTACAAGTGGGTTCCGGCCAGCACGCGAATGATCTCGGGTTCGATCCCGCCGGTCGGTGACAGCTGATCGTCCCAGGCCGTTGCGATGAAGGCCGCGAGCCGGACACCTGCGGTCCGTACCTCGGGCGGGCGCTCGAGGCTCTTGAGGTCGTAGCGGCCGATGAGCTCGTACCAGCGGTCGTCCCCCTTGGTCCCGGTCGGCTCTCCGTGAGAACTGTGCGCCGTCTCGGATCGGCGCTTGTCGAGGGCCGTGCCGAAGATGGCACGCCGCATGTTCGAGCCACGCGTGGGTCCCTCGACGCTCATCAACGCCCGCCCCTGCTCCTCGAAGGCGTCGAGGTCGCCGTCGTACAGCGCGAGGAAGGCGCGCGCCTCCGCGCGGGCCGCGCGCTCGGAGTCGTCACGAGGTGCAAGGGGCGAGTCCTCGGCGAGGATGGCGCGCCACAGCACTCGCGCCAGTTCGTCGTGGCCGAAGTCGTCGAGGGTGTCGATGCCGTCGGCAAACATCGGCGAGCGTTCGAGGCCCTCGAAGTGGCCGCCGAGATCGAGAGTCGTGCTGCCTGAGCCTTTCGCGCTGTCTGCCAGGACCACGGCTCGCGCCGCGAGCAACTCGGGCATCTCGACCCGGCCCTGCATCCCGAGCGGGGCCGAGCACAGCACGAGATCGGCGCCTGTCGCCGCGACCGATCGTCGCAAGTCGACCAGCGAGTGCGCCAGGGCGTCTGCATCGATGTCGCGGCTGATGAGGACGTCCGCCGGGCGCGGGGGCGCGTTCGGGTCGACGCCGGGCAGCAGGGCGCCGTCACCCACGATGGCGATGACCGTCCGCAGGTCGGTGCGGCCATCCACGGCGGCGCCCCCGTCAGCAGGCCACGCGCCGGGCAACGACCGCGCTTCGAAACGCACGGCGCCGAGGACGTCGGTGCCGTCGCACATGCCCTGGAGCAGGGTTGCCGCGCGTGCCGACCCCCCGAGGGTCTCGGATGCGAGGAGCAGGACGACATCGCGTCCGCCCGCCGGGCTCTGGGCGGCCCGGTGCTGAGCGGCCGCGACTCTTGCGCCCATGGCCTGGGCGGCCGATTCCTGAGCGGCCGTGTGCCGCGGGCTTGCGGCCGTGACGGCAACGGCGGCCATCGAGACGAACAGCAGTGCGAGCATGCCGCGGGCCGCGAGACCCCTCGGCGGCGGAAGCTCTCGAACGCCCAGCGTCAGTCGTCCTTGATCAGCTGCAGCGCCTGACGACGCCACGCACGCCGGTCGACGGCGATGCCGGCCGCTTCGGCGAGCTCCATCACCTCGAACACTCGCCACTGGATGCGCGGCCACCAGCGCGTGTCGTCGACACTGCCGTGCTTCGACGCCCAGGTCGAGTAGTCGGAGACCGCCTGCTCGAGGACGGCGCTCGCATCGGCGGGCACCGAACCGTCGCGCAGGGCCAGGCGCACCTCATGCACACGGGCGTCGATCGCCTCGACGGGCGCCATGTCCGGCGGGTGGTGCGGGTGCTTGATCTGCTCGCGCATCGAGCGCGCCATCTTGAGGAAGTCCTCTTTGCTGACGGCGCCGTCGTCGGACTTGGTGTCCATGTAGCCGAGCTGTGCGAGCTGCTGCTCGTGGTGCGGATCGAAGGGCGCGGGATCGTCCATCGCCGGGTCGAACAGCTTCAGGTAGACATCGTGAGAGCGCTGCATGGCGTTGAGCAGCTGCCCGCGCATGGAGTCGGTGGTCTCCGGCATCTCCTGGGACAGATCGTGAGACTCGCCGGGGTCGGTGCTGCGCCGGAACAGCTGTTCGGCGTGGGGCAGGTGATCATGGATGGCCAGGGGGTCGCCTTCCACGTCGTAACAGAGGTCGACACCGTCATCGCCGCCGAAGGTGTACTCGATGCAATCAGTGCGGTTCGGGTTGAGCGGCGAGGAGAATCCGAGATGCCGTTTCGTGACCTCGAAACTCTCCAGGCCGAGCGGCGAGATGTACTTGAAGCCGTCGCTGACGAGGGAGTAGCTCTCCGTGTTGGCCGACTGCCCGAGAAGATACTGACGCAGCCGCGGCCGCCCTTCCGCGAGGCGCACGAGGTCCTCGCCCTGCATGTGCGCGTCGGGCGCCAGGCCCATGGCCGCGCAGACGGTGGGCGCGATGTCGACCAGGTCGACCGTCGTGTCGAGGCGTACACCGGCATGAGCCTTGTCGGGCAGACGCACGATGAGCGGGATGCCGACCTCGTCGTCGGTGAGCGCGATGCCGTGGCCCACGTGGAGTCCGCGTTCGAAGACCGACTCGCCGTGGTCGGAGGTGACGATGATCAGGGCCTCGTCGAGCCGGCCGGCCTCCGCGAGGGTGGCGAGGATCCGACCGACCCCGCGATCGGCCTCGAAGACGCCGGCGTCATAGTCGTTGAAGAACTCGCCCAGCCGCCCGTAGAGGGGGATGCGCATCTTCTTCTGCTGCTCGATGTAGCGCGCGCGGTCGAAGCGCTGATCGTGCTCGTGAGGCGTGACCTCCCGCTGCCGGAAGCGCTCGATGACTTCGGGGTCGCCCTCGTCGTAGGGCCCGTGGACGTCGAAGGTGTGCACGAAGACGAAGAAGTCCTCGTCGTCGTGGTCGCGCATCCAGTCGAGGGCGGGGGGGAGCAGGCGGGCGAAGCCGTTGGGGCCGTCGTTGTCGCGCTCGTCCGCGTAGGTCTCGAAGCCCTGGTCGAAGCCGAAGCGGGCGCTGACGAAGCCGCCGTCGGTAAAGGCCGCGGTGCGGAAGCCGTCGGCGGCGAGGATCTCGGCCAGGGTGGTCACGTCGTTGGCCAGGCGCACATTGCCGCGCTTGACGCCGTGCGCGATGGGGTCGAGGCCGGTGAGCATCGACATGTGCGACGGCAGGGTCCAGGGCGCCGGGGCTAGGGCGTCGTCGAAGACCAGGGACTCCGTTGCGAGTCCGTCGAGGACCGGGGAGACGCCTGCGGGCCCGCCGTAGACCCCCAGTCGATCGGGCCTCAGGGTGTCGAGACTGATCAGGACGACGGTGCGGGGGCCGGTGAAGTCGACGGCGTTCGGCGCGGCCTGCCCGGTGACGGCACCCCTTCCGCCACCGCTCTCGCCACCGCAGCCGCCGAGGAGCAGGCCGAGCCCGAGCAGGGCCATCACGGCGAGAGGACCGATGCGGGGGGCGGGAGGGCTCATGGGGCTGTCATGGTCTCGGTCGGGTCCGCCCGGGGCAAGAGTGGCGCTCGTGACCGGTGAGGCGAAGGGGGCCGGCGAGGGGAGCGTGTCGCGGTCACGGCGGGCCGGGGCGCCGCGAGCCCCTGGCAAACCGCGGAGGGCTCGCCAAGTTCCCATCGACCTGACGCCGCGGCTGCCTGAAGGCCCGTGTCGGTCGACCCGGGAAGCGTGGATCGCCCCTCAGATGCCCTTGCGTAGCCAGCGGTCGAAGGGGCCGAACCACCAGCGGTGCGAATAGTGCGCGCCCAGGTACTGGGCCCAGTTCTCGTACTGCGCGAGCTTCTCGGCCCACTCGTGCCACAGGGCCCGGGTCGTGGCGTCCACGTCGGTCTTGGCGTCCACCAGGTGGGCGTAGTGGGCCCGGGCCGCCTCGATGTTGCCCTCGATGTGCTTGCGGCTCGGCACGGTCATCAGCTCGACCAGGCGCCGCAGGTTGCTGTGGTCGCAGTAGATGCGGCGGGCCTCATCCCAGGCGCTGCGGTCGTGGCTGTGCTCGACGACGGCGTCCGGCACGAAGGTGATGCGCCAGCCGCCGCGGATGATGCGGGCGGCCCAGGCCACGTCTTCGCCGAAGGCGAGGTGCTCGAAGCGCTGGCGCTCCCACATCGAACGGCGCATGCAGGCGATGACGTGGTCGTAGCGGATCACGCCGAGCCGCTCCATCGGCGCCATTTCGTTCCAGTCGGATGCGCCGAGCGCCTGCACGACGGGCTCGGTGCCGCCCGCCCACGAGTCGATGCGCTCGGCCAGCACGGGATGGCAACCGGGCATGGGCACCTGCCGTCCATAGGTGGCGGCGACGGTCTTGTCGTCCTCGAGGGGCTCGAGCAACGACCGGGCCACGTCCGTCGAGAGCGGCACGGCGTCCTGCACCGAAAGGATCACGTAGTCGGTGGTCGTCGTCGCGACGGCGCGGTTGCGCGTCTCGCCGTGATTGAAGTGGGCCGGGGCGATGGGCTGGGTCTTGGCGCCGGCGCGACGGATCACGTCGATGGTGCCGTCCTGGCTGCCCGAGTCGGGGCAGACGATGTCGAGCTTCCCCACGCCCGCCTGATCGCGCCAGACCTGCAGCGCGCGCTCGAAGCGTTCACCGCCGTTGAGCGTGGGGATCACCAGCGAGACCCGGCCCTCGAAGGGGGAGTCAGGCAAGCGGCGACCCTCCGTCGAGTGTCGCGCCCCGGCGGTCGCCGCCGCCCCGGGCCAGCGAGGGCGCGAGCCGCTCGTGCAGCTCGAAGGCCCGCGCCAGGCACTGGTCGGAGTTGTGGTACTCGTAGCGGCCGAAGCGGCCGATGGCCTCGAAGCCCTCGAGCCCGTCGAGATAGGCCAGCGTCGCGTTGCGTTTCGCCTCGAAATCCAGGTCGTAGAGGATGTACGAGACGCGGTTGAGGTGCGCGTCTGTGACGGTCACGCGATCGGCGTCCATGACGCCGGCGGTCTGCAGCGCGCGGGCGAGCTCACGTCGCCCCTGCTGCGTGACATCGGGCACCGGCAGATCGGGGTCGTAGGTGACCTCGGCCAGGATCGAGCCCTTGCCCGTGGGCGCGTTGTTGGGGCTGTAGTTGGAGAGGTAGGTGATGCGGTTGGCGGGCCCCTGCTTCGCGTGCGGCAGGTACACCCAGCAGTACGGCTTGACCCACTCCTCCTCGACGCCCAGCAGGTAACAGGCCACGCCGCGGAAACGCAGTTGGCGCGCCGCGTCGGCGGCCGTCGGGTCCATGCCCTTGAGAATCTTCGGCAGGTCGTGCAGCGCGAGCGTCGAGATGACGAGGTCGAAGCGCTCGCCGTCGACGATCCACTCCTCACCCGCCTGCTCGATCTGCTCGACGCGATGATTGAGCCGGATGCGGTCGCGCACCGGCGCCGCGATGCGCTCGTGGATGTCGGCGAACCCGCCGTGGGTCGGGTAACGGAAGTTGATCTGGTGCGTGTATCCCTCGGTGGTCTCGCCGAGCGACGAGCGCAACACGTCCTCGAGCGGGGCGTCGGGCACGCGGTCGGCGATCCACGTCGTGCCCATCTCGGCGAGGTCCGCCTTCCAGATCTTCTCGTTGTAGGGGGCCATGAAGTGCTTGGCGACGCCGGCGCCCATCTTCCAATCGATCCAGCCGCGGAAGTCTTCAGGCTGGGGCGCCGTCGAACGGGCGAGGTGCGCGCGGATGACCCCCTCGGTGCACTCGAGGTTGTGGTCGAGGGGCAGCTCGCCCAGGCCGTTCTCGAAGGGGTAGCTCACCCAATGGTCAGGATCGTGGAGGATGCGCGTGTCGCGCTTGATGCTGGTGAGCGGGTCGTCGGTGAAGAGGCTGGTCCAGAAGGCGTCCACCCGGGGATCGCGGGTGTACATGATGTGGCCGCCGGCCAGATCGAAGGCGTAACCATCGACGTCCCGGGACCGGCACAGGCCGCCGATCTCGTGATCGGCCTCGAAGACCGTCACCTCGTGGCCGTCTCCGTGGAGCAGGCGGGCCAGCATGAGGCCTGTGGGGCCTCCTCCGGCGATGGCGATGCGAGCGGACATGGTCGTCATTCTTCACGGCCCGGCACACGTCTACAATCCTGCTGAACCGGAGGCCGACGATCGTGAAGCTCCTCATCCCGCTGTTCACCCTGATCTCCCTGTCCCTGACGACGCCTCTGACGACGTTCCTGCTCGGGGCCGGCGACGAGCCTCCCGCCTCCGCGACGACCACCCTGTCCCTGCCGGCCACGACCCTGGAGGTCGAGGTCGCCTGGCGGCAGATCGGCACCGACCTGTCCAAGTGGACCGAGCCGATGGGCCTCGACGAGGCCGGATTGCACCGCCTGCGCGTGCAGACCCTGCTGGCGCTCGGCGGCCAGATCCGCTGCAAGGCCGACCTGCGCTTCGGCGAGCACCGCATCCGGGGCGGGCGCCACCCCTTCGGCTTCACCGTCGATCCGGGGGGCACGCTGCGCTTCTTCGTGGTGGAAGGCACCGACGCCCTCGATGTGCCCAGCGAGCCCGTGGAGGTGAGTTGGGCGGCGGCGCACCTGACCCTCCAATTGCTGCACATCGGGAAGGACGAGGTCCATCTGCTCTGGCACCTGGGCGAGAAGGCCGGGCGGATCCGGTTGCGGTTGGGCCTCGGACCACGCTAGGGGCCGGGTGCGCAACACCGTCGACGATCCCATCCTGGGCGCGATCCTGCGCCTGGCCGGCCCGGCCTGTCTCACCTTCCTGCTGCAGAACGCCTACCACCTGAACGACGCCTGGTTCCTCGGGCGGCACAGCCCCGTGTCGGTCAACGCCATGGGCCTGTTCATGATGGTGTCGATCGCCAACTTCGGCTTCATCCTGGCGCTCGCCCGCGGCACGCAGTCGCTGATGGCGCGCAACCTCGGCGCCGGCAATCGCGAGGCCTCGGCCCGGGCCCTCGCCCACGGCCTGGCCCTCGCGGCAAAGGTGGCCGTGCCCCTGGCCGTCATCGAGTGGATCTTCGCTCCCGACCTCGTGCGGCTCATGGGCGGTCGCGGCGAGGTGGCGGCGGCGGGGGTGGCCTACCTGCGCACGCTGATCCTGTTCATGCCCATGCTGTTCGCGGCGACGATGGTCGACTTCGCCTTCCAAGGGCTCGGCAACGCCGTGACGCCGTTCCGCCTGGGCTGCGTGGCCGTCGTCATCAACCTGGTGCTCAACGGACTGCTCGTGCTCGACTCCATCGAGGTGTTCGGCGTGGTCATCTCCGGGGCGGGGATGGGCGTGGTCGGCGCGGCGCTCGCCACCGGGGTGTCGCGCACCGTGGCGCCGGCGCTCGGGCTGCTGCTGCTCGTGCGTCGCTATCGCTTCGAGCCGCTGCTGGCACTGAGCAACTATCGACACGATGCGCGGCTGGCGAAGGAGATCGTGCGCGTGGGTGTGCCGGCCGGCTCGTCGACGCTGCTGTTCGGCCTCGTGGCCATGACGCTGAACCAGCTCATCGGCCGTTTCGGGCAGGACGCCTACGGCGCCTTCGGCATCGGCTTCCGCGGCATCGAGAGCGTCTCCTTCATGCTGGTGCTCGGCATCGGCGTGGCCACGGGCACCGTCTGCGCCCACTCGGTGGGCGCCGGCCGATTCGAGCGCGCCCGGCGTGCCGGACACGTCGGCGTGGGTCTGGGCGCGGCGGCCATGAGCGTGACGACGATCCTCATGCTGACCATCCCGGAGCGCCTCGCGGGCTTCTACACCGACGACCCGGGCATCATCGCCGTGACGGTCACCTACGTGACGACCATGGCGTTCTGCCAGATCCCCCAGGCCCTGGAGATGATCTACGCCGAGGCCATGGCCGGCGCCGGTTCGTCGCTGCGGACGGCGATCATCACGATCCCCGGCAACGTGCTGCGTCTGCCGCTGGCCTGGCTGTTCGCCGTCGGTCTCGGGTGGGGGCTCGTCGGCGTGTGGTATGCCGTGCTCACGTCCGCGTGCCTGAAGGGTCTCGGGGTGGCCGCGCTGTTCTTCTCGAGGAAATGGGAGAAGGCCATGTTGGTGGGACGGCAAGCCCTCGATGTCCGCTGAACACTCCTCATCGCCTGAGCCCGGCGGGGCCTCGCCCGCTGCCGGTCCGCTGACCAACCTGCTGCGTCGCATCGACGACCGCAGCGCGGTGGTGGGCGTGGTGGGCCTCGGGTGGGTCGGGTTGCCCATGGCGGCGGCCATGGAGGCCGCGGGCTTCCGGGTGCTGGGCTTCGATCTCGACGCCGACCGCGTGATGCGTCTCAATCGGGGCGAGACGGAACCGGCCCGCCTCGGCCCCGAGCTCTTCGCGGGGCTCATGGCGCGGGGCCGTTTCATCGCCACCACGGATCTCGAACGTCTGGCCGAGACGGACGCGGTGCTGATCTGCGTGCCCACGCCCCTGGGGCCGGGCCGCGAGCCCGATCTCTCGGCGGTCACGGCCGCCGCCGACGCCGTCGCCGCGACGTTGAGCCCGGGCCGCCTCGTCGTCCTCGAGAGCACGACCTGGCCGGGGACGACCCGCGAGGTGCTCCAGCCGCGGTTGGAGGCCACGGGGCTGCGCTGCGGGCGCGACGTGTTCCTGGCCTTCTCGCCCGAGCGGGTCGACCCGGGCCGGCGCGACCACGACACGCGCAACACGACGCGACTGGTGGGCGGCGTCGACGCGGCCTCGGGGGAGGCGGCGTCGCGCCTGTACCGCGTGGCCGTCGACGAAGTCGTGACGGTCTCGTCGAGCGACGTGGCCGAGGCGGCCAAGCTGCTCGAGAACGTCTACCGGGCGGTGAACATCGCCCTCGTCAACGAGTTCAAGACGATGCTCACCGCCATGGACATCGACCCCTGGGAGGTGGTGGACGCCGCGGCGACCAAGCCCTACGGCTTCCAGTCCTTCGCGCCGGGCCCGGGGCTCGGCGGTCACTGCATCCCCGTCGATCCCTTCTACCTGGCGTGGAAGGCCGAACAGGTCGGGCACCCGGCGCGTCTGGTGGCCCTCGCCGGCGAGATCAACCACGCCATGCCGGACTGGGTCGTCGAGCGCACCCGGGGCGCGCTGGCCGACCGGGGCGTCGAGCTCGCGGCGGCGCGGGTGCTCGTGCTGGGCCTGGCCTACAAGCCGGACATCGACGACGTCCGCGGCAGCCCGAGCTTCGCGCTGCTCACCAAGCTGTGGGCGGCCGGGGCCCAGGCCGACTATCACGACCCGCTCGTGGCGCAGACCCGGCCCGAATGGCTGCCCGGACACGCCGTGCTGCACAGCATCGACGCGGCCATGACCGACGACGAGGTGCTGGCCGCCTACGACGCCGTGATCCTGGCCACCGACCACTCGGCCTACGACCTGGCGCGCGTTGCCCGAGTGGCCCGCCTGGTGGTCGACACCCGCGGGGCCCTGCGATCCCTGCGGGCGGACGGCTCAGACGGCTCGGGCGGGACGATCATCGGGGCCTGAGCGGCCCCCCTGTCGCGCGCCCCGGGCGGCCTCCCGGGTGTCCGGATCAGGGCGCTCGCGGGGCATTTTGGGATTCGACCGGGGAATCCGTGGCGGCTTGGCGCCTGATGCGCTGAGGGACCCGTCTACCATGGATTCCCCCCCTCAGCGCAGGGTCCTCCCGTGAGCTTGCGCGTTCGCCGGTCGAGGAGAGAGCCAGAAGATGTCTGAGAGTGTCGAGACCCCGCGAAACGCGCGGATGGTTCGGAGCGGGCTCATGGCGGCGGTGCCCCTGGGGTTGCTGATCGGCCTGTCGGTGTTGTTCCTTGCGCCCTCCGGGGTCGCTGCGGCGCTCGCCGCGGCGCCCGTGCCGGCGCCCGCGCCGTCGCCCCAGATCGCGGCGGCGGACGACGACGACGATCAGCGCATCAAGGTCCCGACCTGGCGACTCGAGCGCATCGCCGTCGAGGGCGGCGACCTGCGGGGGCTCAAGCCCGCGGACATGAAGGCCGCCGTGGAGGCGGAGGTCGAGAAGATCTCCGCGCCCGAGACGCAGGCCGGGGACAGCGCCGAGGCCCGGGCCGCCCGTTCCAAGGAAGAGGTCGACGCCTGCAAGAAGGTCTTCGAGCAGTACTCGTTCGAACAGATCGAGCACATGATCAAGGAGGTCGGGCTCGCCGACAACATGAAGCAGATCCTGGCCGAGGCGCGGCGACAGATGAGCCGCGACGCCATGGAAGCGGTGCGCGAGAAGCTCAAGTCCATCGATCCCGACGGCGCGGTCAAGATTGGCATGCTCGACTCGGGCAACAAGGGCAGCGGCATCGCCAGCGATATCGACCAGACCGTGTTCGTGTTCCCGCGCGACCTGGCCGAGAAGCTGGGGATCACCGTCGAAGAGGTGATCAAGATGTTCGACGCGGAGTTCACCCGACTCCACGGCATGGACCCCATGCGCCTCGGCATCGAGAGCATGAATGGTTGGGACTTCTTCCCCGACTGGCGCGCCCAGTCGCGCATGTCGTCGCACGAGTCCGAAGCCCGGCGCGTCGTGCGAGAGAAGCGGCTCAACCCCGAGGCTTATCGCTCGGAGGGACAGCTCAAGAGCCAGGCCGAGGGGCGCGGCTGGGACTCGTTGGACGACTGGGGCCGCAACGTCGAAGCGTTCGACAACAAGCTGGCCGAGCTGATGACCAAGCAGCAGGTGCTGCGGGGCAAGGGCGATCAGGCCGGGGCCGATCGCCTGCAGGGTGAGATCGAGAAGGTGCGCGCCGACTACGAGGCCGAGGCGCGGCTCAGCCCGTGGACCGAGGTGGGGCTCGACAAGAACGGCCGGGCGACCGCGCGCACCGACGCCGACCCGCGCGGCAAGGTCCTGCCGAATCGTCCCGAGATGGCCGAGCGCTTCTCGTTCGACGGCGCCTACGACAACTGGATCATGTACGAGCACCACCCGCACAACCGGCCCAAGTACCTGCTGCGCAGCGGCGCCGAGGGCACCGGTGTGAAGCGCACGTCGGTGCACAACTCCGACCCGAACAAGCGCATCGTCGCCTTCGACTACGACGTCGAATACGGGCGGGGGAACCGCGAGCTCTGCCGCAAGTACATCGACGAGATCTACAAGCACATCCGCTCGACGGGGGGCGGCGAAGGGCTGAGTCACGAGAAGATCCGCATGGCGTTCGACGCCGCCGCGAAGTTCCGGCTCAAGCACAAGGGCGAGGCCAAGGGCGACGGCAAGCCTTACACGGCCGAGGACATCTGGAAGGAATATCTGCCCGAGCGGCCGCCGGGTTACTACGACCACCCGCAGGACGGCAAGTACCGCAAGACCATCGACATCCAAGGCGCGCAGTCCCGTTGGGACCTCGTGGGCCGCGAGATCATGATCGAGAACATGATCCTCACGGTGACCGATCCGCTCAAAGTCGTGACGGGCGGAATCACCGATCCCGAGTGGGCGCGCATCAAGCAGCAGTACCCCGACGCGAACCCCGAGATCTGGCGCCGCACCGCGTGGCTGCAGCTCTACCACGGCGTGCACGACCTGTTGTCGGACCAGCACGTGCGTCAGCTCGTGGGGGCCGACGACCCCAACGCGCCGCGCCGCAAGGACATCGTCGACCGGCTGCTCGAGAAGGTGACCGACCCGCGGCAGCGGGCCGAACTCGAGCGCGCCGTCCTCGACGCCGCCCGGGCCAAGTACGCCCTCGACCCGCGCATCGGCCTCGAGAAGACCTTCCGCGAGGCGGTGTGGTTCGAGGTGCGCAACGGCGTCGTGGCGCGCTTCGAGAACACCAAGACCTACGCGAAGTCCGTGTACGACGAGTACAAGGCCGGCCGCTACACGCAGGAGGTCGTCGCCGGCAAGGTCATGGAGGGCATGGCCGGTCGCCTGGGCGGCGTCGGCGCGGAGGTGCTCGGCACCCTCGGGTTGAGGGGCAAGATCCATCTGCTCATGCCCAACGCGGACTTCAAGCTGCCCGCACTTCAGATCGAGTTTGGCAAGCCCGCCTTCAGCGGCAAGGCGCTCATGTCGAGAGTGCTCAGTTCGGGCAACCTCGACTCGGCGCTGCTGATCCTCGAAGCGGCCATCGACAACCCGAACGACTACAAGGCGATCGGTTGGGTGGCGGCCCGCGAGTTCGTCATGAACTTCCCCTACGTCGCGCCCGGCTACGCGCTGTACGACCTCGTGGCCAACGGACGCCCCGAGGGCGCGGTGATGATGGGCTCGGCCATGTTCATCCCGGGCGTCGGTCAGGCGTTCATCGCGGTGAACATCGCCAACACCTCCGTGCGCATCGCCGGCAAGCTGCTGCTCGATCCGCTGAAAGACGACACCAAGGACAACATCTACCAGGGTTACCTCGGCGCCGAGAACCAGTTCCGTCGCGACCAGGGCAGCAAGCGCGTGAGCTTGCTCGACAACGTCGACATCCGCGTCATCCCGTACACCCGCAAGGGCCCCGACGGCAACGTGCTGGAACGGAAAGACGGCGGCCCGCAGGTGTTCTTCGCCACCGGCCCCTACAGCGACGACGAGGCCTGGGATCTCGAGCTGGTCGAGTCGACGGAGCAGCTGGCCTTCGCCCGCGAGGCCGGCCTGCTGGGGGGCGGCCCCGACTGGGACGAGCATCTCCCGCGGGCCCTCGACGAGATCCGCGACGAGAACCTGCGTTTCCGCTTCGAGGCCCAGCGCAACAGCATGTTCCTGCACTACTGGCCGAAGTTCGCGGCGTTCCTCGCGACGAAGGGCATGGCCGGCTACACCATGGCCGACCTGGTGGTGCTCGAGGGGCACAACGGCACGCAGCGTTTGTTGCTCGAGTTCTTCCGTCCCTACGTGGACATGTGGATCACCGGCACGGGCGACTTCTTCAACCGCGGCATCGGCGCCGAGAACGAGGTGTTGATCGACACCGTGGCGCCGCCCGACCGCGTGGCCGAACGCGAGCGCTTCCTCAACAGCCTGGCCGGCCGCATGGTCGGCGACTTCTTCCTGGGGTGGCAGCTCGTCCGCGGCACGGACCCCGAGTTCGATTCCAAGGGCAAGCTGCTCTCCCCCGGCTCGCTCGAGTCGAGCATGAAGCTCGAGATCGCCATGCAGTGGGAGAAGTTCATGAAGTACCTGTCACGGCAGGCCGCCGTGGCCATGGAGGACGCGCGCAAGGTGGCGCCCAACCCGCTGCTGGCCAATGCGATCCACGCGGCGATCAAGGCGCGCGCACCCACCGATCCGGCGCCGCGCATCCACGTGCGTCCGCGGGTGCGCGAGGCCTCGGCCGGTGCTGTTGGCGCGGGTGCTGCCGGGGCGGGCGGCGACGGCGTAGGCGGCGCCGCGGCAGGCATCGCGGGCGACAAGGACGTCATCATCGACTTCCTCGTCTCGGTGGTCGCCAACGATGATCCGGAGATCGGCTTCCCGGGGCCCTATCGCATCGAGGTGGAGTGGGCCGACATCCCCGAGGAGCCCGAAGTGGGCGAGACCGACCGGGTCGAGCTGCGGGTCAAGAAGGTCACCGTCTTCGCGAGCAACGACAAGGAAGTCGGCTTCGTCGAAGACATCGACATCGGGACCCTCTCGAAGTCGGCCGAATTCGAGGAGCCCGAGAGCATGGAGGGGGCCTTCGCCGTGGCGCCCGAGAAGAGCGGTGTGAGCGGGCTGACCGCCACCGACGCACACACCGGGGTCGACTTCGACGCCGAGCCTCTGTTCACCTACGACGAGGTGTGGTTGTTCGTCACGCCCGAACGCCCCCTGGGGCAGGATTGGGACTGGGCGTTGCTCGACGATGCCGACGAGACCGTGGCCTACGGTGCGCCCCTGGCCCTCCCCGCCCCCGACGACGAGAACCCGCCCACCGAACCGAACCCCAGCGCCGCGGGGGAGGGTGCGCCGGGGCTGTACGCACTGAAGTTCAGCGTCGAGGACACCGAGTCGGGCATCTACCGCTTCGTGACCCGCGACCATTGGACGCCGCCGGCCCTGTTCGGGCTCGGTGGTCCCGAGGAGCCCTACCCCTGGGTGGACAGCGGCCACACCGTCGAGTTGAAAGAGGCGCGACTGCACTTCAACGGCTTCGTGACCGAGTCGGTGAGCAACGCGTCCGTCGAGTTGAGCGGCGTGCTCAACGCACGGCTCACCGCGGATGCGCCCCAGGTCCAGGGCACCAGCGTTTCGTGGACCGGCCGCGCCATGTGGAACGACCTCGAGTACGAGAAGGACGCGCAAGGCGACTTCGTCGAGGTGGCGGGCGAGCGCCGCACCGCCGCGAGCAACCTGTCGCTGGAGTTCCCCGCCGAACTCGAGCTGACCACCGGCTTCGACATCGAGGAGATGGGCCAGATCACCTACGACCTGAGCATCGTGGACGAGACTGGCGGCGTGGCCTTCCTCGCCGGCGTCAATTCGATGATGCCGTCGGGCACCCGGCCCCCGTCCCGCTCCACGGCCAGCAAGGGCACCTGGCTCTCGCGCTTCAAGAACCTCGACGTGCCGGGCGGGCTCGACTACTACGGCACGTCGGCGGCCGAATCGGGCAACTTCCAGACGGTGACCGCGTCGGGCCGCATGCAGATGGGACGCCCCGACCACGGCGAGACGGGTGTGCCCAAGCTCGAGCTCGCCTGGCACCTGCGCAACCCCGACACCATCTTCGTGGTGCCCGTCTACCTGAAGTTCATCGGCGAACCGATGTACGGCTACGGCATCTACAGCGCCGTGCCGGGCATCTACGACGGGCCCTCGCCCACCGATGGACCCGGCGGTGACGGCAGCGGGGGCGCGGGCGGCGGCGCCGGTGGTGACACGGCCGGTGCGGGGGGCGACGGCACGGGCAACGGCGACGGCTCGGGTGGCCGCACTCTCGATCCGGCGTCCATCAACCCCAACGACCCCGACATCTCGGGCTACATCCGCGAGTGGATCGGCGTGGCCGAGCCGCCCCTCAACGCGACCATCGGCGCCAACCTGCGTTACACCGAGTGGGGCGTGATGGTCGGAACGGTTCCCGGGGGTGTGATCACCGCCAACCGGCCGCCGGACGCCTCCGCGGGTTGGACATCGGTCGAATACGTCTGGATGTTGCGCGACGACCTCGACTCGGTGAACCACTGCAAGCTGGGCGAGTATGTCATGTCGAAGATCGGCGGACCGGTGTTGCAGTGCGCCGGTCGCTACGGCCCGCAGCCGCCCAACCCCCTCGACGACTACCGCGGTCGACGTATGGGACGCGCGAAGCAGGACGCGCTGATGAAAGGGCTCGCCGTGTCCACGGTCGGCGGCGACCCTGCGCCCGAGCCCGACCTGGCCTTCCGTGTGCAGGACCAGTGGCCGGCGCCGGAGACGGAGGTGGAGGCCGGCGCCGCGTTCGAGCTGAAGGTCTACGGCGACTACGTCGCCGTGACCAGCGTGCCCGACCTGGCGGGCCAGAGCCTCTCGGGCGTGCGCGAGCGCCTCGGGGGCGCCGGCCTCGAGTTCGACGTGGTCGGAGGCGACCCGGCCGCCGACGAGAGCCAGGCCTTCACGGTCCAATGGCAGGACCCGGCGGCCGGCGCGGAGGTCGACCCCGACAGCCGCGTGACCGTCGCGCTCTTCGGCGCGGCGCCGTCCCTCGTCCGCGTACCGCTGGTGAGCTTCCAGACGGCGTCCGATGCGCGCGCGGCCATCGAGGGCGTGGGGCTCGTGGCCACCATCGTCGGCGGCGATCCCGCGCCGTGGGCCGAGGCCGCCTATCGCGTGCAGGACCAGCAGCCGGCCGCCAGCGTGGAGGTTGAGCCCGGCAGCGTCGTGGAGGTGGTGCTCTACGGCGCCTTTGAACCGACGGTCGCGGCCATCCCGCCGGAGGTGGACGACCCGCCGCCGGCGGTCACGCCGCCCGCGCCGGTGGGGGAGCCCGATCCCGAGCCCGTGTGGCAGCCGGACCCGCCGGCCCCCGACCCGCCCGCGCCGACACCGACGCCGACGCCGACGCCGCCGCCGGTCGTCGAGACCACGCCGACCCATGCGCCGTTCTACGTCGGGGGCATCTTGCAGTTGCCCGAGCTGCCCAACGAAGACGACCTGCCGGACGAGTTGCCGGAGGGCACCAAGCCGTCGGCGGCGATCCGCGCACTCGGCTACCAGGCGGTCAAGTGGGAGCGCTCGGAGACCTCACCGCTCTTGCTCCGCATCGAGGGCGAGGCCACGGCCATCTATCCGCCGGACATGTTCACGCCCGGCAGCAAGATCGCCATCCCCATCCGCCTCAACGGCAGCAATCCGGAGTCGGGGGCGCCCGTGGCGGTGGCGGGCAGCCTGCTGCTGGAGGTGACGTTCCAGGGCACGAGCATGGCGTCGCTCAAGCAGGCCTTCCCGGACAAGGCGGAAGAACTCAACGACCCGGCCAGCTCCGTGTTCTTCTTCCGCAATCCTGATGGGCGCATGCACCAGAAGATGGAGAAGGAGAATGAGAACGAGTCGGTCGAGGTGCATGCCGGCCCCATGGAGCGGGGTTGGTCGGAGCAATCCAAGGCGCAGGCCTTCGAGTTCTTCGTGCAGGTCCTCGAGGCGATGGATTGCTTCGTCGCGACGGCGGTCTACGGGCGGGCCGAGTCGCCGCAGTTGACGGTCCTGCGCCGCTTCCGCGACGAGGTGTTGCGGGAGAGCCCCGCCGGATCGCGGCTCGTGGACGCCTACTACATGTGGGGCCCGCGAGTCGCCGCCCGGGTGCGAGGGCGAACGGACACGCGGGCGCTGCTCGCGCCGGTGTTCGATGGGCTGGTGGGTGTCCTCGAACGTCTCGATTGGGACGACCCTCTGCTGCGCCGGACCATCGACGCGGCGGCCGAGTGCGCGTCGCCGTGGTTGCCGCCCAACCGCATCGACGCTGACCTGCTGCATCGCTTCAATCCGTTCGACCATTCGTCACCGTTGCTGCTCGGTGGAACGCGTGCCGAGGGAAACCCATCACCATGAATCAGCGCCTGCTCGTCTTTGCTCTCGCCGCCCTGCTCTTGTCGGCGGGCCCCGTCCTTGCCGCTCCCGTTTACGCCGCGCCGGCCGAAGACCTCGCGGGAAGCGTGCGTTCGGTGGATGGCACCGACATCACCATCGCGCTCGACGGCGACCTCTTCCCCAACGTGGGCGACGCGCTGACCCTCGGCTTCGAGGTGCCCGGCGAGGGCGTGATCCCCATCGCCGGCACCTGGACCATCACCGAGGTGAGCGTCGAGCGGGTGGCGGCCTCGCTGTCGGGGAGCGCCTCGGGGCGCCCGGCGCCCGGGCACATCGTGACCATCGACTGCGCCGCCCCGCGCCGCGCCGACGAGCTCGGGGGCGGGGCGTCCGGCGGCGGCTCCTCGGGGGGTGGGTCGTCGGGTGGCGGAGGCACGGGCGGCGAGGGCAGCGCGGAGAGCGGCGGCGACACGGGTGACCTGGGCAGCTCGGACTTGAACGAACTACTCGGCGCGGTCTACGGGTCGTACGAACCGGTGAGCTGGGAGGCGGGACGCTTCCAGGCTGCCCTCGATCTCTACAACGCCGACGACGGGTCGGGGGCCCAGCGGCGCGAGGCGTACACTCCGTTCCTCGAGGCGGCCGAGGCGGGACACGGGGCCGCCGCCGTGTGGGTGGGCTGGTACCACGAGCACGGCTGGACGCCGACCTCGCCCGATTCGGGCCTGTCCGAGGCCCGACGCTGGTACGTCCGCGCCGCCGAGCTCGGAGACGGCGAGGGGGCGCGTTACGCCGGCAACATCCACCGTGACGGAGACCTCGGGCGCATCGACCACGACGAAGCGCTGAAGTGGTACCGCCGGGGCGCCGACCTGGGGGACCTCGAGAGCGTCCGCGAGGTCGGCTACATCTTCCAGACCGGCCGCGGTGTGCGTGAAGACCTGGGCGAGGCCCTGCGCTGGTACCGCCGGGCGGCCGACCAGGGCTTTGCCGTCGCACAGAACGACGTCGGCATCTTCTACGAGAACGGTTGGGCGGTGCAGGCAGACTCGTCCGAGGCGGCGCGGTGGTTCCGGCGGTCGGCCGACCAGGGCGACGGCTGGGGATTGTTCAACCTGGCCGAGATGCACGCCGAGGGGCGCGGCGTCCCCTACGACATGTCCGCGGCCCACGGCCTCATGCGCCGGGCGGCGGATGCAGGTCTGGCGAAGGCCCAGCGGGCCCTGGGCTGGTGGCACCAGGTGGGCGAGGGCGTCCCACCCAACGGGGTCGAGGCGGTGCATTGGTATCGCCTGGCCGCCGAGCAGGGTTACGTCGAGGCCCAGAACGACCTGGGCTTCTGCTACTCGCAGGGGCTCGGCGTCGCCAAGAACGACATCGAGGCCCTCTCGTGGTTCCGGCGGGCGGCCGATGCGGGCGACCTCCAGGCCCTTTGCAACGTGGGGCTCAGCTACGAGCAAGGCCTGGGCGTCGCCATCGACTTCGGCGAGGCGTTGCGCTGGTACAAGCGGGCCGTCGAGCTCGACCACGCGCCGGCCATGCGCTCGATCGGCCGGCTCTACGAGAATGGCACCGGCGTGCGACGCGACGAGATGGAAGCGGTGCGCTGGTATCGCATGGCCATCAAGGCCGGCGACGATACGGCCCGCGAGGACCTGCGGCGGCTCGGCGTGGGCCTGAAGATGTAGCGGGACCCGGCGCGCCGCCGGTCACGCGCGGCGTCAGGAGTCAGCGTGATGCGTCGGCGTCGGGGGTGAGCAAAGCCGCCGGGACGCCTGGCGGGGGCTCGACGGGCTGGCCGCGGGCCGCGGCGTCCCGCTCGAGGATCGCGATGGCGCTCTGCAGTTGTTGGCGCTCGCCGGGCGGGCCGTGCCAGTTGCGGTCGAGCTGGCGGTACCACCAGGCAGCCGCACCGAGCTCGCCCTGCTGGCGGTGCGTGGTCATGAGCCAGCGGTAGGGTTCGGGGAAGGCCGGGTCGAGACCGACGGCGTTCATCATCTCCTCGGCGGCGCGCTCCACCTCACCGAGCTGGAAGCGGCACACGGCGAGGTTGAAGCGCGTGAGCGCGATGGTCGGCCGGCGCTCGGCGTGCTCCTCGAGCAGCCGCGCCGCGGCGGCATAGTCGCCCAGAGCGATCTCGACCTCCGAGAGCAGCTGCAGCGACTGCGGGCTCGGCGGCTTGGCCGCGTTCTTCCAACGCAGGAACTTGACCCGGGCCTGGCGCATCATGCCGGCGCCGGCTTCGGGACCGAGGGCCTTGGCCTGGGTCATGAGAGTCAGGCCCTCCTCGCGCAGGTCGAGGTCGCCGATACGTGACACGGGGTCGGGCAGGTCGCGACCGAAGAGATCGTCGTCGGCCCCGGCCACGCTCAGGTAGCCCAGCTCGGCGAGACGGGCGCGGTCGACGGTGTCGAGACCGGCGTCGGCAGCCCAGCCGAGGGCCGGCCGCCGGGCGAGTTGATCGTGCAGGGCGCCGAGCATGTCGTCGCGCAGCTGCGTCTGCTCCGCGGACAGGTCGCGGCTCTCGCCGGTGTCGTCGAGGGCGTAGAGCTCGGTCCGGCGGCCCTCGATGAGCTTGTGGTCATTCCACACCAGGCTCCGCAGCGGGTGCCAGCCGTGGGCGTAGAAGGGCAGCAGGGCCTCCATCAGCACGGGTTCGCCGGCGGTGCGTTGCGGGTCGAGGAGCGACGGCGCCAGGGAGGCCGGCAGCTCGGCGGCGATGGCGTCGGCGTCGAGGCCCGCGAGTGCGAGCAGCGTCGGGCCGATGCTGGTGACGCTCACGGGCGCGTCCCGGCGTCCGGGCGTCACGCCGGGCGCCGCGATGATGAGCGGCACGCGGGCCGCGCCGTCGTAGAGGAAGATGCCGTGGGTCGCCTCGCCGTGCTGGCCCATGGACTCGCCGTGGTCGGCGGTGATCACCAGCGCGAGGCGTTCGGAGCGCCCGGCCCGGCGCAGGGCGTCGGTGAGGGCCCCGAGCTGTTCGTCGCAGAACGCGATCTCGCCGTCGTAGGGATGCAGGGACGCGAAGCGGGACGGCGGCGCGTAGGGCTGGTGGGGGTCGTACATGTGCACCCACAGGAAGGCCTGGTCGCGGGGATCAAGGTTGGCGATCCAGCGGCTGGCCGCCCCGACGACGACGTCGGCCGAGCGCATCACCTCCTCGGCCTGGGCGGTGCCGTTGAGGGGGCGCGGCCCGTCGTAGACCTCGAAGCCCTGATCGAGGCCGAAGCGGGCATCGAGCACGAAGCTGCCGACGAAGGCGCCGGTGCGCCAGCCTCGCTCGGCGAGGGCTTCGGTGACGAGGCGGCCGTCGTCCGAGAGGGCGAAGCCGGTGTTGTCGCGCAGTCCGTGGGCCACGGGCTGGACGCCGGAGAGCATGGAGGCATGCGAGGGCAGCGTCAGTGGTGCGGTGGCGTAGGCCCGATCGAAGACGAGCCCGCGCTTCGCGAGCGCGTCGAGGCGCGGCGTGCGCGCGGACGCGTGGCCGTAGGCGCCGAGGTGGTCGGCCCGGGTCGTGTCGAGGGTGACCAGGACGATGGTGAGCGGGGCGTCGTCGTCGGTGCTGCAGGCGGGGAGCGCGACCAGGCCGGCGAGCGCGGCGCACAGGCTGACGGCCGCCCGCCGCGCAAGCGGCGCGAACGGTGAGAGCCGCGAGCGATGCGCGCGCCGCGCGTGGCGGCGTGGTCGGCGCGTCGGATGGTCGGGGGCGGAGGGCATGGGCGACACCGAGACGGAGGCAGGCAGTCTCGCGTCGTGTGCCGACTTCCACAAGGGTCCGTCGGGCGGGGGGCTGCGGGGTCTAGCAGGCGTCGACGTCCAGAGCCCGGCGCCGCGCCTGCATGGCGAGGGTCAGGGCGCGGACCTCGGCGGGGTCGCTCAGCACCTGCTGGGCCATGGGGAACAGGATCGAGTTCTCCTTGTCGATGTGTCCCCGATACTCGGTCACCATGTGCCGCGCGGCCGTCGCCGTCGCCGCGGGGTCGCGCTTCATGATGGCCCGCTTGAGTGCGATCATGAGCGCCTTGTGCAGCCCGTGCTCCTGCTCCATGCAGTCCATGGGCGTGCCTTCGGTGCCCTCGAAGGGCGGCCGCGCGCGCAGGGCGGGGAACAGGGTCTGCTCCTCGTCCGCGCTGTGGATGGGGATCGCGGTGTCGAGCATCGTGATCACGTCGCACAGCCGCGCCAGTTCCGCGTCGGAGAACTCCGCGCGCCGCTCGAGGTCGACGGCCACGGCCTCGAGCACCTCGAGCTTCGACAGGATGTGGTCGTGGCATTGCCGCAGGATCCCAAAGGCATCGAGGTCGTGGGCGCAGGACGGGGCGGTCGAATCGGTGGGGGTCATGGGAGGGGTCCGGAGTCGGAGGGGCGTGCGGGGTGTGCGGGGCGTATGGCGTGAACGGTGCATGGTGTGAGGGTGTGGCGTGTTTGTGGGTGAGGGCGCGCCGCGCGTGCGGTGGGAGATCAGGCGGCGAACAGGTCGGGCTCCTTGTCGCTGTCGAGGCGCAGCAGGTGATCGAGGGAGAGCGGGCCCGATCCGCGCCAGACCAGCAGGGCGAGGGAGAAGAAGGTGAACAGGGTCAGCTGGAAGTCGGTGTTCGATCCCAGCAGGCTGCCTTCCACCGTTCCGGTGTACGACCCGGTGAGGTGGACCACGACGGCACCCAGCAGGATCACGGCGTTGGCCGCCGACGCCACGCGGGTGACGAAGCCCAGGGCCAGGCTGGCCCCACCGATGACGTGGGCGAACACCACCGACCAGGCGATCATGGCCTGTCCCTGCCCGATGCCTTCGCCCAGCGTGCCCTCGAGCTCGGACATGTTCGTGATGAAGTAGACGCCCTTGAGCACCAGGGCGATGCCGAGGTAGATGCGCAGCGCGTCCATGGGCCGGATGTGCTTGAGGCCCGGGACGAGTTCGCGCAGCGGCTTGCGATGGGCCATGGCCTTGCGACGGGCCGCCATCGCCGTGGCGTGCTCCTTGGCGACGGACGTCTCGGTCTCGGGGCTGAAAGTCACCGCCCAGGCGAGGAAGGAGAGGACCGTGACCGCTCCGCCCAGGATCAGCAGGGCCTGTGGATAGGTCAGGTCCGGCGAGCGGAACAGGAAGCCCGCGGCCACGGCGCCCATGTTGCCGCCGGCGCCGACGATGCCGGCCACGGCCCCCAGGGCCTTCTTGTTGATGAACGGGACGATGGAGTAGGTCGCGCCCTCGGACATCTGCGTGAACAGGCTGAACACGATCATCAGCGGGATGGCCAGGGCGATGACGCGCATCTGCGAGAAGAAGATCAGCGCGACGCCCTCGATGAACAGGGCGATGAAGAGCCAGCGGACGCGTCCCTTCAGGCCGTGCTTTTGCACGAACTTGTCGCTGACGAAGCCGCCCAGGGTGCGGGCGAAGACGTTCATCAATCCGAACAGGCCCGCCACCAGCCCCGCCGTCGTCAGGCCGAGGCCGAAGGAGTCCATGTAATAGAGCGCGGCGATGTTGTTGATGGTCAGCTCGATGCCGAAGCACGCGGCATAGATCATGAACAGGGCCCAGACGCGCTTGTCCTTCATGGCCAGCAGGAAGGCGCCCTTGGTCTTCTCGACCGAGGGCATCTCGCCCCGGGCGCGCAGGTCCTTGAAGTTGCCGTCGGGCAGGTCGGTGGTGAAGAAGTAGTAGGCCACGCCGACGAGGAAGCAGACGGCGCCGGCCACGACCATCGACAGTCGCCAGCTCGACTCGTCGGTGAAACCGAAGGCGAGGAAGGCCGCCATGACCAGCGGCATGACCATCTGGGTCACGCCGCCGCCCAGGTTGCCCCAGCCGGCCGAGGTCGCGTTGGCCGTGCCCACGCAGTTGGGCGCGAACATGACCGACGTGTGGTACTGGGTGATCACGAAGGACGCGCCGATCACGCCGATGCCGAGCCGGAAGAACAGAAAGCTCATGTAGTCGGTGGCGAGCCCGATGCCCATCACCGGCAACGACCCGAAGATGAGCAGGAAGGTGTAGCTGAGCCGGGGGCCGATGCGGTCGCAGAGCCAGCCGATGAACAGTCGCGCGACGATGGTGATGGCCACCGAGGCGATGATCGTGTTGCCGATCTGCTCCTTGGTGAGGGACAGCTCGTCGCGCACGACGGCCATCAGCGGCGCGATGCCGAACCAGGCGAAGAAGCACAGGAAGAACGCGAACCAGCTCATGTGGAAGGCGCGCATGGGGCGCGTCTTCAGGCTGAAGAGACTGATGCTGGTGGCCTTGTTCTTCACGTCCATGGGGGTGGGGTCCGCTCTCGCTTCCGGGTCAGGGCGTCGGGTCGGTCAAGGCGTCTGATAGGTGAGGCTGTCGCTCAGGTGCGGGTGCGTCGCGGGGACGGCGGGGACGCGGGACAGGGCGGACAGGGTGCGCTCGAAGAAGAGGGCGACGGCGCCGACCACCGGCGCGATCTCCCACAGCCCCAGCACCGGAGCGGCGCCCATGAGCGGCGGCCCGACCTGCACGGAGAGGTCGAGGGCGTGGCCGAGCAGCACGGCGCCGGCGGCCTGGGCGAGGACCTTCCTGTTGCGACAGGTCCGCCGCGCCATGAGCGCGACGAAGGGCACGCCCCACTTCAGCACCAGCGTTGCCTGCACGAGCAGCCACCACGGACCCTGCTTGCGCAGCAGGTAGTGCGTGGTCTCTTCGGGGATGTCCGTGTACCAGATGAGCATGTACTGGCAGAACCAGCAATACGCCCAGATCAGGGTGAGGGCGAACAGCAGCTTGCCCATGTCGTGCAGGTGCTCGGCGTTGAGCACGCCCCGCAGCGCGCCGCGGCGCTCGAGCAGCAGCACCATCAGCAGGGCGGCGGCACAACCGGCGGCGGCCATCCCGGAGAAGTGCATCAGGGCGAAGAGGGTGGAGAACCAATGCGGCTCGAGGGACATGAGCCAGTCCATGCTGGCCACGGAGTAAGTGATCGCCACCACCGCGATGAAGGCCGCCGACCAGCGTGCGCGCGTGCGTCCCAGTTCGGCGTCGCCGCAGGCGGCGAACCGGCGCGAGAGGCTCACGACCTTGCGCGAGAACAGGATCCACAGGGCGAAGATCGCGAGCATCCGCAGGGCGAATCCGGTGGTGTTCAGCCAGCCCGACTTCTGCTGCAGCAGCGCGTCGTGCTCGACGGCGGCTTCGTGTGACCACTCGTAGAGGTTGTGGGTGCCGAAGAGCAGCACCAGGCCGAGCAGGCCCGCCAGGGGCAGGGCCGCGGCCATCGCCTCGGGGACCCGCTGCACGACCACCGACCAGCGCGCGCCGACGAGGTTGAGGAAGGCCAGGAACACGGGGCCGGCCAGGGCCAGGCCCGCGAGGTAGACGAAGGCCATCAGGAAGCCGCCCCACACGCGCTCGGGCGCGGCGAAGAGGCCCACGAGGAAGACCAGTCCGCCGAGCACGGCGGCGAGGCGCAGGCTCGTGCGCAGCCCCGGGCCCATGGGTTGCGAGGCTCCGGGTCGTAAGGCGTCCATCACGGTCCCTCCGCCTGCAGGCGCCGAACGTGGCGGATCACCTGCCAGCGTTCGTGGGTGTCGAGTTGGGCGGCGTAGGCCGCCATGTTCCCCTGACCGCGGGTGAGCACGTGGAAGATCTCGCCGTCCGCCATGCCGAGGGCCCGGTCGCCGTGGAGCGAGGGGGGCGGGAGCATGCCGCGCAACACGACGGGCCCGGCGCCGCCGCCGCGGGCGTCGTGGCACAGCGCGCAGTAGATGCGGTAGAGCTCGGCGCCCTCGGCCCGGAGGGCGGCGCTGTCCGGTCCCAGGGGGTCGGTCAACGCGTCGCCGGCGCGCCGGGCTTCGGCGGCGCCCGCGCCGTAGGGGAAGAACGAGGCCCCGCGCGGCACCACCCCGGGAACGAGGTCCTGGGTCGTGCGCCCGTCCGCGAAGTTCGGGTTGGCGGTGAGGGTCTCGTAGGCCTTGCTGTAGGCCATCTCGGTGAACACCTCGATGTTGCGTCGGCTCGGATCGGGGCGGGACAGGGCCGCGAGGCCGAACAGGACGGCCAGCACAACCACAGCCACGATCAGGAATGACAGGCGCGTGCCTAGCATGAGCGGTACTCCGTCCAGCGGTCGGCGGCGGCGTGCCGCGACCACAACTCGTCGATGGCTGCGTCGCTGGCGGAGGCGTCATGTCGCCGCACGATGAGGACGTAGCGGTCGTCGGTGCAGCCCTCCGGCGCCGGGATGCCGCTGCCGCCGGGGCGCAGTCGCGAGCGCACCAGCAGCGCGCCGGCGGTGCCGAGGCCGGCGAGCAGCACCATCACCTCGAAGGCCACGGGCACGAACGCGGGCAGCGAATCGAAGGGCTTGCCGCCCACATCCAGGGGCCAATCGCTCGAAGACGTCCAGTACTGGAACCGCAGGGCGAGGGCCGCGCCCGCCGCGCCGCAGGCCAGCGTCACGAACGGCAGCCGCGAGCGGCGCAGGCCCATGGCCTTGTCGAGTCCGTGGACCGGGTGGGGTGTGTGCGCGTCGACCACGGTGAGTCCCTGGCGTCGCGCCGCCCGGGTGGCGGCGAGCAGATCGTCGGCCGCGTCGAAGGCCGCGTAGTGCATCAGCCCGATGTCGGCGCTCGCATCCCGACGGATGGGCTCGGTGCCCTCGGGATCAGGTTCGCCGTGGTGGGCGTGGGGCTTCTCGGCCACCACCGCGCGCACCTCCGCCATGGCGATCATGGGCAGGAAGCGGCAGAACAGCAGGAAGCAGGTGAAGAACAGGCCGAAGCTGCCGAGCAGCGTGCCCAGCTCGATCAGGGTGGGTGCGTAGCCCGTCCACGACGACGGCAGGAAGTCCCGCTGCAGCGACGTGACGATGATCACGAAGCGCTCGAACCACATGCCGACGTTCACGAGCAGCGAGATGGTGAAGATCGCGGCCACCGAGGCGCGCACACGCTTGAGCCACAGCAACTGGGGCACGAGCACGTTGCAGCCGACCATGATCCCGTAGGCCCAGCCCATGGGGCCGAAGACCCGGTTGGCGAAGGCGAACTGCTCGTAGGGGCTGCCCGAGTACCAGGCGATGAACAGCTCCATGGCGTAGGCGGTGCCGACGATGCTGCCGGTGAACACGACGACCTTGCACATGGCGTTGATGTGCCTGGGCGTGATGTAGTCCTGCAGCGCCATGACCCGGCGCGCGATGAGCATCAAGGTCAGCACCATGGCGAAGCCGCTGAACACGGCGCCGATCACGAAGTAGGGCGGGAAGACCGTGGTGTGCCAGCCCGGGATCACCGCCGTGGCGAAGTCCATGCTGACGACGCTGTGCACGCTGACCACCAGCGGGGTGGCGAGTGCGGCGAGCAGCAGGCAGGCCATCTCCCAGCGCGCCCAGGTGCGCGCCGAGCCGTTCCAGCCGAGCGAGAAGAACGTGAACACGCGGCGGCGCAGGCCGCGGGCCCGGTCGCGCACGGTGGCGAGGTCGGGGAGCAGGCCGATGTACCAGAACACCGCCGAGATGGTGAAGTAGGTGCCGATGGCGAAGACGTCCCACAGCAGCGGGCTGCGGAAGTTCACCCACAGGGGCCCGCGCATGTTGGGGTAGGGGAAGACCCAGTGGGCGAGCCACGGCCGTCCCATGTGGATCAGCGGGAACAGGCCGGCGCACATGACCGCGAAGATGGTCATGGCCTCGGCCGAGCGGTTGATCGACGTGCGCCAGCGTTGACGCATGAGCAGCAGCACCGCCGAGATGAGCGTCCCGGCGTGCCCGATGCCGACCCAGAACACGAAGTTGGTGATGTCGAAGGCCCAGCCCACGGTGCGGTTGAGGCCCCACGTGCCGATGCCCACCGCGACCTGGTAGGTGACGCAGACGGCGCCCACCAGCAAGGCGAGCAGGGCGGCGCCGAATGCGAACCACCACAGCCGGGTGGGCCCGGCCTCCAGCGGGCTGCACACATCGCGGGTGACGTCCGCCGGCGTCTTGCCGCCCGTGATCAGCGGCGGCTCGTGCGCGGCGTGGGTGTCGTGGTCGCCAGGTGCGTCGAGGACGATCCCGGTGCGGGGCACCTGCATCTCAACCATGCCCGCCTCCCTTGCTTCCGGCGTCGTTGCGGACGTCCGCCAGGTAGTGCACGCCGGGCTGGACGTTGAGCTCCTCGAGCGCACGGTAGGACCGACCCGTCGCGATGCGGCGCGACAAGGCGCTGTTCGGGTCGTTGAGGTCGCCGAAGGTGATGGCCCGGGTCGGGCAGCTCTGCTGGCAGGCGGTCTGGATGTCGCCGTCGGCGAGCTCGCGGCCCTCGCGTCCGGCCAGGGCCTTGGCGCCCTGGATGCGCTGCACGCACAGCGAGCACTTCTCCATCACGCCCCGGCTGCGGATGGTGACCTCCGGGTTGAGCACCATGTTCAGCAGCTGGTCGTCGTGGGCGTAGTCGAACCAGTTGAAGCGGCGCGTCTTGTAGGGGCAGTTGTTGGCGCAGTAGCGCGTGCCCACGCAGCGGTTGTAGACCTGGGTGTTGAGGCCCTCGCTGCTGTGCATGGTCGCGAGCACCGGGCACACCGTCTCGCAGGGGGCGTGGGCGCAGTGCTGACACATCATCGGCTGGTGCACGACGTCGACGCCGCCGTCGGGTTGGTCGGCGTAGTAGCGGTCGATGCGCAGCCAGCTCATCTCGCGGTGGCGGCGCACCTCGTCGCGGCCCACCACGGGGATGTTGTTCTCGGCCTGGCAACCCACCACGCAGGCCGAGCAGCCGGTGCAGGCGGAGAGGTCGATGGCCATGCCCCAGTGGTGGCCGGCGGGGATGTGGTCGTCGTCCCAGAGTTCGCCGACGGGCGTGTGGCCGCCGCCCAGGACGTGCTCGGGGTCGGCCTGCAGCTGAGGGAAGGTCACCAGGCGCACGGCGTCGCGGACCTCGCCGCCGGGCGGTGCGAGGTGGGCGGGCACCGAGAGGTTGTGGTGGTCCTGGGTGATGGCCAGCTCGTGCCGGCCACCGGTGGCGGTGAGGCGCACCGTGCGGCCGCTGTAATCGAGGGCGCCCGCACGCCAGCGCAGCCAGGGGGCAACGTTGGCGCCGATCGTCCCGCCGGGCTCCACCGTGCGGCGACCCTGCAGCCACTCCGGGCCCACCGCGGTGAAGCGGTCCGTCCCTGCGCGGCCGTAACCCAGGGCGATGGCCGCCACTCGATCGTCCTGGCCGGGCTGGACGAGCACGGGAAGGGTCAAGTCTGCCGAGGGTGCGTCATCGGTCGCGCTGACGGTGACGATGTCGCCGGTGCGCAGGCCCAGGCGCTCGGCCGTCGCCGGCGAGAGGTCGACGTGGTTGTCCCACACGACCTTGGTGACCGGGTCGGGCAGCTCCTGCAGCCAGGGGTTGTGGGCGCCACGTCCGTCGAGCAGACCGACCTTCGGGTGCAGCACCAGGCCCAGTGCGCCGTCGGCGGGCGCCCCGGCGTTGGCGGCGATGCGCGTGAGCGCCGCGGCCACCGGCGCCGGCCTGAACGCCGCGGGCCGAAAGGGCTGCGCGGACGGGAGCTCGGTCCAGCCCCGCTCGAGCACGGCATGGAACCAGGCATCGAAGCCGGTGCGCGGCGACGGGCGTCGGCTGTCGAGCTCGCGTCGCCAGTGATCGACGAGCAACTCACGGTCGTCGCGCGCGTCACCGCGCCAGCGGGCCAGGCTGGCGCGCAGGGTGCGTGTGTCCCGCAGCGCGGGGACCGTCGGCTGGGTGGTGCTGTAGAGCCCGGCGATCGGTTCGGCGTCGTCCCAGCGCTCGAGCTCGTGGGGCTCAGGGCAGACGATGGTCGCGAGGGCCGAGGTCTCGTCTGGCAGTGACGCCAGGCTGACCAGCGTGCCGGCCTGGCCGAGGGCCTCGGCGAAGTCCGGCAGATCGTAGGCGGGATTCGCGCCGGCCACGATCAGGAGGTCGACGGCGCCTGTCAGCAATTCGTCGCGCAGGCGTTGCAGGGCGGCGTCGTCGCCCTGACGTTGCAGCGACGGTGTGTCGAGGTGGAAGGTCGTGCCTTCGCTGCCGAGCTGCGCGTTGATCCACGCGGTGAGCAGCTGCGCGTCGCGAGCGTTGGTGCCACACACGACGAGGCTCTCGGTACGCTGGGCCCACAGTTCCTGCGCGAGTTCGTGCAAGGCCGTGCGCGTGGCCTGCGGCAGGGCCGACGCGTCGGGACGCGGGCCCGGCGCGGTGACGCCGGCGAAACCGGCCAGCTCGCTGCCGAGCTCGGCCAGGGCGGCGGTCGTCTCCCAGGGGGCGAGGCGCACGCGCCGGTCGGCCCGGGTGCCGGTGAGCGAGAGCCGCGCCTCGAGCTGCCAGTGCCGGCTCATGCGCGGCGGCTCGGCGTGCACGTCGCGGGCTTGCTGGCGGTCGGCGGCGAAGCCGGCGGGGGAGATCCAGGTGCCGAGCACGTCGGCGTCGAAGGCCGCGAGCACCTTGGCTCTCGAGAAGTCGTAGCGCGGCAGGACCCGCACCCCGCGCAGTGCCTGCTGGGCGTCGAGCAGCGCCGAGCACGAGAGGGCGTCGTACATGACGTGCCGTCCGTCGGGCACGCTGGCGAGCAGGGCGTCGATCTGTTCGAGGGTCGACGGCCCGGTCAGCGTCGAGGTGAGCAGCCGCACGGTTCCGCCCGCGCTGCGGACCTCATCGAGCTTCGCGCGCACGGCCGTGTCGACCTCGTCCCAGGTGGCAGCCGCGCCGTCGCGACGGGGGCCGTCGAAGCGGTGGCTGTCGTAGAGGGCGAGCAAGGAGGCCTGGCACGCCGCGGTGAGGCCGCCCTGGTTGACCGGGTGGCTCGGGTTGCCCTCCACCTTGATCGGGCGTCCGTCACGGCAACGCACCAGCACGCCGCTGCCCGAGCCGTCGGCCCAGCTCGTGGTGGCGATCCAGTAGGCGCGCCCGGGGACGATCTCGACGGGCGGCTCGAACAGGGCCATGACCGTCTGCGGTGGCGCAGGGGAGCAGCCGGACACGCCCGCGGCGGCGACGCTGAAACCCACCAGGCGCAGGAAGGAACGCCGGTCGAACTGCGTGTCGCGCGCGTCGGCGTGTCCTTCGCGGCTCGCCGCGCGGTCGTCGGCACGGCTGCCGACGGCGCTGCGGTGGGCGTCGGGGTCCTTGAACCAATGTTGCTCGGACGGCGTCGTCATGTCGGCTCGGTTCGGGGTTCCTGGCTCGATGTCCATCGCGGGGCGTCAGTAGTGGCAGGCGCTGCAATCGGTGCTGACGTGCTCGCCGGCGGGCAGGCGCCCGTGTTCGGCGTTGAGCACGAGGGTCGGGTCGGCGGCCTTGCCGCGGTGGCAGTCGAGGCACCAGCCCATGCTCAGGTCGCTCTCCTGGCGCACGCGCTCCATGGTCTGCACCGGCCCGTGACACGTGGCGCAGGCCAGCCCGCGGTTGACGTGCACGCTGTGGTCGAAGGCCACGAAGTCGGGCAGGTTGTGCACACGCACCCAGGGGATCGGGTGGGGCTCACCGGCCGGCTGGCCGTTGACGTCGAGCCCCTGGGCCGCCCAGAGTTTGGCGATCTCGGGCGAGAGGATGGTCGCAGCCGGGCGGCTCTCCGCCTCGGCCTGCTCGCGCTCGGCCACCACCGCATCGAGACCCGCCGTCACGGTGGCGTGGCAGTTCATGCACAGGCCGGTGGCGGGGATGCCGGCCACCGGGCTCGTGCGGGCGCCGTAGTGGCAGTAGAGGCAGTCGATGCCGAGCTCGCCCGCGTGGGTGCGGTGGCTGTAGGCGATGGGCTGCTCGGGCGCATAGCCCTGGTGCACGTTGGGCGCCTGGAAGTCGGCGCTGGCGGCGATGGCGAAGACGCCGAACCCGACGGCCACCACGAGGAAGATGCGCGCGTTGACGGAGAGCGACTTCAGCACGGGATCTCAGCTCCCTTGCGCGCGTAGAACCACCAGTTCACGACCAGGCAGCTGGCGTAGTAACCGGCGAAGCCGTAGAGCGCGTACTCGGGCGTGCCGGCCTCGATCTGCGTCGCGAAGATCTTGGGGATCAGGTAGGCGCCGTAGGCGGCGATGGCGGACGTCCAACCCAGCACCGGTCCGGCCTGCTCCTTCTCGAAGATGATCGGGATCATCCGGAAGGTGGAGCCGTTGCCGATGCCGGTGGTGGCGAAGAGCAGTACGAAGAGCAGCAGGAAGGGCATGAAGAACTGCTGCGGGTCGGGCGACTGGCTGGCCTGCGAGACGAACCAGCCCGCGCCGATGGTGGCGCCGATCATGACGATGGTGTCCCAGTGGGTGACGCGCGCGCCGCCGAGCTTGTCGCTGAGCCAGCCGCCCACGGGACGGATCAGGGCGCCCACGCCCGCGCCGATCCAGATGTACTTCGACGAGATCGGCGCGTTCGGGTTGAGGATGCCCTCGACCAGCGGGCTGCCGTCGGGACCGACGCGGATCACGCCGAAGACGTCGTCGATGAGCTTGGGGAACGCGTTGGCGTAACCGATGAACGAACCGAACGTCATCGTGTACAGCCAGGTCATGACCCAGTTGTGCTTGTTGTTGAAGATGGCGAACTGCTTGTTGAGGCCTTCCTTGGTCTCCTTGGGCGTGAGCGTCTTCATGCACGTGAGCGTCACGACCACGGCGATCAGGAGGATCAGGAAGGTCTTGAGCAGGACGGGGAAGTTGCCCCACGGTGTGATCAGCAGCCACACCGCCACGCCGGTGCCGATGAAGCCGAGCACCGTGAGCCACAGGTAGCGGGCCACGGCGACGGTCGTCGGGCCGCACTTGTGCTGCGGCATGTTGTTCATGAACAGGAAGGCGAGGACCACCAGGAACGCGAGCACCGGCACCCACACCAGGGCGGCGTTCTGGATCCAGAGCGGGGAGTCACCAACCTGGTAGGGCTCGCCGCCGAGAGAACCGAAGGCGCCGAAGGTGATGATCCAGGGCAGCAGGAACTGCATCACCGACACGCCGGCGTTGCCGAGGCCCGCGTTGAGGCCCAGCGCGAGTCCCTGCATGCGCTTCGGGTAGTAGAAGCTGATGTTGGACATCGACGACGCGAAGGCGCCGCCGCCCACGCCCGACAACATGGCGAGCACGACGAAGGTGGAGAATGGCGTGTGCGGGTCCTGCAGGGCGATGCCGGCGCCGAGGGCGGGCAGCAACAGCAGCAGGGTCGTCATGAACTTGACGTTGCGCCCGCCGCAGAGGGCGATCATGAACGAGTTGGGGATGCGCAGCGTCGCGCCGGCGAGGCCGGCCACGGCCGGCAAGGTGAACAGCAGGCCGCGGTAGGCGTCGCCGCCGAAGGTCTGCCCGTCGTTCATGAAGGTGAAGTCGAACAGCGACCCGTCCGCGAAGTGCGCGCGCTGGATGAACTTCGCGACCATGCCCCAGTACAGCCACACCGAGAAGCCGCACAGCAGGTTGGGGATCGAGATCCACAGGTTGCGGCTCGCGATCTGCTTGCCCTTGCTCTGCCAGAAGCCCTCGTCCTCCACATCCCATGCGGGCAGCGTGTGCCGGGGGAGGCGTTCCGGAGGGGCGTCGTGGGCGGTCATCAGGTTCCTTTCCGCAGAAGTGATCCGGAACGGGCCGGGTCAGTCCTTGCTCCGGACCTTGTGGCGGTCGTAGTTCCAGAGCACGACCTGGGTGCGGCGCCACAGGTAGGGGTTGGGCACCACGAGCACGTGCACCAGGCGCGTGAAGGGGAAGAACCCGATCAGCACCCAGGCGTTGACGATGTGGAGCTTCACCATCCAGGGCAGGGCGGTGACGTAGCCGATCTCCGGCTGGAGCTTGAAGAGCGACCAGAGCCAGGGCGTGAGCGAGGTGGCGAACCACGAGCTGCCCCAGCCGTGGAATACGGCGACGGCGATGCCTGAGATCACCTGCACGCCGATGAGGGCGTAGACGATCCAGTCGCTCACGGAGGTGACGGTGCGCGACTTGGTGTCGCCCATGCGTCGCAGCACGATGTTGCCCAGCCCGATGAGCGTGATCACGGCCATGGCCAGGCCGGTGGCCTCGGTGATGAACAGCCGCAGGGGCGCGGCGTTCCAGGCCAGGATCACGTCGGGGATGAACAGCCCCGCCAGGTGCAGGAACAGCACGAACAGCAGGCCGTAGTGGAACGGCACCGAGCCCCAGAAGTGGTGCCGGTTCTCGAGGAACTGCGAGCTGAGGCTGGAGTAGGTGAAGGTGCGCTGGCGATAGCGCTGGATGGTCATGATCAGGAACACGCCCATGGCGACGTAGGGCAGGATCGCGAAGAGCAGCTCGTCATGCATGGGCGTCGTCCTCGCCGGTGTCGCGCGCGTTGGCGCTCGCCGGTTGGTGGGGGGCCGTGTCCGGCTCGTGCAGCGCGAGCACCGCCAGGACGGTGGCGAGCACGTGGGCCCAGGGGTCGCTCCGCTTCACCAGCGCCTCGCGCACCTTCGCCACCGACGGCGCCATGATGTCGCCGGCCAGTCCCGCGGCCTCGTCCTCGGGGCAGCGGCCGACCAGGGCGAGCATGTGGCTCAGGTGGTCGGGCAGCTCGCCGTTCTCCTCGACGCCGGTCTCGCGCAGGCGCCCGCGCATGGCCGCCATGAACGAGCCCCGGGTGTAGGTCTCGCCGAAGGCGTGCCAGCCCATGTCGAGGGCGCGCTCGTCGGAGTTGTCGAAGGTGCGCGTGAAGTGCTCTTCGAGCTCCCACAGCGGACGGTCCGCCGCGAAGGTGAGGAACGGGGTCAACAGCTCGGCCGCCTCGGGACAACTCGCGCCGATGACCAGCGAGGCTTCCCGCATCGATTCGAACCAACCGTCGCGGGGATACTCGACCAGCCGGGCCAGGGCGTCGTGGACGTCTGCGTTCGGTCTCATGCTCAGGCTCCCCGGGCCGGCCCGGTGAGGAACCCGAAGCCGGTGGACTGCTTGAACTCGAGCGGGTCCTCGAGGGCTTCGATGGCCATCTCGCGCTGCGCCGGCGGCACGACCACGCGGTCCTCCATGGAGGCGAGGGCGGTGAGCTGGTAGATGGCCTCGGCTTCCTCGGGGCTGCACTCGGCCTCGAGCAACGCGCGCTCGGCCTGCTCAGCGGAGATGTCGCCGACGGTCTTGTGGCGGCGCCACAGGCGCACGGCGAGCTGCTTGCGCAGGGCGTAGCGGACCTTGCCCTCGTTGCCGGCCGAGAACAGCCGCGCCAGGTACTTGATGGGCACCCGCGCCTTCTCGATGTCGGCGAAGAGGTCCTCGGTCTCGTTGCGCACCGAGCCGCTGTCCTGGTTGGCGATGACCGGCATCAGCGGCGGGACGTAGAACAGCATGGGGAAGGTGCGGAACTCGACGTGCAGCGGCAGGGCCAGCTTCCACTCCTTGGCGAAGCGGTAGGCCGGCGAGTTCTGGGCCGAGTCGATGATGCCGTCGGAGATGCCGTTCTTGCGCGCGGCCGCGATGACCTCGGGGTCGTTCGGGTCGAGGATCAGCTCACGCTGGGCGTCCACCAGCTCGTTGTCGGGGCGGCTCGCGCACTCCACGATCTTGTCGGCGTCGTAGAGGATGTTGCCGAGGTAGCGGATGCGCCCGACGCAGGAGTGGAAGCACGCCGGCGCCTGACCCGACTCGAGCCGCGGGAAGCAGAGGATGCACTTCTCGCTCTTGCCCGTGGACCAGTTGTAGTAGGTCTTCTTGTAGGGGCAGGCCGAGACGCAACTGCGCCAGGCGCGGCAGCGTTCCTGGTTGAGCAGCACCACGCCGTCCTCACCGCGTTTGTACATCGCTCCCGAGGGGCAGCTGGCCACGCAGCTCGGGTTCAGGCAGTGATTGCAGATGCGCGGGAGATAGAAGAACGCCATGCGCTCGATCTCGAACATCATCTGCTTCACCTCGGGCGTCAGCTCCTCGAGGTTGGGGTCGTTCTCGGCGTAGATCGGCGAGCCGCCGAGGTCGTCGTCCCAGTTGGGGCCGGCCTCCACGTCGATGGGCTCGCCCGTCACCATCGACACCGCGCGGGCGATGGGCTGGTCATCGCCCTCGGGGGCGGTGAACAGGTCCTCGTAGCGGTAGGTCCAGGGCTCGTAGTAGTCGTCCATGCTGGGCATGGACGGGTTGTGGAAGATGTTGGGGATGATGCGGCCGCGCCCCGTGCTCTTCAGGCGCAGCTTGCCGCCCTTGAGCTCCCAGCCGCCCTTGTAGTTCTCCTGGTCTTCCCAGCGCGTCGGATAGCCGGTGCCCGGCTTGGTCTCGACGTTGTTCCACCACATGTATTCGGTGCCCTTGCGGTCGGTCCAGATGTTCTTGCACGCGACGCTGCAGGTGTGGCAACCGATGCACTTGTCGAGGTGGAAGATCAGCGCGATCTGTGAGCGGACGTCCATTTCAGTTCCTCGGTTGCCGGGTCACCAGATGAGCTCGGGGCACTTACGCACGAGGATGTGCGTGTCCCGGTTACAGCCCGTCGGGCCCCAGTAGTTGAAGTGGTAGGTGAACTGGCCGTAGCCGCCGACCATCAGGTTCGGCTTGAGCCGGGTGCGCGTGAGGCTGTTGTGGCCGCCGGCGCGGCGCTTGTTGCGCAGCGGGCTCTTGGGCACCGAGAGCGTGCGCTCGGGCGAGTGGTAGATGATGCAGATGCCGCGCGGGATGCGCGCCGAGACGGCCGCCCGCGTGACCACCACGCCGTGGTCGTTGTGCACCTCGACGTAGTCGTTGTCCTCGATGTCGATGGAGGCCGCGTCCTTGTCGTTGATCCAGAAGGGTTCGCAGCCCCGTGACAGCGTCGACATGCGGTGGTTGTCGCCGTAGGTCGAGTGGATGTGCCACTTGCCGTGGGGCGTGAGGTAGTTGAGCTGCAGCGTCTTGCCTATCCCCTCGCTGAAGACCAGGTCGGCGTAGGCGTCCGGCCGCGGCTTGGGCTTGTAGGTGGGCAGGTGCTCGCCGAACGCGATGTACCCCTCATGGTCGAGGTAGAAGTGCTGCCGACCGGTGAGCGTGCGCCAGGGCACGAGCTTCTCGCGGTTGTAGGTGAAGGGCGCGTAGGCCCGGCCGTTCTCGGTGAGCCCCGACCACATGGGGCTGTTGAGCAGGCGTCGCGGTCGGGCCTGCAGGTCCTGGTAGTTGGTGCGCACCGAGCGGCTTTTCTCGGCGAGGTCGGCCAGCTCGAGCCCGGTCTTGGTCTCCATGTCCTTGTACGAACGCCAGGCCAGCTCGCCGTTGGTGACGGTGGCGAAGTTGAGGACCACGTCGCAGACCTCGGTGTCCTGCTTCAGCGACGGGTACTTGCCGCCGCCCCACGACTGCGTCGGGCCGTGCTCGAGCGCGTCGTCGTAGACGTCGTCGACGGCGTAGTGGGTGCCATGCGCGCCGAGGCCGGCCTCCCTCACCAGCGGTCCGTAGGAGATGAACTGGTTGTGGAGGTTCTCGTAGTCGCGCTCGATGACCTTCAGGCCCGGCATGGTCTTGCCCGGGATGGCCTCGCACTCGCCTCGCGCCCAGTCCTTGATCTCGGGCTGCGCGATCTCTGCCGGCGAGTCGTGGGCCAGCGGGAGCGTGATCACGTCCTTGTGCTTGCCCGGCAGGTGCTTGGGCGCCAGGTCGCTCACACCCTTGGCGATGGCCTTGAAGATGTCCCAGTCGGAGCGGCTCTCCCAGCACGGCGGCACGGCCTTGGCCAGCGGGTGGATGAAGCTGTGCATGTCGGTGCTGTTGAGGTCGGCCTTCTCGTACCAGGTGGCCGCGGGCAGGATGATGTCGGAGTAGAGCGCCGACGTGTCCATGCGGAAGTTGAGGTCGACGACGAGGTCCATCTTCCCGGTGGGCGCGTGCTCCAACCACTCGACCTCTTTCACGTGACCCTCGGCGAGGTCCTGCGAGATCGTGTTCTCGTGCGTGCCCAGGTAGTGCTTGAGGAAGTACTCGTGCCCCTTCGCCGACGACATGAGGGCATTGCCGCGCCAGATGAACCAGACCCGCGGCCAGTTCTCCTCGGCGTCGGGCCGTTCGATGGAGAAGGTCAGGTCGCGCTTGGCGAGCTTGTCCCGCACGTAGTCGACGATCTCGGCGTTGCTGTCGGCGCCGGCAGCCTGCGCGTCGCGGCAGACCTCCAGCGGGCTCTTGTCGAACTGCGGGTAGAAGGGCAGCCAGCCGTTGCGCACCGCGCGCACGTTCGCGTCTATCGTGTGGCCCTCGGCCAGGCTGCCCTCGGCCTGGTCCTCGGGGACGGTGTGGTAGTCGCAGAAGCTGCGCTCGTAGCGCCACTGGTCGGTGTGCACGTAGTGCCAGCTCGGCGCGTTCTGCAGGCGTGACGGCGGATACCAGTCCTTGGCCATGGCGATGGACGACCACGACTCCATGGGCGCCAGCTTTTCCTGGCCGACGTAGTGGGCGAGCCCTCCACCATTTGTACCCACGCACCCGCAGAACATGAGCGCGTGCATGGCGGCGCGGTACATCAGGTTGGCGTGGTACCAGTGGTTGATGCCGGCGCCGATGATGACCGTGCACTTGCCACCGGTGTGCTTGGCGGTGGAGGCCCACTCGCGGGCGAAGCGCGTGATGGTCGCCCGGTCGATGCCTGTGTAGCGCTCGGCCCAGGCCGGCGTGTAGACGGCGTCGTCGTCGTAGCTCTCGGGGTAGTCGCCCGGCAGCCCGCGGGGCACGCCGTACTGGGCCATGAGCAGGTCGTAGACCGTGGCCACCTTCACGGGGCCGTCGTCGGTCTGCAGCGTGCGCACGGGCACGCCGCGGTGGGTCGAGCCACCGCCGGCGAAGTCGTCGAAGCGCACCTGCACGACCTCGTCGTTCTTCGAGAGGAAGGTCAGCTCGGCGTCGATGGGGCTGCCGTCCTTGCCGTCCTCGGGCTTCATGTTCCACTGGCCCTTCTGGTCCTGCCAGCGGTGGCCCGAGCTGCCCATGGGCATCTTGGGGCGGTCGTCGTTGCGGTCCCACTGCAGGAACTTCCACTCGCCGTGCTGCTCGTCGGCGTAGGTCGTGAGGCGCCCGGCGCGCAGCATGCGGCCCGATTCGTAGGCGCCGCCCTTGGGGCTGATCTCGACCAGGTAGGGCGAGTCGGTGAACCGGGCCACGTAGTCGAGGAAGAACGGCTCCTGCTGCTCGTGGTGGAACTCCTTCAGGATCACGTGGTTCACCGCCATCCACCACGCGCCGTCCTGGCCGGCGTTGAGCGCGATCCACTCGTCGGCGTACTTCGCCACCTGGTTGAAGTCCGGCGAGAACACCACCATCTTCGTGCCGTTGGTGCGGGCCTGGCTGGCGAAGGGCACGTCGGGCGTGCGCGTCATGTTCAGGTTGCTGCCCATGACGGCCAGGAACTTGGAGTGGTACCAATCGGCCGACTCGTTCACGTCGGTCTGCTCACCCCAGGTCTCGGGAGAGGCATTGGGCAGGTCGCAGTACCAGTCGTAGAAGGAGAGCGACACGCCGCCCAGCAGCTGCAACATGCGCGAGCCGGCGGCGTAGCTGACCATCGACATGGCGGGGATGGGCGAGAAGCCGGCCACGCGGTCGGGGCCGTGCTCCTTGACGGTGTGCACCGTCGAGGCGGAGATGATCTCGAGCGCGGTGTCCCAACTGCACCGGCGCAGGCCGCCCTTGCCGCGGGCGCGTTGGTAGCGCGCGCGCTTCTCGGGATCCGACTGCAGCCACTTCCAGGCGTCGACCGGGTCGTCGTGCACGTTGCGCGCCTCGCGCCACAGGTCGAGCAGGGCGCCGCGCACGTAGGGGTACTTCACCCGCAGCGGGCTGTAGAGGTACCACGAGTAGCTGATGCCGCGCTGGCACCCGCGCGGCTCGTAGGCAGGGATGCCGCTCTCGAGGCGCGGGTAGTCCAGCGCCTGCATCTCCCACGCGACGATGCCGTCCTTGACGTGGATGTTCCACGAGCACGAGCCCGTGCAGTTGACGCCGTGGGTGCTGCGCACGACTTTGTCGTGCTGCCAGCGGTTGCGGTAGAACTCCTCCCACGAGCGGGTCTTGGGGTCGACGCTGTCCTGGATCCAGGGGTTGCCGGGTCCGACCGGTCCCGTGGGGATGTCGGGGTTGTTGCCGACGCTGCGGTCGGTGGTGAGCGGATCGGTCACGGTGTGCCCTCCATTCCTTCGACCGCTCGGGAAGCGAGGCGCGGGCTGCGTCGACCCTCGACGAGCGTGCGCCGCGTGGAGCGGTAGCGGTCCTTCCAGGCGACGTCGAACAGCACGAGCAGCACGGCGGCGAGGCCGAGTCCCGTGAGCAGGAAGGCGAGCACGCCCGAACTCGCCTGCTCCACGCCGCTCTCCGACGTGTGCTTGAGGTAGGCCGTCAACGCCAGGATCTCGTCGGCGTCGAGGGGCGCGTCCTGGAACAGGGGCGCCATCACCGGCGATGGCGGCGCGCCCAGCCAGGCGCCGAGCGCCTTGCGGCCCTCCATGCGCGCGTAGACGGTGGTCAGGTCGAGGCCGAGCCGTCCGCCCCCGAAGCCGGCGGCGCCTTCGACGGTGTGGCACGCGAAGCAGGCCGGCGAGCCGCTCGCGAAGGCGGTCGTGCCATTGAAGAGCTGGCGTCCGAGGGCGATGTCGACGGGGGTGAGCGGCCGGTCGGAGAGCTGCAGGCCGGCGAAGCGGCTCTTGTCGAGGCCGTCTTCCACCGCGATGACGGTGAGGAGCTTGTCGGCGAGGTCGGCCGTGATGCCGGGCGGGGTCGGCATGTAGACGCCCCGGGCGTCGCGCAGCAGCGCCTGGGCATAGACGTCACCGCTGTCGATGACGCCGGCCGGGTCGAGCAGGAAGGCGCTCAGCCAGTCGCGGTCGCGGCGGTCGAGCAGGCCGGCCAGGTCGGGGCCGGCGAGGGGGCCGCCGCCGATGGTGTGGCAGCTCACACAGTTGCGCGCGAAGTATTCGTAGGCCTCGTCGCTGGCGCCCTGGGCGGCGGCGGTGCCGCCGAGCAGCAGGCCCGCGGCCAACGCCAGTGTCCACCTGCCCGTCGTCTTGCCCATGGCCTCGCCCCGTTCGGAGTGCTCGACCAGCACCTAGTGCAAGGGCCGTGCCAATGGCCGTGCCGAAGGCGGCCGCTCGGGGGAGGGCGCGGTGGGCGTCGCGTGACCGCGCCGATCAAGGCCGGCTGGTCGCGCGGAAGGCCTTGTTTCCCAGGCGCAGGCGAGCGAGGGCCTCAGCCACAGTGCTCGCGGCGCGGCACCCGTTCGGCGCGCCACGCATCCATCGATGCGCTTGTCGCGGCACGAGGTGCCAACAGCCGTTGTCAGCGCTGCCTCCGGCAGGAAGCGGTCAGTCGCCGGTCGCCTCGAAGGCCGCTCGGTCGATCCGAAGCTGCTTGAGGATCTTCTGCAGCGCCGCGCGGGTCATGCCGCAGGTGTCGGCGGCTTGCGAGAGGTTGCCGGCCGAACGCTCGAGGGCCCGCTGCACGAACTCACGCTGGAAGCGCTCGACCGCCTCGCGCTTGGCATCGGCGTAGCCGAGCGGGGTGCCGGGCGCCTCTTCCGCCGAGGCGTGCTCCCGGGGGCCGGGGCTCGTGCCGGTCCGGGCGTCCGACCGGGTGCCGTCCCCGCCCCAGCCCTGGGCGTCGAGTCCGAGGTGGAAGGGCAGGATGCGTTCGCCGCAGCACACGATGACGGCCCGCTGGATGGCGTTCTCGAGTTCGCGCACGTTGCCGGGCCAGCCGTGGGCCGCCAGGGCGGCCCGGGCCTCGGCGGTGAGCTCGGGCACGGGTTGGTCGGGTCCCAGGCACTCGGCCGCGATGCGTCGCAGGAAGTGCTGGGCCAGGGGGCCCACGTCGTCGGGTCGGTCGCGCAGGGGCGGGATGTGCACGCGCACCACGGCCAGACGATAGAAGAGGTCTTCGCGGAAGGTGCCCGCCGCCACCATTTCTTCGAGGTCGCGGTTCGTGGCCGCCACCAGGCGGAATTCGACGGGGACGTCGGCGCCGCCGCCCACCGGCCGCACCAGCTTCTCCTGCAGCACCCGCAGCAACTTGCCCTGGAACGACGGCGACATGGAGGCCACCTCGTCGAGGAACACCGTGCCGCCCCGGGCCTCGGCGAAGAGGCCGGCGCGGTCGCGGTTGGCGCCGGTGAACGATCCGCGCTTGTGGCCGAACAGCTCCGATTCGAGCAGCGTTTCGGTGAGCGCCGCGCAGTTGACGGCCTGGAAGGGCTTGCCGGCCACCGCACTGCGGGCGTGCAGCTCACGGGCCACCAGCTCCTTGCCGGTGCCGCTCTCGCCCTCGATCAGCGCCGGCACCGGGGTGGGCGCCACGCGATCGACCAGCTCGAGCACCCGCTGCATGCGCGCGTCCTCGGCCACGAGCGGCGGGCGGCCGGTCCCGTCGTCGGCCGCGGCGCGACGCCGCGCGAGGATCTGCCCGCCGAGGCGACGCACGATGCCGACGATCTCGGCGTTGTCGAAGGGCTTGGTCAGGAAGTGGGCCGCGCCCGCCTGCAGGCACTGCACCGCCGTCTGCACCGTGCCGTAGCCGGTGAGCAGCACCACCACGGTCTCGGGGCGCCGAGCCTTGACCTCCGTCAGCAACTCGATGCCCGTGAGCCCGGGCATGTTCAGGTCGGTGACGATGAGATCGGCCGGCTGGACCTCCAATTGCTGCAGGGCGGCCGTGCCCGACGCGGCCTGCCGGGCCTCGATGCCCAGGGTCGCCAACAGGCGCCGCAGCCCGAGGCGGATGTCGGCCTCGTCGTCGACGACCAGCACCGAGAGGGCCGCCAGGTCGGGGGCGGCGGCCAGGCCGGCGCCCGGCGGTGCGTCGCTCATGAGACCGCTCCGTCGACGGCCGGATTCTCGACGACCGGATTCTCGACGACCGGCGCCGCAGCGCGTGGGCGCAGTCGCACCCGGAACACGGTTCCTGCCTGCGACGACCCCACCAACGCGAGGCTGCCGCCGTGCATCTCGGCCAGGCGGCGGGTGGTCGACAGGCCCAGCCCGGTGCCCTCGCCGCGGGACTTGGTCGTGAAGAACGGCCGGAAGATGCGTTCGCGGTCCTCGGGTGCGATGCCCGAGCCGGTGTCGGACACGTCGACGACGAGGCGGTCGCCATCGTCGCGGGTCGTGCAGGTCACCGCGCCGCCCGCCGCGTCCGGGCCCCGCGCCACGGCCTGGATGCCGTTCATGACCAGGTTCACGAACATCTGACGCAGCTGCACCTCGTCGCCGGTGACCTCGGAGGCGCGCGCGCCCAGGTCGAGGCGCACGGCGACGCCGGCCCGCTCGCTGAGCGGGCGCAGGAAGCGGGCCACGTCCTCGAGGGTGGCGTGGACGTCCATCGGTCCCACCTCGGGCGTCGCGCCGGTGGCATAGTCGAGCAGCTCGCGGATGGTGCGCTTGGCCGCGTCGGTGTTGCGGCCGATGACGTCGGTGTTCTCGCGCAGCGGCGACTCGGTGGGCAGGTCGGCCGCGAGCATCTGGTTGAACATGCTGATCGAGGCTAGCGGGTTGTTGAGCTCGTGGGCCACCACGGCGGCAACCTCGCCCAGCACCGCCAGCCGCTCGTTGTGGATCTCCCGCTCGTCGCTGTGGATGCGGTCGGTGACGTCGCGGCACACGAGCACCCGCCCGCCGCTGCGCACGCCGTCGAGGGGCAGGGGCGTGGTGTGGATCTCGAAGGTGCGGGCGTCGGCGTCGACCATGCACGAGCGCGGCGGCCCGTGGACGTCGAGCAGGCAGCCGAAGCAACTCGACTCGGTGGGCGGGCCGTCGATGCCGGCGGCGTCATCGGGTCCCGTGCCGAGACCGTCGTGGCACACGTGGTGGCTGCGTCCGATCACGCCCTTCTCAATGAGTCCGAGCAGGGGGCGCGCCGCGCCGTTGGACATGAGCACCTTGCCCTCGGCATCGAGTACCAACAGGCCGTCGTGCATGGAGGAGATGACCGTCTGCATGCGGTCGTGGCCCGTGCGCAACTCCGCCTGACGGTCGCGCAGCTCGGCGGCCACCACCTCGAGGCGGTGCGTGCGCTCCTGGATGGCCTGGGCCATGCCGTTGAAGGCCGCGCCGAGTTCGCCGATCTCGTCGTTCGACTCGACCGTCACCCGCGTCTCCAGTGCGCCGCGGCTGAGCTGTTCGGCGGCCCGGGTCATGCGCGCCAGCGGCCGGGCGACGAAGCGCATGGGGAAGTACAGCAACGCCATCGAGAGCAGCGCCAGCACCACGCCCACGCCGATGAAGCGGCTGCGCAGGCCCGACACGGGCAGCAGGGCGTCGCGCACGTCGAGGGTCACCTCCACGATCCAGCCGCTGCTGGGCACGGGGAACGACTGGGCGAAGGTGCCCCGCACCGGTGCGTAGCGGACCCGGCCGGTCTCCGCCGGCGCGTCGCTCGGCTCCACCCGCAGGGGGCCGGGCTGACCACCGTCGCCCAGCGACGCCACCAACTGACGCCGCGACCGGTCGCGCAGGATCAGGGTCACCTCGCCCTCGTCGTGGCCGGCGTCGAGGGCGGACACGGCGCCGCGCACCCAGTCCTCGGCCCGCACGAGCACGAGCAGGCGGCCGACGTCGCGCGAGCCGTCGAGGGCGCGCAGGGGCGTGGCCAGGAGCAGGCCCGGGCGACCGAGTTCGCCGACGGGGGGCAGGATGCCGCTCACCCGCGTGCGTTCGCCGGCCAACGACGTCGCCGCGGCCAGGTCGTCGGCGCGGGTGTCGAGGCGCCGGGCGTCGTCGGCGTGCACGGCGACGAGCACGGCGCCGTCGGCGTCCGTCACCGCGAGGTTGGCGAAGGCCGGTTCGAGGGGCAGCTTGTTCTCGCGCAGGTGGCGCCGCAGTTCCGCGGCCAGCGCGTCAAGGTCGGTGCGGTCGCCGGCAGCCGCCGCGCCGCGTGCGTCAGCGTCGTCGTCTGCGCCTGCGTCTGCGCCTGCGCCTGCGCCTGCGCCTGCGCCTGCCGGGTCATTCGCCTGCGAGCGCGCGGCCTGCAGGCGGGCGGCGGAGCTGCGGATCAGACCGTCGGACGCGAAGTCTTCGGCCCGCCGCGCGAGCAGGCGCAGCGAACCGTCGAGGGCCGTCGCGAATTCGTGACACTGGTACTCGAGGCGCGAGAGGATCTCGTCTTCGAGCGCCCGCTCGGCCGACCGCGAGACCAGGAAGCCGCCGAGCCCGTAGGCGATGAGCGACAGCCCCACGAACATGATGGCCAGCTTGGAGCGAACCGAGATGCGGGCGAGCGGATCACGCATGGGCCCATGATAGGCCGCGCGGCGCGCGCGATGGGTCGCGCCTACGCTCTAGAGCGTAGGACTATTCTTCGTCGGGGCGGGGCGCGTCGGGTGGGGGTGCTGCGGGGATCGGCTTGCGCCGCGGCGGCTCGTCGTCGTGGGGCGGGATGTCGAAGGCGCTGCGGCCGAGGAAGGTGACGACGAACACGAGCGGCGTGAACGCCGCCCGGAAGGGCACGCTGGCCAGCTCGGTGTAGTAGTGCTCGGCCCACTCGATGTCCTCCCACAGGTCGCCGGCGTCGGCGGCGGCGTCGTCGACGACCATGGCCGGGTGCACGATGAAGGTGTCGAGGACGAAGGCGACGATGCCGCCGGGGATGGTGAGCGGCAGGGCGGCCACGAAGGCCACGTCGCCCTCGGGCACCAGGTGCTCCTCCATGGCGTTCCACACGGGGCGGTTGTCGCGGTTGGTCCACGCGCAGCCCGTGGTGGCGACGAGGAGCGCCAGCAGCAGGGCAGTCGTGCGGATGAGCGTGGGCGTGAGTGTGCGGGTGGTCACGATGCGACCCTCACTTCGGCCTTGCGGGGGAGAGGCGTTCGCTCCGGCGGGGCGGTCGCGCGTTCGTCGCGGGGGCTGATGGGCAGCAAGCAACGTCCGAGCCAGCTGCCCACGAACACCGGGGCGGTGAAGGCGGCCATGAACGGCGTCAGCACCGCGCGGCGCAGGCGCGACTCGCCCTCGGGCGTCCAGAGCAACTCGACCGTGTCGCCCCAGGCGTCGTCGACGGCCGTGGCGGGATGCACGACCACCGCGTCGAGCACGCCCGCCACCAGGCCCAGGGGCAGGGCGACCGGGGCGAGGGCCCAGCGTCCACCGTCGCAGCACGGCGTGAGCGAGGCGTCCATGGCGTTGAGCAGGCGGCGGTTCTGCTCCTGCGTGACGGCGCACCCGCTCGCGGCCAGGGCCGCCAGGGCGAGCAGCACGAGGTGCGTGAAGCGTGTCGACATGCGCATTCCTCCGAGTCGAGTGAGGGGGTGCGTCACGAGCATCCGCGGACTCGTGGGCAACCGCTGGAGATCGTTCCCAGCTTGACCCTCCGGCATGGGCCCCGCAAGGCCGGCTCGCGGATCAGAAGTCCAGCAACACCTGCAGGTAGAACAGGCGTGCGTCGCCCCGGCCGCCCAGATCGTCCATGCGTTCGCCGGCGAAGAACTTCGACCAGCCCAGCAGGATGGTCGAACGCCCGTCCCACCAGGTGGGCTTGTGCTTCAGGGTCAGGTCGAGTTCGTTGCCCAACTCACGCCCAGCCGCGCCGGTCGGATCGACGAAGAGGGCGGCTCCACCGGCGTTGTAGAGGGCATCGGCGGCCTCGGCGAGCCGGAAGGAGTGCCACGCTGTACGGAAGGTCGTGCGCTCGTCCAGCTTCACGGTAAGGTTGGGCGATACGGCGAAGATGTTCTGCCGCCCGACCATGTCGAGGAATCCGAAGTAGGCATGGCCAAGCGGGTAGAGTTGGTTGAAGGTCTCGACCTTTCCGTCGCCGGGCCTCGAGTCACCGCTGGCGGAGTCGACATCGAGACCGAGCCGTGGCGCCCCGGCGATGTCCGCGAAGGTCCAACCGAAGCGCGCCGACCAGGCATGGGCCCTGATCATGTCGCCGGCCCGGTGGCCGAACTGGCGCGCCCCCCAGAATTCGTAGTCGAACGGACCGCACCTGTCGGCCCAACGGCCGCCCACGGTGTAGAGGTCCATGTCGCCGGGCGAGCCGTCGTCGGCCACAAGGACGTCGTCGACTTCGTTCAGTGCGAGGGCGAACAGGTCCCAGTTGGACTGGCCCTCTTCGGACTTCCCGCTGTGATACAGGCCCGAAAACCAGCGCCCCTTGTCGCGCTTGTCGGAGTCGTGCACGTCCACCATCACCGGGTGCGCCACGAACAGGTCGGTGCGCCCGCCGTCGGCGTGGTCGAGGCGCACCATGCCGCCCTCGAAGGTGCGTCGGGTGTTGCCCCACTCGAGCGGGGACACCAGGCGCTGGGCCCCCTCTTGCAACTCCATGCGTCCCAGGCGGAACGCGGGCACGCCGGCGTCGTACTCGACGTAGGCGTTGAGCAGGTCGAAGTCATTGCGATCGATGGGCAGAGGGCTGCGCTCTTCACCGTTGATGCGTGCGTCGACCGCCTCGACGAAGACGCGCATGCCGTTGTCGTTGCGGAAGTCTCCGTGGATGCGGGTGCGCCACAGGTGGAAGTCGTTGCGTCGCGGGCTTGCCCCGGTGAGAGACTTGTTGTTCTCGTGCATGAGGCGGTAGCGGAATTGGCCGCCCACGTCGACGGTCCAGCCCGCGCCGAGCACTGTGGGCCCGGCGTCATCGGTGTCTTCCCCTTCCGTCTTGGACTCGGCCTCGATGAGCGGGAAGGGTGGGGGCACCCGCGAATCCCATCCGGAGTCGTCCGGCGCGGCCGGGGCTGCCGCCAGGGCGCAGGCCGAGGCGAGCAACAGCAGGCCGGTGCGGAGACCGCGCTGATCAGCGGAGGTGATCATGACGCGTCGCCCACAGGCGCCAGAGGCAGATCAGGGCGGCGAGGCCGGAGACGGCGAGCACGACAGGGCCGCCGGACAGGGGAGGCCACTGCGCCTCCAGGCCCCAGCGGATGCCGGCGACGGACAAGAGGGCGACGACGGCCATGAGCACCACCGAGACGCCGAGGATCAGGGACTTGAGCACCACGGAGGGGCCTCACAAGGGGAAGTCACAGGAGCAGAGAGAGTCAGGCATCGGACCCGGGCTCGGACCCGCACTCGAGCCCGGCCGGGGCGCAAGCGCGGATCGCTGCGCGCCGCTTGCCGATCGCCTTGATCCACAGTGCGGCGAGCGCGAGGAATGGCCACAGGTAGAGCAACAGGTCGAGGGGGCCGTATCCGGGGGGCGTGACCTCGACGCGCAGGGTGCGCTCGGTCGTCTGCGCCGCGGACTCGCTCTCGAGCACGATCCGCACCTGCCAGAATTCGCGGGTGGGGAACTCGACCTTGGCGACGTGCTGTTGCCCGCGGTCCCACGCCTCGGGCTCGGCCGGCCACGTGGTCTCGTCGAGTCGTCCGTCCGCAGGCCTGACGTGCACGCTGGCTCGGGTGTCGTCCGGCAGGTCGACTCCGGGAGTGGCCTCGATCTGGATCCAGAACGTGCCCGTGCCGACGTCCGGGTCGGCCCAGACGGAGATCGACCAGGGCCCGTCGACCTCATCCACCAGGATCGGGAACGGCGGGCCCTCGTGGGCGTGCAGCGTGCCGGCGAGCGGCCCGGCCCACGCGAGCAGCAGCGACACCCCGAGCAGGCCATGCCATGCGAGCCTCACCTCACGACTCCAGGAACGTTCCGCGCATCTCCATGGGCTGGGAGAGCAGCCAGACCGCGGAGGCGCAGAGTGCGAGGGCGACGATGGCCCAGGGCAGGTAGGCGGCCAATGTCCGCCGGGGCGCCTCGCGCCGCGCGATGCTCCAGAGCACCACGAGGGACACCACCGTGCCGAGCCCCAGCAGTCCCATCTCGATGGGTTGCACGATGCCCTCGCGCAGGCCGCCCACGCCCCAGCGGGGGACGCCGAGGAGGGGCAGGCCGGCATCGGCGGCGGCTTTCTGGGCGACGGGCACGAAGGTCCAGAGTCCGGTGAGCAGGTGGAATCCGTAGTGGGCCGCCCACACGCCCACGCCCAAGGGCACCAACCCGTGGGCGAAGCGCACGACGACGGTCCACAGTCCGAGGCGCGCGGGGAGCGCTCGTCGCGAAAGGGCCGCGGCGCCGCCGAGCAACAGCGCCGGCTCGAGGCAGAGGACGATGCCGAACAGGACGCCGAGCACGGCAGCCTCGCTGGTCGTGCCGAGGGCCGCGGCGAGGCCCTGTTGGAAGGCATAGACGGGGCTGACCATGCCGAAGGCGTTGAGCAGGGCGCCGAATGTGAAGACCAGCGCCAGCAGCGCGAGGTCGCCCCGGTTGGAACGACGTCCCACGCCGGATCCCGACCGGTCGTCCATCAACTCCTCGCCGGGCAGCCGCGTGGTCAGCATGACGTTGTCGTGGGGACACGCCCGCGCGCAGTCGAGGCAGAAGGTGCAGTCCATGTTGCCGACCTTCTCCGGCAGGAACAGGCCGGTCTCGCAGCCGCGGGCCTCGCGCTCGGTGTTCCCGGTCAGGCACTCGTGTCCGCTGCAGGTCGCGCAGGTGCCGGAATCGCGGGCGCGCACCTCGAGCGGGGACACCGTGCTCGCGACGAAGTTGAACTGGCCGATGGGGCAGACCGACTTGCAGAACGGGGCCCCCGAGAAGCAGGCATCGACGGCGGCGGCCAGCGCGAAGTACAGCACGATCACGAGCGACGTGGCCCACGGAGAGGCCCACAGGTCGAACAGCTCGTAGGTGTAGAGCACGAACACGAACAACACGACGCCCGGGACCTTGCCGCGCAGGGCCCGCGGCCAGGCGCGGACCGGACGGGTGAAGCGGCGCACGAGGTCGCGCGGGAGCATGAAGGGGCAGGCCATGCAGAAGATGTTGCCGGCCAGCAGCAGCGTCGCGATGAGCAGTCCGCGATAGTGGACCCACACCACCAGCGTCGACAGGTTCTTCGGCGCGAGCTGCGGGCCCAGGAAGCCGTGCACGATGAGGACGATCGACACGGCCAGCATCAGCCCCTGCCACAGGCGACGCCGCAACAGGAGCGAGCCGAGCAGGGGCCAGGCCAGCAGATCGGGACCAGGGTCGCGCCCGATGGCTTCGCTCGTCGTCATGGCGCGCGGACGCCGGGCACGTCGAGCTGTCTCTCGACGAGGCGTCCGTCAGGCCAACGCGCTTCCAGCAGGAGGAACCAGTCCCCGCCCATGGTGAATTCGAGCTCGCCCCGGTAGAGCCCCGGCTGTTCAGCGGACTCGACCAGGTCGGCGAAGCTGGGCCGCATGCCCGCATGGCTCATGTTGCCCTCGACGACCAGGGTCCCGCCGCGGACGGGCTGACCCGCGCCGTCGTACAAGCGCACCTCGAGGGTCGTCGGCCCGACCCGCGGCACGTCGGGATCGAGGTGGAACACGACGGAGAGGCCGTCGCTCCCGTTGACCTCCGGTGCGCAGCTGGACAACCAGACGAGCCCCAGGGCGCAGGAGGCGAAGAGCAGCATCGCTCTCGCTGCCCCGGTCACGACGAGGCCGTGGCCGGCCGTGCCTTGAAGGCGCAACTGCAGCCGTGCTGGGCCTCATCCGCTGCCGACGGGAACATGTGGTAGTACATCGCCACGACCATCGGGAGGAACACCACGCTGTTGTAGAACAGGTGGAGTTCGACGCGGGGTACCCACAGCTGGACGAGGCTGGTCGGCACCGGGTTGCCGAACAGGTTCGTGCCGACGAGCGCCTGCCCTTGCAGGATCGCGTGCTCGACGTGGTGCCAGAACTGGATCCAGAGCGCCAGCATCCACCACGTGTGCGAGCGCCCCTTGAAGCCCGTCCGCAGTGCCCAGATGACGACCAGCATCACCAGGGCGTAGCCGTAGTGGAGCAGCTCGGACTTGACCAGCCAGGGGAACCACAGGCCGAGGATCCCGCGCGCGTCGGGCAGGTCCCAACCCAGGATGTAGATCTGGGTGGCCTGTGCGAGGTGCTCGGCCCAGTGCGCCAGCACGATGACCATGAACAACTGCATGGCGGGCTCGTGCCACTCATTGTTGATGCGCTGCAGGAAGCGGCGCCAGCCGCTGGGGGCGCAGGTGGTGGATTCCATCGTGGGCAACTCCGGGCTGACGAGAGGGCGCCGCGGTGGGCGGCGGGTGGGCGGCGGGTGGGCAACCCATCCGGTCAGCAAGGGCTGTGCCAATCTTCGAATCCCCGCCCTGAGCGCTTTCAGGGCGATCCGTTGCGCTCGCCACATAGGACCGACGTCAGATCCCGGGATTCCTATGTCCCGCCACGTTCGGCGCGGTCTCGGGTCACGAGCCCGATCCGAGGAGCGTGGCCCGTGGGCGCAGGCGCCTACAGGTCGTGCTTGCGCAAGTAGTAGGACAGGTTGCGGGGGTCGATGCCGAGCCTCGCGGCCGCCTCCTTGCGGCGTCCGCCGCTCGACTCCAGGGCCTCGCGCAGGATCTCGCGCTCGGTCTCGGCCAGGCGCGTGCGCAGGTGCTGACCCTCACTGCCGTGCGTGGTGGGCTGGCGGAGCACCGGTTCGAGCACCGATTCGAAGAGCGCCGCATCGGGAGCCTCGGTGCCCGCGAGGATCGAGGCCCGCTCGATGAGGTTGCGCAACTCACGCACGTTCCCCGGCCAATGGTAGGCGTGCAGGATGTCGTCGACGCCCGGTGCCAGCTCGGCCGCTTCGAGTTCGGCCGCTGGGGCGCCCGGCGAGCGGAGCCGGGCGAGGAACTGGCGGGCGAGGGGCACCACGTCCTCGGGTCGCTCGCGCAGGGGCGGCAGCTCGATGGGGAAGATCGCCAACCGGTAGTAGAGGTCGGCACGGAAGGTGCCTTCTTCGACCCGGGTGGCCAGGGGCTCGTTGGAGATCGCGATGACCCGGGCGTCGGCGATGCGCGTGCCCTGCTCGCCGACGATCTGGTATTCGCCGCTCTCGAGCACCCGCAGCAGCTTGGCCTGCATCTCGGGGCGCAGGGTGCCGATCTCGTCGAGGACCAGGGTGCCCCCCTCGGCCTCGGCGAAGCGGCCCGAGCGGTCCTCCATGGCGCCGCTGAAGGAACCGCGCCGGTGGCCGAAGAACTCGCTCTCGAACAGGCTCTCGGGCACCGCCGCGCAATTGACGCGGACGAGGTTGGCAGCGGTGCGCGTGCTGCGGAAGTGGATCTCCTCCGCCACGAGTTCCTTGCCGGTGCCGCTCTCGCCGGTGATCAACACGGTGGCGTCCGTGGGCGCGACCTGCTCGATCAAGCCACGCACATGGGCCATCTGTGGGCTTTCGCCCGCCAGTCGGTGCCGCCGGGCGCTGAGCGCACCACGCAGGAAGTTCACCTGACCGAGCAGGCGACGGTGCTCGAGGGCGCGTCGGAGGAGCAGGATCAGCGCATCGGGCTCGATGGGCTTGGAGACGAAGTCGAAGGCCCCGGCCTTCATCGCCTCGACGGCCCGTGGCACGGTTCCGACGCCCGTGATCACGATCACCGGCGGCCCGCCGTCCGCGCCGTCGCCGTCGGGCCGGGTGCGTTCGAGCAGGGCCTGGGCGCCTCCGCAGGGCATCTGCAGGTCGGCCAGCACGACGTCGACGGACTCGCGTTGCAGGAGCGCCATGGCCTCATCCGTCGAGGCGGCGGCCAGGGCGCGCAGGTCGGACTCGCCTCCGACCATCTCCGCCAGCGACTGACGCACGTACTCCTCGTCGTCGACCACCAGCACCGTTCTCTCGGGCTTCACTGTCTGCTCTCCGCTGCGTGGTCTGCGCGCCCCGGGAGGCTCGGCGGCCCGCCGTGGTCCAGGACCGGGATCTCGAGGGTGAAGACCGCCCCGCCCCCGGAGCGGTTCCGCGCCCGCAGGCTGCCGCCGTGGGCCTCGGCGATCCCGAACGATACGGACAGACCCAGGCCGGTTCCGCCACTGTCGCTGTAGAAGGGGTCGAACAGTCGGTCGTGGGTCTCGGGAGGCAGTCCGGGCCCCGTGTCGGCCACGGACAAGGCGATGCGGGCCGCACCGTCACCCGGATCGATGCGCTCGGCGGCGAGTTGGATGCGCCCGTCGCCCTCCATGGCCCGGGCGGCATTGAGCAACAGGTTGAGCACGACCTGTTCGAGTCGGCCGGCGTCGCCGGCGACCTCCAAGGGGGCGTCGAGTCCTTCGTGCTCCACACGGATCGACTTGAAGGCCGGCAGGTAGCGCACGATGCCGAGTGCGCTGTCGACCACGGCGGTGAGGTCGGCGCGGTCGCTCGCGACGTCGGGCCGGGCAAAAGTGAGCAAGTCCTGGACGATGTCGCGGATGCGCGACAGGCCCCGCCGGATCTCGCTCAGGTAGTGCTCTCGCCGCGTCGGCTCGGTGTCCGGTCGCTCGAGCAGGGCCAGGTAATTGCCGATGCCCTCGAGGGGGTTGTTGATCTCGTGTGCGACCCCGGCGGTGAGCAGGCCCAGGCTGCTCAGCCGCTGGGCGATCTGGAGCTGTCGCTCGACGGCCCGTTGACGGGTCACGTCGCGCAGCGAGACCTCCACCACGTGCTCGTCGCCCAGGTCGATGCGCGCGAAATGGCCGTCGACGATGTGCTCGCCACCGCCCGCCTCGGGGATGCGCAGTGCGGCTGCGGCGACGGGGCGGCCGGAGTCGGCGGCGGCATCCAACGCGTCGATGAACCGCGCCCGGTCATCCGGCGCGACGCGGTCGACGATGCGCACGACGGGCGTCCGGGGCTTCGCGTCGGGCTCGGGGGGCTCTTCCTCGGCCAGCGCGAGTGCGGCGCGGGCCGCGGCATTGGCTTCACGCAGCAGTCCGTCCGGCTCGACGATCAGGATCATGTCGGCGGCGCCCTCCATCAGCGCGCGATAGCGGTCGGTGACGCGGCGGATCCAGCGCAGGTAGTGTTCGGTCTCGTTCAGGCGGAAGGCGCGTTGACCGAGACGCAACACGAGCGCGCCGAGCAGGACCAGGGCCACCGTGACGCCGACCATGGAGCCGACGATCCAGGAGTACTCACGGCTCAGGGGGGCCATCGCCGCGTCGAGGGCGCTGTCGGGCACCTCGGTCTCGAGCAGGAATCCGGGCGTGGCGGTGACGTGGGTCCGGAGCAGCAGCCCCTCGCCGTCACGGGCAGACACCGGAGGTCGGTCGGGGAGGAGCCGTGTGTGCAGGTGATCGACCGGGCCGAATCCCGCCAAGGCCTCCTGCAACGGTTCTGGCGACAGGGTGATCACCACCCATCCGACCAGCTCTCGGAGGGGTGGGGCCTCCACGCGGGCCGTGAGGAGAATCGGCTCGGCGTCCCCCTCCGGATCGAGGGGCGGCAGGTACAGGCCCTGCTCGATCGCGACCAACCGGGCGGCCTCCACGTCGGGCGCCGGTGTTGTCGTTTCCGGCGCGCCGTCCGGTGCACGCGCAGCAGAGCTGATCTCCGTTCGGGAGGCATCGAGCAGCGCGACCCTCCGCACGTCCGGGAAGGCCGACAGGAACGCGGTCAGGGCCGCCGGTGCGGGCAATGACGCCGGTGCGACGGCATCCCCGGACGGCTCCCCGGGCGCCGCGAGACGGTCGACGATGTCCGACGAGAGCGCCAGGTAGGCGGCCTGCTGTCGGACGGCGTCGAGTCGCACCCGCAGCCGTTCGCCGAGTTGGTCGTGTCCGCGGGTGACGACCTGCTGCAGGTCGTGGGTGCGACCGTCCCGCAATCCTGAGAGTCGCGAGAATCCGGTCACCAACTCGATGGAGGCCAGGCCGACCACGACCAGGAGCACACCGATGATTCGGAGCTTGGACATCGGCCGGTAGCATAGCGCTCATGGGGGCGCCGATCGCGCCCGCGGAGTGTCCCGTGGCCTGTCATCGCATCCTGATCGTCGGACCTCCGGCCAGCGGCCGCGGCTGGCTGGCCGAGCGGATCCATGCGCTCACCGGCATCGCCATCCAGGGTGACGGGCCGGAAGGCGCGGACGCCCGGGCCGACCGTAGCCGGCGCGACCTCGAGCTGCACGAGTGGGTGGTCCTGGCGACACGGGCCGCCGATGTGTCGCCGGCTGTCGCCGCGGCAGACCTCGTGGTGTTGGTCCGCACGCCGTCGTGGTTGCGTCACCTGCGCCTGCTCCTGCGGAAGGTGACCGGCTCACCAATCCCCGGCGGGCTGAGGCTTGCGTTGCGCGAGACCCGGCGCTGGGCCGCCGAGGAATGGCCGGCCATGCGCGCGATCGAGGGATTCGATGTGCCCCGGTTCATGACCTGCCAATCCTCGGACGACGTGCGCGCCGTGCTCGAGTGCGTCCTCGGCATCGATGAGCAGCGTCATGCGTGAAGGCGTGCTCGCAGACATCGGCCTCCTCGCGCTCGGTTTGGGCCTGCTGCTCGGCGGCGGGCACGCGCTCGTCACCGGCGCCTCGGCCCTGGCGCGACGCCTGGGCGTCTCGCCGCTGCTGATCGGGCTCACCGTGGTGGCGTTCGGCACGAGCGCCCCCGAGCTGGCCGTCAGCCTCGACGCCGCCCTGGCGGGTCGCGGCGGCATCGCCTTCGGCAACGTCTTCGGCAGCAACCTCGCCAACATCGGCCTGATCCTCGGCATCGGCGCGCTCGTGCGGCCGCTCGTCATCGGCAGCGGCATCCTGGTGCGCGAGATCCCGTTGATGCTGCTGGCCACGGTGGCGGCGGTGGTGCTGGCTCTCGACCCGTGGCTGCGCGACGCGCCCGCCGTCTTCGACCGCGCCGACGGCGTGATGCTGCTGCTGCTGTTCGCCCTGTTTCTGTACATGGCGGTGGGCGACGTGTTGCGCGGGCGGGCCGACGACGCCCTGGTGCGGGCGGCGGGCGCGCCCCCGCTGCTGCCCATCCCCAAGGGCGAACGGGTGGGCCGCAACGTGGTGCTGATCGTCGCCGGTCTCGCGGGCCTGTTCTTCGGCGGCGACCTGACCGTCGACTCGGCCACGTCCATCGCCCGCGCGCTGGGCGTCACCGAGGCGGTCATCGGGCTGACCATCGTGGCGGTGGGTACGAGCCTGCCCGAGCTGGTGGCCTCCGTCATCGCGGCGTCCCGGGGCGAGACCGACCTGGCGGTGGGCAACGTGGTGGGCTCCAACCTGTTCAACCTGCTCTTCATCCTGGGCACCACGGCCGCGGTGGCCCCCGTGCCGGTGCCCGCCGGCGGCGTGTGGGACCTGGCGGCGGTGACGCTGATCACCGTGGCGCTGCTGCCCCTCGCCGTGACCCATGGGCGTCGCCTCGTGCGCTGGGAGGGCGCGGCGCTGCTCCTCGGCTGGGTGGCCTACGGGTTGTGGCGCATCATGGCGTCTTCCGGTGCATGACGGCGTCGGGCGGGCGCCCGACCCGGTATGCGTGAGCCCGACCCGGTAACCTGTGACCGCCGGCCTGTGGGCCGGGCAGCATGCGGGCCCTTAGCTCAGTCGGTTAGAGCAGCGGACTCATAATCCGTCGGTCCCAGGTTCGAGTCCTGGAGGGCCCACTCGCGCCGGTCGCGTCAGATGCTGAAGTCGCAGGCCGCTTCGGTGATCAGCTCGCCGCTGACGGGATCGGCCACCGAGACCCACAGGCGGTAGTCCCCGTTCTCGCGACCGACGTGGTCGATGGGGAAGGTGTTCACGTGCTCGGCGCGCTCGGGGAGGTCGTACGACGCGGTGACGAGCGTGACGTCCGCGTCGCCCCGCTCGCTCTGCAGTCGGACCTGGACGTCGACGCTCCGCGTCTCGAGCAGGTGATTGAAGAGGCGTCCGGCGATAAGCGTGGACGTGGCATCCGACTGCTCGACCCGCAGCTGGCAGTCGACCTCCGGCGTCGCGCTGTACGTCGAGTGATAGCCGTGGATCTCGACGCGGATGCCCGGGAATTCGGCGTCGAGCCGCTCCACCAGTGGCTCGATCTCTCGGAGCCGCCGGCCCGCATCGCGATAGGACATGCCGCCCGGCGTGTCGGTGTTCATGAGCAGGACGCGATCGAGGCCCAACTCGTCGGCCCACGCGATGGCCCTTGAGATCTCCTGGTCACTGCTGTTCCACTCGAACAGGACCATCTTCCAGACGAGCTCGGGGGTGGCCGTCTTCAGTCGTCGCTTGGCCTCGGAGTAGTCCTTGGCGAACTGCGCGACCCGCTCGAGCTTTCCGCCGCGCCGGTACTTGCCGTAGGTCTCCTGGTCGACACCGTCGAAGGCGATCTCGATCTCGTCGAGTCCGCATGTCACCAGTTCGTCGCGGAAGCTGAAGTTGCCGTTGGTGTGCGCGGTGACCAACGCTCCCAGCCTGTCCTTGCCGTACTTCACCATGGAGGCGAAGTCCGGGTTCATCAGCGGCTCCCCGCGTCCGCTGAACCAGATCTCCCGGACGCTGATGTCGCTGGTCACCAGGTCGTCGATGACGTGCGTAAACAGCTCCATGGACAGTTGGTGGGGCGGGTCCTTGACCTGCCGCCGGACGGGCAGGCGGACGCACAGTGGACAGTCCACATTGCAGAGGAACGACGACTCGACCTGCAGCGTGTTGAGGCTCTTCACCGTCCCGTCGGATTCATCGACGCGAGACCAGGCGTCTTCGCCGTCGTTCCGGAGGAACGAGCAGCCCTTGCAGTAGTCGAAGGGCAGGCGGCCCTCGCGCAGTTCCTGGCGCATGCGCTTGAACACGCTGCCGTTCAGGACGTCCTGGACGACGGCCGTCGACTTCGGGTGCTCCGTGTCGAGCCGGGTGATGGGGTGGTGCTCGCCCGGAGAGCACCAACACGGGATCTCCCCGTTGGCCTTCACGTAGAAGCTGTCGATGGCCATGCAGTTCATCGGGTGCAACCCAGATGGCGGTGCGATCCGCTGGTGTTCGAAGGCGAACATACCTGTCCGAACGCTATGTGGCTAGCGACGTCGCGGGCGACCGATGCGGCCCAGCGTCGACTCATGGTCGCACTTACGGACCACGCCGACTCCCCACTCGAATGCACACTCTGTGACTCACCTCAATGCGGTACGCCCGGTCATCAAGTTCGGCAACCGGCGGTTCATATCCCGCGACCCGAATGGCAACGGGGATGTGGACCTGCCGCGCCTTACTCGCGAGGACAATGCTGCAGGCGCGAAGGCGCCAAGGTGAGAGTGCTGTCTCCACGTTGATGACTTCTCCGATGAGACGGCACAGCGTCCATCGCGCCCCCGCTACTGCGTCGGCCAGGTCATCAGCAGGCCGTTCGAGAACGAGATGCCGTAGGGCGCGGCGGCGTCGAAGAAGGCGGCTTGCAGCGTGATCTTGGTTCCCGCCGGGGCGGGTCCGGTCGGGGGCACCGGGATGGTCAGCGTGCCGGTGCCCGGGCCGGACCCGTCGAGGGCGATGGTGACGAGGGTCACGAAGGGCGGCGCGACGAGCAGGGTGCCGCCCTCGAGGGGCAGCGACGCGGTCTCGGTGCCGACCAGCACGAGGCCGCTCGCGCCGCCCAGGCCGTTGGTCACCTCAAACTCCAATGAGTTGGAGCCGGCGGCGAAGCAGCCGGTGACGTCGAGCTGCGGCACGATGCCGCCGCTCCCCGGCAGACCCGTGCCGTAGGGCGTGAGCGTGCCCAGAGTCCCGTCGAGGACGTCGCAGGCGTCGGCGATGCCGTTGCCGTTGCAGTCGGGCGTGGTGCCTTCGCAGCCGATGGCCTGCAGCACCTCCACCGCGCTGACCTTCGGGTTCTCCACCTCGTGCAGCAGGCGCAGCGTGAGCGACCCGTCGCTGACGGTGGTCTGGAAGGTCTTGCGCACGCCCGTGTAGCCGCCCACGTCGGCGAAGATGTCGTAGTCGTCCATGACCAGCGCGCCCTCGACCTCGACGTCGAACACGCGGATCCCGGCGGCCTGGCCCTGGTGCCAGATCTCGGCGAAGTAGAGGCGCAGCTCGTATTGGCCGGGGTGGGGCACGGGCAGCTCCCAGGTCATCTCGTCGCCGATCGGCGGGTCCCAGAGCTCGGTCTCGAACACCTCGACCGGCGTGCCCGGCGGCACCGAGCGGTGCAGCTGGATCGGCTCGGCCGTCGTGTAGGTGCTGCCCTCCGCGTACTCCTCGTGGGCAACCCAGGGCGGACCGTTGTCCGACGCGGGCACGATGTCGCCGCCCGCGTTGACGCGGTGCAGGGTCACCAGGCTTCCGTCGGCGGCGGCCCGCAGGTGATCCCAGGTCGCGGGGAAGGGCGCGGCGCCGCCGTTGGTGGCGAGCAGTCCCAGCGCCAGGGACGTGTCCGTGCCGAACCAATCCGCCGGCAGGGGCGTGGGCGGGAAGAGGGGCACGAAGGGCCCGGGCGTCCCCGCCGTGGTGAGCCGATAGGAGCCCGACGCCACGGCGGTCGCCGGATCGACGTGCAGGAACAGGTCGGCATGGTCGGGGCCCGGGAGTGACAGCGGGGCCGCGCCCAGGAATGTCTCGGCGTCTCGCAGCTCGAGGCTCGCCGCGACGCCGTCGCCGGTGACGACCAGGCGCAGGAAGTCGGACTGGGTGCCGGTGCCCAGGGCGAGGCCCAGCTCCTGGCCGGGATCGGGCGTGAGGCCCGCGAAGGGCGCGAGCACGCGGGCCGTCGCGATGAAGGGGGCCAGGGAGTCGGGCGCCGCGAAGCCCGCCTGGAATCCGAATTCCTGGTCGTTGGCCGGGCCCCGCGCCGTGCCGCCGGTGACGGCGTCCACGGTCACCGCGCCGGCCGCGCCGCCGGCGGTCATGAGCTCGGGGTCGAACTGCGCGAGGTAGTCGGTGACGCCGTTCGCAATGAGCCCGGTGGCGCCCAGGTCGAGCAGGCCGCCGAGGGGGATGCCGTCGTTGTCCCAGTCGAGCAGCAGCGGCAACGCGGTGGTGCCGCCGTCGCTCGCGTCGAGGGCGAAAGGATCGGCCGGGTCGGGCACGCCGTCGTCGTCGTCGTCGGGATCGTTGAGGTCGGAGATCAGGTCGAAGTCGAAGTCGGCGGGCACGTCGCCGGCGGAGCAGGGGTTGGTGCCGTTGTCGAGCTCGTCGGCGTTGCTGTAGCCGTCGCCGTCCTCGTCGAGGACCAGGCTGTGGGCGGCGGTGCAGTTCTCCACGAAGTCGGGGCGGAACACGACCACCTCGCCGCCCGAGTACTTGGCGACCCAGATCGTGCCGGGGAACGACTCGCCGTCGCCGCGGGTGGTGATGTCGAGGGGCTTGCCGCCGAGGCTGGTGAACAGGTTCGAGGTCTGCACGGCGCTCGTGCCGGCCGCGTCCAGCTCGACCCGGCGGATCTTGCCGCCGTAGCCGGCCAGCAGCAGGTCGCCTTGCATGGCTCCGCCGAAGGTGGCGGAGGTGTACTCGGCGATGCCGTTGGTGGAGGTGCCCCAGGTGGCCAGGGCGCCGTCGCCCGCGCCCGGTTCGAGCAGCGAACACTCGACGGGGTTGGCCGCGCTCACCGGGCTCTGGGGATTGCCGGCGTTGAAGGTGTTGGCCGGGTCGGCGCGGGTGGGGTTGGGGTGCCCGGCGTAGAAGCCCGGCCCCGGCACGTGGTGCAGGTTGTCGAGCTGCGAGATGCCCGGCTCGACCACCGCGTTGGTGCAGTCGCTGGGCGCCCCGCCCCAGCCCGCGTTGCCCCCGTTGTCCACGCAATAGAGCCGGCCGGCCTGGGTGAGCACCAGGTCGTAGGCGTTGCGCCACCCGGGCGAGTAGATCCACACAGGGCCGCCGGGCACCACCACGGCCTGGTTCTTGCCGTCGTTGCCGCCGAAGGGGTCGAACACGTCGGGGTCGCCCGGCCGGTCCTCGTCGTCGAGGGTGGGCAGGTCGTAGGTGCTCTCCCCGATGACGCCGAGTTCGATGGCCAGGATGGCGGTGGAGAGGGCGTACTCGGGCAGCCCGGCGAAGTTGTTCGACGGCGCGCCCATGTTGGTGTTGCCGCCGATGGGTGTGAGCAGCCGGTTGTTCGCGGCATCGAGGACGATGCCGTTGATGGAGTGGTTCTCCTCCGAGCGCGGCAGGCCGCGCACCAGGTCGAGGTGTTCCCAGCCACCGGGCGTGAGGGTCAGGCGCGAGAGCACGCCCGAGTTGGTGTCGAGGCCCGTGTCCGCGCCCGAGCTGCCGGCACCGATGCGCGGGTCGCTCGAGCCGACGTAGATCACCGGCGCCGACGGTGTGCCCACCACGAGGATGCCCGTGACCTGCCGGCCGGTGACGCCGGGGTTGGGCGTGCCGTCGTCATCGTGGTTGGGCAGGTCGTGGATCTGCTCGAGCAGCTCGGCCGCCGTGACTACGTAGTCGACGCCCTGCAGCGCGACGGTGAGCGCGTGGATCGTGCCGTCCTGCTCGGCCACGTACAGCCGCCCGTCCGGCCCGAACTGCAGCGACGTCGGGTGGTCGAGGTTGGGGCCCTGCAGCACGTGGCTCGTGAAGGCGACGGCGAGGGAGCCGTCGGCCTGGGCCTGCACGGGCGCCGCCAGGGCGAGCACGGCCAGCGCCGCCCCGAGCCGAAGCCCGGCGGTCACGAGGGTGGAGATCACGGTGTGAGTCGCAGGTGAGGTGCGCCGCGGCTCCTGCCGGGGCCGGCGCGGTGATGCGGGCGGGGGAAGGGGGATTCCGGCGGCCCGTCGCCGAAGCTTCAGATTACCCCAGGATTCGAGGTCGTGACGGGCCCCCCGCGTGCGGGTCCTGACGGCGGCGGATGCCCCCCAACCTGCGCTGATCGCGCCCGACCCCAGCGTGGCAACGTCCCCCGACCGGCTGCTAGTGTGAGCCGTGTGAGGGACATGTTCGAGGCGGTACGCGTCGCATTCCACGACCCGCGCGCACGGTCCCACCAGATCGTCGGCGCCGTCGTGTGGGTGCTGATCCTGTTGTCGGTGATCCTGTTCGCGGTCGAGTTCCTCTTCCCCCGCGGTGGCGAAGAACGACTCCTCCTGCGGACCATCGACCGCGGCCTGCTCATCGTCTTCGTGATCGAGTACCTGCTCCGGGTCGCGACCTACCGACCGACGGACCTGCTCGTGTTCCGCAGGCCGAAGATCGGGCGGGCACGCGTCCACGTCCTCGGTCGGCTGCGCTTCATGCTGCATCCGATGATGCTCGTGGACTTGGCGACGATCGCCGCCCTGGTGCCCGAGATGCGCGGGCTGCGCGCCCTGCGGCTGCTCAGGCTGCTCCGGGCGAAGCGGATCCTGCGCTACGGGAATCCCTTCACCGGCCTGTTCCATGCCTTCGAGCGCGATCGGTTCCTGTTCACGCTCGCCTTCGCCTTCGTCCTGATGCAAGTGCTCCTGGGAGGCAGCAGCCTGTTCCTGATCGAACGGGAGCTGAACCCGGACATCAAGTCGATCGCCGATGGGTGTTGGCTCGCCCTGGTGACGATCACGACGGTGGGCTTCGGCGAGGTGACCCCGGTCACGACCCTCGGCCGCGCCGTCACGGGCGTCCTGATGGTCGGGGGCATGTTCACGCTGGCCATGTTCGCCGGCATCGTCGGTCACAGCCTGCTCAATGCCGTCCTGCGCGTTCGTGAGGAGCAATTCCGCATGGGGAACTACGTGAATCACATCGTCGTCTGCGGCTACGAGGAAGGCATGCACCTGCTCCTCGAGACCCTGGTCACCGAGCACGACCCCGAAGCCACGAAGATCGTGCTCATCGCCGACCAGGAGCGACCGCCGGAGATCCCGGCCGAGCTCTACTGGGTCCGCGGCGATCCGGCGAAGGAGAGCGAGCTGGACAAGGTCCGCATCGACAAGGCCGCCTCCGTCGTCGTCGCGGGCGGACGCCGCACCAGCCCCCAGCTCGCGGATGCCGTGACGCTGCTGATCATCTTCACGATTCGCTCGTACCTCGCGAGCAAGGGCACACCGGCGCAGCGCCAGCGGCCCCTCTATCTCGTCGCCGAGGTGCTCGACTCCGAGAACGTCCAGCACGCTCGGGCGGCCGGCGCCGACGAGGTGATCGAGACCCGTCGGCTCGGATTCTCGCTGCTGGCCCATGCCATCGAACACCACGGCACGGCGGACACCCTCAGCCAGGTTGTCCTGCGGGGAGAGTCCTCACTCTTCGCCGGCGTCGTACCGCCGGGGGTCGCGGCCCGCACCTACGGCGAACTGGTCGCGGCCCTCGACCTGCGCAGTCGTGGCGGACTCGCGATCGGCGTGACCCGCGGGACGACCGGCGTCGACCGCGTGAATCCCCCGGACGACCTGCCGCTCAAGCCCGACATGCACCTGCTCTACCTCGCCCCGACGCAACTGCTTGAGATGCCCTGATGCCCGGCCCGATCAGCGGGCGCGTCGAGGTGCCGAAGCACGGGCGAGATTCTCGGCGGCGAAGGACCAGTTCGCCAACTCCCAGAAGGCCTTCAGGTAGGCGGCCTTGTCCTGGAGGCGGTCCAGGTACCAGGCGTGCTCCCAGAGGTCGCAGGTCAACAGCGGCAGCGGCCCGTCGCGCAGCGGTGTGTCGGCGTCATGCGTGGTCAGCACTTCGAGCCGATCGCCCGGCGCGGCCACCAGCCAGGCCCAACCCGAGCCGAAGTGGTCCAAGGCGGCGTCGCGAAACGCGTGCTGCAATCCACCGAGACTGCCGAAGGAGCGCTGGATGGCGGCGCTCAAGTCTGCCGGCGGCTGCGGTCCGCCGGCCGGTCTCAGCGAATGCCAGTAGAACTCGTGGTTCCATGCCTGCGCCGCATTGTTGAACAGCGCCCCTGAGGCCTCCTTGACCAGACGTTCGAGGCTCCAGCCGGACTGCGACGTGTCGCGCACCGTGGCATTCACTTTGTCCACGTAGGCCTGATGGTGCCGGCCGTGGTGAGTGACCAGCGTCCGGCGCGAGATGTGCGGTTCCAGCGCCTCGGTGGCATAGGGCAGCGGCGGCAGGAGCAGGGGCGTCATGGGGCCGTCACCCTACTGGTTCCGCCCGTGGCCGGCTCTACAATGCATCATTCGTGGTCGAACGTCGGGCCACACCTCACTTCACGAAGGATGCTTGCGATGAATCGACTCGGATTGCTGTTGGCGAGCTGTGTCCTGCTGGGCGCGTGCACCGTGGTGGACGGGGGTGTCGGTCGCGGTGCCAGCGATTGGTCGCCCGACCTCCGCGCCAATTCCTACATCGACTACGGCTGGATGGCCAACGAGACCCTGCTGTCGATGGACCTCTTCGGCGGCCCGAATGCCTACACCCTCGTGCGACTCGACGTGTGGCGGTTGCTGCACCTGGAGCTCGGACTGCTGGGCTTCGGTCTCGGCGTCGGCCCGTTCCATTTTGGCGCCGGCAGCGGCATCTATGCACCGGAAGCGCCGGCCATGATCTCGGGTGACAACCCGATGAACGGCTAGGGCTTCACCGGGCCCGCACGCCGCGCCCGACGCCGAACTCGAAGTCGCGCTCCCAACCCAGCTCCTCACCGGTGTGCAACTCCTTCTCGGTGAGGCTGCTCAGGGGTTCCCAGCGGTCGAACAGGCCGCGCACATGGGCGCGCCACTCGTCGCGTCCGTGTCGCTTCGTCGCCGAGATCTCGATCACCACCAGGGCGTCGTCGCCGACGCGGGCGGCGAGGGCTTCCTCGTCGACGCCCCACAGGGTGAACTGCAGGTCGCGGCCGTGGTCGATGTTCTTGGGGTGACGGAGCACGTAGACGTCGACCCGGTCGCCGAGGGCGAACTCGACCTGACCGGCGGTGATGTAGTTGTCGGCCACGACCAGCGGGCGGGCGCCGGCGGCGAGACCGGGCACGAGGTGCTCGTCGACGTGGGCGGCGAGGGTCTCGGCGACGGTGGTCCAGCCCTTGGTGGACCGGGGCAGGCGCTCGATGTGCGGCCTGCCGGTCACGATGGCCACGTGGATGAACAGGACCACGACGCCGGCGAGGACGAAGGCCGCCGTGGTGAGCCGCCGGGAGCCCGGGCCCCGCGCGCGGAAGGTGCGCACGACTCCGGGCAGGAACACCAGCAGCGGCAGGTATCCGGGAGCGGGCCAATGGAAGCGCACGTGGGACGTGTCGGTGAACGGGCTGGTGATGAAGTAGAGCCCCAGGACGACCAGGCCGAAGCAGGCCGCGAGGGCCCGCCCCGTATCCCCGGCGCGCAGGCCGCGCACCGTCGAGACCAGCGTGCCGAGGAGCAGGCCGTAGAGCAGGGGTGAGACGACCAGGGCCTGCTCGACGGGATGGCGGATCCACTCGCTCAAGCCGCGGGAAGCACCGTGGCGATCGGAGAACTGATAGGTGAGGGGCCCGAAGTCGTGCTCGAGGTTGAAGACCAGCAAGGGCAGGGCCCCGAGCGCCGTGACAGCGAGGGCGAGCCACGGACCCGGGGTGCGCAGGCGTCCCCGTCCGGTGGGCGTGCCCAGCAGCGACAAACCCATGGCGGCGATGAACACGGTGCAGCGGTAGTGCGTGGAGAGGGACAGCGCGCCGGCGACGCCCGCCAGCAACCACCAGGAGTTGCGCCCCGTGCGCGTGGCCCGCTCGAACGCACACAGGCCGACGAGGGCGAGGAAGGCGGCGGGCCCGTCGGGCGCGGCCACCACACCGAGGACCACGCTCGGCAGCAGGATCAACGTCGCGCCGGCCGCCAGCAGGGCGTCCGCCTTGCCGACCAGCGGGCGGGCGAGCCAGTAGACGAGCGGCGTGGAGGCCGCGCCGAGCAGCACGAACCCGAAACGCACGCCGAGCGTCGTGTCGCCGAACAGCAAGGTGCCCAGGTGGACGACCAGCGCGGTCATGAAGGGATGGTCGGCGTAGGCGAAGTCCAGCTGCTGGGCGCACTGCCAGTACCAGGCCTCGTCGCCGTAGAGGCCGAGCAGGTGGGCCGCCGCGAGGCGCATGAGCAGCACCGCGACGAAGCCGAACAGGATGAGGCGTGTCACTCGCGGGGCGGAGGAGCGCCGTCGGCGCCCGACGACGGCACCGCGCCGTCTCGGGCCGCGCCGTCAGGGGCTGCGCTGTTCAGCCACGGCACGCGCGACCATCCCAACCGCTGCAACCAGAACCGCGCCACCACGCCCAGCGTCGAGAGGCCGTAGGTGACCGAGCGCCGGAAGTTGATCGACGACGCCTCCTCGAAGTACCGCACCGGCACGGGCACGTCGCCGATCTTGAACCCGAAGTGCACCGTCTGGGCGAGCACCTGGCTGTCGAACACGAAGTCGTCCGAGTTCTCGTGGAACGGGATGGTCTCGAGCACCTCGCGGGTGTAGGCGCGCAGCCCGGTGTGGCACTCGCCCAGGTTCTGCCCGAAGGCCATGTTCTCGAAGGCGGTGAGCGTGCGGTTGGCGATGTACTTCCACCAGGGCATGCCGCTCTGGATGGCCTCGGCGCGCGAACGGATGCGCGAGCCGAACACGACGTCGCAGATGTCGAGCCGCAAGAGCGTGACCATGGCCGGGATCACCCGGGCGTCGTACTGGTAGTCGGGGTGGATCATCACCACGATGTCGGCGCCGGCGGCGAGGGCGTGCTTGTAGCAGGTCTTCTGGCACCCGCCGTAGCCGGTGTTGCGCTCGTGCTCGTAGGTGGTCAGCCCGAGTTCACGCGAGATCTCGGCCGTGCGGTCGGTGGACGAGTCGTCCACCAGGATGACCTGAGAGACCACGTCCATGGGGACGTCGCGCATGGTGCGCGCCAGCGTCGATTCGGCGTGATACGCCGGCATGATCACGACCACGCGCTTCAGGTCCCGGGGCGTGTTCACCGCGAGGGGCCCGAGGGAAGGGCTGTCGGTGACGCGCCGAGGCGGCGCGGGATCCGCTGCAGGCGAGCCGGTTGCCGGTGACGCCGTGGCAGGCGACTCCGTTGCCGGTGATGCCGTTGCCGGTGACGGGGCGCCGTCGACTTCCGCCAAGCCATGCCTGCTCTCTCCGACTGTTCCCACGCCCCTAGCCTCCGCCGTCCCGTTCTTCCGCCAGCGTTGGCGCCCACTTTAGTCATCTACCCGTGGTGCTTGCACCCCTCCTGGGGCGTCGCCGCTCCCGTTACTGGGTCGTGCCGACCAAGGCGTTGGTCGCCGACCAACCCTGGGGCCCGCCGGCATCCTGGATCCACCACTGCAGGTAGACCTCGAATCCCAGCGGCAATCCCGAGGGCCAATTCGAGTTGAGGGTCAGGCTGCCGCCGGGCGGCGTGACCAGCACGATCAACAGGTCTGGGTTGGGCACCAGGGTGCCGCCGTTGAGCAGCAGGTTGAGCGGCGAGACGCCGGCGAACAGGACGGAGGGGGCGCTGGCCGCCGCATTGCCCAGGTCGACGCGCACCGGCGTGCCGGGCTCCAGAGAGCCGAGCATGCACAGGTTCGGTTCGCCGGAGGTTCCCGCCAGAGCTTGACCCAGATCGGTGACGGCGACGGGATCGACCGCGAAGGCGATGTTGTCCACGCCGACATCCCAGCTCTGGATGATGGCGAAGAAGGCGGGGTGCAGCCACCAGACCTCGACGACATCGACGCTGGTGATCACGTCGTTCCAGTCGACACCGGGGCGGAAGTTCTCGCCGTCGCCGACCCAGCCACCGGACCAGCCGGCGGGGACGGCCGCGGTGGAGGCGCTCGGGATGCTGAAGTCATAGTGCACCCAACCGGCGCCGACCTGGGGCACGAGCGGGCCGACGAAGTAGGCGTAGTCATCGTCGTTCACCGTGGCCGTGCCCTTGGTGTCGCGCAGCAACAGCGAAAGCTCCCGGCCGCTGGCGCCGAAGCTGGCGGCGTTGGTCCGTGCGTCGAGGCTGATCTGGCTCACGCCCAGGGCGCGATAGTCGCCTTGGTAAGGGAGCGGCGCCGTCGGCCCGGAGGTGAGGATCGGCGCGAAGGACGAGACGAAGTCGTTCCGCAGCCAACTCGTCGGGTTGCCGCCGTGGCCTTCGATGACATCGGGGTTGGTGACGTTGAACGACCAGCCGGCCGCATTGCTGCCGCCGGTGAAGCCCTCGAGCACTTCGTCTCCGGCCTCGAGGGCGGGTGCGATCAAGGTGAATGCGACGAGCAGAACGGTGGAGTGCAGGCGGGAGCGCAGGGTGGCGGGCAGCATGGCGGGCTCGCGGGGTGGCGGTTCGGACCGGACCCGGATGATCCGCCGTCCCGCTGATCCTGTCGAGCGCTCAATCGCCGGCGGACGCAGGGCTTCCCGTGAGGCCGAGCTGCGCCCGCGTCAGCAACGCCAGCGCCTTGTCGTGCTTGGGCGCGACGGCCAGGGCCGCGCGGGCCTCGTCCCGAGCCGCGAGTGGATCGCCCTGGTGCAGGAGCAGCACGCCGAGGTTCACGTGGGCGTCGGCGTAGTCGGGATCGAACTGCAGCGCCTCGCGGAAGCGCGTCACGGCCTCGTCGATGCGTCCGGCGTGGGCCAGGGCCAGCCCGAGGTTGTGGTGCAGCGGCGCGTCGGCGCGGTCCATCCCCAGCGGCACCTGATAGGCGGCGATGGCGTCTTCCACCGCGCCGAGGTTGAACAGCACGTCGCCCAGGGCGACCCGGGATCCGAAGTGCCGCGGTTCGAGCTCGATGGAGAGCAGCACCTCCTCGAGGGCTTCCTCGTAGCGCTGCTGGCGCTTGAGTTCGACGCACAGCTCGAAGCGGGCGTAGGCGTTGTCCGGTTGCTTGGCGATGACGTCGCGCCAGATGGTCTCGACGCTGGCGAAGTCGTCGACGCGCACGGCCGAACCGAAGGCGGGGATGCCGGCGGCGAGCACGAGACCCGCCGTTGCCAGACCGGCGCGGCGCCGCGGTTGGGCGACGGCCACGAGCAGGCGTTGCAATCCGACCACGGCCAACACCACGACGGCGGCGAGGGGCAGGTACATGCGTCGCTCCGCCGCGATCTCGGTGACGATGGGCACGAAGCTGCTGCTGGGCGAGAGCACGATGAAGAAGAACGCGCCGCAGAAGCCGAGCACGGGACGCTTCACCAGGGCCCAGAGGGTGCCGGCCAGCAGGGCCACCACGACGAGCGCGCCGGGCAGGGCAGCCGAGAGCGTCGACACGATGGGCCACTCGTAGCTGACCGAGAGCGGGTGCGGCCACACGGCCAGGCGCAGGTACATGGGGATCACCGTCGCCTGGGTCAGCAGCGACTCCCAGGCCGACACGCCCAGGTGGAAGCCCACCGTCTCGTTGCGCGGGCCGGCGGCGATGAGGGTCGCCAGCAGGCCCCAACTCGCGAACAGCCCGAGATACAGCCAGGGAGCCGAGCGCAGGGCCTGCAAGAGGGCCGGGCCGAGCGACAGGGGCGGTTGGGGCGCGAGGGCGGGCGCCGCCGTGGTGCCGACGCCGTGGCCGTTGGTCGTGCCGCGCATGGACTTGGGGCCGGTGAGGAATACGGCGTCGAACAGCCAGGCGACGACGGGGGCCGTGACCATGGTCTCCTTGCAGGCCATCCCGGCGAAGGCCGCGACGATGGCGACCGCCGACCAGCGCCCGACGGGTCCGTCCGTGCGGAAACGGACGACCGCGTAGAGCAGCGCCAGGTAGAAGCCGCCCGCGAGCAGTTCGGTGCGCTGCACCACGTAGACCACGGTCTCCGTCTGCAGCGGGTGCACGGCCCACAACAAGGCGGCGGCGAAGGCCACGATGTCGGCGTGTCGCCCGCAGGTCGTCTCCAGGCGGGGCGTGCGCAGGGTGCGTCGAAGCAGCCCCATGAGCAGGCAGGCGCTGGCGATGTGCACGAGCAGGTTGAACAGGTGATACCCGGCCACGTCGAGGCCGCCGAGGTGGTGGTTGAGGGCCAGGCTCAGCGCCACCAGCGGGCGCCCGTCGACGGTGGCCTGGTCGGGCGCCGAGAGGGCCGAGGACAGCGGCCACAACGAGCGGATGTGCGGGTTCTCGGCGATGCTGCCGAGGTCGTCGAAGAAGAACGGCGCCGACATTCCGCCCGCGAAGGTGACCGCGCACACCAGCGCGATGCACAGGCCGGCCGGCACGGGCCGCAAGAAGAAGGCTGGACGCATCGGCTGAAGTCCCCCCGGACGGTTCCGCCTTGTTCATCGAGCTTCGAAGGCCTCGTCCTTGAAGACTTCGGGTGCCGAAATCGTGTCCCGATGGGGTCATCCGGACGGTTCGTCGGGTCCCGTCCGTCGGCCCTCGAACGTCGCCGGAGCCATTGGCCGGATTCGGGCGCGTGTGCGATATTGAACGCCTATCGGCGTCTGCAAGGGCGATGGTCGGCTCGGGAACCGGCCGCGGACGCTTCCACCCAACGTGGGGGGCCTCATGGGCCAGCTCCTGCGTCGGCACGTGGTCCGCGTCGTGCTCGCACTGACCGTGGTCGGTGCGGTCGGCGCGTGCGGCGAGGCCGGCGGATCGGACGAAGTAGCAGCGAGCGCGACCGCTCCGGCGGAGGTCGTGGCCGTGGCGATCCTGCAAGAGCTGGATCCGCCCCTGCGCGAGGCCTTCCGCATGGCCAAGCGGCGCCGCTTCAACAAGTCCCAGGACCTCGTGGCCGCCTACCTGAAGGACGCCGGCCCGCAGGCCAACCACGTGCATGCCCGCTTCGTGCAGGCCTTCGCCTATCAGAAGCTCGACCACAACGAGCAGGCGCGGCAGCTCTTCGAGTGGGTGCTCGAAAAGCGTCCCGACTACATCGACGTCCAGCACTACTACGGCTTCTGTCTGTACTACCTGGGCGACCTGGACGGGGCGAAGCAGGCCTTCGAGACCTACCTCGACCACTGGCCCGACCAGTCGTCGGCGCACCACGGCCTGGGGATGGTCGCCCTCGAAGAGGGCCGTTCCAAGGACGCCAAGCGTCACTTCGAGCGGGCCATCGCCCTCAATCCCGACGCGGAGTCGGAGCAGCTGGCCCTCAGCCACGCGCGCCTGGGCGACGTGTACATGAACCTCGAGTGCCCCATGGACGCCCGTCGCGCCTACACCAAGGCGGTGACGGTGTGGCCGCCCCTCGACGAGGCGTGGTACGCATTGCATCGTGTGCTCATGCAACTCGGCGATTCGTCAGAGGCGGAGGCGGCCCTCAAGGAACACACACGCCTGGTGGCGCGGGGCGAGCGTCAGGGGGCGAACGGCCAATGAGTCCGGGCTCATGAGAGGACTCTCCGCCCCGGTCGGGCGGGTGCGCGCGACGGCGAGGCGGTTGGCGGCCTGCGTCCTCTTGCTCGCCCCCATGGGTTGCGGCGACGGCGCGGGCGTCGGCGACGACCCTGCGGCCGACGGGCCGGCGGCCGGTTACGCGCCGGCGGACAGCGGCCTGCACTTCACCGACGTCACGCGCACGAGCGGCGTCGACGTGATCATGGTCTCGGACCGGGTGTCGGCCCGCGAGCTGATCGAGTCGACGGGCACGGGCCTGGCGCTCGTCGATCACGACGGCGACGGCGACCTCGACATCTTCGTCCCCAACGGGGCCACCATCGATCATCCGTCGCAGGGAGCGGGGGCGAGCCTGCACGAGAACCTGGGCGACATGCGCTTCCGCGACGTGACCGCGGAGTCGGGCATCACCTTCGCCGGCTGGGGCATGGGCGTGGCGGTGGGCGACGTGGACGGCGACGCCCGCGACGACCTGTTCATCGCGTGCTTCGGCAGCAACGTCCTGTTGCGCAACGCGGGCAAGGGGCGCTTCGAGGACATGACCGCCGAGGCCGGCGTCGCCGGGCGCCCCGTGAAGGGCGGCGGGGAGATCGGCCGGGGCTGGAGCACGGGCTGCGCCTTCGGTGATGTCGACGGTGACGGCGACCTCGACCTCTACGTGGCGAACTACGTGGAATTCAACCCGGCCATGCGTCCCAAGCCGGCGCACTTTCTGGGCATCGAGACTTTCCGGGGGCCCATGAGCCTGCGCGGCGTGCCCGACGAGCTGTACCTCAACCGGGGTGACGGCACCTTTGAGGACGTAAGCGACACCTGGGGCATCACCGCCCCCGATGCGTCCTACGGACTGGGCGCGGTGATCCTCGACCTCGACGGCGACGGCGCGGCGGAGATCTTCGTCGGCAACGACAGCGAGCGGAACTTCCTGTTCGACGACGCAGGCGGCGACGTGGCGAGCGCGCCCGGGGCCGCGCGGAAGCTCGTCGATCGCGGGCTTCTGTCCGGCGTGGCGCTGAGCGGCACCGGCAAGAACCAGGCCACGATGGGCATCGCCATCGGCGACGTCGACGGCGACGGCCTCCCCGACCTCTTCACCAGCAACTTCTCGAGCGACGCGAATACGCTTTACCAGAACGTGAACGGTCAGCTCTACGACGACGCCACCTCGCGCTACGGCTTGTTCACCCAGAGCCGCGTCTACCTGGGTTGGTCGACGTCGTTCTGCGACTTCGACAACGACGGCGACGAGGACCTGCTCGTCGTGAACGGCCACATCTATCCCCACGCGACCATGGAGACGATGGACTCCGAGGCGCGCCAGCCCCCGCTGCTGTTCGCGCGGGGCGCGAAGCGCTTCGAGCGGGTCCTCGGCGAGACGGGCGGGGCCTGGCTCGACGAGGCGCGCAACGATCGCAACGCGGCCCTCGGTGACCTCGATGGCGACGGTGACGTCGACCTGGTCATCGGCGAGCTCGGCGGGCGGGTGCGCCTGCTGCGCAACGACTCCACCGGCCCGGGTGCGGGGCTGGTCGTCGAGCTGTCCGACACCCGGCCGGGCACGGGCAACCACCGGGGACTGGGCAGTCGCCTGGAACTGCGGGTCACCGGCGGCGCGGCCGACGGCAGTGTGCAGCGTCGCTGGATCTACAGCGGGGGCGGATACCAGACGGCCTCGGGGGCCTTCGCCCACTTTGCGTTGCCTGCGGACGCCGAGGGCCTCGAGCTCTCCGTGACGTGGCCCGACGGCGAGACCACCACCCGGGCCGTCGATGCCTCCTCCCGCCGGCTGGTGGTCGAGCGGCCCTAGGAGCCGGTCTGAGGGGAAGTCTGAGGTGCCAGGGGCGATCGGCCGTCGGAAGGCGAGGGTCGCAGGGACCGGCACGGGCCTGTATGGATTCCGCATCCCCTGCGCCGGGAATCTTCATGCTTTCTTAACACGCGCGGGTTCTCGTAGGGGGACCCCGGAGCGGCGGCCGACCCATGAAGCGACCGAGAATCCTCATCGTCGAAGACGACGCCGACATCCGGCGGGTGCTCGAGTACACGCTTCAGCGTGAGGGCTTCGACGTCTCCTCCATGGACGACGGGCTGCGCGGGCTCTCCGAAGCCCGCCGCGTGGCGCCCGACCTGGTCATCCTCGATCTGATGCTGCCGGGCATCGACGGCCTCGAGGTCTGCCGGCGCCTGAAGCAGGAGGAGGCGACCGCCTCCATCGCCATCGTCATGCTCACCGCCAAGAGCGAGGAGTCGGACGTGGTGCTCGGGCTCGGCCTGGGCGCCGACGATTACATCGCCAAGCCGTTCAGCCCGAAGGAGGTCGCGGCGCGCGTGCGGGCGGTGCTGCGGCGGGCGAGTCGGGCCGCGGCGCGACACGACGGCAAGCGCAGTGTCGTCCACGGGCCCCTGTCGATCGACCCGACGCGCCACAAGGTCTTCGTCGACGACCGGGAGGTCCTGGTGACGGCGACCGAATTCCGCATCCTGCACTACCTCGCCAGCCGCCCCGGGCGGGTGTTCTCGCGTGACGAGATCCTGATGGGCGCGTTGGGCCCCAACCCGATGGTGCTCGAGCGGTCGGTGGACGTCCACATCCGCGCCATCCGCAAGAAGCTGGACGATGCCCGCGACCTGATCGAGACCGTGCGCGGGGTCGGCTACCGCATGACGGAGGTCGTGGCCTGAGCCGGGGCGACCGGACCAGGGGCGACCGGGGCGGGGACGACCGAGGCGGGGACGACCGAGGCGGGTCGATCACCTATGATCGCGCCTTCGTGAGCACCCGTCGCTTCTTCTGGAAGGTCCTGCTGGTCACGGCGAGCGTGGTGGTCGTCACCGCGCTGTTGGTCAACTGGCGGGTGACGTCCGTGGCCGAGGCCCGACGACTGGCGGTGATCGAGGCGCGCACGCTCGACGAGGCGCTGATGTACGCCCGCCTCGTGGCCGAGCCCCTGGCCCGCGATGTCGTGGGGGGCGACGCCCGCGCGGCCGCGCTCCAGACCCAGGCCCGCGGTCTCAGCGCCGAGTTGGCCGGGCGTCGTTTCACGTTGATCTCCCGTGCGGGCGCCGTCCTGGCCGACTCGCACGAGGACCCGGCCCTCATGGACGACCATGGGCAACGGCCCGAGGTGCTGAGTCCCGGCCAGGCTTTCACCCGCGAGAGCACCACGCTGGGGCGACGCCTGCTCTATGCAGCCCAGGCGGTGCGGTCGCCGGGCGACGGGCAGGCTCTGGGGTTTGCGCGTGTCGCGCGCTCCGTCGAGGACATCGAGGCCGAGCTGGGCGAGCTGAATCGGGCCACCCAGGTCGCCGCCGCGCTGGCCCTGGCGGTGGGTCTCGTGCTGGCGTTGTTCGTCTCGAGTCGGCTCACCCGACCGCTGCAGCGCATCGCCGAGGTGCTGGCCGCCATGGGTCGCGGTGACTCCTACGGCAACCTGCCCGTGACGAGCCGCGACGAGATCGGACAACTCGCCACCCACGTCAACGATCTGTCCGAGCGGCTGCGCGACCGCATGGGTCGCCTCGCGGCCAGCGTGCAACAGGACCGCGCCATCCTCGGCGCCATGGAGGAGGGTGTGCTCGCGGTGGATGCCGGTGGTCGCATCGTCCTGGCCAACGGTGCGGCGGCCCGGTTGCTGGGCGGGAGCGACGACGATCCGGCCGGTCGCCTGCTCGCCGAGGTGAGCCGGGCGCCCGACCTGCTCGCGGCCGTGGAGGCGTGCCTGCAGACCGGGACGAAGGTCACGCTCGGCGTGAAGGCCTCCTCCGCCGCCGGCGAGCGCGAGCTGCAGGTCAACGTCGTCCCGCTCGTCGACGATGCCCAGGATGTCGAGGGCTGCGTCACCGTGCTGCGGGATATCACCGAGTTGCGCCGCCTCGAGACCGTGCGCAGCGATTTCGTGGCGAACGTGTCCCACGAGCTCAAGACGCCGGTGGCCGCCATCATGGGCTACGTCGAGGCGATCCTCGACGACCCGGACATGGAACCGGAGACCCGGCGCAGCTTCCTCGGTCATGCGGCGGAGAACTCGTCGCGCCTCTCGTCGATCATCTCGGACCTGCTGGCGCTCGCGCGGCTCGAGTCCGAGGACGCCGTGAGTCGCGAGGATGTGGACCTCGGTCAGGTCGTCGGGCGCGTCGTCGATTCGGCGCGGGTGGGCGCCGAGCTCGAGCAAGTCGAGATCCAGTGGGATGCGACCCCGTCGGCACCCCACGTGCTCGGCGACGCGCGCTCCTTGGAGCGGGCCGTCTCGAACCTGGTCGAGAACGCGATGAAGTACACGCCCCGCGGCGGCCACGTGCGCGTCGGTCTGCGTGCCGACGAGTCGTTCGCCTGGATCGAGGTGAGCGACGACGGGCCGGGCATCCCCGCCCACGAGCAGGAGCGCATCTTCGAGCGCTTCTATCGGGTCGACAAGGATCGCTCGCGGGCGCTCGGCGGGACCGGGCTCGGGCTCTCCATCGTCAAGCACGCCGTGTCCGCCCATGGCGGGCAGATCACGGTGGAGAGCGTCGTCGGGGACGGCGCGACCTTCCGCATCCGCCTGCCCTTGCCGGTGGGACCTGACGAAACCGATCGGTCCGGAGGTCGTTGATGATCATTCGCCCTGTGCGTGCCGGAGAGGAAGCCGCCTGGCTCGAGATGCGCGTGCGCCTGTGGCCCGACAGCACGCGCGAGCAGCTCGCCCGCGAGCAGTCGGACCTGCTCGCGGGTGCGGCCACCAATGCCGTCCTGGTGGCGGTCGACGAAGCCGGGCGACTCGCCGGGCTGGCGGAGGTCTCGCTGCGGGAGTGGGCCGAGGGCTGCGAGAGCCATCCGGTGGGGTACCTCGAGGGCTGGTGGGTCGAGGCGGATCAGCGCCGCAAGGGCCTCGGTGCGCGCCTGGTGCGGGCGGCCGAAGACTGGGCGCGATCTCAAGGCTGCACGGAGATGGCATCCGATGCCGCTCTCGGCAACAGCGTGAGCCACGCCGCCCATGCCGCGCTGGGGTATGCCGAGGTGGGACGCGCGGTGCTCTTTCGAAGGGACCTGGAAGGCTGACCCGCCGGTCTGCCATCGTGAGCGGGAAGGGCAGGCACTTCCCGGGTCGGTCAATTCATTGATTCTTCACAAGGCTCTCATGCTGCGGACCTTGCGACCGGTCACGGTTCTCTTGTCGTTCTCGCCTCGAGTCGACCGAGCGTTCCCCGCAAGGCGCACCCGCAACACGTGAGAGAACCGATGAGATTTCCACAGGCTCCGGTCGTCGCAGCGCTCGCCGTTGCGTTGGCATTGGCCCCCGAGTCCCACGCGCAGTTCGCGGCGCTGCCCGCGACCAGCGCAGCGGCGCCGGCCCCGGCAAGTCGCACCGACGCGGGCGACACGGTCACCATGAGCCGCGCCGATTACGACGCGCTGACCCAGCGCGTGGCCAACATCGAGCAGATCCTCGGCCCGGACTTCGAGCTCGGCCTGACGCTGCAGAACCTCAAGGCCCGGCTGGACGCCCAGGAGGCGGCCGGCACCACCGGCTTCAGCGTCAAGTGGAAGGACGGTCTGCGCGTCGAGAGCGAGGACGTGAAGCTGAAGTTCGGTGGCCGGATCATGTTCGACATGTCGAGCGGCAGTCACGACGACGACCTCGAGGCCGGCATCGGCGGGTTCGAGGACGGGGCGGAGTTCCGGCGCGCGCGTTGGTACGCGTCCGGCAGCGTCAACAAGCAGGTCTCGTGGAAGGCCCAATACGACTTCGCGGGTGGTGAGGCGGAGTTCAAGGACCTCTACATCCGCTTCAACGAGGTGCCGGGCATCGACAACGTCACGGTCGGTCAGCAGTACGAGCCCTTCGGGCTCGAGGAGCAGACCTCCAGCAACTACATCACCTTCATGGAGCGCGGGAACGTGTTCGCCCCGTCGCGCAGCTCGGGCCTGCGCACCGACCACACCTTCGGTGAGGACGACCGCATCTACGCGGGCATCGGTGTGTTCGCGGCCGACGACGACAAGCAGGGGGCCTTCGCGGAGGACGGGGCCACGGCATTCACGGGACGCCTCACCGGCCTGCCCGTCTACCAGCCTGACAACGAGCGCCTGCTCCACCTGGGCGCCGCGTTCAGCAGCCGCTCGCCCTCGGGCGACAAGGTGAAGTACGAGTTCCGGCCCGACAACCACCTGGCGCCGAAGTACCTCAAGACCGGCGACATCATGGGAGTCGAGGGCATCGACATCGCCGGGGTCGAGGCGGCCTACGTCGACGGTCCCTTCTCGGTGCAGGCCGAGCTCGCGAGCGTCGACCTCGATCGCTCCGGCGGCATGGAGGACCTCGACTTCACGTCGGCCTATGCCTACGCCAGCTACTTCCTCACCGGCGAATCACGGCCCTACAAGAAGAACCCGGCCGTGTTCGGCCGCGTAATCCCGAACGACCCGTGGATCGGCGACGCCGGCAACCGGGGCTGGGGCGCCTGGGAGTTGGCCTACCGCATCAGCCACACCGACCTGAACGACAAGATGGTGCAGGCGGGCGAGCTGACCAGTCACACGCTGGGCATCAACTGGCACCTCAGCCGCAACACGCGGATCATGCTGAACCACGTGGGCACCGAGCTGGACGACGCGGCCGTCGAGGGCGACGGCAGCATCTGGGCGCTGCGCTTCCAGACCGACTTCTGATCGGGCGGGCGCCGCGACGGGTCAGCGTGACTCGGTGACCGGGTTGTGGGGCAGCCGGGGCTCCATGTCGGCGACGACGTACAGCAGAGCGGCCATGGCGGCGGCGCCGAGCTGCAGCTCACGGGCCGAGACCCGGTCGAGGGTGTCGTTCCATGAGTGGTGCACGTCGAAGTAGCGCTGACTGTCGGGCAGGAACCCGGCGACGATGACGCCGGCGTCCTGCATCGGGTTCACGTCGGCGCCGCCGGAGCCACGGACCACCCGGTCGGCGCCGATGGGTTCGAGATGCCGGCCGATGGCCTTCAGCACCGCCAGGGCTTCGGGGTTGGCGTTGGTTGTGAAGCCGCGAGGTGTGAAACCGCCGCGATCCGACTCGAGGGCGAACACGTGCCGGGACATCTCGTGGTCGTGCTCCTGACGGTAGTTGCGGGCGCCGGCCAATCCGTTCTCCTCGTTCATGAAGAGCACGCAGCGGATGGTCCGGCGAGGCCGCAGGCCCAGCGATTTCAGCAGGCGGATGGATTCGAGCGACTGGGCGCAGCCCGAGCCGTCGTCATGGGCGCCCTGGCCGACGTCCCAGCCGTCGAGGTGTCCGCCCACGACCACGACCTCGTCGGGGCGCTCGGAGCCCACGAGTTCGCCGACGACGTTGGCCGACAGGACGTCGTCGTGCCAACGACTGGCCAACTCGACCTCGACGGTGACGGGGCCGCGCTTGAGCAGAGCGGAGAGGTGTTCGGCCCCGTTGGTGCTCACCGCGAGCGAGGGGATGCGGGGGCCGCCGTCCTCGTAGCGCATCGCGCCGGTGTGGGGGAAGTCGTCGAGACGGGTGGTCATCGATCGCACGATGGTGGCGATGGCGCCATGGGGTGCCGCCCGTGCCGCGCCCCACACGCGTTGGTCGACGGCCCCGCCGTAGGCGTCGAAGGTCGCGATGTTGCGCGGGTCCATGGGGCGGTTGAAGAACACGATCTTGCCGTCGAGGTCGGAGCCCCACTTGAGCAGCTCGTCGAGGGAGTGCACTTCGACGATCTCGCCCCGCAGGCCACCCTCGGGCGTGGCGACCGAGCCACCGAGGGCGAGGACGGGCAGGTCGATGGCCTCGGTGGCCGGCGCGACGACGCGCAGCCGTTCGATGGCGCCGCGCTCCCAACGGGGCACCGTGACCGGTTCCAGTCGGACGTTCTGGAATCCGAGCTCCTCCATCATGGAGCGAGCCCAGGCCACGGCGTCGGCTGCGCCGGCCGAGCCGGAGAGCCGATGGGGGGCGGCGCGGACCAGGCTTTCGAGGAGGGGGTAGGCCTGCCCCTTGGTGAGGGCTTCCTCGATGATCTGCTCGATGGTTGTGGCGTATGTCGCCACGACAGCCTCTCCGCCGGAGAGGGCAGGATCGGGCCGGTCGTCCTGAGCCGGGGCGTCAGGAGCCAGTAGGGCCAGGCCTGCCAGTAGCCCTGTCATGATCAGCCCGTGCTTCGTGTCCATGGTCTGTCTCCAGCGGTGGGAAGGCTCGGTCCGTCCTTTCCAACCGTTCCTATCGAGATCGAGAGTTGAGAATCAGGGTCTCATTCTCGCATCCTGCAGGCGGCACCGCGGCCCCCTCCGCGGTCCCGACGAGAAACGAGCCCCATCCCATGCGCCCAGCCGGACCCGTGCAGCTGACTTGGATCGTTGTCGGACACGACAACGGTCCCGACCTCGCCTGCCTGCTGCCCTCACTCCAGACCAACCTGGGAATGCTCTCCAGCCACGGATTCGACTCCGAACTCCTGGTGGTCGACAACGACTCACGGGATGACTCCGTGGCGGTCGTGCGGTGCCTGGCGCCCGCGGCGGCGTTGCTGAAGCACGACCAGAACCTGGGCTTCGGCGCGGCCGGCAACCGGGCGGCTCAGCAGGCCCGGGGTGAGTGGATCGCCTTCAGCAACGCGGACCTGGAGTTGCCCGTGGGCGGGCTCGACGCCCTGCCCGAGGTTCTAGGCAGCGTGCCTGACGACATCGCCCTGGTGGGGCCCGCGGTGCTGTGTCCCCGCGGCGTCCGGGATTGGTCCTGTGGGAGCTTCCCGAGCCTGGGCTCGTTAGTGGCCCGGCTGTTCCGCACTCCCGTGCTGAAGGCCGACCGTCCGCGACCCATCGACTGGGTCACCGGGGCCTGCCTGTTCGTGCGACGAGACGTTTTCGAGGCGATGGGTGGGTTCGACGAGCGCTTCTTCCTCTACTACGAAGACGTCGACCTGGCCCTGCGCTGTCGGCAGGCCGGCCACCGCGCCTGGTTCGATCCGCGGTTGAGCGTGCATCACAACCGCCCGCTCCATCGTCGCCAGCGCCAGGACCGCGACCTCGAGGCCATCGTGCGGGACAGCCGCGAGGCCTACTTCCGCAAGCACCGGCCCGCTTGGGAGGTCTCGGCCCTGCGAGCCCTCGAGATGGGCGAGATCCTGGTGCGCGGCCGCCGCCGGCCGACGACCGTCGAGCTCGGCCGCATGGGCAGCCCGGTCCCCGAGCGGGGCTGAGGGACGGCGGGCTCGGTTGCCCGCCGCGCGACGCTCTACGGCGTGCGCACCTTGATCGCGTTGGTGGCCGAGTAACCCGTCACCGAAGCGTCGTCGGCGACCAGCGCCTGCATGAAGTACTCGAACAGGAACGGGATACCCGCAGGCATGATCCTGCGGACGCAGCCCTCGCCGAAGGCGTCCGTCATGCCCGGGATCACGACGTCGATCTGCGGGATGAACGTGAAGCCGCCGAGCGGGATCGGGTCCTGGGTGATGCCGATCACCACGACGAAGGGCATCAGCGCCCGGGCATCGCCGACGTCCATGAACACCTGTTTGCCGGCGATCATGTTGCCGCGAGTGCCCAGCAGCGGGGCGACGCCGCCCAGGCCGGGCAGCATCGTCGTGCCGCCCCCTTTCTGGAAAGCGGGCTCGAGGTTCTCCCACTGTCGTCCGCGATTGCGGAGGTAGCCGTTCGCCTCGCCCGCCTGGCCCTGATTGGCGAAGACCAGGTCGACGGCCCCGTCTTCGTCGAGATCTCCCGCGGCGACGGCGTAGGTGTCGTCATCGGCCGGGCCGTCGAGGCCGCTCAAGGGGCCGAAACGTTGACGCGGCAGCAGGATCCCTCCGACGTTCAGGTACAGCGCGTTGGGCATCTTCGAGGGGCCGAAGGCACTCCGGCGACCGACCACCAGATCGAGGTCGTCGTCCTCGTCGATGTCGATCCACAGGCAGGACGAGGTCTCACCGCGATCGCGGCCGAGGAATTCGAGCACGATGCGGTTGTAGGTACCGAGCGTGCCGTTCTGGGTCCCGCCCTGGTTGATGTAGAGGCGGTCGGGCTGGCCATGGGTCTGGCCCACGAAGAGGTCGAGATCCTCATCCCCGTCGATGTCGGCGAAAGCGGCGCAGAGGGCGTTGCCGGCCTGGGTGGCGACGGGGCCTGAGTTGATGCGGGAGAACATCGGACTGGCGACTTGTCCTCCCACGGTGTTGTTGCGGTAGAAGAACGCCGGCGCCAGCGCGGCAGGGTTCGGATCACCGATCTGCCAGGGCACGCCGCTGTGGTTGGCGACGTAGAGGTCGAGGTCACCGTCGCGGTCGATGTCGCCGACGGCGCTCGCATAGGAGTTGCCCCCGTCCGTCACGATGGTGCCGCCCGTTCCCGGTCGCGCCGTCACGAAGAGCGGCTGGCCGCCACCATCCGGGCGCCGTCCCGCATCGGTGGCGCAGCCGGGGTTGAGGGTGTTGAGGTAGAGCCGGTTGTCCTGCCCGTTGAAGTTGGCGACGAAGAGATCGAGGTCGCAATCGTTGTCGGCATCGAAGAACAGCGCGCGGCGCGAGTTGTCCACGTCGGTGACCGTGGGGCCCGCGGGGTCGAATCCGGCTTTGGAGAACACCCGTGGCTGAGAATCGGGTGCGGCGGCGAGATTGAGGTAGAGGTCGTTGGTCTGATTCGACGAGTGGGTGACGTAGACGTCGAGGTCGCCATCTCCGTCGACGTCGGCGACGGCGACGCCGCGAGAGTCCTTGATGTCACTCAGCAGCGGGCCGGTCTCGGCCGCGGTGCCCGCCTCGAAGCCTCCGAAGCCGGTGCCCCACGAGAACGAGTTGACCTCGTTGCGATTGACCACGAGCACGTCGAGGATCTCGTCGAGGTCGAAGTCGGCGACGTGGAGATCGCGAGAGGAAGCAGCACCGTCCGTGAACGTCGCCAGCTCGGCCGACTCGAGCAACATCTCCGGCGGAAAGTCCTGCAAGGCGCCGGCGGTGCCGGCCAAGAGGGTCAAGCAAGCCATCGTTCGGATCATCTGATCATCTCCCGGTCCCGCAGTGGGGGCCTTCGGAATTTACCACTCAATGCGACGCGCATGGGTTGGTGGCCCGGCCTCAGGCCGCGCGCGAGGGCCTGCTGCGATGGGCTGATCCGCAGCGAGCTTGCTTCCGCGTGACCTGAGCGTCGTTTGCAGCCGTCAGGGGGTGATCAGTGACGGACGAACTCTCGCGGCGTTCGACAGCGAAAGGCCGGCCGGCGTTCCGGCATCAGCGCAGATCCACTGCATGAAGAGCTCGATTCCGCCGCCCAGGCTGGCGAGGCCGGGGCCGACGGTGATGGGAATGTCGATGTCGCCGGAGCCATCCGTGGCGAACACGACCGGGTCGAGGGGCCACGGCAAGGCCGGGATGAGTGTCCCGCCGAGCAGCGGCACCGGGTCCGCGAGGAGGTTGCCGACGATGCCGGCCAGCGAGTTCGGTTCGCCACCGAAGAGGCGGAGCTGATTGTCCTCGGTCTCGATGACGTTGCCCTTCCAGCCGAAGCGAGGCGCGAGATTCACCGTCGAACGTCCGCCCTGGTCGGTCCACTGCCGACCGTCGTTCCGAAGCACACTGTTGACCTCGCCCTGATTGGCGAAGACCACGTCCAGCTGACCGTCCTTGTTCAGGTCGCCGACGGCTACCGCATAAGAATCGTCAAGGATCGTAATGTCGCCGGCCAAGGGCCCGAAGGCCTGTCGCGGAATCTGCGTCTCCGAGACCTGCAGGTAGAGGATGTTGCGCTTGTCCGAGATCGTCGTGCCGTTGGCATTGCGATTGGCGAGCAGCATGTCGAGGTCGCCGTCGTCGTCGATGTCGACCCAGAGGCAGCCCGCACTCTCGCCGCGATCGACGCCGAGGCGGCCGACGATCACACGCACGAACTCGCCCTCGGTGCCGGGACCGTCGCCACCCTGATTCCTGTAGAGCCAGTCCGCGCGGCCATGAGTCTGACCAACGAAGAGATCGAGATCGCCGTCGTCGTCGAAGTCAGCGAACTCGGCGCACATGGAGTTGCCCATGTCGGTCGTGAAGGGGGCCACGTTCTCACGCGTGAAGAGTGGCGTGATGCCGCCCGGGGGAGGCGGAGTGCTGATGGTGTTGTTGCGGTAGAGGAAGCCCGGTACGACCGGCTGGGGGCCGGGGTCGCCGGCAGTCCACACGATGCCGCTGTGGTTCGAGATGTAGACGTCGATGTCGCCGTCGCTGTCAATGTCGCCGGCTGCGATTCCATAGGAGTTTCCGCCGTCGTCGACGATGTCACCAGCAAGGACGGCATCGGCACGGACGAAGAGCGGACCGCCGCCGCCGCCGTCGCCTCCACCACCACAGCCCGGGTCGAGCTGGTTGATGTACAGGGCGTTGTTCTGCCCGCTGAAGTTGGTGACCAGAAGATCGAGGTCGCAGTCGTTGTCCGCATCGAAGAACACGCCTTGGCGAGAAATCTCGAGCTCGCCGTCAAAGGTGTCGTCGGGGTCCGCGATGAAAACGCGGGGGTTGTTGTCGGGAGCCGCCGTCTGGTTGATGAAGAGAGCGTTTTCCTGGCCGGAAGAGTTGGCAACAAAGATGTCCAGGTCGCCGTCATCGTCCACGTCAGCGACGGCCAGGCCCCGAGAGTCGCGCACTTCCGAGAGGAGGGTGCCGCTGATTCCGGAGACGCCCTTCGTAAATCCGCCGGCACCATCACCCCAGAAGATGTCGTTCGTCTGGTTCTTGTTGGCGAACAAGATGTCGAGGTTGGTGTCGTTATCGAAGTCCTCGATGACGACGTCCCGCGAGGCCTTGGTGTCCGTCATGAGCTCGCCTGACTCGACGAGGCTCTCCACGATGACCAGGTCGGGAGGCAGGTCCTGCGCGAGCGCGGGACTCGTGATGAGAACGGTGGCCGCGAGGGCCAAGAACAATGTGCGCACGGCAGTCTCCTTTTTCGCTCCACCCCGATGGCAACAGCAGATGGGTGGCACTCTTGCGGTGGCCAATACAGCAGCCAGTACCCAAGGCTACGACCCCCTTGAAAAAGGGCAAGTTGCCAATGAACAGAACGGCGATCTGCCTGCGAATTCGCTCTTCATTCAACAATCTAGGTTGATATGAAGCGCGGCTGGAAGGAGCCGGTGATTGAGCAGCGAATTCACCGTGGGGATGCCAAACGAACGAGCCCGCGGGCACTCGCGTGCCAGCGGGCTCGTCAGTCGTCGGCCTGCCCTCAGGCAGAGCCGCGTTGATCGCACAAGTCTATTGGTTGTAGGGGGTTACGATCCTCAGTGCGTTCGTGGCCTCCCAGTCGTTCGGGTTTGCCGTGCGGTTGACCCAGACCTGGACGAAGATGTCGAGCAATTCGGGCACCGCCGGCGGGAGCGTGGCCGGCAGGTTGATCACGCCGGAGCCGCCGGTCGAACCGAAGACGACCAACCGGTTCGGATCAGGAGCCGGCACGATCGTCCCGCCGAGCAAGGGGCACGGGCACGGGGCCGTGAACAGGTTCCAGAAGAGCAGTGCCGGCCGATTCGGCTCAGCGTTGAGGATGTCGAGCTGGACATTCGGTCCCGCTTCCCAGCTTCCCGATCCCTGAAGCAGGGGCGGGTCGCCGCCGCCGCTCGGGTCGAAGGAGAACTCGAGGTCGTTCCACTGGCGGCCCCAGTTGCGGTAGAGGTCGTTCTTCTCTCCGGCACCGAAGATGTCGCCGCGGTTGGCCACGAGGATGTCCGCGTCCACGCCGTCACCGTCGATGTCGCCGGCGGTGATGTCGTAGCTGTCGTTGGCATCCGTGGAGACGCGCCCGAAAGACTGCACGGCGAAGTCGCCGGTCCCGTCATTCAGGTAGATCTTGTTGGGCTGGTCGCCGCGGTTCGACACGAGCAGGTCGAGGTCGGAGTCGAAGTCGATGTCGATCAAGCGGGCCCCGATGGACTTGCCACCGTCGGTCACCGGGTCGCCGGTGGTCATCGCGACAAAGGTGCCGAGGGTGCCGAGCTGGTCGCCGCCCTGGTTGACGTAGATCTCGTTGTTCTGGTTCATGCCGTTGGCGACGAAGAGATCGGCGTCGCCGTCTCCGTCGATGTCACCAAAGCGGGCGGAGAGGGACTGCGCGATGTCGGCGTTGAAAGGGGCGACATCGGAGTGGGTGAAGTCGCCGGTGCCGTCTCCGAGGTAGAGGTGGTTGACCTCGCCGGTCACGGTCGGGAAGCCGTCGTGCCGGGTGACGAACAGGTCGACGAATGTGTCGCCATTGACGTCCGCGAAGGCCAGGCCGTGGCAGTTGCCCCCGTCATTGACGGCATCGCCGGTCGTGTGCTCGAGGAAGGTCCCGATGGTGCCGGCCTGATCGCCGCCTTGATTGATGAAGAGCTGGTTGTTCCGCGCAGCCCAGTTCACGACGAACAGGTCGAGATCCAGGTCGCCGTCAACATCGGCGAATTGGGCATGACGCGAGTTGAAGGTGTGCGAAGTGGACACGTCGACCACGGCCTGGAAGAAGCCGGGGGAGGTGCCGCCCGGCCCGCCGCCTTCGACGGTCATGTTGCGGTAGAGGAAGTTGGCTTGCTCGGAGGAGTTGGTGACATAGACGTCGATGTCACCGTCGTTGTCGATGTCTCCGAGGGCGAACCCGCGCGAGTCGCCCGCGTCGCTGACGATGCTTCCGGCGGTCAGGCTGCTGGCGGGTGCAAGCAGACCGGCCCCACCATTGAAGTAGACCTCGTTGTTCACGCCGGCCTGGTTCACGACGATCACGTCGAGGTCGGTGTCGAGGTCGAAGTCGGCGTACTCGATGCAGCGGGACGTCGCTTCGGCGCTGACGATCGGACCGAAGGTCACGCGTTGCGTCACGAGGTCGCGAGGGATGTCCTGACCTTGCGCCGTGACGGCGAAAAGACCGAGAACGAGGGAGCAGGCGATGATTGAACGCACGGGAGATGTCTCCGGAGTGCCCGTTGGAGGGGGGCGCGAAGGGGGTGTTCGGAAGGGGGACTTGAACCCTTTAGCGTAGGACTTGTCAGCTTCGGCATCCATCCTAGAGCAGAAGCAGGCGTTCCTCCCTTCGGCGCTTTCCACTTCCGGCCTTGAGCCGGGCGGAATCTTGAAGAACGGCCCGAGGAACGGGGCGAGCACCGGCGATTGGTTGCGGAATCCGACGAAGGGGGGCTCACTCGACGGAATCGCCTGCGCCCCTCCGACAGGAGACCGGGCGACGTCCGGCCGCAACGGTCAGCGCCCTCTCGGCTCCAGCGGCGCGACACGGCGAATCCCGCCCCGAAAAAAGGATCGCGCCGTTCCCCTTGCGGGAAACGGCGCGATCTCCACCCCAAACTCTCTTCCGTGTGCGTCTCGGCCGTCAATCGGAAGGACTGTGCGTTCCGTCTCAAGGGCCTCGGGCAGGGGCCATTTCGAGAACGGGAGGAAGCCAACCAGGAATCCCCGGAACGCCGTGTCCCTTCGAGTCACGGTTTGAGGTGTGTACCGCCCCTATTTGCTGCCTGTAACGGTTCATTCGGCGAATTGCGAAAGGCGGCCGAAGTCGCACACACGCGTCCACCGGTCCAGTCAGGGTCGGCCGACGCGCGGATCCGAGAGCCGCCCGGGCACGTCCTCCAGCGAATGCACGACGTGTCCGCCTGGCGTGGCGATGCCTCGCCGGTCGAGCAACAGGGCGGTCCAGCCGGCACGGCGCGCGCCGCCGAGATCGTTGACCGGGTGATCTCCCACGTGGACCACCTGGTCCGCAGTGACGTCGAGGGCCTTCAAGGCATGGTCGAAGATGCCGCGGGCGGGCTTGCTGTGACCGATTTCGGCGGAGACAACCACCGCTTCGAAGTAAGGGCGCAAGCCCAGCCCTTCGAGGAGTCCGTGCAGTTGGTCGCTCCAGTTGCTGACCACGGCCAGTCGAGTGCCCGACTCGACGAGACCCTCGAGAGCCGGGAGGGTGTCGCCGAAGATCACGAAGGAGTCCGGCCGCGCGAAGAGCGCGGCGAGTTCCGCCCGAAACTCTTCGACATCGAGCGGGCAGCGGAGGTCCGCGAGCAGCCGCTCGACGTAGCCGCGGAACCATCCCTCGGTATAGCGCTGATGACCGTTCCACGATTCGGGCATCGCAGCGTGGATGCGCTCTCTGGACTCGGCGAGCTCGGTGAGCGTCCGGGGGCATCCTCGGTCGGAGAGGGCGCGGGCATACATCTCGTCACGGCCCCATCGCTCGGTAAACAGGGTGTTTCCGGCGTCGAGGGTCACCACCGGGATGTTCACTCGCGCAACTTCTCGCGCAGGACCAGGCCGCCGGAGTGGGTGGGGTCGATGGACAGGAGTGCCTCCACCTCTTGCCAGGCGACGGAGAGGTTCCCGAGCTGCAGTGCCGTGCGAGCCAACCAGAAGCGGACATCGGTGTCGTTGGGCAAGGCATCACGGGCGAGAGAGAGGTGCTCGAAGGCCGGCTGAAAGTGCTGGGCCTGGACCTCGATGGTCCCCAAGGCGGCCAAAGCGGCGGGGTGTCGGGGCTGCAGGTCGAGCACTCGCCGGAGGGAGGTCATGGCCTGGTCAAGTCGTCCGTCGGCGTGTTGGACCAGGGCGAGAGAGAGCAGCAGGCTCCAGTCGGCGGGATCCTCCGCGGACCGGGCGGAGAGAATGTCGAGCACCTTGCGACGCGAGGCCTCCTGTCTCAGCCAGGCCGGAGCAGGCGGTCCGTTTGAGGCTTGGGCCTCGGCCAGTAGCGGAGCCGTCAGCAGCGGTCGGACGGCGAGAGCCGAGCGTGTCGTCGCCGCGCCGAGCCAGAAGCAGCCGAGGGCCGCGACCAGGGCGATCCAACCACCCGCGCGCCCCGCCGTGACGCGGGGTGTCGCGTGGGAGAGCATCATTCCCGTGATCAATCCGGTGAGGATGACCCCGACGACGAAGCGCAGGTCCGGCGATGCCAGCGACTGCACGGCGACGCCACACAGGCTCGCGAAGCACGCGGCGATGAGGGGACGTTCCTCGTGACCACCGGGGCGCTCGGCCAGGAGGCGGCGGGCGACGCGGATGAGGACGGCCAGGGCGATGGCCGCGGCGGCGAGGCCGATCCAGCCCAGCTCGGCGAGGAGCTGAAGCGGTTCGCTGTGCGCGTCGTTGACGATCTTGCTCTCACGGGGGTAGATCGCGAGCAGCTCGCGGGAAGCGTAAGGGACGAAGGCGAGCAGGTACTGCCCGGGTCCGACCCCGAAGGGATGGTCGTCCACGAGGTCGAGGGTGTCGTGCCAGATGAGGGCGTGCTGTTGAGGGCGCTCGATGTGGGGCAGGACGAAGGGGGTCAGCAACCCCGCGACCAGGATCAGCCCGACGATCAGCAGTCGGCGATGCGTTGCGCGGCGGACGAGCAGGACGGCCATGATCACGATGCCGGCACCCATTCCGAGCCACGCGCTGCGGGTCCCGGTGGCCAGCAGGGCCGGGAGGCACAATCCGCCGGCGACCGCACCGAGCCAGCGGTCCGGAGCCCGACCGTAGAGCGCCTGGGCCAGGACGAGCGGGGTGACCTGGACCAGGAAGGCGCCGAGGAAGACCGGGTTCCCGAAGCTGGCCAGCGCTCGGGCCTGGCGCTCGAGGGGCAGTTGCAGCACGCCGGCCAGGTTCTGGGCGACGGACACGGCAGCGACGCCCAGCGCAACAACGGACAACGCGATCAGAAAAAAACGTCGCCGGGTCGCACCCCGGAGAGCGAGGGATGCGGTCGCGATGGCCAGGGGAAACAGCCCCAAGCGGAGGATCTCGTCGAGAGCAAGGATGTCGCTCTCGGGCCGGCGCACCATGACCCAGCCCAACGCAACCAGCATGGGGGCACTACAAGCCAGAATGGCGCCCCCCCGGATCAGTTCGAGGCGCCCGCGCAGGCAAGCCGTCAGCAGCAGGCATCCAGAGGCGGCCAGGAATAGTGCCCTGCCCCAGACGACTTTCGGCCGGTAGATCCCGATATCCGGCACCCAGCCGATCGCGGCGACCGATGCTGCGAAGAGCAGCAGCGTGAGCGGGAGGAGAATTCGAGCGACCTTGCCGGGAAACGTCAGCCCGCCGGTGCCGTCTCGGTCATGTGACCCGGTCACTTGAAGCCCTCATCAACTCTTGCCAGCCAGGCGGTCGCCCAGGCGCCGTCGCTGACGGCTGGCCACCGATGTCGGTGAATCATCCAGAGGCCAACGGCGGTCACCTGAGTCTCACAACCCATCTAGACCATTCCATGGCCCTGGAGTAGCCTAAACCGGTCCCTGCCCCCTCCTCCATGATGTCGTTCCCACCCGAGGGGAATGACTGATCCGTGGGCGAAGCTGCACTCCGGAACCTCGGCCCCGAAAACGAGATCCGTTCGAGCATGACTATCAACGCCCCCCCACGCTTCTTCGGCCCTGTCGCCATCATCCTGGCGCTCGCTCTCCCGGCCGGATTGATGAGTGCCCTTTCTCCGACGACGACAGGAGAGATCGTCGACGCAGCGGATGACATCATCGTTGCCCGCATCGAATCGAAGCTCCAACTCGAGGATCCCGAGCGCACGGTTTTGATGCTCGAGGTCAAGCGCACGGTGATGGGCGATGTCCCCACGGGCGACTTGATCCGCACACTCGAGGGTCGCACTCGTCTGCGGGCGGGCGACACCGCGGTGTTCATGTTCGCGGAGGGCACGGAGGGGATCCTCGGTCATCTGCACCTTGTGAAGTCGGAGTGGGAGAGTGGCTATGAGGTCGCCACGCCGGTCACGGGGATGGCCGCCCAGGGGTTGCCTCATCATGGTCCCGCTATGCACGTGGCGGACTTCGTTTCGGCCGTGATGTTGCGGCGAGGGCTGACGGGATCTACGGGCGAAGGCGGTAGCAAGAACTTCGCTATCGCTCCCCCCAGTGGCATCACGACGATCTCGCCCGACGCCTTCGAAGACAACAACACCCAACTCGATGCCGCAGCGATCACGCTCGGTGCCCTCGGCGATACGACGTCGATCACAGGGTTGACGCTCACGCGAGACGATGTCGACTTCTTCTCCTTCACCGAGGGCCAGGGGCTCGTGAAACTTGTCGCCGAAACGCTCGCTCCGCCGCCGAGCATGGCGACGACGGATACGGTGCTCGGACTCTTCGACGGGGCCGGCAACCTTGTGGCCTTCGACGAGGACGGTGGCGACGAATTCTTCTCACGCCTCGAGGTTTCCCTTGGCGGCGGCGGTGACTTCGCTCTGGCGGTCGCGCCGTTCGGCGATGAGGACTTCGATGGGAGTGGCGCTTCCATACCCGCCCTCGGTCCTTACGACCTGAGTGTCCGGCGGATGATCGGCAACTACCTCTGGAACGTTCAGGACCTGCATCTCGGGATCTCGCCCGACGGCTCATTCGGCGAGGACTCTGTCGGATTCAAGCCATTCACCGGGCACGAGTCGATCGCATCGGCCCGGGTCGACGGTTGGGGTGTCGAGTACTTCATCGACCGGATGCCCAGCGGCGTTACGGCGATCGCATTTGGTGGCGGCGGCGAATTCTGGACGGCGCCGGGCTTCACCAACACCTTGCTGAACAAGGAATTCGAACTGGGCGGATTTACCGATGCGTTCGGTCAAAACCGCCGTGGATTCGGCCGCTCGGCCACGGTGGTCGCCCATGAGGTGTTGCCCACAAAGGGCGTCGGGATCGATCACGAGTACCGCTGGAGCAACGGTCAGCGGATCGTGAAGGGTGAGATCACCGTGCGCGTGCCGCGCCAGCAGAACATCGACGACGTCGTCTACGAGCGGCTGATCGACATCAACCTGTTCGGTTCGACCGACAACCAGTTCTACTGGTCATTCGATCCGAGCTCGAACATCCAGGCCTTTGCTGTCGATGCTGGAACCACGGTGGGCGGCATCCCGCAGCCCATTGATTCCGAAGCCGGTCCCGTCACCGACGACCTGCAGATGGCCCTGGTTATCGACCACGGCACGGGCGGGTTGGAGGTGGACGGTCGCTTCGACCTGACGCGCTACCCGGCTGCCTTCGCGATGGTGCAGGGTCACGCCTCCGCCTCGGATGCCAAGGACGCCGTGGAGCAACTGCTCGAGCGCTGTGGCATGGAGACCTGGGTCATCGCCGTCGATCAGGACCGCGACACCGGCGACTGGGGAGCATTCGGAGCTGGTCTCGGCGAGCCGTAGTCCGGGTACGACTCGAATCGAAGCGCGGCAGCGTTTGCGGGGGCGGTCGAGATTGCGCTGACTTGCCCATTGGCGTAGCTTCATGCGCATGACTATCGGGTTTCGCGCATGACCGCTGACGGCCTGGAGATCATCCAGCCTTCGGATTGGCCGGCTCCCCGCGGTTACAGCAATGCCATCCGTGTGCCTGCGGGGCAGGATCTGTTGTTCCTCGCCGGCCAGATCGGTTGGGACGCCACCGGAAAACTCGCGGGGCCAGATCTCACGCGCCAGTTTCGCCAAGCGCTCGCCAACGTCGTCCGGCTCGTGGAAGCAGCGGGTGGCCGGCCCACGGACATCGTGCGCCTCACCATGTTCTGCAAGGACAAGCGGGACTACCTCGGGGAACAGGCCCCTATCGGGGCGGCCTACCGCGAGATCATGGGGCGGCACTTTCCGTGCATGAGCCTCGTCGAAGTGGCGAATCTGGTCGAAACAGGCGCGTTGATCGAGATCGAAGCGACGGCGGCCCTGCCGGCCGCCGTCGACCGGGGCCCTCGCTGATGCCGCGCAATAGCCGAGGAACCCAAGAGTCGCGCCGTCGGACGCTGCGAGCTCTGCTCAAGCGGCGACGGATCCGTACCCAAGAAGAACTCGTCGACGCGCTCGCAGAGAAGGGCTTCAGCATCACCCAGTCGAGTCTCAGCCGGGACCTCATGGAACTCGGGGCTCGCAAGGTCGACGGCGCCTACAAGCTGCTGGAGGACGGTGAGTCGGGGGGAGCCTCGCTGCACGACTATCCGACCCTGGGCGAGTTGAAGCCCTTTGTCAGGGGAGTGAGGGCCGCGGGGCCGCACCTGCTGGTTGTCTCGACCCGTCCGGGTCTGGCCCAGACGGTGGCTTTGGCCCTGGACTCGATGAACATGCCCGAGGTGACGGGGACCATTGCCGGCGACGACACGGTCTTCGTCGCGACGCCGAGTCGTCGGGATCAGCGCAATCTCGAGCGCCGGTTCGGTTCGCTCATGAGTCCGCGCCCCTGATCAGGCCCTGGTGGGGCAGGAGAGACTCCCTGGCGGCTGTGTGACCGCTCCTGCCAGGTGCTCAAGCTCTCGATTCTGAATTCGAGGCGAGCCACCAACAAAACAACGGCGCCCGTGCCGGGAATCCCCGACACGGGCGCCGTGAGCACCTCGCTGCGACTTAGTCCTCGTCGAAGCTGAAGTTATTGAGCGACACGAACGTGGAGACGAAATCGAAGATCTCCCACGTGTTGATTCGTGCCATTCCGCCGAGGCCGAAGCCCAACTTGGCGGACACATCCCAGGCGCCGTTGTTCTCCCACGCCTGCATGTTGACCGGCGGAGCCGATCCGTCGAAGACGCCGCCACCCATGCCCAACAGGCTCAGGTCTGCGTAGTCCAGGATGCCAACGCGAGCCAAGTCCGTGAACTTGAGGTGCGCGCCGAATCCATAATCCATGCCGACGTTGCCGTCAGCCAAATCCCAGAGATCGTCAGCGGATTCGGGGAGCCAATACTGCAGCCCCATCCGCTGTTCTCCAGCCATGTTCGTTGCGGGCACCGCAGAACAACCTACGGCGCAAAGCAACGCCACGCACAGGAAGATTCTCATTCCCTTGCCTCCTACGAATGTTGCGTAGCCGCCGCAGGCAACCTGCCTGTGGCTTTCAGAATTGGTGGAACGATAGGGAGGCTTCCCGATCTCTTCAAACCGTTTGTGGAAATTCTTTGCCGATCCTTGGGTTGAATCGGGCATTTCAGGCTCAAGGTCGGCGCCAACCCACCGAAGGCGGCCCCTGGTCTGACGACGAACCCGGGAGCCGGGCGGCCGCCTCAAGGGCTCCGCAGGTCATGGTCGATGACGGAGGGCATGGGACACTCCTCCACATCGACTTCAGTAGATAGAACGAGCCCCGGCCTGAGCTGCCTGCACGTCAATGCCGGCGGATCGCGGCTTTCGGTGGCATTCGACGTCGTTGAGGAATTCGCCGAAATCGGTCCGTGGGCCCCGGTTGCGGGCGCCGCTGACTGGTGCCGGGGCTTGGTCCAATGGCGCGGCCGCCTCCTGACGATGGTCGATGGAGGCCGACTGTTCGGTTCCCGGCCCAGCGCAAACGGGCACCAGGTGGTCCTCTCGGGGCTGGCGGTGGAGGCCGTTCTCGCCGTCGATTCCCTGGTCGGTGTCTTCTCCCAGGACGAGCCCGCGGACGTCCACCTCGACCTCAAGACGCTGCGCTCCCACGCGGCCTTCGCTCCCGGTGCTGCCGGTGGAGTGACTGAGCGATGATCACCTGGCTGAGTCGGCACACGAGCATGCGCGGCCGGCTGGGGATGACCCTGATCCTGCTCATGGTCGTCCCCGTGGTGACCGTGGTGCTGGTCTACGGCGACTCGCTCTCCGTGAAGCAGCGCGGCCGGACGGAGCTGCATCGGTCGGCTGCGGACCATGCAGCCCGACTCCACGTCGACGAGGCCCGGCAGGCCACGGCCGCCTGGCTGGAACGAACCCTGCTGGACCTGCGACTGGGCGCGGTGCGCCTGGCCGGCAATCCGGACATCGTGGTCGGCGAGGCGTTTTCGGAGCTCCCCCAAGGTCAGCAGCCCACTGTGGTCGCCGTTCGCGACGCGTGGGGCGACTGGACCCGCCCCCTGTCCGAGGACCTGCAGCTGCGCCTGGCTGGCTGGCTCGACGGTTCGGAGGCCCGGTCCGGCTACATCGAGCTTCCGGCGCAGGCTTCGGACCCTGACGAATCCGACCGCGGGCCGTCCTTGTTCCAGGTCGTGATCGAGCCGGGGCTCGGAGGCGAGGGGCTGGTGGTGGTCCTGCGTGACCTCGCGGTCTCCTCCGGAAGCGATCTGCTTTCGGGGAACCCACTGCGAGGTCCCTTCGCGCGTTCTCTGACGCTGCGCGATCAGCTCGTGGCGACCGTCGGAGACAGCGCGGCTCCCTCGGAGTGGAGCGACGCACGGGTCGATCTCTGGGGCGTGGCGCGCGGCGGGGAGGAGGTCAAGAGCAATGACCTGCGCTCCCCTGACGACCTGCTCGCTGCGGTGACCCTGCGCGACCCGAATGGCGACCCCGTCGGCCTCGCGATCACGCGCGGCCAGCTGAAGCGCCTCTCGACCATCCCCGGCATGCTCGAAGAGGGGGATCCCAAAAAGCCGTCCGGAGGCGAGGCGACCCTGCGCTCGCAGCTCTACAGCCTGGCCGGCTGGATCGCCGTGGCCGGCGTGTTCTTTGCACTCATGATCGGGCTCTTCGCGCCGCACTGGGTCTGGAGTGATGTGCGCGATTCGACCGACCGCATCTTTGGATCGGTGGCGCGCCTGCGCGAACTCGTGCGCCGCAACGGCCGCGCGCTGAATGAACAGGCGGGTTCGGTGGGCAGCCTGCTCGAGTCGGTGGGCGTCCTGGAGGACTCGTCGCGATCCATCGAGAAGACGACCCGCGTCTTGGCGGAGAGCGCCGAGCAGTCCGCGCGGGTGTCCCAGACCGGCAACCGGACGGCGGAGATGGCCCAGCGCGCGGTCCTCGACGTCCGCGACCAGGTCGCCGACATCAGCCAACTCATGGAGCAGCTCGGGCAGCGTTGCCACGAGATCGGCGGCATCCTCGAATTCATCGGGCAGGTCGGCGAGGGCACGCGCAAGCTTTCGGTGAACGCCACCATCAAGGCCGACGATCCGGTCAGCGCCGCGCAGCAGCTCACCTTCGTCGCCGGCGAGATGCGCGACCTCGCCGAGCAGGCGCTGGACTCGACCCAGGACATCGAAGTGCGCGTGCGGGAGATCCAGAAGTCGTCCGTGGCCACGCTCGATGCAACCCACGCCGGCCGCAAGGAGGTCGATCGCTGCCTCGAGTCCTTCGAAGAGCTGGAGCAGGCGTTCAGCCGCATCCTGCGCTGGGTCGAGGACACCACCCGATTCGCTCGCAACATCGAGTCGTCGACGGTTGCGCAGTCGTCCTCGCTCGTGAACGTCTCCGAATGCGTGGACGTGCTGCAACGCCGTACGGCTGAGACCGAGGGGAATTTCCGCGACATCGAAGATGCCATCGACGAACTCGCCACCCTCGGCGACGAGATGATGGAGCACTGGAAGGTCGGATGAGCACGCCCACCACGACCGACCCCGTGTTGCTACGGATCTTCGAGAACGAGGTCTCGGAGGCGATGGGCACGGTGCAGTCGGCGCTACTCCGGCTCGAGCGCGGCGAAGGTGGCGATGACGACCTGCTCGAAGAGGTCCTGCGCCTGGCCCACAACCTGAAGGGATCGGCGCGCGTCGCCGGACTCGAGCGGGCCGGCGGCCTCGTGCACGCGATCGAGACGCGCCTGACCCGGTGGCGCGACGGGGGCACCATCCCCGAAGGGGACATCGACCTGGCCTTGCGGGCCTTCGACGCCTTCAGCGCATTGGTCGGCGACCCCGCCGGCGAGAGCGCCGTCGCGGCGACGATCGCGTTGCAGCAGGAGCTGTCTCCGTCCGCGACGGTGACGCCCCAGCCCTGCAAGCCGGTACTGCACGTCGAGACGGGCCCGGCCCGTGGCGCGGAAGAATACTTGCGCGTTCCCCGGTCACGCATCGACGGCGTCGTCGACGGTGTCGGTGAGATCCTGGCCGGGTCCTTCGCCGCTCAAGGGCACATCAAGAAGCTCGAGCTCGCCTTGCGCCGCTTCGTCTCCGTCTCGCTGCCGCGCGATGCGGCCGCTGAGATCGCCGCCGCCCGGGGCCAGATGCGCGAGGCGATCACGGCGCTGCGCCCGGTGGTGAGCGGGCTCGACAAGCAGTCACGAGAACTCGTCGACCGATCCCGCGCGCTCTGCCTCGTCCCGGTCTCGGGCCTCGTCGTTCACCTCGAGCGTGTCGTGCGAGACGTCGCCCGTGAGCTCGGGCAGCGCGTCGACGTGCTCGTCGACGGCGATCATCTGAACATGGACGTCGCCCTGGTCGAGGCCTTGAAGGGACCGCTCGCGCACATCATGCGCAACGCTGTCGATCACGGGCTTGAGTCGGCCGACGTGCGCGAGGCCGCCGGCAAGCCCGGCACCGGCCACATCTGGCTGACGCTCTCGGAGCTCGGCGACCGGATCCGCATCGCGGTGCGCGACGACGGCGCGGGCATCGATGTGGCGGCGGTCGCAAACCGGCTCGGCGAAGCGGCGCTCGGCCTCGGCCACGACGACCTCTGCCGCGCCGTGCTCCTGCCCGGCTTCTCCACCCGCGCGGACGTGACCGAGATCTCCGGCCGGGGCATCGGCCTCGGCGCCGTCGGCAAGGCCGTCGAGCGCCTGCGCGGGCGCGTGTCCATCGACTCGCGCCCGGGCATCGGGACCGAGGTGACCCTTGACCTGCCCATCAACCTCTCCATCGTGCGCGGGTACTCCGTGGCCGCCGGCGGCATGCGTCTGATCCTGCCCGAGGGCGGCATCGTCGGCCTGGGCGACGGCGGCGACGCGGCATCGTCGCTCGCCGCGGTCCTCGGGCGCGAGGCGGCTGAGGCGGCCGGCGCCGTGCTGCAGTGCCGGGGCGTGCGCGGAGTCGTACCGCTGGCCGTGGACCAGTTGCACGGCCCGGTCGAAGTGGTGCGGCGTGGCCTCGGTGATCACTTCGGACGCCTGCAGTTCATCCAGGGAGCTGCGCTCCTCGAGGACGGCGAACCCGCCTTGATCGTCGACCTCGATGAAGTCGTCGCCACCCTCGAAGGGCACGACGAGGTCTCCGCCGAGACCGCCGTCGAGAGGCCCGCCGGACAACGGGTGCTGCTGGTGGACGACAGCCCGACGTTGCTCGCCCGTCTGCAAGGCGAGCTGGTCCAGGGCGGCTACGAGGTCGGCATCGCCTGCGACGGGGAACATGCCCTGCAGCAGCTGGAGGACGGTGAGTTCGATGTGGTCGTGAGCGATGTGCAGATGCCCAACCTCGACGGCTTCGGATTGCTCGAGCGGTGCGTCGCCAGCCATCCCGTCATCCTCGTCACCAGCTACCCCACCGAGGAGGGTGAGCAGCGCGCCCGCTCGCTCGGCGCCTTCGACTACATCAGCAAGGACGACCGCATCGGCCCGGCGGTCCTCCGCGCCCTGAGCGTCCTGCTGTTCTCAAACCGGGAAGAGTCCCCATGACCATCTCCGTCCTCGTCGTCGACGACAGTGCCACCGTCCGGTATCAGCTCGTGCAGCAGCTCCGGGAAGCCGAGATCGACGCGCAGGAAGCGCGCAACGGTGAAGAGGCGCTCGAGTTGCTGCGGGGCGAGAGTGTGTTCGACGTCATCATCTCCGACCTCAAGATGCCCGGCATCGACGGCCTGACCCTGGTGAACGCGCTGCAGGAGGACGGCGACCTCTCGGGCATCCCGATCTGCATCCTCACCTCCAGCACCGACCTCGACGATCACGTGCAGAACCTCGAGGCCGGCGCCTCCGCCTTCATCCAGAAGCCCTGGAAGGAAGAGGTGCTCGTGGCGACGGTCCGGCGCCTGGCGCGGGTCCGTGAAAGCACTTCGCGGCTCGAGCGGGCCTCGCGCACCGACCCGCTCACGGGCCTCTCGAATCGCCGGCACGGCGACGCGACCTTGCGGCAGGAGATGGACCGCAGTCGCCGCTACGGCGGCGCCATGGCCGTGGCCCTGCTCGACATCGACCACTTCAAGAGCATCAACGACTCGATCAGCCACGCCGCCGGCGACGACGTGCTCAAGTGGTTGGCGCGTGAACTCCGCGCTGTCTCCCGCAAGACGGACACCGTGGTGCGCTGGGGCGGCGAGGAGTTCCTGTTCATCTTCCCCGAGACGAACCTGGACGAGGCCGCCGCCATCGTCGAGCGGTTTCGCAGCCACCTCGCCGAGACCCCCGTGAGCATCGAGACGGCGGGCGGGCGGGAGCTGAGCGTGACCGTCTCGGGCGGTGTGGCCGAACTCGAATCCGAGGACACGACCGACTCACTCGTCGACCGCGCCGACTCCGCGCTCTACAAGGCCAAGGAGACCGGCCGCAACCGCCTGCTCAAGTGGCAGGACGGCGAGCTGCACCCCGTGGTGGCCGCCTGACGGTCGCGGTCGCCACCGGGTTGGCTCGCAAGCGTCGTCCGCACGACGACGGGCGGCCCAGAGTGACTCGGCCGGGTCTCAGCCTTCGCGACCGCACCACTCGGGGCGGTCGAGGTCCGACGGTCGTCCCGGCGGGCGCATGGTGTACCAGCTGACGCCCGGGATGGCGGAACCGTCGGGAGCGGTCACGCGCATCTCGACGTTCATGGTGCGGCCGAGGTCGCCGCCGCGGCCCAGTTTCAGCAGCACCACGTCGTAGGGCCCGGTCATAGTCACCGGCGTGCGCACCTCCGACCACTCACCGTCGGGCGGTGGCGCGTCGGCGAGCAGGCGCCCGTCCACCCAGGCGCGCATGCGCCCGCCGTGCTTGATATGCAGCGTGCCGTCGACGGGGCCGAAATCGCCCGACTTGTCCTCCCGCATGATGAGCACATACAGGTAGCCGACCCGCGGGCCCGCGCCGGCATCGAGGAGCCGTTCGATGGGGAGCTCGGCGGTCTCGGTGGTGAAGCCCGACCAGGTCCGTCGGTGCACTCGCTCCTTCGTGAAAGCCTCGCGCAGCCCTTCCTCGTCCAGCCAGCGTCGCTTGGCGAAGGACTCGGAGTCGGCCAGCTTCCAACCGCCGATGAGCAGCCCCTTGGGAGGCGTGAGTGCGTCGCTCGACGCCGGGGGGAGGCCGCCGTCATCGTGCGCCGGCGCGGGGCCGCCTGCGTGCGCATCGATCTCACCGGTCGACGTGGCCTCCGGCGCGCAGCCTGCCGCGCCCGCCGAGAGACCGGCGTACAGCAGGAGGCCGAGGAGCAGCGGGAGGCGTACCCTCGCGAAGCACATGGCGAACGTGTCGCTCAGGCGACGGCCTCGGCGTAGAGCGGCTGTTCCTGGAGCCGCCCGGACTGCGCGAAGAAGCGCACCGGGTTGTCCCACACCAGCCGCTGGACCGCGTCGTACTCGAAGCCGGCCTGCAACATCATCACGGCGAGCTTGGGCACCGAAAGGGGGTCCGACGGACCCCAGTCGGCCGAGCTGTTCACGAACATACGGTCGGTGCCGTACTGCTTGAACACCTGGACGGCCCGCTCGGGCGACAGCTTCGTCACCGGATAGATGGTGAAGCCGGCCCAAAAGCCTGAGTCGACGACCTGCTGCACGGTCTCCTCGGTGCAGTGATCGATCTCGACCATGTCGGGGTCCATGCCCACGTCCTTGCAGTTGGCGATGAGGCGCGCCGTACCGGCGGCCTTCTCGACGTGCGGCGTGTGCACGAGCACGGGCAGGTTCATGGTCTTGGCCAGCTCGAGTTGCTCGAGCACGACCTGCTCCTCGATGTCGTCGAGGACGTCGTAGCCCACCTCGCCGAGGGCGCAGCACAGCGGATGCGCGAGGTACTTGGGCAGCTCGGCCATGACCGCCTCGCGGATGGCGGGCGTGTGCGCCTCCTTCGGGTTCAGCGCGAAGGTGCAGTGGTAGTTGATGCCGGCCTTCTCGGCGCGGGTGTGCTCGAAACCCAGCAGGTGGTCGAAGTACTCGAGGCAGGTCTCGGGATGCTTGCGCTCGTAGCCCAACCAGAAGCCGCCCGGCTCGACCAACGAACGGATGCCCGCCGTGGACATCTCCGCGTAGTCGCGGGTGTTGCGGGAGTACATGTGGATGTGGGGCTCGAAGATCTTCATGACCGGGATTCCAGGGTGCGGCCGGGCTGGTGGGGCCGGGGCCTGTGGGGGCCGCATCGGTAAGGGCTGGGGAGGAAGCGGGCGATTGTAACCCGTGAGCCCGGGCGGCTCAGGGACGATCAGGCGGGGCGGCCGCGTCGAGGTTGCTGCGGACGTGGGCCAGGTTGCGCAGCACCCCGCCCTTGCGGGCTCGCTCGAGGGGCGTGCTCCCGAAGTGTCGCTTGAACGACTCCTGCGCGCGGGCCTCGAGGGCGTCGAGATCCGGTGAGACGAGGTCGGGCCGTGCGACGAAGGGCGATTCCGCCGCCCGCGCCGGCGCCTCGGCACTCGGAAGCGGCGGGGTCCGGGGGAAGGGACAGGCCGTCAGGCAGTCGTCGCAACCGAACAGACGGTGGCCGAGGGCCTCACCCCACTCGTCGGGCAGCGGGCCCCGGTGCTCGATGGTCCAGTAGGAGAGGCAACGGCGGGCATCGAGCCCGCCCTTCCCGTCGAGGGCGACGGTGGGGCAGGCTTCGACGCAGGCTGTGCACGTCCCGCACCGATCGATGGCCGGGGGGTCCGGTGGGAATTCGACATCGACGAGCACCTCCCCGAGCAACAGCCAGGGTCCGTGTTCCTCGTCGAGCACCATGGTGTTGCGGCCGACCCAGCCGACCCCGGCGCGCGCGGCGAGCGAGCGCTCGAGCAGGGGTTCGGCGTCGACGCACAGTCGGTAACCGACACCCGCCACGACATCGCCGACGGCCCGCATGGCCTGGTCGAGCGCATGGCGCAAGGTGCGGTGGTAATCCTCGCCGCGCGCGTATCCGGCGATCGCGCCCCGGGCGTCGGTGGCGGGATAGGCCGCGGCGACGCAGATCACCGATGCCGCCGAGGCCATCAGGTGGGTCGGGTCGGCGCGCGCGCCGGGGTCCCGGGCCATCCATTCCAGGGAGGCGTGACGTCCGGCGTCGACCCAGTCCGAGACCACATCGTCGACGGGTTCGATGCCCGTGAAGCGCACCCGCGCGAATCCGGCGGCCCGCAGGATGTCCCGCACCCGCTCGCGATCCTCGACGCTCGCTTCTGAGGGAGGGGACATCGGCGCTCCTGCGGGACACGCTCAGACTTCGTGGCGCATCGATGTTAACGGTCGACGGCGCTCCAATGCCGGGGGCCGCCGCCGGTACCATGGCGACCATGCCCGCACTCCACGCCATCGGCCGGTCCTCGCGCCGGGTCCTCGGGCTCGTGCTGGCCGGGGCTCTGGTCGCCCTCACGGCCTGCGGGCAGCCGGCGGAGCCGGACCCCGTCGAGCCCTGGCCCCTCGCCTTCGAGGACCCGGGCCTGCTCGGCTACGTGGCCGTTCAGCTCCCCGAGAAGACGCTGCGCTCGCTGCTCGAGGAGGCGTTCGGGTCGGCGCCCCGGGGGCTAGGCGGTGGTCCCGCCTTGTTGGTGCCCATGGACCCGACCGTCCTGGGCGGGCCGCTCGGAGTGATGCTCCCCCTGGCGAACGTCGAGTTGTTCGAGGCATCGCTGGTGCTCATGGACGGCGTGGACGAGATGGGGTCCGGGCGCATGCGGCTGACCGTGCCTCCAGAGACCGGTCTGTTCGTGGCGATGGGGATGTACGACATATTCACCGCGCCGCCGTCGGCGCTGGGCGTGCTCGACACGATGGGGCCGGGCCTGGCGCAGATCATGGGGGGGCGGGGTCCGCGGACGATCATCGTGGAGACGAGGATCGAGGACGACCGCGTGCTGATCATGCCGAGCTTCGAGGCCCTCGGTGCCGCCGCCCGCCTCCCCCGACTTGTCCCGGGTCTCGCGACGATGGAAGCAGGGGAAGTGGTCCTCAGCCTCGACCTGGAGCGCTCCGGTCGGGCGTACCACGGTCCCATCGAGGCGACGCGACAACGCTTGCTGGGCTCGCTCCATACGGCCAGCGCCCTGGCTGGAGGAGAGTCGGGCCTGTCGATCGACGTCGAGGAGATCGAGGCGCAGCTGGAGGCCCTGGCCCTGGGAGAGATCGAAGCGATCCAGGTGACGGCCCGCCTCCCCGGCTGGATCGCGCGGGGCGAGTCGATCTTCGCTCGGCAGGATGAGTCATCGTTGTCCTTGCGCCAGCAGGTGCGCGTGCGCTGGGTCGCCGGGGGCGTGTTCGCTGAGCGCATGGAGAGCTGGCGTCCGGCCCCCGAGTTCCCGGGTGCGTCCTTCATCGCGCGGCGGGAGGGGTCCTGGTGGCCCGAAGGACTCGTGCCCGTCGTGCTGGCAGCGTGGATGGGCGTTCATGAGCGGGTCGCAGAATTCGAGGCGCTGGTGGGAGCGCTCGGCCACGAGTTGTCGGGCCTGCAAGGCTTGTTGGTCGTCCTGCCACGAGAGACCTGGGGCGTCGACCCGTTCCATCCCGGAGGAGCACCGGGCGACAGTGTGCTGGAGGCCCTCGGTGGCGACATCGTCTTTGCCACCGTCGCTGCGGGTCACGACATCGACTGGTCGCGCCTGGGCGAGGTCTACGCCGAGATCATCGGGCGGTTGGCAGGAGACCTCACCCTCCCGCCGGACGAACGGGAGGTCTACGGGGGGCGCATCGTTGTCGGGACCGACGCGGTCGCGCGCTTCGTCAGCGATGGTGGCGACGTCGTCTTCTCGGCGGGCCAACGGGGCCGTGTGGCCTGGCTCGGGCTCGGTGAGATCGCCAACGTCCCGCTGGCGGCCTGCGAGGCGGTTGCCGAGGCGGCGGCGAGAGACGTTGCTGCCGGCCCGGCCCTGCGTTGGGTGGCGCCCGCCGCAAGCGGTGGCGGTGGCGTCGAATTCACGGTGCAAGGGCGCGAGCTGCTGCTCGACCTGCAGATAGGGGCCGAGGAACAACCGTGACCGTCGAAGGCGATCTGCCCGTCCTCGGCAGCTTGGTGATCCCCGGAGACGAACTCGCGATCACGGCCAGTCGGTCGGGCGGTCCCGGCGGACAGAACGTGAACAAGCTCTCGACCAAGGTCACGCTGCGTTGGTCGGTGGCGTCGAGCCGTGCGCTGAGCGACGGACGCCGGGCCCGGCTGTTCGACAAGCTCGCGTCGCGTCTGACCAAGGACGGGGAGTTGGTGCTGTCGTCCGACGAGGGCCGCAGCCAGTTCGGTAATCGACGCGCCGTGCGCGAGAGGCTGGTCGAACTCGTGCGGCAGGCCCTGCACGTTCCGAAGGCGCGGCGCAAGACGAAGCCCACCAAGGCGAGCAAGCGGCGGCGCCTGGAAGGCAAGACCCAGCGGTCGGAGGTCAAGCGCCAGCGGCGACGCCCGGGTCACGACGATTGACCACGGCCGCGCCGGCGGGCTGCCCGGCGTGACGAGGTGTCTCGTCGGCGTCTAATAGGCGTCTAGTAGGCCCGTTCAGGCAGCGGCGCGGTGATGAGCCAAACGAGGCCGATGCAGGCGGCGCCGAGGACGACAGCCAGCGTCAACAGGGCGACGACGGGGATGGTGGCGGCCAGGATAGCCGTCGGCCCATTCCCGGTGGACGTCGCGGGGTCGCCGCCACGGAGGGCCATGGCGAGCAGGTTCACGCCGAACACGAGCACGCAGAGGAGCACGAATCCGGGCCATCCGCCCTTGAGATCAGCGGCGCTCGGCGCGAGGTGGGCACCGATGCACAGACAGAGATAGAGGTAGAGCCAGGTCTGCCCCGAGCCCAGCGACTCGGGCTGCACCAGTGCGCGCAGCATGGCTGCGGCCTGCTCAGCCGTGGCCGTGGCGACGTCGAGGACGCCCCCGTCGGGCGGTGCCGCGGGCAGGGTGATGGAGGAGGGACCCAGCCAGGCGGTCACGGCCCACAGGGCTGTCGCCCCCCCGACGAGCGGTGCGATGCCGATGAAGAAGCGTCCCAGCTGCTGATAGACGCTCTTTCGATTCCAGGCGTGCTGGACGGAACCGAGGCGTCCGGTGCGCTTGTCGGGGGCGAAGAGCTGCACCTTCTCCACCCTGTGACGGAACACGAGACACGCGACCACGTGGCTGAGCTCGTGGATGGGCACGCCGAGCCAGCCGGTGACCAGGATGCCGCGCCAGCCGAGTCGCGAGACGAGGCGGTCGGAAAGAGCCCGCTCGATGACGTGGAGCAGCACGGCCAGACCAGCGATGGGCCCGAGCACGGCCAGCAATTGGGCAAACGTGGCCGAGAGGGCCGCGCTCAGAGCCGTCATGGCGCGCGGGTCGTGTAGATGGAGGCCACCGTTGTGCCCCCCGCGTCTTCGAGATCGAGGGCGACATCGAATTCGGCCGCGGTGGCCGCCAAGGCCGCGTCGGCCGCGGGCAGCTCGCGGGTGTAGAAGACGTAGTCGGCCCCCTCGGCGTGCACCCGGGGCGGATCGGCGCTGAACACGAAGGGCAGGCAACGACGGTCCGCCATGATCGCCATCATCTTGGGGACGTCCGTCATGACGGTGGCGTCGACGGGAGTGCCGTCGCGCAGGAACAGGGCGGCCTGCTCGAGCAGCGGGTGGGTGTCGATGCGCTGCAGGGCGCCTCCCACGGGGGCCTCAGCCCGGCGGGCCTCGAAGGCGGCGCAGCGCGCCGGCCAATCCCGGACCATCCGCTGGCCGAAGGGCGCCGCGAAGACCAGGACGAGGAGCCCCAGGAGTGCCGGGTGCGGCCGCGGCCATCGGCCGGGTTGCGACCAGCGGAAGAGCAGGATCACGAGCACGAGACTCGCGGCGAGCAGACCGGCATAGGCGTACGACCAGCGCTCAAGGAGGACGGGCTGGTCACTGCTCTGGGCCAGCAGCAGGGCCAGCATGGCGAGGGCGATCACGCGCAGCAGCGTCCGCCCGGCGGAGGACTCGGCGGCTCGGGCTGCGGTCCGCCACGCGTGGACGACGCCGCTCCCCGCTGCGATGAGCATCAGCGGGAGGAGCGGGGCATAGAAGCGCTCCTGCTGATTGAACGGCCAGACCAGATAGAGACCGCAGGCCGCGAGGAGGTAGAGCCCCGCCTCGCGGGGTCCGCTGCCCCTGGTGAGCATCGAGAGTGAGCCGGCGGCCACGAGCAGGAGCAGCAGCGCGCCCACCGGCAGGCGATGAGCCGCCCGGTCGACGTTGGTGAGCAGCGTCGCGCAGGCCCTGGCGAGCACTTCGACGTTGCCCGTCACCCGGCGCACGAGTCCGCGGCCGTCGAGGCGCGGATTGTCGATCTGCACGACCTTGGTCAGGTCGCGGGGTTCGCTGGCGAGGAATTCTGCGGCGTAGGACGTCCGCTCACCCTCGGCCGACGGCGTACCGGTGACCCAGCCCGTCACCGGTTGCCATGCCAATACGGGCACGATGGCGACGGCGACGAGGACGGCGGACTGCCCGCGCACCCGCAGTGTCGAGCCCCGTGCGACCAGTCGCCAGGCCGGGACGATGGCCAGGGCGACTCCCGCGGTGCGGATGAGCACCGCGCCCAGCAAAAGGGCTGCCGAGGACAGGAATCTGCCCAGGGACAGCGGGCGCGGCCCCTCGCCCTCGGACGGGAGGGTTGGGCCGAGGAGGAGCCGGAGCGCCCCCATCGACAGGGCCAGGAAGGGCACCTCGGTGCGGATGTAGACGACGCTCAGATCGAAGAAGGTCTGGGAGAGGCCAGTACAGAGGGCCACGACCAACGCGGGTGCCGGTCCGAGGCCGAGTCGACGAGCCAGGCCATGGACAATGACCAACGCTGCGACGAGCAGGGCCACCAGCGCCAGGTGGAACAGATCGTAGGCCTCCGGGCCGGCGACCCGCGTGAGTCCCGCGATGACCAGGGGGAGCCCCGGCGGGTACTTGCCGTGGAGAGACCCTGAGGGGCCCTCCAGGGTATATCCGTCGCCGCTGGCCAGGGCGCGACCGAGCCCGACGTAGGCCGCCGCATCGGGGTCGATGGTCCAGGTATCGCGGACCGAGAGGGCCAGCAGCGTCGCCACGATCGCGACGCTGATTCCCAGAATCGACCGATTCTTCACGAATTCGCCCTCAAAACGACGAATTGCGATAATCTCGGAAACAATCCAGCTGGCAATCGCGTCATTTCTGTGACCCGGATCCGGTCGATCGCTATCTCGGGATGGTGCTGCCGGGACGTGGTCCGCCCGGGTCGATCCCGAATCGAAGCACCCCCGAACAGGGCAGTTCCTCCGTGGCGCAACCCGACATGAGCCCCGAGCCAGTCGAGAACAGCGGGAGTCAATCCGCTGCAACGACCTACTCGGCCGCATTGGCCGAGGAAGTGCCGGCCGAGGTCCTGACGCGCGCCCAGCTCATCGCCGATGAGACTCGTCATGAGCTGCTTGCCCTCGCCCTGAAGCAAGGCACCGGCCTCCAGGCCCTCAACAACGCGCTGATGGACGTCTACCGCCTCCATCACCGGGTTGACGCATACACCCTGCTTTTCGAGCTGAACCTGCACCCGTTCTCGCTGATCGCATCCCGGATCATGCGCATGACCGGCTGCCGCGGCGGCATGCAGGACATCCTTCAAGAGTCGTTCCTCGCGATCTACCGCTATCCGACCAAGTTCTGTGCCGAGAAGCCGAATGCATTCCGGAACTGGTCCTATTCGATCATCCGGAACACGGTCTACCGGCACCTGAACAAGGTCAGCAAGCAGGGCGTGCCAGCCGACTCGCTGGCCGAGATCCTTGCCGACGAATCCGCCGAGTCCCCGGCCCAGGCCACCGAGAACGGCGAATCCGCGGTGCACTGCCGCCAAGTCTACGGCCTGCTGCTGGCGCTCTACTCCTGGGCCTATCAGAACGAACTGAAGGATCGCGACCGCCTAGCGCTCGAGCTGGTCGAAGTCAGAAAGCTTGGTTACCGCGAGGCGGCCGACCTGCTTTCCATAAGGCTCGAGAACTTCAAGATGATCGTCTGCCGGGCCCGCAAGAAGATCCTGCAATGCATGATCCGCGTACTGGGAACCCGCAAGCCATGAACCTCACCGGACAGGCCTGCCTCGATTTTGAACAGGACATCAACCTGTTCGTCGACCACGAACTCCCCGCCGAGGACACCGGGCGGCTGGTCTCCCACCTCGATGGGTGCACCGACTGTCGGGGGTTCGTCGACGACCTGCGCAAGCTGGCGTCGCTCAACCGCATCCAGGCCGCCGACTTCGACCAGGCCCGCGTCGACCTCGTCGACAAGCACGCCCTCTTCGCCGCCGTCACAGGCACGCTGCTCGATGACAAGCGAGCCGAGCTCTCGCGGCTGTTCTACGAGCTGGGCAAGGCTTACGTACTGAAGGGCAATGGCGCCCTCACGAGCGAGCTGCAGAGGTCTGTGTTGCCCGCCCGCGAGCCGGTGGACATCCGCAGCGCGACAGGTCGCGGCCGCCGCCTCTCCCGCGAGGCGGAAGAGCTCGAGGCCGCCGCTCGCACGAACGGGTCGCGGGAATCGGGTTCGTTGTTCCGTCGTTCACGCCGTCTGTTCTCCTCATCGTCGCGCGCGGGGTCGGGAGCGCTTGCCAACGGCCGCCGTCTGCTCGAGGAGGCGCTCGCGCTCGATGCCGGACTGGACGAGGCGCGGCTCTACCTGGGCTTCCACCACATGCTGAGCGGTCGCTTCGACCGTGCCCGCGTCACCTATCGCGAGGTGTCGCTGCACGGGCAGGACCCGGTGCACCGCATGATGGCCCTGCAGATGCTCGGGAACGTCCACGCGACCGGTGGCGACTTCGAACAGGCCATCGAGTGCTACACGAAGGTGGTCGAGAGCGGCTTGCTCGATGACGAGCCCCGACTCTTCACCGCCCTCGTCAATCTTGCTGTCAACTGCGTCAAGGTCGGACGCGTCACCCAGGGCATCGATCACTTCCGTGATCTCGTCCAACGCTTCCCCTCCCGCGTGGACCAGACTCGCGCGCTCCTGAGTCGTAAGCAGGGGTTCGCAGCGCTCATCGATCGGCATGCCACCCTCGCCGACGACTTGCGCCGCCAGGTCCCCGTCCTCTTCGCTGCATGAAGGCCGATACGATGAATGCCACCGCCCCCCGCTTCCACCGCCCCTCGCTGCTGAGGCTGGCCTCCAGTGCCGCTGTTGCATTGTTGGTCGCCAGCGGCGGCGTCTCAGCACAGAACAACGACGACGACGGAGTGCTGCCCGGCAAGGGCGGTAGCGGCAGTTCGAGCTCGGTGAGCTCCACCGCGGCCGTGAGCCTGACGGTGGCCGGCGAAGTGGTCGGCACCGAGCTGGACGCGGGCATGGCGCAGATCGTGATCGACGTCACGGGTGACCTGGAATTCGTCTTGCCCGGTGAGTCGGAGTCGGCCGATGTCGACACCCAGGGCATGGCCCTGCCCGTCGAGCAGGTGACCTCAGACGGCACAGGCGTCGGCTCGATCCGATTCCAAGGCCGCGCCAACCTCAACCTGCCCGAAGGCATGGATGCCACGATGCATGCGGCGACCGGCGCCACGCTGCGGCGAGCGGCCCTGATGATCGATGCCGGTAGCCGTCCTGTGGACGACTACCTCGACGGTCACGCGCTCCCGCCGATGCTGGACGTTGTCGGCGACGTGCCGAGCCTCAGCCTGCGCCAGTTCCGTGAGATCGTGTCCTCGTACGGTGAGAGCCATCCTGGCCTGTTCGTGACTTGGGTCTTCGTCTCTGCCGATGCCCAGGGGAACATGCGACTCGTCGCTGTCCGCGCCCAGACGGACGGCATCGGCCTGGAGATCCACGCCCGCTGACGGCCCGCCCCTCGGGGCACAACGGCCATTCGGCGAAACGCGGATCAGGCGAGCAGGACCGTCGCCGAGGCCATCTGGTCGGTGTGCGTCATGCTGACCAGGGCCTCCGTGCCCCCGCGAGTCGCCATGCGGGCCGCGGCCGACTCCGAGAGCGCCAGAACCGGCGGTTCACCTCGCCCTCCGAGGATCTCGACGTCGTGCCAGCCGAAGCCCTGGCCCCAGCCGGTGCCGAGGGCCTTGAGCGCGGCCTCCTTCGCCGCGAACCGGGCCGCGACTTCCTGGAGCAGCCGTGAGCCGTCGTCGGCCTCGCCGCCGGCGGCCTGCGCGAACAAGGCTTGTTCGCGTTCGGTGAAGACCTTGCGCATGAACGCCTCACCATGGCGGCGCAGCGCGGCCTCGACCCGCTCGATCTCGACCATGTCGGTTCCGAGTCCCGCGACCATCACACCTCCGTGAGCCCTATGATGCCCGGACGCGGGCCCGCCTCCAAGGCGCACGGTGTCCCTGCGGTGCCACTCCCCGGACTCTCCGTCTTGACCGATCTCTCGGAAATCGTCGCTGACCTCAACGAGCCCCAGCGGGAAGCCGTCGAATACGGCGACGGGCCGTTGCTCATCGTCGCCGGGGCCGGTAGCGGCAAGACCCGCGTCATCACCAGACGCATCGCCCACCTCATCGCCCGCGGTGTCCCGGCGCACGCCATCCTGGCCATCACCTTCACGCGTAAGGCGGCCGGCGAGATGCGCGAACGCGTCGAGCAGGCTGTGGGCGAGGGGCGCGTCACCCTCTCGACGTTCCACGGATTCTGCGCGCGGGTCCTGCGCATCGACGGCAGCGTGCTGGGACTCGATCCGAATTTCACCATCTACGACCAGGACGATCAGCTGGCACTCGTGCGGCAGATCGCCAAGGACATGGGACTCGATCCGCAGAACCCCCACCCGAGGGCGGTGCTGTCCGCGATCTCGCGCTTGAAGAACGACGGGATCGGACCGGAAGAAGCCGACGGCGGGGGACTGTCACCGTTCGAGCGCACGGTTTCCCGGGTCTACGGCCGCTACACGGACGGGCTCACCGAGGCCCATGCCGTCGACTTCGACGACCTGCTGCTCAAGACCGCCGAGATCCTGCGCGACCACCCGGAGACGGCCGACCGCTACCGGCGTCGCTACCGCTACGTCCTGATCGACGAGTACCAGGACACCAACCGCATTCAGGAATTCATCGGCCGACAAATCGCCGCAGGCCACGGCAACCTCTGTGTGACCGGAGACCCCGACCAGTCCATCTACCGTTGGCGCGGCGCGCGCATCCGAAACATCCTCGAGTTCCAGAGGGACTTCGAGGACGCCCGGGTCGTGCGTCTCGAGCAGAATTACCGCTCCACGAACCACATCCTCGCCGGCGCAAGCGCACTCATCCGGAACAACCCGGGTCGCCTCATGGGAGACCTGTGGAGCGAATTGGGCGAGGGCCAGCCCATCACGCTCCTGTCCACGGACGACGAGGAGTCGGAGGCGGACGCCATCGTCCGCATGGCGCAAGAACGCCGAGAGGCCGGCACGCCCTACTCCGACATGGCCGTGTTCTACCGGACGAATGCCCTCTCGCGGGGATTCGAGCGCGCGCTGCGGCTGCACAACGTCCCCTACGATCTCGTGGGATCGGTGGAGTTCTACGAGCGCAAGGAGGTCAAGGACCTGCTCGCGTACCTGCGCGTATTGGTCAACCCCAACGATGCGCTGGCATTCCTGCGCATCGTGAACGTCCCCACGCGCGGCATCGGGAAGACCACGCTCGAGCGCCTGCGGGCATGGGCGGTCCCGCTCGGCATCGGCCCCTGCGAGGCGGCGCGCCGTGCTGACGAGGCCCCCGGTCTCACGGCGCGCGCCCGCAAGGCGCTGGCGGGCGTCATCGCCTTGCTCGACGGGCTGCGCGAGACGCTCGACGGCTCGCCGGACGAGACGCTGCGCGCCATCATCGAGCGCACCCGTTTCCGCGACTACATCGAGGACTTCGGCGGCGGTGAATCGGTCGAGCGCCTCGACAACATCGCCGAACTCGAACAGGCTCTCGCTGCCTACGGGCTGCACGATCCCGACCCGACCCTCGTCGGCTTCCTGGAAGAGACGGTGCTGCTGGCCGACATCGACCGTCAGGAGTCGGAGGGTGACCGCCTGACCTTGATGACGCTGCACTCGGCCAAGGGCCTCGAGTTCCCCGTCGTCTTCATCGCCGGTATGGAAGAGGGCCTGCTGCCGCATCAACGCTCGCTCGACACCGAAGAGGAGATCCAGGAGGAACGGCGCCTGGCGTACGTCGGCATGACGCGGGCGATGCGCGAGCTGGTCCTGTCCCACGCCGGTCGGCGCGCGATGATGGGCCAGTGGATGCCGACGGTGCCCTCCCGGTTCCTCACCGAGTTGGATGACGAGAACGTCGTGCGTGACGATCGGGAGACCGTCTTCCGGTCGGCGCCGCGCCGAGGCGCGCAGAGCTCCGGCTCTGGTTCCGGTTTCGGCGGTGGTGGGAGCCGGCCGGTGACCGAATACGTCCCCGACGCGAGTGACTACGTCGACGCCCCGGCGGGAGGCCTCGGAGCCGAGCCGGGAGAGGCGGGTGCGCTGCCCAAGGCCGGGCAGAATGTGCGCCACCCACACTTTGGCCAGGGCGTGGTGCTCAGCGTCAGCGGGCACGGCGGCTCAGCGCGCATCACCGTCCGCTTCGAGCGCTTCGGCGACAAGCAACTCATGGCCGAGTATGCCCGCCTCGATCCGGTCTTCTGACGCGGGCGCTGCGAGCGGCCCTTGGGCTAGAATGGTCCGCTGATCCCCTTCCACGCGGCGAGCGGGCCGTCGCACCGCCGCCACCGAGTGATCGAGAACATGGCGCACGTCATCGTCAACGAAGGCAACGGTCCCCAGCCCGTCGAGCTGTCGGGCGGCCGCCTGACCGTCGGCTCCACACCGGATTGCGACATCCGCCTCGAGGGCGAGGGCACGGACGGTTGCCAGTTCACACTGGAGGCCACGGCGGGGGGGCATCGCGTCGTTGTGCTCACGGGTGACGTCTTCCTCAACGAGGAAACTTGCGACGTCGCCGATCTCGGCCACAAGGACACGCTGCGCATCGGCGACTCGATGCTGCTCTACAAGAACCCCGATGCCGTCGCGATGGCGGCGCCGGAGGTAGACGTCGCCGAAGACCTTCCCGACCTCGATCTCGGCGAGCCGCTCGAGGACGAGGTCGACGAACTCGAAGACTTGCTCGAGGTGGAGGGAATCGACCTCATCGAAGAGCCCGAGCCCGAGCCCGAGCCCGAGCCCGAGCCCGAACCCGAACCCGAACCCGAACCCGAACCCGAGCCTGAGCCTGAGCCTGAGCCTGAGGTGACTCGTTCTGCGCCGTCGCAGGAGGTGCCGGTGCACTCGCCACCTTCCCGTCCGACCTCCTCAATCGGTGAGGTGCGCTTCCGGCACCCGCTGCCGCCCGGACACAGGGCTCCGAGCGGCCCGCCGCCCATCCACCCAGGGAGACCGCCCGCGTGATTCGCGTCGTCTGCGAGGCGTGCGGCGCGCGTTTCCGGGCCAAGCGGGAGTTCGCCGGGCGCCGCGGGAAGTGTCCCCAGTGCGGCGAACCTGTCGTCGTCCCCGCCGCGGATCCGGACGACGAAGCGGAAACCGAAGCGGAAGCCGAGTCCGACGAGGGCACGTCGGCGCAGCCCGCCGCGCCGGCCCGACCGAAGCGCGCGGCCGCACCGCCGCGAAAACGTCCGGTCGCCGCGCCACCGCCGGTCGATGAGGATGAGGATGAGGATGAAGTCGATGACGCCGAGGATGAGGGCGCAGAGGAAGACGTCCCCGCCGTCGTGAGTTCCCGGCGTGGTCGCCGGGGGGGCCGCCGAGGTTCCGGCCGCCGACGCTCTCCGAAGACCGTGCCGGCCCGCGCATCCCTCGCCGCGGGCGCGAGGCTCGCCGGTGTCCAGCGGCGACGTTCGTCGATGCTCGTCATCGTGGCCGTGCTGCTCGTGTTCGCCGTGGCGGCGTGGTTCCTCATGCCGATGCTGCTCGGGAAGCTCGAGACCACGAACTTCTTCGCGGATGGTCAGCACGCGCTCTCGCAGGCTCGCTACGACGAAGCGATCGCGCAGCTCGAGCAGGTGCCTCCCGATGCCGGCAACTACGCCCAGGCCCAGGAGTTGCTCGAGCGGGCCCGGTCGGAGCGGGATCTCGCGGCTTCCAGCGGCCTGGCCCGGCAGGAGGGCAAGCTCTGGAACTGGATCGTCGTGTTCAACGACAACCAGCTCTCGGCCTACGACGCCGACGAAGAGCTCTACGCCAGCTACGCACGCTTCCTGCTGATCCGGTTGGCGGAACTCGCGGAGCGCTTTCCGGACGGCGTCCACGCCGCCGACGCCCGCAAGATGGAGACGCAGCTGTCCGCGGTGGCCTCCCTGTCGAGACGGCCGAGCGAAATGGACATCGACACCGAAGTCCTCTGGCGGAATGCGGTGTTCCAGTTTGGCGAAGCGTGGGCAGCGGTGCAGGCCTGGGCGACCGCGAACCCGGGTGAGCACGAGGTGGTCCGCGACTGGCAGCAGCAGATCGAGATCGCCGCCAAGGAACAGTGGCAACGCACCGAGGACAAGCTGCGATCCGGTGGCGACCTCGTCCCCGGCTCCGAGAACTGGGCGAACATCCTGAGCAAGACCATGGGCTACCTCGAACTCGTGGAGGGCGTGCCGGGGGTCGGCCGCGAGGCTCAGCAGCTCTACGACAAGGCGCGTCGCGCCGCGGAGGGCTGAGCCACGGGTCGCCCACTCTTCACTCTGCTGCTGATCGTCCTCATCGGTGCCGCGACGGTGTGGGGGCTACGCATGAATGCGCCGCCCGAGGCCCCCGGGCCGGAGCTGCGCACCTACGAGAACCTGCTGCAGTCGTTCCGGGACGGGAGCTTCGCGCGCACGACCCGGCACGTGCCCCTGGGGACGCCCGTCGCCCGTCGTCATGCGGTGCAGGCGCGCCTGCGTGACCGGCTGGGAGCCACCGGCGTCGTGCCCCGTCCTCAGGGAACCGAGTCCTTCGCCTGGCTCGTGGGCCGGCGACCGATCATCCACCTCGACGTGGTGCATCCGTCCGACCGACGCCTCGTGCTGCGCATCGCCGGTCCCGGCCATGTGGATCAGGCCTGCGTCGTGCGCTTCAACGGGCACAAGCTGGGCGAACTCGCCCTGCCGCCCGACGACGTCTTCTTGCGCGAGAGCTTCGACCTGCCGGCGGAGTTGCAGCTCGTCGGACGCAATGCGCTCGAGCTCTACTTCCCCGTGACGCACCCGCGACGCCTCGATGGTGAGGGCCCGACGCTGGCCGTGGCCGGGCGGCTGCGCCACGTGCTCCTGCGCGAGGAGGGCTACGAGGCCGACACGGGCGCCTTCGAGGCCGGACTCGTCGGCCCTGAGGCCGGGCAGGGTTCGACCTTGCTGCGACTCCCTCCGGCCACCCTCGCCGCGGTGCCGTTCGCGTTGCCCCACGCCGAGCGGATCGCCCTGCGCTACAGGGTCGGCCGGGCGGACGTCGCTTACGAGATCTGGTTCGAGGACGAACAAGGGCGCGGTCAGCGACTCTCGTCGGGCGGCCCGGGTGAAGCGGACACCGTCGTCGAGTACGACCTGACCCCTTGGCGCGGACAGGCGCTGCGACTCTCGATCCGCACGGCCCGCGCGGTGGAGGGCTTCGTCGAGATCGGACCGGCCGTAGTGCTGGCCGGCGGCGTCGATGGCCCCTGGGACGGCAAAGCCGAAGGCCCGCCTGTGGCGTCTGGCGAGCAAGAAGCGCCCGCGGCCTCGGAACCCGCGGCTTCCCGTGCGGTGCCGGGCGCGCGGCCGTCCTTCCTCATGGTGGTGCTCGACGGCCTGGCCACGGATCATGTCTCGGCCCATGGCCACGAGCGTTGGACCACGCCCAACCTCGACGCGCTCCTGGCCGCCGGCCTGCACCTGGAGGCCACGGCCCCGGCATCGATCACCGCTCCGACGGTGGCGTCGCTGCTGACCGGTCGCTCGTTGTCCCGCACGGCGCGGCTGCGCGTCGCGGGGGCCGCGGCGGACGACGCGTCCGAATCCGAGGCGACGATGGCGACCCTCGCGGCCGATCTCGCCGCCGCGGGCTGGGAGACGGCCGCGTTGGTGGGCGATGCCGAGGCCTCCGCCGTGGTCACTCGAGATGAAGGCTTCGCGTTGCTGGAGAGCTTCACCACCGAACCGGCCGACGGCACCCTCGGCGGGCGGGTCGTGGCCCGCGCCGAGAAGGTGCTGCGTGGATTCGGCGAGCGCCCGTTCCTGCTCTATGTGCATCTACCCGACCCGGGCGCTCCCTACGACGACGGTTTCAGGGGGACTCTGGCGCGTCCGCCGTACGCCGGCGCGGCGACGGGTTCGACGAAGTGGGTGCAGGCCTTCCGCGCCGGGGAGACCCTGGCCGACTGGGACGGTCGTCGTCATCTGCTCTCGACGTACGACGGTCGCCTCGCCGCCCTCGACGCCCTGCTCGGGCGGCTGCTGTTGACGCTGCAGTGGGCCGGCCGAGAGGCCGACACCGTGGTGGTCGTCACCGGTGCCCACGGTGAGGCCTTCGGCGAGCGCAACACCATCGGTCACGGGGAGACGGTGCACGACGAGCAGCTCGCGGTGCCGTTGGTCCTTCGCGGTCCGGGGATCGCCCCCGGCACCGGCTCGAGCCGGGCCACGCACGCGGACGTCGCGCCGACACTGCTCGGCCTGGCCGGTCTCGTGCCATCGATCAGCACCGACGGGGTGGGGTTGTTGGCCGGCACGCTGCTCGACCGGGGCATCGCGTCCCGGGGGGCGGCGCCGGTGACGGATCCTGCTCGGCCGCCGCTCGCTTGGACGCGCGGTCGCTGGCGGTTGATCATCGACCTGCCGACGGGTTCCCGCGAGCTGTACGACCTGTGGGACGACCCGGACGAGCGCGACGATCTGTCATCGCGTCGGCCCTTCACGGCGGCTCTCCTGGAACGGGAGCTGCTGGCCGACCTCTCGAAGGGCGCGGCGGAGGCGGGCGCGGTGTCGTCCCTGCGGTATTCCCTGCGACGCCCGTAGCGTCGCCCGCACGGGCGTGACGGTGGACGGCTGAGCCGCGCCGAGTTGCCGGCGCAGGGGAATGCGCACGAGTGGACGCGCCGGGCTCAGCGCGAAAGCGCACGCAACACCTCGCCGGGCACCGAACTCGCGACGATCTCGTCGATCCACCCGGGCTCTTCGAGCTTCTCGCCGAGGCGTTTGTAGGCGAGCAGGTAGTTGCGGTCGTCGTAGGGCGGACCGACGAAGGCCACGACCAGGCGCACCGGCTCGCCGTCCGGCGTGGGGATGTCGAGCCCGTGGTGCGCGATGCCGATGGCCATGATGAGCTTGCGCGCCTGCATGGTGCGCACGTGGGGCAGGGCCACGCCGCTCCCCAGCAACGACGGCGCCTGCTTCTCCCGGTTGATCAGGTCGAGGGTGAGCTTCTTGGGGTTGCCGATGTCGGGGCTGCGTTGGAGCAGCGTGGCCATCCTGGTGGCCAGCGACTCGGACGTGACGGGGTGCTCCTCGTCGAAGGCCTCGTCGAGGGCGAGGTCGACGCGGTCCTCGGCGAGGAACCGCGCCAGGTTCACGGCGCCATTCCCACGGGCAGCCGGCCCGTGGCGCTCGACTCGCCCAGGAGCACACGGGCCGCGGCCGCGGCTGCGGCGGGGCTGGCCTCGTACGCCAGCAGGCCCGGCACTTCAGCGGGGAGGTCGAGCAGTTCGTACGGCGATCCCAGTACGACGACCCCGTCGAGCTGGCCGTTCTCCAGAGCCCATTGCAGGCGACGCCGTTGCAGATCGGGCAGCCGCGACGTGCCCAGATGGGCGCGCACCGACGTCAGCACCAACCCGATGCGAGGACCGCCCGGGCCGAGCACCATGCCGGCGGCTTCGAGCGTCTCGTTGAACGCCCCCACGACGATGCCGCTGGTGTCGTCACCGTAGCTCTCGACGAGGACCGGGGAACCGACGGTCAAGGGGGGCAGCGGTGGGCCTTGGAGCGTGAGCGATCCCGACAGCAGCCGGTCGGCGAGGTCCGGGGGCGGCCGGCGTCCGTCGGGTGCGGCGCGCCCGATCCGCGTGCCCGCCGCGTCGATGTGGGTGACGGCGGCATCGAGGACCTCGTCCGGGAGGTGGCCCCGGTCGTAGGCGGCGCGCAAGGCCACGGCGGTGGCGAGGGGGTCGCTCGGCATGAGCAGGACGTCGAGCCCGGCCTGCAGCACGTCGAGGGCGGCCGCCTCTTCCTGGGGAAAGCCGCCCATGTCGAGGGCGTCGGTGACGACGAGCCCGTTGAAGCCCAGCCGGTCGCGCAGCCAGTCGAGGATGATCGTGGGGGACGTGGTGGCGGGGCGGCCGGGTACGCGGTCGAGCCCCGGGACCTCGAGATGGCCCACCATGATGCCGCCCACGTCCTCGGCGATGAGGGTGCGGAACGGCACGAGGTCGATGGCCTCGATCTCCTCGAGCGACCGCTGCACGCGGGCAAGGACCGAGTGGCTGTCCTGGACCGTGCTGCCGTGACCCGGGAAGTGCTTGGCCACGGCCAGGACCCCGCCTTCGGCCAGACCGCGGGCGAACGCCGAAGACAGTGCCGCCACGTGATAGGGGTCGTCGCCGAACGAGCGCGTGGCGATGATCGGATTGGTGTCGGCGGTGTTGACGTCCGCCACGGGGGCGAAGACGACGTCGATGCCGGCCTGGCGCGCCTCGATGGCGGTGAGCAGCCCCGCGTGCCGGGCCGCGTCGGGCTCGGTGCAGGCGGCGATGGCCATGGCCGGCGGCAGCGATGAAAATTCGCGCACATGCTGTCCGCAGCCACGTTCGAGGTCGGCCGCTACGAGCAGGTTGTGCCCCACCCGCAGCCTCAAGCGCGCGATCAGGGCCGCCACGTCCTCGGCCCCTTCGCCGAACACGATCACGCCGCCCGGCGGGAAGCGCTCGATGAGTGGCAGGAGCGATTCGATGGCGGCTTCACCGCGGCTGGCGCGGAGCGCGGGCCAGATGACCTTCCCGATGCGTTCGTCGATGTTGGCAGTCATGAACGAAAAGACTAGCAAACGGCCCCCAGGACACCGTTTGTGATGGAGATCGTGACGCAGACTCGGGGCGGGGCGCCGGGCGGGACGATCGTCAGGCTGGCGTTGGCGACGAGAGGCGACACCGCGGTGTCGCCAAGGCAGCGCTGAGGAACGCGCATCGGTCGCCCGCGAACGCCGACGCATCGCGCGGCCGTCCGTCGCGTTGAGTGTGCGCTGACGCGCGTTGCACACGACGGTCTCGTCGGTCGCGCACACGGCGTCGAGCGGTCACGGTCGGGGTCGTGAGGTTGTTGCGCGCCGTCGAAAGGTCTTGAATCGGATCCGTGCGCACATCACCGTGTCCTTTGTCGTCATCGGCTTCGCCGGAGTCGACACGCCGTCTGCATCGTGACCCGGTGAGATCCACCGCTTGAAACGAGCCGAACCGCCAACCCGCGAAGAGCTGTGGACCAAGTTCCTGCGCTCGCGCAGGCGTGTCCACAAGGAGAAGCTCGTGGAGGCGTACATGTCGCTCGTGCGACAGGTGTCCGACCAGCTCGGCGCGCGCCTCCCGCGCACCGTCGACGGCGAGGACCTGCGCAGCTCCGGCACGTTCGGGCTGATCCAGGCCATCGAGAATTTCGACCCCGAGCGCAACGTCAAGTTCGAGACCTACTGCCGTCTGCGCGTGCGCGGGTCCATGATCGATTACCTGCGCCAGCAGGACTGGATCCCCCGCGAGGCCCGCAACCGGGGTTCGCGGCTGAAGGACGTGATCGCGGAGATGCAGGAACAGCTCGGACGGGCGCCGACCCAACTCGAGCTCTCGCGGCGACTCGGCATCAACCTCAAGAGCCTGCGATCGGCCCTGGGAGAGCTGCACTTCGGGACCATGGTGTCGCTCAGCCCCTCGGACGCCAGCGGCGGCGGCCCCTCGGAAGAGGGCAATGACCATCTGGTCTCCGATGACGACGAGCCCTCGGACATCCTGCACCGCCGGGAGATGTTCAAGGTGGTGCAGCGGGAGCTGACCGAGGTCGAGCGTCGCCTCGTGAAGGGCTACTACTTCGAAGGCCTGACCCTGAAGGCGATCGGCAAGAAGGAGGGCATCTCCGAGTCGCGGGTGTGCCAGATCCACGGGCGCATGCTCGATCGACTCGCCGAGCGCCTTGAGGAACATGCGTGAGCGGGACAGCGACGCTTCAGGCGGGGCCGCTTCGGGCAGGGGGGCTTCGGACGGGCCGGCACCATTCTCGTTGGGTGATGACGGGCAGCTCCGGCTCGAAGACCTCGACCTGAGCCGGCTCACGGTCGATTGGGCGCCCCTCCAGGGGGCCTGGTTGATCAGCTCGGTGGCCTTCGCGTCGGCACTCGACGGTCTCGGTGATCAGCGCACGGTGGCCGTGGGCGCGCTCGGGCCGCTCGAGTTGCTCGGCCGTGCCGCGGAGGCGGGCTGCTGGGGCGCCGTGTGCTCGTCCCATGAGTTGCGCCTGGCCCGCTCGGCGGGCTTTCCGGTCCAGCGCCTCGTCGCCACCGGCGCCGTGAAAGACGACGGCTTCCTGAAGGACGCTCTCGGGGCGGGCATCGGGTGCCTGCAACCCGCTGATGAGGATGAACGCCATAACGTGGAGCGCATCGCGCGTGCGCTCGGCCATGCGGTGCCGCCCGCCGACGGCGCACCGGCCCTCGCGCCCTCCGGGGCCTTTGCGGCGGTCGGCGGCCTGTGCGCTCAGGCCCTGCGGGCGGCGCCCGACCTGTCCATCGATGCCGAGTGGTGCGGCGAGCGCGGTGATGTCTGGCCGCTGGTGCCGGGGGACGCCGCGCCGGGCACGTTGCAAGGGCTCTCGGGCTCAGACGCGGCGGGCCCTGTCGACGCAGTCATCCATGGGGCGGTGCGCCGGGGTGACTGGGTGGTGGTCCCGAGCGGCCGGGCCGCG
>JAJDEP010000011.1 GCA_029259715.1 Planctomycetota bacterium | reverse complement strand
CTCCGGGGGGTTAATGTCGGTAAAAACGGCGCGAGAACTCCCCATCAGAGCCTCGTTGTCCGGGCCTGCCGCAGGTGTGCAGGGAGCGGCTGTCCGGGCGATCGCTGCGGGATACTCAAACATCATCACGCTCGATGTGGGAGGGACCAGCGCGGATGTAAGTTTGCTGCTGAATGGTGAGGCAACGATCGTGAACGAGCGCGATCTGGCAGGCTTTCCGATCCGCCTGCCTTCTCTGGATGTCAACGCGGTCGGTGCGGGGGGCGGGTCAATCGCATGGATCGACAATGGCGACTTTCTCAAGGTCGGCCCGCATAGCGCGGGCGCCGTTCCGGGACCTGCCTGCTATGACCTTGGCGGCACGGATGCGACCGTGACCGATGCCAATGTGTATCTGCGCCGCCTGAACGATGAGAGCCTTCTCGACGGAACCATGCCAATCCGCAAGGATCTTGCCGAAGCTGCAATTTCCAGCCTCGCCAGCCGGTTGTCCCTTGCAATCGAAGACGTAGCGCTCGGCATAACGAAACTCGCCAGTGCAACCATGGTAAAGGCGATTCGGGCGATATCGGTGGAACGTGGACATGATCCGCGGGAGTTTGCCTTGTTCGTCTACGGCGGTGCGGGAACGCTGCATGCCCGCGACGTGGCTCTCGATCTTGGAATCGAAACGGTCATCATTCCTCCGCATCCGGGCATTCTCTGTGCAGAAGGTGCGATGAACTCACCCCTGACCATGGAATTCGTCCGCACGCTTCTAACTCTCCTTTCCCCAGACAGCCTGGAGGACATCGGAACCATCCAAAAGCACCTCACCCGCCAGGTCGAGGCATGGTTTGCCCATGAGGACATCCCGCCGGAACAACGGGAAATCAAATGGACAGTGGGGATGCGGTATGTGGGACAAAACTACGAACTTGCCCTGCCGCTCGAAGGCGGACACCTCGATGCTGAATGGGTCGTCCGGCTGGCCAGCGCGTTTCATAACGATCATGAATTTAACTATGGCTTTGCATCGCCTGACCAACCCATACAGGTCGTGAACCTGATCGCGACGGCTGTGGCAAACCTGGACGCGCCCGAACTGCCTCATGCGGCACAGGGTGATGATGTGGCCGCCAGCGGGGTTAGAGATGTCCTGTTCTCAGGCGCGACTCGTCACAAATCGCCGGTGTTCAGGCGCGATTCCCTGGTTGCGGGTCAGAAAATCACGGGCCCCGCGGTCATCGAGCAACTTGACACCACTACTGTGGTTTTCCCGGGTGACAGTTGTTCTGTCGACCAATGGGGCAATCTGATCATGTCAATCGAGGAGTGAACGTCGTGCCGTTAACCGCAATTGATGCAGAGTTGATGCGCAGTGCAATGGCGTCCGTCGCTGACGAGATGTATATCGCCCTGATGAAAAGCGCCTATTCCACCAACATCAAGGAGCGCAGAGATCACTCTACGGCGATATTCGATGCTGACGGGCGCGTGGTGGTTCAGGGTGAAAGCATGCCGCTGCATCTGGCATCCATGCTTGGGCTGGTCGAGGTGGTCCTGGCGAAGTACGGTCCAAAGAATATGGCACCCGGCGACATGTTCCTGTCCAATGACCCTTATGTCGGAAGGGGATCGCATCTGCCGGACGTGGCGATAGCCGCGCCGATATTCGAAAAAGGCAAGCTGGTTCTGTTTGTTGCCAACATTGCACACCATGCGGACATAGGTGGCATGTCGCCCGGCTCAATGGCAGGCGGCATGACTGAAATTTACCAGGAAGGCCTGCGCATTCCGCCGATCAGACTGATCAAGAATGATGAGATTGTCGATGATGTCTTCGACCTCATCCTTCTCAACGTGCGGGTGCCAGAGGAGCGAAAAGGCGATTACAACGCCCAGATCGCCTCCAACAGGTTAGGCATACGACGCTGTCATGCGCTGCTTGAAAAATGGGGCGAGGAAAGCATCCGAGAGGGATGCGGTGTTATCATCGACGCCGTCGCCAAACGCGCACGTGCAGCTGTTTCCTCTCTGCCGGACGGGAAATACTCATTCACCGATGTGATCGACGACGACGGGCTGGCAACGACCCAGATAAAACTCAGCGTCACGATCACGGTCGCCGGCGATGAAATAGAATTCGACTTCGATGGCACCGACGGCCAAGTGCCGGGCAACATCAATGTAACCACGGCGGGGCTTCAGGCTGCGTGTCTGTATTGCCTGAAGGTGTTGCTCGATCCTGACTGCCCCCAGAACCACGGGCTCCTCGACCCGGTAACGATCAGCGCGCCTGCAGGTACCATCGTGAACGCGGAGTTTCCTGCAGCCTCGGCGGCGCGGGCGCAAACGGCACAACAGATTGTCGATGTCATTTTCGGCGCACTTGCAGATGCCATTCCCGACAAGGTCATAGCTGCCGGCAATGGTGCAAATACATCTGCTGCATTCTTTGGGCGTGGACCGGGCGGTGACTATTATGTCTACCTGGAGACACTTGGAGGTGGTGCGGGCGCGCGATCTTATT
>JAJDEP010000002.1 GCA_029259715.1 Planctomycetota bacterium | reverse complement strand
GCCGCGGTGAATATGTTCCTGAGCCTTGTACACACCGCCCGTCAAGCCACGAAAGCTGGGAGTACCCGAAGTCGTGTACCCAACCGCAAGGAGGGAAGCGCCGACGGTAAGCTCAGTGATTGGGACTAAGTCGTAACAAGGTAGCCGTAGGGGAACCTGCGGCTGGATCACCTCCTTTCTAGGGATTAATAGACCTGGATCACCGGTGACGGTCGATCCTTGTAGAAACATCGGCACACGTCTTAAACAAGCTTGCTACCACTTTCACTCCCAAGCGGTGTGAATGGCGAGCGAACCGCCCGCCAGCGCCGGCACCACCCCACGGGCCTGTAGCTCAGGTGGTTAGAGCGTACGCCTGATAAGCGTAAGGTCCGTGGTTCGAGTCCACGCAGGCCCACCAGGACTCCGGTCGCCAGCGCAGGAATCATTCGAGGCCCCGGTCTCGAATGGCACCGACGGCAGGGGGCGTAGCTCAGTTGGTAGAGCGCCTGCTTTGCAAGCAGGTGGTCGCGGGTTCGATTCCTGTCGCCTCCACCAATCGCCCTCGCGATGAACACGGCTCGGTGAGTGAGGCTGCCTCGAGAGGCGGTCCGGTCCCCGCCATCTGCGGCCTGGTCACACGATGATCAGCGCGGATGGCCGGTGCCGGTCCTCCGGCAACTCGGGCGAGGGTCACCACGCGCATGCGTTGTGAATGCCCCCGGGATGAGCGCTCTTTGAAAACTCTGGTTTCGTGGTGTTGTCATTAAGACGACGACAATTTGACAGAGACGATGTATCTTGAGCGATGTTCTCGTAAAGAGTGTAGTCAAGTTAGTAAGGGTGTTTGGGGGATGTTCTGGCGTCGAGAGGCGATGAAGGACGTGGGACGGCTGCGTTAAGCCGCGGTGAGCCGCCAACCAGGCTTTGACCCGCGGATGTCCGAATCCGGAAACGGAGCAGGGTATGCCCTGTTATCCACCGTTGAATACATAGGCGGTGGAGGTGAACGTGGGGAACTGAAACATCTCAGTACCCATAGGAAGAGAAAGAAAAATCGATTTCCTCAGTAGCGGCGAGCGAACGGGAAAGACTGCCCAAACCGATTGCCTGTAAGTCTGCGAGCGTTTTGTAATCGGGGTTGTGGGATGCGTGCCGTTGGATCGCAGTCCAGCGCGGAAGTAAGAAAACTGATGCTTAGCCAAAGGTCCTGGGAAGTTCCGCCACAGCGGGTGATAGCCCCGTAGGCGAAAAGCTTCAGTCTTCCGATCGTATTCCCGAGTAGCACCAGACACGGGAAACCTGGTGTGAAACCGGGGGGACCACCCCCCAAGGCTAAATACTCCTCGACGACCGATAGTGAATAGTAGCGTGAGCGAAAAATGAAAAGAACCCCGGTGAGGGGAGTGAAATAGTACCTGAAACCAAACACCTACAAGCTGTCGGAGGCCTATGGCCGCAAGGCAATGGCTGACGGCGTACCTTTTGTATAATGGGCCGGCGAGTTGATGTATACGGCAAGGTTAAGGGCCTGAGGTCCGAAGCCGAAGCGAAAGCGAGTGCGAAATGTGCGATCCAAGTCGTATGTATCAGACGCGAACGCAGGTGATCTATCCATGGCCAGGCTGAAGCGGGCTTAACAGCTCGTGGAGGGCCGAACCCTTTTACGTTGAAAAGTGATGGGATGAGCTGTGGATCGGAGTAAAAAGCTAATCGAACCTGCAGATAGCTCGTTCTCTCCGAAATAGCTTTAGGGCTAGCGTCACGTAATTAGCTGATGGGGGTAGAGCTACTGTTCTGGAGCGGGGGGTATTGCACCTACCCGCCCTAGACAAACTCCGAATACCGTCAGTGGTACCGTGGCAGTCAGTCCGGGGGCGATAAGGTCCTCGGACGAGAGGGAAACAACCCAGACCGTCGGATAAGGTCCCAAAGTATAGCTAAGTGGTTAAAGGAAGTAGACCTGCTAGGACAGCCAGGATGTTGGCTTAGAAGCAGCCATCATTTAAAAAGTGCGTAACAGCTTACTGGTCGAGCAAGTCTGCGCCGAAAATTAACGGGACTAAGCTGTACACCGAAGCCGCGGATTCATGTTCGGCGATGCCGTTCATGAGTGGTAGGAGAGCGTTCCACGTTAGGATGAAGGTCGATCGTAAGAACGGCTGGACGATGTGGAAGTGCGAATGTCGGCATGAGTAACGATAAAACAAGCGAGAATCTTGTTCGCCGAAAACCCAAGGTTTCCTGGGGAAGGTAAATCCGCCCAGGGTTAGTCGGTCCCTAAGGCGAGGCTGAAAGGCGTAGTCGATGGGAAACAGGTTAATATTCCTGTACCGGCTGCTGTCGCCAAAGACGCGATGGGGTGACGGAGAGTCGAAAGTGGGCGGGCCTGGTAGTAGTGCCCGTACAAGCCCGCGGGGTCGCTGTAGGTAAATCCGCAGCATATGTCCTCGGAGGTGATGTGGAGCGCATTAGCGCGAACCCATCGGAGGCTCTTCCAAGAAAAACCTCTAGTGAGGCAGTAGCCGACCGTACCGTAAACTGACACAGGTGGGTGGGGTGAGTATCCTAAGGCGCTCGAGAGAACCACCGCTAAGGAACTCGGCAAATTGACTCCGTAACTTCGGGATAAGGAGTGCCCTCGAGGGTGAAACGATTCGCTCGTGAAGCTCTCGGAGGCCGCAGAGAATTGGTCCAAGCGACTGTTTACCAAAAACACAGGTCTGTGCTAAGTCAAAACGACGCTGTATACAGACTGACGCCTGCCCAATGCCGGAAGGTCAACAGGAGAGGTTAGCCGCAAGGCGAAGCTTTGAATTGAAGCCCCGGTGAATGGCGGCCGTAACTATGACGGTCCTAAGGTAGCGAAATTCCTTGTCGGGTAAGTTCCGACCCGCACGAATGGCGTAACGACTTGGACGCTGTCTCGGCGGTGGACTCGGTGAAATTGTAGTCGTGGTGAAAATACCACGTACCCGTGCCAGGACGAAAAGACCCCGTGAACCTTTACTGTAGGCTGGTATTGGGATTTAGTTGGTCATGTGTAGCATAGGTGGGAGGCGTTGAAGCGATTGCGCTAGCTTTCGTGGAGCTATCAGTGAAATACCACTCTTGGTTTTCTGGGTTCCTAACCGAGTCCCGTGAATCCGGGTTCGGAACAGTGCTAGTTGGGCAGTTTGGCTGGGGCGGTCTCCTCCGAAAGAGTAACGGAGGAGCCCAATAGGCGCCTTCAGTGCGGTTGGTAATCGCATGGTGAGTGTAAAGGCATAAGGGCGCTAGACTGCGAGACCTACAAGTCGAGCAGGTGTGAAAGCAGGGCTTAGTGATCCCGCGGTCCCGTGTGGAAGGGCCGTGGCTCATCGGACAAAAGGTACTCCGGGGATAACAGGCTGATCTCCCCCAAGAGTCCGTATCGACGGGGAGGTTTGGCACCTCGATGTCGGCTCATCGCATCCTGGGGCTGGAGAAGGTCCCAAGGGTTTGGCTGTTCGCCAATGAAAGCGGTACGCGAGCTGGGTTCAGACCGTCGTGAGACAGGTCGGTCTCTATCCGGCACGGGCGTAGGACACTTGAGAGGATTTGCCCCTAGTACGAGAGGATTGGGGCGGACGAACCCCTGGTGTACCAGTTATCGCGCTAGCGGTACGGCTGGGTAGCTATGTTCGGAAAGGATAAACGCTGAAAGCATATAAGCGTGAAGCCCGCCTCGAGATCAGGTGTCCCCATCAGGCCCCTGGTAGAACACCAGGTTGATAGGCTGGAAGTGTAAGTGCAGCGATGCATTCAGCTCACCAGTACTAATAGGCCGATCGACTTGACTACATTCTTTCGCTGCCGTGCACGGGGTGGGCCTTCACAGGTCTGCACCAGAGCGAGGCAGCGCAGGACGACACGCTTCGAGAGACGCGTCTCACTGTCCCCCCCTTTAGTGGGGACCACGAAACCAGAGAACTCATCTTCCCGGTGTTTATGCCGGTCTGGCCACACCTGTTCCCATTCCGAACACAGTCGTTAAGCAGACCGGGCCGATGGTATTGGCGTGAGCCGAGAGAGTAGGTTGGCGCCGGGACTTATATTCAGTGAGCCCGCCGTCGGCGCTATGCGCCGGCGGCGGGTTTTTCTGTTGGTACCGGGGCCGGCGCACTCGCGGACGGGGCTTGTTCAGAGTGGAGAGGTGAGGCCTTCGGCCATGGCCGTCGCGAGATACGATGGCCCCATGCTGCCCCTACGGGAAACACGCGAAGGCCGAAGGAATCAGGGCCGATGTGGACAGGCTGCCCTGGGATTATTCTTGGCTGCCGTCGCGGGGTGCGGCCCTGCTGCGGATGAGGTGTCCCCGGCAATGCAGACGGGGGCCCGGGAGGCGGGGCCCAACGTGGTCATCGTGAGCCTCGACACGTTGCGGGCGGACCGGCTCGAGCCCTATGGGTATGAGCGCCCCACATCGGCCGTCTTGAGTCGCCTCGCGGCAGACTCTGTGGTCTTCCGGCATGCGCGCGCGCAGGCGCCGCAAACGGCTCCGTCGCATGCCTCGCTGTTCACATCTGAGTACCCGGGTGCGCATGGCATCGTCAATGTTCACGGGGCGCAGCCCGAGGTGCGCACGTTGCCTCCCGGGGTGACCACACTGGCCGAGTTGTTGAATGAGAATGAGATCGAGACCGCGGCCTTCGTGTCCGGAGGCAATCTCACCGACCGCATGGAGATGGGGCGCGGCTTCGATGAGTGGAGCGAGGAAAACGAGGATTTCGAAGACCGCCTCGGGGATGCCCTGACCTGGTTGGAGTCACCGGATCGCGGGCGATTCATGCTCTTCGTCCACACGTATCAGGTTCACGCTCCCTACATCCCGCCGCCGGACCTGTATCCGCAATTCGTCGACGTCGATTATCGCGGGGCGCTGCGGGACCGGCTGGTGCGCTACCTGACGCTCAGCCATGAGGAGCAATGGAAGGGGGGCGTCGGCGCCGACTACTGGGCCGGCATGATCGACTACGACGACGACGACGTGCAATTCCTCTCGGACCTGTACGACGCCGAGGTGGCGTATCTCGATGCGGCGCTGCAGCCGCTCGTGGATGCCGTGCGCGCGGGCCCACGCGACCGGGACACGATCCTCGTGCTGCTCTCTGATCACGGCGAGGAGTTCAAGGACCACGGCAAGTACCAGCACGACCAGGTCTTTGAGGAGTTGCTGCGTGTGCCCCTGATCATCTCGCTGCCCGCGGGGCGACGGGAGCAGGGCTGGCGGGGCGAGGTCGGCGAGATGGTGGACCTCATCGACGTGGCGCCGACGGTGGCCGAACTCATGGGCGTCGACTGGAGCGGACTGGGTTGGGAGGGGCGCTCGCTGGTGCCCTATCTCGATCCGTCACGACAGGCGCCGGCGTCCTGGGCTTCGTTGCCCAGCTTCAGCGAACTCATCGTCGAGCCGGGGCCCCAGTTCTATCGCACCGTAACGTGGGGGGGCTGGAAGCTGATCCACCGCTGGCAACGGAACATCGACCGACACTGGAACTGGCTGTTCGATGTGAGTGCCGACCCCGGTGAACGCCACAACTTGTACGAGTCCACTGGCGCGGAAGCGGTGCGCATGCGCAAGCAGCTCGAGACGCTGCTGGAAGAGCAGAGCGTCCGGCTGGCCACCAAGTCAGGGCGCCTGGGGCCTGCCGGAACAGGTCAGATGGACGAGGGCCATCGAGCGTTGCTGATCGAACTGGGCTACCTCGAGTCCGACGGATGAGCGGGGTCGCGGTGCGCGGCCTGGCGACGGCGCTGGTCTGCTGGGGTGTTCTCGCGTCGCCGACTGTCGCGGCTCAGGTCGGTTTGGGATCGCCGGGCGCTGCCGGTGGCTCCGGCGAGGCGACGGTGGGGCCGGTTGGCCTCGAGCGCTGGGCGCGCGTCCTCATGCAGGATCAGTCGGTGGGCCACGAGCGCCGCACGCAGACGGCCCTGTCCGACGGCCGCATCATCTCGCGCATCGAGGTCTCGTGGTCGGTGCCGGACGTCGCCCACGAATTGGTCGTGGAGGAGGACGGAGAGGGCCGGGTGTACCGCTTCGAACAGCGGCGCTGGGTCGACGGGGTCTGGCGCCGACTCCAGGCGACGGTGCAGCGTGAGGCCCACGCGGCGACGCTGCGCGTGGACGCCGGAGGCCTGGGGCGGCACAGCCTGCCGTGGTCGGACGCGGCACGGGGACCGGTGGCGTTGCAGCGCGAACGCGCCGAGATCTCACGAGAGGCGCCGGTGGGACGACGCTTCGAGCAAGTCGAGTATGTGCTCGACCTCGGCCGGGCGGTGACCACGCGCTATGAGCTGATGGGTCGCGAGGAGGGGCTGGCTCGGTGGCACGCCGGCCATGCCGCGCTTGGGAAGCGCCCGCTCGTGTTGTGGACCGATGCCGAGGGCGCGGTGGCGCGTTCGAGCCTGAGCCTCTCGCAGGGTCGCCGACGCACGCAGGCCTGCGACGAACTGGAAGGGCGCGCGGCAGCCCGAGGGCCGATGGGCTGCGTCGACCGGCGCCAGGGGGCCTTGGTGCTCCCGATGGCGGGGGCGGCGCCCGACCTGAGCCTGCCGGCCCCGAGCGGTTACGCCTGGTACGACTGGACGGGCGACGTGGGCTCCGGCATCCGGGCCGGGGCCTGTGCCGCGGACGGCCGCCAACTGCAGGTGGACGTACGGTCGATGGATCCCGCGGACACCCTGCGCGCCGCCGCGGGGAACGATCCCCTGGTCATGGTCGAGCGCGAGTCCCCGTCCGGCTCGGTCCTCGTCGCCAAGGACCGCGAGCGGGAGTGCTGGGTCCTCGCGGCCGATCGGGGCGACCTGTTCGTCAGGATCCGCAGCGCCGGCGACTCAGACGCGGCGATGGCGGCGTTGCTCGAGCTGGCGGACGTGCTCTCGTTCGTCGGCTGAGTCGACGGTTCAGCGCACCACCGTCGGTTGACCGGACGACCGACGGTTCAGCGCACCACCGTCGGTTGACCGGACGACCGTCGGTTCATCGCACCACCGTCGGGGCGGCGCGGCGGCTACCACTCGGTGTCGCGGGCGAGCTCGTCGTCCTCGGCCATGTCGAAGCCCGCGAAGCCCGTGACGAAGTCGAGCATCTCGCCCAGGTTCAGGTAGAGGCCGGCGTCGATGCCGAGCAGGAGCACCTCACCGCCGACGCGGAAGCGATCGATGACGGGCGGCCGCTTCTCCTGGCAACAGTTGATGAAGGCGATGTTGTGCTCGGTCGCGGGGCCCGGGAGGTTGTGCTTGCTGTTGCCGTCGAGGCCATAGATGCCGAGGTGCATGAACTCACCCGAGCCGGTGGTCGAGTAGCGTCCGAACTGCTCGTAGACTTCCTTGTAGTTGCCGTAGCCGATGCCGGCGTTGAGGTAGTTGGTCGCTTCTACCTTGAAGCCGAGGCCGAAGGAGAAGATGTCGCAGGCCCACTTCACGTCGACCGAGTCGGCGAAGTCATGCGTCCGCTCTTCGAGGTAGTTCGAAGGCGTCGAGCAGGCGCTGACGGTGAGGGAGAGGGCGAGCAGGGGGGCGAGGACGCGGAGACGGCGGCAATTCATGGACTCGTTCCAGCCAGGATGCGGAGGGCGGATCGGGGGCGCGATGCCCGGACACCGGCTCTATCGAACGGCCACACACGTGACCTGAGGGCATTTCGGCAGAGCCCCCGTACCCGTGGGAGCCGGTCAGAACCCGTGGGAGAAGCCGTCGGAGCGCAGGCGCACGCCCGAAATGCTGCTCGGGACGCGGGGCGAGGGGCCGGCGAAGGTCACCCGGATCGTGTGCCAGTCGTAGCGTCCGCAGCGTTTGACGAAGACCGGCCCGGCGCCCACCACGGTGGCGGAATAGAGGTCCAGGGTCTCGACCAGCACGCCGTCGAGGTAGACCTCGGCCAGGGCTCCGAGGACCGCTCCCTTGCTGGCGTAAAAGGCGACCGAGTCCCCCAGAAAGGTGAACTCGGTGCTGGCGCCTACATTCGAGGTCTCCTGCATGGAGGTCTCGAAGGCGGCGTGGTCCGGCACGTGGGCGTCCTGCCACCCGCCCCAGTAGCGCACCGAAGGGTACTCGTCGTCGGTGCGCACGAAGCCCGGCAGCCGTGACCAGCGGGCGCCGCCGTCGCGGGTGACGTAGACCCAGTCGTGGTTGGTGTGGATCAACGTGCCGTCGTTGACGTAGTCGGGCGAGATCTCGAGCTGGCGCCCTGCATCGGGTGGCAGTCCGTCGCCGGCCTCTTCGAAGGAGAGGCCGCCGTCGACGGAGCGGTAGACGCTTCCCGAGAGCGGCGCGACGAACAGGGTGTGGTCGGAGGCGTAGGCCGGGGAGACGGCGATGTCCTGCACGGTGACCGGGCGCTCGTCCGCCAGGCCCAGGTTGCGCTGCACCCAGGACTCGCCCCGGTCGGTCGTGACCCACAGGCCCCGGGCCACCGTGCCGACGAAGACGGTCCCGTCGCGGGCGTAGTCCGGCGAGATGGCCATGGTCCGGCCGACAAAGTCCTGCAGGCCCATGGCGGTCCACTGATCCCCGCCCTGCGTGGAGCGCCAGACGCCGTGCTTGGTGGAGGCGAGGAAGACGGTGCCATCGTGAGCGTAGTCGGGCGAGCAGACCAAAGCCGCGGTGCGGATGTCCGTGGGCAGCGAGTGCATCTTCGTCCAGTCGTCGCCGGCGTCGGTCGAGCGGAAGCTGCCGCCGACGCCCGTGCCGATGAACACCGTCCGGTCGCGGGCGAAGTCGGGGCTCGTCGTGATGGCGCGGGCGATGTTGAAGCCGGGGTCGTTCAGGCGCAACCAGGTGCGTCCGCGATCCGCGGAGCGGTAGATGGTGTCGTAGCCGTAGAAGAGGGTGTCGTCGTTGGCGAAGTCGGGAGAGGGTGCCAGCGATCCCGACCACTTGCGCACACCGACGCCGAGGGAGGTCCAACTCACGTCGCCGGCATCACACCCACCGTCCCAGGGGAGCTGGAGCGGGGTGCCTCCGCCTTCGCCGGTCCCGCCGCCGCCACCACCGGGTTCAGGCCCGCCGCTTCCGCCCGAGCCGGGGTCGCCGCCGGGACCGCCGCCCAAGCCGCCGCCGCCCATGGACAGTCCGGGAGGCGCCGGCGGTGGATCCGCTGCGGTCCGGAGCACGCCCTCGACGACGGCGCCGCCGTAGCTGCCCAGGTAGAAGGTGTGGTCGTTGGCGAAGTCGGGGGAGACGGCCAGGGCCCGGCAGACCCGCGGTCCGTAGACGGTCTGCTCGCGCCAGTGCTCGCCGCGGTCATGGGAGAGGTACAACCCCTCGAAGCTCCCCAGCAGCACGGTGTCATCGTCGGAGAAAGTCGGCGAGGGGGCCACGGTCAGGAAGTGGTTGTCCGTCTGGTCGGAGAGCAACTCGGTGCCCGACAGGCTCGTCGCCCACGGTTCGAAGGGCCCGGGCGTGGTGAAGCACCCTTGGGTGGCGCTCGGGGCGAAGACGGTGCCGTCGTCGGCAAACGCGACCTGGTTGATCTTGTCGTTGGTGAGCCCCTGAATGGCGGGCGCGAAGGTCATGCCCGAATCGGTGCTGAACCACACGGCACCGCCGGAATCGCCGAAGGCGACGGCCAGCGTGTCGACCGCGCCGGGCAGAGGCGAGCGGGCGAGCGAGACGACCGGATGAGGCAGCAGCGCCAACGGCTGCCAGCTCCGTCCGCCATCGGCCGAGCGATGCAGCCGCTGACCGGCGGCATACAGGATGTGGGACGACGGACCGAACACGACGGTGGACAGGTCGGTCTCGGTCAGGCCCGCGAGGGTCTGCACCCAGGTCGTGCCGGCGTCGTGGGAGCGGAACAGCCCGGCCTCCGTGGCCGCGACCACGAGGCCGTCGACCTCGAAGTCCGGTGAAACCGCGATCTGATGGACCGGCACCTCCGGCAGGCCGACATTGATCGGCTCCCAGATCGTGCCCCCATCGAGGCTCCGGAACACGCCGTTCAGCCGGGTCGCCGCGAAGGCGGTCTGGTCGCGAGCGAAGGCCGGCGAGAAGGCGAAGTGCCGGGGCTCGGCCTCGGCCATGGGCAGGCCGGACTCGATCCACCGGTGTCCGCCGTCCCGGGAGATTCCGAAGACCTTGTGCTCGGTGAGTTGGAAGAACCCGAACACGACCCCGTCCTCGGCGTAGGCCGGCGAGACGGCGATGAGCTGCACCACGTCGTGAGGCGCGTGGGTCGCGGAGGTCGCGTGAATGCCCCGCGGCATCCCGAGCATCGCGCCGAACGCGAACAGGGTCGCGAACAGGATCGAGACGATCCTGATGGAGTTGCCCATGCGAGACCCCCGGGAGTGCGAGGGATGAGTATAGGCGGGATGGCGCAGGTCGTGTGCTGCCACGGCCACGGCCCCGTCGGCTGAGCTCAGCGCCCGTCGGTTCCGGATTCGTTCGCTGGGGCGTCGTCTGCCGGGAGGGCGTCCGTGTTGGCGGCTGGGGCCGGAATCCAGCGTGCCGGCGACCGCTGCCCGGGCGCGCCCAGCGCCATCAGGCTCATGGCCGTGCCGAAGTTCTCACTGCGCTCGAAGACGCGATCGTTCCAGCCGCCCGACTCCTCCTGCACCTCGAACAGCCGCGCGAGGAGCTGCCGGCGGTAGCCTTCGCGCCCCTCGGCCGGCAGCATCTCGATGGCCAGGGCCGCGTAGTAATGGGCGTAGAAGAAGTAGTAGGGCGCGACGCCGTAAGGGGCCTTGTGCGTGCCGTTCTGGCGGCGGCGCTGCTCGAGCCACGACCAGTGCTCGAAGAACGCGTCGAGGGCGGTGGCGATCTGGTCGGGATGACCGCGTCCGCCCAGGAGCAACGCCGTCTCCACCGCCGGCGTGCGACCGATGGCCCCGGGCCAGCGCTCGTCCGACCCCGAGCTGTCGTAGGGCACGGCGCCGCTGGCCGTGCGACTCGAGACGAGGGCGCCGAGGGCGAGCTCCACGGTGTCCCGGTCGACGTCCTCGCCCTGACGCGCCGCTTCGAATAACGCCAGCAGAGCGGGCGCGGTCATGAACGGGGACGCGGGGTTCGGCTCGTCATAGCCCTTGCGCCGCGAATAGGCCCAGCCGCCCACCTTGGGGATGGCGGTGACCTGCAGGGCGGCGACGAGCCGGGTGATGGCGTTGTCGACGTCCGCACGCCGGGACTTCGGGACTTCCTCGGTGGCCCGCGCCTCGAGCAGGAACGTGAGCGCGTAGATCTGGCCCCATCCGCGGACGTCGTAGGTGCCGCGGAACCCGGCCGACATGAGGTCGTCACCGAGGTGATCGAGGATGAAGCCGAGTCCCCGCTCGACCGCGGTCGCCACCTCCGCCGAGGCCGCATAGGCGGGTGAATGCAACAGGGCCAGCGAGCACAGCGCCGTGCCGCCGATGCGGTATCCGATGGGGATCTGCCCGCCTACGCGATAGACCCCTTCGTAGGGCCACTCGTCGCCGACGTCGCGTCCGGACAGGCTCTCCTGCATGTCCGCGATCAGGACGGCCGCGCGCATCATCGCGGCCGGCACGTGCGGAGCTGCGGCGTCGTCGTCACCGGATGTCGTCGGAGTCATCGCGACGACCGCGGCAAGCAACAGTCCCCATCCCTTGATCATGCTTCGCTCCCAGGTGTTGAAGAGGGCTCCAGGGTAACCACCCTACGCAGAGGAGCGTAGGCCGCAGTGGTGGTGGCCCGCTTAGACTGGGGCTTCCCGCGGCGGGGACGCTCCCAGGAACGGCAGGATCCCATGAACGTCAAGATCTCGGACCTGATGCACAAGAAGGTCGTCACGGCGGCGCCCAACGACTCGGTGGCCGACGTTCGGGCCCTGCTCGAGAAGCACCGCATTCATGCGGTGCCCCTGGTCGACGGCGACGGAGGTCTCTACGGCATCATCAGCACTGTCGACCTGGTGGAGGCCGTCGACGGAACGGTGGGAGTGTCCCGATTCGCGACCCGCAGGGTCACGACGTTGCCTCAGTACAACGACATCTCGGCCGCCGCGCGGGTGATGCGCAAGCGCAAGATCCACCATCTCGTGGTGACCCACGAGCAGGAGGTCGTCGGCATCCTCAGCAGTTTCGACCTGCTGCAGCTCGTGGAGGACCACCGCTTCGTGATGAAGGTGGCCCCGACGCCCAAGAAGGGCCGGGACCGGCCTAGCGGACCTTGAGCAGGGGCGTGAAGTAGCGGTAGTAGACCTCGAGGGTCAACACGCACATGGCGGTGGTGTACGCGCGGTCGTCCGCGCTGTCGCCGGCATAGTCGGCGTAGAGCGAGATGGGTCGCCAGCTCCCGTCGGTGCGTTGGGCCGGCAGCAGCGTCTTCTGCAGCGCGCCGTTCCAGCGCTCCCATGCGGGGCCGCCGTGGCGGAACAGGGCCAGGCTGCCGTAGTACCAGAAGTAGACGTTGCCCTCGGCCTCGTGGACGAACGCGTCGGCGTCGGCGGCGGCGTAGCGCTGCGGTGACCGCTCGACGATGAAGTCGATGGCGGTGTCGAAGGCGTCGGACCCGATGTCATCTCCGAGCAGCGAGAGGGCGAACAGGCCGGCCGGCGTGCTGCCGGGCAGCGTCCAGTAGTTCGAGCGCAGGCGCTGGGGGTCGAAGTTGTAGAGCACCACGCCGCGATCGGCGCGGTGGGCCCGCCGCAGGAATCCCCGGGCATCGTCGAAGGCGCGATCGGGCACCTCCAGCCCACCGAGGCGCGCCGATTCCAGCGCCATGATCTGCCACACGGTGATCGACGTGCGCGGCCAGATGTCGTGGGTGCGGGTGTCCGGGTAGTAGTAGCCCCAGCCGCCGTGGAGCCGGTCGTCACGACGGCGCTCCTGGTGTCTCAGGATCCAGTCGACCGCCTTTTGCAGGGGCGGGCGCAGGGAGGCGTCGCCGGTGAGGGCGTGGCACTCCGCCAGGGCGTAGGTGGAGATGGCGTGGGAGTAGGAGGAGGTGTAGCCGAAGTGCCCTGTCGCGTCGTCCTGGCTGTCGAGCAGGATGTCGACGGCGCGGCGGACGACGTCGCTGTATTCGGTGGCGGATGCGGGCGTGTGTCCGGCGCCGAGGAAGGCGAGCATGCACAGCGCCGTCTTGCCCACGGTGACGCGCCCGTACTTGTCGTCCCACCGGCGGGGGTCGCCCCAGTAGCCCGCCTCGGACTGGACCGAGGCCAGGTAGCGCAGCCCGGCGGCCACGGCGGCCTCGGTCTCGTCGTTGCCGCCGAACTCCCGCAGGGCCTGCAGCTTGGCCTCGCCGAAGCGCGTGCGGTAGGGCGTCTCCTCCCAGTCGCTCCCGGGTGCCGCGGGCAGGGGCAGGTCCGCCGGCGCGACGGCCACCGACCCGAGCGGCGCGAAGGCGGGGGCCAGGCGCGCGAGACCCGGCGACGTGCCGCTCTCACGGGCCAGCGCACGCCGGGTCGGAGGGCCCTGACCGGCTTCCCGTCGTGCGGCCCTCACGGCGACGGCTTCCAGGGTCAGGCTCCCCGCGCCCTCGCTGAGGCTGCGCTCACCCTCGGTGTCGCTGCGGGGCCCCGGGGCCGCCGTGTCGTCGAGGGTCACCGCTCGGAGCGCCGGGGCCGCGCGTCCCGGGCCGGCGGTGGGAGACGGCGATGACGTCGGGGGACTCGCTCCGTCCGCGACGGCACGGACCGGTGGCAGGGAGGACGCGGCGGGCGCTGACGAGGGGCCCCCGAGTGCGGAGGGCCCGCCCGCGGCCGCGCGTGTCCAGCGCTGCGGTGAGGCCGCGGCGGAGCGCCCGTCCGCATCCGCCGCTGCGTGGGCCAGGTCGCCCAGGTCGAGGGCGGGCACGGTCTCCTGCGCGGCAGCGGCGCCCGCTTCGCGGGGGGCGTTCTCGGCGGCGGGGGCGTCCACGGCCACCGCCTGCGACCGTCCCCGTGCGGGAAGCGTCGTCGGCGTGGTGGTCGGAGCAGCGAGGGGCGCCTGCGGTCCCTCGGCCACGGCCGCGCGGGTCAGCGGGGCGTCGAAGCGGGGTTGGGGAGTCGTGCTCGAGGCGTTGCGGGCCGAGGTGGTCACGACGGTGGCGCGCGTCGGTTCGGCGGTTGTGGCGGTGGGCGCCGGACGCGTGGGGCCTGGCGCCGCCTTCATGGCCAGGCTCGGGGCCTCCGCCGAAAGTCGTGCTGCGCTCGCCGCCGGCGTGGCCACGGCCACGTCCTCGTGGGTCTCGCGGCCCGGAGACGCGGCGCCCGTCGCGCGGCGCGCGTCCGCCGACGCCAGGCGGGCCGCGGCCGCGTCGTCGGCGAGGGCCTGCGCGGCCAGGTCCGCCAACGTGGGTGTGGCGGCGCCCGTTTGCGGCGAGGGCGGCGCCAGGTCCGTGGTGCGCTCGGGTTCGGCCGCCGGCTCGGCCTCCGAACGCTGCGGTGAGAGGGCGCCGGCGCGTTCGCGGTTGCGGGCCATGACGCTGCGGCTGGGCGCGATGCGCACCTGGAAGGAGCGCCCCCGCTCAGGCCTGACGTCCGCTTCGTGCTCGACCTCCACTTGTCGGAACCACCACATGAGCGCGAGATGCACGAGCAGCGAGACCAGCAGGCACTTGTAGAGGATGTCGAGGGCTTCCCAGCGGCGGCCGAGCCAGGCCAACAGGGCCAGCAGGAGCAGCAGCGCCAGTAGGGAGAGGTCGAGCCAACCCACCGAACGTCCGGGGAGGCGGAACAGCTCGAGCGACCGGGCCCGGTGCAACTGCCCGGCGTCGTGGTCGGCGGCGACGCTGAACAACAACTCGAAGCCGTCCGGAGACAGCAGCGGTCCGCGCTCATGGTCGGCGGTGTTGACGCCGGAGAGCGGGCGCGGGGGCTGCCACTCACCGAGGCTCAGCATGCTGTGCCACAGGTCGAAACCGCCTTCGGCGCCCTGCCGATCGGTGGAGAAGATCAGGATCTGCCCGCCGGCGGCGTAGGCGGGTTCGCGCTCCTCGAAGGGCGTGTTGACCACGTCGAAGGGGCGGGTGTGCCAGGCTGAACCGGCCGAGAGGTCGGGGCCGTCGAGCGGTGAAACGTCGGACGCGGCATCCCGGGGAACGGCGATGTAAACGTCGTGGTCGCGGCGCTGCCCCCGCGGGCGATCGCTGGCGAAGGCCAGTGCCCGGGAGCCCGCGACGGGGGCCGGGTCCGTCTCGTCGGCCGCGGTGTTGAGACCCGGGGGCAGTCGCTCGGCGGCGCCGACCACGCCGTCGGTCCAAGGCGCGCGCATCAGGTCGAGGCCGCCGCGCCCACCGGCGCGGTTGCTGGCGAAGTAGAGTGCGTCGCGGGCGAAGGCCGGCGCCAAATCGTCGGCACTGGTGTTGAGTCGCGCCAGCGGTCGGGGGTGCGTCGGCTCGCCATCGACCATCTCGGCCACCCACAGGTCGGCGTTGAGACCGGCCTCCCCGACGCTGAAGACGAGCCAGCGACCGTCGGGTGAGAGGGCCGGGCGCCCCTCGGCGGCGCGCGTGTTGACGCTGGGCGGCAGCGGCACCGGGTCGCCCCAGATGGCGAAGCGCAGCCGCTCGATCTGGTCGAGTGCGTAGACGCGGCGACCGTCGGTGTAGCTGGCCTGGTGTTCAAGATAGGGCTGGAAGCGCAGGTAGGCCCCGAAGAAACCGGCCGTCACCAACGCCACCACGATGACGAGGTTGCGCCCGAGCTGAGGGGGGAGCGACAAGCCCTCAGATCCCTTCGAGGGTGCCGACCGAGAGGTTGAGCAGCCCGGCCCGGCCGCACGCGTCCATCACCGCGACGATGTGTTCGTGGTGCACGAGGCGGTCGCCGCGGATGGTCACGGCCGTCTGCGGGTCGTTGGCCGCGGCGCCCCGCAGACGCTGCAGCAGGTCGTCCCGGCTGAGCTCCTGCCCCGACAGCACGATGTGCCCGTCGGCGAAGACGTTGATCACGAGGTCGTCGGTCTCGGCCTCGCTCACCGTGCCCGACTCGGCCTCGGGCAGCTCGATCTCGATCTCCTTCTCCGGGTCGAGGAACGTCGTCGCCACCATGAAGAAGATCAACAGCTGGAAGACCACGTCGATCATCGGCGTGAGGTTGAGCGTCGGCTCCTCCTGGGCGCGGCCGCGGATCCTCATGCGGCCGAACCGACCGACGTGCCGTTGGGCGTGGCGCGCAGCTTGAGCAGGTCGCACACCTGACCGTAGAGGTCCTCGGTGCCGTGGGCGAAGCGGTCGATGCGCCCGCGGAACCAGTAGTAGGCGGCCTGCGCGGGGATGGCCACGGCCAGCCCTGCGGCGGTGGTCACGAGCGCCTGGCTGATGCCCGCGGCCAGGCTCTCGGGATTGCCGAGCCCGTCCTCGAGGGCGATGCTCGCGAAGGCGTCGATCATGCCCCACACCGTGCCGAGCAAGCCGAGCAGCGGGGCAATCATGCCGATCACCACGAGCGGGCGCAGGTTCGCGGAGAGCCGGTCGACCTCCCGGGCTCCGGCGTCCTCGACCGCCTTCTCCCGGCGCTGCCACTCGGCGCCGACGTGGGAGAGGCCCACGCCGAGCACCCGCGCCTGGGCGTTGCGTTGATCGCCGCACAGGGCCAGCCCCGCATGGGCGCCGCCCGACTCGATGGCGGCGACCAGCTTCTGCTCGAAGCGTCGCCCGCCGAGGCGCGAGCGCCGCAGTCGCACCGAGCGCTCGACCATGTAGGCCAGGGCCACGATGGAGCACAGCCCGATGGGGATCATGAGCGGCCCGCCGCTCAGGACGATGTCGTAGAAGGACTCGAGTTGCGTGGGCTCGGGGGTCATGACGGCTCCTGGGAACGGTGTCCCGTGTTCAGTCTGGTGTGTTCGAGTTGGTGAGGCGGGTCGGTGCGGGTCTGATCAGCGGCGCGAGAGGCGGCGCCGGGCTTGCGCCGCCACGTCGGCGTCGGGGTGACGCTCGAGGATCTCGCGGTAGCGGTCGTCGGCCTTCTCGCGATCGCCCAGGTCCTCGAGGCACTCGCCGGCGAAGAGCAGGGCCTGGGCCACCTCCTGTTCGTGGCCGTAGAGCACCGCGACGCGCAGGAAGGTGGAGAGGGCGGACTCGACCTGTCCCTGGCTGCGTTCGGTCTGGCCGATGCCGATCAGGGCGCGGGCGGCGAGCAGGCCGCGGTCGTCGTCGATGACCCGCTGGAAGGCGGCGCGCGCGCCGCGGGCATTGCCGAGCGCGGCCAGGGCCCGACCGCGCCACAACTCGGCCTCGGAACGGTGCTCGAAGTCGGTGTGCAGTCGCGCCAGGTCGGAGAGCACCGCTTCGCACTCGGCCCAGCGTTCGACCTGCCCGAGGGACAAGCCGAGTCGGAAGCGCGCCCGGGCGGCCACCTCGTGTCCGGGTGATTCGGTCAGCAGCCGCTGCAACGGCCCCACGGCCGCCGCGAACTCGCCGCTGCGGAAGGCCGCCTCGCCCATGAGGAACAGCGACTCGCCGAGCAGGGTGCTGTCCGCAAACTCCTCGACCAGGCGGCGCAGCGGCGCGATCGCCTGCTCCGGTTCATCGGTGCGCAGCAGCGTGAAGCCGAGCTTGTAGAGCGACGCATCCAGCAAAGGATGGTCGGGGACCGCGCAGGCCGCGGCGTAGGCCTGCACGGCCTGTGCGTCGAGGCCGCGTTCGAAGCAGGCCTCGCCGAGGAAGAAGGCCACCTCGGCCCGCTCGGTCGCGGCGACGTCGGCGCCGGCCAGCGCGTCGACGCGCTCCTGCGCGCCCTCCAGATCGCCGGCATCGAGAGCGACCCAGGCTGCTTCGATGCGAGCCCGGGTCGCATCGCCCTTGCCGGCCGTGAGGTCCAGCACCGCGAGGGCGCGTGCGGGTTCTCCGGCGGACGTCCAGGCCTGCGCCACCATGCGCGCGGTCTCGGTCACCCGCGGATCGGCCGGGTCCATCGTGCGCAACGCGCGCCAGGCCTCCTCGGCGCCCGCGGGGTTCCCGGACTGCTGCCGGCACCAGACCAGCAACTCGAGCGCGGCATGGCGTTCGGGGGTCGCCTCCGCGGCCGCGACGAACGGCGTCAGCAGCCGGTCGGCGGCGGTCAGGTCAGCGTCCTCGACGGCGCACCAGGCCATGCCGTAACGCGCCGCCGGGGCGAGGGGGTCATCAGGAAAACGCTGGAGCAGTTGACCGTAGTGGCGCGCGGCGGCGACAGGGTCGCCGTCCGCCGAGCGGGCCTCGCCCAGGTCGAGCAGGGCCCGCGGCGCCAGTTCGCTGTCGCCGAAGCGGGTCACCAAGGCCGAGAGGTGGCGCTGAGCGACTTCGCCGCCTTCGATCTCGGCCAGGCCGGCGAGGACCTCGGCGCCGTGTTCGCCGTCGGGGTGCGCGGTGAGATAGCGGCTCCATGCGGCGATGGTGCGTTGCTCGTCGTCCGATTCACGCGCCGACCGGCCTTCCATGAAGCGCGCTTCGGCAGCCTGGTCGGCCTGCGGGTGCTCGGTGACGAGCTGTCCGAAGAGCCGGGCGGCCGCGGCGCTGTCGCCGCCGAGATAGCGACACCACGCCTGACGCGAGAGGGCCCGGGGACGTCGACCATCGTCCGCAGCGGATCCGGCGACGACCCGGCGGAAGTCCGACTCGGCCTCCTTGAAGCGCTCGAGCGCGAACAGGGCCTCGGCTCGGGTCAGCCGCGCGGACAGGTCGTCGGCCGCGCGGGCCAGGGCGGCGTCGGTGAGTTCGAGCGCCCGGGCCGCGTCGCCGGCATTGAAGCTGGCGACGGCGGCGGCATGCAGCGCCGCCGGCGAGCCGGCCTGCTCGTAGGCGGCGGCGGCCTCCGCGGTGCGACCGGCGGCGGAGAGCAGGTCGCCGCGCGCCGAGGCGATGTGGCCGCGCAATTCCTCGCTCGGCTTGCCGGCCTGGGCCTGGGTGAGCAGCGCGAGCGCCTGATCGGCGCGGCCGAGGGACGCCGCGGCGCGGCCGCGCCAGTAGAGCGTCTCGGCGTCGGCCACGAGTCGCTTGTCGGCAAGCGCCTTCCAGGCTCCGGACGCATCCCCGTCGAGCAGGAGATGGATGCCGCCGTGCAGTGCCGCCTCGCGAGCGAACTCGCCGTCGGGGAATTCGCGGCGCAGTCGATCGAAGGCGTCGGCCGCGGGGCGGTGGTCACCGGCGTCGGCATGGGCGAAGGCTCGGCCGCGCAGCGCCGCCGGCGCGAAGGGACCCGCGTCGACGGCGCGGTAAGCGGCGACGGCGTCGACGGGGCGGCCGGCGGCCCGATGGGCCTCGCCGACCAGGTAGGCCAGCTCGAAGGCGAGGTTGGCATCGAGGACGTCGTCGTCGAGACGCTCGGCGCGCTCGATGGCCTGGTCGTGCCGCCCGAGGCGGTGGGCGCACCAGGCGAGCGCGGCGATGGCATCGGTCCCGTAGGCGCCCTGGGTGTCGGCGGCCACGACGGACTCGTAGCCGGGCTCGGCCCGGTCGAAGCGGCCTTCCCGGTAGTCACACTCGGCGAGCAGGAACGTCGCCGGGACGGTCAGGTAGTCGGCTTCCGAGTCCAAGACCCGACGCAATGCCCGCGCTGCCGCAGCCGTGTCCCCGGTCTCCAGCGCGCACTGTCCGAAGCGCAGGTCCGCCTCGGCCCGGTAGGCGAAGTCGGACTGGTCACCGAGCCGGGCGAAGTGGGGGGCGGCTTCCGCGTACCGGCCCAACTCGAACAGGGACAGGCCCAGCCGATAGCGCACACGGTCTGCCGCGGCGTGCCGGTCATGGCGGGCGAGAAAGCGCTCCGCCTCGGTTTCGACCATGGCGTGCAGCCCGCGCTCGTGCAGGCCGTCGATGAGTGCGGCCTGCTCGTCGGCCTCACGCGGCGAGGACTGGAGCGGTGGCGGTGCGGCGGCCAGGCAGAGGATCGGTACCAATACACGGACCATGGGCCGCAGCCATCGCTTCATCCCGCTCTCCCTTCCCTCCGGCACGGCCGGAAGACTCCGGTTCGTGGGGGGGATGCCCGGACTCCGGATGGAGCCGCAAGCAACAGGACGACTCCCGGAGCGCACTTGTTGGCTGCGGATCTCTCCACGTTTCAGGGCCTGGTCCGTCGGGGGGGCGCTCGACGGCGCTGCGGCTCCCACCGACCGGTGCCGGGGCTTGCGGCGTCCCCTTTTCCACCGGTTGTCCCCAGGGCCCGTTCCGATTCCGGACGTTCGGGCAGCCCCTCGTCGCGCAGTCGCTCATCGGACAATCGCTCATCGCACAGTCCGGGAGTCGACGGCGCAACCGATGGCGAACCGGTGACCAAGTGCACCTGAGGGTCGATGCGTTCGGTGGCGGCGACCACACTGTCCGGCCATGAACCGGTCCACGGTATGGCGATGCGGCGGGGTCCTGGCAGTGCTGGGCGTGGTGGGGACTTTCGCCGTGAGGCGCGTGCTCGACGGGGCCGGTGACTTCGGTGGTTTCCACTTAGCGGCCGAGCGACTCGTCGACGGCACCTGCTTCCCGCTCGAAGCGGGCGGGAACGTGGTGGTGGCGCGTTACCCGCCGTGGTTCGGCCTGTTGCTCTGGCCCTACGGCCTGCTTCCGCTGGGGGCGGCCGCGACGCTGCACTTCGTGGTCTCCGCGGTGGCGTTGTGGCGGTTGCCCCGGCTGTTCGAGCGCCTGACGGCGATCACGCCACGACGGCAGTTGCTGGCCTGGATGGTGATGGCGCCGTTCATCGTCGAGCTGCTCTTGCAGTCGCAGCTCGAACTGGTGCTGCTGTTCCTCGCCGTGACAGGGCTCGCCCGCCTGCGCGAGGGGCGCAGCGTTTCGGGTGGCGCTCTCGTGATGTTGGCAGCGCTCGTCAACGTCCTGCCGGGCATGCTCCTGCTGGTGCCGCTGGCCCTGGGCCGGGGGCGTCGGGCCGCGGCGGGTGCGCTCGCCACCGTGGCCCTGTTCGCCGTGGTGGTGATCGGCGTCGGGGGCGCCGACGCGGCCGTCGAGCAGACGGCGCGGTGGGTGGCGGAGGCCTCGCACGACCTGGCGCCGTGGACGCTGGTGGAGACCGGGCGCAGCCTCCACATCGAAAACCAGGGGCTCGGTGTGACTCTCGCGCGCTCAATGGGCGACCTGGGCGATCGAGCGCCGCGCGACGTGCAGCGCTTCCTCGGGCTGCCCCTCGCCACCGTGTGGACGGTGTTCGCGGCCCTGTTGGTGCTCCTCGCTGTGCTCGTCGCCTCCGGATGCCGGCGCGCACGCCGCGGGGTCGGTCTCGACGGCGGACACGGACGCAGCTGGCTCGCCGTCACCGCCCTGGTGGCCGTCGGCATGCTCGTGGTCTCACCGGTCGTCCCGACCTTCGCTTTCGTGTGGCTGCTGCCGGCGGCCGTGATGCTCACCGAGCGACCGAGACTGCTGATCGCCCTGGGCCTGGTCATGGCGGTGGGTCTCGCCTTCCCGGTCGCGCAGGGACTGGGGTTGCACATGGCCTGCGCATTGTTCGCGGCGGCATGCGTGGCGTGGGCCGCCCGCCGCGACGTCTCGACACCAGGCGCCGTCGCTACTTGATGTAGCCGAGCTGGCGCATCTTCTCGAGCGTCGCCTCGAGGTAGGTCGTGTCGTGGGGCCGTTCCCGGGCGAGCTGTTCGCGTTCGCGGAGCCAGCGGTCGAGGGCCGCTGCCGCCCGGGTGTGATCGGGGTCGCCCGAGGCGGAGAGGTCGGCATCCTCACCGGGGTCGGCGACGGTGTCGTAGAGGGCCACCGGAATGCCCGGGACGTTGGGGCGGACGAGCTTGAGGCCGCCCGTGGGGTGGACCACGCCGGTGACCTGTTCGCAGAACGAGACGATGGCATCGCGCCGGGGCAGTGCGCGCGTCGGGTCGCGCAGGACGGACGCCAGGCTCAGCCCGTCGGTCTCGGGCCGGTCGGCGAACCCGGCCAGGTCGAGCAGGGTCGGGAGCAGGTCGGCGTTGGCCACGGTGCCCTCCACGACATGCCCCTTGGCGATGCCCGGTCCGTGGAACAGGAAGGGCACGCGGATCAACTCGTCGAACACGTGCTTGCCGTGCCCGAGGCTGAAGTAGCCGCGCAGCTCGAGCTCGGCCGAGGCCTCGTCCTGCTCCAAGTAGAAGTCGTGCCGCCGGTGATCGTAGAGCCCTTCGCCGTGGTCCGCGGCGAGGGCGAACAGGGTGTTGTCCATGACGCCCAGGTCGTCGAGACCGTCGATGAGCTCGCCGATGCAGTCGTCGAGGTAGCGGATCTCGCCATCGTAACGGTCGATGGTGTCGCGCACCTGTGCGATCTCGTCCGGCGCGGCGTCCCGCAGGTCGGGGCGCTCGGCCATCAAGGTCTCGTAGCGGGGATGGCGTCCCGCCTCGAGGGGATCGTAGTCGTCGTCGAAGTCGAGATAGCGCTGCTTGGGCACGTAAGGCATGTGCGGGTCGACGTAGTGGACGTACAGGAAGAAGGGCTCGGTCAGGTGCTCTTCGGCCCAGTCCAAGGCGCGCCGGTTGAGGATCTCGCCGGCGTTCTGCTTCAGTTCGTAGCCTTTGCCGGTGAGGTCACCCAGCATCTCGAAACCGACCTGGAATTCGTCGAAGCCCCGGTCGAAGCCCTCCTCACGTCCGACCACCGCGTTCGCGACGATGGCGGCGGTTGTGTAGCCCTGGGCCCGGAACAGTTCCGCGAGGGCCGGGCGGTCGTCCGGGAGCCGGGGCGTCGTCGCGTAGATGTAGTCGCCCGTCATGAGCGAGATCATGCTGGGCAGGGTCCACGAGGCCTGGGCGATGGCGCGCTCGAAGATCACGCCCTCGGCGGCCAGGGCATCGATGCGCGGGCTGGTCTTGCGGGGGTAGCCGTAGCACCCGAGGTGGTCGGCGCGGAGGGTGTCGACGACGACCAGCAGCACATTGGGAGGCGTGCCGACCGAGGCTCCGCCGCACGCGACAAGGAGGGCGAGGGCGCCGAGAAGGAGGCATCCGATCAAGCGTGTGCGCACGGGTCCGATGCTATCACGGCCGGTCACGGACGAGCGCAGAGCGCTGCTCACGCGGTTGTGTAGATTGGCGCCGTGCCTTCCCTGATGGTCGTCTTCTTCATCGGGATCGCGGGCGTCATCGGCTACCTGGCCTACCGAGGTTGGCAGGCGGCCGAGCAACGCCGCGAGTCCCTGGCTGCCCTCGCCGCCCGGCTCGGGTGGAGCTTCGATCCGGAGCCGGACGACTCCCACGACGAGGAGTACGCCCACTTCGAGATGTTCCGCCGGGGACACGGTCGGCGTGCCTACAACACCCTGGCCGGCCCCTTCGAGATCGCCGGTTCCGACTGCCGGGCCAAGGCGGGCGACTTCCTCTACAAGATCACCACGAGCAACGGCAAGACCACCACCACCCACACGCACCACTTCAGCTACCTGATCGTGCACCTGCCCTTCGCGGAGGTGGGTGACCTCTTCATCCGCCCCGAGCACTTCTTCGATCGGATCGCCAGCACCCTCGGGTTCGACGACATCGACTTCGAGTCCGACGAGTTCAGTCGGCGCTTCCTCGTGAAGAGTCCGGACAAGCGCTTTGCCTACGCTGTGGTGCACCCGCGCATGATGGAGTTCCTGCTGGACGCCGACCCGGTGGCCCTCGACATCGAGCAGGGGCGGAGCTGCCTGTCCGACGGGAGTTCCCCGTGGACACCCGAGGCCTTCGAGCACCGCATGACCTTCCTGAAGCGCTTCTTCGCCCTGTGGCCGCCGCACGTGCTCGACAGCCTGGGGGTCGCCGCCCCAACCGAGGAGCCGCGCTGACATGCCCCTGCTGATCGGTCTCGGGATGGTCGGGTTCATGCTGCTCGTCTGGGGCATCGCCAAGCACAACCGCTTGGTCGCGCTGCGCAGCCACATCCGCGAGAGCTGGTCCGACATCGACGTCGAGCTCAAGCGCCGTTACGAGCTGATCCCCAACCTGGTGGCCACGGTGAAGGGCTACGCCACCCATGAGCGCCAGACGCTCGAGAGTCTGATGGAGCTGCGCCGCGCCGCCATGGCGTCGGGCGGTCCGGCGGACCGGCAGGCCGTCGACGAGAGCCGCATGTTGCGCGGGCTCGGTCAGGTGTTCGCCGTGGCGGAGGACTATCCCGAGCTGAAGGCCGACCGCAATTTCCTGTCGCTGCAGCGTGAGCTGGCGCTCACCGAGGACCGCATCGCCGCCTCGCGCCGCTTCTACAACGGCAACGTGCGGGACATGCGCCAGCTCGTGCAGATGTTCCCCAGCTCGCTCATCGCCCGCATGTTCGGCTTCGAGGGGGGCGAGTACTTCCAGCTCGACAGCGAGGCCGAGCGGGTGGTGCCGCGGGTCGAGCTCTAGGACGAACTCCTCGAAGGAACTCGAGCCCGAGCCCGAGGCTCAGGTCGAGATGGCGGGTTCGGGGACGCTGGCCGGCTCGATGCGCACGGTGCACACCTTCAACTCCGCGGTCTGGGTGATGGGGTCGTAGCCGGAGCCGGTGAGCACGTTCACGGGCACGTCGCTGAAGGAGAAGCTCGCGAACACCGTGCCCCGCGGTGACTGTCGGGTGGCCTTGACCTTGATGCTGATCGACCCGCGCGCCGACGTCATGCGACACCAGCCGCCGTCGGTGAGGCCCCAGTCCGCGACGTCGTCGGGGTGGACCTCGAGGGACTCCTCCCACAAGAGGTAGTCGATGCCGGACGAGCGGCCGGTCTGGGTGCGCGAGTGGTACGACTGCAGCCGCCGCCCCGTGGTGAGCCACACCGGGAACTCGTCGCACACCACCTCGGCGGGGTCGCGGTATTCGATCAGCTTGAACAGCCCGCGCCCGTTGATGAACTCATCCTGGTGCAGGATCGGTGTGCCCGGGTGGCCGTCATAGGGGACGGGCCAGATGTAGGCGCCGTCCGCGATGCGGTCCCAGTTGAGGCCCGCGTAGGTGGGGCTCAGGCTGCAGATCTCGTTGAACACGTCCTTGGCGGACTCGAATTCGAAACCGCTGAACCCGCAGCGCTTGGCCATCTGGCTGATGATCCACCAGTCAGGCCGGGCCTCTCCGGGCGGCGGGACCGCGGCGCGCAGGCGTTGCACCCGACGCTCGGTGTTGGTGCACACGCCGTCGGTCTCGCCGTAGGCCGTGGCCGGGAAGACCACGTCGGCGAGGGCGGCCGTGTCGGTCAGGAAGATGTCGATCACGACCAGGTGATCGAGGCTTTTCAATGCGTGCTCGCAATGGCCCTGGTCGGGATCGGTAACCAGCGTGTTTTCGCCGTCGATGAGCATGGCCCGGATCTGGTCGCCGCACTGCTCGAGCGCGGTGACCTTGGTCATGCCCAGCTCGAGGTCGACCTCATGGCCGTAGGCTTCCGCGAACTTCGCCTGGTTGGCCGGGTCGGTGACGGGTTGGAAGCCCACGTAGTTGTTGGGCAACGCGCCGCAGTCGCCGGCGCCCTGGATGTTGTTCTGGCCGCGCATCGGGTTGATGCCCGTGCCCTCGCGACCGATGTTGCCGGTCATGAGCGCCAGGTTGCACAGGCTCTGGACATTGTCGACGCCGCAGATGTGCTCGGTGATGCCGAGCGTGTAGTAGATCGCGCCGCGTTCGGCGCGCCCGAAGAGCAGGCCGGCGGCCTCGATGTCGGCGGCCGGTACGCCGCTGATGCCTTCGGCCCACTCGGGCGTGAACTTCGCGACGTGGGCCAGGAATTCGTCACCGCCGGACGTGCGCGCTGCGAGGAACTCCTCGTCGACGAGCCCCTCGCGGGCGATGACGTGGGCCATGCCGAGCAGCAGGGCCACGTCGCTGCCGACGCGCAACGGCAGCACCACATCGGCCAGCTTGGCCAGGGGGATGTGTCGCGGGTCGGCCACGATCAGCTTGGCCCCCTTGGCGAGCGCCTTCTTGATGCCGGTCGCCGCCACGGGGTGGCACTCGGTCATGTTCGTGCCGATGCAGAAGATCACATCGGGCTTGGACATGTCCTCCAGCGGATTCGACATGGCCCCGCGCCCGATGGTGGCCGCCAGACCGGCGACGGTGGGGGAGTGTCAGGCTCGGGAACAGTTGTCGACGTGGTTCGTCCAGAACCCGGCGCGGATGAAGCGCTGTGTGGTGTAGGCCGCCTCGTGCGGGGCGCGCCCCGACGCGATGGCGTAGATGGAGTGGCGGCCGTGCTCGTCGCGGGCCTTGAGGAAGCCGGCCGCGGCCACGTCGAGCGCCTCGTCCCAACTCGCCGGGTGGAGCTCGCCGTCGTCGCCGCGCAGCAGCGGCGTGGTCAGGCGATCGCCGTGCTGGACGAAGTCGTAGGCGTACTGCCCCTTGATGCACAGCGCGCCCTTGTTGGCGGGGCCGTCCATGGCCGGCTGCACGCCGACGAGGGAGTCGCCCTTGGTGAGCAGGTCGACCGAGCAGCCCACGCCGCAGTAGGGACAGATGGTGCGGGTCTTCTCGATGGGGCCGGGGGTGTCGACGTGGCGCAGGGCCTTGCGGTCGGCGAGCGCGCCGGTGGGGCAGGTCGCCACGCACTGACCGCAGAAGGTGCAGGCGGACTCGTTGAGTTTCCCGTCGAACTCGACCGTGATCTGCGTATCGAAGCCGCGCCCCTTGACGCTGATGGCGTAGTCGCCCTCCTGCTCGGCGCACACGCGTACGCAGCGGTAGCACGAGATGCACTGGTCGTAGTCGCGCAGGATGAAGGGGTTGTCGTCGTCGTCGACCCGGCTCTGGCCCGACCGGCGGCCCACGAAGCGCTGCGTGCGGGCGTCATACCGGTCGGCCAGGACGGCCAGTTCCTGGCTGGCGAACCCGCTGAGCGGGTCGACGTCGACCTGCCGGTTCTCCGAGCAGACCATCTCGACCAGCGTCTTGCGGTGCTGCTCGAGGGCGTCGGTGGCCGTGCGCACGACCATGCCGTCCTCGCACTTGCGGGCGCACGAGGCGACGGGGTTGTGCGAGCCCTCGATCTCGACCACGCACAGGCGGCAGCCGCCGAAGGGTTCGAGCCGCGGGTCGTAGCAGAGCGTCGGGATCTCCGCGTCGGTGCGACCGGCGGCCTCGAGCAGGGTCTCGCCCTCCTCGTAGGGCACCGATTGCCCGTCGATCTCGATGTGTCGCTCGCTCATCGCTGCGGTCTGCCCTCGGGCGCGTCTTTGCTAGCTGGCTCGGGAAGCGACGTGCTCGGCAACCCGGTCCGGCCAGTATCGCATGAGGCTCTCGGTGATCAGAGGGGCCGCCATACCCAACCCGCAGGCGCTGGTGGCCTTCATCACCTCACCGATGTCTTCGACCTCGCGGGCCCAGTCGGCCCGGTCCCCCGGGCCCGCTGCCCCGACGTCGTCGGCCTCGGCCAGGCGCTCGGTGAGCCGTTGGGTGCCGATGCGGCAGGGGAAGCACTTGCCGCACGACTCGTGGGCGAAGAATTCCATGCAGGAGTGGGCCACGTCGACCATGTCCCGGCTGTCGTCGAAGACCATGATGCCGCCCGCGCCGAGCATGGAGCCCCGGGCCCGCACGCTGGATTCGTCCAAAGTGGTCTCGAGATCGTCGCCGGCCAGGAATCCGCCCGAGATGCCGGCCATGGTGACGGCCTGGATGGTGCGTCCCTCGGGCGCGCCGCCGGCCCACTCGTTCAGCAGGGTCGGCAGCGGGAATCCGATGGGTACCTCGTAGTTGCCGGGCCGCTGGATGTCGCCCGAGAGGCTGATGACCTTGGTGCCGGCGTGGTCGCCGAGGCCGAGCTTGCGGTACCAGTCGCCGCCGCGGTCGATGATGGGCGGCACCGACGCCAGCGTCTCGACGTTGTTGACGACGGTGGGCAGGTCCTCGAATCCGTGGGACACCGGATAGGGCGGGCGCTCCCGCGGGAAGGGGTGCTTGCCCTCGAGGCTGTTGAGCAGCGAGCCCTCCTCACCGCAGATGTAGGCGCCGGCGCCGCGCCGCACGTAGATGCGAAAGTCGAGGCCGCCGCCGAGGATGTCGTCGCCGAGCAGGCCCGCCTCGGTGGCTTCGTCGATGGCGCGCTGCAGGATCACGGCCGTCTGCGGGTACTCGTAGCGCAGGTAGATGAAGCCCCGGCTGGCGCCCACCGCATAGGCGGCCAGGATCATGCCCTCGATGACCGCGTGGGGATCGTGGTCCATGAGCACGCGGTCCTTGAAGCAGCCGGGCTCGCCCTCGTCGGCGTTGCACACGACGGACTTGGGGCCGCGCTCCTCGTTGGCCACGGCGCGCCACTTCCTGCCGGTGGGGAAGCCGGCACCGCCGCGTCCGGCCAGTTCGCTGCGCTCGACGGTCTCGATCACCGCCGCCGGGAAGCCCGACGACAGGGCCGAACGCAGGGCCCGGTAGCCGCCGCTCTTCTGGTAGCCCGCGATGCCCGCCCGGCCCTCCTTGCGGATCGACCGGAAGACGCACTCGGGCAGGCCGCCGGGATTGGCCACCGGCAGGGGCGATGGGCGCTCCTGCAGGGCCTCGACGGTGGCGCCGACGCTCACCGCGTGGTCGGTGAGGACGGGGATGGGTTCATCACATCGTCCCGCGCAGGCCATGGGGGTCGCGCCGTCCTTGCGCATGGCCTCGAGCAGCTCGGTGCCGCCCACCAGGCGGCAGACCGGTCCCGTGCACACGCGCGGGGCGCTCATCCCGGGAGGGAAGCGCGCGAAGTGGTGATAGAAGGTGACCGTCCCGTAGAGGTCGGCCAGGGGGATGCGCAGGGCCGCGCTCACGGCGCGCAGGGCGTCCTCGCTCAGGTGGCCGTCACGATCGTGGAAGGCGTGCAGCAGCGGGAGCAGGGGGGCCGGCTCGTCCTTCCAGTGTTCGATGAGCTGTTCGTTGTTCTGGCCGGCCATGAGCGCCCGAAGCTAGCAGAGCCGTCCGAACGGGTGCAAGGTCAGGCCCGGCTCAGTGCTGCGCTCGCCACTGTTCGGCGGACATGACGCCCCGGAAGCCGGTGTGCGAGAGTCCCGTGTCCGGGCTGGTCTTGTTGCGAGCGGTGGGCCGATAGCCCGCGCAATAGACCTCGTTGCAGAGATAGGAGCCGCCGCGGGTGACGCGCTTGGGCACGAAGGGCTCGGCGGGGTCGAAGCCGGAGTCCGGGCCGCTCGGATCCGTCGTGAGCACGCCGGCGGCGACGCGACGCCGGTAGGTGTCCGGTCGGTACCAGTCGGCGCACCACTCCCACACGTTGCCCGCGAGGTCGTGCAGGCCCCGGGCATTGGCGGCGAAGGAACCCACGGGCGCGGTGCCCGAGAATCCGTCGACGGCCAGGTCGCGATGCGGGAACGAGCCCTGCCAGGTGTTGGCGCCGTCCGGGGCGGCGAGGTCGCCCGCTCGACGGGGTTCGTCGCCGCGGGCGGCGTGCTCCCACTCGGCCTCGGTGGGCAGGCGCTTGCCGGCCCAGCGACAGTAGGCCACGGCGTCGTCCCACGAGACGTGCACGACCGGGTGGTCCTCCCGCGCCGTGATGTCGCTGCCCGGGCCCTCGGGGTGGCGCCAGTCCGCGCCCGGGACCCAGGTCCACCAGCGCGTGAAGTCGTCGAGCCGCACCGACGCCTCCGGCGCCGTGAACACGAGCGAGCCCGGCACCATGACCTCGGCCGGGGGCAAGGGCATGCCCGGCGGGAGTTGGGCGGCCAGGACCTCGGGGTCAGGCGCCCGCTCCGCCGTGGTGACGTAGCCGGCGTCGTCGACGAAGGCGGCGAACTGCCGGTTGGTGACCTCGTGGACGTCCATCCAGAAACCGGAGAGCGCGACCTCGTGAGCGGGTTGCTCGTCGCCGAAGGGGCTGGAGCCGTCGCCGCCGATGAGCACCTGCCCGCCGGGGACCCAGACCATGCCCGGCGGGCCGGACGCGTCGGTGTTGCAGGCGAAGGCCAGGGCCAGGCCCAGGCTCAGGACAAGCAGCAGCCCCTTCCGAAGTCTCGGGAACTCGCGACGCAAGGCAGGCATCACGACCACGTTACGACATGCGCGTCGACTTCGTACCGTCCCGGTATCATGCGGTCGACGCAGCCCGGCGATCAGCACTCTCTGTGCCCCGCGGGCGGGCAGGGGGCAAGGGGCCGTCGAACAAGGGGGGGCATGGGCGCGGTCGACCGACAGGCGGAGATCCTCTGGACCGGCGGGTTCGATTCCACCTTCCGGGTCCTGCAGGCGCTCATCGTCGACGGGCTGTGCGTCAGGCCCCACTACGTCATCGACCCGCGGCGCCGCACGACGGAACGGGAACAGCAGGCCTGCCGGCTCGTGCGCCGGACGCTCGCGTCGGAGCGTCCGGAGGTCGCGCGACGCCTGCTCCCGACGGTCGTCACACACCTCGACGAGATCGACGTGGACGATACGGTCGAGCGTCGATTCGAGTCGCTCAACCGGCACCTGGCGATCGGGGCCCAGAGCCGGTGGCTCGCTGCCTATGCGCGCCATGCCGGACTCGACGCGCTCGAGTTGTGCTGGGAACGGACGCCGAGCGGTGAGAGTGTGCTGGTGCCGCTCTTGTTGGAGAATTCGGTCGGCACGAGCGGGCAGCGCCGACTGCGCGAACGGATCGATCACTTCGAGTTGGAGCTCATGCGTCCGTTCCGCTTTCCGCTGCTCGAGCTCTCGAAGCAGGACATGCACAGGACGGCCGCCGAGCACGGCTTCGCAGGCCTGCTGGAGCTGACCTGGTTCTGCCACAGCCCCCGCAAAGGGCGCCCCTGCGGGCTCTGCATTCCGTGCGAGTACACGTACGAGGGCGGTCTGCGGCGGCGCATCCCCTGGGTGGGCCGGGTGCGTCTGCGTCTGGCCATGCTGACGGGGCGCCAGCCCACCGCGCGACGGGCGCGCCGGCATCTGCGCCGCTACGGGCACGCGCGCCGGACGTCCGCCGACAAGGTGGGCGAATGGCCCCCCGAGCGCGGGGCCGGGTAGTCGAGCATGTGCGGCGTCGCAGGTTGGTGGGATCGGCAGCCGGGACGGACACCCGTCTCCGTGCTCGACGACATGCTCGCGGCCAGCGCACACCGTGGGCCAGACGGTCGGGGAGTCTGGTCGGACGGAGGAGACGGCTGCGGCCCGGTCCACCTCGGGCATGTGCGACTGGCGATCGTCGACCCGTCTGAGCGAGGCGCCCAGCCCTTCGTCACGCCGGACGGCCGGGGGGTGCTGACCTACAACGGTGAGGTCTACAATGCGCCGGCGCTGCGTGCCCGTCTCGAGGAAGAGGGCGCACGCTTCGTGAGCACGGGTGACACCGAGGTGGTGCTCACGGCTTTGCACCGCTGGGGACCCCGGAAAGCGGTGCCGCTGTTCGACGGCATGTTCGCCCTGGCCTACTGGGACGGCCGCGAGCGGGCACTCTGGCTGGCCCGTGACCGCCTCGGCATCAAGCCCCTCTATCTGGCGCGGCCCGAGGGCGTGCGCGTCGCCTTCGCCTCGGAGCCCAAGGCACTGCTGGCTCGACCCGACGTCACGGCGCGTCCGCACGCCGCGGTCATCGCCGAGTACCTTGCGGAAGGGCTGATCACCGGCGTGGACACACCGTTCGAGGGCATCACGGCCTTGCCGCCGGGGTCGCTGTTGCGCGTGGGTGAGGACGGCGAGCGAAGTCACGTCTGGTTCGATCTGGTGTCGCGCCTGGACGTCGAGCGAGTGCTCGCGGGCGCCCGGAGACCCGCGGCTCAGTCCATCAGGGAATTCGAGTCACTCTTCGACGCGAGCGTGGCGATGCACCTGATGAGCGACGTCCCCGTCGCCGTGCTGTGCAGCGGGGGCGTCGATTCGAGTTACGTCGCGGCCGTGGCCAGCGACCACCACCCGAACCTGACGGGGTACATCGGGGACGTCCGGTCCGATCCGCTCGAGGGTCAGTACGGGCGCGAGGTGGGGCGACACCTGGGCTTGCCGTTCACGTCGGTGCCGTTCGATCGGGAGGACATGCTGTCGAACTGGGTCCGCGCGACGGTGTCCCTCGATCAACCCTGCTTCCATCCCAGTGACATGGCCTTCCTCCGGCTGGCCGACCGCTGCCGTGCGGACGGGATCAAGGTCGCGCTCACCGGCGAAGGCGCCGACGAGATGTTCGCCGGTTACATCCCGTTCGGTCAGACGCGTCGGCTGTGGAGGCGCTGGCGGCGCGGACGGCCGCGGCTGGCGCGCTGGCTTCCGGACCGGCGTCCGCTGCCACTGCCGACGCGGGAGATGTTCGGACACTGGGGCCTGCACGAGCCGTCCATTCCCGGGTGGCCGGACCCGCCGGCCGCGTCCGTCGAACGTCATCGGGTGAGGAACACCGCGCTCTTTGCCGCCCTCGCGGGCGTGACGCCCGTGGAAGACCGGGCCTTCCTGACCCACTGCGTGGCGTCCTTCGGCCAATCACTGGAGGGCCTGTTGCACCGGCTCGACCGCACCGGCATGGCGGCATCGGTGGAGATGAGGGTGCCCTTCCTCGAGAACGCACTGATCGACCATGCCATGCACCTGCCCAAGGACATGAAGCGCCGCGGGCGCATGCGCAAGTTCGTGCTGAAGCAGGCCGCCGAGCAGCGCGTGCCGGCCGCCATCGTCCATGCGCCCAAGCGGGCCTTCCCGGTGGCCTACGACTGGAGCACGGGTGGCGAGGCACTGTTCGAGGACGGCGCGCTGGGCGAGGTGCTGGGGTGGTCGCGGGCCGACGCGGCGCAGGCCGTGGCGGCGTGCCGTTCCGGGCGCATCGATCCCCGTTCGGTGTTCAAGCTGGTCAGCACCGAGTTGTGGGCGCGCCTCGCTCTGCGCGACGAAGCGCCGGCGGATGTGACGGCGGAGCTGCTCGAGCGTGTTTCACGATCAAGTGGCGCTTGATGAGGGGGTGTCGCCCACGGACGTGGGCTGACGGGGGTCCACGATGCGCCAGTGATTGACCTCGTTGGAACGGCCGCGACCGGTGAGCTGACGCACGGCGGTGCGTGCCCGTTGCAGGCGCCGCCGGTTGCGCCGGCGCCGATCGGCCACCGTCCGTTGCGAGCGCATCGCGCGGACGTCTTCGGGATCGAGTCGCAGCTCCACCGGTGGACCGTCGGCGGGCAGGTCGATGGCGTCGAGCGCGGCGCCGAAGTGGGCGTGGAAGCGATCGCGCCCGGCTTCGAACAAGGGGCGCAGCGAAGCCGCGATCTTCAACCGGAGCGGCGGGCGGTCGCTGCGGGCCTTGCGTCCGCTCACCGTGGGGTTCGTGTTGATCTCCCAGAGTTGGGGGCGGCCGTCATGAACGCCGTAATCGACCCGCCCGTATTCGACGCCGGAGAGCTTGAAGACCCGCTGCAGCCAGGCTTCGTGCTCGTCTCCCAGGGCGTAGTCGCGCTCGAGCCTCAGGGCCTGCTCGTCGAGGATGCGGTGGCGTGACTTGGTGACCCACAGGTCGCTGCTGATGACGCCCTTGCGGATGATGCGATCGCCGACGCGATAGGCGCCGTAGGTGCGGAACACGCCGGTGCCGTTGGAGGTGTCGCAGAACTCGGTCACGAGCAGGTGGTGCAGTTCGAAACCGGTGAGGGGCGAGGTCAACCGCCGCAGGGCCCGGCGCAGGTCCCGGGGCGAGTGGAGCAAAGGCGTCAGGCTGCCGGTGTGGGCGTTCTCTTCGCGGACGAACACCGGGAAGCGCACGTCCCCGAGCGGGCCGTTGGCCGCGAAGGCGCGGTAGCGGTTGAGTCCGTCCGCGTGCAGGCGCTCGAGCAGTTGACGCCGCGGCTGGAAGGCACCGGGGTCGTTCAGCAGTCGCAGGCCGGGCCCGGCGGCAACGAGCTGGTTGTAGGTGCTGGCGGCCACGCACAGGCCCGCTTCCGTGCTCACCTCGAAGTCGCTGAACACCCATGTTCCCCGGGACAGGCGGCTCTGCTGCGGGAGCTGCTCGTAGGGGAGGATGTGGATCTGGTCGGCCCGGGCCGCGCCCGCCTGGCGTGTGCGGTACACGCTCATGGTGGCGGCGTAGTGGGCGTTGACCAGATAGAACATGGAAGTCCGGGCGAACGAGGGACGAGAAAGCATAATCTGCCGGGCCGTCCCGAACAGGGCCTACTGCTGTCGGGCCCGTCATCCGGAGTGTCACCGTTGCGTCCCGTTTCCCCGCTCGTCGCAAGGGCCGCGCCTGCGGTCCCGGCCCCGATCCCGGCGCCTGCCGATCTCGCGAGCCCGCACCGCGTGCTGTGGACCGGCGGGTGGGACTCGACCTTCCATGTGTTGAAGGTGGTGCTGAAGGAGGGGGGGCGGGTGGAGCCCGTCTACGTCATCGACGAGGAGCGGCGCTCGACGGCTCACGAGGAGCTCGCCATGGCCGCCATCCGGGACGGCCTCGCCGCTCACGGGGCCGGCGCCGCGGCCCGACTGCTCCCGACGCGCGTGATCCGGCGGGCCTCCATCGAGGTCAGCCCGCGCATCGCGCGGCTCTACGAGGCGGGCGTCGATCGATTCAGCATCGGCTCGCAGTACGAGTGGTTGGCCGCCCTCTCCGAACAGGACGGCATGTCCGGGCTGGAGGTCTCCTGGGAGAAGCCCAACAAGACCGCCACCGAGTTCTACCGGACCTTCCTGCCCCTGCTCGTCAGCAGCGCGGACGGTCGCGTCCTTGGGCATGATCTCGGCGGCCACGACGCCTTCGAGCTGTTCCGCAACTTCCGCTTCCCCAACCTCGACTACACGAAGTGGGAGATGTGGGACTGCGCCGAGCAGCACGGGTTCCTGCCGCTGATGCAGCTGACCTGGTTCTGCCACCGGCCCCGCTCGGGGCGCCCGTGCGGTCGCTGCACGCCGTGCCACTACACGGTGATCGGCGGCCTGGCGCGGCGTCTGCCCCTGAGGGCGCGCTGGCGTTGGCTGAGCCGGCACGTGCGGCGCTGGATCCGTGACCCCGACGGCGGGTTCTGGTGATCCATGTTGCGCGTCGGCCAGCTGTGCAAGTCCTACGGTGAGCAGGTCGTCTTCGACGACGTGAGCTTCCTCATGACCCCGGGCGAACGCCTCGGGCTGGTGGGGCGCAACGGTCACGGCAAGACGACGCTGTTCCGCTTGCTGCTGGGCGAGGAGCAGCCCGACTCCGGCACCATCGAGTCCCCGCGGGACTACCGCATGGGCCACCTGTCCCAGCACCTGCACTTCACCGAGCCCACCATCCTCGACGAAGTGCAGACGGTGCTCGGTGACCGGGTCGCCGAGGAGGGCTGGCGGGCCGAGGCCGCGCTCATGGGGCTGGGCTTCACGCGCGAGGACCTGGCCCGTCCCGCGGGCGAATTCTCGGGCGGCTTCCAGATCCGCGTCAACCTGGCGCGGGTGCTCGTCGACGAGCCGAACCTGCTGCTGCTCGACGAGCCCACCAACCACCTCGACATCGTCTCGGTGCGCTGGCTGACCCGGTTCCTGTCCAACTGGCCCAACGAACTGATCATCATCAGCCACGACCGGCGCTTCATGGACGCCGTGTCGACCCACTCCATGGTCATCCACCGCCAGGGGTTGCGGCGCATGGAGGGGGGCGTGGGCAAGCTCGTCGGCCAGATCCGCACCGAAGAGGACGTGTACGAGCGCACGCGCACCAACGAGGAGCGCAAGCGCAAGCGCGAGGAGCGCTTCATCGAGCGCTTCCGCAGCAAGTCGAGCAAGGCGTCGCTGGTCCAGTCGCGCATCAAGGCCCTCGACAAGCGCGGTCGCATGGACGAGCTGAAGTCCGAGGACGTGCTGAACTTCCGCTTCCCGGCCGCCCCCTTCCATGCCGACACGATGATGCGGGTGGAGGGCCTGGCCTTCGGATACCCGGGCGGACCGACCCTGTTCGAGGACCTCGACCTCGAGATCATGAAGGGCGACCGCATCGGTGTCATCGGCCCCAACGGGCGGGGCAAGTCGACGCTGCTGAACGTGCTCGCGGGCGAGTTGAAGCCGCGCAAGGGGAAGATCAAGAACAACCCCAACACGTCCCTGGCCTTCTTCGGCCAGACCAACATCGATCGGCTGGTGTCGGGCCACACCGTGGAGCAGGAGATCCAGACCGCGGGGCCGTCGATGTCGCGCGGTGAGGTGCTCGGCATGTGCGGGCTGCTCATGTTCCGCGGCGATCAGGCGGCGAAGCCGGTGGACGTGTTGTCGGGGGGCGAGCGCAGCCGGGTGCTGCTGGGGCGGCTCATGGCCAGCCCGTCCAACCTGCTGCTGCTCGACGAGCCCACCAACCACCTCGACATCGAGTCCATCGAGGCGCTGCTCGACGCCGTCGACGCCTTCCCCGGGGCCGTGGTCATCGTGACCCACAGCGAGATGATCCTGGAGCGCATGGCCAAGCGTCTGGTGATCTTCGACGGCGGAGAGGTCACGCGCTTCGAGAGCGGCTACCGCGACTTCCTCGACCGGATCGGCTGGGCCGACGAGGCGACCGGGACGGCCAAGGGCGACAAGCGCAAGCGCGCCGGGGCTGCCGGCGCCAAGGCGCCGAGTCGGCCGCGGGGGCCCCGCCGCCCGGCCAAGGAGCTGCGCCGCCTGAGGGCCGAGATCGTCACCGCGCGGGGCAAGATCACCGGGCCGCTGCGCAAGCGCATCGACAAGAGCGAACGGGCCATCGAGCGGCTGGAGGGGGAGATCGCGGGGCACGACGCCGAGATGGTCGAGGCGGCCGCCGCGGGACGGACCGAGGACCTGACCCGGATCGCCACCGCGACCAAGCGCAAGCGGGACGAGGTCGAGCGGCTCTTCGGCGAGCTCGAGCGGCTGACCGAAGAGCTCGACCGCGCCCGGGCCGACTTCGATGCCCGTCTCGGGAAGTTGGCCTGAGCCTCGGCGAGGCCCCGACGTGCCCGGCCCGCCCGGCCTGCCCGTGGTGCGACCCTGAGTCCGGTCCTATGCTGTCGCGCTGACTCGCGAGGGATGACGGGGTGCTCCGCGCACGACAACGGCTCGACAAGTACCAGATCGTGCGGCGCCTCGGCGGAGGGGGATTCGCCGTGGTCTACGAGGCCCTCGACACCGTCGAGGGCGTGCGCGTGGCGATGAAGGTGCCCCACGCCCATCTCGTCACCGCCGGCGTGCTCGAAGACTTCAAGCGCGAGGTGCGCCACACGGCCCGGCTCGACCATCCGAACATCGTGCCGATCAAGACCGCCGGCCCGGTGGGCGGGCAGTTCGTCATCGTGCAGCCGCTGGGGGTCGGCACGCTGGCCGAGCGCATGACGCGCCGCGTGGCCCGCAAGACGGCGCTGGCCTGGACCGAGCAGCTCATCGACGCCCTGGCCCACGCCCATCGTGCGCGCATCATGCACTGCGACGTGAAGCCGGAGAACGTGATCCTCTTTCCGGACGGGCGCGTGCGCCTGGCCGACTTCGGCATCTCGAAGGTCGCGCGGCGGACGGTGGCGGCGGGGGGCACGGGCACCGTCGGCTTCATCGCTCCCGAGCAGGCCATGGGGCGACCTTCACCCCGGTCGGATGTGTTCTCGCTGGGGCTGCTCCTGTGGCGCTTGCTCTCGGGCCGGCTGCCCGAGTGGCCCTATCGCGATCCGCTTCCCGGCGCGGCCCGATTGGCCGCGTTCCATCCGGACCTGCAGGACTTTCTGGCCCGGGCCATCGAGTTCGATCCGACGCTGCGCTTCAAGGACGGCGAGGCCATGTTGCGGGCCTTCCGTCGTCTCGCGCCGAAATTGCGGGTACGGAGCAAGCCCCGCGTGCGCCGCGTGGGCGCGTCGGGGACCGGGGCGTCCAAGGCGCCGCCGAAGCAGGACTGGAAGGCCGTGCAGCAGCGGCAATTCCGGCGGGCCTTCGGCGGCGCACTCGAGTTGAACGCGAGCTGCAAGCGCTGCGCCGGCCCGGTCTCGGAGGCGATGATCGCCTGTCCCTGGTGCGGGTCGGGCCGCAAGGTCCACACGGGCCCGACGCGGTGGAGCCACGTCTGCTCCCGCTGCAAGCGAGGCGTCAAGGGCGATTGGCCCTATTGCGCCTGGTGCTACGGCGGGTCCATCGGCCCGACGACGACGCGCGCCCTGCCGGACCGTCGCTACTGCGCGCAGTGCCGGCATTGTCGCGGTGAGCTCATGGCGTCCATGCGCTACTGCCCCTGGTGCCGGCGCAAGGTGACGCGCGCCTGGAAACTGCCCGGCAGCTCCGAGCGTTGCGGGGGCTGCGGATCCGGTGTCGCCCGCGAGTTCTGGATGACCTGTCCCTGGTGCGCGCGCAGCCTCGAGCGGAGCCGGCGACGTTGAGCGCCGATGGACAGGGGACGCCGCGGCTCTGGGAACGCGCCGACCTGTCGGAGCCGGAGGTGCTCGACCTCGACGGCGCCCGTACGGTGGTGTTCACCCATCGCTCACCGGCCAAGGTCGGGGACCCGGACGGCGTCAACGAGGACGGGGCCCTGGCCCTCGCGTGTGGCGGGCACGGCTGGGTCCTGGCCGTGGCTGACGGCGTGGGAGGGCACGCGGCCGGCGAGCAGGCGTCCCGCGAGGCGCTGCAGGCTCTACGCGACGCGGTCCGCAAGGCCCTCGGGGCGGGGCGCTCGCTGCGCGACGGCATCCTCGACGGGTTCGAGGAGGGGAACCGTCGCGTGACGGCGCTCCCGGCAGATGCGGCCACGACCCTGGTGGCCGTGGAGATCATGGCGGGGTCGGCGCGGGTCTACCATGCCGGCGACTCGGTGGCGGTCATCACCGGCCAGCGGGGCCGCCTCAAGCACGAGACGACGCCGCATTCACCCGTGGGCTACGCCGTGGAGTCGGGTCTGCTCGCCGCGGACGACGCCCTCGACCACGCGCAACGGCACATCATCTCCAACGCCCTCGGCGGCGAGGACATGCACATCGCCGTGGGGCCGTCCGTCCGGCTCGCACCCCGGGACACGGTGGTGCTGGCGAGCGATGGGTTGTTCGACAACCTCTCCACGGCGGAGGTGGTGGAATTCGTCCGCGTCGGTCCGTTGGAGACGGCCGTCGACCGACTCGTCGCGTGTTGCCGGCTGCGCATGGCCGGTGGCGCTGGTGACCGCCCGAGCAAGCCGGATGACCTGACGGTGGTGGCCTGGCGCCTGCCGGGCGAAGCGGGGCACTGAGTCTCGCGGCCCGGCAGGGGCGTCCCTCCTCGGCCCTGCGGACGTCGGCGAGGTCACATGACTCGTGAGTCTCCTTGGCAGGCGCGTCGAGACGGCGCGTCGAAACGACGTGCCGCGACCTCCGGCGGGGAATCGGCACTTGTAGACGGAAGTGCATGGCCGGGATAATCTTGTGCACTCGGTCCGGATTCGGGCAAAAGCGAACCCCAGGCCCGTGCCGAATCAAGCTCGTGGTTCCATCCGCGACCCCACCCCGGGCCGCCCCCCTCCACGGACCCTCTCTCGAGAGGTGAGCCGCATGTCCCGCAAGCCCAAGATCGTCCTCTACCGGCCGCAGATGGTCGATCGTCGGACGGGTGAGTTCCCCAGCTACGACCAACTCCCGCTGGAGATGCTGCACATCGCGGCCATCCCGGACGCCGAGGGCTACGAGGTCAAGGTCCTCGACGCCAATCTGTACGAGCACGACGAGGCCCACCGCATGGCGGTGGAGTGGTGCAGCGACGCGGCCATCTTCGGGACCACGGCCATCCTCGGCTACACCGTGGCCGACGGACACATGGCCGCCGAGGCCGTGCGCGCGGCCTACCCCGACATCAAGATCATCACCGGCGGGTGGTTCCCCAGCGTGGCCCCCGAGCAGTACCTCAAGACCGGCATCTACGACGCCGTGGCCTTCGGCCAGGGCGAGATGACCTTCCGCGACTTCGTCCACGCCGTCGATTCGGGCGTGGCCCTCGACGAGGTCAAGGGCCTCGGCCTGTGGCGCGACAACCAGGTCATCAAGACCGCTGCCCAGCCCATCGTCGGCTGGAGTCAGCTCAAGCGGGCGGCCTGGCATCTGATGGATCCCGAGCCGTACCGCGAGCGGCAGATGCGCCCGGGCGCCCACCGCTCCACCAACCACATGCCCATCCCGCCGCGCCTCGCGAAGCAGGGACGGCAGAACTACTTCGGCATCACCTACTTCTCCAGCTTCGGCTGCCCCGAGCCGTGCATCTTCTGCTGCTCGCCCTCGGTCACCGACCAGCGTTGGAAGGCCCAGCCGGCCGACGACATGCTCGACGACCTGCAGGAGCTGCACGAGCGCTGGGGCTTCGAGTCCGTGCGCTTCCACGACGCCAACTTCGGCGTGCACGAGAAGCGCATCCACGATTTCAGCCAGGGCATCGTCGACCGCAAGCTCGACTTCGACTGGAACTGCATGCTCGAGATCTACTCGACGCTGCGTTACAGCCAGGAGACGCTCGACCTGTTCAAGGAGTCGGGCATGTACGTCTGCCTCATCGGCGCCGAAGCGGCCGAGGAGAAGATGCTCGAGCGGCTCGGCAAGCCGGTCAAGATGGGCGACTCCAAGAAGGCCTGCAAGGAGTACCACGAGCGCGGCATCACCGTGTCGCTCACCTACATCATCGGCTACCCCGGTGAGAGTGAGCACTCCATGCGCACGACCCTCGACGAGGCCGGCGACATCGTGGCGACCTACCCGTTGGTCTCGGCGCAGGTCTTCCCGTTCCGTCCGATCCCCGGCAGCAGCCTGTTCGACGACGCGCTCAAGATGGGCTACGTCCCGCCGGAAGGCCTCGACAACTGGGGCAAGATGTTGCAGTACCACGTGATGCAGACGTGGAAGGACAACATCCCGCCGGAGGTCGAGAAGATCTGGCGGCTGTACTACCAGTACTCGAGCTTCTTCCACGGCATGGTGCGGCCCAAGCGCGGCCTCATCGAGCGCATCTCGGGCTGGCGCCTGAAGTCCGGCAACTACTCGCTGCCCATCGAGCTCAAGCTCTTCTACTTCATGGACCGGCTGCTCGGTCGTCGCTCACGCCGCGAGGACGAGAAGCAGAGCTGGATCATGTCGTCCGAGCACAGCGGCGACGACCATTACGACGATGCGCACCCGCTCATGAAGGCGGCGCACATCGAAGCCGAGGACGCCGAGCTCGTCAGCAAGTCCTGACGCGGGACCGAGTTGCTGAGGCCGGGTCGCTGAGGCCGGGCCGATGACGTCGGGCCGCTGAGGCCGGCATGCCCCGCGCGCAACGGGCGACATGGCATCGCCACAGCGCGAACGCTCGTCGCCTGCCTAGACTGGCGGGAACGAAAGGGGCGGGCTGGGAAGAGTCGCCCGGGGACGAGCGATGCAACGACAAGCACTGCGCCGGTTCGAGGAACTCCCGACCATGGAGAGTCTGCGTCGGGAAGTCCGCCGACTGCGGCTCATGGTGGCGACCCTCGGCGTGCTGGCGGTGGTCTCGCTGGCGGCCGGACTGGGTTCCTTCAGGGACGCCGTCCTGCCGGAGCCGAGCCACGACGCCGCGAGCAGCGACCGCGGCGTGGACGAAGTCAGTCCCTAGGACGTCGCGTCCGGCGCACCCGCTCGGTCGACGTCGGCTTTGCCTTCGCCGCCGGCTTCGCCTTTGCTGCCGGTTTCGCTTTCGAGGCCGGTTTCGGCTTTGACGCCCCCTTCGCCTTCGCCTTCCGCTCAGGTCGCTTGCCCGCTGGGGCCTTGCCCGCGGATGCCTTCGCGCGAGCTTCGGCCGGACGCGGACGCCCGACGAAGATCATCTGGCGCGCCGACGCCCGCCGCTGCCGGTAGCGGTTCTCCTGCACGTCGAAGCCGGCCTGCTTCATGCGCGCGGTGAACGCCTGGTCCTCCGAGAGCGACCACACGGCCAACACACCGCCGGGACGCAGCGCCTTGCGGGCTGCCGCCAGGCCACCGTGCCCGTAGAGCTTGTCGTTGCTCGCGCGTGAGAGACCCTCGGGGCCGTTGTCGACGTCGAGCAGGATCGCGTCGAAACCGCCGGGCTCCGCACGCATCAGGCGCGCCACATCACCCTGCACGACGGTGACCCGCGCATCGTTCAGCGGATGCCCGGCCAACGCGCCGAGAACGGTCTCGTTCCAACGCACCACGGCCGGCACCAGCTCGGAGACGACGATGCGGGCGCCCGGCCCCAGCTTGCTGAGGCAGCGCGCCAGGGTGAAACCCATGCCCAGCCCGCCGATGAGTATGCGCGGCCGCTCGGGGTCCGCCAGCGCAGCGCACCCGATGTCCGCCAGGCCGCACTCGGGGCCGTAGATCCAGTTGTTCATCAGCTCGACGCCGCCGACGCGGATCGAGAAGACATCGCCCCGGCGATGGAGACTCATCTCCTTGCCGCTGCCGGGGACGGCCGTCGCGTCGATTTGGACCCAGGGGAGCACGCGGGGAGCATAGGGGATAGGGCCCCTGGGTCACGCCGTGGGAGTCCCCCGGACCCGGACAAACCGAGAATTTCACGGAAACAACGGCGAGGGGCGGCTAGGGTAGGCGCAACCCATGGGTGAAGCGGCCGCCGTCGGCGTGCCCCGCCCGCGATTCCGAGGCCCGGCAAGCCTGCCCTAGCGGCCTCGTTGAGGCTTCCCTCGGTTCCCGTTGCCTCGGCAGTCCCCGAATTCCCAGATCAATCCGATGACCCAGAACATCCAGAAGACCCCGATGACCACTTTCGCAGACCTCAAACTCCTCGAGCCCATTGAGCGCGCCGTGCGCGAGCAGGGCTACGACACGCCCACGCCGATCCAGGCCCAGGCCATCCCGCACCTGCTCGACGGGCGCGACTTGCTCGGCATCGCCCAGACGGGCACCGGCAAGACGGCGGCCTTCGCCCTGCCGATCCTCGACTTCCTCGCCGGCGATCCGAAGCAGCCCACGCCGCGCCGACCCAGCGCGCTGATCCTGACGCCCACGCGCGAGCTGGCGGCGCAGATCGGTGAGAGCTTCCGGGTGTACGGCAAGCACACCAAGATCAAGCACACCGTCATCTTCGGCGGGGTGGGGCAGGGCCCCCAGGTCAACGCCATGAAGCGCGGCGTCGACGTGCTCGTGGCGACGCCCGGCCGGCTCATGGACCTCATGGACCAGGGCTTCATCGACCTGCGCGCTGTCGAGGTGTTCGTCCTCGACGAGGCCGACCGCATGCTCGACATGGGCTTCCTGCCCGCGGTGAAGAAGGTCATCGCGAAGATCCCGCAGGACCGCCAGTCGCTGTTGTTCTCGGCGACCATGCCCGACGACATCGCCCGGCTCACCAAGACGATCCTGAAGGATCCGGTGCGCGTCGAGGTGACGCCGCCGGCGACCACGGTCGAGAGCATCGCCCAGAGCGTGATGCTGGTGGACAAGGCCAACAAACGCAAGCTGCTCGTCGAGGTGCTGAAGGACCAGTCGATCTTCCGCGTGCTCGTCTTCACCCGCACCAAGCACGGCGCCGATCGGGTGGTGAAGCACCTGCGCCAGGTGCACGAGAAGGCCGAGGCGATCCATGGCAACAAGTCCCAGGGTCAGCGCACCCGCGCGCTTGAGGGCTTCCGCTCGGGTAAGGTGCGCGTGCTGGTGGCGACCGACATCGCCGCGCGTGGCATCGACGTGCGTGAAATCACCCACGTGATCAACTTCGACCTGCCCAACGAACCCGACAGCTACGTGCACCGCATCGGTCGCACGGCCCGGGCCGGTCGGGACGGCAAGGCCATCTCCTTCTGCGACACCGAAGAGCGGGCCTTCCTGCTCGACATCGAGAAGCTCACCCGTCAGGTCGTGCCCGTCGTGGAGGAGCACGCCTTCCGTTCGAAGACGCCGTTCTCCCGCGATGCGCCGCCGCCGCCGAAGAAGAAGTCGGGCGGCGCAGCCGCCCGGGGCCGGCGTGGCGTGGGAGGCAACCGGGGCGGAGGCGCCGGCAAGGGCGGCGGTGGCCAATCTCGTGGTGGCGGTGGCAACCGCGGCCAGGGGGCCGGCCGCAAGCAGGGCAAGAGCCGCAAGGTCGGAGGCCAGGCAGGCGGCAAGGGCGGCAACGCGCGCCGCGGCGGCCGCCCGATGGCGCGGACCGCCTGACCGTCCGGCCGTCACGTCGACCGGGCCGCACCGCGTGAGCGATGCGACCCGGTGAGAGACGTGACGGTGTGGGGCGGAAGACTAGAGCGAGTGGGAATCGCTCGCCGCGCAGGATGACTTCGTCTCCTGCGAGCAGGACGAGGTCTTCGAGGACGATGTCTCCATGCGCGGTGCCGGCAGCGGCATCATCATGGTGGCCAGAGGCATCGCGCGCACGTCGTCGAGAGCGCCCCGCAGGATCCAGGCACGCTGCCTATGGTCGTGCTCGGCGTCGGCCTCGGTGAGGGCGCGGCGCATGCGCTCGTTCGCCGCAGCCGGCAGTCCGTCACCGGGCAGGGTCATCAGGCCTTGTGCGGCGATGGCGTAGACGGCGGCGCAGGCTGCCGGCTGGCCGTTGTTGAACATCGGCGCGCCGAGCGTGATGGCCTCGTCGATGAGCGCGTTGACGGCCCGCGCCATGTCATCGCCCTTGGGCGGCATGATCACCGCGTCGATGACGTGGATGACACCGTTGGTGGCGTCGATGTCCGTGGCGACGACACCGGCGGTCCCGACCATCACGCGCTCTCCGAGCGTGGCGAAGCGCACGGGGCTCGACTCGACGGTGGTGAACTCCAGCGTCGCGAGGGCGTCCGCGGCATAGACCCGGCCCGGGATCACGTGATAGGTGAGGATGCGCGTGAGCTTGTCGCGGTTGCGGGGCAGGAGCAGCGACTCGACTGTCCCGGCGGGGAGGGCCGCGAAGGCCGCATCCGTGGGGGCGAGCACCGTGAAGGGACCCTCACCGACGAGGGTCTCGACCAGGCCGGCGGCTTTCACCGCGGCGACCAGGGTGCCGAATCTCCCGGCCTTCACGGCCGTCTCGACCAGGTTGTCGGCCGAGGGCAGCAGCACCTTGTCGATGACGTGGATCACGCCGTTGGTGCAGTCGATGTCGACCGTCTGGACGGTGGCGTCGTCGATGCGCACGGTGCCATGGTCGACGGTGATGCCGAGGCGCTGGCCGTTGAGCGTGAGGGCACCCGTGAGGTCGACGACCTTCCGGGAGCCGACGCGGCCGGGGACGACGTGGTAGGTCAGGATCGCGGTGAGGCGCGCCCGGTTCTCCGGGAGCAGCAGGGTCTCGACGGTGCCCGCGGGCAGGGCGGCGAAGGCGGCGTCGGTGGGCGCGAAGACGGTGAAGGGGCCGTCGCCCTTGAGCGCGTCGATGAGGCCGGCCTCGGTGAGGGCGGCGGCCAGGGTGTTGAAGCTGCCGGCGGCCACGGCCGTGTCGACGATGTCCTGATTGGACTCGTTCAAGGGGGCCGCGGCGAGCGAGACGCTCAGGAGTCCGGCGGCAGCGAGTGAGGCGAACATGGTGTTCTCCAGCGATCGAAGGGGAGATGAATGTGCTCTTCACCTCACCTTTCGCCGGAGGACGGGCTGCGGATTCAGGCCATTGCCGAAGCCGTGCGCGTGTCGAGGAGGTCGGTCAGGCGGGCCTGCCGATAATCGAAGATGCGCTCGAGATCGCGGCGCACGATGAGGCGGTCGGCGAGCCATCCGCCGAGGGGTGCGTACTCCACCTGGTCACGGACGAGGGTGCCCTCGCCACGGGCTTCGAAGGTGTGCAGGTGGCGCCACAGGCGATAGGGCCCGCGGATCTGCTCGTCGACGAAGCGCCGCGGCGGTTCCCACACGGGGATACGGCTCGTCCAGCGGATGGGGATGCCGCGCAGCTTCAGCGCGTAGTGGATCTCGGTGCCCACGCCCACCGTCGGGGTCGACAGCGACTCGATGCGGAAGTGCAGCCAGGGCGGCGTGAGGGCCTCGAGGTTGTGCGGGTCCGAGAAGAAGGCGAAGACGTCGTCGAGGGTTCGGGCCACGGTGATCTCGCGCTGGAAGTGGAATGTGCGCATGGGACCCGCCGGGGTTCAGGCCAGTTCGGCGCGCGGGGTCGCCCGACGAAGCCGTCACCACGGGATTCGCTCGTCCGAAGTGCTCGGATTCAGGAATCCCGAGGAGGCCGGAGAGGGAGGTCGAGCAGCCGGCGCCTGCGGATCAGCGGGCGCGTTCCTCCAGGAGCCGTTTGAATCCGGGCTCTTCCGCGAGGCTGACCAGGTCGGGGTCGCGCCGCATGTGGTCGCGGTCGTCGTAGCCGGCTCTCATGGCGGACTCGAGCAACCCGATGGCCTGCGCCGGGTCGCCGGCCAGGGCGGCCATGCAGGCTGCGTCGTAGTATGTCGTCTGCGGTTGATGTCCGCCCGCGGCGGCCTGGGTGAGGGCGACGGCGGACGCTGCGAAGCGGCCGACCTCCATCTCCGAGCGGCCGAGGCGATGCCAGGCCAACAAGTCCTCCGGTTCGTCCTGCAGGTGCGCCCGGTAGGCGTCGGCGGCAGACTCCCACTCCTGATAAGCGTAGTGGGACAGGGCCTTGCGGAGCCGGTTGGCCCCTGGTGAAGCCAGGGTCGTCTCGGTCAGTTCGGCGACGAAGAAGTCCACCGTCCGGGCGATGATCGCCCGGGAGCGATCGGTGTCGTCCAGGATGTCGAAGGCGTGGTGACCGTCCGCGTAGTGGATCCACTCCACATCGTCGCCGGCGTCCATGCTGTGGCGGGCGAAGTCGCCGATGCGCGCGTTGAGGCCGGGGGCGTCCCGCCCGGCGCTCACGAGCAACATCGACATGCCGGTGGGGGGCGTGGCCGTCTCGGGGGCGCCGTAGTACAGGGCCGCGCAGCGCACCTTGCTGTGGGGGTCCGCGATCTCGTCATAGAAGCCCATCACGTTGCCGGAGGCGGCGAAGGCGCCGATGGCGTCGGGGCGCAGACCCCAGTCCGGCCCCTTGGCGGCGAGAGCCGAGAAGACGTGGCCGATCTCCGCCTCGTGGGTGCCCCAGGAACTCTCGAAGAGGGCCGTGGCGATGCCGGCCTCACCGAGCGCACGGGCCCAGGTCACGTATTGGGGGCGTTCGGTCACCGATCCCTGGCGCGTGGCGGCGGCCATGACCACCACCGGGAGCGCGGCCCGGTTGCGGGCGCTCGAGCGCGGCCGCAAGAGGTGGATGCGCCCGGTGGACCCGTCCGGTCGCTGGTACGTCACGACCTCCCGCTCGACGCTCCCGGGCTCGGTCTCGAGCACGATCCCGTAGGACGTCATCTGGTGAGGATCGCTGTCCTGGGGGGCTGCGAGAGCCGGACTCGCCAAGGCCAGGAGGCACAGGAGGGCGGTGGGAAGGCGAGCCCCGTGAGTCGTGGCAGGGCAAGACTTCGGCTGGCGAATTGGCATGCGTTCGATCCCCCTTCGATCTGGTCTTCGAGCCCGGTGCCCCGTCCCGACGACGAACAACGTCCCGGCGACACACAATTCCAGCGTCAACGGAAGGCCGACCGCTTGGCGGACGAGGAGATGCGAATGCGAACACACTCTGAGGAGAATCCCTGAGAGAATCTGGCGGGTCGGGGCTGCCGATCTCGCCTCCCCAGGTGCGGGCCCCTTGCCACCCTGGCCGCCCGACTGCGACTCCCTTCCCCCTGCAACCCGTCCGCCCGGAGAGCCCCATGCCACGCCTGACCCTGAAGATTTCGCTGTGCCTGTCCCTGCTGCTCACGGCGGGCGAAGCCACGGCCCGCGACTGGTACGTCTCCATCGAGCGGGGCAAGGGCAAGTCGGGCACCATCGAAAAGCCCGCCAAGGACATGGGCAACATCGCCTCCAAGCTCGAGGACGGCGATCGCATCTTCATCGCCGAGGGCGTGTACCTCGGGCGGGGCGAGAGCGGTTCCGATCAGATCACCGTGCCCGTCGAGATCTACGGTGGATTCAATCAGGACTTCACGGTGCGGGACCCGTGGGGTGCCCACAAGACGATCCTGAGCGGCAACAACCGGTCCGACAACTTCGACACCGGCCATCGGCTCTCCATCGACCTGTCGAAGTGGCGCAAGAACGCGGCGCACAAGATCGTGGTCGACGGCCTGATCATCGACAACGGCGACCGCAACCGCTACGCAGCTGGCGGCGAGCTCAAGATCATCCGCATGGCCAACCCGAAGACGGGTGACATGCCCACTCCCGAGAGCGGCGGCCTGTCGGTCGCACCATGGAAGCTGGGGAACGTCGAGGTGCGCAACTGCATCGTCATGAACACGGCCCCCACGGGCGGCGCGTTCATGCTCTGGGGTCACCAGGGCTCCACGATGGTGGTCGAGAACAACCTGGCCATCAACAACACCGGTGACGGCTTCTCGCTCAAGACCTCGTGGGCGGGTGAGGGCGACGCCACGCCGAAGTTCCTGTTCAACCACAACACCTCGTTGTTCAGCGAGAAGCACGATCCGTTCGCGACCTTCGGCGGCGCCGCGCTCAAGCTCGAGTCGAGCACCGTGGTCGAGGGGCGCGGCAACGTGCTCATGTGCAGCGACTACTACGGCATCGACAACGCCAAGCGCAGCAAGGGCGTGATCATGAACGAGACGCTGTTCGGCGGGAACGTGGTGGCCGACTACCTCGAGTTCGACACCAAGATGGACGCCGACGAGATCGAGGACGAGTCGGACCTGATGGACGAGGCCGAGGACTGCGTGGTCGCCGACGTGACGCTGCCGGTGTCGCCCGAGTGGGCGGCCGCCTACGCGTCGCGCACGATCATCGATCGCAATGCGGCGGAGGCCGACGTCAAGGTGCTCAAGACGCGCGAGAACATGCTGCGGTCGATCCTGGGCCTGAACCTGAAGGGCAGCGATCTCAGCGTCGACTCGGCCGTCTGGTTGCCGCGCCTCTCGCTGGAGGACGCCGTGGCCGTGGGGAGTTCGAAGATCCTCGACAAGTTCGGCTGCAGCTTGCCGGCGCCGAGCGGCATGCCGAACTGAAGCGCCCCTCGGGGGGCCGGCAGGGGGAATCGGTGGCTGCATGCCGGCCGCGCCCTTAGGCTGGAGTCCGCGCCGGCGGCTCGTCCGAATCGGGCCCCGGGGCGGACTTGGCTTCTCCCCAGGTGATGGAGCGCACCGATGGCTCGTGTTGCATGCGCCGTTCTGGTCCTGGTCTCACTCGCGGCGTCCGGCGCCGCCCAGGGCATCCAGCAGCAGGCCTATCTCAAGGCCTTCAACTCAGATCAGAGCGACCGCTTCGGCAATGCGCTCGCCGTGTCGGGGGACACGGTGGTGGTCGGTGCGCCCCGCGAGGCGGGCAGCGGGACCGGCGTCGACCCGGTGGAGAACAACGACGCGGACTTCGCAGGCGCGGCCTACGTGTACGTCCGCAACGGCGCGACCTGGACCCTCGACGCCTACCTCAAGGCCTCGAACACCGACGTGTTCGATCTCTTCAGCGTCTCGGTGGCCGTCGACGGCGATACCATCGCGGTGGGGGCGCCCTTCGAGGCCAGCAATGCCACAGGCGTCAACGGTGACGCTTCGGACAACAGCATGGCGGGGTCCGGGGCGGTGTACGTCTTCGTCCGTGACGGCGCCGGGAATTGGTCGCAACAGGCCTACGTGAAGGCATCCAATTCGGGGCAGTCCGACCAGTTTGGCACCACGGTGGCCCTCTCCGGCGACACCCTGGTGGTGGGATCGATCGGGGAGGACAGCGTCGCCACCGGCGTGAACGGTGACCAGTCCAGCAACGGCAACACGAACTCCGGTGCCGCGTACGTGTTCACCCGCAGCGGGGCGACGTGGACCCAAGAGGCCTATCTCAAGGCCTCCAACACGGGCTTCGAGGACCAGTTCGGCAGTGCCGTGAAGATCGACGGCGATACGGTCCTGGTCGGCGCCCTCAGCGAGGACAGCGGGGCGACGGGCATCGACGGTGATGGCAGCGACAACAGCCAGACGGACTCCGGTGCGGTCTACGTGTTCACGCGCAGCGGCACAGCGTGGAGCCAGGAGGCCTACGTCAAGGCCTCGAACACCGACGCCGAGGACTCCTTCGGATGGCGCTGCGACATCTCCGGCGACACCCTGGTGGCCGGCGCCCATCTCGAGGACAGTGCCGCCACGGGCATCAATGGCGATCAGGGCGACGAGAGCGCCACGCGCTCCGGTGCCGCCTACGTCTTCACCCGCAGCGGCTCGATCTGGTCGCAACAGGCCTACCTGAAAGCGTCGAATGCCGAGGAGTGGGACGAGTTCGGCTTCGGCGTGTCGATCGGGGAGAACACCATCGTGGTCGGCGCACCCGGTGAGGACTCGGCCGCATCGGGTCACGGCGGCGATGCGTCGGACAACACCCTGCCGACCTCGGGCGCGGCCTACGTATTCACGCGCAACGGAACGACGTGGACCCAGCACGCCTACCTCAAGGCGACCCCCAGCAGCAGCTTCGACGACTTCGGGCAGCGGGTGGACCTCGACCGGGACCTGGCCCTGATCGGCGCACCGGGGGAGGACAGCGATTCGAACGGCGTGAACAGCACGCCGGACGAGACGGCCTCCGGCGCCGGCGCCGCCTACGCCATCGAGATGAGCGGGTGGCAGGACCTGGGCGGGGCCACGGCCGGCGCCCTGGGCGATCCGACGCTCGACGGGACGGGCCTGCTCGTCGGCGGCACGTCAGGCCACCTCGACCTGTCGAACGTGCCCCCGGGCGCCTTCTGTGCTCAGTTCCAGGCGACCTCCTCGACCCCGGTGCCCTTCTACGGGGGCATCCTCGTGGCCTTCCCGTTCTTCACCCTGGTGCCGCTCACCTCGTCGCCGTCGGGAGAGATCCCGTTGCCCTTCGTTTTCCCCACAGGCGTGCCCGCGGGCATCGAGATCTGGGTGCAGTACGGAGTCGTGGATCCGACCGCGCCCTTCGGCATTTCGATCTCGAATGCAATGAAGGGCGTGACACAGTAGGCAGCGGCCCGAGTGGGGGGCGGTCCCGTCGCGCTGCGTCTCGCTCCCGCCGTGGCCGGACGTGCTGTGGCATGTGACGGCATCGTCATCGGCTCATCATCCTGGGGCCGCGGCGATATGGCATCCTTTCCGCCTCCGCCCGATGGTGATCGCGCTGCTTCCGCCCGATCGCTTCGCCCCCTCCCGATCGCCTGCACCGGAATGCCATGCGTCTGTCAGCCCTTCCTGTCGCCGTCGTGCTGTGGGGACGAGGGCGTCGCCGATGAGCCTCTCGGGCAAGGGGCGCAAACTCGAACGGGTCATCCTGATCGCGCTGATCGTGATGTTCGGTCGCTACGCGTACATCTGGGCCGTGTCGAGCCAGGGGCCGTCGTTGGTGGAGGAGTCCCTGGCCGCGATGGAACGGGCCCCGGACCCGGGTCCCGAGTACAGATTCTTCGCGTTCGGCGATTCGGGTGCGGGCAAGCCGGCCTTCCTCAACGTCCTCGAGCGCATGCGGGAGGACTCGGCGGACTTCGGTCTCGTCCTGGGAGACCTCTCCTACAAGGGCGCCGAGTCCTATCACCTGTTTCGCAAGAACCTGGCGACGGTGCCGGTGCCCTTCGTGGCCACGGCCGGCAATCATGACGTCGAATCGAAGGACCAGCGGGATGCTTATCTTGAGCGGATCGGGCCCGTGGGTCCGTATTCCTTCGACTTCGGACCCGACCACTTCGTGTCGCTCGACACGTCGACCGGGACGGTCGACGCGGCCCAGCGCGCCTGGCTCGACGCCGACCTCACGGCGGCCAAGGAGCACAGCCGCCACCTGTTCGTGTTCACACACGTGCCGCCGGTGGACCCGAGTCCGTACCGCGACCACGCCATGGAGCCGGCCTCCGACGGCGAAGCCGTGGAGCAGATCCTGGCGGATCACGGGGTGACCCTCTTCCTGGCGGGGCACATCCACGCCTTCGCCCTCTACGAACGCTTCGGCGTGTCCCATGTCATCAGCGGAGGCGGTGGTGAATCGGTCCGCCAGGGCGAGACCTTCCATTACGCGGCCATCGACGTCACCGCCGAGGGCGTCCGGGTTGAGGCCGTTCGGGTGCCCCGGACGAGACCTCTGATCGAGTTCCTGTCGGCGCGATTCGACTTCGGCCTGTTCAGCGGCGTTGGCTCAAAGCTCATGCTCCTGCTGGGTTCGGTCTTGATCGCGAGAGTCCTGTGGCGCCGCTTCCGTCGCCGGCCCGAGCCCGCGGCCCGCCGTGCCTCCGTCCAGGCCTGACGGTCGCTGGGAACCCGCACGCGCGTGTCGGGTCACCAGACGGTAGGGTCGGCGATGACAGCCACCCGGGCTCCTGGCGAGCCGACGAGACTCCGCTTGACCGAAGCATGGCACGGTGACGCCGACACCGCCCTGGCCGCCGCGCTCGTGGCGCGCATCGATGCGGCCTCACGGGAGCGGCGCGACGCCCTTTCGGAGCACGACCGGCGGGGCTTCGTGGCGAGCGAGCTCAGCGCCGTTCACGTGGCGCTGCGGTCGGTCCTCGAACGGGGGCTGGCCCGCGGGCCCGTGTTCTGTGAATGGGGCAGCGGACTGGGCGCCGTCTGCGCCGTGGCCGCCGCGCTCTCCTACGAGGCGCACGGGATCGAGATCCAGCAGGTGTTGGTGGAGGGGGCCCGGGAGCTCGTGGCCGAGATGGGTTGCGAAGCGGTGTTCGCGCACGGCTCCTTCGTGCTTCCGGGTGATGAGGACCTGATGGGCACGAGCGGTGAGACCTACGGCGAGTCGTCTCACGACGTCTACGCCGACCTGGGCCTCACGCCGGCGGAGTGCGACGTGGTCTTCGCCTACCCCTGGCCCGGCGAAGACCGGATGTACGACCGCCTGTTCGCGCGGCACGCCGAGCCGGGCGCCTTGTTGGTGACCTTCCACGAGCACGCGCGGGTGTTGATCCAGCGACGCACCGATGACGCGGACGAGCTGGAGTCGCTGGGTTGGTTTGGGGAGCCGGCCTGATGCAGGGCCTGCCGGCGAGAGTCCGGTGGCTCTGGCAGCGACTGTCGCTGGCCGCGTTCGCCGTTCCCGTCGCGTTCTTCGCGACGATGACCTGGCTGCTGGACGCAGGGCACGTGACCCTGAGCATCCCGTTCCTGGAGACCATGGCCCTTGTCGTGCTCGGCACTGCGGTGGTCTTCGCGCTGCTGCGTTATGCGGCGTGCCGCGAACCGTTCTTCCTGCTGTTGGCCGTGTTCATCGCCATCTTCCTGACGCGCGAGCTCAAGTGGGTCAACGGCCACCGTCCCCATGGCCTGCTGCTGCTCCTGCTGCTGCTCGGGTGGTGGCGCCGCGCGTGGGTGCTGCCTCATCTCGATCGCAAGGTCGTCACGTCCCTCCTCGCGGCCGCCATGTGCGCCTACTTCATCGCCGTCCAACTCGACGAGAAGCGCTGGACCGGGTTCATGCCCGGCGCCAAGCTGACGGTGTGGTCGCCGGTGGAGGAGGCCATGGAGGTCTTCGGGCACCTGACGTTGCTCGTGAGCACGCTCGTGTGCCGGCCCATGGGCCCGGGGGGAGGCGCCGATTCTGTGGCGCGCCCGAGCGAAGATTCCTGACCGCGGTCAAGATCCGTATCCTCGCGGCCATGCCGCTCACCTGGACTCACGCGACCGAGCGTTACCGGTTCGCCACCCGCGCGGACATCCCGGCCTTCTCCGAGATGTTCGACGACCCCGAGGTGGGGCGCTGGCTGTGGTTCGCGCCGCTCACCATCGGCGAGGTCGAGGCCTTCTTCGGCACCCTCGTCGACGGACAGGAGCAGGCCCATGCCGCCGGCGAGACCGGGGGGCTGGCGATCTTCGTGGTGGAGGATCTCGAGGGCCGTTTCCTCGGGCAGGGCGCTGCGATCCCGGTGGAGATGAGCCCGGGCGGCTTCGAGATCGGCTTCCAGCTGAGCCGCGCGGCGTGGGGGCGTGGCGTCGGCACCCGCCTCGGTCGCTTCCTCTGCGCCTACGCCCTGGTCTGCGGCCAGGCCCACCGCATCGAGGGAGCCTGCCTGGAGGGCAACGCCGCGTCCGTGGCGCTGCTCGAGAAGCTCGGTCTGCAACGCGAAGGAGCGCGGCCCGGCTATCGGTTGAAGGGCGATGTGCGCCACACCGAGTTGTTCTTCGGTCGTGAGGTCGAGCACCTCGATCAGGCGGCGCTGCGGGCCGTGGCTGAAGCCACGGGGCTGGGATGAGCGGGGCGCCGGTTTGCCCGATGTCGGGGCCTGTGGTAAGAGCCGTGTGTGGGATCTGACATGAAAGCAGCGACGACACGCGCCTCCGTGCGCCGGTTTCGCCCGGCCTGCCGCACCGCCCTCGTCTGCGTGGCCATGCTCCAGGTGGTGGCCGGTCCGGCCTTCGCAGGCAACCGGCTGCTGTGGCACGACCACGACCTGCAGGGCGAAGCGGGGCATCTGGTGACGGGCCTGGGGCTGGGCGATCACTACGAAACCCATCACGACGATCACGACGCCCTGCATGCCGCCGAGCATGACGCGCACCACGCCGACGAAGCGCACCACGCCGAACATGCCCATGCGTCGCACGGCGAGGAACAGCACTCCCACGCCCCGCATGGCCGGCTGCTCGACCTGCCCACGCAGCCGATCCTGTCGTCGGGGAGCGTGCGCCGGTCCGAGGCCGTCACGCAGATCCTCGACTGGGACGCGGGCCATCCGGCCGCGTTCGGCGCCCTCGCGGGGCCGGACACTCCGGCGGTCTCGGATGAGCGTCGCCCGCCGCGCTACGCGTCCGGCAAGGGAGCGGTGCGGATCCTCCGCGCCAACCACGCGCTGCTGATCTGATCACCGGCCCTCCGGCCGGTCTCCGGTCGCAAGCCGTCGATCCGATCCCGCCCAGGGCCCACCGGCCCCCGGCGAAACCACCCTCGATCCTCGAGAGGGAAGCGCGTGAAGTCCTGCATCCTGTTGTCAGTCTTCGTGGTCTGCCTGCCGCTCGTCGCGTGCGCGCCGACCGTCCCGGCCGTCGCCTCCGACGATCCCCATGGTGAGGGCGAGCCGCTGGGGCCCGAGCCGGTGGGCATCACTGCGTTCGGTGAGCGGGTGCTGCTGTTCCTGGAGTATCCGCACCTGGTCCGCGGTGCCGAGACGGAATACCTGGTGCACCTGAGCCTGCTCGCCACGGGTGCGCCGGTGAAGGCGGGGAAGGTGGTGCTGCACGTGGGCCCGCATCGACTCATCGCGGAGGCGCCGAGTCGCGCCGGCGTGTTCGTCCCCACGGGGAGCCTGCCGGAGTCCGGGCGCTTTCCGGGGCGCCTGGAACTCACCGGTGACGAGGTCACCGAGACCCTCGACCTGGGCGAGATGGTGGTCCACGCCACGCACGAGGAGGCGGCCGCGCTCGCCGCGGACGACGAGCACCATCACGACGACGGGGTGCGCTTCCTGCTCGAGCAACAGTGGAAGGTCGGCCTCTTGCTGGCCGAGGCGGCCCCGCGGCGCGTGGTCCGGCGGCTGACCGTGCCGGCCGACGTGGTGGCGGTCGAGGGACGAGCGGCGGCCGTGTCGGCGCCGGTGGCGGGACGTCTGCTGCCGCCCGCGGACGGCGCGTTGCCCCGCAGCGGCGACGTGGTCTCCGCCGGACAGGACCTGGCGCTGATCGAGCCCCCCTTGAGTCCGGCGGACGCTGCACAGTTGCGGGCGCTGGCGCTCGAATGGGACCTGAAGGCGCTGGAGGTCGAGCGGCAGCTCGCCGAGGCCGAGTCGCAGCTCCGCTACGCCACGTCCGACCATGGGCGCATCGCGGCCCTGCGGGTCGACGGACTCTCGACCCAACAGCAGCTCGACCAGGCGGAACGGGACCTGGCCCTCGCGCAGAATGCCCGGGGGGCCGGGGAGGCCGCGCGGGCGGCGCTGGAGGTGCAGCGCACGCAGCGCAGCAGCCAGACCATGGTGTCGCCCGACGGCATGTTGCGCTTCGTGCTGCGGGCGCCCATCGCCGGCGTGCTCGTCGCGGAGGGGCGCGTCGTCGGCGAATCGGTGGAGACCGAGGAGGCGCTGTTCCGCATCGTCGACGGGTCGCGGGTGTGGATCGAGGGTCGCGTCTCGGAATTCGAGCTGCCGCTGGTGACCGGGCGACCGCCCGCGCTGGCCACCTTCCCGGCGGTGCCCGGGCTGCGCCTGCCGGTCGGCGGGAGGCACAGCGGCGGTGCGCCCGTCCTCTCGCCGGAGGTCGACCCCGGGTCACGCACGGCCATCCTGCGTTACGAACTGGCGGTGGCTGAGGCGGTGGTGAGGCCCGGCATGCTGGCCGAGCTCGAGATCGCCGTGGAGACGGTGGAGGCCGACGTGGTCATCCCCGGCACGGCCATCGTGTGGGAAGGCGGATTGCCATTCGCCTACGTCATGCACGACGGTGAGTTGTTCGAGCGCCGGGAGCTGGTGCTCGGACTGCGGGACGGCGACCACGTGGAGATCCGCTCGGGGGTGGCCGCCGGCGAGCGGGTCGCCACCCGCGGTGCCGAGACCGTCCGCATGGCGGCGATGACCCCGGCGTCCTTCGGCCACCAGCACCAGCATTGAGGCGCGCAGCATGATCAACCTGCTCATCCGCTGGGCCCTCGGCAATCGGGGCACCGTCCTGGGGCTGGCCCTGTCGCTCACGGCCTACGGCGTCTATGTGGCCGCGCGCATGCCCGTCGACGTCTTCCCGGACCTCTCGGCGCCGACGGTCACCGTGCTCGTCGAGGGGCACGGGCTGTCGCCGATCGAGATGGAGACCCAGGTCACCTTCCCCATCGAGGCCTCCATGAACGGCGCGACCGGCGTGCGCCGGGTGCGCTCGAGCTCGGCGGTGGGCGTGTCGGCCGTCTGGATCGAGTTCGAGTGGGGCACCGACATCTACCGCGCGCGGCAGACGGTGACCGAGCGGCTGGCCTCGGTGACGGGCAGCCTGCCGGACCAGACCGATCCGCCGATCATGGCGCCCATCTCGTCGATCATGGGCGAGATCCTGTTCCTGTCGCTCACGTCGGACCGACACAGCCCGCTGGAGCTGGGCACCATCGCCTCCACGTCGGTGCGTCGACGGCTGCTGGCGGTGCCGGGCGTCTCGCAGGTCACCCCGATCGGCGGCGACATCAAGCAGTACCAGGTCGTGCTCGCGCCGCGGCTCCTGCGCGCGCGGGACGTGACCGCGAGCCAGGTCCTGCGGGCGCTCGAAGGCACGAACCAGAACGTCGCCGGCGGCGTGCTCATCACCGGCGCCACCGAGACCATCGTCGAGGGCATCGGCCGGGTCGCGTCCACCGACGACATCGGCGCGACGGTGGTGGCCTTGCGCGACGGCGTGCCCGTGCTCGTCTCGGATCTGGGCGTCGTGCAGATCGGGGCGGCGCTCAAGCGCGGGACCGCCTCGGCGTCGCGTCGCAGCGCGGACGGCGAGCCCGTCACCGAGCCCGCGGTGGTCTTCGCCGTGCAGCGGCAACCCTCGGCCAACACGCTCGAGCTGACCGGGCGCCTGGACGTGGCCCTCGACGACATCCAGCGGGGCCTGCCCGAGGGCATGCTGATCAACCGCGACCTCTTCCGTCAGGCCCCCTTCGTGCAGCGCTCCATCGCGAACACCATGAACGCGCTGCTCGAGGGGGCGATCATGGTGGTGCTGGTCATCGTGGTCTTTCTGGCCAGCGCTCGGGCCAGCCTGATCACGTTGTCGGTGCTGCCGCTGTCCTTGCTGGTGGCAGTGCTGGTGCTCGATGCCATGGGGGGCGGCATCAACACCATGACCCTGGGCGGCATGGCCATCGCCATCGGCGCGCTCGTGGACGACGCCATCATCGACGTGGAGAACGTGGCCCGGCGCATGCGGGAGAACTTCGCTCGTGGTCCCGGGGAACGACGTCCGGTGTTGCGGGTGGTCTACGACGCCTCGGTGGAGGTGCGACCCTCCATCGTCCTGGCCACCTTCATCATCCTGCTGGTGTTCACGCCGCTGTTCGCCCTCGACGGGGTGGAGGGCCGGCTGCTGAAGCCCCTGGGCGTGGCCTTCATGGTGGCCCTCGGGGCTTCGCTGCTCACGGCGGTGACCGTGACGCCGGTGATGTGCGCCTGGATGCTGCCGCGCAGCCTCGCTTCGGAGGGCAAGCAGGGCGAGGCGCGGCTGGTGTCGGCCCTCAAGCGTGGGTTCGCTCCGCTGCTCGGCGCCGCCCTGGCCCATCCCTGGCGTCTCGTCGTTCCGGCGGCCGTGTTGTTCGTGGTCAGTGTGCTGGCGGCGGCCTCGATGGGGCGGAACTTCCTGCCCGAGTTCAACGAGGGCGCCCTGGTGGTGGGCATGGTGACGCTGCCGGGCTCGTCGCTCGAGGAGAGCGATCGCCTGGCCGGCGTGGTGCAGCGGGCGCTCATGGAGCACCCCGAGATCGTGGCCATCGGTCGGCGCACCGGGCGCGCGCAGGGCGACGAACACGTCCAGGGGGTGGAGGCCAGCGAGATCGACCTGACCCTCGACATGCAGGCGCCGGCGCGCTTCGGCCTGCCGGTGCGGACGCGTGCCGAACTGCTCGCGGCCTTGCGGGCGGAGGTGGCGGCGGTGCCCGGCATCCAGGCCAGCTTCGGCCAGCCCATCAGTCACCGCATCGACCACCACCTGTCGGGCACGCGGGCGAGCATCGCCATCAAGATCTTCGGCGACGACCTGGCCACTTTGCGCGAGCTGGGCGGCGCGATCCAGGAGGTCCTGCACGATGTGCCGGGCGCCGTGGACGTCTCCGCCGAGCAGCAGACCCTCGTGCCGACCCTGCGCATCGCGTTCGACCGCACCGCCATCGCCCGGCACGGGCTGACCGTGTCGCAGGTGGCCTCGGCCCTCGAGCTGGCGACCATGGGGCATGTCAGCGGTCAGGTGCTCGAGGGTGTCAACGCCTTCGACCTGTTGGTGAGGATGGACGCCATCGAACGGGCGACCCCCGAGGCGGTGGCCGGCACGTGGGTCGACACGCCCAGCGGGGGCAAGGTGCCGCTGAGCGCCCTGGCCATGATCCGCGAGGACCGCTCGCCCAACTTCATCAGCCGTGAGAACGTGCAGCGCAAGTTCGTGGTCATGTCCAACGTGGCCGGGCGGGACGTGGGCAGCGTCGTCGACGACATGCGCGCGGCCATCGAGGCCGAGGTGGAGCTGCCGTCCGGCTACTGGGTCGAGTACGGCGGCCAGTTCGAGAGCGCCGAGTCCACCGCCCGACGTCTCGGCTGGCTCAGCCTCGGCATCGTGCTGGGCATCGTCGGACTGCTCTACTCGGTGTTCCGGTCGATGCGCGACACGACCTTGATCATGTTGAACCTGCCGCTGGCCTTGATGGGCGGCGTGGTGGGCGTGGCGCTTACCGGCGGCGCCTTCTCGGTGGCGTCGATCATCGGCCTGATCACCGTGTTCGGCGTGGCCACGCGCAATGGCGTGATGCTGGTCTCCCACATCCGCCACCTGCAGCGCTTCGAGGGGGTGGCCGACTTCGGCGAGGCCATCCGCCGCGGGACCATGGAGCGGCTGGCGCCCATCGTGATGACGGCCTTGGCCACGGGGTTCGCGCTGGTGCCCCTCGCGCTGCGCGGCGACCAGCCGGGCAACGAGATCCTGAGCCCGATGGCCGTCGTGATCATCTGCGGGATGTTCTCGGCCACCGTGCTGAATATGGCGGTGGTGCCCACGCTGCTGAAGCGCTTCGGGCGGCCCGTCGCGCCCCACGAGCCCAGCCCGGAAGCGTCGGCGGAAGGAGTGCTGCGATGAAGAGCCATGCTGCGGCGAGGAATTCCCCTGTGATGCGAGCGATCGCTGGCCTGTGGTCGGTTGCCGGCGTGGTGGCGGCGGCGCTCCTGCTCACGAGCTGTGCGGGCGAGGAGTTGCAGCCCGACTATGCCGGGGCCCGGGAGCTCATCGCCGAGACGACCGGCGCGACAGAGGTCTACGACCCCGAGCAGCCGCCGCTGAGTCCGGATGCCATCGAGGCGTTCCTGCGCGACGGCCTGTCCCTCGACGAAGCCTTGCGCCTGGCGTTGCTCAACAGCCGGCGGCTGCAGGCGGGGTTCATGGGCCTCGGCATCGCGCGCGCCGACTTCGTCCAGGCGGGCCTGCTCGAGAACCCCACCCTGGGCCTCGGTCTGCTGTTCCCGTCGGGGAGCGGGAGCAGTCGCATCACCGGCGGGCTCGCCCAGAACGCCATGGACCTGCTGCGCATCCCCGCCCGGCGACGGGCGGCGGCGGCGGGCATGGAGCAGCAACTGCTCGCCCTCGGGCGGCAGGCCGGAGAGCTGGTGGTCGACACCCAGACGGCGTACTTCGAGGGCGTGGCGTCACGGCGCTTGCGGGTGGCCGCCGAGGCCGGTGCCGACCTCGCCCGGCGCTCCGCCGAGGCCGTCGCCGAGCGGGTCGATCGCGGCGTGGCCACCGCCACCGACGCCAGTCTGGCGCGCACACTGGCCCTGGGGGCCGACCTCGAGGTCCGGCGCACCCGTCGTGCGGAAGTGGGCAGCGCGCGGCGACTCGCCGGCCTGCTGTCGCTCACCGTTGACCTGATCGAGGTGCCGCTCATCGACGCGCTGCCCGCAGCCGGAGCGGACCTGGTCGATCGCGAGACGCTGGTCGGCTACGCGCTGTCGAACCGGCTCGACCTGCGCACGGCGGACGCGGCCATCCGGGCGGCCGAGGAGCGCGTGGCCGTCGCGCGCGGCGAGGCCCTCCCGGAGGTCACGTTGGGCCTGGGCTACGAGCGCCCCGAAGGGGAAGACACGTCGGTACTCGGCCCGGAGCTCGATCTCGAGCTGCCCGTCTTCGACGGGAACGAGGCCCAGATCAGCCGGGCCGAGTTCGAGCTGGAGCAGCTCCGCCGCCTGGGGGAAGCCATGGTGGCCGAGGCCGGACAGCAGGTGCGCGCCGCCGCCGACCAACGGCAGCTGGCTGTCGCGACCGCGCGCTTCGTGGAGGACGAGGTCCTGCCCCAGGCGGAGCGTGTCATGGCCCTGGCCCGCAAGGCCTACGACGGGGGGGACACGAACCTGCTCACGCTGCTGCAAGCCGAGACGGCGGCGATCACCGCACGGGCGACCCTGGTCGAGGCCCGCCTGCTGGCCGCGTTGGCCCGGGTCGATCTCGAGCGCGCCCTGGGCGGGCCCCTGCCCGATGAGCTGAGAGCCGCCGCGACGATTCCCTGAGGCCGGCTCCCTGAGGTCGTGAGCCGGCATCCGTCGCGCGGATGACGGAGTGTTCATCTGGTCGTAACGGTCGTCGGCGAAGCCCGCGGGCACCATGGCGCTCCTCAGGGGAGCGAATGGGACCGACACTCGTATCCGACTCCAGGACCGCGGCGACGCCGGCTCGGGCGTTGTTCTTGGCGCTCATCGTCGCGCTGACGTTCGCCGGAGTGAGCGGATTTCACCTGGGGGCGGCACCGATCTCGACCCGTGCCGAGCTCCGGGTGCATCAGGTCGCCCGGACCATGCAGGCGAGCGGTGACTGGATCATCCCGCGCTACCAGGGCGAGCTGCGACTCAACAAGCCGCCGCTGATGTACTGGGCGGTGGCCGGTGCCAACACGCTCGGCGCGAGCCGCGGCACGAGGACCCTGCGCGTGATTCCCTGGGCCAGCGCCGTGCTGCTGGTGATCGCGGTGATGGTGTGGAGCATGCGGGTGCTCGGTCCGGCGCACGCCCCTTGGGTGGGACTTGTCCTCGGGTGCTTATGGGCGATGCAGAGCGAGGCCCGCACGGGCACCGCCGAGATGTTGCTGGCGCTGCTGTGCTTCATCACCCTGGCCCTGGCCGAGCGGATGATCCACCGGACTGGGCGGTTGGCCTTGACGACGTGGGGCCTCGTGTTTGCCCTGGCCCTGGCGACCAAGGCGACCATGCCACTCCTGGTGGTGGGCTTGCCCCCGGGCTTGCACCTGCTCGGGCGCCGGGAGCTCTCGCGCCTGGGGCGGCCGGCCGTCCTGGCGACCATCGGCGGCGCGTTGGTCGTCGGACTCTCCTGGTTCGTGGTGGTCGGGCTCTCGCAACCCGGGGCGCTGGACCAATTCCTGAATGCTCTCATGCGGCCCATCGGTGTCGATGCGGGCACGCCACCGGCGCTCGGCGCCTCGTCGCACTACGATCCCTGGTACGGACAGCTGAGGTACCTGGTCAAGAGCGCCTTCCCCTTCACGCTGCTGCTGCCCGTGATCGTCTGGAGGGGCATCGCCACTCGCGGTTGGGCCGATTCACCGTCGCTGCGTTTGGCGGCGACGATCGTCGTCTCGCTGCTGATCGCCTTGTGCCTGTTGCCGCAGAAACGCTCACACTACTTGCTGCCGCTGCTCCCCTGGCTGGCCGTGCTCACGGTCGATGCCGTCACGGCGCTGCGGACCTCGAGGCCCCGCGTCGTGAGTCGCGTCGCTGCCTACAGCGCGGCCGTGCTGGTCCCCCTGGCGCTGCTGCTGACCGGCGCACTCGTCTTCTGGCAGCGGGCCGTCCTGGGCGGGAGCGTGACGGGTTCGGTGGCCATCGCCCTCGTGGGAGTCGTGCTCGCCGGGGCCCTCGTGGTCACGGCCGCCAAGGGGCAGCTCAAGCCCTTCGCGTTGTGTTGCGTGGCGCTCTGGGCGGGACTGCTGCTGGCGCGTCACGGGAGCGTGGATGTGTGGGAGCGCAGCTTCAAGACCGGTATTGCCGACCGGCGGGGAGACTTCGACGCCGCCCGCTGGGCGTCCGTGCGCGAACGCTACGAGGTCATCGCCGACTGGGGCGACGAAGACGAGGACTGGGTGGCCCGCGTCGCGGGCGATGCCGATGCCGTGGGCTCGCTCGCCACCGATCCGTTCCTGCCCGGGCGGGCGAATCATGAGTGACCGGCACCGCGTGGACCTGAGCGTGGTCGTGCCCGTCTTCAACGAGGAAGGCAACGTCACGTCACTGGTGAAGGAAATCGAGGGCGTCCTCGCGGGACTGCTGCCGCTCGCGTCGGAGATCATCGTCGTCAACGATGCGAGCACCGACGGCACCCTGCCGGTGCTGCGCCGGATCCTGCCGCGGTGTCCGAGGCTGCGCGTGCTCCGCCATGCGCGACGCAGCGGGCAGAGCGCGGCCCTGGCGACCGGTTTCGACGCCGCGCGCGGCGCCATCGTGGTGACGCTGGATGGCGACGGCCAGAACGACCCCGCGGACATCCCCGGGATGCTCGCCGCCCTGCAGACCCACGACGTCGTCTGCGGTGTGCGCGCGCGGCGCGCGGACTCGTGGGTGCGCCGGGCGTCCTCCCGGGTGGGGAACGCCTACCGCCGATGCTTCACCGGGGACACGTTGCGTGACTCGGGCTGCGCCATGCGCGTGCTCCGGGCCGAGGTCCTCAAGGAGGTGCCCGTGTTCAACGGCATGCACCGCTTCCTGCCGACGTTGTTGATCATCGCCGGCTGGAGGGTGGGTGAGGTGCCCGTGAACCACCGGGCGAGGCTCTCCGGGCAGACCAAGTACGGCGTCGGCAATCGGCTGATGCGTGGTGTGTTCGATTGCGCGGCCATGCTCTGGTGGAGGCGACGTGTGTGCTCCGCCCGGCGCTCCGGGGGCGAGGAGCCCCGTTCCCGGGCGCCCCCGCGTGGAGGAAAAGCGGCCCCTGGTTCCCGGCACAGGCCGGTCTCCACGCGGTCGGCCAAGCCCGTGAGCGTTGCCGCTACCGAGACGGCCCGGGTCGGATCATGACGCTTCGAGATCAGGATCATGATCGGGGGCGGGTTCATGGCCGGGGCCGGGGCCGGGGTCGGGATGCGGAGGGCTCGACGACGAGCGGCTGGAGGCGCCTGGCCCTGCGCGGAAGCCTGGTCGCGGGCGTCGTGGTGGCGGCGGGAGTCCTGTGGGATGGGGATGCGATCCGTCAGCTCAGCGGATCGCTGCGCGCGGGGGGCGCGAGCATGGCGCTCGCCTTCATCGCTGCGGGTTCACTCGGCATCATGCTGGGCGCCCCCCGGCTGGCGGTGGCGGCCCTGGCCGGGGCCGCCTACGGATGGACCCTCGGATTCGCTCTGGCCTTCGCCGCAACCTTGCTCGGCAGCCTGATGGCCTTCGGACTCGGCCGTTGGATCGGACGCGACTGGATCCACCGGCACGGAGGCCCCCGACTGATGCGCATCGATCGGGCCTGCCGCGAGCAGGGCCTGCTGGTCTGCATCGTCATGCGGACCATCCCCGTGGGATTCGCACTGCTGACGAATCTGGTGCTCTCCGCCACTTCGATGCGGGCCCGGGAGTTCGTCCTCGGCACGGCCCTGGGCGTTGTGCCGAGCACCTTGATCGTGGCGCGGGCAGGTGACGAGCTGGTGCAGGGAACGGTGTGGATGGGGGCCGGTCTGGTCGTGGGCGCCCTGGCGCTGGGCCTGCTCGCGGCCCGGCTCGCCGGCCGCACCGACCTCGGCCGCCGGGTCAAGCCGGAGACACACGCGGACACCGCATGGGTCGTCGTCCCGGACGGGGGATCGGGCCCGTGATATCGTCGGGCCCATGCCTGCTCCGACGACCAAAGCCCTCACCGTCACCCAGTTCCTCGCGTCGCTGCCCGAAGACCGCCGCCCGGCCGTCAAGGCCCTGCGCGCGGAGATCCGCAAGAACATCGATCCGAAGTTCAAGGAGTCGATGGACGGCGGGATGATCTCGTGGGCCCTGCCGCTCTCGGTCTATCCGCCCGGATACCACTGCACCCCGAACACGCCGCTGCCCTTCGCGGCGCTCGCCTCGCAGAAGAGCCACATCGGCATCTACCTCTTCTGCGTGTACTGCGAGAAGGACGGCCCCGAGCTCTTCGCCAAGGAGTGGAAGGCCACCGGTAAGCGGCTCGACATGGGTAAGTCGTGCGTGCGGGTGAAGCGGCTCGACGACATCCCGGCGGGCGTGGTCGGGCGGGCCATCAAGCGCATCACGGCCGCCAGGTTCGTCGCGTCCTACGAGGCGGCCCTGCCCGCATCCGTGCTCGAGAAGCGCGCGAAGCAGGCGGCCAAAGCGGCGCCGAAGCAGGCCACGGAGAAGCGAACCACCGCGAAGAAGTCCGCGGCGAAGAAGACCACGCGCAAGAAAGCCACGCGCAAGAAAGCCGCGCAGCCCAAGGCGGCGGACCGCAAGAAGGCCCCGCGGAAGAAAGTGGCGAGGAAGCAGGCCACGCGGAAGCAGGCGGCACGCCAGCGAGTGGCGCGGCGCTAGGCGGCGCTCGAGGCCCGCGCTCCGACGGGCGCCATGTCGCGCTCGCGCCACACCGTGCTCACTGCAGAGGGTCTAGAGTCGACGCTGGCGATGGTCGCCGCGAGGCCGCACCCATGGGCCGTGAATCCAAGCCGCAGGATCAGCCCCCGCAAGGGAAGGCCTCCATGGCCGGGCAAGGCCTGGCCCTGGGAGTGGCCTTCGGTGTCGCCTTCGGGGCGGCGTTCGGCGACGTCGGTGCAGGGCTGATTTGGGGGATGGTGACCGGTCTCGTGATCGGGTGCGTGCTGGATGCTCGGCGCGCCTCCGGCCGAGGCTCGCGAAGGCGACGACCATGAAGGCGACCGGACCTGATCGTTCAGTGCGTCGAGACCGGATCGCGCTCGGTCGAGTCCGACTCTGGCGAACATTCACGGGCTTTGATTGTTGAGCAGCTGCAGCGTCGGAAACGCGAGCTCCGAGAGATCGATGCCTTCGGTGTTCGTCACGATCGCCACCGCGTGACCGGTGTCAGGGCTGCACAGCAGATAGGCTGATGCTCCGACCTGGCCACCGCCGTGGTAGAGCACCCGGTCCCCGCCGTACCGAGCCACGTTGATCCCGAGTCCGTAGCCCTTCTTGCCTTCGCCGTAGTCGGTGCGCATCTCTTGCATCATCGCCTTCACGCTCGGCTCGAGCAGTTCGTTCCCCATCAGGCCGATGGCGAAGCGGCCCATGTCTCCGGCCGTCGAGATCCAACCACCGGCGGGCAGTTTCCACGAGATGTCGTCCCAGGTAGCCGGAAGCGGGCCGAGGGAAGTCGACTGGTACGCGGTGTTGCGATGGGGGATCTCTTCCCAAATGTAGTCGGGGCGCATGGTGTCCATGCCGAGGGGCCTGCAGATCCTCTCCATGACCTGATCCGCGTAAGGCTTGTGCCCCGCGCGCTCCATCACTGCGCCGAGCAGCACATACCCGGGGGTCGTATAGCTGAACGCATAGCCGGGCGCGAAGTTCAGGTCGGACTCGATGAACATGTCCAGTGCGTTGACCCTGTTCACGAAAGGGTGGGGTGAGTCGTACTTCTTCACCGTGCGGACCTTCGTCTGGGTCGAGTGAGGAATGCCAGACTCGTGGGCCAGGAGCTGATGCGCAGTGATCACGACGTCCTTGTCGTACTCGGGCACGAGCTCTCGCACGTCGGCGTGCGGGTCGAGCTCACCCGAGGCAACCAGCTGAAGCGCGGCGATGGCCGTCAGGGGCTTGGAGACCGAGGCCCAGCGGTACATCGTCTCTGCCGTCGCGGGGACGTCATTCTCGAAGTCCTGCCAGCCCGAGCTGAAAACCTCGATGACTTTGCCGTCGGCGACCAAGGCCATCGAGAGACCGACGATGTTGCCTGCATCCATGGTCGCATCGATGAGGTGGAGGCTGGCGCGCGCAAGCTCAGGGGGGAGGTCGCCGTTCAGGGCCTCGCTTGGCCTCGCTCGGTCGAGTGCCATCCGTTCCGGTGCCTCGGGCTCGCCGATCGTTCGCGTCCCATGAAAAGTGAGCTGACCGATGGGCAGGTCGCCCTCGCCCGTGAGCTCGCCGTCCTTCAGCGTGAGGACGATGGAGGCCGACTCTGAACCCTTGTGGGTAATCAGGTCCAGGACTCCCGTCTCCGGGTTGAAAGTCCCCTCAAAGGGCACGATGACCCCGGGAATGGAAACCTCGGCGGTCACGGAGCGTCCCTCTCCGGGGCGCACGAGCAACTGGACGGTCTCTTCCTCGACGACCCCGGGCTTGCGGTGATGGAGGGTCCACCGCCCCTCGATGCCCTCCGAGGGCCATGCCGGCATGGCGGCAGTCGGCGTGGCGAGCAGAGTGAGGGCAAGAAGGACGGCGAGCTGGAGGCGATTCACGTGTCGGATTCCGTGGAGGGGGGCATGCGCAGGACCCGGTATTCCCTGTCCCGAGGCGACTGCTCGGAACTCAAGAAGAACTGACTTCTAAATAGGTGTCAAGTTTGATCTGTCGCTGGAGAACGAGCGTTGCCGCATTGCCACGACAAAGAATCACCCAAGAAGGTCTCATGGAATAATAAAAAGAAGTATGTTCTAATCGTCTCCATGGTCGTCCGTTCCGCAGTGCGCCCTCCGAGACAGCGAAGGAGTCAGCAGAGCCTCGATCGCATCCTCGATGCCACAGAGCGGCTGCTGCTCGATCGGGAGTTCAAGCGGCTCACGGTGGCAGAGATCGTGGTCGCGTCTCGCACGTCGGTCGGCTCCTTCTACAACCGATTCCGGGACAAGCAGTCGCTCCTCTCGGGGCTCTACGACCGCTACGAAGCGGGCCTGCCGGGCTGGATCGAGGAATGGCGGCAAAGGCAAGGTGATCCACCGTCCGACCTGGTGCGTGCGTCCGGATGGGTCACCCGCTACCTGATCGATACCTTCCAGGGGCGACGACATCTTCTACGGGCCCTGGCTCTTCACGTTCGCAACGATCCCCAGGAGATCGATGCACAGACGAAGGAGCGCCGCGCGGCGCAGCATCGTTTCCTCGTCGATGCCTTGCTCGCGCAACGCCCTGAGATCGGGCATCCCGAGCCGGAGCGCGGGGCGCAGGCCGCCATATTCGGCGCTGCGGCGATCTGCCGGGAGCGCATCCTGTTCTCCGAGAGCGCGCATGCCGGCACGACGCAACAGAGCAACGCGCAACTGCTGCAGGATGTCACCAAGATGGTCGTCGGGCTGTTGAAGCCCGCGGGCAGCATTGATCTCTCTTCGGTTTGATCTTCAGGAAGTCATGGCCAGCCGATTCCTGCTTGCCTTCGTCTTCTGCGCCATGGCGGGACGGGCCGACGGGCAGGCCTTCAGGTTGGAACACCGCAACGTCACCGTTGGCGACAAGGCCTTCGCTGCCGGCGCCGGACTGCTGAGCGTGCCCCAGCGACACTCCGAACCCGAAGCCGGGTCATTGCGGATCGCCGTGCTGGTGCTGAGGAGCCCGACCGGCGATCCAGGGCCTCCGGTGTTCTTCCTCAACGGGATCCCGGGTTCGGCTACGGACACCGCCGGTTGGGAGATCTGGTTGCCGTATCTGGCGAACTCCGATGTCGTGTTGATCGATCAGCGGGGCACGGGGAGGTCGGAGCCACGTTTGACCTGGGACCGTCCGCCCTTCCGAGCCGAGCAGCTGTTCGGAAACACGGAAGGCGCAAGGGCGCATGCGATCGAGACGGCCCAGGCGGTGCGACGATTCTCGGAGCTGCGTGGCGTGCAGCTCGGCGCGTTCAACACCCGGGAAAGCGCGAGTGACATCGAAGCCGTACGGGTCGCGCTTGGATACGACACCATCCGCATTGTCGCCCACAGTGGAGGAACACACCTCGCATTCGAGTATCTGCGCCGGCACTCCGAGCGAGTGTCGCACTTCGTCAGCCTCGGCACCGCGGGGCCCCATGAGATTCACGCGCTCCCCGGTCGGCTTGATGCCGCCCTGCGGCATGTATCGGCCTTGGCGGCTGCAGACCCTCGCATCGGCGAAGCGATGCCCGACCTGTTCACACGGCTGGTCTCCGTTGCGCAGAGTCTCGAGCTCCACCCCTTGGAGATTCAGGTGGAGCATCCCGGAACAGGGCAACCGGTTGCCCTGCAGCTCGGGCGTCACGGGTTCCTGTTCATTCTGCTCTTCGACCTCGGTGACCCGGGAGACTTCAGCGTGTTCCCGCGCATGGTCCACGAGTTGGACAACGGCCGAACCGACACGCTCTCATGGTTCGTGCGCAAGCGGTATCGGCAGATGGCGGCGTGGCCCGCCGTGGCGTTTATCAATCGGGGGGCCTCGGGAGCCACGGCGGAGCGCTGGGCCGAGATCCGCTTGCAGGCGACGTCGAGCCTGTTCGGCATGACGCGCTGCTTCTTCTCGCCAGATCTCGACGTCGCTTTCGGAGTGGAGGACTTGGGCGACGCCTTCCGGGCTGCCGTTGACTGCACGGTGCCTACGTTGTTCGTGAGCGGCAGCCTCGATGCCAACACGCCGCCCGAGCAGGCTGAGAGGGCGAGAGAGCGATTCCCGTCTTCGAACCACCTCGTCCTTGAGAATGGCGGTCATGATTCGATCCTCGTTCGCCCCGAGGTTCACAAGGCGATCCTTGCGTTCTTTGAGAACGGGCTCAGCGAAGATGCTCGCATGGCGTTGCCCGCTCCTCGCTTCGCCTTATTGGAGGGTCCGGACGACCAGGTCAGCCATCCGTCGATGCGTTGACCGCGCCGTGGAGAGGAGACAACGCGTCGGGTCTGCGGTTTGACTCGACACGATCGCGGGGCCACGATCTCCTCACCAGCAATGGGGGGTGCCGCTCATGCAATACACAGTCCAGATTGACCTCGAACTGCCGAGGAGTCGCGTCATCGAACTCTTCGACGACCCCGACAACCTGTTCAAGTGGTTGCGCGGCCTCCAGACGTTCGAGCCCATCAGTGGCAAGCCCGGTCATGTCGGCGCGAAGTCGCGCTTTGTGATCAACTCCGGGGGCCGCGCGTGCGAGATGGTCGAGACGATCACGAAGCGAGACCTGCCCGAGGAGTTCAGCGGCACCTACGACGCCAAGGGCATGCACAACCTCGTGATCAATCGATTCACCGAGATCTCCCCGAACAAGACGCGCTGGGTGAGCGAGAACGTGTTCGAGTTCTCGGGCTTCATGAAGCTCATGGGCCTGGTCTTCAAAGGCGCGTTCCCGAAGCAGTCCCTCAAGCACATGGAGGACTTCAAGCGCTTCGCCGAGGACGGGGTCGACGTCCGGGGTTGAGGGGCGCCGCGAGGCTCAGCGCTTACTCGAGTTCGAAGCGGTCGAGGTCCATGACCTTGGCCCAGGCCGCGACGAAGTCGTCGACGAACGTCCGGCGCGCGTCGTCGCTGGCGTAGACCTCTGCGAGGGCACGCAGTTGCGCGTGTGACCCGAACACGAGGTCGACGGAGGTGGCGGTCCATTTCACCGCGCCCGTCGCACGATCCCGGCCCACGAAGACGCCGTCGTCGTCCGCGGACGGCTCCCACACGGTGTCCATGGCGAGCAGGTGGACGAAGAAGTCGTTGGTCAGCGTCTCCGCCTGGTCGGTGAAGATGCCGTGGGCGCTTCCGCCGTGGTTGGCGCCGAGGGCCCGCAGGCCGCCGATGAGGACGGTCATCTCCGGCGCGGTGAGGGTCAGCTGGTTGGCCCGGTCGACCAGGGCCTCCTCCGGCCGTCGGCCGAAGCCGTCGGCGACGAAGTTGCGGAAGCCGTCGGCGGCCGGCTCGAGCGCCCCGAACGACTCGACGTCGGTCTGCTCAAGGGAAGCGTCCATGCGGCCCGGCGTGAAGGGCACCTGGACCTCGTGGCTCGCCGCCTCGGCGGCCGCCTCGATGGCGGCGCACCCGCCCAGGACGATCAGGTCGGCGAGGGAGACGCGCTTGTCGCCGGTGGCTGAGCCGTTGAACTCGGCCTGGATGCGCTCGAGCGTCGCGATGACCGGCGCCAGCTCCTCGGGCTCATGGGCCGCCCAACCCTTCTGCGGGGCGAGGCGCAGGCGCGCGCCGTTGGCGCCGCCACGCTTGTCGCTGTCGCGGAAGGTCGCGGCCGAGGCCCAGGCCGTGGAGACCAGGCGCGAGCGGGAGATCCCCGAGTCGAGGATCCGGCGCTTCAGGGTGAAGATGTCCCGGTCGTCGATCAGCGTGTGGTCGACGGCGGGGATCGGGTCCTGCCAGAGCTGGGGCGGGGCCACGTCGGGGCCGAGCAGGCGCGAGACGGGGCCCATGTCGCGGTGCGTGAGCTTGTACCAGGCCCGGGCGAAGGCGTCGTTGAAGGCGTCCGGGTCCTCGTGGAAGCGCTTCGAGATGGGGCCGTAGATCGGGTCGAGCTTCAGCGACAGGTCCGTCGTCAGCATCATCGGCGCGTGGGACACGGACGAATCGTGGGCGTCCGGGACGGTCTTGCGGGCGTTCTCGGGCGTCCACTGGAAGGCGCCGGCCGGGCTCTTGGTCAGCTCCCATTCGTAGTTGAACAGGTTGTCGAAGTAGCCGTTCGACCACTGCGTCGGGGTGGACGTCCAGGCGCCTTCGAGGCCGCTGGTGATGGTGTCGCCACCCTTGCCCGTGCCGTAGGAGTTCTTCCAGCCGAGGCCCTGCTCCTCGAGAGCGGCAGCCTCCGGTTCGGGGCCGACGTGGCCGGCGGGGGGCGCGGCGCCGTGGGCCTTGCCGAGGGTGTGTCCGCCGGCGATGAGCGCGACGGTCTCCTCGTCGTTCATGGCCATGCGCGCGAAGGTCTCGCGGATGTCGTGGGCCGCGGCGAGCGGGTCGGGCTTGCCGTTGGGGCCCTCGGGGTTGACGTAGATCAGGCCCATCTGCACGGCGGCGAGGGGGGACTGAAGCTGGCGCTCACCGTGGTAGCGCTTGTCGCCGAGCCACTCGGCCTCGGGGCCCCAGTTGACGTCCGTCTGCGGTTCCCACACGTCCTCGCGACCGCCGGCGAAGCCGAACGTGCGCAGGCCCGCCGACTCGAGCGCGCAGTTGCCGGCCAGCACCATCAGGTCGGCCCACGAGAGCGCGCGTCCGTACTTCTGCTTGATGGGCCAGACCAGGCGCCGGGCCTTGTCGAGGTTGCCGTTGTCCGGCCAGCTGTTGAGGGGCGCGAAGCGCTGGGTGCCATCGGAGGAGCCCCCGCGGCCGTCGGTGACGCGGTAGGTGCCGGCGCTGTGCCACGCCATGCGGATGAAGAACGGCCCGTAGTGGCCCCAGTCGGCCGGCCACCAGTCCTGCGACGTGGTCATGACCGCCTCGAGGTCCGCCTTCACGGCTTCGAGATCGAGCGTGGCAAACTCCGCGGCGTAGTCGAAGTCGGCGCCCATGGGATCGCTCTTGGCCGAGTTCAGGTGGAGGATCGACAGGTCCAGCTGGTTGGGCCACCAGTCCTGGTTCGACAGCGCCTGCTTGGTCATGTGTCCGGTCTCCGAGTGGCGGTACGACTCGCCGGGGGACCCGCTGTCCTGCGCGAGGGCGGCGGGCGCGAGGTTCAGCACCGCGAGGGTCAACAGGGTCAGAGCGAAGGGGGCTGAGGGGTTCATGGCAACTCCGGGGACGGCGGTGGGTGGTCGACTTGTGGGGGCCGCTCGGCCGTGAGCCGCTCGGCTTCGCGCCGGACGCCGTCGAGCATGCCCTGGAACACGACGGAGTGCAGCGGCAGGACGGCGTACCAGTACGCCAGCCCGAACAGCCCTCGCGGGATGAAGCGAGCCGTCTGCACGAGGGTGACCGCGCCGTCGTCGCGCGGTTCGATCTCGAACTCGAGCAGGGCCTCGCCCGGGAGCTTCATCTCCGCCCGGAGCGCGAGTCGGCGGGGCGGGCTGGCGTCCGTGACGCGCCAGAAGTCGAGGGCATCGCCGTAGGCCACGTGCTCGGGGTCGCGCCGACCTCGGCGCAGCCCGGGACCGCCCACGAGACGGTCCATGGCGCCTCGCAGGCGCCAGAGCCAGTCGGCGGTGTAGTAGCCGTTGCCACCGCCGATGCGGCAGACGGCGCGATAGGCGCTCTCGGCGCTCGCGTGCACGCTGAGCGTGCGTCGATCGGTGAAGACCCGCCCGCCCGACCAGTCGGGGTCGCCGGGCATGGGGCCGGCCCCCGACCAGGAGGTCTCGACGCTGTTGAGGTTGAGGTTGTTGAGGGCCTTGGCCACCGCCTCGCGCACCGACGTGAGCTTGCCGGGCATGAGCGCGTGGGCGCGAGCATCGCGGCACACCACGGGGTTCTTGAGTCCCTCCGCGAGGGGACGCGCGATGTGCTTGCTCAGGGGGGTGACCAAGTGGATCCACAGCGAGCTGAGGTGCGGCGTCAGGATCGGCACGGGGATGACGAGGCGGCGACGCAGGCCTCGCTCCTCGGCCACCAGGTGCATGAACTCCTGGTAGTTGAGGATGTCCGGGCCGCCGATGTCGAGGGTCTGTCCCACCGTGGAGGGCGTGGTGAGGCAGGTGACGAGGTAGCGCAGGACATCGGCGACGGCGATGGGCTGGCAACGCGTGCGCACCCAGCGGGGCGTCACCATCACCGGCAGGCGCTCGACGAGGTAGCGCATGATCTCGAACGACGCGGAGCCCGATCCGATGATCATGGCCGCGCGCAGGACCGTGATGGGGACGGGCCCGTCCGCGAGGATGTCCTCGACCTCACGCCGCGACGCGAGGTGCTTGCTCAGCCCGTCGCCCGTCTCCCCGAGTCCGCCCAGGTAGATGATCCGGCCCACGGACTCGGCGGCCGCAGCGTCGGCGAAGTTGGAGGCCAGTCGGCGGTCGTGCTCGCGGTAGTCCGACCCGGAGGAGACCATGGAGTGCACGAGGTAGTACGCGGCGCTGCAGCCGCGCAGGGCCTGGCGAGTCACGTCCGCGTCCCCGAGGTCGCCGCCGACGATCTCGACCCGCGGATCTTTAGCCCACGCCCGGTCGGTGAGCTTGCGCGGCGAGCGCACGAAGCAGCGCACGCGGTGGCCGGCCGCCAGCAGGCGGGGCACCAACCGCCCGCCGATGTAGCCGGTGGCACCGGTCACGCAGACCGGCCGATCATCCACAGGGGGCGACGGATGCGTCATGGGGTCCGCGGAGTGGCCGCGTCCGGCTGACGGCTCTCGAGTCGACGCTGGAAGACCTCACGGGCATCCGAGCCGGCCTCGGGATGTTGCTCGAGGGCGGACGGGCTCGGCGAGGGCTCGCTGCGCCGCCACGTGGCGATGCTCCGGATCTCGAGGCGGAACGCGCCGGCCTGCTTGTCAGAGATGGACAGGCCGATGGACTGCAGTCGGCGCGGATCGAGAGGCGCGGCGTCCGGCACGAGGCGTCCGCGCCAGCTCGGCGTGAAGGCCGACACCGGCAGTCTCACCGTCGTCCAGCTCCCCGCCACCGTGGCGAAGGGTGCCTGCCAACCCACGCCGTCGAAGCGGCGGTCGCCGCGCAGGGTGACCTTGTAGGTCTTGCCGTCGCCGCGCACCACCAGCGTGATCCCGTCCATGGACTCGCCGGGCCCGAGGGACGTCGTCGCACGAGCGGACGCGAACCCGCCGTTGCGTTCGAGCGAGACGGTGCCGGTGAAGACAGCCATGCCGGCGGGGTCGGCAAGCACGCGGCTGGAGGAGATGCCGCCCATGACCACGTCGTCGACGGTGCGCCAGGAGTCGGCGGCGTCCGGGTGCGAGAAGTCGAAGAGTGTCGTCATCACCAAGGCGGCTTGGTCTGGATCCGGGTGGGGGGAGGAGGCGCCGGGGAAGATCGTCATGGAAGCCAACATGATGGCGGGTGCGAGAGCGTTCATGCCTTTGATTCGCCGGGAATCGCCCGGCGGATTCACGCCGGAGGCCGCGATTCCGCGCGTGCCGAGGCCCAGCGGCCCCGAGCCGGCTTTTCGAGGATGAAGAGCGCATCCGCCGAGGGGGTTCGAGCGAAGACCTCCCCATGCGACACGAATCCCCGATGACCGCCCGCATGCTGGTCCTCCGGCTGCCGGGCGCTGATCTGCTAGGGTTTCACGCCCCTTGACTGCCGCCATGCGCTTCACCGCCGATTTGTTGAAGACGAGCGCACCGGGCCTGGCGCGACTCGCGACCGAAGCACTCCTGGTGCGGTTGGACGCACCCGATCGATTCGGCGCCAACGCCCATGCGGTCTGGCGCGAGCACCTGGCCAGCCGCATCGAAGAGCTGAGGCTCGCCATCGGCCGCGGTCAGCCGGGATTGTTCACGGACCAGGTCGGGTGGACGCGCGCGACGCTCACCTCCCGCGGCTTCCCCGAGTCGGACCTGCAGCTCAGCCTGAAATGCCTGCGCGACGTGCTGCACGACGAGTTGCCGGCCGAGGCCGCGCCGCCCGCGCTGCAGTGCCTGGACGCGACCCTCGACGGCTGGGACAGGCTGCCGGCCATCGAGGCCTCCACGCTCTCGGCCGACACGCCCAACGGAAAACTGGCCGCACGCTTCGTGCTGGCGCTGCTCGAGGGCGATCGCCGTCGCGCCGGCGAACTCGTGACCGCAGCGATCCGCGCCGGCGACCTCTCGGCTCGTGACGCCATCTTGGAGGTTTGCCTCCCGGCCGAGCGCGAGCTCGGGCGCATGTGGCAGCTGGACGAGATCACCGTGGCCGAAGAGCACTTCATCTCGGCCACGGTCTCCGCTCTGATCCCGCGCATCGTTGCGTTGGCGCCGCCGACACAGGAGTGCGGCAAGACCGTCCTGGCGGCGACGCTCGAGGGCGACCCCCACGACATCGGCATGCAGGCCGTCAGCGCGCTGTACGAGATGGACGGCTGGCGCCTCGTGTCGCTGGGCAGTGGACTGCCCGTCGACGACCTGGTCTGGTCGGTGGACGCCTTCGAGGCCGACCTGGTGCTCCTGTCGGCAGCGCTCGTCCGGCACGTCGATGCGGTGGTCACCGCGGTGGCGAGCCTGCGCGCGCGTCCGGGCGTCGAAGGCGGCGCGGCGCGCGCCATCCCGGTACTGGTGGGGGGACCTGCCTTCGCGTGGCACCCGGACCTGTGGCGGGAGACGGGCGCGAACGCCTTCGCCGCCAGTGGTCATGAGGCTGTGTCCGTCGGCCGGCAACTCGTCGGCCTCTAGGCCTTTCCGTCGGACTCGGCGCCGCTCGAAGCGGCGCGGCCTGGTCACTCCGCGAGCAGAGCGCGCATGCGGATCAGACCGCGGCGCACGTGGGTCTTGACCGTGCCCAGCGGCAAGCCGGTCTGCTGCGAGATCTCGGCGTGCGTGGTGCCGGCCAGCAGCGCCATGCGCAGCACGCCCTGGCGCGGCTCGGGCAGTGACTCCAGGGCCGCCGTCGCGCGGGCGACCTCGTCGGCCTGCTCGGCGGGGTCCGCGACGATCTCGTCGGCGGGCTCGTAGTGTTCGGGGAGCGGCTCGCGGTCCGGACGGCGCCCGCGGCGGCGCACGCGGTCGATGACGCGTCGCTTCGCGATGGTGCTCACGAAGGCCGCCTCGTTGCCCTTGGCCGCGTCGAAGCGTCCGGCGTGCCGCCACAACTCGATGAACGCGTCCTGAACGGCGTCCTCCGTCTCAGCGCCGTTGCCGAGCAGGCGGCGCGCGATGGACCAGACCAGGTTGCCGTAGGTCTCCATCAACTCGCCGGCAGCGCCGGGTTCACCGGCGGCGATGCGCGGCAACAGCGATCCAGGCGCGGTCGGAACCGCGCCACCGGAACCGCCTCCCGTCGGGCTGGAGGGGCTAGGCAAAGCGGCTGCGCACCCTCCCGGCATGGGGCAGGCGGGGATCGGCGTCGATCAGCGTGGGGAGCGTGGTGAACATCGGGCTGGTCACCTTCCCGTGGATGCTGCGGGTCGTGAGGTCGAGCGGCGAGGGCAGGTGACCGTGCATGCCGGGCCATGATCCGTGAGTCAAGCACCCCCGTCCAGCCCACCGCCCGACGGAGCTGAGGTGCACCGCTTCGACGGAGTCTTCCAAGCACTTCGAAGAACCGCCTCGCGCGCTGATCCAAGTGGACGCTTCGACGAGCTGCGCTTAGTCTCGGAGGTCTCCGATTTCGCAGAGAATCCATTGTGGTCCGTTACAGAGCAGGCTCCGTGTTGCTCGCCGTCATTGCGGCGCTGTGCGTTGCCCCTGGCGCGACCGCCCAACTCGATCTCTCGGTCGACGCTCTCGAGGTCACCCAGGCCATCGAGTCGCCCAACGCGCTGCACACCGCCGGCCGCTCGACCATGGTGCGCGCCACGTTGCTGGTAAGCGGGTCGGCCACGGACGTCTCCGGCGTCGACGGTGTCCTGCGCCTCTTCGTCGGCGGCGTCGAGGCGCCCGAGTCGCCGGTCTACTCGACCAACGGCCCGATGGTGGCCCGCCTCGCGCCGTCGCAGGAGGTCCTCGACGACACGCTCAACTTCGTGTTCCTGGCGCCCACGTCGGACGATGTCGTCATCACCGTCGCGGTGAACCCGCCCGGACCCAACGCGGTGGTCGAGGTCGACACATCGAACAACCTCGCCTCGACCGCCACCCTCGACTTCGCGACGCGCGCCGTGCCCGAGCTGGCCTACGCGCCCATCGACAACGACTCGTCGGGCGGCAGCAACCCCAACGCCCCCGACCCGGCGTCCATCGAGCCTGGCGTGGGGGACAACTTCCTGCAGGGCGTGTTCCCGAGCAAGGACTGGTTCTACCACCGCATCGACGCACCCACGAAGCTGTGGACCGGCTCGCTGCAGTTCTCGAGCGGCGGCACGACGCTGAACAACTCCCTGGTCGTCGACGCCAACTTAATGGTGCCGATCCCCGACCGCATCTACGGCTTCGCGCCCGGCGCGCTGCCCGGCTACAACGGCGTCGCCATCCTCAACGGCCTGGCGGCCATGGGAAACGGCGAGCCCAGCCGCCTGCAGCGCACCTGCGCCCACGAGATCGCGCATACCTTCGGGTTTCAACACACGAGCTCGCTGCTCGTCGACCCGGGCATCGATGTCGAGCACCACCTGGCGATCACCGAGAGCCTGCCCCCACTCAAGCCGGGCACACTGGCCGACTTCATGGTCGCGGCGCTGTCTACGTCCGAGGCCTGGGTGTCCCACTGGAACTGGGACAACCTCTCCAACCACGCGGCCTTCGCCGGGGCGCCCGCCACGGCCGCGCCGGGGATGGGCGCGCCGGGGATGAAGCCGCAGCCGGAACCGAAGGCGCAGCCGTGGCGGGGCCCGAGCCTGATCGTCACCGGACTGTGGAACCGGGAGAGCGGCGTGATGGAGGCCACGGACGTGTTGGCCTTCACCGGCGGCGCGCTGTCCGAGCCGGCGCCCGCTTCCGCTGCGAACCTGCGCGTGCGCGCCTGGGCCGGCGGGAGCCTCGTGCGCGAGGTGACTCTGCGCGCCGACGCCGCTCCCGACTGTACGGATCCCCCGAGTGACGCACCCGTCGCGGGCGCGGACGGTCTCGCGGACGGGGGCGCCCGGGACGCCGACGGCCATCACCCCGTCACCGGATTCCAGGTCGTCATGCCGGCCGAGACGCCTGCGGGCGCGCCCATCGATCGCGTCGAAGTGGCGGCCCGCGGCGGTTCGTCGGACGACTGGGCGGCGCCCTCCCTGGTGCTGACCCGCAGCGCGGCGGCGCCCGAGGTGGCCTTCACGTCAGCCGTCGGGACCCCGCTCGCTGAGAGCCCGCTGACGACAGGCCGCGTGACCGAGCGGGTGTTCGACGTGAGTTGGACCGGCAGTGATGCCGACGGCGATGCGTTGCAGTACTACCTCGTCTACCGTCCGGATGGGGGCGAGCGGCGCGTGCCGGTCATGAGCAGCCTCGGCGTCACGTCGATGACCGTCGACCTCGGCGACATGCCGGGCCTGATGGACGGCCACGGCTGCTTCGAGCTGTACGCCAGCGACGGCCTCAACACCACCCGCATCGAGTCGGCGCGCCTGTCGGCCCCGAACCTGGGCGTCGGCAACAACGCCCCGTGGGTCGAGATCATGACCCCCGACGACGGACGGCAGAGTCGCTTCGGCGCGACGGCCATCCTGCACAGCTCGGGCTGGGACCTCGAGGACCGGGCCCTGACCGGCGCGAGCCTCGAGTGGGCGTCGGATCTCGACGGACTCATCGGCACCGGGCGGCTGTTGTCGACGGCGGACCTCTCGGTGGGCACCCACGTGATCACCGTGACGGCCACCGACTCCGGGGCGCTCACGAGCAGCGACACGGCGTCGCTCGTCGTGCTGCCCCGCGACCTGCCCACCGAGAGCCCTTGGCGCAACCTGGGCTTCGGCCTGGCCGGCACTTCCGGCGAGCCCCAGCTGGTGGGCACAGGCGACCTGGTCGGCGGCAACCCCATGTCCATCGACCTGACCGACGCCCGCGCGAGCGCGCCGGCGTTCCTGTTCGTCGGCTTCACCGAGCTCTACTTCCCGTTCTTCTACGGCGGCACGCTGGTGCCCGACCCGAATCCTCCCGGGCTGCTGCATGTGGTGTTCACCAATGCTTCGGGTGAGTTGTCGTTGGGCACCAACTGGCCCGGCGGCCTGCCCTCGGGCTTCGAGATCGTGCTGCAGTACTGGATCGACGACCCGGCGGCGCCCTTCGGCTACGCGGCCAGCAACGGCTTGAAGGGCACGACGCCTTAGGGGACCACGTCGACGAAGGAGGTGGGGGAGGCGTGGCAGACGGGCATGCCGTGCTCGCGGTCCCGGGCCCACTTCCTCGCTCGAATCCCGCCGTGTCAGTCGGTGCCCTCGAAGGGGCAGTGCGAGAAGCGGGAGATCGCCCCGGATCCGCTGATCGCGATCTCCACGTCCACGATTCCGGCGGTGGGCAGGGCAACGAGGGTGAAGGTCAGGCTGGAATTGTCCCCGGTGCCGGCGATGTCGGTGAACGCGAATTCGAAGCCATCCGTGTCCGTGCCGCTGATGCTCAACGTCTCCGTGGTATCGATGTCGAGCAGGGTGAAGTCGAACTCGCCCGCCGGCTCTTCGAAGTCGAAGCGGATCGATCCGCCCCAGCCCTCGTCGTCGGGGTCGTCGACGAGCCCGTCGCCCCCGAGCAGATCGATGACGTCCTCGGCGATGACCAGCACGTTTTGTCGCGCCACGGTGTTGCCGGGGCCATACCCCGGAGTGACGAGGTCGCCGTCTTCCCCCGTGGGAGCGGAACTGTCGAACAGGATGGCCGCGTCCGGACCGGAGGGATTGTTGCTGTCAGCGGAGATGCTGACGCCCGCGAATTGGCCCGAGACGATGGTGCCGGCGGGATGGGCATTCAAGTCCGCCTCGATGCAGCCCGGGGGGCCGAGCGGGACCTCCACGACGTTGGTGCCGACCACCGCGCCGTCCTCGACCAGGAGGTTGCGCAGGTAGAGGCTCAGGTTGTCATCGAAAGCGAAGTTGGACGGCAGCGTGGCCGAGAAGGTCTGGGGGGCGTTTCCGGCTGCGGGAAGGAACAGCGGTGCCGCCCAGGGGGCGCCGATCATCTGGGACTGGGAGGTGGCGGCGGTCCAGGTGAGCAGGGAACCCTCGCCGCGCACGGGCGCGGTGGTGAGGGTGAGCGTGGTTGCGCCCGCGTCGACGGCGACGTCCACCTCGAGCCGTGCATGCTCGGCGACGGGCACGAGGTCGAACAGGGTCCCGGCGGGTTCGGCGGGGATGAGTTGGACCTGGGCGATGGCGGCCGAGGACAAGAGCGTCAGTGCGGCGGCGAAACGGATCATGGCAGCTCCTCCCAATAGGAAACCGAATCTTAGGGTGAGATCGGGAGACCGTAAACTCTGCAGCACCGCGCCGAGCGGCACTCCCCAAGGCCCCGAGCGCGATGGCGCGCGGGAGACAAGAGCAAGCATGCCGACCAACCGTGACGCCTTGCCCGACCGGATCGCCGAGCCCGGCCCGATCCTGCGTCACCTCGCCCGGGACGAGGACGCCATCGAAGCCGGGATCACGGCCTACTTCGGCGAGCGCTACCCGGGCAGCGAGCCGTATGACGCGCAGGAGTTGTCGTTCGGCGTCATCGCGGAGGGTGCGTCGAGCATCATCCTCAAGACGCCCACGGGGTCGGGCAAGTCGGAGGTGGCGCTCGCGGCGCACTTCGCCGCCATGTGCCACGACACGCGCAGCGTCTACACCGCGCCCACCAAGGCCCTCGTCAACGAGAAGTTCTTCGACCTGACGACGCACTTCGGCGCGGCGTCCGTCGGCCTCATGACCGGCGACTCGAGCATCAACCGCGACGCGCCGATCCTCTGCTGCACGGCGGAGATCCTGTCGAAGATCGCGATCCAGCGCGGCACGGAAGCCCAGGGCAGTACGAAGGCTCAGTACGCCTGGGTGATCATGGACGAGTTCCACTACTTCGGCGATCGCGAGCGGGGCATGGCCTGGCTCGTGCCGCTGCTGGAGCTGAAGGGTCCCCGCTTCCTGCTCATGTCGGCGACGCTGAAAGATCCCGAAGGCCTGCGGCAGAACGTCGAGGAGTGGACCGGCGCCAACGCCATCCTGATCGAGGACAACGAGCGGCCGGTGCCCCTGGTGGAGGAGTTCAAGGAGCTCACGCCGCGCGAGGCCCTCGAGGAGCTGCTGGCCAAGGACATGGACCCGGTCTACGTCGTGAGCCTCGCCCGCTGGAAGGCCTCGGCGTTGGCGTCCGAGCTCGAGAAGACCCCCATGCCGGACGGGCTGAAAGCGGGCCTGAAGGCCGGCAAGGCCGCGCGCGATGGGCTGATCGCATCCACGGCGTTCGACACGCCGTTCGGCAAGCGCCTCAAGAAGCTGCTGCGCAAGGGCGTCGCCGTGCACCACGGCGGCATGCTCCCGAAGTACAGGCGGGTGGTGGAGCGGCTCGCCAAGGTGCGCCGCCCCGACAGCCCCGAGCGGGCCCTGGCCCTGATCAGCGGCACCAACACCCTCGGCGTCGGGGTCGACCTGCCCATCAAGACCGTGCTGCTCACCGACCTCAACTTCCGGGCCGGCGACGAGACCCGGCGCATGTCGGCCCAGGACTACCGTCAGCTCTCGGGCCGGGCCGGTCGCAAGCGCTACCACGACAAGGGCTACGTGTGGTTGCTCGCGCCCGAGCACGAGGTCGAGAACACGCGGCGCAAGCGCAAGGCCGAGAAGAAGGGCAAGAAGGCGCGCCTGCGCCAGCCGCCGGAGGGGTTCCGCGGCTGGAACGAGGAGACGCTGCGCAGCCTGGGCACCAAGTCCGCCAGCCACCTGGTCTCGCGGGTCGACCTTTCGGCACGGCTGCTGCTCGAGTTCCTCGGGCGCCCGGGCGACGGGCGGGAACAGATGGAGACGTTCCTCCGGGGCGCGAAGCTGCGCGCGAAGCTGGAGGCCGAGCTCCTGGCGCTGCTCGACGAGAAGTACACCGCGCTGGTGGAGTCAGGCATCGTGGTGCGCCTCGAGAATCCCGACGACGCCGGTCGTCTGCACACGGTGAACCTCGACCTCGAGCAGGTGCTGGACCGGCCGCTGGGTCTGTTCCTCGAGCACGTGCTGCTCCAGCTCCCCGAGGAGAGCCGGCGCGTGGAGGGCTTGATCGCGGTGGTCGAGTCGGTGGTCGAGTGCAACCGCGGCGTGCTCATCGCCCAGGAGCGGCGGGCGAAGGACCGGGCCTTCAATGAGGGCGGGCCCATCGCCCCCGGCGACCTCGAAGCGGTCAAGCAGCGCGAGAAGCGCCTCGACGAGGCGACCCGCGAGCGCCCGCTGGAAGGCTGGCTCGAGGTGGAGTTCGAGCGCTGGAGCGCCACCCATCCGTTCCTGGTGGAGGGCGATGCCGCCCCGGACCCCAAGTCCATCGTGGGCGAGATGTTCGAGGGCGGCTTCCTGTTCTCCGACTACGTCCGCGACTGCAGCTACTCCCGCAAGATGGGGGACAAGCGCGTGCGCATGGACCTCTCCGACTCCGAGAACGACCTGCTCTATTACCTATCGGAGGTCTACCGGGTCCTGGCGCGCTACCTGCCCGAGGAGTGTCGCGAGTGGGAGGGTGTCGCCGAGCTCACCGAGTGGCTGGGTCTGGTGATCGGGCAGGTCGACAGCAGCCTGGTGGACGAGTGGTCGGGTCGCGGGGCCGGGTTGGCGGGCGACGCCGGCGCGGATGCGGCCGCGTTGATTCCCGACGACGTGACCACGCGCAAGGCGCTGTTCCGTCGGCTGGTGCGCAACGAAGCCTTCCGATGGGTGCGCGCGCTGGCCTCGAGTGACGCCGCCGTGCTGGAAGAGATCGCCAGTGACGCCTGTCCGCTGGCCAAGCTCTCCGCCGCGCGGTCGGAGTACCTCGCGCGACACGGAGCGGTCCGCATCGACGCGCCGGCCCGCGGTCCCGGGCTGTTCGCTTACGGCGACGACCTCGGCCGCGTCGAGCAGACCATCCTCGATCCCGAAGGAGACCAGGACTGGGTCTTCGTCGGCGCGGTCGACGCCGAGGCCTCGCGGGTGGAGGGGCGCGCCGTGGTGACGCTCACCAACATCGAGTGCCTGGGGGAGCGGGGGTTGCTCGACGACGTAAGCGGGTAATCGGGCGTCGTGCCCTCACCGCCCGGCCGGCGCGATCAACATGTCGAAGCAGGTCACGCCGAAGGAATCGCCCAACAGGTCTGCGACGGACGTCTCGGCACGCGGCGGCTGGGGCGAGCCGCCCCGGGTCGTCGGGATGTCGGTGACGGGTGCCTGCTGAAAGGCACTGAAGTCGAGAGGGGCGTGGGTCACGAGGCCCACGAAGCGCTGCGTGCCGGAGAGATAGAAAGCCTCCGCCCCCTGCGTGAGTGAGAGCGGGTACCACAGGGTCTCGCGCTGCCGTCCGGGGGGGATCGGCTCGTCCTCCGGCGACCTCCACACCTGCTGCACCTCTCCATCGGGCGCAATGCTCAGCAGCGTGGCCCACACGCCGGTCGTCGACGCGTTCGTCACCCGTACGGCGAAGACCTGCCCGTCGACGAGACGGGTGGGGGTGCGACGGGCGGGAGCGATTGCGGTCGCCGCGGCATCTCCGCCGGCCTCGGCCGCCACGGCGGACGGCCAGGCGAGGGCCGTCTGCTCGCCGTCGGTGGTCAGCAGCAATTCCCAGTTGGCGGCGATGTCCCCGCGCGCGCCTCCCAGGGCGTGCGCCAGGATGCGGGCCCGGCCCAGCCTCACCAGCGCGCGCACCAGGCGCTCGACCTCGGCCGGGTCCTGCGCGCGCGCCCGGATCGGGAGGACCACGCCCTCCGGCGTCGACACCGTCCAGGCGGAATCAGGGCCGAGCACGATCGAGACGTCCGGGTCACCCGTCCCGGCCACACGCACGGCCTCGGCCTTGGCGTTGGCGAGAGCGGCGGCCAGCGCCGCTCGTGCGTCGGCGTCGTCGGTGATGAGCCTCACGCCGAGCGCGCCGGTCCGGTGTGAATCCGCTCCCAGGAAGGCCCTGAGCACTCCGTCGCGGTCGACCGAGGGGGCGGGGCCCTCCACCCAGCTCACGTCGGAGCGCAGCGGACCGACGTCCTCGATGCGGACGCGCCCGACGCGCCGGTCGGCGGTGTCGGCGGGGGCGCGGTCGTCGCACACCGCGAGCTCGGATCCGGCCGCGAGCCCGAGCAGCGTCCCGCCCGACAGTTCCCAACGCTCACCCCGGCGCTGCAACTCGAGGAAGGGCTCCTGGACGACGCTGCGCCCGCCGAACAGCAGCCGGCGGTCGAGCGGTCCCTCGATGACGGGGGTCTGCTCGGGATGGGTGGCCGTGACCCGGCGGCGGACGCGCTTGAGCAGGTCGCCGTAGGACATCTCCGGCGCCAGGTCGAACAGCTCCCGGACGACGCTCCAGGTGAAGATGCCGTGGACCGCGGGGCCGTGGGATGTGTCCACCGTCGTCTCGAAGGCCATCTGGTCGGAGCGACAGGCCGAGAGGGCGACGTAGCTCATGCGGTCCGGGAAGTAGCCGGAGGCGGCCGCGGGAGGCGCGCTGTGCGAGTTGTCCTGCGAGTTGCCCGGCGTGCCGCTGCCGACGCGCGTGCCGGTGAATCCGCGTTGCTGCGGAGAAACGTAGCGCGAGACGCTCCCGGTGTCGCCGCGCACGTTGGTGCCCGAGCTGCAGCAGTCGAACAGGAACACGAGGTTGTCGGTCTTGCGATTGGCGCGGTCGATGAACGCCTGCAGGTCGTCATCACGGATGTCGTTCGCCGTCCCGTCGGGAGCGACGGCATCGATGGGCACCAGCGACTCGTCCCACCCGTCGAACTCGTCGCCGTCGTCGTCGGGGATCTGCGACCCGTGCCCCGCGAAGAACACCAGCAGCAGGTCGCCGGGGCCGGCCGCGTCCGCCAGGTCGTCGAGGGCTTGCAGGATGCCGCGGCGCGTGGCCTGCCCGTCGAACAGGGTGGCGATGTGCTCCGGCCGGAACCCGGCCCGGACGACGAGCGCATCCCGCAGGGCGAGGGCGTCGCGCTTGGGGCCCGTCAGTGAGGCCCAGCCCCAGTCGGGGTCGTAGTTCTCGATGCCGATGAGCAGGGCGCGGTTGACGGGCTCTTCGCGCGGCACCGGCGCTTGTGCCAGCGTCTGCACCGGCGCCGACGCCGGGCCGACGCTGGGCGCAAGGGCGAGGGTCAGCAGCGTGAGGGACCGCAGCGTGAGGGACCGCAGCGTGAGCACCGGCGTTGCGTGGGGGAGGCGGAGCACGTCGTGCGGGCCCGGTGGGGTCCTACTCGTGCCGGAACCAGCGGGTGACGACCAGGTCCGCAGCGCCGACGGACGCGAGGAACGACTGGGCGCCGGCCTGGTGGCTCGAGCCATCGGAGGCCGTGACGGCCATGGTCGCTTCGCCGGGTCGCTTGCCGGCGAAGCCCCGCGACACGGTGGCCGGTTGCTCGACGGGCGTGGGATCGATGAGCGGCGGGCGCGTCAGGCCGGCGAGTTTCCCGAGCACCTCCTCGAGGTCGGTCCGGCGTTCGTGGCTGGCGAGGAAGTAGATCATCTCGGCGCCACGGAACTCGTCCAGGTACAACCAGTCGTTGCCCGCGGGCAGCTCGAGCAGCTGGTGGGCGGCCACCGGGTTGCTGCCACCGCCAAGGCCGCCGGGGAAGAGTGGTTGCGCCCAACCGGTGGCATCCACGGAGACGACGTACACGAAGCACTCGGTGTTCGCCCGGATCTGCACCTTGAGGTTGTCGCCGTTCTCGTCGCGCCCGACGCCGTCGCGCAGGACTTCGCCGTCCTGTACCGGCACGGGCACCGAGCGCCCGTTGACGACGACCTCGCGGAACAGCGCCACGTCGATGCCGATGGGCTCCAGCGGCGGGGCGGGTGTCGGCGCCGAGTCGGATGAAGTGTCTGACGCTTCCGCCGTCAGGCTCTGCGTCATCGAGACCGGACCACTCTCCATGCTGGTGAAGAGGTGCTCCAGGTAGATCGAGACCTGGCCGCCGAAGTTGTCCTCCGCGGCCTTGAGCACGAAGTCCTTGCCGAGGGATGCCGCCATGCTCACGGCGGTGCCCATCAACGAGCAAGCCGGGACGGCCAGCACGCACACGAGGGCCAGTCCGTGCAGGTTCAACGTCCGTTTCGACATGCCATGTCCTCGTTGCTCTGCTCGTTGGCGGTCCGGCGTGACTGACTGACCCACCCCTGGTCCGGACCCGTCCCCTTGCCCGGGAGCCCTTCCCCCGGACGGGCGCGGGGTGAGCATATCATCGGGTGCAGGGGGCCTCAGTGCGGGGGGGGGCCTCGGTGCTCTGGGTCGAGCCGCTGTCTCCGTCGGTCGCCCGCCATCTGCGATGATGGTCCGTCCACCGGGAGGGATGTCGCCCGGAGGGTCGGCTCGGTGTTGCTCCGAGGCCGCGATCCCGTCCCCAGGAGAGAACTCTCGCCATGCTCGCGAGCCTCGTCACCGCGCTGATCCTGCTCGCACCGCAAGCCGAGGTCGACGAGGCGGACGACGACCGCGCCTGGGTCCGGCAGGTGCTGCCGCTGCTCGCCGAGATGCCCATGTCCGACGAGGTGGTCGAGGCCTACCAGGACCTGCACCACCGGGCCTGGCGCCTCGGGGACGCCGAGACGGCGCACGAGGCCGTCGATCGCATCGTGGCGTGGTGGGTGGAGCGTGACGGGGCCGAGTCGAGCCGCCTCGCGACCCAGCTCAACGACCTGGGCGTCGCCCTCAAGGAACGCGGGGACTACGCCGGGGCGCGGACCCTGTACGAGCGGTCGGTGACGGTCCTGGAGGCGGTCCACGGCCCCGATGACCCGATGGTGGCCCTCAGCCTCAGCAACCTGGGCAACCTGCTCAAGGAACTCGGTGACTACGACGGGGCGCGGTCGCTGTATGAGCGATCCCTGTCGATCCGGGAGACGGCCCATGGCCCCGAGCACCTGGAGATGGCCTACAGCTTCAACGAGCTGGGAAACCTGCACAGTGACCTCGGTGACTTCGCAAAGGGCCGGTCCATGCACGAGCGGGCCCTGGCGATCCGGGAGGCGGCTCTCGGGCCCGAGCACAAGGACGTGGCCACGAGCCTCCACAATCTGGCCAACCTGTTCGGGCAACTCGGGGACTATGCCCGGGCTCGCCCGCTGTACGAACGGGCCCAGGCGATCTGGGAGGCGACGCTCGGCCCCAACCATCTGCGTGTGGCCACGAGCCTCAGTAGCCAGGCCGGTCTGCTCGATGATCTCGGGGACTTCGCCGGAGCACGGTCGCTGCACGAGCGGGTCCTGGCGATCCGGGAGGAGGCCCTCGGGCCCGGGCATCCGTCCGTGGCCACCAGCCTCGAGAACCTGGCGATCGTGCTCCAGAGACTCGGGGACCTGTCCGGGGCACAGCCGCTGTTCGAGCGGGCCCTGGCGATCAGGGAGGCGGTCTACGGCAGCGAGCACCCGTCCGTGGTCCGCACCTGCACCAACCTGGGCGTCCTGCTCAGGGACCTCGGGCACTACGCGCAGGCGCGGTCCTTGCTGGAAAGGTCCCTGGCGACTTTTGAGGCGACGCTCGGTCCCGGCCACCAGGGTGTGGCCGCGCCCCTCGAATCCCTGGCCGCTGTGCTCATGAGACTCGGGGACCACGCCGGATCGCGGCAGCTGTATGAGCGGTCGCTGTCGATCCAGGAAGCGGGCCTGGGTCCGACGCACCCGAAGGTGGCCGGAACCCTCCACAACCTGGCCATCCTGCTCGGCCGCCTCGATGACTTGGTCGCGGCGCGCTCGCTGTTCGAGCGGGCCGTCGCGATCAAGGAGACGGCCCTCGGGCCCGAGCACCCGTCCGTGGCCACCAGCCTCCACGGCCTGGGCACGGTGCTCCAGGAACTCGGTGACCTGTCCGGGGCGCAGCGGCTGTACGAGCGCTCCTTGGCGATTTCGGAGGCGGCCCTGGGTCCTGAGCACCGGACCGTGGCCGGCAGCCTCAGCAGCCTGGCCGACCTGCTCAGGGACCTCGGCGACTACGAGGGGGCTCGGCCGCTGTACGAGCGGGCCCTGACGATCCGGGAAGCGGCCCTGGGTCCGGCGCACCCGTCCGTGTCCATCAGCCTCCGCGATCTGGCCCGCGTGCACCTGGACCTGCGCGAGCCGGAGGTGGCCTTCGCCTATGCCGGGCAGCTCACGGGTCGCCGGGGCCAGGTGCGCCGGATCCTGGCGACCCTGACCGAGGGCGAGAGCCACCTCTATCTCGCGCAGCAGAAACGTTCACGTTACGCCCTGCTGGCCGCAGCGGGTGCTGCCGGCGATGTGTCCACCGCCTACGCCGCCGTGCTCGACGCCAAGGGCCAGGTGGCGCGGTTGACGCTGCAGACCCGGGCGCAGATCCGGGACACGCTGGATCCCGAGACCCTCGCGCTGATCGACACGCTGGCGAGGCTCCAGGCGCGACTCTCGCGGCTTGCGTTGGAGACGGAGGTGCGCAACCGGGAGGCCCACGAAGCGTTGCTGGCTTCCCTGCTCACCAAGCGTGATGAGCGGGAGCGGGAGCTGCGACGACAGGTTCCGCTGACGGAGAGTGCGGCCGTCACGCCCGACGCCGTGGCCGCGCTCCTGCCGGACGGGTCGGCGGTGGTGGACCTGCTCGTGCATCCGGGTTACGTGCCGGCGAGGTTCCAGGACGAGGTGTTCATGGAGAAGGGGCACTGGTCCGAGCCGCGGGTGAGCGCGTGGGTCGTGCGGGCGGGCGAGGCCGGCCCTCGCTACGTCGATCTGGGACCCGTCGCCGTGATCGAAGCGGCGGTGTCCGCGTTCCTGGAGGACCTCGTGGCGCGGCGGGGCGTTTCGGTCGTGGAGGAGCGATCCGGCAGGGCCGTGAACGCCGAGCTGCGCGCCCTCGTGTGGGACCCGCTCACGCCACACCTCGACGACGTCGAGACGGTCTTCGTCTCGACCGACGGCGTGCTGGGCACGTTGCCGTACGAGACGTTGGCTGACGAGAGCGGAACGTTCCTCGTCGAGCAATTCGCCTTCGTGTATCCCACCGACGTGGCGTCGATGGTGGAGCGGCCCGAGAGCGTCACGCCGCTGGGTGACACCGACGCGCCGTTGCTGTCCGTCGGCGGCGTGGACTTCCGCCGGCGGGCGTCATTCGATGGCGCTGCGGACGTGGCGGGGAGCCGGGACTCCGCGGACCGCGGTGGTGGTTCCTCCCGGGACATCTCCGCCGACGCCCTGCGCGGCAGCTTCAACCAGTACTGGGGCCGGCTCCCGGCCACCGAGTACGAGTCGCAGGTCGTCCGCGACATGCACGAGGACGCGCTGCGGGAGGACAGCACGCGCCTGCTGCTCCAGGGCGCCGAGGCCACCGAGGAGCGACTGAAAGCCGAGATGCCGCGCCACGCCATCCTGCACCTGGCGACCCACGGCTTCTTCCAGCCCGAGGGGCTGCCGTCGATGTGGGAGCAGGCGCTCGATGCGGTCGGCGGCGAGCGCGGGATGCAGATGACCGAGAGCGCAGCGCGGCTCACGGGGTTGCACCCCGGGCTGCTGAGCGGTCTCGTCCTGGCCGGCGCCAACCGTCCCCCCGACGAGGACGAGGACGGCGACGACGGCTACCTCACGGCCTCGGAGGTCACGCTGCTCGACCTGTCGGCGGTCGACCTCGTCGTCCTCTCCGCCTGCGAGACGGGCCTCGGCCGCCCGCAGTCGGGCGAAGGGCTGCTCGGCTTGCGCCGGGCGTTCCACATGGCGGGCGCCGACACCGTCATCAGCTCGCTCTGGTCGGTGAAGGACGAGAGCACTTCCGAGCTCATGCAGGGCTTCTACGCGAACCTGTTCTTCAAGGGTATGGGCCGGCACGAGGCGTTGCGGGCGGCACAACTCGCGATGCTCGCGATGAACCGCATGGAACACGGCGACGCGCTGCCCAGCACGTGGGGGGCGTTCGTGCTGAGCGGGGAGTGGCGCTGAGCGCCTTGGCGGCGTTGCGTTCGCGGGGCGTACCGTCGGGACCCAAAGCGTCGCAACCCGTGGGCGGACTTGCTGAAGCGCGTCTTTGCCGTCGACATGCTGCACTGTCACCGCTGCGGCGGTCGGCGAGAGGTCCTGGCGCTGATCACCGACGGGCCGGTGGTGCGAGCGATCCTGGAGTGCGCCGGCCTGCCGGCTGATGCGCCGGTGATCCACCCGGCGCGCAATCCGCCGGAGTTGTGCCGAGGACGGATGGTTCTGGGCTTGCCCTACCGCCACTCCCCGCTCAGCACGAACGCTCCCCACGTGCTCGGCAAGCCGCGCCCCTCGCGCGCGCGGTTGTCGCGCAGCATCTCGAGCTGGGCGGCGCGCAGCGCTTCGTGCCGGCCCATGCCCTCGAAGAAGAGGTTGGCGTAGAAGGACTGCATGAGCTCGCTGGTGCTCTCGTCCTTCACCGACCACAGTGAGCTGATCACCGAGTCGGCGCCGGCGATGCGCAGCGCGCGGCGCAGGCCCATGAGCCCCTCGCCGGACGCGGCGCGCCCGAGACCCGTCTCGCACGCGCTGAGCACGACCAGCTCGACGCCGGACAGGTCGAGCCAGGTGAGCTCCTCGGCGGTGAGGTAGCCGTCGTCGCCGGAGACGTCGTCCGTCGCAGGGCGGTTCACGCCGGCGAGCACCAGGCCCGAGAGCAGGCCCGGGTGCATGCCGACGAGTCGTTCGCCGGCTTCGCTGAGTTGCGGGCCGCCGCTCGCGTCGGCCGCCTCGCGGGCCGCGTCCCACATCGAGGGCAGCCCCTCGGGCTGGAAGAAGCCGTGGGTCGCGATGTGCAGCACGGCATGCCGCGGCATCTCGGACTTCAACCGCGACTCGGTGGCCTCGGCGCCCTGCAGCAGCACGCGACGGCCTCTGTCGAGGAACGCATCCTCGTGCATGTCCGACACGACCTGGCTCTCGTACTCGGTGGCCGGCAAACGGCCCCAATAGGAGCTGAAGCTGCCGCGCAGGGTGGACGTGTCGGAAGAGAGCAGGGCCGGGTCCTCCTCGACGCGACGCCGGAAGTCCACGCCGCCCACGGAGAGCAGCGAATCGATTGCGTCCGCGCCGGCGTCCGGAACGTCGGCTTCCAGCCGCTCGACCAGCGACACCGCGTCGGCGACATACACGAACGCGCGATCCTCGATCAGGTAGCGGCCGTCGGCTTCTCGGAGCACCTCGAGGGGCAGCGTGCCCGCGACGCCGTCGGGCGACACGAACACGGTCGTCACGCCGTCGAGGTGCGCTGCGAGCGGGTCCCAGAGTCGCTCGCGCAGCACCGCGCCGCGGTCGGGGCCCGCCGGTTCGCCGGCGACGGCGACCCCGCGCCGCATCACCAGCTCCTCGAGGAAGTTCCCGATCGCCGGCTCGATCTCCGCCACCGGCCCGAGATCGACGTGCACGACACCCTGGCGGTCCGGCCGCGTGATCCAGGCGCTCAGTCGAGGTGCGGTCCACCCAGCGGCCACGACGGACGCCCCGTCCTCCCACCGCGCGAATTCACGATCGCGATGCGCGAACAGATCCACCAGCGCCGATCCGGCGGGCAGCGCCGCGCTCAGCCGCGCGACGCTCACGGCCTGCTCGGCGTCCGAGACCTCCGCCGCCCTCCGCAACCGGCGCTCGAGATCGGCACGCTCTTCACGCAGCGCCACCGGATCGATGTCCGGGAGATCGCGGTCGTCGCCACTCAGCACTGAGCGCGCGAGCAACGCCTGCAGGTCCCGCAGCCGATCCAACCACGCGCGCTCCTGGGAGCTCACGTCCCGCAACAAGCGCTCGCGCCCCGCGATCGCCGCGCGCCCCACGCGTCCCTTCCAGTCCAGCAGCACCTCGTAGGCCAGCGCGGATGCTCCTGCATCCTCTCTGTGCGCGGCGAGGGTCAGCATGAAATCGACGTGCCACCGGGATTGGGCCAGGTAGAGCAGCGCCTCGCCCTCGGTCAGCGTCGCGATGATCCGCATGACCGAGGTACGGCGCCCCTCGGCGGCATCGACGACGAGCTTCCACGCCGCCTCGCCCTCATCCAGCACGAAGAGCAGCGCAGCGAGGTTGTGCAGCGAGTTGGCCGTGCTCGGGTGCTCGGGACCGAGCACCGCTTTCCGGATCGCCAGCGCGCCCTCGAGCAGCGGCCGCGCGCCCGACAGGTCGCCCTGGTCCTGAAGCAGCGACCCGAGGTTGTCCAGCGCGCTGGCCGTGTCCGGGTGCTCGGGATCCAGCTCCGATTCCCAGATCGCCAGCGCGCGCGCGTACAGCGGGCGCGCGGCCGACAGGTCGCCCTGGGCCTTGAGCAGCTCGGCGAGGTTGTTCAGCGCGGCGGCCGTGTCCCGGTGCTCGGGGCCCCGCACCGACTCGTAGATCGCCAGCGCGCGCTCGAACACCGGCCGCGCGCCCGACAAGTCGCCCTGGGACCGCAGCAGCGCGCCGAGGCTGCTCAGCGAGCTGGCCGTGTTCGGGTGCTCGGGACCCAACACCGATTCCCGGATCGCCAGCG
>JAJDEP010000001.1 GCA_029259715.1 Planctomycetota bacterium | reverse complement strand
TCCTCCAAGCTCGGATATTGTCCTTGGTAATCCTCTTCCATAGCTTTTTGTGCTTCTTCAAGTGTTGAAAAATGACTGATCAGCTCGGCGGCTATTTCGCCATGCTCTTCAATAAAACACGCTATTTCCTGCGCGCTTTCGATGCCCTCATATTCTGACAGGCGGTAACTGCCATAACCTTCAAAATCGTGTATTGCGTACTCTTCCGCATCCTCTACAGGACTGGATTTCAACATGGTATTTATTTGTTCTTGAATATCTTCAACCTCCCCAGTCGCATCAATCCAAACACCGTGCAAATACCCGCTGTTATACGCTGCCAAACATGCCACATAAATTCTGATTTCATTGCTCATTTCTTTTCTCCTTAATCTTAAAAACACATCCCCTTTTGGGGTTGAAAACCCCAGACAAAGGAGCGAGAGAAGCGAGCGGAAGATCACATGTTTTGGCGTAGTCCAGACAGGGGGAACCACCCATCCTGCACAAGCCTGAACTTGAGAAGGTGCGGAAGGCTGGGGGATGTCTTGATGGAGCCAAGTTGTGTGATATTTTGACGTTTACCCAAAAGGGGCACGTAATTATTGAAACAAGCGAACACACCTAGTGTTCTCGCCTTACTAAATCTTTAAGCCAAGCGCAGCGAAACTGTTTTAAGCCTTGAAAGCTCAGTGCTTTGAGCGCTGCCAGCATCCTAAAAAATCAATTGTCACCTCATAACGGCGAAAGCCAACACAACCTTTGTGCAACACCACTAGCGCAAAGAGACATTTAATCCTGCAAGGGAACACCTTCTCCATTTCATTGCTACCAAAGGTGCAGACAAAACTCTTTTCACAAACGCGGTCATACAAAGGCCGTGTTGGTCACGGCCTCCAAAATAGGAGGTAACAATGAGATTAATTACAAGATTTGAATTGGCAGCAAAAAGCAAGAATGATCTTTATGGACTACATAGAAAGATTTTTAACGAGCTGGCAAAAAGTAAGCCTCGAACACTGGAGCGTGTAAATGCTTTGGCTTCACTTGAAAATATCGAGAACGAACTAGCATCAAGGGCGCCTTGCCCTTGATTTTCTTATTCTGATGTGACATCAGCAACTTGATACTTTTGCAAAGCGGCTAAATATGTTCGTTCGCTTTCATCCACGAACTTGTTTTTATTTTCGGCCAAGTTACTGAACTTTTCATATATGCTTTTATAAATAATTTGTTGTGCTTGATTTTGTATGAGATCCTCATCAAAAGCATCCATTGAGACTTCCTTTTCAATAAAAGCATCAAGAAGCCGCATCAAGCTATCCTTATCAATCTGATCAATAGGCTTCCAGTCAGCAGTGCTTTCACAAAAGAAATACCCCTTATTATCTTCAATTTTTAAGATTTTCATAGCCAGACCTCCTTTCGTTGTATGCTGTCTCTCCAGCCTCCAAACAACCCATGGTAACTTCGCGGGTACTTATAGCACTGCCATCATCAGAGATAAGTTCTTTACACGCTGGAAAACCTGAGTAAACTTTATATGCAACCCCACTAGGAGTAACGTCTTTCTTGGTATAAAGCAAATAATCCGGCCTGATTGACGCTCCTACAGTACTATTATGAGTAACGACCACCACAGGCATATTCTTTGAAATATCCTTAATAAGCTGATTGACTTCACCCTTCAAAAACAAGTTATCAAAAGAAGATTCTGGCTCATCTATTAGCAACATGTCATATTTTTGAGCGTCTTTAATTTCTTGCAATAAATTAAACTCTGACCTTTCACCACCCGAAACCTTAAAGCCGTCTTTATTCAGAATTTTATACTCTATCTCTACAAAGTATTTATAGTAATCAGCTTCTTCAATACCCTCTATTTCTTTTAATTCTTGAAGAAACTTATATGGCTCCTCGTATTTCGCAAAAGCCTCGCTAAAGGCCCTGTTTGTTTTACTGGTCTTTTTGAGCGATCCCGCACTTTCGAATGACTTGGCTTTAGCCACCACTTCAAAGCCTTGAATGCTTTTCTTTTGAATAACTTTATTCTTACGAGCTGCTTCCACAACACTCTCAAACCTTTCTACCTTAGACTTGTTAAGAATAACATCGTAGAAATCTATGTCTTCAACTATGGTGGTTGCTGTTCGTGTTCTGAGCTTTTGTTTAACATCGGAAACCAATTCATTTATCCACTTTTTCTTTAAACAGGATAGCTCACGCTTCGAATATTCTTCCATTAAATCAACAATCAAATTCTTTAGCGATTTTATTGATACATGCTTTTCTACTACTGCCCTAAACTCCATATTTTCAATAAGATTTTCTGTTGATGCTATCAAGTCCTTCAAACCCTTTTGGCTAGAGATCGAGTACTTTTCTTCACTGAATAATTTGGCCTTTGAAAACGCATCATGCCGTTCCGACTCCTTTGCATATTTCAGCAAAGAGTCCAAATATTCACCTAAAGAGCGCTCATCAACACTGTTGTCAATCTCAACGACATCATTGACTACACCTTGTAGCTCCTCCAAATATTCACGAGTTAGCAGGCTGTGCTTATCACTAAGGAGCTTATTAAACTTACGCTCGTCATCTTTCTCACTTCTTTCAACAAGAGAAAATTGCTTAATATAACGAACATTTTCAAACTCATTACTTATCCGATCCAATGTAAATGATTTGCCCGATGACCGCTCCCCTAAAAGCACATTTAAACCAGATATCAATTTTGGTCCTTTATTCGAAACATCAAACAATCGTCCTGTTTCATCCTCGGAAAGCGCCACTTTACTCTTATCGCTCAGACAACTCTTTAATGATGAAAAACTAGTGTCTCCACAATTTAGGAATGTCTGCCTCACTGGTATGGTGCCGAGGTGTGAAGCCATCCTACTATCGCTAAAATAAACGGGAACCAATTTAGAATCATCTTTTTTGCAATACATGAATTTTTTAGGGCTCTGAACCTCTCCAGCAGTAATGTGCACAGACAATTTATCGATTGTTTCTTGAGGAACAGGGGGACTTTTATCGTAGTGCGGGATAAGAATATAAGGAGATAAATCTGGGAATATTTCCTTCAGAGTGTCTACATTAATATAATCTTTAGCTGTCGGGTTTTCCTGAGTTACCTTGTCACACCTTGCGACAAAAGCATCTAAATCCTCTCCATCAGAAATCAACAAAAGATGCCCCGTGTCTATATCAATTTCTATTCCGGGATAAACCGCTATATCAAGCTCTGATTTAATTTCTTCAAATTGTGTTCGATCAAAGACATTGTGATTTGTAATCGCAATAGCATTCAGATTAGCCGCAGAAACATATTTCTTCAGTGTATCGATAGAATATTCAAAGTGAGCATCACTAGGAGTAACAACGGTATGCATATGAAAGTCAATTTTGATCATCTATTTCTCCGACATGTTCTATCCGACAATATCTAAACCAGCACCATTATGCTTCAACCATTCATATCGCTTTTTATAGTCGGGCAATACCTTATCAACCTCATTCCAAAAAGCATCGGTATGATTTGCGTGGTGCAAATGACAAAGCTCGTGTACGACTATGTAATCCAGTATTGATAGCGGTGCCATAACGCATTTCCAATGGAAGTTTAAGTTTCCTTCGGGGGTGCATGATGCCCACCTATTGCCTAATTCACGCACTCTAACGTCATTGGCATTAACGCCCACCTTGCCTTGGTAGTATTCAATGCGTTTCAATACCTTCTCTAGCCCTTTTTCTCGGTAGTAGGACTTAAATACTTCGGCACAATTTGATAATTTGGTGTCCTTGATTAGAAAATGGCCGTCTCTAAGAATAAGATCAGACTTAAGATCATTACTAACCCGCAGCTTGTAGCTTCGGCCAAGATATAAGAATGTTTCACCAGAAACGAATTCTCGCTCCACTTTTGATGAATTTAGGTCTTTCCATTCTGCAAGGCTCCTGTATATCCAAGCCTGTTTCTTTTCGACAATATCTTCAATATCGGCTAGCTCAAGCTCTTCAGGTACAATGAGCGACACGGAACCATCACGCTCAACAAATAAGCTTGCGGTGCGCCTTTTGCTTTTTGAATAACTAAATTCGATATCATGGACTTGATGATTCATGCGTCACCCTTACCAGTAAGAATTTGTTCATGCCGTACTTTAGCTAACGACATAACTTCAGATACGATTTTTTCACGAGCATCAATTGCTGGGTCAATATTAGAAAGTAGAATATGACGAGTCAGTGTGCTTCTAAGTTTCTTGATCTCGTGATCATTTTTCCAGAAATTCACGATATCAATCGTATTGTGGAATTCTTCAAACATGTTAGAAACACAACTTTTCAAACTATCCTTCTCTTCAGCTGTTGGTTCTGAGCCATTAAATGCTATCGCTTTTGCTAAATCAAAGAATGGCGTTTCCTCTGCTGAAAGTCCCTCAACAACTTCTGTTCTTCCCTCACTCGCCTTTTGTCGAATATCCATTAGATCAAGACAAAGCTGATCCCAGTTTTCTTTGTGCTTTTGAATCACGCTATCAAGTTTTTCACTGAGGGTTTTGTAAAATTCAGGGTCTTCTTCAAAGTGAATCTTGCAGTGCTTTCGGATTGCATGCTCCATCTCAGAAGCTTTCGATTTTTGCGATTTATTTTTGTCCAGCTCCACAATAAAGGTATCCGAAAGCAATTCAGTCGGTGGTATCTTTGGATTAATGCCAAGGCCAATCAAATGTTCATCAATCAGTTTTCTAACTTTCGCTCCTGCACCAGCAATAGAGATACTGTCATCCTTGAATCGCTGTTTGGCTTTCGCATGAATATAACCAAACCTTTTTGCTGGAATGGTAAATGGTTTGCCCAAAGGGTTGGGCATAACAATATCCAAACTGCCCAAAAACTTTTTCATGTAGACATTGAATGTCTCGCGCAGCTTGATATCTTCTAAGGCATCAAGCGTTCGCTCTAGAACCTCGTATTCTTGTTTTGAATCTTTGATATTCTGCTCGACAAAAGACTTGATTGGTTTTACGCCTGCATCTTCAAAGAGCTGAATAAGTCGATTGTACCGGTCACGCAAAATCGGCTCTTCAGCCTCTACGCCTTTGAAAGTATCCAAAATCTCTTGTTGATCTTCGGTGGAGTATATCGACAATGCATCACTCAGATTACTGGACAAGCCAACGTAATCAACAATGTAACCACAAGACTTATCAGGGTAGACACGGTTTACCCTAGCAATTGCCTGAAGCAGATTATGCTCGGTAATTTTCTTATCGATATACATGACCTGCTCAACTGGGGCATCGAAGCCTGTTAGCAGCATGTCACAGACAATAAGAATACCTACCCCCGTTTCTGGTTTGTCGTAGTTATATTTCTTCTTAAAGTTCGAAACCGCATTCAGCGCTTTGGTTTTCTTTCTAGCCTCGGTGATTACCGCTTTTTCATTTGTTCCGTCACTAGAAATAACTACTGCCGCCGTCAGAAATTCTAGTGCCTCAATAATGGCCGCGTTACCGTCGCTTTCTTTAAGATTTTCAATGTTTGCTGCAACAGAATTAGTGAGGCACTTCTCGTAAGTCACTGCCGCATTTTTTGAATGACAAACAATCTGTGCTTTAAATCCATTAGGTAATATTTTCGTGGCGTAGTGCTCGATAAGGTCATCACTTATTTCTTGTATGCGGTTTTCTGCTTCAAAAATATCGCCTATCGCTCCATAGCGCTTTTTGATCGCATCGAGTTCTTCTGGCGAACGGTCTTTAAACAGATTATCGAACTTCCTATCAAACTCATGCTTTGCTTTTATCGCTGTATCTGCCGTTTTTCCTTCGTATAAGATTTTAACCGTGGCTCCATCAGCCTCGGCGTCTTTTAACTTATACTCATCAAGGTATCGGCCACCAAAACGCTCAATTGTGCGCTCTTTGTGACGCTCAGTAATAAGCGGCGTTCCCGTAAAGGCTATACGGCTGGCATTAGGAAAAGCTTCAAACAAGTTATTACCCAAGTCACTCGACTGTGTTCGGTGTGCCTCGTCAATTAATATCAGAATACGATCTGATTCATTAACCACGCCGAAATGCTTGAATTGAGGCACAGCTTCACCAGCCAGCACTTTCTCCACATAGTCAGGAATACCCGTTTCACGTTCCATAAATTTATGGATCATCACCATGTGCAAAGTAGACTGATCACCTTTTAAGTCCGCTTTGAGGTCTTTACTACTATCAACGAAATAGACTTTTTCACCCGTTAGCGCGGCGGTGTCACCAAGCTGATCTTCCAAATCTGTGCGGTCGTTGACCATTAAAACCTTCAGGTCTTTTAGGTCATGCGTATGGCGAAGCTTGCGGATTAAAAACACCATGGTGAGAGATTTACCGGAGCCTTGGGTATGCCACACCACACCAGAGCACTCATCGGCGGTAACGCCCGTTTGTAGGCGACGAATAATTTTACCTGCGGCGCGGTATTGCTGATAACGCGGCACGACTTTAATTGTATTGCCACCGACTTGCATAAAGAGGATGAAGTTACGAACAATATCCAAAAGCGTTGCTTTGGCAAGCATGCCTTGGATTAGAACTTCTTGCTGACGCTCTTTACCTAATGGCGGACTATAAACAGCATTCTCTTCTGGATAGATACTTTTCCAAGCGTAATAATATTTTTCGTCCAATGAAGTGATGGAACCGAACTCGGCCTCTTCACCCGTTGTGGCTATCACAAATTGATTGAAGTGGAATAAGCCTTCTTCGCCTTCCTTTAAACCAGCGGCTTTTGTTT